>NZ_CP052135.1:837500-3159449 GCF_012955605.1 Bacillus fonticola | reverse complement strand
ATGAGTTCCCTCCTTCTCTTCTAGAAGTGCTATGTACAGTTGTTGTACAACCTCCAAATAGACGCACCTCCTGCTATACATACCATTGCATATCCATACACGGCCCGTTCGCTGTGGGAAACATGTGCATAAACTACTAGTATAGTAGAAAAACGGTTTTTCGACAGTATCCACCTATTGTGGACAACGTTTTACATAGGTTGAGGAGAACGTATCCACATATTATGCACACTCTGTGGATAACATTTCTTTGTCCACAAAGTTGTCCAAAGTGAAAACATATTTATCATAGCAGAGAATGAAGGGGGTAGCAATGTCATTTCGAAATTATCCACAGGTCCACAACGTGTGGAAAAATTCACTATCCACAGGGGTGAATGTGAGCAAAAGTTGTCGAGAACTGGTGTGGATAATGGAATTTGTTGTCGAATTTTATCCACAGGTTTGTTTTGGAGGGAAAATCAGCTGTAAATGTAGTCGGCTGTCCACGAGTGTAGGGGTGTTATGAATCGTGAGGGAATCATTTTTCCTCTACCTGTTGACAGAGAGCAGTGGGATCCTTATAATAAAAAAGAATGTCTGACGAAGACGAATCAACGTCCTCTGGGGAGGTGCGAAATAGATGAAACGTACATTTCAACCAAATAATCGTAAACGCAGCAAAGTACATGGCTTCCGCCAGCGCATGAGTTCTAAAAACGGCCGTAACGTACTCGCTCGCCGTCGTCGTAAAGGAAGAAAAGTATTGTCTGCATAGGCCACTGAATTTAGACTCAGTGGTCTTTTTTCTCTTTGAACACATAGCCATTACCCCTTTCCTTACAAAAAAGAGGAGGGGGCCTGAAGGAAACGGAATGGTAGTAAAGGATGCAACTTATAGATGAAAAAGGAATATAGGGTAAAAAAACAATCTGAATTTCAACATGTGTTTGATCATGGGAAATCTGTGGCGAATCGGCAATTTGTCGTGTACTTTGTAGTTAAGGAGCGACAAGCGCATTTTCGTGTCGGTCTTTCTGTGAGCAAAAAGTTAGGAAATGCCGTCAAGAGAAATCACATAAAGCGTTGTATGCGTCAGTTGTTCCAGCAGCTAGAAGACGATATTCGCCAAGAATATGACTTTGTGGTCATTGCTCGAAAACCAGTTGCTACTATGACATTTGAGGAAATGAAACAATCGCTCGTCCATGTTTTTCGTGTCGGTCGCTTATTACAGCCAGCAAGCACGTACGTTCAGAAACGAAACGACTCATCGCAATTGAGCAATGGTGGTGGAATCCGAACGCAAACAAAACGGGTACGCAACTCTACTTGAAATATTTGTGAATCCCTTACATGATAGATGAAACAGTGTCGAATGTGTTCAAGCTTTGTCACGCGATTTTTTCTACATATGAAGGGAAAAGATGTTACAATACGTTTGGACAAGCAGGTCATATATTTGTGGGTCTTTGGCCATGGAAAAGGGAGGAAAGTGCCGTTGAAGAATAAAAAGTACCTTATCCTTTTACTGATCTCCACGGTGCTCGTATTGTCTGGGTGTACAGACATGAGTGACATCAATTCGGAGAGTGAAGGGATATGGAACCAGTATTTTGTATTTCCTCTGTCTTGGTTAATCATAACCGTTGCAGGATTTTTTAACGAAAACTTTGGACTATCTATTATTTTTGTCACGATTTTAATTCGTTTTGCGATTTTACCTCTAATGATTAAACAGACACGAAACGCAAAGGCGATGCAAGCGTTGAATCCTGAAATGAAAGCGCTGCGTGAAAAATATAGTTCGAAAGACCAAGCGACACAACAAAAATTGCAACAAGAAATGATGCAACTTTTTCAAAAGCATGGCGTCAATCCATTGGCAGGTTGTTTTCCAATTTTGATTCAAATGCCAATTTTAATTGCTTTTTACAATGCGATCTTGCGTACGCAAGAAATTAGTACACATTCATTTCTTTGGTTTCAATTGGGTGACCCTGACCCAGTATTCTTATTACCGATTATTGCTGGGATAACGACGTTTATCCAACAAAAGATTATGATGGCCGGAAATGCACAGGCTCAAATGCCACAAATGCAAATGATGCTCTGGCTTATGCCGATTATGATCGTGATTTTTGCCTTTAATCTTCCTGCAGCCCTTCCTTTGTACTGGATTGTCGGGAATATCTTCATGATTATTCAAACTATGTTGGTTAAAGGTCCGGAACTAAAAAAAACTGAAGTAGCTAAACCTAAGGGAGCGAAGTAAGGGTTATGACGTATACAGCGACTGGACAAACCGTGGAAGAAGCGGTCATGACAGCATGTAAGGAACTTTCCACCACAAGAGACCGCGTATATGTAGAAATAATAGAAGAAGGCAAGAAAGGGTTTCTTGGATTTGGTGCGAAACCAGCTGTTGTGAAAGTGAAAAAGGTTGTTCAGCCGTTGGAAGTCGTAGAACAATACGTGAAAGACGTCCTACATCACATGGGACTTACGTCTGCAGAAGTGAGTGTCAAACAAGAAGGCAAGGACATTTTTGTCTCTTGTGAAACAGAAGAAGCAGGTTTATTAATAGGGAAGCGTGGCGCTACATTGAGTGCTTTGCAACATATAGTCCAGCTCGTTGCGAGTCAGGCTAGTGAAGAATATGTTTCTGTTCAACTCGATTCAGGTGGGTACTTGGAAAAAAGAAAAGAAACTTTGCAACAACTTGCACGCCGAACTGCGGACCGAGTGCAGCAATCAGGTAGAGCCATTAAGTTGGAGCCTATGTCAGCGGCTGAGCGCAAAATCATTCATACAGCACTGATCGGTAACAAAGGAATTTCTACAACTTCCCAAGGAAATGAACCAAGGCGTTCTGTTGTAATTTCGCTCACAAAATAGATAGGCTGCTGAAACTGAGGAGACTGTATTAGACAGTCTCCTCAGTTTTTTTATGGAGTCAGCCGTGCTGGTTACTGGTGATGACGTACATTCATCAAAGGAGAGTGGAACCATGCAGAGATGAGAGGTTCGCTCCAGCCGACTGATTTCAAACGATCCAATTTGCAATGTAAAGAATAAACCGAAGTTCAAATGACAAAAACAAACTAATTGGTGTTATTGGCATTGGTAGTAGGAAAGCGCTAGGGAGATCTTTGAGGAAATGATTATCCACATGTTGATAAAAAACTGAAGTTTGAGAAGAGTTTTCCCTTGTGGATATCTCTTCTCTTTTTTTTGGGATTGTGGTAAGGTTATCATTTAGAGAATGTATAAAATAGGCCAGAGAATGTTCTTATATAGATAGAATAAATGTAATGTTTACGAACAGAGCAGGGAGGTGAACGTAAAATGGAGATGGAGACGATTGCGGCGATCTCGACACCAATGGGGGAAGGTGCCATCGGGATTGTGAGATTGAGTGGTGACGAGGCGATTACGATTGCTAGTCGCTTGTTCCAGACAAGAGGGGGACGGGCTCTTACTGAAGTGGACAGTCATACTATTCATTACGGACATGTGCTAAACCCTAACACCCAGGACATTATCGAGGAGGCCATGGTGTCTGTAATGAAGGCACCACGAACGTTTACACGCGAACATGTAGTAGAAATCAATTGTCATGGGGGTCTATTATCTGTCCATAAAGTATTGCAGCTTGTGTTAGCGAATGGTGCTCGTCTCGCTGAACCAGGTGAGTTTACGAAGCGGGCCTTTTTACATGGGCGCATTGACTTATCTCAGGCAGAAGCAGTCATGGATATCATTCGTGCTAAAACGGACCGGGCGATGTCTGTTGCGGTGAAACAAGTAGAAGGACGTCTGTCAAAACTTGTGAAAAAGCTACGTCAAGAAATTTTAGAAACGCTTGCTCACGTAGAAGTAAACATAGATTATCCCGAGTATGATGATGTGGAAGAGATGACACACCATGTGCTGACAGAAAAAGCAACACATGTACAGACAGAAATCCGTAAATTACTGCAAACGGCAGGACAAGGGAAGATTTTACGGGAAGGGTTATCGACTGTCATTATTGGGAGACCGAACGTCGGGAAGTCGTCTTTACTGAATAGTCTCGTTCACGAAAATAAAGCCATTGTTACCGATATTCCGGGAACAACACGTGACGTCATTGAAGAATATGTGAACGTCAGAGGGGTGCCGCTTCGTCTTGTCGACACTGCTGGAATTCGAGAAACAGAAGATCTAGTTGAACGAATTGGAGTGGAGCGTTCCCGTCAAGTGTTGAAGGAAGCAGATCTCATCCTTCTTGTAATTAATGGAAATGAGCCTTTAACGGAAGAGGATGAGAGATTGTTTGAAGCGGTCAAAGGGATGGATACGATTGTAATCGTGAACAAGTTAGATCTTCCACAAAAAGTGGATCGAAAGCTGCTCGAACGGTTAGCAACGGATCACCCCATTGTGTTCACCTCCCTTGTTGAGGAGCAAGGTGTTGATGAGTTAGAGGAAGCGATTGCGTCGCTTTTCTTTGAAGGAGAGCTTGATGGTGGCGATTTGACATACGTGACGAACAGTCGTCATATTGCTTTGTTACAACAAGCAGAGCAGGCTATTGGCGATGCGTTAGAAGCGGTGCAATTAGATGTGCCTATTGATATGGTCCAAATTGATTTAACTCGTTCCTGGGAGCTTCTCGGCGAGGTGATCGGTGAAGAAGTACAGGAAAGTTTAATCGATCAGCTGTTTTCACAGTTCTGTTTAGGGAAATAATGAAATTAACGTGTGAAACGTAAGGGAGGATATAACGTGACGATCGAACGTTATGAAGCTGGGGATTTTGATACGATTGTCATTGGTGCCGGTCATGCTGGTTGTGAAGCTGGACTTGCAGCGGCACGTATGGGTGCGAAAACGCTTATGCTTACGCTGAATTTAGATATGGTTGCGTTTATGCCTTGTAACCCGTCTGTTGGTGGTCCGGCAAAAGGGATTGTTGTCCGAGAAATTGATGCTCTCGGTGGAGAAATGGCACGCAACATTGACAAAACACACATTCAAATGCGCATGCTGAACACAGGAAAAGGCCCTGCAGTTCGCGCGCTTAGAGCACAAGCGGACAAATTTTCGTACCAACACGAAATGAAGAAGACGTTAGAGCATGAGCCGAATTTGACATTGTTGCAAGGTATGGTGGATGAGCTTCTCATTGAAGAAGATACGTGTGTTGGGGTCGTGACAAATACGGGTGCAGCTTATAGAGCGAAAACAGTGGTGATTACGACAGGAACCTTTTTGCGCGGAGAGATTATTCTAGGTGAATTGAAATATTCTAGTGGACCGAACAATCAGCAGCCTTCGATTAAGCTGTCTGAGCACTTGCAAGAACTAGGGTTTGATATGGTTCGATTTAAAACGGGGACACCTCCTCGTGTGAACAGTCGTACCATTGACTACGACAAAACAGAAATTCAACCTGGGGACGACGAGCCTCGGGCGTTTTCTTATGAAACGACGCAGTTTATTACAGACCAACTGCCATGCTGGCTCACGTATACGAGTGGGGACACGCATCAATTAATTGACGACAATTTGCATCGTTCCCCGATGTACTCGGGCATGGTGAAGGGGACGGGACCACGTTACTGCCCGTCTATTGAAGACAAAATTGTTCGTTTTCATGATAAACCGCGACACCAAATCTTTTTGGAGCCAGAAGGTAGAAATACAGAGGAAGTGTACGTTCAAGGGCTGTCCACAAGTTTGCCTGAGGATGTACAACGCCGGATGCTCCAAACGATTCCTGGCTTAGAAAAAGCACAGATGATGCGAGCGGGATATGCGATTGAATACGATGCGATCGTACCGACTCAATTGTGGCCGACGCTAGAAACGAAAAGGATTCATAATTTGTATACAGCAGGGCAAATCAATGGAACGAGCGGATATGAAGAGGCAGCGGGGCAAGGTATGATGGCTGGGATTAACGCTGGTCGTAAAGCACTTGGAGAAGAAGAAGTTATTTTAAGTCGCTCTGATGCCTATATTGGCGTGCTTATTGATGACCTTGTAACAAAAGGAACGAACGAACCGTACCGTTTACTCACATCACGTGCTGAGTATCGTTTGCTTCTACGTCATGACAATGCAGATTTGCGCTTAACGGAAGTCGGCAAACAAATTGGGCTCATTTCTGATGAAAGGTACAAACAGTTCCAAGAGAAGCAACATGCAATTGAAATGGAAAAGGAACGCCTCGCAAAACTCATTTTGAAGCCGAACGAACAAGTACAAAGCTTGATTGTTGAAAGAGGCGGCAGTCCGTTAAAAGATGGTATCCGTGCGGGCGATTTGTTAAAGCGACCGGAAATGCATTATGCAGATATTGAAAAATTAGTTCCTAGTGAGGAAGTCCTGCATCCAGAAGTGAAAGAACAGGTCGAAATTCAGATTAAATATGAAGGTTATATAGAAAAATCGAACCAACAAGTGGAGCGACTCAAAAAGATGGAAAACAAAAAGATTCCAATTGATTTGGATTATGACACAGTGACAGGAATCGCAACGGAAGCGCGACAAAAGTTGAAGGATGTTCGCCCGTTGTCGATTGCACAAGCATCTCGTATTTCTGGTGTGAATCCGGCAGACATCTCCATTTTACTCGTGTATATTGAACAGGGACGGATGCAAAAGATATCTAGCTAAAAAGTAGAAGAACTCTTCTTGTGTCTGGAGAAAGGTAACGATGTGTCATTGCTGTAGGGAGGAAGAAATGTGAACGAAGCGCAGTTGAAAAGGAAAGTAGAGGAAAAGGGATTTGAACTCACATCCACTGCTCTCTCACAATTTGAGACTTACTATGAATTGCTTGTAGAGTGGAACGGGAAAATGAATTTATCGGCGATTACCGAAAAGGAAGAGGTATATAATAAACACTTTTTCGACTCGGTATCGCCTGCCTTTTTTAACTTTATTCCACAAAGCGGAACACTTTGTGACGTGGGATCAGGAGCGGGATTTCCTAGCTTGCCTTTGAAAATTCTATTTCCAAACTTGCACGTGACAATCGTTGATTCGTTGCAAAAGCGTATTACATTTTTAGAGGAAGTTGTGCAACAGCTCGGTTTGAAAGGTGTTTCTCTATATCACGATCGCGCTGAACAATTTGGAAGGCAAAAGGGGCATCGAGAGGCTTATGATGTGGTGACTGCTCGAGCAGTTGCACGCATGAGTGTATTGAGTGAGCTTTGTTTGCCACTTGTGAAGAAAGAGGGTCTTTTTTTAGCATTGAAGGGCCCAAAAGCAGACGAGGAATTTGTGATTGGGAAGAAAGCAGTACATCTCCTTGGGGGTCAATTGGAGCGTACTGAACAAATCATCCTACCTGAAGAGGGTGGAGAGCGCAATTTGCTTGCCATACGTAAAGTGCGGAACACGCCAAAAGCGTACCCACGAAAAGCTGGAACTCCGAACAAGAAGCCGCTAGGGGAAGAGTCAGTTACGTCATAAAGGAAACAAAATGTTTCACGTGAAACATTTTGTTTCCTCCTCCTCGTAGTTTGATTTCAAAAAGAGGGTAATTTTGGAGCATCTTCTAGTGGCGGATGTTGTCAATATTTGTTGTGAAACTTTTGTCGGTGGTTGAGTGTTTATGTCTAATGTTTGCAGGAAATTAGTCTGCTTTATCGAATAGTACTTTATATAGGGAGTCACGCAAAGGTGGTGTCGGATGATGAAGCATCCTTTTTCACGCTTCTTTACTTCAGGAGAAAAAGAGATTCAAGAAGATGGTTTTGAATTTGAGGCAACGGATGAGATAAGAGAAGCCTACCGTGAGGAGATTCAACAAATTCCTGTTGCATCGATTGTTCCGAATCCATTTCAGCCCCGTACGGTATTTAGACAAGAGAAAATCGAGGAATTGGCACGTACATTACATACTCACGGGTTAATTCAGCCTATTGTGGTTCGACGACGTGATGAAGAAACGTATGAATTGATTGCTGGAGAACGAAGATTCCGTGCTGTGCAATTGTTGGAATGGGAAACGATCCCTGCCATTCTCAAAAACTTCAATGATGCTGAAACTGCCTCTGTAGCACTCATCGAAAACCTTCAACGTGAAGAATTGTCCCCGATTGAGGAGGCTCTCGCGTACAATAAATTACTAGAATTGCATGAGTTAACACAGGAAGCTCTTGCACAGCGTTTAGGCAAAGGACAGTCTACCGTTGCGAATAAATTACGTTTACTTAAGCTTCCACAAGAAGTTCAAGAGGCACTTATGCAAAAGGCGATTACAGAGCGTCACGCACGAAGCCTCATTCCGCTGAAGAATGAGGAAAGACAATTAGTACTTTTGGCTGAGGTTCTCGAAAAGGAACTAAACGTCAAACAAACTGAAGAGCGCGTTGCAAAGATACTCGAAGATGCGCAAGAAAAAAAGAAACCACGCAGAAAAGCGTTTAGTAAAGATATGCGTATCGCTGTGAATACCATTCGTCAGTCACTTTCCATGGTGTCAGACAGTGGAATTGCTCTTAACACCGAGGAAGAAGAATTCGAAGAGTACTATCAATTTACAATTAAAATTCCTAAAAAAAATAAGTAGTTATGTAGAAGGGACTACGAGAGACATTGCTCACAGGGACAAAGTAGCAATGTCTTTTTTTTTGCTATCAATGCTCGCCGGGGTAGAAGCCTAATTGTAGCAGGTAAAAAATGTGGCTGTTTTTGGCTTTTCTATTCCTAATAGGCAAGTAATAAGCTTATTTTTGAATGCCTATTTGCAAAACCCGTTAAAATTGTCAGCGTGCATTCTATAATTCATGATAAAATAGATTCTATGAATAAATTTGAACTTGACGAAGAAAGTAGGTGACATCATGGGAAAAATTCTTTCTGTTGCCAATCAAAAAGGAGGCGTTGGAAAAACGACGACCTCTGTAAATCTAGGTGCCTGTTTGGCTCACATCGGTAATAAAGTATTGCTCGTTGACATTGACCCACAAGGAAATGCAACAAGCGGTGTTGGGATTGAAAAGGCGGATGTTGGGCAGTGCGTATACGATATGCTTGTAGAGGACATTCCCGCTGTTGATGTAATAAAGCCATCCCGCGTGGAGAACTTAGATGTGATCCCGGCTACTATTCAGTTGGCTGGTGCAGAAATCGAACTTGTCCCTACGATTTCTCGAGAGGTGCGCCTAAAGCGTGCGCTTGAAGTGGTAAAAGACCAATACGACTTTATTATAATAGATTGTCCACCATCGCTCGGATTGCTCACGATTAACTCTTTAACGGCTTCTGATGCAGTACTCATCCCCGTACAATGTGAGTATTACGCATTGGAAGGGTTGAGCCAGCTCCTGAATACCGTTCGCCTCGTCCAAAAGCATCTCAACCACGAGTTAATGATTGAAGGTGTTTTACTCACCATGCTTGATGCGCGTACGAATTTAGGTATTCAAGTCATTGAAGAGGTAAAAAAATACTTTCAAGATAAGGTATATCAAACGATTATACCGCGGAACGTGCGCTTAAGTGAAGCGCCAAGCCATGGAGAACCGATTATCGTTTATGATTCTCGTTCAAGAGGAGCAGAAGTATACCTAGATTTGGCGAAGGAAGTGGTGGCAAATGGCTAAAGGATTAGGGAAAGGAATCAACGCGCTATTTGCCAATTTAGATGTCGAAAAGGAAGAAATGGTACAAGAAATTGCCCTACAGGACATTCGTCCGAACCCGTATCAGCCACGAAAAGTGTTTGAGGAAGGGGCAATAGAGGAGTTATCACAATCCATTCGAGAGCATGGTGTCCTACAACCTATTATTGTTCGAAAAAGTAGTATAAGAGGATTTGAAATTGTTGTTGGGGAAAGGCGTTACCGTGCTACAAAGGAGGCCGGTAGAGCAACGATTCCTGCTGTTGTTAGGGAGCTAACCGACAAACAACTCATGGAGCTTGCTGTGTTGGAAAACCTTCAGCGAGAGGATTTAACACCGATCGAAGAAGCACATGCGTATCAAACACTAATGGACAAGCTCTCCCTCACCCAAGAACAACTCGCGAAACGAATTGGAAAAAGTCGCCCACATATAGCCAACCATGTCCGCTTATTAGGTTTACCTGAAAAAGTGCAAACCTATTTAACGGACGGCGTTCTCACCATGGGGCACGGTCGGGCATTACTCGGCTTGAAAAAGAAAGATACGATCGAAAAGGTTGTCCAGAAAGTACTTACAGAAGGATTGAACGTGCGTCAATTGGAAGACTTGATCCAGAGCCTCAATGAACAAATTCCCCCGAAGGAAACAAAAAGGGAAGCGAAGAAAGACGTATTTCTTGTTGAACAAGAGGAGCGATTGCGTGAACGCTTCGGGACAAGTGTTCACATTAAACGTTCGAAGAAAAAGGGGAAGATCGAGATCGAGTTCTTCTCTGAGGATGACTTGAACCGCTTACTCGAAATGTTCGGTTCTGAGATGTAAAGACAACTGAACATAATAAAACGAACGAAGCAGGTGGCGCAGAGATTGGTGGACGCGTCACCTTTCCCTTTCTACATATTGAAAAAGTTAAGGAACGGCTTTAAAGGGACAAATGCGCGATCCAATGGGACAACACCCTGATCTACAGGGACAAAAGTAGGTTCTAAGGGATAAATGCGTGATCCAATGGGACAAAACCTACGTAAAGGGACTTCAGGCGTCTGCAGCTAGACATCAAGGAGGAAGAACATTGATTTTATTCGGTACCATTGTCAATGCAGTTTGTATTTTGCTCGGTACATTAGTAGGGCTCTTATTGACGAAAATTCCTGTCGAGACAAAAGAAACAGTGATGAAGGTAATTGGTCTAGCGGTCGTCGTTCTTGGTATGCAGATGGCTTTTGCTAGCCAACAGTTTCTACTCGTTATTATGAGTTTGGTCGTAGGTGCTGTACTTGGTGAATGGTGGCGGTTGGAAGATAAACTACGTAGACTCGGTAATTGGATTGAACGGAAAACGGGTACGAAGAAAAAGGAAGGGAACATGGCAGAAGGCTTTGTGACCGCGACGTTAATCTTTGTCATTGGTGCTATGGCCATCATTGGAGCTCTTGATAGTGGAATTCGCCAAGACCACTCTGTACTCCTCACAAAGTCGATTATAGATGGCTTTACGGCGATGATGCTTACAACCACACTAGGTGTCGGTGTTGCCTTTTCTGCCATTCCTGTCTTTTTGTATCAAGGCTTAATTGCTTTATTCGCTACTCAAATTGATCGCTATATTTCAGCAGAAACGATGGATTTGCTAATAGCTGAAATCACCGCAACGGGAGGCGTTTTAATCATTGCAATTGGGTTGAACCTTGCTCAGATCGTTACAATTCGGGTGGCCAATTTGCTTCCGGCTATTCTCGTGGTTGCGCTACTTGTCATTGTGGGTGTATCTGTTCTCGGTACGGATGTTCTTATACCATCATAATTAAAAACCCCGTAACCTCTCTTGGAGGGGCTACGGGGTTTTTTCCTCCTGATAAGCGACCTCTTCTTCTGCTTGCCACGCAACCAATGTTTGTGAAGGCTGAGCTTGGTACAACGCGCTCGCTTCTTTAATCCCATCAGCAATTTTTCTAGCCATACTGAAAACGAGATGAAGTCTTGTATTTTGTAATACAAAAAACTCCATAAAACCACTAACATTTACGATACCAGTAATATGTGCATGCCCTACGTCTGGTAGTTCTTTTTGTACGCCTGCTCCTGGTTTTACAGGACCATCCCCCACTTGAATATGCCCTACACTTTTTAACTTTCCTAAGCAGGCATCAATTCCTATGATAAAAGGATTGGTGTACTGTTTTTTTATTGAATCTAAACGTTCCGCTAAGTTAACAGCGTGAATGGGAGACTCTAGTGTGCCATACACATGAAAAGGAAGGGTGGACAAGTCTTCCAGAAAGGTACCGATAAGTGGCCCGAGTGAATCACCAGTTGAACGATCTGTGCCAATGCACACAAATATGATTGGGCGACCGCTTGCAAATTTCACTAGTTGAAGTAGCTCTGCCGCTAATTGAGACGAAGCAGCTTGGTCATCATACGGTATGCGATGCTTATGTGTGGAACGGTCAAATAACGTTCGTCTCAAGCTCATGTGTGCCACTCCTTTCATAGGTAATAACAGTATACGGAAATTCATACCAATCTATACGTAGGAGTCAGTTGTAACTTCCACCTTTGAAAAAAACTTGCTACACTAATAGGCAAGATTGAAAGGGGTCATCAGACGAAAGGTGTTGGAGCGAATGGAAGCCTTACGGAATGCTTGGAATTCATTAGTGGAAAAGGCTACGAGTGAGGATACGTGGGAAGCCATCGGGGAGTCTACGTTTGAAATTTTACTCATATTGTTAATTACTTCAGTTTTCTTACGCGTAGCAAAATCAGCCATTCGTCGGATATTTGCTGTCCGATCGAAGTCGGTGTTCCGCGCTTCAGAACGCAGGGAAACTACGATGATGAAGCTTTTGTTAAACATAGTGACATATGTGACATATTTCATGGCGATCATGATGATCTTACAGAACGGACTAAATTATGATGTGACGGGTTTAATTGCTGGAGCTGGTGTGGTCGGATTGGCTATTGGGTTCGGTGCACAAAACTTAGTAAAGGATATTATTTCAGGATTTTTCATTATCTTTGAAGATCAGTTCTCTGTCGGGGATTATGTACAAATAAATCAAGTGCAAGGGACTGTGGAGGAAATTGGCTTACGCACAACAAAGGTGAAAAGTTGGACAGGTGAGTTGCACATTTTTCCTAATGGTAATATTCTAGAGGTAACTAATTTTTCAATTCACAACAGTTTAGCTGTAGTCGATGTACGCATTGCATATGAGGATAATATAGAACGGATAGAAAAGATTATTACAGAGTTTTTGGAAACGTTACCTAATAAGTATGAAGAGCTTGTCAAGATTCCTGAGATTCTAGGCATACAATCTGTAAATGCAACTGAAGTCGTTTTGCAAATAGTGGCAGAAACCGGTCCAATGGGGCACTTTGCTATGGGGCGTCATTTGCGAAGAGATATAAAAATATTAATGGATGAACACAACATAGAAATTCCTTATCCACGTATGGTCATGTATTCTCCTGAGGAAGCCCAACAGCAGCAACATGAACCAGTGCTAGGTAAAGAATAGGGGGAAACCTAGTGGACAAAGAGTTCCATTTATACGATATTGTCGAAATGAAAAAACAGCATCCTTGTGGAACGAACCGGTGGAAAATCATTCGGATGGGGATGGATATTCGCATCAAGTGTGAAGGGTGCGAGCACAGTGTGATTATTCCGAGACGCGAATTTGCAAGAAAGATGAAAAAGGTACTTGTGTCAGCAGAAGAATTGTAAACAGGAGAAAGCCCATGAAGCACGTACGCGCTTCATGGGCTTTCTTCTAATCGGATTCCTCGACGGTGGCTGCATCCTCATTAACTGGATAAGGAGTGGATTCTTTCAATATTTTCTTTAACTGGTCTTTGCTTTCTTTACTCGTCAAAATGAATAGAATATCGCCGGTACGAACGACGGTATGACCTTTCGGAGTGACGAGTTGATCGTTTCGGATAATGGCGTTGATGAGACTTTTCTTCGGAATGGGTATCGACCTTATTTGTTGGTTAGCTATACTGTCCCTGGCTTTTACTGTGTACTCTACTAACTCTGCATTCGCCTTTCCGATGGACACAAGCTCCAACGTATGGAATGGAGCGCTTGTTTGCTCGCCTACAAGATTTAGTTTTCTCGCTAAATAGGAAATTGTTGAGCCTTGTAGTAAGCAAGAAGTCAGGACAACGAAAAAGACGACATTAAAGAACAATTGACTGTTTTCAATTCCTGCAGTGAGTGGATAGGTAGCAAGAACGATCGGTACCGCACCACGTAACCCCGCCCATGATAGAAACCACTTTTCTTTAGTACTAAATTTTGAACGTAGTAGAGAGAGAAAGACGGCTACCGGTCGGGCGATAAACAGAAGTGTAAAAGAAATTAATAAGCTGTTCCACACGATGTCCCACGTGAATAATTGATTAGGGAAGACAAGCAGTCCCAATAGAATGAACATCAGAATTTGCATCATCCAGGCAAACCCTTCATGGAAGCGAATAATTGATTGTCGATAAGACAGATCTTGATTTCCAATAATAAGGGCGGTGACATAAACAGCAAGTAGCCCGCTCGCTTGTATAAAATCTGTGACACTATATGTTAAGAACGCGAAGGCCAAAGCAAAAACAGGATAAAGTCCACCTGAATCTAATTGAATTTTGTTAATGGAATAGGTAGCTAATTTCCCAAACACGATCCCTATCAAGAGTCCTATTCCCATTTGCCAGAAGAAGGTTGTGATGAAGGAAAAAACCGATGCTTGGTCGGTTGTGAGTACCTCAATAAACATGACAGTTAGAAAGATCGCCATCGGATCGTTCGTACCAGATTCCGCCTCCAACGTAGATCCGAGACGTTCTTTCACATTTTCCCCTTTTAGTATTGCAAAAACAGCTGCTGCATCTGTGGAACCGACGATGGAGCCAAACAACAGTGCCTCCGTCCAGGATACGCCAAGGATATATTTCACAGCAACCGCCACAATAGTAGAAGTAATAATGACTCCTAAAGTGGCTAAAGAAAGAGAAGGAGGAATAATTGGTTTTACCGTCTTCCACTTTGTCTGCAAGCCACCCTCAAACAAAATAACGACGAGTGCAACAACACCAATAAATTCGGCTACCTCAGCGTTATCGAAATAGATGAGTCCCAGTCCATCACTGCCAACAACCATCCCCACAGCGATAAAAAGAACGAGCGCAGGAACGCCTAAACGAGACGATAATTTGGTAGTAATGACTCCGACAATGAGAAGAAGTGCGGATAACAACATAAACGAATCAAATGAAAGCATGTACGTCCCCCCCTATAAATTTACGTCAATTTGAACTCGTGCTTCTTTACTACGCTCAATTCCAATGTAGCGATACGTTTCAGCGGGTGTGGCGTGATGGAAACGCCGCTGCAAAAGGGAAATCGCAACCCCTTGTTGATAAGCGTGATAACCAAATGTTTTGCGCAGGGAATGCAATCCGATTTTTCCAGGGAGCTTACACTGTTGAGCGGCCCGTTGCAAAATTCGATAAGCTTGCTGTCTGGAGATAGGTTGGCGCGTCTTTGCAGATAAGAACAAGTAATCATCGTTCTGTAAATCAGTGTTTTCTGTATAAAATTTAATGGCCTTTCTGACAGCGCGGTTAAGATAAATAAAGGTTTCTTCTTTTGAGGTAGAACACGGATTCGGAGATTGCCAATAGGAGACAACTTCATCACAGTCGTTGAGAACGTCTTTTTTTCGTAGCGAAAGCATGTGGGTACTCTTTAGTCCTGTGTTAATTCCAAGAACAAAAAAGAGATAATCGCGTGGAGACCGTTGTTTTAACACCTTTTTCATACAGTCGATTTGTTTTCGGTCTCGAATTGCATCAACATATTCCATCCGCTCACCTTTTTCATTTGATGTAACTTAATACTACTATACCATATTGTTATGTAACATGATGTGTGAAATGCTCACACAATTGTAGGAGTTGTCTTTTATTGTGGCAATCACTATACTGGAGGGGATGCATTTAGGAATGAACTAATTTCACTATAGATGATTTATTGTTGAGAGGAGTGTATAGTATGGCGTTGACAGCAGGAATTGTTGGTTTGCCAAACGTGGGGAAATCGACGTTATTTAATGCCATTACACAAGCGGGGGCAGAGAGTGCGAACTACCCGTTTTGTACAATTGATCCCAACGTCGGGATCGTAGAAGTACCGGATAGCAGACTGCAAAAACTAACGGAGCTCGTACAGCCGAAGAAGACAGTACCGACAGCGTTTGAATTCACAGATATTGCCGGCATCGTGAAGGGGGCAAGCAAAGGAGAAGGTCTTGGGAACCAGTTCTTGTCTCATATCCGTCAAGTTGATGCCATTTGCCAAGTAGTGCGTTGTTTTGCTGATGACAATATTACGCACGTCTCTGGTCAAGTGGATCCGATAGCAGACATTGAGACCATTAATTTGGAGCTCATACTTGCCGACATGGAGACAGTTGATAAACGGATTGGTCGTGTCGAGAAACTTGCCAAACAAAAGGACAAGGATGCTGCCAATGAATACGACATCCTCAAGAAGTTAAAAGACGCATTTGAGGAAGAGAAGCCTGCGCGATCAGTAGAGTTTACGGAAGAGCAACAAAGAATAGTAAAAGGACTTCATCTCCTTACTTCCAAGCCTGTTTTGTACGTGGCCAACGTCGGTGAAGACGAAGTGGCTGATGCAAATGGGAACAAATTTGTGCAACAGGTTCGAGAATTTGCCAAAGGGGACAGCGCAGAAGTGATCGTTATTTGTGCAAAAATTGAGTCTGAAATTGCTGAGCTTGAGGGCGAAGAAAAGGACATGTTTCTTGAAGAGCTAGGCATCGAAGAATCTGGTCTGGATCAATTGATTCGGGCTGCGTATAACTTACTCGGACTGGCAACTTACTTTACAGCCGGGGTGCAAGAAGTGCGTGCGTGGACGTTTCGCCATGGGATGAAGGCCCCTGCGTGTGCGGGGATCATTCATACAGACTTCGAACGAGGCTTCATCCGCGCGGAAACAGTTTCCTACGACGACCTTGTCGCAGCAGGTACGATGGGACAAGCAAAAGAAGCAGGGAAAGTTCGTTTAGAAGGAAAAGAGTACATTGTGAAAGATGGCGACGTGATTCATTTTCGTTTTAACGTCTGATGACAAGGGCTTAGATTTACAACATTTTAAGACACAACAACTTCGTGAGAGGCTGTTGTGTTTTTCTATCTTGAAACAAGGCAATGTTCAATGTTGGCACACTGTTGATTGGAGCGGAGGCCCACAGGACGTGGGTCAGGAAGGCGTTGCCACAGGACGTGGCGCCTTTAGCCTTTCTTCCTTGTTCTGCGAGATTAGCGGTCAGGTGAGACCCCACAGGCACTTTTAAGCCGAGGAGACTCCCCACCCGTCCCGCGGAAAGCGAGCACCTGGAGAGGAAATCAACAGCCTTGTTTAACGAAGCCTAAAATAAAGTACGTGTGTATGTACAACTCAACGCTACAACCAGACACCGCAGTACTGAAGAGTAAAAATTCTTCGAGCTAATCCTACGTCTATCGACCCTAATATGTGCTAAATATGAGATAATTTAACGGTACAAAAGTGCTATATGACTGCACATTTTAGGAGGATTACTATGGCTACGAGAAAAGAGAGAAGAAAACAGGAAAAAGAGACGAATTATTTCTTCGAGTTCACAAAAACGCAAAGACATTTCTAAGGATCTAATTCACAAACTAAAAAAAGTGAAAGATCACTGATCAAAAAGCTATATTACCTATGGATCAGAAGTACTCTTATATACCACTCTGTTAAAAAACGTGATGGGTTTGACTTCCATGAGAAGCATGAGTGACGCATTAAATACGGATGAGTGTATAGAGAATGTGAGGAAAACATTGCAGCTAGACGAGTTGGAAGAATTCCCTCATTACGACACCATTAACGACTTTTTAACTGGATTAGAAGTGACAGAATTAGAAGAAATCAGGATTTATATGATCAAGGAACTGTTCAATAAGCGGTGCTTCGACCAGTACAAAATAGAAGGGAGATACTGGGGCGTCATCTTTGACGGCACCGGGTTGTATTCTTTTGAGAAGAAGCACTGTGAACATTGTTTGAGACGCGAATATAAGAACAAGGAAACAGGAGAAATACAGACGGTATACATGCATCATGTGTTGGAAGCCAAGCTAGTGGTAGGCGATATGGTGTATAGCATTGGGTCGGAATTTATTGAAAATGAATCAGAAAACGTCACCAAACAGGATTGCGAATTAAAGGCATTTCATAGATTAGCGGAGAAGCTCAAGCAGACCTATAAGAGGCTGCCTATTTGTGTTTTAGGGGATAGCCTATACGCATGTGAGCCTGTATTTAGTCGTTGTGAGGAGTACAACTGGAAATACCTTTTCCGATTTAAAGAAGGCAGAATACGAAGTATTGCATCCGATTTTTATGCGATAAAAACGATGGAAAAAGGTCAAAAGGAGAATCATCTTTTTTGGGTCAATGACATGCCCTATCATAAAAGAATGGTGAATGTACTGGAATCTAAGTTCGAACACTAGCGTTGCATAAATACTTTCTGGCAATTCTGTCATCTAAAGAAGACATAAAAAAATCCTTTATAATAGAGGGATAGGTGGTAGCCTGTCCAAATCCACTATAAAGGAATTCAGCATGGACAAGTTTACACTATTAACTTCATTTGGTAAATGGGTAGAGCCCTTAGAAAGTACCTTATTCGATGAAATGTCACATGATAAATCTTTTGATCGCTATACAAAAAAGCTTACAACAAAGCGTTACGTGCTTCTGTTTTTGTATGCGCAACTCCAAAACCGCAGCGGTTTAAGAGCGATTAGCGACGATCTGTTGATGAAAGATTTCCAAAAGGAAATCGGGTTGGATCATATCAGTCCATCACAGCTATCTAGGAAAAATAGGCATGTCGACTCTACGATTCTTTCAGAAGTTTGGCAGTCCTTAATCCTGCAAATTCGCACAGTGTCATCCGGACATAAGCGTACGATACCAAACGTACAATTGCTTGATTCGTCTACTGTTCCGCTTAGCCTAAACCTTTATAAGTGGGCTAAATTTCGAGAAACCAAGTCGGGATTAAAACTACATTTACTTGTGGAATTTATCAACGAACGCGATGTTCTACCAACAAAGCTGACGGTTTCCCCTGCCGAACGTTCAGATATCAAAGAATGGCGGCACTTCATAACTGAACCAGGTGTGACATACGTTTTTGATCGTGGTTACTTTGATTTCATGTTATTTGATGCTTGGTGTAAAGAGGGTATCTACTTCGCGACAAGAATCAAATCAAATACAGTTGTGGATTATAGGGAAGTGATCTACGATCACCTTGACCAGGGTGGTATACGGGAATCACTCGTTAAAATTGGCTCTCAACAAAACAAAATGAAGCATCATTTACGTCTGATTGAATTCAGAGATGAAAAAGGGAAATTTTATCGTATTATCACAAATCGCTTTGATTTATCGGCACATGACATCTCAGAGTTATACCGTTCCCGATGGCAGATCGAGTTACAGTTCAAGTGGATGAAACAGCATTTACAGGTAAATCATATTCATGGCCGCACCGAGCAGGCTGCGTGGAATCAGCTTTATATCGCCATGATTGCATACAGTTTACTAGTACTTGTGAAGCTTGAAAGTAAAACCAAGCTTACGATGTATCAAATTTTCACAAAGCTCAGAGCGCTCGTTTTCTCCAGTTATAGCGAATTAACTGAAGTCATGCTGCCTACATGAATATACATATGTTGGTCGGACAAAAAGCCAGAGGACTTTAATACATTTATTACCAAATGGACAGCGTCACCTTTATATGATGTTTGTCTTTTTCGCAATTTCAGAGTTAGATATAGTTCAGAATATTTAAATTAATATTGTATTTCTGTTTTATGCAACGCTAGTGAAGTTCGAAACAGAAGAAGGAACAAGTCGACAATTTGTCTTTATCACGAATATGAAAGTGAACAAGAACAATGCAGAATGGCTGGTTTCAGTAGGTCGAAGCCGTTGGAAGATCGAGAATCAAGGTTTAATCAACAAAAAAATACGCGTTATTTTATTGAACACCCTAATAGCCACCAGTACCAAGCGATGAAAAATCATTATCTTCTCATCCAGATTGCGGACATGTTGATGCAGCTATACGAAAAAGGGTCTAGCGTATGGAAACAGTTGAAAAAAACAGCAAAAGAAAAATCCTCGAACCTGTTAGAAGCGATTCGCGGTCGCACGGTAACAGACGAGGATGTAGCTGAATTAGCAAAGCCAATTCAAATAAGATTCACTTAAACTTCACTATAACAAAGGGTGTGATAAGAAGCAAAATTAATACTTAGCACCCTGTTGGTTGGAGTGGAAGGTGCCGACTCCTGCGGGATTAGTGGGACAGGTGAGACCCCGCAAGAGCGCAGCGATGAGGAGGCTCACCGCCCACCCCGCGGAAAGCGAGCACCTGGAACGGAAATCAACAGCCTGCTTTTAATTAGAGCCAAAAATAAAATAGATAAAAATTAATTTAGGATTACTTTTTTGGCAAAAAAATAACTTGATGTATATGGTAAATTTTAACATGTAAAATTGAAAGCTGCCATATAACTATCTATATTTACTCCTCATAGCTGCAGACACCGAGAAGAGATTGTCTTTTCTAGGTACTTGTGCTACAATGCTATATTGTGAGTAATGAAAGCATTGCTCCTTGCTCTTCTGTAAAGAGAAGAGCCGTACAGTCCATAAGGAGGTGACTACGGATGAGAGCTTATGAAGTGATGTACATCATCCGCCCAAACATTGAAGAAGAAGCGAAAAAAGCGTTAACAGAGCGCTTTGACACGCTTTTGACAGATAACGGTGCGGAGATCACAGAATCTAAAGAGTGGGGAAAACGCCGCTTAGCTTACGAAATTAACGATTTTCGTGATGGCTACTACCACATTGTGAAAGCAAACGCGACGAATGAAGCAGTTAATGAATTTGACCGTCTTGCACGAATCAATGACGATATTCTTCGTCACATCGTGATTAAAGAAGAAGAATAATAAATAAAAAATTGTTTCACGTGAAACAAAGTAAGTAGTTAGAAGAGGAGTTGTTTGTCGATGCTGAACCGTATCGTTCTAGTGGGCCGTCTGACAAAGGATCCTGATTTGCGATATACGCCAAACGGTGTAGCTGTAGCGACATTTACACTCGCTGTTAATCGCCCTTTCTCGAACCAACAAGGGGAGAAGGAAGCGGATTTTATTAACTGTGTTGTGTGGCGAAAGCAAGCCGAAAACGTCGCTAATTTCTTGAAAAAGGGAAGCTTAGCAGGTGTTGATGGACGCATTCAAACGCGCAACTTTGAAGGACAAGATGGACGCCGTGTCTATATAACTGAAGTGAATGCAGAAAGTGTGCAGTTTTTAGAACCGCGAAACGCACAAGGCTCCGGTGGTGGTGGCGGGTCTGTTTCTCCGTATGGCGAGCCACCTCGTGAACGTGAATACAACGGTGGTGGAGGATATAGCCAACAACCGCAACCATCTAGACAAAACAACAACCAAAAAGACTACACACGACTCGATGATGACGATCCTTTCACGAAAAATGGTGAACCGATCGACATTTCGGACGATGATTTACCGTTTTAATGAACATGTCTCAGTAAAAAGGAGTGAATGGATATGGCAGGACGCCGCGGAGGACGTAAACGCCGGAAAGTATGTTATTTCACAGCTAACGGTATTACACACATCGACTACAAAGACGTAGATTTGCTAAAACGCTTTGTATCTGAGCGTGGGAAAATTCTTCCACGCCGTGTTACAGGTACGAACGCAAAGTACCAACGTAAATTGACACGTGCGATTAAACGCTCACGTCAAATGGCTCTTCTTCCTTACGTAGTAGGAGAATAAGCTTGCACAATACACGAAAAGACCTGAAGAAAGCGATCTTCAGGTCTTTTTTTCATATTAGTGAATCGGTATCCAAAGTAACATAAGTTGAACAGAATAGTTTAGATTAGTAAAATAGTGATAAGTAGCGTTACATAGTAGGAAGTTGTAAGGAGGACACAAGTTGAATCGTACACAAATGCTTACGCAAGGAGCCGTGTTACTTGCGGTCTATACCGTTCTCCTCCTTGTCGTTTTAAACATCCCCTTTCTCGGGTTCATTCTAACGTTCTTTCTCCCATTACCATTCCTCATCTTTACTTATCGGTTTGGTGGAGCAGCATCATTTCTAATGTTTGGTGTTGGTTGTGTGTTGACCGTGTTAGTCGGAACTCCTTTAGCGCTGATCGTTCCTATTACTTTTGGTCTTACGGGAATGATGATGGGCTATGCATTGCAGAAGAAATGGCCACGTATGCAGCTGTTACTGTCTACGACGGTTATTTTCCTAATTGCTGTCGTTATTCAATACGCTACTTCCATCGTGTTTTTTGAAATAAACATAGTGGAGGAAATGTTTACGACAGTGGAAGATTCTATGGGACAAGTCTCTTCTATTCTATCTGCTACATCACCGGAGAACGCAGAAGCCTTTGAAGAACAAATAGCGGGAACGATCGATTTATTTCAACAGCTCATACCGACGCTGCTGATTATCTCCTCATTTGTTATGGTATTGATCTTGCAAGCCATTAATGTACCACTTGCCCGTCGAATGCAGGTGGACGCACCCAGGTGGAGTGGGTTTCATGATTTAAGTTTGCCAAGGTCTATTATTTGGTATTACTTAATTATTCTGGTGTTGCAATTTGTTGTAACTGATCCATCTGGGGTTCTATATCCGATCGTGTTAAACGGATTATTCCTCATGCAGTTGTTAATGTTTTTCCAAGGTCTCACGTTCCTGCATTTTTACGGAAAAACGAAGAAATGGTCAAAGACAATCCTCGTTTTATTAACGGTTGCTGTATTTCTCATTCCATTGGGATTTTTTGTCTTGATGCTATTAGGTATAATAGACATAGGATTTGACTTACGCTCACGAATTCAGAAGAAGACATAGCGTAAAGGGAGTTGGGAAGCATGCCACCATTTTTGAAAAGCAAATTCAGCCATATCCCACTTATGGGGTTACTGGTTGTGTCTCTCGCTACCGTAAGTGCTTTGGCGTTTTACGACTGGAGGGTGGGACTTGTTGGCTTTGTCTGCTTTGTCGGACTGTTTGTGTTGGCATTTTATCACGATATTCAAACACGAAAGAGCTTAGAAGAATACGTTAGTACCCTTAGTCACCGGGTAAAAAAAGTAGGCGACGAAGCATTGCTTGAGATGCCTATCGGGATCATGCTCATTAACGATGAATATTACATCGAGTGGGCCAATCGGTTTATGTCCTCTTGCTTTAAAGAAGAATCTCTTATCGGGCGATCGCTGTACGATATTGGGGATGTGTTAATTCCAATTGTAAAGCAGGATATTGAGATTGATACTATTTCACTTTCCGGACGGCGCTTTCAAGTGGTCTACAAACGTGATGAAAAGTTACTCTATTTCTTTGACGTAACAGAACAAAAAGAGATGGAGCGACGGTATGAGAACGAGCGCACCGTATTAGCTATTATCGTTCTAGATAATTATGATGAGATGACGCAAGGGATGGATGATCCAACCAGAAGCAGTTTGAATAGCTTAGTTACGCAAATGTTGAACAAGTGGGCAAGTGAAAATGGCGTCTTTTTGAAACGTGTGTCGTCAGATCGCTTTCTTGCCGTATTTCATGAAGAAGTGTTGCACGATTTTGAACGCGGGAAATTCGCTATTTTAGACGATGTTCGAGAGGTTACCGCAAAGGAGAGTGTCTCGCTTACGCTCAGTATGGGCATTGGTGCAGGTGTGTCTTCATTCCCAGAACTTGGGGGGTTAGCGCAATCGAGTTTAGACTTGGCGCTTGGGCGCGGTGGTGACCAAGTAGCGATCAAACAGCCAAACGGTCGCGTTAAATTTTATGGTGGAAAAACGAACCCAATGGAAAAACGTACGAGGGTGCGTGCGCGTGTCATTTCCCATGCACTTCGAGAACTTGTTCTCGGCACTGATAAGGTGTTTATTATGGGGCATAAACGACCTGACATGGATGCGATTGGTTCAGCCATCGGGATTTGGAAGATTGTGCAGATGAACCAGCAAGAAGGGTACATTGTGATGGACCAAGAGGACATCGATTCAGGGGTGAAGCGACTGCTTAACGAGGCCAAAAAGAATCCAGATTTGTATTCTCGTATGATTACACCAGAACAAGCAATGGAGATGGCTACAGACCATTCTTTACTGATTGTTGTGGATACTCATAAGCCGTCGCTCGTCATCAGTGAGGCGCTACTGCAACGAGTCGAGCAAGTGGTCGTCATTGATCACCACCGGAGAGCAGAAGAATTTATTCATCAACCTGTACTTGTTTATATGGAACCGTACGCATCCTCCACAGCAGAACTGATTACGGAATTATTGGAGTATCAGCCAAAAACGGGGCGACTGTCGATGTTAGAGGCTACAGCGTTATTGGCAGGGATCATTGTGGATACGAAAAGTTTCACCTTGCGCACAGGATCACGTACGTTTGATGCTGCTTCGTACTTACGCTCTCAAGGGGCGGATACGGTACTTGTCCAAAAGTTTTTAAAAGAGAATGTAGCGACGTATGTGAGGCGTGCAAAACTAATTGAATCAGTTTATTTTTATAAAGAAGGAATTGCGATTGCAACAGCCGATGAAGGGGAACAAATCGACCCCGTTCTCATTGCACAAGCAGCAGACACATTACTTACGATGGATGAGGTAGCCGCTTCCTTTGTTCTCTCTGAACGATCAGCTGGGGTCGTCGGAATTAGTGCCCGCTCTCTTGGGGAAGTGAACGTACAAGTTATCATGGAGGCATTAGACGGGGGCGGTCATTTGACAAATGCCGCAACACAGCTTTCGAACCACTCAATTGAACAAGCTGAAAAGCGCCTGAAAAATGTATTGGATCAGTATGTAGAAGGAGGAGAGAAATCATGAAGGTTATATTTTTGCGTGACGTCAAGGGAAAAGGAAAAAAAGGTGATGTGAAAAATGTTGCCGATGGATATGCTCAAAACTTTTTGATTAAGAACGGTCATGCTGTCGAAGCAAATAATGCGAACGTGAAGCACCTCGAAGCACAGGAGAAGAAAAAGGAGAAGGAAGCGGAAGAAGAGCTGGAAGAAGCGAAGAAGCTCAAGGCTACTTTAGAAGCTTTAACAGTCGAGCTCAAAGCGAAATCAGGAGAAGGAGGTCGCCTTTTCGGATCTGTAACGAGCAAACAAATCGGCGAAGAACTGAAGAAAACACATAAAATTAAAATTGATAAGCGCAAAATGGAGCTAGACGATGCGATCCGCTCATTAGGATACACGAACGTACCAGTGAAGCTCCATACGGATGTGACGGCGACTTTGAAGGTTCATGTTACGGAACAATAAAGAGCTAGAAAAAAAACTGCTGAGTGCTGTGCCTCAGCAGTTTTTTTCTAGCTGTCAAATTATAAGACTGGTCGCTCCGAACTTTATTACAGCCACCACATATCAGCAGGCTGTTCCTTTATGTTCACCGACTTTAAGTTGGCCACAGCCCGCCTAAAGCCTTCGTCGATGCTCATGAGTGGGTCCTCGTGTTCGATGCTAACCACGTAGTCATACCCATACGTGCGAAGGGCACTTATGATGTTTGACCACTCCTGAACGGAATGTCCTGTGCCAACAGAACGGAAGCTCCATGCACGCGTCCGAATTTCGTTGTATGGTTGCATATCTGTTAGACCGTACATGTTTACGTTGTCTTGGTCGATGTACGTGTCTTTTGCGTGGAAGTGATGAATCGCATTCTCTTTTCCAAGAATTTTGATGGCGCCCACTGGGTCGATGCCCTGCCACCATAAGTGACTTGGGTCAAGGTTAGCCCCTATGTACTCGTTCGTTGCTGCGCGTAGTTTTAGCATCGTGTAGGGGGTGTGAACCGAAAAGCCTCCGTGCAATTCAAGGCCAATTTTCACGTTTGCTTCTTTCGCGATTCCGGAAATCTCTTTCCAGTAAGGGATCAGTTTATTTTCCCATTGCCATGATAAAATGTCGCCATATTCATTTGGCCATGGGGCAACAGGCCAGTTTGGCTGCTTTGCCTCTTCGTCTGCGCCTGGTGTTCCAGAGAACGTGTTGACGACAGGAACACCCATCAGTTGCGCCAAATGGATACTTTTTCGCAAGTCCTCATCGCTTTTTTTGGCAAAGGTAGGGTCGGGACTCACAGGATTTCCGTGACAGCTAAAGGCACTGATTGTTAATCCACGAGAGGTCACCGCATCTAAATATTGGTTGCGTTTATCTACGTCCTCTAACAGTTCATCAATGGGACAGTGATCCGTTCCAGGGTAGCCACCTGTTCCAATTTCTACAGCATCTAGTCCTGATTCTTTTACGTAATCTAACATGTCTTCAAATGACTTTTGCGCAAATAGAACAGTAAATACACCTAATTTCAAATTAGCTCCTCCTTATGTAAACGAAATGGCTTTCCCAGTTTGGCTGCTTTCATAAATCGCTTCGATTACTTTAGATACAATCAGGGCTTCTTGAGGCTTGACGAGTGGTGTTTGACGCCCTCTGCAACTTTCGATAAAATTCATCGCTTGTGGAATCCCTGGATTGTCATCATCAGAAATCCAATACGCTTGTTGATCTAAAAGCATACCGTACTTGGCTTGATATAGCTTTAACGGAAACACATCAAGTCCTCCGTTTGTCCCTGATATGCTGAGTGCTTCTTTGTCATCAGCTAAATTCGCTGCCCATGATGTTTCAAATAATAGCGTTGCGCCATCTTTAAATTTAATGTAAGCTGTCGCATGGTCATCAACTTCAAAAGTAGACGGGTCAAACGTACCCCATTGATTCACTACGTCCGTTTGCCGGCTCAACTCGTTGTATGTTGCGCCTGACACTTCTGCGATCTCCGGAAAGTCCATTAAATGAAGGGCTAAATCAAGGAAGTGACAACCGAAGTCGATCAAGCTTCCGCCACCTTGAAGATCTTTGTTCGTGAAAACGCCCCAACCCGGTACTTTTCGTCGGCGAATCGCTTGCGCACGGGAGACGAGAGGACGCCCCATTTCTCCTTCATCAATAAATCTTTTTGCTGCTCGCGCTTCTTTTGTGTAACGATAGTGGTACGCAATCATTAACACTTTTCCGGAAGCCTCAGCAGCTGCGACCATCGCTGCACACTCTTCTGTTGTCATCGCCATGGGTTTCTCACACAGTACGTGCTTGCCGGCTTGTAGGGCTGCCACTGCCATTTCTGCGTGAAATTTATTTGGCGTACAAATCGTCACAGCCTCCACATGTTCAAAAAGCTCAGCGTATTGAGTTGTGTGAAAGGGGATACCGTATTCGTTGGCAACTGATTGTGCCCGTTCCTCGTTTACATCACATACAGCTGTGACCTCTACATCGTCGCTTAACGTCAGAAAGGAGGGGAGGTGCCTTCCAACGGCAATTCCTCCGACTCCTATAAGGCCTACTTTTAGTTTTTCCATTATGATCACCTCACCTACAACTTTACAATTTGCTTCGTTTCATTTGATGCGATGGCGCCTAAAATGACGAGCAACGACTTTTTGCCTTCTTCCCCAGTAATGAGAGGGGCTTTACCAGTCAAAATACTGTCTACAAAATGATCGATGACGCCAGTGGATACTTGACCGCCTTCTTCGTTGGACTGAATTTTTCCAAGGCTAAAGGTTTCGGTTGTGCCATCATTTTTGTGATAAATTACGGAAAAGTCTTTATTGTCTTCTAAACGTAAAACCCCGTTTTCTGCGTAAATAACAGTTGAATTGTCTTCGTTGCCGTTGTAGGACCAGCTAGTAGCTAACGTGCCGATAATGCCACTCTCTGTTTTTAAAATGAGCACCGCATTGTCATCCACGTCTGCATTTTTCTTGGCACTCGTCTCCACCATCGCAGCCACTTCGACCATTTCTTCTCCTAAAATATAGCGGACTAAGTCTGTTTTGTGGACACCGAGGTCACCCATTGCCCCTATGAAAGCTTCTTCTTTCTTAAAGAACCAACTGCGGTCCCCATCTGCACTCCAGGCTTCTGGACCAGGGTGCCCGAAAGCTGTTCTGAAGCTGTATACTTTGCCGAGCTTCCCTGTAGCAATCCAATCTTTCGCTTGCTGATGAGAGGCAACAAAGCGTTGATTGTGGCCGATCATCAGTGTTTTCCCACTTTTCTCAGCAGCTGCGATCATCGCATTCGCTTCTTCTTCGGACGTGGCCATCGGCTTCTCGCAAAGAACGTGTTTGCCAGCCTTTAGAGCAGCAATCGAGATAGGAGCATGCAAGTAATTCGGTGTACAAACGCTGACTGCATCCACATCTTCTTTCAATAGATCGTGGTAGTCTGTAAACGTTTTGGTCACGCCGAATAATGCGCCGACTTCTTTCGCACGAGCTTCGTTGATATCGCAAACAGCTACAATTTCCACCTGGTCGTTCGCTCTGTATTCCGCTAGATGGCGATGTTTTGCAATGCTTCCTGTACCGATGACACCGACTTTTAATTTTTCCATTGTGGCTTATTCCCCCTTATAGCCTTCAAGCTTTTCTAGTGGCTTTGCATTGCCGTAAACAGGGTAGTCACGCGTAGTGGGTGTTGCCCATTTGACGGCATTGCCAATGACTTTTTGAATTTGTTTGTTGTAGTAAGTTGGATGCGTTTCGTGTCCAGGGCGGAAGTAGAAGATCTTCCCGTTTCCACGTCTAAATGTTGCGCCGCTACGGAACACTTCGCCACCTTGGAACCAGCTCAAGAAGACGAGCTCATCTGGTGTTGGTATATCAAAGTGTTCACCATACATTTCTTCTTCTTCAAGCTCGATGTATTCCCCAATTCCTTCAACGATCGGGTGGCTAGGATTCACTACCCACAAACGTTCTTTTTCATTTGCTTCACGCCACTTCAAATCGCAACCTGTGCCCATCAGTTTTTTAAAGATTTTGGAGAAGTGGGCAGAGTGGAGAACGATTAAACCCATCCCTTCCCATACACGCTTTTGGACCTTCTCAACGATGTCATCGCTCACTTCATCATGTGCAAGGTGACCCCACCACACAAGAACGTCTGTATTGTTTAATACATTATCTGTTAAACCGTGTTCTGGTTCGTCTAATGTGGCTGTTTTTACATCGAAGCCTTGCTCCCCTAATGCAGACGCTAACACTTGATGGATTCCATTAGGATAAATTTTCCGAACCTCTTCGTGTTTTTGTTCATGACGATATTCGTTCCATACGGTTACATTCATTGGTAGCACTCCTTTATTCTTTGACTGAGCCAGATGTGAGTCCAGCCACGATTCTTCTTTGGAAAATCAATACAAGTATAACAATAGGGATGGTCACAATGACAGTCGCAGCTGATATATCTCCCCAAGGAATGGTAAATTGACTTTGGTAGAAGGAGATTCCAACGGGCACTGTACGCCATGAATCCTCCGTGTTGATCGTTAAGGCAAATAGATACTCATTCCACGCAGCGATGAAAACGAGAATTCCTGTGGTGAAAACTCCTGGTGCTGCAAGTGGGAAAATCACTTTACGGAATGTTTGAAACGGTGTCGCGCCATCCAGCTTTGCCGATTCCTCAAGCTCCCAAGGTATCTTTTGGAAGAAGGTGGAGAGAATCCAAATGGCAAGCGGCAAACTAATAGTGATGTAAGGGATGACGAGTCCCATGTAGCTATTGCGCAAACCAATTGCTGTAATGAAGTTGTAAATTGGCGAGATAATCGCAATTTGTGGAAACATCGACGCAGCTAGGATTACCCCTAAAGTGAGTCCTTTAAATTTAATCGGGAGACGTGTCAGTGCGTAAGCCGCAATGGATGCGAATCCAATCGCAATAATCGTCGTTAAACTTGAAATGATAAAACTATTGGTCATATAGCTTACCAACGGACGATTCGTTAAGGCATTTTGATAAGATTCTAGTGAGGGACTTGATGTAAACCAATTAAAGTTATTGAAAATTTCGCCTGGTGGTTTGATCGACGTGAGGAATACCCAGATGAAAGGGAACATCACGAGAAACACAAACACGATGAGAAAAATATAAAACCCGATACCTGCACGTTTATTCATCTTGATTCCTCCTTATCGACCTGACCGCCCAGCAAAAAGATCAGACCCGATGAATTTTATAAATAGTGCCGAGATGATGGCTACGCAAACAAAAATGATTACAGAAAGAACAGAGCCCTCTCCAAAATTTTGTTGCGAGAATAGCGTAATGTAGGCATAAATTGAAATGGATTCAGTTGAGTTCGCTGGTCCACCGCCTGTAAGTACGTAGATCAGGTCAAACACACGGAAAGCGTCTAACGTACGGAACAACAACGCTACTAGAATAGATGATTTTAATAGCGGTAATGTAATTTTCCAAAACTGTTGCCACTTTCCTGCACCATCCACTTCAGCTGCTTCATAAAGAGAACCCGGTATCGTTTGAAGTCCAGCAAGTAAGAGAAGTGCCATATACGGCGTTGTTTTCCACACATCTGCAAAAATGACAGAAAACATACCACCCGTCCCCGTTGATAAAAGATCTGATGCACTACTGATCAAACCGAACTGTTCAAAATAATGAGCAACAATCCCTGTTTGACCATCGTATAGAAAGCCCCACATCATAGCGGCAACGGCTGTTGGAATCGCCCAAGGGATCAGTACCGATGCTCGAACGATGCCTCGCCCAAAAAATACACGGTTGATGAGTAAGGCAACAAGTAAACCGAGAACAAGTTCAGCTCCAACTGATGCTACTGTGAAAACGAAAGTATTCCCTAAGGATGTCCACATACGTTCATCTTGCAGGTAACGTGAGTAATTACTTAAGCCAATAAAGTTCGATGTAATAATGGAGCTGTTAGCTAAATTAATTGACCCCGCAATGTTTGTTGTGGCAGTCGTAAAGGCTTCATCTGCAGATGTTTGTGACAGAGCTGTTAATTCTTCTTCTGCGTTTGTTAAAAAGTCCTTATACTCTTCAGCAAATTCATTATCAATCTTTGCATATTTTAATTCTCGTTCGGCGATGGGAGTATAGGTGGCGAGTAGAGACTCAACTTCTTTATATTGTTCACCTAAACCATCCATTGCAAGGAGCTCTTCATGATAGCCCATAATCCCTTCGCTGATTTCATTGGCTGTATCGGCTGCTTCATTGTTAGGTGCTTGTGCAGCTAAGCCTTCAAGATCACGAGATAAATAAAAGAAATCATTTGCGTAGCGCTCTAAGTCGACATTGGATTGTATAAACCTTTCTGATCTAGAGGGGTCATTCAAACGATAGTCGAACAAACTGTTATAAAAAGATTGGGCAACCGGCAAGAGTGTGACAAGAATCACTAATATCAGGGCAGGGGCTACCATTAAATAGCCAAGTTGTTTTTCGTTCAACTGAAACTTCACTGTTCTCACCCACTTTCTACTAATAGAAAGGGAAGGTGAAACGTTCACCTTCCCCTATGCTTATTGTTTACTCAGCCATAGCTGCTTCAATTTGTTCTTGCATATTAGCAGCAGCTTCTTCAGGTGTGATTTCCCCAGTTAATGCACGTGAAAGCTCTACTTGCATAATGTCAGAGATCTCTGGATAGATCGGTGAAACCGGTCGCGGTACCGCATTTTGAAGCGTTGCCACGAACTCTTCATTCGCAAAGAGTGTCGCCGCTGCTTTCACTTCTTCGTCATCATAAAGCGCTTCAATTGTTGGCGCACGTCCACCTTCAACTGCACTGATTTTTTGACCTTCAGGGCCGGACATAAAGGATACGAATTCCCAAGCTTCTTCTGGGTATTCAGTGTAACGATTGATCATGCTCATCCAACCACCCAGTGTGGCTGCACTTGTTGCGTCGCCGGATGGAAGTACAGAAAAACCAACATTTCCTGCTATTTCAGAAACTTCTTCATCATTTGAAGTAGACTGCATGTACGGCCAGTTACGAGCAAATACAGATTGTCCGCCGATCCAGGCATTATTGGTTTCAGTTTCTTGGAAGCTCAAGATGTTGCTTGGAACAAAGTCAGAGTTAACAAATTCAACCATTTTTGTAATACCTGCAACTGTTTCCGGGCTGTTTACAACGACTTCGTTGTTTTCGTTCACAATTTGACCACCATAAGCTGCGATGAATTCAACGGCGTTCGTAACCATTCCTTCATATTGATTTGCTTGCATGAGGTACCCAAACTCTGTACCCGCTTCGCCTTGTAATTCGCCAGCCATCTCAAATAGCTCATCCCACGTTGCAGGTGGTGTTTCCACGATGTCAGATCGATAGAAAAGGAGACCAGCATCTGTGTACTTCGGCATTGCATATTGACGTCCGTTAAAGTTCCCTGATGCTACCGTTCCAGGGAAGTAGTCATCCATGTTGATACCATCTGCCTCAATGAAGCGATCTAATTCAAGTGCGTATTGAGCCTGTGCGAATTCAGCTGGCCAGATAACATCAGCATCAAACACATCAATCTCAGCGCTTTGGCTGCTAAACATGGTCACGTATTGATCGTGAGAAGCACCCGTATCTGCTGGCATTTCTCGGCGTGTTATCTTAATGTTTGGGTTTTCTTTTTCGAAAGCTTCAATCAAAATGTCTGTAGCACCCGTGACATCAACACCACTTGCGTAAACAATCTCAACTTGCTCTTCAGATGGATTATCGCCATCCGAGCCATCCGAGCCTGCATCTGGTGTGTCCGCTGCATCATCATTATTTCCGCTACATGCTGCAAGAAATAGACTCATCGCAAGGACTGTGGATACGCCTGCCATTTTTTTGTTCCATAGTTTCATAAATAATGCCCCCTTTATTTTTTAAGTAGATTGTCGTTCAATTAGACGAAGCGGTAGTAGAATATCTTGTGCATCATTTGAACGAGTTTCATTGATGATCTGTAGCATGACTTCCATAGACTGGTAGCCAATTTCAGTAGTAAATTGGTTAATTGTCGTTATCTGTGGATCGAGTAATTCAGCGATCGGCTGATTATCAAATCCGACCACAGCAAGATCGTCTGGTACACGCCATCCGTGTTTTTTGGCCTCATTGATGATGCCTGCCGCAACTTCATCACTGCCGCTAAATACAGCAGTTGGTGGAGTAGGAATGTTATGAATTCTTCTAAAGATGTTGCGACCATCTTCAATTGTGTAAACATCTCGAAACATCCATTCTGACACAGGTTCAATGCCTGACTCTGTAACCGCTTTCAAAAAACCTTTGCGTCTGTTAACAGAAACGCTGCTGTCGTTACCTTGACAGTAGGCAATATTAAGATGCCCCTTTTCAAGTAAGTGCTTCGTTCCGATGTAACCGCCTTCAACCTGGTCTAATCTAATCCTGGTTACAGTTGCCTCAGGATCATACTCATTGCAATAAATAATCGGTCCGTACTGTGTGTAAGGCTCAATCGTTTCCCAACTGTTTTCAACCGATGCCATAATGATCCCGTCTACTTGTTTAGATACAAGAAGCTTAAAAAACTCCAGTTCCTTTTGCTTATCAATTCTCGTATTACAAAGGATGAGCTGAAACCCAAATGCTGCAGCACGCTTTTCCATTGCATCGACCAATTGACTGAAGAACGGATTGACAATACGTGAGACAAGGACGGCAATTTTCTTTGTCTTTAAATTTCGTAAACGTTGTGCTGATGAATTGGGTACGTACCCGAGGCGAGTCATCGCTTTTTGTACAGCGATCTTCTTGTCCTCACTTACGTAGGGATGATTGTTAATTACTCTCGAAACGGTAGCCTGTGATAGCCCAGCCTCCAACGCGACATCTTTAATGGTATACATACGCACTCCCTCCTATAGGAACACCTCCTGTACGTACACGATATGAAATCGTTTTCATATAGAGCATATGGCAAATGGGCAATGAAATCAATAGGAAAATTCAAAAAAATAAATAAACCTTTTGAATATGAATGAATTTCACAAATCTGAGCCCATGCAGCGCAAGGGTTTTGAGACATAGAAAAAGGAGTACCTCCCCAAGTCTTGTATAATGGTAAGTAAGCACGAACCAAAAGACTGGAGGAACTCCCAATGGTTAGAATACGCCAAGAGAGCTTGTTTAGCATCCAAGAATGATACGAGATGAGCCTACCCAACGTTACCAAGAGATGATTTCAGCGATAGACTTGGATGAAATTCACCACAATGTAACCAAAAAGTCTCGGTTGGGTGCTCCCGAAAAAATAAATTATGTGGCTATGGTCATTTCAGTTTGTATCCGCTATGTTGAGGGGATTCCTACTAGTAAACAGCTCATTAAACGCTTGAAGGATGACCTAAACTTCAAGTTAAATTGCGGTTTTTTAGTTTCAGACAATACCCCCATGTGAAGCTTCCTACTCGCGACTTTTAGGTAAATTGAGTGAATCCAATATTTTAGAAGAAGCCCAAGAGGAAGTTGTGCTCCAAGCAGTTGATGAGGGCTTTATTACAGATGATACGGTCGCTATTGACGCCACCCATTTTGAAGCCCGTGATCAGGCACCGCCGAAAGAAGAAAAGCCCAAAACTGAACCTAAAAAACGCGGTCGAAAACCGAAGGCAGAGCGTGAGCAGTGGATCGGAGCATTCCTCCCTGAGTCTGAGCATCCCTCCCTAAGTCTGAGCATTCCTCCCTGAGTCTGATCATTCCTCTCTGAGTCTGAGCATCCCTCTCTGAGTCTGAGCATCCCTCCCTGAGTCTGAGCATCCCTCCCTAAGTCTGAGCATCCCTCCCTGAGTCTGAGCATTCCACTCTGAGTCTGAGCATCCCTCCCTGAGTCTGAGCATTCCTCCCTAAGTCTGAGCATCCCTCCCTAAGTCTGAGCATTCCTCCCTAAGTCTGAGCATCCCTCCCTAAGTCTGAGCATTCCTCCCTGAGTCTGAGCATCCCTCCCTAAGTCTGAGCATTCCTCTCTAAGTCTGAGCATTCCTCCCTGAGTCTGAGCATCCCTCCCTGAGTCTGAGCATCCCTCCCTGAGTCTGAGCATTCCACTCTAAGTCTGAGCATTCCTCCCTGAGTCTGAGCATTCCACTCTAAGTCTGAGCATTCCTCTCTGAGTCTGATCATTCCTCTCTGAGTCTGAGCATCCCTCTCTGAGTCTGAGCATTCCTCCCTGAGTCTGAGCATTCCTCTCTAAGTCTCCGAACAAGCTGAAAAAGAAGCGGATTTTCCACTTTTTGAGAGAAAACCGAAGCTCAATTAGATGCATCTGTAGCGGAATTACGTGCTGAAGTCCCTCAAAACCCTACTTGGGGCGTCAAAAAGAACAGTGAAGGGAAGAACGTCTTTTGGTATGGTTACAAGGGGCATCTGGCTGTCGGCACATCGAGTCAATACATACTACAGACCCTTTTCTCATCGGGTAGTCTGAACGATGGGAAGGCAGCGATCCCACTATTAAAGGGAATTCATGAACGTCTTGCTCTTCCGACATACGCTATCAGACCATGGACGCCGGCTATGATTATGACCCTATTTATGAACAAGTACATCGAATGGGGCATCAGTCCATCATTGCGTATAACAAGCGAAATGAGCCAGAACCAGGACGTGGCGCCCTTAGCCTTTCCTCCTTGTCCTGCGGGAAAAGCGTGGCCGGGTGAGACTTGTCTAGCTGCAGCGGTCTGCTCCCGTCTGAAAATAACCTTCGTTTTTTGAGGCAAAAAACGCCTCTAAAGCCAAAGAACATCTTTCAGAGGGAGCAAGACGGACCGCTTCCACATTTCATTCCCGCAGGAGCGGAGCGACGAGGAGGCTCACGGCCCGCCCGCGGAAAGCGTCCGCCTGTAGCGGAAATCAACAACCTTGTTCAAGCGGTACGAATCAAGAAAATTTTTAAGTAACTACTATTCTGCTGGTCTGTGTATTTTTAAATAGAGCAATTATGAAATTGATTCAATATACACCCAAGATTGCTACAGGAATATAAACACAAGAATGTTAGCGACAATAGTTTTTCATTTGCAACGTAGAATTAATCCAAATTTTTCACAAGAAAGCTAACTCAAAACATGCTAGAATAGAAGAGCTATCGAAGTTCGAAATCAGTTATCCACATGTGGACAGATCAAGGAGGAAAGGCTAATTTTGCGACGTCCTGTCGCAACGCCTTTCTGACCCACATCGTGTGTGCCTAAGGAGGTTTTGGTGAGATGAACGAGCTGTTTCAAGATCGTATCCCTCCACAAAGTATTGAGGCGGAACAGGCAGTATTAGGGGCGGTGTTTCTTGAACCGAGTGCACTCATCCAGGCCTCTGAGTTATTAATTTCGGATGATTTTTATAAGAACAGTCATAAGCGTTTATTTGATTGTATGATGCGTCTTAATGAGCAAGGTGAAGCGATTGACCTGATCACGGTAACGGAAGAGCTACGGGCAAGAGAGGAGCTCGATGAGGTCGGGGGCATCGCGTACTTGAGCGAATTGGCGGGGAGTGTACCGACTGCTGCGAACGTCGTGTATTACGCACGCATCGTAGAGGAAAAGGCGTTGCTTCGTCGACTAATTCGTACCGCAACGACGATTGCTCAAGATGGGTACAGTCGCGAGGATGAAGTAAACGAGTTATTGAGCGAAGCGGAAAAGCGCATTATGGAGGTCGCGCAACGTTCCAATGCGGGTGCTTTCCAAGACATTCAAGACGTACTCGTGAAAACGTATGACCATATCGAGATGTTGCATAACCGAAAAGGGGATATTACTGGGATCCCGACTGGCTTTGCAGAATTAGACCGTATGACGGCAGGTTTCCAACGAAATGATCTCATTATCGTAGCAGCTCGTCCTTCAGTCGGTAAAACGGCTTTTGCCTTAAATATTGCACAAAATGTGGCGACCCGTACGGAGGAAAGCGTGGCCATTTTTAGTTTGGAGATGGGGGCAGAGCAGCTCGTGATGCGTATGCTTTGTGCGGAAGGAAACATTGACGCGCAACATCTCCGAACAGGAGAGCTAACTGAGGATGAATGGCAAAAGCTAACGCTCGCCATGGGATCGCTGTCCAATGCAGGTATTTACATTGATGATACGCCAGGGATTCGCGTGAATGAGATTCGCGCTAAGTGTCGGCGTTTGAAGCAGGAGCACGGTCTCGGCATGATTTTAATCGACTATTTGCAGCTTATTCAAGGATCTGGCGGCTCTTCTAAAGAGAACCGTCAACAAGAGGTTTCGGAAATCTCTCGTACATTAAAGCAGCTGGCCCGGGAACTTCAAGTACCGGTTATCGCCTTGAGTCAGCTTTCCCGTGGTGTGGAGTCACGCCAAGATAAGCGTCCGATGATGTCAGATATCCGAGAATCTGGAGCGATTGAGCAAGATGCCGATATCGTCGCGTTCCTGTACCGTGACGATTATTACGATAAAGAAAGTGAAAGCAAAAACATTATCGAAATTATTATTGCCAAGCAACGTAACGGACCTACTGGCACCGTCGAGCTGGCGTTTGTGAAAGAGTACAATAAATTCGTGAATCTAGAGCGGCGACACGATGATTCGCACGTACCACCGGGAGCCTAGTGATAATAAAAAGCGCTTGTCCTCTTCAAAGAACAAGCGCTTTTTCATCAATCCATCGGTGAGCAAACTTCAATATAGTGCCCGTCAGGATCAGCCACGTACGCAACTTCTTGACCCCAAGGTTTCGTAACCGGCTCTTTCAAAATGGTTACACCGGCTGAACGAAACTCATCAATCGCTACTTTCACATCCGCAACCGTTACGCCAAGCTCAAACGTTTGCGAGCGGGACTCATCGGGAATACGAAGTCCAGTAATTTCCCGTCCACTCTCCCTTGTGTTACAAGAAAGAATTGTTTCACCAGTTGAGAATTCCACGTATGTACCAGCCTCCATGCGGATCGGGAAACCGAGTAGCTTCTCATAAAAGTGCTTCGTTTTCTTTACATCGTTCACGTACAAAATGACATATTTCAGATGGAAAGATGCCCTCATAAGTTATTCCTCCTCAGCTCAAACTACTTAAAGTTCCTACTTAATTAATTCTAGAAAGGGTTTACAAACTCCTCTTTTGCCTTTTTCCCGAACGAATTATAGGCTTTATAAGTAAATGTTCGCCTTTACGCATTGACTCGCCATTCTATGCTTGCTACACTGAGGAGGGTTCCGTGCGACTTTGTTCATTTAGCAAGGTAAAGCATGAGTAACCATTAATCCAATGTTGGAGGTGTTCCTATTGTCTTCAGTAGTTGTGGTTGGGACGCAATGGGGCGATGAAGGTAAAGGCAAGATTACAGATTTCTTGAGTGAACATGCAGAAGTGATCGCTCGTTACCAAGGCGGTAATAATGCAGGGCATACCATTAAATTCGATGGCAACACATACAAACTCCACTTAATTCCATCTGGGATTTTTTATAACGATAAGCTATGTGTGATTGGAAACGGCATGGTCGTGGATCCAAGTGCGTTAGCAACGGAAATTGATTACTTACATGAACGTGGTATTTCAACAGATAATTTGCGTATCTCGAATCGTGCGCACGTCATTTTGCCATACCATTTGAAATTAGATGAAGTACAAGAAGAGCAAAAAGGCGCGAACAAAATTGGAACGACGAAGAAAGGCATCGGTCCTGCGTATATGGACAAGGCGGCACGTGTCGGGATTCGTATCGCAGATTTGCTTGATCCAGAGGTTTTCCATCGCAAGCTTGAAGTGAACCTCGAAGAAAAGAACCGTCTGTTAGAGCGCATGTATGAAACAGAAGGCTTTCAAATAGAAGATATTTACGAAACATATATTGCATTAGGCAAACGGATTGCATCTTACGTGTGTGATACGTCTGTCGTATTAAATGATGCGCTTGACGAAGGTCGCCGTGTATTATTTGAAGGTGCACAGGGCGTTATGCTCGATATCGACCAAGGTACGTACCCATTTGTTACATCTTCGAACCCAGTAGCCGGTGGGGTCACGATCGGTTCTGGTGTCGGCCCTACGAAAATTAAGCACGTTGTAGGTGTGTCGAAAGCGTATACGACCCGGGTAGGTGATGGACCATTCCCAACAGAATTGCACGATGAAATTGGTCACCAGATTCGAGAGGTTGGTCGTGAATACGGCACAACAACAGGCCGTGCACGCCGTGTCGGCTGGTTTGATAGTGTGGTCGTTCGTCATGCACGTCGAGTAAGTGGTCTAACAGATTTGTCTTTGAACTCTGTGGATGTGTTGACAGGGATTGAGACGTTAAAAATTTGTACAGCCTACCGATACAAAGGCGAGATCATGGAAGAATTTCCAGCGAGCTTAGACGTACTAGCGCAATGCGAACCTGTATATGAGGAGCTTCCTGGTTGGACCGAAGACATTACAAAGTGCAAAAGCTTAGGAGAGTTACCGGCAAATGCGCGTCACTACATTGAACGGATCTCGCAGTTGACAGGGATTCCACTGTCCATCTTCTCTGTAGGTCCAGATCGTTCGCAAACGAATGTCGTGCGCAGTGTATACGGATACTAAGCATGTCATAGAGATAAAAAAGGAAAGAGGTTAGATGAAAAGCATCTAGCCTCTTTCCTTTGCCTCCAAGTTTCTAGGAAGTTACGAAACTGTTACAAAAAGCCCAGACAAAATTCGACACCTCACTAAACCTATCGAAAAATCCTACTAAATTCACTATTTACTACCATTTAATACCATTATATTGAAAGAGATTAGAAGATTTGGATACAAGATGTTACCCATTATACAGTTCTGTTACAGGTTGGTGCATGCACCCAAACGGGTGGAAAAGTGTGTTAGAGTAATGGAGGTATAAGAGAGACCCTTTCGTCCTTAGCTAAGAAGAAAGAGATTTTAGTAGAATTTAGGAAGTATAGGACAAAGGTACAGGGACTGGATGGTAGGAGGAACAAAAAAATGAAACAACCACGAACATTCGTGTCGAAAATAGGCGAACCTCTTCGATTAATAAAGGTGACAGCAGCTGCTACGTTGCTCGCTTCTACATTTACTGTCACGAACCCGGCTTTTGCGAAAGAAGACGACAATAGTGAACTAAACACTGTGTATCACGTGTACTTAGGTGATCGTTGGCTCGGAATTGTAGAAGATACCAGTGCTATTCAAGCTTATATTGATCAAGAGATTTCACAAACGCAGGAAGCCTATGGACAACTAGGTCTCGATATAGAGAGTGAAATTCAATACATACCTGAACAAGTATTTCGCAAAAATACATCACCCCGCAACGTTCTAGCATCTGTTCAATCCCAACTCTTTGTGAAAGCAGAGAGTTACGCGATTGAGATTGACGGTGTGCCGGTTACCTACGTGCCTACTAAAGAGCAAGCTGAGACCGTAGTGAAAGAGTTGAAGCTCACCTACGCTTCCGAAGAGGAACTAGCTGCAGTAAAAGAGTGGAAGCAAACGGGTGAAGCGTATCCTGAACTAGCACCAGATGAAACGAAAACGATTGATGTTCTTTTTGATAAAAATATTTCGATAGAAAAAGATAAAGCGGCACCCGAAGAAATTTTGTCACCAGAGGAAGCTATTCAGTACTTGCAAAAAGGAACATTAGAAGAGAAGCCTTACACAGTGAAAGAAGGCGATGTTCTTGGTTCCATTGCAGCAGCTCATGACCTGTCCATTGATGAGTTGCTCCAATTGAACCGTGATTTGCAAGTGGATTCATTACTGCAAGTAGGTGATGAGTTGAACGTTACAGTGTATGAGCCCTTTGTAAACGTTCAAGTAAAAAGAGCTGTCTTCAAGAACGAAAAGGTCCCGTTTAAAACAACAGTCGTAGAAGACGACACAATGTATAAAGGGGAAACGAAGACACGTCAAGAAGGGAAAGCTGGGAAGCGTGCAGTTCAATACGTCATCCGTGAACAAAACGGGCAGCGTGTTGGGAAGTATGAAGTGGAAAGTGAAATGCTTAGTGAACCGCAAGAAAAAATTATCGTTAAAGGGACAAAAGTCATCTCTTCTCGCGGTACGGGTGAGTGGGTGTGGCCGACAGTAGGTGGATACATTTCCTCACAAATGGGACTTCGCTGGAATGCCATCCATAAAGGTCTTGATATTGCGCGTCCATCAAACTACAACATTAAAGCTGCTGACAATGGTGTGGTAGAGGTAGCAGGGTATCGTGATGATGGATACGGATATAGAGTGATTATTAACCATAATAATGGGTATAAAACGTTGTATGCACACTTAGCAAGTGTCAGCGTGCGTCCAGGACAAACGGTTCCAGCAGGCGCCACTATAGCCCAAATGGGAACAACAGGGGATTCAACAGGTGTCCATCTACATTTTGAAGTACTTCAAAACGGTGTGAATATGAACCCGTTAAATTACGTGTCTCAATAGATGATTAAATAAATAGTTTACACCCTCGGTCTCGTGCCGAGGGTTTTCCTTCTTTTGAAGGACAAGCTTACCTACTGAATTTTTTGTTCATTAAACTATTCAGAACGAGAGATGAAAGACAAAGTAGAACATGGTAAAGTAAAGAGGATTCCATCTATAGAATGATCGTGGAATGTTCCACGTGAAACATAGATTGGAACCGTTCATGCTTTAAAAAGAGCAAAAGCTCCAAGAAGGGAGAATGAACGATGCCCAAACGAATTTTAGTGGTAGATGACGAAAAACCAATTGCAGATATTTTAGAGTTTAATTTGAAGAAAGAGGGCTACGACGTGCATTGCGCGTACGATGGCAACGAAGCGCTTGAAAAGGTAGAGGAGCTCAAGCCAGATCTTATCCTTCTCGACATTATGCTGCCACAGCGTGATGGAATGGAAGTGTGTCGTGAGATTCGAAAAAAACACGAAATGCCCATCGTTATGCTTACAGCAAAGGATTCCGAGATCGATAAAGTACTGGGTCTTGAACTTGGGGCTGACGATTATGTGACGAAGCCATTTAGTACACGCGAGCTCATTGCCCGCGTGAAGGCGAACTTGCGTAGACACCAACAAGTAGCAACCAACTCGAATGATAGCCCCACAGAAATTGAAGTAGGGGCCATAACGATTCAACCAGAGGCTTATTTAGTGCTGAAACGTGGGGACAGGATTGAATTAACGCATCGTGAATTTGAACTGCTCCATTATTTAGCGAGACATATAGGCCAAGTGATGACACGCGAACATCTTTTGCAGACGGTATGGGGCTACGATTACTACGGCGACGTACGAACTGTTGATGTCACTATCCGTCGCTTGCGTGAGAAAATTGAAGATAACCCTTCTCATCCAGCGTGGATTGTGACACGTCGTGGTGTGGGGTATTATTTGCGCAACCCTGATCAGGAGTAAGTATAGGTGATGAACAAGGTTGGACTATTCCGTTCGATTCACTTAAAGATTGTGCTTATTTACGTATTGCTCATTCTCGTTGCTATGCAAATTATCGGCGTGTATTTTGTTCGGGAGCTGGAGGATCAGCTCATGAACAATTTCAAAACATCTATGAACGAACGGGTTGATTTGCTAGCGCTAAATATTGAAGAGGAATTAACGAGAGAACGAGACGAGGAGGATCCCCCTCCTGAGCAAGACATCAAGCGCTTACTCAGCGACTCTGACTCTGAAGCAGTTGATATTACAGAAGTGCGTGTCATTGATAACCGAAATCGGATTGTTGGCATATCAGACGCATCGGGGCAAGGACTTGTTGGTCAGCGCACGACAGACCAGCAAGTCCAGCGTGTACTGAATACGGGTCAGGAAGAGGATCGTATCTTTTTGGACCGACAAACAGGCAAACGGATTTGGATGCTGTATAAGCCAATTATAGCAAACCAAGAAGTGCTGGGAGTTATCCACCTTATTGCAAAAATTGAAACCGTATACGAGCAACTTGGTGAAATCAATAACATCATGGCATCCGGGACTGCGATCGCACTAGGTATTACAGCCATCCTTGGTGTGGTGCTCGCTCAAACCATCACGCGACCGATTTCTGACATGCGAAAACAAGCCCTCGCCATGGCGAAAGGGAATTTTTCTCGCAAAGTAAAAGTATACGGAGACGATGAGATCGGTCAGCTTGCGGTTACCTTCAATAATTTAACGAAGAAACTTCAAGAAGCCCAGGCGACGACGGAGGGAGAACGGCGCAAGTTATCCTCTGTCCTTTCATACATGACAGATGGTGTGATCGCAACGGATCGCAAAGGGCGTGTCATTTTAATTAACGAGCCTGCAGCTAAATTGTTAGGGGTTTCGCGTAAAAATGTGCTTGCAAAGCCCATTATAGAGTTGCTGAATTTAGAGGAAACGACGAACTTTGAAGACTTACTGAAGGAACAAGACTCTGTCATTATGGACTTTAGTAAAGAGCATGGAAAAACATACATCCTTCGTGCTAATTTTTCCATCATTCAAAAGGAAACAGGTTTTGTCAATGGGCTCATAACCGTTTTGCACGATATAACAGAGCAAGAGAAGATTGATATGGAGAGACGTGAGTTTGTAGCCAACGTGTCACACGAATTACGCACGCCACTTACGACGATGCGTTCTTATTTAGAGGCATTAGCAGAGGGGGCGTGGAAGGATGAAGCGATTGCGCCTAACTTCCTCAATGTGACGCAAACGGAGACAGAACGCATGATCCGTCTCGTCAATGATTTGCTACAACTTTCCCGTCTCGACAGTCAGGACTATCAATTAACAAAGGGTCTCTATGACATTACCCATCTGTTTAACCGCGTGGTTGATCGCTTTGAGCTTTCGAAAGAACAAAACGTAGAGTTTACGAGGCAAATTCCAGAGCAACCTTTGTTTGTCGATATTGACGAAGATAAACTAACACAAGTACTCGACAATATCATCTCGAATGCATTGAAGTATTCACCTGAAGGCGGACACGTGACGTTCACTATCGAGGAAGTGCCTGAAATGATTCAGATCTCTGTTCAGGATGAAGGTGTCGGAGTCCCCCAGGAAAACTTGGACAAAATCTTTGAACGCTTTTATCGGGTCGACAAAGCACGATCGCGAAAGCTTGGTGGAACAGGGCTAGGCCTCGCTATTGCGAAGGAAGTCGTTTTGGCCCATGGAGGAGACATTTGGGCGACGAGTGAGGAAGGAAAGGGGACCAAGGTTATGTTCACTCTCCCGTACGACCGCCCAGAAGAGGATGAGTGGTCATGAAGCGAACGGAACAGATGAAAACCGCCGTGTTAACCATACTCGTAGTAGCGAGTATTGTGCTAACTTGGAATATGTGGACATACCGACCGCCTTACGAAATGGCTGAAAGTACAACAGTGCAGAATGTGGAAATTAGTGAACAACGAAAACCTAAGGAGTTGTTACAACCAGTAGAATTTGTCTGGCATTCCGGTGATCTTGATTATGGGACGACAAGACCGGGAAAAATTAAAGAGATGACAGATATGATGGATAATTGGACGTTCGAGAACTTGCAAGAAGTGTCTCTCCGCAATGAAGAATTTTTGGAAATTGTACAAGGAGAGGACCGTATAGAGTTTTTGTTTCAAGATATCATTCCGTTTTCAGTGCTCGATAGTCTGTTTGATTTTGAGGATAAAGACTTGCCCAACCAAGAAATCGACCGAGTCATTATCGATTTTTCACATCGGAATGCAACAGCACCGAACATTTACTTTGCGGATTATGAAGGGTTCGTCACATCTAGAGATAGTCAACCGGTAGTTTACGGGGCGCGTATTCGTCAAACAGAATTGGATGAGTTCGAAGCCTTCTTTTCTCCTAAAGAGTATCAACCCTATGTACAGTATGAAGCAGGGGATTTCCGTAAGTTATTCATTCCAAAAGACCCTATGACGGTAGAAAGACGAACATACCTTTTGGACTTAGTAGATGTGGATGCGTTTAAAAATGCGCTCTTTAACGATCCGTCGTTTGTGAAACGGAATCAAGTCGGTACTCTAGAGGAATTTACAGACGGTTCTAGGCAAATGGAAGTTGACTATAGTAAGAATCAAATTCGCTATAATAATCCAGCGGAAGAAAGTGATAATTTATACGTTCCGACAGGGGATGTTTTTGAGGATACGTTTTCGTTTATGAATGATCATGCTGGATGGACTGATCCGTATCGGTATGCAGAGTGGGATGAATTTAATCGGAAAGTGACATTTCGAATGTATATCAATGGTCGGCCAGTGATGAGCCCAAGCCCGGTTGATTTGACGGAAATCTCTGTATCGTGGGGAGAGGACGAGGTAAAGGAATACATTCGCCCTGCCTTCTCTCTCGCAGTGCTCATGCCCGAGACATCCAAAAAAAAGCTTTTATCGGGTCCGAACATTTTACGCTATGTGGAACAAAGGGTGAGGGAATTTGCCCCTTCACAACTGGAGAGACTCACGATTGGCTACCGTCTAGAGAAATCGTCGAATAATCAATTATTCACGTTAGAACCCACGTGGTATATGTTGTATGCGGGGGCGTGGATGGCGATTACTCCAGAAGAAGACGAGGGGGTGCTCAAAAGTGGACTGGGGTAGAACGAAGATGATGCTCATCCTAACTTTTCTCATTCTCGACTTCTTCTTGATCGTGCAGTTCATTGAAAAGCAAAATGCAGAACAAATTGAGACATTTACGGAATCGCCCTTTGAAGAACAGCTAGAGGCCGATGAAATTTCATTAGGCGAGCTTCCGCAAGGTCCAATTAAGGCAAGTTATATCAGTGTAATGCCACGTCAATTCACTGAAGAAGAAATGGCAGATCTTGAAGGTGTGGACACTATAGAGTACATTCGACAGGACAACAAAATACAGAGGCTCAATATTACGTTAGAGGAGCCTATGGAAGTTGGGGAACTCAGTGAATTTACCCCTGACAAACTGCAGACGTTTATTGTAGAAGAAGTGATTGCTGGTGAGAACTATGCCTTTTGGGGAGTGAACGAAGAACTTGGCACGATTACGTATTATCAACAATACGACGGCCGACAATTCTTTCGTAGCCAAAGTAGTATGCTACAGTTTACAGTGAATGAGGAGAACCAAATCGTAGAGTATGATCAAACGTTACTCAGCGATTTTGAATCCTTCAATGAAAATAATATATTGCCAGCCATCCAAGCGGTATGGTCTATGTATGGTCAAGGCGGTGTGTTGACTCCTGGTAGCAATATTACGAAAACGGAGTTAGTCTACTATCCACTCATACAGCTGACCGAATCACAAGTATTCACCCCAACATGGCATTTCGTTGTCAATGGCGAAAAAGATGTGTACGTGAATGCATTTGAAGGACAAATTATTAAAGATGTAGAGACGGAGTGACCAGGGTGAGTTTACAATTTAGCGTGTTGGCGAGTGGTAGCACGGGGAATGCCATCTACGTCGAAACGCCCGAGCATCGCTTTTTAGTTGATGCTGGGTTGAGCGGGAAGAAAATTGAAGAATCGTTTAGAAAGATCGGACGGGACTTAAAAGAATTAGACGGAATTTTCGTCACGCACGAACATTCGGATCACATTCATGGTCTTGGTGTGCTGGCGAGAAGATATAAGTTACCAGTTTATGCGAATACGAACACATGGAACGTCATGGACCCGATGATTGGGAAAGTCGGCGCCGAGCAAAAGTTTCATTTTGAAATGGAGACAGTCAAGTCGTTCGGTGGTCTCGATATTGAAACGTTCGGAGTCTCTCACGACGCTGTTGAACCGATGTTTTACGTATTCCATTACGAAGGTAGAAAGCTCGCTCTCATTACAGACACTGGCTACGTGAGTGATCGTATGAAAGGGATCGTGCAAGGAGCGGACGCTTTCGTTTTTGAAAGCAATCACGATGTCAGTATGCTACAAATGGGACGCTATCCATGGAGCGTGAAGCGTCGTATTCTTTCAGACAAAGGACACGTATCCAATGAAGATGCTGCGATTGCTATGGCAGATTGCATTACAGACGCGACGAAACGCATTTATCTGGCCCATTTAAGTGCAGACAACAACATGAAGGACATTGCTCGTCTAGCGGTAGAACAAACGCTCACAACCCGAGGGTTTGGCGTGGGAGAGACGTTTGAAATCTATGATACTGACCCTAGAGAACCTACTAGTTTGGTAGCGGTATAGGAGGAGAGACAATCGGTGTGACGAGCCGATTGTCTTTTTTTATGCGTGTAGGAGTGGTTTTCATAAATTGTTCAAATATTCATCGAAACATAGGGTGTGTGACTACGTTCTAATTAGTAAAGGCAATAAATTTGTTGTACAATCTGGTAAAAGTAAAGGGGAGGATAAAAAACGCGTTTATTGATCTAAATAACGTGTAAAGAAGAAGTAGAGAGGCACACTAGTAAAAGCATACTTTTTCACAAAAGGACAGTGTTGTCCCCCATATGGATACACAGGTTTAGCGTTGAACTCATTACTACTTTTTGGGTACGAAAGGAATGAAAGAAATGGGCTATTATGATCAAGATTATTCTCAAGAGCGGTATCAAAAACAAAAAGGAAATCGAGGTGGCTACTTATTAGCTAGTTTGCTCGGAGTGGTACTAGGCGCTATTCTCGTTGTGGTTGCATTTCCGGCGTTCATGGATCAGCCGAGCTCTAATCAGGCATCTAACGATCAAAACGGGATGGCAAGCGCTCAAGGACCTGTCGAAACGCGTAATCTTAGCGTAGATGTAACGACACAAGTCACAGAAGCTGTAGATAAAGCTGGGGACGCTGTCGTAGGCATTACGAATATCCAAGCCAACAACTTTTGGGATCAAGCAAGTGAAGCAGGCACAGGCTCTGGCGTCATTTATAAAGTAGAAGACGGGCGTGCCTTTGTGGTAACAAACGACCACGTCATCTCGGGTGCAGACGAAGTCGAAGTAACGCTGGCAGATGGAACAAAACGCCAAGCAGAGATCCGCGGTAGCGACGTTTGGACGGATTTAGCGGTATTGGAGATGGACGGAGAAGGCATTGAAACGGTGGCGGAGTTCGGTAACTCTGATAACTTGCAACCAGGAGAACCTGTAATCGCCATCGGGAATCCACTCGGTCTCCAATTTTCAGGTTCTGTGACACAAGGAGTCATCTCTGGTCTTGAGCGTGCTATTCCAGTCGACATTAACCAGGACGGCCAAGTTGACTGGCAAGCAGAAGTCCTCCAAACAGACGCAGCCATTAACCCAGGGAATAGCGGGGGTGCGCTCGTGAACATCGAAGGCCAGGTGATTGGCATAAACTCGATGAAAATTGCCCAAAGCGCAGTAGAGGGCATTGGACTTTCTATACCGATCAACTATGTCGAACCGATCATCCAAGACTTAGAACAATTCGGTGAAGTGCGACGCCCAACATTAGGCGTAACACTCCAAGACTTATCCATGGTTACGGCATACCACCAAAAGGAAACATTAAAATTACCTGAAGATGTTACACGTGGTGTCGTCGTTTTTGACATCCAACCGAGCTCCCCAGCCGCAGCCGGAGGACTTGAACAACTCGACGTTATCGTAGAACTAGATGGACAACCGATCGAAACCTTCCTGGATATTCGCAAGTATTTGTACAACGAAAAAGATGTAGGCGATGAGATGACCGTGTCGTTCTACCGAGCGGGTGAACTACAAGAAGCGACCGTCACATTAAATAATGAAGGAACCTTATAAAGAGGTATCAACAACCACTCTCTAGTGCGGGGGTGGTTGTTTTTGATTATGGCAGTTTTCTAAAAAATTGTTGCTTTTTTAATGAAATCCCATTACACAGTAGCTATATGATGCGACGTAATGCAAATTCATGTTGCTAAATATCGCTCCGGAAATACACTTCGCTTTCCGCGGGGCGGGCGGTGAGCCTCCTCATCGCTGCGCTCTTGCGGGGTCTCACCTGTCCCGCTGATCCCGCAGGAGTCTACGTGTATTTCCTCCGCTGATTTTGAACTTACATTGCACAAAGAAATGCTGAGTACATTTTTAAGGAGTCCATGTGTATTTCCTTACTAATATTGAACTTATTACCTCAACCTTCTGAAGAGTTGGTATTGTTCACTCCAGATGCCGTTCAATGGGTACTTGAATTTTTCAGAAACAAAGAGGCACCCATACTTTGGTATAGTGCTTGCTAGGCTATTGCCTATCCTGTTTCGAACGGACATTGGTTCCTCTATTCAATAAAAATCATACTGTTTTCGAAGGTGTACGGACACTGGTTCCGTTATTTAATTACAAAATATTAAGCACAATTTCCGCAGCGGTATTCTAGCAGTTTCTTCATTACGTCACCTCATGAGATTACAGTATAGTAAAAACAACAAAGGATACGAAAAGAGCCTTGATTATCCACATGTTGATAAATGGATAAACAAAAAGGCGGAGTTGCAGGTAAAAGAAAAACTCTAGTACAATAAAAAAAGACACGGCTAAAGAAGGAGACCACCTATGCTATACGCTTGTAAGGAACACGTTGAGATTGCGCTCGACGACATGATAGATGAAACCGGAAACTTTCCACAACTAACAGAAATAGACGACCAGTTATCCACAAAAGCGTGTGCTTACTGCGAAAAACAAGCACATTATCTGGTGGCGAACAAAGATTCTGACCCATCATGTGGATAGAAAATGTGGATATGTGGATAAACCCTGTGGATATCTTGTTTGCAAACTGTTTGTAAAGGAGCCATTACCATGCACATCACGATCCTCACTGTCGGAAAATTAAAGGAAAAATACCTCAAACAAGGCATCGCCGAATACGAAAAACGCCTCACCCGCTACTGCAAACTCAACATCATCGAAGTCCCTGACGAAAAGGCCCCAGAAACGATGAGTGAGAAGGAAGAAGAGATGGTGAAAGTAAAGGAAGGCGAGCGATTGCTAGGACATATACGGGCGGATGACTACGTGATTGCGTTGGCGATTGAAGGGAAGTCGTGGAGCTCAGAACAACTGGCAAAGGAAATGGACAAGCTCGCGACGTATGGGAAGAGCAAGGTGACGTTTGTGGTCGGGGGATCGCTTGGTTTGAGTGAGGAGGTTGTGCGTCGGAGTGATGAGCAGCTTTCGTTTAGTCAGATGACGTTTCCTCATCAGTTGATGCGGTTGATACTGGTTGAGCAAGTTTACCGGGGATTTCGGATATTGGGTGGGGGGCCTTATCATAAATAGGTGCGGTTTTTAGTACTGAAAATAAATTGAAGTACGGTAGAGGGGGGTGAGATTTTATAGACAACAGAATTACTTAATTTAATTTAAGGTATTGATTGAATGAGGTATTATGGAATACTTAGATTATAGGGGAATAAAGAATTTTTATTAACGCTGTTCATCGCATGACTCACTCTATTTATTGTTAAATGGTATACTTGAAATAAAAGAATAATGGAGGTGTTATCAGTGAAATGGGCCCAAGTCCGTAAGCAATACCCAGAGCAGTGGGTACTTGTTGAAGCTATCTCCGCTTATTCAGAAAACTCATTCCGTCATTTGGATGAACTATCAGTTATTTCAAATTTCCCTGATTCAACGATGGCATGGAAAGAATACAAAAAGCTACATCTAGCCGAACCTTCTCGAGAGTATTATATTTTTCATACTGATCATGAAACCCTTGAAATTAAGGAACAAAAATTCATGGGAGTTAGGAGACGACTGCCATGAAAATTCAAATGAAGGGCGGTTTACCAATAGTCTCTGTTGTTCTAGCATATAACACTAGCGTTGCATAAATACTTTCTGGCAATTCTGTCATCTAAAGAAGACATAAAAAAATCCTTTATAATAGAGGGATAGGTGGTAGCCTGTCCAAATCCACTATAAAGGAATTCAGCATGGACAAGTTTACACTATTAACTTCATTTGGTAAATGGGTAGAGCCCTTAGAAAGTACCTTATTCGATGAAATGTCACATGATAAATCTTTTGATCGCTATACAAAAAAGCTTACAACAAAGCGTTACGTGCTTCTGTTTTTGTATGCGCAACTCCAAAACCGCAGCGGTTTAAGAGCGATTAGCGACGATCTGTTGATGAAAGATTTCCAAAAGGAAATCGGGTTGGATCATATCAGTCCATCACAGCTATCTAGGAAAAATAGGCATGTCGACTCTACGATTCTTTCAGAAGTTTGGCAGTCCTTAATCCTGCAAATTCGCACAGTGTCATCCGGACATAAGCGTACGATACCAAACGTACAATTGCTTGATTCGTCTACTGTTCCGCTTAGCCTAAACCTTTATAAGTGGGCTAAATTTCGAGAAACCAAGTCGGGATTAAAACTACATTTACTTGTGGAATTTATCAACGAACGCGATGTTCTACCAACAAAGCTGACGGTTTCCCCTGCCGAACGTTCAGATATCAAAGAATGGCGGCACTTCATAACTGAACCAGGTGTGACATACGTTTTTGATCGTGGTTACTTTGATTTCATGTTATTTGATGCTTGGTGTAAAGAGGGTATCTACTTCGCGACAAGAATCAAATCAAATACAGTTGTGGATTATAGGGAAGTGATCTACGATCACCTTGACCAGGGTGGTATACGGGAATCACTCGTTAAAATTGGCTCTCAACAAAACAAAATGAAGCATCATTTACGTCTGATTGAATTCAGAGATGAAAAAGGGAAATTTTATCGTATTATCACAAATCGCTTTGATTTATCGGCACATGACATCTCAGAGTTATACCGTTCCCGATGGCAGATCGAGTTACAGTTCAAGTGGATGAAACAGCATTTACAGGTAAATCATATTCATGGCCGCACCGAGCAGGCTGCGTGGAATCAGCTTTATATCGCCATGATTGCATACAGTTTACTAGTACTTGTGAAGCTTGAAAGTAAAACCAAGCTTACGATGTATCAAATTTTCACAAAGCTCAGAGCGCTCGTTTTCTCCAGTTATAGCGAATTAACTGAAGTCATGCTGCCTACATGAATATACATATGTTGGTCGGACAAAAAGCCAGAGGACTTTAATACATTTATTACCAAATGGACAGCGTCACCTTTATATGATGTTTGTCTTTTTCGCAATTTCAGAGTTAGATATAGTTCAGAATATTTAAATTAATATTGTATTTCTGTTTTATGCAACGCTAGTGAATTGAAATAAATCCATTTTATAGTTATCAATTTCTATATTGTTAACGGTTTGCTCATAACAAAGTTCACTTTCACCGCCAACACCATACATTCTTTTGGGTTTACCCTTTTTACGGTCTATGGTAAGCCCTATTCCCTCTACTTCATCCGTAACAAAAATAGTTGCTGAACATCCTGTATCTAAAAGAACGTCATCCAAAAATGTTTTATTCCCCTTATATGCTCACTAGCGTTGCATAAAACAGAAATACAATATTAATTTAAATATTCTGAACTATATCTAACTCTGAAATTGCGAAAAAGACAAACATCATATAAAGGTGACGCTGTCCATTTGGTAATAAATGTATTAAAGTCCTCTGGCTTTTTGTCCGACCAACATATGTATATTCATGTAGGCAGCATGACTTCAGTTAATTCGCTATAACTGGAGAAAACGAGCGCTCTGAGCTTTGTGAAAATTTGATACATCGTAAGCTTGGTTTTACTTTCAAGCTTCACAAGTACTAGTAAACTGTATGCAATCATGGCGATATAAAGCTGATTCCACGCAGCCTGCTCGGTGCGGCCATGAATATGATTTACCTGTAAATGCTGTTTCATCCACTTGAACTGTAACTCGATCTGCCATCGGGAACGGTATAACTCTGAGATGTCATGTGCCGATAAATCAAAGCGATTTGTGATAATACGATAAAATTTCCCTTTTTCATCTCTGAATTCAATCAGACGTAAATGATGCTTCATTTTGTTTTGTTGAGAGCCAATTTTAACGAGTGATTCCCGTATACCACCCTGGTCAAGGTGATCGTAGATCACTTCCCTATAATCCACAACTGTATTTGATTTGATTCTTGTCGCGAAGTAGATACCCTCTTTACACCAAGCATCAAATAACATGAAATCAAAGTAACCACGATCAAAAACGTATGTCACACCTGGTTCAGTTATGAAGTGCCGCCATTCTTTGATATCTGAACGTTCGGCAGGGGAAACCGTCAGCTTTGTTGGTAGAACATCGCGTTCGTTGATAAATTCCACAAGTAAATGTAGTTTTAATCCCGACTTGGTTTCTCGAAATTTAGCCCACTTATAAAGGTTTAGGCTAAGCGGAACAGTAGACGAATCAAGCAATTGTACGTTTGGTATCGTACGCTTATGTCCGGATGACACTGTGCGAATTTGCAGGATTAAGGACTGCCAAACTTCTGAAAGAATCGTAGAGTCGACATGCCTATTTTTCCTAGATAGCTGTGATGGACTGATATGATCCAACCCGATTTCCTTTTGGAAATCTTTCATCAACAGATCGTCGCTAATCGCTCTTAAACCGCTGCGGTTTTGGAGTTGCGCATACAAAAACAGAAGCACGTAACGCTTTGTTGTAAGCTTTTTTGTATAGCGATCAAAAGATTTATCATGTGACATTTCATCGAATAAGGTACTTTCTAAGGGCTCTACCCATTTACCAAATGAAGTTAATAGTGTAAACTTGTCCATGCTGAATTCCTTTATAGTGGATTTGGACAGGCTACCACCTATCCCTCTATTATAAAGGATTTTTTTATGTCTTCTTTAGATGACAGAATTGCCAGAAAGTATTTATGCAACGCTAGTGAAATAACATGAAATCAAAGTAACCACGATCAAAAACGTATGTCACACCTGGTTCAGTTATGAAGTGCCGCCATTCTTTGATATCTGAACGTTCGGCAGGGGAAACCGTCAGCTTTGTTGGTAGAACATCGCGTTCGTTGATAAATTCCACAAGTAAATGTAGTTTTAATCCCGACTTGGTTTCTCGAAATTTAGCCCACTTATAAAGGTTTAGGCTAAGCGGAACAGTAGACGAATCAAGCAATTGTACGTTTGGTATCGTACGCTTATGTCCGGATGACACTGTGCGAATTTGCAGGATTAAGGACTGCCAAACTTCTGAAAGAATCGTAGAGTCGACATGCCTATTTTTCCTAGATAGCTGTGATGGACTGATATGATCCAACCCGATTTCCTTTTGGAAATCTTTCATCAACAGATCGTCGCTAATCGCTCTTAAACCGCTGCGGTTTTGGAGTTGCGCATACAAAAACAGAAGCACGTAACGCTTTGTTGTAAGCTTTTTTGTATAGCGATCAAAAGATTTATCATGTGACATTTCATCGAATAAGGTACTTTCTAAGGGCTCTACCCATTTACCAAATGAAGTTAATAGTGTAAACTTGTCCATGCTGAATTCCTTTATAGTGGATTTGGACAGGCTACCACCTATCCCTCTATTATAAAGGATTTTTTTATGTCTTCTTTAGATGACAGAATTGCCAGAAAGTATTTATGCAACGCTAGTGATTTCAATTACAGTTAGGTATTACAAACGAAACGGAATACTTGGAGTTGATTTTATGATGAAATCTGGTTTAATAATAGACTTTGAAGACATGTTGGTAAAAATAAAGTGAATTTATGTGACTTAAAATTACTAGCTAATGCAGCTTAATAGTAAGATTGCTTTCTTTGACTAAAAAACCGCTAGTGTAGTAGATACGGTGAACCGTATCATAAATAGTGGTAAAGCAGAAAGTTGAAGTTGAATTAGATAAAAATATTCTAATTCGTTTAACGACTTAGGTCAAATAGGTTATGTAATCATTATGATATACGAAAGAATTGCATAACAAAAAAATGTTACAAATCAAGTAAATCTATTGATTTCCGAAGTGGAATTTATGATAATAAGATTACAAAGAAACTTGCTCGCACGTTGTGTACGACTAAATTCCGTACATACTTGAGAGCATTGGTAACTAACTCACACGTCGTGTATGACTTAGGGACTTTTGCTCTTTAATAATTTTTAGTCGCACTTTTCCCATATTATGGGTATATTTATAGTAGGTCGCACGTTGTGTACGACCTAAAAGGAGGGTTCGCACGTTGTGTGCGTCCCTTCTTTTTATTTGGAGAAGCACGGGGACGGTTCTCTTGCTTCCGAAGCAGCAGAACCGTCCCCATGCTTCGTTTAAAACCATAGTTTTGGGAATCGAAAATGTTATAAAAAAATTTGATTTTCAATAAGATCAGTCTTCCGCAAATGGGACAGATTGTGGAGTAACTCTTGTATTACGGAGTAGGCAATTACTGCGCAGCAAAATTGTTCATCCTTAGACCACTTTGTGAAAGAATGTACTAAGGAGTAGCTAATTAAAGAAATTAATATAAGCACAATTATGAGCCTGTTCTTATATATAAACAGGCTCTATTAATTATTTGTGAAAATGAAAAGAACTATTGATGGTACATCAAGTCACAAACCTGTATTTAATTAAAGTTAAACATTTTCTTTATCCAACTGTATTCCATTTATTATAAAATGCATGATTTGCTCTACGTAGTCTTCCGGGTGGGTCCTTTGATTCTGCATCCAATGCATCGTAGCTCCATAAAGCGCCCAGGTTACCATTACCGCAAAAGCTTCTGCCTCTGATTTATTTTTGTTTTTCCATTGCTTTTGTACAAGCTGTGTAAAAAAGTCCTGAAGTTCCTCTTTAAAAATCGTTTCTATTTGGGGTGTAAATGCCTCGTAACTTCGCTGACATTGGTTACTAATGGATGTTTGGAACTTAATAATAGATAAAAAAATGGCCTTAATAGTCTCTTCGTTCAAAACCTCATGTGTACTTACCTCTTGAATAACTTCTCTCATTACACTTTCACTTAATACCTTTTCAAGCAAATCAAATTTGTCTATGAAATGATAATAAAAGGTCGCTCGGTTAACCGTTGCAGCAGTTGTGATGTCTTTAATGGTAATGTGTTTAAAGTCTTTTTTCATTGATAGTTCAATAAACGCATCCATAATAAGCTTACGGGTGCGAAGAATTCGGGGATCGATTTGTTTTTCCATAAGTTTTTCTCCTATTTTTCCGACATTTTAATCAATGTGTTGGATATACGATACATGTGTAATTTTGTTGGTTGTTGAAAATGTTCCAACTGGTTATGCTAAATTTACAACATATGTTGTATAAACGAAAGGTGTTGGGGGTAAAAAATTAAAATAACGGCTAATGGTAAAATTAACCAACTGCTTGTCAATCAAGCACTTCAAGCTGGTTATGAAGTTACAGCCTATATAAGACGACCTAATGCATTAAGCATTAATACGACAAATTACAAACTGTAGTTGGGTCGTTAACAGATCAAGAAAAATTAAGGGAAAAGCAATCGTAGGAAGTGATGCTGTATTAAGCCCTTGGACCAGCAATGTCAATGAAACGAAAAGTTTCGGACCTCCCTATAGCAGAAGCACATAAAGCCATTATTTCTGTTATGGAACAGTGCGGACTATTACCCTTGCAACACCTGCAATCTCTGCAAAGGGAGACGTTAAGCAGCTTATTACAGTGTTACCAAGAATTATGCCAAAACTAGTCTTTCCTACTGCATACGCTGAGATGAAAGCAATTGAGAAATTAATTAAAGGTTCTACGCTTGATTGGACTGTTGTACGAATCATTGACCCAAATGCAAAAACAAATGGGAATGGATATTCTATATCATTTGGAGATACAAAAGGGAAGATGAGTGCTTCTCGTTATAATGTAGCGAGAAGTATGCTTGAGGCAACGAAGATAGACGCATGGATTCATAAAATGCCAATTGTATTTAACAAATAGGAGGGGAAGAAATGAGCAAATTTGAATTTGGGGTTTATTCACTAGGGGAACGAATACCTGATGCAAACGGGAATACGTTATCTGCTAAAGATCGTGTAGAGAACATTATTCAAATGGGAAAGTGGGCGGATGAAGCAGGACTCGATGTATTTGGCGTTGGAGAACATCATCGCCTAGATTTTGTGACATCTTCCTATGCCATGCTACTTGCAGCAATTGCACGGGAGACGAAAAGTATTAAACTAGCCAGCACACTATCCGTTATTAGTACAGCCGATCCAGTGCGTGTTTATGAAGACTTCGCCACACTGGATTTATTATCGAACGGACGTGCTGAAATTATTTTAGGTCGTGGGGCATTTTTAGAATCATTCTCACTCTTTGGAGTAAGTTTAAATGATTACGATGAATTGTTTGAAGAGAAGTTGAATCTTTTTATCAAACTGCAAGAGAAGGAAGTCATCAGTTGGCAAGGGAAATTCCGCTCCTCCCTTCAAAATGCACAGATAGCACCTAGACCTGTGCAGATGAAACTGCCACTTTGGATTGGTGTCGGGGGTACCCCTGCAAGTGCGATTCGTGCAGGAAGACTTGGTGTAAATATGGCTCTTGGTTTGTTAGGTGGTCGTCCTGAACAGGTAAAACTACTAACAGATTTATACTGGAAAAGTGCTAGAGAAGCAGGTCATGATCTATCCAAATTAAGGGTTTCTGTGACAGGACACTCGTATATAGCAGAAACAGGAGAACAAGCGATTAACGAATTTGTTACGCATTATAATCAATATTTTGATTACTTTTCAAAAGATCGTGGTCTTCAACACTTCTATACACCTGCAGAGCAATTGATGCCTCAGCGAGCAGCTGGACAGATTTTAGCTGTTGGGAGTGCAGAAGAACTAGTAGAAAAAATCTTGTATCAGCATGAGCTATTCGAGCATTCACGCTTTATGGGACAATTCGATATGGGTGGCCAGCCATTAGCCAGAGTAGAAAAAGCGATTGATTTACTGGCAAACAAAGTGGCACCCATGGTCCGCAGAGCTTTATCAAAATAACTTGTAAAGTTTAAAAATAGTTATCTTTAAAAATGAAATAATATAACAAGGGGAGAGAAGAATGATGGTAATTTTAACTTATATTTTACAAGGAATTCTTGCATTAATGTTTTTGATGGCGGGATTTGGGAAGGTATCAGGTTCTAACATGCATGTGGAAGCATTTAAGAAGTGGCGATTGCCACAATGGTTTAGAGTTGTGACAGGGATTGTTGAATTAGCAGGAGCTGTACTTTTAATTGTTGGATTTTGGGTTTCCACTTCCGCATTGGCAGGATCGCTTTTACTTGCGATTACAGGTATAGGTGGAATCCTTACGCATATTCGGGTAAAGGATTCCTTTAAGGATACGGTTATGATCCTATTCTTAGCGGTTCTATCGGCTGTTGTATTTTTTCTTTATTTGTAGTAAAAGGCAAAGACTCTAAGCAAAGAGAAGTTTATTCTAGAACGGTGTGAAGGGGGGTGATTAAAGAGATATCCTCGCAGTCAGCAGCGCAGATCAACTAGTGAAAAAGATTTTTATCAATCAAGCTATTAGACCGTAGCTAGTTTTGGGATAATTAAATATGGAGGGTAACCTATTTCTAGGGTGGCGAAGGCTATAAAGTTTTAGAAAAACGAAACATAATAATAAATTGGAGGTAATTAAATTATGAAAATTGGTGTAAGTGGTGCAAGCGGACAATTGGGTGGAGCGGTAGTTAAATATTTATTGGAGCGGTCGAATGAGCATAGTATTGTAGCCATTTCGCGTTCTCCAGAGAAAATAAAACTTGAACGTGTAGAAGCTAGATTCGGGGATTATAATCAACCATCATCACTTTCCGAGGCATACAGTGGCTTGGACAGGCTGTTGTTGATACCATCTACCGACATGGAGACCGGTCGTCGAGCGGAGCAGAATATTACAGCTATTGACAAAGCCGTAGCTGCAGGTGTGTCTCACATTGTCCTTATGTCATCTGCGGGGACGCGAAATGTGGAGAAAACGAACATCGCAGCTGAATACTTTGCCCCCGAACAACATTTGATGAGTAAAGCTAACCAATGGAGTATACTACGTATGAGCTACTATGCAGAGGCTATTATAACCGAAGCACAGATGTCCCTAGCACATGGTGTACTTACTGGTATCACTGAAAACAAAGTAAGTTTTGTTTCTCGTGACGATCTAGCTGCAGCAGCAGCAGGTTTACTTGTCGGTGAAGGGCATGATGGCGCAATTTATACGGGAACTGGACCAGAAAGCCTAACTGGTGCGCAAAGAGCAGAGGCAATAGCTAAAGCAAGTGGTAAATCATTGAAGTATTTAACTCTACCTGTTGAGACACTTCGAGAGCAGCTTCAGCAGGCAGAACTTCCAGAAGGGGTCATCTCCGCCATTGTAAGTATCCAACAGAACTTTTCAAATGGTGACTTCGATATCGTTACGGGAGATATTGAGAAATTGTCTGGTCGTCCAGCACGAACTTTTGAATCAATCCTGTCTACCACCACATTCCAGTAATTTACTCTTGCGATATAAATGTATGGACAACTCAGGAAAGGTGTCACATAAACATTGTTGGCACGATATAACTTAGTAGCCTATGACATTTTAATATACTTCACACCCTATTTTGAAGGAGTTGCTGTTTTTTAGGTGTTAACGGGTCACAATTGTTGAAAGGAGAGCCACCATTTTGTTGGTGGCTCTCTTTATGGTAGTGGTTGCTCGTAGTTTGGATGGATAATATAAGATATATAGATACATTTTATTATGAATAAAATAATATATTCCGTCTTCTTTCGTTAACGGAGGCTTATGTAAAGATCAGCTAATAACACAAAGCCATTTACTGCGTAGTACAAAACTACTGCGCATTCAAACAACATCTATTTGTACTAAGTTTGTGAAAAAAATACTTTAAGGGTGCTTTAGTGGAATAGTGTAGTATGGGTTGGTGAAGGACTTTTACGAATTCCTTTTCTGTTTGCCCCTTTTAACTCACATAATTACATTGAAGGAACTCGTCAAAAACTATCTAGGCTTGTGCTCATATCAGTCTATAAAGGTGCCTTTCTTTCTTGGTTTGTTTGGTTTGGCGATTAAACAACACCACAAGATAAGCATACTTTTTGATTTTTTTATGTCCTTTTAAGGTGTTTTTGTTTTTAGCACTGCTTTTAAAGAGCCATAGCGTTAGCAACTTTGTTCTTCTCTTGATTCCGAAGCGGCAGAACCGTCCCCATGCTTCGGGGCAGAACTTACATTACCATCCCCATATTCACACGGTTGTATTAGCTGGGGGCTTACCAAACAGAATCAGTGGCGCAGCACAAGTAAAAGATTCTTTATACCGGTTAAAGTCCTATCTAAAAAGTTTCGTTGTAAATTTCCCCATTATTTTAAAACAGTACTATCAACAAAATCGACTTGAATTTTATAATGATGCCAAACAGTTTGAAGACCCGAAAGCATTTCAAGAGTTAATTGATCAGTGTTATAACCTCAACTGGTATAGCGATACCAAAAGGACATTTTCGGGTCCCTTGGCTGTCATCGAATATCTTGGCCGTTACACCCCTCGTATCGCCATATCCAATCACCGGATTCTTTCGGTTGAAAACGATACGGTTACAATTCTCGTGAAGGATTATAAAAACAACAATGAAAAAAAGACTGTAAAGATGAAAGTTGTAGAGTTTATTCGTCGATTTTTAATGCATACTCTTCCGAGGAAATTTGTGAAAATCAGACACTATGGACTACTAGCGAATCGAAGCAAAAAAACGAAGCCGCAACTCTGTCGTCGACTAACGCAAAGTCCGGTATATCAACCGAAATATGAAGGACTAAGTACCATTGAAATTCTTTCCGTTCTTGTCAATAAAGATGTCACGTTGTGTCCTGGATGTAGAAAATCGCCACTTAAAATGGTTTTAGGTGAACCCTAATGAGCCCCAACCGCGTACTTTTTAAAAAGCCTCTTCAATGGGGAGGGTCAAAAGATTGAAACCCCATAGGCCAGGGACCGCGACTTCATTCTTCTCGGCAATCAAAAATTTTGCGTGTTAGTGGTAGCATGAAACAACAGAAAGGCACAATGAGTGGATTAGATCCGCCCATTGTGCCTTTTCTCTCGCAAAACTTCCGATTGTCCCCTTTAAGAACCGTCCCCGTGCTCCGTAAAACAGCATCAAGCTTATAACGATCACTTTATAATAAATGACTATTCGCTTGGACAAAGAACTGGGATTGTTCATAGTTATACGTGACTTTTGAAAAGTCAAATGATTGACCATTATTCAAATAGAAAATACTCTCAACATAGAATTTAGGGTCTCCGACTTTTAAACCTAAGTAATTTGCTTCTTCCTCGTTCAGTTTAGCGACATGAAGAAATAGATCGGAAAAGCCAATCTTTAATCCTAATCCTTCCTTGATGTAACGAAAGATGGATTCAGAAACAATTTCATTATTCAAGTAGGGAATGATGGATTTATTATAATAGGATTCTTCAAAGCATAATGTTTGTCCGTTAATATACCTTATTCTCTTTACATAATAGACATCGTTGTCTTTTCCTATGTTCAAATTTTCAGCAGCCTCTATTGTTGGTTTTCTCACTGCTAATTCAATGACTTTGGAAGTAATATTAAAATCCTCAAGGTCCTTTTTAAATCCCTGATTGGAAAGCAGACTAATATATCCTTTTCTTTTATGCCTTCTAACAAAAATACCGCTACCTCTTACTTGAAAGACGACCCCTTTTTTTTCCAATAGATCTAAAGATTTCGTAATTGTACTTTTACTCACTTCAAAATGAGTCATTAAGGTTTCTAATACTGGAAGTTTATCTCCTTGTTTAAGCGCATGGTCTTCAATATACTTTTCGATTTCGATTGCGATTTGCTGGTATTTTAACATATACATACCCCATTAGTTTAGATCTATTTTAATCCCTGCATTATAGCATAGATTTGTCAAAAAACCATTCAACTAAATTGTGCAATAACAAAAATATTATTTGGGCATTGAAAAATTATACCGGTACAATTATACTGAAAATGCAGAAACAATTTAGGGGGGTTTAAAATGTCCGGAAAAGTTAGAGATTACACCAAGCTTGCACAAGACATTTTGGAAGCGGTTGGCGGGGAAGCAAATGTGATTGGAGCTACTCGTTGTGCAACGAGACTTAGATTAGTGCTTAAGCGATCGAATCCAAAAGCAAAACAAATCGTATCTTCTTTACCTGGAGTCATAACAGTCGTGGAAAACAACGGCCAATTTCAAGTGGTCATTGGGCAACACGTAGGAGAAGTATTTGGTGAATTTTCTAGCTTAGTAAACAATGAAACATCCGATGATGGACAAGCTGAAAACAAAGGAACGATTGTAAATCGAGTCATCGCGACGATGTCAGCTGTGTTTGCGCCATTTATCTATATATTAGCTGCTGCTGGTATTTTACAAGGCTCATTGATATTAATTAACTTAATGTCTGATAACTTTGTAGAAACTGGGACTTACGAGGTTTTAAGTTTTATTTCGTGGGCACCATTTACGTTTTTACCGATTTTCATTGCAATTACTGCATCAAAGCACTTTAAAACTAACACTTATATAGCAGTAGCAAGTAGTGCTGCATTAGTAAGCCCAACTTGGACCGAGATGGCCGCGCAGATTGCAGAAGGTAACAGCATTTCGTTCCTTGGACTTGCTTTATCTCCAACTACGTATACATCATCCGTGTTACCGCCATTATTTTTAGTATGGATTATGTCTTATCTTGAAAGATTTTTAAATAAGAAAATGAATGAAGTAGTTAGACCATTATTTGTACCTCTCTTATGTATGGTAATTATGGTACCTTTAACGATTGTCTTAATCGGACCTGTGACAACAATGGGTGCGAACGGAATTGCAAACGGTTACAATTTCTTGGCTGAAAATGCACCTGTTGTAGCGGGAGCGATAATCGGGGCTTTCTGGCAAGTCTTTGTTATCTTTGGTGTTCACTGGGGAATCACTCCAATGGTACTAGCGAATTATGAATTATACGGTCGAGATTCCTTCCAGGCCTATCAAACAATCGCTGTTATTGCACAGATTGGAGCGGTACTTGGAGTTATTTTGAAAACGAAAAATCAAGAAATACGAAAAGTCGGCGTTTCAGCTGGGGTAACTGGATTATTTGGGATTACTGAACCAGCCATTTACGGGGTAACTTTGAGGTTTAAGAAGCCGTTTATCTTTGGGTGTATTTCTGGAGCTGTTGGTGCAATTGTAGCAAGTTTCTTTACCCCTTATTACTTTGCTTATGCAGGGTTGCCAGGACCGCTGACCCTTGTCAATGGGATCAGTTCAGACTACCCAATGTCGATTTGGGGAATTTTAGTTGGGGCTGCAATTGCTATTATTCTTCCTGTTGTTTTAATTCAAATCTTTGGATTCGGTGAGGATACGGCGAAACAAGCAGGAAGTGAAGATCTTGTAGAAGAGCAAAAGGGGATTAATTTACAGACTAATGATGTGAAAAGTGAAGAAACAGTGGATGCTCCGTTTAGCGGTAAGGTTATCCCACTTTCAGAAGTTCCAGATGAAGTATTTAGTTCAGGTGCTATGGGTCAAGGGTTAGCGATTGAGCCATCAGACAATAAATTGTACGCTCCTTTTGACGGAACAATCGTTATGGTCGCACCTACAAAGCATGCGGTCGGATTACGTTCGCAATTTGGTGTTGAATTACTTGTGCATATTGGGTTAGATACGGTTACTTTGGAGGGGAAACCTTTTACCTTGAAAGTGGAAGATGGAGCTAAATTCAAAAAAGGGGACCTACTTGTTGAGTTTGATAAAGAATTTATTCAAAGTAAGGGCTTAAAAACGATTACCCCTGTTATCGTAACGAATTCACATGCTTATCAACAAATTATCATTGAAGATAGTAAAGAAAGTGCATTAAATCAGAAATTGTTTACATTAGTAAGTTAGGGAGGAATTTATTATGAAAAAATTACCGAAGGATTTCTTATGGGGCGGCGCTTTAGCTGCCCACCAATTCGAAGGTGGTTGGGATCAAGGCGGTAAAGGACCAAGCGTTGTAGACGTATTGACCGCAGGTGCCCATGGCGTACCGAGAAAAAACACTGTGACGATTGAAGAGAATGAATTCTATCCAAACCATGAAGCAATTGATTTTTATCATAAATATAAAGAAGATATCGCGTTATTTGCAGAAATGGGTTTAAAATGTTTAAGGACTTCTATAGGGTGGAGCCGAATTTTCCCAAAAGGGGATGAAGCGGAGCCGAACGAAGAAGGGTTACAGTTTTATGATAATGTATTTGATGAGTTGCTAAAGCATGGAATTGAACCGGTCATTACTTTATCTCACTTTGAAATGCCGTTGCATCTGGCAAAAGAATATGGCGGATTTAAAAATCGAAAAGTAGTAGACTTCTTCGCAAAATTTGCTGAGGTTTGTTTTAATCGATACAAAGATAAAGTAAAATACTGGATGACATTCAACGAAATTAATAACCAAATGGATGTGAATAATCCTCTGTTCTTATGGACAAACTCCGGTGTTACGGTAGAAGAAGGCGAAAACGCTAAAGAGGTCATGTATCAAGCAGGACACCACGAATTGATTGCAAGTGCATTAGCCGTAGCAAAGGGAAGAGAAATCAATCCAGAATTCAAAATTGGGGCAATGGTTTCACATGTACCTATTTACCCTTATTCATCGAATCCAGAAGATGTGATGCTAGCTGAAGAAGAAATGAGACAACGATACTTCTTCCCTGATGTACATGTTCGTGGCTACTATCCAAGCTATGCCTTAAACGAGTTTGAAAGAGAAGGCTACAATATCAAGTTTGAAGATGGCGATGAAGAAATCTTACGAAATGGTACGGTTGATTATTTAGGGTTTAGTTATTACATGTCTACAACGGTTAAAAGTGATGTCGAAAAGGATAATCGTGGAGATATCGTTAATGGTGGATTACCGAATGGGGTGGAAAACCCATACATTAAGTCTAGTGATTGGGGTTGGGCCATTGATCCAACTGGATTAAGATATACATTAAATCGTTTCTATGATCGATACCAAATTCCATTGTTTATCGTAGAAAATGGTTTTGGTGCAGTGGATACTATAGAAGAAGATGGCTCTATCCATGATCCAGAAAGAATTACTTATTTAAAATCACATATTGAGGCATTACAAAAAGCGGTAACGTATGATGGTGTTGACTTAATGGGCTATACGCCATGGGGAATAATCGACATTGTATCATTCACAACAGGTGAAATGAAAAAACGTTATGGTATGATCTTTGTGGATCGTGATAATGAAGGAAATGGTTCAATGGAACGTTATAAGAAGGATTCATTTAATTGGTATAAAAGGGTCATTCAAACGAACGGAGAACAATTATAATAGAGAAACCTAACTCTTGCTAACCATGGAAAATACTAACCCGAATATGGACACTCATAAAAAAGTGCCATATTCGGTTTTTTTTCTGTGGAAAAGGGGCGGAGTTACGCAGAATCCTAAAAATCATCTGATGGGTAGCCGTTGAACCTGGTTGTTGATTCCGCTACAGGCGGACGCTTTCCGCGGGCGGGACGCGAGCCTTATTTGGTAAATTTATACTCTGGTAAAAGTAACAAAGGGTGGTATAATACACACGGGGGTATGTTTATAGAAGTATGAGAGGAGAATCTTTGATTTGGACATAAGTTATCTTATTAATATACTTTTATTTGTTTTAGTAGGGTGGTTCGTTTATAAGAGAATAGCTCCAGTTAAAAACTTAAGAAATTTAACGGAGGCACAACTGCGTGAAAAATTCGAACGCGGAGCTAGTACATTAATTGACGTGCGAGAAACTCATGAATTTAGTTCCGGTCATATTCCTGATGCAGTGAATATACCATTATCTAAGTTGAAACAACGTTTAAAGGAAATTCCTAACGATAAAGAATTGATCTTGTATTGCCAAAGTGGCATACGTAGTAAACAGGCAGCACGGATTTTACAGAAGCAAAATTACACAGATGTTTCTCACTTGTCAGGAGGTATTTCCTCTTGGTCGGGACAGAAAAAAAGCGGATTGGGATAAAAAATAGATAAGAATTGGAGGTTATAACATGGAATACAATGACCAAATCAAAAATAGAATGAAACGTATTGAAGGTCAAGTTAGAGGTATTTTAAGAATGATGGAAGAGGGAAAAGAGTGTAAAGACCTTGTGGGTCAAATGTCTGCGGTTCGTTCTGCATTAGATCGCGCCATAGGTGTTGTTGTAAGTTCTAACCTAGAGGAATGTGTTCGCCTGCAAATAGAAAGAGGAGAAGATACTGAGGAACTAATTCAAGAAGCTGTTAATTTATTGGTGAAGAGTAGATAAATAAATTTTGGCTGTTTATAACAACGAACAGCCATTTCATTTACTTCTGCTCAAAGAAACAGTCGAATGTTGACAACTATTTTTTTGTTTGCTAACATACCCACAGGGGTAATGAGTCAACACTGTTACTAATGGTAATAAATGTTAGCTATATTTTTTTGAATACTAATATACCCATACAGGTAGGTGTATTAGATTTTATAGTAGGTAGAGATATTAAATGGGCGAGCAGAAAGAAAAAACAACTATTGTCTTATTTAGTGGGGACTTAGATAAAGCTATTGCAGCATTTATTATTGCTAATGGTGCAGCAGCTTATGATCATGAGGTAACGATCTTTCATACTTTTTGGGGACTTAATGCTTTAAGAAAAGATGAGCAAGTACCAGTCAAAAAGGGAATACTTGAAAAGGCCTTTGGTTTTATGATGCCTCGTGGTCCAGAGAGATTCGGACTATCACTTCGGTGAAACTAAAGGAGAGAGGAAAGAGGTAAAAAATGGGAACTAAACTGAAAATAGAGGAAGTAAAACCTTTTGAGATAGCAAGAAGATTAAAAAATGATGAAAAGCTCAACATCATTGATGTCAGAGAGGGCAATGAAGTTGAAACGGGGAAAATCCCAGGGGCAAAACACATCCCTTTAGGAGAGATTTTAACTCGTCTAGATGAATTGGATAAAGAAAAAGAATATGTTATGGTCTGTCGTTCCGGCAACCGAAGTGGTTTAGCCTCTGAATGGTTAACTGAAAAGGGTTTTAAGGTAAAAAACATGGTTGGTGGAATGTCCAATTGGGAAAGCGATATAGAATAAATAAACAAATATGGAGGAATAAGAAATGACCATTCATACGGATCATATGTTAGATGCAAAAGGGCTTGCTTGTCCGATGCCGATTGTAAAAACGAAAAAAGCGATGAATGACTTAGAACCTGGGCAAGTGATCGAGGTGCAAGCGACGGATAAGGGCTCACTCGCGGATATTCAAGCTTGGGCAAAAAGCAGTGGCCACCAGTACCTTGGAACAACAGAAGAGGCTGATGTATTGAAGCACTACCTTCGTAAGGCAAGCGAATCCGAAATAAAAGAAGATAAGGACTATCCTCACGCAATAAAAAATGACGAATTACAAGAAAAATTGGATGCTGGAGAGAAGGTTACTGTACTTGATGTCCGTGAACCTGCTGAATATAGTTTTGGACATATTCCAGGCGCAAAATCAATTCCATTGGGTGAACTAGAGAATCGAGCAGATGAGTTGGATAAAGAAAGTGAAGTTTACGTTGTGTGTCGTACCGGCAACCGCAGTGACTTAGCTTCTAAGCAGCTCGCTGAAAAGGGCTTTAAAAGTGTTAAAAATGTTGTTCAAGGAATGGTAGAGTGGTCCGGCTCAGTCGAAAAAAGTCAATAAAAACAAACTAAATGGAGGAATGTAAAAATGGCAACAAAAGTAGCGATTATTGCAAGTAATGGGAGTTTATTTGATGCCTATAAGGTATTTAACGTAGCAACAGCTGCGGCAGCAAGTGATGCCGAAGTGGGGATCTTCTTCACATTTGAAGGTTTAAATTTGATTCACAAGGAAGGACATAAGCAGCTTCCTATCCCTGAAGGCCGTGAGCATTTTCAAGAAGGTTTTAAAAAGGAGAACGTACCATCTATCCCCGAATTACTTTCAATGGCACAAGAAATGGGTGTGAAGATCATTGCTTGTCAGATGACAATGGATGTCATGAGCTTAGATAGAGATCAATTTGTTGATGGAATTGAGGTTGGTGGTGCGGCAAGTTTCATCCACTATGCTTCTGACGCCAATATTACATTAACATTCTAAAGGAGGTTTCTGGATTGGGCATGAAACTAATTTCAGCAAAAGAAGTGACCGATAAGGTTTTAAGTAATAAGGCACTCTTTATTTTAGACGTTAGAAACGAAGATGCGTTTAGTGATTGGAAAATCGAAGGGAAACAAGTTGAGCACCTAAATGCCCCTTATTTCGATTTGATTGATGGGGTTGATGAGATTGTTGATCAACTTCCGAAAGATAGTGAAATTCTTGTCGTTTGTGCGAAGCAAGGATCGTCCGAGATGGTTGGGGAGCATTTAGTTGACGCTGGATTTGAAGGTGTATTTGTGCTTGAAGGCGGGATGAAGACATGGAGTGAATATTTAAATCCAGTGAAGATTGGTGATTTGAAAGACGGTGGCTCTATTTATCAATTTGTTCGTATTGGTAAAGGCTGTCTCTCTTACTTCATTGAATCAAACGGAGAAGCTATCGTTGTTGACTCCACCCGGACAGTTGATGCGTATATTGACTTTGCAAAGGAAAAAAGTGTCACTATTAAGCATGTTCTTGATACGCACTTACATGCTGACCATATATCAGGTGGACGTTTAGTACAAGAGCGTACAGGTGCGACGTACTATTTACCACCAAAAGATGCAGAGGAAGTACAATTTTCTTATGAGCCACTTGTCGAGGGGAAAGATATATCTGTAGGCAATACAAAGGTTAAAGTGGAGCCACTGTATTCTCCAGGTCATACGATTGGAAGTACGTCATTGATTGTTGACGATCAATACTTGCTAACCGGAGATATTCTTTTTGTAGAATCGATTGGCCGTCCTGACCTAGCTGGGAAAGCTGGAGACTGGGCAGATGATTTACGCAATACGTTATATGACAAATATAAGGAATTGTCATACGAGCTCATCGTTCTTCCAGCACACTTTGGAAATGTCAGTGAATTAGATGATCAAGGTCAAGTTCAAGCAAAACTTGGCGACCTATTTGAAAAAAATGCAGGTTTAAATCTGGATGAAAAAGAATTCCGTCGTGCTGTATCAGAGAATCTACCACCACAGCCGAATGCTTATCAAGAAATTCGTCAAACGAACATGGGGAAAATAAACCCAAATGATGAAGATCAACGTGAAATGGAAATTGGACCAAATCGTTGTGCCATACACGGATAATAAATAAAAAGGAGAGTTTGAAATGAATTCAGACAAAATAGTAGATGCAAAAGGGCTGGCATGTCCAATGCCGATTGTAAAAACAAAAAAGGCGATAAATGAATTAAATTCAGGAGAAGTGTTAGAAGTTCATGCAACAGATAAAGGAGCAAAAAGTGACCTTACTGCTTGGTCAAAGTCTGGTGGACATGAATTATTACAAGATACAGAAGAAGATGGGGTTTTAAAGTTTTGGATTAAGAAAGGTTAAACATCAATTGAAAAGGGGGTTGCTATGCCTCCTTTTCAATTTATCAAAAGGGGAAACATACGATGGATATAACCTTTATTCTTACCCTATTTGTTATTGGGCTAATCGGATCTTTATTATCAGGAATGCTCGGTATCGGTGGGGCTATTATTAATTATCCGATGCTATTATACATTCCTGTCTTACTAGGATTTGTAGGTTTCAATGCTTATGAAGTTTCAGGCATTGTTGCCGTTCAAGTCTTTTTTGCTACACTTTCCGGTGTTTTCGCCTATCGTAAAGGAGGGCATTTAAATAAAAGCTTAATCCTAACGATGGGTGTAAGTATTCTAATCGGGAGTTTCATCGGTGGATACGGTTCTCGATTCTTATCCGAGGAAGGAATCAATCTTGTTTATGGCATGTTGGCTGTAATTGCTGCAGTGATGATGTTTATTCCAAAGAAAGGAATAGATGATAGAGGGCGTGATCAAGTCGCATTTTCTAAGGGCTTAGCTGCTTCACTTACGTTTATTGTCGGTCTTGGGGCAGGCATCGTTGGAGCAGGAGGAGCATTTCTCCTCGTGCCAATTATGTTAGTTGTTTTAAAAATACCGACCCGAATGACGATTGCCACTTCGCTCGCTGTTACATTTATTTCTTCCATTGGTGCAACGGTAGGGAAACTGACAACTGGGCAAGTTCCGTTTATCCCAGCGCTAGTAATGGTAGTTGCTAGTCTTATTGCATCACCTCTTGGTGCAGCTATTGGAAAGAAAGTGAACACAAATTTTTTACAAGGAATACTGGCGGTGTTAATACTGATTACTACAATTAAAATTTGGTTAGAAATATTGTCTTAAGCTTTTTTCGTTTCAATATATGATTCCAGTGCTGGGTGAAACTCTTTTTCGTAGTGGCCATTTGGACAAAACTTAATAATTTGAGCTGTTAATGTATGGGTTTTATTTACTAAAACATCATTACACTTTGGGCATTTCTCTATAAAAAAATTCTTTAAGATATTCATCAAGAAAGACCTCCTGAGATCAAATCTGCCAAAACCAATGTGTTTACTATGATTTTAACATAATAGAGGAAAGGTTGGAATGGAATAATAAGGGTGGAGGGGAAAGTAAAGGCGGGAAGTCGATTTAATTCAAATATGCGGACAAACTAATATACGAAAGTCATGAAAGTAAGATGATCGAGTGCTTCAAAAAACCTTTGAAATCAATAAATCAATTGAATAAGCGAAATATTAGAAAAGTTTATATTACTTAACACTTTCATCACATTTATTGGATACCATATGGAGTATAAAAAAAGTAAGGAGATGATATTGCATGGCAAAAATTATTATAGCAGGTGGAGGATTTGGTGGGATTGTTGCTGCACAGTCCCTTCGAAATGAATTAGGGAATGAACATGATATTTTGTTAATTTCAAATTTGGACAAGTTCTATATGCGTGCAGCCTTCCCAGGTGTGGCAATTGGTCATATTGATCCTGAAGAAATTGTCCTGTCATTACCTGAGTTACTACACAAGAGAAATATTGACTTTTTAGCTGGTGATATTGAAAAGGTTGACCCTAAGGAACAGAAAGTCTATGCTTCCGACCAAACGATTGATTACGATTATCTTGTTACGGCGATGGGTGCACATTTCGCATATGAAAAAATCCCTGGATTTAAGGATTACGGTCATTCATTACAAACAATCGACATGGCTTTAGAGCTTCGTAAAGCGATTTCATCTTTTAAAGGTGGTACTTTCGTGGCTGGTGTAGCAGCAAACAGCCCTTGCGAAGGACCGGCTCTTGAAGTTTTATTTCAACTCGATCATTATCTTCGTGAAAAAGGTATAAGGGATCAAACAGAATTTCATTATTTTACCGCTAAGCCTGTTGCTTTTGCTCCGGGCGGACCAGTAGTACAAGATTTTGTCAAAGAACAGTTTGAAAAACATGACGTTCATCTTCATGTCAACGTAGAGTTGAGTGAAATAGCAGAAAATGAAGTTCGGTTTAAAGATGGTCCTGTTTTGGAAAGTCAATTGTCGTTTATCATGCCTGCATACGAAGGTCCAAAGGGATTACAAGGAAGTGGTTTGGAAGGTGAGGGTGGATTTGTTCCGGTCAACGAACAACTGCGTTCGGTTCATTATCCAAATGTATTTGCAACAGGGGATATGATTCAGATGGTGGGTCCGAAAATGGGGCACAATGCAATGGCAGGTGCAAAAGTAATTGCCCAAAATATTGCTCATGAGTTGAAAGTCAGCAATACAAACAAACTTTATACACCTGAAGTACTATGTGTGATGGAGATGGGTGGAGACAATGCTGCATATATTGAGGCTGATACAATTTGGGGTGGAACCCGGAGTAAAGTTCCCGTTACAGGTCCAGTAGCAGCTTTTATGAAGAAATCTTTTAAAGAATACTTTGTGCGAGAACAAGGGAATATAGATTATATTCTGTAGAGATACACACTTGAACCATTAAGGGGGAGCCAAGTGAGACATATTTGGAGCAATCTTTGACCCTCTCAAAGGCTACTGTTCCTGGTGGATGCACGGGGGCGGTTCTCTTGCTTCCGAAGCAGCAGAAGAACGAAATCGCTAATGCGATGGCTCTCTAGAAGCAGTTCTAAAAACAAAAATACCTTAAAAAGACATAAAAAAATAAAGAAGTATGCTTATCTTGTGGTATTGTTTAATCGCCAAACCAATTCGAAAAAACGTACTAGAGGACAAGAAAACCACCCTACGCCGTCACAAGCAAAAGGGTGGTTCTCAAGATAACAAGTAACTTCTGACAACCACCACCCTGACGGTAGAGGTTGCAGGGAGAGAAGTGTCGACGCTTCTCTCTTTATTTATATGTCCATTATACATAAAAAAATTCGTATAGGCAAAAGAATGAGGTCGCCCATAAGTGGGTGCGGTGCCCAAATTTAATTGTTTGGTGTAAAGAGGGTAATGACCAACAACAGAACATGGCTGTTCCACAAAAATGATTGGGTTTGAGTTTTCTATTTTTGGTGTGAAAGGCATTGGAATTGACTGCTTGTTCAAATTTGGGTGAGCGGTCAATTCTTGTAGATCGAAGCGCAACTGGATGCATCTTTAGCTGAATTGCGCGCTGAAGTTCCTCAAGGCCCTACTTGGGGCATGAAAAAGAACAGTGAAGGCAAAAACGTTTTTTGGTATGGCTATAAGGGACACTTGGCCGTTGGTACATCGAGTCAATACATACTACAATCCCTCTTCTCATCGGGTAGCTTGAACGGTGGAAAGGCAGCAATCCCCTTATTAAAGGGAATTCACGAACGTCTCTCCATTCCATCACTGCGCTATCAGGCCATGGATGCTGGTTATGATGATGACCCCATTTACGAACAAGTAGTATGAATGTCAATCAGCTGATAATCTGATACAATAACCATATACTTTTTGTTGGGACGTCTCCTGTATAACTGTTGGCGCAGTTATACATTATGGGAGGCGTCTTTTCCTTTCGCCGGATTATATTCATGGACATTATACTCGTCCACTTCCGGACAGGCAATACCGTCAACTTTCAGTAATCTTAGGGTGTCAAAAACAGGGTGTACCTGCGAAAATATTAAAGAATATCGAAACTAGTCAGGAATAATTCTGTTGTTTTCATCTTTTTGCAGATTATATAGTTCTCTTTTATATGAGAATAATGGGAGAAATTTATAATTGCACAACATAATTGTTGGAGCACTCCCGGTGTTATAGAGTCGTTCTAATTGTATGTAACTAAAGTATTGAACAAAACGAAGCGGTGGCTTCTATTAATTAGTAATCTCTATTTTATCGTTTTTATGAATATCTTCCGTTCCAGCATCCAAAGCAGTTTTATAATAGGAACATTTATGCTCGATGAGTTCCATTGTTTTTTTTAATTCTTCTATCTGCGCTTCTACACTAGCCTTTCTTTCCATAAACATGTCATATCTTTGCTGCAACGTTGAATCCCCATCAGAACACCAATCAATGAAGTTTTTAATTTCCTTAATAGGCATCCCTGTAGATTTCAGACATTCAATTATTTTTAAAGCGTCGATATCAGATTCTTTAAACAAGCGTGTTCCGCTGTCTGCCCGTTCTACAAAAGGCATAAGTCCCTCTTTGTCGTAGTAACGCAAGGTATAGACTGTAAGATTCAATTCTTTTGCAACTTCACTGATAGAATATGTCTTCAACATTTATCTCCCCTTTCAATTGATAGATAGATCTCGAGTTAACTCTATTGTTGTGAGAGGATTTTATCGCTGTTTTTGCTGAATGTCAAAGTTACTTTAAAGGGAAAGTAACTTTGACTCGGTTCAATTGAGATATACTTGCTTTTAAAATATGTAACTAATATAGGCTAGATGGATAAATGATATGAAAACTGTCTGCCCGAGGTGATCTTCAGAAAAATTTTAAAATCACTTGACCTAGAGTTAACTATAAGGATTAACATTGTTTTGCAAGAGAAAAAGTTGGAATCGAAATGAATAAGGGTAAATTTTACCTGAGTAATTCATTTACCTGATACAAACATATTCTCTTAAAAAGCATGAATTACAGGAGGTTTTATTAATGGTAACTGCTAAAGCAAGAGCTGTTGATGGTCCGGACAAGCCATTTCGCGCAGCTGAAATTGAACGACGCGATCTAGATTTGCATGATGTTCTAATTGAGATTAAATATTCAGGTATATGCCATTCAGACATCCATACTGCACATGGTGAATGGGGTCCAGTAAACTATCCTCTTGTTCCTGGTCATGAGATTGCAGGAGTTGTTACGGCTGTAGGACCTAATGTTACAAAATACAAGGTTGGTAATCGGGTAGGAGTTGGATGTATGGTTGACTCCTGCGGTGAATGTGAGAATTGCCGTAAAGGAGAAGAACAATACTGTCTTAAAGGGAATGTCCCTACCTATGCTGGTGTAGATAAATATGGCGAGCCTACTCAAGGCGGCTATTCTACCCACATTGTCGTAACGGAGGATTTCGTACTCAGAATCCCTGATAACATTGAGCTTGATGTAGCAGCACCCTTACTTTGCGCTGGTATTACGACATATTCACCACTCAATCATTGGAATGCTGGTCCAGGTAAGAAAGTAGCGGTAGTTGGTATGGGAGGTCTTGGTCATATGGCTGTCCAAATTGCACATGCCATGGGAGCAGAGGTCACTGTTCTGTCCCAAACATTGAAGAAAAAGGACGATGGCTTGCAATTGGGCGCAAAGCAGTACTATGCGACAAGTGTTCCAGAAACATTTGAGAAACTTGCCGAATCCTTTGACTTAATTATTAACACAGTAAGTGCAAAGATTAACATGGATGCTTATTTAGGGCTACTCACTCTTGACGGCACTCTGGTAAACGTCGGTGCTCCTGCAGAACCGCTGTCACTAAGCGCGTTTAATTTAATCGGTCGTCGTCGTTCATTTGCAGGTTCTATGATCGGTGGCATCCGTGAGACTCAAGAGATGTTGGACTTTTGTGCAGAACACAACATTGCTCCTAAGATTGAAGTTATTTCAGCCGACCAAATTGACGAAGCCTACGAACGAGTATTAGCTTCAGATGTGAAGTATCGATTCGTAATTGACATCAGCACAATGTGAGTAGCGACAATGTTTGTATAGTTATAAAACGTTTTGTCATTGTTAGTGGAATTGGTGTTCACAGATTCCATGACAACAATCACGCTGATTGGATGAAAAATCTAATGGTCTATGGTGCAGCTAAGTATTACGCAGATGTTTGGTTAGAGGAAAGTGGTCTTGATTATACAATTGTTCGTCCTAAAGGATTGGCCAACGAACCTGGGACTGGAAAGGTGAAAGTGGCGGCTGACCTTGACTTTGAGCAAATTTCTCGTGAAGATGTTGCTTCAGTAATTATTGCCTCACTTGAGGATGACCAAACAATCGGCAAAGCCTTTGATCTGGTGGGTGGGGAAACATCAATTGAAAAGGCTCTAAAAACATTATAAGCAACTATTCTATTAGGACAATAGAGTAATTATTCTTCATACACCAATCAAAATGGATCAGAGGTCAGTAAAGATGCTTTTTCTGACCTCTGATCCATTTGTTGAATGATCAAAGAGTCATATTTTAATTGGAAATCACCTCGTACATCTGATCCAACGGTTACATATACCTCATGGACGAATCCTCCATCTTTTCCAGCGTTAATCAGTGTAATGTTATCTGATAATAGTAGACATTCTAATGTATGGGTCATATTACAACAGACTGTATGGTATAATCGTAACAGAAAAAGTATGTTCCTAGATTGCGCCTTGCTTTTTGTGAAACCTAAGCAGGAGCGCTGATTCTTTTGCATATATAGGGGATGAGGAAGGTTATCATGAGCAACGTACAGAAAAAAACAGACGTCATCTTAATTGGTGCCGGAGTCATGAGCGCGACTTTGGGATCATTACTGAAAGAGTTAGCACCGGAATGGGAAATCACAGTGTTTGAGAAACTCGCAAACGCAGGAGAAGAAAGCTCGAATGAATGGAACAATGCGGGTACGGGTCATGCTGCATTGTGCGAGCTGAACTACACATCCGAAAAACCTGATGGATCGATAGATATTAGCAAAGCGATAAAAGTGAATGAGCAGTTTCAGCTTTCAAGACAGTTTTGGTCTTTTCTTGTGAACAGCCACATGATTCGTAACCCGCAGGACTTTATCATGCCGATACCTCATATGAGTTTAGTGCAAGGGGAAGAAAATGTTACGTATTTGAAAAAACGTTTTGATGCGCTGTCAAACAATCCGTTGTTTCAGGGGATGGAATTTTCCGATGATCCTGAAAAGTTGAAGGAATGGATTCCGCTTATCATAGAAGGACGTACATCGAATGAATCGATAGCGGCAACCAAAACCGACTCTGGAACGGATGTCAATTTTGGTGCGTTAACGCGCATGCTGTTTGACCACTTAGAGGGTCAAAACGTCGACATAAACTACAGGCATAGTGTTAAGGATATGAAACGTACTAGCGATGGCTTGTGGGAAGTGAAAGTACATGACATCGCTAGTGGTCGAATCGAATATCATACGGCAAAATTCGTCTTCATTGGCGGTGGAGGAGGAAGTTTACATCTACTGCAAAAAACCGGTATTCCTGAGTCAAAACATATTGGAGGGTTCCCGGTTAGCGGGCTATTTTTGGTATGTAACAATTCTGAGGTTGCCGAGCAGCACCATGGGAAAGTATACGGTAAAGCTAAGGTTGGGGCTCCTCCAATGTCTGTTCCTCATCTTGATACAAGGTATATCGATAACAAAAAATCATTGCTGTTCGGACCGTTTGCCGGCTTCTCACCAAAATTCTTGAAAAACGGTTCGAATTTTGACCTAATCAATTCCGTGAAGCTTGATAATATCTTTACTATGTTGGCTGCCGGTATGAAAGAGATGGCGTTGACAAAATACTTGATCCAGCAAGTACTGTTATCGCATGAAAAACGCATGGAAGAATTACGCGAGTTTATCCCGAACGCCAAGAGCGAGGATTGGGATATCGTGGTAGCGGGTCAGCGTGTACAAGTGATCAAAGATACTGATGCCGGTAAAGGGACACTTCAATTTGGTACGGAAGTGGTTAGTGCCACTGATGGCTCGGTCGCTGCATTACTCGGCGCTTCTCCGGGTGCTTCTACTGCCGTTCACGTGATGCTTGAGGTATTAGAAAAGTGCTTCCCACAACATATGAAAGAGTGGGAACCGAAAATAAAAGAAATGATTCCTTCTTATGGCGTGTCACTAGTGGAAAACCCAGAGCTCTTCCAGGAAATTCATACTTCAACAGCGCAGGCGCTTGGTCTAAGCGAAAAATAAAACCAGTGGTCATCACCCGATTAGCAAATGAGGTTTTTCAATACGGATCTAATATGAAGTTGTTTGATAAGTGCAAGCCTTGCAAAGGAAAAATGCAGGGTCTTGCACTTTTTTTAATTGTGCGATCCGTAGTATACGGCACAATACATGAGCATTTCTATGAATCATCTAGCGTACGTGGCTGCAAGGGGCATTCATCACGCTATATCATAGATAATGGACTTATATGGGATTTTACTGAAAATTTCATCTATAGTAACATAAATATATACCTTTTCATTGTACACGATCTTACCCATGTCAAAGCGTCATTCTAGACATCTTAAGATCAAAAAAACACAACACTAAGGAGTGGTTTGTTGGAAACCGATCATATTAGAAAACCGTCTTTCATGTATGCACTATCCATGCTAATTGTAGCGATTGCTGTTATTTCAATCGGCATTCTGGTATTTGATGCACCGATTCAAATTCTGATGTTTATCAGCATGCTTGTCCTAGTTCCATTTATGATGGGCTTAGGTTTTAACTATAAACAAGTAGAAAAGTCGATGATGAGATCGATGAGTAGGGCGTTGCAGCCTGGGCTGATTTTATTAACCGTCGGGATTTTAATCGGTGCATGGATAGCTTCAGGTACCGTACCTACGTTAATTTATTATGGAGTAGAAGCGATTTCACCACAGTTCTTTTTAGTCACAACATTACTTTTTTGTTCTCTTGTTTCAGTGGCTACAGGAACTTCATGGGGAACCATTGGGACAGCTGGGATTGCCATGATGGGGGTGGGAACAGCTTTAGGAATACCTGTGGGTCTAACTGCAGGAGCGATTATTAGTGGGGCCTATTTCGGAGACAAAATGTCACCACTGTCTGACACAACAAATTTGGCACCAACCGTAACCGGTGGTGAGCTATTTACTCATATTAAGCACATGCTTTGGACAACAATACCAGCTTATATTATTACAGCTGTGATTTTTACCTTTATTGGTTTAAAGTATAGTGCGGCCACTGTAGATGCTGGAAGCGTTAATCAATTAATTGCTTATCTAGACCAGACTTTTAATCTCGGGATCGTACCGATGATTCCAATTGTTGTTCTGATCACTTTGCTGATGTTAAAAAAACCTGCTATTCCATCCATCTTTATTGGAGCTGCAGTTGGTGGAGTCGTCGCCATGATCTATCAAGGGTTCAGCTTTACAGATACGATTACGATTTTCTATGATGGTTATCATATAGAATCTGGTATTGAGATAGTGGATAGTTTACTTCAGCGTGGTGGGTTAACTAGTATGCTCGCCCTTGTCGCCTTGTTCTTATTTGCCCTTGGATTGGGTGGTTTGTTAGCAGAAGCGGGGGTATTAGAGGCGCTCATTGCATCTTTTGCTCATAAGATTCAACACACAGGGATGCTTGTCTTTGTTACGATCATAGTGAGTTATGTAACACTTGCTATCGGCGGTTCTGTTTATTTCTCAAGCGTCATGAGTGGCACATTGATGAGGCCTATTTTTGAGCGGTTAAATTTGAAGCCTGAAAACCTTTCGAGAATATTAGAAGATACGGGAACACAAAGCGCCTCACTTCTTCCTTGGACCGGAAGTGGAATCTATACGTCAAGTGCACTGGGTGTAGCAACGGGTGTCTACCTGCCATTCTGTTTCTTAGCGCTCATTACGCCGATGGTTTCTCTCTTCTACGGAATTACAGGGTTAACCATGACGAAGAATGAAACACCAAAGAAGAAGAAAACAACTATGAAACCAGTTGAAGCGTAATCTTCACACATCGAAAAGTATGTGTGGGCATTACTTTAGTTCCCTAAAGAAACAAAAGCAACCGTGATATTTCCTCAACAGAAATATCACGGTTGCTTTGCGTATCTAAGTTTAGTTCTCTTCCTTATAAACGAAATAATCAAAGTCAGCATGCAGCTTCTGACCTGATGTATCCTGACATTGCATTCCGACGAATGCACCAGTAAAGAAGCCGCCCCCCTGAATGTAATCATCTGATAGCTTATAAGACTCTAGTTTAACAGGGATCTTCGTCCAGGTCTCGCCATCGAATGAGTAAGAATACTCGTACGTAGTTTTATTTGCATTGACGCGTAGGTAGACATATTCGATGTTTTCTGGAACAACGATCTGGTTGTCTTTAAGCGGCTGGTCGAAGGTGAAGTTATCACAGGTTGTTAATTCAAGGATTCTTCCTTTTTCCTCATTCCAAGTAATCTGCAGGGCTGTCCAGTTTTGGGTATTATAGTAGTTTACCAAACCAGCTGCTTGCTGGAATGTTTCTGGGTTAAAAGCCACCTTTGTTTCGGCAGTAAATTGAAAATGTTGCCAACGTCTAGCTATAAAAGCTTGAGTAAATTTAGAAGTTAATGATTCTCTTCCATACAGTCGTAAGTGTCCTGGATTATCTTTTAAAGATACGATTTCTTCACCTAATGGAATACGTAATGATTGGAAATGTTGATCCAATTTTCCGGAGTGAAAGTCATCCTTCTCAGCAAAGTCTTTTCCCCATTTCACTTCTTCAATGTCGGGTCCTTTAATTTCTACCGATGGCTGATTGCCGCCTACAACATATGGCCAATCATTCTTCCATTCAAGTCGCTGAATGGCGGTTTCTCTTCCAAGCGGACAATAACCGCGTGGGTCTAAAAGTGGTTTATCCTCTTGCGGTAATGGCCGTCCTGTTAAGTGGACCAGGAACCACTCATCCGTATGAGTCTGGACAATCGAAGCATGTCCTGCTTTTTGAAGCGGGTTTCTAGGATAGGGGAATGAAGTAATCAATGGGTTGTCAGGATGCACTTTATAGGGTCCCCATAGATTGTTTGAACGGGCTATGGTCGCCTGGTGATCGTATTTCGTTCCTCCTTCAGCTGTGAGAAGGTAGTAATAGCCATTCATTTTATATAGATGAGGGGCTTCCGTCAGTTTCATATCGGTACCCTTAAAGATTATTTCCTTTTTTCCAATTAGCTTTCGCTCGCTCACGCTGTATTCCTGCATGACGATGCCGTAAAAATTGTGGTGACCTACACGGTGATCCCATACCATGTTTACCAGATACTTTTTACCGTCGTCATCGTGGAATAAAGAAGGATCGAAGCCCGAGCTGTTTAGGTGGATAGGCTCGGACCATTCACCGTCAATGGTAGCACATGTAACTAGGTAATTATGACTGTCTTTCCATTGTCCATCGACCACTTTTACATCTGTATAGATTAACCAAAACTTGTCATCTCGATAAGATAAAGCAGGGGCCCAAATACCGCCTGAATCAGGATTTCCCAACATGTTTAATTGACTTAGGCGATTCAGTGGTCTTGAAGCTAACCGCCAGTTCTTTAAGTCCTTTGAATGATAGATTCCTACACCCGGAAACCATTCGAAAGTAGATACGGCAATATAATAATCTTCTCCTGCACGGCAAATGCTTGGGTCTGGATTGAAGCCTGTTAAAATTGGATTTTGAATCGTTGTCATTGTGATTCCACCTCTCCTATTTACATGCTGAGAAAATCTTAATCAAGGTTGCTTTCGTAGTTAGTCAAAAGAACGCACCACCCCCTTTAAGCTTCCTGGATATCAATAGTTAAAAAGTTTTCACTGGCATAAACCGCCGCACCTAGTGCAGTTGAATGTGTTGATAGTGTTGAAAAATCAATACTTAAGTCTTTTTGATGAGTTAAAAGGGCATGTTTCTCTTTTTTCCTGATTGGTTCTTCCAGCCATCTGTGAGAGGAAGCTAAACGATTCCCTATAATAACCTGTTCAGGATTGAAGATATTAATAATGTTATTAATGCCGATTCCTAAGTAATCCCCAATTCCTTCAAAGGCGTTAATCGCTTCTTTATGACCGTTATTAGCTAGTTCGTTTAAACGTTCAAGGGAAAGTTCCTGACCAATTTCCATTTCGATTCCTTTTTGAATGGCACTGTTGACGAGGGCTTTTTCTGAAGCATACAATTCCCAACAGCCTTGGTTACCGCAGCGACATTTAATACCGTCCTTTTCAATAGTCATGTGACCAAACTCTCCAGAAAAACCGTTGTTTCCTTTATAAAGCTGACCATTCAATATAAGGCCAACACCTATCCCGATTCCCACACTTACGTAAATAATATTATCGGAGTCTTTGCCTGCACCGAACTTCTTCTCTCCATAAGCTCCGGCATTTGCTTCATTCTCAATCTGAATGGGTACATTATATTTTTGTTCCATAACTTCTTTCAGATGAACATTCTTCCAATTTAAATTGGGAGCGAGGAGTATTTCCCCGTCTGTATTTACGGTTCCAGGCACACCAATGCCGATTCCGACTATCCCGTAGTGACTTGGAGGCGTGGAAGAGACTAGTGCATCCACAATGATAAATAACTCCTGGATTATTTCTTCATAAGGCAAGTCTTTAAATTGAATCATTTTCTCATTGCAAATATTTCCTTGAAGGTCTGTTAGGATGCCGAGAATATAGTTAACACCTATATCAATGCCAATGGAATAGCCTGCTAATTGATTGAATAACAACATAACGGGTCGTCTTCCACCACTGGAAACTCCGGGGCCCGACTCAAGAATCAGTTTTTCTTTAAGCAACTCACTTACTTGAGAAGAAACTGTTCCTTTATTCAGTCCTGTTCTATTTGCGATATCTGCCCTTGATATAGGGGTGTATTCCTGGATAGTTTGTAAGACCAATGACTTGTTCCCTTTTTTGACGACATGTTGATTATATGTTTGAATCATCTTCACCTAGAGGATCAACTCTTTCTCGTATTTTTCCTTAGTGTACCACTATATATTTATATCACAAACTTAGTTTATCCACTAGACAAACATTGTTTTGGGTGGTAATCTTAGGTTAGTAAAAAAATCTGATTTCAAAATAACGAATATTGGGGGTGTTTAGTTTGAGAAATAAGAAAGCGGTTACAACGATGTTTATCATTTTTGCCTCGCTGTTATTAGTAACTGGTTGTGCGGGGACTGATGAGAATGCTTCAGAATCTGGTGATGACAAAACGATCGAATTTATGCATTTGTGGCCTGAAGGAAGTTCAAAACTGCATTACGATATTGTAAACGGAATCATTGAGGATTTTGAAAGTGAAAATCCGGGTGTAACAGTTGAACTTGAGGTATTAAGCAATGAGCAATACAAGGATAAACTAAAGGTGTTGTCTACTTCTAATGAATTACCGGATGTAGGGATGACATGGGCTGCAGGATTTTTAGAACCTTATGTTAGTGGCGATAAGTTTGCGCCTCTAGATGACCTGCTTGAAGGGGATTTAAAAGACAGCTTCGTCTCTGGAACTGCGGAAGCTTATGAGATCGATGGAAGTACGTATGGTCTGCCTCTTGAATTGAATATTGCAACTGTTTTTTACAATAAAGCAATATTTGAAGAGTATGGTTTAGAAGCACCTGAGACATATGAAGAGTTTGAGAATGTAGTCAAAACATTAAATGAAAATGGAGTAGCACCAATTGCTCTAGGAAATAAAGATCGCTGGACGGGTTCTCTATGGTATATGTATCTTGCTGACAGAATCGGTGGCGCAGATGTCTTAACAAGTGCGATAAACCGGTCCGGCTCGTTCGAAGACCCGGCATTGGTATCCGCTGCTGAAGAAGTGCAGAATCTAGTAGGTATGGACGCGTTTGTTAAAGGTTTCAATGGTTTATCTGATCAAGAAGCGAAGAGCATGTTTATGAACGAACAGGCTGCGATGTACTTAATTGCTACATGGGATTTACCAAACTATACAACAAATGAAGATGTTCCTCAGGAGTTCAGAGACTCTGTAGGGTATTTTAACTTTCCGACAGTTGATGGAAAGGGAGATACGAACAGCTTTGTAGGCGGTCCTGGTGTTGGCCTGTTCGTTGCTGAAGACTCTGACGTAAAAGAAGAAGCGAAGGAATTTGCATCATACTTCGTGCAGCAATGGGGAGAAAAATCAGTATCAGTAGCTGGTGTAATTCCGGCTACGAAAGTAGATGTAGAATCACTGGATCTGCCACAAATGTATGTCGATGTTCTTGAGGATCTAAACAATGCAAGTAACATCACATTATTTGCAGACGTTCAAATGAGTGCAGATGTAGCGCAGGTTCATTTGGATATGATTCAAGCCCTCTTTGGCGGAAGTGTGACACCGGAAGAGTTTGCGAAAGAGCATGAAAATGCACTTTCGGAAGAAGAATAGTAGAATATGAATCTAATGAAGTAATCATTTAAGGAAAAGGACATACCCTCTTGCTGAATTGTCCTTTTCAATTTCCAAAAAGTTATGGGGTTGAATGTTATGGATAAAGTAATGTCTAATAAGTGGGTAATAGCATTATACGTTCTCCCTGCACTCCTGTTAATCGGTGTACTTATATTCATCCCGCTAGTCCTGACTGGATATTATGGTTTAATGGATTGGGATGGCATCGGTGCTATGGAGTTTATAGGGTTGGAAAATTACATTAATGCAATCCAAGATGAAAAGTTTTGGGAGAGTGCCCTTCATTCATTTTTACTTGCCCTATTTTCCACGCTTAGTTTGATTATTTATCTAGCAATCTCACTAATATTGGCATCAAAAATAAAAGGATCTGACCTTTTAAGGAAGATCTATTTAATTCCGATGCTTTTGTCCTCAGTGGCCATTGCACAGTTATGGATTAAAGTGTTTAATCCTACAAACGGAATGTTAAACAGCATCCTAATGGCAATCGGAATTGAAAATCCTCCAGCGTGGCTGGCTGAACCTTCAGTTGTATTATACGCGATATTTATTCCTATTTTATGGCAATATGCCGGTTTTTACATTTTAATCTACTATGCAGCGTTGAAAAACATTCCTGAATCATTAGTGGAAGCTGCGAAGATTGATGGAGCAACGCCTCTCCAAATTGCCTATAAAATTAAGCTACCTTTAATCATGGGAGTGATAAAAGTCACCATCGTACTGGCTGTTGTTGGTTCGTTAAAATACTTTGATCTGATCTATGTGATGACTGGGGGCGGTCCGAACGGTGCCAGCGAAGTGATGGCTTCCTATATGTATAAACTGGCCTTTTCAAGCAATGATTTTGGTTACGGAAGTGCAATCGGCTTCTTGTTATTGATCATCACACTAGTCGTGACCGTAATCATACGTAAAGCCACAGCCACCAAAGAAGAAATTCAATATTAAGGAGGTTTATACAATGGGGCGTGTAGGCTATTTTTTCCTTTATGTAGGTTTAGCAATCGTCGCTTTATTTCAGATTTTTCCGATTATATGGCTATTCCTATTTTCCTTAAAAGATAACCAGGAGATCTTCTCAAAATCCACCTTTGCATTGCCGTCTGAATTTAGATGGGAGAATTATGCGAAGGTATGGGAAGGTGGAATCGGCATATATTTCTGGAATAGTATCTGGATCACAGGTGTTGCGATTATGCTAACCATTTTATTAGCAAGTATGGCGACCTTTGTGATCACTAGAATGAAATGGAAACTGAGCAAACTCGTGTTGGGCTTATTTATGGTTGGCTTAATGATTCCCCTTCATTCTGCCATCATCCCGCTTTTCAGTATGTTCCTAAATGTCAATTTAATAGATAATCCATGGTCTATTGTCATCACATATACGGCTTATAATTTGCCTATTACAATGATGATTCTGCTTGGCTTCTATTATACGTTACCTCGTGAGATAGAAGAGGCGGCGATCATGGATGGATGTTCGGTTCATCGGATGTTCTTTAAAATTATCCTGCCGATGACCACACCGGTTATGTCTACAACGGTTATTATCAACATGATCTATAACTGGAACGAATTTGTATTTGTGAACACATTTATTAGTTCAGACAAATACAAAACACTTACAGTAGGGATCCAAAACTTCATTGGACAATATATGACAGATTGGGGAGCTATTGGGGCAACGCTGATTATCAGTGTATTGCCAATCCTACTGGCGTATTTATTCTTTAGTAATAAAGTGGTGGAGGGAATCTCCTCCAGTGCGGTTAAAGGATAGTCATTCAAAAAAATCACTTTCTCTTTTTAAGAATAAAAGAGAAAGTAATTTTTTCTGTGGAAAAGGGGCGGAGTTACGTAGAATCCTAAAATCATAGGATGTATCCTATTAGAAAAACAACTTCGGATGTTGTTTGATAAACTACATAGGGCTCCGCTCGCACCACCTTGATCACAACTCGACTGCTTTGAAATTAGTTTCCATGAATGGTTGTGTGCCCAGCTCATGAATGTTTTAGTAGGCCTGTTTTCGCTGAATCTTATTAAATGCATCTAAGCTAAGCCACATCGTAACAAAAGCATAGGAACTTCCACCGAAGATAAACACGAGAGCAGGAACCAACGTCATGACTACATAAAGTGAACCGAGACACAGAATTACCAATAGAGTATGAAGCGGGCTGATTAGCATAATAAATAAAGCGTTTTTAATAATCTGTGTTACTTTCAAATCAAAGTGCACAAAGGATGGAAATAGATAGAACAAAAAGATAAGAAACAGCACCATGAATGCAAATAATGGAGTATAAGTCCATGATAAAAGCTCATTCAGGCTAATTTGAATGTACCAGAGATCAAGTCCGATAAGGAGAACAATAGCCATAATAAAGAGTCCTAGACGATTGCTCTTCCAAAACTCTTTCTTAAAGTATCTACAAAAGGTATTGAAGAGGGGGGCTTCTGTGTTTCCTCTTAACCAATCCCTCATAATGGAGAACATGGAAATTGTAGAGGGGAAGAAACCGAAAATAATTCCACCAGCCAATGAAAACAAAATCCACAATACATTTATGTAAGCAAAACGAGTAATCCACTCCAGTATGCTATAAATAACACTGGTAACAGTGTTCATGGACATAACAACCTCCTTGGATGATCCTATTATTCATTCATCATCACGATCTATTATACGGTATCCATGCTTGTATAACATTAGTTTGCAAAAACTTTGTTCATTCAATAGACAAACTAACACTGTGTTGCTATACTTACGTTGTAAGCATTTACATTTTGGGATGAAGTTTATCAAGCAATTTTGGCAGTAAGTAAACGATGTCAAACACTTTGGGTGATAAAGGAAGATCCACTGTCATGAAATGTCCGATTCGTTTAACGAACATTCGGTGAAAGCCTCACGCTCAACCTGGATGAGAAAACACTTATTATGAAATTGTAGGAGGAACGGTCAATGGCTTATTTTAATAACATCAAAAAAATAACATACGAAGGCTCAACTTCAACAAATCCATTTGCATTTAAATTCTATAATCCTAAGGAAGAAATCGGCGGCAAAACAATGGAGGAAATCTTGCGTTTTGGTGTAGCTTACTGGCATACGTTCACAATGGACGGTTCTGATCCATTTGGAGCAGGTACCATGATTCGTCCATGGGATAAATACACGGGGATGGATTTAGCGAAAGCGCGTGTAGAAGCTGCATTTGAACTTTTCGATAAACTAGATGTCCCATTCTTTTGCTTCCATGATAGTGATATTGCACCAGAAGGAAGCAATTTAAGAGAAACGAATCAAAACCTTGATACGATCGTTGGCATGATGAAGGATTACATGAAAGATAGCAAGACTCAATTACTATGGAATACTGCGAACAATTTCACGCATCCACGTTTTATTCATGGTGCTGCCTCTTCAAACAGCGCAGACATCTTTGCTTATTCTGCAGCAAAAGTGAAAAAGGGCTTGGAAATCGGGAAAGAATTAGGAGCAGAAAACTATGTATTCTGGGGTGGTCGTGAAGGATACGAAACACTGCTTAATACAGATATGAAGCTTGAAATGGATAACTTAGGTCGTTTCTTCCATATGGCTGTAGATTATGCAAAAGAAATTGGCTTTGATGCACAATTCCTAATCGAACCAAAACCGAAAGAGCCTACGACACATCAATACGATTTCGATGTCGCTACAAGTTTCGCATTCTTGCAAAACTACAATTTGCAAGATCATTTTAAATTTAATATTGAAGCAAACCATGCAACGTTGGCGGGACATACATTTGAACATGAGCTTCGTTATGCACGTGTAAACAACATGTTAGGTTCAGTTGATGCTAACCAAGGTGATCCGTTATTAGGCTGGGATACAGATGAATTTCCGACAGACTTATACTCTACAACATTAGCAATGTATGAAATTCTTAAGAATGGCGGGCTAGGTCGCGGTGGACTTAATTTCGACGCAAAGGTTAGAAGAGGTTCTTTTGAGCCTGAGGATTTATTTCATTCTCACATCGCCGGGATGGACAGTTTCGCCGTTGGTTTAAAAGTCGCCCAAAAACTAATTGATGATAAAGTACTTGATGATGTAGTTGAAAATCGTTATAAGAGTTATACAGAGGGTATTGGACTTGACATAGTGGAAGGAAATACGGACTTCCACAAGCTTGAGGAGCATGCATTGGGCTTATCAGAAGTCAAACAGCAGTCTGGTCGTCTGGAAAAAATCAAAGCAACAATCAATCAATATTTATTGAAAGCTTACGCCGGAGAATAAAGCGTTGCTTATAGAAGAGGTGTTGCTATGAAGTACGTAATTGGTGTTGATTTGGGAACAAGTGCGGTAAAAATTCTGCTTGTGAATCAAAATGGAGATGTCGTTCAGGAGGTCTCGAAAGAGTATCCTCTCATCCAGAAGAAAACAGGGTATAGTGAACAGGACCCAAAATCATGGGTGGATCAAACAGTTGCAGGACTGTCTGATCTGATCAGAGGGTTTAATGGAATTCCAGAAGATATCGAAGGAATCAGTTTTTCCGGACAAATGCATGGGCTAGTCCTGCTTGATGAAAATCGAGATGTGTTGCGTAATGCGATTCTTTGGAATGACACAAGAACAACCGCCGAGTGCAAGCATATTTATGATGTTGTTGGCGAAGAACGTCTACTGGCCATTACGAAGAACCCTGCATTGGAGGGCTTTACTTTACCTAAATTACTTTGGGTTAAGAAGCATGAACCAGACATCTATGAGAAGGCAAAGACATTTGTATTACCCAAAGATTATTTGCGTTATCAGCTTACGGGTGAATTGCATATGGAATACTCGGATGCAGCTGGAACGTTATTACTAGATAACAGTGAAAAAGTATGGAGTAAAGAAATCTGTGATCTGCTAGGAATTGACGAGAATCTATGTCCAACATTAGTAGATTCCCATGAGGAAGTGGGAAGAATCACTTCTGAAATTGCTGAATTGACAGGTCTGGCAATATCAACACGTGTTTTTGCTGGGGGAGCAGATAATGCCTGCGGAGCAATCGGTTCTGGAATTCTCGAAGATGGAAAAACTCTCTGTAGTATCGGAACATCTGGTGTCGTTCTTTCCTATGAATCGAGTAATGATAAGGATTTCAGGGGGAAGGTCCATTACTTTAATCACGGTGCACCGCATGCCTATTACACAATGGGGGTTACCCTGGCAGCAGGATACAACTTGAGCTGGTTTAGGGATGTTTTTGCTAAAGCGGAAAGTTTTGAGGAATTAGTGAGTGAAGTGGGAACGGTGCCTGTTGGGTCCAATGGATTACTGTTTACACCTTATGTTGTAGGTGAACGGACACCCCATGCAGATGCAGCGATTCGTGCTAGCTTTATCGGTATGGACAGCTCGCATGAACGAAAAGATTTTGTCAGAGCTATCATGGAAGGGATCACTTTTTCGCTGAATGAATCAATCGCTATTTTCCGTGAAAATGGCAAGCATATTGATACCATTGTCTCTACCGGAGGCGGTACGAAGAATCAAGAATGGCTGCAAATGCAGGCTGATATTTTCGACGCGAGGATTGTGAAGCTATCGAGTGAGCAAGGACCTGGCATGGGAGCTGCCATGCTTGCGGCCTATGGTTGTGGATGGTTTGATTCCCTGAAAGAATGTGCGGATGAATTTTTACAAGTAGATAAAGAGTTTGTGCCGAATGCCTTTAATGTAGAGAAATACAAGGAATTATTTAGTCTATACCAAGAGGTCTACGTGCAAACTAAGGAACTAAATGAAAAACTAACTAAATATCGAAAATAAACGATTATCGTAAAAGGCTATCTCAGAAGTGTACAGAAGAATTGAAACGCTTCTTGAGGTTGCCTTTTTTTGCGGGTGCTCCTTCTTTAAATATTTACATAAGGGGATGAAAATATTGAAATACAATCAACTGGGAAACACGGATCTAAATATAAGTGAACTAAGCTTCGGTACTTGGGCAATCGGCGGCGCATGGGGAAAGCTAGATGATCAGGAAGCGCTGAAAGCATTAGATTATGCAATGGATGCAGGAGTAAACTTCTTTGATACGGCGGATGTGTATGGAGATGGGCACAGCGAAGAACTACTGGCTAAAGCCACAAAAGGAAGGAGAAGCGTTCAACGTCGGAGAAACATTCGGCGGTTTAGACTTTCAAAAAGGTGTGGAACTGAGCAATAATTTAAAGTGGATCGAAAATGAACGAGGAAACAGAACAAGAGCTGCGATTAAGTGGATCCTGCAACAAGAGGAAGTAACAAGTGTAATACCGGGTTTCAGAAATGTGAAACAGGTGGAGGACAACCTGAAGGCATTGAAAGTGAAAGATTTTAGTAAAGATAAATTACAAAAATTGAAAGACTTTTACAATGAAGAAGTTCATGCGCATATTCGAGGGGCTTATTGATAAGTTGAAGTGTTTTTACCAGAAGGAATGAAATATCAAAACGTATACCAAGCAGGCTACGTAATCGGCACCTTTGACCCGAAAACAGGCACAAACGAACACGGCCAATTCAAAGAACTAGACCGAGGCTTCGACTTCAACGCACCTCAAACGACACTCGACCAACAAGGCCGCAGTCTACTATTTACCTGGATGAGCGTTCCTGATCAAAATGAACAAGACCATCCGACGATACTGCATCAGTGGTTGCATAATATGACGATTCCGCGGGGGGTAAAGCTTGTGGGAGGCAAGGTGTGGTAAGTGCCGGTTAAAGAGTTAGAGGGCGTTGCGGAGCGGGGAGTGTGTGGAGCACAGGGTCAAGTACAATGCAGGCGTCTACTACAGAGCTTCCATGTACGCACACCTAATCTAAGAAATATAGAAAAGGACATAACATCTCTCTAGTATGTGTTGGATTGCTTCTTCAACTAGCTGCAAAGTGCATACGTTTAGTTTTTATAAAAAAAGCCCCGCCATGTTAACGCACTCCTACGGGGCTGGGGCAGTACCGGATTAGTGTCCAAATGGAGAAATGAACATTAGAACTAAAATGACTAAAATAGATGAAGAGAGGAGCCAGCTGAATTTTTGTAACTTAATGTGAACCGTATTGTGGCTGTCACCACTACCCGATGAAGTGATTGCTATGCGCGTATATTTCATCACTATTCCAAGTAAAGCACCCAACAGTAGAAATACAATGAGTACACTAATGAACCAAAGAGAGGTGACCCACTGAAAGGAGGAGTCAGCTCGGTAAGCCATTTCAATTCCTGTCAGTAAAGAAATAATAAGAAAAATGTGTGCTATAAGAAAAAGTTGTTTCCATCGTTTCAAAGAATAAGCCAGCTTTTCCGGACTCCTAACTAAATGTCTACGGATAAAGAATGGGAAAAATAAAATAAGTAAAAATACAATTGCAGAGAGGCTATGTAAGCCATTGGTTACTTCATTCAACATTAGAGACCTCCAACTTAAACATTAACACTTACTCTATCACAATCCAGCTGCATTTACATCAAATTCGGTGCCTGAGCCAGACACTATAAGCATTGCCGTGCAGGGATTATACACCTAGGTACACAGTATGGATATGAGATGTTAAGATCATTTATAGATATTCCAATAAAGGGTGATTCCATGAAAACAGAGATACATGTTGTAGGAGCGGCGATTATACAATACGGTAAGATCTTTTGCGCTCAAAGAAGTTCAACTATGTCTTTGCCCTTGAAGTGGGAGTTTCCGGGTGGAAAAATAGAAAAAGGGGAGTCTCCGCAAGACGCATTGACGCGTGAAATTCTTGAAGAGATGAGTTGCCAAGTTATTGTTGGAGACCAAGTAGCTCATACCGTTCATGAGTATGATTTCGGGGTTGTACATTTAACTACTTTTATCTGTGTAATCATTGAAGGTGAGCCCATCTTAAAAGAACACAAATCAATGAAGTGGTTATTAGCTGAAGAGTTAGCTTCTTTAGATTGGGCGCCTGCGGATATTCCTACGGTGGAGAAATTGCAAGAAATGAATTCAAGAGGATAGTTTCACTTTCGAAAGGACTTGGTTCAAAGTCCTCTTTTCCCTTCATATGAAATTCATGGTAAGGTTAAAAACAAGAACAATCGAGGTGATTCAATGCTTAAGCAAGGAATCTATGAGGAAATCATTAATCAGAAATTAAAAAGAGAGTTAGCAAATGCTGATATAGATCTTGAAATCGGAAAGGATCCACTTGATGTGGAAGAAGCGCGAAAGGTATTGTCTTCTTATATCAGCTTGGTCACCAGAAAGGCGCTCCAGTTTGTTCGTGATGATGAGCGCTATAAGAAGGACCCTCTTCTACATCAGATCGCGACTTGTAATGATATTATTTCGATCTTGAGTCAACGATTAGACCGAGCTGAGTTCGAATCGCTGAAAATAGCCGAAGAAGGTGAAGTGCTGACTCATATCTACTCTCGGATAAATTCCGTTCGTAGTATCAGAAGAGAAGAAGTAGTTCGCCCTGTAACACCGATAGCCGAGAGCTCCCTTTTCACAGGGTCTTCTCATGAGCCTAATATGTTAGGAGAGTTGAAGAAAGAAATTTTATCATCCAACTCCATCGACATGCTCGTGTCTTTTATTAAGTGGAGTGGTCTTCGGGTCATTATAGAGGAGTTACGAACGTTTACTGAAAACGGAGGACAGCTTCGTGTTATTACTACTTCCTATATGGAAGCGACCGATTATAAAGCCATTCAGGAATTGAGCCAGTTACCTAACACTGAAATAAAAATCTCTTATGACGTTGAACGTACAAGGCTACATGCAAAAGCCTACTTGTTTAAAAGAGACACTGGGTTTAGTACGTCTTACATTGGTTCATCTAATTTATCGAACCCTGCATTGACTTCTGGACTAGAATGGAATGTGAAGGTAACTGAAAAGGATTCGTATGATGTAATGAGGAAATGTAAAGCGACATTCGAAAGCTATTGGAATGATCGCGAGTTCAAAGAGTTCAATGGTAAAAATGAGCAAGACCAGCACTATCTTCGCTACGCATTGGAGAAAAGTAAGTGGGAAGTAGCGGAGAGTTCAACACCATACATATTCGATATCCAGCCCTATTTTTATCAGAAAGAGATTCTAGAGAAACTACAAGTTGAGAGAGAGGTTCACCAACGCTATAGAAATCTTATTGTGGCTGCTACCGGGGTTGGAAAGACAGTTATATCAGCATTTGATTATAAGCGCTTTCGTAAGCGTAATGCGGGTAGAGCAAAGTTGTTGTTTGTCGCTCACCGTGAGGAAATTCTAAAGCAAAGTCTGGATACGTTTAGGGCCATTTTGAAAGATCCGAACTTCGGAGATATGCTTGTCGGACAACACCAGCCTGATTCTCTGGATCATTTGTTTGTTAGTATCCAAAGCTTTAATAGTAAAAAATTATATGAGCAAACCACTAGTGAATTCTACGACTACATCATTGTCGATGAATTCCATCATGCGGCAGCGGAATCCTATCAAAGGCTTCTTTCTCATTATCAACCTAAAATTTTGCTTGGATTGACTGCGACTCCAGAGCGGATGGATGGTAGAAGTGTTCTTGAGTATTTTGATGATCGAATTGCTGCGGAGATGCGATTGACTGAAGCAGTGAACCAAAAGCTGTTAAGCCCATTCCAATACTTTTGTGTTAGTGATACAGTCGATCTCTTCCATTTGAAATGGTCAAGAGGAGGCTATGACACGAGGGAACTGGAGAATGTGTACACATCCAACGATCTTCGAAGCGCTCAAATTGTCCAGAGCGTCCAAAAGTATGTCACTGATATCCGAGAAGTGAAAGGTCTAGGGTTCTGTGTCTCCATTGCTCATGCTCAATACATGGCCGATTATTTTAATCGGGCGGAAATTCCCTCGATAGCTTTGCATGGGAGAACAGACAAAGAGACCCGTGTAAATGTTCAACAGCAACTAGTAAATGGCGAAATCAAGTTTATTTTTGTCGTTGATTTATATAACGAGGGAATCGACATTCCAGAAGTAAATACCGTGCTTTTTCTCCGTCCCACTGAGAGCTTAACTGTGTTTCTTCAGCAACTTGGGCGTGGTCTTCGTTTAGCAGAAGATAAAGATTGTTTAACGGTTTTGGATTTTGTCGGACAAGCACACATGAATTACTCATTCGAAGAGAAGTTTCGTGCGCTAATCGGTAGATCGAAACACTCCGTCCAACATTATGTAGAGAATGGATTCTTTAATTTGCCAAAAGGTTGCTTTATTCAGCTGGAGAAGCAGGCGAAAGAGTATATACTCCGAAATATCAAATCAAGCGCAAACACAAAAAGTAACTTGATCACGAAAATGAGGCATTTTGAGCAAGACACAGGGAAGGAACTCACACTTCGTAACTTTCTGGATCATTTTCACTTGTCCCTTTACGGCATGTATGGTGGAAATAGAAACCGGAGCTTTAGTCGAATGAAAGTTGAAGCCGGTGTAGCTGAAGACTTTCAGTACGACCAGGAAAAGTGGCTCACCAGTCGACTATCAAATTTGTTTCATCTTAACTCAAAGAAGCTATTAGAGTTTTTACTATCGTTTGTGCAACATGGCCGGGCGGAAACACAAGAGGAAAAGTTAATGCTCAATATGTTTTATTACTCCTTTTATCAGGCTCACCCAGAGAAAGAAGGATTTTTATCGGTAAGAGATGGGATTGAAAAGGTATTGGATCATCCTGCTTTTAGAGAGGAGATTAAAGAGATTTTACAGATGCTTTACGAGTCTCTTGAAACGCTTGAGATTGCACCTAGTTTCTCTTTCCCTTGTCCATTACAGGTGCACAGTCAATATTCTACGAATCAAGTGATGGCTGGTTTAGATTATTTTAACGAAGCAGCGAGTCCTGCCTTTAGAGAAGGAGTAAAGTATTTTCGTGATAAGGAACTTGATGTGTTTTTCATTACATTAAACAAATCGGAAAAGGACTTCTCACCGTCTACTTTGTACGAAGATTACGCGATTAATGAAAAATTGTTCCACTGGCAAACACAAAGTCGCGTCGGAGAAGGAAGCCCAACTGCACAGCGGTATATTCACCATCGGCAAACGGGAAATAAAATCGCACTGTTTGTGAGGGAATATAAAACAGAAAGGGGCAGTATTACTTCACCATTTGTTTTCCTCGGAACAGCGAATTACATCAAGCATTCAGGCGATAAACCGATGAGCTTTGTTTGGGAGTTAGAGCATGATATGCCTTCTTATTTAGTGCCAAAAGCTAATAAGAATATCTTGTGAGAAATGAAGAAATTAAAGGGCTCGTAATGTTTAGTCCCTTTTTCAATTAATCCTCCACAAATGAACTAATCAGAAAGGATGAACAGCATGCCAAATTGCTGTGAGAATCATTTGCTCATCACTGATTCAGCAGAAAAACTGAAATTTTAGCGTTTGTGAAATCTGAAACAAGCCCCTTTTCCTTCAAAAGCATTATCCCAATAGGAGACGAAAATAAGTCCATTTCCAAAACGTATTCTGTTTGGGGGACGAAGTGGGATGTTCGTGAGGTATTAGTTGAAAGCAACGGTAGGGGTGGTATTGGTATTGCATTTGAAACTGCCTATAGTCCTGTTCCGAAGGTCATTGAAGTCTTGGCAAAAAAGTTTCCACAGGCTAAATTTTCCTATGAAGCGTTAGTGACATCATTGTGATTCAAGAGTGGAAAAATGGGAAACTTGTACTTCACAGAGAAGCGGGTTCTCATGAAGAGTTTTTGTCTATTTTTAAGAAGTACTTACCAGAGGAATATGAATTCTATGAAGAGTAACTTATGCGTTATCCAATCTCACTCTAAAGTCGTTGCATTTTACTTGTACGCAAATAAATAAAGACCAGTTCGTGCAACCCGAGTTAAGGATCGCAAACCAGCCTTTATATTTAGTAGATCATACTTCATACAGAGCTAAATGAACCTATGACTTTTTTCGTTCTCAAACATAATACAAGAAACCTTGAGGAATTTGGTCAGCCACTTTGGGAAAATTGAGTGTGTAGTATTTGGCCGTGTCCATAGGGTGCTTTCCTAGTTTTGCACTCCGTATATAGTCTAGTTCCTCTAGCTTCTTAATGGTTCTCCGAATGGTTGGTACAGACATAAAAGGGAGTCGTTCCAACAATTCCTCGTATGTACTCCGTACCCAAAGCTCTCCTTTGTGGATTTCGGACTCGTCTCTCAGCTGGTTTGCGATCACTGTCACGATCAATGCGCCTTTCACCCCAACCTTAGTTGCGAGCTCACGTGAGAACGATAGGGGTTCCTTTGTGTTGTTTTGCATGGTTGTTTTCATGTGTCTTTTCCTCCTTTTGATCAAGTGCTTTCACCCTTTATATAGGCTTGAGTAATCAAAACGGACACCCCACATTTTAAAAAATTGGGAAAAAGTGAACTCTTTTAAGAAGGTCTATTATGTGTCCTTTAGCAACAGTAGCATTCGATATATTTATGCTGTTGTGTACACAAATTATTTTTTGTAAGGTGACTGAGTGAAACGGTTATCTGATGCTGATATCAATAGTTGGATTAAATTCTTTAAGTTCAGCCTCTAAAATAAAACTAGTAATTAGAATGAAAAAGAGCACCTGAAGTTTTTTGAGGAAGGGTATCACGCAACCTATAGAATGAGAGCGTTCGCTTGTTCACCGAGGAAGTAGGTAGAGAGCAAGATGTTTGGTTCGAGAGAGTGTGTAGATAAGATTGTGTTAACAAATGATTGAATTTTCATACAAACAGTTACCGGTTCTATGTTACTCTTATGGTAAGAACAAGTTCAGCTATATAGCCGGATTTTTACAAATCTATCTATAACTTATTAATCGTTGAGTTGTATTCAAATTGTTAACCAAAGGGGATGTAGCCAAATGAAAATCTTTATCTCAGCAGACATCGAAGGAATTTCAGGTGTAGCAACAAACCAACAACTAAAAACGCCAAGCGAGTATCAACGGTTCCGCAAACTAATGACAGCAGAGGTGAATGCCGCCATCGAGGGCGCGTTCCGGGGAGGAGCCGAGGCAGTCACAGTAGCAGACGGACACGGCAACATGTCTAACATTTTCATAGAAGAGTTAGACTCTCGTGCTCGCCTTGTTTCTGGTAGCAACCGAGTGATGTGTCAGCTCGAAGGACTCGATGAAACGTATGATGCGATCATGTTTGTCGGTCACCATGGGCGCGAGGGTGGATCGGACACGGCTGTCATCAGTCATACGCTTGCAGGGATTTGTGTGAAAGAAATGAAGATTAATGGACAAGTAGTCGGTGAGACAGAAATGAACGCATTTGTGGCAGGTGGCTTCGGGGTTCCGGCAATTTTTGTTAGCGGGGATGATGCTTATGTACGAGAAGTGAAGGAAACTTTGCCTGATGTCGAGTCGGTTGTGGTGAAACGGGCAATCGATCGATTCTCTGCTGAATTGATTCATCCTAAAAAAGTACAGGAAATGATTAAGGAGCAGGCTGAAGCTGCAGTGAGGAAGATTGGTCAGTTCTCTCCTTTAGAGTTGAAAGGCCCTATTACCTTTGAGATCGAGTTCAAAGGTCCTCAGCAAGCACAGATGACGACGACGCTGCCGACTGTTGAACGACTTTCTCCGACACGAATTCGCTTTACTTGCGACGATATTGTCACTGCGTACAAGCATATGTGGGGCTGTGTTATTATCGCGATTACGGCGACGAATGGTGTTTTGGGGAATGTTAACGCCTAATTACACCATCCTGGACTCTATGACTCAAAAAGAGGTTCTTTGAATGTCATCCATTCAAGAGCCTCTTTGTCTATTTATCGTATGTTGAAGTATGAGGTGGGAAACTGTGAATGGGGAGTACTTTTTTACTCTCTGTTGGTACATGGTTGTGTTATTGACGTTAAACAGAATGATACAGAATCCGCTACAGGCTACGCATAGAATGGCTAACGGTAAAGTGCTGACCCAGCCTAATAAAGCCATGAATACGCCGATACTTTAGATCTGCTATCTTACTAAATTCCTCCTCCAATTTTCTCAAAATCTACCGTAAAACACTTCGTATTATCCGCCTTCCACTTATTCAAATTTTCACTACGCACAAATCCGAGCTGTTCAAGCTTGCTGAACGTCCTGCGTGCTACTTTCTAGACGTGATACTAGTGCCGTTAGTAAGATGGCCTCATTCAAACCAATGTGCAAGATAAGCTACTTCGAGACGATGGCAAACATTTCGCCAATTTCGCCCTTTTGTTCATTTTAGATCTGCGTCATGTCAAAATAGGTAAGCGCTCGTTGCAGGTTTTGCTGAATATGTCTGCTCATTTTGAATAGTCAAATCGACTAGAAGAGGTTGTACAATGACATGCTCTTTTCTCTATAATGGGCAGAGGGAGATATAAAGGGGTAAGGGGTCTACACATATGATGTTATTTGAGGAACGTGTTCAAAAATATGAGTATAAATTAAATGATACAGACGACCAAATTATTGACTATGTTAGTACACACAAAAAGGATGTTATTACGCATTCTATACAGTATTTAGCGGCTCAAATGTATACGGTTCCAAACACTGTGACGCGGTTGTCCAAAAAGTTAGGGTATGATGGGTTCTCGCAATTGAAAAACAGCCTGAAGGAAGAGATTGATGCCAAGCAGGAGGATGTTGAAGATAGTCTTTCTATTGCCATCCATAAAACGATGAGCTTGGTTGATCGGGACAAGCTGTCTATGGTCACGAAGATGATTCAGGAAGCGCATCGGGTGCTCTTTTTTGCAGTGGGGGATACGGTACCTTTGTGTGAGAACATGGTGAAGAGCTTGAAGGCTGTAGGGAAGGCGTCGTCTTTTTCCGTCCATCGTCACGATGTCGTGCTAGAGATCAACCAGCTAGAGAGCAATGATCTGTTCTTTGTGATCAGCTTATCAGGCGAAACGACGCAAGTGTTGGAGATGGCCACGTTGGCGCAGGAGCGGGGTGTTCGAATCATTTCGCTCACTCATTTTGACCGGAATTCGTTGCAGCAGCTGGCGGACGTGAACTTGTATTGTTATTCTCCAAGGAAGGTGTTAAACGGTCATAACATTACCGACAAAACCCCTGCCATGCTTGTGTTGCGCGCGTTGTCTGAGCATTACTGGGAGTCGTTGTAAGATCTTGTGTATAAATACACATGAAAGCGCTTTACAAACGAATAGCTGTGTAAAAATAAGAAGAATCCGAGCTTCTTATTTTTTTTTGCTACGATCAGGGCACACAGGACGTGTGTCAGAAAGGCGTTGCGACACGACGTTGCGAAATTAGCCTTTCAACCTTAACAAACAAAGGGGGTTCCACCATGTTGTTGAAAAATCTCACATCACCAGCCCTACTTCATACGAATCAATCCTTTTCTTCCAAAGAGGAAACGATTCGGTTCCTCGTGAAGAAGCTAGGCGAAGAAGGAAAACTACGTTCAGAAGAGGACTTTTACCAAGCGGTGCTAGATAGAGAAACGATGTCACCCACTGGTTTCGAGGGGGGGCTTGCGATTCCACACGGGAAATCTGAAGCTGTCAAAGAAGCTGCCTTTGCGGTGGCGACGCTGTCCAAGCCGATTGATACGTGGGAAAGCATTGACCCGAACAATCAAGTCGAGTTAGTGATTTTGTTAGCGATTCCAAAAGAGGAAGAGGGCTCGACTCATCTCTCTTTACTATCAGAGTTTGTCACAAGATTATCTAATGAACGATACAAAAATGGTTTGTTGCAAGCCAAAACAAGTACCGAGCTATATGAGCATTTAGATGCAGATTATCAAGCAGTGGAAACGGAAAGTGCCAAAAAACTCAATAAAACCATTTTGGCCGTCACAGCTTGTCCAGCAGGTATCGCGCACACTTACATGGCTGCAGAGGCACTCGTCAAGGCGGGTAAAGAGCTGGGTGTGGATGTGTTCGTTGAGAAGCAAGGGGCTAACGGGGTTGAAGATCGCCATTCAAAGGTACTTTTGAAAAAGGCAGATGCAGTTGTCTTTGCGGTTGATGTAGCTGTGAAGGATGAAGATCGTTTCGGGCACCTTCCGAAGGTGAAAGCATCGGTTGCTGCCCCACTCAGAAACGCGAAAAGTCTATTGGAACAAGCGTTACAAAAGGCAGAGAAGACTTCTAAGTCAGCGTACGTAGATACAGATGATACGTCCGATGACGATGAGAAAAAATCAGTGAAAACCGAAATCAAGGACTCTGTATTAACAGGGATCTCGTACATCATCCCCGTCATTGTTGCGGGTGGGATGACGTTAGCGGCCGCCGTCTTCTTGTCGCAAGCCTTTGGACTGCAAGAAGTTTATAACACGGAAGGTTCATGGCTATGGTTACTGAGACAGCTCGGTGGATCGTTGTTAGGTACGCTCATGATCCCAATCTTAGCAGCTTACATGGCGTACTCTATCGCTGATAAGCCAGCGCTAGGACCAGGTTTTGCGGCCGGGGTTGCGGCGAACTTAATTGGAAGCGGTTTCCTTGGCGGGATGCTCGGAGGCTTATTAGCGGGTTATTTCTTGAAATATTTAAAGAAAAAGGTCAAGCCAACAGGAACCTTTGCTGGGTTTGTTAGCTTTTGGTTATATCCGGTAGTCGGAACCCTTGTTGTAGGTTCGATCATGTTATTTATTGTTGGGGAGCCGTTAGCTGCCCTAAACGAAGGGTTAATTCAATGGTTAGATGGGATGTCTGGAACGAATGCAATCATTTTAGGGGCGATTTTGGGCGCCATGGTATCATTTGACCTTGGTGGTCCAGTGAACAAAGCGGCTTACACGTTCAGTATTGGGGCGATGGCGAGCGGGAATATCGTTCCTTACGCAGCTTTTGCATCCGTCAAAATGGTCTCCGCATTCTCGGTAACAGGTGCCACGATTATCGGGAAGAAGTATTTCACAAAGCAAGAACAAGAAGTTGGGAAGCAAACGTGGTTACTCGGATTAGCCGGGATCACAGAAGGGGCGATTCCGTTTATGATTAATGACCCCCTTCGTGTAATTCCATCTTTGATCGCGGGATCTGCTGTCACAGGCGCGATCGTGGCCTACTTTGATATCGGTCTAAATGTTCCGGGGGCTGGCATCTTCTCCTTAGCGTTACTAGAAGGACAGCCGCTATTACTTGCAGCAAGTGTTTGGTTAGGAGCCGCCTTAATTGGAGCATTGATTTCTATGGTTTTATTGATCGCAACAAGAAAGAGTAAGCTTCAAAAGGATTCATTACGAAAAGCAGCCTAAGAATCGACAAAACTAGCTTTACGGGAGGATATTAATGAAAAACGTTCATATCGTTCCCCATATGCATTGGGACAGAGAATGGTATTTTTCAACGGAGGAATCAAGAATTCTATTAGTGAACAATATGGAAGAAATCATGGAGATGTTAGAAACGAATCCTGATTACCCTTACTATGTGTTGGATGGGCAAACCTCCATATTAGAAGACTATTTCGCTGTGAAACCAGAAAACAAAGAGAGAGTAAAGAAACTCGTTCAAGAGGGTCGGTTGATTATCGGTCCTTGGTATACGCAAACTGATGAGATGGTCGTCGGAGGCGAGTCGATTGTTCGCAATTTGCTTTACGGAATTCAGGATAGCGAGCAATTTGGTGACTACATGAAAATAGGTTATTTACCGGATTCATTCGGTCAATCTTCGCAAATGCCGATGATTTTAAACGGTTTTGATATTACGTATTCGATCTTTTGGCGTGGCACTTCGGAACGTCATGGGACGAACAAAACTGAGTTTTACTGGGAAACGGATGACGGTTCGAAAGTACTTGTTCAGCTATTTCCACTCGGCTATGCGATCGGCAAGTATTTACCTGAGGATGAGGAAGCTCTGCAGAAGCGCACGGATAAATATTTTAGCGTGCTAGACCGTGGGGCGACGACTGACAATATCATTTTACCGAATGGGCACGATCAGATGCCGATTCAGAAGAACATCTTTGAAGTGATGGATAAGCTTCGCAAGCTATATCCGGAGCGCGAGTTCTTCTTGAGTAAGTATGAGAATGTGTTTGCCGAGCTTGAGAAAGAGAATGACCTGCCAACGTTGCAAGGTGAGTTTTTAGATGGCAAATACATGCGTGTGCACCGCAGCATTTATTCGACGCGTATGGATATTAAAGCGGCTAATACACGAATCGAGAACAAAATTACAAATGTGCTGGAGCCACTTGCTTCTCTTGCATATAGCTTAGGTTTTGAGTATCACCATGGGTTAATCGAGCTGATTTGGAAGGAAATAATGAAGAATCACGCTCATGATAGTATCGGGTGCTGCTGCTCAGATAAGGTGCACCGGGAAATTTGCAATCGCTTCTTCCTTGCTGAGGAGAAAGTCGATCAGCTGATCAATTTCTATAAGCGGAAAATTGTTGACTCGATGGATACGGAGCTGACGCATGATCGATTAACCGCGTTTAACCTGCTTCCTTATGAGCGAACGGAAGTCGTGACGACGAATGTGATGACGAAGCTGGAGGCGTTCAAGCTAGTAGATAAGAATGGTGTGCAAGTAGAGTTTGAGGTGCTTGATAGCGAGATTACCGACCCAGGTCTCATCGACCGTCAAATTGTGCATTACGGGAACTATGATCCGTTTGTGAAGTATACGATTCAGCTGAAAGATGCGATTCCGGCGATGGGATACAAAACGTATTTTGTCGTGGAGAGTGGGGGCCCACACGATGTGGGTCAGAAAGGCGTTGCGACAGGACGTCGCGAACTTAGCCTTTCATCCTCTAATAAGATCGAGACGGATTTTTACGACATCACCGTGAATTCGAACGGCACGCTGAACATCTTTGATAAACAAATTAAACAAAGCTTTGAAAATGTGCTGTTGCTGGAAAATGGTGGCGACGACGGAGATGAGTATGACTTCTCTCCACTGCCGAATGAAGAGCTGATTTACAGTGATGACGTGAGAGCTAATGTAGAGATTACCCAAAATCAGTACGGGGCAACCATCGATATTCAGTACCGACTAGACGTTCCTGCGAATTTGCAAAAACGAAAAGAACAGGTCGTAGAGAGTGCTGTTGACGTTCATATTGTGGCCATGGTTCCGAACCACAAGCCGGTCATCGAAGTGAAATTTGAAGTGAACAACTTTGCGAAGGATCACCGTCTCAGAGCGCTCATTCCGACGAACATTGCCTCTGCTTTCTCGATTTCGGATAATCAGTTTGGTTCTATTAAACGGGAGGTGATTGATTCGGCAATCAAGGTGTGGGAGCAAGAGGATTGGGACGAGCGTCCAGATCCGATCTATCCGATGCTAAGCTATGTGGGTTTAACAAATGAAGACTACGGTGTCAGTGTCCTCACAAACAGCACGAGAGAGTATGAAATCGTCGGTGAAAATTTTGATACGATTGCGATTACGTTGTTTAGAAGCATCGGGTTTCTAGGAAAAGAGGAGATGCTTCGTAGACCGGGTCGTCCATCGGGTATCAAATTGCCGACGCCAGACTCGCAAATGATCGGTAGCTTAACGTTACAATTTGCGATCGCGACGCATCCAGCAGAGGCCAATGTTGCTCGTATTGCAAAAGAATTCCTCACCCCCGTGGAAACGTACAACAAAACTCCACACGATGCGATGAGGCTGAATAAAGCAAATGTGAACACACCTCTAGAATATAGCTTCTTCAAAGAGGTAGACCCGAACGTTGTGTTGAGTACGCTGAAGAAGGCGGAAAATGAGGATCGGTTTGTACTACGCTTCTATAATCCGACTAGCGAGGAAACGTCAGCTTCTTTCGAGTTCAACCGCAGAATTGGTCAAGCGAATGTGATAAATTTGAACGAGAAGGCTGTTGGAGGTCTTGCAATCGACAACAACCAAATGCAAACAAATGTGAAAAAAAATCAAGTAAAATCAATTTTGTTCTAGAATAAAGAAAAGGGCACTCGTATAAGGTGTCTTTTTCTTTTCAGTGGAAAAGGGGCGGAGTTACGCCAATTCCTAACCGTGTTTCAGTTGCCTAATCGAGCAGAACTACGCATAGGTAACCCTCCCATACATGAGGCTCCACTCACACCGCCTTGATCACAACTCGACTACTTTGTGACCAGTTTCCATGCCTGGTTGAGTGCCCAGCTCATGAATGTTTTGTAGGGAGGTGTGGTTGACCTTACGAATACGTTTGGTAATCTGAGAGTGATAGCTCAGCAATTGTTTCGATTGATTGCGGTTGTGAAAAATAATGAAAAGATTGGGGTGTTAGTCCCCCACTACTTAATGTGTTACTTTAATAGGAGACTGACCTCATGAAAGGACGTTTTGTAATGAAACAACCGATCTTCTTATCTCCCGTTTTTCAAGAACGAATCTGGGGAGGCACAAAGTTAAGAACCGAATTTGGATACGATATAGATTCAGAGTTAACAGGGGAGTGCTGGGCAGTTTCCGCACATCCAAATGGGCAAAGTGTTGTGAAAAACGGCCCGTACCAAGGTAAAACACTTGGTGCACTATGGAGTGCGCATCGTGAACTTTTTGGGAATTTGGAAGGCGATGTTTTTCCGTTATTAACAAAAATATTAGATGCAAATAACGACTTATCTGTACAAGTCCACCCGAACGATGAGTATGCAAACGCTCATGAAAATGGTGAACTTGGCAAGACGGAATGTTGGTATGTCATTGACTGTGAAGAGGATGCGGAAATCATCTTTGGTCATAATGCGCATACGAAAGAACAATTTGTAGAGATGGTTAAAAAAGGGGAGTGGAGTGACCTTCTAAGAAGAGTCAAAGTAAAGTCCGGTGACTTCTTCTATGTCCCAAGTGGCACAATCCATGCTCTTTGCTCTGGGGTGCTCATTCTCGAAACTCAACAAAGCTCGGACACAACCTACCGTGTATATGACTACGATCGTGTCGATCAAAACGGGAACAAGCGAGCGTTACATCTTGAAAAGTCTATTGATGTGACGACAGTTCCTCATGTGGATGTTGCGGTGAGACCTGCCACGCAATCGAGACGAGGTGCAACAATCACGACGTTCGTGGAGGCGCGCTATTTCTCTGTCTATAAATGGGCTATCACAGCACCAGCAAGCTTCACAGTAGACAAGCCGTTTCTAATCGCAAGCGTTATAAAAGGATCTGGACACATCCGCACACAAGAAGGAGGCTTCCCAGTCTACAAAGGAGATCACTTTATTTTGCCGAATGGAGTCGGGGACTTTGAAATGGATGGAAATATTGAACTGATCGTTTCTCATCCTTAACGTGACCAGTTCCCCACCACTTTAACTTTAAACTGGCGGGGAGCTGTCACTGTCATACGTTTGGATGTGTAAAGCTTTTCCTTTTTGCCACTCACAATAGAGAACACCCTTTGCCGAAGGGATAGACTGCTGCTTTAACTGATCGAGTAACCACTCTTTATTTTTCGAGATGGACTTCAAGTTATCCCAGATGACTTCACCATCCATGATTAACGTAAAGGGAAGTGTTTGCCTCGAGGATTCTAGTGACAGATCCTGTTTTGTTACGGTGGCAAAAGGGTCCCTCTTTATGACGCTGACGGTACCATCTGTTTCAAGAATCGCGTATTCACATTCTCGGATGGAAAATACGTCCTTTTTTCTGAGCAAATGTTGAAGCATATTAATATCGAGGTGGTTTTTCTTTAACTGATCATATTGGATTTTTCCATGTTGGATAACAATCGAAGGCTGACCTTCTAGTAAATTGCGCGCGCGTTTAAATTTTTGTGTAGCTACTTCCGTGATATAGGTCAGTGCCCCCCAAAAAAATACAGCAAAAAGAACCTTTGCTACTCCTGCTTCTTCGTCATAGATCGCATTTCCTACTAGCTCGCCTATCACAAGTGCGGATATAAAATCAAATGCCGTAATCTGTGTAATCTGCGTTTTCCCGAGTAATTTTGCTAGGAAAAAAAGGGCGACATATCCAACGATAAGCTCTAAAGCAATTTGAATGAAATCCATGCAAAGCCCCCCCCTAAATGCGTACCTATTTAGTATGTACGAAAAAGGGGGAATGCATGAGGGTGACAGCCACCCAGATGCGATGGAGGACTTTCGTCCGTTTATACTGCCTCTTCAGGTGCTACTTTTGCTCGATGCATGTTCAGTTTGTACTGTGTGAAGCTCACACTGACAAGTCACGCCTATTTTTGCTAGAAAGTGTACTTTTATCGCTGGCACAAGCGTTTTAACGATCGGATGATGAGCATGAAGTGAGGCAGATTTCAGAAATGATGTGGAATTTTATCGAACATCTTGAGGAAGAGAAGTGAAGATCAATCCATTTCGTTGTATAATGATAGAAATTATTTTATTCGTACGCCAAATTTATAAACGGAAGGAAGTTTACGTCTGAAAACGAATGAAAACGTCACTAGAATGCATTTAGATGGTAAGGAATTCATACTGATCGGTACCGCTCACGTTTCGAAACAAAGTGCCGAGCAAGTAAAGGAAGTCATTGAAGCCGAAAGACCAGACTCTGTTTGTATAGAATTAGATGAACAAAGGTATCAATCCATTACAGAGGGAAATGCATGGAGGGATATGGATATCTTTAAAGTGATTAAAGAGAAGAAAGCTACGCTGCTTTTAATCAACCTAGCCATATCCTCCTTTCAAAAGCGCATGGCAAAACAATTTGGGATTCAGCCTGGACAAGAAATGATTCAAGGGATTGAGTCAGCCAAAGAAATAGGCGCTGATCTAGTTTTAGCGGATCGAAATATTCAAATTACCTTTTCCAGGATTTGGCAAAATGTTGGATTGTGGGGAAAAGCAAAGCTTCTCGTACAGCTTATCTTCAGTATTTTTGATAAGGAAAGCATTTCAGAAGAGGAACTGGAAAAAATGAAGTCTCAAGATATGCTGGACACTGTTCTTCATGATTTCACAGTCCATTTTCCGAAATTGAAGACCCCATTAATTGATGAACGAGATCAGTACCTATCACAGAAAATTAGGGAGGCGCCGGGTAAGAAGATTGTGGCTGTCCTAGGAGCTGCCCACGTCCCTGGCATTACAAAAGAAATTGAAAAGGAGCATGATGTAGAGCGGTTATCCCAGGTGCCACCTAAATCAAAGGCACCTAAAATCATCGCTTGGACGATCCCGATCCTAATTTTATCGATTATTGCCTATACCTTTTATACAAATCCGTCAGCTGGTCTCGAACAAACGCTCAGTTGGGTGCTATGGAATGGATCTTTGTCCGCCATTGGGACAGCCATTGCGTTAGGACATCCGCTCGCCATACTGACTGCCTTTATTGCAGCGCCCATCACGTCTTTAGACCCGATCACGGCGGCGGGCTGGTTTGCAGGATTCGTACAAGCCTATTTCCGTCGACCGAATGTAGCGGACTTTGAAAGTTTGTCCGAGGATGTTCAAAGCGTGAAGGGATTTTGGAGTAATAAAGTAACACGTATCCTGCTTGTCGTCGTTTTTTCGAATCTAGGCAGCTCACTAGGTACATTTATTGGCGGTGCTGACGTAGTTCGATTGTTTATTGAAAGTTTGTAGAAAAGGTGTCAGACCCCCACTGCTTTAAAGCGGTAGGGGACTGACCTACGGATGAGTGTAATGAAAATCGCTCGTTTCATAATGAAAACAATGTGTTAACCTGTAAACTTCCGTAAATGTATGGATATTATGTGACAGACGTAGGCGGTTTGTTGACGCCATTACGAGAAAAGCTGATACTATAAATAGTAGTGTCTATTTTACTCATCCAATCATACAAAATGTAGAGTTTACTAGGATCGAGGTGCTGTCATAATGACTAAGTATTTTGTCTCAATTTTTCCCCTAATCTTTATATTCCGTCCTCTTAGTGCATCTGCAAATCAGAAAGAGGTCACTTATGATGTTACGAAAGGTTTTTTTGAACAATACTCTATCTTAGAGGTGTTAAATCCACTTTTATTACTCTTGCTAATTGCCGGGTATTTTTATTATTGGAGATGGGTCAATAAGGGCCCTAAAATAGTAGACGGTAAACGAACTTGGAAATATAAGCTTTACTTTGGTTTAGGACTTCTCACCATTTATGTCTCTTTAGCTGGTCCCGTTGCTATTCTAGCAGATAACTTGATTCTCAGCGCACACATGTTGCAACAGTCATTGATGTATATTGTGATGCCACCTCTTATATTATTGGGAATTCCAGGAGATAGAGTGAAAAAGATTGCTCACAAACTATTGACGTATAAATTTTTTGATAAAGTGTTAACCTCACCTTTAATTACACTATTTCTTTTCAACGTTCTATGGTCGTTTTACCATATTCCTGTTATTTACGAATATTTACTTGTAAATACAGTCCTACTAGAAGTGATACATGTAGTTGTCACGACTTCTGCCTTCTTAATGTGGATACAGGTGGTTCCTCCAGTGGAAGAATTAAGTAAACTATCGGAGCTAAAAAGAATGGCTTATATGTTTGCCAATGGGATACTCATTACACCTGCATGTGCGCTGATCATATTTGCACCAGGGATACTATACCCATCTTTACTAGAAGCACCAACCATTATAGAGATTTTGCCTCCGATAGAAGATCAACGAACGGGTGGCATTATTATGAAAGTTGTCCAAGAGTTTTCTTATGGCGTCGTAATTGCATATATTTTCTTTAAATGGGCTAAGAAAAATAGAGAACTAGAGGAACAAGACCTGATTACTCCCGATATAAAAATATCCTAGAGTTATTATTTGGTAAAGAATTGATTTCTCGGTGGTAGACTAATGGTATGAAAAAAAAGTATCCAAATATAAACACAGAAAAAAGATGGTTGTCTCCACTGCAACAAGAGCGGGAAGGCAACCATCTTTTTTGTAGCAATTTTTTAGAATAAGAGTGTTTGCGAGGAGTAGGCACTGCACTACATGTAATTCACGTGATGTTCACGTGTTACGTATACCTCTTCATCAGGTGATTTATCAAATATAAGAAATTTCTGTAATTTCTTTCCGTAAACGTGGACGGTAATCGCAGTTTGAAGACCTTCCACCTCTAAAATATGGCAATCGGCAGGTGGTAAGAGTTGACCAGTAGCCTGTTCATTGATGATGACTGTATCGGTATAGCGAAGTTTCACGGTATCGACGGAAATGCGCCCCACCTGTAAATAGTTTGTCGCCTTGATCTGACCGCACAACACGCCTTCTACTCCCCAAGTACCATCATGATCGTGTAACGGTGTACGTTGACCGGGCTGCCATACTAATGCAATCACCTCAAAGCGATCGTGGGGGTCGTGGTACAACGAATGTCTAGCATATCCTTTGTCATTAGGTGTTTGTTTTTCTGGAGGGAGCCAGGAAGCAGACTGAACTAGTTTTCCCAATAGTGGTTCAGCCAAGGTCACCTTCTCCTCATCAGTCTTTGCTCGCTCCACTGCCTCTGTCATCTCTCGTATAAATTCATCGAAACTGTAATTCTTTTGAATTTCCATTGTAAGGACTCCTTTATTTTTGATAAACACTTGGGACTAGGTTCATTAAAAATGTGAGTTACCTTGACTCAGAGAGTAAAAGGCACCTTTTGGCCAATCGCAAGGCAAAGGTCAAAAAACAATCCCCTACCGGACAAATAATTTCCTTCCTTTTATTATAAATGCAAAATAACTGTCTAAGCAATGCAAATTAGGCATCAGACCCACGCTGCAATCACGCAGTAGGGTTCTGACACCTAGAACAACATCCCACTCCCCAAGTACAATCCACTCGCAATTGCGGCACCGATTGCACAGATTTTTAATTTGTAGCGCGCATAGTCAACAAGGGGCATTTCTAAAATTGATGCGGTGGTGATGGTTGTGTCACCGAGAGGAGAGGTCATAGCGCCAAAGGTACCACTGGCAAATACTGCGCCAACGGTTAATGGGATAGAGGCCCCCGTTGCGGTTGCAAGTGTTATTCCAAGCGGCATGAACAAGCCCCACGTTCCCCAACTCGAACCAATGAAATAGGCCACTGCGGAGCCGAGTAAAAAAATAATAGCCGGAATGGTGAAGGCAGGCAAGAAATCCCCTAATGTCTCACTGATAAATTGGGAAAATCCGAGATCCTCTGCAGTTAACGACAACGCCCACACAAGTACGAGCAGAATAATGGCTTGCATTAACTGATTTCCACCATCGAGAAAGTGGTAGAGTATTTCGTCAAGTGACTGGCGCCGAACCACGTAAAGAATAAAGGTAAGGATCAGCGTAACAAAGACCGCTAGTAGCATAATAAAAGTAGCGTCGGCTTTTGAAAATGCTTCAAATATGGATTGGGCTCCTTTTGCCATTCCGTCCTGCCATAATAAATAGAGCGACATGCCAAGAAGAATAAAGAGCGGGATGATGAGATGCCACGGTTGCGCCTTAACCATAGATAGTTCCTTTTTTGTACCAATGCCATGGTAAGGATGCTCCTTAGGCTCCTCTTTTTCCTGAGGCCCGCCATGCTCAATTCCTCCTTTAGACTTCCAAAAGGTTTTCACAAGACCAAGAATGAGCATAACAATTGCGAAGAAATTAAAGGGAATACTGAGCAAAAAAACCTCATAAGGCGATACATTTAACCCGTTCTCCTGAATACCAGCTTCCACAAGTGACATCATGAAGCCTACGAAAGCAGTGGCAACAGGTAAGAGCACGATGACAGAGGCAGTCGACACGTCCATCGTGAAGCCTACTTTTTGCTTTGACATATTCATCTTTTCCATAAGTGACTTAATGACAGGCCCAATCATCATGATACGAAACATCGGCATCATAAAGGTAAAAGGCAATGTCAGCCAAATCAAACTTAATAAACCACGTTCAGAGTTAATCTTTTCTCCGATCCATTCAGAAAATCCTTTGATTCCACCAGCAATTTTCATCATACCTACCAAACCGCCAAACAGGTAGAGGAACCCTATGATCTGGATGTTCGTCTCTTTGGACAATGTGGTGACAATATAGCGAACGGCTTGTTGAGAACCACTTAGGAGTCCCGCCTCTACAATGAAAGATCCAACGAGAATTCCGAGTACAAGTCCAGGTAGAATCTTTTTCAGCCATATAGACATTCCGATCACGATGATAAATGGAATGAGTGAAAGCCAAGCGTTCTCCATCAAAATGCCTCCTCTGTATGTATTCATGTTCCCCATGAAAAGCTGAATTTATCCAGGTGGTAGTCCCCATCTCTTTAACGCGGTGGGGGTCTAATGCTTATGGAAATGGCATATTTTACAGTAGAAAGCATTTTTAAAGTGGGCCTTGAGGGAGGAGACCCCTTATAGGAGCAGGAGTTGAACATGAAGGAAGAAGATATTGAGTATTTTCGGTAACCATACGAGAAGACTTTTGAACTTAAACGTTGAGGAGAAGGTACATGAATAAACGGTCAAAGATTTACGTAGATTCAATACTAGAGCCTATATATCGTTTTACAAAAAGGGAATATTTTGTCTACATCCTTCAGATCAATATCGCGCATATTAGCATGCTCGCTAAGCAACAAATCCTTCAACACGAGGAAGCAACTAAGATGGTAGAGGTAAACCGTTCTCTACAACGAGAAGGCTTTGACAAAGAATATGATCCACAATTCGAAGACCTGTTTTTCATGCTTGAGGATCAAATGACGCAGATGGTTGGAGAAGAGTTAGTCGGGAACATGCACATAGCCTTTAGTAGAAACGATATGGATGCTACGATGTTCCGAATGCATTTTAGAAAAAAGCTGGCTGAATGGTTGGAAGAGATCACACAGCTACAAACACGATTGCTACAGATGTCAACAGAGCACAAAGATACGATTATGACTGCCTATACACACAATCAGCAAGCACAACCTACGACACTTGCCCATTACCTACTCGGGCTCGCTAATCATTTGCAAAGAGACCTAGATCGTGGATACGCCTTATTAGAAAGAATGAATGAATGTCCAATGGGTGCGGCAGCATTAGGAACCACGGGATTTCCGATTGATCGAGAGTACATGGCAGAGATGCTCGGTTTTGATAAGGCAATGGATAATTCCTATGATGCAATTGCGGCAGCGGATTATATGCTAGAAATTGGATCGACACTCTCCATCTATTTATCTACGCTCTCACGATTTGTGTATGATTTTATATTTTTAGCTACAAATGAGGTCAGTGGAGTCCGTTTAGATGACTCTTTAGTCCAGACGTCGAGTATTATGCCACAGAAGCGAAACCCATCATCTTTAGAGCATACAAGGTCAGCCATCAGTCACACACTAGGAAGACTTCAAGGAACTTATTACATGACTCATAGTGTACCGTTTGGCGACATTGTAGACATTGGGGATGATATCCAGCCTGTCTTACAGGAAGGAATAGATGAAACAGTGTCGATTACAAAGCTTTTAAGCGAAATTTTATCAAACACTTCCTTTAATAAACAGGAGCTTTTGAAGAAATGTGAGAATGGATTTTCGACTGTAACGGAGCTGGCTGATGCCCTCGTTAGGCAGCACGGCTTCTCGTTTAGAATGGCCCATAAAATCGTCCAATCCTACGTGGGGGACCTTATCAATAAAGGCTCTGATCTAAAGGAGGGTGTTTTTCAAGAGTTCAAGAAAGTCGTTTCAGATACCTCTGGAGTAGAGATTACCATGTCGGAAGCGGATTATCTACAGGCAATTGATCCAAGGAATTTTATACAAGTAAGGGCCATCAAAGGTGGACCAAACCCCAATGAAACGGAAAGGCAAGTAGCCAGTTTGCAGGTCCGTTTAGAAAGGATGACTGAGAAAGTAAGGAAGTTTCATAGAAAACTTCAAACCTATGAAAATAAGCTTGATGTAGCAGAACTAATCAAAAGTGAAACGAACTAGCAGCTATTTAAAGTTGGAAAATGGGGGGAGAAAATACTTATGAAGAAAAAATGGGGAGTCTTATTAGCATCTATAATGATTCTTTTATTGTCGGCATGCTCAGGAAACAACAATGAAGCAGCTGGCGATGGAGACGAGATCGTTTTGGAATACTGGCAATACTTCTATGAGTCCAAGGTTGATTTAATGGATGAGTTAATTAAAGAGTTTGAGGCAGCTAATCCTGGCATTAAGATTGATCAAACAACCTTTCCATATGACTCATACAATGAAAAGGTAGCTACGTTAGTTCCTGCCGGGAAAGGTCCAGATATCATTAACCTTTATTACGGATGGGTTCCGAAATACGTGGATTCTGGCTATTTACAGCCTTTATCACAAGATGTCTTTCCGCAAGAGCAGATTGAAAAGGACTTTTTCCCGTTTATTGACTCGGTAAAACTAGATGATGAGTATTGGGTACTGCCGACAGCTGTTCGTACACTAGCCTTATTTTATAATAAAGATTTATTCGCTGAAGCAGGTTTGACAGAGCCCCCGAAAACATGGGATGAACTGGTAGACTATTCAGTTGCGCTAACCGAGAGAGATTCGAACGGACAGCTCGTAACGGCTGGAATGGCGTGGGAGCTAGGGGGACAGCTCCATAACTGGTTTAGAGACGCTCTTATTTACCAAGCGGGTGGTGAAGGACTAAGTGAGGATCGAAAAACGTTACTTTGGGATGATACAGGTGCTGGATTAGAAGCCTTTACTTACTTAGTTGAATTTGCCACTAAATATAAGGTAGGAGAAAAGGGATTTTATCAAAATGATGTGACAGCATTTAAAACTGGAAACGCGGCGATGAACGTGGATGGTTCTTTCCGATTAGGCACGCTGGCAACCGATACACCGGATTTAAATTACGGGGTTGCTCCACTTCCATCCTATAAAGAGGAAGCGACGCAATCATCCTTTTGGGCAAATGGAATTACAAGCAAGGTGGAAGGTGAAAAATTAGATGCAGCAAACAAATTCCTTGAGTTCTTAACGAGTAAGGATGTTATGGAAAGATGGTTAGAAGAAGTTGGAGAGCTTCCAGCTAAAGAAGAGGTTGCATTTCAGGATAAGTACTTAACCGATGAGAAAATTGGACCATTTATCGAGCAACTGCCAAACGCTAATGCCCACTTCTTTGTCGATGAAACACTAGAAAGGGATTATGTCATTCAAGCAACGGACAAAGTAGTGTTGGGCGAGGCTACCATTGAAGAAGCATACGATGAATTGGTTCAAAAGACGCAAGCGCTATATGACGAATATTGGAGCAATCGGAAATAGAGGGTACACGGTGCCAAAGCCGTAAACGTGTTCGTTCGGATCTGTATTTGGGAGTAGGGAGACTTTCAACCGTCTCCCTACCCATTTTGAGTTTTACCAGGAGAGAAGAAAGTGTGTATACAAGGGGGCTTTGAATTGTGGCGCAGACGGAAATGAATGCAAAAATGAAGTCGAAAAAAAAGACCAAGCTCTCTCTTAGGCAGCAAAGAAATATATTCGTATACAGTTGTTTAGCCGTCCCGCTGTTGTTTTTTATTTTCATTCGATTTGCACCGACACTCTATACCTTTAATGTAGGTTTTCGCGAATGGGATATTCTCTCCAGCGTAAAGCCGTTTGTGGGTCTTGATAATTACGTTGCGTTATTTCAAGATGAAGTCTTTCTCAAGTCATTAAAGAACACATTTATTTATGTGATTTTTGGTGTAATCGGTCAGTTGATCGTCGGCTTAGGAGTGGCCTTGTTACTACAAAGGATTAATAAATTTGTGGGCCTGTTTAGGGTCATTTATTTCATCCCTTACGTAACGAGCATTGTGGCGGTCAGCTGGGTGTTTAAGTGGCTATTTATGAACAATGGGATTGTGAATAGTATGTTGATCGATCTAGGGTTTGAGAAGCAGTTATTTCTAAATTCTCCTGATCAAGCAATTTATATCATTATTGCCTCTATGGTCTGGCAAGGATTAGGTTTCCAAATGGTGATCTTTCTGGCGGGGCTTGAGAATATCCCGAAAATGTTTTATGAGGCTGCGGAGATTGATGGGGCCAACAGCTGGCAAAGATTCTATCGCATCACGTTACCTCTTTTAAACCCAACCATTGTATTTTCAGCTGTTATAGGAAGTATTTCATTTTTGCAAACCTTCACACAAGTGCAAAATATGACAATGGGGGGTCCATTAAATTCCACCAATTCGTTAGTTCACTATATTTATCAGTTGGCATTTCAACAGTTTAAGATGGGCCCTGCCTCAGCAGCGACGGTGATTCTTTTTCTCATCATCCTAGTGTTAACCCTATTCCAAATGAAAGTATTAACGCGGAAGTTTGACTATTAACTAAAGAATGAGGGGGTGCACATGAAAAATGGCAACATCTAGAAAAGTGAAAAAGGTAATTGTGTATAGTTTATTACTATTTGGATCTGTTTTTATGTTGTTTCCGTTTGTTTGGATGATCTCGACTTCCTTTAAAACACCACTAGAAGTTTTTTCGCTACAGATCATTCCTGACAATCCAACACTTGAAAACTATATAGAAATTTTCAAAGATACATTATTTGGAAATTGGTTTATGAATAGTTTAATAATTGCAGTGGTTACGACGTTAAGTGTAGCTTTTTTTGATACTTTAGTTGGATATATTTTAGCTAAATTTCATTTCAAAGGCAGTAAGATTATTTTCATTTTCATTTTAAGCTCGCTGATGATCCCCACGGAGATGCTAGTAATCCCTTGGTATCTGATGTCAACAGAACTAGGGTGGGTTGATACATACTGGGGAATTATGTTTCCAGGTGTGATTTCCGCCTTTGGAATTTTTCTCATGAAGCAATTCATGGAATCGATTCCAAATGATCTTTTGGATGCAGCAAGAATTGACGGAATGAGTGAATTTAACATCTTTCTCAAAGTCGCCATTCCGCAAGTTTTCCCTGCATTGTCAGCCCTATGTATCTTTACTTTCTTAGGGAATTGGAATGCCTATTTATGGCCCCTCATCGTAATTGAATCGCCAGAACTCCGGACGTTACCAGTGGGACTTGCCTTTTTCTCTGGTGAAAATGAGGATTACTGGGAGCTGATCATGACCGGTGCAACAATCGCCGTCATTCCACTGATCATCGTATTCCTTATATTCCAAAGACAAATCATCAAAGGAATCACGCTAACGGGGATGAAATAAAAACAGGGTGTCAGACCCCCACCGCTTTAACGCAGTGGGGGTCTGACACCCTAAGAGAGGAGTTGCGATTTTTATGTCGAATTATATTCTAAGTAACAAAAGATTCTATAAAAGGAGGTGTAACTAAGTTGTCTAGAAAGCACAGAATTTGGTATCCAGGTGCCAGCTTTCACGTTACAAGTCGCGGAAATCGAAAAGCTGCACTGTTTTATGAAGATGCCGACAGACTCCAGTATCTCTCCATTCTTGAAGAAGCCCGCGAAAGATACCCTTTTCAACTTTTCTCTTATTGTCTAATGAACAACCACCTTCATCTCCAGATAAAAACCATCCAAGATCACCCCCAGCATTTCATGAAAATGATCAACACCCGATATGCTAAATTTTTCAATAAGAAGTACGAGTTGGTTGGACATGTTTTTCAGGGAAGGTACGGATCAAAGCTAATTCAATCCATTCAATACCAACTGCAAGTAAGCAAGTATGTTCACCTCAATCCAGTAGAAGCCGGGATGATACTAAGTCCTCAAGACTACAGGTGGAGTAGCTGCGCAGCTTACGTTTCTGATCAACATAATCGCCACGTAACTACAGAAGAAATTTTGTCTCACTTCGAACAACCTCAAAAGGAAAAATATTATCAGTATTTATTGAAGTAGGGTGTCAAAGTAGGGTGTCAGACCCCCAGCACTTTAATGCATTACTATAGTGGGGGTCTGACACCTGACTGACACCTGTCAAAAAGAAGGATTCTTTTCTTCGAGCGTCGAAATGTATATATGTCACATTATTCTGAAAGGGGAAGTTTTAGTGAGTGAACATTTGAATAGTCTAAAGAAATTCACAAAGGAATTAGTCCCTGAATCAATTGAGACATTAAAGGACTACTTAGGATTGCCTACTATTTCTGCGCAAAATAAGGCAATTCCCGAAACGGTTCAATTTGTTGTGCATATGATCCATGAAGCGGGTGGAGAAGTCGAAGTGTTAGATGACCTTGGTGGAAACCCGGTTGTGTATGCTTTCTTTGCAGCTGGAGAGCAGGGAGATGCCGAGAAAACGCTCCTTTTTTATAATCACTATGATGTGCAGCCTCCAGAGCCCTTTGACGAATGGAACACAGAGCCGTTTGACCCGACAATTGTGGATGGAACGTTATTTGCCAGAGGTGTGGCCGATAACAAAGGAGATCTCGTCGCCCGGTTGACTGCCATCAAGGTTTTGCAACAGGTTGAAGGGGGTTTGCCTTGTAATATCAAGTTTTTACTTGAAGGGGAGGAAGAAATCGGAAGTCCAAATTTAGCCCCTTACCTTGAGAAGTATAAGGATTTGTTTAAGGCGGATGCTTGTATTTGGGAATTTGGTGGTAAAGACGAAAAAGACCGGATCAGCATGGTGGCAGGCATAAAAGGCATGGCCTATATGGAGTTGTCCTGCGTGGGGGCAGACATCGATATGCACTCGTCCGTTGGAGCCTACGTGGATAATGCAGCATGGAGACTTGTTCAGGCGTTAGCTACGATGAGAACTCAAGATAATGACATTTTAGTGGAAGGCTTCTTTGATGGCATTCTAGAGCTAACCGAGTCAGAAGAGGAGGCTGTCAAAGAGCTCCCGTTCAATGAAGAGGCGGTTGCGGAACTCTACGGGCTTAAGCGTCCACTAATCACAACAGCTCAAGGCGTGGATCCGAGAGTGGCAATGGTTGCTAAGCCGACAATGACCATTTGCGGAATTGAAAGTGGCTATACAGGCGAGGGGGCAAAAACAGTCCTGCCAAAGAGTGCGAAGGTAAAACTGGATTGTCGACTCGTACCGGGTCAAGATCCTGACCACATATTTGAGTGTATTCAGAATCACTTACAAAAACATGGTTTTGAAGATATAAAAGTCACCTTGCTCAATGGGCAAAAGGCGTACCGATCAGACTTCAGTCATCCGTTCGTTGCACACGTCACGGAGACAGCCCGTGAAGTATATGAGAAAGATAGCGTGCTAGCACCGAACTCTGCTGGTACAGGTCCTATGTATATATTCGGCGAGCAGCTTAATCTGCCGATTGTCAGCACCGGAGTCGGCTGGGTGGGGGCAAAAGCACACGCACCTAATGAATCGATTCGTCTAAAAGATTTTGAGCAGGGAATTGTTCATATGGCCCATATGCTCTCAGGATTTCCGGTGGCGCTTAACAAATAACAAAAAAGGGGTGTCAGTCCCCCACCGCTTTAACGTGGTGGGGGACTGACACCCCTTTAAAATTGAACCGGAAGACTAAAATAAAAAGTACTTCCTTTTCCTTTTTCACTTTCCGCCCCAATCGTCCCGTGGTGATAGGCGATGATTTCTTTGCAGATAGCTAATCCCAATCCGACACCAGAGCTCTTGTTCCTTTTAATAGTAGCACTGCGGTAATAGCGTTCAAAAATATTCCCAAGCTCTGAATCTGAAATCCCACTGCCTGTATCTGCGATTTCCACCTTTGCAATCCCATTCTTATCGTCTATCTTTTGTATCTCTAAACGAACAGTAATAGTACCTGTGGGGGGAGTAAATTTTTGTGCGTTTTTTAGTAGGTTAGAAAAGACTTGTTCAATTCGAACAGAATCAATGTTGCCGAGTATTCTAGTATCTACATTGTTTTGTACTGTAAAATTCACATTGTGGCAGATCGGGAGCTCATACTTTTGATAGAGCTGTTGGAAATAAGGGATTACTTCCACATCTTCAAAGTCGAAGGGGATTTGCCTTGTTTCCAATTTGGTTAACTCGAATAGGTCTTCCATCATGTGTTCCAGGAATAGTGTCTTGTCTTTGAGAATGGTCCAGTATTTAGGATCATTACTCGGAACAATTCGGTCAATAATCGCCATGATGTATCCTTTTAGCGACGTAAGAGGAGTCATAATCTCGTGTGTAATATTGGCAAAAAGCCGTTGCCTAAACTCCTCTTTTCTCGACAATTCTAGGTTGGCTTGTTCTAGTTCCGAATTCATTCTTTGCAAATCTACGGTTCTTTCTTTAATTTTTTCTTCGAGTGACTCGTTCAAGATAGATAGTTCACGGGAAAGCCTTTCTACGTTTGCAAATGCCTTTGAATACTTCACCGCCAGATTGATTGACTGAGTAAATAAGTAGATCAGTACCCCTAAAGGAATCAAATCCCCCACGTTTGTTAAATAGCTATAGTAAAGGATATCACTCATAATGGTCGCACTCAGAAAACCTAGCCCGATTAGGTTAAGGAGTGAACCTTCCCTTTTTTGTTTGGCAGCTAAAAGGTAAATATATAAAATGTAAAGAATGGTGGGAGTTGCTATTCCATAAAAATATAAAAATAGCACCTCAGTGTAAACGACTGCAGGTACCACTACAACGAATAGTACAAGTATCCCTGTACTCCACTGCAAGAGGCGCACAAACCACATTTTCATGAGATCTGGGTATTGAGAGTTTATAAATAATACTAATAAGAGCAGACTACCAAACGGAGCGATATACTCCAATTTCACCCCAATTTCCCAACTTAGCATAGGAAATAAATAGTAGGCAGTCCCTTGTCCTACAAACAGTGTCCGAATAGCGATGAGTGCGCATACACCGCCAAAGTATAAGGAAGCACGTTCTTTTCTTCTCGTTAAATAGTGAAATAAATAGAAGAAAGCCATAATTAAAAGGCTACCTACTATAAAAATCTCATACATATAACTTATGTTTTGCTGATACGACAATTGTTCCTCTGTTCCCAGGGTAAGACTATCCCAAATCCCCCCTTTACGCTGAACAAAATTGGAAACTTGTATCACGACATCCAATTGATTAGATTCAGGTTGAAAATAGATGACTTTTGAATAACTTGTAGGAACCATTTCCTCAGCAGTTTTCCCAACCACTCCGTTTGAAGCTTGCAACTCCTTGTTTATCCATAATTTATATGAGGTGGCAATGCTTGGTATACGGAGAGCGAGCGTTCGTTCTTCAAGAATAGTAGGTAGCTGAATTCGTAGTCGGTATGTAGCGTACCCCTTGTTCGAAATGTTTTGGTTTTTAGTTTCATAGGTACTCCATGGGTTAGGAACCATGACGTATGAAGGCTTGAAAGATATGGTGGAAGAAAAGTCAGTTGGTTCTAGTAACTTACCCCAGTACAGCTCCCATTGACCTTTTAATGGAAATACCGCATCCGTTTCCTCGTTCCAACCCGTTAAATCTACGATGCCGTTTTGGGGTTGGAAATCGTAATTAGCTCCTACTTCTGAGCCAGGAAGGAACAATACGACTAACAACAACACATATAAATATCTCGTCACACTGACATCCCTCATAGAATAGATTTTCTAATGCTAAAGACCTTGTTTACATGGTACATTTTTTTGTTTAGGTTGTATATTAGACGGAAGGGATTCGTTCAAGTTAGGTGACTTAATACCCCGAAATATGACAATAACTCTCTTGTTTTTTAGAAACATGTAAGTATATGTTGTGCACATGTTGAAGGAAAAGAATAGTGGAATGGCTAATTAGTAATGTATGCGAAACAGCCCTTTTAAGGGTGAATCGTAAAATACCATTTCGAGGAGGAATAAGATGAAAAAGCTTTTTGCAATTGTAGTGAGTTTTGTACTATTAATGAGTTATTTACCAGTTGTAAATGGTGTCAGCGCGACTACTCAAGCGGAATACTATTCGGTTTTATTTAACACAAACAACATTCCTGAAGACTTTGATGAGCAGGTGAAAAGCCTGGGTGGAGAAGTCGTGTATTCTGTCCCTGAAATTGGCTTTGTGCAAGTAAAAGCTTCACCGTCTTCATTCTCTGAATTAAAAGGAATGGGTGGTGTGAGCGCAGCTAATCCATCAATTTCCTGGAATCTACCAGAATCTGAAAAAATTGAAGAAAGCATTGTAAATCCTGCTGATGCAGCACTTTGGGACCTACAATGGGATATTCAACGTATCACAAATAACGGTGCAAGCTATGAGCTTGGTACGGGGTCACGTGATGTAGTCGTAGGTATCATCGACACAGGTATTGACCGTGATCACCCTGATTTAGAGGGTAACTTATTACCAGGCTCGAAAAACTTTGTACCGGCTGGTGGTTTCCAAGGTACTGAACCTACTGAAACTGGTGATCCAGACGCATTTGATGATAAAAACGGACACGGTAGCCATGTTGCCGGATCAATCGCGGGTAACGGAGCGATGTTAGGGGTAGCACCGGACACAGGAATTCGTGCGTACCGTGTATTTGGTACGAGTTCTGCAGAATCTGCTTGGATTTATAAAGCAATGATTGCGGCTGCAAATGACGGTGTAGATGTCATTTCAATGAGCCTAGGTGGATTCGATGTTCTAGGGCAAACATTTTACATCGATCCAGAAACAGGTGAGAAACAAAAGCTCGGAAACGATGTAGCCGATTTCAAAGCCTATAAGCGTGTCGTAAAGTATGTAACAGAGAAAGGATCCCTTGTCGTCGCTGCTGCAGGTAATGACGGTATTAATGCGACAAACAAAAACGAAGTGACGAATTTCTTGAACGCTTCCTATGGTGGGGATGGTTTGTACTTTGTTGGTGCGGGGTTTGAAGTACCTGGAACGCTCCCTGGTGTTGTGACAGTTTCGGCAACTGGACAAAATGACGTGCTAGCGAATTACTCAAACTACGGGCCGGGATTTATTGATATCGCAGCCGTTGGTGGAGATGCCAGACTGTACGATCAATATGTTAATGAAGGTAGGTTCGGAGAGTATTTAGCAAAACGCCTATTCGAAACGGAGTTCAACTTAAGTGCGAGTAATACGGGTGGTTGGTACTGGTCAATTGGTACTTCTATGGCAACTCCAAAGGTTTCAGCAGTGGCTGCATTACTCGTTGATAAGTATGGAAAAATGGAACCATCAAAGCTTGAAGACCTTCTATACAAAACAGCTGTCGACCCTGTAAAAGGACAAGACAAAAAGTACTTCGGAAACGGGCATTTGAACGCGTTTGAGGCTTTGCAATAGTTTTTGTACTGGGTGTCATACTGGGTGTCAGACCCCCACCGCTTTAAAGCAGTGGGGGTCTGACACCCCAAACAATCAAAGGGGAAAACATGATGGAGAAGGCAATCACGGTTTACAGAGGCAAGTACATAGAAAGCACACACAACATCCATGTGGCAGTTGTTGATACAAATGGAAATCTCATATATTCATACGGTGATCCTAACCGGTTAACGTTTCCGCGCTCGTCTATGAAGCCATTTCAAGCGATACCGGTCATCGAAACAGGGGCCGCAGATGCGTTTCAATATGAGGTTGCGGATCTTGCTTTAATTTGTTCGTCTCATAATGGAGAAGAGATGCATAGAAGTCGAGTGACCGACATTTTGAGTAGAGTGACGCTTCCTGAGAAAGCGCTTCAATGCGGTACACACATTCCGTTTGACGGTGAAAGTTATAAAGAACTCATCCGAGGTGGCGGTGATCTTACGTCTCTCTACAGTAATTGTTCTGGTAAGCATACGGGGATGCTGACGGCTGTTGCCCACAGGGGAGAAGACCTCGATTCTTATCGAGAACTCAGTCATCCGCATCAACAACGAATCTTAGATGCAGTGGAGACAGTATGCGATTTTCCGAAAGAAGAGATTGGCATAAGTGTCGATGGGTGCGGGGTGCCGGTTCATCGTCTCCCTCTCTTTCATGCAGCTTTAGGATATGCACGTCTAGCCCAGCCTGTTACCTTGAAGGATGAACTCCGTGCCCAAACGCTCGAGAGAATCCGCAAAGCGATGACCACCTACCCAGAACTAGTCGGGGGGACGAACCGCTTTGATACCGATTTAATGAGAGCATTCCAAGGCAGAATCGTCGCAAAAGAAGGGGCAGAGGCGGTTCAGTGCATAGGAGACTCGGAGACTGGGATCGGAATCGCAGTTAAAGTAGAGGACGGCAACAAACGAGGGACAAGCGTGGCGATGATGGAAGTTTTGAAACAACTAGGCATAGGGAACGAACGTATTTATGAGCAACTCCAGCAGTATGTGCACGCACCGGTCCTGAATGCACGGAAGGACGCTATTGGTGTAATTCAACCTAATTTCACTTTGAAGAAAAAGTAAAGAGGTGTCAGTCATCACTGCTTTAAAGGGTTGGGGGACTGACACCGAAAAAAAGTGAGGGATGGCAGTGAAAGTAAGAGATAGAGGAATCGTCGTCGGCACCATTCCGACCGGTACAAAAAACTGCATTACAGACGTAGACGGTGTGCGGGTAGGTCATGTTACGCTCGATTATACGTTAGATGGCGATGAGTACGCGTGCACAGGGGTCACAGCCATCTTACCGCATGAAGGAAATCTGTTTACCGAAAAAGTGACGGCGGCGAGCTACGTGATTAATGGTTTTGGCAAAACGACAGGGCTTGTCCAGCTGAACGAGCTCGGCGTGTTAGAGTCGCCTATAATGCTCACCAATACTTTCGGTGTTCCGGCTGTTACGCAAGGCACTTTGCAATACATGTTGGAGAGGAATCCAGACGTGGGCGATACGACTGGCACGATGAACGTAGTCGTCGGTGAGTGCAATGACAGCTACTTAAACTCGATTCGCCATTTCCCTGTCAAACCGGAGCATGCCATCGAAGCGATTCAGAACGCAACGGACCAAACTGCAGAAGAAGGGGCAATCGGTGCGGGGAAAGGCATGGTTTGTTTCGGATACAAAGGTGGCATCGGATCGTCTTCACGTGTTGTAGGTGAATATACAATAGGGTGTTTAGTGCTTAGTAACTTTGGCAAAAAGGAAGAATTTCAGCAGCCTCGTTATTGTGTGTCAAATAAGGAACGAGTAAAGGCTTTATCCGAAACGTCTGATGGCTCCATTATGATTGTGCTTGCAACGAACGCACCCCTTAGTGACCGACAGCTAGTGAGAGTCACAAAGCGTTGTGGCATCGGACTTGGAAGAACAGGTAGTCATTTCGGTCACGGCAGTGGAGATATTGTGATTGCGTTCTCAACTGCCCACAAAATTGCTCACTCTCACAATCAAATGTTAGAAACAAGAACCCAGTTACGCGAGGGTCATCCGATTATGAATCAACTCTTTACCAGTGCGGCCGAGGCAACTGAAGAGGCGATTCTTAACTCGTTGTCGCAAGCTGTCACGACAAAAGGGAGAAATGGACAAGTTGTTGAGCAGTATCCATTTGGTGAGGGAGCAACGGTATAGATTGTTTTGTTTGAGCCAATATTTGTTCGATTGAGTGAAAATTTGTTGAATTTTCCGTTTCCTTCGCACTTGTCAAAAATCAAGGACAATCTTTTGCCTTTTTAAATTTATTTAGTGAATTTTCCAGCAACTATTTGATATACTTTCCTAGAGAGATGTAAAGAGTCAAGCTCGTTTTCTATTTTCGTTCTTATAGTACAATTTGTAAACCGGAGAATGACCACATCTCTTAATATGAATAAAGGGGGAATAGGGATGGCTGATTTATGGAGTTGGCTGACGGTTGACGCGGCTGGTTGGTTCAATGGAATCCTTTGGAGTACACCGATGATTATCTTTATTATTGGAGTCGGGCTATTATTTTCAATCCTAACAAGGTTCTTGCAACTACGACTGATCAAGGACATGGTGAAACAGTTATTTGGGGGTAAAAGTTCTAAAGCGGGGATTTCTTCTTTCCAGGCCTTTGCGGTTGCGCTATCGGGGCGAGTTGGAACAGGTAATATTGTGGGGACAGCGACGGCTATTGGCTTCGGTGGTCCCGGTGCTGTTTTTTGGATGTGGGCGATTGCCTTTGTTGGCGCAGGTACGTCCTTCGTAGAATCAACGCTTGCCCAAATCTACAAAGTCAAGCAGGACGGTGAATATCGCGGGGGACCTGCTTATTACATCGAAAAGGGAATTGGATGGAAGTGGTATGGAATCGTGTTCTCCATTGCCACGGTGATTGCATTAAGTTTCCTCATGCCTGGAGTACAGGCGAATGCGATTGCATCGACTATAGATAATGCATTTGGTATAGCGACGTGGGTTACAGGTCTTGTGGTTGCTATTGTTCTAGCACTTGTCATATTTGGAGGAGTGAGACGAATTGCAAATGTGGCACAAGTAGTCGTTCCTTTCATGGCCATCGTTTACGTGCTCGTTTCGCTCGTTATTGTTGCGATGAATGTTACTGAGTTGCCTGCAGTTATCTCACTCATATTTAGCAGTGCGTTTGGTGCTGAAGCAACTTTTGGCGGAATCCTTGGTGCGGCAATTTCTTGGGGAGTAAAGCGTGGGCTTTATTCCAATGAGGCTGGGCAAGGAACTGGTCCGCATGCTGCTGCTGCCGCTGAAGTGTCCCATCCTGCTAAACAAGGATTGGTTCAAGCCTTCTCTGTGTATATCGATACATGGTTAGTCTGTTCTGCGACTGCCTTTATGATTATTTTCACAGGAATGTACAATACAGAAGCCCCTGATGGAACGATGATTGTTGAAAATCTACCAGGTCTTGAAGCGGCAGATTTTACACAAGCAGCTGTTGAATCAGTGTTACCAGGTTTCGGATCAGGATTTGTAGCGATTTCCCTATTATTCTTTGCATTCACTACGATTATGGCATACTACTACATGGCAGAAACGAATGTTGCCTACCTAATCCGTGGGAAATCCAATAAATGGGCCATGTTTGTATTAAAACTTGTACTTGTTGGAGCGGTATACTTCGGCTCTGTCAAAACCGCTGCAAACGCTTGGGTGTTCGGAGACATCGGTCTCGGTCTCATGGTTTGGCTAAACTTGGTCGCCATTCTAATCTTGGCAAAACCAGCATTGACGGCATTAAAAGATTACGAGGCACAGAAAAAACAAGGCTTGGACCCAGTCTTTGATCCAGAAAAACTCGGAATTGACAATGCAGACTACTGGGTGGAAAGAAAGAAGGAAGAAAAGGCAAAAGAAAAAGTCTCATAGAAAAAATTCGACAGGTACCTGGTACCTGTCGAATTTTTCTATGCCCTTCGTAATTGGAACAGCAGTACCCAATATAACCCGAGAACAAGCAGCCAGCCCCCTGCAATGAGGTAGACCGCCGCAATACTTCCCCACTGAATAACAACAAATGCTAGCAGTGGCCCGAGTGCTGCCCCTACATCAACGACAATCGTATGGGCGGTCATCATTTTGATACGGTCAGTTGTAGCTGCAACCGATGTAGCGAGCGTATCTATAACTGTCACAAACAATGTAGAGATGAGCTGGAAAGCGATCAACCCTAGCAATAAAAATAGTAGGCTGCTTGTTGTGCCTAGGAATATAAACAGTACAGCACCTGTGAACAACGCAAACGACGCGAAAACATGTTTCTTGTTCGATTGATCGAGCCGTTTTCCCATTGTCGGTGCTAAAAATGGATCCCAACCCCACCGGATGGCTTGGATGATTCCAGCTAGTGTCGCAGCGCCAATCGTAATTTGTGCGGTCGACCATTCGTTGACATAGAGCCGCTCGATTAATTGCCCTAACGTTGCCGCAAAAACACCGAAGATTGTAAACCCCATCGTCAAACCTGTAAGTAAAACGGCGATGACCTGATGAGTCAGCCAAGGGCTCTTGGTTTCAGATTTTTTCTCTTCCGTTTGATCATCAACAGTGAGCGGGATAGATAAAAACACTGCCGGGATAGCGAAAAGTCCAATTATGGCAAACGTGGTTGTCACAAACAGGATGGATGTTTGATCGACAAGAAACCCTCCACCCAGCATCCCGACGAGTCCACCAATTCCCCAAAGTCCGTTGTAAAGTCCAACGTAGTGTCCCCGATTGGTATCGTCTGACGTTTCTAAAACGGTTAAGAAGCCCCCGAGTCGTAGAAAGGACCAGGCTACACCCCAAATAGCTCTCATTAAAAGAAGAAGCCAGAAGCCTTGTAGAACTCCGTATGAAAATGTCGCCACAATGGCCAACACCACAGCAAATAAAAAACCTGTTCGACGCTGGTACCGACGATAAAACCACCCGACCACAGGATTGATCGGTAGTCGAATGAGTCGATTTACTGCTAGAAGCACCCCAATTTGCCAAATGGCGGTTAATCCGAATTTCTGCCAGTATAACGGCAAGACGATAATGAACATCGCATCCCCAAGTACGGAAACCGCTGTAATGAAAGCGATTAGCACGACTTGTCGTTTTTGCCTGAGCATTGAATTGATTCTTCTTTCTTCGCACATTTCCGTCACTCCAATCAGCGCTGCCTTCCTCTATTCTAGTTCTCATAAGGGGAAAGAAAAGTGTATATTTGTATTAAATAAATTTCCCCTTTTTGGAGGCGTGTGATTATGAAGTTGTTAGAGCATTTTGCGAGCCTTGTGCGTACGGTGGGATCAGACAGGATGACGGCATTAACAATGAGCACTGCTGAGTTGGCAGATGTATTTTGTTGTTCCCCTCGAAATGTGAAATTGATTATTCACAGTATGACTGATCTGGACTGGATTAGCTGGGAATCTGGTCGTGGACGAGGAAATAAATCCACTCTCACCGTGCATGCAAATTTGGAAGAGTTGGTGTTAGAAGAGGCAAAAACCGTCGCGAAGCAGCATTCGTTTGAAGAAGCCTTGAACACGCTGAAGAGTTTTCATTTAGACGAGCGTTACCGTGCTGAATTTTTGCAGTGGTTTTTTACATCCTTTGATAGCAGGCAAATGGGTGCCGCTGCCGGTGAACACCTTAGCTTTCCAAGTTATCGCCCTTTGCCATCACTCGACCCAGCCTTTGTTGATCGACGAACAGAAAATCATATGATGAGACATATTTTTGATACGCTCGTTCGTTACGATGAAGGTACAGGGAAGCATGTGCCGCATCTGGCTCATGCTTGGGAGACGAACGAGGAGCACACGGTCTGGAGATTTTATTTGCGAAAAGGGGTGCTCTTTCATCACGGAACCGAGATGACAGGCGAAGATGTTGTCTATAGTTTTGAGCGTCTTCGGCATCCGCACTCTCCTTACCGATGGTTTTTGAGACATGTGAAGAAGTGTGTTCAGCTAAATCGGTATGCTGTCACTTTTGAGCTAGCTCAACCGTGCTCATTTTTTCTTCACCTCCTGGTATCGTTAGGTGCTAGCATCGTGCCCGTACACCTTGGAGGACGGGGAAACTTTGCAAATCTACCTATCGGGACGGGCCCTTTTCAAGTGAAGCAAAATGACGAACACAAGTTCACGATGGAGGCTTTTGCCTCGTATTTTGATAAAAGGCCACATCTTGATGGTGTCGATCTTTACTTTTTCCCGCATTTGTACGAGCAACAAAGATGGAACGAGTTTGCCGACGATGAGCAGGTGAATTTCTTTCATTATCAATATCCTGATGAGAAGGAAGCTTATGTGAAGACGTCTGTGATGGATCGAGGGAGTAAAGTGTTGACTATGAATCTTCGGAAATTTGGTGTAGGTTGTGATGAGTGGCTTCGGTGCGCGATTGACCGAGCGCTCGATCGGGAGAAGCTCATCGAGGATCTAGGTGGCAACCGTTCAGTTGCGGCAGGGACATTTTTGGAAGGGGCTCCTTTTGAACAAAGTAGCTTGGGCGACGAGCAAAGCGTCCAAGAATGTCTGAGGAAGAGTCATTACAACGGCGAGGTGCTGTCACTCGTAACGTATCAAGGGGCAGGAAACGAACGAGATGCAGCTTGGATTCAAGAGAGGCTGGCTGAATGTGGCATTCGAGTAGCGGTGACTGCCTATCCACTGGAAGAGCTTGTTGAGGGTGAACAGATAATGGAACAGGCAGACTTTCTGTTGGCGGAGCAACTATCTCACGAAGACCCTTTGCTCACTTATTTATCCGTTTTTCTCGGGGAGAAAAGTGTGATTGCACGACACATGGCTGAGGTAGATAGGGACAAATGTAGAGAAATAGTGGATAAAGATGCTGAAGCCCTTTTGGAACAGTTTCATCAAGTAGAAATATCACTCCGAGAGCAACGAGCCTTCTTGTCCCTCTACAGACTCGAACAATTTGCCTTTTATCAGCCAGATCTCCAAGGAGTCACGATCAATGCGTTAGGCTGGGTGGATTATACGAAGATGTGGTTTAAGCAGGCGCCGGTTGAACAGCAAATACCGAACAGTCTAGCAAGTAAAACAAGCCCCGAGTCGAGAAATAGGTAAGATAAATCGGCGGATAGGTCTCATAAACCGGTGGATGTGCCTCGTAAATCGGCGGATAGGTCTCGTAAGCCGGTGGATGTACCCTGTAAATCGGCGGATAGGTCTCATAAACCGGTGGATGTGCCCCGTAAATCGGCGGATAGGTCTCATAAACCGGTGGATGTGCCTCGTAAATCGGCGGATAGGTCTCGTAAGCCGGTGGATGTACCTCATAAACCGGTGGATGGGTCTCTAAACCAGCGGATAGGCCAGGTAAACCGGCGGATAGACCCCGGAAGTCGTGGGTCGAACCTCGAACATAAGAAAAAAAGCCCTCTCATTCCAAAGGGCTCACTGTTTGGAAATCTCCACTACCCTTGCGTCCTCTCCTTCGTCGGATCGCAATCAGGTTGTTTCACGACATCAGTGGTTTCGCTTAGCTTCGTTAAGTAATAGCATTCTTCCCGCGCCATGTGATCGGCCATGAGTGGGGTTAAGATGCCGAGCGTTTCTTTACGTAATTCCATTTCCTCCAGCTCCCGAAGGAAATGCTTAAAGAGTGTCATTTCGAGTTCGATGTCTTGGTGGAAGCGGGAAAGCGCTGGGAACTTTGAGACGTTTGCACGTAAGTAGCCTGCCATTTCCACGGCTTTCAAATAGAATGCTTCCCAGTCTTTGGTGAACTGTTCTCCGTGTTTCTTTAGCTGCTTTTCCACGCGATCTAAATTGTTGTCAATCGCTCCGGCGTGCCCGGCAGCATCTAATAGCCAGAGAAGATCATGGTGGAGCGGATGAACGTCAGGTGCCCGTTCCCCTTTTTCGTAATGCGAGAATAATCGTAACGCTTCATCGAGTTCGTTCACCATGTGATTGACGAAGGATGGGGTGAGCATGATCTTGATCTTACCGACCAAATGTTGCTTAATGATAGTTAACTTGAACTTGCGTAATGCCTCTCCTTCTTTTTTGGCCTCTTTTACTAATTTAATGAGCGATTGCTGACTCGTTATACCTGACCTAACCCTTTCAAGAAGTCCATCAAATTGCGTAATAAATTGTTCGGCCTTTTGAATGTATTTCTTCTCGCTTGGAGCTAATGAATCATGAATAAATCGGCTGTGGTCACCAAGAACCTGTGTCCAAAACTCCAGCTCAAACTGTACTTCTTCGCCAAATGACTTATGCATTTCTCCACCTCCCGCTATCCAACATATGAAAAGTATGAAGACAGTATGTAAAAAGGCGTCAGAACCCAGCGCGATCAGAGGAATATATCCGCGATCAGGAGAATATATCCGCGGTCAGAGGCAGATATCCGCGGTCAGGGGAATAATATCCGCGATCAGAGGCAGATATCCGCGGTCAGGGGAATATATCCGCGATCAGCGGCAGATATCCGCGGTCAGAGGCAGATATCCGCGATCAGCGGCAGATATCCGCGGTCAGGGGAATATATCCGCGGTCAGGGGAATATATCCGCGGTCAGAGGCAGATATCCGCGATCAGGGGAATATATCCGCGGTCAGGGGAATATATCCGCGATCAGAGGCAGATATCCGCGGTACTGCGGGGTCTGTCACCGCCTTTGTTATAATCCAAACTTCTCAACGATCCTCTTTCTTACATCATGAAACTGTGGCAAAGTTTCTAAGTTTGATAGCATCCCTTTCATAACAGGAATTCTCGGATGATCACTTTCCAATTCAGCCTCGAGAACTTCTAGCGTAACGAGGACTTCTTCGTAGTCTTCCCCTTGCACCAGGCTTTGTTTGCTCTTCGCAATTGCTTGCAAAATTTCTTTCGTCGTATCAAATTCCTGATCTACCGTACAATCAGTCAACTGACTCGCAAAATCTGCTGGCAACAGCGCAGGCTCGCCAGTTTTTGCAAATCCCTCAACGATGTGATCTGCTCGCGTTAACAAAAAGTCTGGAAGCCTCTCCAAATCAACCTCCACGATATCAAAAATGACGAGCTCCATATATTGATGACCCATCCCTTGGATAAGCATGATCAAGTCAGAAAGGTAGGGCTGTACTTGCTTTCCGTAAATGTCTAGCAAGCTCCGTTTATAAAAGAGAAACGATTCCATCTTCATTTTTCTGATGAATTGCTCAATTTGATCGTTAAACGGAACCGCGTTTTCCCGAGCCTGCATGATGATAAATTCCTTATGATGAGCAATCCCTTGTAAATAAAACTGTAATTGCCTTACAAATCTCTCTTTAGGAGTCAACTCTGCTTTTTTTACTTCGTTCACTCTATTTTGAATTTGTTCGTAGTAATGTTGAAAGATGCTGAGTAATAGGTCATCTTTAGATTTGACATAAAGGTAAAAAGCCCCTTTAGAAATGCCTACTTCTGTTACAATTTCTTGTACGGAGGTGCTCGCAAAGCCTTTTCTTGCAAAGAGTTTACTAGCTGCTTCTACTATCCACTTTTCCTTTTCTTTCATCGTATCGCGCTCCAATCAACAGTTCCCTCTATTATAAAGAAAAGAGGGATTACATCAAACCTGTTAACACTTTGTGAAGAATTCGTTTCCTCGTTGACATGTGAACGACTGGTCATTTATATTGTATATTGATATGACTGGTCAGTCAATTATGAAACGAGGAGACATTAGATGAGTCCAATTATCCGGTTTGTTTTGCATAACAAGTTTGCCGTTTGGTTACTTACGATCATGGTAACGGTAGCGGGGATCTATGCAGGAACGAACATGAAATTAGAAACGATACCAAATATTACGACGCCGTTTGTGACGGTATCCACGGTTTTTCCTGGAGCAACACCTGAGGAAGTAGATGAAGAAGTATCTCAACCGTTGGAGCAAAGGTTACGAAATTTAGGTGGATTAGATTCTATTAGTTCGTCATCTATGACCAATGTGTCTGTCATGCAAATCACCTATAACTTTGAGAAAGATATGGATGAGGCAATGACGGAAATAGAAGAGGCCCTTGCAGAAGTAGCTTTACCTGACAATGCACAGGAGCCTGAGGCCTCGCAACTTAGTTTGAACGCGTTTCCGGTTATTGGTTTAAGTATTTCGAATGATGAGCTGTCTTTAGAACAATTAACAGCGCAAGTGGAAGACGAAATCATACCTTCTCTAGAAGGACTAGAAGGGGTAGCGTCTGTTCAAGCTTCAGGACAGCAAGTAAACGAGGTTCAGCTCACATATAACGAGGAGAGAATGGCTGAGCTTGGGCTGAGTCAAGAAACAGTAGAAGGCATCATTCAAGGATCAAAGGTGAATTTCCCATTAGGCTTATACACGCTTGACGGCACAGAGCAGTCTGTCGTCTTGGACGGAAATATCACGACTTTAGAAGATTTGCAGAGTCTAGATATTCCGGTCGTTCCACAAGCGCCGGCTGGGGAAGGAATCGCACCTAATCAGGGAGCAAGTGGTGCACAAACTCAGGAGCAGCCATCGACTCAAATTCCAACCGTCACTCTAGACGAGATTGCGACGATTGAAGTAGTCGGAGAAGCAGAATCCATCTCGCGTACGAACGGAAGCCAATCGATTGGCATGAACATCGTCAAAACACAAGACGCGAATACGGTGGACGTTGTAAATCAAGTAAAAGACGCTGCTGCGCAATTCGAGGCAGACCTTGGCTCAGAGATCATCACAACCCTCGATCAAGGGCAACCAATCGAAGACTCAGTTGCAACGATGTTAAGCAAAGCGATATTCGGAGCACTATTTGCGATGCTCATCATCCTATTGTTCTTGCGAAACTTCAGAACAACGATAATCTCCGTCGTCTCCATTCCACTATCGCTATTAATCGCCGTGCTATTACTAGAGCAAATGGACATTACGCTCAATATGATGACGCTCGGTGCCATGACAGTAGCCATTGGACGCGTGGTTGATGATTCAATCGTTGTTGTCGAAAATATTTATCGCAGAATGGCGCTTCAAAACGAAAAGCTAAAGGGCAAAGAACTCATTCTTTCCGCAACAAAAGAGATGTTCATGCCAATTCTGTCGTCCACCGTCGTGACCATTGCCGTGTTCTTACCACTTGGTCTCGTATCAGGAATGGTTGGCGAACTCTTTTTACCATTTGCCTTAACGATCGTGTTCGCTCTCTTAGCATCTTTGTTAGTCGCCATTACGATTGTGCCGATGATGGCCCATTCCTTCTTTAAAAATGGGGTCAAGGGGAAGGCGATCACGCACGATGACAAACCAGGTAAAATCGTCGAATTCTATAAGAAAGTGTTGCGATGGTCATTAAACCATAAAGTCATCACGTCAGGAATCGCTATTTTGCTATTAGTCGGCAGTGTGGCGTTAATTCCAGTCGTCGGTGTCAGTTTCTTGCCAGAGCAAGAACAGAAGATGGTTGTCGCCACTTACAACCCTGATGCTGGACAAACGCTGGATGAAGTAGAGGAAATCGCAACAGAAGCAGAGGAATATTTTCTGGGGCGCCCTAATGTAGAGATTGTGCAGTTCTCATTAGGTGGCGAAAATCCGATGAGTCAAGGAAGCACAAACCAAGCGCTATTCTTCGTCATGTATGATGCAGAAACAGAGAACTTTGCCGATGAGTCTAAAAAAGTACTGGAAGATCTACAAGCTTCTACAGACAAAGGAGAATGGGGCTCACTCGATATGGCCGCGATGGGTGGGGCGAGCAACCAAATCCAACTATCTGTATACGGCAACGACTTAGAAGAGATCAAACCAATTGTAGAAGACGTACAAGCACTCATGAATGAACACGGATCCATTGAAAACGTTGAATCAACACTCGCTGATCCTTATCGTGAGTATACGTTTGTGGCAGACCAACAACAGTTGAGTCAACTCGGTTTAACGGCTGGTCAAATCGGAATGGTGTTTAACCAAGCTGGAGAACCGCCTGTGCTCACAACAATTGAAAATGACGGGGAAGAGCTAAATGTCACCGTTCAAGTGGAACAGGAAGAATACAGCGACATCAATGATCTATTAAGCAAAGAGATCCAGTCACCACTAGGTATGTCTGTCACGATAGATGACGTCGTGGAACTAGAAGAAGGGGAAACGGCGGATACGGTGTCACGTAACGATGGTCGGATTTACGCGCAAGTTAGCGGTGAAATGACGGCGGACGATGTGGCAGCCGTGTCAACAGATATTCAAAGTGAAGTGGATGCGTTGGATTTGCCGGCTGGCGTTGACATCTCTATGGGTGGGGTGACGCAAGATATTGAAGAGTCCTTCACACAATTAGGGCTGGCCATGCTAGCTGCGATCGCGATCGTATACTTCGTGCTCGTCATTACGTTTGGCGGCGCGTTAGCACCGTTTGCGATTCTGTTCTCCTTACCGTTTACCGTTATCGGTGGCGTTGTTGCCTTACTGGTGACAGGGGAGACGTTAAGTATTTCCGCTATGATTGGTGCGCTAATGCTAATCGGAATCGTCGTGACAAACGCGATTGTCTTAATCGACCGCGTCATTCATAAAGAGAAGGAAGGCATGTCGACTCGCGAAGCTTTATTGGAAGCGGGAGCGACCCGACTGCGCCCGATCTTAATGACCGCGATTGCGACGATCGGTGCATTACTTCCGTTGGCATTTGGCATGGAAGGAAGCGGGCTCATTTCAAAAGGACTTGGAGTTACGGTGATCGGTGGCCTGACGAGTTCAACGCTCCTTACCTTGCTGATTGTACCGATTGTTTATGAAGCGTTGAGTAAGTTTAAGAGAGCGAACAAATAATAGTAGTGGGGGTTGTCCGATAAGTCAGGATGCTGGCTTATCGGGATGGCCCCAATGTAGTGTCCGTCGCTACAGTTAGAAGGATACCTACTGTGAAGTTACAATAGAAGAAAAACGGAAGAATCCTCTTTTTTACTTGAAACTGTCGTATGGTTTCATTTACCATTCTTCCACTTCTCTAAAAGCCTTGATACTCTTGAGTAAACAAGCTTTTTTGAACAGGAGGGGTTCAAATGGAGACCGCGACGTTTGTTCCGGTGTCTCATGTGAAAAAGCGAGCTGAGACCATAGTCAGGCTTCATCAAGAAAAGTTTCGGGAGCTCCTTCCGGGTGCAGAGGTTGTACACATCGGGAGCACCGCGATCGATGAAGGGTTCACTAAAGGGGACGTTGATATTTTAGTGCGCGTTTCCGCGGTGTTTTTTTCGGAGGCAAGAAGTCGGTTGTCCCGATGGTATCCACGGAATGTAGGGAGTATGAGCAATCATTTGTTTTGTGCATTTGAAACAGATCGGTATGAACTTCCGCTTGGCATTCAGCTAGCCGTCAAAGGGTCTGAGTTTGATATCTTTGAGCAAGTAACAGAGGCTCTCCGGTCAAATGAGGAGTTGCGCACACGATATGATGCATTAAAACGGAAGCATGAAGGTGGCTCTATGGAAGAGTATCGCAGTGAAAAAGCGGAATTCCTGTACGAAGTGGTACAGTCTACCGTGCCACTTTTGAATCTTTCGCCTAGTAGTCAAACACTTAATTACAAATGCTTACAGGGTCCTGATTACCTGACAGCAGAGGATGTTGTGTGTAAGACAACATCAGAATGGAGTGAGCTACTTACCGATCTCGAAGCCAAGGCTCAGGCACATAAGAAAGATCGAGTTTTGTTAGTAACCAAGACGGCTGATCTTGTAGAACGAGACTGGCTTGAGCAAAGAGGATATCGCCTCCGCGCTGAAACGGTCAAATATTTCTTTGATTTAGCGAACTTACAAGATGAAGACTTTCCCTTTCAATGGGACGAGAGCAAGCGAATAGTATCTGAAGTGGAGAGCGTTTGGGCGGAGATTCTAGGGCAAACAAACACGTCAGCTTCAGTTGTGTCGGCAAAAAGGCAAGTGAAAAACTTACAGTCGGAATTAGGTGAAGCCTACACAAAATCGCTTTGTGTGGTAAAGGAAGGCGATGAAGCGCTAGGGTTGCTCCTTCCACATGAAGAGCCCAGTAGGTTACAACAGGGCAGGCTGTTTTATTTTGGGCTCCTCCCGCAATATAGAGGAAAAGGAATGGCAGCCACTGTTCATCGTTACGGACTCCATTTGCTTCGAGAGCGGTTTGGAGCTGATTATTATATAGGCTCTACCGAAGTGAAGAACCTTCCTATGCGTACCGTTTTCCAAAAAAACGGGTGCTTGTTGTTAGGGACAGAGCAGCTATACGAAAAATGGTTATAAGGACCCATTCAATTTAAAAAACAAGCTAAAATGCTGGCTGTTCGACAAAATTCGGGGCGTACCAGTTCCCGATTTGCTAATTTCATATGGTTGTGCTAATATTTCTTCTGGTAGGTGTCTAGCAGTCACTTATTCTGTTGCTTTAGTCCTGGATTCTTTGGGAATTAATTTCAATATTCATAAGTATATAGTGTGGTAAATGAAGGAAGTGGAATTTTTTTCTGTGTCTATTCATGGCCTAACTTCAATTGATTTTGAGGTTAGGCCTTTTTGATTTCCCTGAATTTTTTGTGGAGGATGTACATGAACATGAATACATTACTAGGTCGACAGGAGCGGCTTACTTATTTGAGCAGTTCATTTAGTAAGCTACTGAAAAAATCGTTCGGTAAGGGACCGAAAATGTGTTACACCACGATGGATGATCGTCACGTATATGTGTATATTCAGCATTTTTTAACGCCGTCTGAACACGTGTTGCGTAAAAGCGGTGATTTCGGACAACTGGTTACTTACCGTTCTATTATTATGGAAGATATTTTGGTTCAATTTAAACAGGAAGTGAAGAAAGTCGTGGGTGTTGAGTATGATCGATGCCTTTTTGATTGGAATTATGATCAAAATGTCGGGCTAGTCATGCTTGTAAAGAGTGAGTCTAACGTGTCCAAGCGTCCTCCCATTCAACTGATGGAAGAGCCCCTTCAAAAAAAAGTCACCGCGATCAGCATGGAGAATCATAAAGTCCCTAAGAAGATGGCGCTTTCCAAGGTGAATGCCTCTTTCTATGTGCTTGAAATGAAGGGAACTTTACATCCTGTTGAACGCACTCTCTACAAAAGAGGATACCTAAGTATTCTATTGGAAAGTTCTTATGAATTAAACCAAGTGTATCGTTCCTATTGGCAGGACTTTGAAAAGATTTTTAAAAAGCAGATGAGCGAGTTTTTTATTTTGTGGGATTATCAAGAAGATGCTTGTTATATGCTCTTTTTTTTAGAGTAATGGGAAGTTGGACTGCTGTTTACAAATCGATTAAAGCGATGCATGCTTTGGTGTTTTTGACCGTTCAACCTGTTTTAAAAAAACGTACGAAGTTTACTTAACGAGAGGATGGGCAAACTACTATAGATACATCTATTCCAAAAGACAGACCATTCGGAAAAGAATCAGTAGGTTGCCGAATGAAAAAATGGTAAAATGAATTTGGTTGATGCTTTAAAGGCATGAACCATTGTTCATTGCTTGAAAAGAGGGGAATAATGGAGCTACAAAGTCAGCTAACCCACCTCAGTAGTTATACGAGTAAAATCCTTCGAAAAAAATTTGGGCGAGGTCCTGTATCTTGCCAAGCGAACTTAAGTGGAAAATACGTGTTTATTTACATTCGTGGGTTTTTGTCCCCAATGGAAGAAGTGATGCTCGAGCAAGACCAAACGAAGCAGGTGCGGTATGCTCGAAATGTCGTCATGCATCAAGTGTTAGAAGAGTTAACAGGAGTTGTCCAGGTCACTTTGGATGTGGAAGTGGCGGAGTATTATCATGATTGGAACTTCCCAGATAATACAGGGATGCTTTTATTCGTCTTGGAGAATGAGATTAATCAGACCGGTATCCAAGTACCGTGGGATCTTGGCGCTTTGGAGAAAGAAGTCTCGCGTATCAGCTTTGTAGTGGAAAAGGAGCCGGACCTTACAAAGGTAACTCCGATCACTCAAAATACGGTTATCGTTTTACGAGAAGGGATCTTCATCCCAATTGAAAAAGCACTGATTGCAAAAGGCTTCATAGATGAGTTGCGGTACACAAAAGATGAACTAGAAAAACGCCATCTTCACCAAAGTAGCGTCTTCAAAGAAATTTTTAAGCGGGATGTCCTCGATATTTTTGTGGATTGGAATATGAAGGACGACAGATCATTTATAGGTTTTGTAATGAAATAATGTAAAAGTAGGTAAATGTACTAATTGGCAACTTAACGTTGCACATGACCTAACTTCTTTTGAAGAAGTTGGGTTTTTTTCATTTACATAGGTATTTTATAATGTGTAAAAAGTCATATGGGGGGATTGTGGATGGATCAAGTCAAGATGAAGGAGTACTATGTACCCTCACGAGTAATGTGGGCTGTAGAAGGATTTCTCATTATCATTACATTATTTTACGTACTAAGCCCGAATGTTATTTGGGAGACGGCCACTCTATTTTCTCTTACGGTATTGGTTATGGGTATTCATCACTATTTTTTTTCAAGACAAAGACTAAAGTTGAAAAAACAATTGATTTCTTTTCAACGTGAACTCTCCCAATTGATAGAGGGTTTTCCAACTCCGGTTGTGACGCTAAAAAAAGGACATATTCAATACATAAACAAATCAGCTGCATCTCTCATGGGGGTTACGGGCGCTGAAAAAGATAATGACCCTGTATATGAATGGGTGTACTCTGTTCTGGAACAGGCATCACTCGTCCATCCAACATCCTTCGCGCAAGAAACAGTCATAAAGCGCGCTGACAAACAAAACATTTATGTCGAGGTAGAAGGGCGATCTCTTCAATTGTTTGAAGAGTCAATCATTATCCTTGTTTTACGTGATATAACAGAACAAAGGGAGAGTCAGAGAGAATTGCAGCATTCTAAACAGTTGTCTGTTCTAGGGGAAATTGCGGCAGGGATTGCTCATGAAATAAGAAACCCACTGACGAGCGTCAAAGGCTTTCTCCAACTATCAAATGGTAACGAAAGTCTAGTGAAAAAGTATACAGAAGTGATGTTATCTGAAATTGAGCGGATGAATGATATTGTCGAAGAGCTGTTGTTACTGGCCAAACCGAAAGATTTTGCACTCGAATCTAAGTCATTGCTGCCCTTATTAAAAAATGTAGTTACGATCGTCAACACGCAAGCGATTATGCACAATGTAACGATTCATATGGAAGAGGATGTGAAGAGAAAAGACATTTTCGTTCATTGCGAAGAAAATAAACTAAAGCAAGTGTTTATTAATCTACTAAAAAACTCCATCGAAGCAACAACAGGACAAGGGTGTATCTACCTTTTTGTCAAGCAGAGGGACTGTTCAGTAACGATAACCATTAAAGATGAGGGCAAAGGGATCTCACCTGAAGAGCTTGAAAAAATAGGGAAGAAGTTTTTCTCGACAAAGGAGAGCGGAACCGGGCTTGGTCTTGTTGTCAGCTTTGGTATTATTGAAAACCATGGAGGGACCATGCAGTTTGATAGCCAGCTAGGGAGGGGAACAGAAGTCACCATTACGCTACCGATTGAAGAACGAGTCTGATAAGGCTCGTTCTTTTTTTCATTCAGATGGAACACCATGTTTCCTGGATGGAACAAAATCCGTTCGTGTTGTAAATTATACAAAATGTTCAGAAAATATTTACTTCCACTCTGAAAGCGTTTACTTTTAAACCAAGCACATCATTTTGGAGGGGTTTTTATGCAGCATCGAAAGCTATCATCATTCCCGAAAAGTTTCCTATGGGGGTCCGCGTCTGCTGCCTATCAAGTAGAGGGTGCCTGGAACGAAGATGGGAAAGGTCAGTCAATTTGGGACACCTACGTGAGGCTTCCAGGAAAAACATTTAAAGGAACAAACGGCGACGTCGCAGTGGATCATTATCATCGCTTCCAAGAAGATGTGGCGTTGATGGCGGAAGCTGGCTTGAAGGCGTATCGGTTTTCTGTAGCTTGGTCGCGAATTTATCCAGAAGGTCGGGGACAAGTGAATGAACAAGGGCTGGCCTTTTACGATGCATTAATCGACGAGTTACATAAATACGACATTGAACCGATTGTCACCTTGTATCACTGGGATCTACCACAAGCTTTGCAAAGCGGATATGGAGGATGGGAGTCGCGTGAAATTGTGGATGACTTTGATACATATGCCCGTACTTTGTTCAAACGATTGGGTGACCGCGTAAACTATTGGGTTACGCTCAATGAACAAAACGTGTTTATGTTACTAGGGTATAAAACCGCGCTACATCCGCCAGGGGTAAAAGATTTGAAGCGATTGTACAAGGCAAATCATTACGCAAATTTGGCAAATGCACAAGCAATTGTTTCTTTCCGCGAACTCGTACCAGAAGGGAAAATAGGTCCCAGCTTCGCATACTCTCCTGCTTATTCCTATAACGCCAAGCCAGAAAACGTGCTTGCGATGGAGAATGCGGAGGAACTTAATAGCCACTGGTGGATGGATGTGTACGCGTGGGGTGAATATCCACCGATTATGTGGAAGTATTTGCATCATGAAGGGTTAGCACCTGTTGTGACCGCTGAGGATCGACGGCTATTAAAGGCAGCTAAACCAGATTTCATGGGTGTAAATTACTACCGAAGTGGTGCTGTAGCTGAAAATCCACTTGATGGAGTGGGTGAAGGGGTTATGAACACGACCGGACAAAAGGGAACTTCCACCGAGCATGGCGTTCCGGGCGTATTTAAATCAATTGACAATCCTCACGTAGTAAGGAAAGGGGTAGAGAATCTTTGACACGTAAAGGATTAAAAGTGGTAACGATTGGTGGAGGATCTAGCTATACACCGGAGCTTATCGAGGGATTTATTAAACGTCATGCGGATTTACCTGTAAAAGAACTATGGCTCGTTGACGTACCTGCCGGAGAACGCAAACTACAAATCGTTGGTGACCTAGCAAAGCGCATGGTGACAGAAGCAGGCGTTGATTTGGACATTCGATTGACGGTTGATCGCAGAGAGGCACTGGCAGATGCTGACTTTGTAACGACACAGTTTCGCGTCGGACAGCTCGCAGCTCGCGCTAAGGACGAACGTATTCCGTTAAAGTACGACGTCATCGGGCAAGAAACGAACGGACCGGGTGGACTGTTTAAAGGCTTGCGTACCATTCCTGTTATCCTAGACATCATTCGAGACATGGAAGAGCTTTGTCCAGACGCATGGCTTATCAACTTTACGAACCCAGCCGGCATGGTGACTGAGGCCGTTTATCGACACAGCAATTGGCGGAAGGTTGTGGGACTATGCAACGTTCCGATCGGTATGCAAATGGGTGTCGCGAAACAACTAGATGTTGATCCATCCCGTGTCCACATTGACTTTGCTGGGCTGAATCATATGGTGTTTGGTCGTCATGTGTATTTGGATGGGAAAGACGTTACGAAAGAAGTGATTGACGCTTTAACGTCTGACAAAGAGAGCGGGATCACGATGAAGAATATTGTGGATCTCGGATGGGAGCCGTCCTTTTTGAAAGCGTTAGGCATGCTACCTTGCCCGTATCATCGCTATTACTACCAGACAAGCACAATGCTCGCAGAAGAACAAACAGCAGCGGCCGAAAAAGGCACGCGTGCTGAAGTCGTGAAAAAGCTCGAGGGCGAATTGTTTGAGCTGTATCAACAGCCCGAACTAAAGGAAAAGCCGGAGCAGCTCGAAAAACGCGGTGGTGCCTATTACAGTGAGGCTGCCTGTCGCTTAATCGACTCTATCTACAACGACCGCCGCGACATTCAACCCGTCAACACGATGAACCTCGGCGCTATCGACGGCATTCCATACGAGTCTGCTGTAGAAGTGAACTGCGTCATCACAAAAGAAGGTCCGAAACCGATTGTCGTCGGGGAGCTACCTGTAGCCGTTCAAGGGCTTATTCAGCAAATTAAATCATTTGAGCGGGTCGCAGCTGAAGCAGCCGTAACAGGGAGCTATGAAACAGCGGTGCTGGCGATGACCATCAACCCGTTGGTACCGTCAGATAAAGTGGCGAAGCAGCTTGTGGATGATTTGTTAGAAGCACATAAGGAATATTTACCGCAGTTTTTTGGTGAGGGTGTGGGTGTGGAATAGGAACCACGATAATATCAGAATGTAAAATGAGAGTAGTAGAGGTCTTTCCTAATAGAGGAGAGGCCTTTTATGAGATAAGCAGGGGATTACGTGCTGGATGATCCAACTATTCCACGGTTGATTGCTAATTTTGGATTCCCAATAGCTTTAGCAGAATATTTGTTGCACCGTTTCTGTTTTAGGTGAGGTTTGGTGTTTTTTGGCGTTACTAAACCGCTCCCTCTTTTTTCGCGCTCCCTCTTTTTTCGTGTTAAAGTACAGACCAGTTGTTTATTTAGGCTGTTTTCTAAAAAGATTGTTGCTTTTTTAATGAATCTCATTACATAGTAGCTGAATGATGCGACATAGTGCAAATCATGGAAGTATGAAACCGCTCCGGAAATACACTTCGCTTTCCGCGGGCTCCGCGATGAGCCTCCTCGTTCGCAAAGTACGCTCTCTGCGGGGTCTCATCGTCTCCGCTATTCCGCAGGAGTCTACGTGTATTTCCTCCGCTGGTTTTGAACTTATATCGCACGAAGAAAATGGTGAGTGCATTTTAAGACTCACCAGTACTGAACTTAAAACTTAATAAGGGAAGTTTTGACTCGCCATTTGTTCGTTGATTGGAGCGGAAGGCGGCGACTCCAGCGGGATCAGCGGGACAGGTGAGACCCCGCAGGAGCAAAGCGACGAGGAGGCTCACCGCCCGCCCCGCGGAAAGCGTCCGCCTGGAGCGGAAATCAACACAGCTGTATGTCGCATCATGAGATTACTGTGTAGTAAAAACAACAAAGGATGCGAAAAGAGCCTTTATTTAAGTGGAATAGCGGTGCCAGTTACGCAGTTCCTCGTACATCATTCCTTTACGCGGTTTGATAATTGATTCGTAGAGTACATCTTCATCCGCGTATTTCTTGGCAGTTCGCCAATTGATACCGAGCGTCGTAGCGATTTTGTCTATGCTCAGACCTTTTTCATTTCGTAAGTGTTTGATACAATTGATATCGGACATTGTTAGCACTCCTTCCTAACCTCCACCTGTTTTGAGTTCGCACTTTAACAGTAGAGGTTGACTTGGGTGGCTAGCAAGTCCTTTTTAATTTGCATGAGAATCTCATGTAGAACTCTGTACAAATTCGCTGCAAAGTTCTGTACTTCTATTTTGCATTACACATCAGGTTAGTTGCACTAGTTATAAATTAAATAGTTTAAGTTATCGAGCATTTCCCAGTAATGAAGAATGCTTTTTATTTTGTCCAAATTCAAAGATGGCACCTACGTAACAACAATAATGTGATTGTAATCAATAATATTTTATTGCGAAACGATAAATTCTGTGGTAAAGTCAAATTGAAAATGAATAGGTGAGGTGCTTTTTGTGAAACAAGGAACAACACTTTTTTTAAAGGTAGCCGTTATTCTTATTGGAATCCCAGTTCTTGCTTTGTGTATATTTGTGGTGCCTGAGATAGCGAATTTTGCAGCAGAGTTGTATCCGGGTCATGCTTATATGAAATATCTCGTTTTAATCGATTTGTATGCAGCGGCGATACCTTTTTACTTTGCTCTGTATCAAGCATTTAAACTTTTAAGCTATATTGACAGGAACAAAGCATTCTCAGAATTATCCGTAAAGTCCTTAAAGAACATAAAAAACTGTGCCATCACCATCAGTAGCTTGTTTGTGTTAGGCATGCCACTCTACTATCTCATGGCGGAGGTAGATGACGCTCCAGGTATCATACTAATCGGATTGGTTATTATTTTTGCTTCAATGGTGATTGCAGTCTTTGCGGCTGTTCTTCAAAGGCTTTTAAAAGAGGCGATTGATATAAAATCAGAAAATGATTTAACGGTCTGAGGTGAAAAAAATGGCGATTATAATCAATATTGATGTGATGCTGGCTAAAAGGAAAATGAGCGTAACAGAACTTTCCGAGAGGGTTGGAATAACAATGGCTAACCTTTCTATATTGAAAAACGGAAAGGCAAAAGCGATTCGATTATCAACTTTAGAAGCGATTTGTAAGGCTTTAGAATGTCAGCCTGGAGATATTTTAGAATACAAAAGTAACGAAGACACCTTTTCTTAAGTTTTTATCTTTATTAATCACAGAAAAGGAATGAAGGGGAGGATCATGGTGGGGGAAAAAAAGATTTATCTCCTTTTAACTGATACAGGAACGATTTTAACAAGGTTGATTAAGTCCTATACTAAAAAACCCTATAATCATGCCTCAATTGCCTTTGATACTGAATTAACCGAGGTATATAGTTTTGGTAGAAAAACAGCCAAGAACCCTTATATTGGAGGATTCGTTAGAGAAGATATTCATTCTGGTTTATTTGGAGAGGCAAATTGTTCCATATACTTTTTAACCATTACAAATGATGAATTTAAAAAGATGTATCAATATATTCTACAAATAGCTGTCGAAAAGGAACATTATCGCTATAATTTTATAGGACTATTTGGTGTACCGTTTAAAAAACCGATAAAAAGAAAGAATGCTTTCTTCTGTTCTCAGTTTGTGGCATCTGTCCTAAAGGAAAGTCACGTCATTGACTTTGAAAAAGATCTTTCTCTTATTGAACCAAGTGACTTGCCTCATTCAGCAAATTTTCAATTGGTTTTTGAAGGTAGATTAAAAGATTATCAAAATAAAGACACTACTGAAAGGGTCCAAGTTCCTTATCCAATAGTTCCGATTGAAATGTAATTCCGTGTTATTACACTTAGACTATATTCAAAAAAACCTTTGGAGGCAGAAATTATGAGAACGCTAAAACAACTCGTTCGATTCGGCTTTGAGCAGGCCCTATCATGTTTGTTTCCTGTCGTTATTTTTGCCTCTTTGGCTTTTACACAAATTATGCCACTTCCCTTCCTACCACGGTATGACTGGCTGCTTATCATCTTCCTTCTGATGCAGTGGTGGATGGTGCGTTCTGGGCTTGAAACACGGGATGAACTAAAGGTGATTACATTGTTCCACCTAATTGGACTTGCTCTTGAGCTTTTTAAGGTACATATGGGCTCCTGGTCTTATCCAGAGGAGGGATATTCCAAAATTTTTGGAGTACCTTTGTATAGCGGATTCATGTACGCAAGTGTAGCGAGTTACCTTTGCCAGGCGTGGAGGAGGTTGAAGGTTGAACTGATTAAGTGGCCACCGCTTTTGGTAGTTGTCCCTCTTGCGGCTGCGGTTTATTTGAATTTCTTCACCCTCCATTATTGGATTGACGTCCGCTTTTGGTTATCTGGACTGGTCATGATCATCTTTTGGCAATCATGGGTCACATACGAGGTTGGTGGCACTCGTTACCGTATGCCACTCACACTTTCTTTTGTGCTCATCGGATTTTTTATATGGATTGCCGAAAATATCGCAACGTTCTTTGGGGCTTGGGAATATCCAAACCAAGCAGATAGCTGGAGTCTCGTACATCTAGGAAAGGTGAGTTCATGGCTCTTATTGGTGATTGTTAGCTTTCTTTTAGTAGCAGCGTTAAAGCAGGTTAAGGGGAAAAGTTCTACTAGGATAGGTACTAGTCAATTTTTATAAGAACCCACTTTTTAGAAGGATCTTTTCGTATCCTTTGTTGTTTTTACTATACAGTAATCTCATACTTCGATGTAATGCAAATTCATAGTGCCTGCATACCGCTCCGGAAATACACTACGCTTTCCGCGGGCTCGAGCTGAGCCTCCTCTTCACCATCTTAAAATAAACGGAAAGAAGTATATGAAAACCGGTGCCCCGAATACTAGTACGCAAATAAACCCTACTATTTTTTTTTATTCATTAATAGATTTCTGATAGCTGATACGTTTTCAACTAACCAGTATCCAACACCGAATGCGAATCCAGAGGTTAAGAAAAACCCATAAAAAAGCTGAGCTTCAGGCGATACAATGTATCGTAAGCTGCCGCCAAATAATAACATGATAAACGCACTAGGTATGAAAAAGAGCGCCATACAGCAAATTGGGTACAAAGCCCAGGTAAGTCTAGAAACGCGACGTGCTACTGCTCTAATTGCAACAAGATAGAGCGGGGCAGCGGTTAGTAAGTACGCCAAGCCTCCCCAGATGAAAACAGCGCGCAAGTCTCCGGTACTAATGGTTTGCTCCCAACCAAACCACAACGCTAGTAAGTAACCACCAAGGCCACATAAAAACGAAACGATGCCAACTGGGATTAGTAAGGTGTAGTTCATGAATAACGACTCCCCTCAATTTCACAAAAACTTCTCATACTACACACACTCATGCAGTCGCTTTACAGTTTGTTTTAAAGAGAAAACTTCATCCCCCATATAATGAGCAAAAGCCGTAACAGGATACAACTTTGACATCTTACTTTGAAGCGGCTTCAGTTCTTTATCCCCTTCCATATATACATGCCAGTAAGAGCTCTTCCTATTCCACCCCGTTTTTTCGTACCACTCCTGTACCCACTTGTCGTCCTTCGTCCATGCTTCCAATCTCTTAATTTGTTGGGTCTGTAAACGCGCCTCGGCTTCTGCTAGTAATTTTGTCCTACACCCTTTTGTTGGTGATCTGGATGTACGGCGATGTGACATAGCATGGCGCTTCGTATAGCATCGTCCGAACAAACTTCTCTTGGCGCAGATTCAATCTCTATATTCAGCAGCCCCACAACTTGTCCGTTTTCCGTAGCTACCAGTTCAACGGAGGGGTGGTCGTAGTGTTCTTTCTCTCTGCAGACGTTGTCGTAATAGCTGTTTGTATAAAGGAAAGCACACGGCAACGTAGCCAACTTTGCTCGTCTTTTGGTTCATAATTTCTTATTTCCATTCATCGATCTCTCCTTCTGTACGTCCTAGAGGCATGTATACTACCAATACTGCATGAACCCCCCAAATCCCTTTAATGTCAGGTGACTATTTTGTATCAAGACAGGCATTTGATACTTGTTAGTTGAAAATAAAACGTTAAAATTTTCTTACAACTACCTTTGTAGGGCACTTAGTGTTGTTTATTTCGTGCCTAGAGAAGTCAGTGATAATGACTTTTTAAGTTTCGGTTCAAACAAACTTACAACCTGTTCCAAAGCGAAGTTGCTATCTTTAGCTTCTTTTACTAATTCATACAATTTTAGCACCCTTTCAATAGATTCTAGCGTTTTTACTCTGAAACCTGTAAACGAGCACATTATTTCAGCACCTCATTTTCAAATTATTGCGGGAGAAAATATGAAATAATGTGCTCAGTTTTCCACGTTATTCCGGAATATGCAAAACTCTGTTCAAATTAATCCAGTTCTTAAAATGAAAAAGAGAGACCCTAAAACGGGTCTTCGACTTTTATAAAATCCTCTAGCTGAACGCTTACTTTATAGACTTCCTGTATGTGCAGCACTAGTTTGACATCATCCTCTATCGTGATAAACCAGTCTAAATCCTTCTGAAGATAGGCTTGAAAACACTGCCCTTGAATGAATAGTTCAAAGAAATAACCTTGTTGAATCCAGTAGTCTTGATGCCCAATCCATAATCTCCATTCTTGTTCTTCCTGATTATAGATCATAATTCCTTTTGTCATCATAACCCACTATCCTCGATCGCTAAGCGTACCACTTCTTCATCGATCTGTTCTTTTTTCTGCTGCGTTCCAAATAGTAAGCTATTAATGGTTAACGTGTTAATAACACGAGGTCGTCCTTGTGACCGTAAAGCAATCGCCTCAATAGCTGCCTCCGTAAAAATAGGCATCTTAGCTCCAGCTAGCTTCATATGGTGGTCGATATACTCGGCTACTTCTTCCTTCACTAGAGGCTGTATCTCATATTTCATTATCAATCGCTGGGATAGGGGTCTGTGATGATTAATAGACAAGCGTGTCTTTAGGTGTGGCAACCCAGCTAAAATCAAGATAAATGGATTCGTTGAGTCCATCTGAAAGTTAAATAGAATCGCTAAGTCTTGTAGAAACGCATCTTTAGCCAAATGCATTTCATCGAGTATGAAAACAGGGGTCATCTTCCGTTCATGGGCCATTCGTTCAATTCCTTGCTGAATTTGGCGAAATACATCCACTTTACGGAATTTCGGCTCTTCTCCTAAACCGTAAACTAAGCCTCGATAGAAGTCCATAACGCCTCCTGTCGAAAGAGGGAAATAGACGACATGGTACAGCGAGGGATTCAATGATTCTTTAAACGTTCGCAACGTAAAGGTTTTGCCCACACCGGGATCACCGATAAGAAGACCCATTCCTCTTGATTTCTTCAAGTAATCGAGTGCTCCAAGAGCACCTTGGTGGTCAGTTGATTGGAAGGCATCAGCCGAACGCAAGTTTTTAGAAAATGGTGTTTGAGCCAAGGAATAGAAAGACTTATACATAGTCGTTCCCCTCCTTTTCGTCCGTTAAGGTAAAGGGAGAACGCACTCGTTTTGCTTTGGCATTGTCTGTCATTGATACAGGTACTGCTTCAGCCACCCTTTGATCCTCTTCAAATACAAAAATGCCTGTCTCATCAAAGCGGACATCAATGGATTGTCCGATAAAACGTGGGGGTACCTCATAGAGTTGTTTGTTTAAAGTGATTGTACTATCGGCTTTCACCTTTCGGTGTTCTCTCTTCAAAAAGATCGTGTCTAGAATCGCTGTATTCTCAAGAAGCGTCACGTTCTCCAATTGAGATTGGTAGACTTCATGCGGAGTCTTTCCATCTAAAGATGCATGAATACGACGATGATAGTCTTCTTCTAGCCAACGCCAAAACCGTTCATTTAGCTCTTCTAAAGAGTCTACTGGTTTTGCTTGGAGTAAAGGATAGAACCTCGTTTGAATCGTTTTAAAGAGCCTTTCAATCTTGCCTTTCGCACGAGGGTCGTAAGGCTGTGTGTGAGCTAGCGTTATCCCTAATTGAGCACATGCATATTGAAGAGTTTCTGAACGATAAATCTTGCCATTATCGGCATAAATCATCGTTGGCTTTCCCCTTCGAAGAAGGGCCTCTTTGGTCACGACTCTTACACCGTCGAATTTCTCTGATGAGAAAAACTGACCAAACGGAACGAGACGAGAACAATCATCAATATAAGCGATTAGAAACGTCTTTTTCTTTTTGCCATCAATCGGAATGTAAGGCCCGTGAGACAGATCCCCCTGCCATAAATGATTGACTCGTTCATGGGCAAACCTTTTTCTTTCAGGGGTTGCGACAATTCTTTTCCCTACTAGATTGTGTTTTTTAAGTAATCGGTTTATAGTAGAGTACGATATTGTATTTTTCTTTATTTCTCCTAGCTCAATGAGGTGCTCATAGAAGACACTCACGGGCATATGGAGAATTTTTTTTCGTAGTTCGAGAAGTTGATCTTGGTCATCAGCCGATAACCTTCTCGAATTTCCTCGGTCTGTCCGTTTCTTCGGCTTTAATGCTTCAAACCCATGTCTGCGGTAATGAAGCAGCCATTCCTTCATCGTTTTTTCTGCGACGGTTCGCTCTCCATAATAAGGAATGGAGTGAACCTTTCCTACTAACTCTCCAAAGTATTCTTTGGCATCCACCTGTTCATTTAATAGTGGGGCAATTAGTCCATACCGAAATAAGGCTACTTGTTCCCGTTCTTTTTCATTCATGGAATCTTCCTCCTTTTAGTGAGAAGGACGACCGGTCATCCATGGTTATTATTCTACTTTTTTCGGGGTTTTCCGACTATGAAAAAAGTGTGTGGGATGAACAATTTTTTTATATCGCTAAAAATATGGTAGAATTAATGTGCCATAAAGTATGATGAATTATGCCCCCAAGACCTTCGTAAGAAGGTGGATTCGCCAAAATCTCGGAGCAGGTTCAAATATTTTATGGCCTCTTTTTTTATATCTGCTGAAAACCTGCTTACCACACCTAAAGTTACTAGAAATGTATGAACCCACTTTAGACTCTTACAGAACCTCGTTAGGTGAAATCTTAGTAATTGTCGACTACTCTTTCCTTTCTTATCATGTAATAGCTGATAAACCCTCTGTAAGATCGTATGAATTGTATGTTGAAAGTAGGGAATGAAAAAGTCCGGAAGGATGGATAAGCTCACTTTACACTGTAAGCATTTCATTCGGCAGATGGGAACCCTAACGGTCTCCTCCTCCGTCACGCCAAAACGCCAATAATAGCCATGTCTATGTATGTTTCCTGGTGAAGGACACTGACAGTTTGGACATTGATCAAACATTGGAAAATCATTCTCTTTTCCTAATACAGCATACTCACTCAGCTCTATCTCGAAATCATAAGGAATAATCAAAATAAAAAACTCCCCCTCATAATATGCAAAAAAGGTAGCACATTACTCCGGAGAAGTACAGTTTCTATACTGGGGGAATATGAAAATATCGAAGGTTTTTCAGAGGAAAGAAAGTGACTGTTTACATGAAACCTAGATGCTTTCTACACCGTATTCTCCCTTAAGAAAGCACCCATTTTCTCAAGAGCTTTTTTATGCACTTTTGATACGGCCTGTTGTGTCTTATTAAGAACCGTTGCTATTTCTGTATCCGATAATCCTTTGAGGTAGGCGAAATTTACTACTTCCTTCTGTTTGGGAGTTAACGTTAGAATAGCTCTGAGTAAAATTGGGTCTTCTAAATACCCTTCTATCTGGTCGCCATCTAACAAATGATCTAGAAACACTTCACTTTGAGGATCTATAAGTTGGTCCTTGAATGTCATATCGCCGTCGCTCGTAATAGGTTGATCTAACGTCAACGGGTTACGCTCAGAGGTCTAGTCCCTATCGGTATTGGTGTTATTGGTAATGTGGTGATATTTACTATAAGCATGTTTATAGTAAAAAACATAATACGAGCCACAAATATAACCATGATTTTTTTGGATTAACTTTAGTTGGTTCTTTTGTAATTGGTGGTTGGTCTGGTATGGGGATATTGGTAATTGCTTTAGGAATGTTAGCAGTCCCCATCTGTCTATACCTATATATATCAACTTCCTATTTATTGGGTATAAAGTGAAGTTAAAAAAAGCCTTCTACAAAGATACTATTCTTTTAAAGGCTTTTTCAATTTAGCTTTTTTGCCTAAAAAAGAAGTACAAAGTTATGTGCGTTTTCGTTGCACAACTCTGTACTTCTATTTTGCACTACACAATTAGCTTTTCATTTTTCGTGCTGTGTACATAATGCATATAATTTGAAGTAACGCGGGTAAAGCATATAAATAGGATATAGCGACAATCCCGCATAGTAAGGAAATAACAAGGAGAATTGTTGCCTTTTTATTGTTTTTGTGTACTTGAAAAGACGCGATAACACCTAACACCCCACTAAATATGCCTAAAAACCCAATACTCCCGAAAGTGTAAGAATCGTCAATAACCGCGAAGAGTTGTGCAGTGAGAGATATTAATATGCCTAATAAACCAGCTATCATAGCTGTCAACCTCATCAAATCACTCCTTTATCTAAAATAATTGAACAAAATCTCCGAAGAACAAGAGCACGATGATATCAAAAGTGAGAACGATCCAGAACCAGAGTTTACGGTAAAAAATAAACACGATAGCATTAGTTAACGCAGCATAAGGAAAGTAAAATAGAATCATGTTTGCATCTACGTGAACGCGGATATTAAAATCCGTGTTTATATTAAAGTAAACTAATCCTAGGATGAAAAGCCTTAATGCACTTTGAAAGAAAAACAAAAACCTTTTGAATTGGACGAGCCTTTTAAAAGGTGGAGCCTTTTCGTCTTGAGCCCTATTTTCAGGGACAAGTGTGTGGGGAAAGGCATCCATGCTCACCTGTAGATATTCTCTGCAAGACCGACAAGATTGAACGTGTTCTTCTATTATTTTTTTTGCATCTTCCTCAACGTCATCGTAAAAGGGAATTAACTCTCTAACTAAAATATGGTGCGCATCCTTATTTGCCATCATAATCACTCCGCTGAACTGATGATAATATATCTTTTCGTAGCCTAAACATTCTGGATTTCACAGATGAAACAGGCATGTTGAGTAGAGCAGCTATTTCGTCGTACTTATAACCATAGTGCTCCTTTGCGAGAAATATCGTTTTATCCATTTCGGATAGTCTTTCTAAGATCTCGTTAACCTCATTTCTCATTAAGAATTTCTCTTCTGGACCGTGATTATCTATTAACATATTGATAATTATCTCTTCATCCTTCAAAAGTGAAGGTTTCTTCTTCCTGTACAAGTCAATGAGTGTGTTTTTTGCGCAAGTGATCAACCAACTCCTTATACTCTCAAATTTCAAAACTTGCTCAGGTTTAATGAGTAATTTAAAGAAGACTTCTTGAATAATATCCTCAGCTAACTTCTCGTCAGATGTGAGCTTTATTAAGAAGTATTTTAAAAAGGAATAGTTTTTCCTGTATTCATCTTCAATAAGTGATAACGGGTCTTTTCGATCCTGCTTCATATAATCCCCTCTTTTGCTCCTTCAGAAGTGAGACGGATAACATCGTAAGAAAGTTGCACTGAAAAGTAATTTGTTTGTTGGACCGTTAGTTTAGTATGTTATGCTACCGATTAATATAAGATAATGCTATGAGTGTATCGTATGTGAAATTTTGAAAATTACACATGAATACATAGAAATGTGTATAGTGTCATTCACTTATCCTACACCACAGTAGTTGAAGGAGTTTAACAGCAATTACAAGTAGAACTCTTTCCATTCTCTAAGCAGCTATAATTTTGTGAAGATAACTCATAATTTTTTTAAAATGATTTCCATCACTTATGTTTATGGATGGTGAAACTATGTACTTCTTTAAACGTTGATCTTCATAAGGAAAGGCCCCGTTGTTACCGGAGCCTAGGCATTGCTCGAATAAATTAACTTTCGCTAAACATCTTTATTTTAGCACCCCATGACAAACATTTTGGCGTTAAATGCACCAATTACTCGAGTTGTACCTGCATTATCAGTAAAACTAGCACAATCAACTAGAGTTTGGTCACATGAACATCTATTTGGATAGGATCCAAAAGATCCGTAGCAAAAGTCATGTGTTCTACAGCAAGTATCTAAATCATTTACAGGAACACCACTCCCGCAGTTGGCGCCACACCAATTGTAATTTACTTCAGGGTTAAATGGATTTCCGTTATAGCGAAAGGAACAACATCCATCCTGAATACATGGTAACCCTGATTGAGTAGAGATCGCGTCATCGTTTAATGCAACTTCTTCCTCTGTTAATACATCGTATTCATGAGGTGTTTCTAACACTTGCTGATCCGTTTCAATTTTATTTTCGCCTAACAGTTTCCCATCTCGGTATGACACTATTTTTTTGAACGAACCTCCAGCTTGCCGAATAAGATGAGCTACAGAAACATAGTAAGATGCCTTATTAGTTTCAATAGCTTGGGTTTTCATAAAGGTTACTCGTAAATAATCATTAAACCGGATAAAATGACTGAGTTGATCAGCCATTCTTTTTCCAACCTTTTGATCGAGACTTTGATAAAAGTATTGACTTTCGTAGACTTTATACTCAAGCGGATTCGTATTGAGCACAGCTGCTTGATTAAAATGATTAAGAGCCTGCTCTAACAATGAATACTCAAACTCAGTAAGAGTATCTAAACTTAAATTGAAAATTTGTTTTGCCCTAATATCAGTAATATACATCTGTTCATTTCCCTCCAAAAAACTTTATTTTATATTGAATTTCGTTGGATTAGTAGCAGCATCGTCCATTAAAGACAAGCGCTCCGTTTGGAAGGAGTCGAAATTCTCCTGGACATCCTTCTTGTTCGCAACAAGACAAATGACTGGTACATACTAGAGGAGCCTGGATAGTTACTTCCCCATTAGGTTTTGTTTCCTTGATTTTTTTCATGTTTTACACCCCCTTCACTAGAAGAACCCTTTAACTTAAAAGAAGATGCATTTAAAAATCACATTGAAACTTGTTGAATGAAATATCCATTGGGTTTCTGCATTTCTCTTAGTTATGTGGTCAGTTTTATTGGTAAGTCAACCTTACTAAATCCCAGTGGCTGACTATATTTAATAAAGAAGTTGCAGGCAGTAGTAAAACAACTTTTCGGTCAGATTTGGGCCTTCAATCGTGAATTTGTAGCATTTGGATACGTTCCAGGTTCCCCCTTGAAGCCTTGCGCTCGGTTCTTGTTATTAAACGTTTAATAACATTTAGATTAAATCCCGTAACAGTTTTGATATCTCTATTCATTCTTGCAAAAAGTGAGTACTCATTGTTCAAAGGTTTATAACTCTCTTGTTACACTTTCTTCCTAGTCATAATATAAAAGGGCATTAAAGTTTTTGTTTCGAATATATCTTAGTAAATATAATTTTTATGGGTCTTACTGATGAATCAGAAAACGTCTGGTACACTGTTTTATAAGGGAGGATGAATATAATGAGGAAAAATACTTTTTTAAAGAAAAGAAAGTCATTGTTTTTATTGATTACAGTCGCTATTTTGGGCTTCGCTTTCTTCTATCTGTCCAGTGGAAAAGAATTATTGGAAAGAAACTCGTTAGAAAAACAAGAACTGACTGAAACTTTAGTTGTAGATTACGATGAACTTTATTGGATTGAGCGTAATCAAAGAGAACTAGCAGGCAAAATGAAATCAGATGAAGACAGAAAGTGGCTTTCCGAAGAAATTCAAGAAGCAACAGTTAAACTGCGCTATACTCTTGATTTTATGGTAGATCATCAAGAATACGATCAAATAGAAGTTGAGTTACCAGTAACGAAATATGTAGATGGCGATGATGTAATTGAGTTTTACTCTGACGCTGGTGTTATTACTAGAGTTCATTCAGAAAGTGGTTGGAAGGATTTTAAGAATAACTCATAAAATCTAAAAAGCGACCCAAACCTTCCTTGTTCGAATTCTTCCTTTGTAGTGGCAATTTTGTAGGTAAGACCCATACCGAATTTCAACTCCAAGTTTTTAGTCTTTCTTTCAGATTATCGCGGTGCGCCCATGTGATAAGCAGGGTGATGAAGATCATGATAGCACTGGTCCAGAAAGAATAACGAACTGCCATGAGCAGAAAAGGTGTCGTAAAGATTGCGCTCATTCCGGCTATTGTCACACTTCTGGAAAGAGCATAGAAAACGAAAAAGATACAGACGAACACTAGAAATAGCAGTGGATCAAGCGAAAGGAATGCTCCACAAAAAGTGGCAACCCCTTTACCCCCTTTAAACTTGAGTGTTATCGGGAAGAGATGTCCGATTAAGACGGCGAGCAACGCGAGCAACTGAAACTCCGTACTGAACTCAAAATACTTTGCTAGTAAAACGACCGCAGCCCCTTTTCCCGCATCTCCAATCACCGTAAAGAAGAAAGCTTTCTTTCCGAGCAACCTACCAGCATTTCTTGCACCAACATTTCCGCTTTCTGTTGTTCTTAAATCGACCTTCCCAGAAAAAAATCCAACGATCTGGCCAAATAGCACAGATCCGAGTAGGTACGAACAAAGTATAAGGATGAGGGTAGCCACAATTTCTCCCTCCGTTTAGTGAATTTGTTATTGTATTACCATATTAAGGGTGATCAGGTTATAGTAACCAGTTTATTTGGAAGCTGGTGGTACTGTTCATTATCTTTGATAGAATGGAAGAAAAAGGGCAATTGGAGAGTGGTTTTGTTGATATTTTTAGTTTGAAATGGAGACGGAGGTGTAGGGAATAACAAACGCAATTAGAAAGCCTAAAGCCTAAATTAGGTTGGTTTTTACTATTAGTAAGTATTGTCATCTTGACGAACTTTGCAGACTACCATTTGCCCGATGAGTTAACGGTAGAGGATATTGCATGCGGGGACTGCGGAGCTAGAAGTGTACGAAGATAGCGATCCGTGGGCAGAGGGTTACCGTAGTGAGATTTGGATTCCGATTTGCAAAGGGGAAAAGCGTTCGTAACGTCGAGCTCCGTCTATTTTGAAATGACAAGGGGATGTCCTAAAAGCAAAGTAACAGTCACCACAACCGCCAGATATAGTGTTTGTCAAAAACCACAAACACTATATCCGGCGTAAAACCGTGGTGAGCTGTCACTTATCGGACATCCCCTTTACATGTCATGCAAGATTACGCAACCTTTTCAACAGAGACCTTGGTTGTTGAATGATCTGGTAACAGTCGTGCTAGAATTAACCGTTTGCGAATTTGCACCCCAGCGACACAGGCAAGCACGAGCTTAATAAGATCCCCAACAATAAACGGAATCACCATAGTTGCTAAAGCCGCACCTAATGTGACTCCAGAGAAAATCATGTAATGGACAACGGCAAAAGCATAGATGATCACCGTTCCCGCTAAACACGCGATGTGTGCACGAACAACCGTAGTGCCTATTCCGTGCAAGAGTGCTGCAATGACAAATACTGCAAATGGATAACTGATTAGAAACCCACCTGATGGCGAGACGAAACTGTCAATTCCTGAGGAAAATTGGGCAAAGACCGGTACCCCAATTGAACCAAGCGCTAAATACACAATCATGGCAACGAACCCGAGCTTTGGACCCAAAATAATACCAGTAAGCAATACCGCAAATGTTTGCATCGTGAGTGGAACAAGCGGTAATTCAATTGTCACTTGTGCAAAAATCCCCAACAATGCCGCGAAAAATGCTGCATGAATCATGCCGCGTAACCGTTCATTTCTCATCGTGTAAACCCCTTTGTGTGTAAATGTTAACCTATGTACAAATAAAGGTTAACATTTAACAGAGAGGTTGTCACCCACAAAAAAATCGACAGGATTCGACTACGTGGTGAACGCTTAGTCGATCCTGCCGATTTTCACTAGTTTGCTTGGAGCATGACGTTTCCCGCATCGAATATTTTTTCACCAGTGGTGTTCTCTACATAAACGGTGTAGCTTGGAACCACGCTCGGTGAACCATTCGTGAGCTTTGGTGACGTAGTTTGCTCAAAGAAAACGTTGGCGCTGTATGTTTTCGGTTCAGTTTCCGGTGTGATTGGCTGACTGCTGCTAAAGAACCAATGGCTTTTTCCAACGAGTTGTTCATTTTTATTTTGAATGGTGAGAACAAAATTGTAAAACTCATTGAACTTCAGATAGTCTCGCAGTTCGTCACTTACTTGATAAATAATCTGGAAGGTATTCGTCCCGTCGTTTGTCGTCTCTAATCCGAGAATTTTGAGGTGCTCGTTCGTAAAGAGCGACTTTTCTTTGGACACGATATCGAACGATTGCTTCTCCAAAATGTCTACTTCCTCTGTTCCGCCTTGAGCTGGGTATGACTCTGCCACGAAACCAACGTTATAGCCGAGCTTATCACCACGTTGGATTTCGTTAAAGCGTTCATACGTATCAATCGTCAGCCAAATAGCCCCTGAACCGCTTTCATCTTTCAACAGTACACGTTTCGCTTCATTATCTATAGCGAGAACAATACCAACCGATTGATAACTGTCTTGCGAAACAGGCTCTGTCTTCTCAGACTGCTCCCCACCAGTACGAGTCAGGCCATCAACTGATTCCGTAGGCTCCTCATTCCTATTTTGAGCACTACCACAAGCGGACAACAGCACAATAGCTAAAACACCCACCAACACCATAACCCATGCTCTCATCTCACTTCCATCCTTCCCACAAATCCCCGTTAAAGTTACCGGAACTGGTACGCCCCGAACTTTGTCGAATGGATCTAGAATCATTCACCTTGAAACTTATTGTAAATAAATTTAATTCATATTTTTCTTTGCTAATTGTTCTCGATTAGAAGCTTGTGGCGGCTTCTCCAACCAAGAATTGTTAATCATAATGTTTGCCCCATCCTCTGCGTATCTTTGTATATCTAAAATAAACTTATTGTAACTAGCCCCAAGATCTATTCTAGGTCCCGTTGCTATACTAATACCGTAAAAACCTATGCCTAAGACAATCAGAGCTTCAGTGTAAAACATCATAATCTTTTCGGAAAACGTAAATTTTGTACTGTTTGTTACATCCGAATTCCATGTCATAGGAGCGGGAAGATTACTTTCATTTAGTTTTTTTGATAACTTGCCTAATTGGTTCTTTGCAATTTCTATCCCTCTAATGAAATGCTTGGTCACCTCTTTTGAGTTGGCAACTTGACTAAAACCAATTAGCGTGGCAATCCCCAATGCATTTCTTTCGATATTTTCATGGAGATTCGTGATTTCCAATACAGTGAGTGGTCTTTTTTCTCCGAGGAAGTCCCAAAGGAAACCCTGATCTTTTACGTAATCAACATGATCAAGACTTGTAATGTATGGGGTTCTAACAAGGAGACCTTTTGAGAGGAGAAGGTCCTTCGCCATCTCGAACAACTTTGCTGACTCGGAAAGGCACTCACGGAAATAGTGGGTGATGTCAGAACGTATCGACAAAGACAAACCCTGACCGTATGCAGTTAAACCGAGTTTCCCCATTTGATGGACAAAATGCAGAGCATATACATCTGAAAACAGGCGGGGAGCAGTAACGTCGACGTCCTCATCCAATTTAAATCCATGGGGAATGATGTACTTTTCCTCTGTCAAAATGGAACGGATCGTTTCTACATGCGTTTCGGACAATTGCAAGGCAAATTCAATCACCTCTTTTATCTCTTGATCCTCCGCCTTGTTCAGAAAATAAGTTAGCATACATATACTTGCACTTTCATTCATGTACTGTGTCCACAGCTGTGATAATTCGCCCGAGGTAATCCGAATCTGCTTCCTTTGATCCATAATAGTGCCCTCCTAGAAACTTCTACTACTAGGCATCCTTCCCTAAGCCTGCGTTTCTATGTACACCATGGAGCACAGTTCCCTAAAGTTACATCTTTTTTATAGATATGTCTTCTCGCATGTTTTTTAGGGCAACGTTTCCTGCCTCTTTTCTTGCCATCATGACGTTGACATAGAGTGCGTCGAGTAAGGTTAATTGGGCGATACGGGATGAGAGCGCTTCAGAGCGATAGTCAGTTTCGTTTGAGACGGTATATAAGGTGATGTCCGCCCCTTTGCTTAATGGGGAACGGGCAAAGTTCGTAACGGCAATCGTTTTCGTTCCTTTTTCCTTCAACAAAGCGAGCAGCTGTAAAATATCTGTTGTGCTTCCTGAGTGTGAGATTAACACGGCGACATCGTGTTCTGAGAGCTGAGCTGCGGACATAATTTGTAGATGGGCGTCTAAGTTCGCATATACTCGCAGTCCAGAGCGAATGAACTTATGGTACGCATCGAAAGCGATAATGCCCGAGCCGCCGCTGCCAAAGAATTCAATACGATCTGCCCCTAAAAAAGCTTGCACAGAATCAGACATCGCTTCCTGTGAAGCCACCGATAATGTATCTTCAAGCGTCTTACTATTAGAACGGAACACCTTTTCTGTGATGACCTGAATCGAGTCCCCTTGTTCAATCGTTTCATGAATTTGCTCCATCGGCTGCACCATTTCAGAGGCGAGAGAAATTTTGAACGCTTGAAAGCCAGAGAAACCTAACCGTTTACAAAAGCGAAAGACAGTTGAGTCGGCAATACCTAAAGACTCTGCCAACTGGCTTATGGTGTAATGCACCACTTGGTCAGGGTAGTGTAAAATCCAATCGGCAATGGTTTGATCCATTTTACTGAGACTTCCATATTGTGTTCGAATCATTCGTAATGCCTGTCCTTGATTTGCTTGCATGTCCATCTCTCCGTTCTTCGTGTTCGTTTTAGTATAGAAGAAAAAATTTTTTTCTGGAAGCGGTTGCAATAAAGAAAATTTTTTCTTAAAATAAGAAGTAACGAAAATTATTTTTTCCAGTTTTATAGATCTTGGTAAATCGGGTTACAAATCTAGTTTAATTTAGAGGAGGATGACAGATGGACACAGGTACTTGGCTTATTTTGATCACGTTAGCTGCTATATTTCTTTTGTTGTTTTTAGTCATTCGCACGAAGCTTCACGCATTTGTTGCTCTCTTGCTTGTGAGTTTGCTAGTAGGGGTAGCAGCAGGCATGCCTTTAGGGGATGTTATTGCCTCCATTCAAAACGGGATGGGCGGTACTTTAGGTTTTATCGCAGTCGTTGTTGGTTTAGGCGCCATGTTTGGCCGTATGCTCGAAGTATCGGGAGGGGCAGAACGCCTTGCACAAACTCTTTTGAAGAAATTTGGTGAGGACAAAGCGCCAACAGCCCTAGGGATCACAGGGTTCCTCGTTGCGATACCCGTATTTTTCGATGTAGGATTTATCATTCTCGTTCCCATCATTTACGGTCTTGCAAAGAAAACAGGGAAGTCACTTCTCTTGTACGGAATTCCACTCTTAGCAGGTTTAGCTGTTACACATAGCTTCATCCCGCCAACACCAGGACCAATTGCTGTTGCTGAATTAATTGGTGCAGAATTAGGATGGGTTATTTTGTTCGGTGCAATCGCAGGTCTTCCGGCAATGATTCTAGCAGGACCTGTTTTTGGGCGATACATTTCTAAAAAGATTCATGTAACCGTACCAGAATACATGGAAATTCAGGAAAAGGACTACGATAAAGAGCTTCCTAGCTTTGCGATGGTAGCGAGTATCATTTTTGTGCCACTTGTACTTATTTTGGCAAACACGGTATTAGATGCCACACTATCGGATGAAAATGTATTCCGTACGATATTCACCTTCTTGGGACATCCGTTCGTAGCATTGACGATTGCAGCATTGCTTTCGTTCTATCTACTCGGTACACGTAGAGGCTACACGCGAGACGAAGTTTTTGATATCTCTAACAAATCTTTAGAACCAGCTGGGGTCATCATCCTCGTAACAGGTGCTGGTGGTGTGTTCAAGCAAGTGCTCATCGACTCGGGAGTGGGTGACGTGCTTGGGGACGCAATGGCTGCTTCAGGTTTGCCAATCATTGTTTTAGCGTTTTTGATTGCGTTAGCAGTTCGAATTGCACAAGGATCTGCTACCGTTTCTATGGTCACTGCGGCTGGGTTAATGACACCGTTCATTGAAATGGTAGGCTTAACGGGTCCTGCATTAGGTCTCATCGTGATTAGTATCGCAGCCGGTGCTACAGCATTCTCTCACGTCAACGATTCTGGTTTCTGGTTAGTGAACCGGTACTTTGGGCTCGACGTCAAACAGACATTGTGGTCATGGACTGTAATGGAAACGATTATCGGGTTTGTTGGTTTTGCGGTCGTTTTTGTTATTGGACTCTTTATCATTTAAACTACAGAAGGGAGAGGGGCGATTTCCTCTTCCTTCTTTTCTGTGGAAAAGGGGCGGAGTTACGCACAATCCTAACATCATGATCTAACCTATTAGAAACACAACAACTTCGGATGTTGATTGATAAACTCCATGGGGCTTCACACGCGTCGCCTTGATGACAACTCGACTGCTTTGTGACCAGTTTCCATGCATGGTGGCGTGATGAGCTCATGAATGTTTTATTCTCATTTTTGCCTGTACATATCAAATTTGAATTCGACAAAATTCGGGGCGTACCAGTTCCGGGTGTGGGGGTTTTAACTTATGGCAAGAGGTTATTTTATAGGTGTGGATATGGGGACAACGAGTACGAAGGCGGTTTTGTTTTCTGGGAACGGGGACATTGTGAGTCAACATGCCATTTCGTATCCTTTATACACACCGTCACCAGCTGCAGCTGAGCAGGATCCAGAGGAAATGTATCGTGCTGTGGTCGGTGTGATTCGTGAAACAGTGAAGAAGGCGGGGCTGGATCCTCAGAACGTGCAAGGGGTTTCGTTTAGTTCGGCGATGCACAGTGTGATTGCCGTTGATGAACTGGGCAAACCGCTGACGAAAGTGATCATATGGAGTGACAATCGGAGTGCAAAATGGGCTGAGGAAATTAAGACAAAGTGGAACGGGCAGGCGATCTATGAACGGACGGGCACGCCAATCCATCCGATGTCACCTTTGAGCAAACTTGTTTGGTTGCGCCATGAGGAGCCAGAGCTCTTTCAGCAATCATACAAATTTATTTCCATTAAAGAATATGTATTTTATCGGTTGTTTGGCAAGTACGTCGTGGACTATTCCATTGCATCAGCTACTGGGATGTTTCACTTGGAGAATTTGGCTTGGGACGAGGAAGCGTTGGAACTTGCTGGCGTAACGGCAGATCAATTATCGAAACCAGTATCAACGACCTATATTTGTAAAGGGTTGAACGAAACGGCCCAACAGGAGACAGGGTTGGTACCCGACACACCATTTGTAGTGGGAGCTAGTGATGGGGTGCTGTCTAACTTAGGCGTAGGCGCAATCGATCCCGGAGTAGTAGCCGTCACGATCGGGACTAGCGGTGCGATCCGAACTGTCACAGACAAACCGGTTACAGACCCTAAAGGACGGATCTTTTGTTATGCGCTTACGGAAAATCATTGGGTGATCGGCGGACCCGTGAATAACGGCGGGATGATTTTTCGCTGGGTTCGCGATGAGTTGGCGGCATCTGAAGTGGAAACGGCAAAACGACTCGGTGTCGATCCGTATGATGTGCTAACGAAAATTGCGTCAGGTGTAGCGCCAGGAGCGGGAGGTTTGCTGTTTCATCCCTATATGGCGGGCGAACGAGCCCCTCTCTGGAACGCAAACGCAAGAGGGTCGTTCTTCGGACTCGGGATGCATCATAAAAAAGAACACATGATTCGTGCCGTTTTAGAAGGTGTGCTTATGAACCTATACTCCGTGTTACTGGCGTTAGAAGAGCTGTCCGGAACTCCACAACGCATTCAAGCGACAGGTGGCTTTGCCCGATCTGACGTGTGGCGACAAATGATGGCAGACGTCTTTGACCAACCCGTTACTGTACCGGAAAGCTTTGAGAGCTCTTGCTTAGGCGCCGCCGTTTTAGGCTGGTACGCATTAGGAGAAGTAGAAGATTTGTCTGTTGTGAAGGAGTTTGTAGGAGCGACACATGAGCACAAACCAGATCCTGCAGCAGCAGCTGTGTATCGGGACTTGTTCCCTCTCTTTATCCGTTGCTCAAGACTATTTACAGAGGAGTATGAAGCGATTGCGGATTTCCAACAGAAGCACGAGGTATGATTTGAAACCGACGGGTGTTGCAGCCCTGTCGGTTTTTTTGTACGGGAGCTGGTACGCCCCGAATTTTGTCGAATTGAATAAAGTGACTTTTCCGACTGCTGTTTGTATACTAAACTTGCGTTATTATTTCCCCTAGTTCCAAAATTCCCTTCCCCGAAAGGAGCCAACCTTATTGCCTCGAAAATATGTACCTTGGAACCCTCACTTTTACTATCACGTTGTGTCCAGAGGGAATCATCGAGACCTTTTATTTGCCACTGATTATGATTTTCTAGCCTACGAACACATACTTGAACAAGCTCATGAAAAGTACCCCTTCTCCATTGCATCTTACTGCCTCATGCACAACCACACTCACCTATTAATTCAAAGCAGCGAAACCCCTTTGTCCATCGTGATGGGAGTCATCAATAAACGATTTGCTAGATACTATAACAATCGCTTTCACCTAACTGGTCACGTATTTGAGAATCGATATTTTCGCGAACCTGTGATTGGGTATCGCTCTATGCAAAAGGTGAGTCAGTATATTCATTTAAACCCCGTGAAGGCAGGTTTGGTGGCAAAAGAGCCACGCTATAGGTGGAGCAGTTACCGTTACTTTGCAGATATAACCAACGAGAAAAGGCCCTCCTACATGGACGTGGGGGCCGTATTATCGACGTTTCCTGGTAATGGTGGAGAGCAGCGTAAGCAATATGTACAAGCTATTTATGAGGAAGCAGTGAAGGTAAAGGGAAAGGAACTAATTACGAATTAGTTTTTCGACAAAATTCGGGTGGTACCAGTTCCCGCAATGATTTCCGCATAGTGAGTACCTCCGTTTCGACACAGTTCGGGGCGTACCAGTTCCCTAAAGTTAAGCCCCATACCAAACGCATAAAGAACCACACCAGAGCCATATTATAAGCAACATACTTGCGGTCTGTAGCTGCAAAACGAGGGGTTAAACTTTATGGATACACACATATACGACGCCATCGTGGTCGGCGGTGGACTTGCTGGTTTAACGAGTGGATTGTTGCTCGCTGAAAAGAACCAGAAAGTTTTGGTGCTGGAGGCAGAAGATCAGGTTGGTGGTCGTACTTCTTCATGGAATGATCACGGTATGCACGTGGAGTCTGGGTTTCATCGCTATATTGGATATTACTCACAGCTACCAAAAATATTGCGAAAAGCCGATGTTGAATTAAACGAGATGCTGACGTGGGAAGAAAAAATCCATGTGAGAGTAGGGCAAGAACGCCCAGTCGTGATGGGGTTGGCGCCTCTATTTGGGTTTGTGAAAATGATTAAGGGACTTATCGGTAATCATAAGTATCTTTCTTTGAAGGACAAGCTTTCTTTAATTCCTTTCTTCGTAGGTGGGCTTCTTCAATATTTGTTTCACCCTAAAAAACTAGATCAAATTGACGTGCGCTCATTTGCCAAAAAATGCGGTGTGACGGATCGAGCTTTTCGCTATCTGATTATTCCTTTGTCTACAGGTATTTATTTTTTACCTCCTACTGAGTATTCTGCTTACGTCTTTTTTGGATTGTTTGCACCTGGCGTTATGAAATTTTATAAATTGAGGCTTGGTGCCTTTAATGGTGGTATGACTGAGGTGATGTGTGAACCCATCGCTCGTAAAATACGCGAGCTTGGCGGCGAGGTGAAAACGGGTGTCAGGGTTCACCAGTTACAGGTACAGGATGGAAAAGTTACTGGTGTCGAGACCGAGGCTGGCGATCGCTACTCTTGTGAAAAGGCTGCCATTCTCGCCACGACTTTGCATAACGTCAAGGATTTGGCATTGCCGTTTAAGGACGAGCCTTTTTTTGCAAACACGATCTATAAGCTGCCGATGATGCCAGCGTCTGTAATTCAAATAGAGCTGGACAAACCCGCTATAGAGATCGATATCACGTCCTTTGCCCCTCTAACCCATTTAGCGAGCTTTGCTGAACAGTCTCGAACCACTTTCCAGGAGTCTGAGGGAAGACTTTCGATTATTTTGACCCCACCGGAGAAGTTCCTGGAGTTAGACGGGAAGGAAACTCTAGAAATTGTTCTGAAAGACTTAGATAGAGTTGGCATCCCCATTCGAGATCACGTGCTCGATTACAGGAAGATTGATCATGTCGACGATTTTCACTCTTTACGACCGGGAAATCAACACTTAAGACCACAGCAAAAAACGCCTATCAAATCGCTCTATTTAGCTGGCGATTACACACACCAGCCTTACTTTGCCACGATGGAAGGCGCCGCGGCCTCAGGGATCCGTGCGGTTGATGCTTACTTTAAAGATCATCATTAAATGGGAGATGTGACTATGCAGCAGACGTTTGAAGGCATGGCCTACGAAGATTTAGGAGAAGGAACGCCGATCGTATTCTTTCATCCACCGGGTCTTGGGAGTCAGGTGTTTCTTTTTCAGAAGCAGTTGTCTACTGAGTATCGTCTTATTATGCCTGACTTTAACGGTCATGGCGATTCAGATTTTGATCCAGAGCTGATTCCGATTACAAAGCAAGTAGAACAAATCCATCGATTACTTGACCACTTACACATTCCTAAAGCGCTCCTCTGTGGGTATTCAGCTGGAGGCTGCTACGCGCAGGAATTTGCCTTGCAATACCCAGAACGAACGCTGGGGATTTTGCTATCAGGTGGTTTTCCCAAGATAGTTACAAAGGGATTGTACACGGAATTCTTACTGGGTTTAATTGCTGTAGAGAGGTTCCCTCGTGCGCTAGCGAGAGTACTAGCCTCTTCTCATACAACCGATGAACTAGTACAAGAACAACTTTACCAACACATGTGCAAAGCGAACGTTCAAGCGTGGTACGGAATGTATCACCGGTGCCTACTCTATGATCGCACTTCATCGCTTCAAGAGCTCGGTGTTCCGCTTTTACTAGTTTACGGAACGATGACACCGTGGATATTTCCACACGGAGAGCTTTATAAACAATGCCCCCGTCACCATGTAATTCACTTAAAGGGAGCCACTCATCAAGTGCCGACGAAGCAGTGGTATACGTTTAATCATATTGTGAGGACGTTTGGTGGGGTGGTTGCTTCGAAACAGGTATAAGGTTTTGTATCGCAAGGTAGAATTCCAGTAATTTACGGCGTTCTCTTCAAATTAGCTTCATGATTACGTTAATATAAACGTAATTGCTTTGTACAGGAGGTCGTTGATCATACGTAAGCTTAAAGGAAACATCGCTCTAGTAACCGGAGTAAGTCATAGTAATGGGATTGGCGCAGCGGTATGCCGTAAATTGGCAGCGGAGGGTAGTGATATCTTCTTTATTCATTGGAAAGCTGAATCAGTGTGGGTGGAAAATTTCCAAAAAGAGATACAAGGATCAGGGGTTAGGTGTGGGTACTTGGAGGTTGATTTATCTAATGCAGAAGCTCCTGCTCAACTTTTAGATGTAGTCGAAACAAAGGTAGGCTTACCTACTGTTTTAGTTAATAATGCAGCTTTCTCGGAAAGAGACGGGTACATGCATTTGGATGCAAAGATTTTAGATGATCACTATGCAGTTAATATGAGAGCGACGTTTCTACTAAGTGTTGAATTTGCTTGTCGCTTTCAAAATTCCAACAGTAAAGCAGGTAGAATTATTAACATGACATCGGGTCAGGCATTAGGCCCGATGATTGATGAATTAGCCTATGTTGCGACAAAAGGCGCTATTACGGCTTTCACACTATCACTCTCAGCAGAGCTCGCTCCATTAGGAATCACCGTGAATGCGGTGAATCCAGGGCCAACTGATACAGGATGGATGACGGAGGAAATAAAGCAACATCTTGCTCCGAAGTTTTTGTCAGGGCGTATTGGTATGCCACAGGATGCAGCTCAGTTAATATCCTTTTTGGCAAGTGAAGAAGCTGGCTGGATAACAGGACAAGTCATTAATTCGGAGGGTGGCTTTTTAAGGAGTTAGTTCCAAGCCTAAAGATATTGTCGAACAAACTACCTAGAACTCTTTTCCCATCTAGTTTACAATCGTAATTGTTGACTAGATCGGGAGAGAGCAGGTGGTTTGTATGATTTACTGCATTCGACACGGAGAGACGGATTGGAATCGGACAATGCGTATACAAGGGGCATCAAACATTCCCTTGAATTCATTGGGGCGCCAGCAGGCAGTGGCAGTGGCCGAGATTGTGAGCTTAAATGATTGCGAGCATTTATATAAGCCGGTGTCAGTCCCCCGCCCCGGTAATACGTTAAAGTAGCGGGGGACTGACACCATTATGGTATAGTTATGGGTAGCATATCGAAGGGACGGATGTATGGTGAGTTTGGTTGTCGCGGATGGTTTGAGAAAGTCTTATGGAGAAAAGGTGCTTTTGGATGGGGTGGTATTTACTGTAGAGCCGCGGGAGCGAATTGGTCTCATTGGCGTCAATGGTACGGGCAAATCTACCTTGCTCAAAGTGCTCGCTGGAGTAGAGTCTACCGAAGAGGGTTCTATTACCCATGCGAATGACTTTACGCTAACCTATTTGCGACAGGAGCCTGTTTTTTCAGAAGATCGTACTGTTTTGGAAGAGGTGTTCGCGGGGGAGGCACAGCTCATGCGAACACTTCTTCAGTACGAGGAGGCACAGTACAAGCTAGAGGCGGATCCAGCGAACGAGCGTCTGTTAGAGCAGTACACACGCGTGCAACAGCAGATGGATGCTCAGCAGGCGTGGGATGCGGGTACACAAGCGAAGACAATCCTGACACGGCTGGGTGTTTCTGACTTCCATAAGCGCACCTCGACTCTATCAGGGGGACAAAAAAAGCGAGTGGCTCTCGCAAAAGCGCTCATTCAACCGGCAGACTTGTTGCTGTTGGACGAACCGACGAACCATCTCGATCACGAAACGATTGAATGGTTGGAAAAGCATTTGGCGACGTATACTGGCTCGCTCATTATGGTGACCCATGACCGCTATTTCTTAAACCGTGTCACGAACCGAATTTTTGAGCTCGACCAAGGGCAACTGTACACCTATAAAGGGAACTACGAGCTGTTTCTTGAAAAGAAAGCAGAACGAGTGGCGGAAGCTCAACAACAAGAACAAAAGCTACAAAATACGCTAAGACGAGAACTAGCCTGGTTACGACGAGGAGCGAAAGCGCGCACGACGAAGCAAAAAGCACGGATCGGTCGAGTCGAATCTCTGCAAGAGCAATCGACTGAGCAAGTACAAGAAAATCTCGAGTTTGCCATTGGCTCTAAGCGGCTTGGGAATGATGTGATCGAGGCCAAAGGGATTACGAAAGCGTTTGACGGTCGAACCGTTGTCCCGCAACTCGATTACCTTATTACAAAAGGAGAGCGTCTAGGTATCACCGGACCAAACGGGAGCGGGAAAACGACGCTCCTGAATATGCTTGCTGGGCGAATCGAGCCTGACGCAGGTGAGGTGCTTGTCGGGCAGACCGTACGTATCGGCTACTATACACAAGAGCATGAAGAGATGGACGAAAGTTTGCGTGTGATCGAATACATTACAGAAGTTGCCGAAATCGTCCATACCGTTGATGGACAAATCATTACAGCAGAACAAATGCTAGAACGGTTCCTGTTCCCACGCTCACATCAGTGGACGTACATCCATCGTTTGTCCGGTGGGGAAAGAAGACGTCTTTACTTACTTCGTGTGCTCATGAGTGAACCGAATGTCTTATTTCTCGATGAGCCAACAAACGACCTCGACACCGAAACGTTGAGCGTACTAGAGGACTACCTGGATCAGTTCCCTGGCGTGGTATTAACCGTTTCCCATGATCGGTACTTCTTGGATCGTACGGTCGACCATTTGCTAGCTTTTGAAAGCGGAGAAATTCACCGTTTTCAAGGGCACTATACCGATTACTTGGAACAGCGAAGACAACAGCTAGCAAATGCTCAAGCGCAAGAAACGGTACAAACAAAAACCGACTCCCGCCCAGAGAAGCGAAAGAAAAAGCTCTCCTATAACGAGCAAAAAGAGTGGGACGGACTAGAGGATCGTATTGAAAAGCTGGAGGAAGCGATCAAAACGCTGGAAGCAGAAATTCAAGCAGCAGGAAGCGACGCCGGAAAAGCGACCGAGCTCTTTCGCAAGCAACAAGAAGCCGAAACAGAACTCGAACAAGCAATGGAACGCTGGGAAGAGCTTTCGGAGCTAATTGAGTCGTTTGAATCGTAGTTATAGAGATGTTTTCCACTGAGTCTGCGAATCCGGTTCTGAGTCTGAGCATTGTCCACTGAGTCTGCGAATCCGGCCCTGAGTCTGAGCATTTTCCGCTGAGTCTGCGTATCTGGCCCTGAGTCTGAGCATTGTCCACTGAGTCTGCGTATCCGGCCCTGAGTCTGAGCATTTTCCACTGAGTCTGCGTATCTGGCCCTGAGTCTGAGCATTGTCCACTGAGTCTGCGTATCTGGCTCTGAGTCTGAGCATTTCCCACTGAGTCTGCGAATCTGGCTCTGAGTCTGAGCATTTTCCACTGAGTCTGCGTATCTGGCCCTGAGTCTGAGCATTTTCCACTGAGTCCGCGTATCTGGCCCTGAGTCTGAGAATTTTCCACTGAGTCTGCGTATCTGGCCCTGAGTCTGAGCATTTTCCACTGAGTCTGCGTATCTGGCTCGGAGTCTGAGCATTTCCCACTGAGTCTGCGAATCTGGCTCTGAGTCTGAGAATTTTCCACTGAGTCTGCGTATCTGGCCCTGAGTCTGAGCATTTTCCACTGAGTCCGCGTATCTGGCCCTGAGTCTGAGAATTTTCCACTGAGTCTGCGTATCTGGCCCTGAGTCTGAGCATTTTCCACTGAGTCTGCGTATCTGGCCCTGAGTCTGAGCATTTTCCACTGAGTCTGCGTATCTGGCTCTGAGTCTGAGCATTTTCCACTGAGTCTGCGTATCTGGCCCTGAGTCTGAGCATTTTCCACTGAGTCTGCGAATCCGACCCTAAGTCTGCATTCGCTTGAGTGCTTTTCTGCGCGTGGGAAGATTGTTGACTCACGCCCGTTTTTCTATGGCAAAGGCAAACTTGTTGAAAAATAAGGACGCAAAGCTACGGGTCTATCGCTGATGCTATGATCGGCGTGTTACCATTAAGAGAGCGTATATGCACAATAACAGACGATATGGAAGAGCTCATTCGTCAAGCTGACTCCGCCATGTATGCAGCGAAAAACAACGGTGGACACCAACTAAAAAGATATGAACACGTAGCGAACGAGTAAACGCTGCGTGTTTTTTTGTGAAGTGTGTTTTAATGAAGGAAAGGGGTGATGGAGATGAGAACATTTACAGAGAAAACGGTGATGCACAGTTATCCAGGAATGGTAGCTCTTGTCACAGTTTCCCACAAAGGAGAAACAAACATTATGGCAGCTGGTTGGCACTCGTATATTTCTTATGCGCCTCCGATGTATGGTGTAGCCATTGGAAGAGAACGACATACATACTCTCTTGTGAAAGAAGCAGAATCCTTTGCTATCAACTTTTTGCCGTTCGATAAAGCAGAGGCTATTCAACAATCTGGTGTGTCCTCTGGGCGCGATGGGAACAAGCTAGAAAGAACAGGTTTAACCTACGATCTCGGACGCCACGTAAAGGCACCGATTTTACACGATGCTTACGTGGCTTACGAATGCAAAACTATAGACCGTCAAAGCTACGGTGATCATGATTGGTTTGTGGCGGAGATGGTAGGCTTTTATCGTGATGAGGAGCTATTCCTAGCAAATGGTCTCCCGGATCCAAATAAGCTTCACATTCCCCTCTATCTAGGACGATCTTCATATGCAAGGTTCGATGACCAGACCGTACAGGTACAAAAGGGGATTGAGGAGTAACGTGTTGCTTTAGTTGCGTGTTATTTACTGTGGACGAGCGTCCCATGGTTGAACCGTACCTACAATATAGCTAGGCTCCTTTTCTGCAATTGACTGCAAAACCCCTGAAGAGATTTCCGCGTGTGTCAGCCAACGGGATCTCTTTTCTTCTACAATAAAACCAAGCTTAATTTGATAATACGAACAACTAGTAGGAAGAGGCAACTCGTCCTTAATGCTAGGTAAATCCGTACTGCTTCCTACAACATGAAATAACTCCCAATCAACTGAACTAACCGCTACTTCTTCGATCAAAACGGGTAGCGTATGCTTGGCATAAGAGTGTACCCAAACGATGGCGCAATCAATAGGGCCGTAAAGTTGAATGGCCAAACGAATTTGCTCGCGAAACTTACTCACATGATTATAGTCTACAAGCAAAGGGTGAATGTGAACTTGGGGTGGGAGCGATGATTGTAATGAATTCATTTTCGTTATACTCCGGCCTACCACTGATACGGTATGACCATCTGATGCAAGGAGCCGGGATACACCTGAAAGCATACCGGTTCCTCCTACAACGAGTATGTGTGCCACTTAGATGACCTCCTATCACTCTTTCTCTAAACGGGATGATCAATTTTTAAAAGCAACGTTTTGCAATACTTTATACAAAGGGTGATCATGATGTGGAAAAAACTGATCTCAAAGCTGTATCCAGAAGTATCTTCCGTGTTTGTAACAGAAGATGCTGGTGAAATGCGGAAAGCTAAACAGATCCTCAAACAGAATCAAGTACCGATATACAAAGTAGATATCCAATCTCCGAAGTATATGAACTCGTCGCGTACGAAGGTGGTTCATATATTACAAGTACGAATAGAGCATGAAAAGGTTTCACAAGAGTTGTTGCGAGAAGCGGGTTTTTCCTTGAAGTAAAGTTCATTACAGATGAAACATGGGGAATCGTGTCTATTTCTCGGGAAATAGGGGGAGGAATTATGGGGGAATTTGTCGTTGCAAAAGATGGTGTACGTATCCATACTGCCGCCACAGGGGAAGGAGTGCCACTTTTATTTTTTCATGGGGGACCAGGGTGCTCCGATTACACACAACCCTTTGTTAGAGCAAGATGTCAAAGTCATACGCTTTGATCAAAGTTGGTGTGGGTGGCCATTTGGGGAGCAAACTTGGCTTCATCCTATGCCTTGCACTTTCCTGAACGAGTACTAGGTTTGCTATCAGTCGCCGGACCCTTATAGTTGGATGAGTGTGTTCAAATATCCGCGAACAGGGGAATATATCCGCGGTCAGGAGCCGATATCCGCGAACAGAGGAATATATCCGCGGTCAGGAGAATATATCCGCGATCAGGAGCAGATATCCGCGGTCAGAAGAATATATCCGCGAACAGGAGCCGATATCCGCGAACAGGGGAATATATCCGCGGTCAGGAGCCGATATCCGCGAACAGGGGAATATATCCGCGATCAGGGGCAGATATCCGCGGTCAGGGGAAGATATCCGCGAACAGGAGCCGATATCCGCGGTCAGGGGAATATATCCGCGGTCAGGAGCCGATATCCGCGAACAGGGGAATATATCCGCGGTCAGGAGCCGATATCCGCGGTCAGGGGCAGATATCCGCGGTCAGGGGATCAGGATAACTGGTCGTGGTTGAATGCTTATAAGAATCGATACGGATTTGTATCAATCGACTTACGTAATGGTCATCAAGCTTCTTCTATTAAGAAGAGTGGCTATTGGTTCAGAGAGTTGTCCGAGCAAAATGGATTTATAGATTAAAAGAGGTGGTCCCAGGAGGCCATGTTTTTTATCGGTACGGGAGTTTCTGCACGTACTACAGCAGATGAAGCCTGTGTGAAGGAGTCGTTAGGTCAGTTTTTAATCCTACTCATTCTCAAGGTAGTTTGAATCTCGTGTTGGGTTTTGCACTAGAAAAACTGTTGATCAGTGGGGAATTAGTATGCAGCCGAAAATTATAGGTGATCTAAAACACAAAGTGATAGAATTGAGACAAGGGTGATGGCGTGTTGAAAATTTCACAGGTGATGAGACAAAGAGTAAAAGATCGTATGTATTCGGTTGACGAACCTGACGAAATCAGTTTAACAAAGGAATTTTCATTCAGCAGGATGACGATGAAAAGAGCGTTGGACGTTTCGATACGCATCGTAAATGACGAGCCATTCGTGTTGATAAATTTGTCGTTTCCGCTGTAAATATACGTAGGTAAATGGAGGTAGGGTTTCATGAACTTCGGAATTATCGGGACAAACTGGATTACAGAGCGGTTTATCGAAGCCGGGCGGACAGTGAAAGATTTTCGGGTCCAGGCTGTTTACTCCCGCAAGATGGAGCGCGCGAAGGAATTTGCTAGTCAAGTGGGTGCACCTGATGCCTATGACTCTCTTCAGGAGATGGCGTCATCAGCCCTGATCGATGCTGTGTACATTGCTAGCCCGAACGTTTTTCACGCTGAGCAAACCATTCGTGCTATGGAAGCGGGTAAACACGTACTTTGTGAAAAGCCTGCGTGTTCTACAGTGAAGGAGTGGACGGCAATGGAAGAAGCTGCCCGGTCGAACGATGTTGTATTGATGGAAGCACTGAAGTCGATTTACTTGCCAAACTTTCTTGTACTTCAGGGACAACTAGATCGTGTTGGCCAAATACGTCGGGTGTTTGCAAGCTATTGTCAATATTCTTCCCGGTACGATGCTTTTAAACAGGGAACCATTTTGAACGCTTTCGATCCTAGCTTATCGAACGGTGCGTTAATGGACTTAGGGGTGTACGTTCTTCACCCGGTAATCAAATTATTCGGGGCCCCAACGGCAATCCGAGCGCAAGGTACGATGCTATCAAACGGTGTTGATGGAATGGGAAGTATTTTGCTCCAATATGAAGACATGGAAGCTACCCTCATGTACTCGAAGATCTCAGATTCCTATCTCCCCGCAGAGATCCAAGGAGAAGAAGGAACATTACATGTGGACACCATCCATACACCGGCGTCTATCCAATTCCAAGCACGTGGAGGACAGCCTGAGGATGTTTCTGTACCACAAACGCGACCTCCGATGAGTTATGAAATTGAAGCGTTTTTTGAGCGAGTAGCTTCTTCTTCCCCTATGAAACGCTGGGAGTCACTAGAAGCATCCCGCCAAACGATGAGTGCTTTAGAGGAAATTCGCAGACAAATAGGCATTCGGTTTCCAGCAGATGAGATAAGTGGATCGTGACGGTACATACACAATTTCAGATATATCCTGTGGATAAAAGAGATAATAAATTTGATAAACTAGTCAGTGTTTGTGGATATGTTTGCGTGTAGAAGGGCATTCTCACACATATCCACAATTTGCCCACAAAAAAGGCTTAATCCACTGCTGCAGCATTACATATAGAAGCTGGTTGTATAGGTTATTCACAGTTTAACAACAAATAAGCAGGTAATGTGAAATGTTAATAGGATGACAAGAGAATCGATCACTTATGAAAGGAGCGGTAAACGTGAGACTGGGTGCAATTGAAGCTGGCGGTACGAAGTTTGTTTGTGCCATCGGTGATGTAGATGGGAAAATCGAAAAGCGTATGCAATTCCCGACGACAACTCCCGAAGAGACTTTATTGGCAGTTAGGGAGTTCTTTGCAAACGAAACGGTAGATGCGGTAGGGATTGGTTCATTTGGTCCGATCGATGTAAACCGTACGAGTAAAACATATGGATATGTGACGACAACACCGAAAGCGGGTTGGAGTAACTTTCCGTTCTTGCAAGCAGTGAAGGAGATTGTCGGTGCCCCCGTTGGATTTACCACTGATGTGAATGCAGCGGCACTAGGCGAGTTGACGCTTGGTGCGGCGCAGGGTGCGGGGTCTTGTTTGTACGTTACCGTAGGGACTGGTATCGGCGGAGGTGCAGTCATGAAAGGGGAACTACTAGAAGGCATAACACATCCAGAAATGGGCCATATTCGGGTAAGGCGTCACGAGCAAGATACGTATGCAGGGAACTGTCCGTACCATAGTGACTGTTTAGAAGGGCTAGCTGCTGGTCCGGCTATTGAAAAGAGATGGGGGCAAAAGGGCTCTCAATTAGTAGATCGTCCAGAAGTGTGGGAAACGGAAGCCCATTACCTCGGGGAGGCAGTCGCCACATGGATTTTGACACTTTCCCCAGAGAGGATCGTGCTCGGAGGAGGCGTTATGAAGCAGCGCCAACTACTCCCACTCATACATAAGCATGTAAAAGAAGCATTGAATGGATATGTGTCATTTGAAGCGTACACTTCGAAAATTGAAGAGACCATTGTGTCACCGGGACTTGGAGATGATGCGGGCATTACGGGCTGCCTTTTACTTGCAGAACGCGCTAGGAAAAAAGGCAGGTCTTCATGATTGAGCGTATGTACCTATCGGAATTCTTTCTCTTTATGCCCACGTTTCGTTCAGATGGTGAGCACAAAAAAACTCCTTTCCGCCAAGCAAAAAGGAGTGCTACTACTTTTATTGAACCGTATAGCCACCATCAAGCACAACCGCCTGCCCGGTAATCCCTTTCGCTTCCTCACTACAAATGTAAGCTGCATAACTAGCAATTTCACTCACATCGAGCAAACGTTTTTGCGGAACAAGTGGATAAATCACGTCCTCAAGCACGCGTTCTAATGGGATGCCTCTCGTGTCGGCAAGGCTTTGCAGTTGGTTGCGGACGAGTGGTGTATCGACATATCCAGGACAAATCGCGTTTACAGTAATCCCATCAGTTGCCGTCTCTAATGCAGCGACTTTCGTCAAACCAATAACCCCATGCTTTGCACTATTGTAGGCAGCCTTTCCTGCAAAGCCAACTAATCCATTAATCGACGCCATGTTTAAAATGCGACCGAATTTTTGTTTACGCATGATCGGTAGCACGTGTTTGATCGCAATAAAAGGTGCTGTGAGCATGATTTGAATCATTTGTTCAAATTTTGCTGTCGGAAATTCCTCTAAATGGGACACGTGCTGTAAGCCAGCGTTGTTGATGAGGTAATCGATGCGGCCATATTTCTCAACTGTTGTATGTAAAGCTTGTTCTATGTCTGTTTCTGATGTCACATCACAACGGAGCCCAATTGCTTCATGCCCAGAAGAAACGAGCGTGTTTGCGGCTTTTTTGACTGCCTCTTCTTGAAGATCTGTGAGGACAACGGTAGCTCCACGGGTTGCGAAGTCCTTTGCTACCTCAAAGCCAATTCCTTGTGCAGCACCAGTAATGAATAATATTTTCTTGTGCATATTCCTTCCCCCTTTTCCACACAAAACAGAAAGGGAACCAGGGTGGCTCCCACTGTAGTGGCAACTATCTGAAAACTTAATCCCCCTTTAGTATAACGTTTTTGAGTCTCTATGGAAGTATTACGCTTTTAAATCTAGCTAACTATGTTGAAGGGTTCTTGTGATAAATTCGGCATACTAAAATGCTGTCGAATTTTACATTTTTGTGCCACCTCGAAAAGGGTTTCGTGGTATACTTATCTCATCTTTGAATGAAGGGAGGTAAAATAGATGCAAGAGAAAATTGTACAAATGCTCGAACAAGTTTTAAAAACTCAGCAAGAACATGGTCAACTGTTGCAAGAACAAGGTCGAACGTTGAAGGAACACGGTCAACTGTTGCAAGAACAAGGTCGAACGTTGAAGGAACATGGTCAACTGTTGCAGGAACAAGGTCGAACGTTGAAGGAACATGGTCAACTGCTGCAAGAACAAGACCGTTTGTTGAAAGAACATGGAGAAACATTAAAAGAACATAGCCACGTGTTGTCCGCATTGCGAACCGGTCAAGAAGCAACAAATGCAAAGCTTGATGGCATGGAACTTCGCAATGCCAAGGATCTTGGTGAGATGAAGGAGAAATTTGATACGGTTGAAGCGGGCATTGCAGTGTTGAAAGACGACACGTGGTCAAACAAAAAAGACATTTATCGCATTAAAAACGTCATGGGTATGAATTAAAGCACGCTAACTTCTTAGGATTTTCCACGTAGTTACCTCAATTTTTACACCTAGAACGACTACATTTTCTTAGTCTTGTCAGTAAATTGTTGCCAAAAGAGGTTGCCACGGTTCCCACACCTTCAGAATACCCCACACAACGTGGCAGCTTTTATTAGCACCTATTAATAAAGAAAACGCCCCCACCGAAGATGAGGACGTCCATTCATTTCTTCCGCACACGAAACATTTGATCTAACAACTCCCAGTTCTCCGGGAAGGGATAGCCTAACACCCAATAACTTACGCCTTTAAGACCGTATTCCGTAACTAGGTCAAATTTTGCCTTCGCGCTACGAGCGTCTTCAAACCAAACTTCATGCTCGACGCCTTGTTCATCACGATAGCGATAATATGGCGACTGTGCCTTCTCATCGTATTGAATGGGAACTCCATATTGAATAGCCCGGTGTACGGCTTCCTCCACACTGAATGTTTCGGCTTCATCGCCTTTCTGGAATGGCAGAGTCCAGTCTCGAGCGTAAATTTGAAATCCTAAAAAGAGTTTCTCAGGTGGCATGACACTTACCGCGTAATCAAGTACACGGCGGATTTGATCTACAGGTGAAATAGCACGTGGAGGACCTAATCGGTAACCCCATTCATACGTCATCAGCACGACAAAGTCGGTAATTTCACCGTGAGCGGGGTAGTCAATGGCTTCGTATAGTACCCCTTTTTGTTCCGCACTTGTTTTTGGAGCAACTGCAGTTGAGACAAAAAAGTCGTCATTAGCGGTCGCCTCTTGTAACCGGCGCAAGAAGTCATTGTAATTTTCTTTATCGGCAGGAGCGACATTTTCGAAATCTACATTGACGCCTGCATAACGTTTCCGGCGTGCTACATCGCGTATAGACTGAATCAACGTTTGTTGTTTCTCTGGGCTACCTAAAATAGTAGAGGCAACCTCTGTACCTGGATTGCTAGCTGTAAAGTTCGTAATGGACATCATCGGAACGGTATTCGTTTCTCTAATGGCTCGCAATAACGGCTCGTCGTTAATGCTGTTAAGCTTACCTTGCTCGTTAAAAACATACGCAAACGGGCTGGCATATGTCAGTAAATTACCGAGCTCTCGAATTTCTTGTGCTCCTTCTTCTGTTAACTCTGTAGAATAGGCGTTCACCTCTGTTATAGGTTTGCGGGGCTGTGGAAGTAACAAGCGTTGCCCAATTTGCAGCCGATTTGCTTGCACATTATTTAATGCCTGAATACGATCGACAGAAGTGTCCGTTCTCTGTGCAATTGACCATAACGAATCCCCAGCCTCTACCCTGTACAAACGAACAGGTATAACTAACGAATCCCCAACTTGAATACGGTCTGGGTTTGCGATATTGTTTCGGGCGATAATACGTGCAACCGTTGTACCGTGCCGATTGGCAATGCGGTACAACGAATCCCCTGGCTGCACCGTATATGCCCACTCGGCAAGCGGAATGACAAGTGCTAAACCAGGAACGATCCGCCCCAAATTGTTTGCTGGGAGGCTATTCACTGCTGCAATCTGGTCAATGGAAACATCGTATCTTCTGGAGATGGAATAAAGACTTTCTCCTTGTTTTACTACATGTATAGACATTAGGAACCTCCTTCTTATACTGAGGGCTTCTTCCTATCGTACGATGTGACTAACCCGTTTGGTGCCTATCCATGTCAGGGTTTTAAAAAGGTTTCGTATGTAACGCTGTCAAACGCACACTGCTTTAACATGTTACCGTGGTGTATTCTGACGCCGTTATTTCTTCTCCCAAAAAAATGCCCCTTCCCCGACCTGCACAGCGGTACCCGCAATGGATACGTCTGTCCAAGTGCCACCTTCCCGTTTTAAGTCAATTTGAATTACGCTTCTGCGCCCCAGATCTGCTCCTTGAATGCTTACCAAATGAACACTGGACGCCGTTTCTGCGAAGAAGTTTTCTGCAACGAATACTCCGAGTGGTCCAGAGGCAATACCGGTGGCTGGGTCTTCTGAAATTCCCATGGCTGGTGCGAACATTCTGGAATGGATTCGAGTCGGTTCCTTTTCGTCCATCGCGAACGCAAAGATGTGTGATGTTTCCTCAAATTTCGCATACCTGCTTTCCCAAACGTCTCGTCGAAATTGGATAGAAGCCAGCGCCTCACGATCCAGTAGTGGGATGTATAAAAAGGGTACACCTGCAGACAGTCCAGTCGGAGGTATAGAAGGATGAAGTTGCCCCGCATCCAAACCAAGTAAAGCGGCTTCTTCGCCGATTGGTGTAAGGTTCGTCCGGTGAGGAATCGGTTGATGCATACGGGCGATCAATTTGCCGTGTTGCCTATTGACATCTACATGTATAGGGCCTACCCCTTCTTCAAAAATGAATTCAATCGATTCGCCCTCCTGAATCCCATGCAGTTCCGCAAAGTAGACTGCAGTCCCAATGGTTGGATGACCAGCTACTGGGAGTTCCTTTCCTGGTGTGAAAATTCGTAGCTTTGCGGTATTCTTTTCACTATGTGGGGGAAAACAAAAAACAGTCTCAGATAAATTGATCTCCTTTGCGAGTGTTTGCATGTCATCCGTGGATAGCTCATCTGCCTCAGGAAAAATAGCAAGTTGATTCCCTCCAAAGGCTCTAGGTGAAAATACGTCAAATGTAACCATTGAGTAGCGTCGCATTTTGTAACAGCTCCTTTTGTTGTTAAGCGGTGGCACGCTTAATGGATGTTCTTAAGGGATGAAAGACCCCTGATGCTTTAATGTGCTACAGCAGTGGGGGTCTGACACCATTTCATGACACCATTTCATGACACCATTTCATGCTAAATAACAGGGAAGTAAGGCTCATATCTCGGATTACAGTAATACGGGGGTCTAGGTCCAATTTTAGGCATGTCAAAAGTATAAGGGTTAGAGTTATAAAATAATTCTACCTTTTCTTCTGAGTGATCGTCCAACAATAATGTGACTTCAGGATAATATTCATAGTCATGCACAGTGGAAGCCTCCTTAACACTTCGTTACCTCTCACGATATTCAACCGTTTACAGCATTGAGCGTGTCCAGCATCACCTTACCAGTCACTGCAAGCGCCCACCTGACATAAAGTAACCAGAATATACTTTTGGGGGAGGCTATTCCGTGTCACGAGAGCATATAAAACCAACCGAACAAGACTACCCGATGTATCCTAACTACGGAAAAGTTACACAATACGAGGACGTTCCGCTCACTGTTCCTGAGCAACGTCAGCTTCGTCAGCCTGGTGTAGAAAAATTGATGGTGCCAAGGCCAATCATCGAAAATCCAAATTACAAAGGGAGTGGCAAATTAAAAGGGAAGGTCGCACTGATTACGGGTGGTGATAGTGGAATGGGAGCAGCTGCCGCCATCGCTTTTGCAAAGGAAGGTGCCAATGTTGCTATTGCTTATTTGGATGAACATGAGGATGCGAATCGAACAAAGAATAGAATTGAAGAGTTAGGTCAACGTTGTTTAGTATTGCCCGGTGATCTAAGGGAAAAGCAACAATGTATCCATATTGTGGAGGAAACCATTCGCACATTTGGCGGGCTGAATATTCTTTGCAATCACGTTGGCATCCAGTTTCAACAATTAAGTTTACTTGATATTACCGATGAGCAGTTCGATGATACCTTTAAAGTAAACATCTACTCTCACTTCTACACCACCCGAGCAGCACTTCCCTACTTAGAAGCTGGTAGCTCTATAATTAATACGGCTTCTGTCGTGACATATGATGGGAATAAACAATTAATCGATTACACAGCGACAAAAGGGGCGAACGTTGGTTTTACTAGGGCACTGGCAAATAACTTAGTAGATAAAGGGATTCGTGTAAACGCCATTGCTCCTGGTCGGATTTGGACTCCCCTCATCCCAGCAAGCTTCTCTGCGGATCAGGTTGCGCTAGCGGGCAACCCGATGCAACGTCAAGGTCAACCATTTGAAGTGGCACCGACCTTTGTTTACCTAGCCTCCGACGATTCACGGTTTGTGACTGGGCAAACTCTGCATGTGAATGGTGGACAATGGACGTCGTCGTAGGGGAGAGAAGGCGAGGAAAGCACGAAACAGAGGACTACTCCGCACTATGCTTCCGCAACTGACGATCCAAAACGAACGTTCCAAATGGAAGAAGAGAAGCGATCACTGCCCCGATTGCCCAACGCACGGTCCATTTTTTGCTAAAAAAGACGTTGATCACGGCAAAAACGAAGAGAATAAACAAGAAACCATGGGTAGCCCCTGTTATCAAAACGGCTTCTGAAATATCTGCCATATATTTTAGTGGCATAGCAATAAAGAGCAAAAGTAAATAGGATATGCCCTCAAGTATGCCGAGAATACGAAGACGACCGACAGGGTGTTTCATTAAAGCCATAAATATACCTCCTGTACACTACCAAACTATTTCTTTCTAGTATAAGTTACTTCTCACAATAGTAGGAAAAGGAAAATGAACGAAACGGTGACAAAATAGGCTTTTACGTGCGAATACTAAGTGAAGATGATACGATCAAACAAACGAAAGAGGAGGCTTGCTATGTTTTCCTATCCAGTTGAATTGCCGTCAGGTGACCAAAAAATGTTGAATGAACTTATTCAAGGACAGAAAACAGTGCTTGCGTTTGTTCGACATCTTGGCTGACCGTTTTGCCGGAAATACCTCACGCAGTTGCGTGAGCACGCAAAGGAAATTGAACAAGCAGGATTCCAGATCGTCACGGTAGCTCCAGCTAAGCATGAGCACATCTCCCCATTTGTAGAAGAGTATGGTCCTTTTCCATTTGTTGTGGTGGGAGACCCTGAGAAGGAAGCTTACAAAGGTCTTGGACATCCGTCGATCACGAAGGCGAAACTTGCATTGCAGCTGGGAGCAGGCTTCGTAACAGGCAAAACAAAACACCTAAAGCCGTACACTCCAAAAACGAAGCACCAACGTGACATGATGCTCACAGCCGTGAAAGAACAAGACTATCTCATCCAGGGTGGTACGTGGATCGTGTCCGGTTTAGGTGATGTGTTGTGGAAGCATATTGATAAGGAACCGGGAGACCATGCGCGGATTGAGGTAGTGGTGGATGAAGTGAAGAAGCTTAGTGACAACTAGATGAATACATGAATAACAGGCAGTCGGAAGAGTTTCGATTGCCTGTTTTGAAGTTTGTGATTGGATCAGGTGTACCGACCTCTTAGACTACAGTAAACTGGTGATCAACAATGCGGTTTATTAGTAAAATCACGGATTCATCCATCAAATCTCCAATTGTATACTCGTTTTATAATTATGACGGTTGTTCAGTAGCCTCCTGCTTCGCATGCCACTCTTGCAAAACAAGCGTTTCTTTACTCAAAGCGATTCCCGCGCCAGGTTCAGATTTGCCGAGCGTATCCCACCACGTCACCAAATCGCGAATCGTGTCTTCTACTGGTCTTGTTTGCAAGCCGTACTCAATTGCCCGGTCGAGTGAGAAGACGATTTCTCCTTCAGGCAAACGACCATCTTCGCGCAAGGAGAAGGATTCTGGTAGCCAAAGTGGCATTTCCAGCCACGGGTGCACGCCTTGCTCTTTTAAGAATGTTTCTTCCACCCAGGTAACCGGCGTAGAAGAGCCTGTCGCTTGCTTTGCTTTCTCGATCAGTTGCTCCATCGTGATCCCTTTAGTAGGTCCAATCACGTTCATGGTTGCGGCTTTCACATCATTACGAGAGAGGCGTACGAGCCAATCGGCAATATCACGTACATCGATGAATTGCACTTGTTTGTCTGGACGACCTGGAGCGAGCATTTCCGCTTCCTGCTGTACACGCCAAGCCCAGTATGTGAAGCGATCAGTCACATCGTATGGGCCGACAAGCAAGCCGGGACGCAAGATTAAGTGATTGTTAGGAAAGCCTTCACGTACTACTTCCTCGCAACGAGTCTTTAAGTGCCCGTAAAACTTACCAAACTTATCATTGGACAAGCCTTCTTGCTCCATTTGTGCATCGCTAATCGTTAGAAGCGCTGCATCGTCCTCTTCTAAGTTATTCGCGATTGCAAATTCTTCGTAAACCGAGATCGTGGATATGAACAGATATTGTTTCGAAGCCTTTTGTAGTGCATTTACACTTGTTCTCACTGCATCCGGATGATAACCGCACGTATCTATGACCATATCCCATTCTTCTTGCAGACTATCAAACGTATGTACATCGTGACGATCACCGATCACTGAGGTCACACCTTCAGGAAGTGTAGTTGATTTCCCGCGGTGGAGGAGTGTGACGTTATCCCCATTAGCGACAAATGCCTCTGCGATTGCCTTTCCCAAAAAGCGTGTTCCGCCGAGAAGTAAAATGTTCATTGTGTGTTTCCTCCTTTTTTCATAGATAATGTATTCCGTGTGGCTCATCAAAATCCCTTTATCTTTACCAAGACTGCAGTTAATGGCAGACTTCCATGTAGGGATAAAAGGGAACCTTTCTTAATCACATCGACATTATCATAAATTAAGTTAACTAACTATGTTACAATCAGGCATTATGAATGCATTTAAAATGGAGGGAATCCTATGCAACGTGGTACATTCCGACTAATGAAGTCTGTTAATAAATCAATTATCTTAAATAAGATACGTATATCAGAACCTATCTCCAGAGCACAAATTGCCAAGGAAACAAGTCTTACGCCTCCGACAGTCAGTAGTATTGTAAAAGAGTTGATTGAACAGGGTCTAGTGAGGGAAAGTGTGCTGGGCCAGTCGAGTGGTGGACGAAAACCGACGATGTTACATATCGATAGCAATGCTTTTTACGTCATTGGTGTCGATGCGGGGCCTGAAACAGTGGAATGTATTCTTACCGACTTAACCGGGGAAATTCTCCAAAGGACATCAAGTGTGCTGAAAAAGCCGTTAACGAATGCTCAACTTATTTCTACTCTAAAAGAAAACATCCAAACAATATTGAAACAATCTAAAATCAATCAAGACAAAATGATTGGAATCGGTGTAGCAATGCATGGGGTAGTTGATGTGGAAACGGGTACATCGCTTGTTGCACCGAATTTAAACTTAAGAAATACTCCTATTAAAGAAGTGTTAGAAAGAGAATTTAATTTAACGGTTAAAGTTGAAAATGACGCGCGTGCCATGGCGTTGGGTGAATCGTGGTTTGGGGGGCACGGTGATGTAGACAGCATGGTAGCTGTGAACATTGGACGTGGTGTTGGTGCTGGTGTTGTAATAAGTGGCAAGTTATATCATGGTGCGCAGGGGATCGCTGGAGAATTGGGCCATATGACAATTGATCTAAACGGTGACATTTGTGAATGTGGGAATCAGGGGTGTCTGCAAACATTCGTGAGTGGAGCAGCAATTGCTGAACGAGCAGAAAAACAGATAAAAGAAACCGTGGGCAACTTAACGGGTAAAGAAGTGTTTGAGTTAGCGCGTAATGGAAGTCAACCCCATATTGATCTTCTTCGTGAAACGGGTAGGATGATTGGCATCGGTTTGACAAACTTAATTCACCTAATCAATCCGGGCAAAATTGTATTAGGTGGTGGGGTAATGAAAAGTGAAAAAGTCATTATGCCAACAATCCATGAAACGATACAAAAAAGAGCATTGACACCGGAAGCAAAACAAACAAAGGTGGTTGTCACTCAACTGGGTGATGATGCAACATTATTAGGAGCGGTGTCGTTGCTGTTAGTAGAATTATTTAATCCGATGTAAGTAAAAGGCTGAACCTTAAAATACTGGTTCAGCCTTTCTTTAGTCCTATACACGAAATGAAAATACAGTTTGTTTCACATAATTTTCTCCTGCATTCAACATCACACTCGGAAAGCCTTCATGATGTAATGATGCTGGCGATGCTTGCGTTTCAAAACAAACGCCAAGGTATTTTCGTGATGAGCCTTCAGCTAACTGCAATTCTTCGTTCAAACTATTTGCTGTATACATCACCATTCCAGGTTGATTTGTTTTTATCGACATCACCCGTCCGCTAGCTGGGTCGTGAATGATTGCTTGATTCTCCATTGTATTTTCAAAGATAAAGTAATGGTCATAGCCACTTCCAGCTACTTTATTTTGGTAGGAGTCACTGCTAAACCCATCGCCAAGCACACGTCCGCTACGGAAGTCAAAAGAGGACCCAGCGACATGAATCAGTTTGCCAGTGGGGATTAGATCGTTATCTAGTTCAACAAACTGACTACTATCGAGCGTTACGTGGTGATCTTGTACAGTGTTTGTCAGGTTTCCGCTTAAATTGAAATAAGAATGATTCGTCAAGGTAATGGGAGTTGTCTGATCACTACTTGCCATGTAATTTAGAATGAGCTGATTTTTATTGTTTAAGGAATAGGTAACCGTTATATCTACGTTCCCTGGATATCCACCAGCACCATCAACGCTTCTATGGATAAGCTCTAAACCGACTGTATCATCTGTTTGAAATGGCTTCACATCCCAAATAACTCGATGAAATCCGCTAGGCCCGCCATGTAAATGATTGTTCCCGTTATTAGCCGCTAGCTGAATTGTCTTGCCATCAAGTTCGAATGAAGCCCCTTGAATTCTACCTGCAACACGTCCAATGAGGGCACCGAAATAATTAGAGTTTGATTCATAGTCTAGATAATCTTTATATCCAAGTACGACATTTTCCAAGTTTCCATTTCTATCTGGGACCATGATTTTCGTCATGATGCCTCCATAGTCTAGTACACTAACGGACATACCAGAATCATTAACTAACGTATATTCCTTCCACTCACCTGAAATTTCCTTTATGTTTAAGTTCATAATTTCCTCACTTTATTTAAGGTGCCAATGAATCTATCAAAAGCCTCACGTTCTTTAAATACACCAGCATCTCTTAGTACTTTTACAAATTTCTTTCCGAGCTCTTTTTGTAAAATGGCTTCTGCCTGCTCCGAATCAGAAAGTATTCCATATTCGCCTTTCAATTGGTTTGCCCATTTGTGATGATAAGCTTCCACATGATTTGATTCACCGAGTAGGAACTTCTTCAGCTCATTCAATTCACCCTTTAACCTAGGTGGCAAAACAGCAAGACCCATCACTTCAATCAATCCGATATTTTCCTTTTTTATATGGTGGACGTCGTCATGAGGATGGAAAATGCCAAGTGGATGTTCTTCTGTTGTCCGATTATTTCTTAGAACAAGGTCAAGCTCAAAGACGCCATAGCGATTTCTGGCAATAGGTGTAATGGTGTTGTGTGGTGTATCACCGGTAAAGGCAAATACATCTGCAAGCTCATCAGAATAATCTCTCCACGTCTTCAAAATAGTATCAGCTGCACTAACAAGGGTATGGATGCTCGTTCCACGTAAGCGAATAACAGACATAGGCCATTTTAAAATCGAAGCTTTGATGTCTGGATAAGCATGTAATTCAAATACAAAGGCATCTTTCGCCCGAGTCATGGCGAACTCATAACGTCCGCCTTGGTAGTGATCGTGGCTTAAAATTGAACCACCCACAATGGGGAGGTCAGCATTTGACCCAATGAAATAGTGTGGAAATTTAGCTGTGAAAGTGAGTAATCTGTTAAACGTCGCCCCTTCAATTTTCATATCCCGGTGTTGTTCCGAAAGCAAAATGCTGTGCTCGTTGTAGTAAACATAAGGTGAATACTGCAAGTACCAATTTTCCCCAACGAGAGGAATCTTAATAATTCTATGATTCGCACGTGCTGGATGTCCCGTTCGCCCCGTATATCCTTCATTTTCCTTACACAAAAGACATTTTGGATAGTTGCCAGCTTGTTTTATAGCACGTTCTCGCTTGATTTGTTCTGGATCTTTTTCTGGCTTGGATAAGTTAATTGTAATATCCATCTCACCGTATAAAGTATATACTTTATAGGAAATGTTTTTCTTAATGCGGTTCATTTGGATGTAGTTGGATTTTTTGCTTAATCTATAAAAATAATCGGTAGCCGCAGTCGGTGATTCTTTGTATTTTTCGTTGAAAGTCGCATTCACAGTAGAGGGTCTTGCGACGAAGCAATTCATGATATTGGCTGATAAGATCTCTTTGTCATCAAAGACATCTTGTATGATGTCTTGTTCTATAGCATACGCAACTAAATTCTCCACGATATTTGGAATCGTATCATCGGTTTTTTGGTTTTCATTTTCTGGAAGTACCTCTATCCTTAATAGGCTCATCACTTGATTACGAACATAATCCTTGTCTGCTAGTTCAATTAATCCCACGTCGATCGCTTTTTGAATGAGTCCTTCTATATCGTGGTAAATCATAGTTACACTTCCTCCCTATAGCCTTTTGGATGTGAAGAGTGCCAATTCCAAGCATCCTCCATAATTTTTGTAACGGAAGTTCGTGTTGGGTTCCAGCCCAATACTTGCTTTGCCTTATCGGAGCTAGCAATCAAAATGCTTGGATCACCGGCTCTCCGTTCACCTATTTCAGATGGAATTTCTTTACCTGTTACAACACGGGCTGTATCAATCATTTCTTTTACTGAAAAACCTTGATTGCTTCCCAGGTTAAACACATCACTTTTGCCACCCTCTCTTAAATAATGTAAAGCTAAAAGATGGGCATTGATAAGATCCTCAACGTGGACATAATCGCGAATACAAGTTCCATCGACTGTATCATAATCATCACCAAAAATTGTGATATTCGATCGTTGTTGTAGTGCTGTCTTTAAAATAATCGGAACAAGATGGGTTTCGGGGCGATGGTCTTCACCGATTTCTGCCGTTGCTCTTGCACCAGCAACGTTAAAGTAACGCAAGGAAACATAGTGTATGCCATGAGCTTGCTCAGTCCACTTTATTAACTTTTCCATCGTGAGTTTTGTTTCGCCGTACGCATTGGTCGGGTTTGTTGGTGTAGTTTCGGTAATCGGTACTGATTCGGGCTCTCCGTAGGTGGCAGCAGTAGAGGAGAAGATGATATGTTTCACATCATGTTCGACCATTACCTGAAGCAACACCTGTGTTCCGTAAACATTATTGTCGAAATACTTGAGCGGTTTTTCCATGGATTCCCCAACGAGCGAATGCGCAGCAAAGTGAATCACCGCATCAATGGATTCACTTTCGAATACAGAGCGAAGGAAGTCAATATTCCGAATATCTCCTTCATAAAAGAGAGCCTTTGGGTGTACTGCTTCCTTGTGACCCGTTTCCAGGTTATCCACGATAATGACGTTTTCACCTTGTTCGATTAATTGATACACCGAATGGGATCCAATGTAGCCGGCTCCGCCTAAAACTAATACACTCATGTCAACACTCCTTTGAAATTTCTTTTGCACCATCACCGATGGTAGCTGTGTAAAAGTTAGCATCATAGCCTACTTTTTGGTGGTAGATGGCATTGACATTTTTCTTGAACTCATCTACTCTGTCCTTCGCAACAAGCGCAATGGCACACCCGCCAAACCCAGCACCAGTCATACGTGCTCCTAAAACGCCATCTTGTTTCCAAGCAGCCTCTACAATCGTGTCGAGTTCAAGACCCGTAACCGCATAATCATCCCTTAACGATAGATGGGAATCATTCATTAGCTTGCCAAACAATTTGATGTCACCTTGCCGTAATTTATCTAGTGCTTCTAAAGTACGAGCATTTTCGTAAACGGCATGTTTAGCACGTCTTCGATTGATTTCATCCGTAATTAGGTGTTTATTGGTCTCAAACTGTTCCTTTGTAAATTCTCCTAAACTACGGATGGAAAGTTTCGCCTGTAAATCTTTTAATGCTTCTTCACATTGGGCACGGCGTTCATTGTATTTAGACTTAGCTAATGTACGCTGCTTATTTGTATTGATAATCATAATGACATGATTTTTCAAAGAAAGTGGTGCGTACTCGTGTTCTAATGTTTGGCAGTTCAGAAGAATGGCATGATCCTTTTTCCCCATACCTATTGCAAATTGATCCATAATACCACTGTTCACACCAACGTACTGGTTTTCTACTTTTTGACCGAGTTGGATCATATCGATACGGTCCATGTCTAAATCAAATAGACCATCTAGTAAAACGCCTGTAGCCAACTCAATAGATGCTGAAGATGAGAGACCAGCACCGTTCGGGATATTTCCATAAAATAAGATATCAGCACCATGTGAAATTTCATGACCCGCCGCTTTCAAATAAAGCAACATCCCTTTTGGATAGTTTGCCCATTGGTGAGACTTATCGTAGGCTAAATCTGACAGATCACACTCAATAACGCCGATGTCTGGGAAGTTCATCGAATAAAAGCGCAGTCGTTGATCGTCCCGTTTTATCCCAAGTGCATAAGTTCCATATGAGATTGAGGCAGGGAAAACGTGTCCTCCGTTATAATCCGTGTGTTCGCCAATAAGGTTGATTCTTCCAGGGGCAAAAAACTTCCTAGGTGTTGTAGTTGTATTAAAAATTGACTTAAATTCTTTTGATAAATCAGGTGTTGTATTCATAGGACCTCCTGATGGAACGTGTTGTAATCGATATTGGTTGCATACATACATCCGTCACTCCAGACTAAAGAAAAGAACTGCATTTTCACTTTGTTAATTAAATTAACTAATGTGGAAACAGTGTACTACAATTTTACTGACTACGCAACATAAATCTAAAAACTGATCAACCAAATATAGGGATGAATAGATTCAAATTGACCCTTCTAGGAAAAGGGAGTAAAATAATAGTGAAAAGTTTTACTTTGAGTGTATGTACAATGAAAAGTGGAGGTAGGAAGAATGGCAACAATTAAAGATATCGCAGAAGACGCGGGGTACTCTATTTCAACAGTTTCTCGTGTCCTAAATAATGATCCGAGCCTTTCTGTTCCGAATGACACGCGAGAAAAGATATACGAAGTGGCAGAGAAACTGAACTATCGGAAGAAAACGGTAAGGCTTTTAGTGAAAAATATTGCTTTTTTATACTGGCTAACTGATACAGAGGAATTAGAAGATGTTTATTTTAAAACAATGAGGTTAGAAATAGAAAAGTTGGCTAAGAAATTTAACGTAGAACTAATTACATGTAAAGTCACAGATGGAATGACTGCGATTCCAGAAAGTATAGAAGGGTTTATTGCGGTAGGGACGTTTTCAGATAAGGAATTAGACTACTTAAGAAGCATAACGTCTAATGGAGTATTTATCGATTCTACCCCAGACCCACAGCATTATGATTCAGTAAGACCGGATTTAGTACAAATAACAATGAAAACTATAAACTTTCTTATCGAAAAGGGTCATCAAGATATTGGATTCGTTGGGGGGACATACCACAATCCCAACACTGATGATGATGAAATGGATATACGTGAACGAACATTTCGTAGCTATATGGAGGAAAAGGGTTTACTAAAAGATAAGTATATTTTTTGTCACAGGGGATTTTCTGTCGATAATGGTTATCATTTAATGACTAATGCAATTGAAAAATTAGGAGACGATTTACCTACTGCTTTCTTTATAGCAGCTGATCCAATTGCGGTCGGCTGCCTTCAAGCGTTGAATGAGTATGGCATTGCGATACCGAATAGGGTAAGTGTGATTAGCATTAACAATATCAGTGTTGCAAAATATGTATCTCCACCCCTTACTACTTTCCATATTGATATGGAGGAAATATGCAAAAACGCGATAGAATTATTGCTCGAACGAGTACTTGAGAAACGCAGGACCGCGAAGACCTTATATCTAGGTTCAGAATTAGTGGTTAGAAAGAGTACAAACTAATCTAAACCTATAGAATGACTTAGAACACTAAGTCATTCTATTTTGGTAAAACATTTTACCCACAAAAGGAAAAAAGTTGTTTACTTTTTTTCCTGATGGTGCTATATTTTAATTGTTAAGCGCTTTCATTATGAGTATGAATATTTTGATATTTTACACGAAGGGGTGTATATCCATGAAGAGTCGCAAAAAGTATTTTGGCTTGATGGGTGGTATTGCTTTAAGTTTAACTTTAGCTGCTTGTGGACCACAGGCAAGTGGAGGAGAAGATACGGAGGAAGCACCGAAAAACCAAGAATATGATTTATTAGTGTGGGAAGACGTAGAGAAATCTGAAGGAATTGAAGAAGCCATTGCAAAGTTTGAAAAGGAAAATGATGTTACTGTCAAAGTTGAGGAAAGAACTTATGCACAACAAATTGAAGATTTACGTTTGGATGGACCAGCTGGAACTGGGCCAGATGTACTTACGATGCCCGGAGACCAAATTGGAACAGCTGTAACTGAAGGGTTGATCAAAGAGTTAAACGTAAGTGAAGATACTCAATCCATCTATACAGATGTGGCGATGCAATCTCAAAAAGTAGATAACAAAGTATATGGATTGCCAAAAGCAGTAGAGACGACGGTGCTTTTCTATAATAAAGATATTGTTTCAGAGGAAGAGTTACCGACAACTTTAGACGAGTGGTATGGGCTATCCCAGGAATTAACGGATGGTGAAAACTTTGGGTTTCTAGCGTTGTTTGACCAAATCTATTATGCGCAAAGTGTATTGAGTGGCTACGGCGGATACATTTTTGGACAGGATGATAGTGGTAACTATGATTCAACCGATATCGGATTAAATAATGAAGGTGCTATAGAGGGTGCAGAGTATATTCAAAAGTTTTATGAAGAAGACATATTCCCCGCAGGTATCATCGGGGAACAAGGTATTAGTGTATTAGACTCGCTGTTTACAGAAGGAAAAGCTGCTGCAGTCATCTCTGGACCATGGAATGTCGACCCATTTACAAAAGCTGGGATTGACTTTGGGGTAGCGAAATTACCACAATTGTCAAATGGAGAAAATATGAGTTCGTTTGTTGGTGTGAAAAGTTACAATGTCAGCTCCTACTCAAAAAATACTGAACTAGCAGAGAAATTAGTTGTATTCCTAGCCAATGAAGAAAACTCTAGAACAAGATATGAGATTACCAAAGAAGTTCCCGCTGTACAGGCTTTAGCTAATGACCCAGTCGTTGCTGAAAGTCCGGTGGCGCAAGCAGTCGCTGAACAGTCTCAGTTTGCAGAATTAACACCTAATATTACTGAAATGAATGAAGTGTGGCTACCAACTGATGCAGCATTACAAACAATAGCCACAGGTAAGGCAGAACCAAAAGAGGCTTTAGATCAAGCTGTAGATACAATTGCAGGACAAATTGAGGCAAAGCAATCTGGAAGTTAATTAGTTGGAATGATGGTGTCAAACGCTTTCTGTGTTTGACACCATTTATTATAACAATTAAATAGAATAGTATTTTTTAGGACCTTATTTATAAAGAGGTGAAGAGTGTGCAACATCGTAAGATAGCCTTACTATTATCGATTATTCCTGGAATGGGCCAGCTCTATAATAGGCAATGGGTAAAAGGTCTTTTGTTCCTCAGTATTGGCGGGGCTTTCTTTGCAGTGTTTGGAGATATGTTGAATATGGGCTTCTGGGGGCTCTTTACATTAGGAACTGAAGTACCGCGGGATAATTCAGTTTTTCTATTAGCGGAAGGGATTATTGCAGTTATTGTGACGTGTTTTGGACTTGCTGTCTACTATTTAAATCTTCGTGATGCCTATAAAAATGGGAGGTTACGTGACGAAAATCGGAAGCTAAGTACACTTAAGGATCAATACCACAATGTTGTTTCTCAAGGATACCCGTACGTTGTAAGTGGTCCATCTCTTTTTATATTAATATTTGCTGTTATATTCCCTATTTTATTTAGTTTTGCACTAGCATTTACAAACTATGATTTGTACCATTCTCCACCAGCTAATTTAGCAGATTGGGTAGGTCTAGAGACATTTTCAAAAATCTTCACAGTCGACATTTGGCGCTCAACCTTTTTCGATGTTCTAGGGTGGACGGTTGTCTGGACGTTGGTTGCTACAAGTCTTCAAGTAACGCTCGGAATTTTATTAGCAACTATCGTCAATCAGAAAGAGATCCGTTTCAAAAGATTTTATCGTACAGTTCTCGTTTTACCATGGGCTGTACCAGGTTTTGTAACTATTCTAATCTTTGCAGGTCTCTTTAATGACAGTTTTGGTGCAATTAACAATGATATTCTAGCTGCATTTGGAATTGATGCAATCCCTTGGTTGACAGATTCTAACTGGTCAAGATTAGCACTAATCCTTATGCAAGGATGGCTCGGATTTCCGTATATATTTCTTGTCACGACAGGCGTTTTGCAATCTATTCCTGAGGATCTTTATGAGGCAGCGACCATTGATGGCGCTTCTGTTTTTTCTAAATTTAAACATATAACCATGCCGATGATCTTACTAGCAATGGCCCCAATTATTATTACGCAATTTACATTTAATTTTAATAACTTTAATATTATTTATCTTTTCAACGGTGGTGGTCCTGCAGAGCCGGGTTCTACGGCTGGGGGAACAGATATATTAGTATCTTGGATTTATAAACTGACATTGCAATCAAGTCAATATTCTCTAGCAGCAGCATTAACTATTTTGTTATCTGTATTTGTTATTGCTATTGCATTATGGCAATTCAGACGTACAAATTCATTTAAAGAGGGGGCTTAAAAAATGCTAAAAGATACGAAGAGGAGAAAATTACTTCGACTCTTTATCTCTTATTCAATATTAACCCTTATGGTAATTATCATCATCTACCCCTTACTTTGGACTGTCGGAGCTAGTTTTAATCCAGGTAATAGTTTAATTAGTACCTCAATCATTCCAGAAAACCCCACAGTGGCTCATTATAAAGAATTGTTTGCAGGGAGCGAAAGTTTGCAATATGGCCAGTGGTATTTGAACTCATTAAAAATTAGCGTATTTACAATGATTGGGGCAGTAGTAAGTGTCTCCTTTACAGCTTATGCTTTTTCACGTTTTCGTTTTAAAGGTAGAAAAAATGCTTTAACGTTATTTTTATTACTACAAATGATTCCACAATTCTCCGCTTTGATCGCACTATTTGTTTTAGCGCAGATTCTAGGCATGATGAATAGTCATTGGTTATTAATTTTGTTATATATTGGCGGGCTTATTCCGATGAATACCTATTTGATGAAAGGGTATATGGATTCCATTTCAATTGACTTAGATGAAAGTGCCAAAATAGATGGGGCAAGCAATACAAGGATATTTTGGCAAATTATAATGCCTTTGTCTAAACCAATGATAGCAGTCGTTGCGATGAATGGCTTTACAGGTCCTCTTGGGGACTTCGTTCTATCCTCTGTCATATTGAGAACACCTGAATATTATACTTTGCCAATTGGGCTATTCAATTTAGTAAATGATGTAATGGGGGCAAGCTATACGACCTTTGCTGCTGGAGCCATTCTTATAAGTATCCCAGTTGCTATCATCTTTGTATTGCTACAAAAGAACTTTGTATCGGGATTAACTGCTGGTGGAACGAAAGGATAAGAGATATTCGTATTACATGATGTTAGAAGGAGAGTATTATGTCAAAACATGAAAAAACATACACTACACAAGCCAACTTTATGCTTCATGGAGGAGACTATAATCCTGATCAATGGTTAGATCGACCTGATATTTTAGCTGATGATGTTAAATTGATGCAGCTTTCCCATACAAATGCGTTTTCGGTTGGAATTTTTGCCTGGAGTGCCCTGGAGCCAGAAGAAGGGGTATATCACTTTGAATGGCTGGATGAAATTTTCGATAACATCCATAAAATTGGCGGTCGAGTTATTTTAGCTACACCGAGTGGGGCGCGTCCTGCTTGGTTGTCACAAAAATACCCTGATGTTTTGCGAGTGAATGAGAATCGACTGAAGCAGTTGCATGGAGGAAGGCATAATCATTGTTTTACTTCAGAGGTTTACCGTGAAAAAACACAAAATATTAATCGTCTTTTGGCGGAGAGGTATGGCAATCATCCTGCGTTGTTAATGTGGCATATTTCGAATGAATATGGTGGGGAATGTCATTGCGAGAAGTGTCAACATGCCTTTAGGGACTGGCTTAAAGAGAAATTTGATCATAATCTTAAGTCCTTGAATGATGCTTGGTGGACCCCTTTTTGGAGTCATACGTACAGCGAGTGGTCACAAATTGAGTCTCCCTCCCCAATAGGCGAGAATGCCGTACACGGTTTAAACTTGGATTGGCGCCGGTTTATCACGGATCAGACAATTTCTTTTTTTGAAAATGAAATTGTTCCTTTAAAGGAATTGACACCTAACATCCCGATTACGACAAATTTTATGGCGGATACTCATGATTTAATCCCATTTCAAGCACTTGACTATAGCAAGTTCGCCAAACATCTAGATGTAATCAGCTGGGATGCTTACCCTGCTTGGCACAATGATTGGGAAACTACTGCTGATCTGGCAATGAAAGTAGGCTTTATTAACGACTTGTATCGGAGTCTAAAACAACAACCTTTCCTATTGTTAGAATCCACACCCAGTGGGGTCAACTGGCATAACGTTAATAAGGCAAAGCGCCCAGGCATGCATGAACTATCATCGATGCAAATGATTGCACACGGATCTGATAGTGTGATGTATTTCCAGTGGAGGAAATCGCGCGGATCTTCGGAGAAATTCCACGGTGCCGTTGTTGATCATGACAATAGTTCGGAAAACCGTGTCTTTAAAGAAGTTGCCAAAGTGGGAGAAACGTTAGAAAAGTTGTCTAAAGTCGTAGGAACGAATCGTACGTCTGATGTTGCCATTTTATATGACTGGGAGAACAATTGGGCAATCAATGATGCTCAAGGTTTTGGAATGGAGACGAAGCGTTATCCGCAAACACTACAGGAACATTATCGCACCTTTTGGGAACAAGGTATTTCAGTAGATGTAATTACGAAAGAACAGGATTTTTCCGGGTGTAAATTACTGATTGTTCCTATGCTTTATTTAGTAAGTGAAGATACGATTTCGCGGTTAAAGACCTTTGTGGCAAACGGTGGCACATTAGTCATGACCTATATAAGTGGTATTGTGAATGAGCATGATTTAACATACTTGGGCGGGTGGCATCAAGATCTGCAAGAGATTTTTGGTATGAAGCCTATCGAAACAGATACGTTATATCCAAACGATAAAAACTATGTAAATTATCATAACAAAACCTATCAGTTAAAAGATTATGCGACCGTAATTGAGCTAACGTCAGCAAACGCAGAAGGTCTTTACCAAGATGATTTTTATGCAAATACACCGGCGGTTACAAGCCACCAATACGGAGAAGGGAAATCCTACTATATTGGTGCACGCCTGAACGATCCATTTCATCGTGATTTCTATAAGGGATTGCTGAAAGACTTATCGCTTGAACCGGCTGCTCCAGTAAAACACGGTAAAGGCGTATCTGTACAGGTTAGACAAGATCATCAAAAAGACTACGTGTTTGTGATGAATTTTACGGAAGAAACCCAACCTGTTACGTTTGAATCTACAGTAAAGGATATGGTTACTGGAGAAGAGATAACAGGTGAGATAACTCTAGAAAAATATGAAGTGAGAATCGTGGAGAAAAATAGCTAATTTTATTTGTTTGGGGAACATCCAGTCTATTATGTAGAGTGGATGTTCCTCCATTCCTAGTAAGGAACCTCGGCTAAATCCGCACCGTCGCTAGTAAGGAAGGACTGCTAAGTGCGCGATGTCCCTGTCGCAACGCAGGCACACTCGATATCCTTGCTTACGCAACGCCGAGCCACTCACGAAAAAGGAGGCTCAGCTCGAGCTCGCGGAAAGCGTAGTGTATTTCCGGAGCGATATGTTATATCTGTGCGAAAAAAGCCTAAAAATAAAATCAAAGGGTGAGGGGTATGAAAAGAAAAGTTAGCAGTAAAAGGTTACTATCGATGCTTTTAGCGTTTCTTATGGTGCTTGGCCTATTTCCGGTACATAGTCATCTTGGGTATGCAGCAAATTTACAAGATAATTACTTAGCAAATGGTGGATTTGAATCGAACTTTTTTGACGATGGTTCATGGCTGGTTGATACTTTGAATTGGGATAATGTCGATATACAGCACTTTTCATATTCGGAAGATACATGGATGACTGCTGATGAAGGTGAGCGTGCATTTAAGTATTGGATTAAAGATTCGTCAAACGAAAGTCAGGCGTTTACTGTCAGTCAAAAAATTGCAACGCTACCAGCTGGAAACTATGAATTATCTGTTAGAACGATGGGAGGAGTAGGTAGTGAAGGTGGGAATGTGAAACTATTTGCAGGGGAAGAAACAGTAGATGCTGTCGCAACCACAGGTTACAACGCTTGGGGGACAATGACCTTGAAGTTTGAGTTAACGGAAGACGTGTCAGACTTTCAAGTAGGAGCCAACGTGACCGGGGCACCGAATTCTTGGGGTTATTTAGATAGCTTTCGCTTAATACTAGATGAAGGTGGAAACACGGATATCCCTGAACCAGTAGAAGCTGATATTTTTGTAGATAGAGTAGAGGGTATTGATGAGGAATTTATAAAGGGAGCGGACGTTTCCAGTATTATTGCGTTAGAAAATAGTGGTGTAAATTTTTATAACGAAGCTGGAGAGCAGCAGGACATTTTTAAGACATTAAATGAAGCAGGGATCAATTATATTCGGGTACGTGTCTGGAATGATCCTTATGATTCGCAAGGAAATGGTTATGGAGGTGGAAACAACGACTTAGAAACAGCTATTGAAATAGGAAAAAGAGCTACCGCTAATGGTATGAAGTTACTAGTGGACTTCCATTATTCTGATTTTTGGGCGGATCCAGCTAAACAACAGGCACCAAAGGCTTGGGCTGATTTGGGCTTTGAAGATAAGAAAGATGCCGTCTATCAGTATACGAAAGAAAGCTTGCAAGCCATGCTGAATGAGGGAATTGATATTGGCATGGTACAGGTCGGAAACGAAACAAATGGAGCATTTGTTGGAGAAACCGATTGGACAAAAATGAGCGAATTATTTAATGAGGGAAGTAAAGCGATTCGATCCATAAATCCTGATATTTTGGTAGCTTTACATTTTACCAACCCCGAGTCTGTGGGAAGATATGCAACAATAGCAGAAACCCTAAGCAAAAATAGTGTCGACTATGATATATTTGCCAGTTCTTATTATCCATTCTGGCACGGTACATTAAATAATTTGACCTCCGTTCTGAAAAATGTTGCCGAGACTTATGACAAACAAGTGATGGTTGCTGAAACATCGTATACGTACACAGCTGAGGACGGAGATGGACACGGAAATACAGCACCGAAAGAATCCGGTCAAACCTTGCGTTACCCTGTTACGGTACAAGGTCAAGCGAATGCTGTAAGAGATGTGATAGAAGCTGTTGTGAATGTAGGTGAAGCGGGTATTGGAGTATTCTATTGGGAACCGGCTTGGATTCCCGTAGGATCAACTGAAAATGTAGAGCAAAACAAGGCGATTTGGGAGGAATATGGATCAGGTTGGGCCTCTAGTTATGCTGCAGAATATGATCCTGAAGACGCCGGTGAGTGGTACGGAGGGAGTGCTGTAGATAATCAAGCACTGTTTGATTTTAATGGAAACCCATTACCTTCACTAAATGTTTTCAAATACGTCGATACAGGGGCCGTTACCGAGTTGAAAATTGACAAAATAGAAAATATATCCATAAGCGCTATTTTAGGAGAAAAAGTTACTTTACCCGAAACAGTAGCAGTCATCTATAATGATGGTAGTGAAGGATCTACTTCAGTAACATGGGATAGCGGAGCTCTAGAACAAGCAATAAGCAATGGTGTTGGCACCTATGTGATAGAGGGCGTTGTGGAAGGAGGAGCTATTGTAAAGGCAAATCTTCAGATTAAACCTGTAAATTATGTGCTTAACCCAAGCTTTGAAGATAGTGAACGAAGTATGTGGGAGATAATTTATGAAAATGAATCCTCACCTCACACCGACTATCAACAAAAGGCTTCCGATGCTAAATCAGGGGATTATTCACTGAGTTTTTACTCAGTGGATGCTGTTAATTTCAAAGTAGAACAGACAATTACTGGCTTAGAACCAGGTTATTACAATCTTTCTATGTTTCTGCAAGGCGGGGATGCACAGGAATCAGACATGTATATCTATGCAAATACTAGTAATGAAGAATACAAGATTGGTACTACAGTAGATGGTTGGGTAAATTGGAGTAACCCCGAAATTACAGACATTCTTGTTTTAGATGGAACGGTAACTATTGGTGCAAGTATAGAAGCGAGCGCAGGTGCATGGGGAAGCGTAGATGATTTTAATTTATACCGTGTACGAGACTATCAAGAGGAATCAGTTAATTCGTGTAATGGCAAAGTAGGAAATAAGCACAATGGAAAAGGCAATCAGCAAGTATCTAGTGAAAAGAATAAAAAAGGTAAAAATCGAGCATCAGATCAACCTGACAAAAGTCAAGGGAATGGCAAAAAGTGCGGTAAAGGTAAACAATTACCGTAAACTGCGTCGTGTATCCATAACTCACTACTTTTAAAGGTTGCCCGTAATTGCGATTGACTGCTCTTATTTACTGTGTTGAAGAAGGTTAGAATAGTTTAATGTAAGGAAAGAGCCCTCTGTATAGGGCTCTTTCTTATGCTGTTACAAGGCTACCTGCACAAATACAAAAATCCCCTTGCTTACAAGCGCAAGGGGATTTCTTATGCATTATTTCTGTTCTTTCGCCCGTTTTGTCCGTCTCGAAACATGCGGCTCTTGTCTCAGTAACTTATAAACAGACAAACACATTAAAGCAAGTATAACGGTGAATGGTAAGGCAGATACGAGTGACGCCGTTTGCAAGCCTTCTAGTCCACTGGAGATGATGAGTACGGCGGCGATCACTGCGATAAGTATGCCCCAAATGACACGAATAGCAATGGATGGGTTCAGCGATCCTTTTGATGTCATCACTCCTAAAATGTACACAGCAGAGTCTGCTGAGGTAACAAGGAATGTGAGGATAAGCAACAATGCCAGGATAGAAACAAATGTCGTGAAGGGTAACTCTTGTAGCGTAACAAATAACGCTTGTGTTAGGTCATTATTGACGGCCTCCGCAATGGAAGTTCCACCAAATAGGTCTAAATTGAGGGCGGTTCCTCCAAAAATAGCAATCCAAACGATAGCGACGAGTGGTGGCACGATCAGTACACCAAAAATGAATTCACGAATCGTGCGTCCCCGCGATACTCGTGCAACGAAGGCTCCTACGAATGGCGACCACGCAATTGCCCACGCCCAATAGAAGATCGTCCAGTCTTGTACCCAAGTATAATCTGTCCCGCGATAGGGAGTTAAGCGAAAACTCATTTCAATAAAGTTTGACACATAATCGCCAATACCCACGGTTAGCGTGTTTAGAATAAATACGGTAGGTCCTGTAACAAAAACAAAGATCATCAGTAAAAAGGTGAGTGATAAATTCAAGTTACTTAACCATTTGATCCCTCGTTCTAGTCCTGTTGTGGTAGAGATAATATAGAGCAGTGCTAAAATGCCGACAATAGATAATTGGACTAGCGTATTTTGTGGAAGACCAAACACACTGTTAAGCCCACCGTTAATTTGCAATATTCCCAAACCTAATGATGTAGCGACACCCATAACAGTTGCAATAACAGCGAGGATGTCAATAATTTTGCGGGCGTTACCGTTATCTTTTTTAAAAAGGGGCTTCATCGTTGTGGAGATCATTCCATCGGTCCCTTTTCTATACTGAAAATAACCGATAGCGAGTCCGACCACTGCAAACACAGACCACTGGCTTATTCCCCAGTGGAAAAATGAATATTTCATCGCTTCACGGGCTGTTTCTTCGGTAAGTGGGTTCATTGTCTCGTGAGGGGGAGTAAAAAAATGGCTCATCGGCTCTGCTACTCCATAAAAAACGATCCCAACACCGAACCCGCAGGAAAATAGCATACCGATCCATGAGAAAAATGAATATTGTGGGCGATCCTCATCTTTCCCGAGACGGATCTTTCCGTATTTACTAAACACTAGATAAATGCAGAAAACACAAAATAAAAATACTGAAATTAAATAAAACCAACCAAATGCATAGGTAGTAAAGCCAAATGCTGCATTGGCACCTTTTTGAAACGCACCGGGCATGACAGCTCCGATGATAGATAGACCAGCAATCACGATAGCTGATACCCAGAATACACTATTGAACCACAGTCGTTTTTCACCATTCATGAAAAAGTTAGCCTCCCCTTGGACAGTTGACATATAAGTAGCTTCCCCTATAAATGACAAACAACTAGAGGAAAATAAAGTCCAATCCTTATATTCCCTTTTTTAATAGAGATAAACGTAAAATTGAATAGTATTTGAACGTTCTGCGTGGGACAAGCGAAAAAGAGTGACTTGTCATCTATGCATGACAAAAAGAAAACAGCCTACCCTGTGGATAAGCTGTTAATAAAGTGTTTATTTAGGTGTTACTCTCTTCTCTAAACGCCCAAGCAATAAGTCAGCCACTATCGCTAAAAGCGCGGCAGGAATGGCCCCACCATAGATTCGCATATTGTCACGCAAGTTAATGCCTGAGTACACATCTCGTCCTAATCCGTCGCCTCCTATAAATGGGGCAATCGTCGCAACACCGATGGCAATAACTGCGGCGACGCGAATACCCGTGAGAAGAAACGGAATGGATAGTGGAATTTGCACACTAAGAAGTAATTGCCACTTGTTCATCCCCACTCCGCGTCCGGCTTCGCTGAGATCACCGCTCACATTTTTCAACCCTACGTATGTGTTTCGAGTGATCGGCAATAGCGAATAGAGGAATAAGCCGATAACCACGGTGTTGAAGCCAAGACCGAAAAAGATCATGAGCACGGCAAGTAGCGCAAGGCTCGGAAAGACTTGTATTAAATTCGTTAACGTCAAAATGATGCGAGCTAGCCGTTCGCTTTTTGCACTCAATATGCCTAGCGGGACGCCGACAATAAGTGCTGCTGTGATGCCGAGAATAACCATTAAAATATGGTCATACGTGAGCTCAAGTAACGTATCCCAGTTTCCGAGTAGATAGTGATAAAACCCAACAATCCCACCGGCATCACTAATAAAGACGTCATCCAAGCTGAATTCCTCATCGAGTAGGCCTTGTTCACTAAGAAATGAACGAGCCACATCCTCAGGTGTATACCCATCGATGTCTACAAGATAGTTCAACTCGGTCATTTTGGCTTCATCAATCGTACCAATCAGCGGACTTAAGATGGTTTCGATTTCTGGATTTTCTTCCAAAAGCTCATTTTTCATCACCGTTGACATGTCGTAAGGAGGAAAGAAGTTTTTGTCTTCCTCAAGTGTCACGAGGTTAAACTGTTTTAAACGTGGATCAGTTGAATAAGCAAGAACGATGTCTACCTCACCACTTGCCACGGCATTGTAAACAAGTCCGATCTCCATTGGGAACACTTCGCCAAATTCAAATCCGTATGTCTCTGTAAAGGCTCCGTATCCATCATTTTCGCGCTCCAACCAGGTTGTATCCACGCCGAGACGCATTTCGGCTGCTACTTCTGCTAAATCTGAGACGGTCTCTAAATTGTATTCTTGTGCAACTTCCTCTGTAACGGTCAGGACGTAGGTATTTTCAAATCCAAGTGAATCGAGCCAAGTAAAATTGTAATACTCATCGAACCCTTCTTGAGCAGCACGTAGAACTGCTTCGGGATCTCTCTCCGATTGGTCAAATGGAAAGTACCCGTTAAATACTTCTCCAGTATAAAGTGATCCGAGCTGTACGTCGTCATTGTTCATCGCATCGATAAGGATAGGCGAGGCGGCTAAATCTGTAAGAACGTTTACTTCGATATCAGTATCTTGCTCAATTAAGTTTTTGTACATATAGGCAATAATTTTTGATTCAGTAAATGTTTGCGTCCCAATGGTGATCGATTGTTGTCCAAGACCGCCAAAACCACACGCAGACAAAAGGAATACCATAGACAAAAGAATCAATAGTTTACGTTTTTTCATCTTATTCCTCCCCATTACGCATTCGTCTCCGTATGGGTTTTTTGTGATACAAAACGTTCAACACGGTTTAGTGCGATGTCAACGAATAGTGCGAGTAGCATAGAAGCTACCGCAGCCGCGAAAATGAGTTGCTTGTCGTTCACGCCTAAACCACCGACGATCAACTGTCCAAGACCCCCGGCACCGATTAATGTGGCCAGTGTTGTCCAGCTAATAATATATACGGTCGTTACACGCAACCCTGACATAATGTAAGAAAAGGCTAGTGGTAATTCAATGCGAGTCAGACGTTGAAAGGGACTATAGCCCATCCCTTTGGCTGACTCGATAATATCCGGATCAATAGATTGAAAACCCGCGTACGTATTCCGCAAAAGTGGCATTAAAGAATAGAGGAATAGTGCGAAAATAGCAGGCGCTAATCCGACACCTAACAGTGGAATGAGCATCGCTAGTAAAGCAAGGCTCGGGATGGTTTGAAACACATTAGCGATTGTAAAGATAGTGCCTTTGACCCAATTTGTTCGCATTCTAGTTAAATAAATGCCGAGTGGAATGGCTAGTAAACTACCAAATAGGACAGATAAGCCAGAGATATAAATATGTTCTCCTAAAGCTGTCAACAAGTCTCGGTAGCGTTCGCTGAAAACCGTAATATACTCTATCATTTACAGCACCCCTTGTTCTTCAGGCGGATACAACTCACCTATATGCCCCACGATACTGCCGCGAGTCACGAGTCCTTGGAGCACTTCTTTGTCGTTTGTAACAGGAATGTAAGGCAGGTTGTAGTCGTTCATGAGCTGAATAGCCTCTGTTAAAGGGGTGTCAAGTTTGACGATGTGCTCAAAAGGCTTCACAATATCGGCCAGTTTTTTCTTTTCTTCACGGAAATGCCCAAGGACATCGTAAATAGTTACATACCCTTCTAGTTCGTCACTTTTATCTACAATGAGAAGCGTGTCAACTTGCTTACGTTCCATCATTTTCATTGCTTCTGCCAGTCCACGCTTATCACTTGCTCTAACAGGGTTTTTCCTCATAACATCTTGGACGGTCGACATATTATTTGCTTGTCTAAGTCGTTTCTCGCCAATAAAGCTTTCGACAAATTCATTTGCTGGATGACGTAAAATATTTTCTGGACTACCTTGTTGAACTACCTCACCATCTTTCATCAACACGATGTTGTCTGCAATTTTTAACGCCTCATCCATATCGTGCGTGACAAATACGATGGTTTTCTTAATCGTTTTTTGCAAATTGATAAGCTCATCCTGAAGTTGTTCGCGGCTAATGGGGTCGAGTGCACTGAATGGTTCGTCCACAAGAATAATCGACGGTTCGGCTGCTAAAGCACGGATCACGCCGATGCGCTGTTGTTGACCACCACTAAGCTCAGATGGAAAGCGGTGACGATACGTATCAGGTTCGAGCCCCACAAGTTGTAACAATTCGTCTGTTCGTTCATCAATCCTGTGCTTTTCCCACTTTAATAGTTTAGGAACTACCCCCACATTTTGGGCAATCGTCATATGAGGAAAAAGCCCCACGCTTTGAATTACGTAGCCAATGCTGCGTCTAAGTTCAACGCTACTAAGAGTAGACGTATCTTTGCCATCGATTAAAATGTTCCCTTTTGATGGTTGAATAAGTCTGTTGATCAGTTTCATCGTTGTCGTTTTTCCGCACCCACTCGGACCGATAATGACGTTAATGTCGCCATCCTCAAACGTTAGATGAATGTCTTTTAACGCTTCGTGTCCGTCATCGTAAACTTTGTAAATACCTTGAAGTTCAATCATAGGCATGTACCACCCTTTTGTAGAATTTTTGTGAAGATTAAACCATAGTTACTAATTAAAGCAGACATTTGTAAAATATTCAAATATGAGTGAATTTTCCGTTCCGAGGGGTGAGAGGAGGGCATGGGAGAGTTTACTGTTCCATTTTTCTTTTTAGAACGAGACTGGACGAATAATCATGTCTAGACAAGTTATTCAATCCTCTTTTACATGACCAGAAAAAGGGCGTACAATGAACGTGCAGTCGGTAGAGATGGAGTGATAGATATATGATCAAGTGCATCGCAACAGATATGGACGGTACGTTGCTAAACGAACAACAAGAAATCTCAAAAGCAAATCAAGAGGCACTCAAGGCAGCACAACATGCCGGAATTCACGTAGTGGTCGCAACGGGTAGAGCCTATTACGAAGCGGAAAAAGTATTAAAGGAAGCGGAACTAACTTGTCCGATCATCTGTACAAACGGGGCCGAAGTAAGAAATGAAGCGGGGGAGAAGGTTTATTCAACACCGATCCCAAAACTGCTTGCGTTACAGGTGATGCGGAATTTGGAAAAGATCGGGGTTTATTACGAGGTGTATACAAACAGCGGTACATACACAGAAAGCAAGGAAATGGGGATCGAGGTACTCGTAAATGTCTTCCTTTCTGCAAACCCTTCGATGTCAAGGGAGGATGTTGAGAAGGAAGCCTCAAAGAGATTTGATGACGGCATGATGAAAACAGTTCCTTATCTACAAGAATTAACTAAAGATGACGCTATAGAAGTTTATAAGCTTCTTGTGTTCTCAAAGGATCCAAGTCAATTGGAAGAGGCGAAAACAGTGGTGTCCAATGAGGAACTGGCTCTCTCTTCATCCGGTATGGATAACTTAGAAATCAACCATAAAGACGCCCAAAAAGGGATTGCGCTTGCTGCTCATACGAAGCGACTCGGTATCTCGATGAAAGACACGATGGCACTTGGTGACCAATTGAATGATCTGTCCATGTTTCAACGAGTCGGTCATGCGGTTGCCATGGGAAATGCGGTAATGGAAGCAAAGGAAGTAGCACATGAAGTAACGGCCACCAACAAAGAAGACGGTGTGGCCAAAGCCGTTCAGAAAATACTACAATTGACAAAGCCAAATTAGAAAAAAACCACCAAAAAGGTGGTTTTTTTCATGAATTTGCACAACCTATAAGGAGCAGGTACGACCCGAATTTTGTACCTATAGGGACCTATAGGGAACAGGTACGACCCGAATTTTGTCGAGCAAACTGAAAATAGGCAAGCAGTTGTGCTAAATAAACAGGTTTACACTTTTTGATAGGGGGTAAACAACTATTGACCTGTGAAATGTTTTAGGAAACATTCAACAAAAAGAAAGGGTGAACAGGAAAGGAGAAACCATGGACAATAACAAACAAGAATCAACTCAACCTGTATATAAAGAAAAAATTGATTGGGTGACGTTTTCAGCAACGTTTGCTCTCTTAATAGCTGCTGTGATTCCTCTCGCCATGAACCCCGAACGAGGTGGGGAAATTCTCAACTCACTCAATACCGCGGTGACAGGTACCTTTGGTGTTTTTTTCCTCTGGTTAGGACTAGGTATCTTTATCTTTCTCATCTACATTGCACTAAGCCGTTTTGGGCGCATTAAGCTGGGGAAAAAGGATGAAAACCCTCAATTCAATACGATTAGCTGGGCAGCAATGCTCTTTTGTGCCGGAATTGGATCGAGCATTCTTTACTGGGGAACGATCGAATGGGTGTATTATTATCAAGCTCCGCCTTTTGGTTTAGAGGTGGGATCATCGGAAGCAATTGAATGGGCGGCCACTTATGGAATTTTTCACTGGGGTCCCATTGCGTGGGCCATGTACGTTTTACCAGCCCTACCGATTGCATACTTCTATTACGTAAGACAAAAGCCTGTCTTGAAAGTCAGTGAAGCGTGCCGACCGATACTAGGCAAGCTAACAGATGGACCACTAGGAAAGTCGCTCGATATTTTCTTTATGTTTGGCTTACTTGGCTCCGCAGCAACTACGCTCGGACTCGGTGTACCAATGATCTCTGCAGGTATTAACAACTTAACGGGTATTCCTGACGGGTATCCATTGCAAATCGGTATCCTTCTTACAGTCACTATCATTTTTGGATTCAGTGCATTTTCAGGTTTGCAAAAAGGGATCAAGGTGTTAAGTGATTGGAACTTGTGGATCGCTGCCATATTGCTTCTCTTTGTATTATTTGTTGGACCTACGTTGTTCCTGTTGAAGATGGGAACAAATAGTATCGGATTGCTATTGGATAACTTTTTCCGTATGAGTATGTGGACAGACCCAATCGAAAATTCAGGGTTCCCTGAAGCATGGACTATTTTCTATTGGGCATGGTGGTTAGTGTTTGCCCCATTTATCGGATTGTTTATTGCAAAAATATCTAAAGGGCGTACCGTACGCCAAATTATATTAGGGTCTGTTGGTTACGGAACGCTAGGGTGTGCATTGTTCTTTATTGTATTTGGAAACTATGGGCTGTATCTTCAAGTTGAAGGTATTCTTGACGTAGTAGGGATCGTCAATGATCAAGGTGATGCGACAGCGATTATTGCGATAATCGACAGTTTGCCACTGGGAGCGATTGCGGTAGCGCTCTTTGTTGTCCTTGCTACCATCTTTTTAGCGACAACATTTGATTCTGCTTCTTACATTTTAGCAGCTATTACACAAGATAAAGTGGATGACGATCCCATTCGCTGGAACCGTCTTTTCTGGGCTTTCTCCATCTCGATCTTACCAATGATTCTCATGTTTATCGGAGGACTGAAGCCGCTACAAGCGATGACGACCTTAGGAGCCGTCCCGATCTTCCCGATTATTATCTTAATGGCCTTCTCGTTTATTAAAGCCATTAAACGAGACGAACTCGTACCGGAAAACTGGGAGCAGTATACAACAGAAGATAGTATGTCATACAAGAAAAGGGAAGAGAAAAGAAAGAAATTAGAGGAAAAAGAGCGAAAGAAAGAAGAAGAGAAAGAAAGAAGGAAAGAAGGAAAACGGGTGAAGAAGGATGAAAAGAAGAAGTAATATGAGCAACGGCAGTGACGTGTGAACGTTCCTGCCGTTTTTTTTGAGTGTGCGGACTAATCAGGCACAAATCCAGACTAAGGACAAAAACTCCCTTTTATAGAGAACCTGAATTATATAGGTTTATTTAGATAATTGTTTCGTAACAGCGTCCGCAAGCTTTGGTTCTGGAGCCTCCCAATTTTTAGGCTTGATAACTTTCCCATCTTCACGGTAGCGAGGTTTTCCATCTTCCCAAAGCTTATCCATGTTTGCTTGGTGAACGATGTTGAACAAGTCGTTCGGCTCTGTCCCAGCTTCAACAAGCGTACCAAATGCAAAGTAAATGAGGTCAATCATAGCATCTGCCTGACCTACTAAATCCTTGTCCTGCACTGCTTCTATAAACTCCTCAATCTCTTCACGCATCCAGGCCGCTCTTTTTTGTGCGCGTTCCTCTGTTAATAATGTAGGTTTGTCTTCGTATGGGAGATGGAAGCTTTCGTGAAAGGTTCTTACTGCTTTGTATGCTTCGTTGTGTGGTTTGTTCATGATGATCGCTCCTGTCCGTTCGTGATAGGTTCCATTCTATCATGACACCGGTACCTGTGTAACGGGGCGAGTGGTACGGTAAGTCAAATGGATAAAAGTATGGTAGCTTGTGAAATCTATACTAAAAAGAAGGAGTTTTCATGTATGAAGAAGCTGTTAGTAAGTGTAGTGGTTTTTACCATGTTGTTAGTTGGAAATTCAGTTGTAACTCCTAGTGACGCAGGTCATACCATAATGGCAGAGAAACCCCCGTATGCCAAATGGGGTAAACTTGCTATGCAGAAAACAACAAAACAGTATCCTAATGCCAAAATTATTGATTATCATCATGTTGGCAGGGACGATGGGGAGAAATTTAGCAGTGAGAAATTCAAGCTATGGTTAAAAGGTAAAGACAAGGAGTTCGGCGTGATTGTGGACATTCAATTCGATACGAAAACTGAGCAAGTAAACGAAATTACTTTTAAAGAAGTTTCAAAATAAGTGGTACAGCGAAAAAAAGCTGTACCATTTATTTTATGGTGATTCTGTCACAGCGCTCTGGCCAATGTAACGGGCGAGAGGGCGGAATAGTACATCCTCTTCTTGTTGTTCTAAAATGTGTGCGCACCAACCTACTGAGCGTGCCATCGTGAAAATAGGCGTGAAGAGCATTGGAGCGATTTCAACCGCCTGCATAATCGCTGCAGCGTAATATTCAACATTTGCGTGCAATCCCCGTCCTGGTTTATGTTTTTCCAAACAATCTACGGCGATAGACTCTACGTGAAGTGCAAGCTGAAACCAGTTATTATCGGGTTGTTCATTTAAAAGAAACCCTTTTAAAGTAGCAGCTCGAGGATCCACAGTTTTATATAGTCTGTGCCCGAACCCCATGAGTCGCTCGCCGTTTTTAATTTTTCGCTCTAACACAGATCGCGCATCTCTGGCATCTCGAATTTCTTGTAACAGGCTTGTTACTTCGGAAGGAGCCCCCCCGTGCAAAGGCCCTTTCATTGCTCCGATCGCCGCGGTGACACCGGAATAGATGTCAGATCGAGGAGATACGGTTACCCGTGCGGCAAACGTAGAAGCATTCAGCCCATGTTCCATTGTAAGGATGGTGTATGTTTCCAAAGCCCGGACAACGTCGTTCGTCGGTTGCCTTCCGTGGAGCATCGTCAAAAAGTTCTCAATATGGCTAGATTCACTTTGTGGTGGAATCAGCACTAAATCATGTAGCGAGCGGTATCGATAGGCGACAATGGTAGGAAGGGCTGAAATAATTCGGATAGCTTCCTTCATTGAATCCTGTACTGGGTCTTCCTCTTGTAAAGAAGAGACAGCGGTGCGGATCGCGCTCATCATGCCGACTTGCTTTGGCGTATCCTCTAAAAGCTTGATCGTACGAGCGGGAATCGTACGGTATGTTTGCATTTCTTCTCGAAGTAACTGTTCTTGCTTAGGTGAAGCTTCCTCTCCATTTAAAAGAAGGAACATGACACTCTCAAAAGAGAACCCTTCCATTAATTCTCCCAGTGGCTTATCTCTGTACAAACAAACACCAGCCTGCCCATCAATGTGACTGATCGCTGTTTCGGTTGCTACGATACCTTTTAAACCTTTCGCATACATAGAAATCTCCTCCCTATAGTTGTAAGTATATGGGGCACCTTCATAAAGGAAAATTAACAATATATGAAGAAGTTAATTAGTACTAATAATCAAGTGGGGGATTTGCAATGGAGACATCGTGGCTACGCACATTTTGCGCAGCGGCTAGGCATGAAAACTTTCGCAAAGCATCAGAAGAATTGTTCGTTTCTCAACCAACAGTCACTTTACATATACAAAGGCTGGAAACCCATTTTGGTATCCAGCTATTTCAGCGAACAAAACAGCGAGTGCAATTAACAGAAGAAGGACGCATCGTGTTTGCGGAGGCAAAGCGCTATTTACAAGCGACGGAAAATTTGCAAGAACGGGTCCATTCTCTTCAACAAGGGAGGGTACAACCGTTTCATATCGCCATTTCCCCGGTACTTGCTGAGACCGTTTTGCCTACTGTATTGACAACCTTTCAACACAACCATCCACAGGTAGACATGTCGATTCAAGTAATGGAATCAAAGGAAATTGAAGAAGCTGTATTACGAGGTGGCGTGGACTATGGTGTCAGTTGCTTGCCAGCGCGATCAACCAGGTGCTTAACAGAAGCGCTTTTTGAAGAGCCCGTTATTTGCATAGCTCCACACGATGGAGTCGATCATGATTCTGGACCACCGTTACAAGAGGAAGAGGTATTTAGCCAGTTTACACTGTTCACCGATCATCATCCAGGAATCTGGGGAGATTTGTATGTAGACGTGCAGATCACTTACCCACAAGTAAAAATGATACGCGTGTCACAAGTGCACATTGCAAAGCGCTTTGTTGAAGAGGGATTAGGCTTCACATATGTGCCAGCCTCAACTGTGCGCCGTGAACGGTTAGAGGGTCGGGTGATGGAAATCTTTCCACACCGAATTCAACCACCGAAAGCCCATGCGTTTGCTCTAATGAAATATAATCACTCATTAGAAAAGGCTTTTACAGAGATGATCCTGTCTACCTATATGAATTGAAGCTGGACGGTCCTCGTTAAGGGGATCGTCCTTTGTCGAATATTGACGGGTAAATTATTCCAAAAGGGGTTGCCAAAACAGGTTGGTCTGTCATATAGTTAGTTACATAAGTAATTAACCAAATAACAAACTGAAGGAGGCGATGAATTGTCTACCAGATTTCAAGATAATCGCCCCATCTTCCAACAAATTGCAGAACGCATCGCGGACGCAATTGTAGATGGCTCTATACAAGAAGGGGAACGCGTACCTTCAACAAATGAATTTGCTACTCATTTTCAAATTAACCCTGCTACAGCGGCCAAAGGGGTCAACAAGCTCGTCGAGGAAGGCATTTTGTACAAGAAGCGAGGGATCGGAATGTTTGTTCAAGAAGGGGCAAGACAACAGCTACTCGAGGAACGAAAACAGCAATTCTATTTGCGCTTTGTCGTTCCTATGCAAAATGAGGCAAAGCGTTTACACCTGTCTAAACAAGATATCTTTGACATGGTGGAGAAGGGGGAAGAGAAGAATGATTGATTTGCAGAATGTGACTAAGCGGTATGGCGAGAGGATAGCGTTAGACGATGTGTCATTTCAAGTTTACTATATAGGATAGTCGTTTGAGGCGGTAGGGATCTCAATCTCAGGAGTCGCCGTGCTTCATGTTGTAGAGTTTTGGGTGGAGAGCCCATCGGTTTGGTATATGGCTGGATTTGATTTTGCAATCAATACACTTTTGATCTTTGTAATGTTTGCATTAGGAGCCCTCATGTATCGATTTGGTACGGTATGGGGACTTGTTGTAATCGGCATTGGAATTGTCGCCGCTTTATTTCCAGGGATGATGGATGTATGGGTGGCACTAGGCGAGATGGTACTGGAGAACACTTGGTATTTCGCGAGTCTATTAGTTTTAGTGGCACTCCTAGCAGCCGGTGTTAGCTATCTTATCTTATCACGTGCTGAGAAAGAATCTAAGATGACAAAGTAATGGTCTTACGGAAATTGGTATAGTATCGAGTGGAGATGGAGAAACGGGATCGATGACATTGAAGGAAAATGTATTTATACCAAGTTAAGGTGGTATAGACAACGGGTGTCCAGAATTGCTACGATAGCAGGGAAAGGTGGGTGGCGAGATGAACCCGAATGTTCCCCGTTACGTAGCAATTGCTGACACGTTAAAAGAACAAATTTATGCTGGTATATACAAACCAGGTCAACTCATACCCCCTGAGCGGAAGCTGTGTGATCAATTTGGAGTGAGTCGTATGACACTTCGGCATGCGGTTGAACAGCTTGTGATTGAAGGATTATTATTGCGGCGAAGAGGGAGTGGGACGTATGTCCAGGAACAAAAGCTAGAGCAACCCCTTTATGGACTGACTAGCTTCACAGAGGACATTCGTTCAAGAGGTATGACGCCGTCTTCCCGTTTGCTGCAGTTTGAGATTATTCCTGCCCATGAAGAAGTATCCGATGTGTTATTAATGAAGGAAAATACCCCGGTTTACTACGTGTCTCGAATTCGCTATGCCGATGAATTTCCAATGGCGATTGAATATACGTATTTACCAGCTAATGAAGTAAAAGGGTTGACAGAGGAAAAGCTTGCGCAACATTCCTTGTATTCATTTTTGCAAACCGAGTGTGGTCTTTTACTCGCTGAAGCTGATCAAGCAATTGATGCAGGACTTGCAACACAAGAGGAGGCAGAGGCGCTGCAGATTGAAGAAGGTGCACCTGTTCTAATTATTAACCGGATTACGCGTACCGTGCATGGAGACCCGATTGAATGGTCGAAATCGATTTATCGTGGTGATAAGTATACTTTTACGATTTCGATTCGGCAATCTTGAATGATTGAACGCTGTTAGAGCCGACCTGACCCTTTGTAAGCAGGTCGGCTTATTCCGTTTGATGGATAAAAGGTGAGATTTGATTGATAGCGAGGAGCAGATATCCGCGGTGAGGGGAAGATATCCGCGGTCAGGAGCAGATATCCGCGATCAGGGGAATATATCCGCGGTGAGGGGCAGATATCCGCGATCAGGGGAATATATCCGCGGTGAGGGGCAGATATCCGCGATCAGGGGAATATATCCGCGGTGAGGGGAAGATATCCGCGGTGAGGGGCAGATATCCGCGATCAGGGGAATATATCCGCGGTGAGGGGCAGATATCCGCGATCAGGGGAATATATCCGCGGTCAGGGGCAGATATCCGCGAACAGGAGCAGATATCCGCGATCAGGAGCAGATATCCGCGATCAGGGGAATATATCCGCGATCAGGGGAAGATATCCGCGAACAGGGGCAGATATCCGCGGTCAGGGGCAGATATCCGCGGTGAGGGGCAGATATCCGCGATCAGGGGCAAATATCCTAAATCCAGACTTACTCTATCCCCCATCAAAAAAGCCCCACAATATATGTGGGGCTAAAATTCGCTCTTACCATTGATAAGTCCAAAAGCGTTCGTTCGTAATCCATTGAATCATTTCCGTATCGCCATCAGCAATTTTTTCCTCCCATGTGGAGGTGGTGAGCTGAGTTTGGGATTTGTGTGCTTTGACCGTTTCTATTTTTCTTTGCATAAAGCGAGAGACGTCATGGACGATATTAGGTGGCCCGAGTTCGTCTACGCAATTTTTGGAGAAGGCCACACAATGTAGTGTCGGTTGTTGGTCCTTAGGAATACGTCCAACCGCACGAACAACAGCTCTTCCGGTAGCGTCGTGATCGGGATGAACAGAATAACCCGGATAAAACGTGATCACCTTTGAAGGTTGCAATTCATCTAACAAAGCAGTGATTCGATCAGTTAAGTCCCGATCATTCAAAAATTCTACGGTCTTGTCCCGAATACCAAGCATCCGTACATCTTCAACACCCATTACGCGTGCGGCGTCCTCGAGCTCCTGTTTGCGGATGAACGGTAATGATTCTCGTGTAGCAAAAGGGGGATTCCCTAAATTACGTCCCATTTCCCCAAGTGTCAAGCAGGCATATGTGACAGGTGTTCCCTCGGCAAGATGTGTCATAATCGTACCTGATACGCCGAATGCCTCGTCATCTGGATGAGGAAACACAACGAGTACGTGTTGTTCGGATTTCATTACTGAATACATCCCTTCCTATTCAAATGGAGTTAAACTCAATTGGAGCGCAACAGCGAGTTTGCCTTGATCATCGTGTCCGGCAACGAGCAGCCTTCCTTGATCGTCCATTTCAAAGTGTGTACACCCTTCTGCATATACCCAGCCAAGTTCACCGAGTTTGAGTCCAATGCGAAAAGGACCGTCCCCAGCGATACGACCATATTCGTATCGCACTTTTGCGTTGCGAATGTAGGCACCAGCAGAAAATGCCTTCCCGCCATGATGTGTCGCGTAGGCTCCATTTGTTGTCTCTAAATGGATATATACTTCTTGTTCTTGAAACGCGTCGATCGCTTGTTGAAGCGGTTTCGTAGTGATCGGCTTCATGTAGATCCCTCCGAGTAGCAGGCAATAGTTTGTTACCATTATCATACTAAAGTTGTTGGGAAAAAGCGATTATGGGGATTGGGGGTGAATTGTTAGGATCTATCGCCACCACGGTTGGGGAGTGCACTCATTCCGTACACACCTAAATCTTGAAACGTTTTCAAATCTGCTTGAATATCAGCCCTGCCACTTGAATCAGAACCAGCACGTGTATATGCTTTACGAATGGTCACCTTGCAATTCCCCCACACAATTTCGAATGTTTTCGTATTGATCCTGGCTTTTATTAAAACAACAAATGATGGGGCGGACGACTACGGATAAAAGGTATCCCCAGAGAAAGTGACGACAGTTCCTTTTCCTTCAATGGAGTCAATGGACCACGTCACGTTCATCCGTTCGCACATAAGTGAAACGATCGACAAACCAACCCGTGCGCCGCGTGTTTTCGATTCCGCTTTTATTCCTTGTCCATTATCTATAAACTTAACTATCCACGTGTTTTCGGTAGTAACGAGTATGCACGTTACTGTGGTCGCACCGGTTGCATGCTGGAGTATGTTACTCATGCAGTTATCGACAATTCGCTCCAACCAAGACGGGTCGAGACGTGTTCTTACGGGTGTTTCCGGTATGTCCACTTTAACCTGGATCCCTCTCTTTTCGAATGATGGATACCATATAGCGAGAAAACTCCGTAGTTTCTTTTGCAAATCTACTGTAGTGGGCTCAAATTGATATCGTCCAGCACTTAAGAGTGTATAGGAAAGTAGCTGCTCCATATACTGACTTATGTGCATGATTTTTTGATTCATTTGCGTTGTAATGTGTGTGCTCTTTTCGTTTTGTGGCTCTTGTTGCAATTGGTAAAGCTGTCCGCGTAAAGCAGTTAGCGGTGTTTTTAAGTCGTGTGAGAGGTGCGCAATTAAATCCTTTCGTAGCTGTTCCTCCTCTTTTTGCTTCCTACGATCTTCTTTAAGTTGGGCGACCATTTCCTGGAATGAATGCTCAAGAGCTCCAATTTCATCGTCCTTTGTAATCAGCACAGGGGTTGGGATGCCTTCATCGTCTAATTGATGCATACCGTGTTCAAGCTGGACCAGTCTTTTTTGGATTCCTCTAAAAAAGCGCCACGATATAAACAGAAATGCCGCTAAAAAAACGAACATGAATGCGTAAAAATAAATTCCGTATTTTTTTGTGAAGTTGTCCAAGGGGGTTTCGGTTAAGGATCGGTCTACTTGGAATACGGCGAACCCCTCATTTTTGGATTCTCCAATAAAGGCTACAATTGTAAAAGGATCACTATCGTAGTTATCTTTCATAAACTGCACCGTGTCTCCTGGTGTCCACGGACCTGGTATTAGATTTTGTGGTTCAGCCCCAAAAAACTGTTGCAGGTATCCTTCACGATTCAACCAAAATAAAGAGGCGTCTGGATATTTTTTATGCCACTCTTTCAAAAAAGCTTCTATCTGTGATGGGGAAGAAGGTAGACGGTCCACTTCCTCATGAAAGGTGTCTTCCAAATCCGTTAAGTTTGCATACGGAAGGGAGGCATCTGACAACACTTCTGCAGGTAAATAAATGAAAACTGTCGTGAGGGGGAAGGAGAGCGGGAAAAATAATATACCTACCAGTAAAATCCCTGTGTATTTATGCAGTAATTTTTTCTTGTGTTTCCCTTCGCCCCGAAATCGGCGCCAAAGCTTTTTCATCGTGTCCTCACCCGATAACCAATGCCCCGCACCGTTTCAATAATTTTCGGATCGCTCGGATCTCGCTCTAGTTTTTCACGCAAATGTCGAATATGGACCATAAGTGTTTTGTCTCCTTCAATGTACGGTTCTCCCCAAACTCCTTCATAAATTTGTTCTTTCGTTAAAATAAAGTTCGCGTGTTGAAGGAAATAGCGAAAGATGGCGTACTGTTTTCCAGTGAGTAAAATTTCTCCACCAGTTTCCCGGTTATGTATACACAGATCCTTAAGAGAAATGCGCAACTGACCTATGTCAATCACCTGAGTAGCATCCCTGTCGTAGCGACGGAGCAGAATTTGAATTCGTGCTAATAACTCTTCGGGGTGGAATGGCTTCGGGACATAATCATCCGCAAAGGAGAGGCCTTCTAATTTATCCTCGACGGCTGTTCTTGCTGATAACATTAAGATGGGAACATCGCTATGCTGAGTTTTCCAACGCTTGCCTGTGCTGAATCCATCCAGACCGGGAAGCATGACATCTAATATGACGAGATCAACTTCATTTTTTATTGTAAGGAGCTCTTCGCCTGTCGTTACCCACGTAGCTTCAAGGCCTGCTTCAGTAACAACATCTTGTAACCAAGATCCAATTTCCTTTTCATCTTCTACGATGACGATGTGCGGCATCATGATCCCTCATTTTTTAGAATAGTGCTCCCAATTCTTTAAGACTATGTATAGTAGTTCCAGAGTGAGAAAAAGGCTCATTCTTTCTATTTAACCAAATGCCTTTCATACCTGCGTTCAAGCTCCCAACTGTATCAATTTCAAGATTGTCACCAACGTAATAACTTTCGCTCACGTTACAGTTAGCTTGATAACATGCCTCTAAAAATATGTTACTATCTGGTTTTGCAACCCCGAGTTTGCTTGATGTGAAAATATAAGAAAAGTATTGAGTGATTCCGATCTTGTCCAACTTTTCAATTTGTTGTTCGTAATCACCATTGCTTATAATACCTAGCTTGTATTTCTTATCTAATAGAAGATCCAGGCAAGAAATAACATCATCGAATGCCTTCCAATTCTCTTTATATAGTTGCAAATAATAGTCAAACTCCCTATCAGCCTGCGCGTTTGTTAAATCAGTCCCATACAATTCCTTTATTCGCACTTGGCGTTGCTCTTGAAAGGACAAGTGCCCGTCCAAGAATCTTTGAAAGTGTTTTTTGGATAAATCATTCCACTTGTTGATAAATTCTTCATCCGTAAGATCAAATGAATCTGTGCGCTGATAAAAATAATCCAATGCTCCCTTATTTTCTGCATATTCATGATCGAGTAAAGTCGCATCTATATCAAAAAAAATCATGGCGATTCCCTCCCACTTTCTCCAACCAAACATAATATTTTTCTCCACTTTAACACGTTCGCACGGCAATCTCGTATTTTTAAACAAATTTTAACCAATTAGCTACCTCTGTTTTTACCATCTCTTTGTAAAGTAGGGATGAGGTGATCAAAAGTGAGTGTAATTTTACAAACTTCATCATTAACAAAAAAATTAGGAAACCAAACAGCTGTGGACAGTGTGAATTTGTCTGTGCCTAAAGGGGCAGTGTACGGATTTTTAGGACCGAACGGAGCGGGAAAAACAACGACGATCCGAATGATTCTCGGTTTATTGCGTCCTACGTCAGGGGAGGTACGTGTATTTGATAAGAAAATGTCCAAGGACCGAGCTGACATTTTACGTAGAGTAGGCGCGCTTGTGGAGTCGCCTTCGTTTTACCCTCATTTAACTGGACGGGAAAATGTAAAGATTGTCCAAACGTTAAAGGGAGTTCCGGCTTCAGAGATTTCAGAAGTGCTTCAGCTTGTACGTTTGCAGGATGCGGCAGATCGTAAGGTGAAGGGTTACTCCCTCGGTATGAAGCAGCGCCTAGGTATTGCAACCGCTATGCTTGGTCAACCAGAACTACTGTTACTGGACGAGCCGACAAATGGTTTGGACCCTGCCGGTATACAAGAAATTCGGCATGTGATTCGTCAGTTAGCAAGAGAAAAGGGGATCACCATCCTCGTATCGAGTCACTTGCTAAGCGAGATCGAACAAGTAGCTTCCCATATAGGTATCTTGCAAAACGGTCGCCTTTTATTCCAGGATCGTTTGGAGTCGCTACAAGCAAAGGCGCATGAAACCGTGCACTTCCGGGTGAATCAAGTGGAGCAGGCAAGTCAAGCTCTACGGACGGCTGGTTTCTTAAGCCACACTGTGGCTGGAGAAATTTTGTTACCGTACGAAGGAGATCAAGTCATTGCCCGAGCTACAAAAATCCTTGTACAAACTGGAGTCGACGTTTACGGTATTGGGCATACGAAGTCCACGCTGGAAGATCTATTTATGAATTTAACCGCTGAAAAGAAGCACGTCTCATGAAAACGGCTATCGTAGTAGAAGGCTGGAAAATGAAAAGACGTGGACTCTGGTGGTTGGTCTTTATTGGGCCTTTCGGTGTACTACTTCTACAATATTTAAATTTCACCATCAGATACGACTGGTTAATTCAACAGCACAAGGACGATTTATGGGGTGGCTGGTTGAGTAATGTCGGTTTCCTCGGGATACCTGCTGTACTACTGGGAGTTGCGCTCGTCGCTTCTCAACTAGCGCAGGTGGAGCATCAAACTGGGATGTGGAGTTTGCTATGTGCTTTACCTGTTTCAAAGGGAAACTTGTACTTTGCCAAGTGGATATGGACGCTAGTACTTATTCTCATCTCTACCGTTTTGCTAAGTGTAGGTTCTATCGGAGTCGGTGCTTTACTAGATTTTCCTTTAGACGAGCTTTCTTTGCAGGATGTCCTTTTATACACAGTCATTCCAACGCTCCTAGCGATCCCTGCTCTTTCCTTGCAAGTTTGGTTATCTACCGTAAGAACACAACAAGTGCTTCCGCTTGCCATCGGTATTTTTGGAATTCTCGTTTCTCAGATGATGATTGAAGGGATAACGGAATTGCTACCTTGGAGGTGGCCTGTTTCGTATATGGTGAATCAGGAAAATGAGCTGTTTTTATGGGCTTTAGCAGGTGCGATGCTCTTTTTTGTTGTGGGAATGGGTCATTTTCGACGTAAGGAGGTGGCTTTGTCGTGACATTTCTTTCTATTGTAAAGACCGAGTGGATGAAGGTTCAGTGGGGAAAGTTATCGCCGCTACTTGTGTTGCCTGCGATTCTTTCGGCGGTATTATCAGGAGGTATGATCCAAGCAGCCGTTGATCAAATGTGGGAAGCGCAGTGGGTTCAGATGGTATTTACGTACAGTGTGTGGCTGTATCCGATGGTGGCGGGGGTCATCGCTGCTTGGGTATGCCGGTACGAACATGTCGGTGGGGGATTAAAGCAATTCTTCACACTCCCAGTCTCAAAATGGCAGCTCTACTGGGCGAAGCTAGTGATCGTATTGTTCTGCTCATTTCTCATGCAACTTGCGTTTGGGGTAAGCTATGTTGCTAATAGTTTATGGCAAGGAGCGGAGACAGTGATCCCGTGGTCATACTTTTTATGGCCGCTACTTATCGGCTGGATAGCTATTTTACCAACGATCGCACTCCAAATCTTCCTCTCGCTACGATTTGAAAGTATGGGGGGATCACTCGCTTTTTTATTTTGCGTGACGTTACCTACTATATTAATTGCTAACTCTGCAGACTACGGACCTTGGTATCCGTGGGCGCAGCCGTTTTTGGCGATGATGCCAAAGGGAGACGGAGGTCCTTTTGCGGTAGGATATGGGTCATTGTTCCTTATTGTCGGGGGAAGCGCACTAGTCTTTGCGCTAGTAGGAACGGTGTATACACAGAGAAGAACTGCCTAAATAGTGGTTATGGTGAAGGATGGGTGCGGATGACGACAACGCACCCATCTTTCATTTTCTCCTCTAATGTGAACGCTTCTTTAACGGGTACACCGATAGCAGTTAGCTTTGAATGAAGAACTTGGTTACGGTCGCGAAATAGGTTGGTGAAGACTTCCTCGAAGCGTAATTCTCCGAGTCCGACATGTTCTGTGTCAGTAAAGTGGGTTAAATCCTCAGAGCGCGTCGTGTCGTATGCGAAAACGAAGATATGTTTTTTGTCCGTTCCTTCTGCTTGCCACGTTTCTATCTTTCGCATAGCTTGGATCCCGTTTTCAACTACCTCAATTTGCATAGAAGTGCCTCCCGATACATTCTTAAATGGATAATTTATAGGCTTTGATTGATAAAGTATGCGATCTGATGGATGCACTGCAGATTTCGCTCGCTTCCCTCAGGATATTGTTTTTATTTTCTTTCTTAATTATGTGCGTCTTAGCGTTTCTTTTGCTTCCTGTGATAAAATGCAAACAGACAATCAGTAGGAGTTGGGAGAACTGATGGAAAGCGATTTTGGCTGGAGCAACATACAACAGGATTGGAAAAATAGATTGCAAAAGATGTGGGAAACGAGCTCCTTTCAACAGTTACATACCTTTTTGCAAACTGCTTACGATGAGGAGCGGGTGTATCCGCGGGAAGAAGACGTATTTCGAGCGTTCCAGATGACCCCTTATCAGGACGTAAAGGTTGTGATTCTTGGACAAGATCCATATCACGGTCCACACCAAGCACAAGGCTTGAGTTTTTCTGTTTCTGACCAGGTTCGAATTCCTCCTTCGTTACGCAATATATTTCGTGAGTTGCATGATGACCTTGGGTGTACCATTCCAAAGGCTGGCGATCTAACGGAATGGGCGAAACAAGGCGTTTTGCTTTTGAACACTGTGCTCACGGTAGAGGAAGGACGAGCCAATTCTCATCGTCACAAAGGGTGGGAGCTCTTTACCGATGGTGTCATGAAAGAGTTAAATGCACGTGAGAAACCAATCGTGTTTTTATTATGGGGGAAACCGGCTGAAGCAAAGCGCACGCTCCTCGATGAGTCGAGGCATGTTTGTCTTTGTGCACCGCATCCAAGTCCATTGTCAGCGCGAAGAGGATTTTTCGGGAGTCGCCCCTTTTCAAAAGCGAACGCCCAGCTTCGGAAATGGGGATACGGTGAGGTAAACTGGTCCCTCGAGGAGCAAGGACTTTGAAGAACCGCGACTTGAATTGCTTTCAGTGTCGTCACTTCTATGTCACATGGGATCCGAAGTTTCCAAGAGGTTGCCGAGCGTATGGATTTAAGTCTAGGGAGTTGCCTTCTCGAGCTGTTTTAAACTCGTCAGGAATACCGTGTCAGCAATATTCATCGAAGAATAACGATACGTCTTCCAACAAAGGGAACGGTTTTTATGCATAAAAGGAAGGAGTAAGCAGATGAGCATTAGCGAGGAACAAGTTATACGGAAAATTCAACAGATCACGACCCAGGCTGCATCCTCTCCTGCAGAGCGGAGAGAGCTTCTACGTGCGGTCCACACATTGTGTGAGTTAGTATTAGATACGGAAGTGCAAACGCGGGATAACTTACTTGAGCAAAAACAGCTAACTACGGTGCCGACGCATTCAGAAAAGAAATACAAGCCTGACGACGGGGCAAACGGGGATTCGCTGTTTGACTTTTAAAAAGAAGGAGGCAATGACATGAAAACATTTTTAGTGATCGGTGCAGTATTAGGATTTTTGTCTGTAGCGATAGGGGCATTCGGAGCACACGCGTTAGATGGGCGAGTACCGGAAAAATATTTAGGTAATTGGCAAACGGGTGTGACGTATCAAATGTTCCATACAGGTGCCATTTTTGTTGTGGCCATCTTGATTGCGCAGCTTGGATCAAGCCCATTGCTTACGTGGGCTGGCTGGTTATTTGTCATTGGAATTGTCATTTTTTCAGGAAGTTTGTATGTATTGACTGTCACACAAATCAGTATTCTTGGAGCCATCACACCCATCGGAGGCGTTGCGTTTTTAGTTGGGTGGGTGCTGTTGTTGCTGGCGGCGATCCGGTAATTAAGTGTGAAATATTAAGAATTAAGCAAGAATGAATTTGAAGTGAAAGGCAAAGGATCCAATCTATAGATACGAGGATCCAATTTCTGTTGCAAAGGATTCAATCTGTAGTTCAAAGGATCATCTCTAACTCAAAGGATCCAACCTTTAAAAAAAAGAATTCATTCTTGTATAGCGTAATCTCCTAAATTAAAAAGGCGCCGACTTCCTACAAATAGAAGTCGGCTTTCTGCTTTTCGCTAACGAGGCAAATAGGAAGTGCCTGCAAACGGGTACTCGTATTCGATTTCTTCATCGAATGTAATGTAATCTAAGTATACCATGAGCAAGACGTATCGTTTGCCTGATTGAGGGTCGCTAAGGATGATGTGGTCCCGTCCTGCTGCTTCTATGATCCCTTTGAATACTTTGGAGCTCCATTCACTACTGTTTTCGAAAGACATGTAGACGGTCGCTAATTTCCCGCGGTTGAGTCGTAAAATGTTTTCTATATAAGACTCCTGTGCTGTGAGACCTCCGGCTGCACCGCCACCGCTGTATGGTGGATAATAGCCTTGCATTTGGTTCGTGTGAACTGGCTGTTGTACCTGTGCTCCTTGCGCTTGTGCTGGATAAGCTTGGTATCCACTTTGATGAGCAGCTTGCTGTTGTTGCTGGGCTCCATAATACGGATACGACTGTCCGTACGCATAATTGGCATATCCATTTGCATTTCCATCCTGTTGTCTCAAGAAAAACCCTCCTTATATCGACGGGCACTAAAGCACCCGTCGAATTTTCAACACAAAATTGATAGCTACCAAGTTACATAGACATCCTTGCAGTCTTCCTGTGTCGGTGCGAAGAAACAGTGTGCCTTATAGCGGCCGACGTTGTTTTGGTTATACCACGTAGCTGGGCAATCTCCTGGAGGTTTAAAGAACCATAAACTATTCGTTGCCGGGCGGAATCGTTCTCCATTGATAACACGCCGAGCAAGCTTCATATCTACATCTCTAGCTCGTTGGTAAAAGTAACTTTTTTGTGTAGCCTCAAAGCCACCAGGACTTTGGAACACCATTTTCCTAATACTGGTAATATCCTTAAAATCTAAGCACCCAGCACGAACGCGGTTAACGCCAACATTTCCCACCATCAGCATACCAAGCTTTCCTTCTCCTTCAGCCTCGGCACGTATTAGACGAGCGAGTAACTTCACATCAGCCGTTTTATGTGGGACAACGCCCAAAAGCATGCACCTCTTTCTGTCGAATCTTGTTGTCATCGGTGAGAGTGGTTGGGATTCTCCCCACTATTTTGATGTATATGGCGGGGGAGTGGAGATATGACAAGAAGGGGGTTGTTTTTAGCTTGCTGTCTGATAGCAGAGATTCACATATCCAGACTCAGGGTCGCAAAGGTTGAACCGCCGTATGTCAGGACAAACAAAAATCACGGTGAGAGCAACTGCCCTTCACCGTGATTATGTCTCCTGTTATCGCTCGTTTACCGCAAATAACTGCTTCAATTTTACCGTATCTGCTAACACCCCAACAAAGAACGTACCGAACTCTCCGAAGCGTGCGCTCACTTCATCAAAGCGCATTTCGTAAACTAGCTTTTTGAACTGTAGTACATCGTCGGCAAATAGTGTAACGCCCCATTCGTAGTCGTCAAAACCGATGGAGCCTGTGATGACTTGTTTGACTTTGCCGGCGTACCCACGACCGACTGTGCTGTGGTCTTTCATCATGCGACGACGGTCTTCCATCGGTAGCATGTACCAGTTGTCGTCTCCTTGACGCCGTTTGTCCATCGGGTAGAAGCAAATATAGTCTGTTCGTGGAAGCTCTGGATAGAGGCGTGAACGGACGAATGGGTTTTCGTACGGATCCTCGTCTGACGGCACATAACCGCCCAGCTCAACCACTGATACGTATGAGTAGGCAGGGATTAAAAACTCTGCTAATTTTGTCTTATTAAACGCTGTCTCGATTTCATTTAGCTCTACCATTGTAGGACGCAATATCATGAACATTAGGTCTGCTTTTTGACCTAATACAGAGTACACTGCATGACTGCCTTCTTTTGCCTCATGAACTTTATTCCATTTCTCCACAAGAGTAAAAAACTCTTTTAGTGCCATTTCGCGTTCGTCACTCGTTAAAAGCTTCCAAGCCATCCAGTCGATGGAGCGGAAGTCGTGTAAACTGTACCAACCGTCTAGTGTTTGTGCGGGTTCACTCATGAAAAAACACTCCTTTATATTTACAGACGCTTTTGTGGTGCGCCTCTTTCTCGCATTATCTGCCCTTACTATAGCATAGTTTCGACACGATCCTCACGAAGTAAACTTGACAAGCTGGTGACAGGGCATTCCTATCTTTATACGGACGAAGATTCTTTCCGTTGATAAGTAGATGACAGGTAGATTTATAGTAAAATAAGAAATAATGCAAAGTATTCGAGTCGATTGATAATCTGTTTTTTAGAGGTGTGAGTGTCGTGACAGTGAACTTATCGCAGCCGATTGCAATCGGAAATAGAACTGAAAAGAGCTATGTGAAGGATTGGATGACCGCTCCTGTCGTCGTTCGATTAGGACAACCTTTAACAGAGGTTGCGGAATTTATAGCGTATCAACGGTGTCAAGGCGCGATCGTTGTGGATGAAGAGCATCGGGTTGTCGGCTATCTGACAAGCTCTTCGTTGTTATCTCTTGCGTTGACTCCGGGAACCCTTGAGCAGCCACTTACAGAGTTACTTGTTGAGAGGGTGCGACCTGCTTCAGTGGAAGATTCTATTTTAACCATCGCACCAGGTGTGTCCCAGGTAGTCCCAGTAATTAACGGTAATGATCATTTAGTGGGCATGATTACGCCACGCGATTTGACGCACGCTTTAACGAATCTCGTTCAGCTGCGGAGTCATGTAGCCGAAGCGCTTGATGCTATTTTGGAGAGCGCTTATGAAGGTGTTGTTATGGTGGATAAAGATGGCATTGTGCGCGAGATTAACGATGCATATCGAAGTTTTCTAGGTGTTAAAAACGATAATGATGTTATCGGGAAGCATGTGACTTCCGTAATCGAAAATACACGTTTGCACGTAGCGATTGAGACAGGAAAACCTGAGAGAGGTCACATTCAAGAAATCCAAGGGCAAAGCATGGTCGTACATCGCATTCCGCTTTGGAGAGGAAATGAAATTGTCGGTGCGATCGGTATGCTCATATTTGAAGGGGTGTCAGAGTTGTACAGTATTTTGGAGCGCGCAAACAAAAATACGTACTCTTCTAATAAAGTGACGCAACGCCTCACTGTGGAACAGAAGCAAGGTGATCGTCTCACATTCGAATCTATTATTGGTGAAAGCAGCGAACTGGCCACGTGCAAGAGCTTAGCACGGCGCGCAGCACGCACGCTGGCGACCGTAATGATCACAGGGGATAGTGGAACCGGGAAGGAAATGTTTGCAAAAGCTATTCACCATATGAGTAGCTGCGCGAACGGACCGTTTATTAGCTTAAACTGTGCAGCCATTCCTGAACAGCTATTAGAGTCGGAGTTATTTGGTTACGAAGACGGTGCCTTCACGGGTGCGAGCAGAGGTGGTAAGGCAGGAAAGTTTGAACAAGCACATAACGGGACGCTCTTTTTGGACGAGATTGGCGACATGCCTCTCCATATGCAGGCAAAAATTTTGCGGGTCCTACAAGAAAGAGAGATTGAAAGAGTCGGTGGTTCCAAAAAGAAATCTATCGCTGTACGGATTATTGCAGCAACCAATCAAAATCTCGAGGATATGGTCACGGAGGGCACCTTTCGAGAAGATTTGTACTACAGGTTAAATATTATCCGTCTTCGGGTTCCTTCACTCAAAGAGCGGAAAAAAGATATTCCTGTTTTACTGTCACATCATTTGAACCGTTTTTGTGAGTTATACGGGTTTCAAGAGAAAGGCTTTACTCGTGAAGCGATACAAGCGCTTATGGCATATGATTGGCCAGGAAATGTACGTGAGGTTGTGAATATTGCAGAGAGACTTGTCACGATTGTGGAGGAAGGAACCATTCGGCTAGCGGATCTACCAGAAGTAATGGTGAAACAGACCGATACTAGTGTAATGGTGCCAGGCTTAGAAGTTGATTTCACTTTGAAAGATGAACGTTCTCAGCAAGAAAGGCAAATCATCGAGAAGATCTTAGTTGAAGTGAACGGAAATAAAACTAAAGCAGCAGAGCGTTTAGGCATTCATCGCACTACACTTTACCAAAAACTAAAGCGCTATCATTTGTAGTTTGTATATAAAAATCAACACTCGCTACAGAAGTGTTGATTTTTATATACACACCCAATCAAAGAGGTATCCTGTTTGTGCTTTCTTTGGGAGTTGGCACACTTCTTGCATGTAATTAGATGAGATGATCAATTTCATCGAATGTTATGAAAGAAGGAGGATATGTATGGTTGCAACCGTGCGAATGCCAAGGCATGTGTTTTACGGAAAGGATTCCTTCAAGCGGGTTGGGGAAGAAACGGCACTATTAGGAAAAAAGGCACTGATTATTAGTGACAAAATTATGGAGCAACTTGGCTATGTGACCGAGTGTAAAACGTATCTTGAGGGAGCTAACGTGGACCATGTCACGTACTTAGATATTGATTCTGAGCCGACAGACCAATACGTCAACGCATCCTTGCACTTACTACAAAATGAAGCATGTGATGTGGTGATTGCACTTGGTGGTGGAAGTTGTATCGACACAGCAAAAGCGGTCGTTGTCCTCGCAACGAACGGCGGCGACATTAGTGACTATATGAACGGAAAAACAATTGCCAAAAAGAAAGCGCTTCCCCTACTGGCCGTTCCGACGACAGCTGGAACAGGATCTGAAGCTACTGATGTCACGGTTATTACGAACACGACAAACGATGTCAAAATGATGATTAAGCAACCAGCCTTTATGCCAGAAGTCGCCATTGTTGACCCTGTTTTGACGGTGTCGTCTCCGCGAGGGATTACGGCAGCAACGGGTATAGATGCGCTGACACATGCTATTGAAGCTTACATTTCAAGGAAAGCACAACCCTTTACGGATACGTTGGCGCTTTCAGCTATCCAGTTAATCGTTGAGAATATCCGTGAATCTTATTATAACGGGGAGAACTTAGAGGCTCGTGGAAAAATGGCGTACGGTGCTATGTTGGCTGGGGCAGCATTCTCCAATTCGTCAGTGTGTCTCGTTCATGGGATGTCGCGTCCGATTGGAGCATTGTTCCATGTACCACACGGCATATCAAACGCGATGTTATTGCCTGCCGTACTTGAATTCAGCCAAGCGACTTGTACAAATCGTTTAGCACATATCGGACGTTTATTATTCTCTGACGTTGCTGATCTAAACGATGAAGCTGTAGCGGTTCGGGTAGTGGATGAGATTAAGCAGCTTTGCTTAGATTTAAAGATTCCTAATTTAAAAGGATGGGGTATTGACCAGCAGGCCTTCGATCTTGTGCTCGAAAAAATGGCACAGGATGCTTTAACGAGTGGAAGTCCAGCGAACAATCCAAGAGTGCCAACGGAAGCGGAAATTGTTGGGTTATACAAGACATGCTATGACTATCAATTTTTACCGCAGCGTACAGCGAGTCGGTAAGGGGGAAGAACAATGGGGATGATCGGGTTATTTGTTGCGCTGGGGTTACTCATTTACTTAACGATGCGTGGCGTAAATATTATTATCGCGGCGATATTAAGCTCTGTACTGTTGGCGATTGTTGGCGGTCTTAACGTCGGAACTGCCATGACAGAATATTACATGGACGGCTTTACGGGATACTTTGCTGCATGGTTCTTAATTTTTTTGCTGGGTGCGATTTTTGGGAAGGTCATGCAAGATACAGGGGCAGCTGACGCAATTGCCAACTGGGTAAGTCGTACACTTGGCCCGCAAAGAGCTGTGTTTGCTGTTGTGGCTGCGTGTGCGATCATGACTTTTGGTGGGGTAAGCTTGTTTGTAGTCGGTTTTGCCGTCTATCCAATTGCGGTTTCACTTTTTCGTCAAGCGAACTTACCACACAGGTTTATTCCGGGTGCACTTGTGTTCGGTTCCATTTCGTTCACGATGACTTCACCAGGTTCACCTGAGATTCAAAACATTATCCCGACGGAGTATTTTGGAACGACACCCACTGCAGGCGGATGGGTTGGTGTAGTCATTGGGCTCTTTATTATGACGGTCGGTGGACTGTATTTAGGCAACACCGTGAAAAAGGCTGTAGCCAACGGGGAAACATTTTCAATGCCACCAGTCGAGGGTGGACTTAGTAAAGGCAAAGGCGCCGAAGAATCAGCGGCGGCGGCAGAGAAGTTACGTGTCGAAGAAGTGCCAGCAGAAAAGAAAGACTTACCAAACGCATTCTTTTCTATTGTGCCACTCGCATCGGTCATAATTTTCTTGAACGTGATGGCGCAGTTCATGTCATCAACGAACGCGTTACTCATTTCTCTAACGATTGGGATTGTGTTAACGTGGGTCTTAAACTTCCGGTATGTTGTTCAATATTGGAATTCTCTTGCATCTGGTGCCCAAAATGCATTGGTTGCGGCAGCCAACACGTGTGCAGTGGTCGGTTTTGGTAGTGTGGCAGCACAAGTAAGTGCGTTTCAAACGCTTGTTGATGCGCTCGTGAATATTCCAGGTCCGCCACTTCTAGGATTGGCAATTGGAGTTACACTCATCTGTGGTTTAACTGGATCAGCTTCAGGAGGACTAGGAATCGCTTTGCCAATTTTGTCACCAATTTATATGGCACAAGGACTCGATCCTGGCGCTATGCATCGTCTCTCAGCACTTGCTTCCGGCGGTTTGGATTCATTGCCACACAACGGTTATGTTGTCACGACGATTCGCGCTATTTGTGGAGAGACGCATAAACGCTCGTACAAGACAATATTCATGTTAAGCGTTATTTTGCCAATGCTTGCTTTGTTAATCGCTGTATTCTTATACACCATTTTTTAATTCTTAAGAGGAGTTGGATCATATGACAACAAAAACGATGACAACGATGAAAAACTATATTAACGGTGAATTTGTTGATGCAACAGGAACAGCAACCGAAATCGTTCCGAATCCAGCCACTGGAGAAGCACTAGTAGAAGTACCTATTTCGTCAAAAGAAGACGTAGACCGCGCTGTGAAAGCGGCGAATGCAGCCTTCAAAACGTGGAGCAAAACACCAGTACCGAAACGCGCTCGTATTCTATTTAAATACCAACAATTACTTATGGAAAACTTTGACGAGCTCGCAGAATTGATTACGAAAGAAAACGGTAAGTCTTTTGCCGAAGCACGCGGAGAAGTACAACGTGGTGTGGAATGTGTTGAGTTTGCAGCAGGCGCACCAAGTTTAATGATGGGCGATGTGCTACCGGACATCGCATCAGACATCGAATCTGGTTACTACCGCTATCCAATAGGGGTTGTTGGTGGCATCACACCGTTTAACTTCCCGATGATGGTACCTTGCTGGATGTTCCCACTCGCGATTGCGACAGGGAATACATTTGTGTTGAAGCCTTCAGAGCGTACGCCAATTTTGGCCCAACGTCTAGCGGAATTGTTCACTGAGGCAGGTCTACCAAATGGTGTGTTGAACCTTGTTCACGGTGCACACGATGTTGTAAACGGGTTGCTTGAGCACGAAGACGTTGCAGCGATTTCATTCGTCGGTTCACAGCCAGTCGCTGAGTACGTGTACAAAACAGCAGCAGCTCATGGCAAACGCGTTCAAGCTTTAGCGGGTGCGAAAAATCACTCGATCGTTCTTGGTGATGCAGATTTAGATAAAGCTGTTCAAGGCATTACAGGCGCTGCATTTGGTAGTGCGGGTGAGCGTTGCATGGCATGCTCGGTTGTCGTTGCTGTCGATGAAATCGCTGATGACCTCGTTGCGCGCCTTGTGGATGCAGCGAACGACATTAAAATGGGTAACGGCCTAGACGAAGATGTCTTCCTCGGCCCACTTATTCGTGATAGCCACAAACAAAAAGTATTGAATTACATCGAAATCGGTGAAAAAGAAAACGCAACTTTGCTCCGCGACGGTCGTATCGATGCACAAAAAACAGACAAAGGATTCTTCCTCGGTGCAACAATCTTTGACCACGTGAATGAAGATATGACGATTTGGAAAGACGAAATCTTTGCACCAGTATTAAGCATCGTTCGTGTGAAGACTTTAGAAGAAGCAATCGAACTCACGAATAAATCAGAGTTTGCGAACGGAGCGGTTTTGTACTCTGACAGCGGTAAAGCAGCTCGTGAATTTAGAGAAAACATCCACGCAGGTATGCTCGGAATTAACGTAAACGTACCAGCACCGATGGCATTCTTCCCGTTCTCAGGCTGGAAAAACTCCTTCTACGGTGACCTCCACGCGAACGGAAAAGACGGTGTACAATTTTATACACGTAAGAAAACAGTAGTAGCGCGCTGGGCGTAAGGACGGATGGAGGGGGCAGAGGTGTCTGCCTCCTTTTCTTTTGGAGTTTAACAGAATGATTGGGGAAAAGGGTTTACTATCGGGAACGGCGGGTTTACTACCACTAAATTCAATGACATGAGGAGGAGAACCATGAAAAAGATTACAGTACTAGGTGCAGGAACGATGGGACATGGCATCGCGCAGTTATTTGCAACTGCAAAAATGAACGTCACGCTTTATGATCCATATGAGGCAAGCCTTTCGAAAGCAAAGAAACACATGGAGCAGTCCATCCATTTGCTTGAAGAGGAAGGGATTTTACAAAGACAGTCTAACCTCTTAGATTCCATAACATGGACGACGCAGCTCGAGCAAGCGGTTAGAAATGCGGATGTTATCATGGAAGCCGCACCCGAGGAGATAGCTATTAAACATGACATCTACAAGACTATAGAAAGTATCGTGGCACCCGACGTGCTCATCGCATCCAACACATCAACGATCCCGGTCACGAAGCTAGCGGAAAAACTACTCCATCCCGAACGCATGATCATCGCCCACTTCTTCAACCCAGCACAAATAGTGCCACTCGTCGAACTCGTTGTACATACAAAAACGGCTCCTGGAGTTGTAGAACAAATGAAAGAGTTGCTTATCGGAGTCGGCAAAACACCGATTCTACTCAAAAAGGACGTCCCTGGCTTTGTAGGGAACCGCTTGCAGGCTGCCCTCGTCCGAGAAGCCTTCCATTTATTAGAGGAAGGCGTGGCGGACGCAGCAGATATCGATGCGGCGATCATGAATGGACCCGGATTCCGCTGGGTGGTAAGTGGCCCGTTAGAGACAGCTGATTACGGTGGATTGGATATATGGGAGAAGGTGATGAGCAATTTGGCACCACACCTTGACGTATCCACAGAAGCACCAGGCGCTATAAGGAAATCAGTTGAAGAAGGGCATCTTGGAGTAAAAACAGGCCAAGGCATCTACGATTACGATCAAATCGATGTCGAAAAACGTGTGGACGCTAGAAATAGAGCATTTGCTAGATTGTACCGGATGAGAGAGTGAAGGGTCTGTGCTCTTAAAGCGGGGCTAACGCTCTTAAATTAGGAAATAACGCTCTTAAGCTCTACCACGTGTAATCATAATGAATAAACTGGGCGCGTTCAATTTACCTGAAAGGCGCTTCTTTTTTTGTCTACGTACTGTCCGTGTTTCTGAATCCGCCTTATTTGACTGAAAAGAGGAACATTTAGCTTGCAATCGCTTACCTTTAAGCTACCGGTTTGAAAAGAAAAGTGTGAGGGGTATGCTAGAAGAAATAAGTGCGATAAAGGAGGAATTCACGTGAGCGACTTGTTTGCCACGTTACAACAGTCATTACAAGGTAAGAACATCCGCATTATCCTTCCAGAGGGAAACGACGAGCGGGTCGTCGGAGCAGCCGCCCGACTTCAAGCTAATGGGTATGTCAAACCGATTTTACTAGGTTCCCCTGAAGAAATTGAAGCTACGGCAAAAGCTGCGAACGCGAACCTGGCAGGTGTCGAGCAAATTAACCCAGCGACTTACACACAAATGGACGAGTTAGTCTCAAAATTTGTGGAACGCCGAAAAGGCAAAGCAACCGAGGAAGACGCGCGACGTATTCTTCTTGATGTGAACTATTTCGGAACAATGCTTGTGTATACAGGCAAAGCGGAAGGCCTAGTAAGCGGTGCAACCCATTCTACTGCAGACACCGTTCGCCCTGCCCTACAAATTATTAAAACAAAAGAAGGCGTGAAGAAAACATCTGGCGCCTTCATCATGGTACGAGAAGGCGAAAAGTACGTATTCGGAGATTGTGCGATCAATATCGCTCCAGATGCAACAGACCTTGCAGAAATCGCAATCGAAAGTGCAAAAACAGCCAACATGTTTGGCATTGAACCGAAAGTAGCCATGCTTAGCTTCTCGACAAAAGGTTCAGCTCGTTCTTCAGAAACCGAAAAGGTGATCGAGGCAGTCAAACTAGCCAAAGAACGCCAGCCAGAACTTAACATTGATGGTGAGTTCCAATTTGACGCAGCGTTCGTGCCTTCCGTTGCCAAGAAGAAGGCACCGGATTCACCTCTTCAAGGAGAGGCAAACGTGTTTATTTTCCCAAGCCTAGAAGCCGGCAATATCGGCTACAAAATCGCCCAACGCCTCGGCAACTTTGAAGCAGTCGGTCCGATCCTGCAAGGGCTAAACGCACCCGTAAACGACCTATCCCGCGGTTGCAACGAAGAAGACGTATACAAACTCTCGCTGATTACCGCTGCCCAAAGCCTGTAGGAGCGTCCGTCCTTGTGCGGATTCGGTGCTTCTTCCTAGATCTGTTCACACCGAATTTTGTCGAACGGCTCATATGGTATACTCAGATCATAATCTGTAGTAGAAAAGGAACAGTACCATGATAAACAAAGAAGTTTGGCAACAACAATGGCGTTACATAGATGAATCAAGTGCGGGGCTGTATCTCCCTGTCTCGCACTCTTTTGCGACGGACGATACATTATGCCAGTCTGTCGGGAGCGGGAACAGTTCTGCCGTTGTGCGGACGTGGGTGCACAGAGACACCGTCGTTCTTGGTGTACAGGACTCACGACTACCGTACTTACAACAAGGCATAGAATGGCTCGCAGACGAAGGAATGGATGCGTTCGTACGCACTTCCGGTGGGTTAGCGGTCATACTTGACGAAGGAATTTGGAATGCATCGCTATTATTCGCGGACGGAGACGGGACTCTTTCAATCGATGAAGGATACGAACGCATGGTCACCCTCATTCGAGAGATGTTTCCAGAGACTTCGATTCATGACGGCGAAATTTCAGATTCATACTGCCCAGGGCGCTACGACTTAAGTATCAATGGGCAAAAGTTTGCCGGGATCTCACAGCGTCGGATTCGCAAAGGCATTGCTGTGCAAATTTACTTGTGTGTTGAAGGGTCAGGAAGTGAGCGAGCGGAACTAGTTCAGCAATTTTATGACAGAGCTGGCTCCGCCAAAGCAAAACGTGGCGTCTATCCGGCTGTACGTCCGACATCCATGGCGTCACTTCAAGAGCTTGTATCTGCAAGCTTGACCGTTCATGACGTCAGTTATCGTTTACTCACGACTTTGCAAGCAAAGGGCGCTAGCCTGGAATCCGGCCGTCTGACTCGTGAAGAACAAGAAGAAAAGATTATACAGTTGAGTCGCGTCGAGGCACGGAACCAAAAACTCATTCAAAAACAATAAAAGCACGTGGCAATGAGCATCCTGCCACGTGCTTTTTACATTTTACAAACAAAGTGCTGTTGCCAACCGCCTCTCCAAGCGGATTATTCTGCAACTTTCTCTAAGTTCCCATTGCGATCCATTTTGAATTTCGTTGGTTGCTTTTCGTCGTCCTCGAAAACTACGTATTTTCTCGCACGATTCATGATCTTCATTAACGTTTCGTAGTCTTCCTGCATCGTATACGAATCAGACTCTAAATCCTTCACGCGTGCTTGTAAGCGTTCATTTTCCCCGACTAGCGTGTGAACTTCTCGTTTTAATCTCTCATTTTCCCGTTTTAGAACATCAACATGGAAGTTTGAATTTTTCATACCTTGCAAATATCTCACTACATGATCGAGTGTTAGCGTGGCTGGTGTAGTAGGTACGGGTTGTTCTGTGCGAACCATTTCGCTGGCTTGTGCTCGTTCAACGATGGGTTCTTCTGGTTCACTAGCAAAAGGTTCATAAGGCTGCTCATTTTCACTTTTGTCAACTTCTTCACTGTGCGGAGTGGCTTCCGGCGGTGGGGATGGGAGTGGGGAAGAGGCTCCTTGCTCATAATCGTAGGCTTCCCACTCCTCACCGTATTCGGCACTCGCATCCATCTCGTCAAATGATGGAGTAGGTGGTTGATAGAGTAATTTTTTCTTCCCACCATGTTCTTGGCCTAACAAGCGTTGGCGTTGCTTTCGTTGTTTTTTAGCAAGCTGTAAAGCCTTCTCGTAATTGTGACGAACGACTGCATTCCAACGAAATCCACAAGCGGCACTCGTACGATTTAAAGAATCGCCCACTTCCTCAAACGCATTCAGTTGCGTGCTACCTTCGCGTACGTGACGCAATACCGTTTCTGCTAGTAATAAATCATTTTCCTCTGTCCAAGCATCTTGTCTTGTTTTCATTCTACACAACTCCCTTTGATTCAACTTTCAAATTATGCTTTGTAGTCACAGGATGGACAGTTTGCACGGGTTTTATACATGCATTTCAAAAGGATGCTAGTTTTTGCCTATCAAAATGGTATGTTCCCTCTTTTGTTCTATAGAACGACCCCAGTAGATCACTTGAGAACGTAGGCTCGGCTAGATACAATACGTCTTAGCGCAACAAACTATGTGAAAAGAGCCTAATGAGAAGAAAGAAACGTTAAGGATTAGAAAAATTTTTATCCCCTTCTCCCCCAAAGGATTCACCGCACTTCGCTAAATGCAAGGATGAATTGTCTGTAATAAGTCGTTATAATAGAACCTAAGATTAGCGGAAGAGGGAAGAACATGTCGTATCGTACGGAAAAATTGCATGAGGAAAAGGTGTTTAAAGATCCTGTTCATCGGTACATCCACGTTCGTGACCGAGTGATCTGGGATTTGATAGGGACGCGCGAATTTCAACGATTGCGTCGCGTTAAACAGCTGGGCACAACCTACTTAACGTTTCATGGGGCCGAGCATAGCCGGTTTAACCATTCTCTTGGTGTCTATGAAATTGTAAGACGTATTGTGGACGATGTATTCCGTCACCGTTCTGAATGGCAGGAGTCATCTCGTTTACTCGCTCTTTGCGCTGCATTGTTACACGACCTAGGGCACGGACCTTTCTCGCACTCCTTCGAAAAAGTTTTCAACTTAGACCACGAAGAATTCACACAACAAATGATCCTCGGAGACACAGAAGTGCATGCCATTCTGAAACGAGTCGGGAAAGAGTTTCCGAAGCAAGTTGCAGAAATTATCGCCAAAACAAGCGAGAACAAGCAAGTCGTGAGCCTCATTTCAAGTCAGATTGATGCCGATCGCATGGACTATTTGCAACGCGATGCCTATTTTACAGGGGTCAGCTACGGCCATTTTGATATGGAGCGTATTTTGCGTGTCATGCGCCCACGTGAAGACCAAGTCGTCATTAAGCAAAGCGGAATGCACGCCGTAGAAGATTACATCATGAGTCGTTACCAAATGTATTGGCAAGTATATTTTCATCCAGTCACACGCAGCGCTGAGGTGATTTTGACGAAAATCCTCCATCGAGCAAAGGACTTGTACAAGCAGTCGTACCCGTTTCGGTTTGAACCGACACATTTTTTGTCTTTGTTTGATGAGGATGTATCGCTAGAAGACTATATCCTGCTTGACGAGGGTATCGTTCATTTTTACTTCCAAATGTGGGAGAAAGAAGACGACCCTATTTTACAAGATTTATGCCGACGCTTTTCGAACCGTCAGCTGTTTAAGTACATTGAATTTGACCCGGCTAAGGAATATAAAAGGCAGTTTGAACTAATGACTCTCTTTAAAAAGGCCGGCATCGACCCAGAATATTATTTAGTCGTCGATTCTTCTTCAGATTTGCCCTATGACTTTTACCGTCCAGGTGAGGAAGAGGAACGTTTACCGATTCATCTATTAATGGAGAATGGCGATTTGAAAGAGCTATCGCGTCATTCTGATATTGTTGACGCCATTTCCGGAAAACGCCGTACAGACCACAAGCTATACTTCCCAGCAGACCTTTTATACGACGAGACATCGAAGAAGGCGGTTAAAAGACAAATACGCCAATTACTTCGTTTAGAAGAGTAGACAAGCTATAGTAAAAGTTCAAAAGAGGGACGAACCCGGACTTTTTGAACTTCCTTTTACAAAGATTCTTTGGATAGGGAGATGAGTAAGTTGCTAAAGGATCACGCAAATGTGTTAGGGGCCATCTCAGCCTCTGGGGAAATCATCGGACGGAAGAAGCTACAAAAGATGGTATACATCGCAAAACGCCTTCAGTTCCCGTTTCAAGAAAAGTTCCAATATCACTTCTATGGACCGTATTCTGAAGAGTTGACGTTACGAGTAGAAGAACTGTGCGATATGGGGTTCCTTCAAGAAGTGAAAGAGAAAAAAGGCGGCTACATTCAGTATCGCTACGCACTCGCTGAAGCGGGCGATGAATTTTTAGAACACGTCGGCAGGCCTGATGCGGCTTTGCAAAGTGTGCTAACAAACATGAATGACAAGAGTTCGAGATTTCTAGAGCTCGTATCAACCGTTCTATATTTTGAACATTTGCCAAAAGCCGAAGTCACAGAGAAAATCTTCACGCTCAAAAGCAAAAATCGCTATACAGTGGAAGAAGTAGAGGAAGCTTATACATATATCGCTTCTTTACGTGAACAAGCGCCGCTTTCGTAGGGTGGGGAGGGCCTGACTCATTTTGGATGAGTTAGGTTTTTTTCTGTTTTTGCCACTGAAGCAACACAACACCTCTTTGAAAGAGTAAGCCATTGTTTAACCTTTAAGAGAAAAAATGATAAAATAAACGGAAGAACGATAGAACTTATCAAGGAGAGTCATGATGGACAAAATTCTAGTTTTCGGACATAAAAACCCAGATACAGATACAATATGCTCTGCGATTGCGTATGCTGAATTAAAGAAAGAGTTAGGCGTTAATGCTGAACCTGTTCGTTTAGGCGAGTTGAATGGAGAAACGCAATTTGTATTGGATCATTTTCAAGTGGAAGTACCGCGCCTAGTGGACACCGTGGCAAACGAAGTAAAGGAAGTTATTTTGGTCGACCACAATGAGCGCCAGCAAAGTGTTGCAGATATCAATGAGGTGCGCGTGCTGGAGGTTATTGATCATCATAGAATCTCTAATTTCGAAACGAGCGACCCTTTGTACTACCGTGCTGAACCGGTCGGGTGTACTGCGACGATTTTAAATAAATTGTACAAAGAAAACGGTGTTGCGATTCGTAAAGAAGTGGCAGGGCTCATGCTGTCCGCAATCATTTCGGACTCACTTCTGTTCAAATCTCCTACGTGCACACAGGAAGATGTAGAAGCAGCTCATGAATTGGCTAAGATTGCTGAAGTCGATGTGGAGAGCTACGGATTGGACATGCTGAAGGCTGGTGCAGATTTAAGTGACAAAACCATTAGCCAGCTCATTTCCCTTGATGCAAAGGAATTCCAAATGGGTAGCTCCAAAGTGGAGATTGCACAGGTAAATGCTGTTGATGTCAACGATGTACTTGCTCAACAAGCGGAATTGGAAACGGCGATATCAGGCGTCATTGCTTCGAAAGAATTAGATTTATTTTTGTTTGTAGTAACAGATATTTTGAACAATGATTCAGTTGCGATTGCTCTAGGCAAGGGGGTACAGGCTGTGGAGAAGGCATTTGACGTTACGCTGGAAAATAACACTGCTATGTTGAAGGGTGTTGTGTCGCGGAAGAAGCAGGTTGTGCCTCAGTTGACGGATGTTATGAAATAGGAACCCTTTGTAATGTTCAATTTGTATAAAGGACCTGACTCTGTGTTGACGAGTCAGGTCCTTTTGTTTTCAGATGATAAGTGCTTTTTGCCCAACGAAACAAGGTTCCATAACTTCTCCAAAGGTGTCCCATTTTGTCTTGTAGGGTGCAAATAACCTTATAGGCTTGCTATTTGACATGAGCAAAGTCGCTCTCCAATTCAGCGTGGAAGTACCTTTCTATTTTGAACTCTATATATTTGCGTACGATCGGAATCAATCGTTATACTATAGGAAGAGACATCGAGCGAACGGAAGGGGTATTCGCCATATGAGTGAAGAGAAAAAGAAAAAACAGATTGGCTTTAATATTATTAAAAACGATCCGACTGATGGTCATCGTGGATACGGAGTAGGTGCGCTCAGTTTAGAGAACGTGTCGCCTGTGATCATAGATGTGGAAGAACGAGATGCGTTTGTAGATATTGGCGCGATGCATGCACGAAGCCAGGTGGAGCGTGGTATTAAGTTTTTGAAGGACAAAAGTGAAGTACCTAATGGCAAACCGTACTGGCTCGTTTGGGTGACGATTAACAGGAAGCAAGAGGGCCCGTATTATTACGGTGTCACAGCGTGCGAATTCACTGTTGACCGCAGCATTAGACGTGGATACAAGATTCTTCCAGAACACGTGAATCGGATGGACAAATCGATGAAAGGGCGCATTGAAGTCGATCACATGGATGATGTATCTAAAGACGTGCTGTCCGCGTTTTTACGCAAGCATAATGAAGACTTGTGGACGCATTCATCAGAGGAATTGCACAAAGCATTGTCAACCTCTTTTGAAAAGAATTGAACCGTTTGTGATAACTTTGTGAACAAACCAATCTCACCTTGCCGAATGCTTTCTATAATTTGTAAACTAGATAATGGAAGAGCACTTTATTAGCTAGGACAACAAAATTCCCCACGTGGTTCTGAACACACCATAGTGGGGATTTTTGCGTTATCCGCCAGGAACTTGTGACTGGCGGATAAGTCTGAGCAAAATCCAATAAGTCTGAGCAAAATCCAATAAGTCTGAGCAAAATCCAATAAGTCTGAGCAAAATCCAATAAGTCTGAGCAAAATCCAATAAGTCTGAGCAAAATCCAATAAGTCTGAGCAAAATCTAATAAGTCTGAGCAAAATCCAATAAGTCTGAGCAAACCCCAATAAAAAAGCGACCCTGGCAATTCAGGATCACTCACTCACTCTCACTCTCACTACCCAATCCAATCAAACAACTTCTTATACCAAGGCTCCTCAATCGGTTCATCTTTCGGATCTGACTCCTCTTCCTCAGGAGCCTCATCAGTTTTGTCGTCTCTTCCAAGGTGTTCAATGCAATACTCTGTTGGTTCTGTGCCTTCGATGAAATATGTGAGTCGCTTCGTTGGGCAGGCTTCGGTCGCAAGCTTTCCTGTGGCAGGGTTCACGTAGACACCGACAACGCCTTCTGGAGCACGGAACGCCTTCACTGGGCTTCCTTCTAACGCTTCTTCCATGAATGTGACCCAAATATTTTTAGCGTACTGTTTTTCGGTGACATTTGTAATGTCGCGTCCGTCGTCATATCCTGTCCATACGCCTGCAGTTAGCTGTGGGGCAAAGCCGATCATCCAGCTGTCGGTATCGGTAGAGCCTGATTTGCCTGCATAGGCACGCGTGATATCGTCAATGACCGTCGTGCCTGTTACGGATGAGTAGCCGTTTAACGCTCTATCAAACATGCCTGTCATCATACTTGTCATTAAAAAGGCGCGGTCCTTTTTCAGTGTTTGCTCACTAGACTGTGGAGCCTCGTACAGCACCTCGCCATCTCGATTCACGACTTTCTCAATTAGTTGTGGCCTAACATCTTTCCCACCATTTGCAAACATATTGTACGTGTTTGTCATTTCCGTCACCCGCACTCCAGATGTACCGAGCGCGAGGGAAGGGACTTTATCTATTTTCGTAGAAATACCGAAGCGTCTCATCGTGTCGACTAGTGTTTGTGTTCCCATAAACAAATGGGTCTTCACCGCATACACGTTGTCAGACAAAGCCAATGCTTGAGCGAGTGTCACATCGTCTTCAGCGTACTTGTTGTTAAAGTTATGCGGTGTGTATTCGGCGCGCCCTTCGTCAAACAAAAATGTCGTCTGCTCACTTTGCATGGAGGTGGCGGGTGTAAAGCCTTGTTCGAGCGCTGCGTAGTACAAAAGTGGTTTGATGGTCGATCCTGGTTGGCGGATGGCTTGTGTTGCCCGGTTAAATGGGCTTTCTTGGTAGTCACGTCCGCCCACCATGGCACGAACAAATCCGGTGTTTGGGCTCATGGCAACAAATCCAAGCTGCATGTTGCTATCGTCTTCCATCGTTTCCTCCACGGCTCGTTCTGCAATCTTTTGCATCTTAGGATCGAGCGTTGTATACACTTGCAACCCGCCTGTCTCGAGCGTCTTCTCGTCAATGCCAACCGTGCGCTGTAGCTCTGCTCTCACAGCATCTTGAAAATAAGGGGCAATGTTGTTGGCGACAGTTGGATGGGTTCCTGTGTACGAGAGTGGTTCACGTAGCGCAACAGCTAGCTCTTTAGCGGAAATAAGTTTTTGTTCGGCCATTTCTTGCAAAATTAATTTCTGCCTTGATTTTGCAGCGTCTGCATCTTCAAGTGGAGAATAATTACTCGGGCCTTTTGGAATGCCTGCGAGCATCGTGCTTTCTGCAAGAGATAATTCATCGGCATCCTTGCCAAAGTAAAATTGACTGGCAGCTTGTATACCGTATGCTCCGTGTCCATAGTATATCGTGTTTAAGTACCCCTCTAGAATTTGATCCTTGTCGTAGTTCATCTCGAGTCTGAGTGCATAGACAGTCTCTTTAATCTTTCTTTCCCACGTTTTGTCATGCTCTAAAAATAGGTTGCGGGCATATTGCATCGTAATGGTACTTGCCCCTTGAACCATGTCCAATGCTTTCAAGTCAGCGATGGCGGCCCCAGCAATTCGTTTTATATCAAAACCGTTATGTTCATAAAAATTGCGATCCTCTATAGCGACGGTAGCGTTCACGAGAGCAGGACTCATTTCTTCGATAGGAACCCAGTATCGCTTCTCACCGTTAAAGTTCTCTTCACCAATCACCGTTCCGTCTGCTGCGTAGTAGAGCGTGGACTGGGGAACTGACAGAGGAGGAGGTCCCTGTACTTTCAAATAAGCCCAAAGGCTACCAACTGCTATTAACATGAGGAGTACAAAAAATCCACCGATAAACCCTGTGGCACGAACCCACTTGATTATTTGCTGTCTTCTGCGACCTGATCGTTCTTGTCGATATTCTTCCATGATCCATCGCCCCCTTTCCATATGCGTTTATCATTTTTAGTATGGAAAAGTTTCTCTGTTTTTATACAGACAGACCTAAGGACTTTTCAAACGCAAAAAGGAGTTTCAAATTTTCGTAGGATACTCTATACTCGGTGTCAGACCCCCACCGCTTTAAAGCGGTGGGGGTCTGACACCCTCAACGTGACACCCGCCACGTTTGAAATAGAAGAGACAGGGGAACCGTAAATAGTAGAGAGAATAGCGCTGTTTTTGCGTGGCGCAGATGAAAGGAGTCCGATCATGGGCGGATTTTGGTTTACAGAAAAACAAACAGATGATTTTGGCATTACGATGCGAGTAAATAAAACGTTGCACTCGGAGAAAACGGATTTTCAACAGCTGGATATGGTGGAAACGGCAGAGTGGGGGAACATGCTTTTGCTCGACGGCATGGTGATGACGAATACGAAAGACGAGTGGGTATATCACGAGATGGTCGCACATGTTCCGCTTTTCACGCATCCAAATCCAGAGCATGTGCTCGTAGTGGGTGGCGGCGATGGTGGTGTAATTCGCGAAGTGTTGAAGCACCCGAGTGTGAAAAAGGCGACGCTCGTTGAAATCGATGGCAAAGTGATTGAGTACTCGAAACAGTATTTGCCGGAAATTGCGGGAGCACTTGACGATGCTCGTGTCGACGTACAAGTAGACGACGGCTTCATGCATATTGCTCAAAGTGAAAATGCTTATGACGTAATCATGGTCGACTCAACAGAACCGGTAGGACCAGCTGTTAACTTGTTCACGAAAGGGTTTTATTCCGGCATCGCTAAAGCGTTAAAAGAAGAGGGTATTTTTGTCGCACAAACTGACAATCCGTGGTTCAAAGCAGACTTGATTCAGCAAGTGTATAGCGATGTGAGGGAAATTTTTCCGATTACAAAGTTATACACAGCCAACATTCCGACATACCCAAGCGGCCTGTGGACATTTACGATCGGTTCGAAAAAACACGATCCTTTGCAAATAGCTGAGGAGCGATTCCACGATATCGACACGAAGTACTACACGAAGGAACTACATACGGCTTCCTTTGCGTTGCCTAAGTTTGTGAAGGATCTAACTGAATAAGGGGGCTATGCAATTATGGTAAAGTTTGACGAAGCTTATTCAGGTAACGTATTTATTGCAAGCCACCCAAGCTATGAAGACAGCCAAGCCGTTATTTATGGAATGCCGATGGATTGGACGGTGAGCTTTCGACCGGGGTCCCGTTTTGGCCCAGGGCGCATTCGTGAAGCATCGCTAGGGCTTGAGGAATATAGCCCTTATATAGATCGTCACTTGGAAAGCGTGAAATATTTTGACGCTGGGGATATCCCACTTCCGTTCGGTAATCCACAGCGGAGCTTGGACATGATCGAGGAATATGTGGACAAACTGTTAGCAGAAGGGAAGTTTCCGCTCGGTTTAGGCGGCGAACACTTAGTTAGCTGGCCGATCTTTAGAGCTTTCCACAAGAAATACACAGATTTAGCCATTATTCACATCGATGCTCATGCAGATTTGCGCGAGGAATACGAGGGCGAACCGTTAAGCCATTCCACACCGATCAGAAAAGCCTGTGGATTAATTGGGCCGGAAAATGTGTACTCGTTCGGCATTCGCTCTGGCATGCAAGAAGAATTTGAGTACGCTAGGCAATCTGGTATGTATATGGCCAAGTTCGACGTGGCGGCTCCTTTAAAAGAAGTGTTGCCAAAGCTTGCTGGTCGCAACGTCTACGTCACGATCGACATCGACGTACTCGACCCGGCCCATGCACCGGGAACAGGTACAGCCGAAGCAGGCGGTATCACATCAAAAGAACTACTCGAAGCCATCACAGCGATCAGTCAATCGGATGTAAACGTAGTCGGCGCTGATCTAGTAGAAGTCGCACCAGCCTACGACTCAAGTGAACAAACGCAAATCGCAGCAGGAAAGTTTGTGCGTGAGATGTTGTTGGCTTGGGTGAAATAAGCAAGCAACAAGCCCGAGACATTCTTTTGTCTTGGGCTTGTGTAATATTTTGGGATGAAACTACATATAAAGACACAGGAAGAAAGACAGAGTTATACTTTATTTTTATATATTGTATGGTTAAATTATACTGTATTTATGGTAGGGTTGTATTATAGAAAACAAGGAGGTTTATAGAAATGAAAAAATTTCTATTGTGTTTCGTTGCTGCTGTAATTTTAATTACTACCAACGAGTTATGCCTTTGGACAAGAGGAGAATGTAGTAAACCAAGCCAAGCAATCTGAACAAGAAGACCCTACTTTCATTGCTGAAAAAATTGGAGAAATTAACGGTGTGGACATAACCGTTACACTGTTAGAAGGAGATATTCTAACAGAAGAAGAGAAGCAGGAGTATATGGAGATAGCTAAGGAACACGTTTTTGATAAAGATGATTCAACTGATAATCAACTAGCAAGGGTTCCTGTTCAACCAGGTGGCGGAAACGGTACAATAATTTCCGTTTACGAGGATGAGATTACCCCGTCTATTCTAGAAGATATTAAGAATTATTATGCAGGGATTACTGCCACTCTCGGAGGAGCTATTGGATACTCAATAAAACGAGAAGCAGGACTTGCTTGGGGCACGGCAGTCGGTGCGGCCATAGGTGGATTAGTACTCGATATTGACATTGTTTATTCAAGAAACAAAGTTGTAGAATACTATAGTGATGCAGCGGGGAAATATTTATATCAACTTGTTGCAGAGAATTATAGTCATTCATCGAGAACAAGTGACTTTTTAGAAGAAGTAACTCTTCAAGGTCCTCTAGAGATGGTTAATGGATGCTGCCTGAGGGAGTATAACGGGTAAGGATGTGAAGCAATACAATGTTTAAGCAACGTAGATTCTACACTCCATATTGGGAATTAGACGTTGAAGGTAAATTTAAACGTTGTCTGTATACAATACCGTTTAGTATTTTGGCTTTAATCATCCTTTGGAAAAATAGGGTGTCAGTCCCCCAGCACTTTAAAGTGGTGGGGGACTGACACCTTGCTACACACTTGGAAACTTCTCCACACTTCGATACGGCATATAAGGCGGAATCTCAACGTTCTCTCTAGAATAAGGCACCTCAATACTTTCCCCAACACCCACCCGATAAGGTGGAAACAAACTATTAATCTTCGCTAATTCTTCCAACGTATACCCGTGCTTTTCTGCGATACTTTGTAAACTTTCATCGCTACCTACCGTATAGTTCTTTCTAATTTTTTCAACCCGACATGAGCTTTGTTTAAAAGTAGGTTGTTTTGACAAGGGATCTGTAAAATCGACGGTCAGCTCATTGGCGGCCTCATTCTTTTGCCATGAACCGTAATGAAATGGCACAAAAACTAAACCAGGTTGAACGGTATCCACAATTCTTACTGGTACCTCGATCCAACCCCTCGGTGAAACAACTCTAACTCTTTCGCCAGGGAGCAAGTTAAGTTTATCTGCATCCTGCATGTTCATCTCAACGTACCCGTTCGGCGCAATCATTTGCAAGTGAGGGGACCGTCCTGTTTTAGTACGCGTATGCCAGTGCCACACAAGTCGACCTGTCGTTAACCAAAATGGATAGGCTTTCGTCGGTCGTTCGGGTGGGGGGAGGTAATGGGTCGCAAACAGAATCGCGCGTCCATTTGCCCCAATTGCTTCAAATTCACTTTTCGTTCTCGGTCGCCCTGTGAATAAATCCTTCCCATAGCTTTGGGCATAGTCTGGATACGTAGGAAAGTTGTGATCTGCGTACAGTCGCGGCGTTCCTAAAGGATTTTCCTCATTCACTGGCCAGCGCAGCCCGTTATATTTCTCTAATTTGTCATAAGTAATTCCTGTCATGTCTGCTGGTCTACCTGCAGACACCTTCTTCCACTCTTCAAAACATTCCTCGGGGGTTGTGTACGTAAGTAAAGGGCGTCCGGATTGGTCCGTAAATCCCATCCTTTGTGAGAAATCTAACAATATATCAAAATCAGATTTTACCCCGTCTGGAGGATCGACTGCTTTCCTTAAAAGGTTAACCGTTCGATCCGCATTTTCCATCGTGCCCTCTTTCTCTCCCCAAAGAGCTGCAGGCAAGACAATATCGGCTACCTCCGTAGTTTCTGTTAAAAAGGGATCCTGTACGACGACAAAGGTTTTCTCAAAAGCTTTCCGCGCGCGCCTACGATTCGGTAAAGAAACCATCGGATTCGTTCCGATATTCCAGAACAACCCAATTTTGTCTTTCTCCATCAAATGGATGACCTCTTCAATCCCTTTTTCTGGTCCGACTTCTAGATGTTCTTCCTCCACGTTCCAAAGTCGAGCCATTTCCTTAATATGCTGCGGATTACCTGGGTTCCGGTTACCGGGGTAAGTGCCAACCCCGCCAACAGTTCGGTTACCAGAGGAACTAGGCTGGCCAGCCATATGTAGCGGGCCACTACCAGGTTTTCCAATGAGACCACGTAAGAGATGTATGTTGTTAATGGCCACACATGAAGTGGTTGCATCTACGGATTGATAAGTACCCTGCAGCGTCGTACACACGAGAGTATCCGTTCGTCCAAGAACTTGAGCGGTTTTTTGGATGAGCTCAGCAGGGATTCCAGTGACACTTGCGGTTTGCTCAGGGGTCCATTGGTTAACAGATTCCTTTGTGTTGTTATAGCCGACAGTATGGTTCTGGATGAAGTGTTCATCTATGTGACCATTCTTGATAAGTAAGTGGGTAAGTCCGTTTAGAAGCGCCGCGTTCGTGCCTGGTATTAGTTGAAGAAACAAATCTGCAGCTTGAGCAGTGACCGTTTTACGCACGTCCACCACGATTAAGTAAGGCTTTCCAGTTCGCCTCTTCCTCTCCATAATTCTTTCAAACAACACCGTACCCGTCTCAGCAAGATTATGACCAAAGAGCATCATCGTATCGGTCACATCGACATCTTCATACGATGCCGGTACACCATCCGCCCCAAAGGATTCAAACAAACACCATTCTGTGGTGGCTGTACATAATCGCGTATTCGCATCAAGTAAGTGACTTTTAAGTCCGGCTCTACCAATCTTTGCGATCGTGTAGTACGTTTCTAAATAACATTGCCCTGTCGAATAGATCGAAAAACCATTAGGACCCAGCCTTTGCAAAGTTTCTTTTGTTTTCTCAACAAAAAGTCCCATCGCTTCGTCCCAAGAAGCTGTCACTAACCTCCCAGAGGAATTCCGGATAAGCGGTGTTTGTAACCGGTCTACATTGTTATTCGCATACCATTGATTTTCGCCTTTTGGCCCTAGTCTTCCACGGTTAATACTGTGATCCTTATTTCCTTTAATCCCGACAATTTTGTTATCCTTCACAGCTACAAAGCAACCGCACCCCACTGAGCAAATGTTACATGTACTGTACACCCATTTATCAATTTCTCCTTGTGAATATACATTAATATCCGTTCTTTCTGTTGCCCAGCTCATTCACATTCCTCCGTTCTTTCTCATTAGCGGTGGAATTATATATCTCGTCTCTTGTTTACCGTATAACTCCTCAACATAAGGAACGGCTTGGAGGAGCTCACGCCTGATTTGCTTCATAATAGACTTCTTAGCCTTGGTACTTTCGCGACTCTCTAGACCCATCCAAATAACATTTCGTACCCATGCTCTAAATAACGGATCCCTCGCTTCCTCATCGCGGTAAATGACCTCTATATAGTAACGAAGATCTTCTTTGTCAGTATGGCTTTGTTGAAGTAGAAGGATGGCTTGGTAGAGCGTGGTTTGTTGTTCCCTTAATACGACGAGTAAACGAACTAGTATCGGACTGTCTATAGAAGAGAAGTCACGAGAAACGACTTGAAGCAGTCGATACGCTCTCGCAAAATGCTGCAACAAGTTGCTATCCATTGCACACCTCCAAACTTCAAATGTAACTCTGTGTTAATATGTATGCGTGCAATGCTGGTGTCAGTCCCCCGCCGCTTTAAAGCGGCGGGGGACTGACACCAGCATTGCATCCCACCAAGTTTCTTCGTATACTGGAAGAGTTCAAAAATTGACGGATACGGGAGGCATTTTCTATTGGCACAACCCGTGAACATTCATTTAAAAAATGAGATTGCCCGTGATGATGAGACGGAGACGTTTGAGCTGAGATTAACCGGGCAGTATGTACATAAGGGAAACGACCATTATTTGTTGTATGAGGAGCATCAAGAGGAAGGTACCGTGCAGACTGTGGTGAAATGGCGTTCAGGGCGTGCGCTCATTATGCGGAAGGGAGCAGTGGGCATGCGCATGGAGCACATTGAAGGCGAAACGACGGAAGGGGCCTATGACAGTCCATACGGAAAACTTGCGATGCAAGCAAATACGATAAAAATAGATTCACATGTAGACGATGCGAACGGGCACGTCACATTTCAATACGACTTAACGATGCAAGGATCGTCTATTGGCATGTATACGATGGCGGTCGCGTTCAAGGAGGCAAAACAGTGAGCATTGTCCAAAAAGTACAGGATCAGTTAAAACAAGAAATTCGTCAGGCGGTTCTCAAAGCAGAATTAGCGACAGAAGACCAGCTGCCAGAAGTCATTCTCGAAGCACCGAAAGATAAGGCGCACGGAGACTACGCGACCAATATGGCCATGCAGCTTGCGCGAGTAGCGAAAAAGTCACCACGACAAATTGCCGATGCAATCGTGACCAACCTCGATGACAAGAAAGCGTCTGTCCGCCAAGTAGACATCGCGGGACCTGGATTCATTAACTTCTTTATCAACCAAAGCTACCTTACGAAAGTCGTAGCAACCGTGCTCGAGCAAAAAGACCGCTTCGGGGAATCGAATGCAGGGAACGGCGAAACGATCAACGTTGAGTTTGTTTCAGCCAACCCAACCGGCGACCTTCACCTCGGTCATGCCCGCGGAGCATCGGTTGGAGACTCCCTTAGTAACGTGCTCGCAAAAGCCGGCTACAAAGTGACACGCGAATACTACATTAACGATGCCGGCAACCAAATTCATCATCTCGCGGTATCCGTTGAAGCGCGCTACTTCCAAGCACTTGGTCACGACAAAGAAATGCCAGAAGACGGCTACCAAGGACAAGATATCGTAAACATCGGAAAAAGTTTGGCTGAAGAATTCGGCGACAAATACGTACAAGCAGACGAAAAGGAGCGCTACGATTTCTTCCGTCAATACGGTCTCAAATATGAACTAGAAAAACTACGCAAAGATTTAGAAACGTTCCGCGTCCCATTCGACGTTTGGTATTCAGAAACGTCCCTATACGAAAACGACCACATCGACCGCGCTTTGGCGAAACTTCGCGAACAAGGTCACGTATTTGAAGAAGGCGGGGCAACATGGTTCCGCTCGACAACGTTCGGTGACGACAAAGATCGTGTATTAATCAAACAAGACGGATCCTACACATACTTAACGCCAGACATTTCATACCACTTGGACAAATTTGCACGTGGATCTGACAAGCTGATTAACATTTGGGGCGCTGACCATCACGGGTATATTCCACGGATGAAAGCGGCGATCCAAGCGTTAGGCTACGAACGAGACGCACTAGAAGTGACCGTCATCCAACTCGTGCACCTCTACAAAGACGGAGAGAAAATGAAGATGAGCAAACGAACGGGCAAAGCCGTGACGATGCGCGAGCTTGTAGAAGAAGTCGGCTTAGACGCCGTTCGCTACTTCTTCGCGATGAGAAGTCCTGACACGCACATGGACTTTGACCTAGATTTGGCTGTATCAAAATCGAACGAAAACCCGGTGTACTACGCGCAATACGCACACGCACGGATTTGTTCGATCCTGCGGCAGGCGGATGAACAAGGCTTGACTGTTGATGCGCAAGCGGACTTCACAAAGCTGGAAGCGGAAAAGGAAATCGATCTCATGAAGAAGCTCGGTGATTTCCCGCAAGTAGTAGCTGAGGCGGCAGCACGTCGCACACCGCACATCGTGGCGAACTACATTCATGACTTGGCATCGCAGTTCCACAGTTTTTACAATGCGGAGAAGGTGCTGGGATTAGAGGACGAAGCGTTGACGAAGGCGCGTTTAGGATTGGTAGATGCAACGCGAATTACGTTGGCGAATGCTTTGAGATTGATTGGGGTTTCGGCTCCGGAGAAGATGTAGTACACAAAAAAAGACGGACTTGCAAAAAACAGACCGCTGTAGCTAGACACGTCTCGCCTGTCCCGCTGATCCCGCAGGAGTAGAAGGAGGAAAGGCTAAGTGCGCCACGTCCTGTGGCAACGCCTTTCTGACCCACATCCTGTGGGCCTCCGCAGAGAGCGTACTTTGCGAACGAGGAGGCTCAGCGCGGAGCCCGCGGAAAGCGAAGTGTATTTCCGGAGCGGTATTCAAGCACTATGAATGTGCATTACGTCGCATCATGAGATTACTGTATAGTAAAAACAACAAAGGATACGAAAAGAGCCATCTGAAAAAATCCGCATCACGGTGATTCGTGATACGGATCTTAAACTCTTACTGCATTGGCATTTGTGGCTGTCCACCATCCATCGGAACCGGCTGATAAATGGTGCTCATCGTATCAATGGCTGTCTGAGGTGCTGCCATCAATGGATAGTAACCTTTTTTCGCCATGTATTCGAACATTTCGTACGCGTGGTGGCTACTGTTTAAGAAGGCGTTTTCTAAAAATGTTCGTAAGTTTGGATTTGCACACTCTGTTGCAGCAACCGCATAATTTTTAGCTGAACCCTTTTGGTTGATCAAATAAGCAAGAGCGATTTCACGATCGGTATGCTGTTGCACATTTGTACGAGGTGCGCCAGCAGGTAATGGTTGTGATTGCGTGTAATTACTTAATTGGGGATTGAGTGTGTCCGGTTGAAACTTCTCGATGTTAGGTACACTTTGACTTTGTAAAAATTCTACCTTTAAGTTGTAATCCTTTACGTGAAGCGGAAAATGCTTTTGTAATAACTGCTTCAATTCAGGATCTTGCGCTTGGTTCATGTAGCTTGACATACATGTCACTGTATTAAAACAACCAGCTACTAATTCGCTAAGCTCATTTAACTCGTGTGCTGCTAATTGCATAAGGAATCCCTCCAAGAATGTATTTTACTTTGTTAGAATGCGACAATGGTTTGGAACTATACATCTTGTGCGTTTGACACAAATCCGAATCGAAGTTTCATAATCAAAATCTTCTTACAAAAAATAAGACACTGTTTTTGCAGACCATTCCTTTATCGATCGTACGAAATTGGGCTTTGTGAGTTGTTCGTACGTTAACTCGGTAGAGCCCTCCATATGACGAGCAAGGCGTGTACGTACTTTTTGAACAAACGTACGGTCAAAAAAGTAACAATTTAACTCGTGATTCAAGTATAAACTGCGTTTATCAAAGTTGGCGGTTCCAATATCACACACTTCATCATCGCGTACGAGAACCTTCGTGTGATAGAAGCCGTTCTGGAATTGATAGACTGTGCCACCTGCCTGCAATAACTTTCGAAAGTAAGGGAAAGCAGCTTCTTTTACGAGTGGATGGTCCTTTTTGAAAGGGACAATTACCGACACTTGAACACCGCGCTCACAAGCATCTAATACCGCTTGAAACAGTTTCTTACTAGGAATGAAATAGGGTGAACCAATAACAAGCGATGTTCTCGACTTTTGGACAAACTCGCAATAAATACCTTCTAGTTCTACTCCTTCAGATGCCGAAAAGCGATGTGCCAATGTGCCTGGCTCTAGTTTTGGAAAATACTCGTCATCATTTACGAGGTGGTCCTTCGTTGCCTCTTGCCAATCCGTTAGAAATTGGCGCTGTAAATCTTCAACACCCTCGCCGGTAAATCTTAAGTGAAAATCCTTCCAGGGGGCCATTTGTGGATCATGGTTAACGTATTGTTCCCCTATATTGAAGCCCCCGAAAAAGCCAATGTTCCCATCTATTACTGTGATTTTTCGATGATTACGTTCCTGCAGAGAATAAAAGAAGCCAGGGAAACGTGGAGTATGACAAAATGCCACCAATACCCCGTCCTCCCGAAGCCTTCGAACGGTCTTCTTCCCCACCTTTAGGCTACCAACCCGATCTAATAGAAGCCGGACTTGAACGCCTTCACGCGCCTTTTGACGTAGTAAGGCAAAAAAACGCTGACTAATGTCGTCCTCCGAAGCAACAAAAAATAGCACATGCACGTGGTGTTGCGCTTTGTGAATTTCATGGAAAAGTTTTGTGAAAAGAGCTTCCCCATCTTCGTGTAATTCTACATCGCTCTTTCTTAACTTAAATGTGAGCTTATGAATGTGTTTCTTGTGATGCCATCTACCGTACTGAAAATCTGCCCATATGAGGACAACAAAAAGGATGAGAATGCTCACAATCCATGTCAAGTTTGACCGCCCCTTTTGACAAGATAATCCTAGTGTCTCCGAAAGTGCTAATCCTAGTACGAATAAACAGTCATCATGCATATGATTAACTAAAGAGACATCATGATTATTATTCAGTATTACGGAGGAGTAAGTAACTAGTGAAAGTGCAGTCGGTAAGGAAAAAGGGTTGACTGAATGATCATTCATATCTATAGTGAGAGTATAAATAACAGTCTGAAATTATGGACAGAAGAGTCTCAGAAAACAAGGGGTAAATTTACGAAGCAGAGGGGGAACTGGTGTGAATCCGTTGTTGTGGGTGAATCTTATTGCATTCATTCTTGTAACCGCTTACGCACTGAGTTTGTTTGTGTACGTTGTACGAACGCGTATTGCATTTATTCAACTAGGGAAGAAGCAAGAGTTTGATCAAAAGTGGAAAGAACGTTGGCAAAACATACTCACGAATGTATTTGGGCAAAAGAAATTATTGAAGGACAAGAAAAGCGGCATCATTCACGTGATGTTCTTTTACGGATTCATTTTAGTGCAGTTTGGCGCCATTGATTTTATTTGGAAAGGGATAGCGCCTGGATCCAATTTGCCACTGGGCCCACTGTATCCAGCCTTTACATTTTTTCAAGAAATCGTGACATTAATGATTCTAATCGCTGTCGTGTGGGCATTTCACAGACGGTATGTGGAGAAGCTTGTCCGTTTAAAGCGAGGCTGGAAAAATGGACTCGTTTTAATGTTTATCGGTGGGTTAATGATTAGTGTGTTATTTGGGAATGGCATGGCTCTTATTTGGCACGGGGAAGATCCGGCGTGGACAGAGCCGATCGCTTCGTTAGTGTCTATTGTGTTTGCAGGAATTCCGGAAGTTGTAGCGATTACGCTATTCTTCATCGCTTGGTGGATCCACTTACTGTTTTTGCTAGCGTTTTTAGTGTATGTACCGCAGTCCAAACACGCGCATTTACTTGCTGGACCAGCGAATGTTTGGTTTCAACGACTTGACCCGCCAGGAAAGCTTGCGAAAATTGACTTTGAAGATGAAACACAAGAAACCTTTGGGGTCGGAAAAATTCAAGATTTCAAGCAGCATCAGCTCGTTGATTTGTATGCATGTGTAGAGTGTGGTCGTTGTACAAATATGTGCCCAGCAACTGCGACAGGAAAAATGCTCTCACCAATGGATTTGATCGTGAAGCTACGCAATCACTTAACAAATACAGGTGCAGCTGTCACGTCAAAACAACCGTGGGTACCGACGTTTGCTTTTGGAAATACAACAGGTAATCAAATTGCGATGCAAGCGGCTAGCGAGGCAGGTCAAGAAAGTGCAGCCGGGTTAGCGTATGATGCTAGTTTAATAGGTGACGTGATTACGGAAGAAGAATTGTGGGCGTGTACAACGTGTCGTAATTGTGAAGACCAATGTCCGGTTATGAATGAACACGTGGATAAAATTATTGATCTTCGCCGTTACCTCGTGCTGACCGAAGGGAAAATGAACCCGGATGCGCAGCGTGCGATGCAAAACATTGAGCGCCAAGGCAATCCGTGGGGACTGAACCGGAAAGAGCGGGAAGAATGGCGCGAGCTTCGCGAAGATGTTGAAGTGAAAACAGTGAAAGAAATGAAAAAGGCCGATGAAGAGTTTGACTATTTGTTCTGGGTTGGTTCAATGGGATCTTACGATAACCGCAGTCAAAAAATCGCTTTGTCGTTTGCAAAACTGCTAAACGAAGCAGGGGTGTCCTTTGCAATCCTTGGAAACAAAGAGAAAAACTCGGGAGATACGCCGCGTCGACTTGGTAACGAGTTCCTGTTCCAAGAGTTGGCTGAAAAGAACATTCAAGAGCTTGAGAAAAACGAAGTGAAAAAGCTTGTAACGATCGACCCACATGCGTATAACATCTTCAAAAATGAGTATCCAGACTTTGGTCTCGATATTGAAGTGTATCACCATACCGAGTTGTTGGCAGAGCTTGTACGTGAAGGACGCTTGAAACCAACCCATGCTGTTCAAGAAACGATTACGTTCCATGACTCTTGCTATCTCGGACGTTACAACGAGGTATATGAACCACCACGCGATATTTTAAAAGCGATTCCAGGTTTGCAGCTCGTAGAAATGGAGCGAAATCGGGAAACAGGCATGTGCTGTGGTGCAGGTGGCGGTATGATGTGGATGGAAGAGGAAACTGGAAGTCGCGTGAACGTCACGCGTACTGAACAAGCACTTGAAGTGAACCCGACGATGATTAGTTCAGGTTGTCCGTACTGCTTGACAATGCTTTCTGATGGAACGAAGGCGAAGGAAGTAGAAGATAGCGTGGCAACAATGGACGTTGCAGAGATTTTGGAGCTATCAGTTTGTGGAAGAAAAGAAGAGAATGTAGCTTCTTAATGAGGTATGACACGTGAGGTGTGTTAATAAGATGAGAAGGGGAAGGGAGACTTTTGCAGGAGACTTTCCCCCTCTTGTCGAAAGAATAACGTGTCGGCAATTAGCAACAACATAGCGGTGAAGGCAGTTGGGTTTGTCTTTTGTTTTACCTACTTTAGTAAGCGGTTACATTGATTCGTTTTAATAGCGAGCGAGCGAGCGAGCGTTCAGTCAAAGAACGTGATGACTTTCACATAATGTAAAAAAGGGAGAGTGGAGACTTTGGCAAAAACAGTCATATTAGATGGAGCACGCACACCGTTTGGAAAAATGGGCGGGACACTAGCAAACTTTCAAGCAGCAGAGCTTGGGGGGAAAGCGATCACCGCCGCTTTAGAGCGCGCGCAAGTGGATAAAGATGAGGTTGAACATGTCGTTATGGGAACGGTATTGCAAGCCGGACAAGGACAAATTCCATCACGTCAAGCGGCACGTCACGCAGGATTAGACTGGCATGTGACAAGCGAAACGATTAACAAAGTATGTGCTTCTGGAATGAGAAGCATTACACTGGGCGACCAATTAATTCGCCTTGGAGAACACCATGTTGTTGTCGCAGGTGGAATGGAATCGATGTCTAACGCACCATACTTACTAGATAAAGCGCGCTTCGGATATCGCATGGGCGACGGGAAACTAAAGGATTCCATGACGTTTGATGGACTGACGTGTACGTTTACAGGTGCGCATATGGGTACGTACGGAAACTCAACTGCCGAAGATCTATCTATTTCCAGAGAAGCACAAGACGAGTGGGCATACCGTTCCCATCAGAAAGCATCTGAATCTGCAGCAATTCTTCAAGAAGAAATGGTGGAAGTAGAAATTCCGCAACGCAAAGGCGATCCAGTTGTCGTAAATAAGGACGAAGGTGTGCGCGCAGATACATCTATTGTAAAGTTATCTTCTTTGCGTCCAGTATTTGGGGCAAACGGAACGATTACTGCTGGAAACGCTCCTGGTGTGAATGATGGGGCTTGCGCTGTCGTACTTATGAGCGAAGAGGTAGCGGTGAAGCAAGGAAAACAACCATTAGCAACGATTCTAGATCATACGACAATTGCGGTAGAGGCAAAAGACTTCCCGAAAACACCAGGTCTTGTGATTAACAAATTGCTCGAAAAGACGGGTCGCAGTGTAGAAGACATTGACCTTTTTGAAATTAACGAGGCATTTTCTGCAGTAGCCTTGGCGAGTCAGCAGCTTGCTGGTTTAAACCCTGAAAAAGTGAACGTCAACGGTGGTGCCGTTGCAATGGGACATCCGATTGGAGCCAGTGGCGCGCGTATCGTCTTAACTCTGGCGTACGAACTACGTCGCCGCGGAGGCGGACTTGGGATTGCTGCGATTTGTAGTGGAAGTGGTCAAGGGGACGCTATCCTCGTGGAAGTACCGAAGAAATAGGTTTGTAGACTGAAAGATAGGGAGAAGAAGGGGGGACGCGCCCTTCTTTTCCTAATAGTGAACCGTCGAATCAGTTTGCCTGGTGGGTACGGTCTAGGAAATCCAGCCTTTTTAGCATGTATCCACACTAATCAGGCGCATATCCAAACTCAGGATCAGTTCAGATCATATTCCAGGAATCAGCGCATCAAAAGTCAAAAATCAACAACCGTGTCAGAACACCATGATACTAATGATATCTGCAACATAAGGAGTGTAAAACATTGACCATTCAACAAGTATTAATCGTCGGTGCTGGCCAAATGGGATCCGGAATCGCCCAAGTGTTTGCTCAAGCGGGATACAACGTACAGTTATTTGATACGAAAGAGGCTGGTCTGCAAAAAGGGCTTGCCATTATCGAGAAAAACTTACAGCGCCAAGTTGATAAAGAACGCATAACTGCAACAGAGAAAGAAGGAATCACTAGCAAACTTCACCCGATCACTTCTCTTGATCAGTGTGGAGATGTGGATTTGGTCGTGGAGGCCGCAGTCGAACAGCTTGCAATCAAAAAGCAAATTTTTGCCGACCTTGACGCGCGTATGCCAGCGCAGACCATCCTTGCTACGAACACATCGTCTTTGCCTATTACCGAAATTGCAGCAGTGACGAATCGTCCTGAGAAAGTGATTGGTATGCACTTTATGAATCCGGTGCCTGTCATGAAGCTTGTGGAAATTATTCGTGGATTAGCGACAAGTGATGAGACGTACGAGGCGATTCATACAGCGACAGAGGCTCTCCGTAAAACGCCAGTTGAAGTAAATGACTTCCCAGGGTTTGTCTCCAATCGTATTCTCATGCCAATGATCAACGAAGCTGTGTATACGTTATATGAAGGAGTGGCCTCAAAAGAAGCGATTGATGAGGTGATGAAGCTCGGTATGAATCATCCGATGGGTCCACTCACGCTAGCAGACTTTATCGGGTTAGATACGTGCTTGTACATTATGGAAACGCTTCATGAAGGATTTGGGGACGACAAGTATCGCCCGTGTCCACTTCTTCGTAAGTACGTCAATGCCGGTTGGCTCGGCAAGAAAACGGGCAAAGGTTTTTACGAGTACACCTAGGAGGAAACCCTCATGAATCTCACATGGACCGACGAACAACTCATGCTACAACAAATGGTACGGAACTTTGCCAACGAGAAGGTCAAACCGTTCGTGCCACAAATGGAAGCCGGAGTATTTCCACGACCATTGCTGGAACAAATGGCAGAGCTTGGTTTAATGGGAATCCCTGTACCCGAATCTTATGGGGGCGCTGACATGGATTTCACATCGTACATTATTACCATTCACGAGCTATCTAAAGCTAGTGCCACACTAGGCGTTATTGTAAGCGTTCATACTTCTGTTGTCACAAATCCGATTCTTTACTTCGGTACAGAGGAGCAAAAACAAAAATATGTCACTCGTCTGGCGACTGGTCAATCACTCGGTGCATTTTGCCTCACAGAACCCGGGTCAGGAAGTGATGCAAAACGAATGAAAACCAGGGCCGTGTTAGATGGGAACGAGTATGTCCTTAACGGATCCAAAGTGTTCATTACAAACGGTGGAGAAGCGGATGTATACCTCGTCTTCGCAGTAACCGATCCGGAGGCTGGCTCCAAGGGAATCACAGCATTCATCGTAGACAAAGACACGTCGGGATTTCATATCGGTAAGGACGAGAACAAAATGGGGCTACTCGGCTCCAAAACGGTGCAACTTTCTTTCGAAGATGCACGCGTTCCCAAAGAGCAACGGCTTGGACAAGAGGGAGAAGGCTTTACTATCGCCCTCGCAAACCTTGATATCGGACGTATCGGGATCGCGGCTCAAGCGCTAGGCATCGCGGAAGCTGCTTTAGAAGATGCAGTCGTGTATGCAAAAGGGCGCCAACAATTTGGGAAACCAATCGCTGCACAGCAAGGGATTGGCTTCAAGCTCGCTGATATGGCGACAAAAGTAGAGGCATCGAAGCTACTCGTGTATCGTGCCGCTCATTTAAGACAAAGTGGCAAGCCGTGTGGAACGGAAGCCTCTATGGCAAAGCTCTTTGCGTCTCGCACTGCTGTTGAGGTGGCTACCGACGCTATTCAAGTATTTGGCGGGTATGGGTATACAAAAGACTATTCGGTGGAGCGTTACTTCCGTGATGCAAAAGTAACAGAGATCTACGAAGGAACAAGCGAAATCCAACGCATTGTCATTTCACGTGCGTTAACTAAATAAAAACTTACTGACAACGAGAAGAGAGGAATCAAAATGAACTTCCAACTTTCTGAAGAACACGAAATGATTCGTAAAATGGTGCGTGACTTTGCTGAAAATGAGGTGGCGCCAACCGCTGCTGAACGAGATGAAGAAGAACGCTTTGACCATGGGATTTTTAACATGATGGCTGAGCTCGGTCTGACAGGGATTCCATGGCCTGAACAATATGGAGGCATTGGTAGCGACTATTTGGCTTACTGTATCGCGGTCGAGGAGCTATCGCGTGTGTGTGCATCAACAGGGGTCACACTGTCAGCCCATACATCACTTGCCGGATGGCCCATTTACACGTTCGGAAACGAGAAACAAAAGCATCAATACCTCAAGCCAATGGCTGAAGGCAAGTCCATCGGTGGATACGGACTGACGGAACCAAGTAGTGGATCTGATGCCGGTGGAATGAGAACAGTCGCCGTTCGAGACGGAGATAACTACATCCTGAACGGATCAAAAATCTTCATCACCAATGGGGGAATTGCTGACTTCTACGTCGTATTCGCTCTTACAGACCCATCTTCTAAGCAAAAAGGAACCACTGCGTTCATCGTTGATAAGGACTTCCCAGGTTTTTCTGTCGGTAAAAAAGAGAAGAAGCTCGGTATTCGTTCTTCACCGACGACAGAAATCATTTTTGAAGACTGCCGCGTACCATTGCAAAACCGTCTTGGTGAAGAGGGTGAAGGCTTCAAAATCGCCATGATGACACTCGATGGTGGTCGAAATGGTATCGCAGCGCAAGCCGTTGGTATTGCGCAAGGAGCCCTCGACGCAGCTGTTGCCTACGCGAAAGAGCGTGAACAATTCGGTAAGCCGATCGCCGCCCAACAAGGGATTGGCTTTAAGCTTGCTGACATGGCAACCAAAATCGAAGCTGCTCGTCTATTAACGTACCAAGCAGCATGGCTCGAATCTAAAGGAAAGCCGTACGGAAAAGAATCTGCCATGAGTAAGCTATTTGCCGGGGATATCGCCATGGAAGTTACGACAGAGGCTGTACAAGTATTCGGTGGCTACGGATATACGAAAGACTACCCGGTCGAGCGGTTTATGCGCGATGCAAAAATCACCCAAATCTATGAAGGAACACAAGAGATTCAGCGACTTGTTATTTCACGTATGTTAACGAAGTAATGCGGAAGGAACCCATTTTTTTAGAGAAAGCGTGGTGAGCTCATGGAAAAAAGGCACGTAAAAGCATCTGTAAAAGATGAGCGTTTAGTGGCAAAAAGAAGAAATCAAATGGTTCAGGGGGCTGTACAGCTTTTTAAGGAAAAAGGCTTTCATCGAACAACAACTAGGGAAATTGCACGTGCGGCAGGCTTTAGTACGGGTACCTTGTACGAATACATTCAAACGAAAGATGACGTTCTTTACCTTGTTTGTGACGAAATATACGACCGTGTGCACAAGCGTTGTGAGGAAGCGATTCAAACCGATCTTGGGACGAGGGAGCAGTTAGAAGCTGCGATTGATGCCTACTTCCGCGTAATGGACGATTTGCAGGATGAAGTGCTAGTTATGTACCAAGAGGTAAAGTCGCTTACGAAGGATACGCTCCCTTATGTACTTAACAAAGAGCTAGAGATGGTTGATTTATTTGAGCAGCTACTAGAGCGGTGTTGTGAAGAAGGGGTCATCACGCTGTCTGCTGGTGAACGAAAACTCGCTGCCCACCAATTGTTCGTCCAAGGGCAAATGTGGGCATTTAGACGCTGGGTTCTCAGAAAGCATTATACGCTCTCTCAGTACATTGATTTCGGGAAAAAGCTGTTGCTAGACGGGGTTTGGCAAGCGACACACACCGAAAATAAAACACCGACGAGCAGCTCGTAGGAGATCTCAAAAGGAGGAAAGATTCATGGAACAAACCCTATATAAACTGAAGCATCCAGTTCGCTTTGTGACCGCCTCTAGTTTGTTTGATGGGCACGATGCTTCTATTAATATTATGCGTCGTATTTTACAGGCGACCGGTGCGGAAGTTATTCATCTTGGCCACAATCGTTCTGTAGAAGAAATTGTGCAAGCTGCCATTCAAGAGGATGTGCAAGGAATCGCGATTTCCTCATATCAAGGAGGACACGTGGAGTACTTCAAATATATGTACGATCTTCTCGAGGAAAAAGGCTGTAGCCATATCCGCATTTACGGCGGTGGGGGTGGCGTGATTATTCCTCGTGAAATTAAAGAGCTTCACGATCACGGTATAGCCCGTATTTTCTCTCCCGATGATGGTAGTCAGCTTGGCCTACAAGGGATGATCAATCTGATGCTGGAGGAATGCGACGTTCTGCTAGCAGAACGTTCTGAACTTCCTTCTGCCAAAGAAGTGAGCGACGGCGAGCCGAAAGCGATCAGCCGCTTAATTACGATGGCAGAGCTTGCTACAGGAAATGAGGAAGCTGCTGCAACGATTCAGCAAACGTTGGAAAGTGTCTCTTCCACAGAAAAACGTGCACCGGTTATCGGGATTACAGGAACAGGTGGAGCCGGAAAAAGTTCGTTAACTGATGAACTTATTCGCCGTTTCCTTCATTGCTTTGATAAAGAACGAATCGCTATTCTTTCCATTGATCCGACGAAGCAAAAAACAGGGGGAGCCTTGCTTGGAGACCGTATCCGCATGAACGCCATCTTCTCGCCACGAGTGTATATGCGTTCTTTAGCAACGCGTGGATCGAAAACGGAGCTATCTGTCGCGATTCAGGATGCTATTCGGATCGTGCAAGCAGCTGGTTTTGATCTAGTCATCGTGGAAACGAGTGGAATTGGTCAAGGAGATGCAGAAATCGCAGAAATTTGTGATGTGTCGATGTATGTGATGACGAGTGAGTTTGGTGCACCGTCTCAGCTTGAAAAGATCGATATGATCGATTATGCAGACCTCGTTGTCATTAACAAATTTGAGCGGAAAGGCTCAGAGGATGCTAGGCGACAAGTGCAAAAGCAGTATCAACGAAGTCGCACGTGGTTTGATAAGTCGTTAGATGAGATGCCTGTGTATGGAACCATTGCAAGCCAATTCAATGACCCAGGGACGAATGCCCTGTTTGCTGCTTTAGTTGAACGAGTAAATGATGTCGCAGGTAGCACGTGGGAAACACCGTGGTCGACGGCTGCTGAAGTAGAAAAGCAGCACGTGATTATCCCGAATGACCGGCGTTACTATTTGCGAGAAATTGCTCAAACCATTCGCACGTACCACAAGGAAACGGGCGTGCAATCTAACGTAGCCCGTCGCAAATCACAGTTAGAAGGGGCTTTGTTGCAGGCGAAGGAATGTGGAGCACACGAGGCAGTTATTGAGTCGCTACAAGACATGCTAGTCAATGTGGAAAAACAGCTGGACCCGACGTCAAAAGAGGTTCTTGACGGATGGGCTGCGAAAAAAGAAGCGTATCGTCGAGATGAATATGTAGTCCAAGTACGTGACAAGGAAATTCGGACGCCACTCTTTACAACAAGCTTATCTGGAAACAAGATTCCGAAAGTGTCCCTGCCTACCTACAGCGATCCAGGTGATCTCCTTACATGGATTCGAAAAGAAAATGTTCCAGGAGAATTTCCGTATACAGCTGGAGTGTTTCCTTTAAAAAGACAAGGGGAGGATCCGAAGCGTCAATTTGCGGGAGAGGGGACACCTGAACGTACCAATCGTCGCTTCCATTACTTATCAAAGGACGATGATGCAAAGCGCCTAAGCACCGCTTTCGATTCTGTTACTCTGTATGGAGAAGACCCAGATGAACGTCCTGATATTTACGGAAAAGTCGGCGAAAGTGGTGTGAGCATCTGTACAGTGAATGACATGAAGAAGTTGTTCGCGGGCTTTGATCTTTGCCACCCGTCTACATCGGTTTCCATGACGATCAACGGGCCAGCACCGATTATCCTGGCCTTCTATTTCAATGCAGCCATTGATCAACAATTGGCAATGAAAGAAGAAGAGCTCGGACGCCCGCTCACAGAAGCGGAGAGCGTAGATGTTACGGAAACCACGTTGCAAACCGTCCGCGGTACAGTGCAGGCAGACATTTTAAAAGAGGATCAAGGACAAAACACGTGTATCTTCTCAACCGAGTTTGCCTTGCGTCTCATGGGTGATATTCAGCAATACTTTATTGATCACAAAGTCCGCAATTACTATTCTGTTTCGATTTCTGGTTATCACATTGCAGAGGCAGGAGCCAACCCCATTTCGCAACTCGCCTTTACACTAGCAAACGGGTTTACGTACGTTGAGTACTACCTATCGCGCGGAATGAATATTGATGACTTTGCACCGAACTTGTCCTTTTTCTTCTCAAATGGACTCGACCCTGAGTACACGGTGATTGGCCGTGTAGCGCGACGTATTTGGGCAACGGTCATGAGAGATAAATATGGAGCTAATGCTCGTAGTCAAAAACTAAAATACCATATTCAAACGTCAGGTCGTTCTCTGCATGCGCAGGAAGTCGACTTTAATGATATTCGTACGACGCTTCAAGCACTTATGGCTTTGCAAGATAATTGTAATTCCTTGCATACGAACGCATACGACGAAGCGATTACAACGCCTACAGAAGAATCAGTCCGTCGTGCCATGGCGATCCAGCTTATCATTACGAAGGAGCACGGTCTTTCGAAAAATGAAAACCCTCTGCAAGGTTCGTTTATTGTGGAAGAATTGACCGACTTGGTCGAAGAAGCCGTCTTACAGGAGTTCGAAAGCTTAAACGATCGTGGTGGCGTTCTCGGTGCAATGGAAACGCAATATCAACGCGGAAAAATTCAAGATGAATCGATGCACTATGAGATGTTAAAACACACAGGGGAGCTTCCTTTAATTGGCGTGAACACGTACAAAAACCCCAACCCTCCATCTGAGGACGAGATGAACAACATGGAATTGGCACGGGCGACAAAGGAAGAAAAAGTAGCACAAATTACAAACTTGCGAGCATTCCAAAAGGAACACGCGACGGAAGCTTCGGTAGCATTAACACGACTACAGCGAGTGGCCCTTGATGGAGGTAACTTGTTCCAAGAATTACTCCATACGACTCGCGTGGCAAGCTTAGGACAAATTACACAAGCGCTCTACGAAGTCGGAGGCAAATACCGACGGAACATGTAAATTCCAGTAAAAGGCCCCCTCTTTAAATTGAGAGAGGGGGTTTTTACATCCAGTCATATGACGTTAACCCCGATATAAGAGCGTTAATCCCGGTATAAGAGCGTTAATCCCGATATAAGAGCGTTAATCCCGATATAAGAGCGTTAATCCCGATATAAGAGCGTTAATCCCGATATAAGAGCGTTAATCCCGATATAAGAGCGTTAATCCCAGTATAAGAGCGTTAATCCCGATATAAGAGCGTTAATCCCAGTATAAGAGCGTTAATCCCGATATAAGAGCGTTAATCCCAGTATAAGAGCGTTAATCCCAGTATAAGAGCGTTAATCCCGGTATAAGAGCGTTAATCCCGATATAAGAGCGTTAATCCCGATATAAGAGCGTTAATCCCGATATAAGAGCGTTAATCCCAGTATAAGAGCGTTAATCCCGGTATAAGAGCGTTAATCCCAGTATAAGAGCGCTAACCCTGGTCTGAGTATTTTTCTTCCGTTACCATCACCTTACTTAAATCCAAATAGACATTTTAGGTAAAGATTGTTTCCATGTTCCTAAAAGAGCGATACAATAAAGAAAAATATGTGAGAAGGTGTTGAGTCGGATGTCAATCATTTGGCATATTGTGCTCATTGCCGTACTGATCGTGGCTGTGTGGTTCACTTATCCCTTGCAAGTGGGCTCAATTCCGTTGCTGCTGCTCGCAGTATATTTTTTCTGGTTTGCAATGCAAGCAAGAAAGCGAGCGTTACAGGAAAAACGCGAACGTGGCCATCACTAATTTTGTCGAACACTCAGTACATGGCAATTTGTTTAGATTGTGTTTATAATGAGTAAGATGATGAGGACTTACCTTGTTATGGAATGTGATGTAAGGCTTGATTTTTTATGAAAGGGTGTAGTGTTTGTGAGCCTGAAACAGTATTCACCAGAAGAGATAAAAGAATCGGCTTGGATTGAACTTGTGTATCAATTATTTGTCGATCGAAAAGAACCGATGGAATTCCAGCAACTACTTAGCTTCTTGCAAGAAGTGCTAGGGTGCTCTGAAAAAGAAGTGAGGAAAAAGATCTCGCAATTTTATACAGATCTAAACATAGATGGTCGTTTTCTTCATCTAGGTGAAAATCGCTGGGGTCTTCGTGACTGGTATCCAGTTGATCAAGCTGAAGAAGAAGTGGTCATGAGTGCGAAACCGAAATCGAAAACGAAAAAGAAAAAGACGAAAAAGGCTGCTGAACACGATGATTATGATGACTCCGATGAGGAAGAGGTAAACCTTGACGATCTTGATGATTTTGAAGAGAATGAGGATTTGCTCGAGGACGACGATGAATCGGATGACTTTGACGATGACGAAGACGAAGACGAAGAAGAGGAAGATGTTCTCGAAAACGATGATCTTGCTGACGTTGACGAAGACGATCTCGACGACGCTGATGAAGAAAATCCAGATGATGATGATGAGGATGAGCAGTAGATCTTCTTGACTTCCCGTACATCGGTATGTATGATGTGTACTGGGCTCTCTTAAATAAGAAGCAAAACAGCTCCCAACAAAAATGGGGGCTGTTTTTTTTATGTTTTCAGGGAAATGTAAACCTAACCCTCTTAACCACACATATAGGAGGAAGCGACGTTGACAAAATATATATTCGTAACTGGTGGGGTAGTCTCCTCGCTGGGAAAAGGCATCACGGCAGCAAGTCTAGGTCGTTTGCTCAAAAATCGTGGTCTAAAAGTAACGATTCAAAAGTTTGACCCGTACATCAACGTAGACCCAGGAACAATGAGTCCGTATCAGCATGGAGAAGTGTTCGTAACAGAGGATGGCGCCGAAACCGATCTCGATCTTGGGCATTATGAGCGATTTATCGACATCAACTTAACGAAGTACTCTAATGTCACGACGGGGAAAATTTACTCGACCGTTTTGAAAAAGGAACGACGTGGTGATTATCTAGGTGGTACTGTACAGGTGATCCCACATATTACAAACGAAATCAAAGAACGCATTTACCGTGCAGGTCACGAAACGAATGCAGATGTGGTCATTACCGAAATAGGGGGTACAGTGGGGGATATTGAGTCCTTGCCATTTCTGGAAGCGATCCGTCAAATGAAAAGTGACATTGGCAGAGATAATGTCATGTACATTCATTGTACGCTCATTCCATACATTAAAGCTGCTGGAGAAATGAAGACGAAGCCTACTCAGCATTCTGTAAAAGAGTTGAGAAGTCTTGGTATTCAGCCAAACATTATTGTCGTTCGGACAGAGATGCCAATTTCTCAAGATATGAAGGATAAAATTGCGCTTTTCTGCGATATTGACACGGATGCTGTGATTGAAGCACAAGATGCCGATACGTTGTATGCTGTTCCGCTTGCATTACAAGCGCAGCAGATGGATCAAATTGTGTTGGATCATTTAAAACTAAGTGCACCAGTCGCGGATATGACGGAATGGATAGAGCTTGTGGAGAACGTACGTAACCTCTCGAAAACGGTGACGATCGCTCTTGTTGGAAAATATGTTGAGTTACAAGATGCGTATATTTCTGTGGTAGAGGCGTTGAAACATGCTGGTTATACGTATGACGCTGATATTGATGTACGTTGGATTAATGCTGAAGATGTCACAGCTGAAAATGCACACGAATGGTTACGGGATGCGGATGGTATTCTTGTTCCTGGTGGATTTGGAGATAGAGGAATTGAAGGGAAAATTGCTGCTACCCAATATGCTCGCGAGCGTCACATCCCGTTCCTAGGAATTTGCCTCGGCATGCAATTAGCGAGTGTTGAATTTGCGCGGAATGTGCTCGGGTTAGAAGGAGCCCATTCGGCTGAGATCGCGCCGTCAACACCACATCCAATTATTGATTTACTACCTGAACAAAAGGATGTAGAGGATCTAGGGGGAACACTTCGTCTTGGCTTGTATCCGTGCAAATTGCAAGAAGGCACGAAAGCGTTTGCTGCTTACAAGGACGAAGTAGTGTATGAACGCCATCGCCATCGCTATGAGTTCAACAACTATTATCGTGAAAAAATGGAGGCTGCTGGATTTGTCTTTTCTGGCACAAGTCCAGATGGGCGTCTAGTCGAAATTGTGGAATTAAAGGACCATCCGTGGTTTGTTGCTTCCCAGTTTCACCCTGAATTTAGTTCCAGACCTACGCGTCCACAAAACTTGTTCCGCGAGTTTGTGAATCATGCGATGGTTGTCGAACGTAATGGAAAAACAGCGACTTCAAACTCGTAAAAGCAAAACGAGCGTACTCTCACGGTAGAGTTCGCTCGTTTCTTTGCATTATCATTCAATGTCCTCTAACAGTTCTTCTAATAATAAAGAAACAGCTTCTATTACAAATCTACCTACAATCTCGACTGGATAGCCAACGCGGGATCCATCTTCTTTTGGAATAAGTCCCTTTTGCATAGGAACCGTCAAATGAACGGATGCTTTCTCCGTTGCTATATTCGACAATTCTCCTATAGAAACCACAAAATAAGGAAGAAAGTCCGTTGCTAACGTTTGACAAAGTGTGTAAAAAGTTGGATCGTTATGGTCGTCTGTGAGTAGTACAATACGATCTGTAGCAGATAATTGGGTATCATCGCGTAACGGAACAATAGCTGGATGTTGTCCTGGAAGGTGGTCGACAGAGAGAGACGACATGTTGCCAAAAGGCTTCACATACATCGTACCCTCTCCTGCAGCAGCTTGAGCGAGTAAACGGGCTCCTTCTTCGAGCGTTTCTTCTTGCTTGCTTACTCGTTGTAAGAGTCCGGCAAGTTGTGTTGTATACATTTTTAACATACATCATGTCCTCCGACTTTTTTTTCATCCTACTACACGAGACGACTCCTATCAAATGAAAGTATTCTCCTTTTGTCATACAGAGAAATTTTCTTGTGTCGTTTAGAAGGAAAAGCATCCCAAGAGAGAGAAGTATACCCTTTGTGTGAACTTAGCAGATTGCTGGTGAACTATGGCGATATGTGGTTCTACCGGCATCAACAACTAGGTTTAGACAAATGCAACTGTATCCGGGGGATAGCAATTGAATTTTATGGGGGTGACGAGATGAAAGAGAAAATCTTAATTGTCGATGATCAATTCGGCATAAGGATACTTCTAAATGAAGTGCTACAAAAAGAAGGCTATCGTACATACCAAGCAGCAAACGGCATACAAGCACTCGAAATTGTTAAAGAAGATACGCCTGACCTCGTCCTATTAGATATGAAGATTCCTGGGATGGATGGGATCGAAATTTTAAAGCGTATGAAAGTCATTGACGAAAACATTCGGGTCATTATTATGACAGCTTACGGAGAACTGGACATGATCCAAGAAGTAAAGAATCTAGGGGCGTTGACTCATTTTGCAAAGCCATTTGACATTGATGATATTCGTGCGGCAGTAAAAAAACATTTGCCGATCAAATCCTCTTCATAAGACAATCGGGATGAAAGAAGGTGTGTTTCCGTAACCGTTTTCATAGAAAACCTTTATATATCAAGTCTTCGGACATGGTCAAATAGACATTTCTTTGATATGATGTGTGTGGTTTACTATCTAACTTGTCTAATGAAAACCTTTATACATGAATTCTCCAGGTTAGGAAAAGATGGAGGAGAGGAATGTACAGGTTAGTACCATGGATTGAAGGAGGAAACGGAAACATGCCTTTAGTTTCAATGCGAGAAATGCTGCAAATTGCAAAAGAAAAAAGTTACGCAGTGGGTCAGTTCAACTTAAATAACCTTGAATTTACACAAGCTATTTTACAAGCAGCAGAAGAAGAAAAATCCCCAGTCATTCTAGGAGTGAGCGAGGGAGCTGCACGTTATATGGGTGGGTTTAAAACAACTGTGGCCATCGTAAAGGGTCTTATGGAAGACTACAATGTGACGGTTCCAGTCGCGATTCACCTGGATCATGGTTCTAGTTTTGAAAAATGTGCGGAGGCAATTCAGGCAGGGTTTACCTCTGTCATGATTGACGGTTCACACCATCCTCTTGAAGAAAACATAGCCTTGACGAAGAAAGTGGTCGAGCTGGCACACATTCACGGGGTTTCTGTTGAGGCGGAACTCGGCCGGATTGGTGGGCAAGAAGACGACCTAGTGGTAGAAGATGCCCAAGCAGCGTACGCAATTCCTGCAGAGTGTGATCAGTTAGTACGTGAAACAAATGTTGACTGCTTTGCACCAGCGCTTGGATCCGTTCATGGGCCATATAAAGGCGAACCAAATCTTGGCTTTGATCGTATGAAAGAAGTTATGGAACTGACGGGAATTCCACTAGTTCTTCACGGGGGTACAGGGATTCCGACGAAAGATATTCAAAAAGCTATTTCGCTCGGCACAGCTAAAATTAATGTCAATACAGAGAACCAAATTGCTTCTGCAAGAAAAGTTCGAGAAGTGCTTGCAGAAAAAACGGATTTGTATGATCCACGGAAGTATTTAGGACCAGCGCGTGATGCCATTAAAGAAACAGTCATCGGAAAAATGCGCGAGTTCGGTTCTTCTGGAAAAGCATAGTATCCCTCGCGAATTTTTTCGCAAAGGAATATTTGTGCTCTTCGGGGCATGCATGTGCCTTTAAGACATACAGAAGAAGGGCTGACTCACAGAAATGACGAGTCAGCCCTTCCTCACGTTGCACAGCTTTCTCTACTTTCTTGTATGGTACTAAACAAATACTGACAAAGGGGATGGATGGTAATGAAATGGTTTATTGATAGTGCGAATGTTGAGGAAATAAAGGAATGGGCAGCAACAGGTATTGTTGCGGGAGTAACGACAAATCCAACACTTGTGGCAAAGGAAGGCGTCGCATTTGAGGATAGGATCAAAGAGATTACAAGCGTGATAGATGGTTCTGTAAGCGCCGAAGTATTAGCAACGGACGCCGTGGGAATGGTGGAAGAAGGAAAACGGTTAGCTGCGATCGCTCCAAATGTGACGGTGAAAATTCCAATGACAAAAGACGGTCTCCAAGCTGTGCACTCGTTATCAAAAGAAAACATTGCTACAAACGTTACTTTAGTTTTTTCTGCACAACAAGCTCTTCTTGCCGCACGTGCGGGTGCTACGTATGTTTCTCCGTTTATTGGCAGATTGGATGATATTGGACATGACGGATTGCAGCTTGTAGAAGATATTGCACAACTTTTTGATCTACACGGCATTAAAACAGAAATCATCGCGGCATCTGTTCGTCATCCACAACACGTATTAGGTGCTGCTATGCGGGGAGCACATATAGCGACCGTTCCTGCAAATGTATTTCCGAAGTTGTTAAAGCATCCGCTTACTGATCAAGGTCTCAAAGCTTTTCTTGACGATTGGAATAGCGCATTCGGTGGACAAAAGTAAAAACTAGGTCTAATGAATGGATTCCAAATTTATTGGCAATTGATACATGATTTGTGGTAAATTGTGTACACTAGTGAACAGATACTGTCGAAATTTAGGATGGTAAATATTGGATTAGGAAAGAGGAAGGAGTCTACCATGGAAAAACTCATGATTGCAGGTGGAACCCCATTAAAGGGAACGGTCCGAATTAGCGGAGCGAAAAATAGTGCGGTTGCCCTCATTCCCGCTACAATTTTGGCCGAGTCCCCTGTGACCATTGAAGGGTTACCAAACATTTCCGATGTTGCGATGTTGCAAGCGTTGTTAGAAGAAATCGGGGGAGAGGTATCGCTAGATGGTCAGGATATGACGGTCAACCCTCGAGAAATGGTTGCCATGCCTCTTCCGAACGGGAAAGTAAAAAAACTACGAGCTTCCTATTACCTAATGGGTGCTATGCTTGGGCGATTTAAAAAGGCTGTCATTGGCTTACCTGGGGGCTGTCATCTTGGGCCTCGACCAATTGATCAGCATATAAAAGGTTTTGAAGCACTTGGAGCAAAGGTTACAAACGAACAAGGAGCTATCTACTTGCGTGCAGATGAACTACGTGGAGCACGAATCTACCTAGACGTAGTGAGCGTAGGAGCGACGATTAATATTATGTTAGCGGCTGTGCGTGCTAAAGGAAAAACCATCATTGAAAATGCTGCTAAAGAACCGGAAATTATTGATGTCGCGACCCTCTTAACAAGCATGGGTGCAAAGATTAAGGGAGCAGGGACAGACGTCATTCGTATTGAAGGTGTAGATCGACTCGAAGGCTGCCGCCATACAATTATTCCGGACCGCATTGAAGCAGGGACGTTTATGATTCTAGGTGCAGCTATTGGAGATGGACTCCTCTTGGACAACGTGATTCCACAACATTTGGAGTCCCTCACGGCTAAGTTGAGAGAAATGGGTGTCCGGATTGAAACGAGTGACGATCAAATGTTTGTAGAACCGGGCGACCAACTGCTTCCTGTTGATATTAAAACACTTGTTTACCCAGGTTTTCCTACAGATTTGCAACAACCGTTTTCAGCTTTATTGACGCATGCTGTCGGGACGAGCGTGGTGACCGATACGATCTATTCTGCCCGTTTTAAGCACATAGATGAACTGCGAAGAATGAATGCCAAAGTGAAAGTAGAAGGTCGTTCTTCTATTATTACAGGTCCGACCCAACTTGAAGGTGCTAAAGTAAAGGCAAGTGACTTAAGGGCGGGGGCGTGCCTTGTCATCGCGGGTCTGCTTGCTAAAGGCATTACTGAGGTAACCGGACTTGAACATATTGATCGAGGCTACAGCCAGCTCGTTGAAAAACTGGAAGGGCTGGGAGCGCAAATCTGGAGAGAACCAATGACTCAAGAAGAATTGGAACAAATTGAACAATCGTAAACGGCAGGGGCGTATTTTTGGTATAATGTTGTTGAGGATTGTTTACACAAAAAAAACATGTAGGAGCCGTACTTAACGACTGATGCATGGCGAGTGCCTCGGGACAATGAACGTGTGATCAAGGTGGTGCCCTGTTCCCCAGATGAAAAGGTCTTCTCTGTAGGTACGCTTTTCGAATGAAGTGACATCAAAGGAGAGGAATGGCACATGGAACGAAGCTTATCGATGGAATTAGTTCGAGTTACAGAAGCGGCAGCACTTGCTTCTGCACGTTGGATGGGCAGAGGCTGCAAAGAGGAAGCGGATGATGCAGCGACATCTGCCATGCGTGATGTGTTTGACACGATACCGATGAAAGGAACCGTAGTCATCGGAGAAGGTGAAATGGATGAAGCGCCGATGTTGTATATCGGCGAAAAACTTGGCACAGGGTATGGTCCGCGTGTAGACGTTGCTGTCGATCCGCTTGAAGGGACAAACATCGTCGCATCAGGTGGCTGGAATGCTTTAGCCGTTCTAGCGGTGGCCGATCATGGTCAATTATTGCACGCACCCGATATGTACATGGATAAAATTGCAGTAGGGCCAGAAGCAGTTGGCAAAATTGATATTAACCGATCAGTCACAGAAAATTTAAAGGCCGTCGCACGATCTAAAAATAAAGACGTTGAAGATGTCGTGGCGACTGTGCTAAACCGTAAGCGACATGAACACATTATCGCTGAATTACGAGAAGCTGGTGCGCGCATTAAGCTGATTGAAGACGGTGATGTGGCTGGTGCGATCAACACTGCTTTTGACCACACAGGGGTTGACATCTTGTTCGGATCAGGTGGAGCACCAGAAGGCGTTTTAGCGGCCGTTGCTTTAAAATGTCTTGGTGGTGAGATCCAAGGAAGATTGCTTCCACAAACTGAAGAAGAACGAACGCGTTGCGGAAAAATGGGAGTCGACGTGACGAAAGTACTTCTGATGGAAGATTTGGTGCGTGGCGATGACGCCATTTTTGCTGCGACTGGAGTTACAGACGGTGAACTACTTAAAGGTGTTCAGTTTAAAGGAACTTACGGAGCAACGCATTCTGTTGTTATGCGTGCGAAAAGTGGCACCGTTCGATTTGTTGACGGACGTCATAGTCTCCAGAAAAAACCCAATCTTGTTATGCGCGGTTAGAAAAAGATGGGAGAGTGAACTTTTTCGAAAAATTGTTAGTTCATTTTTGCTGACTTAACAGGAAAAGTTCCTCTCTGTCTCGAAATATAAAGTATAATCACTCTGTCGAGAGTACGAGCAGTTGGGGAACTGCTATAAAGTTCACAACGAAAGAATGCTTCAATATCTCCTCTCGTTCACAGGACGTAAGTAGGTAAATTTTTACGCAAAGGCGAGCCCAAGGTCACGGTCGTTCTCTAATAGGACGTCGTAATCTTTAGTTGGCATCTAATGTGCGTATAATGAATCAGTTTGCCTGCCTTACCCCAAATAAAAATCATCCTTACCTAATAGTACAAACGATTTCCCGAAAACTAAAAAAAGTGGTGGAATTATGCTAGAAGAACTGACATTTTACGGATTAGAAAATATGAAATTAAAAGACTTATACGAGCTCGCTCGCAAGTATAAAATTTCGTATTACAGCAAGCTGACAAAAAAAGAACTTATTTTTGCTATTCTTAAAGCTCGTGCGGAGCAAGAAGGATATTTCTTTATGGATGGCGTTTTAGAAATTATCCAATCGGAAGGCTTTGGTTTCCTACGCCCGATCAATTACTCGCCAAGCTCTGAAGACATTTACATCTCTGCATCACAAATTCGACGCTTTGATTTACGTAACGGGGACAAGGTGTCTGGTAAAGTTCGTCCTCCAAAAGAGAATGAGCGGTATTACGGCCTCCTCCACGTGGAAGCAGTCAACGGTGACGATCCAGAGACAGCAAAAGAACGTGTCCATTTCCCTGCGCTAACCCCTTTGTATCCGGATCGGCACATGCTGATGGAGAATACACCACACAATTTGTCTACACGGATTATGGATATTATGACGCCAGTCGGATTTGGGCAACGTGGTCTTATTGTAGCACCACCAAAAGCAGGTAAGACGATGCTCATTAAAGAGATTGCAAGCAGTATTACATCGAACCATCCTGACGCGGAACTGATCGTACTGTTAATCGATGAGCGCCCAGAAGAAGTAACCGACATTGAGAGGTCGGTTGCGGGAGACGTTGTGTCTTCTACATTTGATGAGGTTCCAGAAAATCATATTAAAGTAGCTGAGCTCGTTTTAGAACGTGCTATGCGTCTCGTTGAACACAAGCGAGATGTTGTGATTTTAATGGATAGTATCACTCGTTTAGCCCGTGCCTATAACTTAGTGATTCCTCCGAGCGGTCGTACGTTATCAGGTGGGATTGACCCTGCCGCGTTTCACCGTCCGAAACGTTTCTTCGGTGCTGCACGTAACATTGAAGAAGGTGGTAGCTTGACGATCTTAGCAACAGCTTTAGTCGACACGGGATCTCGCATGGACGATGTGATTTACGAAGAGTTTAAAGGGACAGGGAATATGGAGCTCCACCTTGATAGACACTTAGCAGAACGTCGTATTTTCCCTGCTATCGACATTCGTCGTTCTGGTACACGAAAAGAAGAATTGCTTATTGACAAGTCTCATCTTGAGAAATTGTGGGCGATACGCAAAACAATGTCTGATTCACCTGACTTTGCTGAAAAATTGCTGCGAAAGCTCCGCCAAAGTAAAACGAATGAGGACTTTTACGATACGCTCGGTGATGAGATGAAGCAGAATCATCGTAGAACAACAAACTAATATTTCCTGCTGTGGACAACTTGAAATATTGAGCAAGCGTTGTTATAATGAGTGAAGTTGTTGGTGAAAGGGATAACCCTTCGCCTAATTGAACTCTGTCTCAGTATGATTCAGGGCAAAGGAGTGAAAATGATGAAACAAGGTATTCATCCAGGATATAAGAAAGCAAAAGTGACTTGCTCTTGTGGAAACGAGTTTGAAACAGGATCTGTCAAAGAAGACATTCGCGTAGAGACTTGCTCTGAATGTCATCCATTCTACACAGGTCGTCAACGTTTTGCTTCTGCAGACGGTCGTGTGGATAGATTTAACAAAAAATATGGCCTTAAGTAAGACGAGAACAAACAGGCAAGAGGCTCTTGCCTGTTTTTCTTTGTTATAAAACCTTTTTGTCATAGGCTGGTTTAGTAAAAACAACAAAGAATACGAAAACAGCCTTATTATAAAAAGGGCTAAATGATAGCTATTACATAGACTCGAGAGAACGGGAGGACGACGGCAACATGTGGGTGATGAAACAATCCGGCTGGCTTGAATTGATCTGTGGAAGTATGTTCTCAGGTAAGTCAGAACAGCTTATTAAACAAGTCGAACGGGCACAATTTGCAAAAGAAAACGTAAAGGTGTTTAAGCCAAGTTTGGACAACCGTTACAGTGAGGTGGCCGTCGTCTCTCACAGTGGTGACCAAGTAGCAGCTTTTCCTGTCACATCACCAGAGGAGATTCTGGCACATGTGGATGAGGATACACATGTTGTAGCGATTGACGAAGCTCAATTCATGGACGATTCGCTTATCACTGTGTGCACCCAATTAGCTGATGAAGGAATCCGCGTTGTCGTGGCAGGCTTAGATCAAGATTTCCGCGGAGAACCATTTGGACCAATGCCTACATTGCTTTCTTTGGCAGAACAGGTAACAAAGTTGCACGCTGTTTGTGCGGTTTGTGGTAGCCCAGCTAGTCGCACACAACGACTCATTAACGGAGCTCCAGCTTCCTACGATGATCCGATCATTCTTGTCGGAGCCAGTGAGTCATACGAACCAAGGTGTAGACACCACCATGAGGTGCCAGGGTCGCCAGCCCTCGAGTATAAACCACTGATGCATACAACGAAACCATAACTTAACTCAATTATCAGCACTTCCTTACTCTTTCCAGCATGAAGCGTTGCGAAAACGCGCACGCTACGGGTAGGAGGTGCTTTTTTGTGTGGAAATCAATTGGAATAGTAGTCACACTGTTCTTTGTAGCGGGATGCAATAATACCGCTCAAGATTCAGTATACACAGAGCATAACGATACGAACGGAACCCAACTTATGGGAACTGGTAAACAAGGAGAAGATGTGTATACGCGGGACTTAACTGACGATCCCCGCTTGAATACGAACCAAAACCCAAACTTTTTGGATTTAGATGAGGAGAGACCAGATAGAGGGACAGACCAAGAAAAGGCTGAGGGAGTCATTGAGCGTGCAGGCTACATTCCGGATGCTGTTTTCATTGACGGAAATACGATGCGGGTAAAGGCAAACTACGCCGGCAACATGTCGAAAGAAAAAGTAAATGAAGCTCACGACAACCTATACGAGGCTCTCGTAATGGCATTACCACGATACGACATTAGACTAAAACTCACAGAACAACCTTAGGGAACTGACACGCCTCGAATTTTGTGTCAGATTTCAAGGAAAATAGCTAGTTGGAAAGCGATTTGCTCGTGATGCACTTTGACCGAACAGTCTGCCGTATACTATAATGACAAAAGTGGATAACGGTAGAGGTGAAAAGGAATGTTTGATCGATTACAATCGGTAGAAGAACGTTATGAAAAGTTAAATGGGTTATTAAGCGACCCTGAAATCATTAGTGATACAAACAAACTTCGTGAATATTCGAAGGAACAGTCCGATATAGCCGATACAGTGGCAACGTATCGAATGTACAAAGAGGCAAAATCTCAATTCGATGACGCGAAGGCGATGCTGGAAGATAAGTTAGACGCAGACATGCGTGACATGGTAAAGGAAGAGATTAGTGAGCTTGAAGAACAAATTTCAGAGCTTGAAGACAAATTGAAACTGTTGCTCGTTCCGAAAGACCCGAACGATGAAAAGAACGTGATTATGGAAGTACGGGGTGCGGCCGGTGGAGATGAAGCCGCCCTTTTTGCGGGCAACCTATACCGCATGTACGCTCGTTATGCTGAAACGCAAGGATGGAAAATAGAAGTCATTGATTCAGCGGCTACAGGTCTAGGTGGCTTTAAAGAGATTATCTTTATGATCAATGGAAAAGGCGCTTATTCCAAGATGAAGTTCGAAAACGGTGCTCACCGTGTGCAACGCGTTCCTGAAACGGAATCTGGTGGTCGAATCCATACGTCTACAGCGACTGTTGCTTGTTTGCCAGAAGCTGAAGAAGTAGAAGTAGATATTCACGATAAGGATATTCGTGTCGATACGTTTACCTCCAGCGGACCAGGAGGACAAAGCGTTAACACCACGATGTCTGCTGTCCGATTAACCCACGTACCAACAGGAGTCGTCGTGAGCTGCCAGGACGAGAAGTCGCAAATTAAGAACAAAGAAAAAGCGATGAAGGTTTTGCGTGCCCGTGTGTACGACATGTTCCAAAAAGAGGCTCAAGCAGAGTACGATGCACAGCGCAAAACAGCTGTCGGTTCTGGAGATCGATCTGAACGGATTCGCACGTACAATTTCCCACAAAACCGCGTGACGGATCACCGTATCGGCTTAACGATCCAAAAGCTTGACCAAATTCTCGAGGGAAAATTAGATGAAATCGTGGATGCACTCGTTTTTGCAGACCAATCTTCGCGGTTAGAACAAGCGGAAGAAGGGAATTAAATGGGGAGAACAATTCGAGAAGCCTTGCAGTGGGCTTCTTCTTTTTTGGAAAAAGAGGGTAGAGAAGCAAACGCGGCCAATTGGATGCTACGCGAGTTATTAGGTTTGTCCTCGTTTAGCGAGCTGATTTTGCGCGAACAAGACGTTTTAACAGAGGGGCAGAATACGACGTTTACAGAATGGGTGCACCGCCATGCAAATGGTGAGCCGATTCAACATCTGTATGGCTACGAATGGTTTTATGGCAGAAAGTTTACGGTGAATTCCCACGTGCTCATTCCGCGGCCAGAGACGGAGGAATTGGTGGTGGCGGTGTTGGAGGAGACTTCAGGAAAGCGCGATGTAACCGTTGTCGATGTAGGGGTCGGTTCTGGTGCAATTGCGGTGACGTTGCAAGTGGAACGCCCGGAATGGCAGGTGTTCGCTACAGACTTATCTAGTGAAGCACTGCAGGTCGCACGAGTGAACGCCCAAAGTTTAGAAGCTGGCTGCCGCTTTTTTGAAGGGGATCTGCTCACTCCGCTTGTAGACGCTGGACAACAGGTCGACGTGATCGTGTCCAATCCACCGTACATTGCTCACAGGGAAGCACCTGATTTGTCAGACACTGTCCGGGATTACGAGCCTCACCTGGCGTTGTTTGCTGAGGAGGATGGATTGGAGGCCTATCGTCGCATCATAAAGCAATCGCCTGCCGTGTTACGCCGCCACGGGATACTCGCCTTTGAGATTGGCTATACGCAAGCTGAAGCAGTGAGTCATCTTATTTTGCGTACATATCCAGAAGCAACTGTGACAGTGAAGCAGGATATAAATGGGAAGGATCGGATTGTGGTGGCACGGATATAAATGCGGATTCTACACGCGCGAACATGCGCAGACTTATGGGGATTTGCTCAGACTCAGGGAGTGGATGCGCAGACTTATGGGGATTTGCTCAGACTTAGGGAGTGGATGCGCAGACTTATGGGGATTTGCTCAGACTTAGGAGTGGTTGCGCAGACTTATGGGGATTTGCTCAGACTTAGGGAGTGGTTGCTCAGACTTATGGGGATTTGCTCAGACTTAGGAGTGGTTGCTCAGACTTATGGGGATTTGCTCAGACTTAGGGAGCGGATGCGCAGACTTATGGGGATTTGCTCAGACTCAGGAGCGGATGCGCAGACTTATGGGGATTTGCTCAGACTTAGGAGCGGATGCGCAGACTTATGGGGATTTGCTCAGACTTAGGGAGTGGTTGCGCAGACTTAGAGCAGGGGTTTCAGATACGATCACATACCCGTTTTTTTGTCTCTACAGCTTTTCCTAGAATATAATGAAACCAACAAGGAAAAATTTCAATCCACCCGTATCCTTTTGATGAACTCATCCGTTTATAGAGTACAGACGCGCGCACAAAGGAGTGGTTTCATTGCTTACCAAGCTTGGTCAATATGAGGAACAGATTTTGGGTGTTGTACAAGAGAAGCATGTGGAGGATTTGTACGAAAAGGTACTGCCGTATTGCCGCTTTCTTACTTCAAATAAGTGGGATGCCGAGGATCTTGTACAGGAAACGATCGTGAAAGCATGGAAAAAGAACGTTGTGCATCCTGACACGAGTCTTGCCTTTTATAAAAAAATTGCACACAACAGTTGGATCGATCACGTCAGAAAGTCAAAAAGGGAGACGCTGGAATCTGCTCCTGAAGTAATTGATACGGAGCAATCTTCTAGTGAAAACTCAACCGATTTAGTTCAGCTGTTAGTGAACACGTTAACTCCCAAGCAGTCCGTCAGCTTTCTTTTGAAAGAAGCGTTTGGATTTCAAGTCAAAGAAATCGCAGACCTGTTTGACACAACGGATACCGCGATTAAATCCACATTGCATCGGGCAAATGAACGCTTGAGAAGGGCGACAGAAGGGCAACAAGGGCAATCTGCAGATCGATTCTGGATTGACTACGATCGAGAGGCATTTACAGACCTTCTCTACACCACCATTCACTCACAAGACCCAAAGCGACTACTCGAAGTGCTTCCGTCGTTACATTCCTTACGCCTGGGGCAAACCGTTCCTATTCTACTCGCAAAACAACACATGCGCACGTGCACTCCTTCTGGCGCCGTCTGTATGGCAGCTTAAACAAATAGGAGGAGTACATGATGACTACAATTCCGTATGTGATTGAACAATCGAGCCGTGGAGAGCGTTCGTATGACATATATTCGCGACTGTTAAAAGACCGAATTATTATGGTTGGTGATGAAATTAACGACCACATGGCAAATTCCATTGTCGCGCAGCTGCTCTTTTTGGCTGCTGATAATCCAGAGAAAGACATCACCCTATATATTAACAGTCCAGGTGGATCGACATCTGCAGGTTTCGCTATTTTTGACACGATGCAATACATTGAACCTGATGTACGCACTGTTTGTACAGGATTTGCCGCTTCATTCGGTGCGATGCTATTGCTCGCTGGGGGGAAGGGAAAGCGATTCGCACTCCCGAACAGTGAGATCATGATTCACCAACCATTAGGAGGGGCAAGAGGGCAAGCGACAGAGATCGAGATTTCCGCACGACGCATCCTGAAGCTCCGAGAACGAGTAAACCACATTATTTCAGAGCGAACGGGCCAACCGTTGGAGAAGGTGACTACAGACTCGGATCGCGATTACTTCATGAGCGCGCAGGAAGCAAAAGAGTATGGGATTATTGATGAGATTATTCAGTCTAGCAAATAAGGTGTGATGACGATGACTGGCGTATGCTGGTTGTCGTTTTTTGATGTGTGGAATTGAACGAAGGCCAACGCGTAAATCCAAACCAAACTAATTCATCACATATCCAGACTACCAACCACAGCTTTAAATGCACTACGTTTCTTCTTATTTCTTTTGAATCCTTCTTTTAAGTCCAAAATAAACACAGTTTCCCTAATCCAAAACCGAATATATATGGAGTGGCATTTGATTGGTCCGATGATTCTTTTTCTTCTGTTTCTGTGCCATCATCATGTTCTGCTTCTGTCCTAATGAGCCATGTGTTACCCTAAACCGAATTCAATGTATTTCAAAGAGAACCACTTCCTCGGATAGACATGGTGCTATTCATTAGGCAAAATCAAAATTTCTACACGTCTATTTTTCATTCTTCCTTCTGCCGTTGCGTTTGAGGCAATAGGTTCGAATTCACCAAACCCTTTTGCACTAAATGAACGTGGGTCGAGATCGTCATTTTCTAATAAAATTTTCATGAAGTTAACTGCGCGCATCACGCTTAAGTGCCAGTTGCTGTCGAATTGACTATTGCGAATGGGCACATTGTCTGTATGACCACTCACGATGATGTTGCGCGGGGGGTTCATGACAAGGAGCTCAGAGATTTCCCTAGCCAGTGCAACATCTGAACTCTGCACAACATCGCTTCCTGATTCAAAAAGTGCATCATTTAGAATAGTAAGGAGAAGTCCCTCATCAGTGAGTGCAGTTATTAGTTGTAAATCCAGCTCATTGTTTTTTATATAAGTATCTATTTTTTCTTTTACTTGAATAAGCTCATTTCTCTCATGATCAGTCTCTTCCTTTGACTTTTCTTCTTTTTCTTCCTCTTCCTCTTCCTCTTCCTCTTCCTCCGTGACAACCGGTATATTTTCTGGGAGTGTGCTGTCGTATTCCAGCACACCAGTCCCGCCGGTAAAGGCACTGTTCAAGGACTCAGCAATCTGCCTGAATTTCTGAATATCAACGTTACTTGCTGCAAAAAGGACAATAAATAATGCCAGTAGGAGGGTAAGTAAGTCAGCATAAGGGATCAGCCACGTCTCATCGATATGATCTTCTTCATTCTTTTTCCTTTTTCTTCTAGCCATTTAGCTCACCCTCTGTTAACACCTTTTGTCTATCTTTAATGGGTAGGTAAGTCGATAACTTTTGCTCAATAGCACGAGGTGTTTGTCCCTCAAGTACCGAGAGAACCCCCTCAATCATGACTTGTCTCACTTTTAATTCTTGCCTTGATTTTCTTTTTAATTTATTTGCGAAGGGGTGCCACAGTACATAGCCAGTAAAGATTCCAAGGAGTGTCGCGATAAAGGCAGATGAAATGGCCTTTCCTAGTTCATCCGTATTGTCCATATAAGTTAAAGCGGTGATTAAACCAATTACTGCTCCAAGAACGCCTAGTGTAGGAGCATAAGTTCCCGCTTGAGAAAAAATAGCGGCTCCCGCTTGGTGACGATCTTCCATTGCCTCTATTTCTTCTGTCATGACATCACGAATGAATTCGGCACTTTGGCCATCGATAGCCATCCGTAAGCCGTTTTTTAAGAAGGGATCCTCTACAGTAGAGATCTTGCCTTCAAGTGCAAGCAAGCCTTCCTTTCTAGCGACAGTTGCCCAATCAGAAAAAAGGGGGATGAGCTGCTCAATTGACATCACCTTTTTCTCCTTGAATAGAACGCCAAATAATTGAGGAACTCGTTTAATTTCACTTGATGGGAAGGCGATGGTAACCGCTGCAATTGTTCCTAGTAGAATAATGAACAAGGCCGCCGGATTAAAAAGTGCAACAAGACTGGCTCCTTTCAAAATCATACCTACTCCAACGGCAATGAGTCCGAGTATTATTCCTATCAATGTTGTTTTATCCATGGTCTCACCTAAGCTTTCTCAAGGAATCTAATAGTGTTGGAAGAGAATATGCGAACAAGTACGGCGCCCACTCCCTACTTAATAGATCGACAAAAACCGCCAAAAGTTTATAGCTCACTAACTCCTTTTATAAATGATAAGAGCAATTGAAGGAAAGCGTCTACAAGCTACCTCACTGGTCATCTGCCCTATTTATATGATAAACTATCGGAAAATTCATACGATCGAGAGGGTTGGGGACTCATGAAAACATTACAAAAAGGAAAGCCGTTCTATGCTTTTTCTAAAGAAAATGAGGCAAAGGTGCACGTTCGTACTGGAGAGCGTGTTGCTATTGAAACGTACGATTGCTTTGAGGATCAAATTCAATCAGAAAGCACGACGATGCAGCAGCTCGATTGGGATCGAGTGAATCCAGCAACAGGTCCTGTATATGTAGAGGGTGCTGAGCAGGGCGATGTATTAGCTGTCACCATTCACTCCATAGACATTGGAGCTCAAGGAGTGATGGTAACAGGTCCTGACCTTGGTGTGATGGGACATCGAGTAGACTCATTTTCAGTAAAGGTGTTGCCAATTGAAGGAGATAAGGTAACCTTTTCAACGTCCCTTCAATTCCCTGTACAAAAAATGATTGGGGTCATTGGGGTGGCGCCAGAGGGGGAGCCAGTGAACAACGGGACACCCGGGGCACACGGTGGAAACTTGGATACGACCCTCATGACAGAAGGAGCTACGGTCTATTTCCCTGTGTTTACTGAAGGTGCGTTATTTGGTCTAGGAGATTTCCATGCAGCGATGGGAGACGGTGAAATCGGGGTGTCTGGAGTTGAAGTACCAGGCAAAGTAGAGGTGACTTTGGACGTCGTTAAAGAACAGCCTATACGCTACCCGTTTTTGCAAAACGACGAAGGTCTCGCCATTCTAGTATCTAAGCACACTTTGGACGAAGCAGTGAAAGTAGCTGTGGAAGAGATGATTGACTTCTTACATCCACATACTGATTTGTCGCTTGCGGAACTAACGATGGCGATGAGTGCTGTTGGTCATACGCAAATCTCTCAAGTGGTGGATCCGTTAGTTACGTGTCGCTTCTTTGTTCCAAGTAGTTTTCTAGAAGCTTTCAACTGCACGCCGTTTGCACAAAATAAAAATTAAAATTTCATAGTTTAAGATGAGCACCGCCTGTCCACACTGTGTAGTGAAGGGGCGGTGCAAATTATGAAAATTAATAAAAAATACTTTGCTAGTTTGTATATATGTATATTAGTGCTCGGCACGATCGCGAGTTTATCGATTCCAAAGACAGAAGCGACAGCAAATAGCCGATTCGTGATACCTGAAGAGGCTATGCGATTACGAATTCTTGCTAACAGTGACATGGAGGTAGATCAAGCACTGAAGCGTGACGTTCGAGATGAAGTGAACATAGCGATTACCGAGTGGATGGAGGGAGCTTCTTCATTCGACGAAGCGAGTAAAGTTATGCAAGAGAAACTACCAGAAATCACAAAAATCGCTGAACGAGTGGTAGAGGAGTCGGGACTGGACCAGGATGTTAAAGTTGAATATGGCATGATTAAATTCCCTACGAAATTGTACGGAAACTTGCTATACCCTGCAGGAGAATATGAAGCGGTGTTGATTTCGCTAGGAGAAGCAAAAGGATCGAATTGGTGGTGTGTCCTGTTCCCAAACCTGTGCTTCGTTGATTCCTCAAACGGAATGACTACGCAAACTGGAAACGGCGTCGATGACGTCAAAATAGAGCAAAGGGAAGATGGAGTAGAAGACGACCCAATGTACGTGGATGGAGAAGGCGATAAACCGCAAGCAAAGTTTTTCTTAGTGGAAATGTTTCAGTGGGTGTTGGACTTGTTTTAAATGAAAAACCCTCTTTCTAGTCTTAAAGAAAGAAGGGTTTTTAGGAATATTATTTCTTAATTATTAGCAGGTTCTGTATGGATGTTACTGTGCGCAATGTTATGCTTCCTATGCAACTGTTCCTCTATTTCATCCGCAATCTCATGGCTTTCCTGCACATTTAGATGTGGTGACACCTCGATTACAATATCTACATGTACTTCACTTCCCAAGTACCTCGCCTTAATATCCTTTAATGCTTCCACCTGTGAAACTAACTCAATTGTTTGCTTGATTTCCTCTAAAGAACGTTCACTGAATCCGTCCGTAAGCGAGTGCGTTGCCTCTTTAAATATATCCCATCCTGTTTTGCAAATTAGGAGACCTACAATGATCGCTGCGACCGTATCAATCCAAGCCAGATTTATTTGAGAAGCCATGATCCCAACAAAAACCCCAATACTTACGTAGGCATCTGACTTATTGTCTCCAGCGGCAGCTAGGAGTGAGTGACTGTTGGTTCTCCTTGCTAAATTTCTGTTGTATATAAACACAAAAAACATAACGACAGCACTTCCTAACGAAACCCATGCTGTAATTAAATTAGGCGCTTCTTGTTTAGGATTCACTATCGAAACAATGCCGTTATACAATACCTCTAAACCTACAGTTGCGATAATAAACGAGGCCACCAGTGAAGCGATCGTCTCTGCGCGAAAGTGTCCGTATCGGTGATTTTCATCAGCCGGTTTCTGAGATATTCTCAGACCGATCAACACAGCAATAGAGACCACGATATCCGTGGTGTTATTTAAACCATCTGCCCGAAGCGCTTCCGAGTTAAAGGTATATCCAAAAAATAATTTCGCGGCAGACAAAATGATATAAGCGCCAATACTAACCCATGCACCACGTTCAGCCATTTTTAATTCTTGATACCTATCCATAATTCATCCCCTAACAAATCTTATGTACACTTTCTATAGCTTACCAAGGGGAATTCGTGTGGGTCTACAGAAACAAGTTTCCCTTTTTGCATCTAAGTAGTATGTACTGAATAGTTTTGAGTATCCGCAAAAAATATAAATGAAACAATTAATCAAAGGGATCGGAATGAACCTATGAATTGCACCCGAATGGGAAAGAGTACATCAGCAGTCAAACCGAACATGCACGGAATACAATGATGGGTGCGCTGGATGCCGTACTTTGCTAGGTAAGAGAGGAAATCTACCAAATCGAGTTCTATTCTCTCTATCACTTCCATAGAATGCAGTAACAATCTCTTTGGAGGGTGAAAGATATGAACACAATTCGATTCGCAACAGAACAAGATATCCTTTCTTTGCAATCCTTTCTTAAAAAAGCTGACTTACAAACAGATGGTGTGGACAAGCTCTATGACCACTTTCTTCTACAAGAAAATGAAGAGGGAAAAATGACCGCAACGGTCGGGCTTGAACCGATGGAAAGGTCTGGTCTTTTGCGTTCTCTCGTCTTAACACCGGCAACTACTGAGAATGACTTATTCGCGTTGTTCGAAGGTGCGTTCCAACTTGCCCAGCAAAAGGGGATGGAAACAGTATACTTAGTATCCAATCGCCGCTCTACCTCTACCTTATTTCAAGTACTTGGATTTCAAGAGATGGAAGAAGTGGAAGCAGTAGAGGTGCTCTCCGGTTGTGAACATGGTGCTCAAATTGTAGCGAGCCGTGAAGAAAACTTCTTATTTATGAAGCGTTCACTTGACGTATCCACAGAGTTACCCACAAGTGAATAGGAGTTATCCACATTTTGTGTATAACATTGACTTGTTCTATCAGTAAACATCTCTTATACTCGATAAAGAACCTTTTTGAACGGGTAAGGAGTTTGAGCTTATGAACACGAAAATTTGGACGGTACAATCCACAGAGTATCCACAATCAATCATAAATGAGGTCGCCACGTTCTTCCAAGAAGGAAAGGTCGTGGCTTTTCCTACGGAGACGGTGTATGGACTTGGAGCTGATGCGACGAATGATGAAGCGGTGGCGCGTATTTTCGAGGCAAAAGGTAGACCGAGTGACAACCCACTGATCGTGCATGTTAGTATGCCCGAACAAATGGATGAATTTGCGGACAGAGGTTCTCCACTTGCACAACAAATGATCGCAGCCTTTGCGCCGGGACCCATTTCATTTATTTTGCCAGTAACGGAAACCTCGATGTTATCCACACGAGTAACAGCTGGCTTGTCCACAGTGGCCGTCCGGATTCCGTCTCACCCAGTCGCACGTAATCTACTGGAATCAACACAGCTCCCGATAGCGGCACCAAGCGCTAATTCATCTGGTAAACCGAGTCCGACGCGCGCGGAACATGTGCTGCAAGACTTACAAGGTCGTATCGCAGGCGTTGTGGATGGCGGCCCTACGGAAGAAGGAATCGAATCGACGGTTGTGGATTGCACAGGGGAAGTACCGATTATTCTACGTCCTGGCTCTATCACAGCCGACCAAATCCGCGCCGTTATAGGCAATGTGGAATTGGATGCGGGTTTAACCGGAGTGACATCAGCTCCCAAGTCTCCAGGTATGAAGTATACTCACTACGCCCCGGACGCCCCTTTGTATCTTGTAGAAGGTGAAATCAAGACATTACAAGTGTGGATAGACCGCTTTCAAGGTGAAGGAAAGCGGGTCGGCGTGTTGACTACAGTCGACTCCAAAGCTGATTTGATAGCAGATGCTGTGCTCACTTGTGGTCAACGTGGGGATATCGCGACAGTAGCTAAGGCCCTTTATGATACGCTTCGTCAGTTTAACGAACAAAATGTAGACGTCATTTTGTGCGAAACGTTCCCTGAAGATGGGGCGGGTGCTGCGTTAATGAATCGGTTGCGGAAGGCAGCAGGACATAGTTATTTATACTAATTTCCAGCTGGAGTTTATTCTATATATAGTTATTCCACATCAAAAGAAGACGAGATCAGTCAGCGACCAAATTCGATCGCTAACACGCTCGTTAGTTAAATTTCTAACAACCTATCCTTCTAATTCCCTTTGGACATGCATATGTTGCTATAGGCACGTCCAAGGAGGGAACTCGTATGTCAGAGTGGCTACAAGAAATTTTAATGCTATCCGTTATGGCGTTTGCGCTTGGGATGGACGCCTTTTCAGTTGGGTTGGGAATGGGAATGTTCCCTTTGCGTGGACGACAGATTTTGAAAATTGGGATTGTGGTCGGCTTATTTCACGTGATTATGCCGCTCGGAGGTATGGTGACAGGGCGCTTTTTGTCTGATACATTCGGTACGGTGGCAACATATGCCGGTGGAGGGTTACTCATTATTCTTGGGATCCAAATGTTTATTGCTAGCTTTCGAAAGGGAGAAGACTCGCTCATACAGCCGATTGGCTTTGGCCTCATTGTCTATGCCTTTAGCGTCAGTTTAGACAGTTTTTCCGTGGGGCTAACGCTCGGTATTTATGGAGCCAAAACGGTTCTAACGATTGTCTGCTTTGGAATAGCTGCCACATTGTTAACATGGGCAGGCTTACTCGTCGGAAAACGTGTACAAGGTTTCCTAGGCTCTTATGGTGAGGCATTGGGCGGGAGTATTTTATTTGCGTTTGGGTTGAAGCTGATACTGCCTTAGTAAATACATAGCAAATAGGATGGAGTTATACCGTGAGTGTAAGGGGTATAGCTTCTTTTTGTATATCCGATTACTTTTTTTTCAAATACATAAAGTTTTCAATAGGTTTGGTCGATAAAGAAGTCGTAGGAAAATGTGTCTATGTCCAGTGGCTTCTGTTTTAGAATCGTGCTAAATATCCGTATACTAGAGAAACCAAGCTAAAGTCGCGACGTCGTGTTGCAACACTGGTCCCACTCGCGTCGCGCGAGCATGAAAACATGGAACGGGTAACTAGTAAGGAGGCATGGACGATGAAACGAATCGTATTTGTATGTACCGGTAACACTTGTCGAAGTCCAATGGCAGAGAAAATCTTTCAACATGTAACTAATGGGTATGAGGTAAGGTCACGTGGGCTGTTTGCGATGGACGGTGCACCTGCCGCTGAACATGCGGTCGTTGTTTTAGGGGAAGCTGGCATTCCGGCTTCGCATGTGTCAAAAGCATTGAGCGAGGAGGACATGGTCTGGGCAACTCACGTAATTGGCATGACAGCAGACCATGTCGCACTATTGCAGGCACACTATCCTCATATGTCCGATAAGCTCTATACTTTAAAGGGGGCAGTCGGTGAAGCGGGGAGCGTATCAGATCCTTACGGGGGTTCTATAGATACGTATCGGCAAACCTTTGCTGAACTGGAAAGATTACTTCAAAAGCTAGCGGTTAAACTCGACAAGGCTTAGGGAGCTTTGGAGGAGGAATCCGGATGGCAAAAGAGAAAAAGAAAGCGTTTCGTTCTGGCGTGCGTAAAAAGTTCGTGTGGATGACACTAGGACTTTCTTTTATCACGTATTCTATTTCTGCACTATTTTTGTATTTCGTATTTAATTATGTAGATTCGTTTGTTGGAGAAACTTTATTCACGATAGGTACGCTTGTTTTAGGGGTTATTTGGTCGGGTATTTTAGCGTATTTCTTTGCCGGTTTTATTGTGAGAAGATTGTATCGTTTACAGGACGCTGCAGAGAAAGCGGCTGCGGGTGATTTAGACCAAGTCATTGATATCGGAAAAACTGATGACGAGATTCGTGCACTAGGCGCTTCTCTACAAAAAATGATGACAAACATCGGTACAATGATTTTGCACGTGGAGACAAACTTTCAACATACGAACGAAAAAGTGCTGGCGATGACTGATGAGTCACAAAAAGCGGCACAACAGTCGGTAGCAATTAGTGAAACGATCGCACAAATTTCAGCAGGAGCGGAAAACTCGGCTACAGCTGTACAGACGACGGTAGCTTCTGTAGAAGAAGTGACACGCATTGCTGGAGAGGTACTTCACCAGGCGAAATCAACAAAAGAGGTTTCACAAGGAATGGTGGAGGAGCTCGGCAAGAGTCGTGGAGTTATTTCTTCACTAGTTGAAGGGATTTCCGTTTTGGCGAAGGAGCATGAAGTTTCTTTGCAATCTGTACATCAGCTTGAAGAGCATGCAAGAAAGGTTGAGCAAATTATTTCAATGGTCGGGGATATTGCCGAGCAAACGAATTTGCTTGCCTTAAACGCCTCCATTGAAGCAGCACGTGCCGGCGAGCATGGGAAAGGGTTCGCGGTGGTGGCAGAAGAGGTTCGCCAGCTCGCGGACGAGAGTGCTAAAGCTGTGAAAGGAATCTCAGGACTTGTACAAAATATCCAAAGAGAAGTGAAGCAAGTCGTTGCACATATTACAGAGCAAGTGTCTTCTGCCCAAAGTGAAGCGAAAAAAGGGGAAGAAACGAACTCTGCAATGGAAGCGATGACAAAATCCGTGAACGACGTAGCGGGTGCAGTGGAAATGATCTCGACACTCGTTGACGAACAAATGACACAAATCCAAAAAACATCGTCGCAATCACAAGAAGTGGCGGCGATCGCTGAACAGACTTCTGCTGGAGCACAACAAGTTGCCTCAGCAACGGAAGAGCAAACAGCAGTAATGAGAGCTGTTGAAGAGTTAGCCCAGGAGCTTCAAGCACAGGCCGCTCAGTTGAAGGAAACGATTGATCAACTGAATCGGTAAGTGGGGGAGTACCTTTCTGCAAGATGCGGAGAGGTGCTCTTTTTCTCGATTTCAAAAGTGCGGTTTTGTTCAAACTAATCATTGCTTTATAAACGGAAAGAATTGTGCCAAACTATAGCTACATAAGAAAGGGAGGCGATGACGATGAAAGTCGCTATTGCATCGGATCATGGTGGTATCAACATCCGCGAAGAGATTCGTTCTTTACTAGAAGAGTTAAACATTCCTTATGAGGATTTTGGATGCGACTGTGAAACATCTGTTGATTACCCAGATTACGCTTTACCGGTAGCACAAAAGGTAGCATCCGGTGAATTTGATCGAGGGATTTTGATTTGTGGAACAGGAATTGGGATGAGCATATCAGCTAACAAAGTAAAAGGAATCCGCTGTGCACTCGTACATGACGTATTTTCAGCGAAAATGACGCGTGCTCATAACGATAGCAACGTGTTGGCAATGGGAGAACGTGTCATTGGTCCGGGACTAGCGCGGGAAATCGCCCAAACGTGGTTGCAATCAGACTATGAGGGGGGACGCCACGCCAAACGTCTTAAAAAGCTAACGGAAATAGAGGAGAGCGGGCAATGATCTACTCTCTCCAATCAACTTGGACGGAGATTGTGGAAGCGTTCTTTGAGGAAGCCGTATTAAAAACAGGGCAACTGCTAGTCATTGGGTGTAGTACGAGTGAAGTAGCAGGAGAACGTATCGGAACAGCAGGAACTGAGGAAATTGCTGCAGCTCTGTATACGCCAATTGCCCAAATTTGCCAACAAAAGGGTGTGCATGCGGCCTTTCAATGTTGTGAGCATCTTAACAGAGCATTAGTCGTGGAGCGGGAGACAATGGAGCGGTACACACTTGAAGAAGTATCCGTCATTCCTGTTCGCAAAGCGGGTGGGGCGATGGCAACCTATGCCTACACGCATTTGAAGGATCCAGTTGTCGTAGAACGGATTCAAGCACATGCGGGACTAGACGTGGGCGACACACTAATCGGTATGCATTTGCGACCGGTTGCCGTACCCGTTCGCATGCAGGTGAACACAGTAGGTCACGCACATGTTACCTTTGCAAAAACGCGCCCGAAACTGATAGGTGGCGAGCGAGCAGTCTACACAGTGGGTGTCAGACCCCCACTACGTTAAAGTATCACCGTGGTGGGGGTCTGACACCGCTAGAGAGCAATCTTTTCACCCTTTACTCTAGAACGAGTAAAGGGTTTTTTTTGGGTGGAAATATTTTTTGAGAAAGAGTTCCGTTCGGTGTAAAATCCTGTATAATAAAAAAGATTATTTCGTGTCTCGAAGTTAAGTTAGTTAAGGGTGTCAGACCCCCACTGCGTTAATGCTTTACTACAATGGGGGTCTGACACCGTTAGAGGGAGGAACCACGGATGGCTTTATGGAATCGGAACTTTTTAATTATTATTGCAGGTGTTGCCATCTCAAGTATTGGTTTGTGGGTAGGGATCATCGGAAATTTAGAGTTTTTACAAAGGAATGTAGAGTCCTCATTTTTACAGGCACTCATTTTGTTAGCGGGCTTTGTTGTCGGAGTATTTCTCGCACCGATGGCAGGACGCCTCATAGATCGTTCTCAAAAGAAAAAGGTGCTCGTGATTACAAGCTTTACGCGGTGTATGGCGGTCCTTTTTATGTTCGTGGCCATTTGGCAAAACTCTGTAGCGTGGATGGTTGTGTACACGTTAACGATTGGGATTACCGTGACATTCGCTAACCCAGCGATGCAGACAGTCATTCCGATGATCGTTCCGAAAAAACAGCTGCTCACAGCGAACGGCATTCACATGAACATCTTCACTGCTGCCAGAATAATTGGTACGGCGTTAGGTGGATTACTTCTAGTGAGTATGACTATTTTTTCGTTGTATTTTGTGACGTTTTTGACCTATGCGATGTTGTTTGTCGCCACGTGTTTCTTGAAAATTGAAGGGGATGAACCGAAGCCGAGGAACAGCCAAGAGAAAGAATCGTTCGTGCAGACGTTCCGGTTACTGTTACCGACGCTCAAAGAAAAGCCGATGGTCGTTAATGGACTTCTCCTTGTCGTTCCTGCCTTTTTCTTTCTTGCTGGCTTTAACTTAATGGTAATTGAAATAAGTGAGCTGCAAAATAACCCTGAAATTAAAGGGATGCTCTATACAGTTGAAGGGATTTCGGTCTTTATCGGATCGTACTTTGCTAGACGCTTCTTTAGCAACGTAAAGAGTATTCGTCCGTTATTGGTGATCACTTTAATTGGTTCGATCAGCCATCTATCATTGTATTTTGCCGGAGAGCCACTTATGCCGTTTGTGACGTTCGCTCTGTTCGGTCTTGCAATGGGGACACTGTTTCCGATTGTCACGACCATTTTCCAAACTGAAGTTCCTGAATCACTACACGGTCGTTTCTTTTCTATCCGTGGTATGGTCGAGAACATTTTGTTTCAGATCTTCATGCTGTTAACTGGATTGTTCCTAGATACGATCGGTTTCCGTTGGATGGTCATCGTGTTTGGGTGTACGTCGTTGTTGTTTGTGGTTGGGATAGCGGTCAAGAGGGGTCGACGCCAACCTGTCGTAGTAGAAGCACTTAGCGGTGTCAGACCCCCATTACGTTAAAGTGTTAAGGTATTACTGCAGTGGGGGTCTGACACCGGATATGTGTTACTCGTTTGAAAGGGTGTAGTTATCTTGTTGCTTTTCAGTTTTATTAATGATGGACGTACCCACCAAATCACCGGTAACATTTAGGGCCGTACAACCCATTCCAACGATAGCATCAATAGCGACCAGTAAGCCCACTGCTTCCATAGGCAGACCGAGCTGTGCAAAAACGGTGGCGATCATAATGATGCCTGCTCCTGGAACCCCTGCTGTACCGACGGAAGCGAGTGTTCCTACTAAAACGACAACCAACATGTCTGCAAAGCTCAAAGGATCTCCCACAAGGTTGGCCGCAAAAACAGCTGATACAGCAATACGAATAGCTGCCCCATCCATGTTGACTGTGGCACCTAGTGGTAGGCTAAACCCATATAAGCTTTTTGATAGACCTAGGTTTTTTGCAGCGTTCAACGTAAGTGGCAATGTCCCCGAGCTACTTTGTGTGACAAAGGCAGTTATCATTGGTGTGCGTGCCTGTACAAAAAACTGGCCAATGTTCACTTTAGATAACAGCATGAAGACGATGTAGACGCCGACCTGTACGAATAAAGCCACATAGAGAACGAGGATCATGTCACCTAATGACAGTAAAGTATCCATTCCTTGGTTACCGACAGTTGTCGCGATCATCGCAAAGATCCCGATCGGAACGTATTGTAGGATGACCTTCATAATAGCTAATGTGGCTTCGTTTAATGCGTCAACCACTTTGTATAGATGTTGACCTAATTCAGCGTGTTCTTTAGATGATCTCAATAAAGATATAGCAATCCCGAAAGCGAGTGCTGTAAAAATAATTCCTAACAGATTCAGTTCACTGAAAGCTGTCACAATATTATCCGGTACGATGCTTAATAGAACACTCGTAACACCTGGGTTATCAGGTACTTCGAATGCTTCTTCAGTGTCAAGACTCATTCCAGTACCAGGATCAAAGAAGCTAGCAACCGCTAATCCGACGACAATCGCGAGTGCGGACGTTAGCAAATAATACAAAAATACCTTTCCACCCATGCGCCCTAAGTTACCTATCTTAGTATGATTGACGCCGACGATTAAGGTAAATAAAATGAGCGGGATAATGAGAAACTTAAGTAAACGAATTAAAAGATCCCCAAATGGTGATAATACAGAGGCTTCTTGGCCAAAAATAATACCAACGATAATGCCGAGAACTAAAGCGACGGTAATTTTGACAATAAGCGATGCGTTGATATAACCTCTCCAAATCGGTTTCACGAAACATAACCTCCCTTATTTATGAATAGTGTTCCCAAGCGTAGAAGGAAATAGTTTTCTAAGACTATATGATAATTCCTATAAATTTAGTCGGGAAACTCTTTCATAAGATACAGTACCTAGTTGAAGTTGTCAAAATCAATGCTTACTATGAATTTGATCGAAAAATAGATACAATTATATACCATGTCAAACAGGTTGCTACATTCACACATTTTCAGTAGGATTAAGTGAGATTGAAAAGTTTTGAAATGAGGGTAATAAATGAAGGACTCAATATATGGATTGACTTTAGAACAGCTGACATCATGGCTTGTGGACCACGGACAGAAAAAATTCCGGGCAACTCAAGTCTGGGATTGGTTATATAAAAAGCGCGTAACGAACTTCTCTGAAATGCTCAACGTGAGCAAAGAGTGTATTCAGCTACTAGAGGATCACTTTGTTATACAAACTTTGCAGGAAGAGATTAAGCAAGAATCAAAGGATGGAACGATTAAATTCCTATTCAAATTACAAGATGGCAACGTAATTGAAACCGTATTAATGCGCTTTAATTACGGATTATCTGTGTGTGTCACGACGCAAGTAGGCTGTAACATCGGCTGCAGCTTTTGTGCCAGTGGTGTCTTGAGAAAGCATCGGGATTTGTCTAGTGGAGAAATTGTGGAGCAAATTATGAAAATTCAACTGCATTTAGATGAAGTCGGAAAAGATGAAAGAGTGAGCCACATCGTTGTGATGGGAATTGGCGAGCCTTTTGATAACTACGATAATCTAATGGACTTCCTCTATGTGGTGAATTCACAAACTGGACTAGGCATCGGGGCGAGACACATTACGGTATCGACAAGTGGCCTGGTAGATAAGATTTATGAATTCGCCGATACAAACCTGCAAGTAAACCTAGCCGTATCGTTGCACGCGCCGAATGATGAGCTTAGAACACGCATTATGAAAATCAACCGAGCTTACCCGGTTGAAAAATTAATGAAGGCTGTCGACTACTACCTAGAAAAGACCAACCGCCGCATCACGTTTGAATACATTCTGTTGAAGGATGTAAACGATCACGTCGAAGAAGCCCAGCAGCTCGCAAAACTACTCAGTAACAAACGTCACCTATCGTACGTGAATCTAATTCCGTATAATCCTGTCGGAGATAATGACTACGAAAGAAGCGAGAAGAAAGCGATCTTAAAGTTTTATGAAACGTTAATGGACAAAGGGATTAACTGCGGCGTTCGGACAGAGCATGGAACAGATATTGATGCTGCATGCGGGCAATTAAGAAGTAAACAGATTAAAAAGGAAAAAGCGCGTAAACGAGAAGGTCAAGAAATAGGCTGAATACCGAGTGAAGAAAGAAACGTGTCCAGATAGTTGGATGCGTTTTTTTCGGTTCCCCCGACCGCGGATATCTGCCCCTGACCGCGGATATATTCTCCCGACCGCGGATATCTGCCCCCAACCGCGGATATCTGCCCCCGATCGCGGATATCAGCCCCTGACCGCGGATATATTCTCCCGACCGCGGATATCTGCCCCTGACCGCGGATATATTCTCCTGATCGCGGATATCAGCCCCTGATCGCGGATATATTCTCCTGACCGCGGATATCTGCCCCCAACCGCGGATATATTCTCCCGACCGCGGATATCAGCCCCTGACCGCGGATATCAGCTCCCGACCGCGGATATCTGCCCCCGATCGCGGATATCTGCCCCTGACCGCGGATATATTCTCCCGACCGCGGATATCTGCCCCTAACGGCTCTTATGGCGACATTTCCATGGGGATACTGGGAGAAGACTTTTTTGACACAGTGGAAATAAATTCATTGTGATAACACTTTAGCAGCGTGGGTGTCTGGCCATCATAAGAGAAAACGCTTGCAGATCGTTTCCACAATCGTACGGTTCTGATACAATAAGGTTGGAACAAGATGGAACGGATAATCGCGAGGGGGACAGAGGATGAAACACTTACAAGCACAAGATAAACAAGTATTTGCAGCCATTCAAAATGAAAAAGAACGCCAGGAGCAAAACATTGAGTTAATTGCTTCTGAAAACTTTGTATCTGAGGCTGTCATGGAAGCGCAAGGCTCCGTGTTAACGAACAAATATGCAGAAGGTTACCCAAATCGTCGCTACTACGGTGGTTGCGAACACGTCGACGTGGTGGAAGACTTAGCTAGAGATCGTGCGAAGGAACTGTTCCAAGCTGAGCATGCCAACGTGCAGCCACACTCAGGTGCTCAAGCAAACATGGCCGTGTACTTCACCGTACTAGAGCAAGGCGATACTGTCCTCGGGATGAACTTGTCTCACGGTGGACATTTAACACACGGAAGCCCTGTTAACTTCAGTGGAATTCAATACAACTTTGTCGAATACGGTGTAGACAAAGAAACACAACATATCGACTACGAAGATGTTCGTCAAAAAGCATTGGAAACGAAGCCGAAGCTCATTGTAGCGGGTGCGAGTGCTTATCCACGTGCAATTGACTTTGCGAAGTTCCGTGAGATTGCCGATGAAGTAGGCGCGTATTTTATGGTCGACATGGCGCACATTGCTGGACTTGTAGCTACAGGTCTCCATCAAAATCCAGTGCCATATGCAGACTTTGTGACAACGACGACGCACAAAACATTGCGCGGCCCTCGTGGAGGTATGATCCTTTGCAAGGAAGAATTTGCGAAGAAGATAGATAAATCGATTTTCCCAGGCTTGCAAGGTGGTCCGCTCATGCACGTCATCTCAGCGAAAGCGGTCGCATTCGGAGAAGCATTGCAGCCGGCTTTCAAAGAGTACTCCCAGCAAGTTGTCGCAAATGCAAAACGACTTGGAGAAACGTTCATTAAGGAAGGCTTCGACATTGTATCGGGCGGAACAGACAACCACTTGTTACTTGTGGATCTACGCAAACACAATCTCACAGGCAAAGTGGCAGAAAAAGTACTCGACGAAGTAGCAATTACCGTCAACAAAAATACAATCCCATTTGATCCAGAGAGCCCGTTTGTGACAAGTGGTGTTCGCATCGGTACAGCAGCCGTCACATCACGCGGATTTGGTGAAGCAGAAATGGATGAAATCGCTCGCCTCATTACAAAGGCATTAACGAATCATGAAAACGAAGCGGTACTCGCTGAAGTGAAAGAAGAAGTACTCGCGCTCACAGCGAAGTTTCCTTTGTACGCAAAATAAGAACGCGAAGCCGTCCTCACCCTGGTCATAAACACAGGAACTGGTACCACCCGGAAATTGTCACTTTTTGTCGACTGTCTGCGAGAGGTTTCGTAGTAAATACATGAAGATTTTTCGACATGAATCGGGTCGTACCAGTTCCTTTACTATTTGAGGTGAAAGAAGTGGAAATCGCATTCATCATCGTCATACTAATTATGGTCGCTGGCTTAATCGGAACGCTCGCTTTAGGTGGGAAAGGTGATGAAAATTATCGTTCTGAAACGAAGGGGAATGTAACCCGCCTAACGCTTATGTACGTTGCCTTAGTGGTGATATTAGCAGTTGGCTTGGGACTTTATATTTATTGGTAAATGGGAGAAACCTGTGGGGGAGAAACCATCATGAAGCTGTCTACTAGCCAATAAAAAGTTTACATCAATAGGCTGCCGGTTCAACTACGATTGAGTACATACTTTCAGACGAAAGTATACCATCGTGACTTAGGACCCATAAAAAGTAGCCCCTCGCCAAACGGTAAGGGGCTGTTCATCATCTTCTAGTAATTCAAAGCCTTCTCTAACGTCTGCACATTCTGCTGCATAATACTAAAATAATCAGCACCATTTTTACGATCTTCATCCGTAACAGTAGCCATGTTATGAAGCATTAAGTCCTCCACGCCGACTTCATCTTGAATGATTTCTGTAATGCGCGAAGAGACGTTTTGTTCAAAGATAATGAATGGAATTCCTTCAGATTCAATTAATTGCACAATGTTCGTCAATTCTTGTTGGGATGGTTCTTCTATCGTGGAGAAGCCGTTTATAGCTACTTGCTCAAGTCCATATGCTTTTTCCCAATATCCGTAAGCGGCATGTGCCACCACGATGGTTTTATTTGGAGCGGCATCGATTGCCTCTTGAAACGCAGTATCCAGGGTATCGAAATCGTCTGCCATTGCCTCGAAGTTTTTCGTGAAGTCATCTGCTGCTTCAGGCTTTGCTTGTTTTAGCTGCTCTAAAACAACTTCTGCCATGTCCTTGGCGTTCATAGGGTCAATCCAAATATGGGGGTCTAGACTAACGGAAGATTCCTCGCCTTCATTTTCATCTTCTTCAATAAAAACATACTCATCCTCAGGCACGTTCTCCAGAACAAAGTCGCCAACAGCTACTAGCTCAACATCTTGATTAGCGAGGGCGTCTTTAACGGGTTCAATAAATCCTTCTAATTGCATGCCGTTGTAAAGAATGAAGTCTGCCTCTGCAAACTCAGTCATCTCTTTAGGCGTTGGTTCATAAGTATGAGCGTCTCCACCATTTGGCATCATAGGTCTCACATCTACGTAATCCCCACCGATTTTTTTTGCAAAGTCCTCCAACGGGAAAACACTTGCGTAAATGGTTAATTTGTCTTCGTCTATTTCAGATGTTTGGGCGACTTCTTCCTCACTGCACCCACCTAACAATGCGGGCCCAACAAGAAGGGCTGAAGCTAAAAATAGTTTCTTTTTCATGTATGTGTCATCCTTTCTACAAGCAGATCGGTCAAGTGCTTTCTATTAATTCAATTCGTAATCATTACGTTTTATAGTGTATAGACAGTTGAACGGGTTGTAAAGGATTTTCGTAATCATTCTTATTTGCAAATTACAGCAAATTTCTACAAGTCAATGAGTGATCCTGACGATTTTCCTGTTTTGCGCACACATTTTGCAGGATGTCTCATTGAAGCTGTCGATTTTTTTCGGTAAAATGATGGGAAGTGTGAAAAAACCAAAGTCTTGGTACTAAAGGAGAGAACGTTGTGGGAAAAGTGTATGTGTTTGATCATCCGCTCATTCAGCATAAATTAACGTATATCCGTGACCAACATACAGGGACAAAAGAGTTTCGGGAACTTGTAGATGAGGTAGCGACACTAATGGCTTTTGAAATTACGAGAGACATGCCATTACAAGAGGTCGAAATTGAGACGCCAGTACGGAAAGCAACATCGAACGTTTTGGCGGGGAAAAAGCTCGGTATCGTGCCGATCTTACGGGCAGGCATTGGAATGGTCGACGGAATTCTGAAGCTCATTCCAGCAGCAAAAGTGGGACATGTCGGTCTGTACCGTGACCCAGAAACATTACAGCCTGTTGAGTATTACGTGAAATTGCCATCAGATGTTGAGGAGCGTGATTTTATTGTAGTTGATCCTATGCTTGCAACGGGTGGTTCTGCGGTTGAAGCGTTGAACTCCTTAAAAAAACGTGGTGCGAAAAACATCAAATTCATGTGCTTGATTGCAGCCCCTGAAGGCGTAGAGGTCGTGAAGGAAGCGCACCCTGATGTAGACATTTATATCGCCGCTTTAGACGAAAAATTAAATGAAAAAGGCTATATCGTTCCTGGACTTGGTGATGCTGGAGACCGTCTGTTTGGTACAAAGTAGTTTGTAAACCGTGTACGTCCTGATCGAAAGGAGTTTCTACATATGAAACGAATAAAAGTGATGACGATTTTTGGAACGCGTCCTGAGGCAATTAAGATGGCACCACTCGTGTTAGAGTTGAATCTTCGTCCTAAACAATTTGAACAGATTGTTGTTGTTACGGCACAGCATCGCGAAATGCTTGATCAAGTAATGGGATTTTTCGATATATCTCCAGATGAAGACCTAAATATTATGAAGGACCGCCAAACGTTGATCGATGTGACGACACGTGCGCTTCAAGGGTTAGATGAGGTCATGAAAAGGCACCAGCCGGATATCGTGCTCGTTCACGGCGATACAACAACGACATTTGTCGGGAGTTTGGCAGCCTTTTATAACCAAATTGCGGTGGGACACGTCGAGGCAGGCCTGCGAACGTGGAATAAATATTCCCCGTTTCCGGAGGAGATGAATCGCCAATTGACCGGTGTGATGGCTGATTTGCATTTTGCGCCAACCGATCAAGCAGCGCGTAACTTATTAGATGAAGGTAAAAAAGGCGACGCGATTTTTGTCACTGGAAATACCGCTATTGATGCGTTGAAAACAACTGTGACGGATGGCTATGACCACGAAGTGTTGAACAAGCTCGGTGAGGACCGCCTCATTCTCGTCACAGCACACCGCCGGGAAAATCTCGGTCAGCCGATGCGCAATATGTTCCGTGCCATTAAACGAATTGTGGAAGAGCAACCGGATGTACAGGTTGTCTATCCGGTCCACTTGAATCCAGTTGTTCGTGAGCTAGCGGATGAGGTGCTCGGAAATGATCCTCGTATTCATCTAATTGAACCGCTAGATGTGATTGACTTTCATAACTTCCTTTCGCGCGCACACATTGTACTCACAGATTCCGGTGGTATTCAAGAAGAAGCACCATCACTCGGGAAGCCAGTTCTCGTGCTTCGTGATACGACCGAGCGCCCTGAAGGCATCGCAGCAGGAACGTTGAAGCTTGCAGGCAATGACGAGGAACCTATTTATCAATTGGCGACAGAATTGCTAACAGATCAAGCTTTGTATGACGCGATGTCTAAGGCGTCTAACCCGTACGGAGACGGCCAAGCATCTGCTCGAATTGCAGAGAGTATTCGTTATCGATTCGGGCAAACCACTGAACGACCGGCATCTTTTGAACCAGCTATAAAGCGTTAACCCTTTGCAAACATATATTGTGTAGAAGTACTTCTCATTTTGAGGAGTACTTTCTTTGGTGAGAGCGCTGGAAAGAAATCGGCGAAAGTACCGATTGCTTTCAAAAGGGACAAACCCCCGTTCAAAAGGGACAAAACTCCCATTTTGTCGCGCATACCTTCCCTACTCGGGAGACACGCTAATCGGTAAGCGGGAGAGAGGGGAGTGACGCGTGTGGGTCTTTGGTATAAGTTGTTATGTATATTGTGTGTCATAACATTTTCGTTTAGTGGAATGATCGTAAGCGGACGGGAAATAAAAGTAGAAATCCCTCCACTACCGGAACCTTCTCTCGACGAAGAGCAGGTAGCTATTGTTGTGCTGGAAGAGAGGAAAACGGAAGATGAAATACGTGCGATGCTGGCCCCTTTTAAAGATATGGAACTTCGCCACGTGTTTACAGAGGTGTTCTCAGGGTTTTCTGTGTCGGGTCCAGTTAGAGAACTAAAAGAATTGGGCGGCATCCAACGCATCTCATCTATTTCTAAGGCAGTTTCCTATGCAACTGATGGCGAAACGAGTATCCCGTATATAGGTGCAACTGATGTACGCGGACTGTACGATGCAAAAGACCATCGACTCACTGGTGAAGGAGTAATGGTTGGGGTCATCGATACAGGCATTGACTACCAGCACCCTGATCTCATGAGAAATTACGACGGCGGACGTGATGTAATTGACGGAGACCAGGATCCAATGGAAACCACTTCCCAAGGTCGCCTAAACACCTTTCATGGAACGCATGTCGCAGGAGTCATTGCAGCAGACGGTATGATGCAAGGTATCGCACCTAAAGCGAAAATTAAAGCATACAGAGCGCTCGGGCCGGGTGGCTTCGGAACGACAGAGCAAGTGATTATGGCGATTGAATTAGCTATTCGCGACAAAGTAGACATACTCAACTTATCCCTAGGCACGACTGTAAATGGACCAGATCTTCCAGTTAGTCTTGCCTTAAACAAAGCGGTTGAAAAGGGAATTGTGGCGGTAACTTCTAATGGAAATAGTGGACCGAATAAATGGACGGTTGGTTCACCGGGGACTAGTGGAAAAGCGATTTCTGTGGGCGCTTCAACCCCTCCCATGAAAATACCCTTTATGGAATTTGGTGCAAATAGGAATTCTCTTGCCTTACAACCACTCATCGGTTCGACTGAATGGCAAACAGAACGAACGTACGAGGTGGAAGATGTCGGCTTAGGTACTACAAAAGAAGAGTACGGTAATGTAACGGGTAACATTACGCTCGTGGATCGTGGGGAAGTGACATTTACAAACAAAGCTCTCTTTGCTCAAGAGGCAGGAGCGATCGGGCTCCTAATTGTTAACAACGTAGAAGGGGATTTTGTCGGGAATATAGAGGAGTTTCTGGACATTCCGGTAGCTGCTTTATCTAAAGAGGACGGAGCCAAGTTGCGTAGAGAGATGAAGAATGGGACGGATGAGATTAGATTGCATACAAAAGAAGTGGAAGATGTATTGGCAGGCTTCAGCTCACGAGGACCCGTCACAGGAAATTGGATGGTCAAACCGGATGTACTGGCCCCAGGTGTTGCTATTAATAGTACAGTGCCAGGTGGATACATGGAGTTGCAAGGTACAAGTATGGCAGCCCCCCACGTAGCAGGGGCTGCCGCACTCTTGAAACAGGCACATCCAAGCTGGAAACCAGAGCAAATTAAGGCAGCGCTCATGAATACGGCAAAGCCACTTGTTACGAAAAATGGAAAACCGTATGCTGTCTATGAGCAAGGAGCAGGCAGGATACAAGTCGTGGAAGCAATCGAAACAAAATCGCTTGTCATGCCAAGTGCTCTTTCGTTTGGAAAGGTGCAACGTGTGGGAGGAGACCGAACAAAGCAAGCAGAAGTCACCGTACAAAATGTCAGTGACCAACGGCAAACATATCAGTTTGAAGCCCCCGATACAGAAATGATAGAGTGGCGTTTTCCAGCCTCTTTTTCACTGGACGCAGGGGAAAGCAAACGGGTACGAGTAACAGCAAAACTTGTTGATAACAAAAAATCGCTTTATGATGGCTTCGTGACGCTAAGAAGTAAGGAACAGACAATCGAGCTCCCCTACTTGCTTGTGGCGAAAGAACCTGACTATCCACGGGTAATGGGATTTGATTTACGGCTTGCAGAAGAAAAAGATAAATGGGAATACGAAGTGTACTTGCCTGGGGGCGCAGAAGAGTTTGGGATCGCTCTGTATGACCCTGACACACTTCGCTTTGTTGGGTTTCTCGACTGGGGGCGTAACATTGAAAGGGGTTTACTCGAAAGGGAAATACCAATGGATCGAGTACCTTTTGGGGACTACCATGCGTTTATCTTTGCACGCAAATCGAAAAAAGAGGACGTCATTGAAATGGAAATCGCACTGCAACAACCTGTAACGCGGTTTCATCAACATCGCTAAAGTAAAAACGCCTTCATGCATTTTATGAGGCGTTTTTTTTTCGATTTGTTTGTCTGATGCGGGTTTACACCATTCCGTTTGTTCGGGCTTACACCATAGCCTGCTGAAAAAACGCAACGACTTCGCAACGGAGCTATGGATATATCCGCGGTCAGGAGGATATATCCGCGATCAGGAGAAAATATCCGCGAACAGGGGCAGATATCCGCGGTCAGAAGCAGATATCCGCGAACAGGAGAATATATCCGCGAACAGAAGCAGATATCCGCGAACAGAAGCAGATATCCGCGGTCAGGAGAATATATCCGCGAACAGGGGCAGATATCCGCGATCAGAGGAATATATCCGCGGTTAGGAGAATATATCCGCGATCAGGGGAATATATCCGCGGTCAGGAGAATATATCCGCGATCAGGGGAATATATCCGCGAACAGGAGAATATATCCGCGGTCAGGAGGATATATCCGCGATCAGGAGAAAATATCCGCGAACAGGGGCAGATATCCGCGGTCAGAAGCAGATATCCGCGAACAGGAGCAGATATCCGCGAACAGGAGCAGATATCCGCGAACAGGAGAATATATCCGCGAACAGAAGCAGATATCCGCGGTCAGGAGAATATATCCGCGAACAGGGGCAGATATCCGCGAACAGGGGCAGATATCCGCGGTCAGAAGCAGATATCCGTGATCAGGGAAATATATCCGCGGTCAGAGGAATATATCCGCGGTCAGAAGCAGATATCCGCGATCAGGAGCCGATATCCGCGAATTTCATTTATAAAAAAACTCATAGGTTCAGTAAGTATGTGAATTTGTGATCAAAATGTGACAGACCAACAATTGGTAGCTGTGGGAATGGATTTAATAAACTAGAACACGTTGACATGGTTGGGGGGCTATTGTATGCTAACAAAGGGTATAGGATGATAGGGTTTTCAAAGGTGTTTTCCCTCTACTCTACGTAGCCCTATCAGATCTGAAATTCCTCAACTTTACCCAACTTTTCTTGGGGGTCGATTTACTGTGAATAAACAGCCTGACCGCCACCCTTTACGAGCAATGGCTCTCATGTCAGCCATTTTGTCCCAATTGGTAGGTTCAATACTCATCGGTCTCTTCGGAGGCAGATGGCTTGATGATACTTTCCAAACAGATCCTCTACTTCTTATTACCGGGGTATTATTGGGACTTGCTACGGGCATTACTGCAATGCTCATGACAATCCGACGTTATACGAAAGAGTAGGTGTCATGATGCCCGACCTCAACACACTTTTCAAGCGAGGAACGAAGTACTTATTATATCTCCTCTCCATTTATACAATCGGATGGGGGTTCACTCCGTATGCACCTGTCTTTGCGGGGTTGATTCTTGGGACAAGCCTGAGTTTATTCAACTTCTGGCTTTTACAAAGAAAGTCAACACAGTTCGGGGAAGCGATTGCAAAGGGAGAGCGTACTCGTTCATTAGGAAGTTTTTCGCGTCTGGCAACAGGGGCACTTGCGGTTGTCATCGTACTGCGTTTTCCTGACGACATCTCGCTGGGAAGTACTGTAATTGGATTAATGACAATGTATGTTGTCATTATGATAGATTTTTTTGTTCTAAACTTGGTTAGCAAGAAGCGGGAAAAGAGGTGAGATGATGGAAGAACATGAAGCGCCCATAGAGGAACTGGTGATAGGTGAATTGACCATACCCTTTAACATGTCAAACGTGTTAATGATTACGGTAGCCACTGTTATCGTTCTGCTTACTGCAATATTGTTCACGCGAAACTTACAAATGCGCCCAACAGGATTGCAAAACTTTATGGAATGGGTCATTGACTTTATTCGGAACATCATTAATTCAACGATGGATTGGAAGGATGGCGGGCGGTTTCATTTGCTTGGACTTGCCTTAATTATGTACATCCTTGTCGCCAATTTGCTTGGTGTGCCGTTAGCCATTGTGGTCGATAATGAGCTCTGGTGGAAATCGCCGACAGCTGACCCAACTGTTACCTTAACATTAGCGCTCTTAGTCGTTGTATTAAGCCATTACTACGGCGTGAAATTGAAGGGTGTTGGCGGCTATGGGAAAGAGTTCGTCAAACCGATGTGGTTCTTATTCCCGTTGAAGATTATTGAGGAGTTCGCAAACACGCTAACGCTTGGTCTTCGACTTTATGGGAATATCTATGCGGGTGAAATACTTCTTGCACTGCTCGTTGGTCTCGGAACATCCAGTATCCTTGGTGGACTTGCAGGGATTATCCCGATGATAGCTTGGCAAGGATTTAGTCTCTTTGTCGGTGTAATTCAAGCGTTTATTTTTACTATGTTAACGATGGTGTACCTTGCTCATAAAGTAAGCTCTGACCATTGATTATACCCATTTGGGAAGCCTACTAAACTTTCATATATTTAAGGAGGACAACAAATCATGAATGCTATTGCAGCAGCTATTGCTATCGGTCTTGCAGCACTTGGAGCAGGTATCGGTAACGGTCTTATCGTATCACGTACAGTCGAAGGAATTGCTCGTCAACCGGAAGCGCGCGGTATGTTACAAACAACGATGTTTATCGGTGTAGCACTTGTTGAGGCGATTCCAATCATCGCGGTTGTTATTGCGTTTACTGTTTAATTAAGAATTTTGGAGTCATTATGGCGAAGACCCTCCAACCTGGAACCTTCGCCATTGTCTTATGTGGACTGTATAAATTTGAGTCGATAGAATTGACCAACTCTGAAAGGAGTGTGAATCGCTCGTGGGTACGTTAGATATGTTTGTCCTTGGTGCTGTAGGATTTAATTGGGGCGACAGCTTGTATCAGCTAATCGCGTTCATTATCCTACTTGCTTTGTTACGAAAGTTTGCATGGGGACCGATTACCAATATGATGAAAGAACGTGAAAAACACGTAGCTAGTCAATTGGATGACGCTGACGCTAAACGTGATGAAGCGAACAAATTACTAGAAGAGCACCGTGCTTTGATGAAGGAAGCTCGTCAAGAAGCGCAAGAATTAATAGAGCGTGCACGTAAACAAGGGGAAGATCAACGCGAGTCGATCCTTGTCACGGCTCGTGAAGAAGCAAGTCGTTTAAAAGAGTCTGCGAAGCGTGAAATTGATCAGCAGAAGGACCAAGCTGTGGCAGCATTACGTGAACAAGTGGCGTCTCTCTCTGTTATGATCGCATCGAAGGTTATTGAGAAGAACTTGTCAGAGGAAGATCAACACAAAATTATTTCTTCTTATTTAGATGAGGCAGGGGACGCGAAATGAGTGTAGTTGCTAAACGTTACGCACTTGCTTTGTTTGAACTTGTGAAAGCACAAGGGCAGCTCGATGAAGTGGAAGCGGAACTTCGTGAAATTCGTCAAGCGATCCGAACTACGCCGGAACTGGTGACTGTTTTACAATCTCCGAAACTTTCTAGTGAGAAAAAGAAGGAATTAGTGAAGGGTGCTTTTGCAGGAGCAGCACCTTACGTGTTGAACATGCTCCAACTTCTTGTCGAGCGTCATCGCGAGACTGAGATTGCAACAGTTGCAGAACAATTCATCGCATTAGCAAACGAAGAAAAAGGGATCGCTGAAGCAGTGGTTACTTCTGCTCGTCCTCTGACAGCTGAAGAGAAAGCGAGCCTTTCTGATGTATTTGCAGCAAAAGTAGGAAAACAAACCCTTCGTATTACAAACGAAGTAGACAGTGAGTTGCTCGGAGGCGTCCGCATTAAAATCGGTAACCGAATTTATGACGGCAGTCTACGGGGTAAGTTAAACCGTCTCGAACGGGAACTCGCTTAATATCCATTCCATCAGTATAAGGGGTGAAAATCATGAGCATAAAAGCTGAAGAGATTAGTGCACTGATAAAAAAGCAAATTCAAGATTATCAGTCTGACATCGAAGTAACTGACGTTGGTACAGTCATCACAATTGGTGACGGAATCGCGCGTGCTCATGGTCTTGACAATGTCATGGCAGGAGAGCTTGTCGAGTTTTCTAATGGTGTATTAGGAATGGCACAGAACCTCGAAGAAAGTAATGTGGGGATCATCATTCTTGGACCATACCAAGACATTCGTGAAGGCGATGAAGTTCGTCGTACAGGACGCATCATGGAAGTACCGGTTGGAGAAGAGCTGATCGGACGTGTTGTGAATTCACTAGGACAACCAGTTGACGGATTAGGTCCGATTCAAACTGGAAAAACGCGCCCTATTGAAAGTGGAGCGCCAGGAGTTATGGACCGTAAATCTGTTCATGAGCCTCTTCAAACGGGAATTAAAGCGATTGATGCGCTTGTCCCGATTGGTCGCGGGCAACGTGAGCTTATTATCGGAGATCGGCAAACAGGGAAAACCTCTGTTGCGATTGATGCAATTTTAAATCAAAAAGATGAAGACATGGTTTGTATCTACGTAGCGATTGGACAGAAGGAATCAACTGTTCGTACAGCGGTAGAAACGTTGCGTAAGCATGGAGCGCTAGAGTACACAATCGTTGTAACAGCGTCTGCTTCTCAACCAGCACCACTTCTTTTCTTAGCACCATATGCGGGTGTAACAATGGGAGAAGAATTTATGTACAACGGGAAGCACGTTCTTGTCGTATACGATGATCTTTCTAAACAAGCGTCTGCTTACCGTGAATTATCTTTGCTACTTCGTCGTCCTCCAGGTCGTGAAGCATTCCCAGGGGATGTCTTTTACCTACACAGCCGTTTGCTAGAGCGTGCGGCAAAATTGAGTGACGCAAAGGGTGCAGGAAGTTTAACAGCCCTTCCGTTCGTTGAAACACAAGCTGGAGATATCTCCGCTTACATTCCAACGAACGTTATTTCCATCACTGATGGACAAATCTTCTTACAATCTGACTTGTTTTTCTCTGGCGTACGTCCAGCGATTAACGCAGGTTTGTCTGTATCACGTGTTGGTGGGTCTGCCCAAGTGAAGGCGATGAAGAAGGTATCTGGTACACTCCGTTTGGATCTAGCATCTTATCGTGAGTTAGAAGCCTTCTCTCAATTCGGATCAGATCTTGATAAGGCAACACAGGCAAAACTAGCTCGCGGTGCGCGTACGGTTGAAGTATTGAAACAAGACTTAAACAAGCCACTCCGTGTGGAAAAACAAGTTGCGATCCTCTATGCACTCACAAAAGGATACCTTGATGATGTACCAGTCACTGACATTCGTCGTTTTGAAGGAGAAATGTTCAACTGGATGGATAGCGAGCGTAAAGAATTGCTGCAAACTATTCGTGAAAGTGGAACACTACCTGAAGGTGACGAGCTTGACGAAGCAATCAAGGCGTTTAAAAAGACGTTTGCAATTAGCGAATAATCTCTGAGTGAATGTTAATAAGAGGGTGGTGAACGGAGATGGCATCATTACGCGACATCAAGACGCGAATTAACTCGACGAAAAAAACGAGCCAGATTACGAAGGCAATGGAAATGGTTTCGGCATCCAAGTTGAACCGTGCGGAGATGAACGCAAAATCGTTCGTCCCTTATATGGATAAAATCCAAGATGTTGTGACGAGTATCGCACTTGGAAGTCAAGATGCTAGCCATCCTATGCTCGAAAATCGCCCTGTGAAGAAAACGGGTTACTTGGTCATTACGTCAGACCGTGGTCTGGCGGGAGCCTATAATGCCAGCATTTTACGACAAGTACGACTAGCGATTGAATCTCGTCATCGATCAAAGGATGAATATGCAATAATTGCAATTGGTCGGGTCGGGCGTGATTTCTTTGTGAAACGTGGCATGAACGTACTGTTAGACATTACAGGCGTACCTGATCAACCGAACTTTGCAGATATTAAGGAAATGACGAGCAAAGCGGTGGACATGTTCCAAGACGAAACCATCGATGAGCTCTATATGTACTATAGTCACTATGTCAGCGCTATCCAGCAAGAGGTCCAGGAAAAGAAACTTCTACCGCTTACGGATCTCGCAGAAAGTAGTGAAAAGAAGCTCACATCGTATGAATTTGAGCCAAATGCTGAAGAAATCTTAGAGGTACTCCTACCACAATACGCAGAAAGTCTAATCTACGGAGCGCTCCTTGATGGGAAAGCAAGTGAGCACGCTTCCCGTATGACGGCAATGAAGAGTGCGACGGATAATGCGAAAGAACTTATTGATTCGCTCTCGCTTAGTTACAACCGTGCACGTCAAGCCGCGATTACGCAAGAGATTACTGAAATTGTCGGTGGAGCAGCGGCCTTAGAATAACTATTCGAACCGTTAAATAAGCACTTCAGGCTGAAACACAATGTAAGGAGGGAATGTGATGAACAAGGGACAAATCCTTCAGGTTATGGGACCTGTAGTTGACGTGAAGTTTCCGAGTGGACAACTTCCGAAAATATACAACGCCCTAACTGTATCAGGCTCAGAAGCAGGCAGTTCAGTTACGCTTGAAGTCGCCCTCCATTTGGGAGACGACTCAGTCCGTACTATTGCGATGGGCTCTACTGATGGTCTAGTTCGTGGGAAAGACGTTACGGATATGGGATCACCAATTTCCGTACCAGTAGGGGATGTGACTTTAGGTCGTGTCTTCAACGTACTTGGGGACAATATTGATTTAGACGAACCAGTTGATAGCTCTGCACGTCGTGACGCAATTCACCGTAGTGCTCCAACGTTCGACAAACTTTCTACTGAGGTTGAAATTTTAGAAACTGGTATTAAAGTCATTGACTTACTAGCGCCGTACATTAAGGGTGGTAAGATCGGACTTTTCGGTGGTGCCGGTGTAGGTAAAACGGTTCTTATCCAAGAACTGATCAACAACATCGCGCAAGAGCACGGAGGTATTTCCGTATTCGCCGGTGTTGGTGAGCGTACACGTGAAGGAAATGACTTGTACTACGAAATGAAAGACTCTGGCGTTATTAACAAAACGGCCATGGTTTTCGGACAAATGAACGAGCCACCAGGTGCACGTATGCGGGTTGCCTTGACTGGTTTGACAATGGCGGAATACTTCCGTGATGAGCAAGGTCAAGACGTGTTGTTCTTTATTGATAACATCTACCGCTTTACTCAAGCTGGTTCAGAAGTATCCGCACTTCTTGGGCGTCTACCATCAGCGGTAGGTTACCAGCCTACGCTTACAACCGAAATGGGTCAACTTCAAGAGCGTATTACGTCTACAAACGTTGGTTCTGTAACGTCTATTCAAGCGGTTTATGTACCAGCCGATGACTATACTGATCCAGCACCAGCGACGACGTTTGCCCACTTGGATGCGACAACAAACTTAGAGCGTAAATTGACAGAAATGGGGATTTACCCAGCAGTAGACCCATTGGCATCAACTTCTCGTGCTCTATCACCGGAGTTCGTTGGAGAAGAGCATTACGCTGTTGCGCGTGAAGTGCAACAAACACTTCAACGTTACAAAGAGTTACAAGATATCATTGCGATCCTTGGAATGGATGAGTTGAGTGATGAAGATAAATTGGTCGTATCGCGTGCGCGTCGTGTCCAATTCTTCCTGTCACAGAACTTCCACGTTGCCGAGCAGTTTACAGGACAAAAAGGTTCTTATGTACCTGTCGCGGAAACGGTAAAAGGATTTAAAGATCTTCTTGAAGGCAAGTACGATCACATTCCTGAGGATGCGTTCCGTCTTGTCGGGCGCATGGAGGATGTACTCGAAAATGCTAAGAAAATGGAACAAGGAGCATAAACGCCGGAACCTAGGAGGGGTCAAGTATGAAGACTGTAGCGGTCAGTATTGTCACGCCTGACGGTCCCGTTTATGAATCCGATGTGCAAATGGTCAGTACGAAGGCGGAGAGTGGGGAGCTCGGTATTATGCCTGGGCATATCCCTCTGGTCGCTCCACTGACCATTGGCTCTGTTCGATTAAAGAAAGCGGACAGCACAGACATCGTAACAGTAAGCGGTGGATTTTTGGAAGTTCGCCCAGATAAAGTAACGATTCTTGCACAATCTGCTGAGAACGCTGATGACATTGATGTGGATCGTGCTGGGCGCGCTAAACAGCGTGCAGAAGAACGATTGAATCAAAAGAATCAGGAGACGATTGACTACAAACGGGCAGAACTCGCACTACAACGTGCGATGAACCGTATGAGCGCATCTGGTAAACGCTAAAGAAACACTATTCACGCACTTTAAAGAGAAACACTCTTTAAAGTGCGTTTATTTTTTGCCTACGAACATGATGCCATATGCAGGAAATAAATATGTGGAAGTCGAATTTGTAGGAGCAGCTATCGGACAGATATTACGAGTAGATGTTTTAGAATGACACAGGGCGCATAGATATAAAGAGACAAGCTTTTCTATTTGGCTTGTGGCAGACAGATGCTTTTTTGAGTACGTAAGTGAGGGCAAGGAGGGGGAGGAAGTAAATGAGTCAGCATGAAAAGGATGCTCAGCAAGAATCAGCGGCCTCGTTGGAAGTTTCGTCGAACACGTCAGTCCCTGTGAAGAGGAAATGGCTTGTTGGGATCTTGACTTTGATCGGGTTGGTAGGTATTGGTGCAGCAAGTATGGCCTTCATCGCCCAATCATCACCTAAAAATGTGTACTTAATGAGTGAAGCAAACGCATATGATACGGCTTCGGAAGAGTTTGAACAGGCGTATGGTGATCTCCTAGAGCTATCCGAGCGGACTGCGACGGAAGCGAGTAAAAGTGAAGTAAAGGTTACCGGGGGATTCTCCATGCCGAACTTGGCAGGCGACCCTAGTATGCTCCTTATAAATAGTTTACTAGGACAGGTGTCATTGCAAATGGAAACACAAATCAATCCAGAGGCAAATGAGACTTTGTCAAGCTTAGGAATATCTTTACAAGAGCAAGAGCTGATCGGTGCAGAATTTTATCAGTCTCAAGAGCAATCTGGTGTCCAAGTACCGCAGCTGTTCGATGAATACTATTACATTCAAAATGATGAGTTTGGAAATGTCATGAGAACTTTCGATCCTATGTATAGGGGCCTAGAAAGCATATCGTACAAGCAACTGACATGGGAGAACATCAAATTGTCAGAAGAAGAGAGTAATTATTTGGCAGATACGTATGGAAAGCTTTTATACGATAACCTTCCAGAAGAGAGCTTTACGATGGAAGAGGGAGCTTCTGTAGAGTATGAAGGCGCAACAGTAGATAACCTTAGGCAGATAACACTTCAGCTATCAGAGGATGAGATCTACGCTATTTTTCAATCCCTCTGGAAGAAAGCCGCCACGGATGAGGTGCTCCATGATATGATCGTGGGCCGCTACGAGATGTTTTTGGGAACTCAAACCAATGCAGACAATGTGATCTCGGTGGAGGAGTTTGAGAATGAGCTTCACCTTATTCTGGAAAACGATATTCAAAATATCGGAATGCCTGAAGGAGTAACCTCGGTGGTATGGGTGGATGGTGATGAGCAAATTGTGAAGCGCGAACTTTCGTTTACAACAGAAGGTGGGCCAGAACCAGTGGCTGTATCTCTTCTAACGCATAATGTACCTATGGAAGCAGGAGCGAAACAGCAATGGAGTGCAGAACTGACGAATAACAATTCAGCGGAAACGATCACTCTTGATCTGAAAAAAGATAAAATGAGCAATGAAAGTAGTGAATATTCCTTTGAAGTGGGCATGAACGTTGATGGGACGACATCTACTACTCTTGTATTGAATGGGAGTAGCGAGCTTGTAAATGAAGAGGGAACTAAAAAAACGTTTGAGCATGCTTTTGACCTCTCCGTAGACGAGGTCACGGGCACAGGACTTGAAGTAGGACTTTCTGGTGAGATACTAGAAGTACGTAACATAGCGCTGGAAGACGACCGTGCTGAGCAAGAATATGATATGACCCTGTTGATTGATGATGGTGCCCAGCAATATGAAGTCGAACTTGAAGTCGACTCGACGACTATTTTTACAGACAATCTCGATTTCCCAAATTTTGATGAAGTGCCAAGTGTGTACGTTGGTGAGATGACGAGTGAGGAGTTTACGGCATTAGGGAAGGATATCTCTGCTCGTTTTCAAGAGATTATATTGGAATATCAATCGCTATTTTTAGGATTATAGGATAAGGTCCAATGAATACGATTTGGCAATTAACGAAACTTTCCATGCGAGCTCTTTGGCGTGATCGAAAAACCCTGCTACTGGCAGGGCTTTTTCCGATTATTTGTATAGGTACCATCACGTTTCTTCTCTGGATGTTGTTGTCCATCGATGAACAAAAGCCGATTTCTGTAGCGCTTGTCAATCAGGATAAAAACTTTCAAACGACGTTTATTGTCGAACATTTACAAGGACTTGAACATGTGCAGGCTTCTTTAGACATTCAGGAGATGTCTTATGAGGAAGGACAGGAAGCGATACGAACGAATGACGTTGCAGCGATGATGGTCATTCCAGAAGGTTTTGCTGCTTCTTTAATGGACGGGGAAAACAGATCAATCGAAGTGGTGAAAAACGAAGAACAGCCATTTTATGCGGAGTGGATTTCACAGTTTCTGCATAGCACAACGGATTATGTGACGGCAGCCCAAAGTGCAGTCAACACCTTGTATCACTTTCAAAACAAACAGAACCCTGCGCTTACTGTTGACGAGATGCAACCCGCAATTTTGGCATATACATTACAGGCTTTAAAGGGACAGGATTTTTTTGATCAGGAAGAAGAGTGGCGTACTGATGCGTCTTCACTTCTGTCGTACCTCATCGTATCGTCTTGGTTGTTGGTATTGTCTATGTGGTCAATTTTATCTGTGGTGATCGTTTCCCTCAAGAGTTCACACGCAGTGGATGAGCGCCTGCAAGTAATGGGGGTGCCTCGCTGGAAACTCCTCTCCTCTCATTGGTTTGGCTCGATCGCGTTCGTGATGGCATGGGGGATCCCCTATACGGTGGGAATGTCTCTACTTTGGAATGAAAGTGACGTTCAGCTAGCGCCTGTACTTGGCACATCTATAGTTCTCGTCGTGTTTTGGCAGGCGATCGCGTTTCTAGTTTGTTCTATTTCGAGAAATCACCTTTTACAGTGGGTACTTCTATTGCCGGTATTTTTGTGCGGGACGATACTCGGTGGTCAGTGGGTCCCCGTTGCCTATTTTCCTCTTGAATGGATGCCGATTCTTGACTTGATTCCAACGACATGGTTTCAGCAATGGGGATTGTTTGCCTGGGGAGAAGGGGGAGAAAAGCTACAAGTACAGGTGATGATTTTATTCTTGATCGGCATGATCCTACTTGTATTCGCGGTTGAATGTAGTCGACGGGGGTTTATTTCTGGGCAAGGTGTGAACGAAAATCCTAAAACCCATCGCATAGAGAATAAAGTTGCTGTGTTCATAGTGCTTGCTGTTATTCCTGTCATAGCTACGCAAGGGTGGGCATGGGGGACGAGAGAAGCTGGAGAGAATGTTCGGATTCCGATTGCCATTGTCACCGAGGAAGAGACTGAAATGGTGGAGAGCGTTTTGAAACGTTTGGAAGAGACGACACAAACGTATCGTCTCATTCAGCTCGAGGAAGATGAAGCGAGACGTGCATTAGCAATTGGTAAAGTGGACAGTGTGTTTCTTTTCCAAAAAGGCTTTGAGGAGAGGCTAGTTAACGGTGAGATAGATCCTATCGTTACGAGCATTATCGGAGCTGGGTCTTTTGGGTATGGCGTATTTCAAGAGGAACTGGCAAGCGAGCTGATGCGCATTGCATTGCAGGCAAAGGCCGCGGTTTCTTTGGAGGCGATGGAGGCAGTAACGTATGAGGAAGCGTATGCATTCGGTCAGCAATACTGGGAGCCTGTACCACTACTGACGGTGGCAGAGTCTACAATGGAGGCAAATGATGAAAAGGGAAGTGAAGAAGTAGTCAGCCCCTTTTCATGGGGGGTGTGGATGTTATCCGCTTCGCTGTTGCTAATTGAAAGATCTGGAAAGTTACAGGTACTCCGGACGACCCCCTTAGGAAAACGAATTCGAACGACAGCGAAAGGATGGAAGGCGTACGCCTCGAAACAACATTTTCTTTGGGGAACAGGGCTGTTTGTAGGGGGATTGCTCCTGGAACTGATCGCATCACCTACTCCGTTCATGAGTGGCATGCTAGCGTTCAAACTAGCGCTAGTCTCGCTTTTTCTTGTCAGCTTCTGGGGAAGCATGGCGACCTTTTTTCGAGGAAAAAACTCATTTGTTTTGTTTGCTTCATTGCTTGCTCTGTTCATGAGTTTGCTGGGAGGTGCCTTTGTGGGGGGGAGTGAGTTATTGCGGACAGTTACTTTTGCAGAAGAGATCCTCCCATTTGGTGTTTTCCAAACGTGGCTACTTCAATCACCCTTTTTGTATACACCCGCGCTTTTATGGGTCGGGTTCGGTATCTTTGCTTGTTGGGGAAACCATTATCGGGAGGAGAACCGCTCATGATGATAGTAGCTAATCAAATTACGATTCGACGCGGAAAGAAGACCGTTGTCCACCCACTCTCTTTTCAAGTCCAGGAGGGGGAGATCTTTGGCATACTTGGAAGCAATGGAGCAGGGAAATCTTCTTTGTTAGCTACGTTGGCTACGTTGCGTCCAGTTGCTAGCGGCGATGTCTTCATCTCGGGACACTCACTAGAGGGCTCCCAAAAGTTTGTTAGGCGGGCTGTAGGGTTCGTTTCTCAAGAGCTGGCGTTATGGGACGGGGAAACGGTGGAAACAAATATGCGCTTCTTTGCCAAAGTACAGGGAGTAGAAAAGGATCCACAATTTCTTCAGCAACTATGCGAACAAGTCTCATTACCTGGGGTGTGGAAGGTACCGGTCCACCAGTTATCGGGTGGCATGAAGCGCAAACTTCATATTGCCATCGGGCTGCTTCATGACCCGAAAGTTCTCCTTCTAGACGAGCCGACTGTAGGGATAGACCTTCCCTCTAAAAGAGAAATTGGCGAATTTCTGACGGGGTGGGTGCGCGAAGGAAGAGCTGTTTGTTATACAACTCATGATGCGAGTGAAGTAGAGCGGTTGTGTAACCGAATGATGGTATTAGCGGAAGGAAGGATTTCGTTCCATGGAACTCCTAGTGAGGCAAGAAGCGTGACAGGTCATTCTAATTTTGCACCATTTGAAGACGTGTTTTATGATTTATTAGGAGGACAGTATAATTTAACTCAACGACAAACGGAGCCGTGATCAATGATTAGGCTCCGTTTGTTGGGTGATTTCGTTTATTCCATCTCCTCAACAATCGAAAGAATCGTCTCCTCATTCATCGGACCTATGTACTTTTGATAGATGGTTCCATCGGTATTAATGAAATACGAAGTAGGGATAGTGAGTATCGAATAAAGTCTGCCTACCTCGCCTTTTTGATCAAGTGGAATCGGAAAGGTCAACCCATACTCTTCTTGGAATGATTTCACAGCTTCGACCCCATTATCTTGATTCGTCAGATTCACGGCTACAATCTCAACTTGATCACTGTACTTTGCATACACGCTTTGCATATGGGGCATCTCTGCCTTACATGGTGGGCACCATGACGCCCAGAAGTTTAGCAAGAGAGGTTTATCGCGATTTTCAAACAGTTCAAACGTCTCCCCGCTTAAAGTTTGTAATGTGAAGTTAGGCGCTTCATCTCCAGCCTCTAGAATCTTAGATCCGTTTGTCTCAAAGGATATATTTACTCCTTCACCGAGGTTATCCTCTCCTCCGAACCAGTCCAACACATTTGCTAAAAACACACTGATTAATAATAAAATCAATATTGTGGAGAATATGTGCCGCTTCATATAGAAGTCGTCTCCTTTCTGCGTAAAGTACACAATAGCAAACCGACTCCATATAAGAGAGCTACGGGTAATTCAGCGGGTGTTGATGTTAGTTTTACGGTTTCCATCCAAAGTAAGAATGCCATGTATAGCACAATCGTTTGTCGGCTTTCGATCATGGTTGGGTGCTTTCGCCGTAAATACCAAGCGAGGAGCCCACTTTGAGCAATTAGTACAAGAAGCATACCGATCGAGTAACCGTCTAAAATGAATTCTACCCACTGATACAGTGTAAATACTCCTAAGTAAGCCCGTATGTATACGGATAGTTTACCTTGTTCTGTATGTTTCCAAAAAAGAAGCGCAACAGATACAACGGTAGCTAGTATCGCACCCGTAAGCCCGCCATCAAAGTACAGGACGCTTAATGGGGAGGAAACGACAGTCTCCCAATACATGATTACATAGCTTCCCTTCCAAATAAGCACATGCCAAAAAACAGTATCCCACAAGGGGTCTAGGCTGTACGTTTTTTTGGAATGCCGTGATAGGATAAGCCCAGTCCCTAACACAGCCAGTAAACCGGTAACTAAACTTGCCGGAACGGTTATTGTCCAAAGAGTAATATAACTCATGGTTTCACCTCTTGTTTCAAGATAGTCTATATATATGAGGTGCCTGTCTCCTTTTATCATACAAACTTACAAAGTGTATGTGATAAGCAATTATGAACATTCATAAAACAAGTTGAAACTAAAATTGTAGCATGGCGAGAAGAGGTCTGAGAGTAGACGTAGTGGTTTTTTCATGAAGTCATCCTTTTTCAAAAAATGTCGAAAAATCATGCTTAACCTTGTCGAAAGCTGTATTTTCCTATACAAGAGAATATCTCTCTGTGTTAAAATGTATAATGAATTTGCTTAAAATTAGCCGTAGAAAAGGAGCGGGTACGTGTGGAGGCTTTTGGACAGATGGCGTTGCTCAGCATCATCATTCAGCTGTTTTTCATAGCAGTCACGTGGTGGGCATTACAAGCACTCCATTTTGATAAATTGCTGCGTGCAAATCGAGTCGCACAGGCCCGTATTCTATACGTGTTCATTACGATTGCGATTGGCTCAGCTGTTGGCAATTTCGCCATTGATTATGTCGAGTGGGCACGTCGATTACCCTATATGTTTTCGTAAAGGGAAAATTCTCTCAAGAAATGGGACTTCTTACATGTAGTCTTCCTTTGTGAAATGAATTAAAATGTGAAGGGTTGGTCTACAACTTGCTCACAACTGATCAAAACATACATACGTATTGTTATTAGATATACTTATCGTTGTTTGTTGTGGTCGTGGCAGGAATTTAAGGGTTTTTCCAAAATTCGTTGGTTTTTGACGTTCTGATCTACAGGCGTCTAACCATTGAAAAACAAGGAAACTTTTAGTCGAAAACATCTTCTACTGAGAAAATTCCAAATAGAATCACACGCCAATATATGGTGCAGACTTTTCTTACGTATGCTCTTCCCTGCAGTGGTAACACTGGTAATAAGGAGAGGGAGACGAGGGTATAAAAGTCGTATATAGTGTTCTTGCCATTATTTTCTTTATTCGTTTGTTTGATCTACCAGTCTTTGCGATATCGTTTATTTTAACTGAAACAAATCCAAGTTCAAGTTGTGCGAGCAGCTCCTCGTTACTACTACTGCAGCTGGTGAAAAGCGGGTGTGAGATTGAAACATGGACTTTGTTGAGCAAGACAATCGATTGAACAGGTGAAGTCGGAAGTGGACGTGAACGCATGTGTAGGTTTAGCTGAAAGGGTTTGGCAATGGACGAAGAGAAAAAGTGACGTTCAGATTGTATGAACACCATTTGCCGATAAACGACCCTCGAAAACAAAGCAGCCCATACGTATGTTATGGTCTGAGGCTATTGTGCCAGGCTGGAACACAGAAATAGCAAATGATTTTGCCTTAACCAATGAGGATGTACGGGAAACATGATTTCCATCCGGGCTAGAAAATTGTAAATGAAACCGGAACATTGACAACAAACCTGAAGAAGACCGAAACACTTAGATTATTTGACATACGAAAGCAACGATTGGGCGCAAAGACTACCTCAGTAGTTGGCACACCAACCATGACGATTGAATAGTAATATAGAGAAATTGGACGCGGAGGGGAATACACTTGGAACAAATCATCGTCCGCGGCGGAAACCGGCTTGAGGGCACTGTAAAAGTAGAAGGTGCAAAAAATGCTGTCTTGCCCGTGATTGCCGCTACATTGTTAGCCAGTGATGGAAAAAGTGTCATACGTGATGTACCCGCTCTCTCCGATGTAAACACAATTTCAGAGGTTCTGAAATATTTAGGTGCCGAAACGAAATTGTTGGGTAATGAAATTCACATCGATGCATCACGAGAGTTAAAAGATGAAGCACCATTTGAGTATGTAAGAAAAATGAGAGCCTCTGTACAAGTAATGGGACCGTTGCTCGCTCGAAATGGTCGCGCACGAGTCGCATTACCAGGAGGATGTGCGATTGGTTCACGCCCGATTGACCTGCATTTAAAAGGATTTGAAGCAATGGGCGCTACTGTGAAAGTTGGAAATGGATTTATTGATGCCCAAGTTGAAGGGCGTTTGCAAGGAGCAAAAGTATATCTTGATTTCCCGAGTGTCGGGGCGACAGAAAATATTATGACGGCCGCGACACTAGCGGAAGGAACCACTGTGCTGGAAAACTGCGCGAAAGAGCCTGAAATTGTTGATTTAGCAAACTTTTTAAACAAAATGGGCGCCTCTATTCGGGGAGCGGGCACAGGCACTATTCGTATTGAAGGTGTAGAATCGCTTCGTGGGGTCGAGCATGCTATTATTCCAGACCGTATCGAGGCAGGAACATTCATGGTAGCTGCAGCCATCACGAAAGGGAACGTGTGGATTCAAGGCGCTGTGCCAGAACATTTAACTTCTCTAATGGCAAAATTGGAGGAGATGGGTGTGTTGTGTCAAGAAGAAGGAGACGGTATTCGTGTCATCGGACCAGAGAGGCTAAAGGCAGTTGATATTAAAACGATGCCACATCCAGGGTTTCCGACAGATATGCAGTCTCAGTTTATGGCACTGTTGCTTTGTGCAAATGGCACGAGTATGATTACTGAAACGGTTTTCGAAAATCGCTTTATGCATGTAGAAGAATTCCGACGCATGAATGCCGACATTAAAATTGAAGGTCGCTCGGTGATGATGTCTGGCCCTAGTGAACTTCAAGGTGCTGAAGTGGCTGCGACTGATTTGCGAGCTGCGGCCGCCTTAATTTTAGCAGGACTTCGGGCAGACGGAATGACGCGTGTTACGGAGTTAAAGCATTTAGATCGTGGCTATGTCGGTCTGCACGAAAAGCTTGCACAGCTCGGTGCCGATATTGAACGAGTGCGAATGGAAGATGCTTATAATTGGTCACCACTCGAAGCGACTTCTTCAAAAGCAGCACAATAATAAATGATTAGGCGACAGATGGCTATTTTTAGCTATCTGTCTTTTTTTGCGTCCTGCACCTTCTTTTTGCATAGCTCTCCTATATCTCCCCTATGCTGCTAATTCTAATCTTAGCATGTGAATAATCCCGTAGTCGTGGGAACTGTCTTGTCTTGGTCAGAAATTAGAGTGATTTCGTTTTCATCTAAAACCAAGCCACCTTGTCATATTTTATGCCCGGGCCCCATATATTGTGAAAGAATTGTCCAGAAAGCTACCAAGCCCTTTTATGGGAAACAATTTACTACACCATTTCATTCTACTACCTATTGAAAATGACTGGAGGGCCTTTGTTTGAAATCATGGAAACCCCTAATCCTCTGTATAACAGCTACTTTTATCCTTACTGTTGTTGTGCCGGTGCTTGTTGTGATGCCGTTCCAAGGACAAGAGCAGGAGAACTTAATCAAATCAAAAGCGCAAGCTACTTCATCAGATCCACTCAATGGAGTAGAGGTAGCGGTCTTTCGTTCTGATCAAGAGAAAATCGACCAAATCCCTTTAGAAGAATACGTTGTCGGTGTTGTGGCAAGTGAAATGCCAGCAGACTTTGAATTAGAAGCGTTGAAGGCACAAGCACTGGCCGCGCGAACGTATATCACTAAACTACTTTTACAAGATGATCCAGCAGGTGTCCCACAAGGAGCACAAGTTACAGATACGATCTCTCATCAAGTATATAAAGATGATGAGGAGCTACGGTCTCTTTGGAAAGAGGATTACGAGGAGAATAAAAAGAAAATTGAGCAAGCGGTTGACGAAACGAGAGGGAAAATTTTAACTTATGCAAATGAGCCAATTGATGCGTTCTATTTTTCAACATCAAATGGTTACACAGAAAATAGTCAAGATTATTGGGCAAACGAAGTTCCGTATTTAAAAAGTGTAAAAAGCACTTGGGATCAAACATCGTCCCCAAAGTATGAAGATCAAAAGTCCATCCCTATAGAGATAGTAGAAACTGCGCTGAATATCACCTTGCCAGAGCAGGGGGAAATCGGCACCATTTTAGAGCGGACAGCAGGGGAACGGGTGGCGACAGTGCAGCTTGGTGAGCAAACCTTTACAGGTCGACAGGTTCGAGAAGCTCTTGAACTCCGATCTTCTGACTTTACGTGGACGAGGAATGGAAACGAGATTTTGTTTCAAACAGAAGGATACGGACACGGTGTAGGGATGAGCCAATACGGAGCGAACGGTATGGCAAGAGAGGGAAAGACTGCAGAGCAAATTGTAACTTATTATTATCAAGGCATCGAGATAGGGAAGGCAACAAACTTTTTAAAGAAAACGGTGGTGTATTCTACTCCATAAGAAAAAGTGTGCAAAAACTGCACGCTTTTTTTTATGTTTTGTGTATAGATTTCTTCTTTCTACATAAACTAAATCCAAAAAATTTTTCACCCCATGTATATTATTTCTAAAACGCGACCAAACTGGTTGCTGAGGTGATGAAAATGAGAGAGGAAGAAAAGCAAACTTCTCCAAAACCAGCGCGGAAATTTTTCCGCAAACGTTGGGTATTCCCAGCGATGTACATTGCCGTTGCCGCCATTATCATTTCCACTGCAGTATGGTTCCAAGCTACAAATCAACCTGAACCAGAGGTAGCAGAAGAAGAGAATACGAATGTGGATGGAAGTTACGGTGAAAACGAGACCAATGATGGGGACGCGGTTGAGGTTACAGCAGACAACGAAACATTTGCTTGGCCAGTAGTGAATCAAGATGAAGCCGTAATCGAGACACAGTATTACGATGCTGAGGGTTCTGATGAAGAGCGTGAAGCAGCACTTGTGTTCTACAACAATACGTACCAGCAAAGCAAAGGCGTTGACATCGCTAGCCAAAGTGGTGAAAGCTTTGATGTAACAGCGTCTATGAGTGGAACAATACTCAGTGTAACTGAGGACGCACTGCTCGGGAATATTGTTGAAATTGAACACGGTGAAGGTATTATAACGCACTATTCTTCATTAGAGGAAGTGCAAGTCGCAGTAGGAGATCAAGTTGAACAAGGTGATGTACTAGCACAAGCAGGACAAAGCTTGTTTAATGAAGAGGCAGGGATACACGTTCACTTTGAAATTCGCAAAGATGGGGACGCGTTAAACCCACTCGACTATTTTAATCAACCATTATCTAGTCTCTATGATGCTACGGAAGAAGATGATTCCGAAGGCGATTCAAATGCAGAAGAGCCTGCTGGAGATGAAGAAAGTGTAGATAGTGAAACTGGGGAAGAACCTGCTGACGATGAAGACGAGGCTGAAGGCGTAGAAGATGACCAAGAAGACGGTCAAGAGGAAGAGTCCCCTGACGCTTCCATCGGTCAATCAAATACGTAAACAATGATCAAAAACTCTCCTACTAATGAAACAGGTAGGAGAGTTTTTTGGTGTTAAATCGATTGTATGTCCTCAAGGATTTCATCGTAAGGTGTGTCCATTACCCCACTATAGTCGTCAACGATGTCCCCACTAGGACTTATCAGAATAAAGGACGTTCCATGAATCACTTGATCATCGTTTGCTGGCTTTTTCACGAGAACTCCGAATTCGTCCACCGCATAATTTTCAATAAAAGATTGAGAATACCCTGTTAATAACGTCCAGTTGCTCTCATCTTGTGTGAATCGTCCTATGAACTCTTTTAAATTTTCAGGGGTATCTATTTGCGGATCAATACTAAAAGAAATGAGTTCCACTTGATTTTGAAGGCCCTTTTCTTCTAGCATTTGCTGAACCTTTGCCATTCGGAAGGTCATCGGTGGACAGACGGTTTCACAGCTAGTAAAGATAAAGTCGACAAGCAAGGTTTTCCCTTCATAATCTGCCTCTGTGACAGGATCGCCGTTTTGATCGATTGCCTCGAAGGGAGGTGGTCCACTATCCCCGCTTGCAGTCCCGCATCCAGCAAGTACGATAACAAGTAACGAAGATAACATCGTCCACAGTGAGTTCATTTGATCACTCCTAGAATATGGTTTCATTTTACAAATATAGCACATAAATTACAAATGTTGAACTGTATACCATACATGAATGTTTCTAGTAGGAATATCGTAGTTATGTTCTGTATAATGAGACAAAAAGGAGAATGAGCTAATGAGTACTTGTTTAGTCACAGGATTTGAGCCGTTTTTAGGACTGGAGATCAACCCTACTGAAATGGTCTGCAAAGAAATAGATGGTATATATGTAGGCGATATGTATGTTCACACGAAAGTATTACCAGTCGATTTTCAAAAGGGACCAGAAGCGCTTCTCGAAGCAGTGGATGAACTTCAGCCTGATGTCATTCTTGCTCTCGGGCTCGCAGCGGGCAGAACAGCCATTACACCTGAGCGTATTGCCATTAACGTCTGTGATGGAGAACCTGACAATGAGGGTGTGATAAAAAGAGATGATCCTATTGTGCTAGGTGGACCGGCAGCCTACTTTTCCACACTACCGAATCGTGCTTTTGTGGAAGCACTACACGCAAAGTCTTACCCAGCAAATATAAGTAACACAGCAGGAACTTATCTATGCAATGCCGTTATGTATACTGCACTTCATGAGGCGAACAGAAAAGCAAGACCAGTTCAAGCGGGCTTCGTACATATTCCTGCTTCACATGAACTAGTTATCCAATCAGGCAAAAAAATGTCCAGCTGGTCACAACAGGATTTGACTGCTGCGGTTCGGTGCCTGTTAGAAGTCATCGGGGAAGAACACCAGTCAGACAAGTTGTCTTAAGACTATTTTTTGCACAATAGAGAGGAGGGGGGCGAGGGTTTCGCCACTCTTCCTTATGTATCGCTACAAGGATGAATAATAGATTTTTTTAGGTCATTTCTATCCCTACTTGCTCATATTCATTAGTGGTGTTATAATTTTCGCAACTTTCATTATATTTAAATGAAGGTTCTTTTTTTTGAGAATAATGGTAGCGGTTTCATGAATAACATGAGGGAGGTTGAGGATAATTCTTGTTTTTATATCCATCATTACAATAATTAGTTTGTACCTAGGATTAAAAAAGCGAAAAACGTGGGCATTGACACTACCATTCGTCGCAATATTTGGTTTATTCATAGTCGAAATAGTAAAGGTTCCGGGATCCGTATTTGAAACGGTGCAATGGATTTTTAATTTGCAGTAAATAGATAGAGAAAAGAGAGACAAAGGAAATTGCCTTAAGGGAGGTGAGCTACGAATAAGGGGCGACACACAGACAGGAGATTTTCTATAGAGAAACAATAGAAAATGGGAAATACGGAGGTGAAATTATGAAAAAAATTGACAAAACTGTTGCGGATGCCTATTTTCGAGAAAAAAATAGGTACCTCGTCTTGTACTTTGTCGTTTGGTTCGTTGTGTCGTACGGAGTTGTTTTTTTCGCTGAACCACTAAGCTCAATACAAATCTTTGGAGGATTTCCTCTCCATTATTACATGGGGGCTCAAGGGGCCGTGCTGACGTTTATCGGTCTCTTATTTGTGAATGCCGTAGTTGCTGACAAAATTGATAAAAAGTACGGAATCAATGAAGCCAAAAACCAACAAATCAGCTCTGGACGCGCAGTCGACCACTAAAAGGGAAGTTGTCTGAAGGAAAACACGACGATTCACATACGATCAAAAGAAGCAATACCGCATTTTGTGCGGGACATAAAGGGGGATCAAAAGTGGATACACAGTTTCTCGTCTCATTGACAATCATTCTCGTGACATTTGCCTTATATATCGGAATTGCCGTATACAACAAAGCAAGACAAACGAGCGACTTTTATGTTGCAGGTCGTGGTGTTCCCGCAGTATTTAACGGGATGGCAATCGGCGCTGACTGGATGAGTGCCGCCTCTTTTATTGGGATGGCAGGAACGGTCCTTGTATTGGGATATGATGGACTAGGCTATATCATGGGATGGACAGGTGGCTATTTACTCCTTACCTTCCTACTTGCACCGCAACTCCGGAAGTATGGCCGATATACGGTTCCGGAGTTTATCGGGGATCGCTATGGAAGTCATGGGGCCCGTGTATTGGCGGCGATTTGTACAATTATTATTAGCTTTACGTACTCGATTGGTCAGCTTTCTGGATCAGGGGTAGTAATTGGGCGACTATTCGAGATTGATGCGGCAATTGGGACGATGATCGGCGTTGTATTAATCGCCTTTTACTCTGCATTTGGAGGTATGAAGGGGATTACATGGACACAGGTTGCCCAGTACATCATCTTAATTATTGCGTACATTGTACCAGTGATCTTTATGAGCTTGCAGATCACAGGGAATCCGCTTCCTTGGCTTTCCTACGGTAGTGTTCTTGATGAAATGCGTGTATTGGATCAGGAACTAGGTATTTCTGAGTACTTGGTCCCGTTTACTGAAGCAACAAAATGGCAGTTTTTAGCGTTGATGTTTACATTAATGGCAGGAACAGCTGGATTGCCACATGTTATTGTTCGTTTTTATACGGTATCAACGATGAAAGCTGCACGTTGGTCGGGTGCTTGGGCGTTGCTGTTCATTGGATTACTCTACTTATCTGCACCTGCTTACGCTGCGTTTTCACGGTTTATTTTATTAACACAGATTGTTGGGGAGCAGATGACTAATTTGCCGGCATGGACAGCGAGTTGGATTGACACAAACTTGCTTTCTGTTGCAGATAGTAATGGCGATGGAGTTTTACAATGGGCTGAACTTCAATTTTCGAATGACATTGTCGTTATGGCAACTCCGGAAATAGCAAACTTAGGTGTCTTTGTTATTGGATTAGTCGCAGCAGGGGCCATGGCAGCAGCTTTGTCAACAGCTGGGGGGCTCATGATTTCCATTTCGTCCTCTTTTGCACATGACATTTATTATCGTATCTTTAATCCGAAAGCATCAGAGGAAAAGCGGTTAGCTGTGGCACGGTGGTCGATTGTTTTCGCTACTTTAGCGGCAGGAATCGTGGCGCTAAATCCCCCAGGTGCGATTACACAAATCGTCGCATGGGCATTTGCAATTGCTTCAGGAACCTTCTTCCCGGCACTTATCTTGGGTGTGTGGTGGAAGCGATCGAATGCGAATGGTTTGATAGCTGGGATGCTGATTGGTCTTACTGTCGTGTTAACATATATTTTTATGGCGAAGTATGGCGGGGTGGCGATTCTTGGAATCAAAGACACAGGTGCAGGGATCTTTGGTGCGGTGGCTGGTTTCTTAGCAAATATCATTGTGTCACTTTCCACGAAAGCACCACCGAAGAATTTACAAGATGAGGTCGTTGATTTACGCTATCCTGAGCAAATGAGCTACAAAGATGGCGAAGTATGGATGAACGATGAAAAGGCATAACAGTTAGTCAAAGGGCTATACGGGGCTGTCGAGAGCAAGACAGCCCTTCAGCTTTTGTTCTCAATTAGTAATCAATGAATTTCAAAAAAAGTATGCTTTGTAAGGCTAGACCAATTTAGGTCAGTCACCCAAAATGTTAGTGCATACTTACCTGGAGACAAGTTACACCATTCTCCAGACCAGGACAGGGAGTCTCCTGGGGCAATATTTCGGAAAATAATTTGTTGTGTAAACATTTTACCGTCTGAATACTTTTCGATGAGTTTATCATCTTTCATTAGCACGTAATCATACTGTTGGCCGCTACGGAAAATAAGCGAGTAGTGCTGCTTCGTATTATTTAAAACTTGGTAAGTCCACGGTGTGCAATCTTTATGCGGCTTAACTTCTAGCTCTGACGTCAAAGAAGAGAGTAGAGCCCCGTCTGTTTCCTTTGATAAGTTTCTGTCGTCTGCCATGCTTATTCTCATTCCTTTCTCGTTATATATCCTCACAGTTACTATACTAAGTGCAAGAACAATGATGCACTCTCCCTCTACACATGAAGTTACAACACGCTTAGATGTTTGGAAAACATACAAAAAACCCGATCGTTTAGCTAGACCGGGTTTGCAATAAATAATTTATTCGCTATCAGAATCAGATAATTGTCCTAGTGGAAAGTCTTCTTCAGATTCATCTTGAGCAACTTCAATGGGTCCCTCGTATGTGTACATCCCACGAATAGGCTTTTTTACATTAGGATCGAGGTTTTCAACAGACTTCATGAAAGTGGTCATGTTAGCAATATCAGAGCCAGTGACTTCTTCCACGGCTTTCTGAAGATCCACACCCTTCATACCATCGGGGTTTTGTTTTAAAATGGTGATAGCCGCTTCTTTCTCTGGAGTACGAGTAGGTTTGCGTCCGCGTTTACTTTTGCTTGACGATGGCTTAACGCTAGTTGGACTAGGTGGCGTCGGAGTAGATGGTAAGCTAGCCTCTTTTTCATAGCTTGGCGTAGCGATTGACTCTTCAACTTGCTCACGAATTGAAGAATCGTTATTCTCCTCGGCATCTAATTCCCGAAGTCGGGAGTAAATTTCATTTCTTTCATCAATAAATAATTGTTTTAAACGTTCTTCTTGTTGAGACATTTGTTCTAAACGAAAACGGAGAGCTACTCTTTCACTAAACATGGATCCGTTCCCCTTTCTTCCTGTATAAGTATATGTAAAATAAAGTTTACCACTTTTTTTAGAAAAAAAATAGCCTATTTTAAAACATAAAGAGGAACTAACCTTTTGGATGAAAAGTATAGACTTTGACTTCTAATCAAATGAATACACTACAATGTGCCTTCTATTAGGAAGGCTGTGGTTTTTCAAGGAAACAAATATACTATTAAAAGCGAAGATACATTCCAATCGAAGCAGGAGCTGTAGGCATAAAACCATATTTTTTGTACAAGAACTGCGCATTACCATCAGCAATTAAGTACACATATGACTTGGTAGAGCATTCTTATTTAAATACTCCATGATATAGCTCAGTATTGTTTTACCGATACCTTTACCTTGGAAAGATGGCGATACAGCGATATCTACTACTTGATAAAAGAGCCCGTCGTCCCCGATAATTCGACCCATCGCTACTAAAGTATTCTCATCCCAGCCTCTTTTCTTATTTTTGTATAATCCTCTGCAGAAGCCAACTGTTCTTTCCATATTAAATTCATAGCTTGTTTTCTTCCTTTGTCGAGATGAGCGGGTTGCCCTGAGCAAGCCGCTTCCGCTTTTCATTAGTCCAGCTCCAGGCGGTAGGGGACGCGGCGTCATTTCGTTTCCTCCGAGAAAGTCAAAGAACGACTTTATCTCCGGAAAGCGAGATGAGCCGGTTCCCCTGATCAACCGCCTTCCGCTTTTCGTTCATACTCGTCCTTATTCGTTGTTTCGTGCATATCTTGGTGCACAAGCTAATAGACTGATACAAACTTGACAACAAAGAGAGTGTTTGAGGTGAGCGCGTGAAATTAGCGAAATCAAGTTCGATACGTAGATTCTAGAAGGTTTTGTTTTCTGAACTTTCTGACCGCGATAACCGCACTAGACTTCTCTTACATCCTCACATAAAGCTATTATAGCGGATATGCATTATTTCATCGTAGACTGCCGTCTCATTTCACACTTCTCACATCCATGTTTGGGGAGGGCGAGTGGTGTGCACGATTACATCAAAGAACGTACAATCAAGATTGGAAAGTATATCGTGGAGACGAAAAAAACGGTTCGCGTCATTGCGAAAGAGTTTGGCGTGTCCAAAAGTACTGTCCACAAAGATTTAACAGAACGGTTACCGGAGATCAATCCGGAGCTTGCCAATGAGGTAAAGGAAATTCTTGATTATCACAAGTCTATTCGACATTTACGTGGTGGGGAGGCAACAAAGCTAAAATATCAAAAAGAAGAGCCGGTTCAATAAGAATAAGAAATTCTCTGTCAAGTTGCAGAAGAGGGCGTCTCTCATCGAAGAGAGGCTCTTTTTTGCATATAAATTTTAAGGTGTTAGACAAATTTCGACGAAGACACGCAAATTCCCCTAAAATCTTCACGTGATGAGTATAAGGTATGGTAGAATATTTTATTAGAAACAGACGGTATATGGAGATAGGAGGATTAAATATGTTTGCTAGGCATATCGGGATTGATCTCGGTACCGCAAATGTTCTGATACACGTAAAAGGCCGCGGTATTGTGCTTAATGAGCCATCCGTAGTGGCTATAAATAAGGATACAAACAAAGTATTAGCTGTGGGCGAGGAAGCTCGCCGTATGGTAGGGAGAACTCCGGGGAATATCGTGGCTATTCGCCCTTTAAAAGATGGAGTCATCGCAGATTTTGACGTGACAGAAGCAATGCTAAGAGCGTTTATCGATAAATTGAGTGTGAAGGGGTTTTTATCAAAGCCCCGTATTCTAATCTGTTGCCCGACGAACATTACAGCTGTTGAGCAAAAGGCCATTAAAGAGGCTGCTGAAAAGAGCGGTGGAAAGAATGTGCAGTTAGCAGAAGAGCCAAAAGTAGCAGCGATCGGAGCAGGAATGGACATTTTTCAACCGTCTGGGAATATGGTTGTGGACATTGGTGGAGGAACGACTGACATTGCAGTACTCTCCATGGGGGATATCGTCACTAGTAGTTCCATTAAGATGGCGGGGGACAAGCTTGATAACGAAATCCTTCAGTATATTAAGCGTCAATATAAGCTACTTATTGGGGAGCGAACTTCAGAAGAAATTAAGATAAAAATAGGTACAGCTTTTAAAGGAGCACGCAGCGAGGAAATGGACATCCGTGGACGGGACATGGTATCAGGATTACCACGAACGATCACAATTCATTCGAGCGAAATAGAAGCTGCCCTCCGAGAATCCGTAGCTGTCATTGTACAAGCTACCAAAGCCGTTCTAGAACAAACGCCCCCAGAGTTGTCTGCTGATATTATTGACCGTGGGGTGATTTTAACAGGAGGCGGGGCGTTGATCCACGGAATGGATTTGCTGCTTGCCGAGGAGCTACACGTGCCTGTTTTGATCGCAGAAAGCCCAATGGACTGTGTAGCTATTGGAACAGGAATTATGTTAGAAAACATGGATAAATTACCTAAACGCCAACTCGTGTAAACAACTAAAAGGAGTGCCTAGTACCTTATCCTAATCGAGAAAACGATGCAGGCTGAGAAGCTGGACACTCTTTTTTATTAGTTCGGTATAGACCGTGTAAAACGTTGTGTAATACCGAGCTTTTCGATAACAGTTACAAGGTGTAAAAGCATATGCAACACGGCACCGGTATTCATGCCAACAATAATACCGTCAATTGCATAGGGGAGCATTTGTCCGAATAAATACATTGAGGCAAATGCGACAGCAGTCGATATGAATGTGTGCATGAACGCATCTCTCACATACCCGAATCCAATCAGAAAGCCTTGTAGAGGTATGAGGAAGAAGTGAAACAGGAAATACGGCCATAGCAGTTTGATGTCGTATGCAGCTTCAGATGAATGGAAAAATAATTTAGTAAGTGGCTCGGCTAGCCAAGTAAATAGAAAGATGGCAGGTACACCATAGAGCAAGGTCAGCCCCATCACTTGCCAAAACAGCTTAACAAGTTTTTTTTGCTCTCCTTTTGCGTGTGCTTCCGCTACGTTTGGGATGAGAACAGTTAACAATGAGTGGGCGATAAAAGCAGGGAAAAAACCAATCGTTAACGCGACCCCTGCTAAGAGGCCGAACTGCTCGGTTGCCGCCAGCTTTGAAAGTCCTGAGTTCATTAAAATATAGGTGATGAGAAATGGCTGTACGGCATGGGTAAAGGCATGGAACAGTCGAAGTCCCGTTGTCGGAACGCTAATAGCGAGCAATTCTGATCGAATTTGCGAGCGAGGAACTTCTTCTGTTAATATACTTTTGTGCACAAAACGGGTCTTCAAAAAAGAAAGCAACAAGTAAACCGCTACAAATAGTTCACTTCCTAAAAATGCACCAAATGCTAACCATAAAGCCAGGTGTGAGGGAAAGGAGAACAATTGATACACAAATATGAGTAGAGCAAGCTGGACAGCCTTCCGCAATAAATTGGAAAAAGCAATCGTCTGCATTTGTTGGATCCCCAATAAATAGCCCCGTGCAACAGAAGTAAACGCCACGATCGGCACCATCGCCAAGAGCATCCACTTCAATGCAGGCTCGTCAAATAGAAAATGCGGAAACCCTACGAATAGGATACTTAAACCAATTATGAGTACGATGGACACAATACAAGCTAGTCGGAATGCGTATGTAAGCATTGATTTATGAGTGGATGCAGGATGTTCTGCCACATATTTGGACACAGAAACAGGAAGCTCTAAACTAGCGATGATGACAATAAAGAAAATGGTGGGCAAAATGGACATATACACGCCTATGCCGGCTTCACCAAGTTGACGAGCTAACGTCATATTAATAAGAAATTCAATGAGCTCTCCTGCGAACGCAGCTAATACGAGCAGAATTAAACCTTTCCAAATGATATTCATAATTCGAGCTCCTTTTTGATCAGGTCATCAGCAAAGGCTACAGTATATTTCTCTAATTGATTACCGATGCGATATATGGGGATGACTTGTCTCTTTTCTTACTCTATGAGACAACCTGTTGTTTTACGATGACATTTTTGTGGCTAACCACTCTTCATGAAGGTGGCTAATGTATGAAGATGGATTTCAACTTGTTTTCCGTTGCCTGCAGAGGAGCATCTGTTTTTTAGTTCGACTTTTCTTCACAAATATAGGGAAGTCGGGCATACTAATAGGTATGACTAAACGAAAGAAGGTACAAGGATGTAAACCACCAATTCGTTTCGGACAAAATAATAAAACAACACTCTATAAGTAGAAAGGAACGAAACGGTGAAGAACTTATTAGAAAAAGAAATTGACACTCGTCGTACATTTGCAATCATTTCCCATCCGGATGCAGGGAAAACGACACTAACTGAAAAGCTTTTGTTATTTGGGAAAGCCATTCGCCAAGCAGGGACTGTAAAGGCAAAAAAGAGCGGGAAATTTGCGGCTTCTGACTGGATGGAAATTGAAAAACAACGTGGTATCTCTGTCACTTCCAGTGTGATGAGCTTCCTTTACGAGGGTTATCATATTAACATTCTTGATACTCCTGGACACGAGGATTTCAGTGAAGATACGTATCGAACGCTAACAGCTGTAGACTGCGTTGTCATGATTATCGATTCGACAAAAGGGGTCGAACCGCAAACGAAAAAGCTGTTTAAGGTTTGTCGCATGCGAGGTATTCCAATTTTCACCTTTATGAACAAACTCGATCGTGAAGGTCGTGAACCGCTTGAGTTACTGCAAGAAATAGAGGAAGTACTAGATATCGAGTCTTATGCATTAAATTGGCCTTTCGGAACGGGAAAACGATTTTTAGGTATTTACGACCGCTACAACGATGCGTTCATTCGATTCACAGGAGATGAGCAAGAAGAACGCATACCGAAAGAAGCACTAGAAGCTCATGGAGAACTGCAACAACAGCCAACTTTTCAAGAAGGCTTGGAAGAGCTTGAACTGTTAGAAGGAGCGGGGAATGACTTTGATCCAGAACGGGTGCGTGCTGGTGAATTAACTCCGGTATTCTTCGGAAGTGCGCTATCGAACTTTGGTGTGCAAGCTTTCTTTGAAGCGTTTTTGGAGTATGCTGTTCCACCACAGCCCCGAAAAACAAATGAACGAATTGTGCAGCCAGAAGAAGAAGGATTTAGCGGATATATATTTAAAATCCAAGCCAATATGAATCCACAACACCGTGATCGTATTGCCTTTTTGCGTGTTTGTTCAGGCGTGTTTGAGCGGGGAATGACGGTTCATCTAACACGAACAGGCAAAACAATGAAGCTTTCTCAAGCGCAGTTTTTCATGGCAAGCGATAGAGAAACTGTTGAAAAGGCGTACCCGGGGGATATTATTGGTATTTACGATCCGGGCGCTTACCAAATCGGCGATACACTCGTAGAGAAAAAGGAAACGTATCAATATGACGAATTACCGCAATTCCCACCAGAGCTTTTTGCGAAAGTGCGAGCCAAAAATGTAATGCGTGCAAAGCAATTTTATAAAGGAATCGAACAACTAGTCCAAGAAGGAGCCATTCAACTATACCGTCAAGACTCATCCGATGAGTACATCCTCGGGGCAGTGGGTCAACTCCAATTCGACGTATTCTCCTACCGAATGGAAGGCGAATATAATGTCGAGATTGACATGGTGTCTATGGGCGAACGAATTCCAAGATGGCTAGCTGTAAACGACAAGCAGTTGAACAAAAGACTCTTTGACGAACGATCATTACTCGTTAAAGATCGAGAAGGTCGCTTCGCTGTTCTATTCAAAAATGACTTTGCCCTTCGCTACTTCCAGGAGAAAAACGAAGATGTAGAACTCGTGGACCTACTCCAAGCACAAGAAGACGATTTTCAGGCAGCTAAATAAAAATGATGCATGGCAGCAGCAGTACCCTTTTTGGGGTGGCTGCTTTTTTATATGTGCTGGGGTAACTTTTTAGGCAGTTAGTGGCACGGGATCCAGACTTATCATTTTGCAACCCCTTCCTTTTCGTTTTTTTACATTTTTCGTGAATCGGTACTGAACTTTGTCGAAATATCGTATATAATGGAAAAAGATTGCGTTGCAACGTTTTTGAAAGGGTAGTGCAAACACGGGTAGCTATGTTTGCATATCCACTGGAATAAATATAAATCAGATTCTGAATGGGGGTGAGTCCTTTGCTTCGTGGATTTTATACAGCAGCATCTGGAATGATTTCGCAGCAAAGAAAGACAGATATGTTAACGAATAATATGGCGAACAGCAACACACCGGGGTACAAAGTCGATCAATCGTCGATGCGCTCATTTCCTGAGATGCTACTGCGCCGTTATGATTCGTTGCAAGGACCAAAGGAAAGTGGACTGCGTCTCGCGAATCGCCCTGTTGTGGGGAAGTTGAGCACGGGAGTATATATGCAGGAAACGGTGCCAAACTTTCTTCAAGGTGATTTACGTGAAACGGATCGAAATACGGACGTAGCCCTTTTGGATGTGGACATGCCTATAAACGAAGAGGGCATTCCCGGCGCTACCTTTTTTATGGTTCAAAATGAGGAGGGGAATGTTCGTTACACGAGAAATGGAACGTTTACTCTAGACGGAAATGGTTTTTTAACGACAAGCAGCGGACTGTATATTCTAGATGATGCAGGTGAACCGATTTCCTTACAAAATGAGAACTTCCGCGTGGATGAGACGGGTGTTTTATATGAGAACGATGCCCCCGTTGCTAGACTCGGAATTGCTTACAGTGAAAATCCAAACATGTTAGAAAAAGAAGGTGCGGGCCTATTTTCGCTAGAAGGAAATGCAGTGTTGCCACTCGCTTACGACAATCTAGAAGCTAACTTTCGAACGCAGCAAGGGTTTATTGAGGGTTCAAATGTTGACGTACAACGAACGATGACCGACATGTTGAGTGCTTACAGAACTTTTGAAGCAAACCAAAAAGTGCTACAGGCGTACGATAAAAGTATGGACAAAGCCGTAAATGAAATCGGCAGATTAAATTAACAAAGAGGTGATAGAAGGGAGGAAGTCACGGTGAATAGAGCTATGATTACATCGGCAAACACGATAAACCAGTTGCAGCAGCAGTTAGATCTTATATCAAATAATATGTCTAATGTGCAAACAACGGGGTTCAAGCGTCGTGAAGCCAGTTTCGTCGAGTTACTTGCACAAGAGTATAGGAATCAGATTTTTCCTAACCGTGAAGAGGGTCGGTTGACACCGGATGGAATTCGTCTAGGTGTTGGAGCCAGACTTGGACAATCCTCGGCTATATTATCTCAAGGAAACCTGCAGAAAACTGATCGTGCCCTTGATGTAGCTATGACGAGGGAAGGTTACTTCTTCCGTGTGCAGGTAAACGATGAAACAGGCGAAGGGATTCAATTGACAAGAGATGGTTCATTTTCCTTCAGTGTCCTTGGCGACAATACGTTAATGCTAACTGATTCGAGTGGTCGTCCTATAGTAGATGATAATGATGAACGCATCCTGATTACCGGGACGCCAACAGACATCGCTATATCCTCTGAGGGTGTATTGCGCGTTTCCACTGAAGAAGGAGCAGACCAATTTGCGACGATCGGCGTAGTGCGAGTTGATAAACCACAGTTTTTGGAGCAACGTGGGGATAACTTATGGGATCTTCCGACTAATTTTGATGAGCTCGGGGTGCCAATGAATGAGGTAATGGAATTTTTAGGTGCGGATGAACGTGGTCAGCTCGGTTTAGAACAGGGCAGTCTTGAACAGTCTAACGTTGATTTGCAGAAGGAAATGACAAACCTTATTACGACGCAACGTCAAATGCAATTCCAGTCTCGTGCAATTTCTATGGCGGACCAGATGATGGGACTTGTCAACGGGATTCGCTAAAGGAGTACACCATGACCGAACATGAAAAAACACGTGCTGATATAAAAAGAGAACGAGAAAATAGGCGAGCGGCAGAAGAGACGGAGACGCATAAGGATAGAAAAGTTCGCCGTCCGAAAATTCGCATCATCCCCATATGGTTACGGCTACTTATAGTGTTGATGCTAGGTGCAGCAGCTCTTCTTGGGGGAACCATGATTGGGTATGGGGTTATTGGTGACGGACAGCCTACTGATGTAATGGAATGGTCTACGTGGCAGCATATAATCGATCTTGTAAAAAAAACAGCAGAATAAGCGCAAGGACAGGGGGTCTTTACGCTTCTTTGCTATGGTAAACTAAAAATACTTTGCAAAGGGGAAATCTAACCATGCTGACTCTACAACAAATTCAAGAAATTATTCCACACCGCTATCCATTTTTACTCGTTGACCGCATTTTAGAACACGAAGAAGGAAAGCGTGCAGTCGGAATTAAAAATGTATCAGCAAATGAGGAATATTTTAACGGGCATTTTCCTGGGTATCCTGTTATGCCGGGGGTACTCATCGTCGAGGCGCTGGCGCAAGTGGGAGCTGTTTCCGTTCTAGGAAGTGAAAAAAATAGAGGAAAGCTAGCCTTTTTTACTGGAATTGATAATTGCCGATTTAAAAGGCAAGTAAAACCAGGTGATCAACTTCGTTTAGAGGTTGAAATGACAAGAGTTCGCGGACCAATTGGCAAAGGAAAAGGCGTGGCGACCGTGGATGGAGAACTCGTTTGTGAAACCGAGCTCATGTTTGCAATAAGTGATAAGTAAAATTTCCCCTGCACTCTTTTGAGATGCAGGTTTTTTTTATTTTGTGACAAAAAAACAAGATGTCATCGTTTTCCATGCCTTCGATATTAGGAATGATTTCTCTGCAACGAAGAAGTGTATGCTTGTCTGAATTGGGTAACTTGGTCATGAACAGGCACCGCCCCGTGGTAGTAATGAAATACTTCCTTGAACGCCTTTATAAAAGAATGAAAAATGAAAACCGCATATGGCGTTTCATGCAAGATTTCCGAAGTTGTGGGCATGCTAACCACAGACCGCAAAGTTCGGTCCATTAAGACAGCCAAATGAAGAAAGGGGTTCATAACAATGAACAAAAAGTTACTTACATTAATCGGTGGTTCCGTTTTATCTACGATGCTTCTCGCTGCATGTGCAGGCGGGGAAGAAGAACCACCTCCAGAAGACGGTAACGTACCTGATCAACAGGAGCAACAGGACGAGGGTATGATCGAAGACGGTAATGACAACGGGAATGACAACGGTAATGGTGAAGGTGGCGTTCTGGAAGAAGAAGGAGATCTGGAAGAAAACATGCAAGACGGAATGGATAACGTAGAAGAGGGAGTAAACGACGCGGGAGATGAAATAGAGGACTTGGGGGAAAACGGTAACGTAAACGAGGACGAAGAAAATAATAACGGAAACTAAATTCTCCATCCATTTTTTAAAAACGACTCGTCTGACGAGTCGTTTTTTCATGCAAACGAGCATTTTTATGCCATAGTCCTTTGTGAATACCCGTAACGATATAGGGAAGTGTAAAAGAATCGATCAAAAAATTAGGCTTTTTTCTAAAAGATTGTTGCTTTTTTAATGAAATCTCATTACACAGTAGCTATATGATGCGACATAACAAAAACTTCAAAAAAGTGCTTAGAACCGCTCCGGAAATACACTTCGCTTTCCGCGGGCTCGAGCTGAGCCTCCTCGCTCGCAAAGAACGCTCCCTGTGGAGGCCCACAGGACGTGGCGCTCTTAGCCTTTCCTCCTTCTACTCCTGCGGGATCAAGAAGAGAGCCAAAAATTAAAGAAGTTTTGTCATTTTCGGTTTCTTTTGGTAAAATGTTTTGACGTACATACTGACTGGATTGTCTCTTGCAAGGGGGGACCACAATGATAAAAAAGTTACCACAAGGTGTAAAGATTAGTATTACCCGTTCTATACAGCAAGCCTTTGAACAGTATATGGCGAAAATTCATTGGAACGAAGATGAATACGATTTGAACGAGTTTGCGAAGGAATGGAAGACATACATTCAAACACAAGCATCGTGGTACGACAAAATTGATGAAGATATAAAAACGAATGCGACTTTCCACGAAGAGTTGGCTCAAAAGATTAACGCCACCATTAAAAAGACGTTAACTGAAGCACCGACTAAGGAACAAATTGACGAGATTGAAACGATGCAGAAGGAACTTGGAACGTCCATGGAATACTCGTGTAAGGCAGAGGCTAAGTACGTGCAAGAGGAGTTAGCGAGAAAAAAAAAGACTGTTCACTAGCTTCGAAGGAAGAATTCCGCCTCGCATCTCTATGGTATGAGGCGGCCTATCGGGAAGAACTTGTAGATCGGAACTACTCGAAGGATGACACCCAGTACATTATTGATGTTAGTGAACAAAAAATCCTTAGTGGGCACGATTTTTTCCGGATCACGAAAAATATTCATTAATGACTTACCTTGCCGTGACTTTTAGGAGGGCAAGTTCGGTCCAGAAGCTAAATAAGTTTGAGCGCTAAGTTGTGAACTTAGGGCTCTTTTCTTTGGTGTGACCGGAATGGCCAAACTCTCTGATTAGAACCGCCATATACGGATCCGTCGTATGGTGGTGTGATAGGAAGGATTCTAAAAACTGAATGGCGAATCAGTTAGTATGTGAAGAGGTGAACCTTATATGAAAACAGCGATTACAGACATGTTCGGCATTCAATATCCGATTATACAAGGGGGGCTTCATGGACTCGGCACAAGTCCACTCGTCTCCGCGGTGAGTGAAGCAGGGGGATTGGGATTACTCACAGCAGGATCCTTTGATTCAAAGGAAGAGATGCTACTCGATATAGAGCGAACGCGTCATCTTACTTCTAAGCCATTTGGGGTAAATATTGCGATCGGTATTCGCAAGCCGATGGACGAATATGTAGCAGGTGTCATCGAGGCCGAGGTTCCGATTGTGTTTACCTCAGGTGCCAATCCAGCTGAGTTTGTTAAACCACTCAAGGACAATGGTGTCAAGCTAGTCCACGTAGTCCCTTCAGTAAAGTTTGCAAAGAAGGCGGAGGAAATTGGTTGTGATGCAATCGTGATTGTAGGCTATGAATGTGGAGGTCATCCAGGGCGGGAAGACGTAACCTCTCTGACCCTCGTGCAAAAAGCAGTCAGAGAAGTATCCATTCCTGTAATTGCAGCGGGCGGATTTTCTACAGGGGCTTCGTTGATCGCCGCTTTATCGCTCGGAGCAGAAGCCGTCCAAATGGGAACGAGATTTGTAGCGACGAAGGAAGTTGTCTTACACGAGCGGATAAAAGAGAAGCTTCCACAGCTCACGGAAAATGACACAATGATCGTCAAGCGCTCGATCGGGAAGCCGATACGTGTAATGGCGACAGAACAGGCTAAAGAGTTAAAGGCACTGGAAGATAAAGGAGCGACATTGGAAGAAATCATGCCATACATTAGCGGCGAGGCGTATTTAGAGTCGCTCCGAACTGGAGACTTGGGGAAGGGAATTTTCTCTTTAGGGCAAACGATTGGGCTAATCGACACTATAGCCTCTGTGGGGGACACCATAGATCAGGTTATGGGAGAAGCAAGAAGAGTTTTGAAGAGATTGGAACATTACGAAAAGTTGTAACTGCTAATAGTGTTTTTCCTATAGTACTATTTGGTATACTGATTAGTAAGAGTAAGTAAAGTAGTTAGTCTACTATGATTGAAAAACAAATCATTGACCAGAGAGTCCGAAACATAGTTGATAAATATCCTGAATGGTTTGAGGATCTTTCCGATGATGACCGAAAAATCTCTAGAGCTTTTCTTTTATTGGGGGTTTCTAGCGAGCTAGATATTGAAGTGACAGAAGCGATTACTCTGATCACTGATGGTCGTCATGACGCAGCAATTGATGCTATACAGTTCAATATGACTTCACTGTTACACTCTTTCAAGCTAAGTATAAGAGAAAGTTAGAGACGGACAGCCGTTTTCCTGAAAATGACATTGGAAAACTCATACAAACTATTTACTCAATATTTAATCAAGAATCTACGCTTCAAGTAAATAAACAGCTAAAACCAAAATTGGAAGAAGTACGTTCGCTTGCACAAGAGGGTTTTATTCCTACTTTACTAACTGAAATTGAACAACAGATGAAGAATGATGATTAATTCACGACCACCGGTTAGGCTGTCGAAGGATTTCGACAGCCTATTAAGTTGGGCTATTTGAACATTGTATTGCTCGAATGAACAAAAATCTCCAGCAAATTTACGGTAGCTTCTAAATCCCCTTCATCAATCACTTCAACCGGGGCGTGAGCATTTCTGGACGGGATGGAAAGGACACCTGTAGGAATGCCGTGTTCACTAAACGCAACCGCCCCTCCATCTGTACCGATACCAGGGAATACTTCAAGCTGATAGGGGATGTGATGCTCTTCAGCAAGGTCAACGAGCCGATCTTTCACACCAGGATTGGCAATAAGACTAAAATCAAGGACTTTTATACCCGTACCGCCTCCGAGTGTTAGGGTTCCATCCATCGTGGTTTCCGGGGTGTCACTTGCCGCTGTTGTGTCGATGGCAATAGCGAGATCGGCTTGTAGCGAACGTGCAGCAGTATGCGCGCCTCTTAACCCGACCTCCTCTTGCACCGTCCACAAAAATAGCACTTCACCATGGAAATTTTGACCTTTTAGACGGCGAAAGAGCTCTAATAGGACAGCACAGCCTGCCCTGTCATCCAATGCCTTCCCATAGAGCCGATTTGTTGTGCCATTGCCAAGTGCTTGAAGAGAAGTATGCCATGTGACAATGGTGCCGATACGCACTCCCATGTCCAAAGCCTCCTGTTCGGAGCGAGCACCAATATCAATATAAAGTTCGCGGTGGCTACGAACCCTCTTGGCATCATCAAATTTTACGTAGTGTGCCGACATGGTCCCGATCACACCGTGTAAAGTCTCGCTCTTCGTATGGACGTCGACAGGCTGAGCTAACAAAATACGATCATCATGCCCCCCAAGCTTTTCAAAGCGGAGCAATCCATTCGCTTCAATCTTTTTCACGATGAACCCAACTTCATCCATATGAGCGGTGACAACCACTTTGGGTCCATCCTTGTTTCCTTTTAACGTTGCCCATACATTACCGATTCCATCGATTTTGACATCAACAGCTCCATCTTGAACTTGTTCTACAATCCAATTGGCCACTTTTTGCTCGTATCCACAAGGACCAGGGATACTCGTCAGTTTTTCTAATAGTGTACGCATCATTTCGCCTCCCGAAAAAAGTAGGTGTGTTAGCAGTATACGAGGAGTGGGGAAATTTGTCTATTGATAATATCCACAGGTTTGTGGGTAAGTAGGAAGAGTTATGTGGATAAAGGACGTCTATGAGCCGGAAGATGTAGGGGTTGTGCACATTATCCACACACCTGTGGATAATGTGCATAACCGAAAGTGAGGATCAAAGAATTCGCATTCAGAAAGAACTTTCGATCGTGATCCACAATTTATCATTCGGAAAGGCTCTTTTCGTATCCTTTGTTGTTTTTACTAAACATTTAACCCATGATGCGACATAATGCACATTCATAGTGCTTGAATACCGCTCCGGAAATACACTTCGCTTTCCGCGGGCTCCGCGCTGAGCCTCCTCGTTCGCAAAGTACGCTCTCTGCGGAGGCCCACAGGACGTGGGTCAGAAAGGCGTTGCCACAGGACGTGGCGCTCTTAGCCTTTCCTCCTCTTCATCGTCTCCGCTATTCCGCAGGAGTCTACGTGTATTTCCTCCTTGTCCTGCGGGATCAGCGGGACAGGTGAGACGTGTCTAGCTACAGCGGTCTGCTCCCGTCTGAAAATAACCTTCGTCTTTTGAGGCGAAAAGCGACTCTAAAGCCAAAGAACATCTTTCAGAGGGAGCAAAACGGACCGCTTCCGCATTTCATTCCGCAAGAGCGCAGCGATGAGGAGGCTCACCGCCCGCCCCGCGGAAAGCGTCCGCCTGCAGCGGAAATCAACATAGCAGTATGTCGCATCATATAGCTACTGTGTAATGGGATTTCATTAAAAAAGCAACAATCTTTTAGAAAACAGCCTTCGGAAAAAATCCGTGATCGTGAGGCGGAAGTCGGATCAGAACACCATTCCCCTTTACGAAAACGACTAACTAATCTTTATCCACAGGAAAACCATGATAACAAAGGCAAATCACAAGGTTATGCACACTATCCACAAAACTATACACAGGCGTTGTCCACTTTTTGCAATAATTCGACAGGCTATCGACAGTTGGTCCTGTAAACAGACATGTACGTTATCCCCGCCGTCCACATGGTTGTGGATAATATGTGTGGATAAAGAGGGGAATAGGTATTTTTTCCTAACTTTAGTCGTCTGTCCTTTCAGTCTTATGGCAGGGTGATCTATGCCTTTCGAATGATTTTCTCGACATTTACAAAGTATTCACGGAAACTCAATAACTTTTCGATACAATCTTTATGACGGGTCAATCTGGCTCGGACTAGGTGAGAGGAGGAGTTTGATTTGAAAACGAAAAAAATGCAGATCGTATTTCGCTTTGTCATTATGTTTACGTTGCTACTCGGTATGGTGGCGCCTTATGCACAGTTGCAGGCGGCCGAAATTATTTCTGTTGCGGAAGCGATCGAAAATAACAGTGGTGATGAAACGGTAGAAGGGTATATCGTGGGGCATGTTATTTCAAGTTCTTCTGTAAATCAAGAAGCTCCATTTAGTAATGATTATAATTATGCGTTAGCAGATTCGCCAGATGAGACGAACATGGCGAACATGTTACTGGTGCAACTACCTGCTGAGTTCCGTGGGGAATTTGGATTACAAGCCAATCCTAGTTTAGTTGGAACGAAAGTAGAAGTCAGTGGCAGTCTTGAAGCTTATTATGGTGCCCCTGGGTTAAAGTCACCTACAAGCATGACGGTTGTGGAAGGTGATACTGCACCAGATCCTGAACAGCCAACAGAGCCAGAATTGATGACTATAAAAGAAGCAAAAGGGCAATCTGGTCAAACGGTCATCATCGAAGGCGTTGTCACAGCAGATAACGCAGCTATTGGTGGCGGTAGTTTGTCCACATATGTACAAGATGAAACAGGTGGAATCAACGTGTTTGAATTTTCTCCTGACGGTTTCCCGAATTTAACTGCAGGTCAGAAAATTCGCGTGGAAGGATCGATTACTGAGTACAACGGGCTGACAGAAATTGTTCCGGTTGAAGGCGGTATTGAAATACTCGCAGAAAATGTATCCCTTCCAGACTCAAAAACGATTACTCTTGCAGAACTGATGACCGCCGAAACAGCAGAACCGCTCGAAGGGACACTTGTAAAAGTCAACGGCTACGTCTCTTCTAAACCTAGCAGCCCTGCTGGTGGGGGTTATAACGTTACAATTATTGATGAGGATTATAACGGTACAACTCTTCGTGTGATGGAAGGCACAAATGCCATCGACTCTATTGAAGAGGGTAGATGGTATGACTTTACAGCCATCGTGAGCCAGTATAACAGCTATCAACTGCTCGTTCGAAGTGCTGACGATATAATAGAAGCAGACTCACAACCGGAAGCGCCGGATCCGTCTGGGGAGTATGTGGCGACTGTAGCGCGAGTAGTTGATGGGGATACGATTAACGTAGTAGAACCAATTCTCGGAAGCACGAGCGTTCGGTTCTTAAACATTGATACGCCAGAAACGTTTCATAGCGTACGAAACGACTTAGACCAAAATCAAATGGATCATGGACAACGAGCCACAGCTTATATGGGCGAGTTGCTGCAGCCAGGTGACAAAGTGAGAGTGAAAGTAGGCGCTGAGCCACTTGATAATTATGGTAGATTGCTAGCACAGGTTATTCGCGATGAAGATGGATTAAACACAAATTTAGAAATGGTGAAACAAGGCCTAGCAGTGACGTACTTTATTTGGCCTGTAGGTGATGAGGCTGAGTACGAGCAATACCAGAGTGCTGTTCTTGAAGCAAAAGAGACAGAAAAGGGGATTTGGAATCCAGCAGATCCTCTTGCAGAGTTACCATTTGTCTTCCGTACTCGTTACGAAGGCGATGAACTTGATAAGTATGTCGGAAACTCGGATACAAAAGAATACGTAGCTCCACAAGATTGGGAAAGCGTTCCTGTAGAAAAGCGAGTATTCTTTTGGGATACCGCACAAGCAGCAAGTGCAGGATACACAGCTGCTGCTGGTGTGACGCCTGAACCGACCCCTGATGATGAGGTTGTGTCTATTACAAAGGCGCGTGAAGCTACACCAGGTGAAGTCGTTACCATTGAAGGGACAGTCACAACAACTCCTGGTAGCTGGGGAGCAAAAGGGTTTTATTTGCAAGATGAGGATGCGGGTCTATACATTTACCAAAGTGACTTTGACGTAGCAGCAGGCGATGTGATTCGCATGACGGGTACTCGTGATGAATTCAATGGCGAGGTGCAGTTGTCAAACGTTACAGCATTAGAAGTAATCGGCCAAGAGAGCGTGCCCGCACCACAATCCGTGACGCCAGCACAAGTGGCTGATGCACAAGGCGAAGTGGTAGCACTCGAGGGTGTGACGATCTCTAACATTACGGAACTAGCTTACGGAACAGTCGAATTTACGGCTACGCAAGGCGAAGAAGATATTATAGTTCGTATCGATAACCGAACTGGCTTTGCTTATGACCAGTTTTCCACATTGTACGAAGCAGGAGATGTGGTTGATGTAACGGGTATGGGTAGCGTCTTTCAAGGAGCATATCAAGTGAAGCCCCGTGGAGCAGAAGATGTGAAATTGGCAGAGCAAGAAACCAACACAGCACTTTCCTTTGCAACAAAGGTTGTCAAAGATACGAAGAAACAGCAATGGGTGGAAGTTGCAATCACTGCAGAGGACGCAGCCGATTTGCAAGCTTTATCATTCGACCTCAATTTCAATGACAAACCAGTGAAATTCAAAAAAGCTAATGCAGCAAAAGGCTGGAGCAAACCTGAGCTTGGGCGTGAAAAAGGAAGCGTTTCTTTCCTCGGCTATGCGGAAGGGACGCAAGCGGTGGATGGAAACACGCTCTATACGATAGAGTTTCAAGTGAAGAAGGATGAAGTAGCGAGCACAAATGTAGTGGTTTCCAACATCATTCTCGCTTCAGCGACTGGTGAAGAACAGCAACTTGAAGATATCGAGGTTCCTTTGCTTGCTGAAGGAAGTGCAGAGCCGGGACCAGCGAATGCTTACGATTTAAACGGTGATGGCGTCGTTTCTACAGGTGATGTAGCACGGCTAGCCGCTTACATGGGGAAGGAAAAATCTGATAACAACTGGGAAGAAGCGTCTAAAGCAGATTTCGACAAGGATGGAAAAATCACTTACAAAGATATGAAAAAGCTGTTAGACGAGCGCAAAAAAGCAAGCTGACTGTTGATGTCCAGAAGCTTTCTACTCCTAAGTGGGGTAGAGGGCTTCCCTTTTATCCCATTTCCTTTTACAATTTATACAGTGAATGTAAAGGAGGAACACATCAATGATGAGACATCCAGGTATTGCGGCCGTGTTATCTTTTTTCATAGCAGGGCTGGGGCAAATTTATAACGGTCAAATTGTAAAGGGAATTCTCTTCATCGTGGCGTACGCTATCTCGGGACTCTTAATGTTTGTTTTAATTGGATTCATTACGACACCAATTCTGTGGATCTGGGGAATGGTGGACGCGTATAAGACGGCAGAACGAATGAACCACGGTTAAAGGCTGGGCACGCAACCATGCATGGAAGCTGGTCACAAAGCAGTCGAGTTGTCATCAAGGCGGCGCGAGTGTAGCCCCATGTCTATTATCAATTAACATCCAAAGTCGTTTTTCAACTAGGATAAATCATATGATTTTAGGATTCTGCGTAACTCCGCCCCTTTTCCATAAAAAAAGCGCTACTCATACGGAGAGGCGCTTTTTTTGTAATTACCAAATCTCATCTGCCCATTCAGGATGGTCAATGAACGGGTTGCGGTTCCCTTGGTACTCTGTATAAATCACATCGTTACGACGTCGTTCAAAGTCATCCACAGGATCCTCTTTATTCCATTGTAGCAAAGTAGATAAATTGCCATGGAGTGGGACCGATCCGTTGTCGACTCTATCGATCAATTCTAAATCAATTTCTCCCTCTACATCCCCCTCGTAACGGACGGCCATATAAAAGAGCGTCCGTGCGACATCGCCTTTGATGTCGTCGCGGGGTTCCCATGAGTCACCATCAGCAAAGGTGCCGTCTGCTTCGGGATGTGGTGCACCACCGTCGTCAAAGTCTTTATTTCCTCTAGAACTGTTCACGGTCACGTCGGTTGGACGAAGGTTATGAAGGTCTGTGCCTGCCCCCATGGATGTACCGAAATCACCGTGGGACTTTGCCCAAACGTGCTCTCGATTCCAGTCATCGACGTCATCCCCGTTGAGCAATTTGTCTTGTGAGCGACCCGTGTAGAACAAAATGACATTGTCCGTATCATCCGGATCTTCATCAGTTTGGCGTAACGCATCCCACACTTCGTCATAAGTTAATTCGTTATGATCATCAATGATGTCGTGGAGTGCTTGCTTTAGAGTGCTGTCTGTTTTCCCGATAGCCTCTTTATAATATGTATCATCGTAAGGGGTCTCCGTCTCTTTGATCGGTGATTCCTCATTCGTCTCTTGAGCGGAGAGTTCTATTTTAGACAAACATTTCACACCGGCGTGTGCATAATAGTCGCTTAAACAACCCGTTACTTTAATTGACTTTCCAAGCAAATTTGGGTTCGTTTGTAATCCGAATTGCGTACGATACGAAGAGGGAAGTTGGACATAGACCATTTTATCTGTTTCCGTTTCATTCGAGAGATCAGCGATGGCTATTGCGTAATCATTGTCAAAATTGGAGCTTTCAATCCGGGTTTCAGAAATCGGAATACCGACAATCACCCCTTCGACCGTTTTCGTTGAATCATCTTGATTATCGAGTGCCTGTGCAACCGAAAACGCTGATTCCCAAGTGCCAGTTCCAGATGGGACGGAATTTAGGGGAGCGTTGAAGGATTGACACCCCGCGCTCACTATCATCATAGTGATGAGAAAGATGGTTAGCGAATGCTTCATGCGCTTGTCCCCCTCTAGTTGAGTGTATATGTAAAACCATCCCTTTAACGCTAACAGAAAAGCGAAGAAAAATCCTCTGTTTAATGGCAAAAAAACGACCTCCCTGCGCGTGGCAGGAGGTCGTAACATTTATGCTTCTAAAGCTTGTTGTAGATCGGCAATTAAATCTTCCGCATCTTCAAGTCCAACCGAGATGCGTACCAATCCGTCTGTAATACCAAGTTCGCCACGGCGGTCAGCTGGAATAGAGGCATGTGTCATTTTGGCAGGAATGGAAATCAAACTTTCAACAGCACCTAAGCTTTCGGCAAGCGTAAAGAACTTTGTTTGCTTCACTAGACGATCTGCTGCTTCTTCACTTCCGACATCAAAGGAAACCATGCCGCCAAAACCGGTCCCTTGCTTCTTCGCGATGGCGTGATTCGGATGTTCAGGAAGTCCAGGGTAGAACACTTTGCTCACTTGTGGATGATTTACTAAGAATTCAACAAGCTTTTTCGTGTTCGCTTCGTGTTCTTCCATACGGATACCGAGCGTTTTCATCCCGCGCATCAATAGCCAGCTGTCTTGGGGTCCTAAAATACCTCCCGTCGAATTTTGGACAAAGTGTAAGTCTTCCGCAAGTTGATCTGTCGCGACGACAACGAGTCCTGCGACGACATCACTATGTCCACCGAGGTATTTGGTTGCACTATGCAAAACGATGTCCGCGCCGAACGCTAAAGGTGTTTGCCAATACGGCGTACTGAACGTATTGTCGACAATCGTAAGTAAATTGTGGTGCTTCGCAATCTGTACGGTCGCCTCAATATCCGTCACTTTTAGCAGTGGATTGGTTGGAGTTTCCAAATAGACAGCAACCGTATTCGATTGGATGGCCGTCTCAATTTGTGTGAGATCGCTCGTATCGACAAATGTATGCTCAATGCCAAACTTGTTCAACACTTTCGTCAAGACACGATACGTCCCCCCGTACACATCGTCTGTAAGCACAAGGTGATCGCCTTTTTGGAACATCATAACAACGGCGGTAATGGCAGCCATCCCAGATGCAAAGGCAAAGCCCGCCTGCCCACCTTCAACATCTTTAATGAGCTCTTCAAGTGCATGACGCGTAGGGTTTCCTGTCCGAGAATATTCGAAGCCTTTATGCTGTCCTACCCCCTCTTGTTTGTACGTACTTACTTGGTAAATAGGAGTAGATACGGCGCCTGTATGGGGATCCCCAACAATACCTCCGTGGATGAGTTTAGTTTTTGGTTTCATTTTGGCTTATGCCTCCTTAATAGTTATAAATCTCTTTGCTCAAGTAGCGTTCACTGGAGTCTGGGAATATCGTGACGATGTTCGTGCCGGCTGATGCCTGTTCAGCTTCTAATAAGCAGGCATGCAAGGCAGCTCCGGATGAACTTCCTACGAGTAATCCTTCCTTACGCGCTAGCTCCTTGACTCGTCGAAACGCATCGCTGTCGGGTATAGTATGAATGCCGTTAAAATAGGTAGTATCCATATAATCTGGCAAAAATTCCATTCCTATGCCCTCCGTATCATGAGAGCCAGCAGGACCACCGTTCAAAATGGACCCCTCAGGCTCCACGATGACGGTGCGCACGGAAGGATTTTGCTCTTTCAAATATTGAGCTGTTCCCATGAACGTACCCCCTGTCCCTGCACCGGCAACAAAAGTGTGAATAGAGCCGTCCAGCTGTTGCCATAATTCAGGCCCAAGTGTATCGTAATACGTTTTTGGATTAGCGGCATTAGCAAATTGCTGTGGTGAATAACTGTTTGGAATGGTTTTGAGGAGTTCTTCTGCCTTTTCAATTGCTCCTTTCATCCCTTGTTCGGTGGGTGTATGCACAATGTCTGCACCGAGTGCTTGCATGAGCTGCTGTTTTTCTAAGCTGAATTTCTCTGGAACACAAAAGACGACGCGGTACCCTGTGCCAACAGCAGCCAACGCTAAACCAATTCCCGTGTTCCCTGCAGTCGGCTCAATGAGCGTGCCTCCTTTTGGTAATCGCCCCGATTGAATCGCTTCCTTAAGTAGCGCCTGGCCGAGTCGGTCCTTTACGCTACCGCCAGGATTATAAAATTCTAGTTTGGCAAACAGTCTTACGCCAGTCGGTAGAGGAAATTGCGTAAGCTCCACGACGGGCGTCCCACCGATTAATGCGTGGACATTTGGAAAAACGTTCATAACTATTCTCCTTTTAACTGACCGTCCATTTCTTTGCTTCTAGTAACCAGACAAACTCGTTATACTGCTTGAATGTGACGACAAAGCCTGCTGATTCAAAAAGCTCCCGTAAGACGGTATGAGTCGTATAATATTCTCTTTCTAAGTCTTCAGCTAACTGGAAAAAGCCGTCTTCTTTTGCCTTGGAAATGGTGTGTTCGAAGTCTGTATTCGTCGGAAACATTGTATCAGCAAATACGACTTTCCCACCTGGTGAAAGCAGGCTAGCATACTGCCGGATCGCTCGACCTTTCTCCTCATCAGTAAGGTGATGGAACGCGTACGAGCTGACAATATGATCAACAGGACCTTCCACTTCAAAGTGGAGAAAGTCCCCGTCTAGTAAAGTGACATGATTCCCGAGCTTTTCTTGTGCTTGAGCTCGCATTGGCTCAGACGGTTCAATGGCGATGACGGAGCAACCATTTTGAAGCAATTTTGTTGTCAAGTTTCCTGTTCCTGCCCCAAACTCTACCACATTGCCATCGACAGCGTCTGCTACTGCCTGTAAAATTTCCTCATATTTAAGAAAGACCGCCGCGTATTGTGGGTCTTTACCATCTGTAGAACTGTCATAACGATCTGCCCAATCTTCGAAAATTGATAAAAATTCTCTGCCCATTTTGGGTCACCTCACATATATCTGTTAATTCCTATGAGTATAGTATGCTTTAACGCATCTACTGTACCATACATCGAACAAAACATCTATTAAACAGCAGACTGAATTATATCCCATTTGTGACAAAACAAGTTGAATTTCGACAAAGTTACTCTCTTCATCACGTCAGAATAGTTTGATAATATAAGGATAGGACAAGGGGAAGAAAGGGGAGGTACCATGTCAGAGATCATCATGAAAACGGTTGGAGGTTTATTAGCGGAAAAAGCGAGGCTGCACCCTGCACACGAAGCAGTTGTCTACGCAGATCGTAACTTGAGAATGACCTACTCCGAGTTTGATACGTATTGCCGAAAAGCAGCACGAGGATTTTTGCAACTCGGTATTGAGCCAGGAGACCATATGGCCATTTGGGCAACGAACACTCCGGAATGGTTAACAACGCAATTTGCAACGGGAAAAATGGGCGCCGTCCTCATCACAGTAAACACGAACTATCAAACGACGGAGCTAGAATACTTACTTCGACAAAGCGATGCCAAGACGATCATCTTAATGGATCAATATCGAGACAACTCGTATATGGACATGTTGTATGAGCTCGCCCCGGAATTAAAACAATGCACCCCAGGAGAACTGAACGCTGAGCGACTTCCCGAACTGAAAACGGTTATAGTGCTTGGAGACAAACGTTATCCTGGTACCTATTCTTGGGACGATGTGTTAGAAGCAGCAGACAGAGTGAGCGACGAGCGGTTGGATGCTGTGACGGACTCATTGGATCCAACTGACGTCATTAACATGCAGTACACGTCCGGTACGACAGGGTTTCCGAAAGGGGTCATGCTCTCCCATACAAATATCGTGAACAATGCTGCCAACATTGCGGAGTGTATGGAACTAACGAAAGAGGACCGTATGTGTATTCCAGTTCCATTCTTTCACTGCTTCGGCTGTGTGCTTGGAACACTCGCCTGTGTGTCTGTAGGGGCGACGATGGTTCCCGAACAAGAATTTCATCCGGAGCGAGTGCTAGAAACAGTCCAGAAAGAGCGCTGTACTGCTTTGCATGGAGTGCCGACGATGTTTATTGCCGAGCTCAATCATCCGAATTTTGAACAGTACGACTTATCCTCGTTACGTACGGGGATTATGGCAGGATCCAATTGCCCAGTAGAAGTAATGCGTGATGTCATGGAACGCATGGGGGCAAGGGAAATGACGATCGCTTACGGCCAAACAGAGTCATCTCCTGTCATTACACAAACGCTTACTACTGATTCGTTGCAAAGAAAAACAGAAACGATTGGAAAAGCATTACCGAATGTAGAAGTGAAAATTGTTGAGCCGGTAACTGGGGTTGAAGTACCAAGAGGTGTTCAAGGCGAGCTCTGTACACGTGGGTACCATGTTATGAGCGGATACTACAAAAATCGAGAAGCGACTCACCAGGCGATTGACGAGGAAGGATGGCTACATACCGGTGATTTAGCAGTCATGGACTCAGCAGGCTATTGCCGTGTGACCGGGCGCATCAAAGACATGATTATCCGGGGGGGTGAGAACATTTACCCACGAGAGATCGAGGAATTTTTGTACACCCATCCAAGCGTACAAGACGTACAAGTAGTGGGCATTCCTGATGCTGTATACGGAGAAGAAGCGGTGGCGTGGATCGTCTGTAAAGAAAATGCAACTTTGTCTGAAGAAGAGCTAAAAGAATTTTGCCAAGGACAAATCGCCCGTCATAAAACTCCAAAGTACATAGCCTTTACAGACAGCTATCCGATGACTGCCTCTGGGAAAATACAAAAATTTAAGCTGCGAGCAGAGGGGGTTAGGCGATTTTCTGGAGAAGAGAGTCAGATCGTATAAAAAATGAGAGCGAAGACCGAGGCAAAAGCACCTCGGTTTTTGTCGTTTTTAAGAGGAATGTACGCATAACTTCGCGGCAATACTGATAAAAAAGTCAAAAACGCCGGATAGGCGCACTGGAGATCCTAAAAACAGCTAGCCGAAAGGAGAGATGATATGTTTTACGTAGAGTTAATTGCTGCCTTCGCACTTATTATCGCATTTCTTCATTTTGTCAAAACAAAGCATTCGCATGAACAGCGGAACAATGAAATTGCACGGGAGATGAACGATAGTGAGGAAATGAAGCGCACGCTAGCTGCTGGTTTGTATTTGCGCTTTCAAAAGCAGGCGGAAGGAGTGGCATACTCTGCATTTTACGATACACAGGATCCTCTATTGTTTGAAGATTTCGTTGCAGAAGTGATCGAGCTGGCCAAGGGTGGTTCCACATGGGTGACGCCACCAGTCAATGACCAAGGGGTGGATTTTCACCATGACAGAGAAGATGGTTTGTATCTTGGGCAGGTGAAGTGCAGTGCGACGGATGTCGGCTTCGAACCGATCGCTGTGTTACACTCCCAGATGATCAAACAGGACGCGAAGGGTGGCTACGTTATTTCAACTGCTGGCTTTACCAATGCGGCTAGGGAATATGCAAAGGATGTTTCGATTCAGCTAGTGGATGGAATGAAGTTAGCTGAGTGGTGGCTGGAAGCACGAGCAGTGTCAGAAGAAGATGTGAAGGCGATTATTCCACAATTGGTGACAAATAAAGGATGATTTCGAGATAGTATCCGTGAGCAATAGGCAAAAAGAAAGCAATCGGTCAGCGCCGATTGCTTTCTTTTTGCTATGCAAAGTGACGTTCATACCATACGCGACTTGCTTTCACTTCGTCCATTGTAAGCTGGTGTCCACTCGTACCCCATGCGATGTCGACGGTAGATCCCGCTGCTTCTAATAACTTCTTAAGCTCCTCAGACTCCTCGGGCTTGCAAAGAGGATCGTTCTTACCAGCACCAATAAAGACTGGCGTATTGTGAAGCTCAGGGAGTGTGATGCCTCGTCTAGGAACCATGGGATGGTATAGGATCGCACCGCGTAAAGTATTTTGATAGTGGAAAAGGAGACTTGCCGCGATGTTTGCTCCGTTTGAGTATCCTATTGCCACGACGTTGTGGCGGTCAAATCCATGCTGCTCACTCGCTTCATCTAAGAAGCTATGCAGATCACCTGTTCGTTTAATAAGATCCTCTTCATCAAAAACCCCTTCGGCAATTCTGCGGAAAAACCGCGGCATACCGTGTTCGGACACGTTTCCCCGAACAGAAAGCACAGACGCAGTGCTATCAATTTCTGATTGAAGTGGTAGTAGATCCTTCTCATTTCCACCCGTTCCGTGAAGTAAAAGCAATGTAGGTTTCGTTGAATCAGTTCCCTTTTGGAAAATATGTGTATGCTCCATTGTGATCCTCCTTTTTTATCGCGATGAATCGGTAAGAGCTGGCAGAAGCTTAGTAATTTTACCTCGATGTTCTTCTAACCATGGAGGTAATTTGAGATCAGTTCCGAGCGTTTCATCTGGTTCGTCTGTCAGGAAACCAGGTTCATCTGTCGCAATTTCAAACAGAATGCCACCAGACTCTTGAAAGTAAATGCTCTTAAAATATTGACGATCTCTTACTTCTGTTGTAGAGAAACCGTTCAATTCTAAGGCACTTCGCCAACGCAATTCATCATGATCATCAGCCGCCCGCCAAGCAATGTGGTGAACGGTTCCGACCCCGCCGCGCCCCCGTGGATGCGGAGATTTAGGGATGTCTATGATGTTACCGAGATCTGCTGTAGATCGAAGACGGAAGTAATCGTCGTTCTCTGCAATTTTTTCAAGGCCCATCAGTTGTTCCAGTAGCGCCACCGTTTCTGTCGGGTGATCACTATAGAGGATCGCACCACCAAACCCTTTAATTGCCGTTTCTTTTGTAAGTTCATCTGTGTGCCAGTTATTTTGTTTGCCCTCTTCCCGTGCGACTAGCTCAAGCTTGAGACCGTGTGGATCTTCGAAGGCAAGTAGTTCCTCCCCGAATCGTTCCTGCTTTTTAAAGGAAATCCCTTTTGCCTGAAGACGTTGCTCCCAGTGCGGAAGTGCTCCTGCTGGAACGACATACGTGGTAACACCGACTTGCCCACTTCCAACAGTACCTCGTGGTGCATCACTCCAAGGAAAAAATGTAATAATCGTACCCGGAGAACCCTTCTCATCCCCAAAATACAAATGATACGTACCAGGATCATCAAAGTTCACCGTTCTCTTCACAAGTCGCAAACCTAAAACCTGTGCGTAAAAGTCAACGTTTTCCTGAACATTTCCAACGATCGCTGTAATGTGATGAATACCCGTCATCCGTGTCATATTTTGTTCACTCCTTACTAGATATAGTCTCTAAATGATCTTGTCTACGGATAGTATATCTCAAATTCGAGATAATTGGCAAGGGGCGATAAAACGAGAAGTGACGAGCACGGTAAGGCAGATATCCGCGGTGAAGGGCAGATATCCGCGGTGAGGAGCAAATATCCGCGGTGAGGGGCAGATATCCGCGTTCAGGGGCAGATATCCGCGGTGAGGGGAATATATCCGCGGTGAGGAGCAGATATCCGCGGTGAGGAGCAGATATCCGCGGTGAGGAGCAGATATCCGCGATGAGGAGCATATATCCGCGGTGAGGGGAATATATCCGCGGTGAGGAGCAGATATCCGCGGTGAGGGGAATATATCCGCGGTGAGGAGCATATATCCGCGGTGAGGGGAATATATCCGCGGTGAGGAGCATATATCCGCGATGAGGAGCATATATCCGCGGTGAGGGGCAGATATCCGCGGTGAGGAGCAGATATCCGCGGTGAGGGGAATATATCCGCGGTGAGGAGCAGATATCCGCGGTGAGGAGCATATATCCGCGATCAGAGAAAGATATCCGCGATCCGCGGGGCAGATCCCCATTCACGGCACCCGCTACTGGCTTGACAAGAGTGGTAAACTAATTATAGTGATCAACTAAATAGCAAGAGGTTCGAGAACTCCCTCTATAAAAAACTACGGAAAGCCTAGTTGACTTTCCTTTTCCGATACATGCGCTTCTTTATGAAGGGCGTATTTTGTGTTGCATGTACAGGGTGGTGACGAGTTCTATTTATCGTCACCATTTTTTTGTGTTCAAATATAGAAGCTGGTAAGTCATGAATCGAGCTACCTTACTAAAAAGGAGCGTTCCAATGATGAAACGAAACGAAAAAGCAGTCGTTGTATTTAGCGGCGGTCAAGATAGTACGACGTGCCTAGTGTGGGCGCTACAGCAATTTAAGGCAGTAGAGGCGGTGACTTTTACGTACGGGCAGCGTCATTCGGCTGAGGTCGAATGTGCAAAGGCGATTGCCAGTAAGCTAAACGTTCATCATCACATTTTGGATGTATCGCTATTGAACCAGCTTGCGCCAAGTGCGTTAACGAGGCCGGATATGGAAATTGAGCAAGCAGAAGGGGAGCTGCCGTCGACGTTTGTACCCGGACGTAACGCAGTGTTTTTGACATTTGCTACGATCCTTGCCCATCAAATTAAGGCACAGCATATTGTGACCGGCGTTTGTGAGACGGATTACAGTGGGTATCCAGATTGTCGGGACACATTTGTCAAATCATTAAATACGACGATGAATTTGGCGATTGATCAACCGTTTGATATTCATACACCGCTTATGTGGCTGGACAAAAAAGAGACGTGGGCGCTGGCAGATGAACTAGGTGCCTTTGACTTTGTGAGAGAAGAAACGCTGACTTGCTACAACGGAATCAAAGGGTCAGGGTGTGGCGAATGTCCGGCGTGCGAACTACGCAGTCGTGGATTACACGCTTATATGAAAGAGCGGGAAACGGGTGAAACGATATGAACCAATTGTACCCATCACCACCTCCGCACGAGTCCAGTTACGAGTTAAACAAAGACTTTCATTTTGCCGCGGCACATTACGTTCCACACGAGGAGGCCGGTGCGTGTCAGCGTGTGCATGGTCATACGTATACATGCAATGTGACCGTTGTGGGCGATGAACTCGATAACAGTGGCTTTCTAGTCAACTTCAAAGTGTTAAAAGAGTTAATCCACAACCGCTTTGATCATCGCGTTTTGAATGAGGACGAATGGTTTTCAGATAAGCATGCAGATCGGTTTCCGACGACAGAAGTAGTGGCGCGGATGGTATGGGAGACGATTCAAGCCCATTTGAATACGTTGCCTCACAAACCAAGCTGCATACAAGTGTTTTTGCGGGAGACGCCAACGAGTTATGTGATCTATCGCCCGAAAAAGGAGGCATTTGCTCATGACGGCAAGTAAGTTTCCTGTGCTAGAACTATTTGGTCCGACGATCCAAGGAGAGGGCATGGTCATCGGACAAAAAACGATGTTTGTGCGGACGGCCGGATGTGACTACTCGTGTGCCTGGTGTGACTCCGCGTTTACATGGGACGGATCGGCAAAGGAACACATACGCCTGATGACTGCCGAAGAAATATATGCCGAACTAAAGCAAATCGGTGGCGATACCTTCCAGCATGTAACGATTTCAGGAGGAAACCCAGCGCTTTTGAAAGGGATGGGAGAGTTAGTAGATTTGTTGCATCGACTCGGAATGGAGGTTGGTTTGGAGACGCAAGGGAGTCGGTGGCAAGATTGGTTTGTCGATATCGATCAGCTGACGTTATCTCCAAAGCCACCCAGCTCGCAAATGACGCCGGATTTATCTATTTTGGATGCGATTGTAGCGCGGTTACAAGAAGCGAATCCGAACAGAACACGATTTAGTCTGAAAGTGGTCGTGTTTGATGAGCAGGATTTAGCGTTTGCTGTGGACCTTCATAAACGCTACCCAGACGTGTTGTTTTACGCACAAGTAGGGAACGACACGACAGACGCAGAAGAAGGGATGGACTTTTTGCAGCATCTCATCTCACGCTACGAGTGGCTCGTTGATCAAGTGTCTGCGAGTACAGCGCTTCGAAATGTTCGTGTTCTACCCCAGCTGCATACGTATTTGTGGGGGAACCGACGAGGCGTGTAGGATAATCATCCGCTGGAACCTGGTTAGCGGCGGAAATGCGCGCTAGACAAACGGCGAGTACAAATCTGTACATGAACCAAGTCGAGTGTAGTTCAATCAACAAATAGAGGAGGACATGTCATGTCAGGGCGCAATGATGAACAACTAGACGGAGTATCGCTTCTTGGAAACCAAGGGACGAAGTATTTGTATGAGTACGACCCAGCAATTTTAGAGGTATTTGAGAATCAACACCCGTATCGTGACACGGTCGTGAAATTCAACTGCCCAGAGTTTACGTCGCTATGTCCAAAAACGGGGCAACCTGATTTTGCAAATGTGATTATCCGCTATATTCCCGATAAAAAAATGGTGGAGAGCAAATCGCTCAAGCTATATTTGTTTAGCTTCCGTAATCATGGGGACTTTCATGAGGATTGTATGAACATCATTCTTAACGATTTGAAGGAGCTAATGGAGCCACGCTATATTGAAGTTTGGGGAAAATTTACTCCGCGGGGTGGTATTTCGATTGATCCATATGTAAACTGGGGAAATCCAGGGACGAAATACGAAGAGATGGCAAATTACCGCTTAATGAATCATGATTTGTATCCAGAGAAAGTAGATAACCGCTAAGGTAACCCTCAGCAATTTAGCCACCAAGGTTAAGTTGCTGAGGTTTTTTAATGAACGCCTCTAGAAGAAAGCGGTTTCATCGTTCTACTTCACTTGTTTCCGGCATTAGTTAGTGTTAAACCCTTCAATAAAAAGGGGATACCGATCTAGAGCCAAACAAAAGGAGGCAGACGTGTGACAAACTGGGCATGGAGAGGCTATAAGAGGTATATACGTGATGATGTACGTTTGGAGCAAGAGTTTCGTGTGAAGGATTTCTTGGAGGAGGTCGACCGTCGAGCGCGACGATGGCAAATTGGTTTGGATGAGTCCCTGTTGGAGCCAAGCTTTCTACTTCAAGATGCCCAAAGTTGGGTGATGATTCCGAAGACATTTGGGGCAGACGGGTTTGTCCGATTTCTCCATCATGCGGATACGAAAGATCAACTGACGCGACTAGTGCTTGCTCGTCAAAATCCAATGTCTGCGCGTGAACGCATGTTTTATGTCGAGTCCATTGAATTGTGTCAAAGGTATGATCAATTTTGTATACAGTCAAAGATTCCACACGATAAACGCTACGTAAAGAGATTCCTCGCCCACTTATTTCCGCATTTGTTTACAACACTTGTTGATGCAGAGGAAGAGCGTTTAGTAGCAGCCCTCTTGGATATCCCCCCGACTATTTACGGCGCGTATGAGAGACGTCAATTTGAAATCATGAGAAGAGTGCAGCAACTCTTGAAACCGCAATGGTCTGAGCTTTCTGTGTATACACGTGCCAGTATGCCGTTATATATGTTGGAGGCGTATGCAAAGGAAGATGTCATTTAATGCTGTGGAGTTAAAGTTATCCTAAAAAACGATTTGAACGACTCGTATCAAGAAATGGGTATTGTAAAAAAAATATACGCCCGACATGAATTTTATTCACGATACTATACAGATTGAAATGCAGTTGAGTGTGCTCGGTTTATAGGGTCCACTCACTTTTTTTATAGTAGGATAGTTTACCAATCGATTCACCCATGGTACACTATCCTGGGTATTTTTATTCAACTAAATATAGAAGTTATACAGCTATATGAATAAAGTTTCTGTGGCGATGTATAAGGGGAGATATCGGTATGAAATTCCTATTTGACAGAGTAGTAGAAAAAGTGAAATTATACAAATTAGGGATGAATCCTTTATCAAAAGAATAGGAGGGTTTCGTATGGATTCTGGAAAAGAAAAGGGGAAACTGGAACAGCTACAGAATGACTTGACGGTCGGGCATTTGCTCTTATTTATTATTCCTTCCGTTCTCGGCATTTTTCTGTTCATGATTCCGATTCAATACGGTGGAGAAATGACGATCCCAGTCGCCATTATGGCAAGCGAATTGGGTGGGGCACTTGGCACGGCTCTTCCGAGTATTACTTTAGCTATTATCTTTATATCAGTGCTCGGCAGCATCATCTATCAATTCAGTTCCGCCATGCACAATAGCCCGTTCTTCACCTCACTCTTCAAAGTGAACCTCTTTTGGTTCGTCGTGCGCGTACTCGGACTTCTTTTTGCAGCGATGACTGTGTTTCAAATTGGGCCGGCAGCAGTTACGGGAGAGTATATCGGGCAATTACTGTTGAATGACTTATTGTCGCTGCTCGTAACGGTCTTTTTATTTGCTGGATTACTATTGCCACTTCTCTTGAATTTTGGCCTGCTAGAGTTTGTCGGCTCATTAGTGATTAAAGTCATGAGACCCCTGTTCCGTTTACCTGGACGATCAGCTATTGACTGCTTAACGTCATGGGTAGGTGACGGAACGATTGGGGTACTGTTGACAAGCAAACAATACGAAGAAGGCTACTACACAAAGCGTGAGGCAGCTGTCATTGGGACAACATTCTCTGTTGTTTCCATTACGTTTAGTATCGCTGTGTTAGATGCACTTGATTTGGCGTATTTGTTTGGTCCATACTACTTAACGATTGTGGTAGCTGGAATTATTGCCGCATTGATTATGCCGCGTATTCCACCACTTTCGCGCAAACCAGACACGTACTACGAAGGTGCAGAGGCAAAAGCAGATGAAACCATCCCAGAAGGTATTAACGTAGTGAAATACGGACTGCTACAAGCTACACACCAAGCAGGCAAATCGAAAGATATTGGCGTTATCGTGAAAAGCGGTGTGCAAAACGCTCTCGACATGTGGTTCGGTGTTTTACCTGTCGTGATGGCATTTGGAACGATTGCGCTTGTTTTGGCAGAAAACACGCCACTGTTTGCATGGCTAGGAGCACCATTCCAGCCGTTGCTTGCCTTGCTACAAATTCCAGAGGCTGCTGCCGCTGCGGAAACGATGGTCGTCGGTTTTGCTGATATGTTCCTCCCTGCGACACTGGGCGGGGATATTATGAGCGATCAAACAAGATTTGTGATCGGAGCGGTTTCGGTTACTCAACTCATTTACATGTCAGAGGTGGGTGGTTTGTTGCTCGGCTCGAAAGTACCTGTTAACTTCTTAGATCTAGTGCTCATTTTCTTGCTTCGTACGTTAATCACACTTCCGGTCATTGCACTAGCGTCTCATTTGATTTTTTAAGTGCAGTAAAAACCCTTCCAACGCCTCGATCGGTACTGGAAGGGTTTTTTGATTGTGTATATTTACGATAATACGGTATCTAAAAACTGTTGGGTACGTTCTTCTTGCGGATTGCCAAACAACTTCTCAGGTGGTCCAACCTCGACGATACGCCCATCATGCATGTACACAACCCAGTCGGCCACTTCGCGCGCGAAGCCCATTTCGTGCGTCACGACCACCATGGTCATGCCCTCCTCGGCAAGCTCCTTCATCGTTGCTAATACTTCACCAACGAGTTCGGGGTCAAGTGCAGATGTTGGTTCGTCAAAGAGCATCACGTCAGGTTTCATCGCCAGTGCACGAGCAATCGCCACCCGCTGTTTCTGACCACCCGATAGCCTGCTTGGATACTCCGTTTCTTTGTCTGACAAGCCAACTTTCGCTAAAAGTTCAAGTCCAGATTTCCTCGCTTCTTCTTTCGTTTGTTTACGAAGTTGGACAGGCGCTTCCATCACGTTTTCAAGCACAGTTTTGTGTGGAAAGAGGTTGAAATGTTGGAACACCATCCCGATCCGTTGACGATGTTCGTTTAAATTGACTTTGTCTGGATCAATTTCTTCACCTTCAAGAAAAATCTTCCCGCTTTCCTTAAACTCAAGAAAATTGATACAACGTAATAGGGTACTTTTCCCAGAACCACTAGCGCCAATTAAACAGACAACATCGCTTTCAGTAACCGTCATATCAATATTCTTTAATACGTGCAATGGGCCGAAAGATTTGTTGAGTTTTTCAATTTTTATCATTTCTTTTGCCAAGTTTAATTCCCTCCTTATCATTCACTAACAGATAGCTTGTTTTCAAGAAGTTTTACCCCAATCGTCAGAACGGCGACTAAGGCGAGATAGTAAACCGCTACGATGAGCAAGTACGTCATTTCATCAAAAGTCGTCGACCCTCTAGTGGTGGCAATATTAAATAGTTCAGGTAAGCTAATAAAAGCGGCCAGTGATGAATCTTTCACACCAATAATAAATTGGTTTCCAAGAGGTGGAAGTGCTCGGCGGAAGGCTTGTGGTAATACAATTCGACGCATTGTCATGCTAGACGTCATTCCAAGTGAACGACCAGCCTCCGTTTGTCCTTTATCAATAGATTGAATGGTTCCACGAAAAATTTCAGCGATATATCCACCGTTATGAACGGCAAGCGCAATAGAAGCAGCCCAAAATTTGTCTATTAAGAAGAGATCACTAATTCCAAAGTACAAAATAAAAATTTGTACGATGAGCGGTGTCCCTCGAATTAAGAACACATACGTATCATAAATGAAGTGAAGCACTTTCTTATTGGTAAGCTTAAGAAGAGCAAAGAAAAGTCCGATGACAATACCAAGAATTAGAGAAACGACGGCTAGTTGTAGAGTCAGTAATAACGCTTCGACGAATACGTTACTGGAACTTGCGAATGTTTCAAAAAAGTGCAGTATGCTATCCATATCATGACCTCCAGGTTCCTTATGCTCGCACGATGCGAGTTGGGCAATCGTTGCGCTCGTGACGTCGCGTAATTAGCTAAAAAGTGCGCAGGTCTTCAAAAAGACTGTGCGCACTTTTGAAAAGTATAGATGGAGGTTTTTTACTCTTCCGGGTCTACACTAATATCCTCACCGAAATATTTTTTACTAAGTTCGGTAAGCGTTCCATCCTCACGCAGCGTTTCAAGTGCCTCATTGATGTCTTCTAGAAGTTGCTCATCTTCTTTGGAGACGGCAACTGCTTGCTCGCTTCGACCAAGCAGTTCTCTCCCTTCAATTTCAAAGCCTTCTCCTATGGCTTCCTTTCCAGTGATAAAATCGGTAATAACGGCGTCATGACGACCATCAGCGAGTGCACGCAATGCCGTGATGTCACTGTCATATGTTGCAATGTTATCTGTATACTCAGCAGCATCTTCCTGATAAGTTGACCCTTTGGATACCGCCACTTCCATGTCAGTCAAATCTTCCACGGTTTCAATGTCGCTATCAGGTCTAGTGAAAATTTGCGGTCCTGAGTAATAGTAGGGAGTGGAAAAATTGACTTCTTCCAAACGTTTATCGTTAATGGTGTGACTGGCCACGGCAATATCAACGCGGTCAGATTTTACACTGGATATAATACTAGCAAACTTAATTTTTTCTGCGACGGGCTCCAACCCGAGTTCTTCTGCAATGGCATTCCCGACTTCCACATCATAGCCTGTCAGTTCGTTGTTTTCGTCCATATAACTAAATGGCTTAAATTCACCTGAAACGGCAAAAGTTAGCTTACCTTCCTCAATAATCGTAGCGCCACTTTCTGTCTGGGCCACCTGAGAACCGCATCCTGCGAGTATTCCAATAGATAAAACTGCCATACCGAGTGTTTTCCAAGTTTTCTTCATAAGTGAAGCATCTCCCCTTAATGGTATTTTTTCTTTTTTGACGATCCCCTTTTTGTACATTCCTGGTACAGAATAGTTTGAATTGAGTATATGCACGGAATAGACAAAAAATTGACCGCCAATATGTACATACCCGCTTCTCTGTCATCTAAACGTAAAATTCGTTACTTTTGTGTCCTCTTTGGAGTAGGGTTTTTGTGGATGGTGGGATTTTCTGTATCGTATTGGACTGGACATTGGAATTGCTTCAGTGGGGTGGAGTGTACTTGAAGAAGATGCAGTAACGAATGAACCAGTAAGTATTGAGGATTTAGGAGTGCGTATTTTTGATCGAGCTGAAAATCCAAAGAATGGGGATTCACTAGCACTACCACGTAGGAAAGCACGTTCTGTTAGAAGAAGGTTACGTAGACGGAAGCATCGGCTAGAACGATTGCGCAAACTCTTTGTAAGAGCAGAGCTACATTCAAAAGAGGAGCTACAAAATTTGTATGTGTGTTCTTCATTGAGAACATCGCGCATAAATTTACGCAATTTTGGTACATTGCAGCGATTGTACTATACCTGGTCACGCAAATCGTTACTGTCGGGATGCTGCCAAAAGTAACGGCATTTGGCCTAGGGCAGTTAACGGGTAGTCAATCGGATAATGTGCCAAGTGAATATCAAGCAACACGCCAAAAGACGTTGAAGCTCCTGAATGTTGTTCATACATTTGCGTTTTTGTTGTTGGTATTAATGGTGTGGAAGCCTGTGTTTTAGGTTGTTATTCGCACGTTCAATTCTAAAGATAAAAGCGCGACACCACATCTGTAGTCGCGCTAACCGAAAAGCCTGTTTCACCCTATAGTGATCCGTCCTACGTCTTGATCCCCTAACAATAGATTCAATTTATCACCTGACACCAGTGGTCCAACGCCTTCTGGGGTCCCTGTAAACAAAAGGTCTCCTTCCGCTAAACCGAACCATTCGTCTAGTTCGGCTAGCAACCTTTCCACGGAAAACATCATTTCCGAAGGGGTGCCGTGCTGTGTCTGATGTCCATTCTTTTCAAGAGAAAACGGTTGTGACTTAAATGATTCATACCCCATCCATGGCTGCCAAGCCCCTAAAACAGCACTGTTACGAAAGCCTTTTGCTCGTAACCAAGGGTGACCGTTCTTCTTTAGTTCTGATTGGACATCGCGTAAGGTGAGATCAAGTCCGACCGTAATATGGGAGATCAATTCGTCCACAGTCGCTCCCTGTGAAGGTCGCTTGCCAATTCGTAGGACAAGTTCTGTTTCAAAATGAACTTCGCCTTTGTCAAAAGGGAGTGGTATCGTTTGCCCTTCTGCATAAACAGCTGCGCTTGCAGGTTTATGAAATAGAAGTGGCTCGCTAGGGATGTCGTTACCGAGTTCTTGTGCGTGTTTTGCGTAGTTTCGTCCGACGGCATAAATGGTTTGGATGTTCATCAAAATATCTCCTTTAAGTTGTTGAATATGGTTTAGAGCTTGGAAACCAGGCACTTAATAGACCGTGCCGGGCACCCAAACTACGTCCATTCGTATTGATAGGCGTGCCAGGCACCCAAACTTTATGAGTCAATTCTACAAGATGGGTCATCTATTTGCTACAATTGAAAAATAGAAAGGAGTTTATCTCATGAATTTTCCTCAAGCAACCACCATTTTACAATCCACCTTTGGATACGACGCATTCCGGGCAGGACAGGAGCAAATTGTCGCCTCCGTACTTCAAAAGCGAGACACGCTTGGAGTGATGCCAACAGGTGGCGGAAAGTCGATTTGTTATCAAGTGCCTGCCCTTTTGTTTCCTGGAACTACGCTTGTCGTGTCTCCGCTCATTTCCCTCATGAAAGATCAAGTGGATGCGCTCCATACGATGGGGGTGTCTGCGACGTTCCTCAACAGCTCTTGTACACCGCGCGAGTATGATGAACGAATTGAAGGCATTCGAGCAGGCGAGTACAAACTTGTTTATGTCGCGCCAGAGCGGTTGGAAGTTCCTTCGTTTGTAAGAGTGCTTCAGGAGGTGGAGATCCCTCTCGTTGCAGTGGACGAAGCGCACTGTATTTCCCAATGGGGTCACGACTTTCGCCCGAGCTATCGGTCTGTAGCCCGTATCTTGCAGTCTCTCCCAAAGCGTCCAATTCTTTTGGCGTTGACGGCAACGGCAACTCCGCAAGTTCAAGAGGACATTGTTGGGCAACTTGTTATGTTCTCTCCAGAAATTGTCGTCACGGGATTTCAGCGGGAAAATTTGTCTTTGTCTGTCGTAAAAGGACAAGACCGTCAACGGTACATTGAATCGTACGTAAGAAAAAATGAAAACGAATCTGGCATCGTGTATGCAGCCACACGAAAAGCAGTGAATCATCTGTATGAACGATTAAAAAGCAAAGGGTTCAAAGTAGGTCGCTACCACGCAGGGTTATCAGAAGCAGAACGCGCCACATCTCAAGAGGCCTTTCTAATAGATGAAACTCGGGTCATGGTAGCCACGAACGCGTTCGGGATGGGGATCGATAAGTCAAACGTTCGCTACGTCATTCACGCGCAAATGCCGAAAACGCTCGAAAGTTATTATCAAGAGGCTGGTCGTGCCGGACGAGATGGAAGTCCAAGCGCTTGTATCTTGCTATTTTCTCCTCAAGATGAGCATATTCAGCGCTTTCTTATCGAACAAGGTGTAGGCAGTGAAGAGAAAAAGGCGCACGACTATGCACAACTCCGTGCGATGAGCCACTATGCGCATACGGAAACTTGTTTGCAAGCTACAATCCAGCAATACTTCGGTGAGGAAAATCCGCAGGGGTGTGGCCGCTGTGGAAATTGTACCGACCAGCGAGAGACAGTTGACGCAACAAAGGATGCGCAAATGGTGCTCTCCTGCTTGATTCGTATGGGAGAACGCTTTGGTAAGCAACTACTTGCACAAGTACTGGCAGGGAGCGCAAACAAAAAAGTGAAAGAGTTCCACTTTCATAGGTTGCCGACATACGGACTGATGAAAGGACGCACGGTCAAAGATATCGCTACTTTCATCGATTTTCTAGCCTCGTCAGAGTTTCTTCGCATTGAAGGGGGACAATATCCGACTTTGCGCGTGACAGAGAAGGGGAAACAGGTTTTGCTCGGCGAGGAAGTGGTTTTGCGCAAAGAAGATATGCAAGTGCAGAAGGTTGTAGCTGTCGACGATCCATTGTTTGAAGTTCTGCGATCACTTCGAAAAGAAATCGCCAGTGGTGAGGGTGTGCCTCCATTTGTTGTCTTTTCAGATGAATCGCTTCGTCATATGGCCGCCATGTTGCCACAGTCCGAAGAGGATTTTCTCGCTGTGAAAGGGGTCGGGCAGCAGAAGAATGATCGGTACGGAGCAAGATTTCGTAAAGCGATTGCCGAGTTTTGTGAAGAAAATCCGGAGAGAAAACCGGAAGAGCACGTGATGAGCGCCCATGCAGCCAAACCTGCAAAACTTTCAACGGAAGAACCATCGTACATGGTTAGCTATAGGCAATACATTGAAGGTACAACGGTCGAGGAAATAGCACAGCAACGTGGCATCCAATCCCGAACAATTGAGGGGCACATTATAAAAGCCATGGGAGAAGGACATTCGCTAGACATTGATTCTGAAGTGCCGAAAGACGTACAAACACAAATTACTCAAGTCATGGAAGAGATAGGGGACAATCGACTAACTCCTATTAAAGAGGAACTCCCAGAAGAAATTACCTTCTTTCAAATCAGGCTAGTGAAAGAGAAGCGCAAGCAAACAGTTAAAAAATAGACTATACGAAATATCAAATTGTAACGCTTGACGAAACTCGTTCTGCCCGATATACTAGTGAAATTCACAATATGTGCTCGTATAGTCTCAGTGATAAGGTCTGAGAAGTTTCTACCAAACTGCCGAAAACAGTTGGGCTACGAGGAAATGAATGCATGACGTTTAACGATGGACGTAACGGTCATGTAGAGACGGAAACTCTTTGACCATTCCATTTCGCATTCTTCCTTTGCAAAATGGTGGATCACACACACTTTTTTGCGTCCTTCGCTTATTCCAGCGGTTTACTGCTAACAACATGCTTCGTTTCTATAGCTCATCCCACTTTGGTGGGGTGGGCTTGTTTTAATTGTAGTAAACACGTAACCTTTCCAAGTGCACTCCTTTTCGGGCATTCAGGCAAAACAGTCATTCAAACGCTAAACTCACCATATTTGTCATGGCAAATTAAGTCCATTGAACGCGGTCTCTGTGCTACACTGAAGAGTAGAGAGCGAAAGGGGTCTTGTATGTGTACTTCAGCGTATTATTACCAGTCATTAGCATCTTTGCAGTAGGATTTCTCGCTCAAAAGGTTTTCTCCTTTGATGTAAAGCAAATGTCAACGCTATCCATATATTGCTTGTATCCGTTTCTAGCCTTTTTGACGTTCTATGAAAATCCACTCACAAATGATGCTTATTATATTCTCATATACTGCTTAGTTCTTTGTTTTGTCTTACTAGCTATGGGTCTAGCATTTGGGTGGTTTAGAAAGTTAGGACGTACGAAGACTACTGCGGTGCTTGCTTCGTCAGCTTTCATGAATAGTGGGAATTATGGCGTGCCATTACTACTGTTTACGTATGGTGATGCTGCCGCAACATACGCTATTTTCATTATGGTGATTCAGTCTATCCTAATGAATACGGTTGGCCTCTTTTTAACAGCGTATGGTTCAAATGAGGCGAAAGGATCCACGAAAGATGTGGCAGTCCTTGCTTTGAAAAAAGTAGCCAAAATGCCAATTTTATATGCAGTTATCCTAGGATGGACCGTGCAAATAACCGGTTGGACCTTATCAAATGTAGTGTTACAGCCGATTTCATTAATTGCCGATGCAGCGATCCCCATTGTGATGATCGCATTAGGCATGCAACTAGCCAATATCCAATTTCGCCAACTCGATTGGACGATCTTTTCTTCCGGCGTAACGTTTCGAATGATCATTTCACCACTTATCGTTATCATCCTCCTATCAACCGTAGATTTCGGAATGGATCCGTTACTCGTTTCCGTCTTTATGATTGTAGCGGGGTTACCGGCAGCGGCAAATATGACGATGTTTGCCGTGCAATTTCAGATTGAACCGAACGCTGTGTCTGCCGTAACGCTCGTGACAACCTTGTTAAGCATTGTCACTTTGCCTATTTTGTTTTCAATCGTCCCAGTTACACCATGATGGATAAGACGCTTTTCGAACTATATGGAAAGCGTCTTTTGCATGAATCCATTAACTATTCGATCAATAGGTTTACAAACCTGCTTACCTTCTATTCTTCCACAAAAGACATCATCAAATGTTTTCCAACACCTGACAAAACCTTTATCTAATAGAAAAATATTTCGACAACGTATAACGTTTTACACATAAAAATTCGACATTGTAAGTGCATACAACTAGGTACCCAGTCTTGGAAACTATTCGGATACCACTTTGGATATGGGTGAATAGACCTATTATTATTTTGATTTGCGAAATAGGTGGAAAAATGTGACGATTTTCATAGAAGTTTGTCGCGGGATACTGTGTCAAAGGTTACTAGTAAATAAGTAGTATAGGTGATAGGATAATAGATGTAATTTTCAAAACCTTACAGCATAGGGGAGGAAAGAGGATTGAAGAGAAAGCTAAGTAGAATCACAGTGTTAGCGATGGCATTCCTCATGATGCTATCCAGTGCAGTTTCGGGGGCACAGCTAGATAATAAAACACCCCAGGACCGCACGCCGAATCCAGTATCAAATGAAGTAAAGCCTAATCCACAGTTTGATCCGAACGAGCTTGTTCGTGTAGTTGTCGAGATGGAGGACGAACCATCCATCGCAGAGGCAACACGGCAAGGGAAAAAATTCAAGGATTTACCGAAACAAGCGAAAGACAAAATGAAAGCTGACAAATTAAAAGGGCAAGCAGCTACTAAATCGAAAGCGAAAGACAAAGGGGTAAAGCTCAAAGAATACGAGAGCTTTACAACTATTGTCAACGGATTCAGTGCAGATGTCTCGTTCAAAGACATAGAAGCCCTGAAGGAAATTCCTGGAGTTGCGGAAGTATCGATTACAAATGAGTATCAACGTCCTGAAGCAACACCAGAAATGAAGTATTCTAAAGAACTTGTTGAAGCACAATCCGCATGGCGCGATTACGGGTTTAAAGGGGAAGGCATGGTAATTGGAATCATTGATACGGGACTAGACCCATCCCATCGCGACATGGTATTAACCGATGACTCGACAGGAGCTTTAACAGAAGCAGAAGTGAACGAAGCCGCTGAAGCCTTCAATCTACCGGGAACGTTCCGTACTGCGAAAGTTCCATACGGTTATAACTACATGGACGATAACCAAGAGATTCGTGATATTGCACCAGGAGCTTCCATGCATGGGATGCACGTTAGTGGAATTGCAGGGGCTAACGGTGACGAAGAAAATGGTGGAATCAAAGGGATCGCACCGGAAGCGCAACTACTGGCATTGAAAGTGTTTGGGAATGATCCAGAAGTGCAAACCACATACGGAGACATCTACATTAAGGCGATTGACGACGCGATCAACCTAGGTGCGGACGTCCTTAATATGAGCCTTGGTTCAACAGCTGGGTTCGTATCGGCAGATTCACCTGAACAAGAAGCGATCAAACGTGCGACAGAAAACGGAATTATGATGGCCATTTCGGGTGGGAACTCAGCAAACTTCGGAAATGGATGGGCGAATCCTTGGGCAGAAAACCCAGACATCGGTGTTGTCGGATCGCCTGGTATCGCATACGATTCTTTACAAGTGGCCTCTCTAGAAAACTCATATGTTGAACTAGACGCTGTCAACTACACAGCAGGCGCTGAAGCAGGTCAAGCTGGCTACAACGTGTCAGGAACAGTTGACCCGAACACGCTGGAACAGAAGACATTTGATCTTGTCTACGCAGGATTAGGCACACCAGCTGACTTTGAAGGGAAGGATTTTACAGGGAAATTTGCGCTCATTCAACGTGGAGAATTTAATTTCACTGCTAAAACATTGAATGCACAAGCGGCAGGGGCAGCTGGTGTCTTCATTTATAACAACACGGACGGTACGATCAATATGGCGGACGATCCGGCGATTGAGATTCCTCATTTGTTCATGAGCAAATCCGATGGGGACAAATTGGCCGCTTCTTTAACAGCCGGAGAACAAGTGCAAGTCACCTTTGCGGGAGAAAAAATAACAGCACTAAATAGTGAAGCTGGCAAAATGAGTTCTTTCACTTCTTGGGGAACCACACCAAATCTTGATTTCAAACCTGAAATCACTGCACCAGGTGGACAAATTTTATCCACTTTGGAAAACAACCAGTACGGAATCATGAGTGGAACATCCATGTCAGCCCCGCACGTTGCCGGTGGATCTGCTCTTGTGTACCAACGCATTGACGGGGAATTTGGTTTAGAAGGTTATGACCGTATGCTTCGCGCGAAAAATATTATGATGAACACAGCATCACCACTTATCGATAAAGGAGCTGTTAACAGTGCTTTCGCTTGGGACCTACCATACTCCCCACGTCGCCAAGGGGCAGGCGTGATGCAACTAAACAGTGCATTGTCTACACCAGCTATGGTCACGAACAAAGAAACTGGAGAAGCGAAAGTAGCTTTGAAAGAGGTTGGAGACCAATTTGGCTTTGATCTTGAGCTAGAGAACTTCTCTAATGAAGAAGTGACATATGACGTAACAGCAAATATTCAAACTGATTTGGCTGCTTACGGTTCACTTGGTTGGGATGCTGACGGCTTAGAAGCACAAGCATTAGCCGATGCGGTAATTACCATTAATGGTCAAGAAACTGAAACGGTAACGCTAAAAGCAGGGCAAAAGCGCAAAGTGAAGGTAACAGTTGATGTAACAAACGCTAAAGTAGTTGAGCCATCTATTACTGGAAACTTTGAAGCTACTGTTCCTGTAGAAGACGTGTTTGAAAATGGTTACTTTGTAGAAGGGTTTGTCACATTTACAGATCCAGCAGACACGAACCCTACATTGAATGTTCCTTACATGGGCTTCAAAGGAGACTGGAACGACCCGAACATTTTTGACGGTACGGTGTATGATGAAGAGTCTTTCTATGGAGCTGCAGGCGCAGTATACAGCAGTGGAGGCTATTACTACCTTGGTTACAATCCAGTAGACGGTAGCTACACGAAAGAAAACTTGGCCATTTCGCCGAACGGAGATGGCGTACAGGATCAAATTATTGGAATCATTTCACTCCTGCGAAACGCAGAGCAAGCGGAAGTACGCGTACTAGATGAAGAAGGCAATGCACTCAGAACGATTCGCTCAGAATTCGATCTACGCAAGCACTATTATGATAGTGGACTCGCCCCAACGTACTCGCTAGATCCGGGTCGTGCATGGGACGGGAACATTAATGGGCAGCTAGCTGAAGACGGAGACTATATTTATGAAGTGCGTGCTCGTTTGGATGAAACAAGAGAATGGCAAAACTTCCAACTTCCTGTCCAGGTAGACACGGTTGTACCAGAAGTAACTGCTTCGTTTAATCCAGAAGAGAACACATTTACTGTGCAAGCAGTAGACAATGAAGGCGGCTCAGGCGTTGCGTATTACATGCTTGTAGCAGATGGAACTGCACTACCTGAACTCTATTCTGCAGAACAAACAGAGCTTGATCTCCCTGAAGGAGCATCTGCTGACGCAGAGTATAGTGTGGTAGCCGTTGACTTTGCTGGAAACGAGGTAGCAAGTGAAGTCACGGTAGGAGATGACCGTGTAGCTCCTATCGTTCGTTTGACAGAGCCTGAAACACTATCTGTATATAACACAAATGAATTAAACTTCGTTGGAACTGTGGAAGAAGAAGGGGAACTGGCGAAGTTAACGATTGCAGACCAAGACATTCCATTTACGTACAACGAAGAAGCCGGTGTATATGAATTTGACACGACGCTGACATTTGAAGACGGTGTCAAAGACTTCCGGGTTGAAGCAGTAGATGCATCTGGAAACGCATTTGACTTTAAACGTACCATCTTTGTTGATTCGACAGGACCAGAACTAGAAATCGATGGTCTCTCATCTAAAACGTACGTTAAATACAAAGAAGCAAACCCCGTCGTAGATGTGACTGTAAAAGACAACTTCGACGAAATCCGCTTCTATTTGAACGGAAACGAACTATTCTTCCAGCAATTTGAGCAACCATTTGAAATGCGTGCCTTCGAAAAAACTTTTGAAGATATTGAGCTAGAACTTGCAGAAGGTGAAAACGTATTTGTATTTGAAGTCTCAGATGTCGCCGGCAACAAAACAGCAAAAACGGTGGAACTCTACAAGCTAAAAGAGGGCGAAAAACCACCAAAAGGCGATAAAGAAAGAGTACCTAATCCGGGAAAAGGAAAAGGACCTGGTAAACCAGATAACCCAGGAAAAGGACCTGGTAAACCAGATAACCCAGGAAAAGGACCACAGAAATAAGCACCTCTGTAAAGAGCGAATCCGCCATTATGCGGGTTCGTTTTTTTTATTATGGAGTAATAAGCAGCAATCGAGATCAACGCGCGTGATAGAAATCTGCATGATCAGCTGCAGAATTGACGACGCGGGAGCTGAATTTGCGTTCAGGGAGAGAGGGATCCGCGACATGATGCAGGCATCGTCGTTCAGCGCCACAAAACCCATTTCCAGTAGTAGTTAAACTTGGCGTATTTTGTTGCTTCACACTATATTTCCTAACTAAACGACTGATTAAAGAGTGTGTCTTCACAACTTATCCATTCTCGTTAGAAAAGGTTTTCATTAAACGTTTGATCAAACAGGAAATAGTGATGTAAAACTGATACTGGGGTCGTGCATACGTTAGGACAGGCTGAACATCCGCGATCAGGAGCAGATATCCGCGATCAGGGGAATATATCCGCGGTCAGGAGCAGATATCCGCGATCAGGAGCAGATATCCGCGGTCAGGAGCAGATATCCGCGATCAGGAGCAGATATCCGCGATCAGGAGCAGATATCCGCGATCAGAGGCAGATATCCGCGATCAGGAGCAGATATCCGCGATCAGGGGAATATATCCGCGATCAGGAGCAGATATCCGCGGTCAGGAGCAGATATCCGCGATCAGGAGCAGATATCCGCGATTAGGAGCAGATATCCGCGATCAGGAGCAGATATCCGCGATCAGAGGCAGATATCCGCGATCAGGAGAATATATCCGCGATCAGGGGAATATATCCGCGATCAGGAGCAGATATCCGCGGTCAGGAGAATATATCCGCGATCAGGGCCAGATATCCGCGGTCAGGAGAATATATCCGCGGTCAGGGGCAGATATCCGCGATCAGGAGCAGATATCCGCGATCAAGAGAATATATCCGCGGTCAGGAGCAGATATCCGCGATCAGGGGAATATATCCGCGATCAGGAGCAGATATCCGCGATCAGGGGCAGATATCCGCGATCAGGAGAATATATCCGCGATCAGGGGAATATATCCGCGATCAGGAGCAGATATCCGCGATCAGGGGAATATATCCGCGATCAGGAGCAGATATCCGCGATCAGGAGCAGATATCCGCGATTAGGAGCAGATATCCGCGATCAGGAGAATATATCCGCGGTCAGGGGCAGATATCCGCGATCAGGAGCAGATATCCGCGATCAGGAGCAGATATCCGCGATCAGGGGCAGATATCCGCGATCAGGAGCAGATATCCGCGATCAGAGGCAGATATCCGCGGTCAGGGGCAGATATCCGCGGTCAGGAAACAAATCTGTTGAATATTACGGAACTCGAAATTTCTAAGCAATTCCCTTTGTGTCCTGTGCTAAAATAAAGGAATGGAGGGATGGGCATGAGGTCGGTTCAGGCGGTTCTCACTACGTTCGTTATCGCAGTAGTTTCAGGGGTAACTGCGAGTTTCATAGGGGTGGTACTTCCATGGTTATTGGGGCCTTTGTTGGCGCTATTGATCGTAAAACTGTGGAAGCCAAATATAGCGTTACATTGGCCGGCGTTGCTTCGTAGTGTGGGTCTCCTCATTCTCGGGATCCAATTGGGGAGTGCTTTTACAAAGCAGGCTGCAGCACAAATGGGAGTCCTGTTGCCATATATGATGATGACGACGTTAATATTGATTGGCTTCTCAGTCGGATTAGCCCTTTTATACGCCCGTCACACAGGTGTTTCAAAGAGTACTGCCTTGCTTGGTAGCTTTCCAGGTGGGTTGAGTCAAATGGTGATCGTAGCTGAAGAGCTTGAGGAAACGAACGAATCCCTTGTTGCTTTCATGCAGACGTTCCGAATCTTGCTCGTTATACTTGTCGTGCCATTGATTGCGTATGCTATTTATGGGGACAATGGATCGGGTGCCACTAGCGATGTGAATGTAGTGAAGATCACGGAACTATTTGTAGAGCCTTCGATGCTGCTTGTCCTCGTCATCGGGATGCCTATTGGTATTATACTAGGGAAAAAGATAGGCCTTCCCATTCCGTATTTACTCGTTCCTATGTTGCTTGTTGCAGTAGGGCAAATTGCCGGAATTCCTGCCGACATGCAAATTCCGGGGGGTGTTACTGCGACTGCCCAGTTATTGCTCGGTGCCCATCTAGGCGTAAGTATGCGACTAGATAAATCTATGTTTACGTGGCGTATTATACGAGATACAGTGTTTACAAATATCTCCTTAATTGTAGCGTGTCTTGCTATAGCAGGTGCGCTTTCTAAATGGTTTGGATTTAGCTTTCGTGATAGCTTTCTTTCGGTGGCTCCAGGTGGTGTTACAGAGATGAGTATTACAGCCATCGCGATTGATGGGGACTTGGCGATCGTGACGAGCTTCCATCTGTTTCGAATTTTCTTCATCCTGCTCGTTGTGACACCTTTGCTCAAACGGTACATGCAACGAAAACAAATACGTAATTTATCACCACAATGATTCGATAGACTCATCTTTTCCCGTTTCCTTACGCAGAAGGTGACATGAAACATGACCTTCTTGCGATGGCAAAGGGATTGAACACTTCGATTGAGCTTGCGGTAAACGCGTCAGATGATGTATTACTCGTCCCAGTATTTACAAATGAACGGTGCAACGTTTGATTCAATGCCGTTGGGCTTATGAAAGGTGATGGGGCCGGCTTTAAGCCATATAATCCTGTTACTCGGGCGCCATTAGCAGTAGTCGTTTCCCGCATGATCGCTTTGGAATCAGCGGTGGAAATTCAACTAGGATTAACCAGATATTGTTGAGTTTATCCAGCGATAAACCGAAAAATTGAAAAAGGCTGCAGAACCGGAAAATCCCGTAATTCTGCAGCCTTTTTGACTAGTTAGTTCCCATACACTTGTTTCCCCTCAATGTACGTTGCGTGCACTTTCGTACGAAGGTCAAAAGGATCGCCACTCCACAATACAAAGTCTGCTTCTTTGCCCACTTCCAGAGAGCCAACACGTTTCTCCATTCCGAGATGTTCGGCAGCATTCATGGTAATCCCCTTCATCGCGCCATCCGGGGTCACTCCCGCTTTTACTGCTAAGATTGCACTGGTCATTAAGTGCTCGATACCGACGACAGGGTGGTCTGTCGTAATGGAAAACGGAATTCCTGCTTGTTCCAATTGGACGACCGTATCCCATCCTTTGTCCGTTAACTCTACTTTGGAGCGAGTAGACATCGTTGGTCCTACAGAAACTTTGACACCACTGTTCTGTAAGTGTTGAATGATTTTGTGACCTTCCGTACAATGCTCAATCGTCACATCAATAGCAAACTCCCGCTGAATGCGTAGGACGGTCATAATATCTTCTGCCCGGTGCGCGTGCACGCGTAGTGGCATGTACCTTTGGAGCACTTTGGCAATCGCTTCTTTGCCCAAGTCTCGCGGTACGGTGCCTTCTTTCTGTTTTTGGATGTAATCTTGCCCTTCTATTAATCTCTCACGTAATAATCCAGCCACACCCATGCGTGTAACAGGCATCTTTCCTTTTGCGCCATGTACGCGTTTTGGATTTTCGCCTGTCGCGGCCTTCAAACCGGAGTCTTCTCTTATGAGCATATCATCGACGACAGTACCTACCGTTTTAAGTACACTCATCGTACCACCAATAACGTTGGCACTTCCAGGCATAATTTGTACAGTGGTGACGCCAAACTGTCTCGCATCAGCAAAGCCCTTTTCCATCGGGTTGATACCGTCTAATGCACGAATGTGAGGGGTCGCAGCATCGCTCGTTTCGTTAAAGTCTGCTCCAGGTTGTCCAATCCCTTCCTCGTGCACACCAAGGTGTGTATGCACGTCAATGAGTCCTGGAGTAATCGTGAATCCAGTCGCATCTATCACTCTATAGGTAGCTGGAACATCTACATTTCTCGCTACTGCCTCAATGTTCCCATCTGTTGCGACTAGAATTGTTTCCCCTGTAAGTCTTGTCCCATCACCGATGTACCCGGTTGCGTTTGTAACGGCTAGCATATAACACCAATCCTTCCCTATCTCTCGCTATTTTTTATTGCATGAAACGATCGCTTTCATGGTGTGAAAAATAAATTGTTCATGTTGTAGTGGTAGGTTTCGGTGGAACAGGTTTTACTGTCACCTTTGTAATGGGTTTGGAAGCATGTATTTTGTTCGTAAATGATTTGAGGAGTTCTTCGCCTTGAAGACCGTCTTTGAGTAATTGAGCGAGTAGCAGCTCAGCGTATTCGTGTTTCGCATGAATAATGTGTCCTCTAAACAACACACTTACTAAGTCATTGATACGCTGCACATTGCGTATTTGCACTTGAAAAGGGGCAGGAGCGTTTGTTGGCTTTGTGATCACGGCTTGGACAGTCAACCATTCACCACTTTGACAAACTCGATCAAATGTGTCGACATGTTCGGTCGTCGTATAAGCTTCCAATATCCAACTGTTCTCTTCAATTTCTCTGTTGATAATGAGCCCATCCAACAACTCCGTGTCTGTTAATGTATCGCCATTCATGAATTGCAACGAAACAAGCTTAAAGGTTTTCATGGACATGACCTCCTACAATAATGTGGGACTCCGTTGCCGTACGATGTTGTTCGTAAGTATACCATAGTCTGGAAGGGGTTCGGAAGGCAAAACCACCTCATCGAAAAAAAGTTTTCAGAACGGACAAATTTCTCTGAAAACCGAATCTGGTATGGCGAAAAGAGAAAATTGATTGAGACGAAACGGGGATTTTACAAATAAGAGACTCTATGAAAAAGGGAGAATCGCGATTTTGCAATTCTACTAAAACGAGTTAGGATACATACACAAGCCATTCGCCCCCGTCCCCCTCCGTTCTATGGTTAGGTGAATGGCTTGTAAAACTGACAAAAAGGAGGTAGCCCATTGATTAACCAAGTGACAGTTGTCGGGAGGTTAACGAAAGATCCTGAACGAAGAGCCACTTCTGACGGAACATCTGTCTCGAATGTCACGCTTGCTGTCAATCGCTCGTTTACGAATCAGCAAGGAGGAGTGGATACGGATTTTATCCCTTGTATTTTATGGAGGAAGATGGCTGAAAACACGGTCAAATACTGCCGAAAGGGTTCGGTTGTAGGTGTTGTCGGTCGTATTCAAACACGCAACTACGAAAACCAGGAAGGCAAGCGTGTCTATGTGACAGAAGTAGTCGCTGAACAAATCCGCTTTCTTGGTGGCCAATCGACTACAGAACGTAACGAATCCGCTAACTCCGATCGCTCGTCTATCGAAGAAGTGCTGCTTCCGTAATTACACCTCAAGAAAAGTGATCTAAAACAGCAGCTCACTATGTAACCAGGCTCCCTACACCTAATGAAAATAGAAAGGGGAAAAGTGAATGAACTCATCAAATGAAGAACAAACGATGGCGATGGTAGAAGCACTCGTTCGATACACAGGTAAGCTTCGTGAACGGGTGGAAAACGTAGAACAACGAATGGACAAGGCTGAGAAAGTTGTTTATTTACAAGAACAAGAGCTTATGAAGTTACAAGAAAGAGTGAACGAGCTAGAACTAGCCGCGGCGACTCACTATGGCGAATTTCCGGCAACTAACATGCAAAGGGTTAGGTTAGTCGGTGCAAGTGAAGCAGGTAACCCACGTTCTAGGGTGGCGAACGTTTTGTTTCCTTGGGGTGAACCAATGAATGTAAAGAGAAACCCACGTATTCCTCCATCTTAAGTAAGAGGTAGTCCTCCCGCATTCGTTTCACTGTCTTCTCCAGTGTCGACAGAACGAGTGTCTGTTTCCTATCTATAATAAAGGATAAAATTCCAATTTGCCTTCTTCTTGCCGACACCACTTCCTCTGTCGGCCTTCTTTTTTGTTGAGTTTCAAACCTGCACCGTGCAAATTGCCTCTTCCACAATTCGACTTTTTTCATTCTAAAGTGAAAAAATTGTAAAAGTAAGGAGGACTATGGATTATTATGTAGAAATGGTCTTTATTAGGTATAAAGACATATGACATAAGGAGGTGAGGGGATGTCGAAAAGGATGTGTGCCCATTTTTTCTTTCAAAACGAAACGACTACATTGCCACAGAATCAATGGCGAACAAGACAAACCCATTTTGGTGATGCTGTCTTACTAAAGTTGAAAACGGCAAAAATTCTATCCCCATTTGTTCAATCGTTCAATGTGAAAGATGGAGAACCACTTTATCTTCCAGGAGATTGGTATGCCGTGAGCGGGTATGTGCGAGTCGAATTTACAGAGATAGATCGGAATTGGTCAGTATACCACACCACAACGTCAGGTTATGAATTAACGATGAAGGAAGCAAGCCTGGTGTATACATCGTTTGCTTTAGAAATAGAAGGATCTTTTTACACCGTTCGTGGCACATTTTTGAGGACGGGTAAATTTGTACCAATCTATATAAAATCTTGAATTTGAGAAGTAAACAAAAGTAAATATTATGCATGAAATGAATAAAAGGAGTGGGAAGGCGCTAATTACAACAATAAGTGAATGAAATGTGCAGCATGAAGACGCCTACCACCAACCGCTAATAGGGTCACCACAACATAGGATAACCGCTTCGGGCTCATCCATTTTATTAACTGTCCATCACAAAAAAACAACTAAGAAAGGAAGCGCTATGCTCCTTCTTAGTTGTCGAGTCGAAACAGTGCATGTAGTTCGTCATCGGATAATTCGGTTACCCAATGTTCTCCTTTTTCTAACACTTGGTCGTTGAGCGCTTGCTTTTCTGTTAACATGCGGTCCACTTTTTCTTCTAGTGTGCCGGTGGTAATGAATTTGTGAACCTGGACGAATCGTTTTTGGCCAATCCGGTAGGCTCTGTCTGTTGCTTGATTTTCCACGGCGGGGTTCCACCAACGGTCAACGTGGAATACGTGATTGGCGGCTGTTAGATTCAGACCGGTTCCTCCAGCTTTTAGGCTAAGAAGAAATATAGGGAATTCATTTTCTTGGAAGGAGGCAATCCAGTCATCCCGCTTTGCTTTAGGTACACTACCGTTTAAGAACGGGACCTCGAGCTTGTAGCGATCGTACAGCACTCTTTGAAGCAATTTGCCCATTCCGATGTACTGCGTGAAAATGAGGGAAGACTCTTTTTCCTCTAAAATCATATCCAAGTAGTCCACAAGCTTTTTGATCTTTTCAGAACGGTCGATAATATTTGCCGCTTCGTTCTCTTTTAAATAGATGGCTGGGTGATTGCATAATTGCTTTAATTTGCCGAGAAGTTTCAGTATGAGACCTTTTCTTTGCATGCCTTTGACGGTTTGTAACGTGTGCATCGTGTCCTCTACGAGCTGTGCGTAAAGAGCAGCTTGTTCTGCTGTTAACTGAACGTATTCTTTCTGTTCTTGCTTCTCGGGCAAACTAAGGCTAACCGCTTCATCCGTTTTTCGTCTCCGCAATAAGAACGGACTGACGAGTTTCCGTAGCATGGCGAGCCTTTCTTCGTCGTTGTCTCCTTCGATTGGTTTAACGAACGTATTGGCAAAGGCACGCTTGCTGCCTAAGTAGCCATGGTTAAGGAAGTCAAAGATGCTCCACAATTCCATAAGGCGGTTCTCAATCGGTGTGCCAGTGAGTGCAATATGGTGTGTTCCCTTTAAGTTGCGAACCGCTCTCGATTGTTTCGTCTCTGCATTTTTAATGTTTTGCGCTTCATCCAGTACGACGGCATCCCAGTCCACTAATTGCAAAGTTTCTTGATCATTTTGTACAAGGCCGTACGTTGTAATGATGACGTCGTGATTTTTGGCAAATTCCCCAAAGTTTTCTCCCTTTTCCCGTCGTGTTCCGTAGTGAAGCCCACACGAAAGGGAAGGGGAGAAGCGTGCTAATTCCCGTTGCCAGTTGCCGATGACCGATGTCGGTGCGATGATGAGAGACGGTTTCCCTTCATGCTTGTTATGTTCTTTCACTGTGAGTAAATACGAGATGAGTTGAACCGTTTTCCCCAGCCCCATATCATCTGCTAAGCATGCGCCAAATCCGTATTCCCGCAGTGTCAATAACCAACTCATTCCCCGTTGTTGATAGGGGCGCAGTGTGGCCTCCAACGTAGCCGGTACAGGAAGCTCGGGAACAGCCTCTACCTTTTGTAACTGGCGAATCATGCGGTCGAAGTGGTGGTGTACCCGAATATCGATTTGATTCAAGATGTCCTCTTCGTTGTCTACTGTGTTCGCTTCTTCACCGAGCAAATGGCGCTCCACCACATCTCGAACATGAATTCCTTCCTCAGAGGCTTCTTTCATGAGCGCCTGAATTCGTTCGATAAACGCGGGATCAAGCTTCACCCACTGCCCATTCCAGTTCACAAGCCGCCGCTTTTGCTCAACTAGGCTACGAAATTGGTCCTCAGAAAATTCCACGCCGTTCATTGCAATACGCCAGTCAAACTGTACCATCGCATCAAGCCCGACAAACGATTTGCGACCACTTGTCGGATCCTTTACGTCTGCCTTTAAGCGAAGCTGTGCATCTTTAATTTGCTGCCACCAAGAAGGAAGCAGAATTTCTACGCCAAGTGCGAGAAATAGTTCACTCTCCGACGTCAAAAACTGCCATGCCTCATCCTCAGTGAGTTGCGTAACAATACCACCTTTTTTATTATCCAAGTAAGGAGCTACCCGACACCAGCGCGTTAGTTCTTCTTTCACTGCCTCTTCATGGGCAGCAAAAGCGCTCGGCAACTCTCGAGAAAACTCGATCGTCTCGGTTTCGGTTTGGAGGAAAGTATGTAGCTCCCAAGGCACGCCATCTTGACTTGGGTCTTCTAAGCGAAGACCGAGCGTAAAGGGGAGGGGATCGTCCGTTTCTCCAACCCATTGTTGAAACCGAGTGCGGTCAAAATAGTACATGGCACGGCGACGCTCTTCAGGTCGATCAGAGAGGGCTTCTTGTAGCGCGCTAAATCGGTCATAGCTCTCTAACCATGTTTGTGCAGCCTGTTGATACCATTTTGTGACAAAGTCTTTAATCGTTTGCCCGCCGGATTTAGTAAGCGTTTCGGGTAAGTGTCGCTGCCAATGGGAATCAGGAAACTCAGACCAGATCCTCTCTGGTACTTGCCATATAACCTGTTCACCCTCTTGATGAGGGGCTAAATCTAAAGAATGAATGGCTTCCTTTAGAACAGGCGCTGTGGACAGCATGACTTCTGCTTGTTCATTCCATTTCCAGTCAACTAACATATTAAAATACTCGTTTGCAAACAGTTCTGTTGCGTGCCAAGCTGGGAGAAAAACGCCTTCTTTGCCGTGGCGTTTATAAGGTGTAACGTGTGAGCCGTAAAACGAATGTGGATCCCACTGAAGAAGAAGAGGCGCCCATTCATTTGTAGGAAACAAACGCCCATCCACGGATTCTGACCAAAGAAAGACGTCATTACGTTCCGTTAATTCTGCTAAAATTGGATAGTCCATTACATGAAGCATGACGATTGCCTCCTCGTGCGGCCAGAGTATGGTTGATTAAAAAGCATGCTGTAATCCTTCCGTCAGCTCTTCTTGAAAAGCGCGTAACCGCTTTGTCTTATATTTCAAATGCTGTAAATAGGTTTGAAATCGCTGCTTTTCTTGAACGGAATCATAAAGCTTCTCGAGTTCCCGCAGTAAGGAAACGGCATACCGGTAGCTAGTGCGGTTTTTTGCATGAATGGCGCGGTCGATCCACATATGATAAAGCGGCAACAAAGCTTCCGGATCTTTCTGTTTTAAGTCTTGGTAAAAGTGAGTTGAGAGTTCGTTCTTCTCAATTTTTTGCAGACGTAATAAATCTACAGCGTCACGCCACTTACTTTGGTAAGCGAATAAATCGAGTAACGCATTGCTTTCTAATGGGTAAATGGAGATGAGAAACTGCTCAGTTACGGCAACATCTTGTTTATCTTGTTCCGCGTGTATGAGGTCAAAGAGAAAACCGCAAAGCATGGATGCGATTTTCTCATGGATATTCCGTACAAAAGAATACTGCTGTATGAACCAGTACAAAAGCGGACGGGCTTGCACAGGTCCATAGCGCTCAATAAAAGATTGTAGACAAGTGAACAGCAAACCTAGATCTAGCTGTTGTTGTTTTAAAGAGTCGAGAGCTTGTTGCGCATTTCCTCCAAGGAAGATCAGTGTGACTTTTGCATATTGAAGAGCTTCGGAATCAACATCCTCCGTAAGCGTCTCCTCCACCCATTGTTGTTCATCGTCTAAAGGAAGAAGGGTGTCGAACAAATCCTTCCACAGAAAATGGTACACATAGAAAGAAAGTGTAGCATGGAGGAGTAACAAATCACGCGTATGATCACGCAAAGACATAAGTAAAGGTCTGTGTAGAGATTGATATAAGCCACGAGTATACGTATCGACAGCATCTGTCAGCCGTTGTAACGTGTAGTATTCTATATAATCACGGTCATCGTCTTGAGGGAAACTGGCGCTCTTTTGAAAAAAGTATAAACAGGATGCGATCCGATACAATTGCCGTTCGCCAGCCATGTGTGGGGTACTCCAGTCTATTTTTTTGAACCAAGTCATGCCGCCCTTTGAAATGTTTTTCCAATCTAACTGATGAGACTCCCACTCTCGGTTGAACCGACGAATCCAATTTTCGTAAACGTACGTTTTTCGCTCAGGAACTGCTGACTGCTGCTTCTTTGAGGCAAACCACTCATCCACCAGCCGCGACTGCCCTTTTGCCTTCCATTCCTCAAGCCAATTAGAAGGAGAAGCAAGGTGACTATAGCCGGCAAAAAAGACAGACATCTGATGACGACAAACCCCTTCGTGTGGGCATTCACATGTACTTTCTTCGAACGCAAACGGTTGTAGAAGCACCTGGACCGGCGTCACATCTTGCACGGTCGCCTGAATGGCACTGTCCTTCGTCACGTGCATACGGGAAACGACCCCTTGTCGATACAATAACAACCCTTTTTGCACGAGCTTAGCGTGCTCCGTATCATTGGCGTTCAGCTGTTCTATTAAGTAGTTGGATAAATGCGACATTGGATGCGTATACTCACTCAATAATTTCCCCTCCCATTCCACAAAAAACGAACGTGAAGCGTCCTGCTCCCCGGCACTGTTTTTCGCAAAACTAAAACACCGTACAAATTCCATCCTTCCATTATAAAAGCTTTTTACCAATAATAAAAGAGAGGCACCGCTTTTCGTAGCGGAGCCTCTCTTACTGTCTCGTTTTTAGTCCTTTTTGGGTTCATTTAAAGATGATGTAGAGCGAGTTTCCCGAATGATGCCAGCCTGTTGAAGGTGCATTTCGTGTGTCCCGATCGTCTTGTAGAGGAATTTTGTGTTGTCTGTTTGATTTTGAAGCTGACCTTTTACATCGACCATGTCTTCTTTGTATTGATTTTCGAATTGATCAAAGCGGTTTTCAAGCGTATCCATGCGCTTTTCAAGAGTATCCATACGCTTTTCAATTTTGTCGAAGCGTTCGTTAACTTGTTTAAAACCATTTTTCATGTTTTCGTCTAACTTTTCAACTTTGGCGTCTAATTTTTCAACTTTCGCGGCTAACTTTTGCATGTTCTTGTCTAATTCACGAATTGCCTGCATGACTTGCTCAATTTGTGAGGGGGTCATAGTAAGTTATCCTCCTGGAATGTAGAATGGTCCGGTGGAAGTGACGATGTTTTTTCATGAGGAGTACACGGTGGGAAAAGACATTTGTTCAGAAGGAATTTTAGAAATCTTGCTACTTCACCCCCCTTAACTTTGTGAGTCTATTTTACCCTATTCTATGTAGAAAAGGAAGAGGAATTGACATGGATCAACATAAAACGACAGGGGGTATTGAAAGCGTAAGGAGGTGCTGAGTATCGAGTGTCAGCACCTCAATCATCAACTTTTCTAGCCCTTATTGTCTCGGTAGCCCCTCGTTTGGCAAGTAAAAACGACCGTTTATAAATACGGTAACGCCAGGTAGCTCCACCTGATTTTCGCCAATGAGCACGATGTTTTTGTTTGCCGGAAAACGGAGTGTAGGGAGGCCCCTTTTTGAAGCGACGAGAACTATGTTTTCGCCGTTAGTATCCGCCAAGTGGGTATTGTAACCATGATCGCTGAGCCATGCATTCGCATCGACGAGTAAGGCGCGTGTGGTCCCTTCAAGTGACACGCCGAGATGTTTGGCCATCTTCTTCGGTAAATCGGTGTTATCCCACGTACCACTCCAGTTTCCATCCCCGCCGTACGCATATAAGACGACATCCTCACCAGTGTGTCCATGCGTTGTAAAGCCGAGATGAGCTCTTTTGGCAAGAAGGGTGGTGAGAGCATTCTTCATCGCCGTATCGCCTTCGTATGCAGCAGTTTTCAGCTGATCGAATTCCTCGTCGCTCAAGCCATCCAAACCATACGCCTCTGCCACTTCTTTAACGTTTGAATGGCGTTGATTTAACAAACTAACGGCACCCTCCACCGTATGTGTTGCTTTCTTCAAAGGATCAATGACTTGATTGAATTTGGTAGTCGCATACGTTTTGTTTGTTTCTTCATTTCCGATAGTGAGCCCACTGTTTCCATGATCTGTGACGACAACGAGCTCGGTGTTTTGATGAGTCTTCGCAAAATTCAACGCCCGACCTACAGCTTCGTCAAAGGCGAGCACTTCACTTACAATTCCAATGGGATCGTTTTGATGTGCAGCCCAATCCACTTTGCTTCCTTCTACAAGAAGAAAGAACCCTTTTTCACTCGTCTCTTCCAAAACATTCAATGCCTTTTCAGTCATTTGCGCTAAGCTCGGCTGATCGGAGTGGGTCGCGATTCGGTCAAAATCGTATAGCATATCGTCTGTGGAAAAGGCACCCCAAATGTGAGCGCTACGAACCTGTGCTAACTCCTGTTTGGTTTGGACGAGAGAATACCCTTTATTGCGAATGACTTCGAGTAAATTTTCACCATCTGTCCGTCCTGTGTTTTTTGGCAACATGGGAATCGATTTGAGCTCTTTATCGGCTCCCTGACTATTTCTTTTCTCCGAATTTTGCGTTGGGACGAGTGACTCTACACCACCGCCCATGACGACGTCCATCCCTAAATACACTTGTTGCTTGGCGATGTCTTGAAATTGGTTTCGATTCATCACATGGGAACTGAACGTAGCCGGAGTCGCATGCTGTACCGGTGCTGTAACAACAAGCCCAGTTCGGTAGCCCTCCAGTTTGGCAGCCTCCATGATGGTAGCGACCGGTTTTCCGTCTCCGGTTGCCGCCTCCCCACCAGGCACGATCCCCACGTAATCCTTAAACGTCTTCATGCCAGTGGAAAGTGCAGTCCCCGCCGCAGCAGAATCTGTCACGATCGACGGTTTGGAATACGTCCGAACGAGCCCAGTCGCCATCTCATCCAACACGAGCGGTTCCTCTTTGTACCAACGAGCAAGTGTCGTAGCCGTTTGATTCGTTCCGTCCATAATCATGAAGATGACGTTGCGCTTTTCAATTGGAGTCGCCTGGGTGGGGTGGGGGAGGAGGGTGGTGGAGACGAGCAATATAATAAGTAGAAACACTTTGTTAAACATGAATAGCCCTCCTTTTTCTTGTAGCTTTTCCAAAGTGTGAAAAAGGATGTACGAATAAAGGAGTGGCTTTTAGTCAGCCACTCCTTTTGTCAAACTATTCAATGGAGAGTACCTCTAAAGGGCTCTCATCTTGTGTTTCACCTGTTCCTTGATCAATTATATTTTGTTTATCTCGCCCATCATTGTCACCAATATCGTCTTCTTCTTCCACAGTTAAAGGTTCGTCTTCATTTAAGCTGTCATTTGTGCCCTTTTGTTCCTGTAATGGCGATTTGGCAGGAGGAGAGGACGAATCCAACATAATACTCGGCCACAGTATGGCATTGATTAAGAGAAACGAAAGGATCACTGTGCTAATTAAAGATTTCTTCCACACGTTTGATTACCTCTTTCTACGGGAGTTTGTATGAGAACGAGTGGGTCTTTTGATCTTCAACATTATAAAAAGTAAGGGTAACTATGTCTTTTGTTTGTAAACTTGGAGAAGACATGCGGAAGGTGTTATTTCCGATATACTGCAGGAATTTCCCGTCAATGGCAACTCGCTTTGTTTCTTGTAAGGCAACAACCTCCATCGTTTCAAAGTAAGAGGTGCTAGAAAGTGTGACTGTAACCCCGTCAGGAAGCTTATTTTTTTCTCTCTGGATTGGTTTTTCACTCACGGGGTCGGACCCTTTTTTTTCTTCATCTACCCCTTCATTTTCTAGTTCATTGTTAGAGAGAGGGCCATCATCAAGTGCTGTATCGCGCTCATTAGCTTGTGGAGAAGACACAGCTTTTTCCTCTTCAGAGGGTTGAAATAATCGGAAAGGCTGGATAATCCCTTTTTCGATTAAGTCCCAATTAGAAGCTCTAACGCTGGAATTGACAATGAGCTCATAGGTTCTTCTAGGTTCATAGGGAGCAAGTGGCACTACTCGAGCTGTTTGATAAGAATTCGTAAATTGTAACTCAGTTGGATGAATTTTCCCTTGGTCATTTACTATGTAGATATCCTTTGCATCCGTACTTTTGGAACGAATAGACTTTGAGAATGTGATGATCCATTCCTTTTGATTGTCTTTTATTTGTCTAACGTCCCATGTTTCCAACCCTTCTTCTGCAAATAAAGATCTGACAGGGAGGAACACCCATAAAATGAGCAATAAGACGACTAAATAAGGGGTTCGGTTCAAAGGGATTTGCTCCTTTCTCCATTTATTTTTCGATTGAATAGTCTCTTCACACAAAGGTATTGTTTCGGAAATGGACATTTCATTGTACAATACACTCAAAACGATGAAAGAAAGAGGATATATAATGAAAGAGTCCATTTTAGGAGTCGACGTTTCTAGAGTCACGTACGATTCATTAGCGGAAGCATGTATGCGTCACATTGATCAACAAGAAAACACATTTATTGTCGCGGTCAATCCAGAAAAAATAATGAAGGCAAAACAAGACGACTCATTACGTGAACTAATTAACAGCGCTACTTACCAAATTCCAGATGGGGTCGGAGTTCTGATCGCTTCCAAACTCGTAAAAGGTTCCGTTCATGAACGAGTCACTGGAGTCGACTTTATGCTTCGGTTATGCGAAGAGGCTGCTAAGAAAAACAAGAATGTGTTTTTATTTGGCGGAAAACCTGGTATTGCGGAACAAGCAGAAAAAGCGCTTCTAGAAAGGTTTCCATCTATTCGCATAGTTGGGACTCAAGATGGCTACGAAAAGGATCAGAGTAAAGTCATTAAAAAGATAAACGCATCAAAGGCTGACATTGTGTTTGTAGCGATGGGTTCTCCTAAACAAGAGACATGGATACTTCAACACATGAAGCAGTGTCACGCGACTGTGTTTCAAGGGGTGGGGGGATCTTTTGATGTCATCTCTGGAAACGTGAAACGAGCCCCTGATGGTTTTCAAAAAATTGGGTTAGAGTGGCTGTACAGACTTTTGAGAGAACCTTGGAGGTTGAAAAGACAACTAGTCCTTCCGAAATTCCTTCTAACCGCTGTTATCCATTCAAAAAAGAAGTAGCCCTCGAAACAAAGTCCACATATTTGTGGACTTTGTTTAATTTTGTTTGTTTTTTCCGATTTGTACTACCACACGTGATAACGAATTCTCTGCTAAAAATTGCTCGAATAAGTCAGGTTCCCGAATTAATTCATTAAGAGAGAATGTTTGGGAAGTAGTCTCGTAGTCAAAAGACTCTTCAATATAGTTGAATTTTTCATCGGGCTCAAATACTTTTAGTGTGACTTCATCATGGAAGCTTCTATCACGGTCTAGGACTCTTACACGAACATCATAAATAGATGGCATATCCGTGAAACCTTGTGAAAAGACAACCGTTCCATCTTCTTCACGAGTGGCGTTCGCATTTCTTCTCCACAAAACTTCTCCGTTGGAAATGATCTCAACCTGAACATCATTGATTTCGTTGGAATCAGATACAAAGATGTCGATGTTCGTAAGTCCAGCTGTATCGTCTTTGCTTTTCTGTTGAATTTCGATGGCTTTAATGTAACGTTTTGGCGTCGTGAAGTATAAGTCCTTTGTGCTAGCCTTATCTAAATATTGTTGAAGCACATACTCTTTTTTCGAAAAAAGAGTATTTAACGTAGTGGTTTCTGTTGAAAATGTATCTTCAATTTCTTGTTTGTATTTCCCGTTTTCTAGTTCAATTGAATAAGCGGGAATGGTAAGCTCATACGTTTCGTCAAACTCTAAAGGATCTTCGGGAGTAATGATGAGAAATTGATCCTCAAAGCGAATATCCTCTAACGGAATCCGTTTCCACGGCTTCTCTTTATTTAAGCGAATGCCAAAATTGTTTACATCTACAATATCACTGTTAAATTCATATACATATTGCGATGAGACGTACGTTTTTTCCTCCCCATCAGGGAATGCCCGCAACAATGCTGGGTCCGAAACTGCTTCGGAATGGTTCGATCCGACTATTATTCCTACGCTAATCGTGAGCATAAGGACGATACTCATCGTGCGAAATAGCTTCATCAAATTCCTCCAATGATTATAGAAAAAGTTTCCTCTATTATACTATTGAAACCACTTGGTGGGTAGAAGAAAAGATGATGAATTCGACACTCAACCCTTCATGGAATGGAATGTGCTTACAAAAAATGTCGAACAAAAATGAGTCTTCTGCAAAAAATGACAAAGACTATCAAAAATAGATATAAGGAATGATGTTTCACAGAAATCAGTTGTGATATGATGTAGGAAACTGTCGAAAGGGGAGCTGTTATGCGTCATCGGAGGCGTCGGGTGATGGCATGTGTCCTTACTGCTAGTTTACTAGTCCCTACCTCATTTGCAAGTGCAGATGAGCATGTTGAAAATGCAAATGCTGAAGAATTTGAACAGCAACAGGACGAACAACAAAGCGGACAAACCATCTCTGATCAGGCAACGCAGGAAACTACTAGTGAACAGACATTTATGGCGAGCTTTGATGATATCGTTGCGAAAATGTCAACAAATACTTTTACAGACGTCGGGAATACCCACAGAGCGAATGCAGAAATTTACTATCTTTATTCTGGAGAAATTGTAAACGGAAAATCCTCCACACAGTTTGCCCCAGACGAAGTAGTGACTCGTGGGGAAGCTGCCGCCATGATTGGTCGTGCCCTCTCGTTAAGTGGGGAGCGAACCGGAACAGAATTTTCCGATGTAGGTTCAGGAAATTTTGCTTCCGGCTATATTCAAGCAGCAGCTGACCGCGGAATTATCTTTGGATACCCGAACAACACATTTCGTGCCTCTCAACCTGTTAATCGTGGAGAAATGGCGATTATGCTTAGTCGCGCATTCGCATACGGTGCTGATTCTTTACGAGTGGCTACTCAAGTGCTAATGGAAAAAGGCATATCAGATGGGAAAGAAGATGGAACATTCGGGGAAAAAGAATCTATTAAACGTGCAGACTTTGCCGTTTTTTTGGCCAGAAGCGTTTTGCAAGATTTGCGTACAAAACCTGGACAACAATTTGTTGAGGAGTACTTCGTAGATGCAACAGCGCTAAATTTCAGAATGGGACCCACTACCAATTTTGCGAGTGTTGCTCAACTCTCTCCAAATGACAAAGTGAAAGCCGCATACCCGATCGGCAACTGGTACTTCGTTCAAGACAGTGCCGGGAGAAAAGGGTTTGTCCACCGTGATTACCTCTCCAAAACGGAGGTCGGTGAAACTGAAGAACCGAAACCGGGTACTAGTGAAGAGAAAACTATCGTGTTAGATCCCGGTCATGGAGGCTATGATTCTGGGGCTAATTCTGCAGGATATAGTGAGAGTGAGATCGTGCTAGATGTCGGTTTAAAGGTGAAGAAGTGGTTGGATAAAACGCCTTTTAATATCGAAATGACGAGAGACACGGATAAATTTATTTCTTTGTCTAATCGTTCTGACTTCGCTAACAACTTGAATGCGGATCTGTTCGTGAGTATTCATGCTAATTCATTTAATGGATCCGCTGAAGGGACAGAAACGTATTACTATACCGCAAATGAGAGAACGAATGCGAGTAAAGCACTTTCTACCTATATACAGTATCGCCTGCTCGAGGCATGGAACTTAAGGGACCGTGGAGTAAAAACAAAATCGTTCGCTGTTATTAGAGAAACATCTATGCCTGCTACACTACTTGAGCTAGGGTTTATTGATAACGAAAAGGACCGGGAAAAATTAATGTCTTCTACTGAACGGGACCGTATAGCAAAGTATATAGCGATTGGAATTCTTGATTATTACTATCAATATGAAGGACTAGATGTACGCGACCTTTATGATGAATTCCAAGCTTCCCCTTCACCGAAGCGCCATTAAGTATCTAAAGAGAAACTGTTCAACAGTTTCTCTTTTCTTTACAAGAAAATGAAAAAAAGAGGATGAGAGTAGTGCAACCAACAGGAAAGTTAATGTTGACGTTTATGTTGCTCGTAAGTACATTTGCGTGGCAACCGATGGGATCATTAGCAAGAGCGGCTGATAGTGATGAGTTTATACTTGAGTATGAAGGAAAGTTAGATGAAGAGAATCTTCAAGATTATGGAGTGGAGATAGTAGATGTCTTTCCTACTCTAGGTCTTGCTTCTATTATAGTCGAGAAATCTGCGATAACTTCCCTAGTAAATGAACAAGGTATAGTAGGCATCTACGAAAATAAAGATGTACAATTACAAGGGTCTCAACAAGTATCATGGTCTTTTAATAAGATTGAGCAGCCTATTATGGAACAAGGCGGGCAGACAGGAAAAGGTGTACAGATTGCTGTGCTAGATACTGGGATAGATACAAATCATCCGGATCTTATCGTAAAGGGTGGAATGTGCGCCCTAAATAATTGTGACAGCTACGATGATGATAATGGTCATGGCACACACGTTGCAGGAATTATAGGTGCGGAGGATAACGACATAGGGGTAAAGGGTGTTGCACCAGATGCGGATATCTTTGCAGTTAAAGTACTAGATGAAATAGGGGAAGGCTCAAGTTCTTCTATTCTTTCTGGGATTAACTGGGCCATTGACAATGACATGGACATTATCAATCTAAGTTTAACGACAAGTGGCAAAGACACAGCCTTACAGAGAGGGCTTGCTAAAGCATATGAAGCTGGCTTGCTTATAGTTGGGGCTTCAGGGAATAAAGGAGATGTTGTGGGGGGGAGTGATGTAGCGTACCCAGGTCAATTCGATTCGGTAATAGCTGTCGGGGGAATTCAGGATAATCTAGTAAGAATGTCCAGCTCTTCGTACGGACCTTCATTAGAAGTAGTGGCGCCTGGCTCAAATATTTATAGTACAGTTCCTACCGAATTGGGTAATGGGTATGCCTATATGTCAGGAACATCGATGGCAGCCCCTCACGTCAGTGGAATGCTGGCTCTTTATATGGAAAAGATACCTAATGCAACAAATAAAGAATTACGTACATTATTACAACAGAATACTCTCGACTTAGGAAGACTTGGGCGAGATGACGAATATGGGTATGGGCTTGTGCAAGCTCTAGAAACTGATTTACAAGAGGATGATTCAACAGTCAGTTTAATTTCCACAGCAAACGGTAAGGTGGAATTTCTTATAGGGGAAGAAGGACAAAAAGAATATACAATCTATCGCAATGGGGAAGAAGTGGTACGTTCTACAAACACTAGCTTCCTAGATTATGTGTTAGCTGGGGAATACATGTACGAGTTTTCTGTAGAAGGCGGTGACGGTGTAACAAAAACGTATACTCGTAATGTAAACGTCCTAGAGCCAAATTTTACAGATTTAACAATGGGCAAGTGGTTTACGCCGAATATGATTTATTTGTACAATGAATCCATTTTGACAGGTTTTGATCAATACTCTATGAAACCAGGTCAGATCGTAACGAGAGGACAAGCAGTGGCTATGATCGGACGTGCGTTAGGGTTAGATGGTCAAAAACGAGCTACTTCGTTTGCAGATGTAGGAAGCCAGTACTTTGCGTCGGGCTATATACAAGAAGCGGTAGGAGAGAACATAGTAACCGGTTTTCCAGATGGTAGTTTTCGTCCAAATGATAAAGTCACTCGTGCAGAAATGGCTATTTTACTAGCGAAGGCATACGAGTTAGCTGAACCAACAGAAACTAGTTCGTTTAAGGATGTTAACGGGATCACAGCGGAAAAAAACATTTATCAAATAGCGGAAGCGGGCATTACCCAAGGTTATGAGGACAATACGTTCCAACCTTTTCTACCCATGACACGCGCTCAGTTTTCTGTGTTTCTATCACGAGCAGAAAATGAAAATTTCCAATAACCATGTACTGCCCTCGAATGGATAATTTTCGAGGGTAGTTTTGTTTCGGAAGGCTCTTTTCGTATCCTTTGTTGTTTTTATTAAACAGTTATCTCATGATGCGACGTAATGCAAATTCATAGTGCCTGAATACCGCTCCGGAAATACACTACGCTTGTTTTGAACTACTACTTAGTAAGGGGATTTTTTTATCGCCGTCTGTTCGTTGATTGGAGCAGAAGGCGGCGACTCCTGCGGGATCAGCGGGACAGGTGAGACCCCACAGGCGCTTGCGCCGAGGAGGCTCACCGCCCGCCCCGCGGAAAGCGTCCGCCTGCAGCGGAAATCAACATAGCAGTACGTCGCATCATATGGCTACTGTGTAATGAGATTTCATTAATAAAGCAACAATCTTTTTGAAAACAGTCTTTCGGAAAGTAGCCAATAGAGAAACGTTTTGTCGTTTTTTAGTAACTGAACTGTAACACAAGTGTAAATTCCCAAAGCAGTGTTATCTGGTAGACTAGCCGTAGAAGAAAAAGTAGAAAAACGTCACTCTATGGCGAATTGAGATAACGAGGTGCGAGAAATGAAGAACATCCTGAAGAAATTTGTCGTAGGTGCGATAGCGATGGTGATGCTTCCTTTCGCGACAGAACAAGCGTTAGGAGCAGAAAGCACTGAAGTGGTAAAAGAATCGAAGGAATACATAGGTGTACCGTACCAGTTCGGTGGATCATCACCAACAGCGGGGTTTGATTGCTCTGGATTTATTAAATACGTACTAGATCAAGTAGGCGTAGATGTACCCCGAACATCCGCAGCACAATCTACTATTGGAACATCAATTAGTAAAAATGATTTAAAACCAGGTGACCTTATTTTCTTTGAAAATACATACAAACCCGGAATCTCCCATTCAGGATTTTATATAGGGAATAACCAATTCATTAGTGCCACCAGCAGCGGGATAAAGATTGACTCAATGGACAATCCTTACTGGGCTCCGCGATTTGTTAAAGGGGCACGCCTTAGTGGTGTGTCGTATGAATTGAATTTTGCAGATCTCTCCAAAGATCATCAAGCATATAACGCTATTATGGCATTAGCCGATGAGAAGGTGATTAACGGTTTTGACAATGGCCAGTTCCGTCCAGAAAGCCCAGTCACTCGTGGACAAGCAGCAGCCATTATGAATCGGGTGTTAAAGCTAGACGGTTCAGGTGTAACGAATTTTCCAGATGTAAGTCCAAACTTGAGTTTTGCTAAGGATATTGCAGCTATTAAAAAAGCAGGCATTATCCAAGGATTCACGAATGGCACGTTTCAACCATCGTCATACATGACTAGAGCAGAAATGGCTCTTATTGTCGATAGAGCATTTGAGTTGAAAGGAAACAGTGCACACATAGCTAGTGTAGTATATTCAGATATTGCTACGAACTATTACGCATATAGCGCCATCTCAGCTTTATATGCTAGTGATAAAACATCGGTCTTTAAAACGCCTACATTCCGAGCAACAGACCGTGCGACTAGAGCAGACTTTGCTGCAGCAATCTATAGTGCCAAATAAAATAAAATTAAATTAAATACATTCATAAATCCTAGGGGTCGAACCTTTAGGATTTTTTTGTATCACTAGAATAGACGAATCTAAAAGTAAAAAGTTTCAATCAAATACTTACTATTTATTTGTAAAAATATGAAACTTTTAGAGAACTTGGTCGTAGTTATATAGTAGGGTGTCTACCCTATCAAAAACTCTCGTAAGGAGGAGTGAATGCATGCAATACAAAAAGCTACTCAGTTTGGGACTTGTGGCGGGTCTAGTTGTTTCGACTCTCGCACCAAGCAGTTTATTAGCCAAGGAAAAGGTGGATGCAAACCCGGCATCTGTTACCTCGTTGACAGACATCAAAGAACAGTGGAAACAAAAAACGGATCAAAATTCCGTGGATGCACTCAGTAAAGACACAATAGTGGTGAAAACATCACAGCCACTAACAGCGTTACAGCACCAAAAAGCTGGGGGAACAGTGATAAAGAACATTGGAAGCCACATAATCATTAAAGTTCAAAACGGTGAAGAAGGATTACATAATGCCATTAACACCTACAGCACCTATGACGGGGTACAATCGGTGCAACCGAGCGTACAGTTTCAATTATTCTCTACAGTTACTGACCCGAAAGCTAGTGAGCAGTACTATTTATCCATGTTGAAGATTCCAGAAGCACTCCAGCTCGCAGGAGAAAAACGAGTAAAGGTGGCAGTTGTTGATCAAGGCGTTGACGCCGAACATCCGGATTTGGACGGTCAAATGTTGCCAGGGTATAATACTGTCAATCCGATGAGGCAGCCGATTGCAGATTTTCATGGAACGCACGTGGCGGGTATTATTGGCGCCGAAAAAGGGAATGGTGTTGGGGGCTATGGGGTAAACCCTAACGTCGACATACTACCCATTGACGTCTTCAACAGGGGCCTTGGCGCAACGGATTATGCCATTGCGGAAGGGATACGAAAAGCAGTGGACGAGGGAGCGCAAGTCATCAACATGAGTTTAGGTGGACCGTTCCCTTCAACTGTTATTGAAGAAGCTGTCGAGTACGCACTACAAAAAAACGTGGTCATCGTTGCTGCCGCAGGGAATAATGGATCGGATGACAAGAACTATCCGGCTGCCTATGAAGGTGTCATCAGCGTTGGCGCAGTGAACAATAAAAAAGAGCTTGCGGATTTTAGCTCATATGGTTCGTCTGTCGATGTCGTAGCACCAGGAGAGGCTATTTACTCTCCGTTCTATGATTACGAAAAAGGATCTACGTTTGAATTCCTAAGCGGAACATCCATGGCGTCACCTGTAGTAGCTGGAGTTGCCTCACTACTTCTTAGTAAGTATCCAGAACTGACGCCAACACAAGTTGAATACGTGTTAGAAAAAACTGCAGAAGACCTAGGGAATAAGGGCTTCGATTCCACGTTTGGCAATGGTCTTGTAAATCCTGTTGCTGCACTACAGTTCGATGTATCACAGGCTCCAAAGGGTACACCGAGTAATATTCCAACTGGTGACGTAATGGATCTTGCAGCAGAGGTAGTGCTTTCTGAAGGGAAGGCAACAGTAGAAGGGTCCTTTGTAAATGCTTATGAGCAAAAATGGTATGCAGTGCCACTTAAAAAGGGAGAATTACTACAGCTTAATTTAAGTAGTGCAGATGAATTTGATCACGGTATTGATTTTCGATTTTTAGGTGGAGCTACTCACGATGTAACCGATGTAAACAAAGTGACAGAGGGTGGCGAAGAAGGCTTATTATACGAAGCACCTCGTGACGGAAATGCTTATATTGGGATTCGTGATGTAAATGGAAGTTTTGATGACTCCGATGCAAGAGCCAACAGCTTTGAGCTCTCTTTCAGCAGAGTATCACAACAACCCACAGACGGCTCTAGTGACCAACAACTTGCTGTCTTTGAAGAAATTCCAGGCTCTATAGAGGACACATTCTATTCAGCAGACACAGAAACCGAAGTAGATGACGATTACTACCAAATTACTTCAGACAAAGATCAGGTGATCAAGGTAGACTTGTCAGGAGTTCCCGGCGTTGACGGCAATATTGAAGTATACAATGGTGAAGAATACGCTCAGTATTTAGAAATGCTTGAAGAAGTACCCGTCGAAGAAGAAGCTCCGTTCCCAGGTACTGGCGAGATCTATACACCGTATCCGATTGCCCAAACAAATAGTGCTGGAGCAGGTGAAGACGAATCGTTAACGTTTGAAGCAGGTGCGGGGGAAAGTTTTGTTGTAAAAGTTTCAAACGAAGCAACCTACTTTTTCGGTCCAGTAGATTTCTTCTTGAACCCAGGAATGGATCTTTCTGAAGGAGTAGCTCAATCAATCACACCGTACACTCTTTCAGCAGAAGGAAAGGTTCTTCCGGAAGATGAAGATGGACTACCGGTTCTCGAGTTCCCTGAAGAAATGAAAGGAACCGAGGAGACTGAGATGGCAGTAAAAAAAGCAAAAATTAGTGCTTTAACGGAAGAAGAATTTACAATCCAGAATCCAGAGGAACAAAGGATTGAACAGATTCGTCAAAATGCGTTGCGACACTACAACGGTGACACGACGACAGGTTATCTCCAAGCGCGTTTTGATGAAGATTGGTATCGTTACGAGGCTCCAGAGGATGGAATCTATTCCTTTGAACTAACAGAAGGGATCGCAAATCTAGATATTGTGACAATTGATAAGTACGAAGATGAAAATGGTGTGACACGGGAAACGATCATGTACGTAGCATCAGGAGGATATGACTACTACGGTGAAGACACTGATGTAGAGGTATTTGCGAACCTGGAAAAGGGAAAAGAGTATTATGTTATGGTGACACCATCTTATATGATGGATGCGTTAAGTTTTGACCCATACTCATTCCGTTCCCGAACAGTATCCACTAACATTCAAGATGAGTACGAGCCAAATGACAAACTGGAAAAAGTACAAGATATTCCTGGAAACACATTTGAAGGTAACTTTGCAAAAATGTATGACGTAGATACCTTCTACTACCAGTCTAAGAAAGATCAAGTTCTAGGCGTTGAATTGGCACAGAAAGAGCTGAGTGAGTCCTTGCAAAGGCAGCTTCCAAAAGAAATACAAGGTGATTTCTTGGGAATCGCTACGCTTTTTGAAGACAGAAACAACAATCGTAAAGTAGACGAAGATGAATTTTCGACAGCACAAACTGTCATGCCAGATTTACTTAGCATGACGCTACCGACAACACAATATGGTGGTTTTCAGGTGGAAAAAGGCAAAAACTTCGTCTTAGTATTAGAAGGAATGTCTTTAGAATCTTCCATTACAGTGAAGCCCTACCGATTCACTTTATCGGAACTGAGTCAAGATGATGAAGATGCTAATTCAGTTGTGACAAACAACCGTTCTTCCGCACCACTCCCTTTAAAGAAACAGTCTAGCCGACTCTGGACAGTTGAAGGAAACCTAAATACAGGTGTGGACTACGGGGATGAAGATTGGTATGAATTAAACGTGGCTCAAGATGCCCTTTACAAGTTGCGCCTGAACACATCGGCTGAGGTCGACGCAGTAATTGAAGTATACCAAAACGGAGAACTCGTTCTTTCAGGTGATGATTACGGAAAAGGAGACGATGAAATCCACTACGTATCCCTCACTAAAGGCACTTACCAAATTAAAGTGAGAGATGTATTTAGAGGTGCAGCGGTCGATCCGTACGAGTTGAAGGCATACATCGAGCAGTACGAATAAGCTGTAGTTTCATGAATATTACTAGCCGAACCTACTCTACTAGGAGAGAAGGTTCGGTTTCTTTTGATTCTTTTTGTCAAATTCCCTCGAAATCTATCAATTTACCTATTCAAAAATGGATATAGCTTGGTAGAATGGAAGAGGAGCACGACAAATTTAGACAGGAGGGACAAAATGAGCATTTGGAAAAAGCCGACAGCTTGGGCACTTGTGATAGGACTTCTAATTCCTTCCATGACAGTCTTTGCATCTGAACCGAAAGATGACATTACTGGAATCTCATTAGAACAAGAGATGCGAGGTCTCATAGAGGAAGAGGTAATTCAGGGCTATGGTGAAGGCATCTACAAGCCTTTTCAAGATATTTCACGTGGCGAGTTCGCTACCTATCTAGCTCGTGCGTTGAAACTGCCCTCAGGTTCACAGCAGTTCGAGGATGTACCGTCAAGTTCATCGCTTGCCGCAGGAATCAACGCAGCAGCAGCAGCTGATCTAGTTACGGGTTATAATGAAGATGAATTTCGACCAAACCAGACAATTAATCGTCAAGAGATTGCACTAATAGTCTCCAAAGCGATGGATTATTTACAAATGCCTGAGGAACAAAAAGCGATAGAGTTTTTAGATCGTGCTGAATTTACTTCCTCAGTGTTTGTTAAAGCAGTGTATGCGAATGCCTACTATGAAATCATTCAAGGTTTCCCAGAGGACAACGATCAATTTACGTTCCGCCCGAAAAAAGAGGCAACACGTGCTGAAGCTGCGGCATTCGTATACCGGCTTCTAGAAGCGGAACAGAACCTAGCAGCACCTGGCGAGGAACCAGGACTGTCTTATAAAGTTGGTTCGATCGCAAGTGATGGAACGATGACGTATAAAGCGGGCACGTATACATCATACGAAGATGCCGAAAGTCAGCTAGACGATCAATACACTGTCATTTCTTATGATGATCAAGTTGTTTATATGGAAGACGGTCTTGTCATTACGAAGGTGAACCCTGGAATTAATCAAACGTATGTATACGACTCTAGTTCTTTGACTACTATGCTATATGGTGTGCAAGGAAATCGCGAAATGAAATACCTTGATGCGACAGAAGACTACGTTAAGGTATCTGTTGCTGGGCAAGAGGTATTTGTAAAGCAAGAACAAGTGAAGCTACTACCTAAACAGCAAATAAAAGATCGTTCTTATTTCACGGTTGATTCAGATGGGAATCTAGTATTTTACGTCTACAATTTTGGAACAGAACGATTCGAAGGGAGTTTGGCTATTGGACCAGCTCCAAGTTTTCTGAAACAAGGGGTTAAGTATACAAGTTGGGATGGAGCTACTTTCTATACGCTTGATGGAAAACAAGTAGGGAAAGAGTACAATTATTTCAACCTTTTGCCTGCGCGGACGGAGACATCTTACACGGCAGAAGAGTTAGATTCTTATATTGAAGACATGCTTGTACTAGTAGAAGATCGCTATAAAAAGGATCCTAAAACATATATTAGATACAAAGATGCTACAACGAAGAGCAAACTGATCGGCTTAGGAGAGTATCTTAAGCAAAAAGAAGAAGAAGAAAATATTAACGCGTTACTCATTCTCGCAATGGCTATACACGAGTCGGATTTCGGTACAAGTAGCCATGCTCAAAATAACAACAACCTATTCGGAATCCGTGTATTCGATTCAAATCCAGAAGATGGTAGTTCATATACAACTCCTGAAAAAAGTGTCGATGCACTCATAGAGGAGTATTTGAATAAGAACTACGTGAATCCGGCCGGTGACTATGCTAATGGACCGAACCCCGGCAACAAAGCGATGGGGATCAATGTTCGGTACGCATCAGACCCGCACTGGGGATTGAAAGTAGCTGGCCAAATGTATCGAGCTGATAAGGCTCTCGGTGGAAAAGACTTAGGGAAATACCAAATTGGTCTCACAAACACAACCAATTTGAATGTGCGGACACAACCTAGTGTAGAAACGTCAACGTTCCTTTATCAGTATAAAAATAGCGGAATGGCGGTTGCTTTGCTTGATAAAACAACAGAATCGGATGGATCTATTTGGTACAAAGTAATATCGGACGCCCGCGAAGCAGAAGAGGCGTACATTTACTCCGTGTATGTCAATGAGATTCCTATTACAGACTAACAAATAAGCGAGCAGAACCGTTTCGTATGGTTCTGCTCGCTTTATTCATGATGATTTGTAAGGGGGAAAGCCTAATCGGACTAAGTCCCCCTTCACCTCATCGTACACTTCAAAATCAATAGACTCCAAGTAGCCTACTTTCGTTTCAATGAAAAAAGCAAGTGTTTGATTTTGCTCGCCCGTCAACCTTTTCCAATTGTCGAATGTTTGTAATAAGTCAACAAGTGTTAGCTGTTCGTAGTCGCCACCAGCAAATGAAAGGTCGGGGTTTATTTGGTACCACAGATCTCCGTTTTCCTCACGCACCCAACCTTCACGTGTTTGTTGAAGGGCTGTTAAAATTGACGTCGCTGTCTCGATATACAAATCTTCCTTCGTTTGTTCATAAGCAGTAAGAAGGATGTTGAGACCCCCTAAAATGTGGTTCATCGAGGCATGGGTTTGTTTAGAACGATCGTAAGGAGAGAAGTAATCTGCAATCACAAATCCTTCTCCGATCGGAATGACGTTTTTCATCTCTACTTGCTCCACAAGATAGTCAGCGTAATTTAACTCGGCTTGCTGTAACGTCGGAGAATCCAGGAGCTGCCCCACTTGCGTAAGAAACTTAGCAATGAATTCATTATGGCGTGTGTCGATGTATGGAGCAGTGGTTCCGTAAGGCTTCTTTAACCATGTACTTGTGTACTCTGTCTCCCACATCTTCGTCCCTTTTTCTTTTCGGTAATTCAAAAGATCTGCGGTCGAATTCAACACTAAATCCCAAAAGTAACGTTCCTCAGATGTCTCATAGGCTGCCAAAGCATAGCGATCCTGCATTGCACCAAGATTGCGACCGTAGCCCATCTGTGTCGATGGTTCAATCGACCACGGTAATTTTTTATAAGGGCCCTGATCTGTAAGCCAATTGTTTGCTGATTTGTATTGTACGTTTTGAAAGTCAATCCAGTCTTGCTTGGCAGTTTCATTTGTGAATAGAGACTGAGAGGACTGCAACCACCACTGTTCGTTCAAAACCCCTTTAGCTACTGTAATGGGAATGGTTAAGGTGAGCTGCGTATCCTGAACAGCCCATGTCATTTGCCTTTTTTCACCCACAAGCTCACGAAGGGTACTTTTCCCCCCATTTTCATATCGCTCCGTCAGCGTTATGGATTGATACGTTTTGCCAACGACTAGAGAGTACTTTTCATCATCAAAACGATATAAGCGTACATCCCCGATCGGTGAAGACGTGGGATCAATTCCAGTATTCCCATCGTGCTCTCGAACGGGGGCTTCCTTTTCCCAATTGTTGAAGTCGTACCTATTTGTGTTAGGAAACGTGACGGATAGCGATAGTTGTAACTCTTCTGCAAACCTTATATTTTCAGTACGATGGAAGACAAAGGTATCCCCATCTTCCAATGTGCGAAGAGTCAGTTGAAACTGGCCGATTTCTTTGCGACCGTCTAGCACATCATATACATACGTCTGGTCGGTGTAGATCCCTTCTTCCCCTTTTGCTTTCGTCTCAGCAAGTAAAAAGGAGAGTTCCTGATTCGGATCTTGAAGACGAAGCGTGCTGCCGTCCAACATGGTAATAGACCGGCTGGAAATGGTATTAGGAGTAAACCACCAATACAAACTTCCAATGACAGCAAGAACAAGTAATAGAACACTTCCTCGTATCCACAATGTCCTCATGAATCATTCCTACCTTTTGTACGTATTCTAAGTAGCTGCAGTAACTGTCGGAATCCTTCACGATAGAAGAAACGTAATCCCACTATGTATAACAACCCTCCGATAGGGACTAAAATGGCGAGCTGTGCAAGGGAGTAGAGTCCATTAAAAGGGTCCCACTGCTGTAACAGAAAGAGTGGTAGCGCCATCAAGAGCACTGCCGGGAGTCCGCGTAAAATCATGCTCCACAAACGTGTTCTCTCTGCTGGAGGAAAGTCTTTATAGACAAAGAAAATGGTTGCAGAGACGTAATAGAAAGAAACGGCAGAACTTGATAAGGCTAAGCCAGGATAACCAAAGTCTAATGGGTAGACAAAGAGCCAATTTAAAAAGGCATTGAGTGCGATCGTTGTTACACTAATACGGAACACTACTGCTGTTTTATGTTGGGCATACATCGCCTTGGACACGATATATTGCATGCCTTGCGTGACGATCATAGGTAAATAGAAGATAAGTGCGAGATAGGTGGCGTACGTGTCTTCACTCGTAAAGGCACCCCGTTCGTAAATAAATTCTAGGGCAGGTTGTCCCACTATAAACAGTCCTACTGATGTAGGGAGTAGCGTAAGATAGGAAAGGCGCAATCCCTCAAAAACGGTTTGTTGAAACTGCCTTTGGTTTGATGCACGCTCTGCCAACAACGTAAAGATAATCGTTGCTACTGTCGTTGCGTACAAATTGTGCGGTATCGTGACGAGTAACGAGGCATTGTTTAAATAGGTGACAGCCCCTTCAGTCGTCCCGGAAGCAAAAAATTTATTAACGAACATGTTGACTTGGCCGACGACTGAGTTCAATAGCGCAGGAACGAGCAGGACGAGAAATGCTTTGCGATAATCGCGCTCGACTCGTAACGTAGGGCTCCATTTATACCCGTTCTTAAACAGGAAGATGAGTTGAATCACAATCCCAAGGAAAACCCCGACTATAAATCCGTAAGCCAAGCTATGGATACCGAGCCACTCTGAAAAGGCAAGAGCGAAGACAGCCCCCAAAAGTGTTTGTGACAGTTTGGACAATTGAGTAGGAACGAATATACGGCGTCCCTGTAGGTAGGAATCTAGAATCCCATTAAGTGCGATCATACTCATAAAAGCAACGAACACTTGTGTAATCGAAACAGCTACAGCTTCAGTACCTGGTTGCATGTTTCCAAAGATGAAGGGGACTAAAAACGGAACTAGAAAGAATCCGACAGCAGTCGCCGCGATAAAGATGAGTACTGTCGCATTCATAATCCCGTTCGCATTTTGTTCAGTTTCCTCGGGACGCTCTTTCCGGTTTTGTACATATTGTGGTAAGAAAACGTTGTTAAAGCCATTGGCAATCATGGCCAAGACGAGTGTAATAAACGAAAAAGCGAGCAAGTAACCGTCAGTCACTTCACTGACACCGAATTGACTAGCAATAACGCTTTCGCGCAAAAAGCCAGAGAGTTTGACTAAAATAGCCAAACCGCTCATCCATAAAGCGGCTTTTTTTAAAGAATTCATGCTTTCCACCTCTCTCGCAAAAAAAGCGTGTAGAAAAAATCTACACGCTCGTTGAACTTTTTTTGTGACGAATAGCTTTTTCATAGATCGCTTCGTATTTTTCTGCCGCGGTCAGATGTGAATACTGCTTTTCAATTTTTAATCTTGCGGCAGTTGCCATTCGCTGTCCCTCTTCAGGGTGTTCTACCAATTGAATCATCGCTTCGGAAAGCTGCGGAATGTTCTTTTCTTCCACTAGAATGCCGTCTTGCTTGTGATCGACAATTTCTTTTAAACCTCCAACTGCGCATGCAATCAGTGGAATGCCAGAACCCATTGCTTCTAAAGCGGAAATTGAAGTGGCTTCTTCAACACCAGCAGAGTGGATAGACGGGACAAGAACACCGTCAGCGAGCGCGTAAAATTCCTTCATCTCGTGGTGAGGAATCGCACCAAGAAGACGAACCGAATTCGCTAAGCCTTCTCTTTCGATCTCAGCTTTCATCTCAGAAAGTGACTCACCTGTTCCCGCGTAGATTAACTGGACGTTCGGATGTGATTTGAGCACAGCAGGGAGAGACTTAATCGGATAAATGACACCATTCTTTTTTGTGAGTCGTCGTGGGATGAAATATACAAAGGCATCCTCGCTTACCCCATGCTTGGTCCGAAACTCCTGACGTTTTTCCGTTTCTGGTTGAAATGCATGAATGTCGATGAAGTTTCGAATGGCTGTCCCGTCCACATTTGCCTGTTTTTTTACGTACTCTTTAATACGTTGATCAACAGTAATAATTTCCGTTGTCGTTTGGAATGCTTCAATTTCCTTTTTCTTCAAGAAGGCTTCCTCTTCACTTCCCTGTGGAACGGATCCAGCACTGACTGCTTCAAATGCCATGTATCCGTGCACAGTAGAAACAGTAGGCAGACCCGCCTCTAAAGAAGCAAAGGTGGCGAATACGTCTTGTGCGTTCACGATATCGTATTGACGTTCCTTGGCCTTTCTTAAGATGACGGCTTTTAACAAGTTTTTCCGTGCTTGGCGACTCCACAAAATACCGCGACCCTTTTTCATCTTGTTAAGGCCGAAGCTAGGCCCTTTAGCGAAAAGATATTGTTGCGCTTTCGGAACATCGGAAATACTTACTACGTCGACAACGTGTCCACGAGCCTCTAAACCAGCTTTCAATGTCGTAACGTGCGTGGACAAGCCTCCTGCATGTGGGTAATCAAACACGGTTGCCAACAGAATGTTCATGTTTTAGGCTCCTCTCCTTATTTCTTAATAGTGGGTGCAAAGTAGTTTTGTAAAAGTTCAAGATTCTTCTTAGCTTCTGTTCTCATTCCTTCTGCTGCTGTCTGGACTTGGTGAGAATAAGTTTCGCGGTCATGAAGGATTTGTTGTACGTTCTCCACGACTTTCGTAGCACTCACCTCTTCAATAGTAGAAGAAAAAGGCCACATTCCCGAACGTTTCAACAGGCTCTCCACTTTCCGATCGTAGCTAATCCCGACATGCGGGACACCAGCTAACGTAGAGAAAATAAGTGAATGCAGGCGTAGCCCGATCGTCATCTCGCAGGAAGCAATGGCTTGATAATATTGATTTGGCGTAAAATCAGGCCCTAGCAAATGGCAACGATCACTGTGTTTCATTCGATCTAATACGAAGCGAGAAGCTTTTACGTCGTGATGCCCTTCCATCGGTACAAATATTGGAGTGATTTGCTCCGTTTCAATAAGCGTGTCCAACGCTTTGGCAAGTTCAATATAATGACGCTGTTCCTGAAACCATGGACGGATGGATACGGCTACTTTTTTCTCGTGTCCGTCTAAAGGTAAACTTTTCATACAAGCATCATCAGGCTTTGGCTGAAACGCAAACACGATATCTGCTGTGACAACCGTTTCTGGTTTTCTTACACGCAATTTGTGAAGCAGGTCTTTAGAATGTTGATCGCGGACGGTAATAAGATCAGCTCGATTTGCAAGCAGCCACATGAGAAACTTTCCCCAACGACTATTTACGGGTCCGATTCCTTGCGAAAAAAACATCACCTTCGTCCCACATATTTTGGCTAAGAGAACAATTAGTAAATAATATGGAAGCGGACCGAACAAAAACTTTGTCGGATATGTATCTTGCAATAGCCCTCCACCACCGCTAATGAGTACATCTGCTTCTCGTAGTGCCTTTACCTTCTCCTTATTTTCCCGTCTCCACGCTCGGTAGACCGTTTTGACACCGTGAGTTTGGGCGGTCTCTTTAGGCGAAAGTGAAAAGACGGTAATGTCGGGGTGATCAAATGTATCTCGTAAATTGTCTACAATGGCTTCTAAAATGGCCTCGTCCCCAGTATTTCCTAAGCCGTAAAAGCCTGAAATAACAAATTTCACAAAGGTTCCTCCTCTGGAACACAACACGATCCTCGGGTAAGAGCGTTCAAACCCGAATAAGAGCGTTAATCCCGATATAAGAGCGTTAATTCCGGGATAAGAGCGTTAATCCCCGGATAAGAGCGTTAATCCCCGGATAAGAGCGTTAATCCTGATATAAGAGCGTTAATCCCCGGATAAGAGCGTTAATCCTGATATAAGAGCGCTAATCCTGGGATAAGAGCGTTAATCCCGATATAAGAGCGTTAATCCCGAGATAAGAGCGTTAATCCCCGAATAAGAGCGTTAATCCCGATATAAGAGCGTTAATCCCCGGATAAGAGCGTTAATCCCGGGATAAGAGCGTTAATCCCCGAATAAGAGCGTTCTAACGGTGTCACTCCATTTGAAGAAATTGAATGTCGAAGTTTAGCATAGTGGTTTATACTCAGTTTGCCAACCGTGTCACAGAATTGTTCTTAGATCGTGACGGTAGTGCAATTGGATTGCCATAACTGTTAAGGAAAATCGACAAAACAGTGTCGGTTTTTAATAGGCTATTAACGTCTAGCGTCCTTCTTATATAGTGTAGTATGCGGGCCTTATCCTCATTCCCGAGCTTGAGTAGTAGTAGAGAAATGGGCATGTACTCGTGATAATGCGCCTTTTCAGCATGTCAACCGCCTTTGCCAATACGTGACGAAACTTGTCTGAAAAGCTACCCAATATTGTATCACTAGGAGATTTTGCAAGCAATTGGCATATCGACGAATGCGTAAATTTTGCTATACTAGAGGATGTTGAACACGTAGTATATTAGAATGGATTGTCTGCGGTAATGAAAGAATATTGTCGAAAAAGAGAGGTTCTATACGCATGAAGAAAATTTGTGTGATTGGATTAGGATATATTGGTTTGCCAACTTCAGCCGTATTTGCTCGGGCTGGGTTTGATGTTGTAGGGATGGACGTAAGCCAACACGTTGTCGATACGTTGAACCGTGGAGATATTCATATTGAAGAAGAAGGATTAGCCGAGGTTGTAAAAGAGGTTGTGGCGAATGGGAAACTCCGTGCTTCCACAAAACCAGAAGAAGCAGACGTTTACATCATTTCTGTTCCGACTCCTGTACACGCTGATCATACAGCGAATTTAGACTATGTGGTGGCAGCGACAAACTCTATCGTGCCTTATGTACAAAAAGGAAGCATTGTTTTAGTAGAGTCTACCATTCCGCCTCGTACGATGGATGATGTAGTCGCACCTATCATCACGGCAGCTGGCTTCTCTTTAGAGGATGTACACTTAGCTCATATTCCGGAGCGAGTGATCCCTGGCCGCATTATGATTGAACTGATAGAGAACACGCGTATTGTCGGTGGGGTAACACCAGAAGCGGCAAAAAAAGCGGCCGATGTATACCGCACGATCGTACAAGGTGAGTGTATTGAAACAGAAGCATTAACAGCTGAAATGTCCAAGCTGATGGAAAACACGTATCGCGACGTAAATATTGCACTAGCGAACGAGCTTGTGAAAGTGTCGGGCAAACTCGGTGTTAATGCACAAGAAGTGATCTCGCTTGCCAACCGTCATCCACGCGTAAACATTCATCAGCCAGGACCAGGTGTTGGAGGACATTGTATTGCGGTAGACCCCTATTTCATTATCGAAAAAGCGACAGAAGAAGCGCAGTTAATGAAGATGGCCCGTGACATAAACAACAGCATGCCGTCATTTGTGTGCGAGCAAGTTGCCCGTTTAACTGCCGAAATTAACAACCCAACGATTACGCTATTTGGACTTACGTATAAAGGAAACGTAGATGATGTGCGTGAAAGCCCGTCCCTTGAAATCGCTGAAATGCTTGAGAACACGGGGGCGTATACGATTCGTTATCACGATCCGCACGTTCGCCAGGAGCAAGTAGCTTTTCCGCTTTCTAACTTTGAGGACAGCGTGAAGGACAGCCACCTTATTCTCGTGTTAACAGATCATAACGAATTTAAAACGATGGATAGCGAAAAGCTGCAATCACTCATGAAGTCGACGGTTGTTTTCGATACGAAAAATTGCGTAGAGATGAACGATGAGCGTGTTCAAGTTGTTAAGATTGGGAATTTATCAGAGTTAAAAGCGATCCAGGCATAACAGCGCGAGAGAAGGGAGAGCGACTCTGTGGAGATTCGACGCTATCAAGATGGAGACGAGGCGGGTATTCAAACTTTGTTTCGAGAAGTGTTTGGGAAAGAAAGACCGATAGAAGAATGGGAATGGAAATTTCGCTCTCCTTCTTCCACACAAGTCCCGTTCGTATTGGTTGCAGAACACGAAGGGAAAATCGTTGGGCACGTCGGCTGTACCATCGTCCAGATGAAGTATGGTGCCCACCTTATCCGCGCTGGTGCACGAGTGGATACGATGGTGTCTCCATCTGCTCGGGGTCAAGGCCTGTACCAAAAGCTAAACACGCGGCTCTTACAAGAAGCAGACAAAGAGGGAATTCAGATGCTGTACGGATATCCTGCTCAGAAGGCACACGAATTGCTAACAAAGCAGTTGGACGCCTTCACGGTGGGGAACATTCCGCGTTGGGTGCGCCTACAACGAGTGGACAGGCTTATAGCGAGTCGTGTTCCTGCTTTCCGTGGAGTTGCTAGACTTCTTTTCAGTCCTTTACGCTTTGTCGGTTCGGGGAGTATGAAAAGAGCCTCGCAAGTAGAGAGCGTTACAGAGTGCGATGCGCGCTTTACGGAACTCGCCCATTGTTCGCCAATGAAAGTCGGACTTATTCGAGATAAGGATTATTTAAATTGGCGCTATCACCAGCACCCGACGAAAAAGTACAACATGCGCGCTATAGAAGACGACAAAGGGCTGTTCGGATATGTAGTGTCTTATGAAGAAGAAAGAAACGGTATGCGTGTCGGACATATTGTCGACCTCGTCATCCGTGGACAAGATAGGCAAAAGGAAGACGATCTCTTTTCAGCAGTGTTGTATGATTTGCGAAAAGCAGATCTCGTCCAAACTTGGGCACACCCAGAAATGACATCGGTGCAAGTATTGAGGCGGTGGAAGTTCTTGCAAAAGGACGCGCCGATGCCACTTGTTCTCCTATCGAATCATTTTACGAAGGAAGAAATGGAAGCAGATGCGCACCTTTCTCGATGGACAGTAGCTCAAGGTGACGTGGATTCATTTTAAAAGGAGGCTGTGGCCTTTGACTTGGAAACGAACAATGTTACGCATCTTAGAACCGATTGTGGCCCCACTGACGACTTTTTTTGTGAAGCGTCACTATCAAGATAATCGAACGACAACAAAATTGGACGAAAACCAACGAGTACTCGTTTTTGCTCCACACGTCGACGATGAAACAATCGGGCTCGGTGGCACGCTGTTGCGATACGCACAAAAAAATGCCCATACGACAGTAGTGTACATGACAGACGGTGCCAAGAGTGTCGGGGCACATGACACGTCACACTTGGTGAAAACACGCAAACAAGAGGCAAAGCGTGCACAACAACTTCTGGGTATCCAAGACATCCAATTTCTCGATGCACCAGACGGGAAGATAGCAGAAGACGATACATTGCCGCAGCAGATGAGAGGAATCATCGAGAAGATAAGCCCTGATGTCATCTACTGCACCACTTATGTAGACTGCCACCCCGATCATGTGGCCACCGCGCGCCACTTAGCGTCAGCATTGGAATCTATTGATCTTGATATGCGTATACGTTTATATGAAATCAATACGCCACTACCGCACAACGCGATTAATTGCATTGTTGATATTTCGAACCAACAAGGAAAAAAAGCGCAGGCAACAGACATCTTCGCTTCACAGTCTATCGATTTTGACGGATTTCTTCGCCTAGGTGAACTGAAAGCTAGTTTAGTCAATGAGTCCGATGTATATGCAGTCGAAACGTTCCGCGATCTACCGAAAGTGATGTTTTGCCACGAAGTAGAAGTAGCGAGTGGGCGAAACGAGCAGTTTAATCAGCTGTTTAAACAAGTGAACAAAGCGTCAACGCTCATGTGGGCAATCTTCCAAGGGTACAACAAAAAAGAAGCCATCTTCCAAGAGACGATGACCACACCAGTTAGGGGGAATGACTCGTGAAGGTTTTCCATCTTATAACGGGGGCAGAGACAGGGGGTTCACGTGCCCACCTCGTGTCCTTACTCTCGCAGCTCCCAAAGGAAGAAGTAACGCTTGCTGTGTTCGAGGAGGGCCCCCTCACGAAGGAAGCACGCGCAGCAGGCATCTCTGTGCGGGTGTACCCCCAAACATCCCGCTATGATACGAGTGTGTTGAGACGTGTACGAAGCGATCTCGTCAAAGAAGGTGTCGACATCCTTCATTCCCATGGTCCTCGTGCTAATGTGTTAGCCCAAAAGGTGATCAAAGGTACAAGTGTCGTGTGGGTGACGACGCTGCATAGCGACCCCGCTCTTGACTTTATGGGAGGCGGAATAAAAGGAAAGGTGTTTTCCGTTCTTCATCAGCGTGCTTTGCAAAAAATGGACTACTATTTTGCAGTAAGTGATTCTTTTCGACAAATTCTACTGCGTTTAGGCGTTGCAGATGATAAAATAAAAACCGTGTTTAACGGAATTCACTATACAGAGAAACTCGCCGAACCTATAGAGCGGGATACACTACAATTGCAAAAAGAAGACTTCGTCGTTGCTATGGTGGCACGTTTACACCCTGTTAAAGGACATGACGTGGTGATGGAGGCGATGGAGCAGCTACGAGACGTACCGATACATATTCTTTGGATAGGTGACGGTCCGGCGAAGGAAGCTCTTGAAGAGAAGTTGAGCATTAAGAATTTAACGAACAAAATTCACATGTTAGGTCATCGTAACGATGTACCGAGTCTTTACGCAATGAGTCATGTTGCTTTACTTGCGTCACTTAGCGAAAGTTTTCCGTTGGCTCTATTAGAAGCGGCGAATGAACGAAGGCCCATCATCGCAACAAACGTAGGGGGCGTTCGTGACTTAATCCAAAGTAATGAAACTGGATGGGTTGTGCCAGTTGGAGATGCTAGTGCACTTGCTAGAGCATTGCGTGATGCATACGAAAAACGCGACAAGCTTCCTGAAATGGGGGAAGCCTTGTATACGCACGCATCTTCCCAATTTTCCCTGGACCGTTTAGTAGAAGAAACAGTCACCTCTTATCGTCAATTGATAACGAACAGAGACGCGTAGAATTTTTTCAGAAGGAGTTAGACCATGCTATCGAAACATAGTTTGACCTATTACGTTGTGTTGATTTCATTATTTGTTATTCCGCTCGTGTCCTTTAAAACGTACATTGGACCGCTCCCGGCTTCAGCTGAGGTAGTGCTCATCCCTCTATTGACGCTTGTATTCCTCTATGAATACAAAACGAACAAAATTCACTTGAACGATATGTACAATCGGAGCATCTTCTTAGCGTTTCTGATCTTTATCGTCATCTCGCTACTTTCATTTATCGATGCTGTTAACTTAGTGGCAGGTGCTATGGAATTCGCACGGTTCTTATCCTACGTAGTCTTATTCTTTATCGTCACGCGAGTAAAGTTTAGTGCAGAAGAGTATCGTACGCTAGGAAAAGTATTTGCTGCTACAGTCGTACTTGTCGGATTATACGGTCTTGCACAATATGTGTTTGATTTTAATTTGAATAAGGCGGGCCTGTATGCATTGGATGAGGCAAAAGGTCGTGTGTTTTCCACGTTTATTAATCCGAACTATTACTCAGCCTTTATGAACTTTGTGATTCCGGTGACGGTCTTGTTCGCAGTAGTTTACGCGAAAAAACCTTCAACACAACTGATCATCTTCGCTGTGTATGCGGTATTTGTAGTGAATGTTATTTTCACGTATACACGTGCAGCCTGGGTGACAATGGCGGCCGCATTTATTCTACTCGTTCTTGTCATGCCGAAGCCCTTCTTAAAAAATGCAGTGAAGCCACAAATCATCATTGCGTTTGCGCTTCTGCTTACGACGTTATACTTCCTTCCAGATGTGCAATCGCGAACGAGCTCGGCGATCTATGCAATAGAGCAACTGTCTCCAATTAAGTTCGGCGGGGGCGATGGACTGTCTGCTCCAGGTGATCCAGTAGATCCTGGTAGTGAGGGCAGTGAGGAAGAGGACGAACCCGTTGATGAAAATACGGAACGGGCTGTCGTTTCCCGTACAGTGCTATGGAAAACGGGCTGGTACATGCTACGAGACAACCCAGTTTTAGGTGTCGGCATGGGGAACTACCGTGACAACTACTTACCAACAGTACAAAAGTATCCAGAGTTATATATCGGTCACGACGTCTACTCTGTACACAACTCGTACTTGAAGGTCGGTGCTGAAACAGGTTTTCCGGGGTTAATCGCCTTTCTTTTCATCTATATTGCTTATTACTTCGTACTCATTAAGCTTTATTTCCGCCAAAGAAGTACAGAAGGTAAAGTCATTGCGGCAGGTTTGTTCGTAGGGAGTGTCTGTTACCTAGTTCAGAACTTGTCCAATAACTTAATCTTCATTCCACAGATGAACGTCATTTTCTGGCTTGTATCCGGTGTGGCATTTGCTTACCTTCATCAACAAGCTAAACAAACGTCTTCCCTTACGTAAGGGAAGACGTTTGTTTATGAGCTGTAATAAAAAAGGGATAACTATACAAAATATTGGTGTAATTTTCATATAGATTTCCAGTAGTTGCATACTATGAAACTCTTTTTACAAGGTTACAAATGTGTTACACTAACATTGTTGCAAAAAAGTTCTCAAGTATTGAAACCTTTGCTGTGTCATTACGTCTATACATGAGGTAGAGTTGTTGTTAGAGGAAATGTTTTCTTAACTTCCATTTCTTCTGAAATACATAACCTATTGTAGGATAGTCGTAATGTAGAGAAATTTGTAAAAAACAGTTGAAAAAAAGCTTGCCTTTGGTAGAATAGATTAAGAGTTACGTACTTTTATCTCTACCAATTTCATCTGTTACTGTTTCGAGACAATTTTTTCGACACATGTACAGAATGACAATGAGTCATAGATTTTGACTTTTTGACATACTTATAGGTTTTGTGTGTGAGAGAAGTTGCAACTCATTTATGAAAACCTGGTGGTTCTTCCATCGGTTCATTATTAAAAAAGAAATACAAAACAGGGAGGAAATACTAGACATGGCTTATCAACCTAAGTCTTACCGCAAGTTCATCGCAACAGCTGCGACAGCAACCCTCGTAGCAACTGCAGTAGCACCTGCAGCAGCAGCAGAAAACTTTACAGATGTGAGTGACCGTTACGCGGACGCTGTTAACTTCTTAGTTGACAACGACGTAACACAAGGTGTAGCTGAAGGACAATTCGGTACACAACAATCAATCAAGCGTGTTGATGCAGCAATCATGGTAGCAGGCCTTCTTGGTCTTGATACTGAAAACGCTCCAGACGCTGGATTCACTGACGTACCAGCACGTGGACAAGGTGCAGTTAACGCACTAGTTGCGGCTGAAATCCTTAGCGGAAAAACTGGAACTTCTTTCGGCGCTGACGACAACATGACTCGTTCTGAAATGGCGAAAGTCATTGCAAACGCTTATGATCTTGTTGCTGAAAACCCAGAAGATCTTCCTTTCACAGATGTATCTGATACATTCAAAGATTTCGTTGCAGCTCTTTACGAAGCTGAAGTAGCTAACGGAGTAAGCGACACTCAATTCGACGCTAACGGCGAAGTAACTCGCGGAGAGTTCGCACTATTCGTTTACCGCGCTGAAACTACTGTTCCTGAAGTAGCAGAGATTGCTAGTTTTGAGGCTAGTGGGGCTTATAAATTGACTGTTGAGTTTAATAAAGCAGTTGATGTTGATGAAGATAGCTTTTCTGTTAAACGTGGGAATAGCACGCAAAGTGTTAAAGAAGTAACTGTAAACGAAAGTGGAAAATTAGTAGTAATTGAGCTTAACAGCAAACTTGTTGACGCTGAATATACTGTTGTAGTTTCTGGTGTAGAAGAAGAAGACTTGACTACAACTGTAGAAGTTGCTGATGAAACAGTTGCAGATATCGAGATTCTTTCTGATAAAGCTGTTTGGGCTACAGATGTAAATAGCAATGCTATTGCAAAAGTAGGATACCAAGTACTAAACCAATATGGTGAAAACATCACTGCACAAGAAGATGGAAGCATCACTGCTACTTCAGCTGTAGAAGCTATTGCTGGCGATCAAAGCATCACTCTTGAGCTTCAAGGTGAAGGTTTTGAAGTTGGAGATACACTTCCACTTACTGTAGTGCACAATACTACTGGTATAAATGCATCAGGAACAGTAGAAATTTCTGACGCTGCACAAGTTGATGAGTTAGAAGTTTTGGGTCTTTACAATGAAGACGATAAAACGCTAACTGCTGATACTAACCTTTCTACAAACGAGTTCTTCCTTTTACTAGGAGCTACAGACCAGTACGGAAATGCCGTTACTTCTGAAGATACATTAGAAGATGCCCTTGCGGTAACTGTTGGTGGAGATGCTGTTGACTTTGTATCAGATGACGATGTAGTCACTGTAACAACTGTAGAAGTTGATGGGGAAGATGTATTAGCTCTTCAATTGACTGGTGTTGTAGACGCTAATGGTGATGCAGGAACAGATTTTGCAAGAGCAGGTAAAGCACCTGTAACTTTAGTATCGAAAGCTACTGGAGCAATTGCACAATTTGATATTGAAGTAGGTCCTGGTCTGCAAGTTGATGAATTTACTTTTGGAAGCATTGACAACACAATCTCTGCTGGACAAACTGGTGTAAGAATCCCTGTTACAGCACTAGACCGTAATGGTGAAGAACTTACTGAAGTTGTAAGCGAAGAAGGCCTTCTTGAAGGAACTGATGGTGTAACAATTAGTGGACTTCCAGCTAGTGTGGAAAATTCAGCTAAATTCGTAGAAGAAGACGGCGTAGTTTATTACGAATTCACAGCTCCTAATCAATCAATCTTTTACTTGACTGCTGTGACTAACACAGGTAATTCTGATTCTGTACGTATCAATGTTGAAGCTGCAGCTGAAGCTAATTCATTGGTTGGTTTAGATGAAGACGTTTCGACTGTACTATTCACAGGCGAAACTGAAGAAATTGCACTTTCTGACCTACACTTCGAAGATCAGTATGGAAGAGCAATTGATTCTATTGGTGAATATACAGTTGAAGTAAGGACTGACGATATTGAGATTGCTGGATTTGTTACACCAGACGGTACTGTTGATGGAACAGACGAGGTAGTTGTCGAGGATAGTGAAACACTTTCAGCTGCTGAAACTACTATTAATGTTTTAGCAGGTTCAAAAGGTTCCGCTGAATTGGTGTTCAAACTTATGGATGGAGATACTGAAGTTAGCTCCTATTCTGCGGATTTCCGTTCTGTTGAGCGTACAGAATTTGAAAGCTATGAAGTAGCTGAAGTTGCAGACGTTTTCGGTGATGAAGATTATAGCCGAAATGTTACAGTATACGGTATAACTGCAGATGGAAGTAAAGTTGAACTCCCTATCTCTGAATACAACGTTGCTGTATCAAGCAGCCTTGTAAAAGTTACTTCTGTTGATGCTTGGACTTTGACTCCACAAAAAGCTGTTGAAAATGACACAGCTGTACCATTCTTTGTGACTATCGGTGATACTGGTGAAGAGTTTGAAGGGACATTAACAGTATCTAGCGTAGCACCAAGCGCTGGTTCAGTTAGCTTCCTAGATACTGAAGGTGATGCTGAGGATGCAACATTCAGCACAACTGACTCAAGTGTATCTCTTGATAACCTATTAGAACGTATTGTGGTAAAAGACCAGTACGGTAATGCTGCTACTCTAAGTTCAGAGCTAATAGATGCTACTTTTGGAGTGGCAGAATATGATGGTGGAAGTAATAAACAATCACCACGTGTCACTTTCTCTAATATCGTTGAAGAAGACGAAGCAGGAGATATTGAAGTGGATGATAATGGTACAGGTAGTGCAAACATTACTGCACTTGAAGCAGGGGACACTTTCACATTAACAGTGAGATATGGTTCTGCTACTGGACAAATTAAAGTAGTTATCGCTGAATAATCTTTGGAGAAGTATGGGGACGGTTCTCTTAGGAGACAATCGGAAGTTTTGCCCGAAAGAAAGCACAATTAGCGGATTTTATCTGCTCGTTGTGCTTTCTTCTTGTTTATGTATAAAGCTTTCACGCAAAATTTTTGATTGCCCAAGAAGAATGAAGTTGCGGTGCACTCGCTATGGTAATTCATTCTTGTCCCTTCTTGTTTTTTTCTTAATTTTAACACTTTCTGGGAAACAAGGGGACGGTTCTTGTGTTTACCTAATTTTTAACAATAGTGGGAGAAGAGAGGGTACAGTACTCTTGCTTCCTCTCAGGGGAGTTAAGTGAACGGTGCCTGTCACCCCTCGAAATATGTCGAATGAATGTGTTTGGGAAACACGGGGACGGTTCTTGTGTTTACCTAATTTTTAACAATAGTGGGAGAAGAGAGGGGGTGGTATTCTTGCCTCCTCTCAATGGAGTTAAGTGAACGGTGCCTGTCACCACTCGAAATTTGTCGAATGAATGTGTTTGACATAGAGGAAGTCCTGCGGAGAGAGAGCTCTGCGGTTTCTTTTCATTTTTCGAGTGGCATGAGCAATGTTCATACCCCGGATTGTGGATGGTGTCACCAACTGAAATAAGACACTTCGAGTATGTTGGACAAAAGTGATATGACCGTTCCTGTACCGAGCGACATGATTCAAATCAATGAAAAAATGACGGGTGGAAAATCGATTGACGAAAAAGTACGACTGTCTCTTTCGATCGGCATGTTTGTTGACCGCACTGTCAAATCAGGGAACTGATACCACCCGAAATTTGTCGAATGAAATTTTCAGATGACAAGGAACCCCCGTTGAGAATTTCTACGGGGCTTCTTCGTCTTGTACTCGAATATCCTGTACAGGTCCTACACAGTTAAACAACGCTTTAGTTCTGTAAAACAGGGTCACTCTTCACCCTAACTTACCTCCACCTCCAACCGCGTAATCCCTTTCCCTTTATTCTTCCTCTTCACTAGCTGCATTTTAATCATATCTGAGATACTTTCCGCTTCACTTCTCGGTAAAAATCTTGAAGTGATTTGATGATCTCGTCCAATTTCTGTATTGGTTTGTTCAACGATCGTCGCCCAGTCTTAGAGCGCTCGCTTTTTTTGTAATCGTCGCTGTCGCTGAGCCTCCTTCACATAACTGTTCGTCACATACAATTCTGACGCCATGAAACCTTCCTCCTCTACATGGTTGAATTGTGTACATACAACCGTAGCTGACCTCATATACTGTTTCAAGTTTCAAAAAAATTTTTTGAATGCAAATATTTTTGTAAAGGGACACGGATTCACTCAATCGGGAGGAGGGGAATGTATGTCACTTGTGGAGAAAAGGTTAGCGGAATTGGGCTATGTACTACCCGCCAACCCAAAACCACTGGCAAACTACGTAACGACGAATAAATCGGGTAACTTACTGTATACGTCAGGTTCGGGGTGCTTTGTAAACGGAAAACCCTTTTATCAAGGAAGGGTTGGAGATGATCTTACTGTCGAACAAGGCTATGATGCTGCAAAACTAACGGTCTTAAACCTTTTCAGCATGATAAAAGGGGAAATTGGCGATTTAGATCGGATTCGGAAGGTTGTAAAATTGTTAGGCTTTGTGAATAGTAGCCCTGATTTTTTTGATCAACCAGCAGTAATGGACGGTGCCTCAGACTTTTTGCATGACGTTTTGTCAGAAAAGGGTCGACATGCCCGTTCAGCGATCGGAACCAGTGTACTACCGATGAATCTGCCTGTTGAAATTGAGCTCATTGTAGAAATCGAAACGGATGAGGAGGAATAGAGCGTGTATGTAACACTGAATCAAATCCAACAAGCGAAGGCGAAATTAGCTGGCGTTATTCACGAAACACCACTTCAGTTTTCACAAACCTTTTCAGAATGGTCGGGAAATGAGATGTATTTGAAGCCGGAAAACTTGCAAAAAACGGGTTCTTTTAAAATTCGCGGTGCTTTCAACAAAATCTCTAGTCTAACAAACGAACAAAAGGAGAAAGGGATTGTCGCCTTTTCAGCAGGGAATCACGGTGCCGGTACAGCGTACGCTGCTAGGGCTTTAGGGGTGAAAGCAACGGTCGTCATGCCAGAAAATCCGGTTCCAAGCAAAAAGAATGCCATCATCGGATACGGGGCACGGGCTGTGGAATACGGGACAGATTCGATTGCGATGTTTGAGAGAGCCCAACAGTTTCATGAAGAAGAAGGAATGGAGATGATTCATCCTTTTGAAGATCTGTACACGATTGCAGGCCAAGGAACGATCGGCATGGAAATCCTGGCTGAACTCCCTGATGTTGACGCGATCATTGTCCCTGTCAGTGGAGGCGGGTTGATCTCTGGGGTGGCGGCAGCTGTCAAGGAAATGAAGCCAACTGTCGAGGTGATTGGTGTCAATACGGAAGGTGCACAGGCGATGTATCACTCCCTTCAACAAGGACGGCCGTCTGAAGTCGACAAAGTTGAAACGATCGCAGACGGTTTGATGGCGAAAAAACCTGGAGACAATACCTTCGCCCATACACAAAAATATGTGGATGACCTCGTGTTAGTATCCGAACAGGAAATTGCCAAAACCGTTATTCTCCTTTCTGAGAGGGCCAAGTTGGTAGTAGAACCATCGGGTGCCGCTGCATTGGCGGCGATGTTGTATCATCACACACATCTAAAGGGCAAAAAAGTAGCTGTCATGGTTAGCGGTGGAAATATTAGTTTTGAACTGTACGCTTCACTCATTTCGGATTTTAACAAGGGGGTGTCCAGGTGATGATCACCAAAATTCATAATGTCAGAATCATCACCTGCTCAAGAGATGGCGTATTTGAAAGCGGTACCATCACTTTCGATGAATCTGGCGTGACTGAAGTGAGTCCTCACGATTGTGCTGGTGTGAAGGCGGATGTTGAAATCAATGGTAGGGGGATGACGGTGCTTCCCGGCTTAATCGACAGTCACGTTCATTTAGGAATGGACTGTTCTCCAGACCCATTCAAGCAAATCGGAGAGGATGACGTAGCGACAACTGCTTACAGAGCTCATCAGCAAGGTCAAACTTTTTTGCGTTCAGGTATTACGACAGTTCGAAACTTAGGCACGAGATATAACGTTGACATTTCTTATCGAACGGCTATGGAGCAAGGGATGGTAACGGGGCCGAGAGTGTTTGCTGCAGGTCAACCCATCGTCATGACGGGCGGACATGGTCACGTGATGGCAACTGAAGTGGACGGGATAGAGGAGGTGAGAAAAGCAGCACGTAGGCAATTAAAAGCGGGTGCGGATTTGTTAAAGCTGATGGCAACTGGGGGTGTTTTAACGAAAGGTACAGATCCAGGGTCAACGCAGTTCAGCGAGGAGGAATTGCGATGTGCGTGTGTAGAAGCTGAACACGTTTCGAAAACGACAGCCGCCCACGCGATCGGGATTGAGGGTATTAAAAATGCAGTTCGTGCCGGGATTACGACGATCGAGCATGGAAACACTTTGGACGATGAAGCGGTGGAGCTGATGCTAGAAAAAGGGACTTACTTAGTGCCTACTCTGATGGCCGCAACTTTGATCGTCGATAAAAAGGGTACAGTTCCGGAACATATGATTAGAAAAACGGAAAAGCTCATTCAGCGACATATGGAAAGCTTTCGGAGAGCTTATCAGGCGGGAGTGAAAATTGCAGCCGGAACTGACGCAGGGACTCCGTTTAATGAACCAGGTTTGCTCGTGGATGAACTGGCTCTGATGATCGAGCAAGGAATGACACCTCATGAAGCGATTCAATCAGCTACAATAACCGCTGCACAATGCGTAAAGGCAGACGATCACATTGGATCACTCGAAAAAGGGAAGCGGTCCGATCTGATTTTGGTAGAAGGGAATCCTTTAGAAGATATAGTTTGCTTAAAGAATATCCGAAAAGTCTATCAAGATGGAACATTACTTTTCGCGAAAGACTCAGAGAGGGCTGAAACAGGTGAAGTCAACTAAAGCTGAAATTCATCCGATTTTAAAAAGCTACATTCCAGTCGCTGAAGGGATCGCCAAGACGTTTGGGAACTTTTGCGAAGTCGTGCTGCACGACGTAACAGATGTATCTGATTCTATCGTGGCGATCTTTAATGGTCACGTCACTGCCAGACAAACGGGTTCTCCCATGACAGACCTGGGATTGAAAACGATCAAAAAAGGGTTGGAAGGAAACGACTTACTCACCAATTATAAAAGCAGGGCCGAAAATGGCAAGGAAATCAAATCAAGTTCCATGATGATCAGGGACGAAGACGGTGAATTGTTAGGTTGTCTTTGTATTAACTTGGACACTAGCTATTTATCTGTCACACACTCCTTCGTGCAAGACTTATTAAAAACTGAAGAAGAGCAAGCTGAGCAAAAGGAATCCTTTTCGCTGTCGATAACCGATCTGGAAAAAAAGATCATTCAAGAGGGTACGAAAAAGGTCGGTGTACCCATTCAACTCATGGACAAAGATCAAAAGGTCGCCTTTATTCAGTACTTGGACGATATGGGGTTATTTTTGATCAAAGGGTCAGTGCAAAACGCCGCCAGGATTCTGAATGTTTCAAAATTTACTATTTACAATTATCTCGAGAAGAAAGATTAAACAGGAGAGGGTGTATTCGCGTGTTTAGTGAACCGATCGTTGCGGTCATGTTGATTTTTGCACTGTTGGCCTTTGGAGAGTTTTTGTCCGTCATCTCGAAAGCTAGAATCCCCATGCTATTTGTCGTTTTATTTGGCTATTTAATCCTATTGTGGACGGGGATTTTTCCGCAAAATATTATCGAACAAGCAAACCTAGCAGCTTTTGCAGCACTCATTCCTGCTCCGTTAATTGTTCACATGGGCACTTTAATTCCTTTCAAACAAATTAAAGAGCAATACAAGGCTGTGTTGATTGCACTATCGGGGATCGTAGTGGCATCTATTCTGATCTTACTCATTGCTGTCCCAATCATTGGCTACACGTCTTCTATTGCTGGAACAGGTCCATTAACAGGTGGAATCATCGCCTTTGTCGTGACCTCAGAAAAGCTTCAGGAGCTTGGACTCGTCAGCTTAATTACCATTCCCGCACTCATCTTAGGGCTACAAAACTTTATCGGCATGCCACTGTCAGCCTACTTTTTGCGTAAATACGGTTTTAAGCTACAAAAGCAAATTGAAGAAGGGAACTTTAAGGCGACAGCTGCTTCAATTGAAAGTGGAAGTTCGGATGCTGTCGAGGAAACGAACAAAAGAAAAAGCTTGCTACCGGAAAAATATCAAACACAAGTTATTTTGTTATTCCAAATCTTTCTCGGCGGCGCTGTAGCAGTCGGTTTGGGCTCACTAACGGGCGTCAATTATAGTCTTTGGGCGCTAGTTATCGGAATCGGGGGCACATATTTTGGTTTTTATCAAGGAAACATGTTGGAGCGGGCCAACTCATTTGGCATTTCCATGTCTTTAGTCATTATTCTCGTTATGACCTCTATGAACAGCATTACCATCAGCATGTTTGCAGATTACTTACCGCACGTTCTCCTCATTATGACAGTTGGGGTTATTGGTATACTTATCGGTGGATTCGTCATGACAAAACTATTTAAATGGGATCCTCTCAAAGGCATGCCCATCGCCTTAACCGCTTTATACGGCTTTCCGGGAGACTATATTCTATGTGAAGAGGTAAGTCGTAGCGTAGGGAAAAACAAAAAGGAACAAAGGATCATCTTTGACGAAATCCTAACCCCTATGCTAGTAGGAGGCTTCACCACCGTCACCACCGCCTCCATCCTCATCGCCAGTATCCTAGTGAGCACACTCGGATAGACCAAAGAAGACCCAGGAGACCCCAGGAGACCCCGGAACTGGTACCACCCGAAATTTGTCGAATGAGACAGATCAGGGAACTGGTACCACCCGAAATTTGTCGAATGAAAGTTGTGGATGAAGAGGGATCGTTTGTAATACCGATTTAAGAAAACCATGGGGGGACTTTTACGTATAGGTATGCGATAATTCACAATAAATAGAGCACTCGAAAGGGATGATCACAGTTGTGTTTTCCGATTGAAGAGGTTAGAAAACAGTTCCCAGCGTTAAATCGAACTTATCATGGAAGGTCAGTTGTTTACCTGGACGGTCCGGGTGGCTCTCAAGTTTTGAAGTCATCAATCGACGCCATGGTGAAATATATGGAAAGTGGTGGCGCGAATCTTCACGGATCATTTCCGTCGAGTCGTGAAACTGAACAGATCATTGCGGATTCAAAACAAGCCGTGGCAGACTTTTTAGGCGCTCATCCTCAAGAGGTGGCGTTTGGTGCCAATATGACGACGTTGGCTTTGGCTATTTCTAGGGCTCTCGGTCAATCTTGGGGAGAGGGCGGGGAAATTGTTTTGTCAGAAATCGATCACCGGGCCAATGTGGATCCTTGGTTGTTGATGGCACGTGATCATGGGCTGACTGTTAAGTGGATAGAGGTAGACCCTGATGGCCTGACTCTGAACTTGGAAAATTTGGATTCCTTGATCACAGAGAAAACCCGTCTTGTTGCGGTAAGTCTTGCCTCAAATGCCGTCGGAACAGTGAATGATGTTAAGAGAATCGCGCGCCGGGCAAGAGAAGTAGGTGCGTTGGTCGCGGTGGATGCTGTTCACGCAGCCCCTCACCTTTCCATCGATCGAGACGATTTGGACGTAGATATCCTGTTGTGCTCTGCCTATAAATTTTTTGGGCCTCACGTTGGGATCGCTGTTATTCGCTCAGAAGTTTTTGAAGCGTTACGGCCTTATAAATTGTCTCCAGCCCCAGAGCACTTCCCAGATAAACTAGAAACCGGCACACAAAACCATGAAGGCATCGCAGGCATCAAACCAGCCATCGACTTTTTCGATACAATGGGAGTGGGAGAGAATCGCAGGGACAGAATCGTTTCTGGTATCAAAAGAATAGAAGAGTACGAGAATCAGTTAGCCAATCAGTTACGAGAAGCGTTAAGTCAAATGGAGAACGTCACCCTATATCAAGCAGACGATACCGTTCCGAAGACTCCAACCATTGCATTTCAAATAGAAGGTATCAAGCCTCAAGACTTTTGCCGAGTTCTGGCTGACGAACATGGCATTTTTGCCGCTGACGGAGACTTCTACGCCACAACTCTGGCTGAAAAGCTCGATATCAACAAAAGTGGTGGCTGGATACGAGTCGGAATCGCCCCATACAATACCGAAGAAGAAGTGGAGCGGTTTATTGAGGCAGTGAGCGCTGTCATTAGATAACGGTTAACGGTGTCAGACCCCCACTGCGGTAGTGCAGTAAAAAGAAGACCCGTCGGAGAGGAGTTTCAGTCGGGTCTTCTTGTTTGTGGTGGGTAAAATTAGGTAACCGTGTGTTGTTTTTAGAACCCTTATTCACAAAATCCACGATGATAAACTACTATTTACTCAGTCTCCTTTACCTGGGCCAGAAGCGTGGTACCCTCTAAGTAATAATTGAAACAGCTATTAATGTAGAGGGTCAAAGTCGTTTTCGTCACTATCTCTAGATGAATTTGTACCGGGCGAGAAGCGTTTATCATGAATTTCTTGTTGACGTCTTCGATCTGCGGGTTCCTTTTCCAATAGTAATTCGATCAGATCATCTCGTGCTTTCTCAGCGTTTGGATGTACACGATGGGTATTGAAATAACGAATGCAATAATCGATTTCGTCTGTAGTCAAACCTCTTTTAATGGGGTCCTCCCAAGTAAGAAAGTTTGTTAAAATGTGTAGTACATGTTCACCTGCTTGCCTCAATGTTCGACTATGGTACATCTTATTAAACTTTGAAACTTGCATCTTATTATATGCATAATCCCGATACCTATCAGGCACACGTTCATCTAGGACATAATTTTTAAATTTCTCCTTAGGAAGTCCCGTTTGTTGAACGAGATAACTGATTTCTTGGGAGCTAACCCGGCTTAATAGTCCATAAATCATCTCCTTCATCCATCCCCAACCCTTTGACTCTATAATAGCGTTTTTTAACGAGCGAGTACGGAGAGACTCCAAGTCGTGAACTTGCTTAATGCTACACTTTAACATCTGCTCTCTGTCACGATACCTCACCATGAAGAATTTGAAGTAATTTGAACAAATATAGTACTCACCGCTGTACGTAAAAACAGTTAAATCGTCGTCCAATGCCACATTGTTATAATTCGCAACACTCTTTCTGATGTCCTCGTTTGTTGTCTGCCAATACGTCCTGATATTTTTTACTGGGATGTACTCGTGAGACAAAATTTTCCCCTCCATAGTTTTTTAGTAAACTATGAAACTTGTAGTTTGTCTTATGCTAAGGAATAGCCCGAGTGTCATCCAGCAGAATTTTAATTATTGGTTGATCCGGTAAACGCTGTATTTGTAGTTTATATAGGAGTCCTTCCATCAAGGGAATAGAAGCCTTTTCTGTGCGTCTACTCGGGAACTATTAACTATTTCAATATAATATTTGTGTTATCCATCAGCGTTACACAGAAGTTTCAAAGTTGTGAAACATGTCGAATATTGTTGATTTTTGTATTAAGACGCTTTATCATTACTTTAGTGCTGTTCCTAAAGTCTTGAATATGTTGATGTTAAAGGCAAACTATTCGAAAGGATAGGACGCAAAGCCTAGAGTCTAAGGTCATGACTGTTCCTAAAGTCACTTGGCTATGATCGCCTGGTTACCAAGTTTAAGATTTCTAATAAAAATCTGTTTGGCCATTCTATGCTCTTTTTAGAATGGTCTTTTTTTTATACTGAAAAGTGGGCTGTATAAGACAGGATAGTTTTTCGATAGCGTTTGTTGCACTTGACGTCAACACAACAGAACCAGTACTCAAAACGGAATCAGATAGGAGTTGGTAAACTTTGTTAACCGAAACAAGAAGTCAAACTGTGGTGGATTTGTTACTACAGGGTACGTATTTATCTATGCAGCGTATCATTCCGATCCATCTCAAAATGGAGGAGCTAAAACAGCTAGAAACCTCATTACCACTACAGTTTGGGGTTTTAATCGGAATTACTGGAGATGTTCGAGGAAAGTTGATTTTAACAGGGAATAAAAAAGTATTCGGAGCCATTGGTCAATCGATGTTTGGCATGCCGTTAGAGGGGGAAATGCTGGCATCGTTTAGTGGCGAGCTCGGCAACATGATCGCTGGCGGCCTGTCTACTAACCTCGTGAAGAAAGGCATTCGGACGGATATTACTGCGCCAACGATCATGCAAGGGGAAGCTTCCCTCTCTGGACATGCCGTGGCCCATCAATTAAGTGTGGCTGTCGAACGCGTAGGTGAGCTGGAAACTTACTTATTACTAGACTACTAGAACAGGAGATGTGGAAGGTATGGCAAAAATACTCGTTACAGACGATGCCCTCTTTATGAGAATGCAGTTAAAAGATATTTTACAAAAGCTCGGTCATGAGGTAGTAGGAGAAGCGGAAAATGGTAGAGACGCAATACATAAGTTTCAGGAATTACAGCCTGACGTCATCACCATGGACATCACCATGCCCGAAATGGACGGTGTCGAGGCTTGCAAAGAGATTAAAAAACTGAATGCCGATGCTAAGGTCATTATGTGCTCGGCCATGGGGCAACAGGGGATGATTATCGACGCCATTCAGGCAGGAGCAAAAGACTTCATCGTGAAACCTTTTGCAGCAAATCGAATTCAAGAAGCGATAGAGAAAGTGTTGTAGAGGAGATGATTAGGTGAAAAGTTTACTGAAGATGAAAAGTATAAAAATGAAGATTTTACTCGGGTTTGCGGTCGTGATTGTGCTTGTTCTTGGACTAGGTATTTTTAACTTTTACTCCATTAACAAGGTCAATAGTGACACGGAGGATATTGTGAATGATCAACTCCCTTTACTCGTTGCTGATGAAAAGCTTGCTTTTAACATGGCACAACGAATTGCTTTGACCCGGGCGTATGTCCTCTATGGTGATAATGATTATAAAGTACGGTTTGACGAGTATACAAAGGCAAGTCAAGAGCAAGAAGAATTTATTTTGAGCGCGAGTGATTCAGAGGAAGTAAAAATTCTCATTAAGCAGAGTGTTGAATGGGAGAAATTGGTCGTTGAACAAGTGTTTGCACAGTTTGATCAAGGCAACGAAGAAGAAGCAATGGTCATTCTCGCCAATGAGGTTCAACCTTTGGCTCGTACCATTATGGACGGGTTTGCGAGTGTGGCTCGTAGCAGAGAAGCCCTTATTCAAGAAGAAGGGGACGCAATTATCAAAAATGGAGAGACCATTTTATTGGCAGGCGGGACCGTCTCTATTCTAGTCGTCCTGCTTGGTGTCGCAGCTGCACTCATTACGACCAGAATCATTACGAAACCTATTATCATGGTGAAGGATCGTATGAATTTAGTTGCGAGCGGAGATTTAAGCCAGGAACCATTAGAACTAAAGTCAGTGGACGAACTAGGCCAGCTTGTCATCGCCACGAACCACATGAGCGACAATACACGCCAACTACTAGGGCAAATCAATACGGTAGCCGAATCTGTTTCAGGTCAAAGTGAAGAGCTGACTCAATCTGCAAATGAAGTGAAAGAAGGTAGTAACCAGGTCGCTTCGACTATGCAAGAATTGGCATCTGGAGCTGAGTCACAAGCAAATAGTGCGAGTGAACTGTCCGTCATGATGGTGACCTTTGCAGAAAAAGTACAAGAAGCCAATACAAACGGTGAAACGATCTATCAATCTTCCAACGAAGTACTATCGATGACCGCAAAAGGCAGTCAACTCATGAGATCATCCATTGAGCAAATGACGATGATCGACGAAATTGTCCAAGGGGCAGTGGAGAAAGTACGTGGCTTAGATAGGCAATCTCAACAAATCTCCAAGCTCGTTTCCGTTATTAAAGACATTGCAGAACAAACGAATTTGTTAGCGCTCAACGCCGCCATTGAAGCAGCACGTGCCGGTGAAGAAGGACGAGGATTTGCCGTCGTTGCCGATGAAGTTCGAAGACTAGCAGAGCAAGTAGCCGTCTCAGTCACAGACATTACTGGCATTGTAAATACAATCCAACAAGAATCGAGTAACGTCACCGCATCCTTACAAGATGGCTACGAAGAGGTCACAAAAGGAACAAATCAAATCAAAACAACAGGCGAAACCTTCGCGGGCATTAGCGATTCCGTTACTGAGATGGTCAACAACATTCAAAGCATCTCTACCAACTTGTCGACCATGGCAAACAATACGGAGGAAATGACGGCGTCCATTGCAGAAATTACCGCCGTCTCCGAAGAATCTGCCGCCGGAATCGAACAAACCTCTGCATCGATTCAACAAACGAACAGTTCCATGGAAGAGGTTGCCACAAGCTCAGGACAGCTGGCAGAATTGGCCGAGGAGTTGAATGAGTTGATTCGGCGGTTTAGGTTGTAGTGCCAGTATAGTGCCGGAACAGGTACCACCCGAAATTTGTCGAACGACTATTGTTGACAAGTGGAAGTCTTGATAGAGAGAAATCTCTTCAGGGCTTTTTTGGGATTTTGCTAATAAACCTTTCTTTTCCTGTCTGAAACTCAACTTATGGTGGAGCAGTAGTGATGAATAGTTTAAGTACGAGGGCAGATATCCGCGGTCAGAGGCAGATATCCGCGGTCAGGAGAATATATCCGCGATCAGGGGCAGATATCCGCGATCAGGGGCAGATATCCGCGGTCAGGGGCAGATATCCGCGATCAGAGACGGATATCCGCGGTCAGGAGAATATATCCGCGGTCAGAAGAATATATCCGCGATCAGAGGCAGATATCTGCGATCGGGAGAATATATCCGCGATCAGGGGCAGATATCCGCGATCAGGGGAATATATCCGCGGTCAGGGGCAGATATCCGCGATCAGGAGAATATATCCGCGATCAGAGGCAGATATCCGCGGTCAGGGGAATATATCCGCGATCAGGGGAATATATCCGCGGTCAGAGGCAGATATCCGCGAACAGGGGCAGATATCCGCGAACAGGGGCAGATATCCGCGATCAGAGGCAGATATCCGCGAACAGGGGCAGATATCCGCGATCAGGGGCAGATATCCGCGATCAGAGACGGATATCCGCGGTCAGCAGAAGATATCCGCGATCAGAGGCAGATATCCGCGGTCAGGAGAATATATCCGCGATCAGAGGCAGATATCCGCGGTCAGAGGCAGATATCCGCGAACAGGGGCAGATATCCGCGATCAGGGGCAGATATCCGCGATCAGAGGCAGATATCCGCGGTCAGGGGCAGATATCCGCGATCAGGGGCAGATATCCGCGATCAGGGGCAGATATCCGCGATCAGGAGAATATATCCGCGATCAGGGGCAGATATCCGCGATCAGGGGCAGATATCCGCGATCAGGGGCAGATATCCGCGGTCAGAGGCAGATATCCGCGGTCAGGAGAATATATCCGCGATCAGGGGCAGATATCCGCGATCAGAGGCAGATATCCGCGGTCAGGAGAATATATCCGCGGTCAAAAAAATATCTGGCGGAGCCCCCTTGACCAAACAAACAAACTCATTTATCCTATCTGTAACGGGTTACACAAAATGAAACCCGTTTTCAACTAAGACAATATGTAAACGGTTACATACAAAAATGGGGAAGATACATGGTAACAATTCGTGACGTAGCGAAAGAGGCGCAAGTATCTGTGGCGACGGTTTCGCGTGTGCTGAATAAGCGTGGATATGTACATGAACACACGCGTGTGAGGGTTGAGGGAGCCATTCATAAATTATCTTATCGACCGAATAATGTAGCGCGTACTTTGTTTAAAAAGCAGTCAAAAATGATTGGATTTCTCGTTCCAGACATCACCAACCCGTATTTTGCACAGCTTGTTCGGGCTGTTGAGCAAGTGACAAATGAGGCGGAATTCACGACGTTTCTTTGCAGTAGCGAAGAGGATTTGCAAAAGGAGCTTCGTCATTTAGAAAAGATGCAGGAAAATCATGTGGATGGTGTCATTGTCATTTCGAACACGCTAGAGTGGGAGCATTTGCAATCGCTTGATATTCCTATTGTGGCTCTAGATCGCACGTTTCATGAAGAAGTACCGACAGTTCGAATTGATAATTATGAGGAGTCGTTGCGGGCCATTCAGCATTTGCTGGACGAAGGGTGTACACGGATTGCCCATATTCAAGGACCTGCTCATATTGCCAACTCGACACTTCGATTTCAAGCCTATACAGATTTAATGCAGGCAAAAGGGTTACCAGTTCTTTCTACAAAGGGAGAATATGATTTAAAAGTCTCTGAACAGGCAGTATCACGGTTGTTAGAGGATCATCCTGATACGGAGGCAATCTACGCGGGTAACGATGTGATGGCTGTCGGCGCACTAAAGGCTGCTCAGCGCATGGGTAAACGGGTTCCTGAAGATTTGCTCATTATGGGGTTTGATGGCATTGATTGGACTGAGATGGTAACGCCAGAAATTTCGACAATGGCACAACCGATTGAAGAGATGGGACGGCAAGCAGCGAAATTGCTTCTTCAACAAATTGAGGAAGGCGTCACTGCTCCAGCCAAAACTGTTTTACACGCTTCACTACTGACAAGACAATCAACACGAGGGAAGGTGAACAGATGATTACGGTTGTAGGTAGCTTAAACATGGACCTTGTAACAACGACAACCAGAGATCCTGAAATGGGTGAAACGATCATGGGAGTGGCGTTTGACACAGTTCCTGGTGGCAAAGGGGCCAATCAAGCCGTGGCTGCTCACAGACTTGGTGGGGACGTGCAATTTATCGGGCGTCTTGGCGACGATGTGTTTGGTCGAGAGTATAGAGAAATACTAAAAAGAGAAGGCATCTCTTTGCAAAATGTGAAACCGGTTACACATCAAAAAACAGGCATTGCGACCATTACCGTGGCAGATTCCAATAATAAAATTATCGTCGTTTCTGGTGCCAATAATAGTTTAACAACAAGCGAAGTAAACAAACACCGCGATGTGATTGCAACGAGTGACTGGCTTGTTCTCCAGCTCGAAGTTCCGTTGGAGGCGAACGAAGCTGCCTTGAAAATTGCGAAGGAAAATGGGGTGCGAGTCATTTTAAATCCTGCGCCGTTCCAAGCCTTCCCGAAAGAGTGGTTTGACATGATGACGTGGTGCACACCAAACGAGACGGAAATGGTGGCGATGCAAGAAGCGTATTCTGATCCGGCGACACGAAAACTTATGCAAAAAAAATGCATTGTGACCAGAGGTGCAGAAGGCGTGAGCTTCTTGAGTGGTGGAGGAGAGGATTTAGTGGCTGCCCCAGCTGTAAAGGTAGTAGATACAACAGGGGCAGGGGACACGTTTACTGGCGCGCTGGCAGTGGCGTTGGATGAGGGGATGACGATAAGAGAAGCCTGCTCTTTTGCCGTAAAAGCCGCATCACTTTCTGTTACAAAGTTTGGTGCACAAGGTGGCATGCCGACTCGATGCGAAGTAGAGGGGATGTGAGTTAATGAAAAAGCAAGGAATTCTCAACAGTGACATTTCCAAGGTGCTCTCGGACATGGGGCATACTGATTTGCTCGTCATTGCAGATTGTGGACTTCCAATTCCAGCAACTGTGAAGAAAATTGATCTGGCGCTAAAACCAGGACTTCCTAGTTTTCTAGAAACATTGGCAGTTGTTTTAGAAGATTTCGAGGTGGAACAAGCCATTATTGCTGAGGAGATGATAGATGAAAATACAGCCCTTTACGATAAGTTGCCATTCCATTCGTTTCCGATAGATAGCGTATCCCATGAAGAGTTGAAACTGCATCTCTCACGGGTACGTGCCGTCATCAGAACCGGAGAAGCTACCCCATACGCGAACATTATGCTGAAAGCTGGGGTGATTTTCTCATGACCCCTTCTATCGTAGAAATGAAAGGCATTCAAAAGTCGTTTTTAAAAGTGCATGTCTTAAAGGGGATCGACTTTGATCTAAAAAAAGGCGAAATTCACGCATTGATGGGCGAAAACGGTGCTGGGAAATCGACGATGATGAAGATATTAACCGGTATGTACAAAGCTGACGAGGGCGACATCCTGTTTAAGGGCAAGAATACGGCATTTTCCGGAGCGAAGGATGCCGAGCAAAATGGGGTTGCTGTCATCCACCAGGAACTGAGTCTCATTCCGCATTTAACGGTTGCGGAAAATATGTTTCTTGGGAAAGAGCTGACTTACGGCAAAACAGGCTGGTTACGAACAAAGGAAATGGAGAGAAAGACAACAGACTTTCTAAACACCTTGGGTATCACACTATCGCCAAGAAAACGTACTGGAGATTTGTCTATCGGCTTGCAACAGATGATTGAAATTGCACGGGCAGTAGCGGCTAATACAGAAGTACTGATCATGGACGAACCGACTGCGGCCCTTACTGATCAGGAGATAGAGACGCTTTTCCAAGTCATGAACAAGCTTCGCGAGCAAGGGGTAGCGATTGTGTACATTTCCCATCGGATGGAAGAAGTATTTCGTATGTCCGATCGGGTAACTGTTCTACGTGACGGCAAATCGATCGGCACAAAACTTACCTCAGAGACGAACTTTGAGGAAATTGTAAGCATGATGGTCGGTCGAGAATTGGGCGAACGTTTTCCTGAACGCACAGCACAAATCGGTGAAGAAAGACTTCGTGTAGAAGGTTTATCACTTGAAGAAACCTTTAAAGACGTCTCCTTTTCAGTAAAGAAGGGAGAAATTGTGGGGATTGCTGGTCTCATGGGTGCAGGAAGAACAGAGATCGTCGAAACGCTTTTCGGTGCAAGGAGGAAAGCGACAGGAAACATTTGGATTGACGGTGAAAAGGTGACGATCCATCGACCTGATCAAGCGATTAAAACGGGTATGGCGCTTATCACAGAAGATCGCAAAGAAAAAGGACTCCTCTTGCAAACAAGTGTGAAGGAAAACATTTCGCTCACACAGTTGAAAAGGCTCGCGACAAAAGGGTGGATCCTTCACCGCAAAGAAAGTGAGCAGGCTGATAAAATGATTCAAAAACTTTCTATCCGTACCGCAGGAAGCCATCAACAAGTGAAGTATTTGAGTGGGGGGAACCAGCAAAAGGTTGTGTTCGCGAAGTGGCTCGGTGTCCAGCCAAAGGTTTTACTATTAGACGAACCAACTCGAGGAGTAGACGTAGGAGCTAAGAAGGAAATTTATACGATTATGAATGAGCTAACGGAACAAGGGGTATCGATCGTTATGGTGTCATCGGAATTGCCTGAGGTGTTAGGAATGTCCGACCGAATACTTGTGCTCCGTGAAGGAAAAGTGACAGGAGAGTTTTACAAAGAAGACGCCACACAGGAAAAAATCATGGAGGCAGCCACAGGAGGGATGAACTGATGAACTTAAACTTAGGAGCGGAAAAGGCAAATATTCTCCAAAAGATGGGGCCATTATTAGGATTAATTCTTATTTTATTCGTTATAAGTATACTGAGTCCGAATTTCATGGATGCGGACAACTTGTTAAATATTCTTAGACAAGTTTCAGTCAATGCCCTGATCGCTTTTGGGATGACATTTGTTATTTTGACGGGTGGCATTGATTTATCCGTAGGTTCCATTTTGGCATTAGCGTCCGCACTCACCGCTGGAATGTTGACAGCAGGGATGGATCCAATTCTTGCCGTTTTACTCGGGCTACTAGCTGGAGCAGTTATGGGGGCATTTAACGGTCTCTTAATTACAAAGGGGAAGATAGCTCCGTTTATTGCAACGTTAGCGACGATGACGATTTTTCGGGGGCTAACACTTGTGTACACGGAAGGGCGTCCGATCACGGGGTTGTCCGAATCGTTCAGCTTTCAAATGCTAGGTAAAGGGTACTTCTTAGGTGTTCCATTTCCCGTCATTACGATGGCAGCTGCCTATATTATTTTGTATTTACTTTTAACAAAGACAACGTTTGGTAGAGGGACCTATGCGGTAGGCGGGAACGAAGAAGCGTCAAGACTTTCTGGACTTCGCGTCGATCGTATTAAAATGGGTGTGTACTCTATTGCTGGTATGCTATCGGCGCTCGCTGGTATCACGCTCACATCCCGATTAAACTCAGCGCAACCAACAGCCGGTACTTCCTACGAACTCGATGCGATCGCAGCTGTAGTGCTCGGCGGAACGAGTTTGTCTGGGGGGAGAGGGTGGATCTTCGGTACATTGATTGGGGCACTCATCATTGGAGTGCTGAACAATGGGTTAAACCTTTTGAATGTATCTTCGTTTTATCAACAAGTGGTCAAAGGTGGCGTCATTCTCCTAGCAGTATTGCTAGATCGAAAGAAAGCTGCCTAACCTATAAAAATTCTGTTACAGGGGGTATGGAACGATGAAGAAATGGTTGTTTAGTAGTCTTGTAATTCTTTTTGTGCTTGTATTATCAGCTTGCTCATTGGAACAAGGGTCAGAAGAGGAAGAAGAGCCTAATGGTAATGATGCAGATACAGGTGATGGGGAGGTAGTGATTGGCTTGTCAATCTCCACATTGAACAATCCGTTCTTTGTGACGCTAAGAGACGGTGCTGAGGCAAAGGCAGAGGAACTTGGCTATGAGGTACGGACAGTGGATGCCCAAAACGACCCGGCGACACAGTTGAGTGATATCGAAGATCTAATTCAACAAGGGGTAGATTTACTCATTATAAACCCAACTGACTCTGACGCAGTAGGAGCAGCGATTGAATCTGCGAACAATGCAGATATTCCTGTCATCACAGTAGATAGAAGCGCGACAACAGGTGAAGTGGTTACCCACATTGCATCTGATAACGCTGCAGGTGGAAAAATGGCCGGCGAATTTATCATCGAACAAGTTGGTGATAGTGGCAAATTAATTGAGTTGGAAGGAATCGCAGGCTCATCTGCCGCACGGGAGCGGGGAGCAGGATTTAATGATGCGGTTAGTGCAGCAGCAGGATTTGAAGTCGTGGCAAAGCAAACAGCCAACTTTGACCGGGCAGAAGGTCTGTCTGTTATGGAAAATATCATCCAAAGTAATCCAGAATTCGACGCTGTGTTTGCGCATAACGATGAAATGGCACTTGGAGCCCTGCAAGCACTTGAAGCAGCAGGGATGGAAGATGTGATCGTTGTGGGTTTTGACGCTACAGCCGACGCCGTAGCCGCAGTGGAAGAAGGGCGGATGGACGCAACTGTCGCTCAAAAGCCAGATCTTATGGGAGCACAGGCAGTGGAAGCAGCAGAGAAGGTGCTAGCTGGTGAGACAGTAGACGAATTTATTCCAGTTGAATTAGAGCTTGTGAAGTAACAAGTTGTTCGGTGCAAGTTGCCCATCCGAACTTTTTGAGACGAAAGAAGTACACTTGCTCCATTAAAATCCCCTAAAACTACTTAGGGGATTTTTTATATTTCTATGGCAAAATGCGTGATTGAAGTCGAAATAGAGCTTTCGACAAAATTCGGGGCGTACCAGTTCCTGTAGTACTTCGACAAAATTCGGGGCGTACCAGTTCCTGTACCACCATATTTTGGTTCTCAAGGTGTCGTGTTATTTTCCGATATAAGTTGTAATCTAGTTGTTTCTGTTCACTTGTGGCGTAGGGGGGATAAATTTGAAGGTGATAGATTTTTTGCAAGAGAAAATGAAGGGATTTTATCGGCAAGAGTCATCATCTCAAGCTGCCGATTGCAACCTGACGAAGGAGAGAATAGGGGTTATTGATGGGCTGTTTTCGCACCATCCAGATGCGATCTTTCTCTTGGATATCGATGGGAATATGCACTATTTTAACCATGCTGTGAAGATGATTTTCGGTTATTCACACCAAGATCTCCGCCAACATTTTCTAGACTATATTGTTGAGGAGGAGCGGGAGAGCGGAATTGCTTTTTTTCGCAAGGTTTTGCATGGATCGGCACACAATTATCAAGTGGTCGTTACGCATACAAACGGTACACGGATGAATGTGGATGTCACGGGTATTCCTGTGTTTACTGTAAAAAGGCAAATTTGCGGCGTATGTATATTGGCTAAAGATATAACAGTAGACGTTCAAAACCGTAAAGATTTGGTGAAGTTGAAGGACAATTTGGAATCAGCACAGCAAGTTGCGAATATTGGAAGCTGGGATTACGACCGTTTAGAGAATGAATTCTTTTGGTCAAATCAGACGTACCGGTTGTTTAGTATCGATCCAACGAGTGCGTTCGTTCCTACTTATGAAGATATTTTGGAGAGGGTTCACCCCGAAGACCGCCGTTATACAGATGATCAGTTTCGACAGTCTGCAGCTCGTTGTGAAAGTTTTGATTTTGAGTTTCGGGTAATACGAACAGACGGCACTACCATTCATGTGTACGCGCGCGGCGATGCGATATTAGATGAAAATCGAAAAGCCGTTCGGTTTATTGGCACCATTCAAGATATCACGTTACGCAAAGAAGCCGAAATCAAATTAAAAGAGAGCGAGCAACGGTTTAAAAACATTTATAACAACTTAGAGGTGGGCATTTGGTCTTTTAACGTAAAAGAAAATGACTATTTTCTCGTTTCCCCTGGTATAGAATCGGTCACTGGATATTCACCTGAAGCGTTTCAAAATGGATTACCGTGGGAGTCTATCGTTTACCCAAAGGATGTATCTGCTTATCTTACCAATCAGACCCATTTAGAAAAAGGCGAGGCTATTTTTCACTCCTACCGTATCCGAACGAAAAGCGGTGAGCTGCGATGGGTTCAAGATCGCACGTTACCTGTACATGATGTAAGCGGTAACCTGATTCGAATTGATGGGATTATTACGGACATTACTGAGCAAAAAAACATTGAAGAACAGATGACTTACTTTGCGTATCACGACTATTTAACAGACTTGCCAAACCGGAGAATGTTTGATGAGAAAATAGAGGAATTGCTTACGTCTGAACAACCCTTTGCCATGATGTATTTAGACCTCGATCGTTTTACCACGATCAATAATGCATTAGCCCATTCGATTGGTGATAAAGTACTTCGGCAATTTGGGGAGCGAATGACGAAACTTTTGGATCATTCCTCTCTATTTGCAAGGATGGGTGGAGATGAGTTTGCGATCCTCATATGGAACATACGGGATAAGAACAAGCCGATAAACTTAGCCAGAACGATCATTGACCGGATGAAAACCCCTTTTACGATTGATGATTTTGACATTTACTTAACGACAAGTGTCGGCATTAGTTTGTTTCCAGAAGACGGAAAGACGAAAAAGGACTTAGTAAAGCATGCAGATGCCGCTTTGTATCGTGCCAAAGAAAATGGAAAAAATAATTATCAAATTTTTTCCGCATCCTTAAACATTGAGTCGTACAAATCATTTGTACTAGAGAGAGATTTGCGAAAAGCTTTGCAAAAAGAACAGTTTATCCTTCATTTTCAGCCGCGAGTGAACGCAATAACAGGCGAAGTGATCACTGCGGAAGCGCTCATTCGCTGGAATCATCCAGAGTGGGGGCTAATTTCTCCGAACGAGTTCATCCCACTCGCAGAGGAAAACGGGTTCATTGTTGAAGTAGGAGATTGGGTTGTCAAACAGGTTTGCCGGTGCATTTCTTCTTGGAAAAACCAAGGTCACCAGGTCGTTCCGATATCGATTAACGTTTCCGCACAAAGTTTCTTGACAAAAGATTGGGTCGCATCCATTATACAAGCAGTTCAAAAGGATCAGGTCGATCCACAACTTCTGGAGTTTGAAATTACAGAAAGTGTACTCATTGAACATGAGGAAGTTGTGTTCGATGCCATCCACACGTTACAGGAGATGGGTGTTCGCTTTGCACTGGACGATTTTGGGACAGGCTATTCGTCGTTAACGTATTTGAGAAAATTTCCAATTGATACGATTAAAATGGACAGATCCTTCATTCAAAATAGTACAGAATTCGAACGTGACAAGAAGATTATCACAGCGATTATTTTTCTTGCAAAGAGCTTGGACATGCGAGTGGTCGCTGAGGGTGTTGAGACCATTGAACAATTCACGTTTCTACGACAACAGAAATGTGATGAAATTCAGGGCTATCTATTTAGCAAACCCGTGGATGAAAGGGAGTTTCAACGTTTATTAGCACAAGGTATCCTTTACCCAGGGAAGCGCCATCAAGATATAGAAGTACACGTTGAAAGAAGGAAATATGAGCGTATCTCGTTGCCATTCCCTCTTGGTGCCGGCATGTCGCTCCTCTCTATCCATAATAAAAAGGTAGAGCTTGGACAAACAAACGTTCTACTAGAGAATATTTGTCCAAAGGGTGTTAAATTCCTTTCGACAATTGATTTGCCCGTACGTCCGGACCTCATTCTACAGTTTGAAACGCTCATCATGGGAAAAAACGTTCTATTAAAGGGGCATCCTATATGGAAGCACGACTCTAAAGATTTATTTCTATACGGAGTAGAATTGATGACAACGGAGGGTGAACGAGCAGACCTTGAGGAGTTACTAAATGAATTTTCCCACCAAATAGAGATGGCCCCTCTTGTACCAGAGTCCAACTTTGTTCAAATAGGGAGAGTCGACTACTTTAAAAAAATGTAGGGAACTGTGAAGTTGGGGGAGAGCTGGAACCTAAGAAGAACGGTCAACAAAGGCCTCCTCTTGCCATCGTTGATAAAAGTAGATGATAAACGACAGGGCTGTCATAATTAGGAAGGCTTGAAACTCGGATAGGTTCTTCATTTCGTGCATGCCAAGCATTTCCATCCACTTGAGAAAACCAAACGAAAACAAGGCATCAACTACTAAATTGGTTACGATAAACAACCAGAAGCTTTGGTATGTAAAGTAAAAAATCCAAATGGTGCCAACCAAAAAGGTGCCATAAACATAAGAAGGGTTAGTGATTTTCCCCCACGGAAGGATGGACTCCTTGATCTCCCACCACTCATATATGAAAGCTATTTCGTAAATAATACTTAATAGTAAGGCGACAAAGATTCCCACAGGCATAAAGCGTTTGATACTTCTCCGATTCATAAAAAACAGAGAAAGCCAAGGGAAAAGGAGCAGGCTCCATAAAAGTATGGTGTTGAACACTTCATCACCTCCGTGTGCTTAGTTCATGTGGTTATACTCCCAGTTTTAGGTTGTGAGAGTACTTTTATGCAAAAAACCATTCATGAGCTTTGCACTCAACCAAGCAGGAAACAAGTCACAAAGTAGTCGAGTTGTGATCAAGGCGGCGCGAGTGAAGCCCCACGTAGTTCACCAATCAACAATCCGAAGTTGTTATCTAATAGGATAGATCATGATGTTAGGGTTCTGCGTAACTCCGCCCCTTTTCCACAAAAACCATTCACGAGCTTTGCACTCAACCATGCAGGAAACGAATCACAAAGCAGTCGAGTTGTGATCAAGGCGGCGCGAGTGAAGCCCCACGTAGTTCACCAATCAACAATCCGAAGTTGTTATCTAATAGGATAGATCATGATGTTAGGGTTCTGCGTAACTCCGCCCCTTTTCCACAAAAACCATTCATGAGCTTTGCACTCAACCATGCAGGAAACAAGTCACAAAGTAGTCGAGTTGTGATCAAGGCGGCGCGAGTGAAGCCCCACTAGTGAAAATTGTTCATATAGACATCACCTTTTGATGGAGGGTACATACAAAAGTAGCTACTCTGTATAGGTTCCGTATAGCTTCGCTTTAAAATCTTCTAACGTATGACGGGGCGCAATCCCTTGTCGGGGAAGTGTCATTGGGTTCATCCCTAAGCGAACATTGTCTCGTTCTGTAGTGAATGCCATGCGAATTCCAGCGTCAAGGGAACCCGCGATCGCCGTATCGTTGTATTGACCCCAAGGATACGCTAAGTACTTTACATCATCAGGGCTTTTCACCGCTGACGACTTATTCATCTGAATTTTCCCTTTTTCTAAGTCTGCTGTAATTTCCTTGCGACTGTAGGTAAGCATGTACGGTGTGTTCGTATCTCTTGTTCGGAGATGCATTGCGTTCGTATGGGTTTGATTATCTAACACATCACCCGAATCATCCATTTCCTTTAAACCCATATATTGTAGTGATGTTTCATCCCAGGGCTCTGCTTGTCCACGTATACGGTCGCCAATGGCAAAATTAACGGCATTCATACCATATTCACGCAAAATAGGAACCGCATATTTATATGTAGATAATAATCCGTCGTCGAACGTGATCAGTACTACTTTGCCTGTTAAGTTGGCTTTGTAGTTCATATAGCTATCAAGTTCTGCTAATTCTATTGTGCGCCAGGAAAACCTACTTAAGTATTCCATTTGAGTTCTAAATGAGTCGACATTGATCACCATAGAGTTTGTGCCCCATCCCGAACTCGTGCGATTCTCCACGATATTATGGTACATAAGAACAGGAATCCCTTTATCCTTCTCCACAAAACGAGCTGAGATATAGCCTAAGCGATTTCCTATATCCACACGGTAATATTCCCCTATGCGATCAACTATGGGGTACCGAATGTTCCTTCCTATTACCGCATAGCCTTTGTCGTCGCCAATATCTTCAAATACTGTAACTGGACGTTGTGTAATGATGACATTGGTACTGTTAGGAAAGGTGATGTTGTTCATATTGCTGTAATTCGTTGTATATATTTCCAAACCTAGTGCTTTGGGAAAGTAAGCGGTGTGATTTCCAAACTTAACGTAATAGTACTTTGCGTCTTCGGCCACCAGTGTGTAGGCTTCACTAGCTACTAACATCCCGACTTTAATTTGCTCACCATTGATATCATCAAAAATAGCTGTATTCTCAGGTACTTGTACGTATCGATAATCACTGGCTTCCGTTGTGCTTGTAAATAGTAAAACTCCAAGTAAGGGTAATGTGCTTGCTAATACGGTTATTATATGTCGCAAATCATGAACCTCCTATTCTTTTACTCTATGAAAAAGGCGGATAAAGTTGTTCTCGCTATGAAGATATGTCAGAAAGATTTTTTAAGGTGTGAATTTTGCTCCTGACTTCTAGAGTTGTAGTTCTTTATATTTATATTCAAATAACTATTTAACTTTTAATGGATATTTATAGGCTAAACGATCTGGTTGTGTTTGGCAATGGGAAACTCCTGAGAGTTATAGATATATATCGGAATATTTAAAGGGGTCATGTAATAAACACTCTTATCCCTACTAAGTAACTGAGTTGGTTCTGTGTTGAAGAAAAAATACGTGGGAGTTACGCTTTTATGTTCGTGGATATACGTTTCCATAACCTTCTTGTAGTCAAGTTCTGTAAAACTTGGTAAAGTAATTTTTGTAGCAAACTTGTAATATTTACGGACTAATAAGGAGGAAATAATTTGGGCAAGATTTCAAAATTCATGACCGGTGCAACAGCGTTTGTGCTCACAAGTAGTGTGTTTTTCTCTAGTGTACAAGCAGAAGAGTCCAATTCACTTTCAGATATTCAAGGTTCAAGGTTTGCTGAAGAGATTCAAAGGTTAGTAGATGAAGGTGTTGTCGATGGATACACTGATGGTACGTTTCGTCCGAAAGAAGAGTTGACGCGTCAACAAGCAGCGAAGTTGATTGCCGAAGCGCGAGATCTCACAACTCCTGAAGTCATTGATCCGATGGCAAACGAAGCTAGCAACACATTCCGTGACTACGTAGCGGCAACGATTGAAGCAGGTATCTTTGAAGGAAACAGCGACGGTTCTTTTGGAGCGACAGACACGCTAACTCGCGAGCAAATGGCATCTGTTCTCGTGCGTGCATTTGACTTGGAGTTTGACAATCTACCGTTTGAATTTACAGACGCTGATTCATTTAGCCCGTCACACAGTCAAGACATCTTTACATTGGCTGAGTACGAAATTACATTTGGGTACACGGATGGAGGATTCCGACCAGAAGAAACTGTGGACCGTGAAATGTTTGCAGCGTTTGTATACCGTACAATGGACAATTTGGGTCTTTTGACGCCAGATATTACATCAGGAGACATTGCGGCAACAGAATGGACAGTTCCTTTTGATCCAAGTGAAGATGGAGACTACAATTTAACTTTCATGTATGATGGCTTTGAGACATATGCTGACGAACTGATTAATTATGGCTATGATGTGACGTTCAAACCTAGTGTAGAAGGTGCACTATTAGATGAAAAAACGGGTCTTATTAATTCAAGTAAGTTTGAATATGGAGACACGTTTACGTACAGTGTAATGATTAAGGATCCAGACGGTGAACTTGTAACAGAAGTGTCCGATACAGAAGCAAAAGCAGTTGATTTTGATACGACTCTATTATGGATTTACGAAGGTACCCTTTTTGCCAATGGTGTTGAAATTATGGCTGAGGAAGAACTCATTTTGTCAACATCCGATAAAGATGTGTACCTAGGTAAGATGATTGGTTCTAACTTTAAACTTGAAGATATGGAAGTTATGCCAGAGGATGTGGAGTTAAGCTCTGAAAATCCTGAGATAGTAGAGGTTGCTGCGGATGGCACCATTTCTATTAACTCCGCAGGCACAGCTCTTCTTACTTTGAAAACTGAGTTCTCGGAAAGTCAAATTCAAATTGAAGTGGTGGACGAAGCACGCACACCTTCAGAGCTGGTTATCCCTGGACCGGTTGAAGTAACAGCTGGGGATACACATACGTTCACTGCTTTAGTAACTGATCAATTTGGTGAGGCAATGAAGGATGTTCCACTTACTAATGGAACAGTGACTAACGAAGCTGGTGAGGTAATTGCGGAAGTTTCAGCAACTCCAAGCAACGAATTAGGTGAAGTTGAAGTAACGGTTTCAGGTTCTTTAGCTGGTACTGGGACGTTTGAATTAACAAGCGGAGAAGATGTTTTAGAAACGCTTTCTGTAACTGTTGAAGATGTAGTAGAGAAACCAGAATAATATCCACTTCCTTGATTGTTCACTCTCTATAAAAATGCAGGCATCCACAAAGTATCTTTTAAATCCCCTGGGACTTCATGCAAAGTCCAGGGGATTTTTGCTTTTAAGGATTACGAGGTCTTCTTCGCGTTGAATCCATTTTTACATTCCCTGTTTCGGTATTTGTGGTTCCTTGTCCTTCAGGTCGCGGTGAACCTAATCCTGCCTTGGACGCATCTTGTTTTTTGCGCTTCATGGAATTCGCCCCTTTTTTGTGTTAAAACCCATTTAGTAGGATGCGCGTTTCAGAATATTTTATGACGAAACGGAGAATCTTACAGGTGGAGGTGCTTAACATGAGCAAAATTGCGGTAGAACAATCGTTAACAGACATTCAACAAGCTTTGCGAGCGAAAGGCTATGACGTAGTCGAACTGAAGCAGGAGTCTGACGCGAAGGACAGTGACTGCTGCGTGATCTCAGGCCAGGATCAAAACGTCATGGGCATGGCAGACGCAACTACAAAAGCTTCAGTTATCTCCGCACGTGGGATGACGGCAGATGAGGTTTGTCAGCAGGTGGAAGAGAAGATCCGCTAGAAAATTTTTAAACCTTTAGAAGGGGTGATTCTTCTGAAGGTTTTTTTATGTTTTCTATTTATTAGACGTTGTCGAACAGAAGTTATACATTGCATTTAGATGATTCAAAAAATGGACGTTCTATTCAGTAATCTTGTGTAAGTGGCGGACGAGGAATAGGTGGCAAATTTTTCTTAGTCTTTAGAAAGAGTAGAATTCCAATTCAACGCTTAGGACTCCCAAAAGACGTAGCGCATGCGGTTCCTTTCTTGCTCACCCAAATTCCTCATATATCACCGGTCAGGGGAATATATCCGCGGTCAGGGGCAGATATCCGCGATCAGAGGCAGATATCCGCGATCAGGGGCAGATATCCGCGATCAGGGGCAGATATCCGCGATCAGAGGAATATATCCGCGGTCAGGGGAAGATATCCGCGATCAGGGGAATATATCCGCGAACAGGGGCGGATATCCGCGGTCAGAGGAATATATCCGCGGTCAGAGGAATATATCCGCGGTCAGAGGAATATATCCGCGGTCAGGGGCGGATATCCGCGGTCAGGGGAATATATCCGCGATCAGGGGCAGATATCCGCGATCAGAGGAATATATCCGCGGTCAGGGGCAGATATCCGCGATCAGGGGCCGATATCCGCGGTCAGGGGAATATATCCGCGATCAGGGGCCGATATCCGCGAACAGAGGCAGATATCCGCGATCAGAGGAATATATCCGCGGTCAGGGGCAGATATCCGCGGTCAGAAGAATATATCCGCGAACAGGGGAATATATCCGCGAACAGGGGCGGATATCCGCGGTCAGAGGAATATATCCGCGATCAGGGGCGGATATCCGCGATCAGGGGAATATATCCGCGGTCAGAGGAATATATCCGCGAACAGGGGAATATATCCGCGAACAGGGGAATATATCCGCGAACAGGGGAATATATCCGCGAACAGGGGAATATATCCGCGGTCAGAAGCAGAAACAGCTGCAAATGGAGTAAACGAGCTGTAGTGTCGCTCGTCTCTATACAAGCTCTTGCGCACCGCAGTGTGGAGTCAGCAAAACAAAGAAGCGCGAAATGAAATGGCACTTGGCAGTAGGCGAAGGACTATTCTATTGCCATTTTTCATAAAAACTAAGCGGTGAGATTATCTAAAAGAGGAAGACTTCCATTCACAAGTAGGCATTTATACCTATTTGTCAGACGTCTAAACATAAGGAAGTTCCGCCTGTTTTTAAAAACTTTGCAAAGAGTATACACGATCTTAACAAGTACATGCTAAACTGAGACCGTTGACATAAAATCGACACATTTCAGGAGGAGATTTATACATGTTCCGTAAACAAGGGAAACGTCTCGTTAGTGTGGCACTTACATCTGCTTTAGCAGTAGGTGCTTTTGCTACTCCGTTCAGCACGAGTTTAGTAAAAGCAGAGAGTGATAATATTAAAGTGCAATTAATAGGTTTGAATGATTTGCACGGGAATTTGGATACCGCTAGCAGCTTGGACTACGATAAAGACGGGGAAGAAGAATCTGTAGGTGGTCTCGATTATTTAGCGTCTAAGATAAAGGAAAAACGCGCAGAACAGCCGAATACGTTACTCGTAAATGCGGGAGACATGATTGGTGCGTCACCACTTCTATCCGCAGCCTTTCATGACGAACCTACCATTGAAGCACTTAACGAACTTCAATACGATGTCGGAGTTCTTGGAAACCACGAGTTTGATGAAGGAATTGCTGAATTAAAGCGTATCGTATACGGTGGAGAGCATGAAGACGGGACAAGTATTGAAGGGTATGATGGTGCTGATTTTGATATTTTATCTGCCAATATGGTGGATGATTCTACTGGCGAGCTAATTATGAAGCCTTATACGGTTAAAGAGGTTGACGGGGCAAAAATTGGCTTTATCGGAATCACAACAACCGAGACACCGAATATGATTGTACAAACAGGTAACGAAAATTTACGTGTGATAGATGAAACAGAAGCGATCAACAAATATACAAATGAATTAAAGGAACAGGGTGTTAAGGCAATTGTGGTGCTTGCACATAACCAAGTATTTGCAGATGAATCTGAGGATACAGAAAGTTCTAGTGACTTAGCTAACATTGCTCAAAATATTGACGACGAAGTAGATGTTATCTTTGGCGGACACAACCAGATCATTGTAAATCGTACGATAGACAACAAGTTAATCGTCCAATCTGGTGAGTATGGAAAAGCGTATAGCGATGTGGATATTGAAATTGACCCTGAAACAGGGGACATTGTGAAGAAAGAAGCCGTCATTGAGTACAACGATCGCAACGAAGGCACTCAAGACCAATCCATGAAAGAGTTGATTGATCGCTTCAAGGAACTTGTAGAGCCAATCGAAAATGAAGTCGTTGGAGAAGCGGCAACTGCTATCGAAGGTGGCTACGCAGGTCGCGGTCCAGTCGGGGACAATGCACTAGGGAATTTAATTGCGGATAGTATGAAAGCTGCCGGAGATGCTGATATCGCCATGATGAATGGTGGAGGGATTAGAGCCGATCTTGATGCAGGTGACATTACGTATGGTGAATTATTTAAAGTCCAACCGTTCAACAATTTGCTAGTTAAATTTGAACTCACTGGAGAAGAATTAAAACAGGCAATGAACCGTCAATTCTCTAGCTACGGTCCGGACTACTCAATTGCTGGATTCCAATATACTTGGAACTACGAAGATCAAGCTATCGTTGACATAAAAGGTGAGAACGGTGAGCCTCTTGACTTGGACAAAACGTATTCCGTTGTGGTTAACAATTATATGTTTGGAGATCCAGATATGGCTTTTTCCGACTTTTATGAGGGGAAAGGCGAGAACATTGCCCTAGATATTGATGCGTTTGAAGATTATGTGAGAGCTCAAGAAGGGGCAATTACGTACGAAGCAGAAGGTCGGATTGTTGAGGTTGATGCAGATGGAGAAGTTGCTCTTCCATTCGTTGATGTTGACACAGATGACTGGGCATACGACTTTATTCAAGACCTTTACAACAGAGATGTTTTAAATGGCACTACAGACACTGTCTTCTCACCGGATCGTGACATGACACGCGCCGAATTCACGACGATGTTAGTTCGTGGTTTAGACCTTACGGGTGAAGTAAAAAACCTTCCTTTTGAGGATCTACAAGACGCTTCAAGTGAGGTAAGAACAGCAGTTGCGGCAGCTTATGACAACGGAATCGTTCAAGGTGTGAGCGAGAACACGTTCAATGGGACTGCATCTATTACTCGTGTTGAGATGACCGTCATGGCTATGCGTGCATATGAATTGTTAACGGGAGAGGCTTACGTTGCTGAGGGAGAAGCTACGTTCGAAGATATAGGGGCTCTTCGTGTAGAGTCAGCAGCATCGGTCCATGGTGCTTATGAATTAGGTCTTGTTGATGGATTCACAGACACTGAATTCAAGCCATATGAAACAGCGACCCGTGCACAGTTAGCAAAAGTATTCTCCTTATTTTTAAGCGTAACAGAATAAGTATTGGGCCTGTTCTTATCCTATAAGAACAAGCATTTTTCAACCAAAAAGGCACGATCGAATGAGTTAATATTTTCATTGTTTACCTTGTTTTCCTGCACGGTTATGGTAAAATGTACTTGTAAGACCTGTTTTGTATCTTTAAATAATTTACGTGCGATGACATGGGTTGCGGCCAGAAGAAATACCTACCTCTTTTATAGAGGTAGGTATTTCTTTTTGGCTTTTTTGAATCAATTTCATAAATCACTATTCTAACTATACACATACCAGCAGAATAGTAGTTGCTTTAAATTTTTTTTTTGTAGCCGTTGAACTGGACGGGAAGAAAGTTTGATATGGAAAATTTGTCGAATCTCTCTCTTATCTGTCGAAATACGATATACTAAACTTGTGCTTTTTTGGCAGTTTAGTAGAAAAGAGAGGTAGTAGTAATGAAACGCTTTGTAAAACCAATTGTTTCTGTAATTGTTTTTGGTGGACTGTTACTCAGTAGTCCCTTTATTTCCTTAGGAGCAGAGCAAGAACTTTCTCCAGGGGTATCTCACGTTGAAGAAAATACAACTGTTTTCGGATTAAAGCAAAATATTCAACGGCTTGAGGTGGATTTAACGGATCCATACACTACCATTGATGTAGGGATCCCGTCACCTTTCCCTTCTTTGAAAACCACGACCTCTTTGGCAAAGGAAAATACATATTTAGGTCATCAAGTAGTAGGAGCTGTGAATGCTTCATTCTTCGACTTTTCGAGTAGGCTCCCTTCCTATCTTTTGGCTCAAGACGATCAAATCGTCAACTTGGGGGCAGTTTCGGCAAAAGAAAACAACTATATGTATACACCGGCAGCGTTTGGGATCACGAAGGAAGGACGAGGTCGAATTGGAAAGATGCAAATGGATTTAAATATCAATGCAAATGGAAAAACGTTCACTTTGGATGGGCTAAATCGGGTCAGAAGTGATAATGATAGTGTACTTTTTACAAAGAGCTATCGTTGGGATAAAACTCGGACAAATCAATTCGGGCTAGAAGTTGTTGTGGAGGGGTTAGCAACATCCCCTGATACAGAAGCGCGTTTTGGTCAAACTTTAACAGGTAAAGTGGCAGGTGTTCGTCCTTATGGTCAATATACGAGTGCGACGATTCCTGAAAATGGATTTGTCATTTCGGTACAAGGAGATCAAGTTGACTACGTTAGAAACCTTAAGCAAGGAGATCCCGTTTCATTAACTATTGATGTGGATGAAGCGTGGAGAAACGCCGAGTTTATCTTAGCGAGTGGACCATTACTAGTTCAAAACGGACAAGTTGACCTTACAATAGATGAGAATTCTTCCAGAGCTACTACTAGAAGTCCGCGTACAGCTGTAGCCACAAGAAACAATGGGAACGAAGTGTTTCTTGTAACGGTCGATGGTAGACAGCGCGGGTATAGCGAGGGAATGACCTTGCCAGAGTTTGCCAGATACCTAGATAGTTTAGGGGTCGAGCAAGCAATGAACCTTGACGGCGGTGGTTCAACGACAATGGCGACACGATCACTCGGACAACCTTATGTGTCATTAGCAAACCGTCCCTCAGATGGTGCCGAACGAGGAATTTCCACCATCTTACAAGCAGTCAATACCGCACCTAAAGGAATTCCAGAGGTAGTAGAAGCAAAAGCGGCAGAAGAAGGTATCCTGGCTGTAGGAGCGTCTGTCGATATTGCAGTTGAATATGTATTAGATCAATATGATAACCTACTTGGCGAAAACGACTATACAATGACGTATGAAGTAACGAATGATCTTGGTTCTATAGAAGGAAGCACATTCCAGGCAGAACGAGCAGGATCTGGGACAATCCTTGTACGCGCTGATGGTGCTCAAACGGAGATTCCCGTTAAGGTTGTTGATGAAGTAGACAACTTGAGAATCGAACCATCTAAGCTAATGGTAGGAACTAGTCAGACAGTAGCAGTAAGCGCTAAAGCTTCGATGGACGGTGAGAACTTGATCTTTAATGAAGATCAAGTCGTTTGGGCAACAACAGGAAGTATAGGAACAATTGACCAATCAGGCACATTCCGTTCTACATCAGAGGGCAAAGGTACGATCGAGGTTTGGTTTGGAAATCAATCTGCATCTATTCCAGTGGTCGTCAGCAATGATCCTATAAGCTTGGGTAATCTGCACTTACTAGACGGATTAGAGGCGAAAGGTATCCGTTCTAAAACCTCTCTATTGACGTCAACAGATGTACCAGGTATTACCACAAACCCTGTCATGCAACTGGATTATGATTTCCGGAATACACAAGGGACATCTGCCTCTTATGTAACGTGGAAGCAATCGCCAGTGGTAAACGGAAAACCGGAATCTGTGGGGCTATGGGTATACGGTGATGGCAAGTCAAACTGGTTACGTGGACGGATTGAGGATGGAAATGGGAATGAGCAACGCATAGATTTTACAGCGGACAACGGACTGGATTGGTACGGATGGAAGTATGTGCGTGCACAGCTTCCAGAAAACATAAAAGCACCGATCACGTTCAAAGAATTGTATATTGCAGAAACTGAAGATGCCGCTAAATCGAAAGGCACGCTATATTTTGATGGATTACAAGCAGAATTTGTGGACGAGCCACCTGTGTACTTCTCGTCAGCTGGTGCTAAGTCCGTTAACAAGGACAAAGTTTGGACAATTACGTTTACAACATCGATGAGTGACAAAAGCTTGCAAGATGGACAAGTATACGTACAAAAACAAAATGGTACACGTATACCTATCTCCATTGAAGTCGTGAACTCTAAACAAATAAAAGTATCTTCTTCTGCTTATGAAACGGGCGAGGCGTACCAGCTTGTCATTTCAAAGCATGCAAAATCGACGTCAGGAAGATTACTGAAAGAGGCAAGGCAACAAACGTTTATTATAGAATAGAGAAAAGGACTGGAGCTCTCATCAGCTCCAGTCCTTTTTACATTGATTATCGTTGGGTGGCATTAGGAAATGTAATCAGGAAGCGAGTTATATCAGCATCTTGTTGAGCCAACTGGCTTCTATCAAAAACGAACGTCCACGGTTTCGCACTATTTGCAGCAATCGTAAATTCTTTAAATGTAAAGGTGGCTTCTACTAAGAGGTTTGAACTAGCATCAAAAACTTGCACAGGAAGTTCCGGAATTGTAATCTTTTTAGGATATCCACTTCGTATGAGTGCTGTAACAGCGAGCTTTTCGTCATTCACATATTGGGCTGAAATGCCAGTCATGTTCAACTCATTCATTGCGACAGGTGGGAGCGATTGAGCAGCCTGTTCGAGTTGGGAAATTTGCTCTGTGGTTAATTGCTTTTCCCAGCTTTCCGTAAGATCAAGCGATTTTGTTTTTCTGTTTTCTTGAGGAACATGGATCGCAATGCGCCAATTTTGTTCAGGGATTTCTTCTTTTTTAATGTTTTTCATATCAAAGCGAAATCCCCATGGGCGACTAGTATTAGGCTGCAACTCACCTATCTCTGCACCATCGAACTTTTGTCTAGCAAAGACTTGATCGTCACTGGATAAGAGAAAAACGTCTAATTCGCCTAGAGTGACCGCTTTTGCTGCAGACGAGCGAACAAACGCGACTGCCAAAAGGTGCGTTTCCTCAAGCTGCAAATTCACTGCAGAGAACCCAATTTGATTTTTGGCTATTTCAGGAAGGTCCTGATTTAAAAAACGATATACGTACGTTTGTTCTGTAGAAATGCGCCACTTAGGGTGAATGGATAAAGTCGGCTGCACAGTTTCGGAAGTGTGTGTATCTTCTTGTTCCCCGTGTGTATGCTCCGCTATATCAGCAGAAGCAAAACTGGTGTCTTTTCCAGTTTTTTTGGAGTCTTGCTTTCGAAAAAAAGATAACATGTCTGTTTGCCTCCCCTCAGTAATTTATTCAAAAGATCGAAGGACGTTGGCCCATTCTAATGCAAGGTCACGCTCAATTTTCGCAAAATTTTCTTCAAACAAGGTAAACCCATCTCGTTGATATACTCGTACAGGGTCTTCTTGTTGGTATGAACGAAGACCGATACCTTCCTTCAGCCTTGTCATCGCTTCAAGATGTTTTACCCAATGAAAATCAAGGGTAGCAAGGAAGGTTTGCTTTACACGGCTTTGCTGAGTGACTATTTTTCCTTTACTTGCAAATTCATCCCATTTGGCTTCCGCTGCACGAATAAGAGTTTCTTTAATCTTCTTTTGGGAATGACCTTCAAGTGCAGGAGTATACTGAGAACTCATGATGTGCTCCGTGAAACTTTTGAGCCTAATTATGTCCCATTCCTCAGGAAGTGCCTCTTCTGGGCAGTATTGATCAACTGCATATAAAAGGCTCTGTTTTATCGACGGTAATACGACTTGAAGAGGTTGATCAGACCTCAGTATTTTTTCCCGCAATGTATAAACGATATCGCGTTGATCTTTTACGATATCATCTAAGCGCAAAGTAAACTCCCTGTATGATCTATTTGCCCCTTCCACGATTCTTTGTGTACGTTCCACAAATTCGTGTATGGATTTGTTGAGAATTTCGCCAACATCATTTGTAATTGCTTTGTCATTGAACTTTTTAAGGTCATCCTTCGCGTATCTTCGGAACATATCGTCTTCGAGTGAGATGATGAACTGACTTGAACCAGGATCCCCTTGACGTCCTGAACGACCACGGAGCTGGTTATCTATGCGTCTTGCCTCATGTTTTTCGGAGCCAATAACGTGAAGTCCACCAACTCCTGAAACGCCTTCTCCTAATACGATATCTGTTCCACGACCGGCCATATTTGTAGCAATCGTAATTGTTCCAAATTGTCCTGCGTTAGCAATAAGATCGATTTCCTGTTCCACGCTTTTTGCATTTAATAAATGAAAAGAAAGACCGTCCTCCCGCAAATAATTCGCCACGATTTCAGATTGTAGAATTGAAGTCGTTCCCACAAGCACGGGTTGTCCTAACTTGTGGCGAGTTTTTACCTCATTCCGGATAGCATCGTACTTTTGCTCCTTCGTCGAAAAAATACGATCCTCTGCATCTTCACGAATTTTGGGTTTGTTCGTTGGTATTTGAAAGACTTCCATTCCGTATAGCTGTTGGAATTCTTTTTCCTCTGTCTTAGCTGTTCCCGTCATGCCCGCTATATGTGGATATAGACGAAAATAATTTTGAATTGTAATGGACGCCTGCGTTTTGTTTTCGTCTGTAATAGGGACGCCTTCTTTTGCCTCGATAGCTTGGTGGAGTCCGTCACTTAATGAACGTCCTTCCATGATGCGGCCAGTAAACATATCTACAAGCATAATCTTTTGATCACGAATGATATAATCGACATCTTTTTCAAACATCACATGTGCACGAACAGCTTGGATGACATAGTGATATAACGTTTGGTGTTCGAGTTCGTACAAGTTGTCCACACCAAAGGCTTCTTCTACCTTTGTAATCCCTTCTTCTGTCAGGGTGGTAGATTTTGTTTCTTCGTCAAATTCGTAATGAACATCAGGTGAAAAGCGCTTAGCTACTTTTGCTGCTATAAAATGCAAATCAGCACTTGGTTTTGTTTTTCCTGCAATGATTAGTGGAGTTTTAGCCTCGTCAATGAGCACACTGTCCACCTCATCGACAATTGCAAAATGATAGGGCCTTTGTACTTGGTCAAGTGGTGAGGTAGCCATGTGATCCCGCAAGAAATCAAAACCGAACTCTTGTCCTACACCATATGTGATGTCAGCTTGATAGGCGACCTTTTTCGCTTCAGGTTCCATCATGGGAATGTTCAGACCCACAGATAATCCTAGAAACTCGTGAACCCTCCCGATTTGCTCTCGGTCCCTTCGTGCGAGATACTCATTTACAGTAATCACATGGACGCCTTTTTCTGCGAGTGCGTATAGATAGCTTGGAAGAGAGGCGACTAACGTTTTTCCTTCGCCTGTTGCCATCTCTGCAATGTTTTCATCTGTTAACACGAGTCCACCAAGTAGTTGTACATCGTAATGACGCATAGATAAAATACGCTTAGAAGCCTCTCGAACAGTGGCAAATGCCTCGCATCTAATGTCGATTAGCGTTTCTCCTTGCTCTAAACGTTTTTTAAACCGACTAGTTTGTTGTTGAAGTTCGAAGTCACTCATTGTTGAGAATTTTTTTTCTAGGTCAGAAATATTTTCAACAAGCTTTACGTAAGTCTCCAGTTTTCGTTCACTGGCATCAAATAACCTTCGAAGAGATTTTAGCATTTTCGTTACACTCCTCATCGGATGTATATTCCTAACCATTAATATTACCAAAAATACAAGTGAAAAACTAGGGCGCTACTATCGAAATAGACAATCAGTAACCGTTGCATGGTAGAATATCTAGAAGTATATTGAATTTGGTTTTAGAAGATTTTTAGATTCAATGGAATGTTTTTGTTGTTTTTGTCATATAAGACATGAGTTTTTTACAAGTTTGCTATGGAGTTTGTCTATAGGCGTGATATAATGGGTCTGACAAATTCGTCAAGAAGATATCCTTACTGATAAAAGTTTGCCCAGAAGTTCCATTTCTAAGTACAGAAAATCACAGTGCGTTTCGTATACATATGCGAACCAAAAACTACAAGGGGAACAGCTACGTAAAAAGGCCCTTTTTGGTTATGCTACTGCTTAGGGAGGTAAAGCATGATCTATCTAACCTTAGCCCTTAGTTTTATTATATCTGTTCTTGTAACGCCATTTGTGAAAAGAATGGCGATCAAAGTTGGGGCTACAGATAAGCCAAATCAACGTAAAGTTCATCAGAAAATTATGCCACGTTTAGGCGGTCTAGCCATTTATATAAGCTTTTTGCTCGGCTATCTAATTCTGCGTCCCGAGGATCCTGCTACATGGCCGTTGTTAGTCGGTGCTACCATTATCGTGATGACAGGAATGATTGATGATATACGTGAACTGTCACCTAAACTGAAGTTGCTTGGGCAGTTTACAGCTGCAATAGTCGTCGTGGTATGGGGTGGCATTCAAGTCGAATTTATCAATTTGCCCTTTGGTGGCCAGCTTGAATTTGACGTATGGAGCATCCCGTTTACATTGCTCTGGATTATAGGGGTTACAAATGCAATTAACCTGATTGACGGATTAGACGGACTTGCAGCAGGTGTTTCTTCCATTGCTCTTATCACGATCGCCGGTATGGCTTTCATCATGGGAGATACGTTCGTTATGATCACTGCCGGTATCGTGTTAGCTTCAACACTTGGATTTTTGGTCTATAACTTCCATCCCGCAAAGATTTTTATGGGCGATACCGGGGCACTTTTCTTAGGCTTTGTTATTTCTGTCGTGTCACTTATGGGGTTTAAAAACGTTACAGTCATTTCGTTCATCATCCCCATTATTATCCTCGGTGTTCCAATTTCTGATACATTGTTTGCTATTATCCGAAGAATTGTAAACAAAAAGCCTTTGTCCGCTCCGGATAAATCTCATTTACACCACTGTTTGTTACGTTTAGGGTTTACTCATCGACAAACAGTACTTGTCATTTATGCAATTGCGGCATTCTTCGGGATTACAGCTATTATCTTCTCTCAAGCAAAAGTGTGGGGAGCGATATTAATCCTGCTACTGTTAAGTTTATTGATCGAATTATTCGCAGAAAAAGTCGGTTTGGTGAACGAGAATTTCAGACCGTTACTAAAAATAGCTCGAGTCGTGCGAGCAAGTCGACTCCAGGCCACACGTAAAGAATAACGTTGTACAAAGAACCCAGCCATATGGCTGGGTTCTTTCGATATGAAGCTGTAAAAAAGGGCTGCAGGTTAGTGGACCTGCAGCCTTTTTTTGAGTGAATTTTATCCGCGAGAGTCTTCGCTTTGGTCATCCGTTCGTGGAGATGCATATTGACCGGAATCGTTTTGGGCAGTTAATCCGAGATGCGTTTGCAATTGATTTTGTACTTCCTCTAATGCAACCTCATCCAACTTCCAATAGTACGCTCTCCCGCCACTCGCGAAGTCCATCCACCAGTCAGAACCTTCTAACGTGGTTCGTTCGATGTCAAGGTTAGCTCCCTCCATCGCATAGGAGAAGTAGGAAGTCATGTCGTCCCAGCGCATATTTGTTGTCATGTTATCGCCAACTGCTTGCATGGCATCGCGGTATTTGGTTAATGACGAGAAAGATGTAGCTCTGTCTAGAAGAGCTGTGAGCACTTCTTGTTGGCGTTTTCCGCGTTCAATGTCATTGTCCATTTTTCTTGTTCGGACGTAAGCTAAGGCCTCTTCACCGTTTAACAGTTGTTCTCCTGGAAGCAAGTGAATGGCGTTAGCAGTGTCATTGGAGTCCTGTTCGTACATTTCATAAGGAACGTTAACTTCTACCCCGTCAAACGCGTCTACAGTGTCCATAAAGGCTTCGAAATTCATTTTGACATAGTAATCTATCGGAATATCGAGTAACTCTTCTACAGTTTGAATCGTTAAGTCTGTTCCTCCGTATGCATGTGCTTCGGTAATTTTTGTGCTGAAGCCTTCGCCGGGAAGATTGACGTATGAATCACGTGGGATGCTGACGAGTTTTACTGATTTTTCCTCCTGATTAAAGGTGGCGAGCATGAGTGCGTCAGACAAGGCATTTCCTTGTCTGTCACGTGATTCGCTATCGTCTACACCTATGAAAAGTACGGACGTATTTTCCGGGTCTTCTCTCTTTGGTTTGTCTTCCTCTGAGTTTGAACTCCTTGATGGGACCTCTTGAAAGGAAGCTTGTGCAATTTCTTTTGCCTCATTATATAAGTAAGCCCCGTAAGTAACAGAGCCCACGATCACAGCGAGTATCGGTACACCGATCCAAAGTGCAACTTTCTTGCGACGTTTGCGTTTCTTATCTTGCTTATAATCGTTTCGTTTCATTCCAGGATCTCCTTTTGTGAGAGATTGCATTGAGGTGGACGTTTTCGAATTTATAAAACATTCATGAGCGCAGTACGCAACCCATGCATGGAAAAGGGTCACAAAGCAGTCGAGTTGTGCTCAAGGCGGTGTGAGTGGAGCTCCATGTTGTTTATCAAACAACATCCGAAGTCGTTTTTTTAATAGAATACAACATATGATGTTAGGAGTCTGCGTAACTCCGCCCCTTTTCCACAGCAAAAAACTTGTCGAAAAATGCAAAAAACGTTCAAGTGCTATTTTACAACGTATTTTGTAAGTCGTCTATTAACAATTCGATAACAATGTTTATATAATGTAATAGAATGGTATAAAAAGGGATAAATCGGCAGGAGGAAGAGGCGGGTGGCAGACAACGTAAGGACAGTGCCCGTCTTTCAAGTAGGCTCTTTTCGTATCCTTTGTTGTTTTTATTAAACAGTTATTTCATGATGCTACGTAAAGCTGTGTTGATTTCCGCTCCAGGCGGACACTTTCCGCGGGCGGTCAGGGAGCCTCCTCGGCTTAAGTGCGCCTGCGGGAACTCCCTTTGACACGCTTTTCCCGCAGGAGTCAAAGGAGGAAAGGCTAAAGGCGCCACGTCCTGTGGCAACGCCTTTCTGACCCCCATCCTGTGGACCCCCGCTCCAATCAACGAATAGATAGCGGTCACACCACCCCTTCCTAATCCGGATCAGCCGTTACACCTAAATGGTTTCTAAGTTTAGTTTGTACCTCAGCAAGATAGGTTTCATCTAAAATCCAGTAGTATCCACCTTCCCAGCTATCAGTGCCTTTTAGTGTCATACGTTCGATGTCAAGAGATGTTCCACGAAGTGCATAGCTAAAATAAGAAGACAGTTCGTCGGACGGCATGCTTGTTGTCATATTGTTTCCTACAGCATCAATGGCTTCGTTGTATTTTGTGATGGAACCGAAAGACAACGCCTTATCTATAAGAGCAACGATCAGTTCTTGTTGACGTTTCCCACGTTCAATATCGTTGTCCATCTTACGAGAACGAGCAAAGGCAAGCGCTTCTTCACCGTTTAATTCTTGCAAGCCAGGCTGAAGTTGGATGGCGTTCGCTTCGTCTAGAGAATTTTGTTCTGACATAGCAAAGGGGACATCAATTTCAACGCCGTCAAACGCATTTACTATATCTACAAACGCATCAAAGTTCATTTCTACGTAGTGATCGATAGGGATGTGTAGAAGTTCCTCCACAGTACGCACCGTGAGCTCTCGACCACCATTAGGGAAAGTTGCAGGATTATAAGCGCTATTGATTTTCGTGCGATAATGCCCAGGTATATCAACGAGTGAATCTCTGGGGATGCTTAACAATTTAATTGATTTTTCTTTTTCGTTAAAGGTTGCGACCATGAGTGCATCGGATCTGGTATTACTCGTGCCGCGATTTTCGCCTCCATCTACACCAATAAATAAAATGGAAGTGTTTTCTGGGTTGATACGACTGGCACGCTCCCTAGCACGATTTTCTCTTTCCTCTTCGCTAAAATCTAGCGCCTCGTTTTGGCGATCAATTGTACTTTTTACTTGTTGATAGAGGGAGAGACCGTACGCAGTACCAGCAAGAAGAAAAAGTAAAATGGTGATACCGACCCATTTCCCCCAACGTTTTCGTTTTTGACGTTTCCTTTCCACTCTCATCTTAGTTCGATTCATATAGGTACTCCTTTACTACAACCATTAGACGATTATGATTATGGGGACGTTTCATCGTGACCTTGCGATTGTCGAAGAAGTAAGAGATGGGGGTGACTAGTTGTCACTCCTTCGACATATTTCCACGGAAATTTCCATCATTCTCGACTCTTTCGACAAAATAAGAGAGATTTCCTCTTGTTGTTATGTAATTGTTACAATGGAACCCAACTTATTCTTTCGGCAAGACACGCTCTACATAGTGTGACTCACTAATCGTTGTCTGATGCTGGTTTGATGTCAATTCCGTTATCCATTCTAAATAGTGCTCTACTTCACTTTCTAAAACGTGGGTATGGATTGTCACGCGGTCGAGATAATCTATTGTTTGTAAATGGTAATGAGAATGGCGCAGTTCGTTTTCGAGTTTGCCAAGTAATGTGTAGTCGACGGAAGTGGAGATGGTTCGTTTAAGAGCGCATTCGATAAGACCAGCAGCCTGTATGCCTTCACTTGTGGCAGTGCCATAAGCGCGAATAAGCCCACCTGCTCCTAATTTTATGCCACCAAAGTACCGAGTAATCACCACAACGGTATCTTTTAATTTGCGCTTTTTTAATACTTCTAGGATGGGGACACCAGCTGTTCCGCTTGGTTCGCCATCGTCGTTTGCTTTCTGGATGTTGTCGTGCTCTCCAATCAAATAGGCGGAGCAGTTATGTGAGGCATTCGAGTGCTCTTTTTTAATTTGTGCAATAAACGCTTGTGCTTCTGATTCTGTCGTTGCGCGCTTTACATGGGCAATGAACCGGGATCTCTGGACAACAAACTCATGTTGGGTGCAATTGGAAGGAACTGTCATATAATGAAAGTGCATCGTGTCACTCCTCGCAAACTTGTTTCATATGTCTAATTATAGCTAAGTGTGACAGATTACGTCAGTACTTGACAACATATGATCGATGTTTCTAATGTGTGGAAATGTGATGGCGTCAAAGATTACGTGCTATACTACTCATAGAGACCTGCGGAAATGGTCTGATATTTACGGGAAGATATGCCGTCGTTTTGGTCGATGAAACTGAATTGTTAACAAAGCGTAATAGCAAGTCGGTCTAGGTTTTGGTTAAATGGAGCTTAGGTACCTGTTCACAAAATGTGCGACTATGGGTTTGGTTGTCAACGACGGCGCTCTTCACAGGGCATTTTTACTAACATACAATTCTTATTCTTACATTTAGCAATGTTCGGAGGAGAGGCCTATGTCTCGAAGGCTAGACGGTCGCGCGCTCGATCTTATTCTCGATAAGATGATCCGGACGGTAGGCGATAGTAAGCAAGAGATTTATCAGATTAGTGAAGCTTCTCGGGACGAATTTACTTCATTGACTGAACAGCTAAAAGAGGTGAAAATCCGCGTTCATGAGACCATTCATGAAGGTGAGCGGATCGAAGTGAAGCTGAATTACGCTAGAACGCGGCTTAGTGAAGTGAGCCAGCAGTTTGAAAAGTATTCAGAAGATGAAGTGCGAGAAGCTTATGAATATGCCCATGATTTACGCACGAACCTTTCGCTGAACCGCCAACAGGAAAAACAATTACGAGAGCGACGAGATGAGATTGAACGACGTCTACTCAAATTAGAAGAAACGATTCAACGGGCGGATCATTTGGTAAGTCAAATTACAGTCGTACTAAACTACTTAACGGTCGACTTACGAGAAGTGAATCGAGCATTGGAAGATGCAAAGAGAAAACAGGACTTTGGCTTTCAAATCATTGAAGCCCAAGAAGAAGAACGTAAAAAGCTGTCTCGAGATATTCATGACGGTCCTGCGCAGATGCTCGCGAATGTGATATTACGCTCAGATTTGATCGAACGCATTCATAAAGAGCATGGAATTGACGAGGCAATGAAAGAAATCAAGAGCCTAAAAGGGATGGTCCGCTCGGCATTGTATGAAGTTCGACGCATTATCTATGATCTTCGTCCTATGGCCCTGGACGATTTAGGGTTAGTGCCTACCCTCAAAAAGTACTTACATACTGTCGAAGACTATCATAAAACAGTGATCTCTTTTGTCACGCTTGGAGAAGAGCAAAGATTGCCCTCTAAGTTAGAAGTCGCCTTGTTCCGCCTCGTTCAGGAAGCTGTGCAAAATGCGAACAAACACGCAAATGCTTCAGAAATTCAGGTGAAGATTGAACGAAAGCGGGACTTTATTACTGTTGTTGTGAAAGACAATGGAAATGGCTTTGAGATTGGCGGGGAGAAAGCTGGTTCTTTTGGACTGATGGGAATGACTGAGCGCGTCGAACTATTAGAAGGCAAGATGAAAATTGATTCGACAGTGGGAATGGGTACGACGATACGTATTGTCGTTCCATTAAAAGAAAAGTAGTAGACAAAGAGTGAGAGGAAAAGGAGGCAATGGTTCATGACAAATATCATCATTATTGATGATCACCAATTGTTCCGTGAAGGTGTGAAGCGAATATTAGAATTTGAAAAAACGTTTCGTATCGTTGCTGAGGGAGAAGACGGTTCGGAGGCTCTCCGACTTGTCGAGCAATTTCGCCCGGACGTTGTCATCATGGACATCAACATGCCGGAAACAAATGGGGTTGAAGCGACACGAAAACTCATTAATAGGTATCCGGAAACAAAGGTGATTATCTTATCTATTCACGACGATGAATCGTATGTCACACATGCGCTGAAATCAGGTGCTATGGGATACCTGTTAAAGGATATGGATTCTGAAGCTCTCGTCCAAGCTGTAAAAGTGGTGGCAGACGGGGGGAGTTATTTGCACCCGAAAGTGACGCACAACTTGGTAAGAGAATACAGAAGGCTAGCTGAAGATGAGGACGCGGGTAAGAGTGCTGCAAAGGGATTTTCACCGGTTGAAGTACGCAGGCCCTTGCATTTGTTAACCCGCCGAGAATGTGAAGTGCTCCAACTATTGACGGATGGGAAAAGTAACCGCGGGATCGGTGACGTTCTGTATATCAGTGAGAAAACAGTGAAAAACCATGTTAGTAACATCCTACAAAAATTAAGTGTGAACGACAGAACACAAGCGGTAGTCGTTGCGATTAAAAAGGGCTGGGTAGAAATACGTTAAGGAATAGCTTAAGGGAGAGATCATCGCGTTAGTAAAAGAACGATGCGTTGATCTTTTTTGTGCGGTAACTTCGGTTGTGGGTCAGAACGCAGGATAGCGGACTATTACTGAGCTCGAAATTGTTCACGGAATTATCCGCAATAGCAGGAATTCCACCACCCCTCTCGAATATAGTAAGGACGATTGAACTAGAGAGTGGGCGAGTGTAGTATCGTACTCTACAATTAAGGTCAATTTTATTAGTCAGCCACTTACATAAGCAAATACGATAAAGCGAGGCAAAGATGATGAGAACGGCAATAGTTACAGATTCAACAGCGTATATTAGCCCTGACCTCCGAAAGAAGTATAGTATTCATGTCATTCCGTTGAGTGTTGTCTTCGGTAAAGAGGCGTATCGTGAGGAAGTTGAGCTGACTGTCTCTGATTTTTACGAGATGGTCGGGAAGGAGGGTGCTTTACCAACAACATCTCAGCCTTCAGTCGGAGAATTTGTCGAGCTTTACAAGGAATTGTCAAAATCATATGAGACCGTAGTCAGTATTCACTTATCCAGTGGTATTAGTGGTACGGCACAAGGAGCACAAGCTGCTGGACAAATGGTAGAGGGCATCGACGTCCATGTCTTTGACTCTGAGATCAGCTGCATGATTCAAGGGTTTTACGTATTAGAAGCTGCCAAAAAAGCACAAAAAGGGGCAGACGTAAATGAGATTATGTCCCACCTAGAAGCGCTGCGCCCGACATCGAACGCATACTTTATGGTCGATGATCTTGCCCACTTGCAACGTGGCGGACGTCTTTCAGGTGCTCAAGCATTTATTGGGGGTCTCCTGCAAGTCAAGCCCATCCTTCATTTTGTGAACAAAAAAATTGCCCCATTTGAAAAAATTCGCACGAAGAAAAAAGCGATCAAGCGGTTGGAAGAGTTGCTCTCAGAAGCTGTTGAGCGGGAACCTGCACTTCAAGCAGTCATAATCCATGCAAATCGAGAAGAGGAAGTCGAAGCTTGGAAGAATCAGTTAGCAGCCGCGCACCCCTCTGTTACGTTTTACCTAAGTTATTTTGGCCCTGTTATCGGCACCCATCTCGGGGAAGGTGCACTCGGTATGGGTTGGATGAAGAAGTCGGAGGAGTCAGGCTGTTGAAAACGCTCGCATTTGTCGTCACAGGGGGCTCCTCCCGTGCTCATGATCACAATCAGGTCACACTGCTCCTCCTGCGACCCCGTTGCTAGACAGACAAGCGCTTTCAATGGCGCCTGATGGTTCTACTACAGAGCTTTTCGGAAAACTTAGGAGTAGGGTTGTACCTTACTCCTGCTTTTATTCAATCCGCAATTAGAAGGTGATGTCTGTGAAATATACATTTTTACCGAGTCAATTCCCCCTTTCTCAATCCTCTCCGTTCCCTGCCTTTTCCTATGTTCTTTCAGCTCAACTCGCGCTGTTCTTTCGGTTACAGCATCTTTTAGAAGGGCGCAGTTTGCTTGCTGTGGAAATCGGTATGCATGGTGACACTTTAGCGTGGGCAGTGTCGCAGGGCTGGTTGCGGGAGATTCCGGGTATACGTTTAGAAAACGGAGTTGCACATTGTCAACGCTGTGGCGAGTCTTCTCCCAAGCGATTAGTTCCATACTCGTGTGTCCGCTGCATGAAAAAGTGTACCTACTGCCGAACATGCCTGCAAATGGGGCGTGTCGCAGTATGTACGAGCCTTTATGAATGGACAGGTCCACCCAGTCGGTGGAAAGATTCTTCAGCTTTGCACTGGGGGGGTGAGTTGTCACCTGCACAAAGGCGTGCCAGTGACCGGGTGATAGAGGCCGTTTCAAACGATCAGTCCCTATTGGTTTGGGCGGTTTGCGGATCTGGAAAAACAGAAGTGCTATTTCGCGGGATTGAGCGTGCATTACAGCAAGGCAAAAGGGTGTGCATCGCCGCACCGCGAACGGATGTGATTTTAGAGCTTGCTCCTCGGTTGCAGGAAGTATTTCCGTATATACCCGTAGCCACTTTATACGGAGGTGCGCCAAATCGTTTTGCAACAAGTTCCCTCACCTTATGTACTACCCATCAATTGCTTCGTTTCTCCCACGCGTTTGATGTAATCGTTGTCGATGAAGTCGACGCGTTTCCGTACTCTGTTGACGCCACGCTGCAATTTGCCGTTCGAAAGGCGTTAAAAACCAACACATCCCCGATTGTCTATTTGACCGCTACCCCACCGCGTTATTTCCAAAAAGCATGCCGCCAAGGTGTCCAGCCCTACGTTCGCATTCCTGCACGATATCACCGTAACCCGCTTCCCGAACCGACATTTGTCCGTTGCTTTTCATGGCGGAAGGCGGTTGAAAAAGGGCGCTTGCCTACAAAAGCACTTCAGTGGATGAACGCACGGCTTGAACAAGGTCGTCGTGTACTACTCTTCTTTCCAAACATTCATCTCATGCAAAAAGTTGAAAAAGGCCTCTTGAAACACCTTCCAGAAGCAACAAGCGTTCATGCCGAAGATCCCGCGCGGAAGGAGAAGGTACAAGCGTTACGCGTAGGAGATCGCCGGGTGTTACTGACGACAACCATTTTAGAGCGTGGCGTCACGATTCCGTTTGTCGATGTGGCGGTTATTGGCGGTGAGCATCGCCAATTTACAGAAGCTGCACTAGTACAAATTGCTGGGCGAGCCGGACGAAAAAAGGACGATACGATGGGACAGGTTTGTTTCTTTCATAATGGAGTTTCGCTAAGTATGCTGCGGGCACGACATCACATTCGAAGTATGAATCGTGAAGCATTAGCTAATGGAGATCTTGACTTTAGAGGGGGACCGCGCCCATGAAGCGTCTGTTTAAAACTATTGTAGAGGTGGATACTTGTCTGTGTTGTGGGGTCCCAGTAGACGAATGGGGGAGCTGGACGTGGTTCCGCTCTGGAGCGAGTCGAACACCTGTCTGCTCTTCTTGCCAAAAGCAGCTCATCCGCATTCCATCAAGGATAGGTTGTCCTCGTTGTCGGAAAGCCCCTTTACAAAAGCCCACCTTATCTGGTGTGTCTTGCTGGATGCCGGCCACTCCTCCTGAAAGATCGCTCCCGCTTTGTCATGATTGTAGAGGGTGGCTACAAGGAGTAAGGGGGGATGATTTGCTTTGGAATCACAGTTTTTTTCAATACAATGCGTTTTGTCAATCGTTGGTCGCGCGCTTTAAGTATCGGGGAGACGTAGCAGTGGCTGGTGTGGTGAATGTGTTACTGCGTGACGTTGTACGAGGGTGGAAGCCAGATGTCCTTGTCCCAATTCCCGTGTCAAAGGAGCGAGGTCAAGAGCGTGGTTTCAATCAAGCGAAAGCACTTATAGAGGAAGCTGGACTCCTTGCAACCGATGCCCTGTGGCGACTTCATCGAGCAAAGCAAGCGAAAGGTCAACTCGCTGAACGATTCGAACTTGAAGGTGTTTTTCAACTGCAAAATGATGTCGATGTGACAGGTAAACGCGTACTACTCGTTGATGACGTGTATACGACGGGCGCCACCGTTCATGAAGCAGCACACGTTTTGAAACAAAGTGGGCAAGCAAAAGAAGTCGCATCCGTAACAATGGCAAGAGCGGTTGAATAATACAATTTTCGTCGGGTCAAAAAATGACAGAGCGATTGAATAATAGAATGTTCCCCCGTTCCCCTTTTATTATATTTCGTTATAATAGAAGAAAAGACAGGTAGAGGGGTTGGACAACAACATGGGAGAACTGAATAACTGTCCAAGTTGCGATGCAGTTTTTGTAGAAACAAGCTTTCGTGACGTATGCGGAGAGTGTTTTAAACAAGAAGAGGTCGATTTTGAGAAAGCCTATGACTTTATAAAAAAAAGAGAGAATCGTACGGCTACAATGGATGAGGTGACAGAAGCGACCAGCGTTACCCAAGACCTTCTTATCAAATATATTAAGAAAGGGCGACTCCGTCTTGCACAGTTTCCAAATCTAGGGTATCCGTGTGAAAGGTGTGGAACCTTTTTGAGAGAAGGAAAGATTTGTATCGGGTGTAGAGAACAACTCACAAAGGATTTACAACAGCATACAACCGATGAAAAACGACAAAAAGAGTTGCTAAAGCAAGAACAGAAGCTAACGTACTATACGTTTGGTGGGAAAAAGGGATCTCAGTAAAATTTAAGAGGACTTATGCGTAAAGATGCAAAAGTCCTCTTTTTATTTAGGTTAGATACTCCAAGAACTCAATACGATTACCAAAAGGATCTTTGACGAAGAAGCGTTCTCGTCCATCAATCGGTGTGTCTGGCTTTATTTCAACGCCTTTTCGCTGTAAGTTGTTCCGGAGTTCTGTTAAGTCTTTCACAACGAAAGCAGGGTGCGCCTTTTTGGAAGGGGTAAAATCCTCCTGAGTACCGACGTGCAACTGCTGTGCGCCTATTTGAAACCAGCAACCATCGCGTCTTTGTAACGATATAGGCTTTTCTACTTCTTCTAGCCCTAAAGTTTCTCCGTAAAAAGTCCGCGCACTCTCTTCGTGATTAGGAGGAGCAGCTACTTGAATATGATCAATACTGATAATGTTAAATCCCATATACTCGCACCCCTTTTCCCTTCATCATGACAGAATACTGCGAAAATGGATAGGGTTTCATCTTCTTACTCGTCCAATTAGAAAAAGAAGAATACATAGAGAAGCGTACACTACAAGAAGATCAGCGCACGATGCTGGTATGATTGCTGCACTACATGGTCAGTATTATGATAAGGCCTATGAGCTAGGGCCTGAGTGTGAATCAGAACGTTTGGATTTGAAGTTGTAAGGATGTCGGAAAAGGTAGAAAATTGCCGAGGAAATAAACAAGAAAGATGAGATTTTAAACAGTTATTTAAGTGTTAAAAGTAAACTTAACAGGCAGTGTACCGCTTAATCAAACGTTTGTTTAAATTTCAAATAATCAATATTTCCCCAATCCCAACCGGAAATATGTGTGGGATTGGGGAAAAGATATTAATACTTTCTTTTGTACGGGCCTTTCCATTCACGTGAAATCAAGTTGAAGATGTTGTTGTGGGTTTCGAGGTTATCTTCGATGTGCTTAAAGTGACCACGCATCTCAATTGTGAGGTTATCTATACGCTCTGTGTTTCTCTCGACAGCCTTAATAAGTGACTCGTGGCTAGATTCAAGATTTTTGTGACTGGTTTCGAGTGCTTCAAGACGCTGATTTGTTGCTCGTTGCCCTTGTTCAAGAGTTTGCTGCCCCAGCTCAAGGTCGCGTTGCCCCTTTTCAAGAGCCAGTTGTCCCTTTTCAAGGGCCTGTTGCCCCTTTTCAAGAGCCAGTTGTCCCTTTTCAAGGGCCTGTTGCCTCTTTTCAAGAGCCAGTTGTCCCTTTTCAAGGGCCTGTTGCCTCTTTTCAAGAGCCAGTTGTCCCTTTTCAAGGTCGCGTTGTCCCTTTTCAAGGGCTTGTTGCCCCTTTTCAAGAGCCAGTTGTCCCTTTTCAAGAGCCTGTTGCCCTTGCTCAAGTGACTCAAGTCGTGTATTTGTAACTTGTTGCCCCTTTTCAAGATTGTCGAGCTTCTGTAAAATTTGCTGTAAGAGCTGCTCCATTATCTCACCTCCTCTTTAGCATAGTATACCAAAGTCCTCGACAGATTTGGACAAATATTATAGAGGTATCATCCAAAAGTCCTTTAGTGAAAATAGGGACGAATTTCCTCATCCATTCTACTTAACTTTACTTTCCAAAAGTCGATATAAACGGTAAGAGTGCGAACGGAAGAAAGGAATGGAACTATGAAGATTCAACCATTTGGAACCAGTGGTATTAATCCTTACAAGCAGTATCAGCCCACTGTACAGCAACCAAAATCAATCGAACGAACGCAAAGCGACCAACTTCACATCTCAGACCGTGCAAAAGAGCTTCAACAAAAAAGTGCCACATCAGTTGAACGTGAACAACGAATGGAGCAGTTGAAAGTAGACGTACAGTCTGGCAACTATACAGTTAATCAGAAGGAAGTCGCGAGAAGTCTAGTAGATTTTTATAAAACGACCAACCGACCGTAAAGGAGGCAGCCTTTGTTGCCAAATCGAGAACTTATCCAAACGATGAATGCTTTATTGCAGCTACACGATAGCCTATGGTCCGTAACGGAAAAGAAAACGGAGATCCTTCAAAAAGGTGACACGGAAGCACTTCAACAGTTACTAAAGGAAGAAGACAAACATGTGCGAGCGATTGAGAAGGTCGAGCGGAAGCGACAACAGCTCGTACGCGATCTCGTTCCAGAACACGGAACAAGCTCATTTGATGATTGTCTCGCCTACGTTAGCATAGCGGACAAAGAGAAGATGCTCGCTATTCGTGAACAACTTGCGGGTAAGCTCCTACAAATTAAAGAACGCAACGTACTCAACCAGGAGCTACTCAATCAGTCGTTGCATTTTGTCCATCTCTCTATGAATATGTTGCGACCGAAAGAAGAAGCGACGACATATGGTCCTCAAAAAGGAAAGAAGCCACAGCAACAGAATGGACAAGGATTCTTTCAAGCAAAAGTGTAACGACCGAAACGGAGGAACGAATTCATGCGTTCAACATTTCAAGGTTTGGAAACGGCAAAGCGCGGTATGTTTGCACAACAAACGGCCTTGTCTGTAACAAACAACAACATCGCCAACGCGAATACACCAGGTTACTCCCGCCAACGAGTGAACTTTGAACAGACAAATCCGTACCCGCCAAGCAGTTTTAACCGTCCGGATGTAACCGGACAGCTCGGAACCGGAGTGGAGGCCGGATCGATTCAACGCGTGCGCGAAGCTTTCCTGGATATTCAGTACCGTGGGGAAAATAGCAAAGTGGGCTACTGGTCAACTCGAGCTGACGCTATGCAACAAATGGAAGAGATTATGAACGAGCCGAGTGAATCTGGACTGGCTAAAACGATGGATCAATTTTGGTCGTCTCTGCAAGACTTGTCAGTGGATCCGACAAATCAGGGAGCGCGATCTGTTGTTCGCCAACGAGGGATTGCTCTTGCAGAAACGTTTAACTATTTATCCACGTCTCTTTCTAACATTCAGACGGATTTGAAAAACGAGATGGAAGTAACCGAGCAGGATGCGAATTCGCTCTTGCGGCAGATCGAAGGTATTAACAAACAAATTTCGGAAGTAGAGCCTCATGGGTATTTGCCAAACGACTTGTACGATCGCCGCGATGTGTTGATAGATGAATTATCAAAGCTTGCAAGCGTGAAAGTCGAATATAGTGGTAGCGGTGGCAACCCTTCCTCCATTGCTGAAGGACTAGCAACTGTGAAGCTCCTCGATGAAAGTGGTAGCGAATTAACAACACTCGTCAGTCCTTCGGGAAGAAAAGATATCAATATTCAATACGACGGCGATGCGGTATCAGGTATTTCAGTCGGTGGGAAAGTGATCTCAGCAGCTGAATTCAGTTCTCCTGGAAAGCTACAAGGATTAGTGGAGGCATACGGTTTTGAAAGCGAAGCAGGGGATGTTGAAGGTCTGTACCCAAACATGCTGGCAGAGCTCGATAACTTGGCCTATACATTTGCTCAAGCTTTTAATACAGTGCACGGAGACGGTATGAGCCCGAACGAGATTACTAATGACCAAACGAACGAAGATATTCGATTTTTTGCAGACGCAAGCTCAGATGACGGAGCGCTTGGAGACAAAGCTGGATTTGCAAGTCGCATGACGATAGACGACCAAATTCGTGACAGTCTTGACAACATTGCCCACGCCATTCCTAATGAAAATACAGGGGAGGCTGAAATGGGGGATTCCTCCAACGTACTTGCCCTCGCTGAAGTGATTAAAAATGATCTTGCATACAGTGAAGACGGTTCAACTAGCTTCTCTAACTATTACGAGTCGGTGATCGGTGCCATGGGTGTGAACGCCCAAGAGGCAAACCGCATGACAGAAAACGGTGAACAGCTCCGCAGTGCAGTGGAAGGACGCCGTCAATCAGTAAGCAGCGTCTCGCTCGATGAAGAAATGACGAACATGATTAAATTTCAACAAGCCTATAACTCGTCTGCACGGATGATTACGACAGTAGATGAAATGCTTGAACGAATCATTAATAATATGGGATTGGTCGGACGCTAATCCAAAAGTGAGGTGAGGTCGATGCGCGTAACCCAAAGCATGCTCGCATCCAACTCCTTAAGTTATTTAAGCAAAAGCTATGAAAAACTCGGAATGTACCAAGACCAGCTTTCTTCAGGGAAGAAGATTACCAAACCTTCTCAAGACCCTGTTGTTGCGATGAAGGGTGTACAGTATCGCTCTAACTTGAATGACATTCAGCAGTACAAACGTAATTTGTCTGAAGTCTATTTATGGATGGACAACTCAGAAGCAGGCATTGAGCAAACGAATAACGCCTTACAGCGAGTTCGTGAACTGCTGATTCAAGGAAAGAACGGGACATTGAGTGAGGATGACAAACAAGCAATCGGCGAAGAAATTGGTCAGCTTAAAGAATCTGTTATGGGGATAGCCAACACACAAGTGGGTGGGCGTTACATCTTTAACGGAACGAGTGTCGATCAGCCACCTGTTACAGAAGGAAACCCACCCGTTTCGACCATCAATACCGACCCATACGAAGTTCAAGTATCTCCAGGTGTGAAACTACAAGCGAGCGTGAACGGAGAAAACGTGTTTTCTAGTGAGATGTTCCAAACTCTACAGAACATTGAAGATACTTTGAACGGCGCAGAGGACTTAGACATGGACGAGTTACTCAGTGATCTAGATGGCAACATCGAGACAATGTCTGCGGAACGATCAGAACTCGGCGCACGTTATAACCGCCTCGAAATGATCGAAACCCGTATCGACCAACAAGAGGTGATGTCGTCCCGCGTACTTTCTGAAAACGAGGACATCGACATTGAACGCGTCATTACAGATTTGAAAACACAAGAAAGCGTACACAGAGCCGCCCTCGGAGTCGGTGCACGCATCATTCAACCGACATTACTAGATTTCTTGCGGTAAAGGCTATTCCATAGAGGGATAGCTTTTCTTTTTGAAAAAGGCTCTTTTTGCATTATTTGTTGCTATTGAAATGTAATGCGACATAACATACCGCTCCGGAAATACACTACGCTTTCCGCGGGCTCCGCGCTGAGCCTCCTCGTTCGCAAAGGACGCTCACTGTGGGGTCTCAGCGTCTCCGCTTTTCCGCAGGAGTCTACGTGTATTTCCTCCGCTAGGATTGCGACAACAGCACAAAACAAGGGTGGTGAACCTAGATGCAAATACCTCAACTGCGCATAGACCAGCAATGGGGAAAAACTGGACTCAATATCACAAAACCGAAACAAACAATCCAGCAGCCAAAAGCTGACCTGAGCATCCAGCAACCGAAAGCAGATCTACAAATTGACTCGCGTCCAGCTACCATTAGCATTGATCAGCAGAAAGCGCGCGACGCAGTGGACCTAAAACGTATCTCGACAAGAATCCGTGAGTTTGCCGAAATGGGAAAATCGGACTGGCTAGCTGGGATGGCAAGACGCTCTCAAGAAGGTGACCGCCTCATGAAAATTGAAAATGGCGGGTTCCCAATAGCTAGCATTGCTGCAGAAAACAGCATGGCACAAATGAAAGACTTCAATATCGGTTTTATTCCACCATACGGAAGCGTCGAAATCAGCGTCGATCCAGGCGAACTACAAATTGACGCGACACCACGAAAACCCATTATTGAAGCACAACAAAACGCTCCGATTATTGATTACCAACCAGGATCTGTTGAAACGTACATGCGCCAAAACCCATACATCGAGATTTCGTTTGATATGCCAGAGCCTACGATTGATGCAACTGCTTAACATATTTTCAGCACGCGAGCCAGCGCCAAGGACGGCACGTTTTTAGCAGAAGTTCCGATTTCACAAGTGCCTGGCCCGCACAAGAAAAAGGAGGCAATTCCCATGAACATCGAAACAAAATATCACGACACCATACAAATAGAAGCCAACCAAATCTACACGTTCCAACGAGGAATACCAGGGTTCCCTGAAGAACATCAATTCACCATTCTCCAGCTCACTGACGACGGCATGTACCAAGTGCTGCAATCAATCAACACACCAATGCTCGCTTTCGTAATCACAAACCCATTCGCTTTTCTCGCTAACTACGAATTCACACTCGATGAACCAACTGTAGAGCAGCTTCACCTCGAAAACGAAGAGGAAGCGCAAATCTTTGTCATCGTGACCGTAACAGACCCATTCGACCAATCAACCGCTAACTTCCAAGCGCCAATCATCTGTAACGTCCGCACGAAGGAAGGAAAGCAGGTCGTCTTAAACGAAGGTAACTACGCTATGAAACAACCACTCATTACAAAAACAGCAGCGGAGAAGGGGTGACGGCATGCTCGTACTGACACGCAAACAGGGGGAAACGCTTTGTATTGGTGACGACATCGAGATAGAGATTATCTCGCTGAAAAACGACCAAGTGAAAATCGGCATCCGCGCCCCGAAATCGGTGGATATTGTGAGGAAGGAGCTCTTAGCGGACACGGCTGCAGCGAATGCGGAGGCGGTCGGAGGAACGGTAGATGTGAGGAAGCTATTATCGGGTGGAAAACAAGGGGAGTGAGCTGTATAGGGGTGTCAGCATCAATCCCCAACAAAGCCACGAGTGCCATCGCCGAACATCCACAATCCCGAAGCACGCATTCCTGCTTCAACAGGACGTGGGTGCTTCTGCGTTGCGCCAGGACGGCGTGGTTTTTGAAGAAGTTCCTCTAGCAGGACCTCGACCGCAAAGAATACGCACCAAACACCGAAAAAAGTAAAATAACCCCTAAACAGAATGAAAATCACACCGATATAAAGACTGTAACCGGCAAAAGCGGCGCGGCCGACCGCTCACGCCACCAAAATCATTAGCGGATCACAAGGACGTGATCCCTCAAATTCAAGGAGGAAAACAAACATGCGTATTAACAGTAATATCGCGGCGTTGAACACATATCGTCAGTTGAATACTGCTCAAACTAACCAATCTAAATCAATGGAGAAATTGTCTTCGGGGCTTCGTATTAACAAAGCTGGGGATGACGCGGCGGGGTTAGCGATTTCTGAGAAAATGCGTGGGCAGATTCGTGGGTTAGACCAAGCGTCACGTAATGCTCAGGATGGTATTTCTATGGTTCAGACAGCAGAGGGTGCATTAAGCGAAACACAATCTATTTTACAACGTATGCGTGAACTTTCTGTTCAAGCTTCTAATGATACTAATACTGCGGATGATAGAAATGAGATCCAAAAAGAGATTGGGCAATTAAACTCTGAGATTGATAGGATCTCAGGTACAACGGAATTTAATACACAAAAATTATTAAATGGTAGTTTAGGTGCATCTGCAACGTCAAGTAATTCTTCAAACGTTGCCGTTGTTTCTTCAACTGGATTAAAAGTTGGCAATTATACGGTAACTGTTGATACGGCAGCTACTAAGGCTACAACTGCAGCAAGTTCTGCAGCTTATGCAGACGATACAGCTGTAGCAACTGCTTTTGGTGCAAATGATAAAGATGTCGCTATTAATGGTGTTCAACTTGATACTACTGGTGTAACAACAAAAACAGCATTAACAACACTAATTAATTCAAAATCTGGTGAAACTGGTTTTACAGCTGCATTTGATGGAGATGACAAACTTGTATTTACAGCAACGGAATTTGGCTCTGGCAAAACATTTGCTATAACAGGAGCAAATGCATCAACAATTAATGGTGGAGCACTTACAGATGGAAAAGATGCAGTTGCAACAATAGCTGGTCCAGATGATACAAAAGTTGTTACTGGAACTGGACAAAAACTTGTTTATGGTACTGCTGAGTTTACAGCTACAGCTACATCCGATGATTCTTCAGCTACAATTAATGTAGCATCTTCAGGAGTAAGCTTCCAAATTGGTGCTAACAAAGATCAAACAATGTTAGTTGATATTAATCAAATGGATACAACTACCTTAGGAAATGATATTAATAAAATTAAAGATATCAATGTTCTTACAACTGCTGGTGCTGAAACAGCTATCAAAACAGTAGACGATGCTATTAAGCAAGTTTCCAGTGAACGTTCAAAATTAGGTGCATTCCAGAACCGTCTGGATCACACAATCAATAACTTAAACACATCTTCCGAAAACTTAACTGCTGCGGAATCTCGTATCCGTGACGTAGACATGGCGAAAGAAATGATGAACCAAACTAAGAATTCAATTCTTGCACAAGCAGCACAAGCAATGTTGGCTCAATCGAATCAATTGCCTCAAGGAGTTTTACAACTTTTGAGATAATGATTTAAGGGCGTCTAGCTTGGTAACGAGCTAGAGTATAACTGGGTGAATTGCTGGAACTTCCTAAAGCTTCATCAACCACAACGTAACTGGAAACGGTCAGCGTGAAGGTGTGAAAATGATGAGGATGAAAAATGGATAATCAGCAGCCAAGCTCCTGTAAGGAAACTCTGGAGAAGGTTCAACGACTAGAGAATACGGTCTAAGGCAAAAGCTATGACTATGAATCTCGTAGGGCAGCGGGAAGCTGTTCGAAGTGCCCAGCTCCATGAAAATACATGGATGAAGATATAGTCTATTCTGTAATCGAAAGATACAGTCGCAAAGCAAGCGAACCAACAACCACAAGGAGTTTTACAACTTCTTCGTTAATAATAAGTACAAAAAAGGGTTGCCGATGGCAACTCTTTTTTCTGTACAATTTCAAAATGAAAGCTTTGATTCTAGAGACTTCTCCTACGGAAATAATTTGATTTTTGAATTTTGGCGAACTTTGGTTTTACTATCTGGCTTTGTGCTTGCTGTTCGTCTGTTTTAAATAAAAATTCGGTAATCAGTGTTATTAATCTTTTCATCACTTTCATCTCCCTCGGAATAATAACTAAATTATATATGTTATGGAAACACGGGGACGGTTCGTGTGTTTCCCTAGTTTTTAACAATAGTGGGAGAAGAGAGGGCACGGTACTCTTGCTTCCTCTCAAGGGAGTTAAGTGAACGGTGCCTGTCACCACTCGAAATTTGTCGAATGAATGTGTTTGACATAGAGGAAGTCATGCAGTTCACGTTCGTTCCGCAGTTTAAGAAACTTAAAGATGAACTAGAGAGAGCTTTTCGACCTTATCTAATATCGTAAGTGTGTTGGCAATATTCAATCTATTTGTAGTGTTGTCACCAGAGTAATGATAGAATACAAGTGTAACTACATAAAGCAGGGTGGCGGCTGACACTCCCTTGTAGAAAGGGGGTGACGCTGATGGAGACAACTGAAATCGTTGCAATTGTCATTGCTGCACAGACTCTTCAGGCTGTGTGTATACAGCAACTATTGTAGCAATCGTTGTCGCCATAAATAAAAAGAAATAGCCACCCCGCTCAGACCAAAGTTGGGTGACTATTTCTTACATCCCTAATTAGGTTAGCCGCTAATCCTTGCGGCATGTAGTTCAACCTGACCGTGCGTAGTGCAACCTACCACGGTCTTCTTTATTACTACGCTATATGTACTCATATTATACATGCTGACATGACATAGAGCAAATTGAAATGTGGTGGTATTGATATGTCCGAATCCCTTCGAACGAGCGTTTCCTAATATGAAAGAGTGCCGGTTAGCCCCTTGTGTCAGAAAAGTATTACAGATAGTATAGTTATAACAGTAAAGTAAGGCAAAAGAACGGAACCTCTTGAAGTCAACAGTGCATCGTCCACAGGAAAGCGTGTTTGGTGAGGATGTGTACGCTTCCTTATTCAGCAAGGCGAACGCTCTGTTCGAGTCACTAGCTCACAACGGGTATCGATTCACCATGCCTCCGGAAGTAGCTGAAGATTTTGTTGTGGATGTGGTGAATCATAACTATACGTTTGAACAGATGGAAGCGACGTTAGAGGAGTATAGTGAGAAGTGGGGTTAAAAGAGGGATATTTAGTTGGGTCTGTGCCTGTCCCACTGTCCAAATTTGTTCTATAATAAAATCGAGGTGAAAAAATGGCACGTGAACGTAAATTCTCTACTGATGATCTATTTCAAGCAACCAGGGCTCTTCTTCTACGCCACGACTATGAGGGATTTACTATTAGTCTTTTAGCAGATCAATTGGAGGTATCAAGAGGAGCTTTATATAAGTATTTTGTGAATAGAGAAGAGCTCATTTCTGAATTTATGGTTTATGAAATGAATCAATTTCTTGTTGAATTAAAAAAGATTGAAATTCATAAAGGATTTGAAGCACAATTCGATTTTTTAATTGATCTTTTTTTTGGAAAGCCCGATACCCTTCGTCTTATTAAAATAGGTAGACAAATCCCTACTCATACCAACCAAAAGGTACAGAATAATAAAAAGCAGTTAGATCAGCTTCATATTAGCATGTATTCTTATCTAGAGAACTTCATTCAACTTGGTCTCAAGGAAGGGAAACTTAACCCAAATATTCCCAACTCTTTAATGCTCTCATACATCTTTCAGTCGGTTACCATTCCTAATCACTTTGAGACTCCATATTCAGTCTGGGTTAGCTCAATTAAAGAAATGCTTCGTAACGGAATGTTCATAAAAAGTTAATTGACACTTATGTCACTATACCAGATAATGATGGTGACAGCGGTGTCAATTTTATTTTTATTAAAAGTAACAGTTGTGTCACCTTATTGAGTACAACATTTACTTAAAGCCTCCGGAGAAGGAAGGGTAAAAATAATGAAGAAAATCTTACAAGCAGTGACTGACCGCGTTTCAACCAAAAGAGGAATGTGGATTACTTTATCCATTTGGTTTGTTGTTACCTTGTTATTAGCTGCGCTTGCACCAAACGCGAAAGATTATGAGGTTTCAAGAATAGCTTCTCTACCGGATAATGCCAAATCAGTTATTGCACAGAAAAAAGTAGATAGATACTTCCAAGATCTTAAAGGCACTCCAGCCATTCTAATTTTTCAAGCAAAGGAAGGTAGTCTAGCATTTAGTCAGATAGTTGAACTTTTTAGTACAATTGAAGGTCAGGAGATCGAAGGACTCGAACTTTTGATTCAGTTATCATCCTTACCCCCTCAGGCAGTAGCAGGTCTCTTATCTGAGGACGAAACAACCGCCGTCATTCCTGTTTCTTTCAACTCTGCTTTAGAGACAAAGGAAATTAACGATGCAAAAGAGAAACTTGTTAACGTGGTAGAGGAGTCATCTGATTTAAATCTGTACATGACAGGTCCTGCCGGAATTGCAACCGACTCCCTGGATTTATTTTCCAGAGCCGATCTGGTCCTTTTATTCTCAACAGTTGGTTTAATTCTTGTTTTATTAATGGTTATTTATCGTTCACCATTACTGGCCATGATTCCCTTAATTGCCGCAGCTTTTGTCTATGAGGTTGTTATGCAAACGCTTGGGTTAATGGGGAAAGCCGGCCTACTACTAAGCAATCAAACGATATCAATCATGTCCATCCTTTTATTTGCTTCAGTCATTGATTATTCACTATTTGTCTTTTCCCGCTTTCGCGAAGAGTTAAGTAGGGAAGAAAGCAAATTTAATGCCATGAAAGCAGCAATGAGAGAGACTGGGATGCCTGTCTTCTTTTCAGGTGGTACTGTTTTAGCCGCAATGCTTGTATTATTTTTTGCCCAATTTGGTGACTATCGGAATTTTGCTCCAACCTTTGCCACAACAATGGTCGTTATTATGCTGGCTTCTATAACATTAGTTCCTGCTTTGTTTACTCTATTCGGAAGAAAGTCTTTCTGGCCTAAAATTCCTAAAGTAGGAGGAGACAAACTCAAGAAAAACACTATATGGAGCAAGGTGGGGCATTTTGTTGTTCGAAAGCCTGGCCTTTCAGTAGTTGTAATTGGGATATTTCTTCTTTTGTCGGCTGGGAATATATTTAACCTTCAATATGAATTCGATACAATAAAATCTTTCCCTGAAGATATGCCTTCACGACAGGGCTATGAAATTTTGGAAGAAAAATTTGATAAAGGAGATCTTGCGCCAACTACTGTTTTATTAGAAGCTGATGACACAGTGACAAGTGAACAGCAAGTAAAACTGAGTGATGTCCTTATTGCACAGCCTCTTGTCCGTAATGTTCGGATCAATGGTATGGCAGAGGATGATACAGTTATTAGATACACCCTTACTTTTGAAGAAAGTCCTTATGCAGTTGCCACTATTGACGCGATGGATGAAATCATTCAAAAGTCAGATCAGATCCTAGCGGAAAGTAATCTCGACGGGAACCTATATTTCTCAGGTGAGACCGCTACACAAGTGGACGATCGTTCGACGAATAATAGAGATGTCATTGTCATTGTGCTATTGGAAACCCTTTTAATTTTTGTGATGCTTATCTTCTTAACCGGAACAATTAAGATGCCGATTTACATGATGGGAACGATCTTAGTCTCTTTCCTTGCTGCATTAGGATTAGGCATGTTTTTAACGAATATATTTTTTGATATAAATACGATTAGCAACCGGGTTCCCCTATATTCCTTTGTTTTCTTAGTAGCCCTAGGAATTGATTATAATATCATCTTAGTCTCAAGATTCCAGGAAGAAAGGCGGAACCATCCTGTGAAAAATGCAGTTGAGATTGCGGTCGCGAACACAGGTGGTGTCATTTCATCAGCAGGAATTGTTCTTGCAGCTACATTTGCAGTCTTGATGACACAGCCGATTCAATTACTTTTTGTATTTGGTTTTATAGTGGCTGTCGGAATTTTATTAGACACCTTCTTAATCAGGGGTATATTACTACCTGGATTCATTGTGCTATTGGAGAAAGATAAAGCGGTAAAGGAAAATAAATAACATATTAGGTGGGACAGAGGGATAGGTAGCTATGGTTTATAAAGTGCTTAGCTCGCCCATTAAAAAACCAGGTCCCAAAACGGAACCTGGTTTTCCAAAGGTATTAAATATTCACCGTAACGTCTGCACCTTCACGCAGTTTTGTAACCAGTGCTTGAACGGCTTCTGACTCTTTTTGCATCTTTACCTCTTCTTCAAGGTCTGGTTTCACTTCATCAAAAGATGGAGCTTCTGCATCTTCCCCTGCTTGCTCTTGCTGGGCTACCATCTGATCATAAGCTGCTTGTAGCTCTTCATCCGTAGGTGTGATGTCACCAGACTCACTAGCGACAAGCAAATCTACTTTTACTTGCGGTTCCAATTGAGACATGACTTCTTCTTTACCCATGCCTTGTTCTTCCAAAGCGGCCAAAGATTCATCTTTGGATTCGAGTCCATTTTGGGATGCTAATCGATCGAGTGTTTCATTGAAGTCTTCTTCTGAAACGTTAATATCACGGGTATCTGCTTCCTGTATAAGGAGCTCCTGTCCGACCATGCTTTCTGCAATTTGTTTTTTTAATTGATCTTGATCAATCTCTTCGCCGGTCATTTGAGACATCATGGCAAAAGTGGGGGAAGTCCATCACACGTGCCTGGAACAGTTTATTACATGCCTAGCTCGCCTATTTCAAATGCGCAGACTTGGGGGGGGAATGCTCAGACTTGAGGGGGAAATGCTCAGACTTGAGGGGGAATGCTCAGACTTGGGGGGGGGATGCTCAGACTTGAGGGGGAATGCTCAGACTTGAGGGGGAATGCTCAGACTTGGGGGGGGGATGCTCAGACTCAGGGACAAATGCTCAGACTCAGGGGCAAATGCTCAGACTTGAGGGTGAATGCTCAGACTCAGGGACAAATGCTCAGACTTGGGAGGAAATGCTCAGACTTGGGAGGGAATGCTCAGACTCAGGGACAAATGCTCAGACTTGAGGGTGAATGCTCAGACTTGAGGGTGAATGCTCAGACTTGAGGGTGAATGCTCAGACTTGGGGGGAAATGCTCAGACTTGAGGGGGAATGCTCAGACTTGAGGGTGAATGCTCAGACTTGGGAGGAAATGCTCAGACTCAGGGACAAATGCTCAGACTTGGGGGGAAATGCTCAGACTCAGGGACAAATGCTCAGACTTGGGGGGAAATGCTCAGACTTGGGGGGGAATGCTCAGACTTGAGGGGGAATGCGCAGACTTGGGGGGAAATGCTCAGACTTGAGGGTGAATGCTCAGACTCAGGGGGGAATGCTCAGACTCAGGGAGAAATGCTCAGACTTGGGGGGAAATGCTCAGACTCAGGGACAAATGCTCAGACTTGGGAGGAAATGCTCAGACTCAGGGGCAAATGCTCAGACTCAAGAACCAAATACTCACACTCATCAGATCCGAAAAGGTACCAATGCCTTGTTGCGAGATTGACGATAGCAAAAACGAATAAGAAAAGGCGCAAACACATCAATTTGTGTTTTGCGCCTTTTCAAAAGCTACTAAGCCTTCTCCGTCTTGCCCTTTTTCAAAAAGAAAGCCGTCCCTTTTAGGTTGAGCTTTTGAAATTTGATTTTCGCTGGATCTAGGCCGTGTCCGAGTGATCCGTATACATTGCCTGGATATGGATCAATGAGAGCGGTACCGTCATCATGGTAGACACGTGGTGTTCTCCACAGTGTGACTAACGCCTTTGTCATCGGCATTTCATGATAGCGTTCTGGCCACATACTCTTAATGTGTTCTTTCACCATCGGGTAATATTTAGAGCTCATCGCCGGAAAAAGGTGGTGCTCTGTGTGGTACGAAAAGTTAAAGTGTAGGGCGTCGACCCATTTTGGCACCGTCACCGTCAAGCTGTTTGCGAGCGGATCATTGACTGGAACGAGTGGGTTAAGTCTGTGGTTCGTTGAGATATACGCCATGACGATAAAGTTTGCGATCAATAGTGGTATCACAAACGCAAAGAGCCATTTTAGTGGTCCGATCCAAACGAGTAATCCGATCCAGGTGACCCAAGGAAGAATAAGTTGAACAACAACCATTGGGCGGTTCGTGCTTTTGAATTCCTTCAAGTACACGACAAACATCCGTAAAGAATGCATCGTAAATGTGATCGTCAGCGACAAAAAGCTGAAAAATGCACGTACTGGAAGGGGTAGTTTATAGATCCAGCGTAGAATTTTAATTTTTGATAGTTGACGAAGGCTTGGCCAAGAATCTGGGTCGAGTTCTTCGTGCTGTGTATGCACGTGATGGTCCATGTTGTGCCACTTTCTCCAAAGGCGTGGCCCCGTGCTAAGCGGCCAAAAGGCTACGGCTCCAAGGAAATTTCGTACCCAAGGTTTTTTCACCACGGTTCCATGAAGTATTTCATGTCCTAAAAACCCCATTGAAGCAAAGCTGTTCCCGAGTACAAAGGCGATCAATAAGTAAAACCAAGGACTCATATCAAACATGATAATCGATGTTAGACCTGCGAGAGAGATCAGTAGATAGACGAGACCACCCCAAAGACGAGAAGGTACCGGCTTTAAAACGTGTTTTGGTAATTTTTTTGCAACGCGTGACGCGTACCAACCAAATGAATGTAGTTCTTTCATGCATGAACTCCTTTTGTATACTCAACTCTGATTTTTTCTAGTTATATCCATTACAGAGAGAAGTTATTAGTATTTTTTCGAGGAATTTAGCATCGTTTCCACTTCACTCCAAGTGCTCTTTATCGTATCACAAAAAACTCCGTAAATATAGGCTTGTAGTTAACTGTAATAAGTGCGCAGTGTGAACAATCTTTGTCTTCATGATCTGTAAAAGTTTCCACTTCCATTCAAATATCCGTTTTGTAGTCCGATAGTAATAGTAATGATGGCCGATTTTAATTATTGGTAGGTGATGTGTATGGAATTGTTTACTATGTTTATTTTATTTGCCGTGATTGTTCTTATTCGTCAAGGAGTGCGTAAGAGACAAGAGCGGAGAAAGCTAATGCGGATGTATGCGAATGGGTTTTTAAGTATTTTACCGAAAGGGCTGACCTTTTACAAAGTAAGGCGCGTATATCAAGAATTTCACGAGGATCTCACTATGTGTTTAGACTTTAGCATCGTGACACTACAAAACAGTTTGCAATGCTCGTACATAGATGAAAAAAAATTGCCCCACATCTGGAGGCGCAATTTGAGGAAGAAAAGCAGGAATACGAAGCGCGCAATATCGACCCGAAGGCTTTAAGCAGGTTATTAAAGTATTTGCATGAGCTTTATGTGACCCGATCTGCTGCTGAGTATTATGAGGATTTAGAGCATTCAGCAAGACAAACGAAAAGATGGATGACGCGATTGGGTGACAGGCAGCTCCGCTATCAAAAGATGTTTCCTAGGCTTCACCGTGAGGAAATGAATAAATTAAAGGTAATGGAATATTATGCAGGCAAAGCAAACGTACAATTGGCTGCTCGTGAAACCAAACTGCGAATAGCCATTTCTCAACTTAGTCGTATAGAAAAGAAAACGATATTGGGCACTGTTTTTTCTATTCTAACAGCCCCGATTCGACATGCTTTCAATCTTGTAGACTCGATAATGGTCGGAGATGATACACAGTTTTTCAAAAGTGCTACGATGCTGGGTCTCACCTTCCTAGGAGTTGGTGCAGTTGCTGATGTAGCGGAAGCCTTCGAAGGTGTTGGAGCTCTAGTATCGCCGACAGATTTTACCTTGGAAGATCCGGGTGTGCACCTTGTAGCCCCGCATGAAGTAAGTGGCTATACGACAGCTGAAGGCACCGTAGTGGAATCGTACGAACGCGGAGGAGAGACTGGGTATTTGCGGTCAGATCCGGACGGATTTGAAGGCAATAATTTAGGTTAGGGAGCTTCCCTGTAGAAGGTAGCTAGGTGTAAAAACCAGCTACCTTTTTACATACATAAATCTCTCGTACTTCCAACCACAACCAGCCGCCACCCAATCCCCGCACAACCCTTTGTGCAACATTTGGTCTATTGAATCAGGGGGCCTTTCCATATAATTGAGGAGGAAAGGCTAAGTTCGCGAAACATAGGCACACTCGCCTCCTTGCGAGCGCAACGCCTTTCTAACCCACAACGTGTGGGCCCAAACTAGCAAGACTGTTTTCTCACAAGAACTGGTACGACCCGAAATTTGTCGAATCACAGTACGACTTGAGGGGGTGACTAGATGGATCAGCGAAGTTATGAGTTGTTAAAGGTTCTGCACGTTTCAGAGCAGCCGTTATCTGTTTCTGTATTGGCATCTCGTTTCTCTATTTCACGTCGGGCGGTGTATCACGATTTAGATAAGGTGAATGAGTGGTTGCGGGATCAACACCTATCGCCGGTCGTGCATTTACGTGGTGTGGGATACGGATTGGATGAACAAACAAAGACGGCATTGCAGAGTCTGTCTCCAGCTTCTACGGTCACGTACATCTTATCTCCCGAAGAGCGTGTCTCATGCATGGTGTTCCTCCTGCTATGTGCTGCGGAATCCGTACATGTTGAGGATTTGGCCAAGAGTTTAGAAGTGAGCCGGAACACGGTGTTAGAAGATCTGCATAAAGTGCGGAGTTTGTTTGCCAAGTACGAGCTAGAAGTCGTATCGGTGCGTGGCCGCGGATATGTCGTCGAGGGAGAAGAGTCCAAACAGCGTCGGTTGCTGTTCTCCATTTTGCCACCCGACTTTAACGCGGTTGACCGTGTGCCATGGCTGTTGCTGGCTATACGTGCGGCGAAATTCTCCTCCGTACAAAAGGATAGCAAGCTGATCACGCAGTTACTGACAGAGGCGGAAAGGGAGTATGGTGCCAGATTCGCGGATGAAGCGTTGTCACAGCTTGCCTTGAAGATCGTCCTTGTGTCACGAAGAATTCAGCAAGGAGCGGGTATACATCTTTCTGAAGAGGAGATCGCGATTCTTTCACAAACAAAAGCGTTTCAATCCGCCAAACAAGTTTGTGCAAAGTTACCGGACATACTTGGATCGACGTTTTCTCATGGCGAGACTGCTTTCATCACGCAGCTAATCCTAAGCACGAAAGTAGAGACAGTAAAGGTAGAGGATGAGGATCAACCACTTAAATGGGTGATTCGGAAAATGGTACAGGAATTCCAAATGTACGCTTGTATTGTCTTCTCTAACCAAGAGTCTTTGGAACACCAGCTGCTCGTCCATTTGAAGCCTTGTTTGCAACGAGTGCGGTTTGGATTGGAAGAAGAAGTACCGCTTACAGAGCACATTCAGGAAAAGTATCGGGATATATTCCAACTTACAAAGCGTGTGATCCCTGTGTTTGAAAATTTAGCTGGAAGAAGCGTTTCTGATAGTGAAATTGCGCTTATTGCCTTGCACTTTGGTGGCTGGCTACGAAAAGATGAGGTTCAGCTTACGAAACGAAAACGAATGATGATTGTTTGCATTCATGGTGTCGGAACGAGTCAATTTTTGAAAAGTAAGCTCGAGCACGTGTTCACAGATATAGATATAGTCGAAGTCGTATCGAAGCGGCAGTTTGAACGGCGGGAGCATTTGAATGTAGATGTTATCGTGACGACGGTTCCTTTGCCAAAGCAAGACGTACCAACGTTTTACGTGGATCCTATCATAAAGGACGATCAGGTAGAGCAAATCTTTCGCACGATGTATCCGGGTGGAAAACCTTCTACAGTAACAGAATCTGCAGTGGATGCTTTGATGCATCAGTTGGAAAGCTACGCCATGGTAAAAGATCGTGCGAGGTTCCGGCAGGTGCTTCAAGAATGGGCAACTAGCCAGCAAGGAACACCAGTCATACACCGTGCGAAGAGAGATCTCTTTTCTCTACTAACAGAAGATGTCGTACAAAAGCTACCGTCCGCAGAAAATTGGCAACAGGCGATTCAGTTAGCAGCCGAGCCACTTGTTCAAAAAGAAATGATTTCAGAATCGTACGTGGAAGCGATGATTGACCACGTCACAACTCACGGACCTTATATTGTTCTATCACCGGGGGTTGCATTTCCCCACGGCAAACCAGAGGAAGGCGTTCGCGAGCTTGGGTTCAGTTTACTACTGCTAGACGAATCGGTAGCCTTCTCAGAAAAAGAGAAACACCAGGTACGTTGTCTCGTAGTGCTCGCGCCAGTCGATCAAGAAGCTCATTTGCATGCAATTGGCCAACTGCGAGATGTATTCAAAGAAGGCATTCCAGACCAATGGATACAAGCCCAATCGAGAGAAGAGTTATACGCCTATATTCAGCAAAGTGTTAGCAAGTCATAACAATAAAATCCAACTCCTTATTAAAATGGAGGTTCACTCTATATAAAAGAAAGAGGCGTCAGGTATGCAGTTTTTAGGAAGAGATCTCGTTACGTTTCAGGTGGACTGTCAAACAGCTGAAGAAGCGATTGTCGCATCTGGAAAGCTTTTGGAACAACAAAATACAGCAACAAACAACTATGTAAAAGCGATGGTGCAATCTTTTCAAAAAAACGGCCCTTATTTTGTATTGGCGCCATCTATTGCCATGCCTCACGCCCGTCCTGAAGACGGAGTGAAGGAAGCTGCTGTCTCTCTTGTACAGTTAAAAAAACCAGTCGTATTCGGGCATCGGCAAAATGATCCAGTCGATTTAGTGTTTGGGTTAGGGGCATCTTCTAACGGGGAGCACTTAACGCTATTGCGTCGTTTAATGGCGCTTTGCGGAGATGCAGGAAAGATCGCAGCATTAAAGCAAGCGAGACAATATGAAGATATTCAAAATCTAGTAGATGGGGTGAAGGCATGAAAATTTTATGTGTGTGCGGATTAGGTCAAGGAACGAGTTTAATTTTACGAATGACCGTCGAGGAAGTGCTACAAGAACTGGGCGTGTCTGCAGATGTGGAGCACACAGATGTATCTACGGCTTCTAGTATGAATGCAGATTATATTGTCACGAGCCAAGAACTATCAGCGTCTTTGCAAGGGGTTCGTGCAAAGGTCATGATCGTGAATAACTATTTTGACAAAAATGAGATTCAAACAGCTCTATCTAGTCATCTCGGATAACTAATCGTAAGAAAACAGAGGGGGAAGAGAAATGGAATTTATTCAATGGTTAGCCAGTAACTTGTTCGGAACACCAGCGATTATGTTGGGGATTATTGTCCTTGTTGGTCTACTTTTGCAAAAGAAATCGGCCAGTCAGTTAATCGGTGGAACCTTAAAAGCAGTTATCGGCTTTTTAATTATTGGAGCGGGTTCTGGAATTATCGTTGGTGCATTAGTCGTTTTTGAACCGATGTGGAAGGAGGTATTTGGGCTTGAAACCTCTTCCTTAGGGGAGTTTATGGGAGAAGGAGCGTTCACATCGGAATACGGCAGTGCAATTACACTTGCGATGACAATTGGATTTTTGATCAACGTGTTGCTTGCTCGCTTCACACGTTTTAAGTTTATCTATCTGACTGGACATATGATGTTTTGGACGACAACGATTTTTGCGGGAGTTGTTGTGCATGAGGCTGGCGCTGTACCGTTTTGGCCACTTGTTATCTTTCTATCTATTATTATGGGGATTTACTGGACGTTGCAGCCTGCTATTACCCAGCCGTACATGCGCAAAATTACGGGGAATGACAACATTGCCCTCGGTCATACGTCTGCTTCCGTTGCTTTGCTTGCGGCTTGGGCTGGGAAATGGCTAGGGAATAAAGAGAATGATTCTGAGAAAATTGAATTGCCAAAGGGACTTGAGTTTCTACGTGATTCCAACGTGATTACCGCATTAACGATGGGGATTTTATTCTTTGTTGGTGCGCTAGTCGTTTCTTTCAAAGGAACGGAGGGTTCTGAAGCGTTGATCGCACAAGCGGGAGAGCAAAGTTTCATAGTGTACTCTTTAATTCAAGCGTTTACATTTGCTGCTGGGATCGCAGTTGTTTTGATGGGGGTGCGCATGTTCATCGGTGAAATCGTTCCTGCCTTCAAAGGGATCGCGACGAAAATTGTACCTGGAGCAAAGCCAGCGCTAGACGCACCTGTCGTTTTTCCATATGCACCGAACGCAGTCATTCTAGGGTTTTTAGGTGCCTTTGTCGGTGCTCTTCTCTGGTTGGTCGTGATCGGGAATACAGTGGCGTACATCTTTGTCCCGACAATGATCGTGCTGTTCTTCCATGGGGCAACGGCAGGTGTATTCGGAAATGCAACAGGTGGCGTACGCGGTGCCTTGCTTGGTGGATTTATCACCTCAACTGTTGTTGCGTGGGGGCAATTCATTATGGTGCGCTTCCTCATCGCTAGCACAATTCCAGACACCGCGATGTGGGCAGCAGACTCTGACATGTTCATCTTAGGCCCGATCATTCGGTTGTTATCAGGACTGTTTTTCTAAAACGCATAGTAAATTTCGGTGGGTACTCCTAGTCCCCGCCGAACTATTTGGAGGGAATAACGATGAATTTTATCCGTACATTACGAGGAGACATTTCACCAACAGAACTAGGATTCACGTATAGTCATGAGCATCTCGTTTGTCGTCCTCCTTATTGGGTAGAAAAGGGAGAAGACGATTTGTTATTGGATGACCCAGCGAAGACAAAGCTGGAAATGACAGACGTGAAACAAGCCGGAGTGCAAACAATTATAGACGCCACCGCTGTCGATTACGGAAGAGATGTCGAGGCTGTAGCTACTTTGTCTGAAGAAACAGGCATTCACATTGTCGGTACGGCCGGCTTTAATAAAAGCTTTTTGTGGAAGGCAGCGATACCTAAGCACCTACAAGGAGTGCTTGGGTATCGAGGTACTTTTGAAGAGTGGATTGAAGCCAGTGAGATAAACGAGCTTACTGAATTTGTTGTGCGCGAAGTAGAGGAAGGGTTAGAAGGGACTCAGTTTCGAGCTGGGCAGGTGAAGTTCGGAACTGGCTACAACCGCATCACCCCTTTAGAAGAGAAAACCATCCGAGCGGTAGCCCGTGCTCATCACGCAACGAAGGCACCCGTTCATTCGCATACCGAAGTCGGCACGATGGCTTTAGAGCAAATTGAGATTTTACGCCAGGAAGGGGTGCCGCTAGAGTTTGTGAGCTTTGGGCATATGGATCGTAATCCAGACTCGTATGTGCATGAGCAGGTGGCACGAACAGGCGCTTATCTTTCTTTCGATGGGATTGGGAAGATCAAATATGCTCCGGAAAGTACAAGGATCGAATGTATTTTAGAACTTGTTAAAAGAGGATACGAAGATCATGTTTTAGTAAGTGGTGATACTGCTAGAAAGTCCTATTATAGTCATTATGATTACGGACTCGGGTTGCAGCACATTGTAGCGAATTGGGTACCGAGATTTCAAGAAGAAGCCGAACGAGCTGGATTTGATGGTGAGCGTCTAATCCGTAAGTTTTTTGTAGAAAACCCGGCAAGATGCTTTGCGTGGAAGGAGTGACTGATATGCGTTGGGCAAAAGAAACTTCAACGACTATTCAAAGTAAATTGAACGACGAAACGATTGTGTTACTACCAATCGGAGCGGTTGAAGCACACGGACCTCACTTGCCGTTAGATACAGATAACGTGTTGGCAGAGCGCTTAAGCCACAAACTAGCAAACCGTCTTTCCAACACATACGTTTTGCCAACATTACCGTTCGGACAAGTATGGAGCCTGCAAGACTTCCCGGGGAGCTTATCCATTTCAAATGACGTGTTGATTCCATTCATCGTAGAGCTCGGTGAAAGTTTGTACGCAAAAGGGATCCGAATTTTGGGAATCGTCAATGCTCACTTAGGAAATGCTGTGGCCATAAAAGAAGCGGCTCGCACATTAGTGAGCCGTCACCCTGATCTCGTCACGTATACGTTTTTTTATCCTGGTTTGCGCGAAACTTCTGCACAAGTACGCGAGTCTGACCCTGTTCATGCGAGTTACGTGCACGCATGTGAAATTGAAACTTCGATCATGCTTTATTTGGCTGAGGAAGAAGTGGATATGTCTTTAGCTATTGATGATTATCCAGTTATTCCTGAAGAGGCAGACTACACTCCGACCCCGTGGAGTACGTTTACGGAGACGGCGGTTCTCGGTGAAGCAACGAAGGCTACGAGGGAAAAGGGAGAGATCATCGTAGAGGAAGCGGTGAAGCGGATGGTACGGATGTTGCAAAAGGCACGAGCAGAAAGGAGCCGATAGCATGAGAACTACTTATGCAAAAGAGCTACAGAAACGCATGGACGTTATGGAGTCTAAAGAGGTTTTACAAGCAGGTCGATGGATTGGAAAAGCCATTCAACATGGGGGCATCATTCACTTGTTCGGATGCGGACATTCTCACCTGTTGACGTTAGACGTGTTCTATCGTGCAGGCGGACTCGTGCCCATCTCGCCCATTTTACACGAGCCACTCATGCTGCACGAAGGGGCTGTCCGTTCTTCCCAATTGGAAAGAAAAGAAGGCTATGCGGATACTTTTCTGAATGAGGTGGACTTTCAAGAAGGGGATCTGTGCATCGTGATCTCCACATCAGGACGAAACCCAGTCCCTATTGACGTAGCTATGAGGGCAAAGGAAAAGGGGATTCCAGTCATTGTCATTACTTCCAAGGAATACTCGCTTCTACAACCATCAAGACATAGCTCCGGCAAGCGATTGTATGAGGTAGGCGACTTGGTGATCGATAACGCATCAGTGCCAGGGGATGCGGTGCTACAACATCCAAAAGTACCCGTCCCGTTCACCCCGACATCAACAGTAATCGGGGCCGCCATTTTGCAAGCGATGTTTGCAGAAGCAATTGGCTGGCTAGCCGACCAAGGAATAGAGGCTCCCATATTTTTAAGCGGGAACATCGAAGGAGCTGACGACCGGAACGAAGCGTTGATTGCGAGGTATGGAGCGCGAATCCCGCTGTTGATGCGAGGGCTAGGGTAGGGAACCCAATTTTTAACGGGAGTCGACCCCAAACATCGGATAGCGTGTCGCGAACATCGGATAGCGTGTCGCGAACGTCGGATAGCGTGTCGCGAACATCGGATAGCGTGTCGCGAACGTCGGATAGCGAGTCGCGAACACAGGATAGCGGATCGCGAACGTCGGATAGCGTGTCGCGAACGTCGGATAGCGGGTCGTAAACGTCGGATAGCGTGCTGCGAACACAGGATAGCGGGTCGCGAACACAGGATAGCGGATCGCGAACGTCGGATAGCGTGCTGCGAACACAGGATAGCGTGCTGCGAACACAGGATAGCGGATCGCGAACATCGGATAGTGGGTCGCGAACGTCGGATAGCGTGTCGCGAACATCGGATAGCGTGTCGCGAACGTCCGATAGCGAGCCGCGAACGTCGGATAGCGTGTCGCGAACGTCGGATAGCGTGTCGCGAACATCGGATAGCGTGTCGTGAACGTCGGATAGCGGGTCGTAAACGTCGGATAGCGAGTCGCGAACATCGGATAGCGTGTCGCGAACGTCGGATAGCGTGTCGCGAACGTCGGATAGCGAGCCGCGAACGTCGGATAGTGGGTCGCGAACACAGGATAGCGAGTCGCGAACATCGGATAGCGTGTCGCGAACATCGGATAGCGAGCCGCGAACGTCGGATAGCGTGTCGCGAACGTCGGATAGCGTGTCGCGAACGTCGGATAGCGTGTCGCGAACGTCGGATAGCGTGTCGCGAACATCGGATAGCGTGTCGCGAACATCGGATAGCGAGCCGCGAACGTCGGATAGCGTGTCGCGAACATCGGATAGCGAGTCGCGAACATCGGATAGCGAGCCGCGAACGTCGGATAGCGTGTCGCGAACATCGGATAGCGGATCGCGAACGTCGGATAGCTGCACCGAAACGTAGTGGAGCACCCAATCACTCAGGGTGCTTGTACATGAACTGCATACCTTTACCCTTCATTTCCTAAACCCCCAAGCAATTCTCGCAACATTCCTCGATTCCGAGTCAAATCCTCTAACGTATACTCATCTAACACAGCCAAATACGCCTGTAACGCTTCATACAGCACGCCCTTCAATCGACACGATGGCGAGAGGACGCACGTATTTTTTTCACGGTCAAAGCATTCCACTAAATGAAAATCGTCTTCTGTTACACGAACGACTTCTCCGATATTAATGTCACGCGGATGTTTATTTAATCGAATCCCACCACCCCGTCCGCGCGTCGACTCCACATAGCCGAGTTTTGCCAACTGGTGAACCACTTTCATCAAATGATTTTTAGAAATGTTATAAGCGTCAGCAATCTGTTGAATGTTTGCTCGCTCCTCCTCGGATAGCGCTGTCAAGTAAATGAGGACGCGGAGGGAGAAATCTGTGTATTGCGTTAAGCGCATGTCGGTCACCTTTTCGAACGAATTCTTGGGCCCACAGGACGTGGGTCAGAAAGGCGTTGCGATAGGACGTCGCGAACTTAGCCTTTCATCCTTACTATACGCCAAATCGACACGTTCCGAAAATGTGGCGATTTTATTAAAGATGTATTTGTTATATATCTTTCGGGGAATAAACGGAGTACGATAAAGATGTACTTAACATACACATTATCTAAACGGAGGGTGAACGCATGTTATCTCAACAAACTCGAGAAACAGTGAAGGCAACAGTACCAGTATTAGTGGAACATGGCGAAACGATCACCACACACTTTTACAAAACACTTTTTGCAGACTATCCCGATTTGAAAAACATTTTTAACGCAAAAAACCAAGCACAAGGACAGCAGCCTAGAGCATTGGCTCACGCAGTATTAGCGGCTGCGCAAAACATTGACGATTGGAGTGTTTTGCAAGGAACAGTAGAGCTTGTTGCACACAAACATAGAAGTTTGCAGGTGAAACCAGAACATTACCCGATCGTCGGTGAATATTTGCTGCGAGCAATTAAAGATGTACTCGGAGACGCTGCGACAGACGATATTATCACCGCTTGGGGCGAAACATACGGAGCACTAGCCCAAGTATTTATCGATGCAGAAAAAGCTCTTTACGAAGAAACCGAACAGCAACAAGGCGGATGGGAAGGGTTCCAGCCATTCCTTGTTAGCAAAATTATTCGGGAAAGCGAAGAGGTCACCACATTCGAAGTTGACCCGATCCATACGAATACAGTCGCTTCCTTCACCCCAGGACAGTACATCACCGTTCGAGTCAAAGCAGAGGAAGGTGGATACTGGGCAAACAGACACTACAGTTTAACGAGCTTATCGGGTGATTCCAGTTACCGATTCAGCGTGAAAAAAGAACAAAAAGGGGACGTATCTCAATATTTACATGACAACGTAAAAGTTGGTGACAAGATCGAGTTAAGTGCACCAGCCGGAACGTTTGCAATCGATATGGAAAGCAACGAACCGATCGTGTTCATCGGCGGAGGAGTTGGGGCTACACCATTGTTTGCGATGCTTCAAGCTATCAAACTTCACGACCCAAACCATTCTGTTACATGGATTCAAACGGCACGCTCCTTACAAGTCATGGCGTTTAAAGGACAAGTAGAAAGTCTCGTGGCGGAAATGCCGAATGCCAATGCAGTCTTCGGAATATCCGACGCGACAACACCAATGGATGAAAGCGTATCTTTCACAGGTCATATCACGAAGGAACTGCTAGAACGCTTTTTGCCAGAAGGAGAGTTTAATGTAGCACTGTGTGGACCTGTGGCGATGATCGGACATGTTAGCCAGCTGTTAGGGGAGATCGGTGTTCCGGAAAGTCGGATTTTTACGGAGCAGTTTGGGCCGATGGAGCCTATTGGGGTATAAACGGCTTGTTATACAGTACGGATAATTAGATAGGGTCCAATACTCATTCAACTATCAAAAAGGCTAGCTTCGATATTAAAGTCGAGGCTAGCATTTTTTAAAAAACTGTCCTTCTATTTCCCGCCACTAAACGAAATCCCCTAAATACCGGTTAAAAAACATGTATAACAATAGTGCCGGAAGCGTAAACGTCATCGAGGGACAGACACCTCACCCAAAAAGGAGCAGATATCCGCGATCAGGAGCAGATATCCGCGATCAGGGGCAGATATCCGCGATCAGGAGAATATATCCGCGATCAGGAGCAGATATCCGCGATCAGGGGCAGATATCCGCGGCCAGGAGCAGATATCCGCGATCAGGAGAATATATCCGCGAACAGGAGCAGATATCCGCGATCAGAGGCAGATATCCGCGGTCAGGAGAAGATATCCGCGATCAGGGGCAGATATCCGCGGTCAGAGGCAGATATCCGCGATCAGGAGCAGATATCCGCGGTCAGGAGCATATATCCGCGATCAGAGGCAGATATCCGCGGTCAGGAGCATATATCCGCGATCAGAGGCAGATATCCGCGGTCAGGAGAAGATATCCGCGATCAGGAGCAGATATCCGCGATCAGGGGCAGATATCCGCGGTCAGGAGAAGATATCCGCGATCAGGGGCAGATATCCGCGGTCAGAGGCAGATATCCGCGATCAGGAGCAGATATCCGCGATCAGGGGCAGATATCCGCGATCAGAGGCAGATATCCGCGGTCAGGAGAAGATATCCGCGATCAGAGGCAGATATCCGCGATCGGAGGCAGATATCCGCGATCAGGGGCAGATATCCGCGGTCGGAGGCAGATATCCGCGATCAGGGGCAGATATCCGCGATCAGGGGCAGATATCCGCGATCGGAGGCAGATATCCGCGGTCAGAGGCAGATATCCGCGATCAGGAGAATATATCCGCGATCAGGGGAATATATCCGCGGTCAGAGGAATATATCCGCGATCAGGAGCAGATATCCGCGGCCAGGAGCAGATATCCGCGATCAGGAGAATATATCCGCGAACAGGAGCAGATATCCGCGATCAGAGGCAGATATCCGCGATCAGGAGAATATATCCGCGATCAGGGGAATATATCCGCGATCAGGTAATGCTATAGGAACAGGTACGCCCCGAATTTTGTCGTAAAAAAGAGCTTGGAGAAAAATACTCCAAGCTCTTTAGCATTTTCCTCTAATTAAAAAACTCCAGCCACCATGGATGATCGAATTGCCCATCAGATATTTGGAAGAACTTCCCCATAAAACCGAGATGAACAATCCCATAATGATCGAGTGGTCTCATAGGCGCATAGGTGGAAAACAAATAAAAATTGATTCTCTCGATTTCTACAGTTGCTGGTGTCACTATCCCAGTAGTCTCTTCACTGAAAAGAAGATAGTCCTTCTTAGTTGGATTAGTCAGTATAGAAAAGATAATAAGAATACTAAACAGGCCCGCGATGATGGATCTCTTTTTACGAATCACTCTCATACTTCCCCCTTCCTTTTCTGTATTATATTCAAGAGTAAAGCGCATATATCCTTTTAACGTAAGATGAGGCGCAGGCAGTCTTGTGAAGAAAACCCATTCTTTTTTGCAGATCACACCCCCTTTAAGCAAATTCAACGAAAACCCCCTTTACAAGTAGCCAGTTATGTCGATATAACGAATAGAGATAACTGAACAGAGGCGACTATGGAGAGGATCGACTCAGTCGAATCTGTAGCTTCGTCCTTTTCCATCATCTAGAACGGGTGGACAACATAGTGAACCGAGTGGGAAAGCTTGAGAATATGGGGATTTTGTTGGATGAAAATGTGTAGCAGAAGAGCATTCTGAGGGAGTGAGTAGCACGTGCGAATTAGTGGTCTGGCAACAGGATTGGATATCGACGGCATTGTATCAGATTTAATGCGTGCCGAACGAATGCCACTAGAAAAGTTGCAACAAGAGAAGACATATACAGAATGGCAGCGGGACGACTACCGTGAAGTGAATAAAATGCTTTTAGAGTTGGATGATCTAATTTTCTCTGGTATTGGGCGGCAATCGACGTTCATCCAGAAAGACGTGTCTGTATCCAATTCTGACGCGCTTGACATAAGGAATGTGAACGCGACTAGTGATTTTTCTGGGTCTATTCAAATCAATCAATTGGCGAAAGCGGCGAGTATGAGAAGTCTTGCCCCAACCTCCATTACGGATCCTTCAGCAAAGCTAAGTGACGCCATGGGAACAGACGAACAAACTATCGTGATCAAAGCAATCAAAGAAGACGGCACGATGCAGACTAACGAAGAAGCTTTCAAGCTCACCTTTGACCCTGCAGAAGAAACGCTCCAATCTGTTTTAGGTAAAATCAATAGTGGATCCGGTGTCAGTGCATTTTACGACGAATTTACTGGGCAAGTTTCCGTAACGGCAAAGAATACAGGACTCAATGCAAACGGAGTAGAAATAGAACTTACTCAGCCTGCAGGCAGTGCTTATGCTGGTTCCTTTTGGGATGTGGTAAATCTTAATTCAAGTAACCAAAAAGCAGTGGAAGCGGGTGTGGGTTCAAGAGGTGAAAATGCCAAGTTTTCTTATGATGGATTAGAAACAGAACGTGCCTCCAACACTTTCACTATCAACGGCGTAGAACTCAATCTAAAACAAACGACCACCGGAGAAGTTTCGTTCAATTCAACGGCGGACACAGACAAAATTGTGGAAAACATCACAAAGTTTGTGGACAAATACAACGAATTCATCGAATTTGTTAACGGTAAAGTGTCTGAAAAGCGAAATCGTGAGTTTCAGCCGCTGACTAATGAACAAAGAGAAAGTATGTCTGAGAAACAGGTAGAGCTTTGGGAAGAAAAAGCTCGGAGCGGGACTTTGCGTGGAGACTCCGTCTTGAGTGGCGCACTCAACCAAATGAGAAGTAATTTATACAGTCCTGTTTCAGGGATCGAGGGTGCCTATAGCCAGCTCACACAGATTGGAATTACGACGAGCTCAAACTACCGTGATGGTGGAAAGCTTATCATTGACGAAGAAAAGCTACGAGAGGCTATTTCCGAAGACCCGAATAGCGTGTATGAACTGTTCAATAAAAACAGCGATAGTTCCGAAGCGAAAGGATTGGCTGATCGACTGCGGGATACAGCTGGTGAGACGATGCGTTCAATTGAACAAAAGGCAGGGAAAGAGTTCTCGACGAATGAAACCTTTGTACTCGGACGAAACTTAAGAGATATGGATTCGCGAATCGCCGACTTTGAGGCTCGCCTGATCGACACTGAAAATCGATATTACCGCCAATTCACAGCAATGGAAACAGCTATCCAAAGAATGGGTCAACAGTCTGCGTACTTAGCGCAACAATTCGGCGGAGGATACATGTAACAAAGGGAGAAGGGGAAAGATAAATGATCAACAACCCATACCAAAAATACAAGAAGAACTCTGTCACGACTGCCACACCAGGTGAGCTGACTTTGATGTTATACAACGGATGCATAAAGTTTATTAAACTTGCCAAACGAGCGTTAGTAGAACAAAATATGCAGGACAAAAATACAAATATCCAAAAAGCACAAAATGTCATAAGAGAATTGATGATCACGCTAAATATAGACATTCCGATCAGCCAGCAAATGATGACGATGTACGAGTATATAAATCACCGTTTAATGGAAGCGAATATCCAAAATGATTCCGCAGTTCTGGATGAGGTAGAAGGTTACGTAGTGGAATTTCGCGACACATGGAAGCAAGTAATCCAAGTGAATAAGCAAGGCGTGGGCACCACGGGTACAGTGTAATGGGACCCCTCCAAGCTTTGTACGAAACTACTGAGAAATTAGTAGAGCTACTAGAAAAACCTGGTGTCCAAACAGAACGCGATCAAACCATTACTGAAATTCAAGGACTACTACAAGAAAGAGATACCCTATTGCCTCAAGTTCAACCGCCATATACGGGCGAAGAGCAGTCACTCGGTCAAAGAGTGCTCTCTTTAAATGAGCGTGCAGAAATGCGAATGAAAGAGCTACAAGAAACCATTAAGATGGATGTGAAATCTCTTCGGAAGAGAAAAACATCTCAGCAAAGATACGTAAACCCGTATGCAAACACATCCGCACAAGATGGCATGTTTTACGATAAAAAACGATAGAGATGGCTCTAATCAACTGTTGGTTAGGGCTTTTTTTTTTTTGGAGTATAAGTAAGGGTGCACCCGAACGTCGGAAAGAGGAGCCCGAACATCGGATAGAGCAAGTGTATCGTATAGAAACAACAACCATTCGGAAAGAAAGCCAAGGGAAGTTGGTTTTCATCACAAAAATCGAGCCCAAGTCCCCCTTTTCAACGAATCGTCACAAAGCCGTCAAACTATAGACAAATTTTTCTTAATGTTTAAAAAGGAATGTGGACGGGTAGTGTAGAAATAGAATGACATACCCATCTTTGGAGGAGGCATTCGCTATATGAACTACAACATTCGTGGGGAAAATATGGAACTCACCGAAGCACTTAAGGAATACGTCGAGAAAAAGGTTGGAAAGCTCGAACGCTATTTTAACGAGTCTCCGGATGCCAACGTACACGTCAATTTAAAGGTACGGCCTGATAAAACAGCAAAGGTGGAAATCACGATTCCACTTCCTAACCTTTTATTACGTGCGGAAGAAGATAACGCAGACATGTACGCAGCGATTGACCTAATTATTGACAAGCTGGAGCGTCAAATTCGCAAGCATAAAACGAGAGTGAATCGTAGAGCGCGTGAAATGGGTAGCCCAAAGGAAGTTTTTGCACAAATTGTTGCTGAAGAGCGAGAACAACGTCTTCGGGTCTTGGAAGAGGAGGAAGAAGACGGTTCTTTTGACATTGTACGTACGAAACAGTTTGATTTAAAACCGATGGATAGTGAAGAGGCCGTTCTGCAGATGAATTTGCTGGGCCATAGTTTCTTTGTTTTCACTGATGCAGAGACCAATCGTACGAACGTCGTATACAAACGGAAAGATGGAAAATATGGTATAATCGAAACAGCATAAACTAAAGAACCTCTCTGGAGCATTCTTATCTCTAGAGGGGTTTCTTCTGGTGTAAAAATCTAAGTATTTCAACAATACTAAATTTGGCTACCATAAATTTGTATGTTTGTGGTATAATAAGCCTAGGTGGATTGTGGGCCAACAAACCACCGTTCCTTTCACATTTGTCTACCCCAACTATGCAGCGGAGGTTTCCCACTACCTATCATGCTGCTTGTTGGGAAGACTTTTTTTTTGGAAAAGGGGCGGAGCGACACCAATCCCTAACCGTGTTTCAGTTACCTAATCGAGCAGAACATCGCATAGGTAACCCTCCCATACCTGGGGCTCTGCTCACACCGCCTTGATCACAACTAGACTGCTTTGTGACCAGTTTCCATGCATGGTTGAGTGCCCAGCACATGAATGTTTTCTGTTCTATTTATTTTTCAGTGTATTTAGATAAGTATATATTTTCCTCGTATAATGGAACGTGGACAACAAGCTAGAGGTAACGTGTATAATAAAAACGTCTACCGATGATGGACAGAATAGCTGGGAAGGAACGAAAGGTAAGGTGGTCGTGTGAAGCTAGACGATACGGATCGTAAAATATTACAGTTGTTGACAGATAACGGGCGGCTTTCCTATGTAGACATTGGCAAAGAACTAGGCCTTTCTCGGGTGTCTGTCCGTGAACGCGTACAGCAGTTGCTACGGGAAGGCGTGATTGAAAAGTTTACCGTCGTGGTGAACTCGGAAAAATTCGGAAAACAAGTATCTGCATTCTTTGAAGTAGATTGTGAACCTGGTTCTTTAGTCGAAGTAGCCCAGGCGCTTGCTGATAATCCGAATGTGGCTAGTTGTTATCAAATGACAGGCCCCAGTACGCTACATATGCACGTGTTGGTCGAAGATTTTGTAAGTTTAGAGAAGTTTATTAACAATGAGCTATATGCATTAGAGGGAATTACGAGAGTGGAGAGTCACATATTGTTAAGGAGATTTAAGAGCCGAAATGGTTTAAAGCTATAAAAATGACAAAGTACCTCGCGAAGGTGCTTTTTTCTTTTGCTTCTGACTTTACATAACGAAATTAATTTATTGACTTTTCCTTCGTTTTGTCGATTCGTATCTTTATGCGTTGTTTCAATGTCTAAACTGACAAGAAATTTTTGCAAAGCAACTAGATCCGCTATCTAGCTTCGGGTCAGGTTTGACACCATCTATCGGGTTGCCGCGTGTGTATAAAAAAACAGAACATTTAATATTTCATTAAAAAAAGACTAGTCAGAAAGGTGTGAGTCCTTTATAATGACTATTAACTTGAAAAATGCTTACGTTTTGGAGGTGAAATTGTAATTCTGTCTTACAAAAGGATGGATATTTAAGATAAATCATAACTATGTGTCTAAACGCTACTTAAACGCAGTAAAGTAAAGGGGTGAACTAACTTGGTGGCACTCATTGTACGACGATTTTTCCAATTGATTTTACTTTTGTTAGGGATTTCTTTCTTAGTGTTTTCCAGTATGTATATTGCGCCAGGGGATCCGGCTACCATTATCGGAGGACCGACTGCAACGGAGTCTGACATTGAAGCAATTCGTGAAAACCTCGGGTTGAATGAACCCTTCTTCGTGCAATACAAAGATTATCTTGTTGGGTTGTTACAAGGAGATCTAGGGTACTCGTACCAAACGAATCAATCGGTTGCTGATGCAATCGCTATCCGCTTTCCTAACACCGTGAATTTGGCTATTGCAAGTATGGTGATCGCCGTCTTCATCGGAGTCATCGCCGGAATTGTATCGGCCCTTAAACAAAACTCTTGGCTCGACGTCTCCAGCAACGTGTTCGCACTTGCGGGAGTATCTATTCCGAACTTTTGGCTAGGTACCATTCTTATTCTCGTATTCTCAGTAAATCTTGGTTGGTTACCAGCTGGTGGACTTGATGGACCGATTTGGACACCACAAGGATTCCAGCAGGTTATTCTACCGGCGATCACTCTCGGAACTGCATCTGCTGCTATGATCGCCAGAATGAGTCGTTCATCTATGCTTGAAGTCATTCGTGCAGACTACATTCGTACAGCAAAAGCAAAAGGGGTAAAAAGGAAATCTATTATTGCAGTTCACGCATTGAAAAACGCCATGATTCCTGTTATTACCGTAGTCGGTCTAAATTTCGGTTTCTTGCTCGGAGGTACCATCATCACCGAAAAGGTATTTGCTATTAACGGTATTGGAAGATTGATGATCGATGCCATTGCCGCACGTGATTTTCCGATGGTACAAGGATCCGTTTTGTTAGTAGCTGCGCTGTTTGTTATCGTCAACCTCATCGTTGACATTGTCTACACGTATGTAGATCCACGAATTAGCTACGACTAAACACATAGAGAGGAGGATTTCTATGTCATCTATTGCAGAAGTCTCACCGCAAAAGCAGAAGAAGGAACGAGTATGGTTGACCACGTGGAAAAGAATGATGACGAGCAAACTGGCTGTATTCGGTTTACTTGTTATTGTTCTCCAAATCATAATGGCCGTGTTCGCGCCTGTCCTCACAAGCTACGATCCGTATAGTCAAACACTAGCTAATGCGGAATTGCCTCCTTTCTCAGAAGGTCATTGGCTTGGTACAGACAATTACGGTCGAGACATTTGGTCACGGATTATGTACGGAGCCCGCATTTCGCTATTAGTTGGGATTACGGCAGTTTCGCTAGGAGTCATCGGTGGAACGGCTCTCGGGTTGTTAGCTGGATATTACAAAAAGCTAGATAACATTTTAATGAGAATAGTAGATATTTTGTTTGCCTTTCCAGGTATTCTACTTGCGATGCTGATCATTGCAGTTCTTGGTTCAAGTCTTATAAACGTAGCCATTGCCATAAGTATTTGGTCGATACCCACATGTGCACGAATCGTTCGCGGAAGTGTTTTGTCTGTGAAAAAGCAAGAATATGTTCAAGCGATGCGTACAGTTGGGGCCAGTAATACAAGAATTATATTGAAGCATATTTTACCTAACTGTTTGGCACCTATTATCGTGTTTGCTACGATGCGTATGGCCACTGCGATTCTCTCCACAGCCTCGTTAAGCTTCCTTGGCTTAGGGGCGGAACCATCGCAGCCTGAATGGGGAGCTATGATTGCTCTAGGACAAGATTATATGTGGACTTCACCGCATATGACGATTGTTCCTGGGATCGCCATCATGCTCGTCGTGTTTGCCTTTAATGTGGTAGGAGATGCTTTGCGCGACGCATTAGATCCAAACATGAATGTAAATGGATAAAAAAAACTTAAGTTCAACACGCAAACCAATGTGTGGAGACAGCTTACAACAGCAGTATTTATCACAGTCCAATGTATATGTAAGTAAAAATGAGGGGGAAGTAATATGAAAAAAGTATGGTTAATGGCTGTTTTGGCACTAGTACTACTCGTTGCAAGTGCATGTTCTGGAGGAGGGTCTTCTTCGTCTGAAGAAGGAGGAGCTGGTGAAGTAGCAAATGAATTGACTTATGCTGCTACAACAGATGCCGTTGGATTATCGCCAATTTTAACGAATGACTCCGTGTCTTCTAGCGTCAATGAACAAATCTATGAAACGTTATTTAATCGGAATCCTGATACGATGGAAATGGAACCAAATCTAGTTGAATCGTATGAGCAGCCAGACGATTTGACGTGGACGTTTACACTAAAAGAAGGTATCGAATTCCAAGATGGAACGCCATTTAACGCAGAAGCAGTAAAATATACTTTTGACAAATTTAGAGACCCAGCCACTGCAGCGCCTCGTGCCTCATTGTTGGAGCCTATTGAAGAAATCATTGTCGACGACGAATACGTTGTGACAATCAAAACAAAATATCCATTTGGTGGGCTTCTCGCAGCACTAGGTCACTCAAATGCAGCCATTGTTAGTCCTGAAGCTGATCAAAACCAAGATCTCATGCAAAATCCTGTAGGAACAGGACCATTCAAATTTGTTTCTTGGGAGCAAGGAAATGAGATTGTATTAGAAGCAAATGAAAATTATTGGCGTGGAGCTCCAAAATTGGAGAAGGTTACATTCAAAGTTGTTCCAGAGTACTCCACTGCAATCTCGATGATGAGTTCTGGAGAAGTGCAATTTATTGACGCCGTTCCGCCAGAGCAACTGACAAGACTTGAAGGAATGGATTCAGTAGACATCTTGACAAAAGACGGTACACCGATGTACTACCTAGGATTTAACATGACGCGTGAGCCAATGAACAATCTAGAGTTCCGTAAAGCCGTTGCGTATGCCATTGATCGTGAGGCATATGTCAATCAGCTAAATGGACTTGGCTATGGTGGGAACGCTATTCTCGGTCCGCAACTTTTCGGATATGATGAATCCGCAGAAGAAGCAGGGTATGAATACGATCCAGAAATGGCAAAGCAAATTGTTGAAGAAAATGGATTCGGAGATCAAGAGCTGGAAATTTTGACGCCGAACCGTGAAACACAAATGAAAATTGCTGAGATTGTGCAGGCCAACTTGAGTGAAGCCGGAATTCCAACGAAAATCACGCAAATGGAATGGGGCACATATTTAGAAACAGCCCGTTTAGGTGAGTACGATATTACGACGCTAAGCTGGTCTAACGTGACGGGAGATGGTAGTGAACTTTTCTATCCGAACTTCCACTCAGACAATATTGGTTCATCCAATCGAACAGCTTACAACAACCCAGAATTTGATGAACTCATTAGACAATCCCGTGAAACAGTAGATCAGGATAAACGTATTGAAATTTTAACGGAAGCGAACAAACTGATCACAAATGATGCTCCAGCAATTCTTATGCATCACGGTGTCATCGCTGCTGCTGTTGATAAATCTGTAAAAGGGCTTGAATTAGAGCCAACAGGTCAATGGTCACTTTACAACGTTACAAGAGAGTAGGGATACCATGGAAGAGTTATTACAAGTAGACCAACTCGTTACAACTTTTCGGACGGGGACCGGCGAATATGCCGCCGTCCGAGGAGTTTCCTTCTCAGTTAATAAAGGAGAAACGTTGTGCATCGTCGGGGAATCAGGATGTGGAAAAAGTATCACTTCTCTTTCTGTTATGGGATTGCTACCGGATAACGGACAGGTAAGAGAAGGAACGATCAAGTTCCAAGGAGAAGACATTACTCATTTGTCTGAGGAAAAGCGTAGGAAATTACGTGGAAAAGACATGTCCATGATTTTTCAAGAGCCGATGACAGCTTTAAATCCTGTACTAACGATTGGTTTCCAAATTCGTGAACCTCTTATGATTCATGAGCGGTTAAGCAAACGGGAAGCGCACAAAAAAGGAATTGAAATGCTGAAAAAGGTCGGCATCCCGTATCCGGAAAAGCGGATGAATCAATATCCACACGAACTAAGTGGTGGAATGAGGCAACGGGTCATGATCGCCATGGCTCTTTGCTGTAATCCGTCCCTTCTGATGGCAGATGAACCAACAACTGCTCTAGACGTGACCATCCAAGCGCAAATTTTGGATCTTATTCAGGATTTGAAAGACGACCTTGGCATGGGTGTCGTCATGGTAACGCACGACATGGGTGTTGTCGCTGAAGTGGCGGATCGAGTGATGGTGATGTATGCAGGGGAGAAAGTGGAGGAAGGTACAGTCGAGGAAGTATTTGCTTCCCCACAGCATCCGTATACGAAAGGGCTACTTGCTTCTGTTCCCGATATTGATGACGAGACATTTGAAGTGGAGCCGATTCCAGGTTCTCTTCCTTCTATTCAAGAAAAGATTGAAGGGTGTCGTTTTCATCAACGGTGTGTGTTTGCGACAGACCATTGCCGGAAGCACTCACCGAAAGAGACGATACGACCCCAATCAAACCAACACATTGTACGATGCTGGTTGCAGGAGGTGAACGAAGATGGCAGTCAAAACGAAGTCGCCCCAACCTCTACTAACGCTTGATGGGGTCAAAAAGTACTATCCCATCAAAGGTGGTATCTTAAAAAGGACGCAAGGGTATGTCAAAGCCGTCGAACACGTTAGCCTTGAAGTGCAAAAAGGTGAATCGATTGGAATTGTTGGCGAATCTGGCTGTGGAAAATCGACGTTAGGCAGAACGATTCTCGGCTTAGAGGGCATTACAGAAGGAAAAGTATTTTATGAAGGAAAAGAGATTCAAAGTTTGTCAGATCGACAGCGGAAAGCGTTCAAAAAAGAAATGCAAATGATTTTTCAAGACCCATACGCTTCGTTAAACCCGCGACAACGTGTTGGAGATGCATTAGAAGAAGTGTTTATTATTCATACGAAACTAACGAAACAAGAGCGACAGGAACGTGTTTTTTCCCTATTAGAAGAAGTAGGGTTAAAAAGGGAGCATGCAGTACGGTACCCTCACGAATTTAGTGGAGGGCAACGCCAAAGAATCGGTATTGCACGAGCAATTGCGTTAAACCCTTCCTTTATTGTTTGTGATGAAGCCGTATCAGCGTTAGACGTCTCTGTGCAAGCGCAAGTAATGAAGTTGCTAAAGGATATTCAAAAAAAGCATGATCTGACCTATTTGTTCATTGCCCATGATCTTGGTGTGGTTAAGCATTTTTGTGACCGTGTCCTCGTCATGTATCTAGGACACACAGCAGAGCTTGCTACGTCACAGGATCTCTACAAAGAACCGTTACACCCGTATACAAAAGCACTTCTATCTGCCATTCCAAGACCGCGACCTGGGCAAAAGCGCGAGCGTATTCGTCTTGAAGGGGACATTCCAAACCCTGCAGATCCACCCACTGGCTGTCCATTTCACACACGCTGTCCTATCGCAACAGAACAATGTCGACAGGAGAAGCCAGTATTCCGCGAAGCACGTCCAGGACATTTTGTGGCTTGTCATGAGGTAGAGGAATCGCTTACCCTATAATAGGAACAGTAATTAGTGAATTCCTTTCCAATTTTGGGCCAAAACCCAGCTGATTCGACGGTTGAGTCAGCTTTTTTTTCTGATAATATATTAGTTAGTACACTACTAGAGGAGTGATTAGATGCAATTTGACCATTTGTCTTACCCATATCCGTCTCAGCGTACGACTACGTTTGCGAAAAATGGGATGGTAGCAACGAGCCAACCATTAGCAGCACAGGCAGGCATTGAGGTGATGAAAAAAGGTGGGAACGCGATTGATGCCGCCATTGCAACGGCTGCAGCGTTAACCGTTCTAGAACCGACGTCTAACGGAATTGGTAGCGATGCGTTTGCACTCGTTTGGGTAAAAGGGAAGCTTCATGGGTTAAATGCCAGTGGACCTGCTCCGCAATCTATCTCCATCGATGCTGTAAAAGAGCAAGGCAACGAAACCATGCCGACGTTCGGATGGACGCCCGTCACTGTACCTGGTGCACCCGCCGCTTGGGCTGAGCTTGCCAAGAAGTTTGGGAAACTCCCACTCTCCGAATCTCTTGCACCTGCGATTGCATACGCGGAAGAGGGGTATCCACTTAGTCCGGTTCTCGGTAAGTATTGGAAGCTCGCTACAAAGAAATTCCAACAGCTTTTTGGCGATGAAGAAGTGTACCAACCTTGGTTCGACACGTTTGCGCCAGCTGGAAAAGCGCCAGAAATTGGAGAGGTGTGGCGTTCAGAAGGTCATGCATCGACATTACGTAAAATTGCTGAGACGAATGGAGAGAGTTTTTATCGCGGTGAGCTAGCAGAGGCAATGGATGCTTATAGCCGTAAACACGGTGGCTATTTACGCAAGGAAGACCTTGCAGCGTATCATCCAGAGTGGGTTGACCCAATTAAAGTCAATTACCGTGGCTACGATGTGTGGGAAATTCCGCCGAATGGGCAAGGGATTGTGGCACTCATGGCGTTAAATATTGCGAAAGGCTACGAATTTACGAAAGGGCGCGACGATCTCGAAAGTGTTCATCAGCAAATCGAAGCGATGAAATTGGCCTTTACAGATGGCAAGGCGTTTGTAACTGAGCCTGCTGATATGCCACTCACGATGGAAACGCTACTTAGTGAAGAGTATGCACAGGAACGACGGAACAAAATTGGCTCTGAAGCGATTACGCCTGAGCCGTACACACCGCCGGCTGGAGGCACTGTTTATTTAGCAACAGCAGACGGAGAAGGCAACATGGTGTCATTTATTCAAAGTAACTACATGGGATTTGGATCAGGTATTGTCGTGCCTGGAACGGGGATTTCATTACAAAACCGTGGACATGACTTTTCACTCGATCCGACGCATCCCAATGCATTGAAGCCAGGCAAAAAAACGTACCATACGATCATTCCTGGATTTATGACAAAAGGTGACGAAGCTATCGGTCCATTCGGGGTCATGGGCGGCTATATGCAGCCACAAGGACATATGCAAGTAGTAATGAACACAGTAGATTATGGGCTCAATCCGCAAGCCAATTTGGACGCCCCACGTTGGCAATGGATGAAAGACAAAACCGTACTCGTAGAATCTAGTTTCCCTTCGCACCTCGCTCAAGCATTAGCGCGAAAAGGCCACAACATCCAAGTAGCGTTAGATGGAGGCGGATTCGGTCGTGGACAAATTATTTGGCGCGACCCATCTACAGGTGTCCTCATGGGAGGAACCGAATCACGAACAGATGGGTCTGTCGCATCTTGGTAAAATAATACAGCATGAATGAAAGGAGGTATGTGGAATGACGGTATGGCACCTCTTTCTCGCATTTTTTCGTGTAGGCATCTTTGGCTTTGGAGGCGGCCCGTCTTCCATTCCTCTTGTGCATAAAGAAGTGGTCGAAAGATATGAATGGTTATCGGACGAAGAATTCAGCGATGTACTGGCACTAGGTAATGCACTGCCTGGCCCTATTGCTACCAAATTAGCAGGTTATATAGGCTTTCGTGTTTCAGGAGTTTTTGGATGTTTAGCAGCTCTCATAGCCACTGCATTTCCAACAGTAATTGCCATGATCGCCCTCCTCCAAGTATTAAACACGTTTAAAGACGAGCGGTGGGTACAAGGAATGACAGCTGCAGTTGTTCCAGTTGTTGCTGTGATGTTGGCAGTGCTCACGTGGGACTTTGTGAAAAAATCGACATCAGGAATCGGCGTCAAAATGACAGTTGCCTTCCTTGCTGGTTCTACCATATTGTTACAGTTGATCGGACTTCACCCGGCTATTCTCATTTTTGCCGTTCTTTTGAGCGCGTTATTGTTTACTCCGGCAGCAGAAAAAGGAACTGGCGAAGTTCGGAAGGAGAGAGCAGGATGACGTATCTTCAGTTGTTTTGGGCGTTTTTCCTTCCTGGCATTCTTGGGTATGGTGGAGGTCCTGCTTCCATTCCTCTTGTAGAAAAGGAAGTGGTTGACCGGTATGGTTGGCTGACGACAAGTGAGTTTGGAGAGGTTTTGGCACTAGGTAACGCACTTCCAGGACCCATTGCAACAAAAATGGCTGGATACATTGGGTACACGGAGGGGGGCGTTCTTGGAGCTGCTGTAGCGCTGTTTGCGACTGTAGCCCCCTCTCTTATTCTCATGCTCGCTTTGTTGAGTTTGATTGTGAAATATAAAGACTCTCCTAAAGTGAAAAATATGACTAAATACGTACGACCAGTTATTGCTGTACTCCTCGGCGTCATGACGCTTGACTTTTTTCTGTCGTCATATGAAGGAGCAGGTATTTGGCAAACTGTAGGCATCGTACTCGTTGCTTACTTGTTGTTACAAAGACTAAAATGGCATCCCGCATACGTAATTGGACTTTCTCTCATTTACGGTGCCGTATTTTTAGGTGGGGTGTAGGCGATTTTGGAAAGGTAGTGCAAAAATATAGGTTCCAAGTGTCTACTAACAGCGTGTGTTATGGAGGGATTAGCGTGACCTATTCAATAGTAGGATTTTGTCCGAAAGAAAAAGCATGGGGTGTTGCGGTTCAGTCAAAGTTTTTGGGAGTCGGATCGGTCGTTCCGTGGGCGAAAGCGGGCGTTGGGGCAATTGCCACTCAATCGTACGCTAACACCTCTTATGGGCCCGACGGTTTAGCTTATCTTGAAGAAGGTAAAAGTGCGCAAGACGTGATGCAGGCACTAACAGAACCGGATGAACAACGAGAGTCAAGGCAGGTTGGCATAGTTGACAGTCAAGGGAACACAGCGACCTTTACCGGTAAAGAATGCTACGATTGGGCCGGCGGACTCACCGGAGAACATTTTGCTGCTCAAGGAAATATTCTTGTAAGTGCGGCGACAGTTCAGGCGCTTGCGAACACATTTGCGAACACGAAGGGATCTCTCGCTGATCGCCTTTTAGCAGCACTCGAATCAGGGCAAGAAGCTGGTGGCGACAAACGAGGCATGCAATCTGCGTCCCTGCTTGTTGTGAAGGAACAAGGCGGGTATGGTGGATTTAATGACAGATACATCGACTTACGCGTTGAGGACCATGAACAGCCAATTGAAGAACTGAAACGTCTCGTTACGCTTCATGCACTATACTTTCAAAAAACATTACAAGAGGATATTGCTTCTATTGAGGGTGTAGTGGAAGACGATTTACGAAACGAACTGATACGCTTGGACTATTTAGCTACTAGTGCAACAAGTACAAACAAAGTGACCGATGCGTTCAAAACGTATTTGCACGCAGAGAATTTTGAAATGAGAGAGCAACAGACCGGCTATATTGATTTGGCGGTACTACGGTACATGAAACAGCAGAACGTTTAAGTAGAAGACCCCTTCTTTAAGGGGTTTTTTCTTTCGGAAAATGGTATAGGTAAAGTTAATTATTCATCCACACGAACCCTCATCTTGCAGTCCTTTTCTCCCCACCAAAAGTTGTCACAAAACTGTTCCAATGATAAGATGAATAGTATGGACGAACTAGGGAATGGTGCAATACGCACTGTTAAAGGAGCGTACTTATGCTTGGAATTTTAAAGAAAACTTTTGATGGAAATAAACGAGAAGTAAAGAAGTTAGAAAAAATTGCCGACCAAATCGAAGCGTTGGCTAATGATATGTCGAAGCTTTCTGATGAGGATTTGCGTAGTAAAACAGCAGACTTTAAGCAGCGATTACAAAAAGGTGAGACGACTGACGACATTTTAGTTGAAGCGTTTGCTGTTGTCCGTGAGGCGGCGAAACGTGTGCTCGGCTTGTACCCGTATCGAGTGCAGCTCATGGGGGCCGTAGCACTTCATGAGGGGAATATTGCCGAAATGAAAACAGGTGAAGGGAAAACGTTGACTTCCACAATGCCTGTTTATTTAAACGCTTTAACGGGTAAAGGTGTGCATGTTGTTACCGTTAACGACTATTTAGCAAGCCGTGATGCAACCGAGATGGGTGAGCTATACGATGCTCTCGGATTAACGGTTGGTCTGAACACCAACGGTTTAACAAAAGATGAAAAACGGGAAGCCTACGCGGCTGATATAACCTATAGCACGAACAATGAGCTAGGTTTTGACTATTTGCGTGACAACATGGTGTTGTATAAAGAACAAATGGTACAGCGCCCACTTCATTATGCTGTGATTGACGAGGTAGACTCTATTCTTATCGATGAAGCACGTACACCACTCATTATTTCGGGTTCCGCGAAAAAGTCAGCACAACTCTATTTGCAAACAAACGCATTCGTGAAGACGTTAAAGATAGACGAGGATTATACGTACGATGTGAAATCCAAAGGTGTGCAATTGACTGAAGACGGTATTTCGAAAGCAGAAAAAGGCTTTGGCATCGATAACTTGTTTGACATTTCTCATGTTCAATTAAATCACAACATTAACCAGGCTTTGAAAGCTCATGTTTCTATGCAAGTCGATGTGGATTATGTGGTGCAGGATAACGAAGTGGTCATTGTAGACCAGTTTACCGGTCGATTAATGAAAGGACGTCGCTATTCTGACGGTCTTCACCAAGCCATTGAGGCCAAAGAGGGACTCGATATTCAAAATGAAAGTATGACGATGGCGTCGATCACGTTCCAAAACTACTTCCGTATGTATGAGAAGCTAGCCGGTATGACAGGTACTGCTAAAACAGAGGAAGAAGAGTTTAAGAACATTTATAACATGTACGTTACCGTGATCCCGACGAATAAAATCATTGTCAGACAAGACCATGCGGATCTCATTTATGCGTCAAAAGAAGGCAAATTCCGTGCGGTTGTGAATGACATTGCACAGCGATATGAAAAAGGACAACCTATACTCGTCGGAACCGTTGCGATTGAAACGAGTGAGCTGATCTCAAGTCTTCTTCAGAAAAAGCGCATTCCCCATAACATTTTGAACGCAAAGAATCACGGTCGTGAAGCCGATATTATCGCGGCAGCAGGTCAAAAGGGTTCTGTTACGATTGCAACAAACATGGCTGGACGCGGAACTGATATTAAACTTGGCGAAGGTGTTAAAGAAGTTGGCGGTTTAGCTGTTGTTGGAACGGAACGGCATGAGAGTCGGCGGATTGATAACCAATTGCGTGGACGTTCTGGCCGTCAAGGTGACCCTGGTGCGACTCAATTCTATTTGTCGATGGAAGATGAGTTAATGCGTCGCTTCGGATCAGATAATATGCGCAACATGATGGCGAAGCTCGGAATGGATGATGAGCAGCCCATCCAGAGTAAAATGGTTTCGCGAGCAGTTGAATCTGCACAGCGCCGCGTAGAGGGAAATAACTTTGATGCCCGGAAACAGCTTTTGCAGTATGACGACGTTTTGCGTCAGCAACGCGAAATTATTTATAAACAACGGATGGACGTCTTGGAAAATGAAAACTTACAAGGCATTGTGAAAGATATGTTACGCTCTTCCATCGAACGTAATGTGGTCGCATTCATGCCACAAAATGACGACGAGGAACTCAATACAACTGCGCTCCTGGACTATGTGAATGCGAATTTACTCCAGGAAGGCGACGTAACTGAAGCAGAGTTGCAAGGAAAAGATTTAGAACAAATTGTAGGTCTACTCGTTGCGAAAACCGATGAGAAGTATCAAGAAAAGGAAGACCTCCTCGGTGATCGTATGCGTGAGTTTGAAAAAGTCATCGTACTGCGATCTGTTGATACGAAGTGGATTGACCACATTGATGCAATGGACCAGTTACGACAAGGTATCCATTTGCGTGCTTACGGTCAAATTAACCCATTACGTGAATACCAAAGTGAAGGGTTCGCGATGTTTGAACAAATGGTAACAGCTATCGAAGACGACGTCGCTAAATACGTCATGAAAGCTGAAATTCAGCGAAACTTAGAACGTCAAGAAGTGGCGAAAGGTCAAGCAGTGAATCCGAAAGCTGATGGCGAGAGTGAACAAAGAAAAAAACCTTTCGTAAAAGCAGAACGTGATGACATCGGACGTAATGATCCGTGCCCTTGTGGAAGCGGTAAAAAGTATAAACAATGCTGCGGACGGCTAGCTTAAAACGAAAAGCGGAAGGCGTTTGCCTAGGGGAACCCACTCGTCTTAGCACCGGAGAGAAAGTTGTACTTTAACTTTCACGGAGGGGATGAAACGACGTGCGGTCCCCTAACGCCTGGAGCTGGACAGACGAAAAGCGGAAGCGGGTTGTGTCTGACATTCAGATGCAACCTTTTTTTGGAGAGTATTAGCGGAAGCGCTCACTACATGATAAGATGACCTGTGAGCAAACAAACAGTTGAGGTGAACTGATATGGAACTTTCAGTTATAAAGCATGAACTCGAAAAAACAGCTAACCGATTAGCGGACTTCAGGGGGTCTCTTTGACTTAGATGTAAAAGAGGCGCGTATTGCAGAGATTGAGGATATTATGGTGCAACCTGATTTTTGGGACGATCAACAGGCAGCGCAAACAATCATTAACGAATCAAATGGCTTAAAAGAACTCGTCGATGAGTTTCATTTAATGGCGGAAGCACACGAAAACCTCGAGGTAACCTATGAACTTGTGAAAGAAGAGGACGACATAGAGCTTCGAGAAGAGCTTGAAAGCGAATTAACGGAGTTACTTGCAAAGGTTAACGATTACGAGTTGCAAGTTCTGTTAAGTGAGCCCCATGATCAAAACAATGCCATTATCGAATTACATCCTGGAGCTGGTGGAACAGAGTCACAAGATTGGGGCTCGATGCTACTTCGGATGTACACACGCTGGGCTGAAAAAAAAGGGTACAAAGTGGAAACGCTAGACTACTTAGCTGGGGATGAAGCTGGAATTAAAAGCGTCACTTTGTTGATCAAGGGGCATAACGCGTATGGATATTTAAAAGCAGAAAAAGGTGTTCATAGGCTCGTCCGTATTTCCCCTTTCGATGCTTCTGGGAGACGACACACTTCTTTTGTTTCCTGCGATGTAATGCCGGAGTTCGATGAGGAAATTGAAATCGATATACGAACTGAAGATTTGAAAATAGATACGTATCGCTCGAGTGGGGCAGGTGGACAGCATATCAATACGACCGATTCTGCTGTGCGTATTACACACGTACCTACTGGTGTTGTGGTGACGTGCCAATCTGAACGTTCACAAATTAAAAACCGGGAAAAAGCGATGAAGATGCTTAAAGGGAAGTTATATCAACTTAGAATTGAGGAACAAGCAAAAGAGCTGGCTGAAATTCGCGGAGAACAAAAGGAAATTGGCTGGGGAAGCCAAATCCGCTCTTACGTCTTCCACCCGTATTCCATGGTGAAAGACCACCGAACGAATACCGAAATGGGAAATGTACAAGCCGTTATGGATGGAGAGCTAAATTCCTTCATAGATGCTTACTTACGGTCACAGCTATAATAGCTGTGATTTTTTTATTTTAGGAATGCGGAGAGTCGGTGCTTAGCGCTATAATCCGAACCACGAAGCAGAGATCCCGGGAGGATTTTGCATAAAATGGACCGCGATGTGACAAAATTACAGACGTATAGTGGCTATACAGGTGGTATTCGCCCGACTCAATCTTGTGTTGTTTATCAGACTGTGTTTTCAGAAGGTGAGAGAATTTGTGGGAAAGGTGGATACGTAATCTTTTGTGAGCGTAACAGATGCTTCGGGAGGCTAGATGCAGGGCGCACATCTGTTTAATAGATTTGAATTGGAGGTACTATAATGAATAAGCGGTTGTGGTTACTTACGTTCGGTGCCCTCTTAACAGTAACAGCGTGTGGTGGAGTTGAAGAAGCGGGGAACGGGGATGCAACGGTCGAAAGTAGTGCCCCCAAAGAGGTGGCAAATGCGGCTGAAGAAGTGTATGGGGGGAATTGTATTCAATGTCACGGTGAAAACCTAGCGGGTGTTTCTGGACCTAACCTTCAAAAAGTTGGAGGGAAATATTCCGAGGATGAGATACGAAATATTATTGAAAATGGTCGAGGTGGAATGCCACCAGGGCTAATTGAGGGCGGCGATTTGGACAATGTTGTGCAGTGGCTCGCAGGAATGAAGTAATGATTCGGTAGAGGCAGATATCCGCGATCAGGAGCCGATATCCGCGAACAGGAGCCGATATCCGCGATCAGGGAAATATATCCGCGATCAGAGGGATATATCCGCGATTAGAGGAATATATCCGCGATCAGAGGAATATATCCGCGATCAGAGGGATATATCCGCGATCAGAGGGATATATCCGCGGTCAGAGGCAGATATCCGCGAACAGGGGAATATATCCGCGATCAGAGGAATATATCCGCGGTCAGAGGCAGATATCCGCGAACAGGAGCCGATATCCGCGAACAGGGAAATATATCCGCGATCAGAGGAATATATCCGCGATCAGAGGCAGATATCCGCGAACAGGAGCCGATATCCGCGATCAGAGGGATATATCCGCGGTCAGAGGCAGATATCCGCGAACAGGAGCCGATATCCGCGAACAGGGAAATATATCCGCGATCAGAGGAATATATCCGCGATCAGAGGGATATATCCGCGATCAGAGGAATATATCCGCGATCAGAGGAATATATCCGCGATCAGAGGAATATATCCGCGATCAGAGGGATATATCCGCGATCAGAGGAATATATCCGCGATCAGAGGAATATATCCGCGATCAGAGGGATATATCCGCGATCAGAGGGATATATCCGCGATCAGAGGGATATATCCGCGGTCAGAGGCAGATATCCGCGATCAGAGGGATATATCCGCGATCAGAGGAATATATCCGCGATCAGAGGGATATATCCGCGATCAGAGGGATATATCCGCGGTCAGAGGCAGATATCCGCGAACAGGAGCCGATATCCGCGAACAGGGAAATATATCCGCGATCAGAGGAATATATCCGCGGTCAGGAGCCGATATCCGCGATCAGGCTAGAGAGTGTGCAACCCTCTAGTCTTTTTTTTATGGGCAAATATTCCTATGTAGAAATAAGTGTTTATTTCGCAAAGAAAAATGTCGAATTTTACACACTGAAAAGAAACTGTAATAATTTTTGTCGGGTTTTGTACTAGATGTGATGGTATACTAAAAAAAGAGTGTAGATGATTTGGATATTTTAGGGAAGAATATCGAAGTTTGTCGAATTTAAAGAAATATATATATATATGGACGACCCTGTACTACACATAAGAAATCAGACCCCATAAGAATAGGTGATTGTACATGATTGAAATGCAAGATGTGTACAAAAAATATAAAAATGGTGTTATTGCAGTCAATGGCATCCAAGTGCGCATCGAACAAGGAGAATTTGTCTATGTCGTAGGTCCTAGTGGGGCCGGAAAGTCAACGTTTATTAAAATGATGTATCGAGAAGAGCGACCCTCGAAAGGCACCATTGTCGTCAACGGTTTTAATTTGTCAAAGCTACGGAACAAACGAGTGCCACTTTTTCGAAGGAATATCGGGGTCGTGTTCCAAGACTTTAAGTTGCTTCCGAAGCTGACGGTATTTGAAAATGTTGCCTATGCTCTTGAAGTGATTGAAGAACATCCGAAAGTGATCAAGAAACGGGTAATGGAAGTGCTGGATTTAGTGCAGTTAAAGCATAAAGCACGAATGATTCCGTCTGAGCTTTCAGGTGGCGAACAGCAGCGTGTGTCGATAGCACGGTCCATCGTGAATGCGCCCAAAGTGGTTATTGCAGATGAACCTACAGGAAATTTAGATCCAGACACATCTTGGGAAATCATGAAAATTTTTGAGGAAATCAATACAAGAGGGACAACCATCGTGATGGCAACGCACAATAAAGACATTGTGAACACGTTAAAGCGCCGTGTCATTGCGATCGAAAACGGCAAAATTGTGCGTGACCATGAACGGGGGGATTACGGCTATGAAGCTTAGCACCCTCGGAAGACATGGCAAGGAAAGTTTTAAAAATCTGGCACGGAATGGTTGGATGACGTTTGCATCCATTAGTGCAGTAACAGTCACCTTGCTTCTTGTCGGCGTTTTTGTCGTTATTATGCTGAATTTAAACGAGTTTAGTAAGAGCTTAGAAGAAGATGTGGAAGTCAGCGTGTTCATCGCCCTTGACACAGAACAGACTGAAATTGACAACCTTCAGCAAACAATTGAACGGCTGTCAGGTGTCAAGTCCGTAGAGTTTTCGTCTAAAGCTGAGCAGCTAGAGCAGTACTCTAATAGTTTAGGAGCAGATGGAGATGTGTTGTTTGAACTATTTGAACAAGACAACCCGCTATACGATGTCTTGGTTGTTAAAGCGGAGGATCCACAAAACACACAAGCAGTAGCGAACAGAATTAGTGAGCTTGACTACGTACAAGAAGCACGATATGGAGATGAAAAAGTCGAACGACTCTTTTCTGTGATTAATACAAGTCGTAATGTCGGGATCGTTTTGATCGTTGGTCTATTGTTCACTGCTATGTTCCTAATCTCAAACACAATTAAAATTACGATCATTGCTCGTTCTCAAGAAATTGAGATTATGAGACTCGTTGGTGCAACGAACACCTTTATTCGCTGGCCGTTCTTTCTTGAAGGATTGTTACTAGGCTTTCTCGGAAGTCTAGTACCCATTCTTAGTATCGTACTCGGCTATGACGCGCTATACAATTGGCTATCCCCACGAATACAAGGCGGTTTTATAGAATTGCTCCCGGTTAGTCCGTTCCTCATCCAAGTATCTTTACTGCTTGCTAGTTTAGGAGCGATTATTGGCGTGTGGGGAAGCGTAATGAGCATTCGTAAGTTTTTGAAAGTGTAAAGGAGATGCCTCTCTAGTGCGCCAACGGGTTGGTTGTTGGCGCACAATTAGAAGCGTCTGCGTGTATGCCATATACATAGACAAGCTGTAACCAGATCGTACGGAGAGGAGAGATTGTTTTGAATTGGAGACGGATGTTTTTCATCCCCCTAATAGTCATAACACTTATTGTAACAGGTACCCTGACAACAACCCCCTTAAACCTTGTCCAAGCAGATGAACTAGGTACTCTTGAACAAGAGCGTGAGGAAATCCAAGAGGAACGTTCGGATGTACAGGAAAATATTGAGGCGAAAAATAGCGAGATTGCGAGTCTGCAAAAAGAGCAAGAAGCTGTTTTTGAAGAAATGAAACAACTTGACATCCAAATTTCTGAAACGAATGAACAACTCAATGAAAAAGACAGAGAAATTCAAGCAACGAATAAAGACCTCACTCGATTAAAAGAAGAAATCTCGGTGGTTCAAAAGAGAATTGAAACGAGAAGTGAATTGCTAAAAGATAGAGCCCGCTCTTACCAACAAACTGGCGGAATCATCAGTTACATAGATGTAATACTTGGCGCAAGTAGCTTCAATGACTTTGTCAATCGGGTGTCTGCTGTCTCTATTATGCTGGACGCCGATCAAGAGATTGTCGAACAACACAAGGCAGATAAAGCGCAATTAGAAAGTCTTCAAACAGAACAAGAAAATCAGTTAGTGGAGCTAGAAGCACTCAAAAAAGACTTAGAAAGTGCACAAGCTAGCCTAGCTAGTCAGAAACAACAAAAAGATGAACTGATTCAGTCACTGGAACTTCAAGAGAAGAAGATTGAGACGGAAGTAATGAGTATGGAAGAAGAAGAAGCGATGCTTGCAGCCCAAGAAGCCGCACAAAATAAAGCGATTCGTTTAGAGAAAGATCGACTAGAAGAAGCACGTCGCCAGCAGCAACAACAGGCGAGTACCGGCAGCGCAAGCAGTTTCCCTGCCGTGTCATCTGGTAATTTTACTAACCCAACACAAGGGGTCATCACTTCTGGATTTGGTCCGCGCGGGGGAGATGTTCACTACGGTCTAGATATTGCCAAAGGAGGTACTGTCCCGATCGTAGCAGCCGCTGATGGAGTGGTCATTCGTTCGTACTATTCATCAAGTTATGGAGAAGTTGTGTTTATTTCCCATAATATAGATGGGAAGCAGTATACGACCGTCTACGCCCATATGCGTTCTCGTAGTGTAGTTCAAGGACAAACTGTTGCGAAAGGGCAGCAAGTTGGTATCATGGGGAACTCGGGTCTTTCTTTCGGACAACACTTACATTTCGAGCTACACGAAGGTCCGTGGACACCTGGAAAAGATAATGCAGTAGACCCGAGGAAGTATGGCATCTTCTAGTGGAGACAGAACTTCACGTAATACGTGGTATTTTAGCAAGACGCATTAATAAGTACACCTACTAGCTATGATTCTAGTGAGTAGGTGTACTTTTTTGTTTAATGGTTGATGTAAATGCTGTTTGAACTTTGGATCGTCGCCTATGAATATCAGACCTTCACCCATGATCATGAAGATGGACAGTACTCATCTTGCGCCCTTGACCTACGACTGTAATCCTTCATCATACTTAACCACTTTGGTTCAGGGGGGAGACACTCGAACGCAGCTTATCATCGTAGATAAATTTCACTATCGCACTTTACATGGACAGGGTACTCTAGTATACTTCAACTTAATTCAATCACATACGGAACACTTCTTATCTAGAGAGGCGGAGGGACAGGCCCAATGATGCCCGGCAACCTGCAATGCAAGGTGCCAATACCTGATTGATGAGGGGAAGAGAGGCTCTTCTTCGAGGAGGCTCTTTTTTGATGTATTCAAGCTGTCCTTGGTTACGAAAGGAGTAAAATCTATATGAAAAACCCGTCATTTCAAACAGCAGTCGTTCATCCGAAGGTGCCTGTAGTACGTCCAACTCATAGTAAAGCAACGCCTATTTATCAATCGTCTGTGTTTACTTTCCATTCGCTAGCTGATTTAGAATCCTATTATACGGGAGAACATTCCTATTTGTATTCGCGCATGGGTAACCCGAACACAGACGAGCTCGGGAGTCGAGTTGCCGAGTGGGAAGGCGCGGATGGAGGTATTGCTACTTCATCTGGAATGTCTGCGATCCTGGCAAGTCTTCTTGCTGTCTGTAAAACAGGAGATCACATGGTTGCAGCCCGTGATGTGTACGGAGGCTCCTACCACTTGCTGGCAGAAGAGTGCGCCCAGTTTGGAATTAGTGTGTCGTTTGTTGAGGGAGGTATTGCGTCTTTTGCGGCAGCTATTCGTCCTAACACGAAGGTACTCTATTCCGAAAGTGTTACAAATCCAGTGTTGCGGGTGGAAAATCTAGCAGAACTAGCTTCTTTAGCAAAGGAGCGTGGGCTTGTTACAATTATAGACAACACATTTCCAACTCCATATTTAGTGCGCCCTTTACAAGTCGGAATTGATATTTCAGTGCACTCTGCTACAAAATACATTGGCGGTCATAGTGATGTGACAGCAGGCGTAGCTGTAGCTAACGAACCTTACTTATCAAAGATTCGCCAGAAGGTCGTGAATCTAGGGGCAAATATAAGCCCGTTTGAAGCGTGGTTAGCAGTACGTGGCAGTAAAACGTTAGCCCTCCGTATGAAGCAACAGTGTGCAGTAGCAGAAGCTGTTGCCCGTGAGTTTTCCACGATGAACGAAGTGCAAACTGTATATTATCCAAGTAACCTTTCTCCTCAAGGAAACGGTGCAATCGTCACCATAACACTGCAAGAGGGGGCTAATATGCCTGTCTTTTTCGAGGCGTTAGACTGGATTCACATCGTTCCATCACTGGCCGGTGTAGAGACCACAGTCTCGTATCCAACTGTGGCTAGTCATCGAGCTCTCCCGATAGCCGAACAAAAGAAATTAGGAATTACAGAGACGATGGTGCGCATATCATGTGGTATTGAGGAACAGAAAGATGTTGTTGATCAATTGAAGTATGCGATTGTGAAATCTTTCGAAAAATAACCCTTGACGCAAGATTTATAGTTCTTTATAATTCAGTTCAAGATGTGAAATTTACAATTTAATAATACACTTGATTCTTCTTATCAAGAGCGGCGGAGGGAATAGGCCCTACGATGCCCAGCAACCGTCAAAAGGTAAAACTTTTGAAAAGGTGCTACATCCTACAGATAGAAATATCTGAGAGATGAGAAGAGGTGTTTTTTACTAAACCCCTCTTCGATCTGTGAAGAGGGGTTTTTTGAATAAGATGAAGGTTTTTTCAGGTATTTACCAACTAGTAAACAGAGTTTTCATATCGGAAAACTCAATATAAAGGAGACGATCAAACATGACAAGATCAACTGACACGTACAACTTGGAAACGGTATTACTTCATGGAGGTCAATCGCCAGATCCGACGACAGGATCAAGAGCGGTACCTATTTATCAAACTACCTCCTACGTTTTTCACAACACGGAGCACGCTCAAAGCTTATTCTCACTGGATGAGCCTGGCAACATTTATTCTCGTATCGGGAACCCGACCGTTGATGTGTTCGAAAAAAGAATGGCGCTCTTAGAAGACGGGGTAGCAGCTGTGGCCACATCTTCAGGTATGAGCGCGATTGCATTGTCGATTTTGAACATTGCAAGTGCTGGCGATGAAATTATCGCTGCGACGAACCTGTACGGTGGTACATACAACCTGTTCGCGGTTACTTTGCCACGTTACGGAATCCAAGTGAAGTTTGTAGATCCAACTGATCCAGAAAACTTCCGAGAAGCTATTACTGATCGGACGAAAGGGTTCTTCTCAGAAATTATCGGAAACCCAAGCTTGCACGTGCTGGATGTAGAAGCCGTTGCAGACATCGCCCACGAGAATGGGATTCCGCTTATTATTGACAACACATTTGCCACACCGTATACATGCAAACCGTTGCAATGGGGCGCAGATATCGTTGTCCACTCCGCTACTAAATGGATCGGTGGTCACGGTACGGCCATCGGGGGTGTTGTCATCGATGGTGGCCGCTTCAACTGGAATTCTGAGAAGTTTCCGAATTTCATAGAGCCAGATAGAAGCTACAACGGTCTTCGGTACGCGGTAGACTTTGGTACTTTAGCTTTTAGTACGAAACTTCGCGTGCAGCTGTTACGTGATTTTGGAGCTTGTTTAAGTCCACAAAATGCATTCCTTCTTTTACAAGGGATTGAGACCTTGCATTTAAGAGTACAAAAGCATAATGACAATGCAAAAGAGTTAGCACAATACCTCGTTGACCATCCGGCAGTGGAGTGGGTCAATTATGCAGGATTAGAAGATCATCCGTCTAAAGCGCTTGCTGATAAATATTTGCAAAACGGTTACGGATCGATTGTCAACTTTGGAATTAAGGGCGGAAGGGAAGCCGGTCGCAAGCTTATTGATAACGTTGCGCTCTGGTCACACGTCGCGAATGTGGGGGATGCGAAGTCACTCATTATTCACCCCGCGTCCACTACTCACCAACAACTAAGTGCTGAAGAGTTAACGTTAACAGGCGTCACAGAAGAACTCATTCGTCTGTCTGTAGGCATTGAATCTGTAGAAGACTTACAAAACGATTTGGACCGCGCCATTTTTGAGGCAACAGGAACTTCGGTAACAGGTGAAACGAAAGGTGAAGTGGTTGTCAACGATGAAGGAGTCATTCGCTGGGCACTTCAATCCCCTACTGAGCGAGAAGTACACGATGGTGAAGAAGTTCAACGCCAAAAAACGTTAGCGATCGTGGGACTTAGCAGCAATCCTTCACGTCCAAGTCACCGACTGGCACGAAAAATGCAGCGACTCGGTTACAAAGTGGTTCCAGTCAATCCGAGAGAAACAGAAGTACTCGGAGAAACAGCCTACCCGGATTTGCGCTCCATTCCATTTTCAATTGATATCGTGCAAGTATTCCGCAGTCCGGAGGCGGCGATTGAAATTGCGAAGGAAGCGGCGGAAGTCAAGCCAAAAATCTTTTGGTTACAAGAAGGAGTTATTTCTCCAGAAGCAGCAAAAATTGCAAAATCAGCAGGACTTGATGTCGTGCATAACCGTTGCACATATAAAGAAGCACAAAGACTCAGAGGATCGATTATTACATTTGCTTGTGAACTGTAATGATTAGATGGGAAGAGTCCTCCTTTAATAGAGGAGGACTCTATCTTTAGGCCCACACGATGTGGGTCAAAAAGGCGTTCGCCCACGGACGTGAGTGGCTCGAGGTTGCGCCATGGACGGAACGGTTTTAGTAGAGATTCATTACTAGGACGTCACGATTTTAGCCTTATATCCATGAATTGCAAACAAGGGGGAATCATGATGAAACGTTTTGGTTTAGGAATCGGATTTATTCTCTTGCTTATTACTTTAGCAGGTTGCTCCGGTGAAGCTAGTGGAGACGGAAAACCAGACAAAATCACAATGGATTATGCGTATTACTCACCAACAAGTCTCGTGTTAAAAGAGAAAGGGTACTTAGAGGATGCCCTAGCAGATGAGGGGATTGAAGTTGAGTGGGTGCTCAGTCAGGGAAGCAATAAAGCACTCGAATTCTTAAATTCTAACTCCGTCGATTTCGGTTCAACAGCAGGCGCGGCAGCCCTTATGGCAAAAGCGCAAGGAGCTCCCATCTCCAGCGTGTACTTGTATTCAAAGCCTGAGTGGACAGCGTTGGTCACAACAGAAGACAGTGAGATTTCGTCTGTAGAAGATTTGAAAGGTGCTAAAGTAGCCGCAACATTAGGAACGGATCCGTATATCTTCCTATTACAGGCACTACAAGAAGCTGGATTGTCTGCTAGTGATGTTGAGATTGTGAACTTGCAGCATAGTGACGGCGCACAAGCATTGCTAAATGATCAAGTGGATGCGTGGGCAGGACTTGACCCGCACATGGCTCGTGTGGAATTGGATTCCAATGGCAAACTATTTTATCGAAACACGGAATTTAACACGTATGGAACATTAAACGTAGCGGATGAATTCAAAGAAGCCTATCCAGACTACGTGGATGTAGTACTTGCGGCATATGAGCAAGCTCGAACGTGGACACTTGAAAACCCTGAAGAAGCGGCTAGTATCCTTGCAGAGTCGGCTGATTTAAGTGTGGAAGTTGCGAACAAAAGTATGGAGCGAAACGACTTTTCGAATATCGTTCCAAATGATGATGTACGACAAGCACTGTTAGCAGCAGGTGACGTGTTGCAAGCACAAGAGGTTATCCCAGCGGATGTGAATGTAGGAGAGACAGTAGATGAATTACTCGATCCTTCCTTCACTGAAGACATTGTAGGACAGTAGAGGGGAGGGCGAAACGATGTTGAGTAAAACCGAACGGGTGCAAGTTGCACGCGAACTAAAGAAAACAAAAACGGTCGAAAAACAAAAGTCTTCACGCTCCTCATCTTGGATTGGTTGGATTCTTCCTGTTGTTCTTATAGCGCTTTGGCAAGGGAGTTCGTCATTAGGAATACTCCCCGAATACCAGTTACCGGCGCCAACTACAGTAGTAGAAAAAACGGTGGAAATGGCACAGGATGGCACTTTATGGGGGCACACTTGGATTACAATGTACCGAGTCATCGTAGGATTCGTACTCGGTGTTATAGGCGCAGTAGTTATAGGCTCGATCGTCGGAACAGTGAAGATTGTGGAACAGGCTGTGGACCCGCTCATTCAAGCCTTCCGATCTATTCCATCATTAGCATGGGTTCCCCTCTTCATCTTATGGATGGGAATTGGTGAACCGTCTAAAGTGACACTTATCGCTGTTGGTGTATTCTTCCCGGTGTACTTAAATATCGTCTCTGGTGTTCAAGGCGTTGATCGAAAGCTCATTGAGGTCGGAAAAATGTACGGATTTTCAAAATTTCAAATGACAAAGAATGTTGTATTGCCAGCAGCGCTACCGATGTTTCTAGTCGGGATCCGAAGCGGTTTAGGTCTAGGTTGGATGTTCGTCGTAGCGGCAGAACTGATGGGAGCTAGTGAAGGACTCGGGTACTTGCTTGTTTTCGGTCAAAATACGTATTCTCCTGAGACGGTTATTGCATCTATTGTCTTGTTTGCGCTATTAGGAAAGATTACGGACTCTCTATTAAAATTGCTAGAATATCGAGCTCTTCATTGGCAAGACCGCTACGAGTATCAAAGGTAGAAAGGGGACACGGTTATGCTCACCATCAACAACGTATCGCGTACTTTTTCAGATGGCGCTGCAGGTTTTATGAATGTTCGCTTCTCTGCAGGTACAGGAGAGATCATTGGCATACTTGGCACAAGTGGATGTGGAAAGAGCACGCTGTTGCGTGTTCTTTCAGGTCTTGATCCAGCCTTTGAAGGTGAGATGACCCTACTTGGTAAGCCTCATCGAACTGTCTCACCAGAAATCGGCATGATCTTTCAGGAACCAAGACTTATGCCGTGGTTAACGGTATTTGATAATGTGGCGTTTGGACTAAAAGCGACACCTGATGTGAAAGAACGTGTTCAGCAATTGCTACGCATCGTTCAACTAGAAGGCTTTGAAGGGCACTACCCGAAAGACTTATCTGGTGGTATGGCACAACGTGTTGCTATTGCTAGAGCCCTAATCACAAAACCGAACCTATTATTGTTAGACGAACCATTTAGTGCACTCGACGCGTTTACAAAAATGCAGCTCCAAGATTTACTGTTAGACATTTGGCAGGAACGTGAAACGACGATGGTGCTTGTGACACACGATATTGATGAAGCTCTTTATTTGTGTGATCGTATTTTCATTCTTCAAGGGCAGCCGGGAACATTGTACGAAGAAATTCGGGTCAACCAAAAAAGACCACGGGTTCGTAGTAGTGAAGAACTTGCAAAACAAAAAGCCTACATCTTAGCGACGCTTCGTTTGCAAAAGGAGAGTAAGTAACGATGACGACATCTATCCCACCATTAGCTGGACAATTCCAACTACAAGATTACGAGAACACTCGCGAGACGTTTCGCTGGGAGGACGTGCATACGCAATTCAATTGGTATTCTACCGGGAACGTGAACATGGCACACGAATGCGTGGATCGACACGTGGAAAACGGAAAAGGAGACCGCATTGCTTTGCGATTTCTTGCTGATGATGGTCGAGAAACAACGACAACGTATGCACAATTAAAAGAGGAAACAGATCATCTTGCGACGGTTTTGGCTCATCGCGGAGTGCAAGAAGGCGACTTTGTTTTCGTATTTCTACCGAAAGAACCAAGTGTATATGTAGCGATGCTAGCTGCTATCAAGCTAGGTGCAGTCGTAGCCCCTTTGTTCGAGGCATTTATGGAGGACGGTGTACGCGATCGGATGAACGACTGTGAAGGGAAGTATTTAATTACAAATGAGGCATTCTATAAGCGTGTGCCTCGTGGTGAATTACCTGCCTTGTCTCACGTATTTTTAACAGATGGTAAGAAGACGAACGAGGCGGAAGGAATTTTCTCGCTACCGAGCGAACTGGCAGCTGGGGAAAGAGACCCTCACATTTTGCGCTGGGTGTCTTTAGATTCTGGTCTGAACATTCATTACACAAGCGGATCAACAGGCAAACCAAAGGGGATCGTCCACGCACACCGAGTGATGATTCAGCAATACCAAACAGGCAAATGGGTGTTGGACTTACGAGAAGATGACGTGTACTGGTGCACAGCACATCCAGGCTGGGTGACAGGAACGGTGTACGGCGTGTTTGCTCCTTTGCTACACGGTGTGGAAATTGTCATCGTTAGTGGAAGGTTTACTGCGGAAGGCTGGTATCAGGCGTTGGAGAAGACTGGCGTCACGGTTTGGTACTCAGCACCGACCGCGTTCCGGATGCTAATGGCACAAGGTGCTGAGCTGACAAATCAATTTGACTTGAGCTCACTTCGGCACATTATGAGCGTCGGAGAGCCCCTCAATCCTGAAGTGATTTACTGGGGACAAAAGGCGTTTAACCTACGCATTCATGACACGTGGTGGATGACAGAAACAGGTGCTCAGCTCGTAGCCAATTTACCATCCCAACCCATTAAGCCTGGTTCGATGGGTAGGGCGATTCCTGGCATTACTGTTGCTGTATTAGACGACGAAGGGAACGAATTGCCAAGAGGGGAGATCGGGCACCTCGCCGTTCAAGCTCCTTGGCCTGCTCTAATGAAGGAAGTATGGCGAAACGAAGAAAAATTCCAATCGTATTTTCCATTTGAAGGTTGGTATGTGTCTGGAGATTTGGCACGACAAGACGATGATGGGTACGTGTTCTTCCAAGGACGAAGCGATGACATGATCAACTCTTCCGGAGAACGAATTGGCCCATTTGAGGTCGAGAGTACACTCATCTCCCATCCTGCTGTCGCAGAAGCTGGTGTGATCGGCAAGCCTGATCCTGTTCGTGGCGAAATCGTCAAAGCGTTTCTAGTATTGCGAAACGGCTACGAAGAATCAGAAAGCTTGAAGGAAGAGCTCTATCGATACGTGAAAACTCACCTCGCCGGGCACGCAGCACCACGAGAAATTCAAATCGTGTCGTCTCTCCCGAAAACGAAAATTAGTGGGAAAATTTTGCGAAGAGAGTTGAAGCGACTTGAGCTTGAAAAACTTTCGTTACAACGTTGAGGGAATGGTTTCGATAGGAGAGATCGTACTAGAAAATGGCGCTACCCTTCCTGACGTTACGTTAGCTTATGAGCGAGTGGGACGTGAGGGTGCTCCGGTTGTCCTCGTTTGTCATGCGCTGACAGGTACGCATCAGACGGTCGGGACTAGTGAAGAGCCGGGTTGGTGGAGCGGTTTGATCGGGGAAGGGAAATCTATTGATCTTACAAAATATGAGGTGATTACCTTTAACGTACTTGGGGGCTGTGCAGGCTCGACGGGTCCTACGTCGCAATCTCCTCAAGGGACTCCATATCGAGGCAATTTCCCTAACGTGACGGTTCGCGACCTTGTTCATACGCAAAAACGAGCATTGCAAAAACTCGGGATTGAAACGCTTCATGCGGTCATCGGTGGCTCACTCGGAGGCATGCAGGCTGTGGAGTGGGCGACTATGTATCCTACTACTGTAGAACGATTGGTGTTGTTGGCGTCGACACCCGCCTTCTCTGCATACGGCATCGCTTTTAACCATTTGGCAAAGGAAGCAATTCTTCTTGATCCAGCATTTCGAGGTGGCGAGTATGAAGGCAATGAAAATTTGCGAGGCCTCTCTATTGCGAGACAGCTTGGGATGGTGACGTATCGATCAGGAGCTCTTTTTCAAGAACGGTTTCAGCGCCATTTGCAAGAAGAAGCGAATGATGAGGGACTCCCGTTTTATGCGGTTGAATCCTATTTGGAATACCAAGGCAACAAACTACAAAAACGATTCGATGCCAACAGCTATGTACGATTGTTAGACACGATGAACAGCCATGACATCGGACGCGAACGCGGCGGATGGCAAGAGGCCGCGACTCTCATCACCGCAAACGTCATATGCGTAGGTTACACGCAAGATCTTGTTTACCCACCAGAAGAAATACAGGCATTTGCGGAAGCAGTCGATCATGGAACGTTTCACTTAGTAGACACTGTTTTTGGACACGACGGATTTCTTGTAGAGTTTGAGAGATGGGGCCATTTTGTGTCGGAAGCCTTGGAGAAAAGTGTGTGTAAAGAGGAGAACCAGCTTAGTGGCTGAATGACGCGGAAAAGATAGATTTATTGGATGGAGATGGAAATATAATGGACGAACAAGCTGGTTTGATGTGTAAAAACGTTGATTTGATCGATAACAGCTTAATTAGTCATCTTTAAAAGAGAGTACACACTAGACAAGGAGGAGAGCGCAGATGAAACCATTACAAATTGCCTTGCTCGGGTTTGGCACCGTCGGACAAGGAATTTACCGGTCTATATATAAACACCAAGATCGCCTGCGAGCCCATTTCGGTCGTCCCGTACGCGTCGTTGCGATCGTCGTGCGCCAGCCTCACATTGAACGGCGTGTACATGCAGGCGTTTTAGTGACGCACGACTTGGAGCGGGTCTTAAAAGAGCGGGACGTGGATGTTGTGATGGAAGCGATCGTCGGAGAAGAACCAGCCTACACGTATTTGAAACGAGCGATCGAGCACGGATGCCACGTAGTTACGGCGAACAAAGTGATGTTTGCGCCAAAAGGGAGGGCGCTACGTACTCTTGCTGAGGAAAAAGGTGTATACGTTGGGTATGAGGCAAGCGTTGCTGGGGGAATTCCGGTAATGCGCACGTTACGAGAACTGCTTCGTGTCAATGAGGTAATTGAGCTCGAAGGCATCCTAAACGGAACATCCAACTTCATCCTAAGCGAGATGCGGACAAACGGTTCGTCCTTTACCTCGGTACTTAGAGAAGCACAAGAAAAAGGATATGCAGAGGCCGACCCAACGAATGACGTGGAAGGATACGATGCGTTTTATAAGCTAATGATTCTTTCGGAAACGGTCTTTGGCGAACAGCCAGTTTGGTCGCAAGTAGAACGAGAAGGCATTACAAAGATTGACGCTGAGCAGCACGAACTAGCAGCTACACTCGGATTGCGGCTTCGTCACGTAGGTAAGCTGTTGCCGACCCAAACAGGCATTCAAGGAGAAGTTGTTGTAAGCGCCATTTTTGAGGATCATCCTTTTTATGGGATTGATGGGGTGGACAACGCGGTCAGGGTACAAGGTAGTTTAGTAGGATCATTGCTACTACGTGGACCAGGAGCTGGCGGTGATCCAACGGCGAGCGCAATGGTCGAAGATTTGACTAACGTACTTCAGTTGCCAAAGGATGCCGTGCCATCACCACCGGTTCCAAAAGAAAATAAAGTAGAGACAGCTAGACCATACGCCCTCTTCTTACCACACGGGCCGTCACTACCAGCGCCCTATTTGCGAAGCGGTACGCTTGTTCCGAAAGCAGAGGGAGAGCAGTGGAAGCTGTATGTACTCTATGCAACGCCGGCAGGAGCAGAGGAATGGAAGTCGGCACTACCGTTTACGAGATTGTATCCGATACTTGGTGGTTTTGAGAAGGAGGCAGCACGAGTTGATGGTAGAGTGCCGGCTGCGAATGCGTTAGTGTTTTAATGCAGGAGAGTTCTTCAAATAGATGTAATAGAATTCAGATTCCTCACTATATGTAGACATGACAATATAAGTGTTTCATCTAGGCGAATTAAGATACTTCTAGATTGGCACACTTAGTCCTCTTCCAACCGCATAAACCAGGGCCCGTCCTCATATAGTGCCTATAGGACGAAGGAGGGCTTCAATGTGAAGACAAAACAGTGGGCACTAACGACCATAGCAGCCACCGTATTGGCAGGCTCTGGGGGCTGGTATGCTGGGAACTCTATTGGAGGAGGGTCTCTTAATACGGGGCAAGGAAACGAAAACAATGAGCAAGCTTCCAGTGGTGAAGATCATAACCAAGAGCTACAAAAAATTGCCCAAGCATATGACTTAATCCATGATCGGTACGTAAACGAAGTGGGTAATGATAAATTAGTTGAAGGTGCCATTCAAGGAATGCTCACGGAGCTGGAGGATCCTTATTCTGTCTATATGAACGAGGAGACAGCAGAGCAATTTTCGAATACGTTAGAATCTTCCTTTGAGGGAATTGGTGCTGAAGTAAGTGAGATAAACGGGGATATCGTCATTGTCTCTCCTTTTAAAAATTCTCCAGCTGAAGAGGCAGGGTTAAAGCCGAATGACCGCATTGTTAAGGTAGACGGAGAAGACGTGACCGGGCAAGATTTGTATGATGTGACTTCAAAAATTCGTGGTGAACAGGGAACAGATGTCGAACTAACAATTGAGCGGGAAGGTGTCAAAGAGAATTTGTCGTTTTCAGTAAAACGCGATGAAATTCCGATTGAGACAGTTTACTCAAAAACGTTCCAAGAAGATGGCAAAACCATTGGATACCTTGAGGTCACATCGTTTTCTGAGAAAACAGGAGAAGATTTCACAGCCGCATTGAAGAACTTAGAAGACAGTGGAATGGACGGACTGATTCTAGACGTTAGAGGAAATCCGGGAGGCCTGTTGTCTAGCGTACAAGAGATTTTAGACGAGCTTGTTACGGATGAGAAGCCCTATGTTCAAATCGAAGAGCGCAGTGGCAAAACGATGCAGTACTTCTCGGACAATGAAGAGGCTAAGCCGTATCCAATTTCTCTTTTAATAGACGAAGGAAGTGCTTCTGCATCCGAAATACTTGCAGGGGCTTTAAAGGAGACGGGAGATTATACTCTCATCGGCGAAAAAACATTTGGAAAAGGGACTGTACAGCAAGCTGTGCCGATGGGAGATGGTAGCAATATTAAACTAACTCTCTATAAATGGCTCACCCCGGACGGGAACTGGATTCACAGTGAAGGAATAGAACCAGATGTGCAGGTGAAGGCTCATGACATCTTCCAAGCTCAACCCGTCCAAGCGGAGAAAACGTTAACGCAAGACATGAACAACGAACAAGTCGCCCGTGCGCAATTTCTTCTGAAAAGTTTAGGGTTTGCTCCAGGACGCGAAGATGGATATTTCGATGAAGGAACCAGTCTAGCTGTCAAAGCGTTTCAAGCGGCGAATAAGTTGACAGAGACAGGGGAACTGGATGCGGAGACAGTACAGGTATTACAGGAAACAGTTGTGAAACGAATGGAAGATCCAACGTATGATTTGCCTTTGCAAATGGCTTTGAAAAGACTATCGTCTAATAAATAGATAGTGAGGCCACTTTCTTATTCGAAAGTGGCTTTTTCAATTTGATGGAATCCACCTATTCCTGTCTCTTACTGCTTATGATAGAATAGTTGAAATTTAATATCTTAGACTACATTATGAAGATAACCAGAATTTTCACAATCTACTAAAGGAGGAAGTGTACATGCGCCCTATTTTGCGTGACTTTCCAGAACGAATTGAGACTGAGAGACTATATATTAGACCGTGTTTGCCAGGGGATGGGGAGGAGGTATACGCGGCAATTGAGGATTCATTTGATGCTTTGCATGAGTGGATGCCGTTTGCGAAAGAACGTCCTGTGTTAGACGAAGTAGAAGCGAATATTCGGGAGAGCTATGCAAAGTTTGTGAAGAGAGAAGACTTTCGGTTACATATTTACCGTAAAGAGGATGCCCAGTTTGTTGGTTCAACAGGGTTTCACTATGTGAGGTGGGATATACCGAAATGTGAAATTGGGTATTGGGCACACCAACAGTACGCAGGAAACGGATATATTTCTGAAGCTGTCCGGGTGTTAACTGAATTTGCATTTGCAAAATTGGGCATGAGGCGAGTGGAGATTCAATGCGACGAGGAAAATGTAAATAGTCGTCACGTTGCAGAGGCATGCGGATATGAGTTGGAAGGAATTATGAAAGCAGACAGTATGAAGCCAGCGGACGGTTCTTTGAGAAACACGTGCATCTATGCAAATTTCCCTAAGTAACGGAGACTATAGAGGGAATTTTTAAAATAGACGAGCCGTTTTCCATGCTTTTTGCTAGAATAGAAGGAAGACAACAGAAGGGCGGTGAGACAATTGACGGGTACGGAGTGGTTTTGGGAGATTGCTCAAGCGATCGGGTTGTTTTTTATACACCCATTGACCTGGGTAGCTGTGGTGTTTGTCATAGCGACGGGATGGATTCGTGTGAGGAGAGAGCGCTTTTCCTTCCAAAGTGCAGCGTATGATGTACTTCATGAATGGCGTCAGTTATGGAAAGGGAGTTTACTAGGGACGGTGCTGGTGTCAGTCGTACTTATTGGCTTAGGTGCTTCTTTCACGACCGCTTGGCTCGCTCTGTATGGGGTGATCGCATTATTGTCTCTCGTCCTGTTCGGACAAAGGTTAGCATCGAGTGCCTACTCAATTGGAATGGCGACGTTTCTGGTACTAGGCTTAGCCGCTCTTGAAATTGAGTTGCCATGGCTAGGTACGGTGGACATGCCTTCAGATGTTGCGTTGACGTCAGTTGCAGGTCTTGTAGGACTTCTTCTATTAATAGAAGGATTCTGGGTCAAACGACAGCAGCATCGAGTGACTACACCGATGATTACAAAGGGAAAGCGTGGAAAGTTTATCGGTACGCATCACTTTGCCCAAATCGGTCTTGTGCCTGCCTTTTTATTACTTCCTAGTGGACTTGTACAAATACCGATTGATGGCTGGCCCATATTAACTGTAGGAGAAGAGTCGTTCACACTCATCTGTGTGCCGTTTTTGCTAGGAGCTAAACAACGCTTCCAAACATTGCTCCCGGCAGCAGGGATTCTGTTATTAGGTAAACAAATCGTCGGAGTGGCTGGCTTAGTCCTGGTACTTGCCATCGGATCGTTTTGGATTCCTGCTTTAGCGATTGCAGCGGTGAGCTTTGCATTAATAGGTAGAGAATTAGCGACAGCAAGGGTGCGCGTTGCAGATCAACAAAAGACACCATACTTTACGGAACGGGACAGAGGTCTATTAATTCTCGATACTTTGCCAGATTCTCCTGCCGAAAAGATGGGACTTGAAATTGGGGAAGTCATCCTCAAAGCCAATGGAGTACCGGTTAAAAATGATCAAGAATTTTATGAAGCTTTGCAGCATAATCGAACGTACTGTAAACTAGAAGTACAAGACGTGAACGGTGAGCTTCGTTTTGCGCAACGTGCTCTATATAAAGGGGAGCATCACGAGCTCGGCATTTTTACTGTAGCGTTAGGACGTGTTCGGGAACGGGCCTCGTAAATAGCTAAAAAATATGTGGAGGTAGGTGAGGCGTATGACCATGATGGACAAAACGATGGCTGCTTTTTTTCTTCCTGGGTTACTCGTCTTCTTCTTTACACGGATTACGTACAATCATTACGTAGGTCTCCTCATCACGCTCGCGCTTATCAGTGCTTCAGCCTATAAAGGATACACACATGGTGGGGGACTCGTTTGGGTAGATGCTCTGTCGTTAACCGTGGGGTTTTATTTTGCGAGACGATGGAAGTTACAGCAAGAGAAAGCGGAGTCGTCTATATAGATCATAACAGCGTACAGGTCCTCTTCTTTAGAGACTTGTACGCTTTTTTTTATAAGGCTCTTTTCGTATCCTTTGTTGTTTTTACTATACAGTAATCTCATGATGCGACGTAATGCTATGTTGATTTCCGCTGCAATCAACGAATGGATAGCGATTACAAAACTTCCCTTATTAAGTAAGTAAGTTTAATACTAGCGAGACAATACACGTGCACTCCTTAAGAATGAACTCAGCATTTTCTTCGTACAATGTAAGTTCAAAACTAGCGGAGGAAATACACGTAGACTCCTGCGGGAAAGCGAAGACGCTGAAAAGGAGGAAAGGCTAAGAGCGCCACGTCCTGTGGCAACGCCTTTCTGACCCACGTCCTGTGGGCCTCCACAGGGAGCGTTCTTTGCGAGCGAGGAGGCTCGACTCGAGCCCGCGGAAAGCGAAGTGTATTTCCGGAGCGATATTTAGCAATATGATTTGCATTACGTCGCATCATATAGCTACTGTGTAATGGGACTTCATTAAAAAAGCAACAATCTTTTAGAAAACACCTTTTTATAATGGAATAGTGACTCTCAAAAAGCGTAGTGAATTTCCGGAGCGTATATTATGTCGCAGTACATGTCAATAGCAACACATTATGCGAAAAAATCCTAAACTAAACAGAAGCCACAAAATGCCATCGTCCATTTAAGCCATACTATTTTCGCAAAACATAATCAGTATGCTACAATAAAATCGAATGTTTGTTCGGTTTTTAGTGGTTAGATTGGAAAACATTGTGGTAAACTAATAATAACGAAAGAGTGTAGCGGAGTAGGAGGGAGTTGGGTGTATGTCGGTGGATACGTTTCATTTGCAATCACAGTACGAGCCGCAGGGTGATCAGCCTGAAGCGATTCGAAAGTTAGTCCAAGGAGTTCAAGAAGGTAAAAAGCATCAAACACTTCTTGGGGCAACTGGAACTGGAAAAACGTTCACAGTTTCGAATGTCATTCAGCAAGTAAATAAGCCGACTTTGGTTATCGCGCATAACAAGACGTTGGCGGGACAGCTTTATAGCGAGTTTAAAGAGTTTTTCCCAAATAACGCCGTGGAGTATTTTGTTAGTTACTATGATTACTATCAGCCGGAAGCGTACGTACCGCAGACGGATACTTATATCGAGAAGGATGCTAGCATTAACGACGAAATTGACAAACTACGGCACTCAGCAACGTCCTCTCTATTTGAACGAAAAGACGTCATCATTATTGCGAGTGTCTCTTGTATTTACGGTCTCGGTTCGCCGGAAGAATACCGGGATCTCGTTGTTAGTTTGCGCGTAGGAATGGAAATTGAGCGAAATCAGTTGCTCAGAAGACTGGTAGATGTACAGTATCAACGGAATGATATTGATTTTAAACGCGGTACGTTTCGAGTGCGCGGAGATGTCGTGGAGTTATTTCCAGCTTCTCGCGACGAACAATGTATTCGCATTGAGTTTTTCGGCGACGAAATTGACCGGATAAGAGAAGTGGATGCATTAACAGGAGAGATTCTTGGAGACCGCGATCATGTCGCCATTTTCCCTGCATCTCACTTCGTTACGCGAGAAGAAAAGATGAGAAAGGCGATCGTGAATATTGAGGCAGAACTTGAGGAACAGCTGAAAGCATTGCGCGATGAGGACAAATTGTTAGAGGCTCAACGCCTTGAGCAAAGAACTCAATACGATCTTGAAATGATGCGGGAAATGGGATTTTGTTCGGGGATTGAGAACTACTCGCGCCATTTAACATTACGATCAGCGGGGGCAACTCCGTATACGTTGTTAGACTATTTTCCAGAGGACTTTTTGCTCGTCGTGGATGAATCACATGTGACGCTTCCACAAATACGCGGTATGTATAATGGTGACCAAGCACGGAAAAAGGTATTGGTCGATCACGGCTTCCGTTTACCGTCTGCAATGGACAACCGTCCGCTTCAATTTGGGGAATTTGAAGAAAAGGTGTATCAAAGCTTGTACGTATCCGCAACACCGGGACCTTTCGAAATCGAGCATACTCCTGAAATGGTCGAACAAATCATTCGTCCTACAGGGTTGTTAGATCCTACAATTGATGTCAGACCCATTGAAGGTCAAATTGATGATCTACTTGGGGAAATTCAAGATCGCGTAAGTCGTAACGAGCGCGTGCTTATCACGACATTGACGAAAAAGATGTCTGAGGATTTGACTGCTTATTTGAAGGAAGCAGGCGTGAAGGTGAACTACTTGCACTCTGAGATTAAAACATTAGAACGAATCGAAATTATTCGTGATTTGCGGATGGGAACATTTGATGTATTAGTAGGAATTAACCTGTTACGAGAAGGGTTGGATATTCCGGAAGTGTCTCTCGTTGCGATCTTGGACGCCGATAAAGAAGGGTTTTTACGCTCGCATCGTTCTCTTATACAAACGATGGGTAGAGCGGCACGGAATGCGAATGGACAGGTCATTATGTACGCAGATAAGATGACAGATTCCATGCGTTATGCGATTGATGAAACGAGACGTCGACGCGAAACGCAGCAAGCTTTTAATGAGAAGCATGGTATTACGCCACAAACGATTCGGAAAGAAATTCGTGACGTGATTCGGGCGACCCAAGTGGCCGAGGTGGAGGAAGCGTATCCGGCGGCACCGAATCCTGCGAAGATGACGAAGAAAGAACGCGAGAAGATGATCGAACAGATCGAGCAAGAAATGAAGCAAGCAGCGAAGGATTTGCAGTTTGAGCGGGCAGCTGAACTGCGAGACTTGTTATTGGAATTGAAGGCAGAGAGGTGAGGCAATCGTGGTACAAACATCGATTTCCGTACGAGGAGCGCGCGCGCACAATTTAAAAAACATTGATATAGATATACCGAGAGACAAGCTCGTCGTGTTGACGGGATTGTCTGGGTCTGGGAAGTCTTCTTTAGCTTTTGACACGATTTATGCAGAAGGACAACGCCGATACGTTGAATCGTTGTCTGCGTATGCGCGTCAATTTTTAGGTCAAATGGACAAACCAGATGTCGATGCGATCGAAGGATTGTCCCCAGCGATCTCTATTGATCAAAAAACGACCAGTCGTAATCCGCGTTCTACGGTAGGAACGGTTACAGAAATCTATGATTATTTGCGATTGTTATTTGCACGAATTGGAAAACCAATTTGTCCGATTCATGGTGTCGAAATTACATCCCAAACAATTGAGCAAATGACAGACCGGATTTTAGAGTTTCCTGAGCGCACAAAGTTTCAAGTATTGGCGCCGATCGTTTCAGGTCGAAAAGGAACTCATGTTAAAGTGCTAGAGGATATTAAAAAGCAAGGCTATGTCCGCGTTCGTGTGAACGGTGAGATGATGGATTTAGAAGAAGAAATTACTCTAGAAAAGAATAAAAAGCATTCAATTGAAGTAGTTGTCGATCGGATTGTCGTAAAAGAGGGAGTAGAGTCACGTCTAGCAGATTCATTAGAAACAGCCCTGCGACTGGCCGACGGTAAAGTAGTCATCGACGTTATTGGAGAAGAGGAGCTGTTATTCAGCGAGCATCATTCTTGTCCTCATTGCGGGTTTTCGATAAGTGAGTTAGAGCCACGTATGTTCTCGTTCAACTCTCCTTTTGGTGCCTGTCCTGAGTGTGATGGACTCGGTTCTAAGCTGGAAGTTGATGTCGATTTAGTGATACCTAATAAAGATGTCTCTATTGAGAAGCATGCGTTTGCACCGTGGGAACCGACAAGCTCTCAATATTACCCGCGAATGCTAGAGGCAGTATGTGATCATCATGGTATCGATCGCACTGTTCCGCTACACCAACTAACTACGTCGCAGCTCGACATGTTGTTGTATGGATCAAAGGAAGAAGACATTTACTTTCGTTACGAAAATGACTTCGGTCAAATTCGCGAGCAGTACATTGCGTTTGAAGGCGTTGTTCCGAATGTCGAGCGTAGATACCGGGAAACAAGCTCTGACTATATTCGTGAGCAAATGGAGAAATACATGGCGCAACAACCGTGTCCTACTTGTGAAGGTCATCGGCTACGTCCCGAAACGTTGGCGGTGAAAGTAGGGGGGAGACACGTTGGGCAAGTAACGGAGCTATCAATTACTGAGGCGTATGAGTTCTTTCATCAGCTGGAACTCTCTGAAAAAGACCAACAGATAGCTCGCCTCATTCTGAGGGAAATTGACGAACGACTTGGCTTTCTTCGTAACGTCGGACTGGACTATTTGACGTTGCGCAGGTCCGCCGGCACGTTGTCAGGTGGTGAGGCGCAGCGTATTCGACTTGCGACACAAATTGGCTCACGTCTCACAGGAGTTTTGTATATTTTGGATGAGCCTTCCATCGGGTTGCATCAACGCGACAACGACAGGCTCATTCAAACGTTGCAAAATATGAGAGATATCGGAAACACGCTAATCGTTGTTGAGCACGATGAAGATACGATGCTTGCTGCCGATTACTTAATTGATGTCGGTCCAGGAGCTGGTGTACACGGTGGTGATATTGTTTCGGCAGGTACTCCGCAAGAGGTCATGGACGATGCTGGATCGTTAACTGGTCAGTATCTTTCAGGGAAAAGGTTCATCCCGATTCCAGAAAAACGCCGAAAGCCCGATAAAAAACGGATGGTGACAGTTAAAGGTGCAGTGGAGAACAATTTGCAAAACGTCACTGCTCAATTTCCGCTTGGTCTATTCCTTGCCGTAACAGGTGTCTCCGGTTCTGGTAAGAGTACGTTAGTGAACGAAATCCTACACAAGGCACTTGCCCAAAAACTGAATAGAGCTAAGGCGAAACCCGGTCAGCACAGAGCTATTGATGGACTTGACGATCTTGAAAAGGTGATCGACATTGATCAGTCGCCAATCGGAAGAACACCTCGTTCCAACCCAGCCACGTACACGGGTCTGTTTGACGATGTTCGGGATGTGTTTGCCCAAACGAATGAGGCAAAAGTGCGTGGCTACAAAAAAGGACGTTTTAGCTTTAATGTGAAAGGTGGACGCTGTGAGGCATGCCGTGGGGACGGTATTATTAAAATCGAGATGCACTTTCTTCCTGACGTGTACGTTCCGTGTGAGGTGTGCCACGGAAAAAGGTACAACCGTGAAACACTTGACGTCACGTACAAAGGAAAAACAATTGCTGACGTGCTCGGGATGACCGTAGAGGATGCACTTGAATTTTTCGAGAACATTCCACGCATTCAGCGCAAACTGCAAACGCTTGCTGATGTCGGTCTTGGGTACATTCGACTTGGACAGCCCGCGACGACACTTTCTGGTGGCGAGGCACAGCGGGTTAAGTTAGCGTCAGAATTGCATAGAAGATCGACTGGGAGATCACTTTATATTTTGGACGAACCGACAACAGGATTGCATGTTGACGATATTTCTCGATTGCTCGTCGTCTTGCAACGTCTCGTGGAAAATGGTGATACAGTGCTTGTCATCGAGCATAACCTAGATGTAATCAAAACTGCCGATTATCTTGTGGACCTCGGACCTGAAGGAGGAGATAAAGGGGGGATGATTGTCGCGACTGGCACACCAGAACAAGTGGCTGAAAACCCTGCCTCTTATACGGGACGTTACTTAAAACCGGTCCTAGAACGAGATCAAGAACGAATGAAGACACGGATTGCTGAAAAAGTGACACTGTGACCCTATGTTTAAAAATAAAGGCTGTTTTCTAAAAGATTGTTGCTTTATTAATGAAATCTCATTACACAGTAGCTATATGATGCGACGTAATGCAAATTCATGTTGCTAAGTATCGCTCCGGAAAGCGTCCGCCTGTAGCGGAAATCAACAACCTTGTTCAAGCGGTACGAATCAAGAAAATTTTTAAGTAACTACTATTCTGCTGGTCTGTGTATTTTTAAAAAGAGCAATTATGAAATTGATTCAGGTATGAAACCTTTCGCCTGTCCTTCGCGTATAGTGAAAGAGGAACAGGAAGGGAGGGTGTTTTATGTCAAAAACAGAACGAACAGGGCAAATTTTGGCGTCACTTTGCTACTTTAGTTTGTTCTTTGCTGGCTTTCTCTTTCCGATCGTCGTGTACTTTATTACATCGAGTGAATATGTGAAGCGCCATGCTAAGGCGGCTTTCTTATCACATTTGCTACCCTTTATTTTATTTATAATTGGTATAGCCATTGTGATTAGCGGGGCGATAGCTGGTACAGATGCTTTTGCTTTTGGAGGAGTCTTGTTTATCATCATCATGGTTATCGTCGATTTCATTATACTCATTTGGAACGTGATAAAAGGAATTCAAGTTCTACAAGAAAATGGAGGAGTATTTTAACGTTAAAGGGAGGACTGCACGTGTCAACATCTGAGAGAAGACGAATTTTGCGTCTAGTCCAAGAAGGAAAGCTTTCAGTCGAAGAGGCGATGGATCAACTTCAACACATAGAAGAAAACGATGATTCACTTGATACATGGTTTCTGTCAAATGGAGAGGATCACAAGAAAAAGGAACAGGACGGATCCCGAAAAGAACGATTATCAAGTTTTCTAAACCAAGCGATCCAAAAGGTAAAGGACATTGAGCATGAGGTGACGAAGTATGAAAAAATCTCCCATGTGTTTCTATTAGAGGAAGCGCCCATTGATGAGATTCACGTAGACGTTACGTACGGTTCAGTCGAAATCCGACCTTGGGATGAGCCTTATGCACAAGTCCGTTGTGAAGCGACTGTTTACCGCGCCGATAATCCTGAAGAAGCGAAGAAAACCTTCTTGAAAGAGACGGAGTGTAACGTTCACAAAGGAATGTTACGCTTAGCGACTCAGCCTAAGTTGATAAAAGTAAAGGCTGTTCTTCACGTTCCGTCACAATCGTATGAAGTGATTCGAGGGAAGTTGGTTAACGGGAGCTTTTTCGGAGAACACTTAGTAGCAAACAAGCTACAAGTGAAGACAGGAAACGGGAAGCTGACGATGCAACATTGTCAAGCGGAGCAGATAGAAGCCGAAGCAGCAAATGGGACGATTCATTGCAAGCAAATTATTGCAGATCGTCTCGATGCAGAAACACTTAATGGAAAAATCACGTGTGAGGGAGAAATTCGCTCGTTTGACGTTCAGTCATTTAATGGAAATTTATTGATTCTTCCTCGCAGTGCAAAAACCGAAGCAATTTATGCGAAGGCAAGTACCGGAAGCATTGAATGCCAACTTCCATCCGGAACCGTTGTCACAGGTGATTGTGAAACGAACTTTGGCACAGTGAATGTTTCATTGCCTAACACTAGGTCTGTGCGCGAAAAAGAAGATTGGCTTTCCAAGCGGTTTCGTCTGCAACACGAAGAGGGACTGCCGCCAACCGTGCATTTGTTTGCACAAACGAAAACAGGTACCATTACAATTAAATCGGCTTCCGTTTCATCTTCCTAACGCTTGTAAGGAAAGCGAAGGAGGGAATGACAGTGAATTGGGTTCGTGAGCAAAACGATCGAAAAGTAGCCGGAGTATGTGGTGGCATCGCGAAATCGCTAAGGATGAATTCAACACTCATTCGTCTGTTATACATGGTGGTGTTTGTAGTCCGGGGGTTTATCCCAAGTTTACTGGTTTATGCGACACTTGTGTATATCATGCCTTCGGAGAAAAAGGCATAGGTAAAGAAAGCGGTACAACTCGTGAATCGAGAAGTACCGCTTTTCGAATTGTTCTCAAATCGTAGACACTGCTTCGGGACAAGCTGCCTCGTCTACGAAAATGGTCACTTGGGGATGAGTCCACAGCACAGAAGCGGGAAACTGTTCAGTTGCTTGACGTGTATTTAATAGCTGTGTCATAGCTGCTTTTTTGTTCTCACCACTCACAAGTAGAACGATGTGCTTTGCTCGCATTATGGTACGGATCCCTGCGGTGATGGCCCTTGAAGGCACTTCCTCAGCAGAAGAAAAATAACGTGCGTTTGCTTGCCTTGTTTCCTCGGCAAGTTTGACAATTCTCGTTGTGGAGTTTAGAGAAGATCCCGGTTCGTTAAATCCAATATGTCCATTATGACCGAGGCCTAAAATTTGCACGTCGACAGGGTAGGATGTGAAAAGCGATTCATACCTCCTACACTCTTCTGGCAATGAATTTGCTGTCCCGTTTGGTAAGTGCGTATGTGTTGAGGGCAAATTTACGTACTGAAATAAGTGCTCCTGCATATACGCGTAGTAGGACTGAGGATCGTTTTGGGATAAACCGACGTATTCATCTAAATTGAGCGTCTGAACGTCGGTAAAGGAGATTCTACCGGCGTAATGCGCACTCACTAGCTCACGGTAAAAAGGGATGGGGGTACCACCCGTGGCACAGCCGAGTACAAATGAAGAGGTCTGCTTTCGTTCCTGGACAACGAGTTCAGCTGCTTTTATCCCCACATCTTCCGCTTGTTTACATACCTCAATGTTCAAAGTCCTCTCCCCCTTTCTTGTAAACAGAATGACCCCTAATCCAAGTTTCGTGCACGTTTCCGTTTAGATCGACCAATACGAAGTCCGCATCTTTACCAACAGATATAGACCCTTTTCTGTCGTCACATCGCAATCGTTTGGCTTGATTCGTACTCGTCATTTTGGCGATGTCAGTGAGTGAGTATCCTAATTGGAGTAAGAAGGGAATGACTTCGTTCATTTTTAGAACACTACCAGCGAGTGTTCCATCTGGAAGGAGAGCTTCTTTTCCTTGTACAGAAACGGGCTGCCCGCCTAAGCTATATGAGCCATCCTTAAGTCCTTTTGCGCGCATGGCGTCTGTAATAAGTAGCACTCGGTCTACGCCTTTCGCTCGAATCGTCACATCGACGACTTCCGGACGAACGTGCACTCCGTCAGCGATCATCTCTACGAATAGCTCCTCCCGCTGTAAGGCGATACCTGCTACGCCTGGTTCACGGTGGTGCAAGCCACGCATACCATTGTACATATGGGTCACTTGGGAAGCGCCGGACTCGATTGCTTGTACCATGTCATGACCTAGTGCGTCAGAGTGCCCAATAGAAGGAATAATGTTTTGCTTGTGTAGGTGCTGAATCAATTGCAATCCTCCTGCAATTTCTGGAGCAAGTGTAACAATACGAATCGCCCCCCCAGCTATCAGCTGCCACTCATCGAACAAAGATACATCTGGGCGGCGCAAATACTCTTTCGGCTGTGCACCAGCTCGTTTTTGCTCCAAAAAGGGGCCCTCTAAATGAACACCTAGTAATTCACTACCAGAGCAAGTAGAATGTTTTCGGAAAGTAGCTACCGTACGCAAAGCCTCTACAATAGCAGCTTTACTTTGAGTCAACGTCGTTGCTAAAAATGATGTCGTTCCTTCTTGCGGTAATGTTTGCGATATGGTTTCTAATGCTTCTAGTGTGCCGTCCATGACGTCTGCTCCGTGGGCCCCATGAATGTGAATATCTATAAAACCTGGCATAAGAAAGAGTCCCTTCCCGTCCATAGAGTCTTCGATGGGAACATGTGATTTTCTAATTTCAGCAATTTTCCCTTCTTGAATACGCACACTCGATGAGGGCAACATTTTACTTTCAGTTACGACGTGCACATTTCGGATCCACATTGCGTTTCCCTCTTTGCGTTTTAAATTTTGTATACAATAATTATACCAAAATGAAATGTATATGTATATACCAATAGTGTTACATAACCTACTATCAAGGCAAGCTTCCTGAAAGTTTATTGAAAGATGTGAACAATTCTCAACTTCTCTATAAGAGTTTAGAATGCGCTAAAATTCGTGGTACAATAACGAACGATGGGTCGTAATGTATGAACTAGGATTACGTCATTAGGGCTCTATCTCATGGTATCGTTATGGAATATTGTAACAACAGATTGTAAGAACGCCCCTGTTTGAAAGGAGGATCATGATGGCGAAGGTACGCACAGAAGATCTTATTGAAAAGTTCCACTTAGAACTCCTGAGTGGTGAAGAAGGGGTGCACCGACCAATCGTGACGAGTGACTTATCTCGTCCTGGCTTAGAGGTTGCTGGATACTTTGATTATTATCCTGCAGAACGCATTCAGTTACTCGGAAAAACAGAGCTTACTTTTTTTCAAAAGCTTTCAGAAAAGGAAAAAAGTGATCGAATGGCTGGGCTATGCCAAGATATTACTCCAGGTATTATCGTCACGCGGGGACTAGAGGTACCTGATGAGTTAATCGAGGCTTCTAGAAGAGAAGGCGTTCCGATCATGCGTTCTTCTATGAAGACCACGCGTCTTTCCAGTCGCCTCACTAATTACCTAGAGGGGAAACTTGCCCCAACAACGGCCATTCATGGGGTACTCGTCGATATTTATGGAGTCGGTGTTCTGATTATGGGGAAAAGCGGTGTCGGAAAAAGTGAGACAGCTTTAGAACTTGTTAAGCGAGGACATCGCCTCGTGGCAGACGACTGTGTTGAAATTCGTCAAGAGGATGAAGACACACTCGTTGGTAGCGCACCCGAGCTTATTGAACACTTGTTAGAGATACGAGGATTAGGCATTATTAATGTGATGACGCTTTTCGGAGCAGGAGCCGTTCGGAGCTTTAAACGGATTACACTCTGCATAAACTTAGAGTTATGGGATCCGACAAAACAGTATGATCGGTTAGGACTTGATGAAGAAAAGATGCGGATCATTGATACGAACATTACGCAGCTTACGATTCCTGTCCGTCCAGGTCGAAACTTAGCTGTTATTATTGAAGTGGCTGCCATGAACTTCCGTTTAAAGCGAATGGGTGTAAACGCGGCACAGCAATTTACAGAGAAATTGAATCATGTGATCGTAGATGCTGATAAAGAACTAGACTAATTAGTAGGGAGAGACGAACAATGGAACCATTGAACCCCATAGCATTAGACCTTGGTCCCCTCGAAGTGAGGTGGTACGGGATCCTGATTGGATTGGGCATTTTTCTAGGATTATGGCTCGCGATGCGTGAGTCGGACAGACGAGGTTTTGACAAAGATATTATTGCAGACCTTCTGTTATGGGCTATACCGATTGCAATTGTAAGTGCGCGCTTATATTACGTACTATTTGAACTAGACTATTATCTTCAAAACCCTGGTCAAATCATTCAAATTTGGGAAGGTGGCATCGCCATTCACGGCGGGTTAATTGGGGCAGTACTAACAGGTATCATATTCTGCAAGGTAAAAGGAATCTCGTTTTGGAAGCTGGCGGATATTGTTGCACCGAGTATTTTGGTGGGGCAAGCCATTGGTCGTTGGGGAAACTTTATGAACCAAGAAGCGCATGGAGGAGAGGTCTCACGCGAGTTTCTCGAAGGGCTGTTTTTGCCTGACTGGATCATTAACCAAATGTATATAGATGGAGTTTACTATCACCCGACATTTTTGTATGAATCACTATGGAGCACTGCAGGGATCCTATTACTTCTATGGTTACGTCGTGTCAACTTACGCCGTGGAGAAATGTTCTTAGTTTATATCATCTGGTACTCTTTCGGACGTTTCTTTATTGAAGGCATGCGGACTGACAGCCTCATGTTAACGGCAGATTTGCGCATAGCCCAAGTGATTTCTGTTGTATTGATTGTGGGTGCTTTAGCCGTACTCATCGTTCGTCGGAAAACGGGTAAGGCAGATAAAAGGTATTTGGACAAATAATAAAGCAAATAGGTCCAGGTGCTCACCTTACAACAGGGAGGTACAGGCAATGAAAGCATCCATAGGAAAAGGGTTGAAAGTGGGTCTGAAAACAACGTGGACGCTTGGGAAAGTTATTTTCCCTATTACCCTTATCGTGACTCTTTTGCAATACACGCCGGTTTTTCCATGGCTTATGGAAATGATGGCGCCTTTAATGAGTGTACTGGGCCTCCCTGGTGAAGCGTCTATTCCGCTCGTGCTAGGGAACTTGTTGAATTTATATGCGGGAATTGGTGCTATCCTTACGCTCGACCTTACCGTCAAGGAAGTTTTTACGTTGGCGGTGATGTTATCGTTCTCCCATAACTTACTGATTGAAACGGGTGTAGCGCTGAAAACTGGCGTAAAGCTTTGGATTATATTAGTGACCCGTATAGGCTTGGCGATTGTAGCTGCTGTTGTCATCAACCTCATTTGGTCTGGTGGTAGCGAACGAGCGCAATACGGCTTTGTTTCGCAAAGCGAAGAAGTGATCGAAGGTTGGGGTGCCATCGTCCTTGAAGCGATTTGGAGTGCAACGGTGGGGATATTACAACTTGCCATCATTGTTATTCCGCTAATGGTCGCCATTCAAGTTATTAAGGATCGTGGTGGTTTGACTGTCTTCTCGCGGTGGATGGCACCGGTGACTCGAGCATTAGGTATGCAACCGAATACGTCAACCACGATGGCAGCAGGCTTGGTATTTGGTCTTGCGTACGGAGCAGGCGTTATGATCCAGGCAGTGAAAGAAGACGGGGTGAGCAAAAAGGATGCAACGCTCGCTTTTATCTTTTTAGTTGCGTGTCATGCGGTTGTGGAAGATACACTCATTTTTATTCCGTTGGGTATTCCGGTATGGCCACTGCTTCTCATTAGGTTAGGCGTCGCCGTTATATTAACATTAGTCGTAGCCACCATATGGAATCGAAGGCAGAAAAGGAGTAATTTGTATGAACAACAAAAGCATCAACACCATTCTGTTTGATTTAGATGGAACATTATTAGATACGAATGAATTGATTTTACAATCATTCGAGCATACGTTTCGCAGGCATGTACCCGAGCAAACCTATTCAAGAGAAGACTTGCTTCAATTCATGGGGCCTCCGCTGCAGGATTCGTTTCAGCGAGTCAGACCTGATGAGTTGGACGAAATGGTGACAACGTATCGATCATTCAACTTGAAGAACCACGATGCGCTTGTGCAAGCGTTCGACGGTGTATACGAAACGATTCGTATTTTACACGAACAGGGGTACAAATTGGCGATTGTGTCTACAAAGATTAAAGCTACGGTAGAAAAAGGGTTGCGTTTAACTGGATTGGATGAATTTTTCCCAGTCGTTATTGGACTTGATCAAGTGGAACATGCCAAACCTCATCCAGAGCCAGTACAAAAAGCTCTGGAATTACTAGGGTCGAACCCAGAAGAGGCGGTGATGGTTGGGGACAATTCCCACGACATTCTCTCTGGTCAAAGGGCTAGTACGCTGACAGCAGGAGTTAGTTGGTCATTAAAAGGTGAAGCGTTTCTCCGAGACCTAAAACCCGATGTCATCTTGCATACAATGGACGACCTGCTCACGTTTTTAGAGGAGAAAAATAGATGAGACGGACGACTCGTCATCCGGTGAAAGGTGAGAATTCCCTTTGGCGTATGTATGACACCGTTTCTTTTTGGAAGGTGGCGCGCAATTTTGTTGTGATTCAAATGGCGCGCTACACGCCATTCGTCAGCTGGAAACGGTGGATGTACCGGCACTTTCTAGGGATGTCTGTTGGGAGAACGACGTCGTTTGCGCTCATGGTATTTCCAGACGTGATGTTTCCTGAAAAGATCCGGGTAGGGGATAACTGTATTATTGGGTTTAACTCCACAATATTAGCGCATGAATATTTAATAGAAGAATACCGGGTAGGTGAAGTTGTGATTGGCAATAATGTCTTAATTGGTGCCAATACAACGATTCTGCCTGGTGTTACGATCGGAGACAATGCGATTGTATCTGCAGCCACACTTGTACATAAAGACGTTCCAGCAGGTGCATTTGTAGGTGGCAACCCGATGCAAATGATTCGCATGCCGGAATAAGAATAGACTTCCTTTGTAATGGAAGTCTATTCTTTTTTGTATCGACTGATTTCGTATTCTTTGTTGTTTTTACTATACAGTAATCTCATGATGCGACGTAATGAAGAAACTGCTAGAATACGCTGCGGAAATACACTTCGCTTTCCCGCAGGAGTCTACGTGTATTTCCGGAGCGATATTTAGCAATATGATTTGCATTACGTCGCATCATATAGCTATTGTGCAATGAGACTCTATAAAAGAAGCAACAATCTTTTAGAAAACAGCCGTTGTATTTCAAAATCAAGCATTATCTCTTGACGCAAAGATAGGAGGCAAGTACACTATCGTTATACTTCATTTTACTACCATATTAGCGAACTAAAGTAATCAGATATTTTAAACGTGTTTCTCCTACAAGAAAATGGGGGACAAGAACGTATAGAGATGTTTTCGGAAAGTAAGGTGACTCACATGTCAAAGCGATTTATGTTTGAAAAACCAATGGGGATGCGCGATACACTCCCTGAACATTATGAAAAGAAGAAGACGGTTGTAGAAGGAATGTGTTCCACTATGCAATCGTGGGGATATCGGATGATCGGTACGCCTACAGTAGAATATTCTGACACGATTGGTCGAGTATCGGCTATTGAAGAACAGCAACTATTTACGCTTATGGATCGTGACGGACATTCGTTAGTGCTACGACCTGACATGACATCACCGATAGCACGAGTCGCTTCGTCTAAGTTAGCCAAAGAGCGCCTTCCTTTGCGTTTGGCGTACGAAGAAAACGTGTTTCGTGCCCAGCAGAGAGAAGGAGGACGACCAGCGGAGTTTACCCAAGTAGGTGTCGAGCTGATTGGGGACAAAACCTTTGCGGCAGATGCGGAGATTATTGCGATCGCGGATGAGGCATTACGTGCGGTGGGCTTGCGCTCTTTTAAATTTTTGCTCGGTCATATTGGATTTGTCAAAGCTTTTTTTCGTGCAAACTTAGATACGGCTGAACAAGTGGATGCGTTGCTTCGAGCTCTTTATGAAAAGAATTTAGTCGGTTACGGTGAGGCAGTTGAATCCTTTCAGTTACAAGTAGCCAAGGAAGAGCGTCTCCGCCAATTTTTACATTTGCGCGGAGGAGAGGACCTGTTCCAACGTGCCGAATCCTTAATTCAAACAGAAGAAGAACGAAATGCGTTAGGTGACGTTCATACGATGTTTGCCCATTTGAAAGACTATCAAGTAGAGGCAACGGTAAAATTGGATTTAACACTCGTCAGCCATATGACGTATTACACTGGCTTGTTGTTTGAGGTATACGCAGGAGATGTGGGTGCTCCGATTGGAAACGGAGGGCGCTACAATCAGCTCGTCCGCCAGTTCGGTACGCAGCATGCAGCGACAGGGTTTGCGATTCGTGTTGACCATCTATTAGAAGCGCTCCCAGCCCCTAATCCTCTTTCGACACCGTATGGCGTGTTGTTTGACGATGAATCACGCACAGAAGCTGTAGAGCAGGCTAAAAAAATCCGTTCGACCAATCAGCGTGTTATTTTGCAGCATGTAGCTGGTGTCGAGGAACTCACTGCGTTTTTTGGAGCGTGTGCACGAGTCATTGATATGCGCAAGGGAGGGAACGAGTAATGGAAGATCAACAGTTAACGATTGCTATGCCGAAGGGGAGAATCTTTGAAGAAGCACTAGGCCTTTTGCGAAAAGCAGGTTATCGTCTTCCTCCCGAGTTCGAGGAATCTCGCAAATTAATTATCGAGGTACCGGAAGAAAACATGCGCTTTATCCTTGCAAAGCCGATGGACGTCGCCACCTATGTAGAATACGGTGTGGCCGATATCGGAATCGCTGGAAAAGACGTATTGTTAGAAGAGGAACGGGATGTGTACGAGCTACTCGATTTGCAAATTAGTGAGTGCTATTTAGCCGTTGCAGGCATTCCAAACACCGACCTACAACAGATCGCCCCGAAGATTGCCACTAAGTACCCGAAAGTTGCGAGTAGTTATTTTCGTGAACAAGGCGAGCAAGTAGAGATGATTAAACTGAACGGTTCGATTGAACTTGCCCCACTGATCGGCTTAGCAGACCGAATCGTGGATATTGTCTCTACTGGTCGTACATTAAAGGAAAATGGACTTATTGAATACGAAAAGATTGTGGATATTACTTCTCGATTAATCGTTAACCCTGCAAGCTATCGGATGAAGGATGACGTCATTGAACCGATGGTCGCACGGTTGAGCAAAGTTGTACAACATGGGAAACAGGAGGAAGCTAGGTCATGAAGATTCAGCGCCTAACAAAAGCCGTCTCTTTACGTCGCTCTGTCGAACAAGGAACAGAGGAACAACGAAAGACAGTTCAAGAAATACTTGCAGCCGTTCGGAGCGAAAAGGATATCGCGATAAAACGCTACACACAAAAATTTGACGGTGTAACGATAGGCAATTTAGCCGTTTCTGACGAGGAAATGCGCCATGCTTATAAGCAGATAGACGAAGAAGCCATTACAGTCATTCGTCAAGCAGCCCAAAATATTCGCAAGTTTCATGAGCAGCAAAAGCGTGTGAGCTGGATGACGACAGAAACTGACGGCTCGATTCTGGGCCAGAAAATTACTCCCTTAGACGCAGTGGGCGTATATGTACCAGGTGGAACCGCTCCGCTTGCCTCATCCGTTTTAATGAATGTAATACCAGCCCTTGTGGCAGGTGTAAAAAGAATCGTAATGGTCACACCGCCACAAAAAACGGGTGAAGTTGATCCCAGTATTCTCGTAGCAGCCAAAGAAGCAGGTGTCGAAGAGCTGTATAAAGTAGGGGGAGCTCAAGCTATAGGGGCTCTTGCTTACGGAACGGAGACGATTCAGCCTGTTGACAAAATTGTGGGGCCTGGGAATATTTACGTTGCGCTAGCAAAGCGGGAAGTGTTCGGCGACGTTGCCATTGACATGATTGCAGGACCTAGTGAAATTGTAGTGCTCGCAGACGACACAGCCTACCCCGATGAAGTAGCGGCAGATTTACTTTCCCAAGCTGAACACGATCCGCGGGCTTCTTCAATTTTAGTGACAACCTCGCAGTCGCTAGCGGAGAAGGTAGCGAAAGAAGTGGAGCGTCAAGTAGCTGAGTTGCCGCGCGCAGATATCGCTCGAGCATCACTTGCAGCCTATGGAGCCATCTATGTAGCTGATTCTTTGGAAGAAGCTGTAGACGCAGTAAACGAGTTGGCACCGGAGCACGTTGAGTTACTCGTAGAAAACGCTTTTGGACTCATTGGTAGCATTCGTCACGCGGGAGCGATTTTCGTTGGTCGATTCAGCTCGGAATCTGTTGGTGATTACTTTGCGGGGCCGAATCACGTGTTGCCGACTAATGGAACAGCTCGATTTTCAAGTCCGCTAAACGTGGATGACTTTATCAAAAAATCTAGCATCATTGCTTATAGCGAAAAGGCGCTCACCCAAAACTTTGAGGCGATTGCCACATTTGCTCGTCAAGAACAGCTAGAGGCGCACGCTAGAGCTGTTGAATCTCGCTTTTGGAAGAAGGAGGAACGCTCGTGACCCGTACTGCGTCTATTGAACGTAATACACATGAAACACAAATAAAGCTAAGCTTCTCTATCGATGGAGAGGGAAATAGTCAGATTGTTACCCCAGTCCCTTTTCTAAATCACATGCTGGAACTTTTTACGAAGCACGGACATTTTGATTTGACTGTTCAAGCAAACGGTGATGTTGAAGTGGACGACCACCACACGACTGAAGACGTCGGCATCTGCCTCGGTGAAACGTTAAAGGAAGCACTCGGTGATAAAAAAGGTATCAAGCGTTACGGACAAGCAAAAGTACCGATGGACGAAGCGCTAGCTGAAGTGATCGTGGATTTGAGCAACCGACCGCATCTGGAATTTCGTGCAAATTTTCCGAGTGAGAAGGTCGGGTCATTCGATACGGAGCTTGTGCACGAATTTTTATGGAAACTGGCGTTAGAAGCGCGCATGAATTTGCACGTGATTGTGCATTACGGTTTCAATACACACCACATGATCGAAGCAATTTTCAAAGCGCTTGCTCGAGCTATTGACGATGCCACACAGATCGATCCTCGTGTTAAAGGTGTGCCGTCAACGAAAGGAATGTTGTAAGATGATCGGCGTTGTCGATTACGGAATGGGTAACTTGTTTAGCGTGCAAAAGGCGCTGGAACGACTAGATGTACCACACATTGTGAGTGAAGATCCTGTTGAATTAGAGCGTGCGAATGGACTTATTTTGCCTGGTGTGGGTGCATTTCCAGATGCGATGAAGCGACTGAACGAAACGGGTTTGTCCTCCTTTCTAGTAGACTTTGTGGAGAGTGGACGTCCACTATTCGGGATTTGTTTAGGCATGCAGCTATTGTTTACGGAAAGTGAAGAGTTTGGGACGCATATAGGGTTGGGCTTCTTGCCCGGACGAGTTGTGAAGTTTGCTGGAAAAACGGCTGAAGGTCAGTCCTATAAAGTCCCGCATATGGGATGGAATCGACTTGAGTTTCAACGCGAATCTTCATTAACGAAAGATGTGGACGAAGGGTACGCCTACTTTGTGCATTCTTACGTAGTGGAGCCAGAAAATCGTGACGTGCTTGTAGCAACCGCCGATTACTATCGAGAAGTGCCTGCTGTTGTATCCGGTGGGAAGTATGGTCATGTGTTCGGCGCCCAATTTCATCCGGAAAAAAGTAGCACAGTCGGTATGCAGTTATTGAAACGATTTACGCAACTAGCGAACCAGGAGGTGACACGTTCATGAGCTTGACGTTATATCCAGCCATTGATATGCGAAACGGAAAGTGTGTACGGCTTTTCCAAGGTGACTATGATCAAGAAACAGTGTATGGAGATTCCCCTTTTGACATGGCGAAGAAGTTTGCCGAAGAAGGGGCCCAGTGGGTGCACATGGTCGACCTGGACGGTGCGAAGGATGGAAAGCGCATGAACCATGAACATGTGCTTCGTGCGGCAAAAGAGCTTTCAGTGCGCGTACAAATCGGTGGCGGAATCCGAACTGAGGAAGATATTGATTTGTATTTGTCTAGCGGAGTAGATCGTGTCATTTTAGGAAGTGTCGCTGTCCAGAACCCGACATTTGCAAAGGAAATGATTCGTAAATATGGTAAGCAAATCGTGATTGGTTTAGACGCGAAGGACGGATTCGTGGCCACACACGGTTGGCTCGAGACATCAACTGTAAAGGCGACCAACGTGGCAAAGGAAATGGCTGATGCTGGTTGTGACGTGTTTATTTGTACGGATATAGCAAAAGATGGAACATTAAGCGGGCCGAACGTTGATGCCATGCTGGAGCTTGCTTCGTCTACCGGAAAAGAAGTGATCGTTTCAGGAGGCGTCAGCACACTGGAGGATGTGACATCGCTTGTACGAGAGACAAACAAAGGCATCGGTGGTGTCATTATCGGTAAAGCACTCTATGAAAACCGATTTACGCTTCCAACGGCGTTACAGGAGGTGCAGGCATGCTCACAAAACGATTAATTCCTTGTTTAGACGTAAAAGACGGCCGCGTTGTGAAAGGGATTCAGTTTGTGGAGTTACGCGATGCGGGTGACCCTGTTGAGCTTGCGAGGGAGTACGATCGGGAAGGCGCGGACGAACTAGTGTTTTTAGATATCTCTGCTTCCAACGAAGGACGTAAAACGATGGTCGACGTCGTGAAGGCAGTCGCTAGTGAGTTGGCGATTCCGTTCTCTGTAGGCGGAGGGATCAATGCATTAGACGATATGAAGCGCATCCTCCGTGCCGGTGCTGACAAAGTGAGCGTCAACACAGCTGCTGTCAACCGGCCAGAGCTTATTCGGGAAGGCGCAGACTTTTTCGGTTCTCAATGCATTATCGTCGCAATCGATGCAAAATGGGACGAAGAGGCGAATATGTGGCGTGTGTATACACATGGCGGTCGTCGTCCTACTGAGTGGAACGTAGTCGAGTGGGCAAAGGAAGCAGAACGACAAGGCGCAGGAGAAATTTTGCTCACATCTATGGATAAAGACGGGGCGAAGTCTGGATTTGATCTTGCGCTCACAAAAGCAGTGAGCGAAGCTGTGTCCATTCCGGTCATTGCTTCTGGTGGAGCAGGGGATGCCGACGATTTTTATGATGCATTTGTTGATGGAAAAGCCGATGCCGCACTAGCCGCTTCCATTTTCCACTACAAAGAAACGTCAGTTCCAGCTGTAAAGGAATCGCTACGTGCGAAAGGAGTTCTTGTTCGATGAAGGATATAGTAGAAAAGGTGAAGTTTGACGAAAAAGGTCTTGTGCCAGCCATCGTGCAGGATGCCAACACGAACGAGGTGTTGACGCTGGCTTATATGAACGCGACGTCACTGGAGAAAACATTGCAAACAGGTCAGACGTGGTTTTATAGCCGTTCCCGCCAAGAGCTATGGCACAAAGGGGAAACGAGCGGGAACACGCAACAAGTCGTTTCCATTGATATGGACTGCGATCAAGACGCGCTTGTTGTAAAGGTAAGCCCGAACGGACCAGCATGCCATACAGGTGAGCGGACATGCTTTTCCGATACGGTTTATACGAATGAAGCCGGTGCTGATCCTTCGGTGCGAGACTTCTTATTTACGTTAGAAGGCATCATCGCAGAACGAGCAAAAGAACGGCCAGAAGGCTCCTACACGACCTACTTGTTTGAAGAAGGCGTTGATAAAATGTTGAAAAAGGTCGGCGAGGAAGCTGCTGAAGTGATTATCGCTGCTAAAAACCGTGACCGTGAGGAGCTAACATGGGAAAGTGCGGACTTATTGTTCCATTTGCTTGTGTTGTTGAATGAACAGGAGCTATCTTTAGAGGCTGTGTTCGCAAGATTACAAGAACGACACGCATCGAAAACGTCATAGAGAATGAAGACCCGCAACTGTTAAAGAGGTTGCGGGTTTAATTTGATGTGATTCTCATACACATGACATAGCACGGGCTTAAACTTACACAGCTTCTGCTTCCTCAATAAACTCTTCGTACGTAATCCCGCGTTTGAATATTTCTTTCGCAATTTCCTTTCCTACATAGCGAAAATGCCAAGGCTCGTATTTGTAGCCGGTAACAGATTCCATCTCTTTTGGATAGCGAAGAATGAATCCAAACAAATGGGCGTTTTCTCGTAACCATGTGCCCTCTGGGGTGTCTTCAAAAGACTCTGTCAAACTATAGTTCACGCTAGCTGCCGTTATATCCATAGATAACCCTGTTTGGTGTTCGCTCGTACCTGGTTCGGCGACTGCTCGAACTGCTTCTTCATAGCCAACTTGGTCTATTTCAGCTTGAAATAAATAGTCTTGCGTAGCATACGACCGATAGCCTGATGTAGCAAATAAGGTAATGTCGGCGTCAATTGCTGCTTGGAATAATGCTTCTAATGCGTTCGCTGCATCTTGGCGCAAGTACGCTTTTTCGACGTCTTCACTTCCAAACACAAAACGAACATTCGGTCGAACGAGATCACTTGGCTTATAGTCAGATGGAAGCGCCATCTCTTTGTTTACAAGTGTGTACACGTTTTGCGGGTTTTGGATAGTAGGTACGCCATTCACCTCTTTGACCTGGTTGAATGCTTCTTTCGCTAATTGGGGTGAAAAAGGATCACGGGTATTATCTGACGTATTCTCGTTCTTGCTTTCGTCATCCTCTTCCTCTGTATTAGGCACGGGCGTTTCTGTATTTGTCGGAGGGTCTTCTTTATCTACTTCTTCAGCAGCTTCTTGTTCTTCCGTTGTTGGTGGAGTGTCCTCGTTTTCTCGTTCGTCGGTAGGCGCTGTTGCCAAGCTAGAACAAGCGGAGAGTACAAGCACTATTAGTGGGAGCCACCATTTCATCGTTGGTACACCTGCTTTCAAGAGTTGTTTCTATAAAAAAGTATAGCACGCTTTTCTATGATAATTTTATCACTTTTCCACCTCTTACTCTCCGCTTCAATCCTCTTATTGTCAATAGGTGAACATCCTTATTCTACCGTAGCTTCTCGAACAAGTTTCACCTGTGTTATACTGGAAGAAGTGACTACTCGTGTGGAGGATTTTTATGAATAAACAGTCTAGTGCATACCAACCAAAGGGTAAAGTCCTCTCCTTTTTGCCAACGGGTGAATACTATTATTCTAGAGGGATGAAAGCTTATCGCCATCAGCAGTTACCAAAGGCAAAGAAGTATTTCGAGCGTGCGTTCGAGTTAGAGCCGCAAGAGCCACTCATTCTTTGTCAGTTAGCGATGGTGTATACAGAGCTTGGGGAATATAAGGATTCGAATCGTCTATTGTCTTCTATACTAGACGAGCTCGACCCTACCATGAGAGAGTGCCATTATTTATTAGCAAACAATTATGCGTACCTTGGTCTTTTCCGAGAAGCGTATCGAGAAGCGCAGAACTACTTATCGTATGAACCAGATGGAGACTTTAGCGATGATGCTGAAGATTTGCTTGATCTACTTTCACTGGAACTAGAAATGCAACACGATCCTATTGAAGTGGATGAGAAGTGGGTACTGAAGCAAGAAGAAGCACGAGATTATTTGGAAAACGGTCAGTTTCAGGAAGCGAAAGATTTGCTTGAAGAGGTGATTGCAGAAAAGGATGACTTTTGGGCGGCCTATAATAATCTTGCCCTTGCTCATTTCTATGAAGGTGATCTTGATGAGGCGAAGGCTGTTTTAGTGGATGTACTCGACAAAAACGAAGGGAATTTGCATGCCCTTTGCAACTTAATGATTTTCTTTCATTATGAAGAACGAGATGGAGAAGTGGAAACACTGGCGATGCGTTTACAAAAGATTAGGCCAATTTCGATTGATCATCGTTTTAAGTTAGGGGCTACTTTTACTCTAACTGGCTACTATGAACCTGCCTATACTTGGTTGCATTCGTTAAAGAAATTGGGATTTGAAGGAGATGCAACATTTTATTACTGGTACACAAAAGCTGCGTACCATACTGGTCACGATAAGGCTGCAAAGGAAGCTTGGGCACATGTTCTTAAGGAACATCCAGAGCGTGAAGGTATGGAACCGTGGGCACCAAAGGATCGAGGACTTGAGAACCAACTGCAAGCGATATTGAACCTAATGCAAACCGATGATGAAGAGCAACATGTACTGGCGCTATTTATGTGTTCAAGAACACAGCAAGGAGAGCGCTGGCTGGCGAGTGAAAAGTGGACGCAGCAGTACTTGAGTGAGCCCTTTGAACTTGTGTACTGGAAGTATGTAACAGGTAAGCCGATAGAAGATCCCCTTGAAGAGACCGCGGTTTTGTATACGCATCGTGTCGCTGACTCGTTGTACAGACACTATCACCCGATGACGTGGGATTCCCTTGGGGTGTATTTGATGTGGTTTACCGTTAGTTCGCTCTACCGGGAAACCCCTTCTCGATTAAGAAATGACCGTGCTTGGGTAGCTGCACTGATGTATATGTGGAAGACAGTAAAGCGAGAAACCATAACGCAACAAGAAGTAGCTACTATGCATCAAGTAAGCGTATCTACAGTGAGAAAGTATGTAAAGTGGTTGAAGGATATTTTGTTGTGAAAGAGCTGTGATAAGCAGAATTGTAGACTTGAGGGTTGCTTTTTTATACGATACGAAGTGAACGGTCATAATAAGAAAAGTACTTTCAAATGAGGTGACGCGTTATGTCAGATGAAAAAATATATGATGTGATTATTGTAGGTGCTGGTCCTGCAGGGATGACCGCTGCTGTGTATACGTCACGTGCTAGTATGACAACGTTGATGATTGAACGTGGTATTCCAGGAGGACAAATGGCTAATACCGAAGATGTCGAGAACTATCCGGGATACGAACATATTCTCGGACCAGACCTCTCGGACAAAATGTTTGAGCATGCGAAAAAATTCGGTGCCGAATACGCTTATGGTGATATTAAAGAAATTGTCGACGGAAAAGAATATAAGACCATTAAAGCCGGTAAGAAAGAGTACAAAGCACGCGCTGTTATTATTACGGCAGGTGCCGAGTATAAAAAACTTGGTGCACCGGGAGAATCAGAGCTCGGAGGACGTGGAGTCTCTTACTGTGCTGTATGTGACGGAGCTTTCTTTAAAGAAAAAGAATTGATCGTAGTCGGTGGCGGCGATTCTGCAGTAGAAGAAGGGGTATACTTAACACGTTTTGCCTCTAAAGTAACGATTGTACATCGTCGTGAGGAGCTACGCGCGCAAAAGATACTGCAAGAACGCGCCTTCAAAAATGACAAAGTGGACTTCATTTGGAATACAGAAGTGAAAGAGATTCACGGTGTTGACGGGAAGGTTGGCAAAGTCACTCTCATGGACACAAACACAGGGGAAGAGAGGGTGAAGGAAATTGACGGTGTATTCATTTACATCGGTATGCTTCCTCTTTCAAAACCATTCGGCAATCTTGGCATTACAAACGAGGCCGGATACATTGAAACGAATGAACAAATGGAAACTAAAGTTGATGGGATTTTCGCAGCAGGAGATATCCGCGAAAAAATGCTTCGTCAAATCGTTACGGCGACTGGAGACGGAAGTATCGCGGCTCAGAGTGCTCAACACTATGTGGAAGAGCTGAAAGAGGCAATGCAATTGAAGGGCTAAAACTGCGCCGTCGTAGTAATGAAGCTCTACTAAAACCGCGCCATCCTTGGCGCAACGTAGAGCCACTCACGTCCTGTGAGCGAACGCCTTTCTGACCTACAACGTGTGGGCCTGACGTCATCGAACTGTTTTATATCGTCATTGGTTTTTTATTTCACTGTAATAGCGGTGCAACAAAGATGCTGTATAGTAGAAATTGAAATTGACCCCCTTTTAACACCATAAAGCCTTTGTGTGAACGTAGAATTTATTTCTGCGTTCTCTTTTTTTGAGATTTGACCGGTACCTGCTGCTGTAGAATGAAAGCACGTGTGCCTGGCTCGCCAAAACCGAACAAACACGATATAATGGTGAGAACATCTAGAAACGTTCACCAAGGTGAGGTGAAGATTGTGCAACGTGTCACAAACTGTGTCCTGCGCAAAGACGGGAACGTTTTACTATTACAAAAACCACGACGGAATTGGTGGGTCGCTCCGGGTGGCAAGATGGAACCCGGCGAATCTGTGAAGGAATCTGTCGTTAGGGAATACCGGGAAGAAACGGGATTAACTCTTACGAATCCGTTGTTAAAAGGTGTATTTACGATTCGTAATATAGAAGAAGGAAACGTGATTCATGAGTGGATGATGTTTACCTTCGTCGCAACAGAAGCATCAGGTAAGCAATTTCCTGTTTCAGAGGAAGGCATTTTAGAGGTACATCGAGAAGAAAATATTCCCTCACTTCCAATGGCAGAAGGGGATCGGTTCATTTTCCGTCATATGCTAACAGGAGAGGGAATGTTACATGGTGTTTTTGACTATACACCTCAATTTGAATTACTAGAGGTTAGACTTGACCCACATATTCCTATTGAATAGAGGAGAGATCCTAAATGACAGAGGAGCAGCAAAGTCAATCCCCAGCAAATGATTTGCAACTCGTCATCATTACTGGGATGAGCGGTGCAGGAAAAACGGTGGTGATTCAAAGTTTTGAAGATTTAGGTTTCTTTTGTGTAGATAATCTGCCACCTACTTTACTACCGAAATTTCTAGAGCTGATGAAAGAATCAGTCCACAAAATGAACAAAGTTGCTCTCGTGATGGACTTGCGGGGGAGAGAGTTTTTTGAACACTTATTTAAAGCGTTAGATGATGTAGCCGAAATTTCTTGGGTAACACCAAAAGTCATCTTTTTAGATGCAGATGATGCTACGCTCGTTCGGCGATACAAGGAGACGCGTAGATCGCATCCGCTAGCACCTGATGGACTCCCACTAGAGGGAATTAAAAATGAAAGGCAATTGCTTGAGGAATTAAAAGGCCGGGCACAGCTGATTTACCAGACGTCTTCCTTGAAACCACGAGAACTTCGAGAACAAATCCTTCAAGAATTTTCAACGAATGCCAAGCCTATTTTCACAGTTAATGTGATGTCGTTCGGATTTAAGTATGGCTTACCTATCGATGCTGATCTCGTTTTTGATGTTCGTTTTTTACCTAATCCACACTACGTTGAACACATGCGGTCTAAAACAGGTTTGGATGAAGAAGTGTCAAATTATGTAATGAAGTGGAGTGAAACAACAAAATTTCTAGAAAAAGTAACCGACCTACTTGCTTTCATGCTTCCACAGTATAAACGCGAAGGGAAAAGTCAGCTTGTGATTGCGATTGGGTGTACAGGAGGTCAGCACCGGTCTGTTGCGTTAGCTGAGAAAATTGGGCGCACCTTCCAAAGAGACTACAACACGAAAGTTACCCATCGAGACATCGAGAGGAGAAAGGGTTAGCATCCATGAGTAAACAGAAACCGAAAGTGGTCGTCATCGGTGGTGGAACAGGTCTACCTGTTTTACTCCGTGGCTTGAAACACTTTCCGATAGATTTGACTGCCATCGTGACTGTTGCAGACGATGGTGGAAGTTCTGGTCGCCTACGAGAAGAGTTGGATGTACCACCGCCTGGAGATATTCGAAATGTACTCGCTGCGCTGTCGGAGGTAGAGCCACTAATCGAAGAAATGTTTCAACACCGCTTCACAACCGAGCGAGAATTATCTGGACATAGCTTAGGGAATCTCATTTTGGCAGCTATGACCTCTATTACAGGAAACTTCATGAACGCCATTCAAGAATTGAGCAAAGTATTAAACGTGCGCGGGCAAGTACTTCCTGCCGCGAATCAGAGCGTTGTTTTGCATGCTGAGATGAACGATGGAACGATCATAACCGGTGAATCGCAAATACCAAAGGTGAAGAAAACCATCTCTCGTGTATTTCTCACGCCAAATGATGTGCAGCCACTCCCAGAGACGATTCGAGCTCTTCATGAAGCAGACCTTATCGTCATTGGACCAGGTAGTTTATATACAAGCATTTTGCCAAATTTACTCGTTCCACACATCGGTGAAGCTTTGTTGTCTACAACGGCGAAGAAGATATATTTGTGTAATTTAATGACACAAGCAGGGGAGACGCACAATTATACAGCAAGTGATCATGTGAAAGCGATTTACTCTCATATCGGTCTACCTTGTGTGGATGCGATTCTCCTTCATAACCAGTCTATCCCAACGGAAATTCAGGCGAAATATGTAGAAGAGGAAGCGCAACCGGTGATGTACGATCGAGACCGATTACTACGTCTGGGAGTGAACGTTTTAGAAAAAGATATTGCCTCCTTTGCAGATGGAGTTGTGCGTCACGATACTGACAAGGTCGCCCAAATCTTGTATGATGCCATCCCTACGGAGGTTAAAAAGGGAGGGACCCACCTTGAGCTTTGCTTCCGAAACGAAGAAAGAACTGACGACCATTGACGTAAAATCATGTTGTGCGAAGGCGGAGTTAGCAGCACTCATAAGAATGAATGGGGTTATGTCGTTTTCTAACCGAACTTTAGTGGTGAATATTCAAACAGAAAATGCCGCCATTGCGCGGAGAATATACACGCTTTTAAAACGCTTATTTTCGGTGAATGTAGCCTTGCTTGTTCGTAAAAAGATGCGCTTGAAGAAAAATAACGTATACATCGTTCGTCTCGAGGAACGAGCAAAAGGGATACTGGAAGAGCTTCATATTATGAATGATGAATTTTCCATTCTGCATGAAGTACATCAAGACCCGCTCCTCCAGAAGAAATGCTGTAAACGCGCTTACTTACGAGGCGCATTTTTAGCTGGGGGATCGGTAAACAACCCAGAAACGTCCTCTTATCACCTTGAAATTTATACGTTATATAAAGAGCAAGCCAAATCTTTGCAAAAAGTTATGAACGCATTTACCCTAAATAGTCGCGTACTTGAACGAAAAAAGGGATACATCGCATATATTAAGGAAGCAGAGAAAATTACAGAATTTTTGAATGTTGTCGGGGCCCACCATGCATTGCTCCGATTCGAGGATGTTCGGATTGTACGCGATATGAGAAATTCCGTTAACAGGCTAGTCAATTGCGAAACAGCCAATCTAAACAAAACAGTTGGGGCGGCTCTTCGCCAAGTGGAGAATATAAAATTGATAGAAAAACGAATCGGGATCGGCGCCCTCCCTACAAAGTTACAAGAGATTGCCCGCTTACGTGTAGAGCACCAAGACGTCACGCTAAAAGAACTTGGTGAGATGATGACATCAGGGAAAATCAGCAAATCAGGTATTAACCATCGACTTCGTAAGCTCGATGAAATTGCCGACAAGTTACGAACAGGAGAACAGTTTTAACAAATAGAATACAGAAGAGACCAATGGGGGGGAGATATAACTGTGAAACAAACGGTAGAAATTGCTCTGAAAACAGGCTTACAAGCAAGACCAGCTGCACAATTCGTACAAGAGGCAAATAAGTATTCATCAGACATTTTTCTAGAGAAAGACGGCAAGCGAGTGAATGCGAAAAGTATTATGGGTTTAATGAGCTTAGCGATGGGAAAAGGGACGACAATTACCATCGAAACAACAGGATCTGATGAACAAGAGGCTCTACAAGCACTAGCTGAGTTTGTACAAAAAGAGCAATAAGAAAACACCGCGGCACTCTACTGTGAATGAGACGCGGTGTTTTCTTATTTTATTCTTTTTTGTCTTTGTTAATAGAGTTACGCGTCACAATATGATCGATCATGCCATACTCTTTCGCTCTATCTGCAGACATGAAGTTGTCTCGCTCTGTGTCGCGTGCAATCACTTCAAGCGGTTGGCCAGTGCGCTCTGAAAGAATGGTGTTTAGCTTCTCACGCATGGACAAAATACGTTTAGCAGCAATTTCAATTTCAGTTGCTTGCCCTTGTGCACCACCGAGTGGTTGGTGAATCATCACTTCACTATTCGGAAGAGCATACCGCTTACCCTTCGTGCCGGCAGCTAGCAAGAACGCGCCCATAGAAGCAGCCATTCCGATACAGATTGTTTGCACGTCAGGTCTAATGAATTGCATCGTGTCATAAATCGCCATACCAGCTGTAATACTTCCACCTGGGGAGTTCACGTAAATGGAGATATCTTTCTCCGGGTTTTCTGACTCTAAGAATAGCAGCTGCGCAACGACTGAGTTTGCAACGTGATCATCTATCGGAGTACCAAGCATGATGATGCGATCTTTTAGCAAGCGAGAGTAAATATCATACGCACGCTCACCGCGATTTGTTTGTTCAATAACCGTAGGAATCAAAGGCATAGTTGAATATCCTCCTAGCGTGATAATATGGAAAAGGATTCCTCTATTTCGAGGTTGTGCATTCATCATACACTAAATGGTCAATGAAGGTCAAAGATGAAGTATTAGTCACACTACATTTTTTCTCGACAAAATTGAGGAAACTCTTTCCATCATTCCCTTTTCTATCATGGTTTAATCTATGTTTCCCTTGAAACTTACATGGAAATCACCTATAATAAACTTTGTCGCGGTGTGCAGACGGCGTATTCAAGCCCATTTTTGTTCACATGCCCTCGTGGTGCAACGGATAGCACGTAAGATTCCGGTTCTTGAGATAGGGGTTCGATTCCCTTCGAGGGCGTTCAAGAGGTGAGTAGTCATTCTACTCGCCTCTTTTTTAATAGTAAAAGGAAAGCGCTTCCATTCACTTTTTCCCTCTTCTGCGTTACAATAAAGAGGTGCTAATAAAGGATGGTGGACGTTGTATGAGGCTCACCCAATCGCAGGTGCAAAAACCTGTTCTCTCCCAACAAATCCAACAAATGATGCGCCTTCTTCAATATACACAAGTAGAACTAGAGGGGATTCTGCAGGAAGAAGTGCTGCACAATCCGTTTCTTTCCCTTGATTCCCCACCTTCGAGGCAATCAAATTCTCTTTCATATGATTACATCGCTGCACCGGTTTCTTTTCGGGACAGACTTAAGCAAGACGTCTTTGAGGCAGGAATTGACGAGGATCTAAGACCAATAGTCAATTGGTGGATCGATAACCTTGATGAAAAAGGCTTTATCGAAACAAGTGTAGAGGAAGCAGCTCTCGTATTGCGGTGCTCAGTAGAGGTAGCTGAACATGGACTTATCGTTTTTCAAAAGTTGATGCAAAGCGGAGTCGGGGCGCGTTCCCTTCAAGAGTGCTTTCTTTTACAATGTAATGAAACGACTGACCCGTTACTTCCAACACTATTGCAAAATCACTTTGAACTTTTCCTGCAAAAAAAATGGTCACAGCTTGTGTCACTGTATAATATTTCTTATGCTAGATTGCAAGAGGCCTTTCACCAGCTGACCTGTTTTCAATGGCGTCCTGTGACAGATCAAGAAAAGCTAGCCCAACTTCAAAGAATGACACCAGATTTTGAACTTCGTAAGGAGGAGGGAGTCTGGAACCTGTTTGTGGCTATAGAAGATTTGCCTGTATTAAGCTTTGATCAGACGATGTACGAATGGGTTCTTACAAATGGATCGCCAGAAGTATATAAATACGCACATAAGCATCACACCGCCTATCAGCAACTTATGCGCTCCTTGCAATACCGCCAAGAGACACTTCAACGCATTATGCGAACGGTTTTGCAGAAGCAACCACGCTTTATAGAAGAGGGTATTTCGGCATTGGTTCCTTTGACACAGGCTGAAATAGCGCACGAAGTTGAGGTGCACGAGTCCACCGTGAGTCGTGCAATCCAAGGAAAAACGATGCAAACCCCCTTTGGATTAATCACTTGTCAAATGTTATTTTCAGCAAACTCAGTGACTTCTAAGGATAGCAACGTGACCAACCAATCGATTAAAGGTTTTTTGAAAAAGCTTGTCGCAGCTGAAAATAAAACTGAGCCTTATAGTGATCAAACATTAATGACGATGCTGCAAGAACAAGGGATTGAAGTTTCACGTCGCACGATCGCGAAATATCGCAGCCAGCTTGGTATTCCTTCAACAAAATACCGTAAAGAATATACGAATGGATGAGTCGTCAAATGAAGTCCTGAACAGTTGTAAGTATCCGCGATCCGGGGCCAGAAATCCGTTATCGTGAGCAAAACGCCGCTACAACACAGAAAAGAACAATTTCACGTCGCCTAAAGGAGCAGGAATTATATGAATCGCGTAACATTTTACACGAGAGAGCGCTGTCCCTTGTGCGAGGAGGGGAAACAGTTGCTTCTGCTAATCAAAGAAGATGCGCATTTTGACTTGGAAGAAGTAGATATAGATGGAGACGATGTGCTTACAGAAAGATACGGATTGTCGGTTCCCGTTGTTGTTTCTAATGGAGTAGAAATACAAAGTGGGCGACTTACATGGGACGTGCTAAGTGACGCTTTTCTTCATGAGGAGTAGTCTATGGGAAGTCGATTTTAGAGCGTTAATCTGGTTTTTAGAGCGTTAATCTCGAGATAAGAGCGATAATCCGGGTTTAAGAGCGTTAATCCCAGGATAAGAGCGTTAATCCAGGTTTAAGAGCGTTAATCCCGAGATAAGAGCGTTAATCCGGGTTTAAGAGCGTTAATCCCGAGATAAGAGCGTTAATCCGGGTTTAAGAGCGTTAATCCCAAGATAAGAGCGTTAATCCGGGTTTAAGAGCGTTAATCCCGAGATAAGAGCGTTAATCAAGGTTTAAGAAAAGTGATTTATGAAATCGATTCAAATAGTTGAAAAAAAAATAGTGGATTGATACAATAATGGCGGAATGAGAGAATAGAATTCTTTTGTTCCATCATTATCGTGGTGCATCCACGTTTTTTTATCCCCTGGTGGGACATAATACGTCTTAGTGGGACGTTATCAGACCATCAGAGGGAGGTGTGTGAAAAGATGAATTCATTCGTCACTGCTATTCGGCAACTAACTCCAGAACTAGTCCCCCTCCTGCAACGCCGTTACGTTGTGTTAAAGGCGATTGGTAGGATGGGCCCAGTAGGAAGAAGGAGTGTCGCTCAAACGCTCGGTCTTAGTGAACGTGTATTACGGGGAGAAGTCAATAACTTAAAGACGCAAGAGTTACTAGATGTATCCTCAGAGGGTATGAGAATGACGGAAAAGGGTCGTCAAACTTTACTTGAACTAGATGAATTAATGCGGGATTTACTAAATCTAACAGAATTGCAGCACGCACTTATGGATGAGTATGCCCTAGAGAAAGTATTTATAGTTCCTGGAAATAGTGACGAATCTCCTTGGGTAAAAAGAGAATTAGGCCGCGTTACAGTAGAATGCATGAAACAGCTAAGAACTGGAAAAAATATCATTGCGGTTACAGGCGGAACGACAATGGCGACAGTTGCCGATATGTTGACACCAGATTTTGGGACTGATGCTTTGTTTGTACCTGCGCGTGGAGGCATTGGTGAAGAGATTTATAACCAAGCAAACACCATTTGCGCTAAGATGGCGGAAAAGACGCAAGCAGAGTACAAAGCATTATATGTTCCTGACCAAGTCAGCCAAGACGCTTATGAAAAGTTTGTCCAAGAGCCTTCCATACGTGAAGTTCTTGAATACATCAGCGCAGCCGACTTCGTTTTACACGGCATTGGTGATGCGATGACAATGGCCAAGCGAAGAAAAACGAGCGAAGAAGATGTGAAAAAGATTCAACAAGGGCATGCTGTAGGGGAAGCGTTTGGCTATTACTTTGACGAAGAAGGAAACGTTGTGTATAAGGTGCAGACAATCGGTATTCAACTGGAGCATCTAAAAGGCGCAAAGCATCTACTCGCAGTGGCTGGTGGTGCCTCGAAGGCCAAGGCGATCCAAGCGTATTGCAAACAAGCCCCTTCCGCGACCATTTTAATTACTGACGAAGCAGCAGCACGCAACATGTTTGTGAAGTAGGAAAAAGAGAGTTTTGCTCTGTTTTTCTTCAAATCTATATAAGGTACAACTTTAAGGAGGAACTTAAACATGGCAGTAAAAGTAGGAATTAACGGTTTTGGACGAATTGGACGTAACGTGTTTCGTGCAAGCCTCAATAATCCAGAAGTAGAAATCGTAGCGGTGAATGACTTAACGGATGCGAATATGCTCGCACACCTTCTTCAATACGATTCTGTCCACGGGCAACTTGACCAAGAGGTGACTGTTGAAGGTGACAGCCTTGTAGTGGGTGGCAAGAAAATTAAAGTGTTAGCAGAACGTGATCCTGCTCAACTTGGTTGGGGGAACCTCGGTGTGGATATCGTTGTTGAATCTACAGGCCGTTTCACAAACCGTGAAGATGCAGCGAAACATATCGATGCTGGTGCGAAAAAGGTGATTATCTCTGCCCCTGCAAAAGAAGAAGATATTACAATTGTTATGGGTGTAAACGAAGATAAATATGATGCGGGAAGCCACCATGTTATTTCAAATGCTTCTTGTACGACGAACTGTTTAGCACCATTTGCAAAAGTACTTAACGATAAATTTGGGATTAAGCGTGGCATGATGACAACCGTTCATGCGTACACAAACGATCAACAAATTCTTGATCTTCCACATAAAGATTACCGTCGTGCACGTGCTGCAGGTGAATCAATCATCCCAACGACTACTGGTGCAGCGAAGGCAGTTTCTTTAGTTCTTCCTGAGCTTGAAGGAAAGTTAAACGGAATGGCCATGCGCATACCTACACCTAACGTTTCTGTTGTGGACCTCGTTGCTGAACTCGACAAAAACGCAACTGCTGATGAGATCAATGCGGCGTTCAAAGAAGCTGCTGAAGGTGATTTGAACGGCATTTTAGCGTACTCTGAAGAGCCGCTCGTTTCCCGAGATTACAATGGAAACAGTGCATCTTCTACAATTGATGCCCTCTCTACAATGGTGATGGAAGACAACATGGTAAAAGTTCTTTCTTGGTATGACAACGAGACTGGCTACTCTTCACGTGTTGTGGACCTTGCTGCTTATATTGCAAAACAAGGGTTATAAGATAAGATGGATAGGGGGATGGGGGCTCTAAATCATTCCCTCCCCTTTTTGAATTTTCCTATGACAAGGAGGCTGTCACGATGCAAAAGAAGTCAGTACGTGATGTAGATGTAAAAGGGAAACGAGTATTTTGTCGCGTGGACTTTAATGTTCCGATGAAAGACGGAAACATCACAGACGAAACACGGATCAAAGCAGCTTTGCCAACTATTCAGTATCTTCGCGAACAAGGTGCAAAAGTCATTTTGGCGAGTCACCTTGGTCGTCCCAAAGGGGAAATAGTTGATGAGCTACGTCTGACTCCTGTGGCGAAGCGGCTCGGGGAACTACTCGACACGACCGTACATAAAACGAACGAAGTATACGGAGAAGCAGTGGCAAAACAAGTGAATGCCTTAGCTGAAGGTGACGTTTTGTTACTTGAGAATGTTCGATTTGAAAAAGGTGAAGAAAAGAACGACCCAGCGTTAGCAAAAGAGTTCGCCTCTCTTGCTGATCTTTTTGTAAACGATGCATTTGGTGCTGCACACCGTGCACACGCATCGACAGCAGGAATTGCTGAGCACATTTCTGCTGTGTCAGGCTTGTTAATGGAGAAGGAACTTGACGTACTGGGCAAAGCACTTGAAGCTCCAGAACGCCCATTTACAGCCGTTATCGGTGGAGCAAAAGTAAAAGACAAAATTGGTGTCATTGACAATCTATTAGACAAAGTGGACAACTTGATCATCGGTGGGGGACTTGCGTATACGTTTGTCAAAGCACAAGGTCATGAGGTCGGAAAGTCACTATTAGAAGAAGATAAAATCGAACTAGCGAATAGTTTCATGAAAAAGGCAAAAGAAAAAGGTGTCAACTTCTACGTCCCTGAAGACGTTGTCGTGGCAGACGATTTCTCCAACGATGCGAATACAAAAGTCGTTTCGATTGACAGCATCCCTGCAGACTGGGAAGCGCTAGATATCGGCCCGAAAACACAAGAGATGTATAAGAAAGTAATCCAAGACTCAAAGCTAGTCATTTGGAATGGACCAATGGGTGTATTTGAACTAGAAGCGTTCGCGAACGGGACAAAAGCCGTCGGAGAAGCACTTGCAGAATCAAAGCAAACATACTCCGTCATCGGCGGTGGCGACTCAGCAGCAGCCGTAGAAAAATTCGGCCTAGCAGATAAAATGTCTCACATCTCCACAGGCGGCGGCGCATCACTAGAGTTCATGGAAGGCAAAAAACTACCTGGCGTGGTAGCGCTCCAAAACAAATAAACCCAGACCGGGAACTGGTACGCCCCGAATTTTGTCGAATTGCTTATGAACTAATGGAAGGGTGAAAGAGCATGAGAAAACCAATCATCGCAGGAAACTGGAAAATGAATAAAACGATGGGCGAAGCGAAGTCTTTTATTGAAGAAGTGAAAAGTCAGCTTCCTTCTACAGACCAGGTAGATGCAGTCGTTTGTGCACCAGCACTATTTTTGGCGGAATTACAACAAGCAGCAAATGGATCTGACTTGAAGGTGAGCGCACAGAATATGCACTTCGAGGATAACGGGGCATTTACAGGTGAAATTAGTCCTGCAGCCCTAGCTGATCTAGGCATTTCTTACAGCGTCATCGGTCACTCTGAACGCCGCGAGCTGTTTGCAGAGACAGATGAAACGGTCAACCAAAAGGTGAAAGCAGCTCACCGTCACAACATCACTCCGATCGTGTGTGTAGGAGAGACGCTTGAACAACGAGAAGCTGGCGATACGAAAACAATCGTCGGTGACCAAGTGACCAAGGCTTTTGCGGAAGTTTCGAGTGAACAAGCGAAGACAACGGTCGTCGCTTACGAACCTATTTGGGCAATCGGTACAGGGAAATCATCTACAGCCCAAGACGCTAACGAAGTATGTGCACACATTCGTCAAGTGATCGCAAATATATTCGATGACTCCGTAGCTGACGCCGTACGCATTCAATACGGGGGAAGCGTTAAACCAGCAACGATTGGTGAACTAATGGAACAGCCTGACGTTGATGGCGCGCTTGTCGGCGGGGCTAGTCTTGATTCAGCATCGTTCTTGCAGTTATTGGAGGCAGGTAGCCAATGACGAAATCCCCAACAGCTCTCATCATTTTAGATGGTTTTGCACTTCGTGACGAGACGAAGGGGAACGCGGTCGCACAAGCCAAAAAACCGAACTTTGACCGATACTGGACGCAATTTCCTCACACAACACTACAGGCGAGTGGGGAGGCAGTTGGACTTCCAGAAGGTCAAATGGGCAATTCTGAGGTCGGACACTTGAACATTGGTGCAGGACGCATCGTGTACCAAAGCCTTACACGAGTCAACGTGTCAATTCGTGAAGGGGAGTTTCAAGAAAATGATACGTTTCTTGCGGCGATGGATCATGTAAAGGCAAAAAACAGCAGTTTACATGTTTTCGGTTTGCTATCTGATGGCGGTGTGCACAGTCATATTGAGCATATGTACGCTCTTTTGAAGCTAGCTAGCAAACAAGGTGTGGAGCGCGTATACATTCATGCATTTCTTGATGGCCGTGATGTGGGACCACAAACGGCTAAAAAATACATCACAGCAGCAGAAGAAAAAATGAAAGAGTACGGTGTCGGAGAATTTGCCACCATTTCTGGGCGATACTATTCCATGGATCGTGATAAGCGTTGGGAACGCGTCGAAAAAGCGTATCGTGCTATGGTATACGGGGAAGGACCCACGTACGAATCTGCTCTAGAAGTTGTTGATGATTCATACAAAAATGAGATTTATGACGAATTTGTGCTTCCATCAGTTATACAAAAGAACGGCGAGCCAGTCGCTACGATTCAAGACGAAGACGCGGTCATTTTCTACAACTTCCGACCAGATCGTGCGATTCAAATCTCCAACACGTTTACAAATGAAGACTTCCGTTCGTTTGATCGTGGAGAAATGCATCCGAAGAATTTGCATTTTGTCTGCCTAACGCATTTTAGCGAAACGGTAGATGGGTATGTAGCATTTCAGCCGGTTGGACTGGACAATACGCTTGGTGAAGTGCTCTCACAAAATAATCTCAAGCAGCTTCGCATTGCGGAGACTGAAAAATATCCGCATGTGACGTTCTTTATGAGTGGTGGACGTGAGCAGGAGTTTCCTGGTGAAACACGTCTGTTGATTGATTCTCCTAAGGTAGCTACGTATGATTTGCAGCCTGAAATGAGTGCGTACGAAGTAACCGATGCGCTATTACAGGAAATTGCTGCGGATAAGCATGATGCGATCATTTTGAACTTCGCTAACCCGGATATGGTAGGGCATTCGGGGATGCTCCAGCCGACGATTCAAGCGATCGAAACGGTGGATGAGTGTTTAGGAAAGATTGTGGATGCTATACTGGAAAAAGGCGGTAAGGCAATTATCACAGCAGACCATGGGAACTCTGATGAAGTGATTACGCTTGAGGACACTCCGATGACCGCTCATACAACCAATCCGGTTCCGTGTATTGTGACTGACGCATCCGCTTCACTAGGAGACGGTGGGAAACTAGGTGATTTAGCACCAACTATGCTCGACTTACTTAACGTAAAAAAACCAAAAGAAATGACTGGAACCAGTCTCATTCAAAAATAAAGGAGCGGTACACATGCCATACATTTTAGACGTTTATGCTCGTGAAGTTTTAGACTCTCGAGGAAATCCAACAGTAGAAGTAGAAGTCTATACAGAATCTGGTGCCTTCGGTCGCGCGCTCGTACCAAGTGGCGCATCCACTGGGGAATACGAAGCAGTAGAGCTCCGTGACGGCGACAAAGATCGCTATTTAGGCAAAGGAGTTGAACAAGCTGTAGCCAATGTGAACGAAACGATTGCACCAGAGCTTGAAGGCTTCAACATTTTAAACCAAGTAGGTATCGATAAAGCGTTACGCGACTTGGATGGAACAGAAAACAAAGGCAAGCTGGGAGCAAACGCTATTTTAGGCGTGTCTATGGCGTGTGCACGCGCAGCTGCTGACCTTCTCGGCGTAGAACTATATCAATACCTTGGCGGCTTCAATGCAAAGCAACTTCCTGTTCCGATGATGAACATCTTGAACGGTGGAGAGCATGCAGACAATAACGTTGATATTCAAGAATTCATGGTCATGCCTGTCGGTGCGGAAAGCTTTAAAGAAGCACTACGCATGGGTGCGGAGATTTTCCACAATCTAAAAGCCGTGTTGAAAGAAAAAGGTTACAACACATCAGTCGGAGATGAAGGCGGATTTGCACCGAACTTAAAATCAAATGAAGAAGCGTTGACTACGATTCTTGAAGCGATCGAAAAGGCTGGCTATAAAGCAGGCGAACAAGTGAAGTTAGCTATGGACGTGGCCGCTTCTGAGTTATTCAATAAAGATGATGGTAAATATCATCTCTCTGGTGAAGGCGTCGTGAAGTCTTCTGAGGAAATGGTCGCTTGGTACGAAGAGCTTGCGAACAAGTACCCGATTATCTCTATTGAAGATGGTTTGGACGAGAACGACTGGGAAGGTCACAAATTGTTAACTGACCGTATCGGTGACCGCGTGCAACTCGTTGGTGACGATTTGTTCGTAACCAACACGGCGAAGCTTGCGCAAGGAATTGAGCAAGGTGTTGGGAACTCAATTCTGATCAAGGTAAACCAAATCGGTACGTTAACAGAAACATTTGACGCGATCGAAATGGCAAAGCGTGCAGGTTACACAGCAGTTATCTCTCACCGTTCTGGTGAAACAGAAGATAGCACCATCGCTGATATCGCGGTGGCTACAAACGCTGGACAAATCAAAACAGGTGCCCCGTCACGTACAGATCGTGTTGCGAAGTATAATCAACTTCTTCGTATCGAAGACGGACTTGACGAACTTGCAGAATACCTAGGCGACAAAACTTTCTACAACGTAAAATAATGATAACTACGGGGCTGTCCAGAAAGTTAGTCTGGTAGCCCTCAACAAAGTGCGAGTTCTTCTATTTGTATGTGGAAAATGACCGTGTGCGCAAACTCATGTCGAATGTGCGCAAAACCATGTCGAATGTGCGCAAAACCATGTCGAATCGGCGCAAAACCATGTCGAATACGCGCAAGAACCTGTCTAACGCGCGCAAACGTCGTCCATCCACTTAAAACACCTTGTAGTTAATGTGCGTTTATGCTATTCTAAACGAAGGAAAAATTGACGGTAGGTAGTAGGAGGTGGACGAGTTGAATGCTCTTCTCATTACTCTTTTAATTATTGATTGTATCGCTTTGATCGTAGTGGTCTTGCTCCAATCAGGTAAGAGTGCAGGGTTATCTGGTGCCATCTCTGGAGGCGCAGAACAACTTTTCGGAAAGCAAAAAGCTCGTGGGTTGGATCTGGTTCTTCATCGAGTGACAATTGTTCTTGCTGTTTTGTTTTTTGTACTGGCAATTTCAATTACGTACTTTGTTTAATAGAGTTAGCTTTAGTACCTGGCCAGCGACGGTCAGGTTTTTTCTTTGCCAAAATCTTAGAACAGATATGAGACACGCTCGTCCATAACATTTATAGTCGTCTCTCCCGTTTCAAAACAAACAGAACGGTGGATGTGTGTCCGTATATTTGGTAAAGTAAATCTTTTGAGAGTGTAGATTTTTTCCAATCGAACACCGATGTTTTTCTTAAGCTACATGGGGAAACTAGTATATAGAGAGAAAGGGGTTCACAACATGAAACTCAACTTACCAAAACCGTTTACATTTGAAGCAGGTCCTCGGGCAGTTCTACTGCTTCATGGTTTTACTGGTAATTCTTCTGATGTACGGATGCTCGGAAGATACTTACAAAAGAATGGGTATACGTCACACGCTCCCCATTATAAGGGGCACGGCGTACCACCTGAAGAACTTGTGAAGACAGGGCCTACAGACTGGTGGCAAGATGTTCTGGACGGTTACGAACATCTGCGTTCCTTAGGCTATGAGGAAATTTCTGTTGGTGGGCTTTCACTGGGTGGTGTATTTTCGTTAAAGCTTTCGTTAGAGAAGCCGGTAAAAGGAGTATTCCCGATGTGTGCACCGATGTACATAAAAAGTGAAGATGTGATGTATCAAGGAGTACTTGATTACGCACGGGAATTTAAAAAGTACGAAGGGAAATCAGAAGAAGTTATTGAACAAGAGATGGAAGACTTTAAACCGATGAGCACGTTCAAAGAACTGCAAAACCTCATTAAAAGTGTACGTGAGCAAGTGGATCTTGTGTACGCACCGCTTTTTGTTGTGCAAGGAAGAAAAGATCACATGATCAACACAAATAGTGCAAACATTATATACGATGAAGCAGAATCGCCCATTAAAGATTTAAAGTGGTATGAGGATTCGGGTCACGTTATTACACTAGGCCAAGAAAAGGAACAGTTGCATAAAGATGTTTATGCCTTTTTGGAAGGGTTAGACTGGAATGTATAAGTATATAAGGAAGGGAGGAGATCATCATGGACGAAAGGTTACTTCGTGACGAGATACTCACTATTTGCAAAGAAGCACCCCAACCGCTTACCGTGCAAGAGTTAGAGGAGCGGTTATCTGTTCAAGACGCGGATACATTTAAAGAGCTTGTCAAACTGCTTGTACAGCTTGAGGATGAGGGCACACTTATTCGAACACGTTCCAATCGGTACGGTCTCCCAGAACAGCTAAACTTTTTGCGAGGTACGTATCGTGCACACGAGAAAGGGTTTGCCTTTGTGATTGTGGAGGGTGGGGGAATGGACGATATTTTCATTCCTCCTAGCGAAACGAACGAGGCAATGCAAAATGATACTGTATTAGTACGCATATTGGACGAGTCTCGAGGTGATCGTCGGGAAGGTACGATCGTACGCATCGTTGAACGCGGTGTGAAGGAAGTAGTCGGGACTTATCAAGACCATGAATATTACGGTCTTGTCATTCCGGATGATAAAAAAATCACTGCTGACGTGCTCGTGTCTAGAGAAAATAGTAAAGGGGCAGTAGATGGACACAAAGTCGTCGCGCGCCTCACAAAATATCCAGAAGGTCGACAGCTAGCTCAAGGGGAAATTACAGATATCCTTGGCCACAAAAATGACCCGGGTGTTGATATCCTCTCCATCATTCACAAACATGGGATTCCTACAGAGTTCCCACAGGAAGTGTTGGAGCACGCTGAATCTATCCCTGAAAAAATTAATGAGAAGGACTTAGAGGGGCGTCGTGATTTACGCGAGGAAGAGCTGGTAACGATAGACGGAGCTGACGCGAAGGACTTAGACGATGCCGTGCATGTTAGTGTGTTGTCGAACGGAAATTACAAACTAAGTGTTCATATTGCTGATGTAAGTCATTACGTAACAGAAGGTTCCGAAATTGACCGTGAAGCACTTGATCGTGGGACGAGTGTGTATTTGGTTGACCGTGTTATTCCAATGATTCCTCATCGATTATCGAATGGGATTTGCTCTTTAAATCCACAAGTTGATCGCCTAGCGCTTTCATGTGAGATGGAGATTAACGAGGACGGGGAAGTGGTTTCCCATGAGATTTTTGAAAGCGTCATTCAAACGAATGAAAGAATGACATACACGGATGTAAACTCTATTCTTGTCGACAAAGATAAGAAGCTTCGAGAACATTATGCACCACTCGTTCCGATGTTTGAAGCAATGGAAACACTTGCGAGTATTCTTCGTAGAAAAAGAATGCACCGGGGCGCAATCGACTTTGATTTTAAAGAAGCGAAGGTCATTGTGAATGAAGATAGCAAACCAGTAGACGTTGCGTTACGGGAACGTTCTGTTGCTGAAAAACTTATTGAAGAATTTATGCTTGCAGCCAACGAAACGGTAGCAGAGCATTTCCATTGGATGGACGTGCCGTTTATATACCGTATTCACGAAGAACCGAAAGAAGAGAAGCTCCAGCGCTTTTTCGAGTTCATTACAAACTTCGGGCTCATCGTGAAAGGGAAAGCGAATGCCATTCATCCACGCGCGCTACAAGAGGTCATTGAAGCAGTAGCCGGGAAACCCGAAGAAATGGTCGTCTCGACGATGATGTTGCGTTCTATGCAACAAGCCCGATACGCACCAGACAGTCTCGGACACTTTGGCCTTTCAGCTGAATTTTACACGCATTTCACTTCACCGATCCGTCGTTATCCAGACTTGATTGTCCACCGTCTAATTCGAGAGTATTTAATTCGCGGACGCATCGATGAAGGGACTCAGAATAAGTGGGATGTGCAACTAGATGCCATTGCGGACCATACATCAAAAATGGAGCGGCGAGCTGTTGACGCTGAGCGGGAGACAGATGATCTCAAAAAGGCTGAGTACATGCTTGATAAAGTCGGCGAAAAGTTTGACGCCATCATTAGCTCTGTGACGAAATTCGGTATGTTTGTCGAACTCCCGAATACAATCGAAGGGCTTATCCACGTGAGCGAAATGACAGATGATTATTATCGCTTTGAAGAAAGACAGATGGCGATGGTTGGTGAGCGGACAGCGAAGGTATTTCGTCTCGGTGACGAAATCACTGTACAGTGTATCTCTGTGAATAAAGATGAACGATCTATTGACTTTGCTGTTGTAGGGATGAAGGAAAACCGTCGTCGAGAGACACCTTTAGGAGATTCTCGTCGTCGTACTGAGCGTGAAGGTAAGCCGAAAAGGGAACGTTCTAAGCGTCAAGGCGAACGTGGTGGAGATAAAGGGAAAAGCTCACGTGGTGACGATCGAGTATCTGTAGATGGATGGTCGAACGAAAAACCGAAAAAGAAAAAGAAAAAGAAAAACAACAAGAAATTTTATGAACAAATCCCTAAGAAAAAACGGAGTCGAAAACCGAAGCAGAAGTAAACTACTTCCCCCTTTGCTAACAGAGTCAAAGGGGGATTGGCTACGCTGTTCGCTCTGTTTCATTGAATTCCTGCCAGAGGTTCACTATAATAAGGGAACAGAGAAGTGGAGGAAGTTCGGATGCCAAAAGGGGAAGGCAACTTAATTGCACAAAATCGTAAAGCACGGCATGAATATCACATTGAAGAAACATACGAAGCCGGGATCGTGTTAAGTGGTACAGAAATTAAATCGATTCGAGCTAGCCGCGTCAACATGAGAGACTCTTTTGCTCGTGTGGAGAACGGAGAAGTGTTTGTTCATAATTTGCACATTAACACTTACGAGCAAGGAAACAGATATAATCATGATCCATTACGCACACGCAAACTTCTTCTTCACCGTAAACAAATTAATAAGTTAATTGGTGATACGAAGGAAACGGGTATGGCCCTTGTGCCACTCAAAATGTATTTTAAAAACGGCTACTGCAAAGTATTGATTGGTTTAGGTAAAGGGAAGAAGAAATTTGATAAGCGTGAAGACCTGAAAAAGAAAGATGCACAACGTGAAATTGAAAAAGCCTTTAAGTCAAAACAGCAATGGTAATTTTGTAAGAAATTGTTAGCGTGAGAGTGGTTGCCAAATAGCGTAAATTTGTTATACTTAAGTTGTCGCTGATGAAGCGATACACACTAACTGCCCTCGCTATGACCACGACATGTGGGAGCGAGATTCTTTCAAAGCAACGAAGTTATACTGTAAGTCACTCATTTGTTGAAAAGGGGCGGAGCGACGCCGTGCCGAATACAGGGTGATATTTTGTTGCATTGGATTATTTTTACCGAGGGCTCTGCTCACACCGCCTTGATCACAAGGTAATTGCTTTGTGACTAATTTCCCTGCATGAGTTTAGGTTTTTAACTCATGATTTATTTTAGAATGGGGACGTTACGGATTCGACAGGGATAGTTCGAGCTTACAGTTGCGAGCCGGGGGGATCGGCCCCGTCATCAACGTCAACACTTATAACTGGCAAAGAAAACAACAACTTAGCTGTAGCTGCGTAAGCAGACTACCTAAACCTTACTCACCATCGCCCATGTGGTGTCAGTAGGGTTCACTAAAGTGGGCTACGCCTGAAGTCACCGCCTGAGACTTCTGGAAGAGACCTAACAGGCTAGCGAGCTAGTTCGCCTGTCGTTCGGCGTCTAGTGTAGCGAAAACTGAAGTAGACCGACTACGCTCGTAGTAGCTGAAGTGACGATATGTCTGGACGTGGGTTCGACTCCCACCGTCTCCACCAAATACATATTTGGTGGTTTTTTAAATTTTTATACATTAAAAGGACTTACCGATACTGTTGGTAGGTCCTTTTTGTATGCAATGCCTCATTAAGCTATTTGTATTACTCACAGTCGAAAAAGGATGATGTTGACCTAGAAGTGACGAAAGAGGGGACGTTGACTGTCGTACAACCTGATGCGTTAAATACGTCTTTTTAACTTAAGGAAGTGAAAAAGATACAGCGGTAGCCTCGTCAAAAGCATTATCTCCTCCAGATCAGGGTGAGTATTTTGGATCTAGAGAGGGTTGGGATAGGGTAATTTGTTGGAGGGAATGGTGTTTAAAAAAAGTAGCCACCCTCGTGAGAAAAGGGTCCCTACTCCAGTCGTGATAACTGCTTTTTGGGCTCAATGGCAATTTTGTCAATTTGCTCTGCAGAAATAACGATCATATCTTTTTCTGTTTTCCAATCATGGCCAAGTACAACGAAGAGGTACTCTTGTTCGTTTTGTGCAAAGAAGCGTGCAGGGGTACCGTTTATCAATACTAGTTCATTCCTTTTAAAAATCTTCAATACCTCACCCCATTCTGTTCAGGAAACACAACCTAGCTGTGAAAGCAATCATTATAGAAAAAACCAAGCCAATTTATTATTGTGGACATGTAAATAAATGAATATATTCCCGTTTGTATTCATTATGCGCATAACACACTATGATTATAATTGCCTTCCCTGTGAAAGTACACTTTTAATATAAGGGTATATATTTCATTATCTCTGACTACCGAGTGATCCGACCTGGCTAACTTCTCTCTAATAATGGAAATCTGGCGTATTGAATGAATGTAAATACAAACACTAAAGAGAATAGAAATCTAACAAACCAAAGGAGGAAGCTTGCATATGTTTCGCAAAAATGCAGGAGACGCATTAGTGGAATTGTTAGTCGAGTGGGGTGTAGATCATATTTATGGAATGCCTGGAGACTCTATTAACTCCATTATTGAATCTTTGAGAAAAGCACAAGATAAGATCAAATTTATACAGGTGAGGCATGAAGAGAACGGCGCACTCGCTGCAGCTTCCTATGCAAAGTTGACAGGAAAGTTAGGAGTTTGTACAGCGATAGCGGGTCCTGGTGCAATTCATTTGCTGAATGGTCTTTATGACGCCAAGTTAGACGGAGTTCCCGTTCTTGCGATAGCAGGGCAAGTAGAAACGGATTTGTCAGGTTCAGATTTCTTCCAAGAGGTTAATTTGGAAAGATTATTTGATGATGTGGCAGTCTATAATCAACGTGTCATGTCTGCTGAGCAATTGCCGACGGTGTTGAACCAAGCGATTAGGGAAGCTTACACGAAAAAGGGTGTGGCTGTGCTTACGATCCCAGACGATATTCCAAAATACGAGGTGGAACGTGGTGCTAGAGAAACGAACTCTTCCTTTATAAAATCGAAAGTATTTCCACAGGATACTGACCTGCAACGGGCAAAAGAACTGTTAGAAGCAGCCAAAAAACCGGTTATTTTGGCAGGAAAGGGCGCTAGAGGAGCGAGTGATGCCTTGTTGAAATTTGCCGAACAGATGGCCTCACCCATTGTTCTCACATTACCGGGGAAGGGGGTCATTCCCGATGAGCACCCGTATTGTTTAGGGGGACTTGGTTTAATTGGTACAAAACCAGCTACAGAAGCTATGGAGGACGCAGACACTTTACTCATGATCGGTACATCGTTTCCGTTTACTGGGTTTCTTCCAAAAGATGCGAAGACGATACATATCGACATAGATGCTTCACAAATCGGAAAACGTCGTAAAGTTGACGTAGGATTAGCTGGAGATGCGCATTATACTTTAACGTGGTTAACAGACCAAGTTGAACATAAAAGCGACCGTTCCTTTTTAGAACAATGTCAACAAAATATGAAACAATGGTGGACAAAGTTAGATAAAGAAGAAGGAGACGACTCTTCACCTATTAAGCCACAACGCGTGGTGCAGGCTTTGCAGCAAGTTGTCACAGATAATGCCATTCTTTCTGTCGACGTCGGAAATGTAACTGTGTGGATGGCGCGACACTTCCGTATGACCCATCAACAAATGATTATTTCAAGCTGGCTGGCAACATTAGGATGCGGATTACCTGGGGCTATTGCCGGAAAAATTGCATTTCCTCAAAAACAAGTTTGGGCCGTTTGTGGTGACGGTGGTTTTACGATGACGATGAACGATTTTGTGACGGCAGTTAAGTACAAATTACCCCTTGTTGCGATTGTTCTAAATAACCATAAAATCGCCATGATTAAATTTGAACAAGAGGTCATGGGGAATGCTGAGTTTGGGACAGATTTACAAAATCCAAATTTCGCACGCTATGCTGACATTTGTGGTGGGATTGGGTACAGAGTAGAAAAAGCAGAAGACTTAGTCCCGGCATTAAAACAAGCAGTGCAGCAAGATAAGCCATGTATTATCGATGTAGTTGTAGACGCGCAGGAAGCCCCTTTACCTGCGAAGATTACCTTTGGACAGGCAGCAGGATATACGAAACATATGCTTAAGGAATTATTTCAGGAGGGGAAACTTGACTTACCACCAATCTAGATGAGCCTAAATTCGTTGTTTTGTTGAGATGACCCACTGGTAAGATGTAGTGGGTCATTTTTGCTGGAAAGTAGGAACGTATTTGATAAGATGATAGTAACAAGATGACTGACTTGACGACACGCTATACATCTGAAATTTTTAAAAAAACATTCTACAAATTTCGACAAAAACCGGGGCGTACCAGTTCCCGAAGTGAGGCGTTTGTTGCATGGTTGAATTGTTGTTTACGATGTTGGAGCGTTTAGGAATGATTGTGACGATTGCTTTTGTATTGACGCGGTTGCGGTTTTTTAGGGAAATGGTCTATAGTGATCATTTGAATCGTAGGCAGCAATATATGGCCATCTTGTTCTTTGGGTTTTTCGGTATTATCGGTACGTATTCAGGCTTGACGTTCAGTACGGATACAGAGCAATTCCAACGATGGACCGTGGATGTGGCAGCAGATGAAGCGATTGCGAATTCTCGCGTGATTGGAATTGTCCTCGCTGGGTTGTTAGGTGGATATAAAGTAGGGGTTGGGGCAGGGCTTATTGCTGGCATTCATCGTTTTTCGTTGGGGGGATTTACGGGACTTGCTTGCGGAATAGCGTCCATTGTTGCGGGATTCATCTCCGGCTCTTTCCGTAAACGCAATAAGCATGTAAAACTCTCTCATGCTTTTTTGATTGGGGGTATTGCGGAAACAGTTCAAATGGTCATTATTTTAGTTTTAGCAAGACCACTTGATAAGGCGATCACTCTAGTTGAGTTGATTGGTGTTCCTATGATACTAGCAAATGGTGTCGGTTCGGCTCTGTTTCTTATGATTATTAAAAATGTCATCAATGAGGAACAAAAGGTGGGTGCTTTGCAGGCACAAAAGACATTGCGGATAGCCGACCAAACGTTAGTCTATTTAAGGAACGGTCTGAATGCTCACTCGGCTCAGGCGGTGTGTCAAATACTCTACAATGAAATTCAACCTAGTGCAGTTGCCATGACGGATCGGTTTCGAATCATTGCGCACGTAGGCCTGGGTGATGATCACCATCGCGTGAACAGTCCTCTCCAAACGCAAATAACAAAAGAAGTGATTGAGCAAGGAAAGCTGAAAGTGGCAAATGATACAACAATACATTGTGTACATAAGGACTGCCCCCTCTCTGCAGCGGTGATCGCACCTTTGCAACATAGAGAGCAAACGATCGGCACGTTAAAATTTTATTTCCAATCGGAAAAAGAAATTACGAATGTGATTATCGAGTTGATTTCGGGACTCAGCGTTCTACTCAGTAACCAACTTGAAATTGCTGAAGCGGATAGAGCCTACCAACTGGCCAAGGAAGCAGAAATAAAGGCGCTTCAAGCTCAAATCAGTCCGCATTTTCTGTTTAATTCGTTAAACACGATCGTGTCGTTGGTGCGTATTGAGCCTAACAAAGCAAGAGACTTACTCGTGTCACTCTCAAATTTTTTAAGGCAAAACTTGATGGGGACGACTGTGAAAATGACGACGCTTGCCGAGGAATTGAAGCATGTAAAAGCTTATTTGGCAATTGAAGAAGCACGGTTTGTTGATAAACTCACAGTTTCTTATGATATTGAAAGTGAAGCGCTGACGAGTCTAGTTCCACCGCTTACGTTGCAACCTATTGTTGAAAATGCGGTGAAACATGGAATTCAAAATAAAGATAAAAACTGTATGATTCACATTCACATTCATAGTGGAGAGGCCACTACAACCGTAATGGTGATAGATAATGGTGAAGGAATGAGCCAAGAACGCCTACAAGAAATTGGTGTCACCCCCCTTGTATCAGAGAGCGGAACCGGTCTTGGCTTATACAATGTAAACCGTAGACTAACGATGATGTTTGGTGAAAAATCGAACCTTACATTACAAAGTGTGCTTAAAGTAGGCACGGAGGTTTCTTTTAAGATCCCAAAGAGTGGAGGAAGAGCGGATGGAGCAGGTGATAAAGGTTCTAGTCGTTGATGATGAAAGATATAGTCGAGATGAGCTGAAATATTTATTAGGCAAGTTTTCCTCCGTTGAAGTAGTGGGAGAGGCAGGTTCAGGTGAGGAAGGGGTAATGAAAGCTATACAGCTCCAACCTGATGTCGTCTTTTTAGATGTCGAAATGCCAAAACTCAATGGAATGGAAGTGGCGAAATCACTTGTGAAGTTGAAAAGAGTTCCTCTACTCGTGTTTGCTACTGCCTACCCACAATTTGCAGCAGAGGCTTTCCGTTATGAGGCCATTGATTATTTAGTAAAGCCGTATGATATAGAACAATTACAAGAAACGATCAAACGCATTGAGAGAACGCTCTACATACCTAACAATATCGAGCAAACAAAACATGCTGGCAAATTAGCAATAGAGAGTAAAGGAGAGATTCACTACATAGAGCCAAAAGATATTTTATATATGTACCGTGACGAAAAAGTGTCAAGAATTATGACAAAAAGAAGAGAGTATGAAGTGAAGACGCCACTGAAGGAACTGGAGAGTAGGTTAATTCCCTACTCATTTTTCCGTATTCACAAAAGCTACGTTGTGAATTTACAGGGTGTATCTCGTCTCAGTCCATGGTTTAATGGCGCCTATCAGCTTGAAATGGAAGGTGTGACAGAAAAGTTATACGTTAGTCGGAATTATGTGAAGGCATTAAGAGCGATATTGGAATTATAATCGTGTTAAAGGTTGCGAACGTCCTCTTTTTGAAACTATTAGTACGTGGTCAAAACAGCCACTTGCCTACTAACGAATTCACGCTTATATGTATCTCACTAGGTTGATAATGCACATTACCCCGTGGTTATTGCATCTTACGCACAAAATGCCCCAATCTTCGTAATGCTCTTATATACTAATTGAAAGCGTATTCATTAATGTATGAGGGGGAAGGGACTATGTATACTTTTATAGCAAGTATTGCGCTGTTGATTGTAGGGTATTTTACTTACGGTAAGTTTGTAGAAAAGGTGTTTGGTGTGAGGGAAGCGCGTGCGACTCCTGCCTATACGCATAAAGATGATATTGATTATTTACCAATGAACACAAAAAGAAACTCACTGATCCAATTATTAAACATAGCGGGAGTAGGTCCGATATTTGGCCCAATTATGGGGGCACTTTACGGACCAGTCGCGTTTATTTGGATCGTAGTAGGTTGTATTTTCGCAGGTGCTGTTCACGACTATCTTACTGGAATGATTTCTATTCGTAACAGAGGTGCGCATTTACCTGAATTGGCAGGGAAATTTTTAGGGAAATTCATGAAACACGTTGTCAACGCATTTGCTGTGTTGCTCCTGCTACTTGTAGGTACCGTTTTCGTCACGTCACCCGCTGCGTTACTTTACTCGTTAATGAACGGCTGGATGGCAATGGGACTTATTTTAGCCGCAATTTTTATTTACTATATTTTAGCTACTTTGCTACCGATTGATAAGATTATTGGTCGATTCTATCCGATTTTTGGTGCCCTATTATTGATCAGTGCACTCGGTGTCGGTTTGGGGTTGGTGTTTACAGGAGCTCCTATTCCGGAGATTTCATTGCAGAACTTCCATCCTGACAATGCTCCCATCTTTCCGCTTCTATTTCTGACCATATCATGCGGTGCCCTTTCTGGATTTCATGCGACCCAGACACCAATTATTTCGCGGACGACGCAAAGTGAAAAGCAAGGTCGGAAAATATTTTATGGTATGATGATTGCAGAAGGCGTGATTGCCATGATTTGGGCAGCAGCAGCCATGAGTCTTTTTGACGGATATAATGGACTAGGTGACTTGTTAGCAAATGGAGGCCCAGCGTTGATTGTCAGTGAGGCGTCTACATTAATGCTCGGTGCCATCGGAGGAACTTTGGCGATTCTCGGTGTTATTATTCTACCCATCACTTCAGGAGATACTGCTTTCCGAAGTGCACGTATGATTATAGCTGATTACTTTAACTTTTCACAAAAGAAAGTCACGAGTCGTTTATGGATTGCACTGCCATTGTTTGTTGTTTCACTTGCGCTTACGAGAATAGACTTCACGCTATTGTGGCGCTACTTCTCTTGGGCAAACCAATCTACGGCAGTGATCGCCCTTTGGGTCGGAGCTATGTATCTGTTCATTGCAAAGAAGAACTACTGGATTGCAATGGTTCCGGCAATCTTTATGACAATGGCAACAAGCACATACATCCTTTACGCACCTATCGGGTTAGGTCTTTCCCTGAACATTGCATATGTGGGAGCCACCTTCTTTACTGTAGCTATTACTCTGCTATTCTTTATTGCTGCGAGAAAAGCACGGGGAGAAAACAGGCCACTCGAGTATGATATAACTGATTGGGAGAAAGTTGCCTAATGGGGTGCTGTACACCAAATCGTGACGTTGTTACCGAAAACGAGGAGCACATAAATGAAAAAGGAAGAGACTCCCTTCCTACATCCATCAAGTTACTATTATTACTGGTCTTTTTAGGAGGAATCATAGCGTTTTTCACCCTATAATGAAGAAGTGCACGGGCCACAGTTCGTGCACTTTGTTTTGTAGGACTAGTAAAGATTTGAAATGAAAATGGAGGGATAGACTTGGAAATCTTAGTGGTTGGCGCAGGGGGAGTTGGAGGCTACTTCGGCGGTCGATTGTTGGAGAAAGGAGAGAATGTCACGTTTCTAGTACGTGAGAAGCGGGAACAACAGCTTCAAGAAAAAGGATTAGTCATTCGAAGCGTGCATGGCGACGTGACGCTACACCCCAACACTTTGCTGAGTGGTGCAAACCCACATCCATATGACGTCATCATTCTTTCAACCAAAGCCTACCATCTCGAAACTGTTATTGAGGATATACGACCGTATGTAGGGGCGAATACAATGATTTTGCCGTTACTCAATGGCATTTCGCATATCGATTCGTTACTAAATAATTTTAAAGACGAAAATGTGATTGGCGGGCTTTGCTTTGTAGAATCAACGATGGATGAGAGTGGGGCCATTTTGCAAAGCAGTCCAATGCATGATGTAGTATTTGGAGAACGAGGTGGTGAGTTAACAGATAGAATGAAGGAACTGCAAAAGGTATTTGAAGGAACGAAGGCAAATTTCACCCTTTCTAAAACAATAGATCAGGAGATGTGGCACAAATATTTGTTTATTACGACACTCTCTGGAGTCACTTCCTTATTTCGTGCCCCTATTGGACCTATTCGCGAGCAGGGAATGGCGACCATTAAGAACACACTGAGAGAAGCTACTTCTATTATGAAGAGTGCAGGAGCGCCCCTCGCTGACACCATTGAAGAGATTCTATTGGAAAAGCTGCAATCGATGGGGTATGACATGAAATCATCACTTCAGCGGGATATGGAGAAACAACTTTCTATTGAGGCGGATCACTTATATGGGTATATACTTAACATTGCCGCACAAGAGCAATTAGAAACGCCTACTTTACAGACTATCTATGCCAATTTACAAGTGTATGAAAATATTGTACGGTACTCAAAATAAGACTTTCTTCACCTTTATCAAAAACAACATAGGAGTATGCTAGGTGTTCGCATGTATGTGATATGAGTTCCTTTTTTAAAACCCGAGTATTGCCTGAATGGGCAAAACTCGGGTTTTTTTATGAGGGAAGTGAGTAGGTCTCATAATGGGGTGGGTCTACTAATTTGGATTTATGTAACCGACCTTCTTCGACTAGTTCCTGCAAGGCTCTTTCCACATCTGTTGGCTTTACATCAAATAGATCGGCAATTTTCACTGTAGAAAGTGCTGTATATTTTGGCTTCTTTGTTGAAGACATAATCATTGTCTGTACCCGCCCAAACAACGTTTCCTTTTCCATTTTTCATTCCCTCTCTTTTTTATGAATTATGAAACTTCATTCATCCCTTATAAGAATAACCATACTAGCACGATCGTATGCTACCCAACAAATTCGCAAAATGCCACACAACAATACTAGTATTTCCAAAAAAGGTAACACTACAGTCGAATGGAGGAATACGATGGGATTTCATAGTCCGCAACGCATTGCACAATTATCCGTAGAAGCAGGTGCTAGGAAGGCGACTCTACCACTTAGGAGCATGCTGATCCTCGGTTTTATGGGGGGAGCGTACATATCGGTCGGCTATCTTTTAGACATTCGAGTTGTAGCAGATTTACCCGAAGGTTGGGGTTCATTCGGGACATTTCTTGGGGCGGCCGTTTTTCCGTTAGGCCTTATTTTAATCGTTATCGCTGGTGGCGAACTGTTAACCGGAAATATGATGGCAGTTTCGATTGCCTTTTTTGCTAAAAAGGTGGCGGTGGGAAAGCTTTTAGAGAATTGGTTTTGGATCACGATCAGTAATTTTATTGGCGCAATTTTTGTGGCGTATGTTTTCGGACATCTAGCGGGATTGACCGAAACAGGACCTTATTTAGCTAAAACGGTATCCATTGTAGAAGGCAAATTAGCAGGGGATTTTTGGGGAGTATTTTTTTCTGCCATAGGCTGTAACTGGCTCGTAGGTTTAGCAGTTTGGCTGGCGTACGGTGCTGAAGATGTTGGTGGGAAGATTCTCGCAATTTGGTTTCCGATCATGGGCTTTGTCGCCATCGGTTTTCAGCACGTGGTCGCCAATATGTTCGTGATTCCAGCAGGCATATTTGCCGGGTATTTTACTTGGAGAGATTTTCTGTCAAATTTTGTTCCTGTGTTTCTCGGGAATGCGGTCGGTGGAAGTGTGTTTGTTGGTTGGGCGTATTGGCTATCCTATTACGACTATATGAAATCTTTATCAGATGAAAAGTAAATTCATAACGGGAGGGTCATAAATGAAAGAGTCTTCATTTTCTGTCCAAATAAACGGAGAGGAACACACCGCTTATCCAGGGCAAACGATTTTAGAAGTGGCGAAGGATCATGATACCTATATCCCGAGCATCTGCTACCATCCAAATCTAGGAACGATCCAAACTTGCGATACTTGTCATGTGAACGTAGGTGGTGAAATGGTGCGGGCTTGTGCCACGAAGGTGATTCCAGGGATGAATATTGACACAACCTCGCAACAAGTAAGGGATGCCCAGTATGAAGCCACCTCTAGAATTTTGAAAAACCACGAATTGTATTGCACTGTTTGTGACAACAACAATGGAAACTGCGTTGTTCATAATACGGTGGAGCACCTTGAAATTGAACACCAAAAATATGAGTTTGAGGCAAAGCCGTATGCAGCCGACAACTCACACCCATTTTATCGTTACGAGCCCGATCAATGTATTTTATGTGGGCGGTGTGTGGAAGCTTGTCAGGATCTGCAAGTGAATGAGACTTTAACGATTGATTGGGAACGGGAAGCACCACGTGTCATTTGGGATAACGATGTGTCTATCGATCAATCCTCCTGTGTCTCGTGTGGGCATTGCGTTAGCGTGTGTCCGTGTAACGCTTTAATGGAGAAATCCATGCTTGGGGAAGCAGGGTTTATGACGGCTATTCCTCCAAAAGTATTGGAGCCGATGATTGACTTAACGAAGGAAGTCGAGCCAGGTTATAAAGAGATCTTCGCCATTTCAGAAGTGGAAGCAGCGATGAGAAAGTCACGGATTAAGCGAACAAAAACCGTTTGTACATATTGTGGAGTGGGTTGCAGTTTTGAAGTGTGGACGAAGGATCGGCACATTTTAAAAATTGAACCGCAAGAGGATGCCCCTGTTAATGGGATTTCTACTTGTGTGAAAGGAAAATGGGGCTGGGATTTCATTAATAGCGAGGAGCGATTGACAAAGCCTTTGATCCGCCAAGGAGATGAGTTTGTCGAAGCAACTTGGGAAGAGGCTCTCAAGCTCATCGCTTCTAAACTAACAGACATTAAAGAGGAACACGGCTCTGATGCAATTGGTTATATCGCCTCATCGAAATGTACAAATGAAGAAAATTTCATCTTTCAAAAATTCGCGCGTGCCGTTATGGGAACTAACAATGTGGATAATTGTTCGCGTTACTGCCAGTCCCCAGCCACAGCGGGTCTTATGAGAACCGTTGGAATCGGTGGGGATTCCGGAACGATTAAAGATATTGAGAAGTCAGATTTAGTGATCACTGTCGGGGCTAACCCTGCTGAATCTCACCCTGTTCTCGCTACTCGTATAAAGCGTGCGCACAAGCTTTATGGACAGAAGCTTGTCGTCGTTGATTTACGAGCAAATGAACTTGCCGAGCGTGCTGATCTACACCTTCATCCGAAGCCGAGCACTGATCTAGTGTGGATCTCAGCTGTTACGAAGTATATTTTGGATCAAGGCTGGGAGGATAAAGACTTCTTAGCGACTAGAGTAAATGGTTTGGATGATTACGTTGCGTCTTTGGACAAGTTTACGTTGGACTATGCTGAGGAAACGACTGGGATCTCAACAGATGAACTCATCAAGCTAGCTACGATGATTCATGAAGCAAAATCTGTATGCGGACTTTGGGCGATGGGCGTTACGCAGCACATGGGAGCTACAGATACGAGCACAGCGATTGCTAATTTGCTACTTATTACAGGAAACTTCGGACGACCAGGAACAGGAGCTTACCCGCTTAGAGGACACAACAACGTTCAAGGAGCTTGTGATTTCGGCACGATGCCTGCTTGGTTGCCTGGGTATGAACCCATTCAGGACGATCATGTTCGCGCTCGATACGAAAAGGCATGGGGAGTGACATTACCAAAAGACCCAGGCATGGATAACCATCAAATGGTCGAAGGAATTGATAAAGGGAAACTTAAGGCTTTGTATTTGTTTGGTGAAGATATGGCCATTGTGGATTCCAATGTTAACCATGTAGATTCTGCGCTAGAAAGTCTCGATTTCTTCGTCGTTCAAGATGTGTTCTTTAGTAAAACAGCTCAGTTTGCTGACGTTATTTTGCCAGCGGCTCCAAGCCTTGAAAAGGAAGGTACCTTTACAAATACTGAACGCCGTATTCAAAGGCTCTACCAAGTATTCGAGCCACTTGGAGACGCAAAGCCTGATTGGGTGATCTTTCAGGAGCTCGCAAATCTCTTAGGGGCTGAGTGGAATTATGAGCATCCAAGCGAAATTATGGCAGAAGTAGCAAGCCTGGCTCCCTATTTTGCGGGTGTTAGTTATGAGAGACTGGAAGGATTCAATAGCCAAGTTTGGCCAGTAGCAAAAGACGGTACGGATACTCCGCTTCTCTATACAGAAAAGTTCGCTTTTCCGGACGGTAAGGCAAGGCTACACCCTGTTGATTGGACACCCGGATTTGAAGCTGGAGACGAGTATGATCTTCACTTAAATAATGGTCGATTGCTTGAGCATTTCCATGAAGGCAACATGACGTACAGATCGGAAGGATTGACTCACAAAGTTCCGCACCCTTGGCTCGAGATTTCATTAGAAGTAGCACAGGAGCGGGGCATTGAGGATGGCTCATTAGTTCGCTTAAGTTCTCCTTACGGTCACGTCAAAGTAAGAGCGATCGTGACAGATCGAGTGAGAGGAAACGAGCTCTACTTGACGATGAATACGAGAGAAGAGCATGAAATGGTAAACCGTTTAACGAGTAGTTACCACGACAAAATAACCCATACGCCGAACTACAAAGAGATGAGTGTCAAAATGGAAGTTCTTGAGGAAAAGGGAGAATCGCCATTACCAAAAGTGAACCATCGCTTCGGAAACCGCATGCCACAAATCAGTGTCAAGGTTGAAGAAAAATGGAAACGAGACGATTTTACACCAATTACAGAGTTATTTGAAACGGGGGCGAACCACTTTGGCGAAGGCCACCAAGCAAATTAAAAGAGAAGTTCCTCATCCTGAAGAGGTGCAATCCCAAGCAGTTGCAGATATTGTGACTGCTCTTGCGGAAAACCGAGAGGCGATCCTCGCTACCATTGGCATAGTGAGGCAGCTCAATGACATGGGCGTATTGTCGGCAGTCGAGGCGTTACTTGACAAGCGGGTTGATGTTAGCGAAATTGCGATCCAGCAAATCAACCAACCAGCGATGCATAACACTATTAAAAATGGGATGACTGCGTTCAAATTTCTCGGTACGTTAGACCCTGGTCAACTGCAGATGATGTTGAACGGAGTGGGTAATGGTTTTGAGAAACTAGGGGAAGGAAGTGCGCAGAAAAGTGGCAATCCAAGTTTATGGAAGCTCGGGAGCAGTATGCGAACTCCAGAAGTGAGGCAATCAATTGCGACGATGGTTAGCTTTTTAGAAGGGATGGGGGAATCCTTTCAAGAGCAAAAGGAGATTCACTAACTAGGAGGAAAAGCAAAGTGGAAGATGGACTTATTAAAGTAGAGGGCATGACAAATGAACACGATGCCGAGAAGGTTCTCCACGCGCTCAACGAGGTGTGGGGAGTGCGTAAAGCTGAAGTGAGCTTATCCAATCAAACGGCCAGTTTCAGATACAACGAAAAAGCGGCATCGTATGAGGATTTCCTTCAAGCGGTTGAAGATACAGGATTTACGATTGAGGAAGGAGACAGCAGATGAGAGTTTGTGAAGTTTGCGGCGCTGAAGAAGAAGTGATGAACTTAGACAGTCAAGAAGTAGCCCATACAAGAATGCTTCATCTCTGTGAAGACTGTAGAAATGACCGCAAGTTCGAGTCATTTCAGGAATCATAAAAAATAGAGCAGCCCGAGATCAACTCGGAGCTGCTCTATTTATAAGGGACAAATCCAGCGTTCAAACGGCTTTTTGTTTGCGATGCAGTAAGTCTTCAGCTAATGAGGTAAACATCTCACCGACGAAAGAGTCTTCATCGTACACTGAAGATCCGTTACTTTCCAGCGGATTTGCGAATGGAACCTTTGCTATGACGTCTGTTTCTAATTGGCGTGCAAGCAGCTCTCCGCCTCCTTTTCCAAAGAGGTAGTTCTTCGAGCCGTCTTGTTCCTCATAATACGCCATGTTTTCGATCACACCTAAAATATCGTGCTTCGTATGCTTAGCCATTGCTCCAGCTCTTGAAGCGACAAATGAAGCGACATGATGTGGGGTGGTGACGATAATTTCTTTGCCTTGCGGAATCATGGCCGCTACGTCAATGGCGATGTCTCCGGTTCCAGGCGGCAAGTCTAGCAGTAAGTAGTCTAGCTCTCCCCAATGTGTGTTGACTAGAAAGTTTTTAATCCATTTGTTCAGCATCGGTCCTCGCCACATGACTGGGCTATTTCCAGGTGCAAAGAATCCCATCGACATTACCTTCACCCCATGGCTTACCACGGGAATGGCGGTTTGATCGATCATCGTTGGTTTTTGGTCAACCTTCATCATCGCAGGGACACTAAATCCGTAAATGTCTGCATCTAAAATACCGACTTTCTTTCCTAGACGTGCTAAAGCGACGGCAAGGTTAATCGTAACCGTTGATTTTCCGACGCCACCTTTTCCGCTCGTCACTGTAATAAATGTAACACCAGAATCAGGCTTGAGCATAGCAGGCATACCGCTTTCGGTAGTCGCACCCTTTTTTAACGATTGTGTGAGTGCTTCGCGTTCTTCCTTCGTCATCGCACCGAATGTTACATCCACGCTGGAAGCTCCGATGTTCTTCAAAGAGTTTTCCACATCTTCTCGGATTTTCCCTTTTAACGGGCACCCCTGAATCGTCAATACAACTTCTAGTTTGATAGCAGAACCGTCAATTTGCACGTTTCTCACCATGTTCAACTCTACAACGCTTTTATGAAGCTCGGGGTCTTGCACGTGCTGCAATGCCTCCATTACTTTGTCTTGCGTTAGCATAATATCAAATCCTTCTTCCAAGATTAGTCTTATTCGCATTGTTGCCAACCAGTAAGGAAAAAAGACTTAAAAGAGACAGATGCCCTCTTTTAAGTCTCCCGTTTACTAGTCGAGTAGTGGGGCAAAAAACTTATTCCTTTAACTCTCTACCCATTCCCTTTAAAAAGTGAATACCAAATCCAACAGCACGGTTAATGTCCGGGTCATTGAGTGTTTTCATGAGATCGAGCACACCGACTTTTTTGTTCATCTGAAGAAAATTGTGTGCTTCATCCATTCCCGTCATTGCACTGCTAACGAGCTTTGTTGTTTGCTGGGGATCAGCGCTCATCATAGCGCCGGTAGCCCCCATCAATGTATTGATCAAATTGGTTACAGGTTCACGGGATACTTGACCGAGTGCAATTTTTGCCACTTGGTCTTTTGCTTGAAGCAAAGAATCTGTAGCTTCAAGTACACCTACGTTATTAAGCTCACCAATAATGTTAAACAATTTATTTAAAGAATCTTCATTATCGGCAAATAGCGTTTTGAGATCGTCAAGCTTTTGTTGCTTGATTTCTTCTTCTGTCGGCACGTGCTTATGAATGGACGTTATAGGAGCTGCCATTTGTTTCATCTCCCCTTTAGTTATCTGTTAAGTGAACATAACCAGGACGATTCCACTTGCGCTCTACCTCAACACCATTTTGAGGGTAACGCTTTTTGTTGCGTGGGTTCGTTTTTGGCAACGGATGATCACCGCTAGCATTTAGTACTTCCATACGCACTTTTGTTTGTTTATAAGCAGGTGTGTGTGTACGGTTGTCGTAAATTGGCCCTGTTAAGAAGTTAATTGCTGAGTCTTTGTCGACAGAGTTCATCGGTAAGTACAGCTCGTTTTTCTTCACCCGATCTGTTACAAGTGCGGTTAACTTCACTGCCCCGAACGGAGACACTAAGCGTACAAGCGCACCGTCATTCACACCGCGTTCTTTTGCAAGTTGTGGAGACACTTCAACGAATACTTCAGGCACTTTTGCTTGAATACCGGACGATTTGTTCGTCATATTTCCCTCATGGAAGTGCTCAAGCATACGACCGTTGTTAATATGAAGGTCGAATTCATCTGGGAATACAGCCGGCTCGACCCAGTCAGATAGAGCAAAGCGCGCTTTCTTATCAGGGAAATTAAAGCCATCTACGTACAGAAGCGGTGTGCTCTTACCGTCGTGACTTCCCCATAGGAAACTGTTCCAGCCTTCTAAAACTTCGTAGTTTGCTTCTCCGAATAGTGGAGCTAAGCTGGCCATCTCTTCAAAAATTTCGCTCGGGTGGTCGTAGTTCCAGTCTGCACCTAGACGGTTGGCAATCTCTTGTACAATCCACCAGTCAGGCATAGAATTTCCTAGGGGAGGGAGCGCTTGGTACAGGCGTTGCACACGTCGTTCTGTGTTTGTAAAGGTTCCTTCTTTTTCAAGAGACGGTGTAGCAGGCAGTACGACATCTGCATATTGGGCAGTTCTGGAAAGGAAGATGTCTTGAACGACAAAGAAATCGAGACTAGATAACACTTCATGTACATGGTTAGCATCGGAATCAACGAGTGCCATATCTTCCCCAACAAGGTACATCGCTTTCATGTTGCCTTTACTAATCTCTTGAAGCATTTCGATATTATCAAGGCCAGGTTTTCCATCGATGCTTACACCGTAAGTCTTTTCAAATTTTGCACGTGCTTTGTCATCTGTCACGTGCTGATAACCTGGGAGCCACCCTGGAAGTGTCCCCATGTCACAAGCACCTTGGACGTTGTTATGACCACGAAGAGGATAGGCCCCTGCCCCCGGACGGCGATAATTCCCTGTTGCGAGTAACAAGTTTGAAATGGCAGCTGAAGTATCGGAACCCCCCGTATTTTGCGTGACACCCATGCCCCAAAGCACACAAGTCCCGTCTGCATCGCGAATCGTTTCGGCAACCTCAATAAGGGTTTCCGTTGAAATGCCTGTAATTTCTTCTGCATAGTCTAATGTGTACTTGGCAAGAGCTTCTTTGTATTCATCGAAGAAGTTGACATTCTCTTCGATAAAGGAGTGATCGTGCCATCCTTGATCGATCATATATTTCGTAACCGCCATCAACCATACTTGGTCTGTTCCTTGCTTAGGGCTCATAAAAATATCAGATCGCTCTGCCATTTCGTTTTTGCGAAGGTCCGAAACGATTAGCTTTTGCCCATGAAGCTTGTGGGCACGCTTCACGCGAGTGGCTAAAACAGGATGACCTTCTGCTGGGTTTGCACCTACGATTATGACAAGACCTGCTTTGGCAATATCTTTAATTGTACCGGCATCTCCACCCATACCAACCGTACGGAATAATCCGTCTGTCGCCGGAGATTGGCAATAACGAGAGCAGTTGTCTACGTTATTCGTTTCAAAAACCTGTCTTGCTAGTTTTTGAATCACGTAGTTTTCTTCATTTGTAATTTTAGAGGAAGAGATAAAGCCTACAGAACCATTTCCGTGTTGTTCTTTAATCGTACCTAATCTACTCGCAACTAGATCTAGTGCCTCTTTCCAGCTTGACTCAACGAATGTGCCGTTTTTGCGGATTAAAGGTTTCGTTAAACGCTCTTCAGAGTTGACGAAATCCCAACCAAATTTCCCTTTTACACAAGTAGAAATCGCATTTACAGGTCCATCAGTCGGTTGGATCTTCAAAATTTTACGATCCTTCGTCCACACTTCAAACGAGCAACCTACACCACAGAACGTACACACTGTTTTTGTCTTCTTCGTGCGTGTGTCACGCATCGCGGCTTCCACTTCTGAAACGGCGAAAATTCCGCTATAGCCAGGCTCCACTTCTTTAACAAGGTCAATCATGGGTTCCATCATGTCTTTATCAAGCTTCGTCATAAATCCGGCTTCACCGAGCATGGATTTTTCCATCAACGCATTACAGGGGCAAACGGTTACACATTGACCGCAGCTTACACAAGAAGAGTTGTTAATAGATGCCCCGTCATCCCAAACGACACGTGGGCGCTCTGCTTCCCAGTCGATGGAGAGAGTTTCATTGACTTGAAGGCTTTGACACACTTCCACACACTGTCCGCACGCGATACATTGATTCGGGTCGTAGCGATAAAAAGGATGCGACATGTCGACACCATCTAAGTCGACTTTTGGCGTGTATGGATATTTTTGATGCTCAATCTCCATCATCTCTGCCGTGTTATGTAGCTTGCAATTCCCGTTGTTGTTATCACAAACGGTGCAGTATAGAAGATGGTTTTCTAGTAGTCGGTCCATCGCTTCGGTTTGTGCTTCTTTTGCACCGTCAGAGCTCAGTTCAACACGCATCCCATCTGCAACGTGTGTAGAACAAGACCGCACAAGTTTCCCGTTTGCCTCAACGATACAGGTGTCACATGTCTGAATCGGATCCAGTTCAGGCACATAGCAAATTTGTGGATGGGGTATTTCATGTTGATTGATCGTTTCTAATAAGGTCGAACCAGATTTTGTTTCATAATCCACACCATTAATTTTGATCGTGATCGTGGAAACGCTCACAATATTCTCCTCCTTTTTACGAATAGACATAAAAAAACCACCACGATTACACCCCTGCATCAAACAGGCGAAGTGTAATTCATGGTGGAGTAGCTTACAAGCAGAACTTGCTAATATACCAATCCTGACCATCGTAAATGAATAGAAAGATAGACTCATAACAGCACGCTATTATGTTTCCATCGGTCTTGTTAGTATAGCGTTAATTCCGAAAAGAAACAATACTGTACTTAAGAATGACTTTGCCAGTTGCCCCTGCTTTTATTTTTTAAAGTATTGATTTATGATGAGGAAATTGTATGGGGAAAGTAAAAAAGTGCAAAATGGTATTCAACTTTGAAGGGGGGCTAGTCTGTCATGTCGAAAGTAATCCATGAGTTCAATGATATGATTCGTAAACTGCGCAAGGATTCATTTGGTAAAGGTCCTGAGCGAATTCATACGGTTTTTGTTGAGAACATGGCCATTTCCACGTTGTACGGTAATCTGACTCCGACAGAAGTATTTATCTCAAGGACCGAGGAAGGAAAAGAGATGGTCCGCGTGGCTAGGACAAAAATGATTCAAGACGTATACTCAGTGAGTCCCCCAGAAGGCATGGAGGAACTAGTGGGCGCCAAGCTAGTTCATTTATTCTCAGATATGAAAATTGAAGAAAATATAGCGGTCTCCGTGTTTGTTTTTGATCAGAACATAACGTAAAGGTGGTGACAACGTGAAGGAGATTTCGGTTAAGCGAAAAATTATCCGTATCGAAGGAGATCACCTTAAACGAACGGAAGATACGGTAGTGACTGAGTTCCCTGTTACGGTGAAAATTAATGGACAGGAATTTGTTACAATGGTTTGCACACCTGAGCATATAGAAGACATGGTGACAGGTTTTCTAGCGTCAGAAGGAGTCATACGAAACTACGAAGAAATAAAAGAAATTTGGGTGCAAGAAAAAGAGGGATTTGTACACATCAAAACAGATAAGACCAATCCCTATTATCAAAATTTCCAAAACAAGCGCTACATTACTTCGTGCTGTGGAGCGAGTCGACAAGGCTTTGTTTTTGTGAATGATGCATTGACGGCCAAAAAGATGAATAACATGAGAGTTAACCTTACTCCACATGATTGCTTTAGGTTAATGGGCGAATTACAAAATTCTGCTGTCACGTTCAAAAACACAGGCGGAGTTCATAATGCTGCTCTATGTGATGTGAACGGTGTTGTGCTGAGTAGAATGGACATTGGTCGTCATAATGCGTTAGATAAAATATACGGCTACTGCTTGAAAAATGGAATATCAATTGAAGATAAGGTGATCGTATTTAGCGGTCGAATCTCTTCTGAAATTTTGTTGAAGGTAGCGAAAATTGGTTGTGAAGTCGTTCTGTCAAAATCAGCCCCGACTGAACTGGCGTTACAATTAGCTGAAGAATTGGGGATTACGACAGTCGGATTTATTCGGAATGATTCTATGAATATTTACACGTGTCCGGATCGAATCAATCTAGGTGAGTAGAAACAGAAAGAAGGAGGCGATGAATATGCGTCATACAGTACTAGATACGTTCCAACGTCCACTAAAGGATTTGCGTTTATCTGTGACAGACCGATGTAATTTTCGCTGTCGATATTGTATGCCCGAAGAAATATTTGGTCCTGATTACTCTTTTTTAGCAAAAGATAAAATTTTATCTTTTGAGGAAATGGAGCGATTAACGTCTATTTTCGTTTCGCTCGGTGTCACAAAGGTGCGAATCACTGGGGGCGAGCCTTTACTTCGAAAAGATCTTCCTAACTTAATCCAACGATTGAGCGCAATTGACGGTGTAAAAGATCTTGCGATTACAACAAACGGGTCCCTCTTGAAAAAGTTTGCCCGTGAGCTGCGCGATGCAGGATTATCTCGTGTGACAGTTAGTCTCGATTCACTAAATGAGAAAAGATTTAGTGAATTGAACGGAAATAGAGGGAACGTGAAAAAGGTTTTAGACGGAATCGAGGCAGCAACTGAAGTTGGTCTGAAAGTGAAAATCAACATGGTGGTGCAAAGAGGGAAAAATGATGAAGATATTGTGCCGATGGCTAAGTATTTTAAAGAAAAGAAACATATCCTTCGATTTATTGAATACATGGATGTGGGCAACTCAAATGGATGGAAAATGGAAGAAGTGGCAACGAAGAAAGACATTCTTGACAAGATCAATCAAGTAATGCCCCTCCAACCGATCGAGCCAAATTATGTTGGGGAGGTCGCCACTAGATATCAATATTCGGACGATCATCAAGAGATTGGAATCATCTCGTCTGTTACGGATTCATTTTGTTCCACTTGTTCAAGAGCAAGAGTTTCTGCGGAAGGAAAGCTCTATACGTGTTTATTTGCTACGAAAGGGGTAGACCTTCGTAGCCTGCTTCGGACTGAGCAATCAAATGAAGTCGTTGCTAAGACCGTTTCTGATATTTGGAACCATCGCGTCGACCGCTACTCTGATGAGCGAACGAGCGATCGTGACGTAAGAAAAAATGAAAAGGTTGAAATGTCGCACATTGGTGGATGAAAGAATGAATGAAAAAGAGACTAGTCATTCTCTTTTTTCTTTGATAATATGAATATGCTAAAAAACGCGAATGGAAAACATGCAAGTTCTGTATTTTTTCTATTTTATAATAGGAAAATGATGGTTGATTTTACTGTAGAGAAGTGCAGGAAAATTAGGCAGCATTCGAAAACCCTTTTCTTTTGGGTTTTTTGAATGCTGCCTTTTTTATTGACGAGGATGGAGGAGACATAATGGCATTTCAAAAGCCGCAACAAATTGCAGAACTGACAATTGAAACAGGGGTACAAAAGACAAAGCTACCTCTTACATCGGTACTTATTCTTGGGTTTTTAGGGGGAGCTTTTATATCATTAGGCTTCTTGCTCGATATTCGTGTCATCGGAAATCTACCTCCGGAATGGGGTAGTCTTTCTACCCTTCTTGGAGCAGCTGTCTTTCCTGTTGGTCTCGTTTTGATTGTCCTTGCTGGAGGGGAGTTAATCACAGGGAATATCATGTCAGTGTCTATGGCTGCCTACGCGAAAAAAATCACCATGAAGCAGCTTTGGAACAACTGGTTTTGGGTGACTCTCTCGAATTTTGTAGGTGCTCTTTTTGTAGCGTATTTCTTTGGGCACGTTGTCGGGTTAACAGAAACAGGACCCTTTTTGGATAAAACAGTTGCGTTGGCAGAAGGGAAATTAGCTGAATCGTTCGGACAGACGGTGATTTCGGCTATTGGTGCCAACTGGCTAGTTTGTCTCGCCATTTGGATCGCTTACGGTGCTGATGATATGACGGGAAAAATCATCGGAATCTGGTTTCCGATTATGGCATTTGTCGCAATCGGGTTCCAGCATGTAGTCGCGAATATGTTTCTTATACCAGCAGCTATATTTGCAGGCTACTTTACTTGGGGGGACTTCGCCTCAAATATTATCCCGACGTTTATTGGGAATGTGATAGGTGGGGCAGTGTTTGTTGGATTGGCATACTTTTCCACCTACAACAAACAGAGCCATCCTTACCGAGAACTGAAGAAAGCCTCTTAAATTCGGAACGACTTTATTATAAAGATATGAAACAGGACTGACTCGTGAAGGGGAAATCTCCCTTTGAGTCAGTCCTCTCTGCTACTTATGGGTCATAATTTTCCGTGGAAAAAGACTCCACTTTTGCCGCCAGTCTTTTGTACTAATAAAGTTTCTTTCATTACCATACTTTTATCAACCGCTTTGCACATATCATAAAACGTGAGCGCGGCTATAGAGACGGCGGTCAGTGCTTCCATCTCGACTCCGGTTTTCCCGTCGCACTTCACTGTGGATTGAATGGTTAAGTCATATCCTTCAGCGGTTTTCTCATAAGTGAAGCTAAAGTCAGTGCCTTGCAACGCTATCGGATGACACATGGGAATGATGTCTGAGGTTTTTTTAGCACCCATAATGCCAGCAATTTGTGCGACCTGGAGTGGGTCACCCTTTTTAATCATGCCACTTTGGATGGCGTCATATAGCTCGCTTGATAGTGAAATAGTGCTCCTAGCTACGGCAGTTCGCTTCGTTATATCTTTGTCGGAAATATCAACCATTCGAGGCCGTCCTTCCTCATTCCAGTGTGAAAAGTTGCTCATGATCTGCCTCCTTGTCTAGATGTGTTTAGTTATGATCCAACCAATCCTCTTGATAATTCATGTTAGTGAATACTTTATCGTCAGCGGGAAACGGAACGGTTAACGTGCGGACATCATCTAATAGCAGACGAATTTTTCTTTGCTTTTCAACTAACAGCTGCTCTATTCTTTTGACATTCCGTCTATGGTATAAAGCTAAGAGTGGTTGCAGTCTTCCGGATTGAATCGGGACAATTGCGTCATATTGATCGCTATCGACGTAACCGATCATCTTGCTAACAAAGGTAGAAGTAACAAAAGGGATGTCGCATGATAGGACAAAAAACCATTCAGCATCGGGTACTTGCGACATGACTTGATAGATTGCGTACAAAGGACCTTGATGCGGCTGCTCTTCTAGAATCAAGAGAATATCATCCCTTTGAAAAGAGGGACTGAGCTGGTCGTTTGTTGAAATAATAATAGGTGCAAGGGAATTGTCCTTTAAGGCGTCTACACTATGCTCGTAGAACTGTTTTCCTTTGTACGTTTCAAACATTTTCGGTTTTCCGTATCGTGAGGATTTTCCGCCTGCCAAAACGACTCCGATGATCGTCATTGGCGATTCAATTCCTCTACAAAATGTTGAAAGGTCGGTAAAATGAGTGTAGTCATCGCTAATTTGACAGCATTCGTTGACCCTGGAAGAGCATAGACAGCTTTACGACCCATGCTACCAGCTACCGCTCTACTGAACATAGACTTAGGACCAATCTCTGCAAAACTTAAGGAGCGAAACAACTCTCCAAAGCCTTGCATTTCTTTTTCTAATAAACTTGAAACAGCCTCATGCGTAACATCTCTCGGAGTGAAACCAGTGCCACCTGTAATAATGATCGCTTGGATGGAAGGGTCTTTACGCCAAGATTCTATGGTGGATGTAATTGCGGAAATGTCGTCTTGGATAATCGTATAATCGACGACATTATGATTGCTTTCTTTAAGAAGGGTTTGAATTTGTTGACCACTTCTATCATCGTCAACGGATCTTGTATCGCTGACTGTCAACACCGCCGTCGAAACTGTGAGGGATTCGTTATGAACATGCATGTGCTCTTTCACACTCTCCTTTGGATGCGCCTAAAAAGTTAGTCGTTTCATTTCATCATCTAGTATTACACGACCGTCACTTGAATGCCAGTTGTACGTATAGGGGATAATTCACTGATGAAGAACATGAGAGAACGCTGGAATAGAAAGGAAGGCAATCTATTGAATGATCGCTACTCACGGCAACAATTGTTTGCCAATATAGGGGAAAAGGGACAGGAGAAAATTAGGAGTAAACATGCGTTCATAGTTGGCGCAGGAGCGTTAGGAAGTGCTAGTGCGGAAGCGTTGGTTAGAGCAGGTATTGGCAAGCTGACCATCATTGACCGCGATTACGTGGAATGGAGTAATTTACAACGGCAACAGTTGTATGCTGAAGGGGATGCGAGCAGGCAACTTCCAAAAGCAATCGCTGCTAAACAACGACTAGGTCAAATTAACTCGGACGTTCAAGTTGAAGCCCTCGTCATGGATGCAACACCTGGAGGCTTAGAAGGACTACTTGATGATGTTGACGTGATTGTAGATGCTACAGATAACTTTGATATTCGCTTTGTAGTAAACGACTTAGCGCATAAATGCAATATCCCTTGGATTTATGGCTCGTGTGTAGGAAGCTACGGTGTTACCTATACCATTGTACCTGGGCAAACGCCGTGTTTGAATTGTATGCTCAGTCAAATCCCCGTTGTCGGTGCAACGTGTGATACAGCGGGTATTATTAGCCCAACCGTTCAAATGGTGGCTGCCTATCAAGTGGCAGAAGCGTTTAAGATCCTCGTTGATGATTTTTCTGCGTTAAGACGCTCGTTTTTGACATTTGATTTATGGAGTAACCAGCATTATTCGATGAACTTAGATAAGATGAAGACAGACAGCTGTTTGACGTGTGGGACGGATAGAACATATCCGTATTTAACGTATGAGAACCAAACGAAGACAGAAGTTTTATGCGGAAGGGATACCGTACAAATTAGACCACCAAGAACGGTGCAGTATAACTTTGATCAATTAGAGAAACAATTGAGGAATCATGGGGAAGTTGGGCGGAATCCGTATTTGTTGTCTTGTCAGTTGTCTGATTATCGTTTAGTCATTTTTCGTGATGGACGAGCTTTTGTTCACGGGACAAATGATATTCAGGAAGCGAAAAAACTGTATTATCAATTGCTAGGTTAGTAGGAGGAGTGAACGGAATGGTAGAAAAGCGTACCCCTATTTCTGTTAGTGAGGCAGTAAGCAAAGTTATGCACTACGCTAAAAGTGGAGTGAAGGAATCGGTATCGCTCCAGCAGGCACACGGACGGTTTCTTGCGGAAGATTTAGTTGCTGACCATGACGTCCCTTCCTTTGATCGTTCCCCTTATGACGGCTTTGCCATTCGGGCAGAGGATACAGAAGGAGCGAATTCGAATGTTCCAATCATTTTGGATGTGGTCGGGGAAATTGGGGCCGGATCGGTTTTTGATGATTTCGTGCAAAGTGGTCAAGCTGTTAGAATTATGACTGGAGCGGCGATTCCGGAAGGCTGCAATGCGGTTGTTATGCTGGAATTATCGAGGGAATTAAGCGAAGGAAGTAGGAAGTTTGTTGAGTTGAAACGGGCCTATCAAAAGGGAGACAATTTGTCCCTTCAAGGTGAGGATACTCGAAATGGTACCGTGCTCGCCGAAAAAGGAACGTTTATAAACGCCGGAATCTCTGCACTCCTTGCGACGTTTGGATACAGCGAGGTCCCAGTCTCTAAAAAGCCTGTCATCGGTGTTTTAGCAACAGGAAGTGAACTTCTAGAAGTAGAACAGCCGCTTGAACCGGGGAAAATTCGCAACAGTAATGCTTACATGATCCTATCGCAAATTGAGCGTGTCGGTGGAGACGTCATCTATTTTGGAAAACTAAGTGATGATCTTGATAGCTGTCTAACCGCTGTTAAAGCGGCCCTTTCTCAAGTGGATATGCTCATTACAACGGGTGGCGTTTCTGTGGGCGACTACGATTATTTGCCAGAGATCTATGCTACGTTAGGGGCGTCAGTTCTCTTTAACAAAGTGGCGATGAGACCAGGAAGTGTAACGACAGTAGCTGCACTCGATGGAAAGCTCTTGTTCGGTTTATCTGGAAATCCTTCCGCTTGTTACGTCGGTTTTGAACTTTTCGTCCGTCCTATTATTCGGACGTTTCTGTTTAACGAGAAGCCTCATTTAAAAAGGGTGAAAGCGCATTTAGGAGAAGATTTCAAAAAGGCAAATCCTTTTACTCGTTTTGTCAGAGCGACACTTGAATATGGAGATGACGGTGAATTACTCATTTCACCGTCGGGCTTCAATAAATCGAATGCTGTCTCATCGTTAGCTGCAGCAAATGCACTCATCCTCCTCCCCGGTGGAACGAGAGGCTATGAAAAAGGGATGTTAGTTGACGCTCTGTTGCTAGAAGATGTTCAAGGAAGTGAATGGCCGTGGGACAACATTGTGCCATCCTACAGATCGTAGGATATCAAAATAGTGGGAAGACGACGTTGGTGGAGAAGTTGATCTCTGCTGCAGGTCGAGCTGGCATGGTAGCGGCATCTATTAAGCATCACGGTCACGGTGGCGTACCATCAAACGAGTCTCTTCCTAAAGACAGCGTTCGCCATTTTGGAGCGGGAGCGATTGTGGCAGGCGTTGAAGGGGATGGGATTTTGCAGCTGTCAGCTCGTGTACAGAATTGGAGCCTTGAGCAAATAATTTCTATGTACGGTTTCTTTGAAATGGATGTCCTGTTCATAGAGGGGTACAAACAAGCAGCGTATCCTAAGGTAGTGCTTATTCGAAGTGGGGAGGATTTGCCTTTGCTCCAATCCTTAAAAAATATAAAGTGTGTCATCAGTCATGTTGAATTGGCGAAAGAGGGTTTTCCTCATTATCCTGTGTTTCGTCTAGACGAAGAGCAGTTATATGTTGATTTTTTACTGAAGCAAGTGCGGTCACTTTGAGCAGAAAATCCAGAAAATAAGTGGTGAAGCGGCGTGAAACAAAAGTTTTTTGAGATCACAAATAAGCCTATATTCGTTGACGAGGCGATACAAAAAGTTGCGAGAAGAGAAGCCGGTGCTATTACAACGTTTATAGGAACTGTAAGAGAGTTTACAAAGGGGAAAAAGACACTACATCTTGAATACGAAGCATATACATCAATGGCTGAAAAAATGCTCTGTCAAATTGGTGAGGAAATACAAAAGAAATGGCCAGATGCTGTAACGGCGATCACACACAGAGTAGGCAGGTTGGAAATAACAGATATTGCGGTGGTAATTGCCGTCTCCTCCCCACATCGGAGGACAGCCTACGAAGCAAATGAGTATGCTATTGAGCGGATTAAGCAAATCGTTCCTATTTGGAAGAAAGAGTTTTGGGAAGATGGCACGATGTGGATAGGGGATCAACTGGAGACGAAGGAATATCCAGAAGGAAAACCGCCAGCAGGAGGCGACACAAAATGATTACAATCTTATTTTTCGCCAACATAAGGGAAGAAGTTGGCTCGGAAAAAATAGAGCTAGACGTAAAAGAGATGACCATTTTGCAATTAAAAGAGCATCTCCAGAGCATGTATCAATTAAAATCAGTTGAACACGCTATGACAGCGATTAACGAAAGTTTTGTGACAGATGATGGGGTTGTGAAGGAAAATGATACAGTTGCCTTTATTCCGCCAGTTAGCGGAGGCTAATGTCACGGTGTCAGTCCCCCGTTACTGTAATGTGCTAATGCGAGGGGGATATGTCACCAGAAACTTTTGGCTTGTTGTGCTTGTACTTCTAGTAAGTGGTTGTTCAGCTTCAGAAAATAAGGACGATGTGGAGTTGACTGTTTCTGCAGCTGCTAGTTTGCAAGATGCATTAGCAGAAATTCAAAACGCTTTTGAAAAAGAATACCCCGACATTACGCTATTTTTCAACTTCGGTGCTTCAGGTTCATTGCAACAACAAATATTGCAAGGCGCACCTGTAGATCTATTTTTCTCTGCAGCAGAGGATAAATTCGCCAATGTTGTTCATGAGGGCTTTATTGATCAAGAGGATGCTGTTGCACTAGTAGGAAACGAGATGGTGGTAGTGATGTCTAAAAATAACGATACGCGTGTTGATGCTATGGAAGATTTAGCAAAGTTGGATGGATCTATTTCGATTGGAACGCCGGAGACTGTTCCAGCTGGAAAATACGCAAAAGAAGCTTTGGAGAATGTAGGGGTGTGGAAGGACGTTGAAAGCAATGTGATTTATGCAAAAGACGTCCGACAAGTACTGACCTATGTAGAAACGGGAAACGTAGAGGCGGGGATTGTGTATAAAACAGATGCAGCTATATCACAAAACGTCCAAATACTTGCCACCGTACCAGAAGCAACGTATTCATCCATCATTTATCCAATCGGCATTCTAAAAGGAACGAAGCATCCAGACGAGGCGAAAACTTTTTATGAATATCTTCAAGGGGATAAAGCTATGGAAATCTTACAAAAGTACGGTTTTAAGAGGCTGGAAAAAAGGGCATGATCAATGACTTTTGGACTCCTGTCAAACTTTCCGTAGAAATTGCAACTATCTCCCTACTCATTGTTTCCATACTAGGCATACTAGCTGCAAAGTTTATGTCAAAGAGACAATTCAGAGGAAAAATCATGGTAGAAACCGTGTTTCTGCTTCCATTAGTATTGCCTCCTTCAGTAGTTGGTTTTTTATTAATCGTTGTATTCGGCATGAATAGTCCGATCGGGCAAGCAATCGATTGGCTCTTTGATCAGTCGGTCATGTTTACGTGGTGGGCAGCCGTTATTGCTTCGACAATAGTGGCTTTTCCGCTTATGTATCAATCTGCGAAGACTGGTTTCGAAATGATTGATGAGGATATCGAAAATGCTTCTAGAGTGGATGGTGCCAATGATCTACAGGTATTTTTGCATATCTCCATGCCCCTTGCTTTTGGCTCCCTTATAACCGGAGGAATCTTAAGTTTTGCTAGGGCATTGGGTGAGTTTGGTGCTACTTTAATGTTTGCTGGAAATATCCCAGGCAAAACACAAACGATACCGACAGCAATTTATATGGCATTAGACTCGGGAAATATGGAACTAGCATGGTTATGGGTCGTTACCATCATGGTGATTTCCTTTTGTATGCTAAGCTTTGTTTTTTATTTGAATCAGTTTAAAAAATAAATGCTGATGGTAAAAGACTCTCTCTAGTGAACTCGTTAATCTTGGACGAGTTCTTTTCTGTGGAAAAGGGGGGAGTTACGCAAACTCCTAACACCACTATCTATCTCATTAGAAAACAAGATCAGATATTGAGTGAAAACTACATGGGGCTCCACTCTCACCACCTTGATCACAACGCAACTGCTTTGTGACCCGTTTCCATGCATGGTTGCGTGCTGCGCTCACGAATGATTTTTATATCGAATGAAATGATCCAAAGGTCGGATTAGTCCGTTAGCTTTTTAATTAATGGCTCTTTTCGTATCCTTTGTTGTTTTTACTAAACAGTTAACCCATGATACGACATACTGCTATGTTGATTTCCGCTGCAGGCGGACGCTTTCCGCGGGGCGGGCGGTGAGCCTCCTCATCGCTGCGCTCTTGCGGGGTCTCACCTGTCCCGCTGATCCCGCAGGAGTCGCCGCCATCCACTCCAATCAACGAACAGATAGCGATTACAAAACATCCCTTATGAAGTAGTCAGTTCAATACTAGCGAGAAAATACACGTGCACCCCTCAAGAATAAACTCTGCACTTTCTTCATGCAATGTATGTTCAAAACTAGCGGAGGAAATACACGTAGACTCCTGAGGAAAGGCGGAGACGCTGAAGAGGAGGGAAGGCTAAGAGCGCCACGTCCTGTGGCAACGCCTTTCTGACCCACGTCCTGTGGGCCCCCGCTCCAATCAACGGTTTGGAAATCAAGATTGAGCATGAACACAGCCTATAGTATAGGCAACTTGTTGTTGATTGAATAAGGCATGGATACGATCAGCAGCTAATTTTGAAGCATTACACTTTCGGCGGTGCCTGATCACGGGCTTCAAAATGGGTGGCGTCAATAGCCACCGTATCATCTGTAATAAAGCCCTCATGAACTGCTTGGAGCACAACTTGTTCTTGTGCTTCTTCTAAAATATTGGATTCACTCAATTTACCTAAAAGTCGCGAGTAGGAAGCGTTCCTCCAGTCTTTTGGTTCGTGCTTACTTACCATTATACAAGACTTGGGGAGGTACTCCTTTTACTATGTCTCAAAACCCTTGCGCTGCATGGGTTTTGAAATTCATTCATATACCATTTAAACTTCAAAAGTTGAATTAGCTTTGTGGTCCGCCGATATTGAAGGTATAGACGTTGTAGATGCGATAAAGTGGTTCAAGGAAGAAGGGAAGGTTATTCTTTTTTATTTGCGTGTCTACGCGGTGACATGAAGATAGACTTGCAGAAACTACATTATTACAAACGGAGAATGCATATATGGATGCAATCAAAGAACTAGAATTAAAAGTTGAAGAGCTATCCTCCCTTTTAGAGGCGTTTAAAGAGCTAAATTCAAATATTGAGATAGAAGAAGTCTTTCAAAATATTCTTCTGCAAATGGTTAAAGTGATTAAAGCCGAGGCCGGAACCTTATGGGTTGTCGACGAAGAAAAAGAAGAAGTAACAGCGAGTGCTGCATATGGCCCAACCTCCTCAACGATACGTAATATTAAAATGAACAGGGGAGAAGGCATTGTAGGTAAGGTGATCCTAACTGGCAAACCATACCTAATAGAAAATGTGGCAAAAGAACCTGCTTGGGCAAGGCGAGTCGATGAGACGAGCGGGTTTATTACGCGATCCATGATAACGGTTCCGCTAAACGCAAAAGGGAAAGCAATCGGTGCACTACAGCTTCTAAACAAAAAAAATGACGATTTCTTTTCAGACGAAGACGTTAATTTAGCACTTGCCCTAGCGAATCAATCTGCCCTAGCATTACATAACAGTCAAATGTACGACGAACTATATAAAATGTTTATGAGTGTCATCCGAACGCTTGCCCAAGTTCTCGACGCCCGCGATCCTTATACTGCAGGTCACTCAGAGCGAGTGGCCAAGTATTCCTCTTGGATTGCAAAAAAGATGGGTTACGGTACAAGAACATGTGATGAGCTGTATAAAGCAGCACTCTTACACGATATCGGGAAAATTGGCGTTTTAGATGAAATCCTTAGAAAACCAACCGGATTAACGAATGATGAATATGAAATCATGAAAAGTCACACAGAGATTGGGGCGAAAATTCTTTCGAATATGGAGCCCAAGGCTGTGATGAAAAACGCAGTCCAGATAGCAAGGTCTCACCATGAGCGGATGAATGGGACCGGTTATCCCGACCGATTGATAGGTGAGGAAATTCCAATGTTTGCTCGCATTGTCGGTGTTGCTGATGCGTTTGATGCCATGACAACTTCCCGTCCTTATAGCAAAGGCCATACTCTACAAGAAGGTGCGGCAGAATTGGTGAGGTGTAAGGAAACCCTATTCGATGAGAGGGTTGTCGACGCTTTTATAGCGATTCTCGAAGAATGTGACTTCAATCTAGAAAGCTATGGGATTCGATACGATGAAGGGGGTATTGGTCATGAGCCAGTTTGACCTTTTGTTAATCGGGCATTTCATCGGAGATTTCCTCTTGCAAACGTCGTGGATGGCGCAGTATAAATCAACCAAATGGATTCCGTTACTTACACATGTCACAGTATATACGACGATCGTTAGTTTATTTGGTTTCTTTTCTGGTCAAATTTCGCTTTTGGGCATCGCCATTATCTTTTTAGGACATGTTGTACTTGATCGAAAAACGTTTGTCACCTTTTGGGTAAAGAATATACAAGGGGCGAAGGATGGACCTGTACATAATTGGCTGTCCATTATGGTTGATCAAATTTTCCACATTATTTTATTAGCCATTGCCATTAATATTTGATAAGGGGGGAGGGAAATGCCACTTTCTGCAAAAAAGTATGTGATTGAAAAAGAATACCCTTTGCCTAGAAGTGTTGTTTGGAGATTACTGAGCGACACAGACCGTCTGAATCGGTTTATTGGGCTGTTTCCGGTTGAATTTAAACCAGCAATTACGGAAAAAGGGAATGTCTTTTTTCGGGAGGCTTTGGCAAAAGTAGCAGGGGTCATTCCACTAAACTGGAAGGAGTCCCCTTTTCAATGGGTTGAAAACGAATACTATGTTGTTGAGCGCCACTATCACGATGGTCCCCTGCAGCATTTTGTTGGTGGTATTGAGCTTTCTGACTGTGTTACAGGAACAAAAGTGCAGCTATTTGGAGAATTTACTGCTCGGAATATAATAGGCGTTGCGGCAATTCCCATAACAGGCTTGAAGTCGATGAAAAATACGATGAAGTATCTGGATGATTACTTAGTGAATCATAAAGGAGATGCTTCTTATCACCCTATGAAACAATCGAATCCTAAAATAAATGAGGCTGAGCTACAAAGACTAAAGAGAATATTAAGAGGATCTCCAGTTGATCCAGACTACGTGGAACTTCTCCACCGATATTTAGTAGAACGCGCTGATCGCGAAGTAGCCGAAATGAGACCAATACATATCGCCAACCAATGGGATGCAGATCCTGAACAGGTTTTACGCCTATTTTTATATGCCACAAAAGTAGGCATACTCAATTTGAGCTGGAATTTAATCTGTCCTAATTGTCGAGTGTCGAAAGCAGAGTACAGTTCATTATCTCAGTTACAAGAGCAATTTCATTGTGACTTATGTGGAATTAACTATGATGCGAATTTCGAAAAGTATGTGGAACTCTATTTTGCCTGTCATACCGCTATTCGACGAGCATTTGCTCAGACCTATTGTGTTGGGGGCCCTATGATCACACCTCATGTCAAAATTCAAAAGGTAATTGAAAAAGGAAAGAGTCATCAAATGGTCATCCCTAAAAGCGAGGATCAATTGCGGCTACGCGTTCTCCAGGCAAACCATGCTGTCATCCTGGAAAAGTCATCACCGACAGATACATTGAAGGAAGTTAACGTTCAATACAAAGATAGTGGCTGGTCTGAGTCATCCATAACGCTTTCTGCTGGAACGGAGTTTATTCACATACACAACGATAGCTCAAACGATATCGTTCTAGTTATTGAACAAACTGAGTGGAGCGATGAGGTGACTACGGCTGCAATGGTAACAGCGCTGCAGGAGTTTAGGGACTTATTCTCATCTGAAGTATTATCACCGGGTCAACAAGTAGGAATAGAGAACGTAACCATTTTGTTCAGTGACCTGCAAGGATCAACCTCTTTGTACGAGACTGTAGGAGATGCATATGCGTACGGGCAAGTCAGAAGGCATTTTGAATTTTTGACTCACTGGATCTCAAAAAATTCCGGAAGTGTTGTCAAAACCATTGGGGATGCAGTCATGGCTGTATTTCATTTGCCAGAGGATGGTTTAAGAGCGGCTTTGCAAATTCAAAAACATATATCGGAATTTAATGAACAAGGTTCGGATGAAATTATTTTGAAAATCGGTTTGTATAGTGGACCTGCGATCGCTGTTAATTCTAATGACGTGTTGGATTACTTCGGTAGAACTGTCAATATCGCCGCAAGAATTCAAGGTCAAAGTGTTGGGGACGATATTGTGTTCGGTGCAGATTATTTAGACAAGGAAAGCATTAGAACTATATTGCAAGAGGAAGAAGTAGTACTACAACCATTTCAAGCCGTTCTTAAAGGGATAAACGGGAGTGTGGACTTAGTGCGTCTCAGTCTGCGTGATTTTGATTGTGACCTTGAAGCGTCCTCAAAGCAGGATCTGTCTATTGGGGAGTATCGAACGTAGTAGACCACTGTGTTAGCGTGCACACTGGTCTTTTTTTGAGCAAATCATCGCTCTCTATATTCTTAATTACTGAGGTGTTTCGGCAAAAAAATAGGCGGCCGATGGATGTAACAAAGAGTGAAAATAAAGAGTCTAATGGGGTATAGGAGGTGGTTTGATGTGAAAAAAATGTCCTTTCTTATAATCATACTTTTACTTATGGCAGCATGCAATCCAACTGAACCATCAGAAGAAACAAAGGTGAAGGAACCTTCTTTAGAAGAACCTCAGCCTGATCCGAATGAACAACCTAAAGAAAACAATGAAACCGAGAAAGAGGAAGACGGCGGTAGCGACTTTGAACAGAATCAACCAGAGGGTGAAAGTCCAAAGGCGCAACCTAAATCAGAAGAAGAAATTACTGGTAAAATTATACAAATTCTCACTGAAGAGAACATGGAGAAATTCTCTCGTTATGTACATCCCGAAAAAGGTGTTCTTTTTTCACCGTATATCTACATTGCTCAGAACGCCTTAACGTTTGACCGAGAACAAGTTAATAGTTTGCTGAAAAGTGACGTTGTACATCACTGGGGTACGTTTGATGGAAGTGGAGAAGCGATGGAACTCACAGCAAATCAGTATTTTGAAACCTTTATACAGATCGATCTATTCACCAATCCAGATGAAGTCATTGTCAATGAAATGAAGCAAAGAGGAAATATGCTTAACAACGTAAAAGAAGTGTTTCCTAACTCGAAAACAGTTGAATTTTATGTCGAAGGAACTGAAACAATGACCGGCATGGATTGGAAGAGCTTGTTATTTGTTTTTGAAGAGTATGAGGAGGGTTTGAAGCTAGTAGCGATAGTTCATGATAGTTGGACAATTTAAAATGAGATAGGGTGAGTCCCTATCCCATTCTACTCAGTACAATTTCCCTTGGCGATATAAAATGGTGCTCAATTTCATGACAGCATGGATATAACAATTTTGGCGTAACGGGAATGGGTCACCAAAAAATTGCGGAAGAATCGTATCCATAGTTACTTTCATTTTGTCAAAAAGGAGTTTAAAAACCTCCTGCTCGCTGTAAAATTGTGTTTCACGACCTTGTAGCCACTCAAAATACGAAACGATCACTCCACCTGCGTTAGCGAGAATATCCGGGACAATTATGACGCCTTTTTTACTAAGGTATGTATCTGCTTCTCCAGTTATAGGAGCGTTCGCACCTTCAACGATGACGGGAGCTTTCACTTGTTGCACGTTGTCTTTATGAACTTGATCCTCTAGGGCAGCTAAAATTAATACATCTACATCTAGGTAAAGAACTTCATCTCTATCCTCTATGTCTGCTTTTACGTCGCACTCTGCTAATTGCTCCACTGTAGTTGGCAAATCTCCGCCGTTTTTCGAGGTGAAACTGACTAATGCAGGAATATTTAGGCCTTCGGAATTGTAGAGAGTGACATTCCGATCACTCACTGCCACCACCTTATTTTGTAAATAGGTGCACTGATAGGCCTCAAGCGCTGCAACAGAACCTACGTTTCCGAAACCTTGTACAGCAATTTTTAACGGTCGATTAGCCACTGACAAGGCCGTTTTTCCAAAGATGTTGTCGTTCCCTGAAAGCCACTTGCTATTCTCTTTTAGGAAATCGTGCAGCATGTAGCGGAGGGTAAAGAAAACACCTTTACCAGTTGCTTCTCTTCGTCCTAATGAGCCACCGTTAACGACACTTTTTCCTGTAAAGCTTCCTCTGTACGGTTTACCCGGTCGAATGCTTTTGTATTCTGCCATCATCCAGTCCATTTCACGATCCCCTGTGCCGACATCTGGTGCGGGGATATCTTTATCAGGACCTAAAATGTCACTAAAATATTGAACATATTTTTTGCATATTGAATGTAATTCCTTCACCGAAAATTCTCGTGGATTAATCACAACGCCACCTTTTCCTCCGCCAAAAGGAACTTCATGAAGCGCATTTTTCAATGTCATAAGAGCAGCGAGATTCACTACTTCATCTTCGTTCACAGACTCGTGGAAGCGAATTCCCCCTTTGTAAGGCCCGAGGGTATCATTGTGTTGAACGCGGAAAGAGGGCACACGAACAACTTTTCCACTGTCTAATGGAACGCGTAAAAACGATTTGTGTACGTGATTTGGGGTGGACAGTATCGCCGCTAATGACGTAAACGCTTGTTCCCTGGCATCGTCCTGCAAATTTTGTAAAAAGGATTTGTCCTCTAATAGGGCATTTAACGATTGTTGTACGATTGATCCGGTTTGGCTTGCCATAAAAAAACCTCCATCCAAGTCTTAGTATAAAAAAAGAACCCTGTCTTATTCTTTACCTTTAATAGTAGTTCGCGAAACATTGAAAAATGCCTCTTTAGGCCATTCAACGTAGCTCTCGACGTGAAAGGGTATTTCTGTAAAGGTCATTTAACTTTGAAGACTGCTTTGCTTAGTGTAAAATTGTAACTACTTCCCAAATAGTAATGGACGTTAATAGCTTGAGATAGATGATAACTTGCCGCATAGAAGCATATCCTGTATAAAAAACATTCATGAGCTGAGCACTTTACCTTGTCTGGAAACCGGTCACAAAGCAGTCTAGTTGTGATCAAGGCGGTGCGAGCGAAGCCCCATGTTGTGAACAATCAACATCCGGAGTTGTTTCCTAATAGGATAACTAACATGATTTTAGGATTCTGCGTAGCTCCGCCCCTTTTCCAAAAAAAACATTCATGAGCTGAGCACTCTACCTTGTCTGGAAACTGGTCACAAAGCAGTTTAGTTGTGATCAAGGCGGCGCGAGCGAAGCCCCAAATCACAAGGAATTAAGTATCCGAAGTTGTTCTCTAATAGCATAACTAACATGATTTTAGGATTCTGCGTAGTTCCGCCCCTTTTCCAAAAAAAACATTCATGGAGCTGAGCACTCTACCTTGTCTGGAAACCGGTCACAAAGCAGTCTAGTTGTGATCAAGGCGGTGCGAGCGAAGCCCCATGCTGTGAACAATCAACATCCGGAGTTGTTTCCTAATAGGATAACTAACATGATTTTAGTTCTGCGTAGCTTGGCCCCTTTTCCAAAAAAAGAAGTGCCGGTAGATAGGCGACGTCTAGAAGGGAGTCCCCAATTTGAATAAATACAGTGAGCTTGCAAATAGTGTGACATTTACAAAGCGAAAAAGTGTCATCGCACAAATTCACCAAGATCCATCACTCGAGTATATTGGGAAAGGCAGAAGTGCTGTCGTATTCAAAATTTGGGGTGCAAACAAAGCGCTGAAGGTGTTTTATCCTGGCTATACGAATGTAGCGAGGGAGGAAGCTGCTATATATAATGTTCTCCAGAATTCACCTTACTATCCGACTCTCTATGAAGCAGGACGCAATTACTTAGTCATTGATTTGATCGAAGGACATACCCTGTTTGAATGCTTAGCAAAAGGGATTCGCGTCTCTTCAGATAAAATAAAAGAAATCGACGTAGCCCTAAATTTAGCCAGAGAAAAAGGGCTGAATCCTTCAGACATACATTTAAGAAATATATTCATTACAAAGGAAGGAAAAATAAAGCTCATTGACGTTGCACGGTTTAGACAAGCAAAGGATTGCTCACAATGGGGCGATTTAAAAAGTGCCTTTTATAAATATTATAGTAGAACGTTTTTCCCTAAAAGGATCCCTGTTTTAATTTTGAATTTGATCGCTGCTTTGTACAAGAAAAATATTATCCCTCTTACTAAAAAGAGAACGCCTAAGTCTGTTGTCTTTTTCCTTTGTTAAATTAGTGGGACTACTGAAAATAAATTTACTATTAATTAGAAGTTGATAAACAATGTAGTAATAGTGAGAGTAGGAGGGATGGGAACGTGACTTTGCATTGGAAGGCGACAGGAACTTCTCAAAGGTTTATCGATGAACTTCTGGAGTACTGCCAAAGGAATGACTCTATAGATAAAGTGGTTCTCTTCGGTTCAAGGGCGAGAGGCGATTATCATAGAGCGTCTGATATTGATCTAGCAGTGTTCACGGTCACCTGTTCACACACTCAACAAAATCTTATTGAAGATGCTATCAATGAAATGTCCACACCTTTAAGGTTAGATATTATATTTCCAGATCGAATAAAAAAAAGAAAAGTTGATTTCAAATCTTAAGAGGGACGGGGTGATGATCTATGAAAAAGGAGAGACTCTATGAGAAGCTTACTGATTATCAGCGTGCGAGTACAAGACTTGTTGAAGCGACCAAACTCCAGATCGAGGATGATATTGTGTATGATGGAGTGATCCAACGCTTTGAATTCACATTTGAACTAAGTTGGAAGCTCATGAAGATGTTTCTGGAATACACAGGAATTAGTGAGATCAAAAGTCCTCGTGCGACGATCCGCGAAGCCTACACATACGGTTTAATTGATAATGGAGAAGAGTGGATCGACATGATGGTTGATCGAAATAAAACTTCCTACTTTTATGATGAGGAAGAAGCAAGGCTGATCTATGAGAAAGTGAAAAATCACTACAGTTATTTGTTAATAAATTTGTCAGCGAAAATGAATGAAGAAATTGATGAGCTTAAGTGGTTTGGAAACCTAGTGACGTACGGCAAGTAAAAATATCACCCTACTGCCTTTAGTCCAACAGCTCCAATGAGAACAAGGGCAATACAAAACAACCGCTTCGCATCTTTAGGTTCACCGTAAAGGATCATGCCAAGTAAAGCGCCTCCGGAAGCGCCAATACCTGTCCAAATTGCATAAGCTGTACCCATCGGCAACGTCTCCATGGCAAAGGAAAGGAAAAGGAAGCTTCCGCCGAACGTGAGAAACATAAAGAGAACAGAGGAGGCGTCTTTCCGCTCGATTACGCGATTAATTAAGGCGACACCAGCCATTTCAAACAATCCTGCTAAAATTAAATATACCCATTCCATTATGCTTTCCCGCCTTCCTCTTTTTTTTCCCCACTAACCAGTTTCAAGCCTATAACTCCGGCTAACAGTATCGCAAGGAGAAGTAGCTTCATAAGACTCAACGATTCCTCGAAAACGACAACATCGACCAATGCCGTACCTGCTGTGCCGAGACCGACAAACACTGCATAGACAGTTCCTACTGGTAGATGTCTTGCTGCAGAAATAAGTAAAATAAAACTCAACCCGATACAAATAACGGTGCCGAGCCATGTCCAGAAGTCATAGGCATACTTAAGTCCAACAACCCAAAGCACTTCAAAGAGTGATGCAATGAAAACTTGAACCCACGTAGAATTCAAAAGAATTTCCCCCTTTCCAATAACGAAAAGCCCGAGAAGATAGATGGTCTATCCTCCCGGGCTTTTCTCCCTCCGTGTGCACAAGATATCTCTTGTGTGTTCTCTCTCGGACCAGACCTCTTTTGCAAAGAGAAGAGCGGAACCCTAGAAAACCTTTGTGTCCCCATACTATAGTGCTAATTTCATATTGTGTCAACAGTGAGATTCCTTATGAGTATCTGAGCATGTAGCCCATTGATGTAAGGAACAAATCTTGGCTCAAAGGAACCGATTACAGGTCATATGGAACAAATTATTAGTTTTAAGGATCGATTCCGGGTGCCAAAGGATCGAATCCAGGTGTCAAAGGATCAAATCGCAGCCGCAGGTCTCACGTGATAGCTCAGCACCTTTACAAAAACTTCATAAAATAAGTTCTTCATTATATAAGCATATAGTTATATAATAATGAAGAACTTATGTGAGGAGGTGAGCCTTTGACTGTTCAGGAACAGGTTGAAATTGTCGATGCTGCCAAAGTATTAAAACTCTTGGGAGATAAAACGAGATTAACCATGATGAAAATTTTGGCTGACCACGACTGTTGTGTATGTGAATTTGTGGAAATTTTCGGGATGAGTCAACCGTCCATTAGTCAACATATGCGCAAGCTAAAGGACGCGGGGCTTGTGGAGGAAGAAAGACGAGGGCATTGGATTTTTTATTCTATACGAGAAGACCATCCGCATGTCCAACTTGTAGAAAGTGTGCTTGCTTCTTTGCCTAGTCAGGACGACAAGGTAAAGGAGCTCATAAAAGGTGGCAAAAGAATTTGTTGTTAGATAACGGGGAAGAAAGGAGAGAGAGCTTATGACAACTGTAGTGTTGGCAGCCCTCATTTTTATTCTGACGTTGGTGCTCGTCATTTGGCAGCCGAAAGGGTTAGGGATTGGTTGGTCTGCATGCGGAGGGGCTGCGCTTGCTCTCATCGTAGGGGTTGTTAGTTTTACAGATGTAGTAGACGTTACGCAAATTGTGTGGAACGCGACGTTAACGTTTGTCGCTTTAATTATTATTTCGTTAATTTTAGATGAGATTGGCTTTTTTGAGTGGGCTGCGTTACATATGGCTCGATTTGCAAATGGTAATGGTTTCAAAATGTTTCTCCTTGTTACGATTCTCGGTGCTGTTGTGGCAGCGTTTTTTGCCAACGATGGTGCCGCGCTTATTTTGACACCCATTGTGTTGGCGATGGTCCGGGCCCTTGATTTGCGCGAGAAAATGATTTTGCCGTTTATTATGGCAAGTGGATTTATTGCCGATACGACGAGTTTGCCGCTCGTTGTGTCGAACTTAGTGAATATAGTGTCCGCGGATTTTTTCGGAATCGGATTTCTAGAGTATGCGATCCGCATGATCGTGCCGAACTTTTTCAGTTTAGCTGCTAGTATTTTAGTACTGTATCTTTATTTTCGGAAGTCATTGCCCAAAACGTACGACATGTCTCAGTTGAAGCAGCCACGCGAGGCGATTCAAGACGCGTCTCTGTTTCATTTATCGTGGTGGATGTTGGCGATTCTTCTCGCTGGCTATTTCTTAAGTGAGTCAGTAGACATCCCGGTTTCAATTGTGGCTGGTGTGATTGCGATCGTCTTCTTGATCATCTCCCGGTCTTCCGAGGCAGTTAATACGAAAACGGTCGTGAAAGGGGCACCGTGGGCGATTGTCTTTTTCTCTATCGGGATGTATGTCGTGGTGTACGGTCTGAGGAACGTAGGGCTAACAGATGTATTGACAGGCATTATCCAAATGTTTGCAGATCAAGGCTTATTCGCTGCCACGATCGGGATGGGCTTTCTTGCCGCCATCCTGTCATCTGTGATGAATAATATGCCAACTGTCATGATCGATGCTCTCGCAATTCAGGAAACAACAACATCTGGTATGGTACGGGAGGCACTCATTTACGCAAATGTCATCGGTTCAGATTTAGGCCCGAAAATCACACCAATCGGTTCGCTCGCCACACTGCTGTGGCTACACGTTCTACGTCAAAAAGGAGTCCGCATTTCGTGGGGCTACTATTTCAAAGTCGGGATTATTCTAACGATCCCGACGTTATTTATCACCCTAATCGGACTTTACGTTTGGCTACTTATTATCGGATAAATTAAAGGAGTGTATAGACGATGACAAAACCGAAAAAAATTATTTATTTTCTTTGCACAGGAAACTCTTGCCGCTCGCAAATGGCTGAAGGTTGGGGAAAACACTACTTAAGTGATGAGTGGGATGTGTTTTCTGCCGGGATTGAAGCGCATGGCGTGAACCCGAATGCTGTCAAGACGATGAATGAAGTGGGCATTGATTTATCAAAACAAACTTCTGACACTATTGATCCAGAACTTTTGAAAAAGGCAGACTTTGTTGTTACCTTGTGTGGTCATGCGAATGATGTTTGTCCGGCAACACCGCCTAACAAGGAACGAGCTCATTGGGGATTTGACGATCCGGCGCAAGCAGAAGGTACTGAGGAAGAGAAGTGGGCCTTTTTCCAGCGTGTTCGTGATGAGATTGGTGAGCGGATAAAGAAGTTCTCTGAAACTGGGAAATAAAAGCTGATTTCAAAGGAGAGGCATTGTGCCTCTCCTTTGTTCAATACAAATTATCAAAAAATTTGAAAGTGAGGACAAGAAATTTGTGAAAAGAGATGATCATATTGTTTCCATTCTTCGATTATATATAGTAACATAGGTGTGTGAAGGTTCTGACTTATCATAACCTTCTAATTAAAAGCGCTTACATAACGAGAGGAGTTTTTACCATGGTCTATGCAAATCCGAATACAGATGGCTCTATTGTGCAGTTTAAGTCTAAATATGATAACTACATCGGTGGAAAATGGACACCCCCTGTCAGAGGAGATTATTTTGAAAATATTACTCCAGTTACGGGACAATCCTTTTGTGAAGTAGCCCGTTCTACTGCTGAAGATGTAGAACTTGCTTTAGATGCAGCACATGAAGCAAAAGCATCGTGGGGAAAAACGTCTGTCGCGGAACGTGCTAATTTGTTGAATCAAATTGCTGATCGAATGGAGCAATATAAGGAACAATTAGCCGTAGCGGAGACGTGGGAGAACGGTAAAGCAGTTAGAGAAACGTTAAATGCCGATATTCCGTTAGCGATTGATCACTTTCGTTACTTTGCGGGGGCAATTAGAGCACAAGAAGGTAGCTTGAGTCAAATTGATGATAATACGGTTGCCTACCATTTCCATGAGCCCCTTGGAGTAGTAGGACAAATTATTCCTTGGAACTTCCCTATTTTAATGGCCACATGGAAGCTTGCACCTGCGTTGGCAGCAGGGAATACAGTTGTATTAAAGCCAGCAGAGCAAACGCCTGCTTCCATTTTGTACTTGGTTGAACTTATTGAAGATTTGTTACCACCGGGTGTCTTAAATATTGTGAACGGTTATGGTTTAGAAACTGGTAAGCCACTAGCATCTAGCCCAAGAATTGATAAAGTGGCATTCACAGGGGAAACGACAACTGGAAGACTCATCATGCAATATGCCTCCCAAAATCTTATTCCAGTTACACTCGAGCTTGGAGGTAAATCTCCGAATATATTCTTCGAAGATGTGATGCGCGAAGATGATAACTTTTTGGATAAGGCGATCGAAGGGCTCGTCCTGTTCGCTTTGAACCAAGGAGAAGTGTGCACGTGTCCGTCACGAGCACTCATTCATGAATCCATTTACGAGCCGTTTATGGAGCGTGCTTTAGAAAGAGTAAAGGCGATTAAAGTTGGAAATCCTTTGGATCCAAGCGTGATGATGGGGGCACAGGCGTCTTCCGAACAGCTGGAGAAAATTTTGTCATATCTTGAGATCGGGAAGTCAGAAGGAGCGGAATTACTTACAGGGGGAGCGCGCAATACACTTGAAGGAGACCTATCAGGTGGGTACTATGTCCAGCCGACGGTCTTTAAAGGAACAAATGACATGCGAATTTTCCAAGAAGAGATTTTTGGACCGGTGCTATCTGTGACTACGTTCCGTGATAATGACGAAGCGCTGAAGGTTGCGAACGATACACTTTATGGTCTTGGAGCAGGAGTGTGGTCTCGAGACGTTAACACAGCATATCGCTTCGGTCGTGAAATCCAAGCTGGACGCGTCTGGACGAACTGCTACCACCAATACCCTGCACATGCGGCATTTGGTGGATACAAAATGTCTGGTGTGGGCCGTGAGAATCATAAAATGATGCTAAGCCATTACCAACAAACGAAGAACATGTTGGTTAGCTACGATCCTAAGAAACTAGGATTCTTTTAAAAATCAGGGAGGGGATTCTATGCTCAAGCGCGTCGTTGGTACGGAAGATACCCTCGAATTTTTAAATTACTTACAATCGAAGCATGGACCTTTGATGTTTCACCAGTCTGGAGGCTGTTGTGATGGAAGTTCGCCGATGTGTTACGCACAGGGGGATTTACTATTAGGTGATCAGGACGTGTTGCTGGGACATATCGGCGATACTCCGTTTTACATGCATCGTAAGCAGTTTGAATATTGGAAGCATACCCAGCTCATTATCGACGTTGTTGACGGGCGAGGAGGAATGTTTTCGGTAGAGGGAGTGGAAGGAAAGCGCTTTTTGACCCGTTCCCGAGCGTTTACTGTTGAGGAATACCATGAATTACTACAACATCCTTTGTGAACACAAAAACGCCTCCATCGATCACTAACCGGTGGAGGCGTTTTTGACTTAATAGACGCGTGTCGTCCAAGTTTCACCGTTCCAAACATCTGTTGCAACGTCTTCGTAAAAATCGTGTTCGTGACTGATGAGTAAAATGCTTCCTTTGTACGCTTTCAACGCACGTTTGAGTTCGTCCTTCGCGTCCACATCCAAGTGGTTGGTTGGTTCGTCAAGCAACAGTACGTTAGAAGGGGTGTTCATCAATTTGCATAAACGCACCTTTGCTTTCTCACCACCGCTTAATACACTCACTTTACTTTCAATGTGTTTGGTCGTTAATCCGCAGTGGGCTAAGGCGGAACGAACTTCAGCTTGCGTTAAGTGGGGGAAAGTATCCCACACTTCCTGTAAACACGTTTTTCCTGTGTCATCGTTCAATTCTTGCTCAAAGTACCCTACCTCTAAATAATCTCCGCGTTCCACTGATCCGGACAAAGCAGGGATGACTCCAAGTAAACTTTTCAACAATGTGGTTTTCCCGATACCGTTTGCCCCTACTAAAGCAATTTTCTGTCCGCGTTCCATTTGTAAATTCAATTGTTTAGACAAAGGTTCGTCGTAGCCAATTACTAAGTCTCTCGCTTCGAAGATCATTCGTCCAGTTGTGCGCGCTAATTTAAAATCAAACGATGGCTTCGGACGCTCGGAAGCTAGCTCGATGACGTCCATTTTGTCGAGTTTCTTTTGGCGGGACATCGCCATGTTACGGGTCGATACTCGCGCTTTATTGCGAGCAACAAAGTCTTTCAAACCAGCAATTTCCTTTTGTTGCTTTTTGTAAGCTGCCTCTAACTGTTGCTTTTTCACATCGTATACTTTCATAAATTCATCATAGTTTCCGACATAACGGGTTAGCTTTTGGTGTTCAACGTGATAAATCAAGTTGACGACTTGGTTCACAAACGGGATATCATGAGAAATCAAAATAAACGCATTATCGTAGTTTTGCAAGTAGCGAACAAGCCACTCGATGTGTTGCTCATCTAAATAGTTCGTTGGCTCATCCAGTAATAAAATGTCAGGTTTTTCGAGTAACAACTTTGCCAATAATACTTTAGTACGTTGTCCACCGCTTAAATCGGTTACATCTCGATCTAATCCAAGCTCGTCAAGACCGAGACCTCGTGCCACTTCCTCCACTTTGGCATCAATGGCATAAAAATCATTGTTCGTGAGCATGTCTTGTAAGACGCCTGTCTCTTCTAACAACTTCTCCAGCTCGTCTGCCTCCACTTCGCCCATTTTTCCAAAAAGTGTGTTCATTTCTGTTTCCATGTCGAATAAATATTGAAATGCCCCGCGAAGCGCATCGCGAATGGATAGACCCTTCTCTAAAATAGTGTGCTGATCTAAATACCCTACACGCACACGTCGTGTCCACTCGACTTTTCCAGCGTCCGGTTCCAGTTTCTTCGTAATAACATTGAGAAACGTCGACTTTCCTTCACCGTTTGCCCCAATGAGACCGATGTGTTCCCCTTTTAATAAACGAAAAGAAACATCGTCAAAAATGGCGCGATCACCAAATCCGTGACTTAATCCACTTACATTTAATAAACTCATCTTCTGTTCCGTCCTTTGCATGCAGATTCTCTCGTCATTATACTAGGTGGGAGAGAATTCGGAAACCGTGTGGAGTGGATAAACTTTTTCCAAGAGGGGGAGAAGAAGTGGTTAGTACGTTTTTGTTGTTTGTTTTAGCGGGAATAGCTGAGGTCGGTGGGGGGTATCTAGTTTGGTTATGGATTCGAGAGGGAAAGCCGTGGGGATATGGAGTGTTTGGTGGAATCGTCTTATTTCTATACGCCATCCTACCGACATTACAAACCTTCCCTTCATTCGGGAGAGTGTATGCAGCGTATGGAGGCGTGTTCGTTGTAGTGGCTGTTTTCTGGGGATGGTGGGTAGATGGTGTGCGCCCGGACCGATGGGATTTTATCGGATCAGTGATCTGTATCATTGGAGTTTTCGTTATTCTTTATGGACCGAGGGGAGAAGCATGAAAAACCCTCTCAACTGTGTAGGGTGAGAGGGTATAGCACTTATCTATAGTTTGTAAACTGCACGTCGATCGGTAAATCGGCCTCTTTAATGAGGGCAATGATTTGTTGCAGGTCGTCACGACTTTTACCTGTTACACGAACTTGATCGTCTTGTACTTGACTTTTTACTTTAACGTTCGACTTTTTAATCAAGTTGTTAATAGTTTTCGCATTTTCTTTATCGATGCCTTGTACAAGTTTAGCGCGTTGACGGACTGTGCCACCGAGTGAACTTTCCATTTTTCCGTAGTCTAAGTTTTTGACAGGTACTCCACGTTTGACAAGTTTACTAAATAGAACATCCTTTAATTGGCTCATCTTAAATTCGTCGTCGCTTAAGAGAACGAGCTCTTCTTTTTCGAGCGTAATGTCACTTTTAGAGCCTTTAAAGTCATAGCGATTTTCAATTTCTTTCATCGCTAGATTCACCGCATTTGTCAGTTCTGCCATATCTACTTTCGAGACAATATCAAAGGAAGCTTCTTTCGCCATATGAACCTCTCCTTACCTACTTTGCTTCATATAAGTATAGAGATAATCTTGTGTATTGGCAAACATGTCCAGTTTTTAGACCAGGAGAAATAGGGGATTTTGTGACAAAGCGTGACGAACGGTAATGAATGTGCCACACGTTCTACAATAAGCGATGATTAGGAAGGGACACAATATGAATCAATTTCATAAATCTTTATTCTAGGTTGTTTTCGTATTTTTTGTTGTTTTCACTAAACAGTTATCCCATGATGCGACTTCAGCTGTGTTGATTTCCGCTCCAATCAACAAGTTCGGAAATTAAGAGGGAGCATGAACACGGCCTTCACTTTCAACGGTGATTTAAATAAATGCTGATAAAACGTGTAGCTGACGAACAAAAAGAGCACCCGGTGTAGGGTGCTCTTTTCTAATTAATTACAGAAAAAACCTTGAACAGTCGCGCACAAGGTGATATGATAAGCTTTGGATTGTAGTTTTAGTATTCATGACTATACGTTTCCCAATATAATTATATTATAAGGAACAAGAACTGTCAAATGGTAATTTTCTAAATCCGCTGGAGGTGTTTCGGTGAGCGATCAGAACCAAGTATGGCAAGACGAGCAGTATCGTGTGAATGACGTTGTGGATGAAATCAAAAGAAAGCAAACGAAACTAAATGAGAACGCTGGTGGGTTAAAAGAGGGGATTATCGATCTTCGTAAAAATTTCTGGGACGATGTAAGAGTCAACCTTGATGAACCAGATGATGTGATCGAGACGCAAGCAAGTATGAAGCAACAAGTTGAAGTACTCTCCGAAAGGGAAAGAAGTTACGGGCGTTTACACGATCAGATGAAGACTCTTGATCGCCTACAGGATTCACCCTACTTTGGACGGATTGATTTTCTGGAGGGAGACGAATCGACCTCTGAACCAATTTATGTAGGCATTGCTTCCTTAATGGATAAAACAGAAGAAGATTTCCTTATCTATGATTGGCGTGCGCCGATTTCTAGTATGTATTATGATTACGCACCGGGTCCAGCGCAATACAACACGTTAGACGGTGCTATTCAAGGGGAAATCACGTTGAAGCGTCAATTTATTATTAGAAAAGGCCAGGTGACAGGTCTATTTGATACAGGAGTGACCATCGGAGACTATATGCTACAAGAAGTTCTCGGAAATCGTGCAAATACAAAAATGAAGAGTATTGTAGCCACGATTCAAAAGGAACAAAATCGAATTATTAGAAATGAAAAAAGTGATTTATTGATCGTTCAAGGAGTTGCGGGAAGCGGGAAAACATCTGCTGCTCTTCAAAGAGTTGCTTATTTATTGTACGCCCATCGCGATACACTAAGTGCTAGTAATATGATGCTATTCTCTCCAAACCCACTATTTAACAGCTATGTAGCGACGGTTCTTCCTGAACTAGGTGAAGAAAATATGCAGCAGACTACATACAAAGAGTACGCGGAAGCTAGAATCGGTAGGCGGTTTCAATTAGAAGATTCCTTTGCGCAAATGGAGACGCTGTTGACCGAGACAGATGAGCACAATGGAAGAGCGGAAAGCATTCTTTTTAAAGCCCAGTTAGCATGTAAACAACTTCTTGATACGTATGTAGCTGATCTAGCCTCCCATGGACTCATTTTTAAATCTATCCGCTTCCGTGACAGGTCTTTGTTTAGCTCGAAAACCATAAAACAGTACTTTTATGAACTTGATTCTTCCATATCTATTCCGAATCGATTGACACTTGTGACAGAACGGTTGTTAGCAGAGCTTAGGGAAATAGAGCGCACTGAATGGCAGGAAGCGTGGGTGGAAAACGAGGTCGAACTATTAGATAAAGAGGACTATTTGGAAGCATTTAGAAAGGTGCAGAAGAATAAGAAATGGGATGACGAAACATTTAATGATTTTGGACGCGAACAAGAAGTTTTAGGCAGAAGCATTGTGAAAAAACATTTTCTGCCGATCAAAAAGCGCATTAAGAAATTTTCGTTTGTAGATGTTAAAGCCACTTATCTTCAGTTTTATGACGCGTGGACCCGCGAAAAAAATGGAGAGCTTCAGCTTCCGAGTTCGTGGAATCAGATTTGTGATTGGACAATTGAGAACTTGAACCAAAATAGATTCAGTTGGGACGATGTAACGCCTTACTTGTATTTTCAAGACCGAATCAAAGGACGGGCATCTTATACGCATATTCGTCACGTGCTCATTGACGAGGTACAAGATTATTCGCCGTTTCAGTTAACCTATTTAAAAGAACTGTTTGCACACGCCAAAATTACACTGCTCGGGGATGTGAATCAAGCGATTTACGCACATGCCTCGGTTTCCCCGTCTATTTTGTCACAAACGAATTCCGAAAACGAGACAAGAATTTCTCTCATGAGGAGTTACCGTTCCACAAGACAAATTGTAGAATTCACAAAACAATTTGTGGAAGGGGGCGAGCACATCGAACCGTTTAATCGAGAAGGCGAACTGCCGATACTGGCCTATGTGAATGATCAAAAGACGCTTTATAAAAAAATGAGTAGTAAAATGAATGAATTGCAGGCAAAAGGACATGAGACGATCGCAGTGATTTGCAAAACGATGCAGGAAAGTAAAGAAGCATATAAACAGTTGCAGCCACACGGTGTCGCTGTTCAATTAATGGATCAGCAAACCTATACCTTCCATAAAGGCATTCTGGTCATCCCTACTTACTTAGCCAAAGGCATCGAGTTTGACGCAGTAATTGTTCATGATGCTAGTCGCACAAAGTACAGTAAGGAATCGGAGAGAAAGTTGTTCTACACAGCTTGTACGCGGGCGATGCATGAGCTTCATCTGTATTCGGCTGGAGAAGTAAGTCCTTTTGTTCAACAGGTATCGTCGGAGTTGTACACAATAGATAAGGTGTAAATAAAGGAGAGGACAACGGCATTGGCCATGTCCTCTCTTGAATAGGGTAATTATATTTGTGTAGAACTTTCTGATGATGTAAGAAGAATTACCGCGAAGCCACTTGTTTTTGAAGTTTGCGTATATCCATTTGCTGAATGCCGACAGTTTCGTACAGAAAGTCGGTATTTTCTTTTATAGCTGCGACGTCTTTTTCAAGCTTTTCAATTCTAGCCCCTTGTTTCTTTTGTTCCGCTTTGATTTCTTTCACATCTTTTTGGAGTTCAGACACATCTTCTTTAAGACTAGATACATCTTCTTTAAGACCAGACACATCTTCTTTAAGACTAGATACATCTTCTTTAAGACCAGACACATCTTCTTTAAGACTAGACACATCTTTCTTAAGACCAGACACATCTTCTTTAAGACCAGACACATCTTCTGCAAGACCAGTTACTTTTCCTGATAGTTCCATGACGGCTTGTAGAATCTGCTCATTTGTAGCTCCCATTTGATTCACCTCCTGTTCCATGAAAATAGTATACCATGCACAAAGCGACAAAACTAGACAAAATAAGGACTGTTTTAGGGAAAAAGTCCTACTCGACGGACACAGCTAGCACAGTTTTGTCGAAAAGTATTAGGGGACGTATTGCACAATCACAGTATAATAAAGTGGACTACCTTGAAAAGGAGTTGGGCATATGTATAAGTTGGTTGTGAGTATGATGGTAGGCGTGCTTTTGAGCTTCTCTATAGGATCTGTAGCTGGGGCTGACAGTAGCCCAGGAGATGTAATTTTAATTCTTGGAGAAGATTTAAATGAGGCAGAAAAAGCAACTGTGATGGATACATTAGCACCACCTGAAAATGCACTAGAAATAGTCGTAACAAATGAGGAAGAGCATCAGTACCTTGGTGAATATATTTCGGCTGCGCAAATCGGAACACGTGCCTTATCTTCAGCAATGGTAACGATCGGTGAACCTGACAGTGGTGTGCAAGTGGAGACGTCGAACATTAATTGGGTAACTGAGGATATGTATACGAACGCTCTCGTAACAGCGGGTGTGAAGGACGCAGAAATTCAAATCACTGCACCGTTTGAAGTTTCAGGCACAGCTGCACTTACCGGTTTAATCAAAGCATATGAAGCGTCAACGGATGAGGTTATATCTGAAGAGCAAAAGCAAGTGGCAAACGAGGAAATGGTCAAAACAGCAAACTTAGCTGAGCTTATCGGCGCAGAGAAAGCGAACTCCTTCATTACGGCAATGAAAGAAGAAATTGCGAACAATAAGCCTGAAACCGAAGAGGAAATGCGTCAGTTAATGCAAGAGGTAGCAGATAGACTCGGTATACAGCTTCCGGAGAATATGATGAACGACCTTGTGCAACTGTTTATGAACCTCTCTCAGCTCAATATCGACTGGGGAGCATTTCAAGACCAGTTGACTGAAGCGAAGGACACGTTCAATGAGTTCATTAACTCGGAAGAAGGACAAGGATTTTTTCAAGCAGTAAAAGATTTCTTCACGGCTCTTTGGGATGCAATTATGAACATCTTTAGCTATTTCAGTAACCGAGAAGAAGCACCAGCTAACTAAAAAGGAGTGACTTGTGGGGGATCTTCAAGTCGCTTTTTTATATTGTGTGATAAAGTTTCCAATAAGAAGGAGGGATCGGGATGAAGCGAACGAAAACACCAGAAACGTTTCAATGGGTGCAAGCTCCGATGGCCGGGGGAACGACTTCCACAGATTTAGTTGTCGCTGTTTGTGAAGCGGGGGGCATTGGATGGATGGGTTCGGGTTACCAAACTCCAGAGGCGATACGTACTCAGGCGAAGGAAGTGGCTTCAAACACAAGTGGGAAGTTCGGGATTAACTTGTTTGTACCTGAGAAGCGTAATGAGGAAGTTGAAGAGGCGCGAAAAAGTCTACAGTCTTTGTATGAAAGAGCTGAGTTGGCACAACCCAATCTGACCTCTTTTGAAAACGAATATTTTCAGTTTCACGGCAAGGTGAAAGCCATTTGTGAATCGAGTGCGACGTATATCGGTTTTACGTTCGGAATTCCTAGTAACGAAATTTTGCAGCAGTGTCGGCAAGCTGGCAAAGTCATCGTCGGGACGGCAACGAATGAAATAGAAGCTCAGCATTGGCTTCAGTCAGGCTGTGAAGTTCTTGTGTTACAAGGAAAGGAAGCGGGCGGTCATCGAGGCAGTCACGACCCAAACGCCTCCCCAAATTATGCAGCTACGACAAATGCCCTCTTACAAATGATTCGTCCGTTGACCGATCTTCATTTATACGTCGCGGGTGGGATCATGTCTGGAAAAGACGCAGCCATGTTCTATGAACTAGGAGCAGACGGTGTACAAATTGGCACGGCCTTTCTACAAGCAATGGAAAGTGGACTTCATCCAACTGCCAAAGGGGCGCTAGCAAAAAGAAATAAGAAAACCACATGGACAAAGGCATTCTCTGGTCGGTGGGCAAGAGGTTTGCAAAATGAATTTATGGAGAAGTATAAGAACCATCCGCATGCAGCGTATCCACTTCAACACGAGCTAACCGTTCCCATCCGAAAATGGGCGAAGCAAACAGGAAATGCGGAGTGGGATGCAGTATGGGCAGGAGAAGGATATGAGCGTGGTGAAGTGTCTACTGCTAGTATGCTGCTACAGAAGTGGCAGAAGGAATTTCACGATAGGACTAACCGAGCTTATGCAGAGTAAGTTGAAAAATACATTTATAAAAGGGTGCGTCAAGGACAAATAGCAGTCTTGCGCTTTGGTCATAGTAGCCATAAAACGAAAGAACAAATTCAAGCAGAGGTTCATTGGGGAGGAATGCTCAGACTCGGGGAGGAATGCTCAGACTCAGGGGGGAAAGCTCAGACTCAGGGGAGAATGCTCAGACTCGGGGAGGAATGCTCAGACTTGGGGGGGGAATGCTCAGACTTGGGGAGGAATGCTCAGACTCAGGGGGGAATGCTCAGACTCGGGGAGGAATGCTCAGACTTGGGGGGGGATGCTCAGACTTGGGGAGGAATGCTCAGACTTGGGGGGGAATGCTCAGACTCGGGGAGGAATGCTCAGACTCAGGGAGGAATGCTCAGACTCAGGGGGGAATGCTCAGACTCGGGGAGGAATGCTCAGACTTGGGGAGGAATGCTCAGACTTGGGGGGGGGATGCTCAGACTTGGGGAGGAATGCTCAGACTCAGGGAGGAATGCTCAGACTCGGGGAGGAATGCTCAGACTCGGGGAGGAATGCTCAGACTCGGGGAGGAATGCTCAGACTCAGGGAGGAATGCTCAGACTCAGGGGGGAAAGCTCAGACTCAGGGGGGAATGCTCAGACTTGGGGGGGAATGCTCAGACTTGGGGAGGAATGCTCAGACTTGATCGAATACAACACTGTTCGTGAGTCATGATAGACGATGAAATTCACAGTACTGTGCTAGACTGAAATCGATTATTGATTGATACGCTTTTATCCCGTATACTTTTCAACGAGAATGTTTTTCATTATCATCGAATATATCAAAAGAAGTTAGAACTCGACTGGGTTTAGAGGGGCAAGGTCGTTCGTGAACTTCTAAGAAGAAGGGTCACTATGGAACAAGATTTACAAAGCGAACAAACTCAAAAGAAGAAGGTTCCAAAAAATCGAGTCATTGTAGCAAGTGTTGTTCTTCTAGTGGGAACAGTCGCTTTGCTATTTAGCCTGGCAGCTTCCATATCGTACGGTGCAGCAGATATTGATTTAAAAACAGTATGGGAGGCTGTATTTTTCTTTGATGCTTCTCTCACTGAACATAATATTATTCAAGAATTACGGTTGCCTCGTGCACTTACCGCTGCTTTAGTCGGTGCTTTTTTAGCTGTAAGTGGAGCGATTATGCAAGGTATGACGAAGAATCCACTTGCTTCGCCTTCAATTATGGGGGTTATGGACGGAGCTGCTTTCTCGTTGGCGCTTGTATTTGCGTTCTACCCAGCGGCGAGTTTCGTGCAAATGATGGGTTTCTCTTTCGTAGGGGCTGCGTTTGGTGCGATGCTTGTGTTTGGAGTTGCTATGATGGCCAAGGGTGGCATGAGCCCAGTGAAGCTAGCGTTAGCTGGAACCGCCGTGGGTGCCTTGTTAAGTTCCTTTTCTTCAGGAATCTCTATTTACTTTCAAACAGCGCAAGATTTAAGCTTTTGGTTTGCGGGTGGCGTATCGGGTGCACAGTGGACAGGGGTCGGGTGGATAACTCCTGTCGCGGTCATTGGAATTCTAGGGGCAATCGCGATCTCAAGGTCGATTACACTATTGAGCCTAGGAGAAGAAGTAGCAACAGGTTTAGGGCAAAATAACACATGGGTGAAAGTATGGGGGGTTCTGCTCGTTCTTCTCATGACAGGAGCGGCTGTATCTGTCGCGGGTTCAGTTGGTTTTGTAGGTCTTGTCGTTCCGCACATCGCAAGATTTCTAGTCGGGGTAGACTATCGAACGATTATTCCTTGTAGTGCGATTTTGGGAGCCTTATTGTTAGTGTTAGCGGACATTGGCTCACGGATGGTCAATCCACCGTTTGAAACTCCAATTGGTGCGATCACAGCCATGATTGGGGTTCCTTTCTTCCTTTACTTAGCCCGCCGTGAAGGGGGGTCTCGAGTATGAGAAAGAACCCCGGTTGGTTTTTCGTTACGGTGTTGATTGTTATTGTCGCGACGTTCTTTCTAAGCTTAAATTTAGGCGTTATTCGAATTACACCGATCGAGGTAATGCAAGTTTTTTTAGGTCAAGGTACGGATCAACAAGCGCTCGTTCTCTATGAGTTTAGGCTACCACGTATGGTGCTCGCTCTATTGATCGGAGCGGGGATTGCAGTTAGTGGAGCTGTACTACAAGGACTTTCTAATAATGAATTAGCTGATCCGGGAATATTGGGGATTAATGCAGGTGCAGGCCTTGCCATCGTTTTGTTCATTTATTTTATTGGTGATTCTACTGCTACCCTTAGTACTCTATCTACTTTTATTATGCCCATTTTTGCCTTTTTAGGTGCTTTAGTCGCAGCCATTCTTATTTATGTATTGGCATGGAAAAAAGGGATAAATGCGATTCGGCTTATTCTTGTCGGGATTGGGGTCAACGCTGGTTTCGGGGCGGGACTTATTATTTTTCAATTGAAAATGGATCCACAAGACTTTATGCAAGCAACTATCTGGTTATCTGGTAGTATTTGGGGAACGAATTGGATGCAAGTGTTGGCTATCTTACCGTGGATTTTATTATTAATTCCATTTGTGACGTACCGAGCTAGGTTTTTAAATGCACTGCAATTAGGGGATTCAATGTCTAAAGGCTTAGGGGTATCTGTAGAGAGGCAACGACTTATCTTTTTGCTCATTAGCACCTCGTTAGCTGGGGCGAGTGTGGCGGTGGGGGGAGGTATTGCTTTTCTCGGGTTAGTTGCCCCACATTTAGCTCGCCGATTAATTGGACCGAAGCATCAGCTGTTGTTACCTGCTTCTGCCCTCGTAGGCGCTCTTTTGTTACTCGTCGCTGACATGCTAGCAAGGAATTTACTGGCACCATCCGAAATTCCAGTCGGGATTGTCGTATCTGCCATCGGGGCTCCGTACTTCTTATACTTATTAATGAAGAGTAAATCATAATGAAAAGGGTGGAGAGCATGGGAATCATTACAACAGAAGAGTTGCGAATTGGCTACGGTGATCAAACGATTGTAGACAACTTGTCGGTCTCTATACCAAGAGGGAAAATCACTAGTATAATCGGCGCCAATGGATGTGGGAAATCTACATTATTGAAATCCATGGCTCGCATCCTTTCACCAAAGTCAGGTACGGTATTTTTAGACGGAAAAGCCGTTCAAAAGCAATCTACAAGGGCGATTGCAAAAAAGATGGCCGTGCTTCCTCAATCCCCAGAGGCACCAGAAGGGTTGACGGTACGAGAACTCGTTTCCTATGGGCGATTTCCACATCAGCGTGGCTTCGGAAAACTGAATGATAAGGATCGAGATATGATCGATTGGGCGTTATCTGTTACAGGCATGTCGGAGTTTGCTGATCGACCAGTGGATGCCATGTCTGGTGGACAGCGGCAACGGGTTTGGATTGCGATGGCGTTAGCACAGGAAACCGAGGTACTTATTTTAGATGAACCGACGACGTATCTTGATCTGTGCCACCAGCTGGAAGTACTGAAGCTTCTAGAACAACTAAATGGTGTAGAGGGCCGGACGATTCTTATGGTCATTCACGACATCAATCAAGCTGCTCGCTTTTCTGACCATATTGTCGCCTTGAAACAAGGAGCCATTGTAAAAGAAGGGACTCCTGAGCAAGTGGTGACAAAGGACGTACTTCGTGAAGTGTTTGATATTCATGCAGAAATTGTGTACGAACCGAAAACGGGGAAGCCAGTGTGTTTAACCTATGACTTGTTAGAAGCGAGTGGCGGTACTACTAATACGCTTCAAAAGAACAAACAACACGCGTAAAGAGCTTATCAATGGGTGTATCATTCCCTCAAAGTTTCATGCTCAAAGCGTGGAAGCTTCCATCTTAGGTCCGTGTTAGATAAGTGCTTCTGTAGCCGAATACAAATGATCATCACAAAAATTGAAATGACATCGTGTCAATGAAAAGCACCCGTATACAGGTGCTTTTTTGTTTCAAAGAGTAGAATACATACACTCCACCTAAACTTCTTTCTACAAAAGGCGTTTTGTACTTAAAGAACAGAACCTAATTTGAAGGTGAAGTTGTGACAGGTGGGCTATTTTGTTGAGAAGAATCGTTTTGGTCATCTGATGAAGAAGCAGCATCTCTAGAATTAGATTCAGTGCCGCTCGATTCCTTCTTAGGCTTATCCAGTTTTCTTACTTTCCGCATGATGAGCAGTAAAATTAATAACAAAGGAAAGTAGCCGTAATTCAGGGCAAATCCAACTTTGCCTGTTATGTCATTCAGCATATTGATTTGTTGTCGCGTTTCAAATAAAGGAAGGCTAGCGACACAAATTGCAGCAAAAAGTAACACCCCTTTCCGTTGCTTCAATCCGTAGGAACGTTTTAAAATTCTGCTACCACACCAAAGGGCGATACATACGTTTGGTAGAATAATCAAATTCCAGTTTGCAATTCCGATAAACTCAAATCGTTCTACAAACGGCATTTTAACAATCTTCCAAGTGGAAAGCGTGGCCCATATAGTTCGCGAAAGTTGTTCCTCTGTAAAGAAAGTAAACGTCGCAATGGCGGCGATTGTGTAAAATAATGTGGTCATAAACACGCCTAAGTGCGCCCACTTCTGTGAGTGTTTTCCGTTTTTAATCATTGGATAGATCATCAGAATAATTTCATATCCAAGGAATGTTAAAGACATGGCAAATGATGCAGACAATAGCTCTTTAAACGAGTGATCAAACAGGGGCAGCAAGTTTCGGTACTCGGCATAAGGCACTGTAAAACCAAACATAAGTGCTAAATAACTTGGTAAAACGGTTCCGAAAAAGGAGACTCCTGCGACGGTCCGGATTCCCCCATTGACGATGTACACTACGAGAAGTAGAAAGAAGATGGAAAACCAAAAGGTGCTCAGTTCGTGGAACATCCATACTTGAACAACTTCTAAATATGTACGTAAAATCGTAACGACAATGAGACAATAGTAGCCCGTATACACTGTGCTCAACAAATTTCCAATCCACTTTCCGAATACAATTTGGTGTGCACTTACGAGGTCACCGTCACTTTTTTGGACGATCTTATAAAAAATATAAACGATAATATGTATGGAAGCTCCAGCGGCTATGATCGAAATCCACGAGTCATAGCCAGCTTCTATTGAGATCACACGTTGAAATCCAAGCACTCCAACGCCTATCTGCATAGAGGTAATTAAGTAAAAAACGAGAAACGGCGACACTTGACGCGTTTCTGGTACCTTCATCATCGTGACATCTCCTCTACTCATCGATGTCTTTGTATTTTTTGCTCGAACTTGTTGACTTACCACTGAACCTATCTTTTGAAGGAGGCCGCAAATTGCTTGGACGCATGCGTAATTTATCAAAAGGTAATCGAATGATGGAATCTTTTAAATCCGTGAACCGTGGTGGGTAAATTGGTTCTAAAAATGGTCTGCCAAGTGACGTAAGCCGCAATAGGTGTGCCATGAAGAAACAAAAACAAAACACGATGCCAAGTAATCCCCAAAATTGAGCAAATAGTAAAAATGGAAACCGAATAAGACGGATCGTATTACCAATTTTGTAAACAGGAGTTGTGAAGGATGCTAAGGCGGCCAGTGCGACGATAATGAGCAATACGTTACTCGTCAGTCCGGCTTCTACAGAAGCGGTCCCAATCACAATCCCTCCTACGATACCGATCGTCTGACCGACCTTGGTCGGCAAGCGTGCTCCAGCTTCCCGTAACAACTCTATAGCCATTTCAAGAAATATTGCTTCTAGAATCGGTGGAAGTGGGATTTCCTGCCGTGAGCTGACGAGTGTGCTCAGCAAGTCTCGAGGGATCATTTCGTAGTGATAGGTGAGTGCTGCTACATAAATAGGCGTTACCAGTACCGAAAAAGCCACGGCAAAGAGCCGAACAATACGAAAGAACGAAGAAATGATCCAGTTTAAGAAATAGTCTTCAAACGTACTAAAAAACTCCGTAAATGTTGTTGGACCAATGAGTGCATGCGGGGAACCGTTCACTAGAATGACAACTTTCCCTTCAGACAGAGTAGAAGCAACACGATCTGGTCTTTCTGTATCAAGTAACTGTGGAAAAGGAGAGTTTTTATTGTCTGAAATGAGTTGCTCGACAAAGGAGCTGTCAGGGATCGTATCAAAACGGACATCTTCGAGTCGTTGCATCACCGTGTTCACGTTTTCTTCATTTGCGATTCCGTCAATGTACAATATACATGTGCGTGATTTAGACAATGAGCCAAGCGTTTTTTCCTTGATCACGAGCTTCTTTGTAGGCAGTCGTCTCCGTATTAAATGGATGTTGTATTCAATCGCTTCTGAAAAGGCTTCTTTTGGACCAATGACGCTAAATTCAACCTCTGGCGGAGCAATTTTCCGCGCGATTAACTGCGCTGCTTTAAGAAACGCAATTCTGTCGGGATCGCCCTTTAACGTCATGGCAACGTATCCTTGAAATATCCGTTCCTCTAATTCCTCTTGTTTTGTCGTGAGCAATACATCGGTATCAGGGACTAATTTAATAAGATCATCGAGACTTTCAAGAGGTTGTGACAACAACTTTGGAAGAACAAGTTCGCCAACGGTTTGATTATCTACGAGTGATTCGAGAAATTGGAATTGGAACCATTTCCCTGTAGGACCGTTGACAAAAGTCGTTTGTTTAAAGTCACTAGATTCGAAAAGTAAGCCGTCCTCTTGTTGAACCCGCTGTTCGTCAGATGGTGGCTGCTTTAACTTTTCATCCTTTTTCTTATGTTCATCGAGCTTTTTCTCCCACTTTTTCCAGAGGTTCATCGTCTCACCACTTTTCCATACGGATCGTCTTATCGTTAGTGTGTCATATTCGGAAGAAATTATAGAAGGTAAGGAAAATTTGGCCTAAAGTGATAGTCGAAGATGAGGTCTTTGTGTCTATTTTCCCTTTTGGTCGCTTTGTTCTAAGTGCCGTGTGATGTTTAAAGGACCAAGCGGGACAGGAAATAACGTTATGCCCCTTTGTAATTAAAAATGATTTTCATTGACAGTGAGAGGTGTTTTCATTTAGGCTGGTAGTAGTGAAATTGAACGGTTTTTGATTGGTATGTCGAGGGAGTCTTTTTTGAGGAAGGAGCAAAGTGTATGTTTCAGACGATTGAAGCAAGGTCTTTAACGTTAGGGTATGGGGAAACGACGATTATTGATGAGTTGGAGTTAGCGGTTCCTAAGGGAGAAATTAGTGTATTGATTGGCGGAAACGGATGTGGCAAGTCGACGTTACTCCGTTCAATTGCTCGCCTATTAAAGCCGAGGAGTGGTTCTGTACTACTGGAAGGGGAAGCGATCGCAAAGCTCTCTACAAAAGAAATTGCGAGAAAAATGTCTATTCTTCCTCAATCTCCTACAGCTCCTGAAGGTCTTACCGTGTATCAACTTGTGAAACAAGGGCGGACACCACATCAATCTTGGTTGAAGCAGTGGTCCAAACAGGATGAAGAGAAAGTATCGGAAGCACTTGTTTCAACGGGAATGGAAGAATTCAAAGATCGTCCTGTTGATTCTTTATCTGGAGGGCAGCGTCAGCGGGCGTGGATCGCTATGACACTTGCTCAAGATACGGATATTATCTTACTAGACGAACCGACAACCTATCTAGATATGACACATCAAATTGAAATTTTAGATTTGTTATTCGAGTTGAATGAACGAGAGCAACGAACGATTGTCATGGTATTACATGATCTGAACTTAGCGTGCCGTTATGCTCATAATTTGATCGCGTTGAAAGATAAAGAGATCTATGCACAAGGCAAACCAGAGCAAGTCATTACATGCCAAATGGTACGCGACGTATTTGAAATGGATTGTCAAGTAACGGCAGATCCGCTGTTTGGCACCCCACTTTGCATCCCGTATGGTCGGGGACGATGCTTGTTGCAAAAGGCAGGAATGATGAAAAATGCACAGCCTCAAGCGAAATAAATATGCTTTAGATTTGTTAGAGTCATTGCAGTTTTCTGTAGACAGTAAGTTGGTAACGACGATCTCTTCCGCTGATCTACTTGATTCAAAAACTGCAGCACTTTTTTTAGAAAGCATTCAGCCTAAGTTGTTTTCGCCTACACCCCTTAAGACTGCTTCGCTTTTTGTGAAGCGGTATGCGTTTGTGGCGGTTATTGCCCATGCCAGTTATTCCTTTGCTCACGTGCCTCTGTCTACGCGGTTGATTGACTGGAAAATAGTTGAGCAGAGAGATAGTGACTCAAATGATTACTGGGCGCCTAAATTTACTCTGCATAATGAAAGCCGTATTTTAGCTAGTCGTAAAGAGGTTCAACCAATGGAATACTTTGCGGATTTATACCATGATCATTATCGCCCTATCGTTGAACAACTTTTTTCCTTGACTAAAGTGCCGAAAGTCTCGCTATGGGAGACCGTTTATAGTTATTTGTCTTGGCTATATGAGTCATTAAAAGACAAGGCGCTGGATCAACATGTTGTTCAGCAGGACTTTGAAGCGCTTCTGCAGTTACCTGGAGAGGTATTCGGAATGCGAAAAAACCCCTTTTTAACCTCTTACCAACAAACTCCTGTCCTAGTGGGCGAATATCTTGTGAAACCTAGAAAAACGTGTTGTTTTTATCACGAAAGCTCACTTAAAAAGGGAGAGGGCGAAGTGTTTTGTGGTACGTGCCCGCATCGCTGTCGGAAGGAAGGGAAGCCTCTTGAACAAACAAACGTTTGATGAAGCATTTCAATCCCTACTTGCAAAGTATACAGAGTTGTTACTTGATCAAGAAGGGGAAGACTGGGTGGAGGATGTCTCGTATTGGGCGTTGTATACGCATGTTGCCAAATCGATGCCAGCTCTTGCAAAACATTGGAACAGCCAATATCCTGAAGCGAAAGAAATGATGAAAGAAATTAGTTTGCGTGTCAAAAAAGCTCACGAAGAAAAACAGATGACATAAAGACAGTACGTGTAACCCGTATGACCTAGGGTGCACGTACTGTTATTTATTTTGAAGTGATTCGTTGGAACTTACCAGATTAGGTAGAAATCAGTCGTACACATGCTATGTTACCCTATAGAATAGGTAGTGAATTTGCACTAAGGAAATTTGTCGAAGTAACACGAAAAATATATTCACACAGCATTTATAATGATAGAATAAGAGTATATTGTGATCGTTTTACTTTGTGTACTTGTATGCGTTTACATTCCTTTTGAAGGGGGATTCAGGCATGGAACAGCTCATGCGTAACTTCTTTCTCTTTCTATCGAAAAACAAACCAATGACCAAAATGGCAAAAAAATATGGGTTGCGATTTGGTGCCGGGCGTTTTGTTGCAGGAGAAAAGATTGAGCAAGCGGTCGACGTCATTCGGGAACTAAATAAACAAGGACTTGTCGTTACGATCGACTACCTAGGCGAATTTGTAGATAATGAGTCGGAAGCTAATGAGATGGCAGCCCATTGTATTGAGGCGATCCGTGCGATTGGAGAAAATGGACTATATTCGCAATGTTCATTAAAATTAACTTCCATGGGATTAGATCTATCGGAAGATCTCTGTTTAAGAAACATGCGCCGTATTTTAAATGAAGCGGAGAAACAAAACGTTTTTGTCACGATTGATATGGAAGATTTCTCTCGTTGCGAAAAAACGCTACGCATCTTTAAACAGCTCAAGAGCGAAACAGATCAGATTGGAACTGTACTGCAGTCGTATTTATATCGTACACAGGATGACTTGGATGAGTTGAATGCATACTCACCGAACCTGCGCTTAGTTAAAGGTGCCTACAAAGAGTCACCGAAAGTAGCATTTGCTGAAAAGAAAGACGTAGATGAAAATCTAAAAAAAATGATTGCCACACATTTGAAAAACGGTAACTATACAGCGGTTGCTTCACACGATGATGCGATGATTGAGTTTACAAAGTCATTCGTAGAGAAAGAGGGAATTTCTCGTGATCAGTTAGAATTTCAAATGTTGTACGGGATCCGTACAGAGCGACAGTTGGAGTTAGTGAAAGAAGGCTATAAGGTGCGCGTTTATGTTCCGTATGGTACGGATTGGTATGGTTATTTCATGCGCAGATTAGCAGAACGGCCAGCAAACGTAGCTTTTGTTATGAAGGGTATGGTCAAAAAGTAAAGCTGTTTTCTAAAAGATTGTTGCTTTATTAATGAAAACTCATTACACAGTAGCTTCCAACAGCTTTCTTAAGCTGTGGAGCTACTTCTTACTAAAATGGGTAAGGACAGTATGTACTGTCTTTGCCCATTTTATTTTTTTGTGGATAAGGGGCGGAGCTACGCAGAATCCTAAAATCAGGATAATGGTCCTATTAAAGAACAACTTCGGATACTTAATCCCTAAATTATTTGGGTCTCCGCTCGCACCGCCTTGATCACAACTAGACTGCTTTGAGCTTAGTTTCCATGAATGGTTGAATGCTCAGCTCATGAATGTTTTTTGTATTGCTGGTTTTGACTATTTCGTTTTCCGTCTTCAGTGTACTCGTGAGGCGGACCTGCGTTCCCTTTCACGCTTGCGGCACTAACACCTTTTTTGGACGGATTCCGTTCCACTTTCGCCATAATCTCACCTCCTAACATTAGGTAATGTCCCCGATTATTGAAAAACTATCAAACCTCGCAACGTAACCGATCGACGGAAATAAGAGTGAATTTAAGCGAGGAATAGCGGTTACTCCCTCTTCTAATCATTAAAGATTTTTTGTCCTCATAAAAATGCTTGCATCCATTCTGAAAATTTACTATATTGGTAACAGGAAATGAATGAGTATTCATTCAAAAATAAAAAGGTAAATTCACAGTTTAAAAGAGCAAAGAACAGTGTCCTAGTAACAGTATGTAAGCAATACGATAGTAAAAAGGGTATTCAGTGAAACACCAAGTGGGACAAAGGGAGGGCTTTTAGTTTATGCAAATTAACAAAGCTGCTGTGATCGGGTCTGGTGTGATGGGATCTGGAATCGCAGCTCATTTAGCAAACGCAGGAATTGAAACGGTGCTACTCGATATAGTACCCCGCGAAGTAACGGCAGAAGAAGCAGCCAAAGGGCTTACTCTTCAAGACAACGTTGTTCGAAATCGCATGGCTCAACAAAGTTTGCAGCGTGCGTTGAAACAAAAACCGGCGCCGTTTACTTCAAGGGAAAATGTATCACGAATTGAGGTTGGAAATCTTGAGGACGATCTAGAAAAACTCCGTACATGTGACTGGATTATCGAGGTGGTTGTAGAGAAGATAGATGTTAAACGCCAAGTATATGAGCAAGTGGAGGCTTATCGAAAGCCTGGAGCCATCGTCAGCTCCAACACATCTGGGATTTCAATAGAGGCTATGGCAGAAGGAAGAAGCGAAGAGTTTCAAAGTCATTTTCTTGGCACACACTTCTTTAATCCTCCAAGATATTTGAAGTTACTTGAAATCATTCCGACTGAGAAGACTGACGCTCGTGTGTTGGAGTTTATGAAAGAGTTTAGTGAAGACGTCCTCGGTAAAGGCGTGGTCGTAGCGAAGGATACGCCGAACTTTATTGCGAACAGAATCGGGACTTACGGTTTACTAGTTACCGTTCGAGAAATGTTGAATCAAGGATTGTCAGTCGGGGAAGTGGATTCTTTAACGGGCCCGCTGATCGGTCGCCCAAAGAGTGCTACATTCAGAACACTGGATGTCGTCGGACTCGATACATTTTTGCACGTTGCGAAAAACGTATACGACCAAACAGAGGGGGCCGAACAGAGCGTATTCGACGTTCCGCAGTTTCTTCATACGATGCATGAAAAAGGTTGGCTCGGTGCGAAAACAGGAAAAGGTTTTTACGAGAAAACGAAAGAGGGTATTTTAGAGCTTGACCCTGAGACGCTCACTTACGGGGAGCGGAGAAAGTTAAAAAGCACATCTGTTGAACTTGCCAAGCAAGAAAAGGGACTAAACAGAAAATTGAAAGCGCTTTTGTATGCTGAAGATAGAGCAGGAACTTTTCTGTGGAGCACACTTTCTCCGATTTTACTGTATTCAGCACAATTGCTTGGAGAAATTGCTGACAGTATCGAGGATATTGATAACGCCATGAAATGGGGCTTTGGCTATGAGGTGGGCCCGTTTGAACTTTGGGATGCTATCGGTGTGAAACGAGCGGCTGAACGCTTACAAAGTGAAGGGCACGAGCTTCCTACGTGGGTGACAGAGTTTTTGGCAGAAGGACGGACTTCCTTTTATGTAGAGGAAAATAATGAGCGTGCTGTCTATACAGTGGGTCAAGGGTATCAGCCAGTTGTACAGAACGAAAAAGTAATTGATCTTCGCGCGTGGAAAGCAAAGAACGGTGTGATTAAGAAAAATAGTGGTGCGAGTCTTATAGATTTAGAGGACGGGATTGCCCTGCTAGAATTCCATTCACCGAATAACGCAATTGGGCTAGATATCGTTCAAATGATCAACTTTGCTGTCGATGAAGTAGAGGCAAATTACAAAGGGCTAGTGATTGGAAATCAAGGAAAGAACTTCTGTGTTGGGGCGAACCTTGCGCTCATCTTAATGGAAGCTCAAGATGATAACGAATTTGAAATTGACTTTGTCGTGAAGAATTTCCAACAAGCGATGATGAGATTGAAATATTGCAACAAGCCTGTCGTCGCAGCACCGTTCGGCATGACGCTTGGTGGTGGAACGGAGGTTTGTTTGCCAGCTGATCACATTCAAGCGTCCAGTGAAACGTATATGGGACTGGTGGAGGTGGGCGTTGGACTTATCCCAGGAGGTGGTGGAAACAAGGAATTGTACTTACGTCATTTGAATGCGATTCCAAAGGGAGTCGATTATGACCTTCAACAAGTGGCAAATAAAGTGTTTGAGACCATTGCCATGGCAAAAGTGTCTACGTCAGCTCAAGAGGCACAAGAGCGTAACTTCCTAGTGAAGGCTGATGCCATTAGTATGAACGGGGATCACCTTTTGTATGATGCTAAACAAGCGGCACTCCGTTTATATGAGCAGGGCTACCGCGCACCTGTAAAAAGAAAAGTGCCTGTGGTTGGAGAAACGGGCTATGCCATGTTGCTACTTGGGGCGCAAACAATGCTCCGTTCTGGATTCATTTCAGAGCATGACCTAGAGATTGCGAAAAAACTCGCCTTTGTCATAGCGGGTGGTCTCGTACCATATGGAACAGAAGTCGATGAGGAATATTTACTTAAGCTAGAGCGCGAAGCATTCTTGTCTTTAGTGAAACAACCAAAATCACAAATGCGAATGCAGCACATGCTGGTGAAGGGTAAACCTCTACGCAATTAACTAGAAAAGCGGAAGCGGCTTGGTCAGGGTAACCCGCTCATCTCGGCTCCGTAGAGAAAGTTGTTCTTTCACTTTCACGGAGGGGACGAAATGACGCGCGGTGCCCTAGCTGCTGAAGCTGGACAAAGAATACACATGTTTATTACACGAACCAAGGGAGGAGATACATCATGCGAGAAGCAGTCATTGTAAGCGGTGCAAGAACCGCCATTGGAAAAGCGAAAAAGGGAATGTTAGCACACGTACGTCCCGATGATTTAGGAGCTGCCGTAGTAAAAGAATCACTGCGTCGTGCAGGCGGATATGATGGAAATATTGACGATTTAATTATTGGATGTGCGATGCCTGAAGCAGAACAAGGGATGAATATGGCTCGGAATATTGGAGGGTTAGCTGGCATCCCGACTCACGTGCCAGCTATTACGATTAACCGTTATTGTTCTTCAGGTCTACAAGCCATTTCGTATGGGGCTGAGCGGATTATGCTAGGTCATGCCGACACGGTTATAGCTGGGGGAGCAGAATCTATGAGTCTTGTTCCGATGATGGGGCATGTAGTCCGACCCAATCGTAAATTGGCTGAAAAGGCACCAGAGTATTATATGAGCATGGGCCATACTGCTGAAGAAGTGGCGCAGAAGTATGGAGTGTCAAGAGAAGATCAGGATGCTTTTGCTGTAAGAAGTCATCAAAAAGCGGCAGCAGCAATTGAAGCAGGCAAATTTAATGGCGAAATTGTTCCATATGAAGTTACAAAACGAACCATCCAACATGATTACGCCGTGCAAGAAGAGCGTTTCTTATTCGGAACAGATGAAGGGGTACGACCCGAATCTTCTGTAGAAACATTAGCGAAGTTACGCCCTGCTTTCTCGATAAAAGGGACGGTGACAGCTGGTAACTCATCGCAAACGAGTGACGGAGCCGCTGCTGTATTACTCATGGATAGAGAAAAGGCCGATGCAGAGGGACTAAAGCCGATTGCTCGTTTCCGTTCATTTGCTGTAGCAGGGGTGGCTCCTGAAGTAATGGGTATTGGTCCTGTAGAGGCAGTTCCGAAAGCGTTGAAGCTTGCTGGTCTGAGTTTAGAGGATATCGGGCTAATTGAATTGAACGAAGCGTTCGCATCCCAGTCGATTCAAGTTATTCGAGCGCTGGGGCTAGACGAGGAAAAAGTCAATGTAAATGGAGGGGCCATCGCTCTCGGACATCCACTTGGCTGTACAGGGGCAAAGCTGTCCTTGACGTTGCTACATGAAATGAAAAGACGCAACGAGCAATTTGGACTCGTGACGATGTGTATCGGTGGCGGTATGGGTGCTGCCGGTGTATTTGAACTCTTAGCTTAATAAATGAAAAAGAAATGGGGATGAGAGACCATGGCAGAGCAAACAAAAACCTTTATTCGTGGTGGAAGCTTTTTATTAGAGGATGTAGAACCAGAACGGGTGTTTACGCCTGAGGACTATACAGATGAGCAACGTATGATTGCGAAAACGACAGCTGATTTTGTGGAAAACGAAGTGTTACCACAAGTCGAGCACTTGGAGAACCATGAATTTGATCGTTCAGTGAAATTGCTTAAACAGGCAGGAGAACTCGGATTACTAGGAGCTGACGTACCTGAAGAATACGGTGGACTTGGGTTAGATAAAGTGTCCTCAGCGCTAATTGCTGAAAAAATGTCTGTAGCAGGTGGCTTTTCGATCACACACGGTGCACACGTGGGGATTGGCTCTTTGCCCATCGTATTGTTCGGTACAGAGGAACAAAAGCAGCGCTATTTACCAGCGCTGGCAACCGGTGGGAAAATTGCAGCGTATGCCTTAACGGAACCAGGTTCAGGGTCTGATGCACTTGGTGCCAAAACGGTTGCAAAGCTTTCAGAAGATGGCACACACTACGTGTTAAACGGTGAAAAGCAATGGATTACGAACGCAGGTTTTGCAGACGTATTTGTCGTGTACGCAAAAATTGATGGGGAAAAATTCACTGCATTCATTGTCGAACGTGACTTTGCAGGCGTATCAACAGGACCTGAAGAAAAGAAAATGGGGATTAAAAGCTCATCTACCCGTACACTCATTTTCGAAGATGCGAAGGTTCCGGCAGATAACGTGCTCGGTGAAATCGGTAAAGGCCACCTTATCGCCTTTAACATTTTGAACATTGGTCGTTATAAGCTTGGTGTAGGAGCAGTAGGAGGCACTAAACGTGCTTATGAGCTAGCCGTTCAATATACGAAGGAACGGAAACAGTTCCAAACACCAATTGCAGCGTTCAACTTAACGAAAGAGAAGCTCGCCACGATGGCAGCAAAACTATACGCAACAGAAAGCTCTGTGTATCGAACTGTAGGCCTGTTTGAGGATCGAATGAGTGTACTTTCTAACGAGCAAATAAAAGATGGAAAAGAAGTGGCGAAATCAATCGCTGAGTATGCCATCGAGTGCTCGTTAAACAAAGTGTTTGCCTCAGAAACCCTTGATTATGTAGTAGACGAAGCCGTTCAGCTTCATGGTGGATACGGGTTCATGAGCGAATACGAAATTGAGCGTGCTTACCGCGACTCCCGTATTAATCGTATCTTTGAAGGAACAAATGAGATCAATCGCTTACTCGTGCCAGGTACTTACGTTCGTAAAGCAATGAAGGGCGAACTACCTCTCTTCCAAAAAGCACAAAGTCTTCAGGAAGAATTAATGATGATGATGCCAGAAGAACCGGGAGAAGAAACGCTCGCACAAGAGACTTACCTCATCCGCAATGCAAAGAAAATCGCGCTCATGATTGCTGGCCTAGCTGCTCAACGCTACGGTACAGCTCTTGAGAAGGAACAGGAAGTTTTAGTGAATATTGCGGATATCGTTTCAAACATTTACGCAATGGAATCAGCCCTTTTACGTACGAAAAAGGCGATTACAAAAGACGGAGAAGCGAAGCATGCACAGAAAATCCGTTACACGCAACTCTTTGTTCAAGAAGCCTTTACAGCAATTGAGCAAGATGCAAAAGAATCTCTTGTCGCGATTGAAAAAGGCGATACGTTGCGTATGATGCTTTCTGCTCTACGGAAGCTCACGCGCTATACGCCAATTAACGTAGTAGCATTGAAGCGTGAGGCGGCGGACGTTTGTATTGAGGCGAATCGGTTCGCATTGTAGACGATAGAGAGGGTGGAGACCTGAATTAGGTCTTCACTTTTCGCATGTTGCTTCGTGTTTTTATGTGCTGTATGCTACACTCTAAAAAGTTGGCATATTTTTAAGTAGGAAGGGGATCCAAATGGCATTAACGTTTTATGGCTATCCAAACTGTGGAACGTGTAAAAAAGCCACAAAATGGTTAGACGAGCACAATGTTTCCTATAGCTATGTACATATTGTAGAGGAGCCCCCAACAAAACAAAACATAAAACAACTTGTTGAAAAAAGCGGGTTTCCAGCAAAAAAATTTTTTAACACAAGCGGAAAAAAATATCGAGAGCTTGGCTTAAAAGACAAAGTAGTAGCGGTCTCTGATGAGGAACTGTTTGAAATCCTTGCTTCTGATGGTATGCTGATTAAAAGACCGATCGTAACTGATGGTAAAAAGGTTACAGTTGGATTTAAAGAAGCAGACTTTGCAAATACTTGGAGCTAAGCATAAGTAATTCTTGTTGCGAATCTACCACTACTTTCGGTATGATGACACTGACTTAGAAACGATGATGATGGAGGGATTTGGACATGTCAAACACACCTAGTGAATTGCGTTATTCTGAAGAACATGAATGGGTTAAGGACGAGGGCGACACAGTTCGCATCGGGATTACTCATTTTGCACAATCTGAATTAGGAGATATCGTATTCGTAGAGCTACCTGAAGTGGGGGACGAAATTAAAGCGGACCAGCCTTTTGGAAGCGTAGAATCGGTGAAAACCGTTTCAGAATTGTATGCACCGATCAGCGGAAAAGTCGTTGAAGTAAATGATGATTTAGACGACAGCCCAGAGTTCGTCAACGAATCTCCTTACGAAAAAGCGTGGATGGTCGTCGTTGAACCGGCTGACAAATCAGAGATTGAGAACCTTATGGACGCAGATGCTTACATAAGCATGACTAACGAAGACTAATATAAAATAAAGTAGGATCGTCACTCGTGACGATACCTGCTTTATTTTTGTGCAAAGGATCCAATCTAAAATAGTGTTAAATCAAAGTTTCCATTTTTTTCCGTACTCATATAAAATACGTCGGACAAACTACTCTTAAAACCAATTTAGGAGGAACTTGATTATGACACTAGAACCAAAACGTGTTGACGTAACCGATCGGGTTGTCGGTCGCTTAAAGGGGGAAAATATTGAGCTTTACTTAGATAACCAACGAATTGGTACGATGTCATTACCGAAAGGAACTCAGGTTCAGATGGAGCCACGTTTTTCAGCAGTTAATCAGAAAGTGTTTGAACAATATATGTCGGCAGATAACCCAGAAGGTCGTTACACTGATTGTGATGAAGGCGGCTGGTGCTAGAGAAGGGCTACGTGCAGGAAGATCATTATGAACGTTGGGGTCCTTTCTATAGAGAGACAATGGGTGAAGCTGAAGAAGAGAAAGTCATCATCGTAGAAGGCAGCTCATAAAAGAAAAGTACAAACAGTATTAAATGAACTTGCGACTCATGCGTATTACGTAGACAAGAGGATGAGCGACTAGTGATTTCATTATCGAAAGACAATTATACAGAACCCTTTGGCAAGAATGAAAAGCAACTTCTTTACTTATATACACCGATGTGTGGTACGTGTCAGATCGCTTCTACAATGCTTCGTGTCGTTGAACAGATGACCTCGCTGCCTGTCTACCAACTAGATTTGAATTATGTACCTGACCTAGCGGAAACGTACGGTGTGGAAAGTGTTCCTTGCTTGTTAAGCTTGGAAGGGGGGCAAGTGAAATACAAACGGTACGCTTTTGATACAGTACCAACTTTATTAGAAGAGATACGAACGTTTGAACAAAAATAAACTTTTACGGACGCTTACAACTTTGTGAGTGTTATTTTTTTTGGAACAAACTGTTTTTTCCTTCTTGAGTAAATACCTTTGACGAGAATGTGACAGGCGAATATAATAAACCCATCCGTTTACTAGGAATTATATCATTAAGGGGGAAATTTGCGTATGAAACGCTTATTTTTATTAATTATACTATCCGTAGTCAGTGTCGTGCTTGCTGCTTGTGGGAGTAATGAGGAAAATGCTTCAGGGGAAGGAACTGGAGAAAAAGTAAGAATTGGATATATTAACGTTATGGACGACGCACCTGCGATGGTAGCTGAGGACGCTGGGTACTATGAAGAAGAAGGGCTAGACGCAGAATTAGTTTTGTTTGATAGTGGAACAGACTTAATTAAAGCGATTGTTAATGGGGACCTTGATGCAGGAGTTCTTGGTGCTACAAACGCCGTTAGCTGGGCTGCTCAAGGTGCGGACTTGAAAATTGTCGGTGGAGCGCAAATGGGCTATCATTCCATACTTGTCAATGAAGATTCAGGGATCCAGTCAATTGAAGATTTAAAAGGAAAACGTTTGGCTACCCAGAAGCAGGGGAGTACTGCGGATATCGTGTTAAATGGCGTGACTCTGACAGATGCAGGCTTGACTCGAGATGATATCGAAATGACCTATGTGTCTCCTGCTGTAGCTGTACAATCCTTGCAAGCAGGTCGAGTAGACGCTGCATTCCTGTTTGAGCCGTACGATCGTCTTGCTCGTATTCAAGGTGGCGTCCGGGAACTTTACGAAATTGGTGCAGAATGGCCGTTTCCTTGCATGGTTGTCATTACTTCGGGGGATGCTGCCGATAATAACCGTGACGTGGTGAACAAAATACTAGATGCACAGTCAAAAGCGGTTGATTTGCTTGAAAATGATCCGGCACAAGCAGCTGAATTAATCACTTATCGTTTTACAGAGGAAGAATCGTATAGCACGCCAAACGGTGAAATGACAGCCGAAGAAGTCATTACAGAAGCCATCCAAGCACAAACGTTTGATGCAGGCCTCAACCAAGAGCAGATTGGTCAAATTCAAGCAGTAGCTGACTTAATGGTAGACCAAGATGTGTTAGAAGAGCCATTTGATGTAGAAAGCATTCTTGACTTAAGCTGGCAAGAAGAACAAAACAAGGAGTAGGAGGTCACAGAATGCAAGAGAATCGTAAGAAAGAGAGCTCTAGTCGCTCTCTTTCTTTTTTGAAAGGGAGTATTCCGTATATTGCTGCCGTAGCAAGTCTGTTCTTTATTTGGCAATTTGTCGCCTTGTTTTTAGAAGATTTTTTATTGCCGGATGTCCCAGAAGGTGTCGGCCGTTTTTTTGAAAACTTTCAAGATCCGGAATATATTAGTGCAGTGACAAGTAGCCTATATCGCCTGGCATGGGGATATCCGCTGGCGTGTTTACTTGGGGCTGTATTAGGATTGTTAGCTGGAGTATCAAAATCGTTTTCAATTTACTTACGCAGTGTGATTTCTATTTTGCAAGCGATTCCTCCTATTACATGGGTGCCATTTTTTGTAATTCTATTCGGTTTTGGAGACCTCCCCATCATTCTCGTGATTACAGTTGCGAGCTTCTTCCCGATGGCATTGTCAGTGTTAAATGCGACAGAAGGGGTTAGCCAGACTCACCTAGAGTTAGCCCGTGTTATGGGGGCTACAAAGGTGGATCTCATTCGTAAAGTATACGGTCCAGAAACGTTGCCCTCATTCCTATCGGGAGCACAAGTTGCATTTGGGAATGCTTGGCGTTCGCTCATCGCATCAGAAATGGTCGGTGGGGTCTCGTTAGGATTAGGGTGGAGTATTAGTTACGCAGGTGAGATTGCTGACATGGACGGGGTTTTAGCAAGTATTATGACAATCGGAATCATTGCCATTATATTGGATTACGCGGTTATAGGTGGTATTAAACGTAAGCTATTGAAATGGCGCTATGCAGGAAAGGGGACGGCGTGACGTGCAAAAAATTGAACTGCATCATGTAAGTAAAACTTTTGGCGATCTCACCGTTCTACAAGATTTGTCTATTTCTATTGAAAAGGGGGAATTTGCCGCTATTGTAGGTCCGTCTGGCTGTGGAAAAAGTACGGCACTTCGTATGATGGCTGGACTTGAGAGCGCAACTTCAGGTGAAGTAACAGCTAATGGGAACTTGATTACGAAACCGCATCCATCACGCATGATGATGTTTCAAGAACATGCTCTTTATCCGTGGCGTACGATTCAAAAAAACGTATCTCTCGGATTGGAATTGCAAAACGTTCCAAAACAAGAAGCAGACAGCCGTGTAAAGACCGCGCTGTTGAAGGTTGGATTAAAAGGGTTTGAAGACTACTACCCTCACCAACTCTCTGGTGGAATGAGACAACGTGCTGCCATCGCCAGATCTCTCGTGACAGAGCCTGAAGTATTGTTGCTTGATGAGCCGTACGGTGCATTGGATGCGATGACACGTCTCACGATGCAAAAGGAATTGTTACGCATCTGGGAAGAAACGAAGCAAACCATGATTCTGATTACACACGATATGGAGGAGGCTGCCTATTTGGCGGATCGAATCTATGTGCTTAGCCACCGACCGGCACAAGTACTAAAGGAACTCACTGTTAACGTGCCTCGTCCACGACCACGTAATCACCCGCAATTGGCAGAATTGAAAAAAGAAATGATGGAAGCGCTGCAGCTGAACTAACGATGTCGAAGGAAAGTAGTGTCTGTCGATAATTTTTTCAAGGATTTATCCCTCCCCCTCTCGAATTCAGTACACTACAAAGGTACTAGGGGAGGGGTCTTTTTTTATGGAGACCATCATACAAGAATGGAACACACGGTATCAAAAAAATAAATCACTGCACAAATTACTCCCTACATACGGAGTACAAGTTGACTGTCATGATGGGGATAGCAAGTACTCACTCGTGCTTACAGGGGAAGAAGGGGTAATAAAGGAAAAACCTGATGCAGTCTTGCGAGGATCACAACGAAATTTTCGATTACTCTTGAATGGAGAGGTCACCTTGCGCGTGCTCATTGACGATAGCCAACTATTTTGCCAGGCTTCTTTACCTATTTTGTTAGCGTTGGAATCATTATTTTGGTTAAATGCTACACCATCCGAAAAAATTTTCGTTGACGAGTGAACGGGACCGTGCTAGGATAATCATCGTAAGTTTTTTCACTAACTGTCTTAAATAGCTCAAAAAATTTCACTAATTTCATATAGTCGTGAACTCTTATCGCGAGAGGTGGAGGGATGTGCCCGATGAAGCCCGGCAACCGGCAACGATTTATTTCGTTGGAAAAGGTGCCAATTCACACAGTCTTTTTAATTGGACTGAAAGATGAGAGGAACGGTGTTGTATTTTGAACGCCTTCCTGCTCATTTTTGAGTAGGGGGCGTTTTTAAATAGGATGCGGAAGGCGCTTGATCAGGGAAACGGCTCGACTCAATATGTATGTTGAAGCGTCTACTATAGGCGACAAGTATGAACAAGGATAAGACTTTTAGTGCAAAGGGACACTATGTAGCATAAGCTCTCGGTATAAAATTGACTATTCCTACAGAATTACTAGAAAGGAGGCGGGTAGTGTGATTTCTATTTCAAACGTGTCCAAGGTGTTTCGAAGTAAAGGGAAAGAGGTTCGGGCGGTAGACGGCGTAAATTTAGACATTCAACAAGGTGAAGTTTTCGGCATTATTGGGTACAGTGGTGCAGGGAAAAGTACGTTGTTGCGTATGTTGAACGGACTTGAACAGCCGACTGAGGGCTCAGTCAACATTGCAGGGACTTCCATTTCAACGAGCAAAGGAGTTCAGTTGCGAAAAGCACGTCATGATATCGGCATGATCTTTCAACATTTTCATCTCCTGTGGTCACGTACAGTTGCAGAGAATATTGCTTTTCCTCTGGAGATTGCGGGCGTTTCAAAAGCGAAAAGGGCTGCCAAAGTAAAAGAATTAATCGACCTAGTTGGATTAACTGGTCGAGAATCCGCCTATCCTTCCCAATTAAGCGGAGGACAAAAACAGCGGGTAGGTATTGCGCGGGCGCTCGCTAACGATCCGAAAGTGTTGTTATGTGATGAAGCAACATCGGCATTAGATCCGGAGACAACGGACTCCATATTGCAGCTTTTATCAGACATTAATGAGCGACTCGGATTAACGATTGTGCTCATTACGCATGAGATGCACGTCATCCAAAAGATATGTCATCACGTAGCTGTGATGGAGGATGGAAAAGTTGTGGAATCTGGTACTGTATTGCGAGTGTTTCAACATCCAGAACAACCGGTAACGAAACGGTTTGTTCAACAAGTGGTCCAGCCAGAGGAAGCGACCGTAACTATTGAACACCTAATGTCTGGATATACTACTGGGAAGATCATCCGGCTTCAGTTTGTCGGGGAGACAGCGGAGCAGCCTATTGTTAATGAATTGATACGGCGCTTTGATATTCGTTTAAATATCTTGCAAGGGAAGATTTCTCAGCTACAAGACGGTTCTTACGGGAATTTATTTGTCCATTTGGATGGATCTGATGTTACGTCAGCAGTTGAGTGGCTTCGTGAGCAACATGTCGGTGTGGAGGTGATCACATGATTGAAGCATGGTTCCCTAACGTCGATTGGGACAAGATGAACGAGGCGACTATGGAAACGTTATACATGACGTTGATGGCGGTCGCGATGACATTCGTGTTAGGTATTTTGTTAGGTTTACTCCTATTTCTCACGTCACAAGGTCACGTTTGGCAAAATAAACTTGTCAATTTACTTGTCAGTGTAGTGGTCAACGTGTTTCGTTCGATTCCGTTCATTATTCTAATCGTACTTCTTCTTCCTTTTACGAAGTTTTTAATTGATACGGTGCGTGGTCCAAACGCTGCGCTCCCTTCCTTAATCATAGGATCTGCCCCTTTTTACGCGCGCCTTGTTGAAATAGGATTGCGCGAAGTAGACAAAGGAGTGCTGGAGGCGGCGAAAGCAATGGGAGCAAAGACAAGCACTGTCATTTGGAAAGTGCTTCTTCCCGAATCCATGCCCGCGCTTATTTCTGGAATTACGGTTACGGCGATTGCACTTGTTGGTTTCACCGCTATGGCAGGTGTCATTGGTGCAGGAGGCCTTGGGAATCTGGCGTATTTAGAAGGTTTCCAAAGAGCGCAAGAAGATGTCACACTTATGGCAACCATTCTTATTTTAGTAATCGTGTTTGCAATCCAGGCAGTAGGGGATGTATTAACACGATTCATAGATAAAAGATAAACAACAACAAAACAAAGGAGAGATTACTCATGAAAAAATGGCTAGTTGCAATACTTACTACAGCACTAATCCTTCTATTAGCTGCTTGTGGTACTACAGAAGAAGAAGGAACTGAAGGAACTACTGAAGGTGAAGGTAATGAAGAAATGACAGAGCTTGTGGTGGGTGCTTCAAACGTCCCTCATGCAGAGATTTTAGAAGAGGCAAAGCCAATTTTAGCAGAAGCAGGAATTGATTTAGTCATCGAGCCATACCAAGATTATATATTGCCGAACCAAGACCTTGAGTCAGGGGTATTAGATGCAAACTATTTCCAACACATTCCTTATCTAGAGTCTGAAATCGCTGCAAAAGGGTACGATTTTGTTAACGCAGGCGGTATTCACATTGAACCAATTGGTGTGTATTCAAACAAATACGAAAGTCTAGAGGATCTTCCAGAAGGCGCGGAAATCCTGATGAGTAACTCTGTTGCCGATCATGGGCGTATTTTAGCTATGCTTGAAAAAGAAGGCTTAATCACGCTTGCTGAAGGAATTGATAAAACAAAGGCAACAACAGAAGACATTGTTGACAACCCGAAAAATTTACAATTTGATGCAGATTATGAAGCGGCACTTCTTCCGCAATTATATGCACAAGATGAGGGTGATGCGGTGTTGATCAATTCAAACTACGCAATCGACGCTGGTTTGAATCCATTGGAAGATGCTATTGCGATTGAAGACTCTGAATCACCATACGTAAACGTAATTGCTGTTAAATCTGGAGACGAAGATAATGAGGCTATTCAGAAGCTAGTCGAAGTATTGCAATCAGAAGAGATCCAAAACTTCATCCTTGAGGAGTACGAAGGCGCCGTTGTTCCTGTAGGTGCAGGCTCCGGAGAGTAATCATTCAGTTAAGGGCCTGAAATCCACGATCGAACAAAAGTAGCGTGCCAAATTTGGTACGCTGCTTTTTACATGATTTCGATAGCGTATAGTCACATTCTTTGTGGTGCATACTCTTGTACAAGAGGCGATTTAAGAACTTCAACAACTCAAACAATAAAGTAGAGGACAAGCCGCATAGTAGACGATTTGGGAGGAAACGTACTCCTGATTGCCGTGTATGCGCCTTCATGGTACCTCAAACGCTCTCATCATGTGTCAAGGCCTTTTATGGAAGTGTACATCCAAGTGTCTATCGTGATAAGATAATAACTGTTGAAAAAAAGCCGGAAGGGAATGAACCGACATTACACAAGTGATAAACTTGAATGTCACACCGGAAATGGAAAAGGGATTTCGTGCCACACATGGAGTTGGGTATGAATTGTATGCGCGAAAGCACGAAGTACGAATGAAAGTAGAACAAGAACGCCAACAGGAATATGAACAATCGCAAAGATTGATCGCTGACCTAGGGCGTAGAGGCCAAACATTACTTTAGATGAAATTACTTATATGAGCAGAGGTGTGCACATGAGAAGTGCAGCCTCTTTTTTGTGTGTAATTGCATGTCAACCCATCTCCTAGTGCGTCCATACGCATTTATGTTAAAGTAGAGAGAATACGGTACAAGTCGGTTTCGTTGGTTGCATATGAACACGAATTGTACTAAAATTAGAATGAGAATAAATTGAGAATGGTTATAAGTAACTGACCATAGATGGAGGTATGGAACATGGCTGGATCAACGTTAATAATCAAGGATCTACACGTGGAAATTGAAGGGAAGGAAATTTTGAAAGGGGTCAACCTAGAGGTAAAGGGTGGAGAAATCCATGCCATCATGGGACCGAACGGAACTGGGAAATCGACTCTTTCAGCAGCCATTATGGGCCATCCGAAATACAAAGTAACAAAGGGAGAGATCCTTTTAGATGGAGAGAACGTACTTGAGATGGAAGTAGATGAGCGTGCAAAAGCTGGACTTTTCCTCGCTATGCAGTATCCTTCTGAAATAAGCGGTGTTACAAATGCGGATTTCCTACGTTCTTCCATTAATGCTCGCCGTGAGGAAGGCGATGAGATTTCTCTTATGAAGTTCATTAAGAAAATGGATAACATGATGGAGTATCTTGAAATGGATCTAGATATGGCGCAACGTTACCTTAATGAAGGCTTTTCTGGTGGAGAGAAAAAACGCAATGAAATTCTACAATTAATGATGATTGAACCAGCAATTGCTATCTTAGATGAGATAGACTCAGGACTAGATATTGATGCACTAAAAGTAGTATCAAAAGGGATTAATAAAATGCGTGGCGAAGAGTTCGGTTGCCTTATTATTACTCATTACCAACGTCTTTTAAACTACATCACTCCAGACCACGTCCACGTGATGATGCAAGGACGCGTTGTGAAATCAGGTGGGGCAGAACTTGCTCAACGATTAGAAGCAGAGGGCTATGACTGGATTAAACAAGAGCTTGGTATTGAAGACGAAACAGTCGGGCAAGAAGCGTAAGGGGTAGGAGGATGGATATGACATTAGAAACGAAAAAATTCGACCAGGACTATGTGGCGAAATTTGCCGAAAGTCGCGGTGAGCCTGCATGGTTCCAAGGCTTCCGGAAAGAGGCTCTAGAGCTAGCAGAAACGTTGCCGTTACCAAGACCAGATAAAACGAAAATTGATAAATGGGACTTTACAAACTTTCGATCACATACAGTAACTTCGGCACCGTATGAAACACTCGAGGATCTCCCAGAAGAAGTAAAAGGTCTTGTCGATGTAGAAAATCAAAAAAATATCTTTGTTCAACGCAACAGTACACCTGCATATAGCACATTGTCTGAAGACTTGAGGGCAAAGGGAGTCATTTTTACAGACATCCTCACTGCATCAAAAGAGCACGGTGATCTCCTACAAAAGTATTATATGAAAGACGGCGTAAAGGTAGATGAGCATAAACTTACAGCACTCCATGCAGCACTTATGAACGGCGGAGCCTTTTTGTTCGTACCGAAAAACGTCGAAATCGCAGAACCACTTCAAGCGATTTATGTGCACGATGATGAGGAAGCATCCATTGTAAACCACGTACTTGTGGTAGCCGAAGACAATGCAAGTGTGACGTATGTAGAAAATTACATCTCAACTACCGGGGAAGCTTCGGGTGTTGCAAACCTTGTAGCAGAAGTCATTGCGGGAACGAACGCGAAAGTAACATACGGAGCTGTTGACAACCTATCTGCAGGTGTTACCACATATGTCAATCGTCGTGGAGTCGCTGGACGCGATGCCCGCATTGAGTGGGCACTCGGTTTAATGAATGACGGTGACACGATTAGCGAAAACGTCACGAACTTAATTGGAGACGGCTCTTTTGGGGATACGAAAATGGTGGTTGTGGGGCGTGGCAACCAAAAGCAAAACTTCACTACGAAAGTTGTACACTTCGGAAAACACTCTGAAGGCTACATCTTAAAGCATGGGGTGATGAAAGACGCATCCTCTTCTATCTTTAATGGTATTGGGAAAATTGAACACGGTGCATCTAAGGCAAACGCTGAGCAAGAGTCCCGTGTGTTAATGTTAAGCGAAAAAGCACGTGGAGACGCGAATCCAATTCTCCTAATTGACGAGGACGATGTAACAGCAGGACACGCGGCTTCAGTTGGACGTGTCGACCCGTTACAGCTTTACTATTTAATGAGTCGTGGCATTTCTCGTCAAGAAGCAGAACGTTTAGTGATCCATGGATTCTTGGCACCAGTTGTCAAGAAGCTCCCGATTGAAGGAGTAAAGAGACAGCTTGAAGAAGTTATTGAAAGGAAAGTTCGTGTATGACCATATCACTCGCAGACGTCCGCTCCCAGTTCCCAATTCTTGACCAGGAGGTAAATGGGAATCCGCTCGTTTATCTTGACAGTGCTGCGACGTCTCAAAAGCCGCTTTCAGTCATCGAAAAGTTGGAAACGTACTACAAAACGTATAATTCCAATGTCCATCGTGGTGTGCACACACTTGGTACAAAGGCTACCGATGAATACGAAGGTGCGCGTGAAAAGGTACGTCGATTTATTAACGCAGCATCGACAGAGCAAGTCATTTTCACGCGTGGAACAACGACAGCATTAAATACGATTGCATCCAGTTATGCGAGCGAGAATCTTCGAGAAGGCGATGAAATTCTTATTACGTATATGGAACACCACTCGAATATTATTCCGTGGCAACAAGTCGCAAAACGAACAGGTGCAACACTGAAATATATCCCGTTGGAAAAAGACGGTACAATCGCATTGGATAAAGTGCGTGAGACAATTACTTCAAATACGAAGCTTGTTTCCATGGTTCACGTCTCAAACGTATTAGGAACGATTAATCCTGTGAAAGAAGTTGCACAAATTGCCCATGAAAATGGGGCTATTATGGTCGTGGATGGTGCACAAAGCGCCCCTCATATGAAGGTGGACGTACAGTTATTAGATTGCGATTTCTATGTCTTTTCTGCACATAAAATGTGTGGACCAACAGGGATTGGCATACTCTATGGAAAGAAACATTTATTAGAATCCATGGAGCCTGTTGAGTTTGGTGGAGAAATGATTGATTTTGTCGGCCTTCAAGATTCGACGTGGAAAGACCTCCCGTGGAAATTTGAAGGTGGGACGCCTATCATTGCTGGTGCCATTGGACTCGGAGCCGCTATTGACTTTTTAGAGCAGATAGGACTTGATGAGATTGCGGCACATGAGCACCATCTTATCAAGTATGCACTTGAGCGTGTAGCAGAGGTAGAGGGGATGACAGTATACGGTTCACAAGACGTAGCGCAACGAGCCGGAGTCCTCACCTTTAACCTTCATGATGTTCATCCGCATGATGTGGCAACAGTACTGGATGCTGAAGGGATCGCCGTCCGTGCTGGACACCACTGTGCACAACCACTCATGAAATGGCTCGATGTCAGTGCAACGGCTCGTGCTAGTTTCTATTTATACAATTCAGAGCAAGATGTAGAGAAACTGGTAGAAGGGCTTCTGAAAACGAAGGAGTTTTTTACAGATGTCTTCTAATTTAGAACAATTGTACCGCCAAGTCATTATGGATCATTACAAAAACCCTCGAAATAGAGGAGAGATCGAAGACGGTACACTGACAATTGATATGAACAATCCGACATGTGGCGACCGAATTCATCTCACAATGAACGTGAAAGATGGCGTCGTACAGGAAGCGAAATTCGACGGAGAAGGGTGTTCCATCTCTATGGCATCCGCCTCTATGATGACGCAAGCTGTAAAAGGCAAGCAGATTGATGATGCTCTTCGCATGTCTGGTATTTTTTCTAATATGATGCTAGGAAAAGAATACGATGACACCATCGACCTTGGTGACATTGAAGCATTACAAGGAGTGTCAAAGTTCCCAGCGCGTATTAAATGTGCAACACTTCCATGGAAGGCAATGGAAAAAGGAATGAACGGGAACAAGTAAATAAACGAGGAGGAATGAAGCATGGCAAAAAAAATGCCAGAGATCGGCGATTACAAGTATGGCTTCCATGATAAAGACGTATCAATTTTTCGTTCGAAGCGAGGTCTTACGCGCGAGATCGTCGAAGAAATCTCACGTATGAAAGAAGAACCTCAATGGATGTTAGATTTCCGTTTGAAGTCTCTGGAACAGTTCTACAAAATGCCAATGCCACAATGGGGTGGTGATTTGGCAGGGCTTAACTTCGACGAAATTACGTACTACGTAAAGCCATCTGAACGGTCAGAACGTTCATGGGATGAGGTGCCTGAGGAAATCAAGCAAACGTTTGATAAACTTGGAATTCCAGAAGCAGAGCAAAAATATTTGGCAGGGGTTTCGGCACAATATGAATCCGAAGTTGTGTATCATAACATGAAAGAGGACTTGGAAGAGCTAGGCATCGTTTTCAAAGACACTGACACAGCGTTAAAAGAAAACGAGGACATCTTTCGCGAGCATTTCGGTAAAGTCATCCCTGCTGCAGACAATAAATTTTCAGCATTGAACTCTGCCGTCTGGTCTGGTGGCTCGTTCATCTACGTACCAAAAGGCATTAAAGTGGATACGCCACTTCAAGCGTACTTCCGCATCAATTCAGAAAACATGGGACAATTTGAGCGTACACTCATTATCGTTGACGAAGGCGCGCACGTTCACTACGTAGAAGGCTGTACAGCTCCTGTGTACACGACAAATTCACTACACAGTGCAGTTGTAGAGATCATCGTGAAAGACGGAGGATACTGCCGCTATACAACGATCCAAAACTGGGCGAATAACGTTTATAACCTTGTGACAAAGCGTGCTGTTTGTGATGCGAATGCGACGATGGAATGGATCGATGGAAATATCGGTTCTAAATTAACGATGAAATATCCAGCAGTCATCCTTCGAGGAGAAGGTGCCCGCGGTATGACGCTTTCCATCGCGCTTGCAGGAAAAGGTCAACACCAAGACGCTGGTGCGAAAATGCATCATTTAGCACCAAACACATCTTCTACGATCGTTTCTAAATCGATCTCAAAACAAGGTGGGAAAGTAACGTATCGTGGGATTGTTCACTTCGGACGCAAAGCAGAGGGAGCGCGCTCTAACATCGAGTGTGACACGCTTATCATGGATAACAAATCCACCTCTGACACGATTCCGTACAATGAGATCCTAAACGACAACATCTCCTTAGAGCACGAAGCGAAGGTTTCGAAAGTATCTGAAGAGCAATTGTTCTATCTCATGAGTCGCGGCATTTCAGAAGAAGAAGCAACTGAAATGATCGTGATGGGCTTTATCGAACCATTTACAAAAGAACTTCCAATGGAATATGCTGTAGAGATGAACCGCCTGATCAAGTTTGAGATGGAAGGTTCTATCGGGTAATATTCGATTTCTCACACAACCTCGCCACCTATTACAGGTTGGCGAGGTTTGTTTTTTGCGCTGGGAGGATTCGAAAATTTTAAAAATATTGTTTGGAGAGGAGGACGATCTTGGAAACGATTCACTTATACCACATCAACGATATACACAGTCACTTTGAACAATGGGGAGCCATTACTGAATACATTCACACGGAACGAGAACGACTAACAAAGTCTGGAGATACGGTATTTGTATTTGACTTAGGGGATCATGCCGATCGTGCTCATCCACTCACGGAGGCGACTTTAGGACAATCCAATCGGCAGATGCTTGTTGAGCTTCAACCCGATGCAGTGACGATTGGAAATAACGAAGGCATCACATTTTCCCCTGGCGAATTAGAAATCCTTTATCAGGATGCACCTTTCCCAGTTGTGGTAGGGAATTTGTTTATGATTTCCGGTGAACGACCGTCTTGGTGCATACCATCTACTATTCTGCATACTGAGCTTGGAACAAAGGTCGGTATTGTCGGGGCAACCGTTCCCTTTGTACCGTTTTATAAAGCGTTAGGTTGGGATGTAGGAGACGGGATTGCGACCATTCAGCAAGAAGTTGAACGGATAAAAGGAGAGGTTGATATCGTGGTTGTCCTCTCACATTTAGGGCTTCCTGAAGATGAACGGTTGGCAGACATGTGTCCAGCTATTGATGTCATTTTAGGCGCTCACACTCATCACGTCCTTCCTCAAGGCAAAAGGGTAGGTGACGTTCTTTTAGCTTGTGCTGGGAAATGGGGGCAGTGGGTTGGACACGTTAGCCTTTCATGGGGTAAGGAAGCCGGCATCGTTCTAAGCAAGGAGGCACGGCTATCAGATACTAGTCTTCTTCCTAACAAAACACCACAGCTAGCAAAAACGCTTGTTAAAGATGGGATAAAGAGACTGGAGAGCTCTGTGATCAATATCCTTGCAACCGACCTTAAAAAGGATCAAGTATCAAACTGGTTGTGTGAGTATATTCATCATTGGAGTGGTGCTGATGTTACATTTATAAATGAAGGAGTCATCCTTCATGATTTTCCGCAGGGATCTGTTACGCTAGCCACTCTTCATCAAGCTTGTCCACATCCTATTAACGTGTGTACGATAAAAACCTCTGGAGAAGAGCTACTTGAGGTATTGCGGGAAGTAAAAAAAGACCGCTGGCATAATCTGGAAATTAAAGGTCTCGGGTTCCGCGGGAAAGAGATGGGCCATTTGGTCACGTACCCAGAAGTGACTGGCACACACATACTCTCAATTGCTGGTGAACAGATCGAGAAGGAACGCTCGTACACGGTAGCTACACTCGATATGTTTACGTATGGTCACTTTTTTCCGACCTTTGACCATTGTCAAAAGACGTATCACTTACCACAATTTTTACGACACTTGCTTCAAGAAGCCATTCAAGAGCGCACGTAATCTTCACTGTTTACATACTTTGTAACGAGGAAAGGAGTGGGCAAGAGTATGATGAATGTATACCCCATTGAATATAAAGGACATACATTTATTGCAGTTTCTGTTCAACTTCCGAAAACGCACCTAATGGCTGTGAAAAACGACATTGGGTATATTATGTGCGGCGCGTTAGACGTCAAACTGTTGAATGAAAAGCTGGCAGACCGCCATATCGTGGCAGGGCGAGCTACAGGCGTTAAAACGATTGACCAATTAATGGAGGCCCCACTTGAATCAGTGACGTTGGAGGCTGAATCGAAATATGGCATCACAAAGGGTACTATCGGCAAAGACGCGCTTGTAAAAATGGTTGAACAATCATAAGGATAGGTAACATTCGGGCGACAAAAAACGGACACATCGTTTTTTGTCGCCCGATGCTATTTTCCCGGTTGGGCGCATATAGTGGTGGATAAGGAGGGATGAGCCTTGCCGCGCTTCCGGGGAAGACGACCTAAGATGAGAAGAGGCCCTTTACCTTTTCGTTACGTGTTTTTATTGAGCGTTGTATTTTTCATTTTGTCTACTGTAACAGGGCTATGGCTCATTAATGCAGGAATTAAGCCCACACTCATTAGCTATGCTGATACACAAACACGGACGATCGCTACAAGCGTAATCAACAGTGCAATCAATGAAAATATTTCCAAAAATACACAGGTTGAAGATTATTTTATAGAAGTAGAGGGCTCTTCTTCATATAGGGATATAAACACAAACAAAGTAAACCAAGTTCAAACGGAAATCATTCAGCTTATTCAAGAAAACCTTAAGAAGGCTGAACGTGGGTATATTGAAGATTTGCAGATGCAAACCGATGTTAAAATGAACCTCGATTCAAGTGAAGAAAAGGGCTTTGTGTTTAGAGTACCACTTGGTCAAGCGACTCAAAATGCACTGCTCGGTAACTTAGGTCCAGAAATCCCCATTAGGTTCCAAGCTGCTGGGGATGCAAAAGCAGACCTTCGAGCCGAGATAACGGAATTTGGAATTAACAATTCGTTTCTCGCTATATACGCTGACATTCAAGTAAACGTTGAGATTATCATTCCGTTTGCAACTGAGCGTGCAACTGTGAATCAAAGTGTATTAATCGCCTCTACAATCTTTGATGGAGAAGTACCGGATTTTTTCTACGACAATTCTGAGGGTGGGCAAACTAGTGGAGTCCCATCACCTGCAATTGAATTCCCTTTGAGTGGACCAAGAGAGTAAGAATAGAGAGAGTCCTATGAGAAATTGCGTGCAAACTATTTCCACTTGCCAAAGCTTGAACTGCCTGCTATTCTAGTACGGGACATTGATATATGTAGAGGCTGCATGTGCTCAAAAGTACGCTTTCCGAGAAGGACATCGATGAGGGAAGCCGAAAGGGAGGCATGCCGAAGAATGAAGTGAGTGTTCCCTCACTTCATTCTGGGGATGACTTGAAGAAGGTCATCACTGTCATTATGAGATCTATCTCATAATGGGGAGCTACAGATCGCAAATAATGGATACCAAACGTAACGTGGTGATCCTTGTGATCATGACGTTTTTTTGTTGTTGTGTTGCGAGATGTAGCTCACTATGTGATAGGAGGAGAAAACCATGATAGAAACAGTTTTTTCTTTACTTCCACCGGTGATTGCTATCGTGATGGTGCTATTAACGCGTCGTGTGCTGTTATCACTTGGTGTAGGTATTTTATCTGCGGCTGTGTTGTTAGGGATTGATGCAGCTGGGAATGGTGGAGAATTTGTAAGTGATTCGGCGAGTTCGTTGTGGGGAGCCGTCTCTGGAGTTTTTTACTCAGTAGGCGAGGGTGGATTTGCCCTCAACACATGGAACTTATACATTTTAGGTTTCTTACTGTTATTAGGGATTACAACCGCGTTTATGTCGATGAATGGTGGCATTCAAGCATTTGGAGTCTGGGCACTGAAACGTGTGAAGACGCGGGCTGGGGCTCAAATCGTTACATTCATGCTCGGAATCGCAATCTTTATTGATGATTATTTTAATAGCTTAGCTGTGGGACAAGTAGCGAAACCGATTACAGACGGTAAACGGATAGCTAGAGCTCGACTAGCCTATTTAATTGACTCTACAGCTGCCCCGATATGTGTCATTGCCCCATTGTCGAGCTGGGGCGCGTATATTATTAGTATCCTTGGAACGGACGTCATCGCGAAGCATAGCTTGAACGAATCTGAACTCGGTATGTTTCTTGCTACGATTCCGGCAAATCTCTACGTATGGACGGCGTTGCTACTCGTTTTGTTTACATCGATTTGGTCGATTGGAGTAGGCCCGATGAGGAAACACGAGGAACTTGCTTTACGTACAGGCACTTTGTTTGATGAGGGGAAGGACGTGCCTGGTGAAACAGGTACGCCACTGCCGACATCTGATTTCGGTAAAATTGGCGCACTCGTCTACCCGATTGCCTCACTATTTGTTTTTACAGTAGGTGCATTGATCTATTCGGGTGCGACAGCAGGAGGAAGCTTTGCGCCGCTTTCCATCTTTGAAAATGCTGATTCCTCTTTCGCTTTATTTATCGGGGGGAGTGCTAGTGCAGTAGTCGCAGCCTTGCAATGGGTAGGCGCTAAGCTTCCAGGGCATACCTTCTTAGCAGGACTCTCACAAGGTTCAAAATCGATGCTGCCAGCAGTGTATATTCTTATTTTTGCCTGGACAATTGCAACGCTTATTGGTGAATTGGGCACAGGAGGTTACTTAGCAGGCCTCATTCAAGACTCAGCCATTTCATCTGCGTGGTTACCGGTTTTATTATTCCTTGTGGCAGGCTTTATGGCGTTTGCAACAGGGACAAGTTGGGGAAGTTTCGCTATCCTGTTACCGATTGCCGGGGACATTCTTGTCGCAGTTGACGTAGAGCTACTCGTTCCAGCATTGGCCGCGGTATTGGCAGGATCTGTTTTAGGTGATCATTGTTCACCAATTTCGGATACGACAATTCTTTCGAGTACAGGGGCTGGATCGAACCATATCGACCATGTTGTGACGCAATTACCTTACGCACTTATCGGTGGGGGTATCAGTGTGATTGGCTTTATCTTAATGGGTTTTACAGGATCTGTATGGCTTTCCTTCGTAGTGACGATTCTTCTTACTTTTCTCGTATTGGGATTGTTACGGAGAAAATATGCCCTACGAGAAGAAGCTGTTCAGCAAGTATAAAAAAAGCCACTTGGACTTAATGTTCAAGTGGCTTTTTTTATGATTGAAAAAAATCCACTAGGCAAAATATCTGACATGCATCTGTAGTAAGTCTATGACAAAAGTTTTAAAATCCTTTTGACATAATGTGAGCTCGTCGCTATACTAATATTTGAACTACTAAAATCTGAAAATAATAAAATCTCCAATTTGTGAAAGTTGGAAAAGGAAGAGGAGGTCTTTCCTATGGAAAATCGTGCACAATGGGGCACGCGAGCCGGCTTTATCATGGCTGCTGTTGGATCGGCTGTCGGGCTCGGAAACATTTGGCGCTTTCCTGGCGTCGCGTACGAAAATGGAGGAGGAGCTTTCTTTTTACCGTACTTATTTGCGTTATTAACAGCTGGTATCCCGCTTCTTATTCTCGAATTTACGATGGGTCATAAATACCGTGGCTCTGCACCACTCACATATGCACGATTAAGTAAGGGTGGAGAGTGGATTGGCTGGTGGCAAACAGCGATCTCCTTTGTTATCGCTACGTATTATTCAGTTATTATTGCCTGGGCCATGATGTTTTCGTATTTTTCATTTGGTCAGCAATGGGGTACAGACACCCAAGCTTTCTTGTTTGAGGATTACCTTCAAACTACAGCAGCAGGCGAATTTGGGTCTCTCGTACCGAGCGTGTTCATCCCACTCATTTTTGTTTGGGTGATCGCATTAGGCGTTTTATCTGCAGGAGTGAAAAAAGGGATCGAAATTGCGAACCGTATTATGATTCCGCTTTTACTCGTGATGTTTCTCATCATCACCGTTCGCGCATTGTTTTTGGAAGGGGCGATCGACGGTCTGAACGCATTCTTCCAACCGAACTGGGCAATGATTGGGGAACCGAGCGTATGGGTCGCAGCATACGGTCAAATTTTCTTCAGCTTGTCTATCGCTTTTGCCATTATGATAGCGTACTCTAGTTACTTACCGAAGAAATCGGATATTACAAACAATGCATTCATCACAGGTTTTGCCAATTCATCTGTTGAGCTTCTTGCAGGTATTGGTGTATTTGCGGCACTAGGGTTTATGGCCTCACAATCAGGCGTAGCAATTGATGAGGTTGTTGCAAGTGGAGTTGGATTAGCGTTTGTTGTCTTCCCACAAATTATCAATGAATTCCCTGCGTTTAATGGAATATTTGGATTCCTTTTCTTTGCTTCATTGACACTTGCAGGATTAAGTTCATTGATTTCCATTGTGGAAGCTTTCGTATCAGGGATTATGGACAAATTTGAAGTCAAGCGGAAGACGGCTGTACTCTTTGGGGGAGGTTTAGCAGCGTTGCTGTCGCTCGTATTCGCAACGCAAGGCGGATTGAACTTCTTAGATGTTGCAGATTACTTTATTAATCAATTTGGTATTGCTCTTGTTGGATTGTTCGAAGTTGTTTTTATCGCTTGGTTTGCGAAACAATTGACGCCACTGAAGAACCATGCGGATGCTGTCTCAGACATCAAACTCGGTGCGTGGTGGAAAATTTGCCTTTCGATTATTACACCGCTTATGCTCGGTTACATGATGTATGGACTCTTAAAAGAAAACTTACTTGGTGATTATGGTGGTGGAGCCTACTCAAGAGAGTTCATATTCAATTACGGGTGGTCTGTAGCCATCGGTGCTATCCTTGTCGGTGTGTTACTTGCGCAAGCAAAGTCATGGAAGAAAACGAGCTTGGAAGTACCAAAATCCGCTTCTGCTGATAAGGAGGTTTCAAGCTAATGGATGGCAATGCTATCGTGATGGCTGTACTTGGGATCGTGATTATCTGGGGTGGTTTAGCAGCCAGCATTATAAACGCTGTGAAAAAGAGTAAACAGAAATCATAAAGATAAAGAGGTCATCACGTTATTGTGATGACCTCTTTTTAGCTTAAGAACGTGAACGAGTTTCGCGCTCCCATAGTTTTAAGCGGGGGTATGGGTCAAATGACCACTCTGTCCAACCGTTATCCTTGTAAATACCGTAGTGCAGATGTGGAGGGAATTTACCGGATGTTCCTGGAGGCCCATAGCCCGAGCTCCCCACACCGCCAATCTGTGTTCCGGGTTCAACTACTTGTCCAATTTCCAATCCTTGTGCAAAGCCACTTAAATGAGCGTAGTAATGATAGTTGTTATGGATGTCTCTAATCCCTACGCGCCATCCGCCAAACTGGTTCCAGCCTTTCATCTCCACTACACCGTAGCAGGTGGAGAGTACAGGAACTCCATAATCAGCAAAGATGTCGGTACCTTCGTGTATACGTCTACCTCCCCAACCACGTGAATCTCCCCACGTATTTTTGTACGAGTAATTGTATTGGAGAGGGAGGGGGAAGGCATGCAGATCCAAGTCTAACTGCCCCACTGTTTTGTACATTTTTGCTTTACCCATAATGAGTCCGACCGTTTTATCGCGTCCATAATAGTTCCACAACGCAATTTTTATGTTGTCGTGGTCTGTACCGTACTTTAGCAAGTAGTTCGCAAACGAAGTGAGCACATCGATATCATTTGTACGATCTGCGAGGTCGTCACCGTCACCGTCTATACCGAATCCTTCAAAAAACTGAATACGTTCCTCATCTTGATCAGCGTTGTCAGGATTTGACCACCCTACCCAGTTTTGTTCCGGGATCCAAATACCGATAGTGCCTTCTGGATCGGGTAAATCGTTACGTGCATATCTTATTGTGCGCTCGTATTGATCAATTGCAGCCAAATAGTACCATGGTATTTGTGTAACAGCTTCCACTCGTTCGTAGTATTCCATTCTTTTTTTATACAGTTCGTCCTGGGATAGTGTTTCTTTTGCGTGGGTAGTTTGAAAACCCCCAATAGTAACCACTAATAGACAAATTACCCACTTAAGTTGGAGGATTTTTCGCATCTTCTTACTACTCCTCTCCTAGCATCAAGACACGTATTTTATATAGTTAGTTTGGAACTGTAGGGGGGCTTTACTCTGTGTAATTACTGGAAGTTCATGTATAAACCGGAGTTGTTGTCGTAGTCTTTTTCGTATGGTAAAGTGACAAGTAGTGTACGAAAAAGAATTTAGTCTTTGACCGACTTTGTAAATAGGAGTGAGACCTACAGTGGCAGAACAAAAAAAGAAAGAGTATTTGCGAAAGCCGGAATGGCTCAAGATAAAATTAAATACGAATGAGAATTACACCGGGTTGAAAAAACTTATGCGCAGTCAAAATCTACATACGGTCTGTGAAGAAGCGCGGTGCCCGAATATTCACGAGTGTTGGGCAGTTCGTCGGACAGCTACATTTATGATTTTAGGAAGCGTATGTACGCGGGCATGTCGTTTTTGTGCGGTCAAGACCGGTTTACCAACGGAGTTAGATCTACAAGAGCCAGAACGCGTAGCAGACTCTGTAGCAACAATGAATTTAAAGCACGCTGTCATAACTGCTGTTGCACGTGATGACCTGAAAGACGGAGGATCTCAAGTGTTTGCAGAAACGGTTCGTGCTATTCGCCGAAAAAATCCTTTTACAACGATTGAAGTACTCCCGAGTGACATGGGGGGAGTCTATGAAAATTTAGAAGCACTCATGGACGCAAAGCCAGATATTCTTAACCACAACATTGAAACGGTTCGCCGTTTAACACCGAGAGTTCGTGCTAAAGCAACGTATGAACGTTCCTTAGAGTTTTTAAAGCGTTCTAAAGAAATGCAACCAGACATTCCAACAAAATCGAGCATCATGGTCGGTCTTGGAGAAACAAAGGAAGAAATTATCGAAACGATGGATGACCTTCGCGCAAATAACGTAGATATCATGGCGATCGGACAATACCTACAGCCATCGAAGAAGCATTTGGATGTTCAAAAGTATTACCACCCAGATGAATTTGCTGAGTTGAAAGAAATTGCCCTTTCAAAAGGTTTCTCACATTGTGAGGCAGGTCCTATGGTGCGTTCATCTTACCATGCTGATGAGCAAGTGAATGCAGCAGCTAAAGAACGTCAAGCAAAAGGTGAACCAACTCACAACGAGAAGATGCAAGCCTGAAAAAAGAGCTCCTAAAAGCAAAGTAACAGTCACCACAAACGCCAAATAGAGTGTTCGTCAAAAGCCACAAACCCTATATTTGGCGTAAAACCGTGGTGAGCTGTCACTTATCGGACATCCCTTTTGTTATTCCATCGTCCGGGAGAGTCCCTCGCGATTAGATTCAGTCTGATTTTCCGCTTGTTGAAGTCCATTGTCTTTATTTTCACCTTCACGGTTCATACGTGCGTTCATTTCGCCTTGTTGTTCGCCGTTAGCGTTTTCTCCGTCACTCATTTTGCGCCCTTGAGGAGCAGATTTCACTATTTTTTGAATCGTACGGTCAATCAGTTGTTCATAATTATCTGTGTTGGAGTCGATATAAGCGTAATTTTCTACTTCTTTCAAGAATGATGTGTCGTCGGTTACGTACACATGGTAATAGCGTGGCACGACTGACATTGCAGATTTTTTCACTTGGTCTGCCGTCTCAAAGCGATTTTGTGTATCGGTCTCATATACCATGAGCACTTCTTCATCGGTAACAAGTGTGGCAACGTCTTGAATGTTTGGAACAGTTAGTACTATTTTCCCGATAGTGTCCGCCACTTTTTCACGGTCAATACTGCCAATATCGTCATAGGAAGCGGTGTCACCCATAATACCACTGCTCTGGTGACGGACGTATCCGAATTCTTCCCCTTTTTCGCGGTTTGTGTCCGCATTGTTCGGATTATACATGTCTTCCCGATTTTGTACGTTTATTGTGTTACCACTTTCTTTATAGATGTCCTCGCGAGCAGCACCATCATCGCCTGCGCAACCACCTGCGATTAGAAGAAGACTAGATAGACCTACAGCGTACATTGTGTTTCTCACCTTCTAACACCCCCTCATTAGATAGAGTGACCACAACACCTTGTTTTTTCACTTAGTAATTGATGGGAAGAGGGTATATAATAAAGAAACGAACAGGCCGGTAAAGGAGGCAGAGTGAGTGATTGTCGTCCAGCAACAACAATATGAGCTAATTGAAGAGCAAAGAGATGGATTTCAAGAAGATGCCTTTGTCGAAAGATATAGCGATATATTGGCAAAATACGACTACATCGTCGGGGATTGGGGATATGGCCAACTGCGACTGCGAGGATTTTTTGATGATCAAAATCAAAAGGCATCCTTTGATAATAAAGCCAGTACGATCCAGGATTATTTATATGAGCATTGTAATTTCGGTTGTGCTTACTTCATTCTAAAAAAAATAAAAAAATGAAGCGAGATGAAACATATCCTCGCTTCATTTTTTTTAAATCATTATTCGTATAGCGGTTTTTTTCGAATCGTTGCACGCATATCTACATCACTTTTATCAGACCCGTCTTGCCCATACGGCGGTTCTTCTTTCCTGTTTGGATCATCATGTGCTGGGTGGGAAGGCGCAATGCCTCTTGGAATATCTGCATGCAGAGACTTGTTCTCATAGTTATAAGCACTATAGTACCGTTGCCCTTCTTCCCACGGTGTCGTCTTGTTCACGACTGGCTCGTTTTCCCCCCGTGGCGCACCATATGGACCTTCAGGAAAGGGTTCAGGTGCTACAAAATTCCGCATGGTTTCTACATTCGAAAAGTCAGTGTACACTTCCTCTTCTTTATCGAGTGGTTGTTTTTTGTGTTGCTGTGTCATTTGGGTCACCCCTTGTTTCTAGGGTGATAAAAGTGCACAAATTTTATTCAACCAAAGGTTCTTGTTTATTTGGAAGTATTTTACTCAAGCCCTTGCTTGACTGAGTAGCACTATCATACAAACTTCGACAATATTTGTGTTACACTAGAAAAAAATGCTCGTTTTTTAGAAAGGATGAAATCCATGTATTTTGTCGACCGAGAACAAATTGAACGGTCATTACAATACTTTGATCGCCAGCTAAACTTGTTTTCGTCTGTACAAAGCTTTCGGACAAGTTTAGAGCAGGCAGCCCTTGAACGGGTTACCCATATGATGATCGAGTCTATGATGGACGTAGGCAATGCGATGATTGACGGATTTATTATGCGTGATCCAGGAAGTTATGAAGATGTACTGGCTATTTTATACGATGAGAAAGTGATTGATGGAGCTTGCAAAGAAGCTGCATCCGCCTTGCTTCCATTTCGAAAAAAACTTATGCAAGATTATACAAATGTTCCGCACGAAGATATTGTGAACACCCTTTCAACATATAAGGATCAGTTCGCGCAGTTTAGCCTAGCTGTCCGTGAATATTTAGCCACACAACTCGGACCTGTTTCAGCGTTTAAACCATCGTAAGGGGGCAGTGTGATGTCAAAAGTGTATGGCTTATACTTATTGGATTTAGACGGGACGATGTATCGAGGCACAGAACGTATTGAGGCAGCTGTGCGCTTCGTACAAAAATTGCATCGCGAGCAAATTTCCTACGCGTTTGTCACGAACAATTCGACGAAAACACGTGAGGATGTTGTGAATCATTTGCAGTCCTTTGACATTCCTGCTAGCTTTGAGCAAGTGTTCACAACGAGTATTGCTACGGTCGCTGTTTTGAAGAAAAAAATTCCTGCTGGTGCACACGTTTATTGGATAGGAGAAGAGGGGCTGACCGTACCGTTACAAGAGGCTGGTTTTACCTTTAGTGAGGAAAATCCAGCAGCTGTTGTCATGGGACTCAATCGGAAATGCACGTACGAGCAACTAGCTACTGCAGCATACTGGGTGCAGCAAGGTGTACCGTTTATTTCAACAAATGCAGATACACAATTGCCAACAGAGAGAGGGTTTCAACCAGGTAACGGGAGTCTAACGAAAGTGGTTGAATTGGCAACAAACAAACAGCCGCTCTTCATTGGAAAGCCAGAGCGGCATGTGATTGATTTAGCTTTAACTGCCTACAACGTCAAAGAACAGGATGCTGTTCTTATAGGAGATAATGTACATACAGATTTGCTTGCGGGCGAACGAGCTGGGGTCGATACAGCCTTTGTGTTAACAGGTGTATCTACGCGGGAAGATGCTATACAAGAAGGATTGTCTCCAACGTATGTGCTCGATTCGCTAGATGAATGGCGTTGGTTATAGCATTTCTATCATTCCTCAAATGCACCGTGTGCTAACCGACTGGAGGCAGCTGCAGCAATCGCACCGACAATGTCATCAAGAAACGTATGGCACTCGCCAGTCGTTTTATCGTTTAAGCGTTTCAATATTCCAGGTTTGAGTTTGTCAACATAGCCGTAATTCGTAAATCCGATGGAACCATACACGTTGACAATGGCTAAGGCAAGTACTTCATCAATCCCGTACAACCCTTCATCCACTTCCAATATTTCTTGAAGAGGAGCACGCAATTGCTTCTCTTCGGCAAGAATATCTAGTTGAATGCCAGTGATGATTGCGTTTTGAACTTCTCTTTTTGAAAGCACTCGTTCTACATTTTCAACGCACGTATCCATTTTTAATTCAGGATGATAGTTTGATTGCAGGAAGTAGACGAGTTCTGCAATGTCGTTTACAGTAACTCCACGCTCTTGTAACCAGGTGACGACTACTTCTTTATTTAATTTCTTTAATCCCATCTAAAACGCTCCTTTTTTTCCAAGCATTTATCTAGCGTTTCCTTCTTAATTATATCCCATTCCAAACCACTAACAAGTTTTCAAAACTGCCTACATACATATGAAGTAACATTGCCTTTTGAAAAGGGGTTTATCATGACGATACATGGTGTGTTACAAGAATATGGTATCGAGGCGACGCAGACGTTTCTATATGGACGATATCAAGCCACTTCTGTTGGTGGTGTGTTATATCTTATTGTGCCCGTTACGAATATGGAACAACAGGAATTGTATGAAATGCATAGAATGGCCGAACACATTGCCAATCAAGGAGATAAAAGTGTAGCTCGTTTTCTTCCAGCTAAACAAGATCAGTACGTGGTGAAGGACGGACAGGAAGCCTATGTAGTGTTATACAACAATCAAATGGAATATCGCACTCCTTCCTCAATCGGGAGAAAGTTGGCGAAGTTTCATTGGCGTGCCCGAACCATTCCAGAGCGCGTTGAATCTTTAAATCGAATAGGACAGTGGAAGACGTTATGGGAGCAACGCCTAGAACAAATGGAGCAAGTTTGGCAAGGTATGATGATGGGTGGATTTGAAACCGAGTTTGACAGACTATTCGTGGAGTCATTTCCATATTACATGGCGCTTACCGATAATGCGATCCAATACGTTGTGGACACAGAAATGGATGAGACGCCTAAAGATGGTGACGCAGGGACGGCATGTCATCTTCGCTTTCACGAAGGAACATGGACAGATCAGGGATACGTTAAAGTGCCGATGGATTGGGTGTTTGATCATGCCGGACGGGATCTCGCAGACTGGACACGCGGACAACACGAAACATACGGTCAAACGCTCGCGCACCACGTCCAAACCTTTTATCGAGATTATCAATCATACGGACCACTTAGCCCCTTTTCATGGCGACTCATCTACGGACGATTGCTATTTCCTCTTCACTATTTGGAATGTGTAGAAGAGTTTTATTTAGCACCGAGTGAACACGACCGTCACGCGCAAACAGAGAGACTGCAAACAATTTTATCGAAGTCCAGAGGGTATGAAGGGTTCCTGTACGATTTTTTTGACTTGACAGAAGTGCCTGCTCGAAAGTTGAAGATCCCTACGTTACACTGGCTGCAGCCTTGGAATTAAAGTAATGGACAATGGATGGAAGGAATAGGTACACTGGATGTAGATATGGAGTAGGATGGTCCGAACAGCGGATAGCCGTTTATGATGAAGAGATACTGTAGGAGGAGTCAAATGACTAAACATATTTACGTTACGCGTCAATTACCTCAAGAGGCGATCCGTCCTTTTCAGGAGGCTGGTTTTTATGTGGAAATGTGGGGTTCTGAGGAGTCTCCCATTCCACGTGAACGGCTTTTAGAGGTTGCTAAAACAGCCGATGGGCTCGTCACTATGCTTTCAGATCAGTTAGACGCAGAGTTTTTTCAGCAAGCTGGCGATCAATTGAAAGTAGTGGCTAATTTAGCTGTCGGCTATGACAACATTGATGTGAAGACAGCGAAGGAGCGAGGAATTCTAATTTGCCATACACCAGACGTGCTATCTGAAGCAACAGCAGATTTGGCGTTTAGCTTAGTTCTCGCTACTATGCGAAGAATCGTAGAAAGTGCCGATCTCATTCGAAACAACAAGTGGACAAGCTGGAGTCCTTTGCTGATGGCAGGGTCTGAAGTGTATGGGTCTACAATGGGGATTGTCGGAATGGGAAGTATCGGTACAGGCGTTGCGAAACGTGCAAAAGGCTTTTCGATGAATGTGCTGTATCATAATCGTAGCCGGAAGCCAGCAGTTGAACAAGAGCTCGGTGTGGAGTACGCATCATTTAAGGACCTGCTACAAAAAAGTGATGTGATCGTATGTTTGACACCCTATACGAAAGAAACACATCGATTGTTTGACGCTCAGGCGTTTCAGCTTATGAAAAAAACTGCCCACTTTGTAAATGTATCTCGTGGGGCCGTTGTGGATGAACAGGCACTTGTTAATGCTCTACAAACAGAGGAAATAGCTGGAGCGGGACTCGATGTATTCGAAAAAGAACCGGTTACAGCGGATCACCCTTTGCTACAGTTTCCACAAGTCACTGCACTGCCACATATCGGGAGTGCATCCATTCAAACACGCTATACGATGATGGAACTTTGTTTAAATAATATAGCATGTGTCCTTAAAGGAGAGAAGGCGAAAACCCCAATCCCAGAGATGCGTTAAGCAAAAAAAACACGCTTCCTTGTGTGGAGGCGTGTTTTTTACATGTTGTCTTAAAATACTTGCTCTACTTCGACAACCCCTGGTACTTCTTCAAGAAGGGCGCGTTCAATCCCGGCTTTTAACGTAATTGTGGAGCTAGGACAGCTTCCACAAGCACCGAGCAGACGTAATTTGACGATGCCGTCTTCTACGTCAACAAGTTCACAGTCGCCACCATCTCGAAGGAGGAAGGGACGTAATTTATCAAGGACTTCTTGTACTTGTTCATTCATCGCCAATCGCTCCTTTCCTTTCTCTATTATAAAAGGTTTTCGTGAAAAAATCTATCATGCACGTTCAGTTGCCAAAAATGTGCTGAAGTACTGTCAAAGAATGTGAAATCGTTTTATACTGTTAGTGAGAATAAATGAGGAGGGAGAAATATGGTGAATTCGATTACTGTCGTTGTATATGGCGCTGACAAGCCTTGTGCCAGTTGTTTGCACGCACCTTCTTCTGCAGAAACGTTTGAATGGATACGAGCAGCGATCGCTCGTAAATTTCCTGAAGAATTGATTCAGGTTGAATATGTTGATATTGAATCCCCACCTGAGGATGAGGACCGTGCCACATTTGCAGAAAGGGTGTTGGCTGACGAGTTCTTTTACCCAGTCGTTCGGATTGGTGAGAAAGTGGTTGGTGAGGGAAACCCACGATTGAAGACGATCTTTGCAGAGCTTGAGGGGTTAGGTGCTCGGGTGAATGCATCATCAACTAATGACTTTTCAATAAAACAGTGAGTGGCTATTTAGTCGCCACTGTTTTATTGATCAAGCAATCAAATGAAAAGAGCACCCTTAAGGGTACTCTTTTCATTTGAAATATTACCCATTGTGGTATTTGTACATCCACAAAACCCCAGATTTCAAAAGCCTCGCCATTCGACCAGTGATAGCCGTCTGAGATACCAATCCGAAGCCGTGTTTTTTCCCAAGGGAGCCAAGAACGCCCTTTAGTTTAATTTGTGGGAATGATTCTGGAAGTGGCTCGTTTTTCCATCGCTTCACCAACACTTGTACGATTTGTTCTGCTTGACCTTCAGCGAGTTGCGCGCTTGGGGCGTGTGGCAAACTGGCACAATCCCCCAAGACAAATACGGTTGGATCGTTTGGTAAATGATGGAGCGGAGTCAGCACGACGCGTCCTTGCGCATCCTTTTCGACTGGAAGTTCCCGCACGACTTTGTTCGGTGTAATCCCAGCTGTCCATACGATCGCGTCACAATGAATCGGTTCATCGTGATTGTACAACGTGTTTTGTTCGACCTTCGTGATGTTTGCCTCATTCACCACTTCAACACCATGCGTTTCAAACCAGTTCTGTACATAAGAACTTAGACGATCCGGGAACACAGATAGGACTTTCTTTCCGCGATCGTACAGCTGCACACGTAAATCCGGACGACTTTCGTGTAGCTCACTAGCTAGTTCTACACCACTCAAGCCCCCACCCACAATCGCAACGACAGAGTTTGCTTGCAAGTTGTTTAACGATTGATAAGTGTCTCGTGCGCGTTCGATGGATTGAATGCTGTACGTGTAGTCGTGCGCTCCTGGGATGTTATGGTATTTGTCTTCACATCCGAGTCCAATGACGAGTTCATCATAGGAGAGGGTTTCTTCCCCGACAAAATAAATTTGTTTTCTTTCTAAATCGACTAGCTCCACTTCACCAAACATGGTTTTGAGACGTGGGTGCTCAGGAAAGGTAACGCGAACGTGCTGGTCAGAGATTGTTCCAGCAGCCAACGCGTAATACTCTGTCTTCAAAGAGTGATACGGATTTTTGTCCACAAGTGTAATTTCTACATCATCGGGAAGCTGGTTAGGCAAGAGTCGCTGCAACATGCGCATGCCTCCATAACCGCCTCCTAGGATAACTAGTTGTTTCATAAGAATGTCCCCTTTATTAAGGATGAAAGGCTAAGTTCGCGACGTCCTGTCGCAACGCCTTTCTGACCCACGTCGTGTGGGCCCTCGGTAGCAGTTCTGTCCTTGTAACCGCTTGCTATTTGTAAATAAGAAAACTTTAAGTTTAATAGACCACTAAAAGTATATCGGATTTCGTCAAAAGGTACAACAGAGTGAGTTCTTAAAGTTGACAAATTCATTGAAGACTCGTGCATTGACTAAAAGGGGACAAACCGCTTACGATAGGAAGGATCGAGGTGACAAGTATGCAACCCATTATTGAATTTTGTATTAGCAACTTGGCGAATGGGAGTCAAGTTGCCTTAGAAAAATTAGAAAAAGATCCGAACTTGGATATCGTTGAATATAGCTGTCTAGGGTACTGTACTGCATGCGTGCGCGGGCTTTATTGTCTCGTGAACGGGGAGATAGTAGAAGGGGACACACCCGAAGAACTCGTGGCTGAAGTATATCAATTTCTCGAGGAAAATCCGATGTTTTAATCTATATATATGGGTGGTCGATTCCTGCGAGTATTTTAGCGTACTAGGACTCATTATTTTACAAAAACAACCTTTATAAATAAGGGCTTGCGGTTGAGTTTTTCACCTTGAGAGAGGTATACTGATACTAATAAGTGCTTCATTGTTTAGCACATGAGTAAAGGAGAGATCCAGTATGTCAGAACAAGTGGTCACTCTAACAGAAGCAGCCGCGTACCAAGTTCGTGATATGTTGAAGGAACACGAAGAAGAAAATGCATTTCTTCGCGTAACGGTGCACGGTGGAGGGTGTAGTGGTCTGTCGTATGGAATGGGATTAGACCACGAACAAAAAGAGGATGACAAGCTAGAGGATCATCACGGCATCCCAGTGCTGATCGATGCCGAAGCACGTCCGGTTTTGCACGGAACGGTCATTGATTATAAGGAGTCCTTAATGGGGGGCGGGTTTACGATTGATAACCCGAATGCGATTGCAGCTTGTGGCTGTGGTTCATCATTCCGGACGAAGAAGAATGCTGGGAAGCCGGAGAATTGTTAATAGTAGATAGGAAGAACCTTGGGCTATCCTAGTCAAAGGTTCTTTTTTTTTGGGGAGAAAGCTGACACTGGGTCAGAGGATAAAACCAAGGCGATATCCATTCCGACACAAAATAGCCTTCCGTCGCAGGCATTACCTGAACGAAAGGCTATTCTCAACTATATAGACTTCTTAAAAGAATAACTCGTCTTCTGAAACCCCATCTTTTCTTCATAAAAGCGGTGTGCGTCTAGACGCTGTAGTCAATCAGCCACTTGTAGTTCTTTAACAAGCGTCACCGTGTCTTTACTCTTGAATCAAAGAAGTGCTATGCAATGGTTGCACGCGTGATTTCGGATCCATATACGATTTTGCGTTATTGACCGCTGTCGGACCTTCACCGAAGCCTGTAGCGATTAGTTTCACTTTTCCTTCGTACGTACAGATGTCACCTGCAGCATAAAAGCCTGGGATATTGGTTTCCATTTTTGAGTTGACGACGATGGAGTTCTTTTCGATTTCAAGGCCCCACTCTTTAATCGGTCCAAGCGTAGAAACAAAGCCGTAGTTCACGATCAGTGCATCTATGTCGAGAATTTCCTTTTCTTCACCCTTCGCTTGCTGGAACACGATTTGTTTAATTGCTTCTCCGTCGCCAATTATTTCGTTAGGAACATACGGCGTCATAATGCGGACTGAAGAGTTATTGAGTTGCTCTACACTAGATTCGTGCGCACGGAATTTGTCGCGTCTATGAACGAGCGTAACACTCTTTGCAATGGGCTCGAGCATAAGTGACCAGTCCACTGCGGAGTCCCCTCCACCAAGAACAACAACATTTTTACCAGCAAACGCGTTCAAATCGTTGATGAAATAGTGAAGGTTTTTTCCTTCGTATTGTTCTGCACCTTCTAGCTCAATACGACGTGGTTGGAACGCACCGTTTCCTGCTGTAAGGATGATTGTTTTACTGTAGTGTACCTCTTTATCTGTAGTTAATTTGAAAACGCCATCTGCCTGTTTTTCAACTTTTTCAACGGCTTGCTCCAAACTAATCGTAGGCTCAAAGCGCTCAATTTGTGTTTTTAGTGAGTCAACGAGTTCTTGTGCCCGTACTTTTGGAAATCCTGCTACGTCGTAAATATATTTTTCTGGATAGAGGGTAGAAAGTTGTCCACCGAGTTGAGGGAGGCTTTCAATAATTTTGACGGATGCTTGGCGCATTCCCCCATAAAACGCGGTAAATAACCCTGTAGGACCTCCTCCGATAATGGTCATATCGTATACTTGTTGATCTTCTTTCAACGTATGTACCTCCTTTAGAAGTTCGTCACATCTATGTTAGTTTATCATAAAACGGTGAAAAGTTCGTGGAAGACCATTCTGTAGCCATGCTTTTTCGGAATTTTACAAACCTACTTCTCTCTCTTGAAATCGCTACGTAAGTTTAATAAGATAAAGGAAGGGAATAATGTAAAGATTTTATGACAATTTTTTTGCTTGGTTACGTGAAGTATATCACAAACTTTTTTTGCTCGTGTAAAATGGGCACGTGTCAACTTAGGCGACAAGGATAGGTCGACAACGGAAGTCGAGATCTTGTCAAAGATTTCTCTTTCACCTATTTGCTCTTATGATCTTTATCCATGAAAGAGAAAGATATCGCTACAACCATTTGTATGTAAAGCATACGGACTATTTTAGGAAAAGGTGATTGACGTGAAAACTCCCAATGTAGTTGTATTAGGTGCTGGATATGGCGGATTAGTGGCCACTACCCGCCTACACAAGCAACTTGGTGTAAATGAAGCAAACATTACGCTTGTCAATAAAAATGACTATCATTACGAGACTACGTGGCTTCATGAAGCATCTGCTGGAACGTTGCACCATGACAAAGTTCGCTACGGTGTGAAGGACGTCGTAGACAATAGAGTAAATTTTATCCAGGGTACTGTTTCAGAGATTAAGCGTGATGAAAAAGAAGTCGTGTTGCAAAGTGGAGAAACACTTTCTTACGACTATCTAGTAGTTGCCCTTGGTGCAATTCCGGAGACATTCGGTATTGAAGGGTTACATGAGCATGCGTTCATGATTTCAAACGTGAATGGGGCGCGTCTGCTTCGTGAACACATTGACTACCAATTTGCGAAGTATTCAAACTCAGATGAAAAGGATGAAAGTTTGTTGTCCTTTGTCGTTGGTGGAGCTGGTTTCACAGGAATCGAATTTTTGGGTGAGCTAACTAACAGAATTCCAGAACTATGCCGAGAGTTTGATGTAGACTATCATAAAGTTCGTATTACGTGTGTGGAAGCAGCGCCCATGGTTCTTCCAGGATTTGATAAAGAACTTGTTGATTACGCTGTTGCTCAACTCGAGCGTAAAGGCGTTGAATTTAAAATTGGTACAGCCATTAAACAGTGTACTGAAGAAGGTATTATTTGCCAAAAGGGTGAGAATGATCCTGAAGAAATTAAAGCAGGTACGGTTGTGTGGGCTGCGGGTGTGCGTGGAAATCCAGTCATTGAGAAATCTGGATTCCAAGAAATGCGTGGACGAATTAAAGTTGAGGCAGATCTTCGTGCACCAGGGGAAGACGTTATTTTCGTAATAGGTGATTCTGCACTCGTCATTAATCCTGAAATTGATCGTCCATACCCTCCGACTGCCCAAATTGCGATGCAACAAGGAGAAGTATGTGCAAACAACGTCGCAAAATTAGTAAAAGGTGAAACAAACCTAGAATCGTTTACTCCAGATCTAAAGGGAACCGTATGCTCTCTTGGTGAGGATGATGCGATTGGTCTAGTATTTGGTCGTAAGCTATTCGGAACAAAAGCGTCCATTATGAAAAAAGTCGTCGACAATCGTGCCTTGTACATGATTGGTGGGCCATCTCTTGTGTTGAAAAAGGGCAAGTTTAAAATTTTCTAATGAGCAAATGAGGGATACTCTATTTTGAGTGTCCCTTTTCTATAAGTGCGTGTTCAAAAAGGAGGACAAAAAGTGCCGAGAAGTTCGAGGAAGCGCAGACTCCTTTGCACCTGAGCGTATGTGCAAATACGTGATGAGCAGAGGAGCGAGCTGACAAAGAAATTCGACAGCTATTTTTCCCGGACTTTTTGAACATCCGCTATAACATGCTTCAAGGGGAGAGAGAAGATGCTATCGAAGCGTGGACATGTTTGGTTGGCTGCAGGGGCAGTGGTGGAAACTGAGGACGGGCGCTTGCTCGTTGTAAAGAAAAAGTACGGTGGATTAAAGGGGAAGTGGTCTTTTCCCGCTGGATTTGTTGAACCTGGCGAAACATTGGACGAGGCAGCACTGCGAGAATTACGTGAGGAAACAGGCATAACGGGCGTGGTGGAAGGATGCTTAGCGATTCGTACAGGCGTGATTCAAGGGAAAATTGGCGATCATCTTATCCTCTTTCGTGTTTATCCAGATACAACTGACATTGTCGTGGAAAAGTCCGAATTAGAAGATGCACAATTTCTAACAAAAGCCCAGCTTGCCGTAGACCCAGATGCTTCTTTGTTAGTTGTACGAGCTTTGAAAGAAGGCTGGGGGACAGCGCTACGTGATCTCCACAGCGCCGACCCTGGAGCCCAGTTTGGATACACATCTTATAAAGTCGCTGTTGATCGGCATGGGGAGATTACCAAAAATTGAGTGCCTATTTTTGAAATAATTAGATAACTGAAGAGAGAGAATGAAAAAGGGATTTGTATGCGTTTTCATTGACCGTGACGCCGCCTTATCTGCCTTTCCGAATTGATGATTTTTTGCTATATTATCAGAAAATACAATTTTTAAGGAGTGGGCACAATGGCTCGCATGACAAATTCAACGAAAAGCTGTGTGTACTGTCAAGGTAAGGGTTACTTTCAGTTGCTGCTTGGTGGTTCAGAAACGTGTCCTTGCTGTAGTGGATCAGGTAAAAAAGCAGATAAACATGTATCATAACTATCCAAACGAGGTGCTTGTCGCTTCGTTTTTTTTGCTTAATCAGTAACCTGCGAGAAGAGTTTGAATCCTCATCAGGGAGTAGCGTTCTAATTTGGGGTTAACGCTCTAATAACGGGATTAACGCTCTTATCTGGGGATTAGCGCTCTTATCTCTGGATTAACGCTCTTATCTCTGGATTAACGCTCTTATCTCTGGATTAACGCTCTTATCTAGGGATTAACGCTCAAATCCTGGGATTAACGCTCTTATCCGGGGATTAGCGCTCAAATCTGGGGATTAGCGCTCATATCTCGGGATTAACGCTCTTATCTCTGGATTAACGCTCTTATCTCTGGATTAACGCTCTTATCTAGGGATTATCGCTCTTATCTCGGGATTAACGCTCTTATCCTGGGATTAACGCTCTTATCCTGGGATTAACGCTCTTACCGTCCACGAATCATGCTCTCATTCACCCGAGTCTCTTACCTTTAATCGTACTATCGTTTTATTTATTTTTTTGCGTGACAACTTTGTGATGTTCTAGCGCTAACTCTTTATTTCCTGTACAATAATGAATACCGCAAAGTGAAGAGGTGGAATCTATGGGAATACCGTTTATTTTGATTTCCATGGTATTGTTTTTTGTCATGTTTTTTGGAATAGGTTTTATTCTGAATATGTTGCTTAGAATGAGTTGGATAATGGCAATTATATACCCAATAATCACATTGTCGATTATCGATGATGTACCCTTTTTAAATTATGCGACAGCACCTATTGATACGCTACAACTGGCGTGGGATCGACTGTTTGTCATCACCTTGGCAGATGGGCTTATTTTATCAAGTGGATTTGTTGGTGCCATTCTTTCTGGAGTCGTCATTAAGATGCTTAGAAGCCGCGGATATCGGATGTTCTAGCAGAAAGCTTCTGTCCCTTTTACCTCATGGTAGAAGGGATTTTAATTTTCCCATTTTTCTCTTAATCTCCTGTTTCTTGTATAAAAGATTTCTCATCGGGAAACGATTAGAGGTGGGAGGAGTGAAAATTGGATATGAACAGTACACATTCATGGTGGAAAAGGTTGGGGATGAGTCTTTGTTTCGTGCTGGCTTTCACCACAACGGTACAAGCTGTATCTGGACTTGGTGTTCAGACGTTTGCTTCATGGCTTTGGGCTGAGGTGCCGACGCAAACGTACGAAAAAGCACAAGATCATGAAGGAAAGCGATTTGGCTTATCGTTTAAGTTTTTAGAAACATTGTTTACCGACAAGCAAGTATCCTCGCAAACGGCGACAGCGGTGAGCAATCCACCGTCCTTAGAAGAGGCCTATGATTGGTCGAAATATCCGAAGCGAGAAGTGGTGGCAACAGGTTACACTGCTGGAGTAGAGTCGACTGGGAAAGACCCGAGTCATCCACAGTATGGTATTACGTACTCAGGAGTAAAGGTGAAGCGTGATTTGTACTCAACAATTGCTGCGGATACGAGCGTATTTCCGATCGGTACCATCCTATGGATTCCAGATTATGGTTTGGGCGTTGTAGCCGACACGGGTTCAGCTATAAAGGGTAACAAAATTGATTTGTATTTTAAAACAGTAGAAGATGTCTACGAGCAGTGGGGAAAGAAAACGGTAGATGTGTATATCGTCGAAATGGGTGATGGAAACTTGACAGAAGAAGTACTCCTCAACCTGAACGAAAACAAAGCAATGCAAGTGTTTCGGCAGCAAATTCAAAATGGTGAGGAAGCATCATAATAGGAAATAAATAGGAATAGAGCGAACCGTCGAGCAGGATGGTTCGCTCTATTTTATTTGGAGATACTGTTCAAAAGGACACGCATCATCTCTCCATCGTTCAAGGTGGAGAGATATCCCCTCTGAATGGTTACGATCAACATGCGGGCGACTGTTATGTAATCGGGCCATCTGTTATCGCATGTAGCACCAAAGCGATAATTACACCGCTTAACCCTCCAAAAAATACCTCAACCGGCTTATGTCCGAGTAATTCCTTTAATTCTCTACGTTTTTCTGATTCTTCTTTTTGAGGCCAAATTTTCGCCTCTGATACAAAACGATTAAAGTCTTTGACAAGATCATTTAGGACGCGAGCTTGCTCACCTGCTTGAAAACGAACACCGGTTGCATCGAACATCACAATAATGGCGAATACACACGACACTGCAAAAAGCGGTGAATCAAGACCCTCTTCAATGCCTATTCCTGTCGTTAAAGCTGTTACCGCCGCACTGTGGCTGCTTGGCATTCCACCTGTTGAGGTAAAGAGTGACCAATCCCACTTTCTAGTAGCTACATATAGAATAGGGATTTTAATGAACTGTGCAAAAATGATGGCGACAAGTGCTGCCCAAAAAGAAAAGTGAAAGAAGTCTGTCATTGGAAGATCATCCTTTGATGTAGTTCTTATTTTAAGTGCGTGTTACCGTAGTGTTTCTTAAGAGAGGCGTATCGAAACTTTTGAATAATAGTATACCACAGAGTGCCTAGCACATTGCCCACACTACCCGAACTTTTCTAAAAACGTTATACTAAGTGTAGGAGGTGGGAAGATGTTTACACTACACACAAAGTCAGAACTTTTCAAACAAAAAAGCATCCCTTTACTCGTCGTTGGTGTATGGGACGAGCCCGAGAAACGAACGGATACGCTCCAACAACTAGATACGGCACTAGATGGTGGGTTGCAACCGTATTTAGACACTGGGGACGTGAAAGGAAAGCATCTGGATTGGACGATCTTTCATACATACGGTAAATTTGCGAGTGACCGGGTCATGACGATCGGGTTGGGCAAAGAAAACCAAGCAAGCATTGAGCAGTTGAAAGAAGTCTTTGGAACTGTATTCCAGTACGTCCAGAAAAATCTGCATTCCTCTTTAGCGATTGATCTAGATTCTTTCACAAGTAGCGAACTTGACGTAGAAACGGTGGCACATTTTATTGGAGAAGTTTTGCCGACCTCAACGTATCACTATGATGGATACCGGCAGCATTCCAATAAACCAAAAGTCCGGATTGAAGACGTGTCAGTATACACAGATGCTGATGGCAAAGAGGTCGAAGCTGCTCTTCAAGTCGGATATGCATTTGGAAACGGAACGAACACTGCGCGTACGCTTGTCAATACGCCGGGGAATATGCTCACTGCCACACATATGGCACAGTTTGCCACCGAACTTGGTCAGAAATACGATTTTGAAGTAGAAATTTTAGAAAAAGCCCAAATGGAAGAGCTTGGGATGGGCGCTTTGCTTGCGGTAAACCAAGGCTCAACTGAACCCCCAAAGATGATCGTTTTGAAATATCAAGGCAAAGATACGTGGGAAGATGTAATTGGACTTGTCGGAAAAGGCATTACGTTTGATACCGGTGGCTATTCCATTAAGCCAAAAACAGGTATCGTCGGAATGAAAACTGATATGGGGGGAGCTGCAGCAGTTTTAGGTGCTATGGAAATCATTGGTGAAACCAGACCTGAACAAAACGTGGTCGCTGTGATCCCGTCCACAGACAACATGATCAGTGGAAGTGCCTTTAAACCTGACGATGTCATTACGTCGATGAGCGGGAAGACGATTGAAGTGTTGAACACTGATGCAGAAGGTCGTCTGGCGCTGGCCGACGGTGTAACGTATGCAAAGCATCATGGTGCCAGTGTGCTAGTTGACGTTGCCACATTAACAGGTGGTGTCATCGTCGCTCTCGGTACAGACACAACCGGTGCGATGACGAACAACGAAGCTTTATTTGAGCAAGTGTTAGAAGCGTCTGATGAGGCTAATGAAACGATTTGGCGATTACCGATTACGGAAAAAGATAAAAAACGGGTACGCACTAGTAAAGTTGCCGATTTAAACAACTCGCCTGGTCGTGAAGGACATGCCATCATGGCAGGAACGTTCATTGGTGAATTTACAGAAGGGACACCGTGGGTACATTTGGATATTGCCGGAACTGCGACGACTTCAAAAACGACACCACTCGGTCCTGCTGGAGCAACTGGTGTTATGGCGAAAACGCTAGCTTATTTTGTAGAGACGTTCCAGCTTGAAAACGAGTAAGTTATACGAAGAAAAGGGGGAAGGCATCATGCTATTCTCCCTTTTTTCTTAAGAAGAAGGATTTGTTCAGTAAAAATTAAAGGCTGTTTACTAAAAGATTGTTGCTTTATTAATGAAATCTCATTACACAGGAGCTGTATAATGCGACATACTGCTGTGATGATTTCCACTGTAGCTAGACACGTCTCACCTGTCCCGCTGATCCCGCAGGAGTAGAAGGAGAAAAGGCTAAGAGCGCCACGTCCTGTGGCAACGCCTTTCTGACCCACATCCTGTGGGCCCCCGCTCCAATCAACGAACAGATAGCGAGTCAAAACTTCCATTATAAAAGTTCTGCTGTGAAGTTGCCGAGAGAAAGGCACGTGCCTATACCTCCGCACTTGTCCATGCATACGCTAACTTTGTAAGAGATAAAGATAAATGTGCATAGAGGAGGAAATGCGATGTATCGTGATTTTCGTCGTCCGTACGGTCCAGGCTTTGGAGGCTTTGGAGGCTTTGGTGGCCCGTTCATTGGTGGCGTACTTGGAGGCCTTGTAGGCAGTGCGTTTTTACGTCCACGTCCTTACGGTTACGGAGGCTATGGAGGCTATGGAGGCTATGGAGGCTACGGAGGCTACGGAGGCTATGGCGGCTATGGCGGCTATGGCGGAGGACATGGTTATAATCCGTATCATGGTGGAGGATATAGATATCCCCCATATTACTAATTAAAACAACAATTACGGAAGGGTCAGCACAACGAGTTCTTGTGCTGACCCTTTTTAACACATAGTTAAATAAATTACAATTACCAACATAAAAGGGTAATGCATCTATGAGGTGGTTCAGTCCAAAAACTGGGCTCCATACTCAAATCAAATCCCACCTGATACTTAAGCGTTCGCAAAGAAATTTCTTCCTCACCGCCACCGATAAACGAGCCTTAACTTACAGCATTCTTCAGATTGATACCGTCCTGTTAAATACACCGTAATTCCATCTGGATTGAAGGAAACAGAGAACTGTGAGGAAATGCCTGTCGTGTGCAGAAGCTGTTTGACCGTATTGTCATCTGACTTTTGTGCTGCACTCATCACATCCTTAGCCAGTGTGCCGCTTTGTAGCGCAGTGCATAGTTTGTCGGCATCCGAAACAAGTTGTTGCATTTGTTGGGCAGATTGTTGAAAAAGAGCGGGATCGACATCTGGAAATGATCCATTTTTTTGCCTATTTTCAAAAGATGATGGAAAATATGACTTCGGTGGACGTGTTCGATAGGCGGAAGGATGTCCATTCCAATATCTCATGGAAAACTCCCCTTTCTCGTTACAGTCTTTTGCTAACCATATGCGCTAACAACTGGTACTATGAAAGGAGGAGAAAGAAAAGGAGATGAGTGGTAAATGAGCGATATTTTACATAAGCGTCCAACTTTATTAGAGGCATTAGGTATTCAATTTCGGGAGGAGACGTTAGGTACTGAGCAAGTAGAAGCGACTATGCCTGTAGATGAGCGCACGATTCAACCGTATGGCATGCTACATGGTGGAGCATCTGTGGCCTTGGCCGAGAGTGTTGCGAGTTATGGTGCATATACTCTTGTAGAGAAACTCGGGAAAGTACCGGTTGGATTGGAGATTAATGCCAACCATATAAAGAGTATGCGGTCTGGTTTTGTAAAAGCTATCGGAACGGTTGAACACTTTGGGGAAACTACAATGGTGTGGACAATTCGAATAGTGGATGAAGCAGACGAAACAAGATTAATCTGTTTATCGAGATGTACGATCGCCTTGCTACAACAGGCTGTACAAGGAAAATGAAAGGGAAGTGAGACACTTTTAAACAAAGGTCTCACTTCCCTTTTAAATGGGACTATTCATTAGATCGTTGACGAGCTTCTATCTTTTGCTTTAAATCATCGTGATTACTGCCTTTCCACAGCTTTACACCAGAGTAATAAGCGGCACGACTGATCAAGTGCCCCGCAACTGGAGCTGTTAGAAAGATAAATGCGATGCTCAATAGTACACGTGAGTTAAACTGTCCTTCAACTGCATAAAAGTGAATAAATGTACCAAGTAGTACACACATAACTCCGAGTGTTGCGCTTTTCGAGGCGGCGTGATTTCGTGTGTACACATCAGGTAATCGAACGACACCGATAGCAGATACTAAAGTTAGGATAACACCAGTAACCACAAAGAAGCCAACGAGACTAGGAATGATCACGGTCACGTTCAATCACGACTCCTTTCTCGAGGAACTTAGCAAAAGCAACGGTTCCGATAAACGCTAAAATCCCTATTAGCAATATAATTTCTAAAAAGGCGTTTGTGTCGAGCAAAATTGACAATATAGCTACCATGGAGACTAATGTAATCCCGATGGCATCAAGAGCAACGACCCGATCTGGAGTCGTCGGTCCTATAATTAGTCTATAGACAAACCCGAGCATAGCAATCGAAATGAGTAGAAGAGATAGCTGTAAAAAGAAGTCTAAGGTCACTATCGGCTCACCTCCCGGATTAATCTTTCAAACGAATCTTTAATCCCTTGAATGGCTTCTTCTACATTAGGAAGATCAACGGCGTGCACGTATAAAATCCCATCGTCTACGTCAATGACAAGTGTTCCAGGAGTCAATGTGATGAGATTGGCGAGCACAGTAATTTCCCAGTCCTTCTTTACCTCTATAGGGAGAGCGAAGATACCTGGTTGAATATCCAATTTCGGCTTCAAGACTAGCTTTAACACATCGACATTAGACAGCACCAATTCTTTCAAAAAGACGAGAAGCAGGTGCACAATGGCAATGACTCTCCCTATGTAAAACCGAGAAGGGAAAAAACGTCTAAACACAAACAAAATGAACAAGCCAAGCAGGTAACCAATCACAAACGTTGCCCCATCAAACGACACTTGTAACAGCATCCAGACAAATGCTAGCAAGACGTTGAGTAAAATTTGAAAAGCCATCCGACATTACTCCTTTAAGACCGCATCAATGTAAATGGATGGGTTGATTAGCGTTTCTGTAGCCTGTGCAATGATCGGCTCTATGAATTGAGTTCCAACTCCGTAGAAGCTGGCAAGAGCGACGAGTAGGATAGCAGGGACGAGTAATGGACGAATAGCATGTTTCGTTGCATGTACCTCGTGTGGAGGACCCCAAAACCCGTTTAAAAAGATTTTCATTACTGAGAACAACACAAGTAAACTGGAAAGTAGGACAACGAATGATCCAACGTATTGGCCAGATTCAAAGCCTGCTTGTACGATGAGTAGTTTGCCTACAAATCCGCTGAGAGGCGGGATCCCTGCAAGTGAAAGTGCCGCAACGAAAAATGTCCATCCAAGTCCTGGGAATTCACGGATAACACCGCCCATTTTTTTCAGGTCGCTTGTCCCCGTCACTTTCATTAGCATACCGATACAGAGGAATAACGCTCCTTTGATGAGCATGTCGTGAATGATATAAAAGATAGATCCGGAGATGCCAGTTTCTGTTCCCGTTGAAATGCCAAAGCCAATGACACCCACTGCTACGATAATGTTGTAAATGATAATCTTTTTGACGTCCCAATAGGCAATTGCTCCAATCACCCCTACAAGAATAGTCAAAATAGATAAAGTCCCTAAAATGGCATGGGTAATCTCGGGTTCGTACGGAAAAATGATCGTATATGTACGCAAAATAGAGTAAATGCCTACTTTTGTTAGCAACGCACCGAATACGGTGAGTATCGCAATGGGTGGTGCGTTATAGGAACCTGGTAACCAAAAGTGAAGTGGAAAGAAGGAACCTTTCATACCAAAAACGATCAGAAACAAAATTGCGATCACGGTAAGAATACCTGGTTGCCCACTGTCAGCAACCTTTTGACCTAAATCTGCCATATTAAGCGTTCCTGTAACCGAATACAGATACGCAACAGCTGAGACGAATAAGGCTGATGAAATGACGTTCACTAAAATATACTTCAAAGATTCTCGCAACTGGACACGCGTTCCTCCTAAAACGAGCAGGACATAGGAAGACATGAGCATGACCTCGAAAAAGACGAACAAGTTAAAAATATCCCCTGTTAAAAAGGCCCCATTTACGCCTACGAGCAAAAACTGAAAGACAGGATAGAAGAAATGACGTTCTCGTTCTTCCCCAATTGTTCGAAACGCATACAGTAAAGCTGTGAAGCTAATGATACTCGAAGTTAAGACGAGCAAACTCGCAAGACCGTCGGCTACCAACGTTATACCATACGGAGCTTCCCAGCTTCCTAAATATAATGGTATCACTCTTTCAGTTATTACTTCGGAAAGAAGCCACACACTAACCCCTAGTGTAACGAGTGAGCCAACTACGGATATACTTCGCTGCCATCTTATCTTTGTCGGAAAGAACATGAGGACAACGGCAGTTAGTAAAGGAATCAATATTGGATAGATCGGTAAGTTAATCATTGCCTTCATTCCCTCGCAATCGTTCCATGTTGTCCGTCCCCAGTTCTTGATACGCCCGGTAAGCTAATACAAGCATGAATGAAGTCACACCAAAACTAATGACGATGGCCGTTAAAATTAGCGCCTGTGGCAGAGGGTCTGTGTACGCTTCCGTACCGTCTACGAGTATGGGAGGCGCACCCGTTTTCAGTCCACCCATTGTTAAAATAAGGAGATGGGCTCCGTGAGACAATAATCCTGTTCCTACAATAATTCGTAACAAGCTTTTAGATAACATGAGATAGGTGGCGCACATAAACAAGGTTCCAATGACAAAAGACATTAAAATTTCCACTATTCACTCTCCCCTATCGTTTGAATAATGGTCAACGTTACGCCGACTACGACGAGATATACACCGGTATCAAACGCAACTGCAGTGTGCAATGTTTGTTTCCCAAGTAAAGGGAGTTGGAAGTAGTCATATGCATGAGTTAAAAATGGTTTACCAAACAAGATGGCTGATACACTAGTCCCAACTGCTAAAAGTAATCCGATTCCAACCATCGAAATATAATTGATCGGTAAGATCTTTACGACGGTTTTGATGTCATAAGCCAACAACAAAAGAACGATGGCTGCTGCTGTCATGAGGCCTGCAATAAATCCTCCACCGGGTGTGTAGTGTCCAGCGAAAAACAAATTCAAAGAGTAGAGAACAATGAGAAATACGGCGACACGGGTGACAGTTTGAAAAATAATATCATTTGTTCTCATGACTCTTCATTCCTCCTTGCAAGACGTAGACGAATCATCGCGTAAATCCCCATTGCGGCAATACTAAGGACAGCAATCTCAAACAGTGTATCGAAACCACGGAAGTCTACGAGAATGACATTGACCATATTTTTCCCTGCTGCTTTTTCGTACACGTTTTCAATATAGTACGAAGAGATAGAGTCAAATAGTTTTTCACTTTGGGCAACAAGGGCAATGATGGTGACAATCGCTCCTACACCGACAGAGACGATTGCGTTCGTAAAACGGAATCTCATGCGTTCTTCATTCCGACCAAGCTTCGGTAGATGATAAAAGCAAAGTAAGAAAAGAGCCACAGAGACCGTTTCAATGACGAGCTGCGTTAAAGCAAGATCTGGTGCTCGAAACAATACAAAGAAAAGGGACACTGCGTATCCAACAGCTCCGAGCGCAATAATGCTTGTGAGGCGGCTTTTTGCAAACAGGATCGTAATGGCTGCTACAACAGTCACGATAGCTAAAATGACCTCATATACTCCGATAGGCGCAGTATTCTCTGTCGTGACATTCCATGACTTTGTATCAATTAGCACGAAAGCAAGCAAACCAACTATGAAAATAAACATAGCTACAAGATAGTTCCGTATGTAGCCTGTCATCACGCCCTGTGTAAGATTCAGCGCCCCACGTTGCATATGGTGCATACCTGAATCGTAAAACGAATTAAGTTCCAAGCTTTTTGGAATGACATTGTACACACGCTTCCACTTCGGATATGTGTGATACAACAACGTACCAACTGTAATAACACCAAGGGTCATGAACAGTTCTACCGTGAACCCATGCCAAAAGAAAATGTCTACTTGGAACGTTTCTCCTTGTGTAATAAGGGACGGTAAAATACTAGCCATTGTTGGCCTAATAATGTTAATGGACAAGATGTTTGGGAAAAATCCAAAGATAACAACGAGTGACCCAAGGATAAGCGGGGAAATGAGCATTCCGAAAGGAGCTTCATGCGGCTCTTTCTCCAACTTGTCTCTTTGTAAGTCGCCTGTAAATGTTTTGAACAATAAGCGCATGCTGTAAACAAACGTGAAAATACTTCCTATCCAAGCTAGCACGGGGAACAAAAATCCGAATGTTTCTAGCGAGAAAAAGTCCATTTCTAGCACGTTAACCATTCCGGTAAAAAACATCTCTTTACTAAGGAATCCGTTAAACGGAGGAAGTCCTGCCATCGAGAAGCTACCGACCATAGCGAGCGTAAACGTTATCGGCATGACGGTCATTAAGCCACCTAATCGGTGGATATCCCGGGTACCTGTCTCATGATCGACAATTCCAACGACCATAAAGAGTGATCCTTTAAAGGTGGCGTGATTGATTAAATGGAAAACAGCTGCGGCAGTAGCAGCAATATAAATATTTTCGCCGCCGTCATTTTGCAAAGCAGCAGCACCAATTCCAAGTAAACTCATAATCAAACCGAGTTGGCTAATTGTAGAGTAAGCTAAAATTCCCTTTAGATCCGTTTGTCTAATCGCATTAAAAGAGCCCCAGAAAAGCGTTACAATTCCGACTCCACCAACGAGCCAGAGCCAAACACCAGACTCGGCAAAGATAGGACTCATACGAGCGACTAAGTAAATGCCCGCCTTAACCATCGTGGCAGAGTGTAAATATGCGCTAACAGGTGTAGGAGCTTCCATGGCGTCAGGTAACCAAATGTGAAACGGAAACTGAGCTGATTTTGTAAATGCTCCAAGTAAAACGAGTAGCATCGCTGGGATAAATAGTGGTTGAGCAAAAATGACTTCAGACTGCTCCACCATTCCGCGAATCGAAAAAGTACCCGTCATGAGATAGAGCATGATAAAACCACCGAGCATGGCGAGTCCGCCGAAGACGGTAATAAGCATCGACTTTTGCGCCCCATAACGAGAACCGTCTTTATGGTTCCAGTACCCAATTAATAGAAAACTGGAGATACTCGTCAATTCCCAAAACGTATACAAAACGATGACGTTATCGGAAAGTGTAACCCCTAACATAGCGCCCATAAAGAGCAATAAATACACATAAAAGGTATGTAAAGATTCTTTATGCTTGTCCAAATAGTAAACAGAGTAAAGGACTACGAGTGCCCCGATCCCAGTAATGAGAAGGGCAAACAAAAGACCTAATCCGTCAATATAAACGTCAAAGGAAATATCAAGTGCAGGAATCCACGGTACACTTTCTAAAATGGCTTCATTATTACCTGTTACCTCTAGAAATTGACTAAAGTAGACCACAAGCGTGACGGGTACAAGTAGCACAAACCACCCTGTGTGTACTTGAGGCATGTACTTTCGCAGCAGAGGTACGAAAATGGCAAATAAAAATGGCAACAGAATTGCCACATGAAGTAATGTCAAACGAACACCCTCCTTATCATCCAATCCTTATGTGAAAATTACTTTTGCAAATGTTTATAAAAGTGCGGGGATGTAGTGCATCTGTAACTATGTAAAGTAGCCACTATAAGTTGATCTTAGACACATTATAACGTAAATAAAAAAAGCTTGCATGGATGAAACACAGTCTACACAAGGGTTCCCGTTTTGTTATTAAATATGTAAGAAGACGGCGTGAATTCGAAAAAAACTTTGCATAAATACGTATAAAAAAGAGCAAACTGAGCAATAGGTGATGCTTATATGAAAAAGATTTTGTATAGTGGCACCCTCTTTTCTGTGTTGTTTCTAGGTGGCTGGTTTGTCAATTCACAACAAGAAATTTCATACGAAAGAGGCCTTCAACAAGACGGTCAATTGCAACCGATCCCGCTAAGTACAGAAGTGGGGGAAAATTTCGAAAGGCCTCTCCCGCCAAAAAGGATGCGCTCAAGGGAGTATGTGCGCATTGTTGGGTAGGTTAACTTAAAGAACCCGACATCATTACAGATGTTGGGTTCTTCATAAGTTATATCGATCGGGAGTTATGAGCCAAAGTTTCTTGACTTTCCTCGTGGCGAACGCTCCAAAACAATACACAACATGCTGTGAAAAATAAAGCGCTCGTCACGAAGAAAACCGATTGTATGCCAAACCATCCGGAGATAACTCCCCCCATAACAGGTCCAATGACGTTACCGAGGAAACGAAAGCTTACTGTGTAACCTTGTAATTCCCCTTGCATTCGTTGCGGGGCCACTTGGCGAACATACGCTGTGACACAAGGAATAATGCCCCCAATTGCCATACCAAATAAAAACCTAGCTAAGACGAGTTGCCATAAGGCGTTTGCAAAAGCCTGTGGGATAAACAATAAGGATGCGGCTAACAACAAAATAAGAAGAACTTTTTCATAGCCAATTCGATCTCCTAATGTTCCCCACTTTCGAGTAGCTAGTAAGTTTCCGAAACCGGTTGCGGAAAAGGCAAACCCTGCTAAAAGTGCTACATTGGTTGCATTCGTCAATTCGGCAACGTATAAGGCGAGCAGTGGTTGCACACTAAAGTTAGCAACTTGAACTAATGTTGAGAGAAGCATTAAGGTAAACAATACACGGTGCTGTAAAATAAATTGCAGCACTTCTTTTCGTGTATAATGCTTCTGGTTTTCCTTTTCATCTTCTTCAAGCTCTACTTCTTTTGTCAAAAATAGGACCATGGTCGTCGAAATGATAATCGCAGTCGCGGTAATAATAAACGTGTAGGAGAATCCGACACTATCTGCGAGTGCTCCTCCAATAAGCGGACCGAGTAATCCGCCGGAGACGGTGCCCATTTGCAAAGTTCCCAATGTCCTGCCGGCAACTTCCTTCGGTGTTTGTTTTGAAATAAAAGCAAGAGACGTTGGAATAAAGCCAGTAACAATCCCCATAAACACCCGAAGAAAAAATAAACCTGCTACAGACTCCATAAAGCCCATTAAAAAGATGCTTGTTGCGATTCCGTACCCTGTAATAACTAAAATGGGTTTATAGCCCTTTCGATCGGCAATGCGCCCCCAGATGGGAGAGACTAAAAACGCCATCAAAAAGGTGATTCCAAACACGAAGCCAGCCCATCTCTGCACATATTCGTCACTAAAGTTTCCAAATGTTTCAATGTACAAGGAAAGAAACGGCATGACCATCGTGGCACTTCCTGCTACTAAAAAGTTTGCCATAAACATGACGCGTAGATTTCTTTTTCTAACCGTAATCCTTTCCACCTTCTTTGATTGTCTTATATTTCGGTTTGCTAAATAAAATTATACGCTTCCTTTTAGCATTTGAAAAGGGGATGGATGTCCCTATTGGTGAGTTCAGAATGAAAAAACCTACTTCTTAAGAACGGAAGTAGGCTTTTTTTAAGTTCAGTAAGCAATCGAGGGCTTGCCGAGCATATGGGGATTCAGTTTGTCTCAACTTGTTCTCATACGTGTCTAGAGCATGTTGTAAAGAAGCGTAGTAGTCTGGAACGTCACCTTCGTAAGCTTTTATTTGTTGCGGGGGCACGTTCGTTTGTTCACGGAAACTCAAAGCTTTTCGCTCATGAAAGAAAGGGACGTTTGTTTGATTTGGGTTGTGAAGATCCCCTTGCTTAGGATGCTTTTTGACTGCTAAAACACGAACCGTAGCACGTGATTCACTCCACTGTGTAACCTCACCAATATAAACCCCAGTTTTATACGGCGCTGTGACCAGATCTCCTATTTGCATATGAGTCCACTCCTTAAAAATAGTCCTACTTCTTACTACGTTACGAAAGAGATGGGAAAACTGCAAGGGTCTATACTTTTGCACTGAGATGATGGGTAAGGTAAAATAGCGTTATCTGTGCCCGTAATTGAGTACCAAGCGTTGCGCCATGGACGGCGAGATTGCAGCGTGGTTCCTTTATCTTTAATTTACGTGCAGAACAAAGTGGGTCGCCCCCACGAAAAAATGGAGGTAACACAATGAGCTACCCGCAAATCGATCAAACGAATGAAACGGTTAAAGTGAAAATGGAAACGAATCATGGGGATATGATCATCGCCCTTTACGGAAATCAGGCACCAAAAACGGTTAAGAATTTCGTAACTCACTGTGAAAACGGCTATTACGACGGTCTTACTTTCCACAGAATCATTAAGCAGTTTATGCTTCAAGGTGGAGACCCAAGTGGAAACGGAACAGGCGGGGAAAGTATTTACGGTGCCCCTTTCGAAGATGAATTTTCACCAGAGTTGTTCCACTTCCAAGGAGCACTCTCAATGGCGAATTCTGGTCCAAACACAAATGGGAGCCAATTTTTTATTGTGCAAAATAGTGAGCTGAATCCACAAATGGCTGCCGATCTTGATAGAGCAGGATACCCAGCAGAAGCTATCCAAAAATACAAAGAAGTTGGCGGAACCCCTTGGTTAGACCACCGTCACACAGTGTTTGGACAAGTAGTTGAAGGAATGGATATCGTACATAAAATTGCTGACCTTCCAACATTGCCAACAGATCAACCGATGGAAAAAGTCGTGATGACGAAAGTCCGTCCAATTATGAATTAAATTAACATGTCATCACTTCTTCACAAGCAATGTTTGGAGAAAGAGTCTCGTTTGTTATACTAGTTAGTAGTAGTTACTTTTGAAAGGCGGTGATGCACGATGCCAAGTGTACCCCCATGGATACTTGGGCTCTTTTTGTACTTCCCAGAAGACAAATCCGAGTACATTCCGGCTGCCATTAGCTTCGGAATCTTTTTCGTGTTTGCTGTGCTGACGATGATGTGGATTATCCGCATTAACCGTAAGCAGGAAAAGGAAGCGAAATTGTTTGAACAACAGTTGCAAGCTGAGGAAGAACAGAAACGATTATAGAAAACGTGTTTAAAAAGAAAAGCAACTGACCACACTACTAAGAAAGTTCTTGCCGTATGTAGGGGGATTGTTATGGTTGTGCGGTCAGTTGGTTTCTTAGTATGTAGCTGTACGGTCCTCTTTGTAGCAGGATGTGCTACTGGAGGAAATCCTAAAAAATTAAATGTTGATGTCGTAAACCCGGACGGAGACTCACTTGGTGTAGTTACGATGGAAGAAGGGGCGTCTGGTGTTGATATGACGTTTGACCTAGAAGGTTTACCACCGAGTGAGCATGCGGTTCATTTTCATGAAAAGGGCTCTTGTGAAGGGCCAGATTTTGAATCTGCTGGCAATCATTTTAATCCGGATGATAAAAGTCATGGTCTATTGAATCCAGAAGGTGCACATGCTGGGGACCTTCCTAACGTGATAGCAGATGATCAAGGTGTAGTGAATGTCGAGTTAACAGCGCCTCAAGCGACTTTAGCTGAAGGAAAAACGACTTTGTATACAACAGAAGGGACGTCTCTCGTTATCCATGAGCTGGCAGACGATGGAATGAGTCAGCCTGCTGGCAATGCAGGTGCGCGGATTGCATGCGGAGAGATTTCAAAGAACGGAGAACCTGTTGACCAAGAAGGCACGGAAGAGGCTGAAACTGAACAAGAGAAAGAGTAAGGACAAAGCCACGCCGCTTTGTCCTTTTTTCTTTTTCCTTGATTTGCGTCGGAAAAACGAAGGATAGCCACTCCTCAACTTACATCGGTAATAAGTCATCCTCTTGATACTGAAATAATTCTGGAGTAGTATCCCATTTCACAGAATAGGTGTCTTTGCGAACCATCAAACGATCAAACAAAGTTGATTCCCTATACAACATCCTATCTAGCATCTATATAATTAGTGCACGGACTTTCTTGACGTGTGAACAGGAAGAGGCTTGACGGATTATGCGTGTTCGTTGTAGTTTCAACGTTAGTGTATATGGATATGGAAAACGATATGCCTTATTCATGGGCGATTTTATGATATAAAGAAACAAAGTGAGGGACTGCTAATGGAAAATCAACGTGCTTATGAAAAAATGGTGGACATTTTAAACGAATGGGACCCTTTTCAATTAGGTTCAGGTAACTATGATCCGGAAATTGCAGACTGTTTGCAGGCAGCAAGAGATGCTACTTCTGTTGGGGAACTTGCTAAAACGATTCAACAAGTTTTTTCCTTTTCGTTTGAACAAGCCCCCCCATTAGGGTCGTGTCTAACTGTGGCTACTGAGTTAAGAAATATCGTGGACAAAGGATGTTAAAGAAGGGGTCTTGTGCATCCAATCGACTAAGCGATGAAAGGATTCGATTGGTTGCTCTTCTAGAATTAAGTGTCCAGCCTCAATAGGTGATGTTGTCGCGTTCGGCAAGTCGGTTGCAAAGCGCTGGACGACGGTCTCACGTATTACTCGATCATGCTTACCGTACAAGAGTAACACGGGGGCTTTAATATTCCGCAGTTCCGCGGTAGATAAATCTGCTTCGCGATGACGAACCATTCGAAGTATCCCTTGGAAGATACGTCGTTGTTGAAAAGGTGCCTCATATGCTCTAATCAACTCTTCTGTGATGTGCCTTTGATCGTGGAGTACAACTTCTAAATTACCTCTTACCCCGGTTTTTTCTAGTCGCTTTTGTGCAATGTACGAAGCAAAAGGAAGATACGTTAGCGCACGTAACTTTCTTGGGAATCTCTCCATATAACCAGAACTAGCCGCGGTGACTACTCCAACAACCTTTGGCTTCACTTGTGGCAAGCTGGCTAACCTGAGTGCCAGCTGTCCGCCCATAGAATGCCCAAATAGAAGAAGGGGTGTCGGAACATGTTCAATTACTGCTGCGATGGTTTGTGCAATGGAGCTTGTCGAGTACTGAAAACGCATAGGTTTTTCGCTTTCTCCAAATGGCGGCCAATCAATCGTACAAACATCGCCTAGCTTCTGAAGTGAAGGAAGTATTAGATCAAAGCTTATGCGACTCGCCAAAAAACCATGTAAACACACGATTGTTAACGGGGCAGACGGCTTTTCTCCAGAGTATTTGTGCCATAGAACAGAGAGTGGTGATTGACTCATTCGTTAATCCGCTCCTTTTACGCAGTGAAAATAACATATTGGTTGATGAAATAGACTTTTTGTGCACAAAAAAAGACAACGCTGTCACCAACGTTGTCAAAAAAGGGGGAATACTAGAAAGCCTTATCCCCATTTTAGACAGCGTTTTATAATTTTAAACATGTCTCATCTATGTTTCCATTTTACATTCCTACAAATTCCTTTGTCAGTCAAGAGGGGCTGTGTTATACTTTACAAATGCGTCTAAAAGGAAAAGTATATAGGAGTGTTAACATATGACAAATTTTGAAGTAGGATCAGTGCAAACAGGAAAAGTAACCGGTATTCAACCGTACGGAGCGTTTGTTGCTTTAGATGAAGAAACGCAAGGACTTGTGCATATTTCTGAAATCACACACGGCTACGTAAAAGACGTGAATGAGCATCTTTCTGTTGGTGACGAAGTGGAAGTGAAAGTACTGTCAGTTGACGAAGGGAAAGGAAAGATCTCTCTTTCCATGCGCGCCACTCAAGACGCACCCGTTCAGCAACAACCAGAGAAAAAGCGTGCACCACGTAAGCGTCAAGCTGCTGTGAAAACAGAGGAAGCTGGCGGATTCAATACATTACGTGACAAACTGACTGAGTGGATCGAACAATCAGAGCGTCAAGATTTAATTAAAAAGTAATGACAATGACACCTCTCCCAATTCAGGGAGAGGTATTTTTATTTGATCGTGCATGATTAGGAAACCGGAAGTGATCGTGTAAAAGTGAGTGAGGAAATATGTGGCGGAAATTTACTTTAAATGCTTTTGTTTCGTCGCGGTCCTCGATACAATGAAGATAAAGGAGGTTTGTTTTGTATGACAACGAAAACGGTACAAATGATTTCTAAGACGGAGAAGTATGGGGCAAGAAACTATTTACCACTTCCAATCGTCATTTCAAAAGCAGAAGGTGTTTGGGTGGAGGATCCTGAAGGTCATCGCTATATGGACATGTTAAGTGCGTATTCTGCTGTTAACCAAGGCCATCGCCATCCGAAAATCATTGAAGCCTTGAAAGATCAAGCAGACCGTGTCACCTTAACGTCCCGTGCATTTCACAATGACCAATTAGGAATTTGGTATGAGAAAATGGCTACCTTTACGAACAAGGAAATGACACTTCCGATGAATACAGGTGCTGAGGCTGTGGAAACAGCGGTGAAAGCTGCGCGTCGTTGGGCGTATGACGTGAAAGGTGTGCCAGCAAACCAAGCTGAAATCATCGCTTGCGAAGGGAACTTCCATGGGCGGACGATGACTGCTGTTTCTCTATCTTCGGACGAGGAGTACCAAAGAGGGTTTGGGCCAATGCTTCCGGGAATTAAACTTATTCCATACGGAGACGTTGAAGCACTAAAAGCAGCTATCACACCAAACACTGCAGCATTCCTTTTCGAACCGATTCAAGGAGAAGCGGGCATCAACATCCCTCAAGATGGCTTTCTTCAAGCAGTTCGCGACGTTTGTACAGAACAAAACGTACTTATGATCGCCGACGAAATCCAAGCAGGTCTTGGACGCTCTGGAAAACGCTTCGCTTGTGACTGGGAGAACATAACTCCAGACATGTATATTTTAGGGAAAGCTCTCGGTGGCGGCGTGTTCCCAATCTCGTGCGTGTGTGCAGATGAGGACGTATTAGGCGTATTCAACCCAGGTTCGCACGGGTCCACATTTGGTGGAAATCCGATGGCATGTGCAGTATCTGTAGCGAGCCTTGAAGTATTAGAAGAAGAGAAGCTGGCAGAACGTTCATTAGAGCTCGGTACTTATTTCCAAGAGCAGCTTGGAACAATTAAAAATCCGATTATTAATGATGTGCGCGGAAAAGGTTTATTTATCGGAATTGAACTAACTGAACCAGCACGTAAATATTGCGAGGCCCTAAAAGAAGAAGGCTTGCTTTGTAAAGAAACACACGACACAGTGATTCGTTTCGCTCCACCGCTCGTTATTACGAAAGAAGAATTAGACTGGGCGATTGAGCGTATTCAACGTGTGCTTAGTGCCTGAACAAGATGGAAAACGCGGCTCCTTTTGAGTCGCGTTTTTTTGGTAGGATAGTTCCACACACACAAAGAAGATGCCTATCATCTCGGTTAAGCTCGGTAAAGAAAGGTAAAAAATGCTACAATGCATGCATAAAAACAAGTAGTTCATAGTACGGAAGGAGAGGTTAACGTGCATTTTGATCTATTTATTAACGGTTCTTGGAAGAAAACGAGTGAACAACTTTCAGTGACAAGCCCCTCTATGGATAAAGAAGTAGGCACTGTGTCAGTCGGGGGGAAGATGGAAGCGCAAGAAGCAGTAACTGCTGCGCACGATGCCCTTCCTACTTGGTCTAAAATGACTGCATACGAACGCGCAGAGCTCCTCATGAAATGGCACGATCACATTCAATCAAACGAGCAGGAAATTGCTAAAGTGATGACCTCTGAACAAGGAAAACCGCTTCAAGAGGCACTCGGTGAAGTACGCTATGCAAATTCTTTTATAAAATGGTACGCGGAGGAGGCAATTCGTGTTTATGGAGAAACGATTCCTTCTCAACACGAAAACAAACGAATTCTCGTCCGTAAGCAACCTATTGGTGTTGTGGCTGCTATTACTCCTTGGAATTTTCCAGCTGCAATGATTACACGTAAACTGGCACCGGCTCTCGCTGCGGGATGCACTGTGGTTGTGAAGCCAGCGGAACAAACTCCCTTAACAGCTATGTTACTAGCAAAAGGAATGGAGGAAGTAGGTTTTCCGCAGGGTGTCGTCAATTTCATCGTAGGTGATGCGCAAACGATTGGTGAAGCATGGCTGAAAGATGATCGTGTGCGAAAGATTACCTTTACGGGATCGACTGAGGTTGGAAAGCTTCTTATGAGGCAAGCAGCAGACACAATGAAGGCATGCTCGTTCGAACTCGGTGGACAAGCGCCGTTTCTCATTTGTGAAGACGCAGACGTGGAGCAAGCAATTGCCGGTCTGATGCAATCGAAATTCCGTAACGCAGGGCAAACGTGTATTTGTACAAACAGGGTGTATGTTCATAATTCGATAGCAGAACGCGTAGTGCAAAGGCTGCAAGAAGAAATAAAACAGCTCGTCGTTGGAGATCCATTTGCTGAGGGAACAGCGGTTGGTCCACTTATAGATACGGAGGCTGTGAAAAAGGTAAATTGCCATATTGAGGATGCTGAGTCTAAAGGTGCCACTATTATTACCGCATCTTCGCAAACTGGACTATACGTTTCTCCGACGTTGATCTTAGGAGCGACGGATGACATGCTCTGCATGCAGGAGGAAACCTTTGGACCAGTCATACCGATTGCAGTTGTGGAATCGGACGAGGAAGCGATTGAGCGCGCAAACAGTTTGCCATACGGACTGGCCGCCTATGTATACACGACTTCTTTAACAAATAGCTGGCGTATTCCAGAACAATTACAGTTTGGCATCATCGGCGTTAATGATGGAGCCCCCTCCACAGCTCAAGCCCCATTTGGTGGAATGAAGGAAAGTGGAATGGGGCGAGAAGGTGGGAAAGCAGGACTGGATGCCTTTCTTGAGATACAGTATATTTCAATTGGTGTGTAAGCAAATAGATAAGGGACGCGCTAAAGTAAATAGTGCGTCTCTTTTATTTGTGCGTTACACAAATAAAAAGAGCAGTTCTATTCATGAATATGAGAATAGAACTGCTCCATAACCAATAAGCTTTTTGGTGACCTTATTACAAGATCTATTTCCAGTGTTACGGTGTCGGTCGTGATTCAGGTTCTCTTGCCACTTCTTCAGATGGCTTGAACAAGAGCCCGAGATTGATGATTCCTGCGAGTCCAACAAGTCCATAGATGATACGGGACAGTCCGGAAGCTTGACCACCGAAAATGGCTGCAACGAGGTCGAATTGGAAAAAACCAATAAGCCCCCAGTTAATCGCACCAATAATAGTAAGAACTAATGCAGTACGTTGAATGCCACTCATTCGTATGCCCTCCTTTTAGTAAGATGGGTTCGTTCTTATCATTTACAGCGGCCATTTGTTTATACTGCCTCCCAACATTTACATATTGGTTTAAACAAACCAGTTGAATCACATCTTTTGCATCGGTACTGTAAATACTGGATAATGACCCTATAACATAAGGAGGGGAAATGAATGGAGAATTTTACATATCACAATCCAACGAAATTAATCTTTGGCAAAGATCAACTTGTACAGCTCAAAGAAGAGGTACCCCGCTACGGAAACAACGTGCTACTCGTTTACGGTGGAGGTAGTATTAAACGAAACGGACTTTACGATCAAACAGTGTCTTACTTGAAAGAAATTGGTGCGACAGTGCATGAGCTTTCAGGTGTTGAACCGAATCCGCGTATAGCGACTGTTCGGAAAGGTGTAGACATTTGCAAAACAGAAGGAATCGACTTTATTCTTGCCGTTGGTGGCGGTAGTGTTATTGACTGTACGAAGGCAATTGCTGCTGGCGCGAAGTATGAAGGTGATGCATGGGATTTAGTGACGAAGAAGCACATTCCAACTGAAGCAGTGCCTTTTGGAACGGTTCTTACTTTGGCTGCAACAGGTAGTGAAATGAACTCTGGCTCTGTCATTACAAACTGGGAAACGAATGAAAAATACGGCTGGGGAAGTCCGCTTGTATTTCCAAGGTTCTCTATTTTAGACCCTCAGAACACATTTACAGTACCGCAAGATCAAACTGTGTATGGTGTTGTCGATATGATGAGCCATCTATTTGAACAGTACTTCCATAATGTCAAGAACACTCCCCTTCAAGACCGTATGATTGAAGGAACGTTGCGCACAGTGATGGAAGCAGCACCAAAGCTCGTTAAAGACTTAAAGAACTATGATCTTCGCGAAACGATCTTGTATAGTGGGACAGTGGCCTTAAACGGTACGCTTCAAGTCGGTTACCGTGGTGATTGGGCGTCACACAATATCGAACACGCCGTTTCTGCTGTGTACGACATCCCGCACGCTGGAGGTTTGGCCATTCTGTTCCCGAATTGGATGAAACACACACTACAAACGAACGTTGGACGTTACAAGCAACTGGCTGTTCGCGTGTTTGATGTAAATCCAACCGGCAAAACCGATGAAGAAACTGCACTGGAAGGTATTCAAAAATTACGCGTATTCTGGTCTTCTATTGGTGCACCGGAGCAATTAGCACATTACGATATTGATGATTCAAAAGTAGACGCTATGGCAGACAAAGCGATGGCAAACGGTCCATTCGGCAACTTCCAAAAACTTCAAAAGGAAGATGTTGTCGCTATTTTGAAGGCGTCTTTATAAGGAAAGATATTTAAGGTAAAGGACCAGGTCGCAATAGCGGTCTGGTCCTTGTTGGTGGAAAAAGCTTAAAGTAAATTTTTTCATAAGAAACCGCTTGCAGTTAGGAGCATGCTTGATTCCGTCATGCGGTTTCGGTAAAGTGAAAGCGAATCAATACATAACGGAGGCTAGCGATGTCACATATTCAATTTCAATACAAAACGGCGAGTGACTTTTTACAATCGTATGAGCTTGATTATTTACAAGATGCAGTGAAGGCTGCTCACCATTCTCTTCATGAAAAAACAGGAGCGGGAAGCGATTATTTAGGATGGATTGATTTACCGAAAGAATACAATCGCGAAGAATTTGCACGCATTGAAGCTGCGGCAAAACGTATTCAAGGACACTCAGAGGTACTGCTTGTTATTGGAATTGGTGGTTCCTATCTCGGCTCTCGCGCTGCAATCGAAATGCTCCAACACAGCTTTTATAACGAATTGCCTAAGAATAAGCGGCACACGCCACAAGTGATTTTCGTTGGAAACAATATTTCCTCCACTTATATGCGAGACATGATGGACCTTTTAGAAGGAAAAGATTTCTCTATAAACGTTATTTCAAAATCGGGAACAACGACAGAACCTGCACTTGCATTTCGTATATTCCGCAAGCTTTTGGAAGATCGTTACGGTAAAGAGGATGCAAAACAACGCATTTTTGCCACTACAGATGCTTCAAAAGGGGCTTTAAAGACGCTCGCAACGGAAGAGGGCTATGAGTCATTCGTTATTCCAGATGATGTCGGCGGTCGCTATTCTGTTTTAACTGCAGTTGGCTTGTTGCCAATCGCCGCAGCTGGAATCGATATCAATGCGATGATAAATGGTGCGGCTAAGGCACGCGAAGACTTCTCTTCTGCGGAACTATCGGAGAACTTAGCCTACCAATACGCAGCAGCTAGGAATGCTCTTTATAACAAAGGAAAGACAATTGAAATGTTGATTAACTACGAACCAGGTCTTCAATACTTCTCTGAATGGTGGAAGCAGCTTTTCGGTGAAAGTGAAGGAAAAGATCAAAAAGGGATTTTTCCTTCTTCTGCTAACTTCTCTACAGACCTGCATTCGTTAGGTCAATATGTTCAAGAGGGACGGAGAGACTTATTTGAAACGGTCATTAAAGTGAAATCACCACGTCATGAGCTAAGTATTGAGAACGATCCTAATGACCTTGATGGATTGAATTATCTAGAAGGTAAGACCGTAGACTTTGTAAACGAAAAAGCGTTTGAAGGCACGTTACTCGCTCACACAGATGGGGGAGTACCGAACTTCGTCATTGAAATTCCGGCATTGGATCCTTACACTTTTGGCTACCTCGTCTACTTTTTCGAGAAAGCCTGTGCAGTAAGTGGTTATCTGCTAGGTGTTAATCCCTTTGACCAACCGGGAGTAGAGGCATACAAAAAGAACATGTTTGCTCTTCTCGGGAAACCTGGATTTGAAAAAGAAAAAGTTGAGCTTGAGAAAAGATTGTCGAATGAAGAATAAAAGGACCCTACATCGCTGTTATTTTGGCGGTGTAGGTTTTTTTGTATGCAGATAATGCTGGACGTACCCCGTAATGAGGAGGATTTTGCCTTCTGTAAAATAAATCAATTTTGTGCAGACTAAAAACAAAATGAGTAAGCAAGGGAGGAAAAGAAATGATTGAAATTCCATCGAAGCTAGAAGGGAAGCACTTTCAGCTGTATAAACTGGAGCAGGAACTAAAGGAAATGGGATATTCTATCGGTGATAACTGGGAGTATGATCACGGTTATTTTGATTATAAAATTGACGATCGTGTTGGATATCAGTTTCTGCGTTTACCGATTAGAGCAGTGGATGGGCAACTTGATTCTTATGGAGCAACAGTTGAATTCGGTCGCCCACTTTTGTTGTCACATAAATACCAGCGTGGGTTGGATGACCACGCATTCGTCGGAAACTTCGGTGCATCATTCAACCAATTTCAGGAGCCAGTCGATAAAGATGCAGATTTTCCTGATGATTATGTGGATCTTGGTAAAGAACTTGTGAAGGAAGTGGAGAATCGACTGCTCTAAAGGCAAGAAGCGTTCGCGAAAAAACCTTATGCTGCGAACGCTTTTCTCTAATTCATTCAGTTCTTTGACATATGATAAGAAGCTCGTCTTGTGGGTAAATGGTCGTCGCGAGTGGCGGATTAATTTCTGTATCCTTCCCTCTGCGGTACCCGATAAGAAGAGTATGTTGCTCTAAATGCTCCTCGGCTAATTCAAAAAATGATTTTCCCACTTCATTTTCGTGCGCTTGACGAAAATACATTTTATTCCCACGCAATTGATCAAGTAAAAGAGATAGTGGCTCAGACATGCCGCGTGAGAAAATAGAGTTTGCCATAATGTAGCTAGCATGGTGATTCGTTTCAAGAATTTCATCTGCTCCTGCACGCTTCGCATTAGGAACTTGCTCTTCGGTTAAAATTTCCACCATGCAATACACATCCGGACGATTTCCCTTAACGGCTAACAAAGTCAAAATAGACGACATGTCCGCTTGTAGTTCATCTTTTGTAGGATCTGATGTAATCAAGACAACGGATGCTTCTTCTAAGTTAGCGCGGCGTAACACACCGTCAATACTAGGTCTCCCCCTAACAAAATGAATGGGCAATGATTTATCCGGTGTTTCTTCAAGACTTTCATCGATTAACACTACTTTATGGTCTAACTTCGAGGCCTTCATTTGTTCAAATAAATAGCGAGTGCGCTCGTTCCAACCAATGACAATCATATGATCCTTCCCCTTATAAGGATGGTAGCCTCTTAGCAAGTTGTTTTGCCATGTGACGGTGAGAGTAGCTAAACCAATAAAATATGCAGAAATAAAGCCCGCTCCCATTAATATAAGCACCATTGAGAGCACTCTGCCTGCTGTGGTCACGGGTGCGTAATCTCCAAATCCTACTGTTGAAGCTGTAATTAATGACCAATAGATACCCACCATAATAGATGGAAATGTTTCTGGCTCTACAAGATGAATGAGAATACCAAACGTTAAGACTAACCCTACACCGATTAATAATATTCTGCCGACAACAGGCCAACGAATAAATTGCTTATACCAACCCATAGCATCGATCCTTACTAAAAAGTTACGTATTCCTAGTATGGTCAAAGCGTAGAGTGTTCAAACAAAGGAGCGAGTCGTAGATGTTGACGTATCGATTTTTTTGCATGGTCAGGTGGAATGAAAAATCCAGACCGGAATTATTCATGTTCTCCTTGCCCTTCAGCTTTGCCCATTTCAGGTCTTCATTTACATAACAAAAAAACGACATCTCTGCCGTTTTTTGCGTAAAGTATTGATGGAGACTATCGGGATCGAACCGACGACCTCTTGCATGCCATGCAAGCGCTCTCCCATCTGAGCTAAGCCCCCGTGATCAAGACAGCAAAATCATACTATATTTGTTAGAATGTTTCAAGAAGAAAATGTTCGTTCGCTAGCAAGTCATGTTAAAGAACGACTGACAGTGTTACTACAAGCTTTCAACTTCTACGCTCTGTACACCATTGATACTAGCAGCCATCTCGTACACTTCTGTTGTCCGCTGACGAAAATCAACAGAAAGGCGTAGTTGTAGGAGGTGTAAACTATCAGGTAAATCTTTAATACGGACGTTTTCGATGTTCATGTCCGCTTTTTCAAACACTCCAAGTACTGTGGAGATCTTCGAGGGGTGGTTTAACGTTACCTGCAGTAAGATTTCTTTCTCCCTCAACTGCTTAGGTCCGATTAAGCTGAACAAGTATGGCAAAAGTTCCACACTAATAATCAAAAGTATAACACCAGCAATCGCCTCATAGTAAAACCCTGCCCCGACTGCTATACCAATCCCAGCTGCTCCCCAAATCATCGCTGCGGTTGTGAGCCCAAGGATGCTGTCGTTACTTTTTCTTAAGATAACCCCCGCACCTAAAAAACCAATCCCTGATACAATTTGTGCCGCTAAACGAAGTGGATCCATCGTAACGTTAATTTCAGGTCGTGCAGCGACATCATATGTTGTTTCAATAGAAACAATCGTCAGTAAACAACTCATGATACTAATAACGAGACACGTTTTAAGACCAACAGGTTTTCGCTTTATTTCACGTTCTAGACCAATGACCAAACCTAAAGCTGCGGTAATACCTAACTTGAGTAATACTTCCAAGGAAAATTCCATCGTATCTACCTTCCATATATGTTGGTGTTAATATGATTTCTAGACAGTTGTAAAGAATTCCTTCTACATTATGAAGGTTGCCTAGTACACATGTCGAATTGGATGAGCAAGAAAGAGGGGATGTAAATGATCAGGAAGGCGAAAAGAGAGGATGCTCAAGGTATCGCGGAAGTGCACGTTCTATCTTGGCACGAGACGTATACCGGAATTGTGGATAAAACATTTTTAAACACTTTAGATCTAGACGAGCGAGTGGAGCGGTGGGAAATTATTTTAGCAATGGACACGAGTATCGTATTTGTCGCAGAGATAGAAGGGAAGATCGTGGGTTTCTCCTCTGGTGGGAAGGAAAGGTCTAGTTTGCCGTACGACGGAGAGTTGTATGCAATTTATGTGCTAAAAGAAGCTCAAAAGCAAGGACTGGGAAAACAACTTGTACAGGCAGTAGAAGAGGCGTTGAAGAGGGAGAACTATAAGCAAATGCTTGTATGGGTACTTCAAGAAAATAAATCGAGGCAGTTTTATAAGAGTCTAGGTGGGGTGAAAAAAGAAGAAACCACCCTCTCCATAGGAAACAAAACACATATTGAGGAAGGGTACGTATTTTCCTTAACGACATCATAAAAGTGTTTCTCCCTTAAGGTACAGGGAGGAACACGTAGCACATAGCTGAGAAGAAAAACGCACCGAAGAGAGTGAACGTAAAGTGTCCTGTACCAATGTCGTTTCTCTTGGACGAGACACCATAAAGGAACGTTGCAGTGAACAAATAGATGGACATCACGAAAGAAATAACAAAAGCGAGAATGGTCACCAATAAAGACACCTCACAAACAAATCTTTTCATACACTCTATGCAGGATTTCCCTCATCATGAAAGATTTCATAGAAAAACAAGAAATGATCTTGCAATCGATTACTAGAGATGATATAGTAATCCTCGTCCTCAAAAGACAAACGAGGTCAACATTCTACATAATTTTGACCAGTTAACTTGCTTTCAACAGAATCTTAAGATAAAAAAATATCTTGCAAAACATCTGATAAGCTGTATAATAGATGATGTCTGATTTAAAAATGGAGGATTAGCTCAGCTGGGAGAGCACCTGCCTTACAAGCAGGGGGTCGGCGGTTCGATCCCGTCATCCTCCACCATTTTCAACATTACAGCACGCCGGTGTAGCTCAACTGGTAGAGCAACTGACTTGTAATCAGTAGGTTGGGGGTTCAAGTCCTCTTGCCGGCACCACTATACATCTTGTGGAACAGGTACTTTAATGAAGTTAAGCATAGAGCTTAACCTACCGACATCCTGTTGGCATGAGCCATTAGCTCAGTTGGTAGAGCATCTGACTTTTAATCAGAGGGTCGAAGGTTCGAGTCCTTCATGGCTCACCATTTTTCATAATGCAATGCGGGTGTGGCGGAATTGGCAGACGCGCTAGACTTAGGATCTAGTGTCCTTGTGACGTGGGGGTTCGAGTCCCTTCACCCGCATTAATGCGGAAGTAGTTCAGTGGTAGAACATCACCTTGCCAAGGTGGGGGTCGCGGGTTCGAATCCCGTCTTCCGCTCTTTCGTAACGCCGGGGTGGCGGAATAGGTAGACGCACAGGACTTAAAATCCTGGGGTGGGTTCCCACCGTGTCGGTTCGAGTCCGACCCTCGGTACCAGTAATTCAATAGTTTTTGCGCCCGTAGCTCAATTGGATAGAGCGTCTGACTACGGATCAGGAGGTTAGGGGTTCGACTCCTCTCGGGCGCGCCATTTTTATAGAGACAATCTTGGGGCCTTAGCTCAGCTGGGAGAGCGCCTGCTTTGCACGCAGGAGGTCAGCGGTTCGATCCCGCTAGGCTCCACCATATTATCCTTGTTTTTATCGTTTCTTATGGCGGTGTAGCTCAGCTGGCTAGAGCGTACGGTTCATACCCGTGAGGTCGGGGGTTCGATCCCCTCCGCCGCTACTAACGGACCTTTAGCTCAGTTGGTTAGAGCAGACGGCTCATAACCGTCCGGTCGTAGGTTCGAGTCCTACAAGGTCCACTTTTCATACGGAGGAATACCCAAGTCTGGCTGAAGGGATCGGTCTTGAAAACCGACAGGGGTGTAACAGCCCGCGGGGGTTCGAATCCCTCTTCCTCCTCCATTTATATTATTGAAATAGTGGGCAGTGTTAAAGATGTTGAAAACTGACAAACACTATTTTAATGTAAAAGGGTTCGATAAGCGAGAAGGTCGAGGAAACGATGGAGTGAACACCGGAGCGCACTAGTGTGCGTGAGGATGTGAACGAAGGAGTTGTCGAAGAGATTCGAAGCTTAGCGGAAGCCGAAAACTAATATCGTCGCGGGGTGGAGCAGTCTGGTAGCTCGTCGGGCTCATAACCCGAAGGTCGTAGGTTCAAATCCTACCCCCGCAACCAAATATACTATTTAATACTTTAAGGGTTTCGATAAGCAAGAAGGTCGAGGAAGCTCCAATACACTGGGAGCCCACACAATGTGGGTCAGAAAGGCGTTGCGACAGGACGTCGCGATTTTATAGCCTTTCATCCTTAGCGTTTTAATACGTGAGGATGTGAGTGAAGGAGCTGACGAAGAGATTCGTCGCTTAGCGGAAGCTGGAACAATGGGGTCCGGTAGTTCAGTTGGTTAGAATGCCTGCCTGTCACGCAGGAGGTCGCGGGTTCGAGTCCCGTCCGGACCGCCATTTTAAGTGGATTTCATACTGCGAAAAATACATTGTTACAGTGTAAAAGGATTTCGACAAGTGAGAAGGTCGAGGAAGCTATCTTAGGAAGCTAAGCTAAAAGCGCAACGTCCTGTTGCAACGCTTAGCCCACCAACATCCTGTTGGCATGAACACCGGAGCGTATTTTATATACGTGAGGATGTGAGTGAAGGAGCTGACAATGAAATTCGAAGCTTAGCGAAAGCTGAAAACCAGTTTTGGCTCGGTAGCTCAGTCGGTAGAGCAATGGACTGAAAATCCATGTGTCGGCGGTTCGATTCCGTCCCGAGCCACCATTTATTTTTTGAATTCTGTGGCGGTTGTGGCGAAGTGGTTAACGCATCGGATTGTGGTTCCGACATTCGTGGGTTCGATTCCCATCAGTCGCCCCATTCATAACGCGGGTGTAGTTTAGTGGTAAAACCTCAGCCTTCCAAGCTGATGATGTGAGTTCGATTCTCATCACCCGCTCCATATGGGCCTGTAGCTCAGCTGGTTAGAGCACACGCCTGATAAGCGTGAGGTCGGTGGTTCGAGTCCACTCAGGCCCATTATTATCCTTTTTTTAAAATGCTCTATTTTTGATGTAATATTTATACATTCCGCAGTAGCTCAGTGGTAGAGCTATCGGCTGTTAACCGATCGGTCGTAGGTTCGAGTCCTACCTGCGGAGCCAAATTATGGGGAAGTACTCAAGTGGCTGAAGAGGCGCCCCTGCTAAGGGTGTAGGTCGTTTACGCGGCGCGAGGGTTCAAATCCCTCCTTCTCCGCCAGCTGGCCCGTTGGTCAAGCGGTTAAGACACCGCCCTTTCACGGCGGTAACACGGGTTCGAATCCCGTACGGGTCATACACGAATAAAAGCTTTCTCTTTGTCGTACTGGACGTTGAGGAAGCTTTTTTACTTTGTGAGCAGCTTTGTGCCTGTGGTAAGAATCACGCTGCCCACTTCCAAAGATTAACGCTCATATCCCGGGATTAACGCTCATATCCGGGGATTAACGCTCATATCCGGGGATTAACGCTCATATCCGGGGATTAACGCTCATATCCGGGGATTAACGCTCATATCCCCGGATTAACGCTCATATCCGGGGATTAACGCTCATATCCCGGGATTAACGCTCATATCCCGGGATTAACGCTCATATCCCGGGATTAACGCTCATATCCCCGGATTAACGCTCATATCCGGGGATTAACGCTCATATCCCGGGATTAACGCTCATATCCCAGGATTAACGCTCATATCCCGGGATTAACGCTCATATCCGGGGATTAACGCTCATATCCGGGGATTAACGCTCATATCCGGGGATTAACGCTCATATCCCGGGATTAACGCTCATATCCCCGGATTAACGCTCATATCCGGGGATTAACGCTCATATCCCCGGATTAACGCTCATATCCCGGGATTAACGCTCATATCCGGGGATTAACGCTCATATCCCGGGATTAACGCTCATATCCGGGGATTAACGCTCATATCCCGGGATTAACGCTCATATCCCCGGATTAACGCTCATATCCCGGGATTAACGCTCATATCCCCGGGATTATCTATATCAAAAGAACCACAGCTGCACTGCCATCACAATGACAGCGACTGCCATAAAGGTTTGTATCCATCTCTCCCCTTTTTCTACCGCGATCTTGGCCCCTACCCAAGCTCCTATTGCAGATCCTGCTGCTAAAGATAGTCCTATCCCCCAATAAACTTTTCCATACCATAGAAAAATAAACAGAGAAAGAAAGATAAATACACCGACGATTGCAACTTTGTATGCATTGATACGCTGCAAAGGTAATGAACTAAACAGCATAAGAATGCCTACGATGAAAAAGCCAACACCTGCTTGGATTAACCCTCCATAAATACCTATACAGAAAAAGGCTGGGGGCAGAATACCATATTGTACGATTTTTCTCGAGGAAAATTGCTGTAGTCGTTCGCTACGTAATTTTTGTTTTGGTATGAATAAAAGGATCAATACAAATACCATCATGATCGAAAGCAGTCGTTGAAATAAAGTGCCATTAATATCTACCGCTAACCAAGCCCCAATAAGTGAGCCTACTGCTGCTGGGGCAAACCATGTCCATGCACGAGCTTTCCATTCGATCCAGCCTTGGCGTTGAAAGGCAGTGATTCCGACTGTGCTTTGCACGAGAATGGCAATACGATTTGTGCCATTTGCGTCTGCAGCTGGCAAACCTAGGAAAATCAAAATAGGTAAGGTAAGCAAACTCCCCCCAGCAGATAAGATGTTAATGATGCCGGTGATGATGCCGACAATAAACACAAGAAGTAGTTGCCACACTTCCACATACATTGCCCCTTTCCCCAACTCTTTCCATCGTAGCTTACTTGTTTAGTAGAGACAATAGTAGACCAGCACAAACAACCTTTTGTCAAGTTAAAACGAATTTTGTCATTAAATGTCTGAAAATTTAAACGTTAGGTTAAAAGGGATGTTTTCAGTTTCCACGAATACATAGTTAAAGACGTGGGAAAGGAATCGATAAGATGCAGCAACAGATAGAACAGGATGTGTACTATTTTCGCGAAGGTACCCACGAGTCTCTTTATCAATTTTTTGGAGCTCACCTTCAACAGGTGGACGGAAAAGTGATGACTATTTTTCGTGTGTGGGCACCAAATGCTCGCCGTGTTTCGATAGTAGGTAGTTTTAATGATTGGAATGGGTCAGCGTACGGCATGAAATCCCAAGATGGAATTTGGACGCTTACAATACCAGGTAGCCTCCATGGAGAGCGGTATAAGTATGAGGTCACGCAGTTTGACGGGAAGGTCGTGCACAAGGCAGACCCGTTTGCGGTCACACATGAGGTTCGTCCGCAAACAGCTTCGATTGTGTATGACTGGGAAGGGAATAGCTGGGGTGATGATGAGTGGATGATTCAGCGTAGAAAGTCAAATTTGATTGAGCGACCGGTCAGTATATATGAAGTCCACCTCGGCAGTTGGAAACGATCGGATAACGGCGCCCTCATGACGTACCGTGATCTTGCGACAGAACTTATCCCATATGTGAAGGAACTCGGGTTTACACATATCGAACTAATGCCGATTTTAGAACATCCTTTTGATGGCTCGTGGGGTTATCAGGCAACGGGATACTATGCACCGACAAGTCGTTACGGTACTCCACATGATTTTATGAGTTTTGTTGACTCCTGCCATAGAGAAGGAATTGGTGTTTTATTGGATTGGGTTCCGGGACACTTTTGCAAAGATCTTCAGGGGCTCTATCTGTTTGATGGGACTCCGACTTATGAGTATTCCAGTTTAGAAGATCGTGAGAATGTGGAGTGGGGAACGGCTCATTTTGATTTATCAAAAGGGGAAGTAAGAAGTTTTCTGTTGTCGAGTCTGTTTTACTGGGTGCGAGAATTTCATGTGGATGGTTTTCGATTCGATGCCATGAGCCGGGTTATATACTGGCCGAATTCATCCTCTCCCACGCCGAATCCGTGGGCACACGAATGGATGCAAAGCGTATCTCGAAGACTTCGAGACTATGATCCAGGATTGCTTATTACAGCAGAGGATTCAACAGATTGGCCACATGTTACTGAGCGAGTCGAGCAGGGGGGGCTTGGATTTACACACAAATGGAACATGGGATGGATGAATGATACGTTGACCTATTTCTCATCACCTCCAAAGAGACGACGTGAGCTCCATGACAAACTCACCTTTTCCATGCTTTATGCCTTTAATGAGCAATATATTTTGCCGCTTTCGCACGATGAGGTTGTGCACGGCAAAAAGTCACTATTAGATAAGTTGCCTGGAACGTATGAAGAGAAATTTGCGCAGCTACGGTTGTTACTCACCTACTGGTTGACACACCCGGGAAAGAAGCTGCTCTTTATGGGAACAGAGCTAGCCCCTTTCGCGGAGTGGAAAGATGGGGCACAGCTTGATTGGCATTTACTTACATATGAAAATCATGATGCCTTTTTGACATTTTTCAAAACGCTACTTCCTTTATACAAGCAAACCCCGGCGCTGTTCGAACAAGAAAAGGAACCAGCTTGCTTTCAATGGATCGATGTGAACAACCACGAACAACAAATTTTATCGTGGTTGCGCTATGGTCACGACGATACAGCAGCCGTCGTGTTCAATTGTTCTAGCGAATCTTATGAGCAATTCGACATTGGAGTACCGCATCAAGGGGAATGGGAGTGTCTGCTTCATACAGATGCCGCGTGCTTCGGAGGAGAGGATATGACAGGCAAAGGTGTACACACGACAAGTAGCACACCCTTACATGGCAAGCCCTATTCTCTTACTATTTCTCTACCAAAGTATTCAGCGGTATTGCTTCATTATAAAAATGTTTTAGAAGACGAAAGGATGGGATCCCTTTAATGAAAAAGCGGTGTGTGGCGATTATATTAGCAGGTGGAAAAGGGAGCAGGCTGCATGATTTAACGAAAGAACTCGCAAAGCCAGCAGTCCCTTTCGGAGGTAAATACAGAATCATCGATTTTACGTTGAGTAACTGTACGAACTCTCACATCGACACAGTCGGGATTTGTACACAATACCAACCACTAGTTCTTCATTCATATATAGGGATCGGTAGCGATTGGGATTTGGATCGTAGAAACGGTGGCGTTACGGTGCTTCCACCGTACAGTGAGTCTAGTGCGATGAAGTGGTATAGTGGCACAGCCAACGCTATCTATCATAACGTTCCGTACATTGAGCAGTACGACCCAGAGTACGTACTCGTGTTGAGTGGTGACCATATTTACAAAATGGATTATAACGACATGTTAGAGGCACATATTGAATCAGGGGCAGATGCTACGATTTCAGTTGTTGAAGTGCCATGGGAAGAGGCGAACCGTTTTGGCATCATGAACACAGATGAATCTAAGAGAATTGTAGAGTTTGAGGAAAAGCCGAAAACGCCAAAAAGCAATTTGGCTTCGATGGGGATTTATATCTTCAACTGGAAGCTCCTTAAAGCAACATTGCAACGTGACGAACAAATTGACACGTCATCACACGATTTCGGTAAAGATGTGATCCCGTACCTTCTTCAATCTGGAAAGAAATTAATGGCTTATGGGTTTCAAGGATACTGGAAGGATGTGGGGACAGTCCAAAGCTTATGGGAAGCGAACATGGATTTGTTAGATCCCGCTTGTGAGCTGAAATTATTTGATCAAGGGTGGCGTATTTATTCTGTGAACCCGAATCATCCTCCCCAAATGATTACAAGTACTGCATGTGTTGAACAATCTCTCGTCAATGAGGGGTGCATCGTGGAAGGACATGTGGAAAGCTCCGTTCTATTTCAAGGAGTTACTGTTCAAAAAGGGGCCGTTGTTCAGAAGGTAGTCGCCATGCCAAACGTTCAAATTGAAGCAGGTGCAACTGTTGAGTACGCAATTATTGACGCGGGTGTTACTATCCCAGCAGATGTCATCATTCAGGGTACTGAAAAAGAGTGTGCTTTAGTAACAAAAGACTCAATCCAAAACTGGCTACATAAAGAGGAGGAAAATCCATGGACGATCAACTTTTAGGAGTGATTGATGCGACAAGTTATGCGACTGGTATGGAAGATTTGATGCACCATCGCTCGTTGGCGGCTGTGCCTATTGCTGGGCGCTATCGAATGATTGATTTTATTTTATCAAGTATGGTCAACTCAGGCGTAAACAGTGTGGCGATCTTCCCAAAATACCAATATCGTTCGCTAATGGATCATCTCGGTTCAGGACGAAATTGGGATCTTAACCGGAAACGAGATGGCCTCTTCTTCTTCCCGTCGCCACAACTGGATGATTCGAAAAAACGGGTTGGAGCATTTCAACATTTCCAAGCACACATTGACTATTTCAAACGTAGTCGCCAAACATATGTCATCATCGCAAATTGCTTCACACTTGCTTCTATTGACTTTCGACCGATCCTCTCATGGCATATGAACCATGATTGTGACATTACTGACATTCGAAAGGATGGCAAGTCGCTAGAGATGTACATCATAAAGCGCGAATTGCTTATGGATCTTGTTGAACGGTCAGAGGAAACGGGATTTATGTACATGAAAGATGTTGTAACTTCACTGAAGCATAATTATAGCGTATGCCTTTATGAATATCAGGGGCGTGCTCACATGCTGAACTCAATAGAAACGTTTTATGAACAAAGTATGGACTTACTAAAGCCAGAAATATTCCAACAAGTTTTTCGTTCCGATTTCCCTGTCTACACAAAAGTGAAGGACGAACCACCGACACAGTACACTCGTGGGTCAAAAGCAAGTCAATCTCTTATTGCGAACGGATGCACTATCGCAGGTACAGTTGACTCTAGTATTTTATTTCGTGCGGTGACTGTAGGTGAGAATTCTAAAGTTGAGAGTTCCATTATTATGCAAAAATCTTTGGTTGGTAATCATTGCCACCTGTCACACTGTATTTTAGATAAGGATGTACACGTGGAAGATGGAACCGTGTTGATTGGAACGAAAGAGGAGCCGATTGTATTGAAGAAAGGAACGAGACAAAAGGCGGTGAATGTATCATGAACACACTATTTGTCGTAGGAGAGTGTGTACCTTTTTGTAAAACAGGAGGACTTGCAGATGTAGCAGGTTCACTCCCACAAGCGTTACAGCGACAAGGAACGTCTGTCAGCGTGATACTCCCGAAATATGGTGATATTCCACAAGTGTGGCAGGAGAAAATGGAATATGTAACGCATTGGACAGTCAACGTAGGTTGGCGTGAGCAGCATTGTGGATTGTTTCAGTTGGAACACGATGGCGTTACGATGTATTTTATCGACAACGAGTACTACTTTCGCAGATCGCAATTGTACGGATTTCCTGACGATGGAGAACGGTTTAGCTTTTTTTGCTTAGCCGTACTGGAAGCATTGCCAAAGTTAGACACTTTCCCAGATGTATTACATTGCCATGATTGGCACACGGGCATGGTTCCGTATCTTTTAAGCGAGTATTATGGATTCTATCCTGAGTATGGGCGCATCCGAACTGTGTTTACAATCCACAATTTACGTTATCAAGGGGTTTTTCCGAAGTCGATTCTTGGGGAGTTGTTGCCACTTGGAGAGGAGCACTTCACGTCGCAACGTCTTGAGTTTCATGGCGGGATCAACTTTTTGAAAGCAGCGTTGGTTGCGAGCGATCGCATCACGACAGTTAGTCCATCATATGCAAAGGAAATTCAAACAGAAGAGTACGGGGAAAGGCTTACCGGTGTGTTACAGGTCCGAACTGAGCATATCTCTGGCATTGTGAATGGTATTGATGAGGAAGTTTACAACCCGGTTACGGACGTTTTCATTCCGCACCCCTTCACAGCGTCCATTCAAGAGAGTAAATCACTCAATAAACGTACTTTACAACAGCAAATGTCACTTCCTGAGCAAGACGTTCCACTTGTCGCTGTTATCTCCCGCCTGACAAACCAAAAGGGAATGGGGCTAGTAAGAGAAGTGTTTCACGAGCTGATGAAGGAAGATATCCAATTTGTGTTGCTCGGTTCAGGGGAGCGAGACGATGAGAACTTTTTTCGTGAAATGGAAGCCCAGTATCATGAAAAATGCCGGTCATATATTGGTTTTGATGAGTCATTTGCCCACCATTTATATGCAGCCAGCGATATGTTGCTATTGCCGAGTTTGTTCGAACCGTGTGGGCTTAGTCAGCTCATCGGCATGAAGTACGGTACGGTTCCGATTGTTAGGGAAACAGGTGGGTTAAAGGATACGGTACTTTCGTATAACGAGGAAACGGGGGAAGGATGGGGCTTTACTTTCGGACCTATTGATTCGTCTGCTTTTCTTTATACAGTACGTCGTGCGCTGTCCTTTTATGAGAATGGCGAAGTATGGCAATTGATTCAACAGCGTTGTTTGCAGCGAGATGTCAGCTGGGATAGCTCGGCACTTGCTTACAATGAGTTATACGAGGAAATCACAACCAGGAGGGAAAGCCATGTTTTCTAGCCGAAGCGCTTTTTGCCAGCAGTTTGTGAAGAAGCTTGAGCTACTGTCTGGAAAACCCTTCGCTGATACGACATCACGAGAGCAATTTCTAGCGTTAGGAACAATGGTACGTGAGCAGTTAAGCCCAGATTGGATTGCAACGAACGAGCGATTGAGGAGCGAGCAAGGGAAACAAGTGTACTACTTTTCAATCGAGTTTTTACTAGGGCGTATGCTACGGCAACAGCTGCAGTATTTAGGAATAGAGGAAGTTGTAGAAAAGGGGTTGCTTGAACTAGGAATCCCCCTTTCTGACATTGAGGAAATTGAATGTGATGCAGGACTAGGCAACGGAGGACTTGGCAGATTAGCAGCCTGTTTTTTGGACTCCCTTGCTTCGTTGCAATATCCAGGTCACGGCTTCGGTATCCGCTATAAACATGGCCTTTTCAAGCAAAAAATTGTGGACGGGTTTCAAGTAGAATGGCCAGACCCTTGGTTGATTAATGGAAACGTATGGGAAGTGAGAAGAAGTGACGAGGCAGTTGAAGTGCATTTTTTTGGAAATGTAGAGTCATCGGAGGCGGGAGGAAAGCTACAATTTCGCCACCTCAATACAGAAAAAGTAATGGCTGTTCCTTATGATATCCCGATTTTGGGCTATCAAAATGAAACGGTCAATACGCTGCGATTATGGAGTGCAGAGCCTTCTCCATTTCCCCCTCATCAAGACATCATGAGGTACAAACGGGACACAGAGGCTATTACAGAATTTTTGTATCCTGACGACACGCACGACCCAGGGAAGTTATTGCGATTGAAGCAACAGTATTTTTTAGTGTCTGCTAGTTTACAAACGATCGTTCGTTCTTTTGTGAAGCAAAAAGGAGACATGCGCTCTTTTCATGAACGTGTTGTTATTCAGTTGAATGATACCCATCCCGTGTTAGCTATTCCCGAACTAATGCGGATCCTTTTAGACGAGTACGGTTTTTCGTGGGAGGTGGCATGGGATGTCACAACACGAACGTTTGCCTACACAAACCACACGACGCTTTCTGAGGCGCTTGAAACATGGCCCATTCATTTGTTTAAGCACTTATTGCCACGGATGTATGGGATCGTTGAAGAAATTCATGAACGATGGTGTGGACAACTTTGGGAAGAAACACCGGGTGATTGGAGCCGGATTGAGCAACTCTCTATCTTGGCAGACGGGGAAGTTCGGATGGCACCACTAGCAATTGTAGGCTCATTTTGTGTGAACGGGGTAGCAGAATTACACACAGAGATCTTGAAAAAGAGGGAAATGCGTCAATTTCATGAAGCATTTCCTGGGAAGTTTCAAAATAAAACGAACGGCATTGCTCACAGACGCTGGTTAATGAAGTCTAACCCAAGCCTTACCCATTTGATCGATGATGCCATCGGAGAGAGATGGCGATCAGAACCGGCAGCATTGCAAGAACTTCGTAAGCTAGAAGATGATCCGAATTTGCTAGAACAATTGCGTGTCGTGAAGCGAAAGAACAAGTCGCTTCTTGCCCAATATGTGAAAGAGCAGTTCGGAATCGCGCTACGTGAAGATGCTATTTTTGATATTCATATTAAACGGCTACACGCTTATAAGCGGCAATTGCTCAATGTCCTACACATTTTATCTTTAGCAAATAGCATTCGAGAAGAGCCCAATCATAACTGGACGCCACGTGTATTTTTGTTTGGAGCAAAAGCATCTCCTGGTTATACTTACGCGAAAACGATCATTAAACTCATTCATTCTGTCGCAGATTCGATTAATCAAGACCCTATTGTCCGAAAGTATATCCAAGTCGTCTTCCTAGAAAATTACCGGGTGTCCTTAGCAGAGAGACTCATTCCGGCGGCAGACGTCAGTGAGCAAATTTCTACGGCGAGTAAAGAAGCGTCCGGGACAGGGAACATGAAGTTTATGATGAACGGTGCACTGACGATTGGTACACTTGATGGCGCTAATGTAGAGATGCATAACCGCATTGGTGCGGAGCATATGTTTTTGTTTGGCTTGAATGCAGAGGAAGTCATGAGCTACCAACGTGACGGGGGCTACGTAGCTCGAGAATATTACACCCATGACCCACGTATTCGCCATGCGGTAGATCAATTGACGAACGGTTTTTTACCCCATACTGGAGACTTGTTCAACACGATTGTTGACTCACTTATAGAGGAGAATGATACATTTTTTGTGCTACGTGATTTTGCGTCTTATCTAGCGGCACAACAAACCGTTGCCACAAGCTATGATCGCATGTCATGGTGGCGTTCGACCCTTGTGAATATCGCAGAAAGTGGGCATTTTTCAAGTGACAGAACGATCCGGGAGTATGCAAAAGATATTTGGAACATTCAACCGGTTTCACATGAAATGTATTGATCGCATCTCCACTCATGAAAGGGCTGCCTATATTTTGCAGGACAGCCCTTTTGCACTCTTATTGGTTCTTGCGTTCAAGAGAAAGAGCACCGCACTTTACTACTATGTCTAGTCATCCTTTTTCACATTATCTGACTCGTCTACGTAGCCATCACTGTTGTGAAATGGTAAGTCACCAAATGGAGTGTCTGTCCCCTCTTCATCCAGTTGATCTTCGTATCCTTCATGGAATTTACCAGAAGGATAGACACGAACTTCTCCACTGTCAAAGTCCTGCCCTACAAATGTTTCATATGCTTCAGTAAAGCCTTCTCCTTCTTCAGGGTCATACAAGCCCTCGTAATCATCAATGTCCCCTTGAAAGTCTGAAGGTGTCTCACTTGTCCCGTAACGGGCGACTTCCTGAAAGCTATCGTATTCATCAAATACCTCTGGGCCCGTTCGGTGATGAAAATGAGGACCGTGTGCTGGTTCCAAGATCTCTTCTTCCACAGGGCGATCTTCTGGAATTGAATGAGGGGCGTGTTCTTTACAAGTAACAGCTGTCGGAATCGCATCAAGTCGCTCAGCAGGAATGGTCTTTTTACACACCTGACAAATTCCGTATGTCCCCTTATCGATTGCTTGCAGTGCGTTATAAACTTCGGAAAGCTCATCAAGCTCATGAACATGCAATGCAGCATCTTTTTCTCGCTCATATAAATCGGTACCAGAATCTCCGGGATGATTATCATACAATGAAAGCTCACCGCCTTCATCCCGATATGAAAGACCTAGTTTATGATCATGACTATGAGTAAGAAGTTCTTGTTTCTGCTTCTCTAACAGGGCCTTCCAATGGGCCACTTGTTGTGGTGAATGCATAGAGGGTCACATCCTTCCTGTTTCTACATCTAGTATGAAACGAGAGGAAGGGTGCTATTCTGAAAGTTGGAGAACGTAAAAAAACACCTCTCTCCGCTTACGGAAAGAAATGTATTTTTTCTGGGAAACTAACGTTTGAGTGGTTATCCTATCCAAATAGTGAGAAGCACACCGATGGTCAGTAAAACACCAAACAGTGTATTGGTTTGGGCTGTAGCTCTCATTGCCGGCATCATTTCTTGCGGTTGGGACTTCCCAATAAAGCCCTTTGTAGCTTGTATTGCTTTTGGAAGGCTCGCGAACACAGCTACGAACCAGAAGAAGTTAGGATAAATCATGATCAGTACAACAATCCAAATATATGCAAATAAGAATGAAGCTGCAAGCAGTCTAATTGCTTTTTTGCGTCCGATTAAAATGGCTATCGTTTTACGTCCAGCAAGTGCATCCCCTTCACGATCCCGTATATTGTTAGCCAGATTGATGTTCCCGACTAAGAAGAAAATAGGGATGCTAACAAGCCAGCTTTCTGTTGTGATGGTGCCAGTTTGAATGTAAAAAGACAAAATGATGATCACAATACCCATGAAAAATCCAGCCATTATTTCCCCGAACGGTGAATATGCGATCGGAAATGGGCCACCTGTATATAAATACCCAGCTGCCATACAAACTAGACCAACAACCGCCACCCACCAGCTACTAGCTAAACAAATGTATACACCAAGCAGAGCGCTCATTCCAAACAACGCGAAGGCAATTGCAAGGACTGTTTTAGGTCGTACACCTTCTCTGACAATCGCACCACCAATGCCGATTGAATCTTTAGTATCTAGCCCACGCTTATAGTCATAATACTCATTGAACATGTTGGTTGCTGCTTGAATGAACAAAGAGGCGAACAACATCGCGAGCATGAGCCATATATCTATAGCCCCTTCTTGCAAAGCTAGGGCGCTTCCTAACATAACAGGGACAAAAGCAGCTGTCAGTGTGTGTGGTCTCGTCAGCTGCCACCAAACACGCCATGACCGTGTGTGCTGTAATTCAGTTGAAGGAGTTTCCATTATGGGTTCCAACTCTTTTCCACCCCTTTCAAGTCGTAAGAAAAAGGAGAACATGTTAAGGATAAGGATGAAAGGATAAGTACGCGACGTCTTAGTAAGGAAGGCCTGCTAACTGCGCGACGTCCTAGGTAAGGAAGGCCTGCTAACTGCGCGACGTCCTTGTCGCAACGCAGGCACACTCGCATCCTTGCGAGCGCAACGCAGGCACACTCGCAACCTTGTGAGCGCAACGCAGGCACTCGCATTCTTGCGAGCGCAACGCCGAGCCACTTTCTTCCTGCGAGCGAATGCCATTCTGACCCATGTCGTGTGGGTCTCGCGTGATAAAAGTGTAAACGATTTGTGAACAATCGTGACCAAATACAAGTGTAGAAAAAGAAATACTGACTGTCAATGAAATTTCACGAGAAACACGGGACGTTCTATTTCCTTATTAAGTATTTAGTTCCAAATTGCAGGTGGGAAATTGACCGTTGAGTGCCCTTTGTGACATTTCCAGTTTACGTGCATGACAATTTGCATAAAGTATTTTAAAATGAAGTGTATGCTATTTTTCGGTATTAATCGGTCGTACGTTGAGGAGGAAGTAGGATGGCCACCATCAAAGAACGAGATCATAAAGGAACACAACAGAGTACGTATACGATTCGGTCCACGCATAAAGACCGCGTATGGCAATCTTCTGTGTGGTCTATTGATCCGATTCCTGCGACTTCAGTGTATCGTGCTGCACAAGTCCTTCAAGAAGAAGAGCGCTTTTTTTGGCAAACGAATGATCGCTCGCTAACAATGGTTGGTTTTGGTGCCGCGTTTACGATTGCACCTGAACACAAGTATCTTTCCCGATTTAGTTCGGTTGAACAGCAGTGGAAGCGCTTTATAGGAAAGGTCGACACGTCGGTTCTACCTTATGGAACAGGACCGCTTCTATTTGGCGGATTTTCCTTTTTTGAGGAACCTTCATCAAATGATGCCTGGCAAACGTTTGGGGCAGCTTCTTTTATCGTGCCAAAATTTATGTATACAGAGAGCGATGGGAAGGCGTATTGGACGGAAACTGTCGTTGCGCCGACAGAATTACTTCAGCATCACATACAGGATCAAGATGAACTGTCTGTAAAGTGTTGGAGTACTTTAGTGAATCGGGAAGAGAAAAAAGATCTCCCTCATTTAGTCCAAGAAGAAAACCCTTGCGGTGAAGAGTGGAAATCGGTTGTGAAACGGGCGACAAATGCAATGGAAGAGGGAAACTTTAACAAAGTGGTTTTGGCAAGAGAACAACAATTGACGTTCTCAGACAACATGGACGTCGCTACTGTGCTCAGGAACCTATCGGAAGAACAACAAAATTCCTTTGTCTTTTCTTACGCGAAAGGTGACCACTCTTTTATGGGAGCCACACCAGAACGGCTGATACGTAAAAATGGAAACAGGGTTTACTCTCACGCCATTGCAGGCACAATGCCACGAGGGGAAACTTTACAGGGAGATTTTCAGTTGGGCGATTGGCTACTACAAGACGTGAAAAACGGTCAAGAACACGCGTACGTAGTCGAATTGATTCAATCAGTGTTCGAGTCACTTTGTGAAGATGTTGTTGTCGCAGAGAGTCCGTCACTATTAAAGATGAAGCATGTACAACATTTACACACACCCATTCAAGGTACAGTAACTGATAGTGCGACCTTGTTGCCTTTTGTGGAAAAGTTGCACCCCACTCCTGCATTAGGAGGGAGCCCTCGTCCGGAGGCTTTACAGTTCATCCGTGAGCACGAACCCCTAGATCGTGGTTGGTATGCAGGGCCGATTGGTTGGGTGGACATGAACGGAAATGGAGAATTTGTCGTCGCTATTCGTTCCGCTCGTATAAATAGGAACGAAGCTGTGCTTTACGCGGGCTGTGGTATCGTGAGCGATTCTACCCCTGTGGAGGAATGGGACGAAACGCTTGTTAAATTAAAGCCGATGCGGACTAGTTTGGGAGTAGGGGGTGATCTGCGTGGGGAATGACAATACACGGGCTGTGTATCACTTTCTAGAAAGCTTAATTTCTGGGGGAATCACTGACATCGTGGTGAGTCCTGGTTCTCGCTCTACTCCTTTAGCGCTCGTTGCCCATCGAGACGAACGGCTGAACGTTCATGTGATTTTGGATGAGCGATCCGCCTCTTTTTATGCCCTCGGGCTGGCAAAAGTAGATGGGAAAGCAATAGCACTACTCTGTACATCGGGAACAGCTTCTGCTAACTATTACCCGGCAATTATTGAAGCGTACTATAGCCACGTTCCACTGGTTGTGATCACGGCTGATCGTCCACATGAATTGCGAGAAGTAGGAGCACCACAAGCAATTGATCAATTACACATGTACGGAAAGTATGCGAAGCACTTCGTGGACTTACCGATTGCTGAAGAACACGAAATGACCATTCAAACGTATGAGCAACAAGCGTTTAGAAGTGTCGTTGTAGCCAATCAACATCCAAAAGGTCCTGTACATCTAAACGTTCCTTTCCGTGAGCCACTTGTACCGGACTTATTAGAAGAGCGTCCTACTTTGTATCAGAACCGATCTTTTTCAAAGGGTCGGATTCGTGTAGAGGAGCCTTCTAGATGGCGGGAAGCCTTTGCTAATTGTGACCAGGGTATGATCATTTGTGGTCAGTTAGCAAATCGTGAAGAAGAGCAGGCTGTGTTGCAACTAGCAGAAAGCTTTCAATATCCGGTATTATGTGATCCGCTCTCAAATTTGCGGAAGTATGACCATCCGTTGCTCGTCCGCACATACGATGCTCTACTTAGAAATCATGCGGTTCGAGAGCACTTGCTTCCTGAGCAAATTATTCGGTTCGGTGCTATGCCTGTCTCCAAATCACTTTCGCAAACGGTAGCTGTAGAATGGTCAAATGCTCGCCACGTCTATGTAGGCGAAGGATTTACGTATCGCGACCCTGCTTATGCCGTTACTGATTGGGTGGAGGCAGAGGTGAGCACGTTTTGTCGAGATGTAATACCGGATGAAGCTATCACCCGTATAACGGACTGGGTTGTGAATTGGCAATTAGTAGAGGCAAGCGCATCGAAGGCAATGTCAGACAAAGATAAATTACTGGCGTGGCACGAGGGACAAGCAATGGAGGAGGTTCTCGCTGCACTTCCTGAAGGCACTGCGCTTTTCGTAGGAAATAGTATGCCGATCCGTGACCTAGATACGTTCTCACACGGCAAACCACTTTCGTGTGATGTATACGCAAACCGTGGAGCGAACGGCATTGACGGTGTGATCTCCACAGCGATCGGGGTAAGCGAACGTTACGAGCAGACCTATTTGGTCATCGGTGATTTGTCCACGCTCCACGATTTAGGCGGACATTTAATTGCTAAGTTACGTAAGAGTCGCATTACAATCGTCGTTTTTAACAATAACGGAGGGGGCATTTTTTCTTTTTTGCCACAAGCAAAAGAGAAAGATGTGTTTGAACCGTTGTTCGGTACGCCGATGGACGTGCACTTTAAAGAGGTTGCCTCTATGTTTCAAGGTGAGTATCAACTTGTAACGGGAAGAGATGAGTTGCGACAGGCATTGCGAACGCAAGGTCATTCATCATGGCAACTTGTAGAAGTGTTGACAAACCGTGAACAAAATGTAGAACAACATCGAAACTTGTTTGAATTTGTTTCCCGGGAAATGGATAAGTTGGTGAGCAAATGAAATCTCTGTCGATTCGTGGAGTGACTTATAAACTACATCAATATGGTGAAGGGGAGCCGGTTGTTTTATTGCATGGGTTTATGGGCTCACACCAAACGTGGCACACTTTGTACGAAAATAAGGGGTATAAGTGGTACGCATTTGATCTGCTTGGTCATGGGAAATCTTCCGCCCCCTTACACTTTGCACGGTACGATTGCTCTGCTCAAGTAGAGGATTTATATGCATGTATGCAGTCAGAAGGTTTGTCTTCTTTTCATCTAATAGGGTATTCTATGGGAGGGAGACTAGCGCTAGCCTTTGCATGCCGCTATCCTCATATGATTCGAACGCTAACCCTAGAAAGCGCCTCTCCAGGGCTGCTTTCTAGGGAAGCACGAGAGCAGCGGTCGTTTGTCGATGAAGGGCGTGCTCACCAAATAGAAACAGAAGGATGCGCTGCTTTTGTAGCAGACTGGGAACAGCTTCCCTTGTTTCAGTCACAACAAACACTCCCGCTCTCCGTCAGGCAGCGAATACGTCTTGAGCGGATGTCGCACACTGATGGTGGGCTTGCAGGATCATTACGTGGGTTCAGCACGGGGAGGCAACCTTCATTTTGGGGCAAACTCAATACTTTAGCCTTTCCAATCCACCTTGTGACGGGTGGTGAGGATAAGAAGTTTGTTCAAATAGCGCGTAAAATGAAGCGAATCATGCCTAATTGTATACATATTGTCATTCCAAACGTTGGGCATGCACCACATGTAGAAGCACCCATAAAGTTTTCGAACGCCGTTACTACTTTTTTGTATGAAAGGGGAACAGAATCATGACAAGAGAATGGATTACAGTAAAACAATATGAAGACATTTTGTATGAAACATACGAAGGCATCGCAAAGATTACGATTAACCGCCCGCAGGTACGGAATGCTTTCCGGCCAAAGACTGTCATGGAACTTATTGATGCATTCGCTTACGCACGAGATGATAGTGAAGTCGGCGTCATCATTTTAACAGGGGCTGGAACGGAAGCGTTTTGTTCGGGTGGAGATCAAAATGTGCGTGGTCACGGAGGATACGTTGGTGATGACGAGATCCCTCGCTTAAATGTGCTTGATCTTCAACGTCTAATTAGAGTCATTCCGAAGCCTGTCATCGCCATGGTTGCTGGATATGCAATCGGTGGTGGCCATGTCCTTCACGTTGTATGTGATTTGACAATTGCTGCGGATAACGCACGCTTCGGTCAAACAGGCCCTAAAGTGGGAAGTTTTGATGCTGGATACGGCTCTGGATATCTCGCGCGTATCGTTGGCCACAAGAAAGCGAAAGAAATTTGGTTCCTTTGCCGTCAATACAACGCGCAAGAAGCGTTGGATATGGGACTTGTAAATACAGTAGTGCCAGTAGATCAACTAGAGGACGAAACGGTGCAATGGGCACAAGAAATGCTAGAAAAATCGCCTACTGCTCTTCGTTTCTTAAAAGCAGCTTTCAACGCAGATACAGACGGACTTGCAGGCATTCAGCAAATGGCGGGTGACGCAACGCTGCTCTACTATACAACTGACGAAGCAAAAGAAGGACGCGACGCCTTCAAAGAAAAGCGAAAACCTGATTTCGGACAGTTTCCACGTTTCCCATAAACAATGGCTTTTCGTCTACAGTGAGCTTTGTTTCCACCTCGGTGGGACAAGGCTCTTTACTGTTACGGGCCACACGACGTGGGTAAGACAGGCGTTGCGCTCGCAGGGATGCGAGTGTGCCTGCGTTGCGCAGTTAGCAGGCCTTCCTTACTCGGGACAGCATGGTTTTAGCCGAGGTTCCTTACTACGTCGCGAACTTAGCTAGGGGGATTTTAATGACATCAATGACGTTACCACCTTTCTTGTGGAAAAGAAAAGAACAAACGCCAGACCGTATCGCCGTCATGCAAGGTGAACAGAAATGGACATTTCGACAATTATGGAATGAAGCCACTGCACTCGCTCGCGGATGGGAACAAGCTGGGTTACAAAAAGAAGCAAGGATTGGCTTTTTTGCTCGCAATCGTTGGGAAAGCATTGTGGCTTTGCATGCAGGGATGCTGTTACACTGTCCAATTGTATGTCTCAATCGTCGTTTAACACCTTCTGAACTTAGATGGCAGACAGAGAATAGTAAGTTGAGTGCTCTTTACTGTGATAAGGATGATGCGGTGAAGTGGTTGCCAGAATCTGTTCTCAAACTTCCTGTACACGTAGAGAACATTTCTAGTAACAACAGCTTTTTAGAGGAAATATCGCTAGAAGACCCTTGCACACTCATGTACACATCCGGTACAACGGGTACGCCGAAAGCGGTAGTCCAAACCTATGGGAACCATTTCTTCAACGCCACAGCGTCCCTATTTCATTTAGGATCAGAGCGAGAAGATGTGTGGGGATGCCCGGTGCCGTTGTTTCACATAAGCGGATTTTCTATCGTGATGCGCTCGTGTTTGTACGGAATGCCGTTACGTTTGTATGAAACGTTTGATCCAGCAGCACTAGCTAACGATATGCAAGTAGGCCGTATTACGATTGTTTCGTTCGTAGCTACGATGCTGCAACGAGTTTTGGGTGAATGGGATGAAAATACGGTTCATCCCTCGTTTCGCACCGTACTGCTCGGAGGTGGACCTGCAACAAAATCTTTATTAGACGAGGCAAAGAAACGAGGCATTCCGCTCCTCCAAACGTATGGGATGACTGAAACTGCCTCACAAATTGCCACGCTGTCTCAAGAAGATGCAGTGCGCAAGTTGGGTTCTTCAGGGAAACCTTTATTTGGTACGTCCATACAAGTGGTGACAGCAGAAGGACAACAAGTTCGACGAGGAGAAATAGGAGAATTGATCGTAAAAGGTCCTACCGTCACTCCCGGATATGACGAGCTTCCAGAAGCGAATGCGACTAGCTTTTTAAAGGATGGTTGGTTTCGAACAGGAGACGTTGGCTATATAGACGAAGAAGGATATTTGTTTGTGGTGGATCGGCGGAAAGACCTTATTATTTCGGGTGGGGAAAACATTTATCCGAAAGAGATTGAGGAAGTGCTCGCGTCATTTGCAGGAATAAAGGAAGCGGCTGTATGCGGACGGGCTGACGCTACTTGGGGGGCTGTTCCTGTTGCATTTGTCGTTTGGGAAGTTGGGGAGAAGAATCTTGTAGCTTTACAGAGACATGTTGAACAGCACCTGGCAAAATTCAAACATCCGGTGGCATATCATGAAGTGGATGAGCTCCCGAGAAATGCTTCACAAAAGATTTTGCGATACAAGTTACAGGAGTGGGATGAAAAATGGAGGGAACAAAGTTGATCTCTGTGGAAAAGGTGACGTGCACACATGTCCGAGTTCCTCTTCTTACCCCTTTTGTTACCGCAACTGAAACAGTAACGGAGCGAGAGTCTCTCATTATTGAAGTCGTAGACGGTGATGGCATTTGTGGGTACGGGGAGTGTGTGGCTTTCTCGACACCATGGTACACAGAAGAGACAGTATACACAGCGAAGTATGCGTTGAAAGAGTGGCTACTCCCCAAAGTGTGTGAAGAAACATACAAACATCCGCGTGAATTTTTCGAGTCAACCCGCCAATATAAAGGAAACTATATGGCAAAAGCATCCGTTGATTTGGCGTTATGGGATTTGTATGCAAAGAAACAACAAGTCCCACTTTCCTCCCTAATTGGGATGAATCGCAGTCAAGTAGAGGCAGGCATCGTCATCGCTACGGAAACAGAAGGACAGATGCTTGCAGATATATCGAAAGCGATTGAAAAAGGCTATAAACGATACAAAATTAAAATTAGTCCAGGAAATGCTTTCGATCGTGTACAGGCGGTTAGAAGGAAATATCCAGATCTTCCCCTTATGGTCGACGCCAATGGGACTTTTTCTACAGATCAACAGGATGAACTAGAGAAATTAGACAGATTCTCTCTACTGATGATTGAACAGCCATTTGACACTTCCAGGTGGTTAGCGCATCAACAGCTCACAAAGCAACTCGCAACCCCCATTTGCTTAGACGAAAGCATTGACAGTGTGGAAGCTTTTGAACTAGCGATCGCTCTAGAGGCAGCGGATGTCTATGTTGTAAAAGTAGGCAGAGTCGGGGGACTAAGCGAAGCACTCCGTTTGGCTAACATGGCGCATGGAAATGGGGTACCGCTTTGGCTTGGGGGCATGGTGGAGTTAGGAATTTCAAGAGCACACAATGTCGCGTTCGCCACACACCCTGCGTTCCGATATCCTCCTGACCTATCAGAGACAAGTCGGTACGTGGCAGAAGATGTAACAGCACCTCCAGTTGTTGTGGAAAAGGGATACATTCAAACAAGAACAGAGGCTGGAATTGGGTTTAAAGTGAAACGTGAGTGGATGCAGTCATACCGTATTGATGAATGGAGTGTTAGCGTAAATTGAGCGGAGCCATATGCAGAGGACTCGACTGAAAAAAGGGTGAAGTACGAGACTTCACCCTTTACATTAGCCCATTTCTTTATTCTTGAGCTTCGAACGTTTTACAATCGGTTTCATAGCTATTTTTTGCACGGTCGCCCTTGTGGCTAACGACATAAATTTGATCTGCGCCACAGTGGTTTCCTTTTTTCCAGTAAGTGCAGTTGTTTACCTCGCAAAGAACATCTTGTGCCACTGTCGTCGCCTCCTTTATTGAGTGGTACAAATTAAGTATCCCACTCGTCGATACGATCCATACGTGAAGTCTCTTCTTCTGTTTTTTTCTGCAAGGAACTTTCGTGTCGATCCATCCATCGCATCGGAACAAGATCGATACCACCTGGGTGAAATGGATGACATTTAAGGAGTCTACGGATAGTAAGGTATGCCCCCTTTATAAATCCAAAGCGCCCAATTGCCTCCAATCCATAGTGAGAACACGTTGGATAAAAACGGCATGATGGTGGCTTTAATGGGGATATCACCCGTTGGTAAAAGCGAATGAAAAGTAAGGCGATCGTTTTCATCGGAATTAATTCCTCCTAATCTGATGAAATTTCTCGGCAAATGCGTTATGATAAAGAAAGTTAGGAAAGGAGAGGAACCCTAATGCCTTCTGTTGAAAGTTTTGAACTAGATCATAATGCTGTAAAAGCCCCCTACGTACGCCACTGCGGTGTTCATAAAGTGGGGACAGACGGCGTTGTAAATAAGTTTGACCTCCGTTTTTGTCAGCCGAATAAACAAGCGATGAAGCCAGATACGATGCATACGTTGGAGCATTTATTGGCGTTTACGATTCGGAAATATGCTGAACGCTATGACCATTTCGATATTATCGACGTATCACCAATGGGTTGCCAAACAGGTTATTACCTCGTCGTTAGCGGTTCGCCATCAGTTGAGGACATTATTGACCTATTGCATGCAACGTTTGAAGAGGCGGTCGACATTACCGAAATTCCTGCCGCAAACGAAAAGCAATGCGGGCAAGCGAAACTTCACGACCTTGACGGAGCAAAACGCCTGATGAAATTTTGGTTGCAACAAGACAAGAACACATTAAAAGAAGTGTTTGCATAACCTTGCGAATACGTACAGAGGTTCAGTCCTCCGTACGTGTTTTTTTTGTTTCCAGATCGTCTTCTTTATGCTTTAGATGAGGATTTCCTTCAACAGGATCCACTGTATGTTGAACAGAAGTATATGCCTTTGAAGTGGTAATCACGCTTAAAAACAGAACAATCAACACGATAATGACAGACACAATGAGAATTGCTCCAACCATTTCAGCATCCCTCCATTCTTAAAAGATTATTATTTTTCAATAGGTTATTGAACAAACGTTCTTTTAGAGGATGTTCAAAAAGTCCGGGAAAGTCGCTGTCGAATTTCTGCGTCAGCTTGCTCCTCCGCTCCTCACCGCCCGCCCCGCGGAAAGCGAGTAACCTGGAGCGGAATTCAACCATTCCGAATACTTGTTACATAGCAACAAAATTTGTCGAAACAGCCTTAATAAAACGAAACATCTTTGTAGACTTAGTGTAACACGAAAATGACTTACATTCGTCAATCAAAATTGGTCGTTTAAAAGGAGATAGGAGGTTTTATAAACAATAAAAAAGGGAAAACTACCCATGGAGGGTGATGTAAATGTCTAAGGAATTAATGAAGAGTGTGAACAAACAGGTGGCAAACTGGACAGTTTTGTACGTCAAGCTGCATAATTTCCATTGGTTTGTGAAAGGTCCACAATTTTTCACACTACACGAACTGTATGAACAACTTTATAATGAGGCGCATGAACATATTGATGACCTAGCAGAACGTTTGTTAGCGCTAGAAGGACAACCTGTTGCTACAATGAAAGAAGTGCTTGAAATAGCTACTATTAAAGAAGGAGCAGGAAACGAAAACGCAGAACAAATGGTTGCAACAACAGCAGAGGACTTTACTATTCTTATTGATGAGCTTAAAGAAGGAATGGATCTTGCCGATACTGTAGGTGATGAAACAACTGGGGATATGCTCCTGTCCATTCATCAAAGTCTGGAAAAACATGTCTGGATGCTCAACTCCTTCTTAAGCAAATAGGAATGGAGGGGAGAGACGGAAAGGGACGTGTCTATGTCCATCAATTCTTTTATGACTCAGCAAGTGTCCGAGCTCCAAACTACACTCGGTCTTAATCTATTGAAGAGCCAAATGGCGACAGACGCAGCTCAAGCGACGAAAATGATGGAGTCTCTATCAGAAACGAATTCGATTGCTTCCCACCCGTACAAAGGTAGCTCTGTTGACGTCAAAGCCTAACCAAAAGAGGCAGTTACTACACGTCGTGTGTAGTAAACTGCCTCTGTTGTGCCCTTTCCTAATGGTAAAACGCCCCATCATCTGCAAACCTACTTCGCAATGATTCCATAACATAGAGTCCAAACAAACCTTTTAATTCTTCATTAGATAGCTCTTCTAGCAACTCCAGTATGTCTTGTCGTGTCATGGCTTGGAGAACGCCAAAAGTGAGTGCGTCTATGTCCTCATCGTCACCGGTAAGTTTGCCTTTATATTCTTCATATATTTCCTCAATTAACTTCATAAACGACTCCCTTTTTCTTATGTTCCAAAGCTAGATGTCCAATCATTTCCCCTTTTCTTTGCATATAGTGTGAAATAGTTGAATGCTAATCAGAAGGGATGTAGATGTAGTGGACAAGTTCCAATGGTTACTTCCTGTAGCTAGTGCTCTAGGAGCGATTGTTTTGTTTCTATTTGGAGGGTGGGACATGCTAATAACCATATTGTTTGCTACAGTGGTTATTGATTATACGACAGGTTTGCTATCAGCCTTCGTGAACGGAGAAATCTCCAGCAAAGTCGGATTAAAAGGGATCGCGAAAAAAGTTTTTATATTTGCACTTGTGGCAGTAGCAAATTTTGTCGACCAGTTGCTAGGCGACCAGAACTTCATTCGCGATGCGACCATTATCTTTTATATTCTCAATGAACTGATTTCGATACTTGAAAATGCAGGCCATGCAGGCGTTCCCATTCCAAAAGTATTAACAGGTGCTATTCAATCGCTAAAACAACCGAGAGAAATCATTATTTCGGCAGACAAAAAGCCTGCTGAAGCCGATCAGGAACAACAAGAAAATGAGGATGAAGAGCAACCAAAGAGCTAATGAGTAGGAGGACGTTTTCGCACGCCCATACAAAATAAGGTATAACTTCTGCAATTCCTCTCACACTAATGGTAAAACAATTGAAGGAGGATGAATCAGGGGATGCTGGAAAACGAAAAAAAAACCTACTACATCAACCTTGGAAATGGGGAAATCTCTCGGAGTGGCACGTCTTCTGAATGGAATTTTACTGTTGAAGCAACCGATGATGAAATCGTGAAGCTTCGCGAGTGCTTTGATTCTATGCACTCTTCAAACTGGCAAAGCTTTTTGCGTGCACACGTACCTTACGTGCAGTACCATTACGATCGAGAAAACGATGCCTATGATCGCACTTTAATGGAAGTATATCAAATGGTACATGAATTAGGAGACGACTCTGCAAAACAGTGGGTCGAGCAATCTGGAATGCTGAATCCACATCGAAATCCAGGACCGTGAACTAATGAAACAGCTCTAGGGCTCACGTTCCTAGAGCTGTTTTTATTATAATGCCCACCGCTTCTGTGTTTAACAGTATGTGGTAATTATAAGATACTTGGCGCTTTATTTTTGATAGAGTATGAGAGAGGTTAACGATACTTCCATATTAATGGTTGTTTAAATTTCCATAGGTACTTCGCCTGTTCTCTTTTCAGCAATGGATCCATTGTAAGGTTCGACAAAGGTATCTATTTCTTTGGAGTCACTTTTAGGATTCTGTTATGTTTCTCCAAGAGAGAGGGTAATTTACCAAAAAATGAAGTTTGCTATCATGAGATGAAAGTACTAGAGGAAAAGGGGGATTACTTTGCACAAGTTCCAAGATCAAAATGGGATGAGGATTGAGTTGGAATGGGGAGAAAAAGCTTCCTTCCAAGGAGAGATTGGACATGTTTGGATCATTTGTCGATACAAAGGAAAATGGTTGTTAACAGACCATCCGAAACGAGGATATGAGTTTCCTGGTGGAAAAGTGGAGAGTGGGGAGACGATGGAAGATGCGGCCAGAAGAGAAGTGTGGGAAGAAACAGGTGCCCACATTCGTTCCTTAACGAGAATAGGATCATATCGTGTGAACACGTATATCCCCTTTGTGAAGGCTATTTTCTTCGCTGAAGTAGACAAGCTAGACACGCCACCAACAGACTTTGAAACGAAAGGACCCCTTATTTGGGAAGGTGATCTTGCCGATATCCGTCACGATGAACGGTTTAGTTTTATGATGAGAGACGACGTATGGCCTTTAACCCTTGAAAGAATAGGGGAACAGCAAAAAGAGAAACCGGTTCATAAATCCTCATGAACCAGTTCCTCCTTTTGTAAAACGGTATTTGAAACTTACAATTGCTGTCGCATCCGGTTCGCAATACGTTCAACATTCGTACCGACAATGACCTGTATGTCGTGGTCGTTCAGCTTGACGACTCCTTTAGCACCAAGCGATTTTAATCTCTTTTCATCAACGGATTGCATTTCATTGACACGCATACGGAGGCGCGTTACACAGTTGGAACATGTATCGATGTTGTCCTTGCCACCTAAAGCTTCGATATAGTGAGCAGCAACTACATCATCGTCATCAGCCTTTGACTGAATAGATTTGTTTTCTGCTAGTAAAGACTCTTCTCCCTCATCTTCTCGACCAGGAGTTTTTAAATCTAGTTTTTTAATTAAGAACGTAAAGATTACAAAGTACAACACGGCCAATCCCAAACCAATCGGTATGATGAGAAGTGGCTTTGTGGCGATGTTAAAGCTAAGCACGTAATCCAAAAAACCAGCAGAGAATCCGAAACCGTGTAGCACTCCAAAGGCATTTGTTACGACTAAGGACAGTCCTGTTAACACCGCGTGAACCCCATATAAAAGTGGTGATAAGAACATAAAGGTAAACTCAATTGGTTCTGTGATCCCTGTTAAGAAGGAAGTTAAGGCTAAACTACCGAGCATCCCCGCCACCATTTTGCGGTTTTCCTTTTTCGCTGTATAGATCATGGCAAGACACGCAGCAGGTAAACCGAACATCATCATCGGGAAAAATCCTGCCATAAAGACACCCGCAGTCGGATCTCCTGCAAAGAAGCGATTTAAATCCCCAGTTGCTCCGTTAAACTCACCGAACTGGAACCAAATAAAGCTGTTCAAAACGTGATGGATACCGATTGGAATGAGTAGTCTGTTGAAAAATCCGTACAATCCTGCGCCTACAGCTCCAGCGTCGATCAGCCAGATGCCGATTTGATCAATCCCGGCTTGAATAGCGGGCCAAATGAAGCCAAATAGTATAGATAACAAGACCATTGTCAAAGCAGTAATGATCGGTACGAAGCGTCTTCCCCCGAAGAAACCTAACCATTGTGGAAGCTTAATATCATGATAGCGATTGTAAAGAAGCCCAGCGATGACCCCGGAAATTAATCCTCCTAAAAAACTCATGTTAATCGTCTCATCAAACGCTGCAGTAGCGCTCGAGAGCACTAGATACCCGATAGCACCAGCGAGTCCAGCAGCACCGTTGTTATCCTTTGCAAATCCGATCGCGACCCCGATGGCAAACAGTAGTGGCAGGTTTGCAAGTAGAGTATCACCGGCTGCCGCAATAAATGGAATGTCAAGTACATCTGTAGCTCCTAACCGAACTAATAAAGCGGCAACAGGTAACGTGGCAATTGGTAACATTAATGAGCGCCCTAATTGCTGTAAAAAGCGAAACATAATACCCCTCCTTTTTTTATGCACAGCCTTTTCCTAGTAACAAGTATGAAAGCGTTATCATTTTTAGTATATGAGCTGTACACACGTATTATATCAGTGGAATGGACATATGTATATACCAATAATTGAAGGGAATGTATATATATTTTCAGCTGTGAGGGGACTGCTCACTTCATCGGGCTCTAAGGTCATCTATGAGTACAACACAGAAGAATGCTCAGACTCAGGGAAGGATGCTCAGACTTAGGGAGGGATGTTCAGACTCAGGGAGGGATGCTCAGACTTAGGGAGGGATGTTCAGACTTAGGGAGGGATGTTCAGACTCAGGGAGGGATGCTCAGACTTAGGGAGGGATGCTCAGACTTAGGGAAGGATGCTCAGACTCAGGGAAGGATGCTCAGACTTAGGGAAGAATGCTCAGACTCAGGGAGGGATGCTCAGACTTAGGGAGGGATGCTCAGACTCAGGGAGGAATGCTCAGACTCAGGGAAACTTAAACAGAATCTACAGTAAATCGACCGGACTCCAAGTGGCAGATCCACCAAAAAAACCCCCAACCTATTTTGGCTGGGAGTCTGAAACGACAACGCCTAAGCTCTGAGCAAATCGCACGGCCTACCGATTTGTTGGACGTGACCTTGTCGGACAATGATAATTCTGTCTGCAAGTGCGCGCGCATCCTCTTCGTCATGAGTAACGAACAAGGTGGTGGTACCAGTTCTTTTTATCGTTTCTCTTAGCTCGTCTCGAATACGTTGCTGAAGGTGGGCATCTAAGTTGCTAAACGGTTCATCAAGCAGTAGTAACGAGGGTTGAGGTGCAAGGGCCCGTGCTAAGGCGACCCGTTGCTGTTGCCCACCACTTAGCTCATAAGGGTAGCGTTTTTTATACTCTATCATATTCACTAGATCAAGCATTTCCACAACTCTTTTTTTTCGTTCGCTTCGATTCCACCTTTTTAAGCCAAACAAAATGTTAGCTTCAACTGTCATGTGTGGAAATAGGGCATAGTCTTGAAACACCATACCGAGACCGCGCTTTTCTGTAGGGGTGAAAATGCCAGAGCCATTAGAAAAAACATCATTTCCGACACGAATGATTCCTTTTTGTGGTTTTTCCAAGCCAGCAATCAAGCGTAAAATAGTACTTTTCCCACTTCCACTTTCGCCTAGAATCGAAATGATCTCACCTTCTTGTATTCCGATAGAAAAATCCTCGACGGTAGCTGTTGGCATGGACGGATATCGAAATTGTAGATTTTGTATGTTTACATGCATTAGTTTGGCTCCTTTTCAATGAGATGATAAAACATATAAATTGAAATAGCACTAATGAAAGTAATGAACAATGAGGATAGTGCCGCTTCTTGCACCATTTCATTGTTTGCATAGCGATAGGCTGTAGTAGACAATGTTTCAAAATTAAATGGTCGCAAAATAAGCGTAAGTGGTAGTTCCTTTAAAATATCTATAAACACAAGGATGAAGCCACTAAAGATAGCCGGACGGATCAGTTGGACATCAACGCGGAAAAACGTTGCTGTCCAAGACATTCCTAATACTCGAGAGGCCTCAGTAAACGTGGTGCCAACTTTATCAAAGCCTGATTCAACAGAGTTATATCCAATCGCCATAAACCGAATCACATAGGCAAACAAGAGCATAGTCAAGCTTGTGCTAAGTAGTAATGTCGGTGGGAGGCCGAACAGCTCGTAAACACCGAATAGCCACTCATCTGTAGCAATAAAAAAGCTGATGACACCAACAGCAATGACTGCTCCCGGAATGGAATAGCCTAGTACGGTAAGTTTGGCGATGGCGTTAGACAGTACGCCCTTTCTCATGCGCATAAAATTAGCTACTATGAGTGCGAAAACGATCACGAGCACTGCCCCTATAGTAGCCACTAGCGCTGAGTTGAAAATGATCCGAACAAATGCTATCGAGTAAATGGAATCAAAAGTTAACGTCGCCCAGTAAATTAGCTGTAGTGCGGGCAGTACAAAGCCAAGAATAAATATGGTTGTCGTAAATCCTCCAATCGTCCATTTCTTCCATCCGTACACGGGTTGAGGACGGAGTGGGGAAACTTTCGTATTACTATAGCTGAATTGCTTCCTACCACGTAAGAACTTTTCCAGTAGGATAATAAAAATCACGACGGTCATGAGAATTCCTGCTAGTTTAATAGCAGAATCTAAATCACCGAAAGAGAACCACGTTTGGAAAATAGCCGTACTAAAAGTTTGAATGCCGAAGTATTTGACTACCCCGTAATCATTTAACACTTCTAAAATAACTAAACTAACCCCACCTACAATGGATGCTCGTGAAATAGGAAGGATTACGTAGAAAAAAGTACGAAATGCACCGCTACCGAGCACCCGAGCATTATCGATAAGGGACGTGGCTTGCCTAGCCAGAAAAGCACGTGTAATCGCGTATACGTACGGATATAAGAAAATGGTGAAAATGAACACCGCACCCGGCATATTCAAAATATCAAAATAGTTTTGGTTGACTTTTATGTCAAAGCGGTTACGTAACGTCGTTTGAAGTACGCTAGTGTAATTGAGCATCCCATGATATGTATAGCCTCCGATATAAGGTGGTATGGCTAGTGGTAGCATTAGTGCCCACTTCAGGGTGTTGCGGAAGGGAAACTGATAGGCTGATACAAGCCAAGCTAATGTAACCCCAATGGCTACAGAAAACGCACCTGTCCAAAATGCAAGTGTAACTGTATCCATCAAATAGCCAGTTAACATAAATTGTTGAATATGTGCCCAGTTTGCATTGGCTGGGCGAAACATACGAATCATGAGCATGGCGGTAGGGAAGGTAAGTAGTACACCAAATACAAGAGTTGTGAGACCCCATCCAGAAAAGAAGTGTTTTATTCTCAATCCATTCACCCTCTTTTTTCTCACAGAAAAAGCGGACCGTCCCAATTGGGAGCGATCCTGCTTATCCATGTTTACTTCCAACCAACCTCATTAAAGAGCATCAAAGCCTGTGCATTGTTCTCTCCTAAAATCGAAAGGTTAATATCTTGTTTCTTGAAATCGCCCCATGATTGCAGGAGCTCTGATGGCTCTACATTCGGATTGACAGGGTACTCGTAGTTTGCACTCGCAAATTGTCCTTGTGCTTTTTCGCTTGTCAAAAACTCCATAAATTGAATCGCGTTGTCTTTGTTTTTGCTATACTTCGTTAAGCCAATGCCACTAACGTTTACGTGTGTGCCTGACGTATCTTGATTAGGGAAGAAAATACCCAATTTTTCGGCGACACTCACTTCCTCTTTTTCAGCAGAGTTAAGCATGCCCCCAACATAGTACGTGTTCATGATCGCAACATCACCTTCACCAGCCGCTATACCTTTCGCCTGATCCCGATCACCGCCTTCTGGTTCACGTGCCATATTTTCGACAATACCTTCTGCCCAACTTTTCGCTGCTTCTTCTCCGTTTATCTCGATCAAGGAAGCTAGCAGGGATTGGTTATAGATGCTTGAGGATGAGCGGATTAAGACACGATCCTTCCATTTAGGCTCTGTTAGCTCTTCGTATGTAGATAACTCCGAAGGGTCTACACGATCCTTGTCGTATACGATCACACGTGCACGCATGGTAAGACCGAACCATTCGTTATCTTTATCTCGCAAGTTTTCGGGAACATTTTTATTTAATACGTCGGAGTCTACAGGTTGGAGAACTCCAGCTTCTTTTGCTCTATATAAACGTCCAGCATCCGCTGTGATGAACAGGTCAGCTTCTGTTGCCTCCCCCTCACGATTCAAACGTTCAATTAATTCGTCTTCTGATCCTTGGATGACATTTACAGCTATGCCTGTTTCCTCAGTGAACTGATCGTAAAGTTCTTGATCAGTGTCGTAATGTCGACTCGTGTACAAGTTTACCTCTTGCTTTTCGTCACTATTTGTAGCCCCGTTACTCGGGGAAGTATCACTAGAAACGTTCTCGCTCGTAGCACCACAAGCGGATAAAACCACTAGTGAAAACATGAGAACAAACAACTGCAATAACCATTTACGCTTTTTCATCCGTATCCCTCCAAATTTTTTCTATTAGTTAGATGATAATGAATTTCATTATCTCTGATTACATTCTCACTGATAATCATTTTCAAGTCAATACGACATACAAAAGTCTGAATAATTAGTTTTGTGTAAAAGAAACGGGTATAACGAAGCGTAATAGCGGGAATGAATCTCGAAGCTTCGGTAAAGGAGTGATTTAAATGTCAATAGAAAAACGAGCCAGTACGAAGCATTGTAATAATGCGAAAGTACTTGGCTCGCTGTGAGTGAGATCCATTATTGTCTTGTTCGTCGAAGTGCTTTTCGCTCGATCCATTCGACTCCTTGATACATGAGAGTGGCACATAATGCGATGAGTAGCAGAGATAGCATAACGAGTGTAAAATTAAATACTTGGAATCCGTAAATGATCATGTACCCGAGTCCGCTATTGCTGACAAGGTATTCTCCAACAATGACCCCGACCCAGGATAAACCTACGTTTACTTTCAGTGTGGAGATAATAGTCGGAAGGCTGGCAGGAAAAATGGCCTCTTGAAATACTTGCTTTTTAGATGCTTGAAACGTTTGCAATACTTTTGGATAGTTTGGATCTACTTCTTGAAAGGCAGAGTAGACGACAAGGGTGGTGATAATGACAGAGATGAGCACCCCCATAGCAATAATGCTTGAAAAGTTTGGACCGAGAGCCACAATGAGAATAGGACCAAGTGCCACTTTTGGCATGGCGTTCATCACGACCATGTAGGGGTCGAGCACGTTGGAGATTCTAGGTGACCACCAGAGCAGAATGGCAAGAAGAACACCTGCTACTGTTCCGAGAATAAATCCTAGTACAGTTTCAAACAGCGTAATCGATAAGTTGGAGAAAAGTTGACCGGTCTGTAAGTGTTCAAGAAAGAGCGCCCAAACTTTTGTCGGTGAACTAAAAATGAGTGGGTCAATCCACTCGTTACGGCTTGCTATTTCCCATAATCCGAAAAAGGAAACGAAGAGAAGGAGTTGGATAAGACGGACAGTCCGCTTTTCTTTACGGATTTTAGCTTTGTATTGTTGATAACGTTCATGAATTGTTATCTCTATATTATTCAAGGGACTCCATCTCCTTCCATATCTCTCGGAACCAATCATTGTAAGTGTCGTGTTGACGGGCTTCAAATGGACGGATCGTACGCAATTCATCTGAGAGATGAAAGGTGCGGTGGATCGTTCCGGGATTTGGAGAAAGTAAAATGATCTTGTCACTCATGGCAATTGCCTCACCAATATCGTGGGTGACAAGAATAGCTGTTTTTTCATAGGCCTTTAATGTGTCGAATACAAGATCCTCTAGTTTGAGCTTAGTTTGGTAATCGAGCGCTGAAAATGGCTCATCTAAGAGTAGAATACTAGGGTCTGTAGCAAGGGTGCGCGCCAAGGCAACCCGTTGGCGCATCCCCCCTGATAGTTCACTCGGGTATTTCTTCTCCACATTGTACAGTCCAAATTCCTCAAGACGCAAAAGGGCTTTCTGACGAGGCTGTACTTCTTTGTTTCCCGTAATGGTTAATCCGATCGTGACATTTTCCTCAATGGTCTTCCAAGGAAACAAGTAATCTTGTTGCAGCATATAGCCAGTATCACGAGAGGGACCTTGCATCGTTTTGTTATTGAGTGTAATAGTCCCTGTTGTTGGCAATAATAGACCAGCGATAATGGAGAGAAGTGTCGTCTTCCCACAGCCGCTCGGACCAAGTAGAGAGATAAATTCACCCTTTTCCATCGTAAACGAGATGTCCCTGAGTGCTTCTGTGGCCTCCCTCTCCGAAAAGTAGCTATGGTTCACATCGTGTACAGTCACAAACGACATGATGTGTGTCCTCCTTTACTCGTTGATAACTCCCTCAGCAATGTCGATGTTAACAAGGTCAGTGTAATCAACTCTTGCTGGTAATTGTCCAGACTCATCCATGATGTTTTGCAAGTTATTCCATTCTTCTTCATCTAGAATTGGATCTGTAGCCATAGAGTTCTGGCTCTTGTATCGCTCCACAACCGTTGCGAGTAGTTCCATTTCTGTATCCTCAAAGAAAGGCGCGACAACTTCAGCGATTTCCTCAGGAGAGGCACTGTCAACCCATTGCTGTGCTTTGTAAATGGCACGAGTGAATTTTTTTACAGTTTCTTTATCTTCCGTCAAGTAGTCTTCTTTTGTCATGAAGGTGGTGTATGGTACTTTGCCACTTTCTTCACCGAAGGAGGCGACAATATATCCGATGCCTTCTTCTTCAAACATACTTGCTTGCGGTTCAAACAGCTGTACGTAGTCACCAGTTCCAGAGGCAAAGGCGTTTGGAATGTTTGCGTAATCTACATTTTGGATGAGATTGATATCATTCTCTAAATCAATGTCGTTGTTTTTGAGAACAAACTCGCCAACCATTTGTGGCATACCACCAGGTCGCTGTCCTAAGTAGTCCTTCCCTTTAATATCGTCCCACTGGAAGTCGTCATCGGGTTCGCGTGCCACGAGGAAGGTTCCGTCTGTTTGTGTCAATTGAGCAAAGTTGATAGCAGGCTCACTTGCTCCTTGTGCATATACATAGATTGACGTTTCTGAGCCAACTAGTGCGATGTCTGCACCGTCAGAAAGAAGAGCTGTCATTGTCTTGTCTCCGCCCCATGTCGTCGTAATGTCTATTTCTAATCCTTCTTCTTCAAAAAAACCTTTTTCAACGGCTACATATTGGGGAGCATAGAAAATAGATCGAGTAACTTCTGCAACTTTTACTTGTTTCAAACTGCCATCCTCAGCTGAACAAGCGACTAACCCAAACATAAGAATGCCAGCCAATAACAGTAAGAGAACTTTTTTCCCTTTCATGAACACGTTCCACTCCTTTTTTATCACTCTTTTCATCACGAGACGAATTGGATGAAAAGGACTAATAGTAGGCCTTTCGTAACGCCAACGTGAACGGAAATCGTCTTTATAAATAGAGACATACGTTTTTTGTCTGTCGCTGTGATATCTTATGAAAGAAGGAATGTGTGTGTGAATGCCTATATTTTATTTGGAAATAAAATGGCCTTTGTCTAGTTAGAATAGAAGAGGTTAGCTGTGGGTCGTTAGTCTGGAACCGTAGAGTTTTATCCGTTCATCTCACCGAATCCCACAAGACAGTAAGGGATGGACAAGCCAGTAGAAACATGGTATTTTCCAACGTATACACACTATTTTCCACCACAGGTAAATCGAGAAACAGTTAAAAGGGCTACCTAGTGGATGAAAAGCACAGCTAAATGAAAAATCATCTACATAAACGGGGGATAATCTGATGCGCGTAACGTGGGAGACAAAGCTAGTGACGGAAGGAAAAGCAAAACGTTTAAAGCAAAATACATTTGAACTTTTGTTAGATGGGTACCACCTATTTCCTATCGGCGAAGAACTTACTTTGTATAAAACGGCAGCAAGTGAGCCATCCGGTACCGCTACTGTATCGTCTCTAAAATGGGAAGCGGATCAAACGGTGCTACGCTATGAGTTACACTCGTTGCATTCGACGAACTAGATGTTGATTTTAAAGGACACTAATCGATTAAAACGCATGAGACTTTAGTGTAAAGAAGTCCTTTGCGTTTTTTTGTCGGGGAATGCGCAGACTCAGCGGGGAATGCGCAGACTCAGGAGGGAATGCTCAGACTCAGGAGGGAATGCGCAGACTCAGCGGGGGAATGCGCAGACTCAGCGGGGAATGCTCAGACTCAGCGGGGAATGCGCAGACTCAGCGGGGAATGCGCAGACTCAGCGGGGAATGCGTAGACTCAGGAGGGAATGCGCAGACTCAGCGGGGAATGCGCAGACTCAGCGGGGAATGCGCAGACTCAGGGGGGAATGCGCAGACTCAGGAGGGAATGCGCAGACTCAGGGGGGAATGCGCAGACTCAGGAGGGAATGCGCAGACTCAGCGGGGAATGCGTAGACTCAGGAGGGAATGCGCACACTCAGCGGGGAATGCGCAGACTCAGCGGGGAATGCGCAGACTTAGGATAAAGCTTGAACACAAAAAAAGCTGACCCGATGACTTGTTCGCCATTGGAGTCAGCTTTTGTTTTAATTTACGCTATAGGCCCACCAGCTTTTTCAATAGTAGCCGCGACACCGCGAAACTTTTCGAAGTTAGCACGGAATTGGGCAACGAGTTGTGCTGCTTTTTCATCATACTCAGCAGGGTCATTCCACGTTTTCCGAGGGTGAAGTCGGTTTTCTTCAACTCCAGGAATGCCTTGTGGGATATGCAGACCAAATACAGGTTCTTGTATTGTGTCTAGTGCGTCAAGCTCACCAGATAAGGCGGCATGAATCATGAGGCGCGTTTGGAGTAAAGGCATCCGGTCTCCAACTCCGTAAGGGCCTCCTGTCCAGCCTGTGTTAACGAGAAAAACTTGAACTTCTTCTGCGTCGAGTTTCGCCCCGAGTTGTTCCGCATAATGAAGTGGTGAACGTGGAAGGAACGGTGCTCCGAAACAGGCAGAAAATGTTGCTTGTGGTGAAGTGATCCCGCGTTCTGTTCCTGCTAATTTGCTCGTGTAACCACTCAAGAAGTGATACATTGCTTGTTCTTTCGTTAACTTGGCGATGGGTGGAAGAACACCGAATGCGTCAGCTGTCAAAAATACAATCGTTGTAGGTTGACTCGCAACAGAAGGTAACACGGCTCGATCAATAGCCTGCAAAGAGTATGCGGCACGTGTGTTATCTGTTTTTGTGTTGTTATCATAATCCGGTTCCCCATCTTGGTTTAAGACAACATTTTCAAGAACAGCCCCGAATTGGATCGCGCGGTAAATTTGTGGTTCCTTCACTTCAGTAAGTCCGATGCACTTTGCATAGCATCCGCCCTCTATGTTGAAAATACCGTGAGACGACCAGCCGTGCTCGTCATCACCGATAAGGCGTCTCTGTGGGTCAGCAGACAATGTCGTTTTCCCAGTACCTGAAAGTCCGAAGAAAAGTGCGACATCCCCTTCTTCACCAATGTTTGCAGAGCAATGCATAGGAAATACGTTTTGTTTCGGTAATAAGTAATTCATGCAAGAGAAAATGGCTTTTTTCATTTCACCAGCGTATTCTGTTCCACCAATTAAGACGACACGTTGCGTGAAGGAAGTAACAATAAATGTTTCACTACGTGTTCCATCTACAACTGGATCAGCTTTACAACCAGGTGCGTATAATACAGTAAACTGTGCTTCATGGTTGCTAAATTCTTCTTTCGTTGGCGTGATGAATAATTGCTGTGCGAACAAGTTGTGCCACGCATATTCTGTCATCACCTGAATTGGAAGTTGATACTCTTTGTCGGCACCAGCAAATCCTTTGAACACATAAGTTTCAGATTTTTTCTGTAAGTAAGAAACTACCTTTTCATATAAACGTCCGAAGTCGTCTGGAGAGATAGGTTGGTTAATAGCCCCCCAATCTACTGTATCCTTCGTTTCGTCATCCTTAACGATATATTTATCTAGCGGACTACGACCGGTAAATTCTCCAGTTGACACACTGAGTGCTCCGGTAGCAGTAAGCTGTCCCTCGTTTCGTGATAAAGATTCTTGTACGAGCACGGGAACAGAGGGTTGCATGATGACATTTTCCCCATGAATAAGTTGAGACAATTCTTTTTGAAGCATACTGGATTGCATACGTGACCCTACCTTTACTGGAAAATTTGTCTTGTTTGATGTTAATTAGTATAACACATTGGTTTTAATAGTCTATACTAATTTACACGTTGTGTGACACAACTTTTTCGGTGTCTCTTTCCTTCCTATTTCTGTATACTAACCTTAAGGGAGGTGGATTCAATGAAACGAGTAATAGCGTTGTACGACGGGCAATGTGCACTCTGTCGCAAAACGAAAGAGGCTTTTCGTCAACTTGATCTGTTCCATCGAATTCAATGGAGCACCCTCCAAGAAGTAGCGGACGATGTCTCTTATACAAATGAAGAACTCCGGACAGAGCTTCACGTTCTTACGAGAAAGAAAACGAAAAAGGGATTTTATGCGGTACGTTATTTACTTCGACAAACACCACTCGGTTTTCCTTTAGCAATTTTGCTTTATGTTCCTTTTATAGACCGGATCGGTAATCCCGTGTACCGTCTTATCGCAAATAATCGTCATAAATTGTTGGCTTCACAATGCAAAGATGGGGCTTGTGCGATTCCACAAAAGCAAACTTCGACAAAAAATGAAAGATAACATTGCATTTTTTAATTGCGTACGTTAAGATAAATTGTTGAATGGATACTCTTATCCAGAGTTGGTGGAGGGAACAGGCCCGATGAAACCCAGCAACCAAGAGATGTGGAAGGCGCTTGCCTAAAGCGCCTGTAGCTCGTGCAGCGAGATACGCCCGCTCCTAAGGTGCTTAACCTGTAGCAAGGGGAGCCCTTGATCGATAAGAGTGAAAGGCTGAATGATGTATACCTTTCCTCATAATGGGAAAGGTTTTTTCTATAATAGGAACTTGTTTTTCCTTTGAAAAAGAAGCCAGAAGCACTCCGAAAGTATGGACTCCCAGAAGTTGAAGGAGATGAATAAAACTATGTCAAAAAATCGTCGCTTATTCACGTCGGAGTCTGTAACTGAAGGACATCCTGATAAAATCTGTGACCAAATCTCAGATGCTATTTTGGATGCCATTTTAGAAAAAGATCCGAACGCACGTGTAGCATGTGAAACATCTGTCACCACAGGTCTAGTGCTCGTTTCTGGAGAGATCACAACACAAACTTATGTCGACATTCCAAAAATCGTTCGTGAAACGATTCGTGGTATCGGTTATACACGAGCAAAATACGGTTTTGATGCTGAAACATGTGCCGTTCTGACATCAATTGACGAGCAATCGCCAGATATCGCAATGGGTGTTGACCAAGCATTAGAATCTCGTGAAGGTCAAATGACGGATAAAGAAATTGAATCAATCGGTGCTGGAGACCAAGGTCTTATGTTCGGGTTTGCATGTAACGAAACACAAGAGCTTATGCCACTTCCAATTGCATTAAGTCACCGTCTTGCACGCCGCTTAACAGAGGTAAGAAAAGAGGATATTCTTCCTTACTTACGTCCAGACGGTAAAACGCAAGTAACTGTGGAGTACGACGAGAACAATCAACCTGTTCGTATTGATACCGTTGTTATTTCAACACAGCACCACCCAGAAATTGCGTTGGAACAAATTCAGCGTAACTTAAAGGAACACGTCATTAAACCGGTTATGCCTGAAGGACTTATTGACGAGAACACTAAATACTTCATTAACCCAACTGGTCGCTTCGTTATCGGTGGACCACAAGGCGATGCCGGTTTAACAGGCCGTAAAATTATTGTAGATACGTATGGTGGCTATGCACGTCACGGTGGAGGGGCTTTCTCAGGAAAAGATGCGACGAAAGTTGACCGATCTGCGGCATATGCAGCACGTTACGTGGCGAAAAACATCGTGGCTGCAGGGCTTGCTGATAAATGTGAAGTGCAACTTGCCTATGCAATTGGAGTTGCTCAACCGGTTTCTATTTCTATTGATACATTTGGGTCTGGAACTGTTACCGAAGAAGTGCTCGTAGATCTCGTACGCAAGCATTTTGACCTGCGTCCAGCCGGTATCATTAAAATGCTTGACTTACGGCGCCCGATCTACAAGCAAACGGCAGCATATGGTCATTTTGGACGAAACGATTTAGATCTTCCATGGGAAGAAACGGATAAAGCAACCCTTTTGCGCGATGAAGCTCAAGAGGCTGCTCGTTAAACGGATAACGGGAAAAGGGGTGGCGTGAGTGAAATATCTCATACCGCCCCCTTTTTTGTGCAAACTGTTTTAGGAAAGAAGAGAAGAGGATCCGGCATTAGAATAGTTGTCGTTTACAATAAAAATGACCGTTCTTTTGGGGCATTGCACTGCTCGTTTATTTTGAGTAGGATGATAAGAGTACATACAAATGCATGAGAATAGAGTAGGTGACAACATATGTGTGGTTTTATTGGTTGCGTTCACAATCCTGGAGTAGGACCAGTGAATGATACGACTTTTCAAGAAATGAATCGAATGATCACCCACCGTGGACCAGATGACGAAGGGTTCTTTAAAGATGATCGTGTACAATTTGGATTTCGCCGTTTGAGTATTATTGATTTAGAGTGTGGGCATCAGCCTCTCTCTTACGAAAATGAACGGTATTGGATTATTTTTAATGGAGAAATTTACAACTACTTGGAATTACGCGAAGAGTGCAAAGAGGCGGGTCTGACGTTTGAAACGGACTCTGACACGGAAACTATTTTAGCGTATTATCATTTGCACGGGGAAAAAGCAGTTCAATCGCTTCGTGGGATGTTTGGCTTTGTGATTTGGGACAAAGAGGAGCAGAAGCTGTTTGGCGCACGTGATCAATTTGGAATTAAGCCGTTTTTCTATAAAGAAGATGCGGAACGGACATGGTTTGCTTCTGAGAAAAAATCACTCGTACATGCACTGAAAAATGATGTACTAGATTACGATGCATTGCAGCAGTACGCCACATTCCAATACGTCCCAGAACCGATGACAATGTCTGTTGGCATTAAAAAATTGCCGCCTGGTCACTTTTTTACGAAAACGGTCGGTGAGCCAATGAATATTGAAATGTACTGGAAACCAACGTTCCAACCAGTGCTTCGTGAAGAAACTGATTGGGTGAAGAGAATTCAAGACGGCTTGTACGACTCTGTTGAGAAGCATTTGCGTAGTGATGTGCCGGTAGGGTCGTTTCTCTCAGGGGGAATCGATTCTTCCATTATCGCCAGCATCGCCAAAGAATTTCACCCCGGCATTCAAACATTTTCTGTTGGTTTTCAGCAGGAAGGGTACTCAGAGATTGATGTGGCGAAGGAGACGGCAGATAAAATTGGTGTAGAAAACATTTCGTACATCATTTCTCCTGAAGAGTATCAGCGCGAATTGCCAAAAATCATGTGGCATTTAGATGACCCACTAGCAGACCCGGCGTGTGTCCCTTTATATTTTGTCGCACGAGAAGCTCGCAAGCACGCCACAGTCGTTTTAAGTGGAGAAGGTGCAGATGAACTGTTTGGTGGCTACAACATTTATCGTGAACCACAAAGTTTACAAATGCTCGAAGGACTACCGCCTGCAATGAAACGAGGGCTAAGAACCATTTCGCGCCTGTTACCAGAAGGTGTGAAAGGGAAGAGCTATTTAGACCGAGGCACGACTCCATTAGAGGAACGCTTTATCGGAAATGCCAAGATGTTTTTGGAGGAAGAGAAACGACAGCTTCTTGTTCGTTACAACGAGGACATTCATTACACGGATGTGACGCAGCCTCTATATGAAGCAAATAAGGCGTACGACCCTGTTGAAAGAATGCAGCATATCGATATGTACACGTGGTTGCGCGGTGACATTTTGTTGAAGGCAGACAAGATGACGATGGCGCATTCATTGGAATTGCGCGTACCGTTTTTAGACAAAGAGGTGTTTGCCGTAGCCCGCGAGTTGCCGACAGCTTTGAAAACGACAAACGGTACGACGAAATACATGCTAAGGAAAGCGGTAGAAGGCATCGTACCAGACCACGTGTTGCAAAGACGAAAGCTTGGATTTCCAGTACCAATTCGCCACTGGTTAAAAGACGAGTGGTATGACTGGGCACGTGATTTGTTTCAGCTAGCTGAAGTGGATCACCTCTTCCATAAGTCGTATCTTCTTCAGCTGCTTGAAGACCATCGCGTGGGCAAAGGAGACTACAGCCGTAAGCTATGGACGGTACTTGTTTTTATTTTGTGGTATCAAGTGTATTTCACAGATGCGTACAATTTTCAACAAAAGGCTATCGAACAGGATCCGTCTTTGTACTCGGTTATTTTAAAGTGAAAAACAAGCAATCGGTCTTCGTGCTGATTGCTTGTTTTGTTAGATATTCCGCTCGAACCCCGTTGCCCGGGAACCACCTGACCCCTCGGTAGTAAACGCCACAATCCCGGTCACGCATACTTCTACTCTATGAGAATGCTCACCCACGATTATTGAATATTACTCACCATCTGGCAAAGTCGTAATCGCTTGTTGCCCCATTTGTATCCAAGCAGCTTCGAATTCTGCTCGGGGCGCCTTCATATAAGCTGTTTTTGTAATGGAATCGTGGAAGTAGACAAACTCCTCATCAAAACCAGAGACTACAACAGAATGCTCCTCCATCGTGATAGAAATCTCCCCTTGTGGAGTATTCCACTTTTCAAAGGCTGATGGGGGGAGTTCATCATAAGTGGCGTTTGTGATCACCCAGACAGGACGACCATCAGCTACTGCGGTAAGGACTTCTTCAAACGTTCCACCAGTGATGTCGATGATTTGCCCAGGCAAGTAACGAGAGGCGAGTTCGAATATAGGCCCGTGATAAACACCGTATCCAGGATTCGATTTATCGTACATATCACCGACAAAACCTTCGTTAGGATTACCGAAGAATATCTTCCCATTTCGTACTTGTTTTTGCGTGAGGTCTTTTTTGACTTCCTCAGCCAGTGTCATTTTGTCTACAGATACCCCTTCAGCCTGAAGAAACATGGCCAAAGCTGTTACTTCGCAGCCACGTGGGAGCTCGGGATACTGACCGATAATGGGGACATCGAGGCGCACCTTCTCATCTAAAGAAACCATCTCCACCTCTTGACTTAAAGTATTTTGAGGTACTGTCACACTAGTATTGGCAAAATCAAGACGATCCGCCAAAGCGATTTGAAGATCGCCGCGCAAAGTTAATCCCACCACAGTAGTACTAGCCAGTGCTAACAGGCAAGATGCAAGCACCCACCTTTTTCTCCAAAAGAGTGACAGAGCGATAAATAAGCAAACGAAGGCGGTACCTAAACCAATTAGCATGACTCTTCTCTCCTAAGACCAATTATTGAGGTCTATTGAGTAAAAGAAGACCTCTTTTTATTTATCGGACAGAAGGCATAGTTTTGTACAGTTGTGCTTTATCTTGGTATTCTTGTTGAATACGATTCATATCTTTTCGGTCTTCGTCTGTTACATTACGGATAGGAACAGCCGGTCGGCCAAAGGCAAGTGTATGCGGAGGAATTACTTTTCCGGGTGGCACGAGACTCCCTGCCCCGATATAGGCGCCTTCACCGATCACAGCACCGTCTAAAATGATAGAGCCCATCCCGATTAAGGCCCCTTTTTTAATATGGCAACTATGTAACGTAACAGCGTGTCCTACTGTAACATTGTCTTCTATGCGCAAAGGTCGATTCGGACTTTGGTGAAGCATGCAAAGGTCTTGAATGTTTACCCTTTCTCCGATAATCGTAGGGGCCACGTCTCCTCTAATAACAGTTTGGAACCAGATGCTGGAGTTTGCTCCGATGAATACATCTCCTGTAATCGTCGTATAGTCTGCTAAATATACGCTATCATGTATAGTAGGTGTTATACCGTTGAATGGGTAAATCAAATCAGCCACTTCCTTTTCGGGATTTGTAAACATCTTTACGTATCATTTTGGGTAACAATGCTGAAGAATGCAAGGACGAAGAAAAGAGAAAGACACTTTAAGAGGAGGCATCAAGATGTGGAAATGGGAAACCGAAGGCGAGGCAAAAGGTGTCATGGTCATCGTGCACGGTGCCATGGAGCATCACGGTCGTTATACGTGGTTAATCGAAAAATGGCAGGAGGCAGGCTTTCACGTCATCATGGGTGATCTTCCAGGACAAGGAACGACATCACGCTCTGGACGTGGACATATTCAGTCGTTTGACCAGTACATTGATGCAATTTACGATTGGCTGCAACATGCATACGAGTATCACCTTCCTGTCTTTTTGCTAGGTCATAGTATGGGGGGATTGGCTACTACACGGCTTTTACAAACAAAAGAGAAGGAACAGTTGCACATCGCGGGTGTGATCCTGTCTTCCCCGTGTTTTGGTCTGGCCTATACCCCTACCAAGTTCAAAAGCGCGATAAGTAAGGGGCTGAATCTCGTCACTCCAAAGTTCAAATTGGAGAGCGGCATCTCTACTGACTTGTCAACAAGGAACGAGGAGGTAAAAAATGCCGAAGAAAATGATTCATTATACATTACAAAAGTCTCTATAAGATGGTATCGTGAACTAATCGGTGCCATGAAGAATGCATTTGAAGATGTAGCAGAGATGAAGGATTTTCCATTATGTGTTATGCAGGCAGGTGACGACAAAATTGTCGATCTGCAAAAGGTATATGAGTGGGTACACCAAGTGTCTCTTTCTGAAAAGCATTGGAAAGTGTGGCCAGGACTGTACCATGAAATTTTTAGTGAGCCTGAGCGTGATTTAGTGTTTACCTATGCAAGGGATTTTACGTTTTCAAGATTGCGTCAACTAGGATTTTACATAGAGTGAGGTGTCCAGTGTGTCTATTCCGTCTCACCCGTTCACGTTTATGAGGCGTGTGTATAAAGATGTCTTTCCAGTTGTACATCACGAACTAAACTATTGGAGAGAACGAGCAGCAGCTATTCCAAATAAAGAATTACGTAATCAAGCACTAGCATCTATTGATACGAAGTCGTTTCATTGTGAGGGAGGGAGTATCCTCTCGCTGCTCTCTTCTTCTCAGATGGAAGAAACTATTCGCTTTGTCGTGGCGTATCAGATAATCAGCGACTATTTGGATAATTTATGTGATCGGAGTACATCGTTAGATCCTAATGATTTTGCGTGTATGCACGAATCGATGGGGCATGCGTTGACCGTTGACGCGCAGCTAAAAGACTATTATGCATTTAGAGAAGACAAAGACGATGGAAGTTACTTGTGTGATCTTGTTAGCACATGCCAAACGGTATTGAAGAATATGCCCCATCATGAAAAGATACATCCATATTTGCTCAGGCTGAGTCAATATTATTCTGAGTTACAAGTCCATAAGCATGTGGTGAAATCAGAGCGGGTGCCAAGGTTAGAAAAGTGGTTTGAATTACATCGCCACAAGCTTCCTGAAATGGAGTGGTACGAATTTTCGGCGTGTACAGGCTCGACATTAGGTATTTTCTGTTTAGTTTCTGCTGCTATGCGCCCAGAATTTACTGAAGCACAAGCAAAACAAATTTACGATGCTTATTTTCCTTTTGTGCAAGGGGCCCATATTTTACTGGATTACTTTATTGACCAAGCCGAGGATGAAGAGGCTGGGGATTTAAATTTCTGTAATTATTATCAAGACAAACAAGAGATGGCAGAACGAATGAGCTATTTTATTGAACGAGCTGAGGACACGCTACAAAAGCTACCTCACGCCAAATTTCATCAATTTATTCACCGGGGGTTATTAGCGGTGTATTTGTCGGATGAAAAAGTGAAAGAAAATGAAGACCTACACGACGTAGCACGCACAATGTTGAATTCAACGGATCCGATGGCAAAGTTTTTTTACTGGAATAGAAAAATGTATCAAAGGTGGCAGAAGATTCGAAGGACAAAAGAAAGTGTACAAGCTTGACACTGCGATTAAGCGTATTAGATCAGCTTAGAACAGGGCATACCCTTGGACGGAACATCAACTCTTTTCAATTGTTGTATATAGCGATAAAGTCTTAACAAGATAAATTAAAAAGCTTGGAGGAGTATACTCCTCCAAGCTTTTTGCACGCTAATTTTTCTGTATAGATCGTTTCTTTCTAAAGAAATTTGTCGCGATCAAAAACACAAAGCCCGCGACAATGAATGGCGTGGAAAAATTAGAATAAGATGCTGGCACATCTGTGTTTTTTAAGGCAAATCCAATCGCAAACAATGTGAGACCAACGTAGAAAATGATGTTTCCGATTTTTGTATACTTTTTCAGCTCACTCACCTACTCTTTCATTTCAACATCATCAAAGTTATTGTTTTTCAAAGGCGAGTAGAAACGGTGGCTTGTTCACTTGGTTCACAAAGCCATATTGTAAAACGCTCACTTTTTGTTGATTTAGCTGACGTATATAACGTAGTAAATAATCGCGTTCCACTGCACCTTCTGGATGACCTGGGTAAACGACAACAGCGATAATGCCACCTGGGAGAAGGGTGTCGAGAAAAAACTCTATTGCCGCAATCGTTGTTTTTGGACGGGTAACGACACGATGATCTCCACCTGGTAAATAGCCTAAATTGAATACGACCGCTTTAACTTTGCCGTCGTGTACTGGAGGTAGCATATGGCTAGCTTCTTGATGCCCCGCGTGAAACAGTGTGACCCGCGTTGCTAGCTCATGCTCTGTTAGGCGATCAGTAGTAGTTTGAATGGCTTCTTGTTGAACGTCGAAGCCGTACACACGTCCATGTGGGCCAACGTGTTGTGCAAGAAACAACGTGTCATGTCCATTGCCCACCGTCGCATCTACAACAATATCCCCTGGCTCTATCGCATCGGAAAGGAGCTGGCGCACAAAGGGTAAGACACGTTGTAGCAAGGCGCTCATGCAGACGTGCCTACCTTTTCCTTATTGTAAAACTTTCCTTGCCAACTGTTGCGACGATTTAGTTCATCGTCAATCGCATTCAACACTTCCCATTTATTCACACTCCACATAGGGCCAACCATTAGATCAATCGGACCATCGCCTGTTACACGATGGACGATCATTTCAGGTGGAATAATCTCGAGCTGATCACAAGCTATGCGAACATAATCCTCGAACGACAAAAATTCGAGCATTCCTTTTTCGTATTGTTTGACCATCGGAGTGCCTTTTAATAAGTGGAGAAGGTGAATTTTGATCCCTTGTACATCAAGCTTGGCGACTTCGCGAGCAGTCTCCATCATCATGTCCGTATCCTCCATCGGTAGACCGTTAATAATATGGGAACATACACGAATGCCATGCTTGCGCAATTTGTTCACACCTTCGACGTAGGATGGGTAGTCATGTGCACGATTAATTAAAGTCGCCGTTTTTTCATGAACGGTTTGCAAACCGAGTTCAACCCACAAATACGTCCGTTCATTGAGTTCAGCTAAGTACTCGACGACGTCATCTGGTAAACAATCCGGGCGTGTCGCAATGGACAAACCGACAACACCATCTTGCTTTAAGACGGTTTCGTATTTTTCTCGCAGCTCTTCAACAGGGGCATGTGTATTAGTGAACGCTTGGAAGTAGGCCATATATTTGCCATCCTTCCACTTTTGGTGCATACGTCCTTTAATTTCGTTAAATTGTGTTTCTAAATCGTCGACTCGATTTCCGGCAAAATCACCGGAACCCGCTACACTACAAAATGTACACCCACCGTGGGCCACCGTGCCATCACGGTTCGGACAATCAAAGCCACCATCTAAAGCAACTTTGAAGACTTTATGACCAAAATGCTCTCGTAAATGATAGTTCCATGTGTGGTAACGCTTGTCATCGGTTGCATATGGAAATGGGTTGCTCATACAGCTCAACTCCTCAAAAAACTTCTAATAAAGATCAATTTTAACACGGACATGCTAGGGAGACCAACTGCCAAACGAACTGGGAAAATTTTAAGGGGCTAGTGTTTAAAAGTGGCGACCACACTAACGAGTGACACGCAAATAGCGTGAACCTTTTTGTCAAGGAGGGGAATACACGTGGCGACACGACGTTCTATAGATGAATGTTTACAACACTGTGAAGATACCCTCAGAAATGCACAGGATCAGTATAAAGACGGACTACGTCAAGAACATTGGGATGATAACGAGTATACATCCTCCCTGCAGCAAGTCGAAGCAACCTTAAAAGAGCTAGACGTTATGAACAACTCGGCTAACAAACAACAGAAAGAACAGCTGTACCGCATGCGTCTTCAGCTGCAACAGCTTCAAAACGAAATGATTCTTTTGGATCATTAATCAGCCTGTAGGGGAAGGAAACGATGACAGGTGAGTGGAAAGCATCGACAAAAGCAAAACCCAGAACAAAAAACGCGTAACGGTATAAACAACTTAGACACAGAGTTGGCAAAAGAACACGACCAAGTTATCAAATCGAAGAAAAAATACGAAGCGATGCACGGCCAACCGAAGAAGTCGAAAGACTAAATGGGGGAGCTGTCTAAAAGTCAGAAAGCACTGGCTTTTGGGCAGCTTTTTATGTGGTCGGAAACCATTATAAGGGTGCCAAAGGGACGAACGAATCCCAGTTCCCAAGGGGATAACAAATTTCCATTGCTTCGCTACCCGAAAGAGCATATACTGTGTGTGGCAGTTAATGAACGGTTTTTACGCAGTAGAGAGAGGTGTCAACATATGCGCGACATGCCGAAAGCACTCTGGTTCTTGGTGATAGGAATGGCCATTAATGTGACGGGGGCTTCTTTTTTATGGCCTTTAAATACAATATATGTAAATAGTGAGCTGGACAAATCGCTTACAGTAGCCGGTCTCGTGATTATGCTGAATCAAGGGGCCAGTGTGATTGGGAACTTAGTTGGCGGATGGCTGTTTGATAAAATAGGTGGTTATCGCTCCGTGTTATATGGAATTTTCATCGCACTTATCGCGTCTACTCTTCTAGCATGGAATCACACTTGGCCCACCTATGTAGTGCTCTTGACAGTGATCGGCTTTGGCGCAGGTCTTATTTTCCCAAGCATGTATGCGATGGCAGGATCCGTATGGAAGGAAGGTGGCAGAAGAGCATTTACAGCGATGTATGTAGCTGCAAACCTCGGTGTTGCCATCGGTTCTGCCTTAGGCGGTCGTTTAGCAGACATCTCATTTAATCTCATTTTTATCGTGAACGCAGCTATGTACGGAGCTTTCTTTGTTTTTGCTTTTTTCTTTTATCGTTCCCTGCAAGGCGTGGGGGATGCGACCACTTCAACTCGCACTTCCTTTGAAGTAAAGAGCAAATCACGGCTCACTGCACTGGGGATCGTCTGTTTCGGTTATATTTTATGCTGGATCGGGTATGTACAATGGCAGTCAACGATTGCAGCTTATACACAAGAATTGAACATCTCATTGTCTGATTACAGTCTTCTTTGGACAGTGAATGGTGCACTCATCGTGTGCTTCCAACCGATTGTTAGCCAGATGGTAAAAAGGTGGTTCCAGTCATTAAAAGCACAAATGATCGTAGGCATCTCTGTATTTATCATCGCGTTTATCGTGGCGTCCCAAGTGTCGGCATTCACCGGCTTTCTCACTGCTATGATTATCATGACGATCGGGGAAATGTTTGTTTGGCCAGCTGTACCGACCATTGCTAATCAGCTTGCTCCAAAAGGACGGGCAGGCTTTTATCAAGGTGTCGTGAATAGTACGGCGACAGGAGGAAGGATGTTGGGCCCTGTCATTGGGGGAATACTAGCGGATACGTACGGGATGTCAGTACTGTTCCTTGCGCTCTCGTTGCTCTTTGTGATCTCGATTGTCACGACAGCCTTTTATGACAAAAAGCTTTCTAGTGAAGATCGTGCAGATCTTATGAAGGCTTCGGCGTAGTACATTATTTTTAATTACTCTAAAAAGCCGATTTTGGAACGAGACTAATTTGTCACAGTAGTATACAGGGAATTTTATTCGATTCCCACTCTTTAAGGCTCGAACCATGATCTGGACAGTTCGAGCCTTCTCCATTTTCCTTTCAGTAAATTTCCTCTGTTACCTATATAGAATCTCTTATCAGAACTATCTTACCTTTGAGACAATTCAAAATTACTTCACTGGAATAACGGGTACTTTGGGGGGAGCAATAGGAGCCTCTTTCTCAGCAGGGACTGGAACAGCATGGGGAGTAGCGGTTGGTTTAGCAATTGGCGGATTATTCAATGACTTTGATATTGTTTATTCTAGAAATAAGGTTGTAGACTATTATAGTGACACAGCAGGGAAAAACTTGTATCAACTGTTTCAGAAAATTATACTGACGCTTCTAGAACGAGTCCTTTCTTAGAAGAAGTTGTCTTACAAGGTCCATTCGAAATGGTAAATGGCTGCTGTTTAAGACTTTATTAAACACAGGAGTGCACATTAGAATGAAGGAGCGAAAAGAGAATTGTTTTATACACCGTACTGGAAGTTAGACACAAAAGGTAAATAGAAAAGAACCTTATTTTCTATCCCGATGAATGTCTTAGCCATCATTATTGTTTGGCTATTTATTGATAACTACAGTCTAAATCTAGCTTTTACCATTTTAATTGTTGCAATCCAAACCTTTCAAACGGTAACTGTGTATAGGAAATGGAAAATGGAACAATGCAATTAGATGAATATGATATTTTACTTTGTGCCTGAGACTAATTAATCTCAGGCTACTTTTTTGAGTCGTTCCACAAAGCAGGAGGCTTTTTTCCTTATCAGAAAGTTTGCTTATAATTATGATGATTGAATAATGGGATAGAGGGATGTGAAAAAATGTGAGTTTTTTTCAAAGGCTCTTTTCGTATCCTTTGTTGTTTTTACTATACAGTAATCTCATGATGCGACGTAATGCTGTGTTTATTTCCGCTCCAAGCGGACGCTTTCCGCGGGGCGGTCAGGGAGCCTCCTCGGCTTAAGTGCACCTGCGGGGTCTCCCTTTGACACGCTTTTCCCGCAGGAGTCGAAGGAGGAAAGGCTAAAGGCGCCACGTCCTGTGGCAACGCCTTTCTGACCCCCATCCTGTGGGCCCCCGCTCCAATCAACGAATAGATAGCGATTACAAAACTTCCCTTATTAAGTAAGTTTAATACTAGCGAGACAATACACGTGCACTCCTTAAGAATGAACTCAGCATTTTCTTCGTACAATGTAAGTTCAAAACTAGCGGAGGAAATACACGTAGACTCCTGCGGAAAAGCGGAGACGCTGAGACCCCACAGTGAGCGTTCTTTGCGAACGAGGAGGCTCAGCGCGGAGCCCGCGGAAAGCGAAGTGTATTTCCGGAGCGATATTAGAGCAATATGAATTTGCATTACGTCGCATCATGCAGCTACTGTGTAATGGGATTTCATTAAAAAAGCAACAATATTTTAGAAAACAGCCTTTTCAAAAGACACCCATGCTTTTCGTAATTATGGCAGTTTCATTTATAGGTTCGTCAATATATACGTACCTTCTCACTTTTGAATATTACGGCAACCCGCAAATGTCTTATGACGATCCTCTGTGGTTTTACGTTTTCATGTTCTTATACCAAACGGTTATATGGACAGTTAAGTTGACCGTCACGTTCACGGTACTGTATTACCTTATAAAACATGTATATATTTTTCTCTCAAGGAAAGCTAGAGCAGTTTGTTGAGGTTCGATGTAAAGATTACAAAAAGTAAGCAGTTCGACTTGCCTTTTGGGATATTCTCACATACAATAGACATCACATAAGTTAAAAGCGGAGATAAAGGAGTAGTAGGCAGTTTTTCACTTTCGAAGAGACGTGGCGGTTGGTGCAAGTCACGAGTGAACCTGTTCGAACTCCCCTTTGTAGCTAAACTAGCGAACACGTAGAGTAGCTAGGTTCGTTTGCCCACGTTACGGGTTTTCAAGCGAGCACTATTTATTAGTGTTAATGTGGGTGGTACCGCGGGAAACTCAGTCTCTCGTCCCTTTTTATTGGGATGCAGAGGCTTTTTTATTTGTCTAAATAAGGAGGAACACACAAATGTCTTTCGATCATCAAACGATTGAACAAAAATGGAAAGAATACTGGGAAGCGCACCACACGTTTAAAACTGGCGAAGACCCTGCTAAACCAAAACTTTACGCAATGGGCATGTTTCCGTACCCATCCGGAGCGGGACTGCACGTAGGTCACCCAGTTTCCTACACAGCAACAGATATTCTATCGAGAACGAAGCGGATGCAAGGATATAACGTACTGCATCCGATGGGTTGGGATGCGTTCGGATTGCCTGCTGAGCAATATGCAATAGATACAGGCAACCACCCTGCACAATTTACGGAGCAAAACATTCAAACTTTCCGTCGCCAAATTCAGTCACTCGGTTTCTCATACGATTGGGATCGAGAAGTGAACACAACAGACCCTGCTTACTACAAATGGACGCAGTGGATCTTCATTCAATTGTATAAAAAGGGATTGGCGTATGTGGATGAAGTGCCTGTGAACTGGTGCCCAGCGCTCGGAACTGTACTTGCAAACGAAGAAGTCATTGACGGCAAGAGTGAGCGTGGAGGACATCCGGTTATCCGCAAGCCAATGAGACAGTGGGTATTGAGAATCACGGAATACGCGGACCGTTTGTTGGACGATTTGGAAGAGCTCGATTGGCCGGATAGCTTGAAAGATATGCAACGAAATTGGATTGGCCGTTCAGAGGGTGCAGAAATTACGTTCTCAATTGAGGGAACTGACGAATCGTTCCGAGCTTTCACAACTCGTCCGGACACTATTTTTGGAGCGACATACGCCGTTTTGGCACCAGAGCATCCTGCCGTGCAAGCCATCACAACGGACGATCAGACCGAAGCAGTGAATGCGTACATTGCAGAAATACAATCAAAGAGCGATCTTGAACGGACAGATCTCGCTAAAGACAAAACGGGTGTGTTCACGGGAGCTTATGCGATCAACCCAGCTAACGGTGGAAAAATGCCGATTTGGATCGCTGATTACGTCCTTGCAAATTATGGAACAGGCGCGATCATGGCGGTACCAGCCCACGATGAGCGTGACTACGAGTTTGCGAAGCAATTCCAGTTGCCGATCGTAGAGGTTGTGGAAGGCGGGAATATTGCAGAAGAAGCCTACACAGGTGAGGGTGCCCATGTCTCTAGTGACTTCCTCAACGGACTTCAAAAAACGGATGCCATCGAAAAAGCAATTGGGTGGTTGGAAGAGAAAGGTGTAGGTGAAAAGAAGGTGACCTATCGTTTGCGCGATTGGCTCTTTAGTCGCCAACGTTACTGGGGCGAACCGATTCCGATGATTCATTGGGAAGATGGTACGATGACAACTGTGCCTGAAGACGAACTTCCGTTAGTGCTTCCGGAAACGACAGAATTTAAGCCGTCTGGTACAGGTGAATCGCCACTAGCAAACATTGAGGATTGGGTAAACGTTACAGATCCTGTGACAGGGAAAAAGGGCCGCCGCGAGACGAATACGATGCCGCAATGGGCCGGATCTTGTTGGTACTACTTGCGTTATATTGATCCTCATAACGACGAGATGTTTGCCGATCCGGAGAAATTGAAGCAGTGGCTCCCTGTAGATTTGTACATCGGAGGAGCGGAACACGCAGTACTCCATTTGTTGTATGCACGTTTCTGGCACAAAGTGTTGTACGATATCGGTGCGGTACCAACAAAAGAACCTTTTCAAAAGCTGTTTAACCAAGGGATGATTCTTGGCGAAGGTAACGAGAAAATGAGTAAGTCGAAGGGCAACGTCGTGAACCCTGATGATATCGTCGTAACTCACGGTGCAGATACACTTCGCTTGTACGTCATGTTCATGGGACCGCTAGAAGCATCTATTGCTTGGTCAACAACAGGACTTGACGGATCTCGCCGTTTCCTCGACCGGGTATGGCGCCTTCTTGTGACAGAGGACGGGACGGCGAAGGACACGATTCAAGATGCAGCGAATGAAAACCTTGAAAAGTTGTACCACCAGACGGTGAAGAAAGTGACGGAAGACATTGACGTGCTACAGTTCAACACAGCTATTTCGCAACTGATGATGTTTTATAATGAAGCAAACAAGCAAGATATACTTCCAAAAGAATACGTCAAAGGCTTCGTCAAATTGCTTTCTCCATTTACACCGCACGTAGCAGAGGAACTTTGGCACATACTGGGAGCCACCGAAAGCATCCAGCACGAGGCATGGCCAACATACGACGAGTCCAAACTAGTGGACGATACCATTACACTCGTTGTACAAGTAAACGGCAAGGTACGTGCTAAGTTGACAGTCGCGACAGAAACGACGAAAGAGCAGCTAGAAGAAGCAGCTCTTGCCGACGAAAAAGTACAAAGTCACATCGAAGGCAAGACGATTCGCAAAGTCATAGCCATCCCCGGAAAACTCGTGAATATTGTGGCACAATAACGAAATGCGGAAGCGGTGCAGTCTAAAATAAAGGAGGGGAATCAAATGAGTGAGATTCCTACAATTACGCCAAAGGAAGTAGAAGCAAAATTACAGAACGGTGAAAAACTGGCATTAGTCGATGTGCGCGAAGACGACGAAGTATCCCTTGGTATGATTCCAGAGGCAAAACACATTCCAATGGCAGAGATTCCAGAGCGCTTAGAAGAATTTGACCAAGGCGTAGAGTACATCTTTGTCTGCCGTTCAGGAAGAAGAAGTGATAATGTGAGCCGCTTCATGCAAATGGAGGGCTTTCAAGTCAGAAACATGATTGGCGGCATGCTTGAGTATGAGGGGCATACGGAGCCGAAGAACTAATAGAAGAAAAACCCTCAACTTGGTACAAAAAATTGAGTGGAAGTTCTATCTAGAGCAAGCAAGCTACCAAAAATAGCTTGCTTGTTTTTTACATGTTTAATTCTGGCTTTTGCGTCAGTGGTTTAATGTATTTAGTTAATAGTCTACGTGAGATGGGTCCAACAATTAGTACCTGTGACGGAAGTGCCACGATAAAGTTTAGACCAACTGTTTTAAGGTAAGCTGTGAATTATATATGCTTAGATTTTTTGGCATAAGTGACATTTTTGTGAACCTTTATTTTTTCTCTCATCAATGAGACCCTGAAAAAGATCTAAAGTTCAGGTCTGAGGTTCAAAGGATCAAATGCCAAATTTAATGCATTCAAATCCCCAGTGTAAAGGTGTACTTCCACACTTTTTCGTCAATACTCATAACAAAAAAACAAAGGGTAGGGGAGACGGAGTATGCGAAAAATTAAATTGTTTGATTGTGAACATGAGAAAGATTTAGAGGTAGATGTGAATCGGTTTTTAAAAGGGTTAAACGACGACCAAGTGATTGATATTCAATACCAGGTCGCCGCCTTTGCTGAAGAATCGAGTGAAGATCAACTCTACTGTTTTTCGGTTATGATTCACTATGAAGAGTAGCTTGTTCTTGACAGTATGCGGCTGCGTTCATACCTGCCACGCGTCCTGTGACAAGCGCTGATGTAATGTTATAGCCACCCGTGTATCCATGAATATCTAAAATTTCGCCGGAGAAATACAGTCCGGCTTTCTTTTTTGATGCCATCGTTTTCGGGACTATCTCTTTAATCGAGACCCCGCCCCCTGTGACAAAAGCCTTCTCCATAGGAAGAGTTCCGTTCACCTCAACAGGAAATTCTTTGAGCAGTCCAGCAAAAACACGCAATTTGTCATGAGAAATAGTGCCTGATGGAGCATCCACGTCTATACCTGATTTTTCCAATAGGAACAGCACGTACCTCTCCGGAAGATCGAGCTGCATATTGTTTTTCATGGCTCGTTTCGGTGCCTCTTTAATACTATGAAAAAGTTGTTGCTCAATGGTTTGAGGTGTGACTGAAGGAAGGGCATCGATGACAACAGGTACTGTTTTCGATCCCGTTTGCATTTTGGCTTTGACCACGTATTGACTACAGCGTAAAATAGCTGGTCCTGACAAACCAAAGTGGGTAAAGAGCATGTCCATTTCGTGTGTAACTAGTGTTTTTTTCTTTTTCGGGTGAAGTACGGATACTCGTGCGCCACGTAACGAGATCCCTTGTAACGTTCGCTCCTTTATAAACGTTTCTTGAGAAGTGAGTGGTACCTCTGTCGGGAAGAGGTCTGTTATCGTATGCCCAGCTGCCTCTGCCCACGCGTAACCATCACCTGTAGAGCCTGTGTGAGGTACAGATGCACCACCTACTGCGATAATGACGGCTTTTGGTTTTAGTACTTCTCCATTTTGAAGCGTGACGGAATGTACGTGTTCGTCTGTAAACGCGACAGAGTCAACGGGTGTGTTTGTTCGAATCGTTACTTTTAGCTCTGCTAAGCGCCTGAGCAAAGCTTGCACAACATCCTGTGCTGAGTTTGAAACAGGGAACATCCGCCCATGATCTTCTTCCTTTAGCCCTACACCGAGCGCTTCGAAAAACGCGATAATATCTTCATTATGAAAAACAGAGAACGCACTGTACAAAAAACGTCCGTTACCCGGGATATGCTTCACGATTTCATCGAGTGGCAAACGGTTTGTGACATTACAACGACCGCCTCCAGAAATGGCTAGTTTTCTACCAAGCTTATTGCCTTTATCGAGGAGTGTAACCTTTGCACCGTGTTCAGCAGCTCCAATGGCTGCCATTAAACCAGAGGGCCCTCCTCCGATGACTAAAACGTCCATCCTTTCCGCTCCTTTCTATTCTTAGCGCCCATCGTACCACAGTTTGGTGGGGAAAAACATTGTCACAGTTGATCGGGACATGTACACTACTGGAGAGACCCTTGTGGTGTTGGAAAGAAGGTCTAGTTATGTCAAACAAGCTGTTACGAGGAACGTTCATCCTCACAGCAGGGACGTTTTTATCTAAATTTCTTGGACTGTTTTACGTGATTCCGTTCTATGCGATGATCGGGAGCGATGGAACGGTACTTTATCAATACGCCTACACCCCGTATACGATTGCAATTAGTTTAGCAACTGCTGGGGTGCCTTTGGCTGTGAGTAAATTTGTTTCCAAATACAATGCGTTGGAAGAATATGCACTTGGTAGAAAGCTGTTCCGGTCGGGCTTACTACTCATGAGCCTAACGGGAATTCTGTTTTTTCTCCTTATGTATGCGGGTGCGCCGGTGGTCGCTGAGTGGGTGATTGTGAGCGGTGAACAAAAGGTGGATACAGAGGAAGTGATCTCTGTGCTGAGAGCAGTCAGTTTTGCCCTTCTTGTTGTGCCGATTATGAGTTTGTTCCGTGGATTTTTTCAAGGGCATGAATCTTATGGTCCATCCTCTGTATCCACTGTGCTAGAGCAAGTTGTTCGCATCGTTGTTTTGCTTGGAGGTACTTTTTTCGTTTTATATGTGTTGGATGGATCGACTTTGGACGCGGTCAACGTATCTACATTTGCCGCCTTTGTTGGGGCGATCGCAGGTCTTTTCATGTTAATCTACTTTTTCACAAAAAGGAAAAAACACTTCGATCAATTTTTACAAAAGTCCAAGAACAAAGTTGAGTTATCGACGGGTTCCATGTACAAAGAGCTCTTATTGTATGCAGGTCCTTTTGTGTTTGTTGGCATTGCCAACCCGCTGTTCCAGTTAATCGACCAATTTACTTTCAATAGAGCGATGGTGTCCATTGGGCTGGCATCCAAAGCGGATCAGTATTTTGAAATGTTGAACTTTGCTTCTCACAAACTTGTTATTATCCCGGTGTCGTTGGCAACAGCGTTTTCGTTAACGCTTATTCCTGCGATTACGCGTTCTTTCGTGAAGCAAGATCGAACGGAATTGTACGGACAAATGAATCAAACCTTCCAGGTGTTGTTGTTTTTAACAGTACCGGCTTGTGTCGGTTTATCCATATTAGCGGAGCCTTTGTACACGCTGTTTTACGAAGCGAGTCCAGCTGGATCCAATGTGTTGCAGGCATATGCACCTGTCGCAATTTTATTTTCCTTGTTTTCGGTAACAGCCGCGATGCTACAAGGTATTAATCAACAGCGCTTTACACTAATTAGTTTAGGGCTTGGATTGATCGTGAAGTTTGTGCTAAATATGCCACTCATTCAGTGGATGGAAACGCAGGGAGCCATTACAGCTACTGCGATAGGGTATGGGGTGACGGTGATCTTGAATTTAGTTGTGCTCGCTAAATACACAAATTTCTCCTATCGGTTAGTAGTCAAACGTACTGTTGCCATTTTGATGCTTACTGCTGCTATGGCCGTTGTTGTGAGTGTAAGCTACTTAGGGATGGGCCAACTTTTCTCCAGTGCCGAAAAGGGGTCTGCTTTCCTGATTGTGATCGTGTCAGTGGGTCTTGGGGCTTTGTTCTACTTATTGCTCGCTGCACGAACGCGCTTGTTACACCGGGTATTCCCACTATACGTAAAAAGAATTCAAGACCGCTTATTGCGTTCTTGATCCGGGGGCGACGCTCGTTCACTTCAAGTTTTTCGAAACCGAATTTTTTGTCTGAAAAGGTGGGAAGAAAGATGAGATTAGATAAACTGTTAGCCAATAGCGGTTTTGGTACGCGGAAAGAAGTCAAGAAGCTATTAAAGGAAGGCATCGTGAAGGCAAACGATACTGTTGAGAAGGATGGCAAACGTCACGTGGACCCTGCTGTAGATGTCATCACGGTAGGGGGAGACATTATACAGTATGAAGAATATGTTTATTTCATCATGAACAAGCCGAGTGGAGTGATTTCGGCAACGGAAGACGAAACAGATCCCACTGTTCTAGAGGTACTGGAATGGGAGGATGCTAGTCGGGTGCCGTTTCCTGTAGGCCGGCTTGACAAAGATACAGAGGGACTTCTTTTGCTGACAAATGATGGCACGCTCGCTCATCGGTTAACATCGCCAAAGCACCATGTCGACAAAATATATGAAGCGCATCTGGCTGAACCGATCAAAGAAGGCGATCGTGAGGCTTTTTACAGCGGAATCTTGTTGGATGATGGATATGTAACGAAGCCTGCTCGGTTAGAACCATCATCTGAGAGTGACAAGATCGTATACGTCACTTTACGAGAAGGAAAGTATCATCAAGTGAAGCGGATGTTCGCTGCGAGGGGCAATCGGGTCGTGTATTTAAAGCGTGTCGAGATGGGGCCTTTGAAACTAGACGAAGAAGAATTACCTGTAGGCACTTATCGAGACTTAAGTGAGGAAGAAGTGGAAGTTTTATATAAGGTGACAGGATTATCCTAACCAAAAAAAAAGAGAGGGTGTGCCGATGTTGGCACGCCCTTTATTATATTTGTCCTATGTACATGAGCTACGAAGGTTGCTTGACTCGCTTTTTCGTTGTACTCCATTTACCACGACTCGGGCTTTTTACGAGGTCGTTGTAAGCTAATACGTTTAAATCACGTTGAATTGTACGAGAAGTGATGCCAAATTCATCTACAAGTTGTTCTGTCGTTACCGTACCGTGTTTGCTTATATACAAGTAAATGGACTTGATGCGGGTCAACATTCGATCGGTTGATGGTTTCAGGTGAACCACTCCTTATCTCCTTTTTACCCGAGGCAACTGGCTTTAGACGACGATGCTTGGCTTTCCTGTCCGACAATCCACTCCTTTACTTGAGGTCTTCTTTGAGAAACACCCTGTTTGTATATTGTATGAAATGTTCGGAAAAAATGCCAGTCTCGTGTGGGAATTTTACGAAACTTTAATAAGGGATCCAAAAACTAAACCCATTTATCGTAAATATCGTGCAGTTTTGGTAAGCTAATGAAAAGTAGATGAAGGGGTCGGTGCGAAATGGATTGGCTTCAAGAAGTGAAACAGAGGGAAGAGCAGTTTCTAGAAGATGCGAAAGGTTTACTGCGGATTCCAAGTGTGAAAGATGTGTCACGAGCAACCCCTGATGCTCCTTTTGGTCCAGAAGTGAAGCAGGCGCTCACGTACATGCTACAGCTTGGCGAGCGCGATGGTTTCATAACAAAGGAAGTTGAGAACGTGGCAGGGCATATTGAGCATGGTGACGGTGAAGAAATCGTCGGTGTCTTATGTCATGTCGATGTAGTTCCGGCAGGCAAAGATGGCTGGCAATCACAACCGTTTGAGCCTGTTGTAGAGGACGGAAAGCTCATTGCTAGGGGGGCCATGGATGATAAAGGGCCTACTATCGCAGCTTATATGGCACTATCGTTGTTAAAAGAATTAGGGGTTCCGATGAAGCGCAAAATCCGCATTATTGTCGGTACAGATGAAGAGAGCGATTGGGAATGCGTACATACATACTTCCAAAAAGAGGAGATGCCCGTTCTCGGATTTGCTCCCGATGCCGATTTTCCGATTATTTATGCAGAGAAGGGGATTGTCGATTTAGATTACACGATTGGATTATCAAGCAAGGAAACTGCCGTTTTGCGTTCTTTTCAATCAGGCGAAAGATACAATATGGTACCAGACGAGGCGACGGCAACTGTATCAAAGGAAATCGGTGAACACGTACTCGATGCGTTCCAAACCTTTTTGCGTAAGACGGAGAGTAAGGGATCCTTAACTGAACTAGAAGGCGAACTTCACATCACGATAAAAGGAAAAGCGCATCACGCCATGGCACCGCAAAATGGGGTTAACGCGGGAGTGTTGTTAGCAGATTTTCTTTATGAACAAAAGGACAATCTAGATGAAGACGCAAAACAGTTTGTATCATTTCTTCATGACGTATTCTTAGGTGACACAACCCTTTCTAAGGTCGGAATGGATCACGAAAACGAAGAGCTTGGAGATTTGACGTGTAACGTTGGTGTCATTCGGTATGAGGCTGGTGGAGAAGGGAAGATCGGCTGCAACATTCGCTACCCGTCCACTTTTGACTTTGAAAGCGAAAAAGTAAGGTTAACGCAAAAAGCTTCCGAATATAATTTAAAGGAAAGTCGCTACACGAACGAGAAACCTCATCATGTAGATAAGGAAAATCCGCTTATTCAAACACTTCAACGCGTTTATGAAGAGCAAACGGGTGAAGAGGCTACGCTGCTCACGATTGGTGGGGGGACGTATGCACGCTCTCTAAATACAGGCGTTGCATTTGGCCCAATGTTCCCAGGCAGAGAAGACGTGGCTCACCAGCCAAACGAATATATGTATGTTGAGGACTTATTGAGAGCTGCCGCGTTATATGCACAGGCGATGTACGAATTAGCAAATGCCGAGTAAAGGGAGGAGATAAACATGGACGTTTATGTAAACGGACAATGGACCGACCGCGATTCTGCCACTGTCGATATTGAAGATCGTGCCCACGTATTTGGTGATGGTATTTATGAAGTGATCCGTGTGTACGGAGGTGTTTTTTACGAACGAGACGGACACTTAGATCGATTTGAAAGAAGCGCTCGGGAAATCGGGATTAAGCTACCGGTAACGCGCGAAGAGCTTCTTCAGCTTTTGCACGAAGGAATTCGTCGTAATGCGGTTCATGACGGCACAATTTATTTTCAAGTATCTAGAGGAGTAGCCGCGAGAAAGCATCCGTTTCCAGACCCTGAAGTAAAGGCTTCGCTCATGATTACAACAAAAGAGGCACCGCGCCCGGTTGAGGCAATGGAAAAAGGTGTGTCAGCGATCACTTGCGAGGACATTCGCTGGTTGCGTTGTGATATTAAAAGTTTGAACTTGTTAGGGAACGTAATGGCTAATCAAAAAGCGGTAGAGGCGGGTGCCTTTGAAGCCATTCAACATCGTGCGGAGGTCGTGACGGAAGGGAGTCACTCGAACGTCATGATGGTTAAAGACGGGACTGTATACACACACCCAGCAAACAATCTCATTTTAAATGGCATTACGCGGATGAGAGTTTTAGCACTTTGTAAAGAGAATGGAATCGAGGTTCAGGAGCGGGAGTGTACGCTATCCGAATATGAATCAGCTGATGAGGTGTTTTTTACAGGAACGACTGTAGAGGTTATGCCTGTCATCTCTATTAATGGTACATCTGTTAGTAATGGGACAGTGGGACCAGTTGCTCGTCAGTTGCAGAAGGCATTTGAAGAGGATATTGAGGTACAAACGAAGGAAGTAAAGTTATTATAGACAAAAGCAGCGCTCGATCGGGCGCTGCTTTTACCTTTTAGCTAACCCATCATGATCAATCATCCGCGGAGGCTCCTCCATCCAGCCGTTCTCGATTAATAAATTGGCTCCATCTTCTGCGTACTTGCCAATCTCAGCAATCAACCGTGTGTAATCCACTAGTAAATCACGCCTGAATGTAGTCGAAACAGCGGTGCCGTAATACGCAACACCTAAAGCATTCATAGACGTGACTTGAAACAGCATGAGCTTATCTGAGAAAGGAGGGACAGTAGAGTCTGTAACTCCTTCATCCCAGGGGATCGAAGCAGGAAGGTCATTTTCTTGCAAAATTTTTGAAAATACCTGTAGGTGCTTTGAAGAGATCTCTTTCCCTCTTATCATATATTCCTGAATTTTCTTAGACCTAACTACTTGGCTAAAACCAGTTAACAGCCTGGTTCCTAACGCGTTCCGTTGTAAATTTGCATACAAGTTGGCAATTTCTAATGACAGCAATGGTCTCTGCTTGCCTACCCAGCCAGACATAAAATGCTGCTTGGTGACAAAATCAACTTGGTTAGGTGTGTCAATGTAGGGTGATCTGACAAACAGTCCTTTTGATAGTAATGTATCTATTGTCCAGTTATATAATTGCAGAGATTCCTGCAGACAGTCAGAAAAGTACTGCCGAACATCGTGACGGGCGCATAAAGCTATCGCTTGTGAGTACATTTGCATGCCCAACTGAGTCGTCTGTTTCACATTGTCCAACAAAAAGGGATCAGAGTATAACCTAGGTGCCATCACATTTACGTCTTGTTCTGTAAAACCAATCGGAACAGGGCGCTTGTCTAATTGAAATAGCGCCGTAAGCTTTTGGACATGCGTCTCTGATAGCGCCAAAGCTTGTTCAATAATAGGACGAATGTCAGGGTCCTCAACTATTTGCAGGAAATATTTCATTGTACAAACGGTCAGAGTGTCTTGTGTGTAGCCGACCCACAGCTGGGAAAGTTCTGAGGAGGACAATTTGGCTTGATGTTGATTTTCCATAGTGACGAATACCCCCAATTGTGAAGCAGTTCTATCCTTGAATTAGTTTGTTCCGATCCTCCATTTGCGGCGGTTCCTCTAACCAGCCGTTCTTCACCATTAATTTTGCCCCTTCATGAGCAAGTCCAAAAATATCTTTTGTCATGACCCCTATTTTTAATGGCAAATCACTACGCAAGCTAAATGCGGTTCCTACAGCGTTGCCACCTAAAGAAAAGCTGCATAACAGATTTGTAACATACATCATCAATTTGTCTGAGAAAGGAGCAATCGTGGATGTCGTGGCACTCCCTGAAGCAGAAGCAGATAGCTGAACGTCACTCTGAATAAGTATTTCATCCATGTCATGAACGATCTTTTTCGCGAGCTCCTTTCCTTTCACAAAATACTTTTTCACCTCAGGTTCCTTAGCGCATTGAGCAAATCCAGTCATTAGTTGTAAACCAACACTGTTCGTTTCAATAGCATGGTGAAGATAGGCTACTTCTACTGTATTTAACGACCGCTTTTCACTTAAAAGGTTAAATCCGCTAAGATAGTTCTTATCCTTAGCGAAAGAAACCTCTTGCGGCATAGATACATAAGGTGCTCGAGCAAGGACACCTTTTTCAATTAAATAGTGTGTGCAAGCAAGGTAGTATTTTTGCTTAATGGCTGTTAGGTCTTTATAGATCATAATTATGTCTTCGCGTACGACCATACTTAAATGCAACGTATGCATCCCCATACTAATCTGATTCATGATGCGAATGAACATGATATCAAAATAGTTGTCATATAGCTTAGGCGCATTTAGGTGAACATCTTGAGTAGTATACCCTACTGGAATGACTGCTCCTTCCCTTTGGAATACTTTCGTTATTTTTTCAACGTATGGGTTGATTTCAGTGTGCAGATCTGACATGATTGCTTTTGCTTTTCGGTCATCAGATTTCTCTATAAAATATTCTAGCATGCGTAAAGAGAGTGTTTTTTGTTGATAAGTCATCCATAACGTACCAAGTTCAGTTGAAGTGATCGCTGGGGTCTTCGGCATAGAAAAGTTCCCTCCTATAATGGCTTTACAGTGAATAATCTTCCCTGATAAATACACTGGCATAATTCCAATTTTTGTAGTGAATATATGGACCTGATCCAAGGAGAATTCAATAGATTCTCCATTGCAAAGTACTTTTAAAATATCTGCTTGAATTGATTGCTCCCATTCGGTTCTGTCTAGCGTAATTCGAATACACGTATGTTTCCCTGCAGCGGACATATGATTTCTTTCAGTTGGATATACCTGTTCGAAACCATTTTGGACGTCAACTTCATACTTGAGTAAAAAAAAGCTACCTTCCCGTTAATGGTAGGTAGCTAGGATATTTATGAACGTGTAGACGGACTCTTAAGGAGAGCATTAGCTGGTAAAGTTAAAACTGAAACAAATCACTGGACAGGTAGCGTTCCCCTGTATCACATGCTATACAGATGACAATTTCATCAGCGGGTAGCGTTTTGGCTACTTCAATGGCTGCATAGCAAGCTGCCCCGCTTGAAGGACCAACGAGGATCCCCTCTTGACTGGCCAATTTTCTTGTCATATCGTACGCTTCTTCATCTTTGATTTGGTGTATTTTTTCATATACAGTTTGATTCAAGATGGACGGGATAAAACCAGGCGATGTCCCGACAAGTTTGTGTTTTCCAGGCTTTCCTCCTGATAATACGGGTGAGCCAGCTGGTTCAACTACATGGACCTGTACATTTGGGTACACCTCTTTTAACACTTCGCCAGTCCCAGTAATCGTACCACCAGTTCCAGCGGTCGCGACGAAAGCACCAAGTGGTTTGCCAATCTGTTTTACTGCTTGTTGAATTTCAAGTGCAGTGGATTTTCGATGAGCTTCAGGATTGGCATCATTTTCAAATTGCATAGGCATGAACGAGTTCGGTGTCTCTTGGACGAGTTCTTTCGCTTTTTTGATGGCACCAGGCATTTTGTCGTCTCCTGGAGTCAATACAACTTCTGCTCCGTAAGCCTTTAACAGGTTAATTCTTTCCTTGGTCATCGTATCAGGCATGACAAGAATAGCTTTATAGCCTCTAGCAGCAGCATTCATCGCAAGTCCGATTCCTGTGTTACCACTAGTTGGCTCGATAATCGTAGCACCCGGTTTGATGAATCCTTGTTTTTCTGCTTCGACAATCATAGAAAAGGCAGCGCGGTCTTTTACACTTTTACTTGGATTATAAAATTCCAATTTCAAATAAATATCAGCCCCGTTTTCCGGGTTCAATCGATTGAGTTTTACAAGAGGAGTGTCGCCAATAAGTTCTGCAATATTTGTGACTACTTTCATTCGCGTTCTTCCTTCCGTTATCTTTTCATGCGAGGATAGTGAGTAAGACTCATGCACGTTTTATTTAGCCTACCATGCTTGTCGGAATTCAAGCAACTTTCCGCTTCGTTTTTAAGTATCCCTAGTGGATCCCCTTCGTGCTAAAATGAAGAGAGGTCAATGGAACGGTTAGCTTTCGAGGAGGAATCAACATGGCTCAACTGGTGAAGCTTCAAGATTACACTTCACGATATGAGTGGAATATGTATCATTATCCTTCCCATTTTTATCGCTTAAAACGATCACAATGGGACCACATATATAGGGCTTGGACACGTAATGATTACGAGTTGCCTCAGGAGTTCGAAGGAGAAGAATCGTCTCCACCTTTATTTTCTAAAATGAAGGCCCTTTTTGGCAAACGTAGTGATGAAGAAGAGTGGACCCTTTCCGATCGTGATGAGGAGGAACGAGCGACACTTCCCATCCGCTACGACTTAGTCACATCAGAAGAGGAACTTAAGCAGCAGTTTTTAGATCAGTTGTTCCTTGTCCAATTGAAGTGGGCAAGCTCCACATTGACTGATCAATCCGATCTTGATCCTAAATTCCAATACGACCCCATACTGCGATATTTGTTGCAAAGGTTTCCAGACACTATGTTAACGTTATATCACCCGATATTTTTGTTGAACGGAAAAGCCGCTACAGAAGCTGAGATTATTTTGGTTACTCCTACTGGTGTATGGGTCGTAACCGTTATTGAGGGAGAGGACGATGCCGTATGGGTTGGCGGAAGTGATAACTTTTGGGTCAAGCGTTATCGAGACGATGAAAAGAAGATACTAAACCCGCTTCTTTCTGCGAGAAGGACCGGGACGATCGTATCTAAAATGATGAAGGAGCGTGCTGTCAAGTTGCCCTTGCATCAAATCGTTTTATGTCGTAACGGCTATATCGATATTCCTCAAGCGGTGTATGGTGTTGAAATGGTCGACAAGCGAACGTATGCAAAATGGTTTCATCAGATGAGGAACGAGCGGACATCATTTAAATCTGAGCAACTTCGAATTGCCAAGGTACTCGTGGAACACTGTCAAACGGTTAGTGTAATAAGGTCAAATCCTGTCGAAAATCGTTTTGATGGTGAATAGATAGGTGTGTAAACTACACTCTGAATACTTGACGGAACAAGCTCCGAAAGATACAATCAAACAAGTTAAGAACTTGATACGAAATGTTAGGGGTTATGGGGCAACCTCATGACCTTTTTGTCGTTTTTTAGGTCCGCACGAAGGATCAGAAAGGCGTTCACTCGCAGGACGCGAGTGAATCGACTTCGCGACATGGACGTCGCGAAGTTAGCCGCGGTTCCCTTATTAGGACGTTGCGCTTTTAGTCTTTCATCCTTAAACAAGGTTGTCCAGATCCTAACTGTAGGTGAACTCCATTGGAACATTTATTTGATCAAAAGTGGGAAATTATCCCTGCTGGTGGAGCAACCGGCGAGGCCTTTTTTGCTAGATCTGAAGAGCAAAAACTTTTCCTGAAGCGTAACTCGTCTCCGTTTCTCGCGGTTCTTTCAGCAGAAGGAATTGTGCCGAAGCTTGTTTGGACGAAGCGTTTGGAAAATGGGGACGTCATCTCAGCGCAAGAGTGGCTGAGCGGACGCGAACTTAAAGCAAAAGACATGAGCAGTGAACGGGTCGCGAAACTTTTGCAAAAAATACATCGGTCAAATCCGTTACAGATGATGCTTCGCCGTCTCGGAAAAACGCCGATTGATCCAAAACAAATCATTCAAAATCTCATAAAGTCTTTACCTAACGAGCTTTCAAAGCAAATATTTGTGAAGCGAATTTTAAAAGAACTTCAGGAAACTGAGCCAACTATTCGTTATTCCCATGATGGTGTTTGTCACGGTGATATGAACCATAACAACTGGCTACTCACTGACGATGACATGCTGTATTTAATTGATTGGGATAACGCTCAAATCGGTGATCCCGCTATCGACGTAGGGATGTTACTTTATACGTATGTACCCAGACAAGATTGGGATCAGTGGCTTCTTGCCTATGGGATCACGTTAACAGATGGTTTGGCCAGACGGATGCGATGGTATGTCCTCGCCCACGGCCTAGCGATGGTTGGCTGGCATGCTTCGCGTGGAGACGAGGAACAGTATGAAAGACTAAAGACTCAGCTAATGAAATGGGAAACTATTAACTATTCTAATGGATATTGAATCGTGTTTACCCACTGTTGAAGCTGTTGTTGATGCGAGGAAATGTGCGTATTCACCCCTCCGCCACTTTGCGCACCTTGTTGACTATACGTATAAATTTCTTGAAGAGCGGCCGTGATATTTTGCTCAACGTTTCCATTTGTGAGCAAAGATTTCGCAAGCCGCTCTATTTGTTCGCATTCGGAAATAGAACCACAACAATCCGTCGAATGATTCGTAAGTAAATCTTGCAGAACGTGTAGCTGATCTTCATAACGCAGTGGCATTCTGTAAACCCCTTTCGACTCAGGTTACTACTAGCGTGGCTCGTTTTGATCTCTTTTACTCATACAGAAAACGGCGCTCTTTTATAAGGGCGTCGTTTTCTGTAGCTCCACGTGCGACTTGTTTGCGAAATATACGGCGCTTTTTTACTTGTATATATGCCATCTGCTCTCGAATTCGTTATACGGGATAATCCGTCAGGCTGTAAACAATCCCCACACATGCAATGAGTAATACAAGGATGCTTTCCGCTTTTGTGAGTATGGACAAGCTTTTTCCGACATGGTATTGTGAGGAGCGAAGAAAAAGAACGAGGTGTCAAAACGATGCGTGTTAGACATAAACCATGGGCAAAAGAGTATTTACATTCACATACAAATTGGGTAGTCATTGACCCCGTCGCCCAAAAGGGAACGTGGCGTTCTTTGTTTGAAGTAGAACAACCTGTACACGTAGAAGTAGGCACAGGCAAAGGTCAGTTCATACACGGGATGGCAAAAGCGAACCCAGATATAAATTTTATCGGTATCGAGCTTCACGAAAGTGTGCTCGTTTCCGTATTAGAGAAGCTGGTTGAAGAACCATTACCAAACATCCGTATTACAGCAGCAGATGCCAATCACCTTACTAATATTTTTCAGGACGACGAAATTGATTTCGTGTACTTGAATTTCTCAGACCCGTGGCCCAAGACTCGGCACGAAAAGCGAAGACTGACGTTTCGGACGTTTCTAGCTCAATACGAACAAATTATGAAGAGCAACGGGAGAATTCAGTTAAAAACCGACAACCGTGGACTATTTGAGTATTCCCTTGTAAGCTTCTCACAATATGGCATGACGCTTGAAGAAGTGCAAGTCGATTTGCACCAAGAAGAGGACAACATACCGAATGTTCGCACAGAATACGAAGAGAAATTTTCGAGTAGGGGGCAGCCGATTTATCGGTGTGTGGCTAATTTCCCCAATAAAGCAAATGAATAATTTTTTTGCGGAGCAACTTACGCGGAGTTGCTCCTTTTTTATTGGTAGAGGGATCTACAGGAGTATAGCCACTTTCACTTCCATGTTATAATATTAAAAAAGGGGAAAGGGGAATTTTTCCATGGAAAAGCTTCAGTTTGGTAGGTATACGCTCACTTGGTTGAACGGGGGACTCACGCAAATGGACGGTGGCGCGATGTTTGGTGTGGTGCCATATCCGCTTTGGTCAAAGTTGTATCCACCCAATGAAAAGAATCAGATTCCACTTCGGTCTGATCCGATTTTGATTCAAGGTGGAGGAAAAACAGCGCTGATTGAAGGCGGAATTGGTAACGGACGCTTGACTGAAAAGCAGATGCGTAATTATGGTGTAACGGAAGAAGCGGAGATTGATGAAGGTCTACATGAGCTAGGATTGACTCGTAAAGACATTGATCTTGTGTTGATGACACATATGCATTTTGATCATGTTCTAGGCTTAACGAGTTGGGAAGATGGTAAACTTGTTTCCACATTTCCGAATGCGACGATTGTGACGTCCGCTGTTGAGTGGAACGAAATGCGTCGACCGAACGTTCGCTCAAAAAACACGTATTGGGAAGAAAATTGGAAAGCTATTGAAGGTCAAGTAGTACCTTTTACTGGCGAGTACGAATGGGAATCGTTCCGAATGATCCACACTGGTGGCCACAGTGACGGGCATAGTATTATCGTTGGGAAAGAAGGAAATGAGACGCTTGTACATATGGCTGATATCATGCCAACACACGCTCACCGCAATCCGCTTTGGGTGCTTGCTTACGATGACTACCCGATGACGTCCATTGAACAAAAGCAGAAATGGATTCCGTACGGAGTAGAGAACAATGCGTGGTTTGTTTTTTATCATGATAACGTGTACCGCGCTTTGAAATGGAATGACTCGTACGAGATCGTGGAAAGTTTGGGTAGGAAGAGATGAAATAAGAAAAGGCTCTTTTCGTATCCTTTGTTGTTTTTACTATACAGTAATCTCATGATGTGACGTAATGAAGAAACTTCTAGAATACGCTGCGGAAATACACTTCGCTTTCCGTGGGCTTCGCGCTGAGCCTCCTCGCGAGCAAAGTACGCTCACTGCGGAGGCCCACAGGACGTGGGTCAGAAAGGCGTTGCCACAGGACGTGGCGCTCTTAGCCTTTCCTCCTCTTCATCGTCTTCGCTTTCCCACAGGAGTCTACGTGTATTTCCTCCGCTGGTTTTGACTCGCCATCTGATCAGGCACCGCCGAAAGAAGAAAAGCCCAAAACTGAACCCAAAAAACGCGGTCGAAAACCGAAGGCAGAGCGTGAGCAGTGGATCGGAGCATTCCTCCCTGAGTCTGAGCATCCCACTCTAAGTCTGAGCATTCCTCCCTAAGTCTGAGCATTCCTCCCTGAGTCTGAGCATTCCTCCCTGAGTCTGAGCATTCCTCCCTGAGTCTGAGCATTCCTCCCTGAGTCTGAGCATTCCTCCCTGAGTCTGAGCATTCCTCCCTGAGTCTGAGCATCCCTCCATAAGTCTGAGCATTCCTCCCTGAGTCTGAGCATTCCTCTCTGAGTCTGAGCATTCCTCCCTGAGTCTGAGCATTCCTCCCTGAGTCTGAGCATCCCTCCCTGAGTCTGAGCATTCCACTCTGAGTCTGAGCATTCCTCCCTGAGTCTGAGCATTCCTCTCTGAGTCTGAGCATTCCTCTCTGAGTCTGAGCATTCCTCCCTAAGTCTGAGCATTCCTCTCTGAGTCTGAGCATTCCTCTCTGAGTCTGAGCATTCCTCCCTGAGTCTGAGCATCCCACTCTAAGTCTGAGCATTCCTCTCTGAGTCTGAGCATCCCACTCTAAGTCTGAGCATTTCATCTGGCTGTCGGCACATCGAGTCAATACATACTACAGACCCTTTTCTCATCGGGTAGTCTGAACGATGGAAAGGCAGCGATCCCACTATTAAAGGGGATTCATGAACGTCTCGCTCTTCCGACATTACGCTATCAGACCATGGACGCTGGCTATGATTATGACCCTATTTATGAACAAATACATCGAATGGGGCATCAGTCCATCATTGCGTATAACAAGCGAAATGAGCCAGAACCAGTAGGTTTTAATAAACACTATGCGCCTACCTGCTTACGGGAGCACTCGTATCGCTATGACAGTTTTGATGCCAAATACGAGACACTGAAATACACTCGTCCTAAAGAGTGTGCAGACTGCCCTTTAGCCAACGAAGACGTGTGCCAAAAAGTATATAAAGTCAAAATCACCAACGACCTACGGAGATATACAGCGCCCGCTCGTGGATCAAAAGTTTGGAAAAAGTTGTTCAAACGACCGATCAGCTGTTGAACGAGTCAATGCTTACTTAAAGGAATATTTTCAACTCAACAACGTTCGTCATCGGATTGGAAAACGTGCCAAAGTTCATTTTGACTTTGTGACCTTAGTTTATAATGCTTCAAAATTAGCTGCTGATCGTATCCATGCCTTATTCAATCAACAACAAGTTGCCTAAACTATAGGCTGTGTTCATGCTCAATCTTCATTTGTAAACCGTTGATTGAAGCGGGGGCCCACAGGACGTGGCGCCCTTAGCCTTTCTTCCTTGTCCTGCGGGATCAGCGGGACAGGTGAGACGTGTCTAGATGCAGCGGTCTGCTCCCGTCTGAAAATAACCTTCGCCTTTTGAGGCAAAAAACGCCTCTAAAGCCAAAGAACATCTTTCAGAGGGAGCAAAACGGACCGCTTCCGCATTTCATCCCGCAAGAGCGCAGCGATGAGGAGGCTCACCGCCCGCCCCGCGGAAAGCGAAGTGTATTTCCGGAGCAGTTCGTAGCTCTTAAATGAATTTGCATTACGTCGCATCATATAGCTACTTTGTAAGAGATTTCATTAAAAAAGCAACAATCTTTTAGAAAACAGCCTAAGAAAAAGACCCGAAACGCTATAACAGCGCTTCAGGTCATTTTTTTTTGCCCCATGGAATCAAGTTTGTAAGTGCAAATCAGGTGCTTAAAGAACCAATCTCAGTTCAAAAGAACAAAACCGCATTCAAAGGGACAAATCCCCCGTTCAGAGGGACAGCCCCTCGATTCATAGTTCAAATCCTATGAATTTGGAAGCGGATAAACGTCTAATACGATCCCTGTCTTACAATCCGCAATAAATTCATAGGGCTTCATCGTGCCTGTTCCTAAATCCGCTTGGACACCACCACGGTATATATCATAAGTAAACGGTTTTTTTACATACGATTGAGGGCGCATTTCAATCCAAGCACCAGACAAATTACCTTCCGCTTTAAATACAGCTTTCACCTTTTTTAATACTTTTTCGCTTGAGATATATTGTGTTTTCGGCACACTCTTTTGTGATATGTACAATCCGACAGCACCTGCCGCAACCCCTAACAAAAAGGATTGGGTTGTTTTCATGACTCATCCCTCGCTTTCTTATACATGATGTCAGTATAGCTCAAATGTTTTGTACTCGCCATGGTAGCCTTCTTGTCAAAAAGTTTAGTACAATAGAAAGGAAATATTTCGTTAGACGAATTGGATGAGGAGGCTTACTTGTGAATCAAGAGACGCTACAATTGTTTAAAACGTTGACAGAACTTCCTGGCGCGCCGGGAAATGAGCACGCAGTTCGTAAATTTATGAAAGAGCAGCTCAGTACATATGCAGATGAAGTCATTCAGGATCGCCTTGGTGGGGTGTTCGGTCTTAAAAAAGGGGAGGAGCAAGGCCCTAAAGTGATGGTTGCTGGCCATATGGACGAAGTTGGTTTTATGGTGACGAATGTTACTGACAACGGGATGATTCGCTTCCAAACGCTAGGTGGCTGGTGGAATCAAGTGATGCTCGCGCAACGTGTGGAGATTATGACAGATAACGGGCCGATACCGGGTGTAATTGGTTCGATTCCTCCTCACTTGTTACAGGAAGAACAACGCAAAAAACCGATGGATATCAAAAATATGTTGATCGATATCGGAGCAGACGACAAAGAAGACGCTGCCCAAATTGGGGTGAAACCAGGTCAACAAATCGTTCCAGTCTGTCCGTTCACTCCAATGGCAAACCCGAAAAAAGTTCTTGCTAAAGCGTGGGACAACCGTTACGGATGTGGATTGTCTGTCGAACTTTTAAAAGAACTTCAAGGGGAGTCCATTCCGAATCAACTCTTCTCTGGTGCAACGGTACAGGAAGAGGTTGGACTTCGTGGGGCAGCGGTAGCAGCAAATATGATCAATCCGGATATCTTTTTCGCTCTAGACGCCTCTCCTGCAAACGATATGTCGGGAGGCAAAAAAGAGTTCGGTCAGCTTGGAAAAGGTGCACTCCTACGTATTTTTGACCGTTCGATGGTGACACACCGTGGAATGAGAGAACTCATCCTTGATACAGCGGAGACAAACTCAATTCCTTACCAATTCTTCGTCTCTCCAGGTGGAACAGATGCAGGTCGCGTACATATCTCAAATGAAGGTGTACCAAGTGCAGTGATTGGTATTTGCTCACGCTATATTCACACGAGCTCTTCCATCGTTCATGTGGATGACTATGCAGCAGCGAAAGAGTTACTCGTTCGTTTAGTGAAGGCGTGCGATCGGTCAACAGTAGACACGATTAAGCAATCTAGTTAATGATATGGGGTGATCCACTCTTTTGAGAAGGGTCACCTTTTTTGTTAGTAGTAAGCGTAAAGGAGAAGTTGAAATGAATGAACTAACCATCGCAGTCGGCTCACAAAACCCAGCCAAATTAGGTCCAGTCCAACGAAGCTTACCTAATGTAAATGTAGTTGGGATAGACGTACCATCAGGGGTGTCAGATCAACCACGTTCTGAAAAGGAAACGAGGCAGGGCGCAATGAATAGAGCGAAGGCAGTGCTGGATGCGTATCCAGACGCTCTAATAGGCATCGGTTTAGAAGGCGGGGTTGTACTAGTTGAGGACAGACTGTTTTTGACTAACTGGGGGGCATTACACACCAAAAAGGGTAACACGTATCTCGCTGCAGGACTTCGCATTCCATTACCAGATGAAGTAGCTAAAGAAGTGATTGGTGGAGACGAGCTAGGTCCAGTTATGGATCGGTACACTAAAAAACAAGATACTCGGAAATCTGAAGGGGCCGTCGGGACTTTTACTAACGGGCGTATTTTGCGTGGCGACATGTTTCATCAAATTGTAGAGGCATTAGTAGGACAGTGGGAGCGGGAAGAGTCTCTAGCAGAATTGCATCTATAACATACAAAATAAAAGGAATTGGTCCATAACCAATTCCTTTTCCTCACTCGCACGTTATCCATCATATGGACATGAGGTCATTCAATTCAGAAGTCTTCCCTACTTATGACTCGTTTACAGAACCATCATCGTACAAGTAAGCGATTACCTTTAACGCTTGGTTTACTGTTTCAACAGTTACGTTTGCTTTATTTGAAAGTTCCTTAAGCGCATGATGTAACTTTTCAGGACGAACGAGGATGAGTGGTTTGCCAAGGGTAACCGCTGTGGTCGCATCCATGGCCGTATTCCATTGCTTGTATTGTTCACCAAAAAGAGCAATAACGAGATCGGATTTTTGCATCAGCACTTGTGTACGTAGGTTATTAATTTGGCTGGCAGCTTCGTCCTTCGCAATTGGGTTTGGCCTTTCTCCTAAAATTTCTTCGCCAATATTGTCTGAACGACTGTGGTTTTCCATTGGTCCAACGAAGGTTAAAGGAAGTTTTAGTGCTTTCGCCTTTTCCTTTACTTCTTGACGCCATTCGGAATGAATTTCTCCTGCTAAATACACTACATACTCCATAAGATTCACACCCTTATTCTACTTTTGCCCAGTATAGCATAGTGATCCTCCGCTTGGGAAAAGTGACAAATAAGCATGTACAGGGAATATAGGTATATGGTAGCATAAAAATACGTCGAATTTTGCGAATGCACCTCGATAGGAAGGACGGATTTCTATATGGGGAAAATGAAGAAATATTGGAAGGGAAGCATGCTAACTGTGGGGGTCCTTTTGGCGGGTTGCGCAACTTCTCTAGACGATGCACAAGAGGAAACTATCGCATCTACGAAGACTGCGTTCTTTAGTGAAGAGAAAGAGCAGACTGACGAAGCAGCTATCGGTTCATTTTATTTACCATTTGGTATGGATATAGAAAGTGAAGAAACGCCAAACAACGTAATTTTAGAGTCAGGGTTCTCTACATATATTCTTTTTTATAACGATCAAGAGGATGAAGGATCAGAGGCTGTCTACGAAACGCTCCTTGACGATGGAGATGTTCTTTTTAGTGAAAGTTTTGTGCAAGGCAATCAGTTTGGTTACGTCGTCGGTCGTCAATTTTCAGAGAAAGAATATGAGTTAACAGTAGGGGTCGGCGGGGTGAAGCTGACGACTGTTACAAGTGTTGGCGATTTGTCTAGTGAGGCTTCAGCTATGATGGATATCGTCAATTCGTTTGAACCCGCGAATTGAAGAGGAATTACAAAGACTGCCTCACCACACTTGTGGTGAGGCAGTCTTTGTTTACAGTAGTGTCAAAAAGAAAGGTGTATGGAATTTCAGTTGTAGTGATGTAAAAAAAGAAAAAGAGCTTGTAAGAAACTGAGCTGAACACTCCATTATTCATACAAGCCACTAGAAAGCATTCATGAGCTGAGCACTCAACCATTCATGGAAACGGGTCACAAAGCAGTCTAGTTGTGATCAAGGCAGTGCGAGTGAAGCCCTGAATTATTTAGGCCAAAGCTGTTCTCTACTAGGATCATTCATGTGATGTTAGTTAGGGTTCTACGTAACTCCGCCCCTTTTCCACAGAAGATAAGATTAATCTTTTTTATGTCTTTTCAGGTTAAGCTTCAAAAAACTTTTCTTTTTCTCCAAGTTTGTTTCTTTTTTACTCAATAAACCCTTCACACTCTTCAATACGTTTCGCGTTGCTTTCCAGTTGAATTTGGCCTTTTTCTCTTCGTTCACGGGTGCTGTTTGAGTAGTTAAATCAAACTGGCTAATTTCACTTTGCAATGTGCTAGCGATATGGCTCAAGCTTGTGGCTGCTTCGTTTACCTGCCCAATCGCATCAAGTTGACTTTCACTGGAAGCACTCACTTGTTCCGAGGAACTTGCAGATTGCTCGGAAATAATATAAATAGCTTCTAGGCGTTCTGTCAGCGTCATATTTGCTGTTTTAATCGATGTCACTGCTCGATTTACCTCAAGCATTTGTGACGAAATGGCGTCTACATTTGTTGTAATGCTTTCGAATGCTTTGTGAGTTTCAGTTACGACAGCGCTTTGAGTTTCTCGATAGTTATGAAATGAATTGGCTTCGTTTTCAAGTTGAACCATTTGTGCGTTCATTTGTTGAATGACTTGGTAAATCTCCCTTGCCTCTGCTTTTGAACGTTCTGCGAGTTTACGAACTTCTTGGGCAACGACTGCAAATCCTCTACCAGCTTCTCCAGCACGTGCCGATTCTATAGCAGCATTCAAGGCAAGTAGGTTTGTATTTTCCGCAATTTCTTCAATCGTCTCGACGATGGATGTGATGTGACGAGATTGGGAAGAAACCTTTTGTACTTGAGAAACGAGCCCTTCAGCGAGCGCCAGAAACTGTTCGCTTGTTTCGTGAAGAGTGTGTACAGTTGCCAGTCCACGTTCGCCGTCTGCTTTCGTGTTTGTGGTTCTTTCTTCAATAGTAGCGTTCACTTCTTCCGTTTCATGAATCGAATTTGCGACTTCTTTTACAAGACGCGTTCCTTCCTCGAGCTGTGAGGATTGTTCAGTAGCGCCAGAGGCTACCTGGCGAATGGCATGGGTTACTTCGTTTGCCTGTGCTGTCGTTTCTTCTGAAATTGCTGCTAAATGCTGTGAAGACGCTTGTACTTGATCAGAAGAACTTAAAATCTTTTCAAAAGCCTTTTGTACCTTTTCCGCCATGTCGTTAAAGGTTTGAGCTAACAGACCGATTTCGTCTTTACTATTGACCGTGACTCTGTAGCCAAATTTCCCACTGCCGATGATTTGGGCACCTACAGTTAATGATTGAATCGATTGATTGACCCGACGAATAACGATACCTCCTATGGAAATAATCACAAGCAGGACAATGGCACTTACAGCATACATGATCCAAGTGAGTAGTTGGTTGTCACTTGAGTTGGTCTCTTTTATTTGGCTAGCGTACGCGTTAGCGGAGGCTTCCACTTCTGCCATTTTTGTTGAAATTTCTCCACCAATAGCTTCAAAAGAGGTTAGGTACAATTCCGTCTGTTTGAAGGATTGGTCGATTGTGTTCACTTGCTGTTCAAGATCGGAGACGATGTTTATCATTCGCTCTGCAGTTTCTTGCCCTTCAAAGGTTTCGCTTGATAAAAGATCTTTTATTTCTTGAGAACCCTTCGTGAACTTTCTGAAATCTGCGGCCTCTTCTGACATGAGGAATTGATTAAGTTCCAACAATAGGTTATTCGTTTGAGTGATGACTGTTTCTGAGCCAAGCATGGTAGCCGAAGCGCCAACATAACTGGAAAGAGAGGCAATTTCTCCGCGAACACCTTCATTCGCATCATAACCTAACGCTTGTTTCATTTCTTCTAGGGCTAGAAATTCTGCGTCATAAGCACGGATTTGCTCTGCAACGAGTCCGAGATTCTGCTCCATCTCATCACTCATAGTGTATGTTTCAGCAATCGCCATACTTTGTTCTCCAAGTGCTCGTAGAGAAGCGCGAATTTCAGTAGCTTTTTCTTCACCAGGCTCACGTAAATATTCTTGTATGTATACCTGGCTTTCTGTTAGCTGGGAAGTTAGTTGTCCGCTTTCTCGTGAGAGCTGGTTCAACTCGTCAACCGATTCCATCAAATTTTGGTTTGAAATGGTGTAGTATACATTAAATCCAATGAGTACGAGTAGTCCTAATATTGCGATACCAATCGTGATCCATAGTCTCCCTCGTATTGTCTTCATTTGTTTTCCTCCCTCGTCTTGACTGTTAATAAGTCTACTTTCGTAGTAAGTTCTAAACTTATATCGACAATTTTTGTGGAGGATTAAGCAAATGGTGAAATTTCTGAATTCAACAGGTGTCTTGACAGATGTCATATACTATTATTAAAGAGGTATAAAGAGAGGAGATACTATCTTGAGAGCATTTTTAACAAAAAAGGGCGTAACGTTATCCCCGAAGGTATACTTTATCGATGCGTTAAGTAGCATGGCGATTGGTTTGTTTGCTACGTTAATCGTCGGGGTAATTTTGGAAAAAACGATTGGGGGACCTTTAGGAATTCCGTTTTTAGAAGAGATGGGTAGAACCGCTCAAGGGTATATGGGGCCAGCTATTGGAGCAGCTGTGGCGTATGGTTTAAAAGCACCTCCGCTCGTTTTGTTTTCTGCACTGGTTGTTGGAGGATTCGGTGCAAGTTATGGGGACTTGGACGCTGGATTGACAGGTGGACCTGCGGGTGCCTTTGTTGCCGCGCTTGTCGCTACTGAAATCGGAAAATTGGTGAGTAAAGAGACACGTATCGATATTTTAGTAACGCCGATTGTGACTGTGGCAGTCGGCTATACAGTCGCCTACTTGGCAAGTCCATCCATTGGTGGTTTTGTCGGTGCATTTGGTGAATGGATCGAATGGGCCATCACATTGAGACCCGTGTTAATGGGAATCATTGTTGCCGTGCTTATGGGGCTTGCCTTGACAGCTCCCATTTCGAGTGCGGCAATCGCATTTATGCTGGAGTTGGAAGGAGTGGCGGCAGGTGCAGCTACGATAGGATGTAGTGCACAAATGATCGGCTTTGCAGTAGCCAGCTTTCGTGAAAACGGCTGGGGAGGATTTTTTGCACAAGGGATTGGCACGAGCATGTTGCAAGTACCGAACATTGTGCGAAATCCACTCGTTCTTATTCCGCCGACAATAGCGGGTGCAGTGCTTGCACCGATTGCCACAACAGTTTGGATAATGGAAAACAACCCAGCTGGAGCCGGAATGGGTACAAGTGGATTTGTCGGTCAGTTCATGACGTTTCAAGTAATGGGCTTTTCCACAACAGTCCTTCTCCAAGTCGTCGTGTTGCACATCGTAGCTCCTGCTGTGTTAAGCTTACTCCTATCAGAATGGTTGAGAAAAATAGGCTGGATACGTCCAGGCGATCTTCGACTAGACCAGGGAGGAAACTAAACGATGGATGCACTCACTTCGCTAGAAGAGTTTCAACAAAGAAAAGAAATGGAAACGACACAACTATTTATGTTTACAGCCGACTGGTGCCCAGATTGCCGAGTCATTGCACCATTTTTACCTGAGCTAGAAGAGGCGACAAAGGGTTCAATAAAATGGGTGTCTGTTGATAGAGATGAATTTATTGATTTATGTGGTGAACTAGGTGTGTTCGGGATCCCGAGCTTTGTTGCCTATAGAAATGGCGAGGAATTAGGTCGGTTTGTGAGTAAAGATCGTAAGACGCGAGAAGAGATTGAGAATTTCATTAGTAAACTGTAGTGTAGACAAGGATGTAGTAGCGTAAAACTCCCTTTACAGCTGGGGAGTTTTCTTTTGTCTTATAATGGGTAGTATTTACCCAGTTAAAAGTATCCCCTTTCCTGTCACTTGAAAAAGGTAGTAGATAATCTATACAATAACGAGAGAGAACAGGAGGTGGTGGATAAGATGAAGATGGATAGTAAACGGATGCGGGATTTGCTCATAGAGCGGTGCCAGGCCCCGGATCGAACCATCTCCTTTGACCGTGAGAAAGATACGTTACGAATTGAGGATAGTGACACAAAAAAAGGTGTAACGATAGAACTCCCTAGGCTTGTTGGGAAGTGGGAGGTAGAGGGAGACGCGGCTATTGAGGAAATGGTCTACTATGTCAATGAAGCGCTCCGCGAGATGGTGTCCACCTTATCCCTAGATGGAAAAGAGCAACATGTGTACCCGGTAATTCGCTCTACATCTTTTCCGAAAGAATCAAAGGAAGGGGTGTCCTTTGTCACTGATGAACATACTGCTGAAACGAGAATTTATTATGCAGTTGACCTTGGGAACACATACCGCCTCGTCGATGAACAAACTTTACAGAAATACGGATGGACGAAAGATCGCATTAGGGAAATTGCTCGTTTTCACGTTCGGTCTCTACCTACTGAGATGAAATCGGATGAAGTAGCTGGTAATGTGTTCTACTTTTTAAATACAAACGATGGATACGATGCGAGTCGTATCTTAAATGACCGCTGGCTTTCCGAGCTGAAAAAGGATATGCAGGGAGAGATGGCGGTTGCGGTTCCCCATCAAGATGTTTGTATTATTTGTGATATCCGTAATCAAACTGGTTACGATATTTTAGCGCAAATGACGATGAAGTTTTTTGCGGAAGGCCGCGTCCCGATTACTGCACTTTCATTTCTATATGAGGACGGAGAATTGGAGCCGATCTTTATTTTAGGTAAACAAAAGTCAAAGGAGTAAATCAATGAACATTCACTATAACTTACAAGGGGTTGGCGATACATTACTTGTGATTGTACAACCTGTGGATAGAGATAAGCGTCAAGTCGAGCGAAAAGGAAACGTGGCTCGAGTGTGCAACAGTGAAACAGGTGAGACCACTGGTTGGAATCTTTTTAACGCTTCTACCATTTTTTCTTCTTTAGAGCAAGGGCGTAATGTGTTTACAAACGATCAATTTACTACCCTACAATCTGTTATAAAAGACGCTGGCTTTGATGAAGAAATTGATGCGAAGGCCTCCTTTGTTGTCGGGTACGTAAGCTCCATGGAAAAGCATCCAGATGCGGATAAGCTTAACGTGTGCCAAGTTGATGTTGGAGAAGAGCAAGTTCAAATCGTTTGTGGTGCACCAAACGTGGCGCAAGGGCAACGCGTTGTCGTCGCAAAAGTTGGCGCAGTCATGCCGTCTGGATTATTAATCCGGGACGCAGAATTAAGAGGTGTACCATCGTACGGAATGATTTGTTCGGCGAAGGAGCTGGACCTGGAGAACCCGCCAAAGGAAAAAGGCATTCTCGTACTCCCGGACGCAGCGACGCCAGGAGATGCGTTTAAGTTCACGTATGAAGGATAATATGTTGCGGAAAAGAGGCCTAAAAGGGTCTCTTTTTTTGATAAAAGTGAGGCAATGAAAAAAAGCGTTTACTATATGATCAAATTTTCCTGTAGAATAGTTAAAACTGCCGGACTATCTTCTATGGACCGTCTACTATATCCAAAAAGTCGGTGGATAGGCGGTAGTGCACTCTAAAATTAATCCTTCCACTAGTCAATCCCACAATGGACGAAAGTAATGTTTGAAAAAATACCACTTCCTACACTTCCCCAAACCGTCCTTATTCTTGTTACAATAAAGCTATTAATTATAAATAGAAACAGGTGACCCCTGTTACGCTATAGAAGGAAAAGAGGATTTTATGATGGGTTTTCGCTCTTGGTGGAAAGATCGCACATCTTCCACAAACAAACAGATGTCAGAACAAGGTATGCCAGCAGACTCAACGCTGAAAGATCGTTTACATAGTAGCCTCCAAGAAAATGAGGAGATTAAGGCTCGTATTCGTTATCATTATCCAAAACGGGATGCTATGCAAGAACAGCAAAAGTATAAGCAACCCATCCAAAATGAAGAGGGTAGACCTAGGAAAAGAAGAATTAGAGAAAATACGATTGCACAGTCACCTAAAGGTATGCAGCAAGAAAAAAGCTCTAGGAGAAAGCAACGTGCCGCACAGAGTCAGCAAATGCCACAAAAGGAATTTGAGGTAAAACCTGCGCCTGAAAAAGATTCTGAGCAAGTGAAACCTGTCTTCCGTCCATCTCGTCCATTTCAACCGACAGAAATCCCTTCTCCGATTTATGGGTTTAAAAAAAGACCTGGACGCACGACATCTTCATGGTCATCCACCTGCATAGACGAAGAGAACAGCGTGGAGGAGTCACTCCGTTCACTCTCCATGGCAACAGAGAACGACGAGCCAGATATTAGTTTGCAAATTCAGCAGAAAGAGGTGAAGTCAGAAAGCGTTTCTCTCCCCATCAATACACCATCAAGTGAGAAACAACGAGAGTCCTTCTCTTTTGAAGAAGAACCAGAAAGCGTTGTCAAACAACCTTACCATCGTATTTCCATAGAGAACGGGTTAGATTCTTCGGAGAGCGTAGTACCTGCTACCTATCTGGAGTCTGAAGGCAGTGACGAGGAAGTAGCGACAATTTCCAATAGCTATCAAGATACAGATGCTGAGGAAGAAGCGCCTTCTATTGAGGATTCCCCTTCCGTTGAGGAATCGTCAACGGATAATAAAGAAGAAGATACCCCTCGAAAGCGTAGTCATCTTCCTTTCAATGTGTTGATGTTAAAGCAGGATAAAACTCGCTACGAGGCTCAAGAACAGCGTAAAAAAGAGCAAGCGATGAAAGCTAGCGAAGTCGCTGTTGCGGATGAAAGACATTTTATTGAAGATTTTAAAAATACACGTCGAACTCAAGATGCCACAATAGAAAGAGAGTTCATGCATCATGAAGAAGAGGTGTCGAGTACAAAACAGTGGATTCCTCCACAAAATGACGAATTAGACACCTGGACATACACGCCAGCACTTTCTTTGCTACAAGACCCTATTAAAGGGGAAGACGCTACGATTTGGGCTGAGGAACAAGCACATAGACTGCAGGAAACTCTCTCTCACTTTCATGTGAAAGCAAAGGTAGTAGATTGGACGCAAGGCCCTAGTGTTACACGCTTTGAAATTCAGCCAGAACCAGGTGTGAAGGTAAGTAAGATTACAAATTTACTTGACGATTTAAAACTAAATCTTGCAGCTGAGGATATTCGTCTTGAGGCCCCGATTCCTGGTAAACAAGCAATTGGTGTGGAGATTCCGAATGCATCGAGCAGACCAGTTGTGTTAAAAGAAGTGCTGGGAACTTCTGTATTTCGGGACTCTACATCCCCGCTAACAGTTGCATTGGGAGTTGATTTATCAGGAGCCCCCATTGTAACTGACCTTGCAAAGATGCCGCACGGATTAATTGCGGGAGCTACTGGTTCTGGAAAAAGTGTGTGTATTAACTCCATGCTGATTAGCTTACTGTATAAGGCGCAGCCTCACGAGGTGAACCTGCTGTTAATTGATCCAAAAGTAGTGGAATTGGCTCCATACAATGGGCTACCACACCTTGTCAGTCCAGTTATTACAGATGTAAAAGCGGCAACAGCTGCCTTGAAGTGGGCTGTTGAAGAGATGGAGCGTCGTTATGAGCTGTTCGCCCATGCTCGCGTTCGAGATGTAAAAAAATACAATGAACTTTGTGAGAAGGAAGAGCAATACTCCCATAAGCTCCCTTATTTAGTCATCGTCATTGATGAATTAGCAGACCTCATGATGATGGCTCCAAACGATGTAGAGGAGGCAATTTGTCGGATTGCGCAAAAGGCACGAGCTTGTGGAATCCATTTATTACTCGCAACGCAGCGGCCGTCTGTAGACGTGATCACGGGTCTTATTAAGGCAAACGTTCCAACACGTCTTGCCTTTTCAGTTTCATCTCAAGTCGACTCAAGAACCATCCTGGACCGGGCAGGTGCAGAACGGTTATTAGGCAGAGGTGATATGCTATTCGTTGAGAATGGGTCTAGTAAACTTGTCCGCATGCAAGGGACTTTTGTAACAGACGATGAAATTGAGGCTGTCGTTAAAGACGTGAGTCGTGACCACGAACCTAACTATTTGTTCCAACAAGAGGAATTGCTGCAGAAGATTGATGCAAAAGAGGCAGAAGACGATTTGTTTGAAGAAGTGTGTGCATTTGTTGTAAAGCAGCAGCATGCGTCCACTTCCCTCATTCAACGGCAATTCAGAGTAGGATACAACAGGGCAGCTCGCTTAGTCGACTTGTTAGAATTACAAGGTATTGTTTCGGAAGCAAAAGGATCGAAGCCGCGTGATGTCTTGATGACAAAAGATGAATTGGCCTCTGCTATCGAAGAGTAGAGAACAACAGTACTGAAGAGTAAAAATTCTTCGAGCTAATCTTACGTCTATCGACCCTAAAATGTGCTAAATATGAGATAATTTAACGGTACAAAAGTGCTATATGACTGCACATTTTAGGAGGATTACTATGGCTACGAGAAAAGAGAGAAGAAAACAGGAAAAAGAGACGAATTATTTCTTCGAGTTCACAAAAACTCAAAGACATTTCTTTAAGGATCTAATTCACAAACTAAAAAAAGTAAAAGATCACCGATCAAAGAGCTATATTACCTATGGGCCAGAAGTACTCTTATATACCACTCTGTTAAAAAACGTGATGGGTTTGACTTCCATGAGAAGCATGAGTGACGCATTAAATACGGATGAGTGTATAGAGAATATGAGGAAAACATTGCAGCTAGACGAGTTGGAAGAACTCCCTCATTACGACACCATTAACGACTTTTTAACTGGATTAGAAGTGACAGAATTAGAAGAAATCAGGACTTATATGATCAAGGAACTGTTCAATAAGCGGTGCTTCGACCAGTACAAAATAGAAGGGAGATACTGGGGCGTCATCTTTGACGGCACCGGGTTGTATTCTTTTGAGAAGAAGCACTGTGAACATTGTTTGAGACGCGAATATAAGAACAAGGAAACAGGAGAAATCCAGACGGTATACATGCATCATGTGTTGGAAGCCAAGCTAGTGGTAGGCGATATGGTGTATAGCATTGGGTCGGAATTTATTGAAAATGAATCAGAAAACGTCACCAAACAGGATTGCGAATTAAAGGCATTTCATAGATTAGCGGAGAAGCTCAAGCAGACCTATAAGAGGCTGCCTATTTGTGTTTTAGGGGATAGCCTATACGCATGTGAGCCTGTATTTAGTCGTTGTGAGGAGTACAACTGGAAATACCTTTTCCGATTTAAAGAAGGCAGAATACGAAGTATTGCGTCCGATTTTTATGCGATAAAAACGATGGAAAAAGGTCAAAAGGAGAGTCATCTTTTTTGGGTCAATGACATGCCCTATCATAAAAGAATGGTGAATGTACTGGAATCTAAGTTCGAAACAGAAGAAGGAACAAGTCGACAATTTGTCTTTATCACGAATATGAAAGTGAACAAGAACAATGCAGAACGGCTGGTTTCAGTAGGTCGAAGCCGTTGGAAGATCGAGAATCAAGGTTTTAATCAACAAAAAAATACGCGTTATTTTATTGAACACCCCAATAGCCACCAGTACCAAGCGATGAAAAATCATTATCTTCTCACCCAGATTGCGGACATGTTGATGCAGCTATACGAAAAAGGGTCTAGCGTATGGAAACAGTTGAAAAAAACAGCAAAAGAAAAATCCTCGAACCTGTTAGAAGCGATTCGCGGTCGCACGGTAACAGACGAGGATGTAGCTGAATTAGCAAAGCCAATTCAAATAAGATTCACTTAAACTTCACTATAACAAAGGGTGTGATAAGAAGCAAAATTAATACTTGGCACGCTGTTGATTGGAGCGGAAGGTGCCGACTCCTGCGGGATTAGCGGGACAGGTGAGACCCCGCAAGAGCGCAGCGATGAGGAGGCTCACCGCCCGCCCCGCGGAAAGCGAGCACCTGGAGCGGAAATCAACAGCCTACTTTTAATTAGAGCCAAAAATAAAATAGATAAAAACTAATTTAGGATTACTTTTTTGGCAAAAAAATAACTTGATGTATATGGTAAATTTTAACATTAGAAATTGAAAGCTGCCATATAACTATCTATATTTACTCCTCATAGCTGAGAGAACAAGAGTCTTTCTTTACTTAAACAGCAAAGCCCGATACAATGTAAGATGTTGAAATGTGTCATCTCCTTTGTCATAGTTCTTCTACCAACATGGATGTGATACGCCAAGCAGCAAAGTCTAGGAAAGCAGATTGGAGTTTGTGGCTATGAAAGAAATAGAACTAAAGCTTAAAGGACACATATCCCGATTGACGAACAAAACTTTTAAGTTTGATGAACGGGTCGGCGAAGGTTGGTTCTCTGCCGTTTACTTTTTGAAAACAAAAGAACTTGCTGAAAAATACAAATCAGACGATACGGTCACCATGCAGTTTTTTCAAAAGAAACATGCCGTATTGTGTGGAACAGATGAAGCGATTGCACTCGTACATACATTTAGTGAAAATCCAGAATCATTAACGATTCATTCATTGAAGGATGGAGATCGTGTTTCCCCGTTTGAAACGGTTTTGACCATTGAAGGGAAGTATCAGCACTTTGGGTTTCTTGAAGGGATGATCGACGGGATACTCGCCCGCCGAACGTCAGTCGCTACAAATGTATATAACGTAGTAAAGGCTGCCGGTATTTCCGGAAAGCAAAAGCCAGTCATCTTTATGGGAGACCGTGACGATCACTTCACCCAACAGGCGGGGGACGGCTATGCGGCATACATTGGTGGCTCTACAGCGCAAGCCACTCACGCCATGAACGAATGGTGGGGGAAACAAGGGATGGGAACGATGCCGCATGCTCTCATCCAATTGTTTGATGGAGATATAGTGGCAGCGACAAAAGCGTATCAAGAAACATTCCCTGAAGATGACTTGATTACTTTAGTTGATTACAACAATGATGTGATTACAGATTCTCTCAAAATTGCTAGAGCGTTTGGTTCTGATTTAAAGGGGGTCCGTATCGATACGTCCCGAACAATGATTGACCAATATTTTTTACGAAATCAACATGTACTTGGAAGTTTCGACCCACGTGGAGTGAACGCCGAATTGTTGTTTGCACTGAGAAAAGCATTGGACGAAGAAGGTTTTCATCATGTGAAGATTGTCGTAAGTGGAGGGTTTAACGAAGAACGGATACAGTCCTTTGAAAAACAAGGGGTACCCGTTGACTTGTACGGAGTAGGGAATTCTCTTCTTCAAATTCACCACGGATTTACAGGGGACAATGTACTTCTTAATGGAAAGCCACAAGCAAAAGCGGGCAGGCGCTACCGACCGAATCCTCGGTTGGAAAGAGTGGAGTTTGTTCCGTACAATTGACACCAAGAATTAGGATGAGAAGGCTGTCGTACGTGGATTGTTGATGGTCAGTGCAGTTAGTTGGCAGGGGAAAAATGAAATTCTTTGGTGAGACATTTTTCCAAGGCAACGAGTGAACCCATCGGACATCTTGCAAATGAGACGCCTTTTCATATACTGTGAACAGATAGACGATTGCTGGAGGTTCTCAATATGACTCTATATCATTTTGTTGGCATAAAAGGATCGGGAATGAGTCCACTCGCACAAATTCTTGACGACATGCATTTTCGCGTACAAGGATCTGACGTAGAGAAAAATTTTTTCACACAAAAAGCACTCGAAGAAGCTGGGATTCCGATTCTACCCTTTTCTGCATCCAATGTACAACCGGGCATGACCGTCATTGCAGGGAACGCTTACTCGGATGACCATGAAGAACTACAAGAAGCGAAGCGATTGGCAATTCCGGTGATTAGATATCATCGTTTTCTCGGCGAATTCATCCAAAAATTCACAAGTGTTGCTGTTACAGGAGCACACGGGAAAACATCGACGACGGGGTTACTCGCACATGTCCTTCGAGGTGCACGACCTACCTCGTATCTTATTGGGGATGGTACAGGAAAAGGGGATGAAAATGCCGAGTTTTTCGTTTTTGAAGCGTGTGAATATCGACGTCACTTTTTGAGTTACGAACCTGATTATGCGATTATGACGAACATAGATTTTGACCACCCCGATTATTTTGCCAATGTAGAAGATGTATTTGGCGCTTTTCAGGAGATGGCGTGGCAAGTGAAAAAAGGAATTATTGCTTGTGGAGACGACGAAGAACTACAGAAGATTCAGGCGAAAGTACCTGTTATGTTTTATGGCTTTGGTGAAGAGAACGATTTCCAAGCACGTAATGTAGAAAAATCTACAGCAGGGACGGCGTTTGATGTCTTTGTTCGTAATACGTTTTATGAGCGATTCTTTATCCCAGCCTACGGTGACCATAACGTATTGAATGCGCTTGGTGTGATTGCGTTGTGCCACTACGAAGAAATTGAAACAGATAAAGTAAAGGAACAACTGGAAACGTTCAGAGGTGTAAAAAGACGCTTCACTGAAAAACAGGTAGGCACACAAATACTCATTGACGATTATGCTCATCATCCTACTGAAATTCGCGCTACAATTCATGCAGCCAGACAAAAGTACCCATCAAAAGAGATTGTTGCTGTCTTTCAACCACATACCTTTACACGAACACAAACGTTCTTACATGAGTTTGCTGATAGTTTAAACGAGGCTGATGCAGTGTATTTATGTGACATTTTTGGTTCTGCACGTGAACATCACGGACAGCTCTCGATTTCGGACCTGCAACAGCTCGTATCGAATTCGTCACAGCTACAAGAAGAAGATCCAAGTCCGTTAGCAGAACACAAAAACAGTGTCCTGATTTTTATGGGTGCTGGAGACATTCAAAAGTTTCAACTCGCGTACGAAACCTATTTACAAAGACAATAAGAAAAACGAGGCTCCTTAAGGAAGGCCTCGTTTTTTCATTCACTTCAAATTCTCTGGATTTAAAGCTTGCAAGTCCTCTGGTACGAAGCGTCCATCTTTTCGAATAACAGTACCATCAAATTCAATCGTGCCGCCACCGTAATCAGGACGCTGAATAGTAACCATGTCCCAGTGAATATCTGAATGGTTACCGTTGTAGGCATTTTCGTAGCATTCGCCTGGAGTAAAGTGGAAGCTACCGTCGATTTTTTCATCAAATAAAATGTCTTGCATGGGATGTAGAATGTACGGATTCACACCGATGGCAAATTCTCCGATGTAACGCGCCCCCTCATCAGTGTCTAAAATACGATGAATGCGCTCTGTGTCGTTGGCGCTAGCTTTTACGATCTTCCCTTTTTCAAAAGTGAGCTGTACGTTTTCAAAGGTGAAGCCTTGGTATGGAGAAGGGGTATTGTATGTAAGTGTTCCCTCTACTGAATCACGCACAGGGGCCGTATACACTTCCCCATCTGGAATATTTAATCTCCCAGCACATTTTACTGCTGGAATATTTTCAATAGAAAAGCGCAAATCAGTTCCAGGACCAGTAATGTGAACTTCTTTTGTTTTGTTCATACGTTCTACGAGCGCATCCATGGCACGATCCATTTTTGCATAATCGAGGTTACACACATGGAAGTAAAAATCTTCAAATGCGTCTGTACTCATTTGGGCGAGCTGGGCCATTGAATCATTCGGAAAACGAAGGACAACCCATTTCGTTTTAGGTACGCGGATATCACGGTGAACTCGTTTACCAATCGTTCTACCCTGAATTTTCATCTTTTCATCGGGGACGTCAGAAAACTCGTTAATGTTGTTACCCGCTCGAAGTCCTATGTAAGCGTCCATTTCTCCCATAACTTTTGCTTCATATTCGGCAATCTTGTCAAAATGCTCGTCTGTAGCCCCGAGCAGTAAAGAGCGGTCAATGCGATGATCTTTTAAACTAACAAACGGAAAACCACCGGCTTTATAAGCTTCTTCGACAAGTGCTTGGACAAACTCTCTTTGGATTCCAAAATTCTCAATGAGTACTTTTTCACCTGGCTGTAAGTTGACGCTGTACTGGATTAATTGTTTGGCGAGTTGCTTTAGGCGACTATCTTTCATCTCAAATTCCTCCTTATTGATCGTACTTATTCTATTGTAGCGAAGTTTGCTGATATTTACAGTGAAAAAGAAATTGCATGAATTTCCCGAAAGTCAGCAGGGATTTGTGGAAAGGCATCGAATTGGTTATGGTAAGAAGAGTACGGTTTTGTGGTATAACTAAGAAACGAGACGGGGATGAAGTTTGAATTTCTTCGTGGTAGGGTAAGGAGAGTATATATACATAGGGTCCAGGTCGTCTACACGATGTAGATCAGAAAGATGTTGTTCGCTTGCAAGTAAGCTAATGTGCCTGTGTTTGCTCAGGAGATGGCGCAAGGTTAGTGGTCTTTCTTACTAGACGTCGCGCACTTACCCCTTCATCTTAAAAATCAGGAGGTGTCAAGGTCAGCTAATGGAAGTTATTCTATATATAAGCGTTGCCATTATAGCCGTAGCATTTTTCATTTTAGTCGTATATATCACTCGAACTTTAAGATCCTTGCAAATGACGCTTACGAGTGTCAGTCATACATTAGACGGGTTAGAGAAGCAGCTACAAGGGGTGACGAGTGAAACGACATCTTTGCTTCAAAAGACAAATGTTCTTGCTGAAGATTTGCAACAGAAATCTGAAAGCCTAAACGGTGTTGTGTCCGCTGTAAAAGAAGTTGGACGAAGTGTACAGAAGTTCAACCATTCTGTAGACCGCATCGCTGATCGGGTTACTTCCCAAATGAATGAACAAGAAGAGAAAATCTCACAAGTTGTTCAATGGGGGAACGTTGCACTAGAAATTCGCGACCGTTTTCGGGCTCGCAAAAAGCAACCAACTCAAGTGGAGCAACCGATCGTTGTCCCAAATGAACGAGAGGCAGATCCGCAACCGAAAAAACCCGAACGAAAACGTAGCCGTAGCCGTTCTTACGATGGTGCTTAACTATAGGAAATATGAAGGAGGAATTTTATATGGCTCAACAAACGCAAAACAACAACCAAAATCAACCGGAACCAACAAACATTAATGCAAAAGACTTTATCATCGGTACGCTCATCGGAGGAATTGTGGGTGCAACGACTGCTTTATTCCTCGCTCCGAAGTCAGGAAAAGAGCTTCGCGGTAATCTAAATGAACAAGCCGTGGTCCTCCGTGAGAAGACAGGTCAGCTTCGTGAAACAGCGTCACAAAAAGGAACAGAATTCGCAAACGTCGCGAAAGAAAAAGCTTCAGTGGCCAAAGAAAAGACATCCCAATGGTCACAGCAACTTCAAGACTCCGAATTTGTAAATAAGGTGAAGACTCTTCGTTCTGTAGAAGCAGATGCTGAAGAGATTGCTGTAACAGAAGATAGCGATGGAGTGGGAGCAGAGGCAACTGAAAGAGAAGAAGAAAAGGTACAATCGTAATTCTTATTTGAAAAAATGAACGTAAAAAGGGTGTCTCCTATGAGAACACCCTTTTTGGATACATACAGTGAGCTTTACAATGACTTGAAGGTTACATGTTGCGAAGGGGAAGCTTAGGTGTCCACTGAATCTCCAATACATCACCATCTGCCAGGACAGAAGTAAATGTAGCCTTTGCTCCATTTTGAAGCAGCTGAAAGGTTTTCCCACCTTGTTGGGGAATTTCAATGTCTACATACCGGAACACGTCCTGAAATAAGAATGTGCAGGTTTCAGCCTGCAAGACTTTTGTTCGTAACCGATCTCCATGGTGAATCTCTTCATCTTTACCTAGTCTTTCCCCATCTCGCCACACTTCGAGCGTAGCTTCTTCTATACGAATTTGTTTTCCTTGAAACATTACACTAATACCTATAGCAAGCGTCCACTGTTTCCGCTCGGCAAGTCGCTTTACAGTGACTGGAGAGTAGGAGGTAAACTCTACGTCATCCCCTTCTTTAATGGTCGTGTCTAAAGTGGCTACTTTTCCGTTAACAGTCACCTGCCGATTTACACCGGGGAGATACGTATCCCGTTCATCAATGGTGCAATGAAAAGGCTGACATTGTGCAAGATAATCTTCCTGTTTGAATTTTCCACATAGATCACGAACGCTTTCTAAATATTGGATTTCAATTTCATCACGATCTTGTAACGGAGCTTCAAGATTTGTGAAACGACCATTTTGCTTAACAACAGGCTCTATTGTTTCCCATTTTCCTTGCCAACGAACGCGGAAAGACTGTGTCTTGCTCGGTAGGAGATCCCTGATTGTGCGTACAGCACTTTTTCCAGCTTCACCTGGAACGGCAACGAGGATATCACCGTTTTGGACGACGTCATCGTATTGACAGGGCTGCCCATTTTTCGTTAGATAAGGAGGTTCTCCAAAACCTCCTGGAAGAGTTGTCGCTATTCCATTCACTGTAACGAATAAGCCCATCCCAGGTTTTCCGTGCAGTTTGCTGAAAGATAAGCCAGAAGCTAGTAAGCAATCAGCAACTGTTTGTTTACGCAGCTCAAACAAGCGAACAGGCTGTTCATTTACAGTTACCGATACATATTGGACTGGTGACTGGTGGGAGGCTATAGCAATTCCGATCGGTGTTACAAAGGCGGGACCTTTTGGAAACTGTTCAGGAAGTGTAAGGTCTGCAATGGCAGAGGTGTCACGAACAGCTACCCGCTGCTTTGGGAGGGAGAGTTTTTCAGCAAGAGAATCTTTTAGGTTTGGTGTTAAACTCCCTCCACCAACAAGCATGACAGCTTTTGGCGATCGTTGTTGGTTTAATGAAATGATTTCTTTGGCAATGGCGGAAGCTAGATGATCGACAGCTGGTTGAAGCTCCAGTAAAATGTCTTCTTTAGCTACTGTCGACTCGACTCCTAAAATATCTGTAAAGGTTAGCTCATCCTCAGTAGATAAGCGTCTCTTTTGGGCTTCGGCTTCTGGGAAATCGAGCAAAAAAGCGTCACTAAACCTTTCCGTCATTTCATCCCCAGCTACAGGCACCATTCCGTATGCGACAACGGTACCTCCGTTTGTAATCGCAATATCGCTTGTGCCTGCACCAATATCTACGAGTGCTACGTTAAGGCGCCGCATGGAAGTAGGGATGAGTACTTGGATAGCTGCAATTGGCTCCAGTGTTAAGGCTTCCATTTGTAAGTGACAGCGGTCAAGAGCGGCGGTCAAAGAATCGACGACTACTCTAGGTAGGAAGGTAGCGATGACGGAGACCTTTGCGATGTCCCCCCGCTGATCTAATAAACTACCAATCTCGTCGCCGTCCAGTTCATAGTGGAGAACAGAATACCCAACGCACAAGTAATGTTTACTCACTTCGTCATAACGATCAGCAACCCGTTTTTGGGCTTCTTGTACGGCTTCCATTTCAAAGTGCAGTACATCTTGTCTTGTGAGGGATTTTTTTCCCGAAAGAGTGATCTCTTTTGATGCAGTTTCTGTTTTTAATGCACGACCAGCCGCAGCGACGCAAACGGAGGAAAGAGGCCCATGTTTGTCGCTCAAATGCTGGGTAACTATCTCAATGACACGGCTAACGGCAGGAATGTCATGGATTTGCCCGTCCACCATGGCACGCTCTTCGTGTTCCTTAACATACCAATCCTTCACTACATAACCCGTGCCCTCCTTAGACAAAAGTACGCCTACGACTGACCGAGTACCAATATCTAATGCGAAAAGTGTTTCGTTTTCCAAAACACATTCACCTTCCTTCTTCATCATGCATACAATGCTTTATTACTTAAAAGCGGTTAATGGATAAAGATATTTCGTGACAATACACTTTTTGTCCTTTATAATGAGACCTAATCTTAAAAGCAATGTATCACACTTTGAAAGGCAGGGAAAGAATCCCCTGCTTGAATTCGTTTATAGGAGGTTGAATGGAATGAGTCATCGAGAATTGGATCGTCTTCGCCAAGAAGTAGACGAAATCAACGAGCAGTTATTGCACTTGTTGAATAAGCGTGGAGAACTTGTGAAGGAAATCGGTAAAGCAAAAGAAGCGCAAGGTGTCAACCGATATGACCCTGTTCGTGAACGAACTATGCTAAATAAAATTCAAGAACAAAACGATGGACCTTTCCAACAGTCTACCGTAGAGCACCTATTTAAAGAAATTTTTAAAGCAGGTTTAGAGTTACAAAAGAATGACCATAGAAAAGCTCTTCTAGTTTCACGGAAAAAGAAACCAGAAGATACAGTCGTAAACATTAAAGGAACCAAAGTCGGTGACGGCACTCAACAGTTCATTTTTGGTCCATGTGCGGTGGAAAGTTACGAACAAGTAACGGAGGTCGCAAAAGCTATTAAAGAAAAAGGTTTCACGCTCTTGCGTGGTGGCGCTTTTAAGCCACGTACATCTCCTTACGACTTCCAAGGTCTTGGGATGGAAGGATTGAAAATTTTACGTCAAGTTGCTGATGAGCAGAACTTATCTGTCATAAGTGAGATCGTGAATCCAGCTGATGTCGAGCCAGCATTGCAGTATTTAGATGTAATTCAAATCGGGGCACGTAACATGCAGAACTTTGAATTGCTAAAAGCTGCAGGAAGCGTCAACAAGCCTGTTCTTTTGAAACGCGGACTCGCTGCTACGATTGATGAATTCATCAACGCAGCGGAATACATTATGGCGCAAGGAAACGGACAAATTATTTTGTGCGAACGTGGTATTCGCACATACGAAAGAGCGACACGCAATACACTGGATATCTCAGCAGTGCCGATCCTGAAACAGGAAACGCATTTGCCGGTGTTTGTTGATGTGACGCATTCAACAGGTAGAAGAGACTTATTGCTCCCTACAGCAAAAGCGGCATTAGCAATCGGTGCAGATGGTGTTATGGCTGAAGTTCATCCAGACCCGGCAGTCGCACTTTCGGATTCCGCACAGCAAATGGATCTCGGTCAATTTGATGCATTTGTTCGAGAGCTGTTACCACAAAAAATTGCTCATAAAATGTAAGAATGGCGAAGAGAAAAATTAGGCTTATGGTTTGAACCCGCGTGGCTTTTGCTGACGCGGGTTTTTGAGGTAGAAGTGGATTTTTTAATGCGGGAAGAATTTAATGCTTTAGGTTTCTGTTTGCGAGATATCGCTGTGTGGCGTATAGTAATTCACATAGTAGTGGCCTTTATTCGAGTAGTTTCGTGGAAAAATGCAAACACTATCGAATAAATGAATGGTACGTGATGAGAAGGAGTTGGCAAGATGAATATTACGATTTATGATGTAGCACGTGAAGCGAACGTTTCAATGGCAACAGTATCTCGTGTTGTGAACGGAAATCCAAATGTTAAACCGGTAACGCGTAAAAAGGTGTTGGATGTGATTGAGCGACTAGGGTACAGACCGAATGCGGTGGCAAGAGGGCTTGCAAGCAAAAAAACGACAACAGTTGGAGTCATCATTCCAGACATCTCTAGTATTTTTTATGCAGAGCTAGCAAGAGGCATTGAGGATATCGCAACCATGTATAATTACAACATTATCCTAAGTAATTCCGACCAAAATAAAGACAAAGAATTACACCTCATTCAAACAATGCTAGGGAAGCAAGTGGACGGGATCGTGTTCATGGGTGGTTATATTACTGAGGAGCATGTTCAAGAGTTTGAAAAGACGTCTGTTCCGATCGTATTAGCTAGTTCTTTAGAGGAAAGTAAGCGAATTCCATCAGTGAACATTAATTATGAACAAGCAACTTATGATGCGATAAAAATGTTTCTCGACAAAGGGCATCAGCACGTAGGATTTGTTGTAGGACCCATGAGAGAGCCTATTAATTCGACTCACAAAATGAAAGGATACGAGCGAGCGCTTGAAGAGGCAGCTGTTCCTTACGACGAAGCTTTTGTCATTGAGGGAGATTATACATATGATGCTGGATTAGAGGCCGTAGAACGATTACTAAATAGGGAAAACAAGCCAACAGCCGTTTATGTTGGCTCTGATGAAATGGCTCTTGGTGTGCTTCACGGGGCGTATGACAAAGGAGTTCAGGTGCCTGATGAGTTAGAGGTTATTAGTTCTGATAATACACGGTTGAGTTTAATGGTGCGCCCACAGCTAAGCTCGGTTGTCCAACCTCTTTATGACATTGGAGCTGTATCCATGCGGCTTCTTACAAAATTCATGAACAAAGAAAATGTTGAGCAAAACATCGTTGAATTGCCACACCGAATCGAATTTCGGGACTCAACAAAATAAATATATAGACGATATAAGGAATAGACAAAAATAGGAATGAGGAGAGAGGACAACTTATGAAAAGGCTTGATTTACTGACACCAATTGGAATCGTCGTAGGCGTTCTCGTTTTAATCTTTGGCGTATTGTCAAATGGAGCTTCTGGTGGATTTCTCTCATTCCTTGATATTCCGTCTATGATCATCTTGTTTGGAGGGCTGGCAGCTGCCATGCTCGTTAACTTCTCTATTAAGGAGTTAAAGCGGTTGCCAAGTGTAATAAAGCAAGGATTTTCAATTAAAGATCACAGCTTGAAGGACTTAATTGAAACATGTATTCTTCTATCTGATCGTGCGCGACGTGAAGGTCTGCTCGCTCTAGAAATGGAACTTGATGAAGTAAAAGATCCTTTTCTGAAAAAGGGAATCCTTCTAGCGATAGATGGAATAGAATCGGATACCATTACAGATATTATGCATGCTGATATTCGGGCAATGGAAGAACGACATGGTCGTATGCGCAATCTGTTGGAAAAAGCAGGTGATTATGCACCAGCATGGGGAATGATCGGTACATTGATCGGACTTGTATTAATGCTCAAGAACCTAAATGATCCTTCCACGCTAGGACCCAACATGGCTATCGCTTTGTTAACTACTTTATACGGATCTCTTCTCGCAAACTTATTTTTTCACCCACTTGCCGCAAAACTATTAGCACAAACAGATGAGGAAGTATTTTATAAACAGATCGTGATAGAAGGGGTTATTGGCGTTCAATCAGGTCAAAATCCGAAACTCCTTAAAGAAAAGTTAGCTGTATTTCTTTCTGATGAGGATCAGAAAGAGGAGGAGGATAAGGATAAGGTGAGTCCTTTTAGCGAGGAGACCGTTCGAAATGAACTATAAAAGACGGAGACCACCTGTTAATCAGGGAGCACCGAAATGGATGGTCACTTTTTCAGATTTGATTACGCTAATTCTCGTGTTTTTTATATTGCTATTCTCTATGTCACAAATTGATAATTTGAAGTTTCGTGCATTAGCAGATTCTTTTAGCGAAAAGAGTATACTAGATTTTCAGCCTTCTATTGTTGAATACGAGCAACCAGGTGAACCGATTTCAGAGAAAGAAGTAAATTCAGTGCAAGATAGTAAGCAGGAGACGGAAGCGAATTTCTCGGACTCTAGTGCAGACTCATTGCTTGTTATCATGGAAGAGGTACAGGCCTTCCTTGAAAAGGAGGGTTTGCAGGATGTTGTGGTAGCGAACAGAACGGAGCGAGGTGTTGTTCTTGTTTTGCAGGAGCAGGTATTGTTTGAAACCGGTGAAGCAACGTTACTACATGGGGCAACCCCATTTTTAGAAAAGGTATCTACACTACTTCAAAATATCCCGAACTTTGTGAAGGTTGAGGGACATACGGATAATCGTCCAATTAAAACGTATAGATATCCTTCTAACTGGGAGTTATCGACAGCACGAGCTTCTAGCGTTATACGATACTTTATTGAGAATGAAGGATTAGATCCAAAGCGATTTACTGCAGTTGGATATGGAGAAACGAGACCAGTCGCTCCCAATGATCGGGAGGAAAATTGGCAGAAAAATCGCCGTGTGGAAATCATCATTTCAGATCCTGACTTTCAAGGTGCGGAAGTAGGACAGTAACGATCTTCATGTGGATTGGCGCTGTTTTTATAGGATAAAACAAAACGAGGTACACATGTTTATTGTGATCACCTCGTTTTGTTGTTATACGACTAGGATGATGACTCTTGGCTCTTTTTAAAAGGACTCGTGCTGCGACATATATATAAGGCTTTCTTAACTGTTTGTTCATTTTTTTCATCAATCTCTGCCTTGCGAGGAATCGGTTCGTAAGCATGGACACCATCGTCCCAATTGTTGGGTAAGGTCACAGGTGCTTCTTTTTGCCACATTTCTCTCCAACTTTTAGGGATTTCATCGGTAGGGGAATCCCTTTCCTTCATGGCTAGCCAAATATATGACCAGGCCCTTGGAACAACACGCCAATGATCGTATCCCCCGCCCCCTACAGCTAACCATCGACCATCGCAATACATATCTGCTATTTCTTTTGCTAACAGAGGAATCCTTTGGTAGATCTTCATCGTAGAACATAGATGCGTAAGCGGGTCCAAGAAGTGTGCATCGGCCCCATTTTGTGTCACAATGATATCTGGTTGGAAGTAGTGGGCAACTTCCCTAAATGCTTCTTCATATGCGTGTAGCCACGATTCATCCTCTGTAAAGGCATCTAGTGGAATATTAAAAGAGAATCCATATCCGTTTCCATGTCCGCGTTCTTGAAGAGAACCAGTGCCTGGAAAGAGATAGCGCCCTGTCTCATGAATAGATAGCGTACATACAGCGGGGTCATCGTAGAAAGCCCATTGTACTCCATCCCCGTGATGAGCGTCAGTATCTACATATAACACGCGATAACCTTGTCGCTTTGCTAGTTCGATCGCTACTGCGGTATCATTATAGACACAAAAACCTGAAGCTTTGCCACGGAACCCGTGATGCAGACCGCCTCCTAGATGGAGAGCACGCTTTGTTTGACCAGAAAGAATCGCTTCCATTCCAGTGATAGCACCACCGACCACCCAAGAACTCGCTTCGTGCATATTGGGAAATACCGGTGTATCCTCTGTTCCTAATCCATACGGTTCTGGGTCGCCAAGCAGTCCAGAGCTTGCATGTTGCACCGCTTGAATGTATTGAGGATCATGAATAAGTGCAATTTCAGCTTCTGTAGCACGACGGGGAGGAAGTATTTCTTCATTAGTTAATGCACCTACTTCTTCAAGAAGGGTTTTCGTTAACAATAATCTTTTTTGATCGAAGGGGTGCTGTTCACCGAACCGGTAGGAGAGCAATTCTTTACTAAAAATAAACACGCTCTCCATCATACATGTGTCCCCATTTCTTTCGGCCATAAAACGTCAAATCCTTCTTCGTGTAACGCATGCACTAGGGGGAGAGGATTCATCGTTCCAACACGAAAAACAAGAATTTTGAAACGGTCGTCGTCTGCATTAGGATAGACGAGAATACTATGAATATTTAATTTGTCAGAGTTCATTACGTCAGTTACTCGTGCAAGATTACCTGGCTTGTTTGGGACCCGGACCTCTAAATGAGAACCAGGCTTCCCTGCACCCGTTAATGCAATAAATGTTTTAAGGAGATCAGTTTTAGTAATGATGCCCACTACTTTTTTATCCGACAGAATAGGGAGGGCGCGTAAATGATACTCCTCAAACAAAACGGTCACTTCCTCGACAAAATCGAGCGGATGCCCTGTTTGTACATTGCGAATCGCAACATCGCTAAGCGGTCTTTGGTAGGCGTTTTTTATGTTCCCTCCAGATTTGTATGCTTCTGTCATCCAATAGGAGAGGTGATGGTCTGATACTAACCCAATAAAGTGATCATCACTTCCTACAACCGGAATGTGTGAGATACGGGATCGCTGCAAACATTGATAGGCCTCTTCGACTGTGTTTTCCGGTGAAAGTGTCACAACTGGCGAAGTCATCATTTCTTCGACTTTCATCATGCTGTTCCCCCTTGTAAGCGGTTTTTGAGTTAATACATAAAGCGGTTTTTAAAGCGTAGCTGGTCAAATTGTTGAATAGAGCTCGCCTCAATTCGATTCCCAATACGAACCATTAAGCAATTTGCTGGGTGTGAGCTAATTTCAGGATCATCTGTTGCAAACCATTCTAGACCTCCAGCGTTCATCATTTTCTCCATCACTTTACGATATTCCCAAACAGATAAACCTGTCCCTTTTAAGTCCCAGTGCCAGTAATATTCTGTCGTAATAATGATATAATCTTCCATTGAGTCATCCATCATTGAAACTTTTAACAACTCTTTTCCAAGTGAACCGCCCCGGAATTCTGGGGCGATTTCAATAGCTCCTAATTCAATTAAATTTTCCATATTCCCCTCTGACCACCGCTCTAATGGGTCAGGGTATAAGTAGGTAACGTAGCCGACAATAATATCATCTCTTCTTGCTACAAGAATACGCCCCTCCGGGAGTTCAGCAATCCCGAGTAAAGCTTGAAATTGTTGGCGGGCAGGACGAAAAGAAGTAAGATCTGCATGAAAATCATATTTTTTCAGAGTAGAAGCTGGGAGAGGACCTTCTACAATAAATGTACCGTCTTTTGTTTTTTTTTCTTTTGCGTTGTAGGTCTTCAGGTGGTGCAATGCCATCACCTCTTTAGGGAGTCTCTTCCTTTAGCATACCAAAAAGTAAAGCGCTTTCAATCTATTTCTCCTACAGAATACTTTGAAGAGGAGAAGTATGTACAGAATACGTAAAAAATTGTGAACGTTTCTTATTTATATTATACTAGAGAATGAGACTTGAAACAAAGAACAAAGGAGGATGTTTCATGAAAGTGGAAGCGCTACCAGCGACAAAGGGAAACCATAACCTACAAAGTTATGAAGACACACTTGCGTCATTTGACTGGCAAGAGACAGAGAGAGCTTTTACTTGGTCAGAAACCGGTCGGGTGAATATGGCGTATGAAGCGATTGACCGTCACGCGACATCAGAGAGAAAAAATAAAGTCGCACTCTACTATCGCGATCCATCAAGAAACGAAAAGTATACGTTCAAAGAGATGAAAGACAATACAAACAAAGCTGGAAACGTATTAAAGCAATACGGAAATGTGGAAAAAGGCGATCGCGTTTTCATCTTTATGCCACGCTCACCAGAACTTTATTTTGCGACATTGGGCGCGATTAAACTTGGAGCGATCGTAGGACCTCTTTTTGAAGCCTTCATGGAAGGCGCTGTACGAGACAGATTAGAAGATAGTGAAGCGCAAGTATTGGTCACCACGCCTGCGCTGTTGGAGCGTGTACCGGTAGAGGAGCTTCCTCATTTAAAAACCATTTTCCTTGTTGGCGAAGGCGTAGAAGAAAGTGAAACATATGTAGATTTCTTAAATCATTTTGAACAGGCGAGCAAGGACCTTGAAATCGAGTGGGTTAATCGGACGGACGGCCTCATCTTGCACTACACTTCAGGATCAACCGGTAAGCCAAAAGGCGTGTTACATGTACACAACGCAATGATCCAACATTATCAGACCGCTAAATGGGTATTAGATTTGCAAGAAGATGATGTGTATTGGTGCACAGCAGATCCGGGTTGGGTAACGGGTACCTCTTATGGCATATTTGGACCGTGGCTAACAGGGAGTTCGAATGTGATTGTAGGTGGACGCTTTAAGCCAGAAAATTGGTACGAAACGATTGAAGACTTTGGAGTGACAGTATGGTATAGCGCACCGACAGCGTTTCGTATGCTAATGGGAGCAGGCGATGCGCTTGTGAAGAGATTTGACCTAAGTTCTCTTCGTCACGTACTAAGCGTGGGTGAACCGTTGAATCCGGAAGTAATTCGGTGGGGACAGCAAGTATTCCAAAAGCGTATTCATGATACGTGGTGGATGACAGAAACAGGTGGGCAGCTTATTTGTAATTATCCTTCTATGGATATCAGACCAGGATCAATGGGGAAACCAATCCCTGGAGTAAAAGCAGCTATCGTTGACGATCAAGGAAACGAGTTACCTGCTAATCGAATGGGGAACTTAGCGATTCAAAAAGGCTTTCCATCGCAAATGTTTACGATTTGGAATAACGAGCAAAAGTTTCAATCGTATTTCTTAAACGATGAGTGGTACGTTTCCGGTGATTCCGCGTACATGGATGAGGATGGCTATTTCTGGTTCCAAGGACGTGTAGATGACGTAATTATGACGTCTGGCGAGCGTGTAGGGCCATTTGAAGTAGAGAGTAAATTAGTTGAGCACCCAGCTGTTGCAGAAGCGGGAGTGATTGGAAAACCAGATCCTGTTCGAGGCGAAATTATTAAAGCTTTTATCGCATTGCGCGATGGGTACGAGGCGTCAGATGAATTGACTGAAGAGATTCGTCAATTTGTGAAAAAAGGCCTCGCCGCCCATGCAGCTCCTCGTGAAATTGAATTTAAAGATAAGCTGCCAAAAACACGGAGCGGAAAGATTATGCGTCGTGTTCTCAAAGCTTGGGAACTCGATTTGCCTACTGGTGATTTATCAACAATGGAAGATTAATAAAAAGCCCTTCTTTTCCAAGTGAAAAGGAGGGCTTTTTACCATTCAATTACCGATGTCAGTTTCATTAACAAACCGCCTCCGATTACCTTCGAAGGCGGCTATGAGGTTAAATGGATCACTTGATCGACGAACTATCCATTTCCATTGTTATTACCGTCACTTGGTGGTGGGTCGTCACCGTTGCCATCGTTAGGGTCATTTTCCTGATCATCAGGAGGACGATCTTCGTTGCTGCCATCGTTAGGAGGATTCTCTTCTTCCCCTTGGTTCTCACCGGAATTTTCATCATCATTATTATTGTCGTCAGGCTCTGGAGTTGGAGGTTCCCCAATCTGCATGACGTTAGAGAGTGGAGAAAGCTGGCCTGTAATGTCGACTGCCCTGACAGCATACGAACCATCACCGACATTTACACTGTAACCAGATTGTGTATTGGCTAGTGCATCAACTCGTGTTTCTGCACTATCTGTAACATTGTATACGTAATAGCCAACGACATCCTCTTCTGGATGAGTTGACCACCTAAGAGTGGACCCCTGTTGTGTGATACGCAATGGATCTGGTGCCTTCCCATTCTCTTCTAACACGTTATCTGGAATAAGTAGTTGCTCCCAACGTGAGTCACTCGGTATGAGCTCCTCTTCTGGTCTTAATATTTCACCACCAATTTGATTGTCTATAAACTCTGGTGTTAAGACGATACCACTCTCGACAAACTCAGCTGGTGTTCGTTCGTTTGCAATATATGTTTCCTCGCCGATCCTAACAAAGCCGGCATTAGACAAATTATCGTCAGTAGTCGTTGGAACATTATTGGCAGAGAATAAATCTGTTTCTACCAAACCAGCCTGTAAACATGCATCAGAAGGAAGTTCTCCACTTACTGCGCAATAAGAACGACGCACGATTCCACCTGGCATTTTAAAGCGGTCTCCTGTTGAAATTCGTTCAGGATCTATTTCATAAGCTGCGTTTATTAGCTGCGCCCACAACCCAAGATTTTGTTGATTATAGGAATAGCCCGGAATCGATTGAATGGTTTGTGGTTGATCATAACCCATCCACGTCCCAAATGTCACGCTAGGATTAGATGCGACGAACCACGTGTCGTTCGTGTTTTGGCTCGTTCCCGTTTTTCCTGCCCAATCCGATTGGAAGCTTAACAGTCTCGGTAAGCTTGCTGCTGTCCCTTGGTTTATAACATCGCGCATCATGTCGATCAGTAAGTAGGCGGTTTGTGGAGAGAATACTTTTTCTCTTTTTATTTCATGTTCATAAACACTATCCCCTTCAGCCGTCTCAATGCTTTGGATCATATAGGCATCGATAAATTCTCCGCCGTTTGCAAAGGTTGTATAGGCGTTCGTATTTTCTTCAACACTTACACCAATCTCCATGCCTCCTAGTGCAAGGGCCAAGTTTGAAAAATCGCCTTCTGTCAAAGAAGTGAAGCCCATTTTCTGTAAATAGTTTGCAGGTTGCAAGCTAGACATTTCCCAATATAAGCGAGCAGCGGGAATATTTAACGACTGTTGCAAGGCATAGCGAGTAGTCGTTAATCCACGGTACGAGTTGCTAACATAGTTACTAGGAGTCCATAGTTCTGGCCCCGCTTGATACTCTGTGTATACATCAGGAATGACAGTACCCGGCGATGCAATTCCCTCTTCAATTGCCGGTCCATACACGACAAGTGGCTTCATTGTCGAACCGTTTTGACGTTCTGACCGAAAGGCGTGATTCAATTGTTCTCTGTCAAAGTTTCTTCCTGCAACGAAGCTAATAATTTTTCCAGTTGCGTTTTCGATAAGGACGCCGCCTGTTTCAATCGGTTGTTCTTCTGTCACGATTTCTCCAGTCTCGGAGTCTTCGTATGTAAAGGAAGTGTTATAGGCATAATTTTTATAGTTTTTCGTGACCTCTTGCATTCTATCATAAATCTCTTTATCTATCGTTGTACGAATGCGATAGCCATTTTGACGCAAGTTACGATCAGCAAGTAAACGGTACTCTTCGTTGAGTATCTCGTCACTTTCCAAATCTTCCTTGTTGTACCCGTCCTCTTCTGCTATTTGTATTTTTAAAATATCAATTGCCTGCTTTTCAATTTCATAAGCTAGAAATGGGTACGCTTCAGTTGTACTCGGCTGTGGAGGAGCAAAGTCTTTTGTTAAATCATAGGAGATCGCTGCTTCGTATTCTTTTTCGTCAATTTTACCGTTATCAAGCATTCTCTCTAGGACAGTATGCATTCTTTCCATACCTGGTTCCAAGTTTTCTTTCACTTCGCCTGTTTGGGTGAATGGAGTGTATGCATAAGGACTTTGTGGCAATCCGGCAATAAATGCAGCTTGTGGCAAAGTTAAATCAAGGGCATCTACCCCGAAAATTCCTTGAGCAGCTGTTTGTACTCCAGCAATATTTCGACCGGAAGAGCTCCTACCGAAAGAGGACATGTTCAAGTACGCTTCCAAAATTTCATCTTTATTTAGAAACTGCTCTAGGCGTAGGGCAAGTAAAATCTCCTTCGCTTTACGCTCAAAAGATACTTCATTTGTTAAGATTTGATTTTTAATAAGTTGCTGGGTGAGTGTACTCCCACCAGTTTGGACATTAGCATTGCTGAATTCTTGATATACAGCACGCAAAATTGCTTTTGGGACAACACCTTCGTGCTCGTAGAAATATTGATCTTCTGTAGAAATAATGGCGTCCTTAACGTATGGTGACACCTGATCTAATGTCACTTCTTCACGCTCTATGTCGCTACGAAGTTTCCCCATATAGACATTTTCAGCAAAAAATATTTCTGTCGTTGCTTCTAAATTGTAAACATCTTTTTTCATATCATCAGAGCTGCGAATAGGCTCATCTTTTACGAGTGAGGCAAAATAGCCCGCACCGACACCACCTGCAAAAGCAACACCTGTAAATCCGGTGATACAGATAAGCAAAAAGAAGTTCCAAAAGACTCCGTATGTAATGCGCGCACCTTTTCTTGTTCTATTATTCGTTAAGAAACGAAAAGCACGGCGTATCCGCTCTTTCCAATTGGTTTCTTCCATTGTTTCGTCCCCCAAAAAAAATTTCAACCTTGGGCCCACGTGACGTGGGTCAAAAAGGTGATGTGTCGCAAGGATGCGAGTATACCTTGGATGGCGTGAGTTAGTTAGCCGGCCTATATTCGTAGACGTCGAGATTATAGCCGTTCACCTTTTATCATACCATAATTCGACACGGAAATAGGGTAGATTTCAGTACTTTCGATTGCCTCTGAAAAAGAGTTTTTCTTTCAATTATTGACAGGGATTGTGGAATTATGGTACACATGTAATCAGAACTTCATACGAACGGCAACGAAAGATCGAAGTAGAGTGTCGCGAAGCCGCACAAGAAAGTTGGTGGTGGATGCAAACCAACCTTCCGCGACATTCGAATTACAATCTGGAGCCACTCGCTTTTGACAAGCGACGGGGAGATTCCTCGTTAGAAAAAGAGCTGGGGAGCATTCATGTTCTCAAGTAGGGTGGTACCGCGATTGCTAATCGTCCCTTCACACTAGTGGAGGGACGATTTTTTTATTTTTTGTTGCTAAATCAAATAGAGGAAGAAGGCGTAAACGTGTCGATCTTACAAGATTTACAGGAACGAAATTTAATTCAGCAATTTACTGACGAAGCAGGACTTCATTCGTTGTTAGAGGAAAAGCCTGTCCACCTTTATTGTGGATTTGATCCAACAGCAGACAGCTTGCACATCGGTCATTTGCTACCCGTCCTATTGCTGCGACGGTTTCAATTAAGTGGTCACCATCCGATTGCGCTTGTAGGTGGAGCGACAGGCCTAATTGGAGATCCAAGTGGGAAAAAGCAAGAACGTACATTAAACGAAACAGCTACCGTACAGGAATGGTCGGATAGTATTCGTGATCAGTTGTCCCGTTTTTTGGACTTTGATGGAGTGAATAACCCGGCTAAAGTGGTGAACAACTATGACTGGATCGGAAAGATGGACGTTGTTTCCTTTTTGCGTGATGTAGGAAAGAATTTTGGACTAAACTACATGCTTGCAAAGGATTCTGTGAAATCCCGGATTGACCAAGGCATTTCGTTTACTGAGTTTAGTTACATGATTCTTCAATCCCTCGACTTCTTTACTTTATACGAGCGAGAAGATTGTCAGCTTCAAATCGGTGGAAGTGACCAGTGGGGGAACATTACAGCCGGCTTAGAGCTTATTCGTAGAAGCCATGGAGATGTGAAAGCCTTTGGATTAACAGTGCCGCTAGTGACCAAGGCAGACGGTACGAAATTCGGGAAAACTGAAGGCGGAGCGATTTGGCTGGATGCCGACAAAACATCCCCTTATGAATTTTACCAATTCTGGCTCAATACCGACGATCGAGATGTTCAGAAATACTTAAACACGTTTACTTTCTTATCAAAAACAGAGAGAGACGATCTAGCGACTGCTACGGAGGAAGAACCACACCTACGAAAAGCGCAACGTGTATTAGCTGAAGAATTGACAGAGCTTGTGCACGGAAAAGAAGCACTTGAACAAGCACAAAAAATTTCAGAGGCACTATTCAGCGGAGAGATTAGAAACTTAACAGCAGACGAAATTGAGATGGGCTTTAAAGATGTGCCTTCCTTCGCTCTAGAAGCAGACGCATCAAAAGATCTTGTTGAAGTGCTCGTGGCTGCAGGTATTTCCCCATCGAAGCGCCAGGCTCGGGAGGATATCGGAAATGGTGCTGTGTATGTAAATGGAGAACGCCAACAAAAACTAGGCTACACGCTTACTGATACAGATAAGATCGAGGGACGTTTTACTATTGTCCGTCGTGGGAAGAAGAAGTACTTTGTGTTACGGTACACTGCTTAATTAGGGCGCAGAATCAGAATCCGCGGTTAGGCCTGGAATGTTCGCTCGCATGAAAATAATACGCGATAATGAGTATCCGCTTTTATATTCAGAATGCCTGTTCGAAATAGCAAAAAAGCAATCTAAAACGCAAGGAATGCGCAGACTCAGAGGGGAATGCGCAGACTCAGAGGGGAATGCGCAGACTCAGGGGGGAATGCGCAGACTCAGGGGGGAATGCGCAGACTCAGAGGGGAATGCGCAGACTTAGGGAGGAATGCTCAGACTCAGGGGGGAATGCTCAGACTTATGGGGGAATGCGCAGACTCAGAGGGGAATGCGCAGACTTAGGGAGGAATGCGCAGACTCAGGGGGGAATGCTCAGACTTAGGGGGGAATGCTCAGACTCAGAGGGAAAAAACCTCGCTACCAATTGGCAGCGAGGTTCTTTGCGTTTTCTATTAACGTGAATAGAACTCAACGATAAGCGCTTCGTTAATTTCAGCAGGAAGTTCTGTACGCTCTGGAAGGCGTGAGAATGTTCCTTCGAGTTTTTCACCGTCGAACGTCACATATTCTGGAACAAAGCTATTGTTTTCAACAGCTTCTTTGATAATGTCAAGGTTACGTGATTTTTCGCGTACAGTGATCACTTGACCAGGTTGTACACGGTAAGATGGAATATCAACGCGTCCACCGTCGACAACGATGTGACCGTGATTAACAAGCTGACGTGCTTGGCGGCGAGTACGCGCGAGACCAAGACGGTACACTAGGTTGTCTAAACGAGTTTCGAGTAAGATCATGAAGTTCTCACCGTGTTTCCCTTGAAGACGCCCCGCAATGTCAAACAAGCTGCGGAATTGACGTTCGTTCAATCCGTACATGTGACGAAGTTTTTGCTTCTCTTGAAGTTGTAAGCCATATTCAGAAATTTTACGGCGTTGGTTCGGGCCGTGTTGTCCAGGTGCGTATGGACGACGATCTAATTCTTTTCCTGTACCGCTTAGGGAAATGCCTAAACGACGTGATAGTTTCCAACTTGGACCTGTATAGCGTGCCATGGAAAACCCTCCTAATATATTATAGAGGTAAAATTCCTACCATTTTGTGCTCTCACTCATTTGCAGATTCTGTTTTCGATATCTTCGCCCTAGCAGCAGAGGGTTACACAATATCACCACAAAAAGTAGCAACAGAATCAAGCACAACGATGAACACATAGGCTGCAAATTTTACACAAAGACTATTGTATGACGTTTTGTAATAAAAGTCAACAAATGCAAAATTCCTAATGCCTCAACTTGAGAACTCTCATCACTTTAGTATGGTTATGCTATAATGGTTGAAAGGAAGGCACGGTAAGGTTGAAGGTTGAATCAACATGGAAGCTGTTAGCAAAGAAAGGGACGGACACGCTGACGTTTCAAAAATTTATGTTAGACTTGGAATAATTATGGAATCTTAACTGGTGAAGGGTTCAAGTTCGTACAATAGAACGTACATGAGTGTAGGTGAAAACAATGGAACAATGGGAATGGCCGTTATTTGCTTCCCTTCAACAACAGCTGTGGCAACGCTTGCTGAAAACGAATGAAGCGGTTCATGTAGCGCAAAAAAAAGTGTTGGAACAAACGTTTCACGCTCAGTACCCTGTAAAAACTTCGCAAACTATTCATACAGAAAGCGGACAACCGATTTATACATATAAAGGTGAAGCTGTTTCAGAAGGGTTTTTTGAAAATTGGAGACGTACACTTAGGGAAATGGGGAATGCACTCCCCTTTCGCACTTCTGATGTTATGCTAGCTTACACTCGGTGGTTATTAGACATCACAAAAAAGTTGAATCGAACGATGGATCACCAAATCATTATTCAAGAGGTTGCCAGAGCACTTGATGACATTCATGGTCCAGTAGCCTACACAATCTGGCTTAGTCACGACCATAAGCAAGTGCAAGGGGTAAGCACAGAAGAACTGCAGCCGGAACAAATTGCTTCTCCTGCAGTTCAGACATTTCTTACAGGAGAATTGCGTTATGAAAAGGGTGGAGTGTACCGCCATATTTACTTGCCGTTTAGAGGGAACCAAGGAATTTACGGTGTTCTCCAAGTCGTATTCCACGAAACAACGATCGTAGAACCTTACGAGCACTTACTTTGTGATTTCGGTGAAGGAATAGGGGTGGCGCTTGAGAACGCTCAACTTTATCAAAATACGAAGCAACAAGTTCGAGATTTACAAATTGTCAACGACACTAGCAAAACTTTGAATACTAACCTACGTATTACCGAAGTCGCTACCTTGTTAAAGACTAAAATGATAGATGCTTTTCATGCGAGTGAGGTCGGCTTTTTAATTCAAGACGATACAGGAAAAGACGTGCAAATTGTTGAGGGGAGCACCTCGTTCTTTGAAAACGAAAAAGTCGCTTCCTATCTATTATATGCCCAGAAATCTCTTCAAAAAAATCCCGAGCCTCTATTTATTGGAGACTTCTCACAAAAAGTTGATTTCCCTACGCCGTATCGTTCGATGTTGGTCATGCCGTTTACAGAGAAAAAGGAATGGCAAGGCTTTTCTATGGTGCTTCATAAAGAGCCATATTTTTTTAGTTTTGAAACATTTAAGCTATTACAATCTCTTGTAGGCCATTCTTCTCTAGCTTTTACAAATTCGAAGCTCCGTGAAGAGTTAGAACGTTTAGTTGTGACAGACCACTTAACGAGATTGTTTTCAAGGCACTACTTGGATGAGCAAATTCAGCAGTCACTAGAAAAAGACAAAGAAGGCTCGTTTCTATTGGTGGATTTGGACAATTTCAAAACGATCAATGATACACACGGACATCAAGTGGGCGACCGTGTTTTGTTACAGGTAGCAGATTGTATAAGGGAACACATCCGTATGAGCGATACAGGCGCTCGTTGGGGAGGAGAGGAGTTGGCAGTCTATTTGCCGAATGCCCCAATCGACGTCGGTGTATCCGTCGCTGAACGTTTACTTCAAGTGGTTGAGAAACAAACGAATCCTCCTGTCACGATTTCGTGTGGTGTGTCCCACTGGGAACGGGAAGTACCGGTAACTGCTGAGAATTTGTTCCATATGGCAGACAAAGCGATGTATCGCGCGAAGAGCTCTGGTAAGAATCAATTATACGTGCAAGAGTGAAAACAAAAAGCTTGGATAGCGAGACTATCCAAGCTTTTTTATTATTAGTTACAAAGTAGACTCAAGAACACTCACGAACGCTTCCAGTCCTTTGCGATCTTCTTCATCGAATCTGTCTGTTTCAGGAGAATCGATATCTAGTACGCCAAACAAAGAACCATCCTTTTTTAAAATAGGCACGACAATTTCTGATCGGGAAGCAGCATCGCAAGCAATGTGTCCAGGGAACTCGTGAACATCTGCAACAAGTTGTGTTTCTTTAGTGGAGGCTGCTGTACCGCAAACTCCCCTTCCAAAAGGAATTCGTACACATGCTGGTAGTCCTTGAAATGGTCCTAGAATAAGCTGATTTTCTTCAACTAAATAAAATCCGACCCAATTCACTCTGTCTAAAAATTGGTTGAGAACAGCACTCGCATTGCTTAAATTAGCAATGACGTTTGGCTCATCTTCCATTAATGCTTGTAGTTGCTTACTGACAAGCTTGTAATTATCTTCACGAGTACCTTTGTACGTTTCGACATGAAACAACAGTATCTCCTCCGTTCTGTCATATGCACGTAAGAATGTGCAGGAGTTGTCGAGCGATTTGTGAAGGACTACTCCTTCGTTCCCTCGAAATGGTTACAAACAGAATAGCATACTTTTTTACGATTGAAACTATTTTGATTCTGTTCGTTTAAGCAGAAAATTAGTCGTTCGCCCAAGGGAAATGGCTTGGAGAAAGAAAGCTGAGCCAACAAGATAATAAAGGGGACGAAGAAGATGAATAAAAAGGAAGCCATTTTGACCAGTGCTTTGCAACTTTTCCATACAAAAGGGTATGCTGGTACGTCATTACGAATGATTGCGGAACGAGCAAGGGTGAATGTCGCCCATATTTCTTACTACTTCCAGAACAAACAAGGGTTATTAGAGTATTGCTTCGCCTTATATTACGAAGAATACATAGATATTTTAGAGCGTGCAGTAAAGATAGCTGAAGAGCGTTCTGCTAAAGAAGCGCTACTAAAACTTATTGAAGAGGTACTAGGCTTTCATCGTGCCCACAATCCGTTAGCACGATTTGTCCTGCGGGAGATGACGATTGATTCTCAAATTGTTAGGGAAGTGCTCTCAACTTATGTGATGAGAGAGAGATACTATTTAAAAACGCTTTTGGAAATTGGGATGGAGCAAGGTGAATATGAAACGGTATCCACCCGCTATTGCATTATCCAATTAAAGGGCTTACTTACGATGCCCTATTTGCAAGCGCAGTATATGAGTGAAGTATGGCAAGTACATCCGCAAGATCCTTATTTTGAAAAACAATATAAGCGAGAGCTATTCCACTTGGTCAACGAGACGCTCTTTACAAAGCAACGTCTCGCCACCGCCCACTTGTAACTTACAACTTGTCGAAAAAAGAACCAACATCTTTTGCACAGTGCGCATCAGATCCGTAAACAATTGGAATGCGCATTTTTTGTGCTGCCTGTAAAAGGAAAGGAGACGGATAGGTTTCTCCACAAAGAGGTTTACGTAGTCCGGCACTGTTATAGTCAAGCGCTAGATTTCGTGTCTTCATCAAGTGAAGCAACTCAAAAGCCTTCTCTTCCCACTCAAAAGAAACCGGGAAGTTTTTTTTGAATTTTCGAATGAGCGTAAGGTGGCCAATTCGTGGTGGTTGATGGTCACCGAAGTCAGCACGGACCGACTTCTCCACTGTTTGGAAGTACCGGTCGTAAGCCGCTTCAATTCCACCGCACAAGGAAACGTAAGTGCGAAACACTTCTTCATCGTAATCAATGCAAAGCCATTTTCCTTCTACTTCTATAAAATGTACAGACAAAATGATGTCTTGAAGAGACTTTCCATGAGTTTGTAGAAAGGATAACGTTTGTTGTTCCCAACCAGAAATGTAGTCTAGTTCTACACCTACGCGTATATCAATAGGAGCATCTCTGTATTGATCCTGTAGAGCTTGTACAGCTTCTATATACTCATAGTACGTATCAAGGGACATGCTACTATCTTTTGTTGGTGCAGGATCCCGAAACCCTTCAGGCAAGGGAGCATGCTCGGTAAATGAAATAGATGTGATTCCTTTTTGGAGTGCATTCTCTACATATGCTTCTAATGAATCCTTACTGCCATGAGGACAAAATGGGGTGTGCACATGACCGTCACGCTTCATAATATAAAAACTCCTTCCCGGTTCGACAAAATTTGCAAGGTGATTATTCATAAAATCATTATAAAATGTCACAAAAAGATGCATATACATGGTATCATAAAAAATATTGAAACGATTTGTCGACCTTTGGTGATACAGGGGGAACTATGGTGATAGAGTTTGTAATCGGATTATTTATAGTGCTCATTGGTTTGGGCTTAACTGGATACTTTTATAAGAGAAAGCATTTTCGAGAGATGGATCGGCTTGAAACGCGGAAAATGGAACTCATGAATCGCCCTGTACTAGCGGAGCTATCAAAGGTGAAGCAGCTAAACATGAATGGTGAAGCCGAGGAACTTTTTGAAAAATGGCGTTCCACTTGGGATGATATTGTGGCAACGGAACTCCCACAAATTGAGGAGATGCTCTTTGAAACGGAAGATCATATTGAAAAATTCCGATTCGGTACCGCCAGACAAGAGCAAGAACGAATTGCCACTATTTTACATACGAGTGAGGAAACGATTCACTCTATGTTGCAAGAGTTAGAACAATTACTCGGAAGCGAAGAGAAGAATAGGGAAGATCTTGACGCTAGCAAAGAAAAGTACGGTGAACTAAAGCGAAAACTGCTAACAAACCGACTAGCATATGGCGAATCAGAAAGTAAATTAGAAGAACAGTTAAGGGAAATAGGAACTCGGTTTCTTGAAATTGAGGAAGCAACAGGAAATGGGGATTATTTGAAAGCGCGTGATATGGTACTTCTTATTATGGAAGAGCTATGTCAGGTGGAAAAGAAACTGGAAATGATCCCGCAGTTATTAAATCAGTGTAAAACAAAAATACCAAACGAATTAAAAGCACTCCGTGATGGTCATGAAGAAATGCGTCAAAAAGGATACGAACTTGCGCATATGAATTTGATAGAAGAAATACGGTTGGTTGAGAAAAAGCTGTCTAGCTACATAGATCGTCTCCATGATGGGGAGTGGGAGGATGTATCCACAGAAATGTCCCAAGATGAGGAAACGATTAATGGGTACTATGAATGGCTTGAGAGTGAAGTACATGCAAGATTGCACAATACTGAGCAGCTTCCTAAAACAGAAGAAAAGCTTGCTTACATGAAAAATGCACAGTCGTCTCTCGATGATGATCGTGAATACGTGTCACAATCGTACGAGGTCGACGAGGAAGAACTTAGACAACACAAGAAGTTACAGTTGTCTCTCCAAGCGGTTAGTGATCGTTTGCAAGACGTCAAAGAGAAGGTTGAAGAAGAAGACATTGCTCAATCTTTCATCAAAGAAGAAATTGAACGTATTCAATCTACTCTAGAAGAGCTTCACCAAACGCAAGAAGAATTGAGTGAAAAGTTGCAAACTCTCCGTAAAGACGAGCTACGTGCGCGTGAAGTGTTGAGTGGATTACGCAAACAAATCCATGCTACACATCGAAAGCTTTCAAAGAGTAATTTACCTGGTTTACCTGAGACGTTTCAGCAGCATATGTATGAAACGAATACAGTCCTTAGTGAAACACAGTCCTATTTAGCAGCGAAACCACTCAAAATGACGCTTGTGCTCGCCTCTTTAGAAGATGCAGAAGAAAAGGTTCAACAGTTGAGTACGCAAACCGATGAATTAGTCGAACATGTCGTATTAGCTGAGGCAGTTATTCAATATGGAAATCGTTATAGAAATCAAAGCTCTCAAGTTCGAGAAAAGCTACAGTCGGCAGAATCCTCATTCCGTTCATTCCATTACGAGCGTGCGCTTGAGGAAGCGGCGACGGCCGTGGAATCTGTTGAACCAGGAGCTTTGCGTAAAATCGAAGAATGGGTGGCTGTGAAGGGATGAAGTCGGCAGTTTTAGGAATTTCGATTCTTTGTTTTTTCGTATGGGGAATCGTGCTTCCTCTACTTGTCCTTAATATCACTGCACAATAGGAAAGGGAGAGCTTATCCGACAGATGAGCGCTCCCTTTCCTTATTGATTTGGATGATTATATATCATAAGGACGTGTCCTTAGTAGTTGCGACACGATAGTTGTCTCCGTTTGAATAAAACTCTGTCTGTCAATGGTGATGAGCTCTGAATTATGATAGGATATATTGTTGCAATCGATGAAATCGGAGGAAGTGAACTTATGGTGTATTTTGACAACAGTGCCACCACCCCCCCGCATCAAGATGTTGTTCAATCGTTTCTCACCACATCTACACGCTATTTTGGAAATCCATCTTCTCTTCATAAGCTTGGCGGGGAAGCAGAGAAGCTTTTGCACGAGGCAAAGAGACAAGTTGCTCGTCTCCTCCATACAGACAAACCTTCAGAGTGGATTTTGACTTCGGGTGGTACAGAAGGCAATAACCTAGCTATTAAAGGTGCTGTGTATGGTGCAAAGCGAGAAGAGCAACACCTCATTACAACGACGATCGAGCATCCTTCTGTTTCGGAAACATTCCGGCAATTGGAAGAAAAAGGTTTCGATGTCACCTATGTGGATGTCGATGAGGACGGGTTTGTCCGCCCTGAAGCCATAGAAGAGGCGATTCGTCCCCATACAACGTTTGTAAGCGTCATTCATGTGAACAATGAAATTGGGACTGTTCAACCTGTGAAAAAAATTGCACAATTGTGTAAAGGTTACCGACGTATTACCTTTCATAGTGACGGTGTACAAGCTATAGGGAAAGTTCCTATTGACATCACTGATCTCGGTGTTGACTTGTATACGACGTCTGCCCACAAATTTAAGGGAATGAAAGGAACAGGCATGCTTTATTGTAAGGAAGGAATTCTATTATCCCCTTTGTTTGCAGGAGGCCAGCAAGAAGGAACATTCCGTAGTGGTACACAGAACGTTCCAGGAGCTGTTGCGATGGCCAAAGCGCTTCGTCTTGTGGAAGAAAAGCGTCAAAACGTTTATAGTGATTTGCATGAAATTTCTTCTTATATAAGGGAAAAGCTATCGAAAATAAGTGATATAGTGATCCATTCTCCTTCTAAGCAAGTGGTGCCCCACATTTTAAATTTCAGCGTTGTTGGGAAAAAAGGAGAAGTTCTTGTTCATGCTTTAGAAGAGGCTGATATTTATGTATCTACAACGAGTGCTTGCTCATCGAAAAAGTCATCCTTAAGTGAAACTTTATTAGCCAAAGGTGTTTCTCCAGAGGTGGCAAAAGGCGCTTTGCGTGTTAGTTTGTCCTATGAGAATACTTTGGAGGAAGCACAGTATTTCATAGAGGAATTGCACCGTGTCATCCAAACTGTACAATCTGTCAAAAGGAAGTGAAACCTTTGTACGATCACGTTTTAATTCGCTACGGGGATTTATCAACAAAAGGTCGAAATAGGTCGGCATTCGTATCCCGTCTAAAGCGACAAATACGATCTGTGTTATCACAATGGCCAGAACTTGACATTATCAGTAATCGAGACCGGACGTTCATTCATCTTCATGGAGTTGATTTTGAGCAACTACGAAATCCGTTGGAAAATATTTTTGGTATTATATCCTTCTCGCCAGTTGTCAAAGTAAACCGAGATATGGAGGAAATTTCCTTAGCAGCTAGCCAACTTCTTGAAAAAGAAATAACAAAGCCAGTGACATTCAAGGTTTCAACACGGAGAGCAGACAAACAATTCCCATTAAACACGAATGAAATGAATTATTTCCTTGGAAGTCATTTACTTAAAACATTCGAAAATTTATCGGTAAATGTTCACGAACCCGATTTGGAATTAACTGTAGAAATACGTAAAGAGGCTATTTATTTGTCGTATGAAACAGTGGCGGGTGCGGGTGGATTCCCGGTTGGTTCAAGTGGAAAAGCAATGTCAATGCTTTCTGGTGGCTTGGACAGTCCAGTAAGTACCTTTTTAGCGATGAGAAGAGGAATTGAAGTAGAGGCTATTCACTTTCATTCTCCACCTTATACAAGTGATAGGGCTAAACAGAAAGTGGAAGACATCGGGCAATTATTTGCTGATTTAACTGGAGAGTTCACTGTGCATTACGTTCCATTTGCCAAAGTCCAAGAACTCATTCAGAAGCAAATACCGGAGAACTACACGATGACTTCTACACGGAGAATGATGCTCAAATTAACTGACGCAATTCGTTCTACTCGAGAGGGGAAGGCGATTATTACGGGTGAATCAATTGGGCAAGTGGCAAGTCAGACTCTAGATAGCATGATCGCAATTAATGCAGTTACGGCGACACCTATTTTGCGTCCTTTAGCGACACTGGATAAACAAGAAATCGTGACGATAAGCAAAAGAATCGGTGCTTACGATATCTCGATCAGACCATACGAAGATTGTTGCACCATTTTCACACCGCCTAACCCGAAGACCCGTCCGAAGCTAGAAAAGGTAGAGCGCTACGAAAGCTTTGTTGATTTCGACAATTTGCTCCTAGACGTTCTGCAACATGTGGAGACAGTCACATATAGAGCTAATCAGAGTGTATCCCAGGAAATGAGTCAATTGTTGTAGAAACATGCCGAATCACTGAACTGTTAGTTAGGAACAATTACCATCCGGTTTGTGAGTATGAAGCGCGAAAAATGTTGCACTCTATACTTACAAGGAGGTGACATCATCATGGCAAACAACAACTCAAATCAACTTGTAGTACCTGGTGTACAACAAGCACTTGATCAAATGAAGTATGAAATTGCTCAAGAGTTTGGTGTTCAACTTGGCCCTGACGCAACTTCTCGCGCTAACGGATCTGTTGGTGGAGAGATCACAAAACGTCTTGTTCAAGCTGCTGAACAACAACTTGGCGGAATCCGCTAAGCAGTGAAAAAACCTCATACAAATGGCTATGAAAGAGCGGGTACCCCCCGCTCTTTTTTCTGTGGAGAAAACGGTCCATTTGAAAGCTTTATCTTTTTAAACCTGTCCTCATTTAAAGCAGGAATACTGTCTAAAAGTATAGAATAACAGAGGAGAAGATTGTTTCTGTACAAGAAGGGGGAAGGGCTATGAATAGAGAAGATTTACTCGCTCCAGAAACGTACAACATCGTTTCAGAGATAGACAAATATGCAGACGATACTGGGAAACGTGCGCTGATTTGGGAAGATGAACTGGGACGTGAAGCGTCATGTACATACGATGAGTTGCAGACGCGAACTAATCAAATTGCGAACGCTTTCTTCTCGAAGGGGCTTCGCAAAGGCGATATTGTTTTAATTATGATTCCTCGTCGAATTGAGGCATATGAAGTGTATGTAGCTTGCTTACGTAGTGGTTTAGTTGTTTTGCCTTGTTCGGAAATGTTACGTCCGAAAGATTTACAATATCGCATACAGCATAGCGGTGCACGTGCCATTATTGCGTTTGAGCCTTATGTGGAAGCTTGTGAAGAAGTTGAAGAAACGAAGGACTTGATTCGTTTTGTAGTAGGGGATGAGCAAGGTAATTGGATGAGCCTCCAAAATAGCGCTGACCGTTCATCACCATACTTTGAAACGATTCAAACAAATGCAGCCGATTTAGCCTTTTTATCATACACGTCTGGAACGACCGGCAATCCAAAGGGCGTCGCACATACACATGGATGGGGGTATGCCCACCTGCGGACAGCAGCTAGCCATTGGCTTGGCATTGAAGAAGGCGATGTAGTCTGGGCGACAGCAGGCCCCGGGTGGCAGAAGTGGATTTGGAGCCCGTTTTTGTCTGTACTGGGCATGGGGGCGACTGGTTTTGTTTATCAAGGACCTTTTCATGCTGAAACATATTTGAACTTTTTGAAAAAGCACAGTGTTCAAGTGCTGTGCTGTACGCCGACGGAATATCGACTCATGGCTAAGGTACCGAACTTACGAGACTGGAAGCTTCCGGCGTTTAGAAGTGCTGTTTCAGCAGGAGAACCCCTCAATCGCGAAGTAATTGAAGTGTTTTCAGACGTATTCGGGTTACAAGTACGAGATGGCTATGGTCAAACGGAAAATACATTGCTTGTTGGTGTAACAAAGGGTATGGACATACGCCCAGGAAGCATGGGGAAACCGACACCTGGAAACTCAGTAGAAATCATTGATGAAGAAGGAAATATTTGTCCAATAGGAGTAGTTGGGGATATCGCAGTACATCGAGATACACCCGCCCTATTTAAGGAGTATTACAAAGACCCTGAGCGGACAGCGCACCAGCTTCGAGGTGATTATTATATTACAGGTGACAAGGCTCGTATGGATGAAGACGGGTATTTCTGGTTCGAGGGTAGAGGTGATGACATGATCATCAGCTCGGGCTATACAATTGGACCGTTCGAAGTAGAGGATGCCCTCGTCAAGCATCCTCAAGTAAAAGAATGTGCTGTTGTGGCAAGTCCTGATCCAGTGCGAGGGAGCGTCGTGAAGGCATATGTTATTCCAAATGGGGTAATAGAAGACGAACAGTCGTTGATTTTACGGCTACAAGAACATGTAAAAGCTGAGACAGCACCGTATAAATACCCACGTGAAATTGTGTTTGTTGACGAACTACCGAAAACCACTTCGGGAAAAATTCGGCGTATTGAGCTACGACAAGCGGAAACGGAGACGAAAACAGTATAACGAAAGAAACTTCTCTCTAATTTGAGGGAAGTTTCTTTTTGTTCAACAGGCGATAAAAAGTTCAGTCAAATTGTCCATGCGCGGGTTCATCTTTAAACTAGGCTGTTTTCTAAAAGATTGTTGCTTTATTAATGAAAATACTATTACACAGTAGCTGTATGATGCGACATAAGACACCGCTCCGGAAATACACTTCGCTTTCCGCGGGCTCCGCGCTGAGCCTCCTCGTTCGCAAAGTACGCTCTCTGCGGAGGCCCACAGGACGTGGGTCAGAAAGGCGTTGCCACAGGACGTGGCGCTCTTAGCCTTTCCTCCTCTTCATCGTCTCCGCTATTCCGCAGGAGTCTACGTGTATTTCCTCCGCTAGTTTTGATTGTACTAAGAAAATGTTGAATGTTTTCCATGAGACCATGTGTAATTCCACAATAGTATTCAACTTCATACTTAGTAAGGGAAATTATGTAATACTTACTATTCGTTGATTGGAGCGGAAGGCGGCGACTCCTGTGGGATCAGCGGGACAGGTGAGACCCCGCAAGAGCGCAGCGATGAGGAGGCTCACCGCCCGCCCCGCGGAAAGCGTCCGCCTGGAGCGGAAATCAACACAGCATTACGTCGCATCATGAGATTACTGTATAGTAAAAACAACAAAGGATACGAAAAGAACCTTAAACTAAAACGTTTGTATCCAGACTACTTTAATATGTCTGAATTATTAAATGTAAGTAATTTTGTATATTCATCTAAAACTCGTATGTAAAAAGCCGATACAGAAAAGGAGAAGTAAGGGGGGTTAGAATGTTTAAAAAACTACAGACAAAATTGATGATAGTTATGGCTTCTATTATCGCGGTCTCATTAATCATTGTCTCTATTATTACGTATTTGGATGTAGAAAACACGCTGGAACAAGATGTCTCAGAGAGGTCGACAGCACTTGTTGATGAGCTTGGGGGAACTATTGAACTGTATTTGGACAAATATGGGGAAACTGTAAATCGCTATAGTCAGGATGAGTCTGTCATTACATATCTTCAAGGGATACAAGCCGGTGGAGACGCAGTAGCACTGAGAAGTGATAGCTTATTCAACGACTTTAACACGTTCCTTTCTTTAAATGAGAATGTAGGACTGGTGTATGTAGGTGCTGCGAATAAAACGATGCTGACAACGCCAAAGGTTGAGTTAGGTAATGATTTTGATCCAACTACGCGCCCGTGGTATCAAGATGCATTAAGTAACTCGGAAACTGTTTCATGGACAGAGCCTTACCTTGACGAGGCAAGTGATGGATATGTTGTAACGGTTTCAAAGCCGGTGGTAGATCCTACTACAAATGATGTACTAGGTGTGGTAGCGCTAGATCTGACATTAACTAATCTGGACGAAATCGTCTCAAATACGGAAGTGTCTGACGGGGGGTATCCGTTTTTGTTTGATCAAAATGGGATGGCCCTAGTTCATCCGACTGAGAGCGGAGAGAACTTGAAGGAGAAGTACAGCTTTATTGAAGGTATGTACAATGGGGATAGCCAGGGTACCATCGATTACAATGATAATAACGATGATCGGGTGCTGTACTACGACACAATTGAAGGAACGAGTTGGAAGGTAGGGGCGGTGTATCTTTACGACGATTTATTGGCTGATGCTCGAGATACACGTAACTTTATTCTTATCATTGCAGCAATCGTAACAGCCATTAGCTTAATCTTTGTGTACACCATTTCAAAAAGCATTACGAAGCCGATTCAGCTGCTAACAGAACAAGTGAATCGTGTGGCAGACGGAGATTTAACGGTCAAGGTTTCATCAACATCTAAAGATGAAGTCGGCCAATTGACCTCACACTTTAATACAATGGTCGAGAGGATACGCTATCTAGTCGACTCTGTTCAACGATCATCCAACAGTGTCAACGATTCGGTCGAAAACTTAAGCGCTGTTGCAGAAGAGACGATTGCTTCAAGCGAAGAAGTTTCGCGGGCAATCGCTGAAGTGGCGAGTGGTGCAACCCAGCAAGCATCTGATGCCGAAACGACTCATCAACGTGTGACAGATTTGTCAAAGCAAATTGAAAATATTTATCGACAAGCATCCAAAATGCAAGCCATCTCTAATGAAGCAAAAACGGCTAACGATGAAGGAGTTTCGCGAATTCAAGTGTTAAGAAGTAAAACGACTGAGTCGAATGATATACTTCAAACGGTTGAAGCCGCCATTCTTAACTTAGGTGCTAAAATTGCGGAGATCGATCAAGTCATGAATTCGATCAATGACATTTCGGAACAAACGAATTTGTTAGCGTTAAATGCAAGCATTGAAGCAGCACGCGCAGGTGAAAACGGAAGAGGCTTTGCCGTCGTTGCGAATGAAGTGCGTAAATTGGCAGAGCAATCGTCTCAAGCAACTGAAAGGGTAAGACTGACGATAACTGGAATCGAAATGGAATCAGAAAGAACGATCAACGAAATGTTACGTACAAAAGACATAACAAAGGATCAAAATCGCTCTGTAGAAGATGCTGAACAAGCATTTGGAAAGTTAGCAGACTATATGAACGACATGGTCACTTCAATTGGTACGATTGGACAAGATGTTGATCAAATGAAAGCATATAAGGATGAGGTCGTCGAAGCCATACAGAGTATTTCCAATGTTGCAGGACAAGCCGCCGCCTCATCCGAAGAGGTGAGTGCTTCAACAGATGAGCAGCTCAAAGTATTGATGACGATCGGTGAATCAGCTGAAAGTCTACAGGAAGCAAGCGCGCAGCTACAGCTTATGATGAAACAGTTTAGAATAAAGGAAGACAGTGAATCTACAGCAGTCGAAGAACAAGAGTGAGTTGAGTGAAAGATGAGGAACCATTGCTTAAAAAAGCGGGGGTTCCTCTTTCTATTTAGTGAAAGCAAGGTCATTACCACATACAAGGAAATTAAATAAACCTCAAAAATGATGTATAATAATGTCTTTAGGACTTAGTTAATATGGAGGTTGGTTATTACACCACCACAGTTTCTTAAAATTATAAGGTTTATTTGTTGCCTCTTGATTGGTAGTATGGGGAGAGGATTTGCCTAAAAATTGAGCTTTTTTAGCACGTGCAGAACATTTCCCTTTAATGTAGTAAAAGGAAGAAGCGAAAAAGCCAATTACATGATAGAGGTTAGGACAAAGTATGCTCGATGGAAAGGTAGGATCACGGATGGGAACGCTTTGGTATGATGGGAACTTTTACACAATGCGAGAAGAGGGAGAAAAAACGGAGGCAGTTTATACCGAAAACGGTCTTATCATTGCTCTTGGGAAGAAAGAGGAATTAGAGGCAGCTTACACCGAAAACATAGCAGAAAGCGTATCTTTACAAGGAAAAACAGTATTTCCTGGTTTTGTTGATAGTCATCTTCATATCATCGGGCACGGAGAATCACTGCTCAGACTAGACGTATCTGTAACAAGCAGTAAAGATGAGCTTCTTTTACGCCTTGAGGAAAAGATAGCGGATACTCCTTTAGGAGAGTGGATTATCGGAGAAGGATGGAATGAAAACGATTGGACAGATACATCCGTTCCTACTCGATGGGACTTGGATGAAGTGAGCCCACATCATCCTGTCGTACTAAAGCGTGCATGTCGACACGCCTTAGTAGTGAACTCTAAAGCATTACAACTAGCTGAGATCCATAACGATACTGTCGAACCACCAGGAGGCGTGATCGAGCGAGATGAAGCGGGAAGAGTACAAGGCATTTTAAAAGATCAAGCACAAGACATGATTTATCGTGTATTACCACCTGTAGATCGAAACTATTTACAAAACGCTTTACGGAAGGCTGTTGAGCACGCATGGTCTCTCGGTCTTACAGGGGGTCATACAGAAGATCTAAGTTACTATGGTCAGTTCCATGAAACATTACACGCGTTTTATGATGTGTTGGAGAGCCCAGTTGAGCCACACCCATTTCGGGCTCATCTCCTTATTCATCATACGGTAATTGATGAGTGGGAAAGGGGAGGATTTACCAAATTATCTTCCTCACCTTACGTGACGTTCGGGGCGGTAAAAATATTTGCTGACGGAGCATTGGGTGGACGGACGGCATGGTTAAGTCATCCGTATGCAGATGATCCGACAACGAACGGAGTTGCTATCCATACAACGGAAGGACTTCATACACTAGTGAGAAAAGCACGTGAGCTGGATTTACCAATTGCCGTCCATACAATAGGGGACGCTGCGTACGAAGCAGTGTTGGATGCAATTGAACTGTATCCTACACCATCTGGAGAGCGGGATAGACTTATCCATGCGCAAATTCTACGGAACGACTTAGTCCAGCGAACAAAAAGTTTGCAAGTGGTACTAGATATTCAACCGCGTTTTGTCGCAACAGACTTCCCATGGGTGCTAAGCCGGCTGGGTGAAGGGGTATATGATTATCTATATGCATGGCGGACACTAAAAGAGGAAGGTATTGCGCTTGCAGGGGGATCCGATGCGCCGATAGAACCGGTAGATCCACTTTTAGGCATTCACGCCGCTGTTACTCGACAGAGAGAAGCGGAACAAACGGTATACATCCCGGAAGAAAGGCTATCCATTTATGAAGCGATCGAACTGTTTACAAAGGGCAGTGCGTATGCGGCGGGAGAAGAACATGTGAGTGGGGTGCTATCCCCGGGAATGCGGGCAGATTTCACTGTTTTGGAGAGTGATCCGTTTGTTCAAACACCAGATCATTTGCTACAAAACAAAGTAGCAATGACCGTTGTGGACGATCGTATCGTGTATGACGCTCTCCGAACACCTTCCACCTAAACTCTTTTAATTACATCACTAGAAAAAACAAGTAAGAGAGGTGGAGTATATGGGAACGGAGATGCTTGATAAAAAGGGAGTATGGTTTACGGCTCTCTCATATATGATGTGGGGGTTGCTCCCAATGTATTGGAAGTTGCTAGAACATGTAGGGCCTGTTGAAGTCCTCGCCCATCGTGTTCTATGGTCCTTCCTTTTTATGGGTGGTTGGATTCTTGCTTTTCGAAATTACGGGGCAATTAAAGAAGCATTTCATGAATTGCGCACCAATCGAAAAGCGCTCTGGATGATGGCTGGGGCCTCTTTTATGATTACCCTGAATTGGCTCGTGTTTATTTTCACTGTTGTAAGTGATCGTGTGACTGAAGCGAGTTTGGGCTATTATATTAACCCGCTTGTGAGTGCCGCTTTAGGTGTTTTGTTTTTGGGAGAAACGATTCAAAGATCTCTGCGGTGGTCCTTTGCATTTGCCGCTGCAGGGGTCCTTGTTTTGATCATTGGGTATGGGGAAGTTCCTTGGCTTGCCTTATTACTCGCCCTTAGTTTTGGAGTTTATGGATTGTGTAAGAAGATGCTTCCTTTTGGTGCGGGGGTCGGTCTTTGGATGGAAACCTTGTTTGTCCTTCCACTCGCCCTTGTATATAGCGTGGTAATCGCTCTACAAGGAACTGCGTCTTTCGGGACAACGACTTCTTCAGATACACTGTTTCTTATACTGGCGGGGGTTGTAACGGCCATTCCGTTACTAGCGTTTGCAACGGGTGCCAAGCGAATTCCACTTACCGTCGTAGGGCTCTTACAATACATCGCTCCTTCCTCCATGCTTGTATTAGGAGTGTTTGTGTATGGAGAAGCGTTTACAATTTATGATCTGATAGCGTTTTGTATGATTTGGATTGGACTCGGTGTATTTACTTTCGGTCGTGTTAAGCAAAAAAGGCAACTAAAGCGTGCGGTTTCCAACTCTATTTAGATTGATAAAATAGTGGATAAAAGTTGAAACTTATAAGAGAATGAACCGTAGACTTAAAGAAAATTGGGAACGGAGGGACTTCTATGAATACAAAAAGATGGATAGCTCTCGTTATTGCAGGCGTTGTATTGGTGGTTTCGCTAGGATTCCAAGCTGTGTGGAGTTTTTTATTTTCGGATTTCGCTGGTTCATTTGAAGACATACTGGCTGTGGAAGCAGGCGGTTTCGAACCAGTAGTTCGTGAGCAAGGAGACCTGTCGAGTCAGATTGCGGTGCTAACAGTAGAGGGTGTGATTCAAGACACTGGTTCAAGCTCTAGCTTTATTGGATCAGAAGGATATCGTCATCAAGACTTCTTACGTCAAATAGAAGCAGTGAAGGAGGATCCGACGATTAAGGGGGTTGTACTACGTGTCAACTCACCAGGTGGAGGTGTTGTAGAATCAGCCGAGTTGCATCAAGAAATCGTTGAGCTAACTGAGGAGAAACCTGTCTACGTATCGATGGGAGCGACTGCAGCATCTGGTGGTTATTACATAAGTGCTCCTGCACAAAAGATTTTTGCAAGTAAAGAGACCATGACAGGTTCCCTCGGCGTGATCATGCAATCAATTAACGTGAGCGAGCTTGCCGATCGGTTTGGTGTGGAAATGATTACTGTAGCGAGTGGACCGTATAAAGATATGTTAAACCCAACAAAAGAGGTTTCGGAAGAGGAGAGGGCCATTCTTTCTTCCATGGTAGAGAACTCCTATAATGCCTTTGTAGAGGTTATTCAAAATGGACGGGAAATGTCTGAGGAAAAAGTACGCACACTTGCTGACGGTCGAATTTATGACGGAATTCAAGCGAAAGAAAATGGGCTCATTGACGAATTTGGTTATTTAGACGATGTGATCGAAGCGATGAAAGTTGACGAAGATTTAGAAGGTGCACAAGTTGTAGAATATCGTACCACTTCCTCGATAGGTTCACTGTTTTCAGCACAGGTCGGCTCTTTGTTCGGTAGTGGATTTTCAGAAGTAGGCATGCTTGAACGTATTCTCCAACGCTCTGGCGGACCACGGCTCATGTATTTATACACAGAATAGGAGGGGAAGAGTGTGAGTGAAAAAGATCCTAGCAAAGAAGAGCAGTCTAGCCAACAGCATGAACAATTGAGAGCGGACGATACTGAAGTACATTCGATAGAGCCACATGCGATTCCTCCTCATTCTGTGCCTACTACAAGCGTGCATTACGGTGGGTTTTGGATGCGTTTGTGGGCGTTTCTTGTAGATAGCGTGTTGATCGGGGTTGTCGGGAGTATGCTAACCAATGTCGCGTTAGCAACAGTTGGGATGAATGAGAATCCACCTACCTTTTGGTTATTTTCCTTAGACGATGTATTAAAAGCTTTCTTCTTTTACGCCTATTTCGTGCTTATGACAAAGTACTTTCAACAAACACTTGGGAAGATGATCTTTGGTTTGAAGGTAATGTCAACAAAAGGCGAGGGATCCCTTTCGTGGGGAACCGTACTATTTCGTGAATGGATTGGCAGGTTTATTTCAGGTGCCATCATGATTTTGTATGTATTAGTGGCATTTTTACCAAAAAAGCAAGGGCTTCACGATGTGTTTGCAGATACAACTGTTATTCATGAGCAAACGAGAAAAGTGATAGACCAGTCGAAGCTAGTGACGACGTGAAAAAATCTATAGGTGCGTGTTTACATGTGGACGCTTGGATCTCTTCTCCAAGCGTTTTGTTTTGAAGAAAATTCCATGGAAAAGGACGCGTATTCCGAAATACAGCCCGCATTCCCTACTATGCCTTATTCTAATGCAAAACCTCACTTATACAAAAAGTTTCTCCGTTTATGAGCATAAAACACGATCTTTTCAGTTTACTCCTAAAAGGGAATGGTATATTCCTCCAATTGATGGGAACTCTACTACCTAGAAAGGTGTGAGTGGAACATGTGGTGGATCACATTTCTTTTGTCTTTCCTATTCTTATTGACGTTTTGGATTCGAATTTCTATACGATTCCATCTTTTTCATGGTGGGGATAACGATCGTGTGACCATTCAAATGCGAGCGTTTTGGGGCATTTTGAGGTATACGATTGATATTCCATTCGTCAAAAAGGAGAAAGGATCTGTTGCCTCTTTCGAATTCGAGGAAGACGTGAAGTCAGGAAAGAAAGAAAAAACGAAGAAAAAGAAAAAAAGAAAAATCACTCCAGAAAAAATTTGGAACAGCTTACAGGATACAAAAGAAGTAGCTAAGCATGTACGCCACTTGCATCATATTATGTCTTCCTTTCTGAAACACATAGAGGTGAGTGCTCTACGATGGAAAACGGTAATTGGGGTCGGGGATGCAGCAAAAACGGGGACGATTACAGGGCTATTATGGACAGTGAAAAGTTGTATTTTGGGATGGGTCAGCCATCATATGGTCATGAATTCCTTACCTACATACGACATTACACCAGATTTTTATGCGAGGCGGTCGGTAACTGAATTCGAATGCATGATTCACTTTCGCGTCGGGCATGCTATTCTCGCAGCTCTTAAATTGATCGCATATTGGCGTGGTGGGGTACCGAAGTTCAAAAGTAGCCCACTTGCTGAATTTACCGACAAAAAAGAATCTGCTAGCTAGGAGGAATGAAGAAGATGTCTGATCATCCAATTAAAGGGTTAATGACAACTGCGATGGAGAACTTGAAAGAAATGATTGATGTGAACACAATCGTTGGCGATCCAGTCGAAACACCAGACGGCAGTGTCATCTTAACGGTTTCAAAGGTAGGTTTCGGGTTTGGTGCTGGAGGGAGCGAATTTGGCTCTGCTAGCGAGAAAAAGGAAGGTAGTGAAGGACAAGGGGGAAAGCATCCGTTTGGTGGTGGTAGTGGAGGTGGCGTGTCTATTACACCGATCGCCTTTTTAGTTGTCGGTCATAACGGAGTGAAGATGCTTCATCTTGATGAGAATACCTCCATTTATGAACGTTTGTTAGATCTTGCGCCTGCTGCTGTGGAAAAAATTCAAGAGATGCTCAGCAAAAATAAGCAAACAGCCCCTCAACAAAATCAACAGCAACAAGCTTCAGGTGAACATAAACGACAAGATTTGGAACTATAGGGTGACCAAATGCCTTTTTGGGGGTTGGTCACCCTCAGCTTTGCAAAAAGTTGTGTGCTATATATTTGTAAAAAGGAAGAAGTAAGTGGTATAAAGTTAACTACATAGAAAAAAGTGGGAAGCGCTTATTTCTTAAACTAGACAGGAGGAATTCTTGTGGACATTACATTTAAAGGTAATCCAATAAGTTTAAAAGGAAACGAAATAAAAGTTGGTGACAATGCACCTGATTTCCGTGTGCTCTCAACAGATTTGTCTGAGGTAACACTGAACGACTACAAAGGAAAAACTCGTCTCATCAGCGTAGTACCTTCTATTGACACAGGAGTTTGTGCCCAGCAAACACGGAAGTTTAACGAAGAGGCAAATGGTATCCCTGGTGTTGTTGTGATGACGATCAGCGTAGATCTTCCTTTCGCGCAAACCCGATGGTGTGCCTCAAACGGCTTGGAAAACATACATACATTTAGCGACCATCGTGACCTTTCGTTTGGAGAAGCGTACGGCGTTGTTATGGAAGAGCTTCGTCTGCTAGCCCGATCTGTATTTGTCGTCGATGGAAACGATAAGGTCACGTATATCGAGTACGTATCAGAGGGGACGAACCACCCAAACTACGACAAAGCCATCCAAGCGACAAAAGAAGCAGCAGGCCAATAATTTTTCAGGGGGTGAGCTACTGTGGCTCGCTCTTTTTTTTGCTTCCGGACCTAAAAGCTTGAGTTTATCCTCTTTCCAACTGTACAATGGAGGGATGAGAAAATAGAGAGGGGTGTGAGCTCATGCCAACTTCCACGACAACTGTAGAACACGTTTTTGCCACGTTGGATGCTGCAGTTGAAACCCTTGCGAAAGAACGAGGAACAAGTTTGGTAGAAGCACTGACAGAAATAGGAGATGTCTTATTTCAAGAGAGGTTTAACGAATCTGGAATAAATGATCTTACGAAAAAACGGATGCGCGACGTAGTGGACATGGTACCGAAAATGGATGCAGCTACCATTCAAAAAGCCTTTCATTTTGCACTCGTTAAAGTAATGCGCCAGTATGTACAGCCACATCATCAAATGACCCCAGATAGTGTTGGCAACTTAATGGTTTACATTGTTCAAAGGTTACAGTTTGAGAGAGAAAACTTGCGCATGCTTGACTTGACGGTTGGGACAGGCCATTTATTGATAAAACTATGCGAAGGAATTCCGAATGTGGTAAAAGACGTATATGGAGTGGACGTAGATGAAACGCTACTCTCCGTATGTAGATCATATGCAAACTTATGCAAACAGCCTATGGAATTGTTCGCACAAGACAGCTTGCAGCCATTACTCATTGATCCTGTCGATTTAGCTATTTCGGATTTACCAGTGGGTTATTACCCAGATGATGATACCTCAGCGTCTTTTCAAACAAAGGCAACAGAAGGGCATTCGTTTAGTCATCACCTTCTCCTAGAACAAAGCCTAAACATGGTGAAAGACGGTGGATATGGCCTATTCGTCGTACCGAATCATTTATTCACTTCAAAAGAGGCGCCTACATTGCGTTCCTATTTACAAAAGACAGTACACATACTCGGGCTATTAGAGTTACCTAAGAATATGTTCACGTCATCGCAACACGCGAAAAGTATTTTGCTCGTACGAAAAAAAGGAGCCGGAGTTCAAGCACCTAAAGAAGCTTTACTTGTCAAGCTACCCTCTTCGAAGCATAGGGAAGCATTCTTGCAGATTATTCGAAAAATTAATGAATGGTTTGCAGAAAATGAAGAAGCACTAAAGCCGTCTCCTATAAAATAAAGGGGCGGCTTTTCCTATGTGTAAGGGCTTCCGTTAGTCTGAATAGTGCTACTTTGCAAATGAAAACGATCCCAAAGCTCTCTACTGTTGAAAAGCTGTTCAGTTGGTGGTTAAATGATGGGCGGAGCGTCATACTAACAAGTGTGATAGTTAATCGTCTATCTATTTTTTACTATAAGGGAGCGGTACCAATGGGAAAAGTAATCGCAATTAATGCGGGAAGCTCTTCTTTAAAGTTTCAGTTATTTGATATGCCAGAAGAAACGGTTGTGACAAAAGGGCTCGTAGAACGAATTGGGCTGCCTGATTCCATATTTTCTATTTCTGTTAAAGGTGAAAATCAAAAGGAGATTATTGACATCCCTAATCATGCGAGTGCCGTCAAAATGCTTCTTTCCAAACTAACTGAGTTACGGATAATTGAAAGTTTGGACGAGATTGAAGGAATTGGGCATCGTGTCGTACATGGTGGCGAGATCTTTAGCGAGTCAGTGCTAATTACTGATGAGGTCATTGCTGAAATTGACAAGCTAAGTGAGTTGGCGCCACTGCATAACCCAGCCAATTTAACAGGAATCCGTGCTTTTCGTGAAGTGTTACCGAAAGTTCCAGCGATTGCCGTGTTTGATACAGCGTTTCACCAAACGATGCCAGAGAGTTCCTTTTTATACAGCCTCCCTTACGAGTATTATGAGAACTATGGAATTCGTAAGTATGGATTTCACGGTACCTCTCACAAATATGTCTCAGAAAGAGCGGCTGAATTATTAGGTCGTCCCGTTGAACAGTTACGCTTGATTTCGTGTCATCTTGGGAATGGGGCGAGTATTGCTGCCATAGAAGGTGGAAAATCTATTGACACATCCATGGGATTTACGCCACTTGCAGGAGTCGCGATGGGAACTCGTTCAGGGAATATAGACCCCGCCCTCATCCCGTATATCATGGAGAAAACCGGAAATTCGGCAGATGAAGTGTTGGAGATTTTGAATAAAAAAAGCGGGATGCTCGGTGTGTCAGGATTCTCTAGCGACTTACGGGATATAGAAGACCGGGCTAGTCAAGGTGATGAGCGCGCAGAACTGTCTTTGGAAGTGTTCGCTAATCGAATCCATAAGTACATTGGTTCCTATGCCTCAAGAATGTATGGGGTAGATGCAATTATTTTCACAGCTGGTATCGGAGAAAACTCTCAAGCCATTCGGGAGCGGGTACTCAAAGGCCTTGAATTTATGGGTGTGTACTGGGACCCTTCGTTAAATCAAGTACGAGGGACGGAAGCGTTTATTAACTACCCGCATTCTCCTGTTAAAGTGATTGTGATTCCAACAAACGAAGAAGTGATGATCGCGCGAGACGTACAGGCGTGTACTACTTCTAGATAAAAGAACTGCTTTCCTTTTCGCGGGAGGGCAGTTTTTTTTACGGGTAGGCAGTTCTTCCATAAACATCAAGGCATGAGTCACTCTTCTTTTCCAAACACTATTACTACATATAAGTGAAAGGAGGAACCTTACATGTTTGAGTGGGATAAAGAGAAGAAAGAGTATTTGTCGTATGACGATGAGGGAACTGAACAAACGAGACAACAAATTACGGGTGCTTATATGAGCGGCGTGATTGATCAACCACATGCTGCGCACGAGAAACAGCAGTTTAATTGGAACGCCGAAGAAGAGCCGAAAGAGTAAGCTGGCAGAGGGGGAATGTGCAGGGCGCACATCCCTTTTCTTTATATTTTTGTAATTTGTGGCGCTGTGTAACGAATCACATTGTACCAATATGGGGGAGACTGAAAGAAGAGGTGAAAAAATAGTTATAAAGCGCTTACAGTGTTGAATTGTCGGACTATAGGAAATATCTTCCCTCCCCAGTATCTTCGTGATATGATGAGGGCATCTGGACAACCGTAAGGAGGCTTTTTAGATGCGTATTGGCGTACCAACAGAGGTGAAAAACAACGAGAACCGTGTGGCGATGAATCCCGCCGGCGTTGTTCATTTAGTAGAGAATGGTCATGAGGTATTTATAGAATCGAATGCTGGTGTAGGTTCAGGCTTTAAGGATGAAGATTATCAAGCTGCTGGTGCGGTGATCGTATATTCTGCTGAAGAAGCATGGGCGCAAGATATGGTGATGAAAGTAAAGGAACCGCTTCCTGAAGAGTATGGGTATTTCCGTGAAGGTCTTATTCTCTTTACATACTTACACTTAGCCGCGGCCCCAGAGCTCACGAAGGCACTACTTGACAAAAAAGTCGTAGGAATTGCATACGAAACGGTGCAGCTTCCATCAGGTGCTTTGCCATTGTTAACTCCGATGAGTGAAGTAGCAGGACGTATGGCTACACAAATTGGAGCACAGTTTTTAGAGAAGGTACACGGCGGACGAGGCATCCTGCTATCTGGTATTCCGGGTGTTTCGCGCGGAAAGGTTACCATTATTGGTGGCGGTGTATCAGGAACAAACGCTGCAAAAATGGCCGTCGGTTTAGGTGCCAACGTGACAATTTTGGACTTGAACCCTGAGCGTCTTCGCCAATTGGACGACATTTTTGGAAGCGACGTACAAACACTCATGTCTAATCCACTTAACATTGCGGATTCGGTGAAGGATTCTGATTTGGTGATTGGAGCCGTTTTGATCCCAGGGGCAAAAGCACCGAAACTCGTGACAGAGGCAATGATTCAATCAATGAAACACGGTAGCGTTGTGGTCGATATTGCTATTGACCAAGGCGGTATCTTTGAAACGACAGATCGGATTACGACACACGACAATCCGACGTATACGAAGCATGAAGTGGTGCATTACGCAGTTGCCAATATGCCTGGAGCTGTTCCGCGTACGTCTGCGATTGGTTTAACAAACGTAACGGTGCCCTACGCAGTACAAATTGCAAACAAAGGCTACATCCAGGCGTGTGAAGACAACGAACCACTTTTCAAAGGGATTAATACACTTGGCGGTTACTGCACATACAAAGCAGTTGCAGAAGCACATGGTCTGGATTACGCAGATGCGCACACGATGCTTCGTCAGCATAAAGAAGAGCAGTAATTTTATGTAAAATAAAGGCTCTTTTCGTATCCTTTGTTGTTTTTACTATACAGTAATCTCATGATGCGACGTAATGCAAATTCATAGTGCCTGAATACCGCTCCGGAAATACACTACGCTTTCCGCGGGCTCGAAAAAATGGCGTGCAAACTGACATTGGTTTGCACGCCATTTTTTTGTGCGCTTAGATCGCTCAACTCAGCGGAGAATGCTAAAGACTAGGGACCGCCTCCTTTCATTACGAAATAATTTGAAGCTCTTTAGGAAACGTAGTCAACGTCTTTGCACCTTCACTAGTAATTAAAATATCATCCTCAATTCGCACACCCGCTACATTCGGTACATAAATACCTGGTTCAACTGTGCAAACCATCCCTTCTCTAAATGGAAGGGTATTTGTGCTTGTCATAGAAGGGTACTCATGCACGTTCAGACCCAATCCGTGTCCGAGACGATGAGGGAAGTAGTCACCATACCCTGCTGCTTCAATATAAGAGCGTGCGGCCTGATCGGCGTCTTGGCACGTTTTCCCGACGCGACACATTTCAAGTGCCGTAATTTGAGCTTGCAAAACCGTATTATAAATGTTTTCTTGCTTCTCATGAATGTCACCGAAAGCAACTGTCCGCGTAATATCTGATGCGTATCCTTTCCACATTACTCCTAAATCAAACAGTACGAGGTCCCCTTTTGTGAAGGTGTTTTTTCCTGGGACACCGTGCGGGTTCGCTGCGTTTGCACCAGTTAGACACATCGTTTGAAAGCTCATGCCCATGATGCCTTTCTTCTTTAGTTCGTACTCAATTTCCGCGACGACAGCCTGCTCTGTGTTCCCTTCCCGAATCGCATTTACTCCGATTTCTACACCGAGATCAGCTAGCTCGGCAGCTTCTCGTAAAATGGCAATCTCTTCTTCGTCTTTCACAAGGCGAAGAGTGGATAGTGTTTCTTCGGCAGAAACAAAGGCTTGCGGTGTGAGACCGTGTAACAAAGCTTCGTATCTCCCTGCAGGTAAATGCTCTTTTTCTACAGCAATTTTTCGAACGCCAGAAGAACGTTTTAAAATGGTTTGTACGAGTAGATCTTCTGCATTATCTGTGTCGTAATAGCCAATCACATTCATCTCTACTGGACTATTTTTTGATTCACTTACTTCCATTTGTGGACAAACTAACGTCGGCTCTCCTGTTGGGAAAATACAAAGGGCTAGCAGTCGCTCATGTGGGTCTTTATAAAGCTTTGTCGTGTAAAACACGTTTTCCTTTGAAGTTAATATGCAAACGTCAATATCCTCTGTTTGAAGCCATTGCTGAATAGTATGAATTCTTTCCTTGGACACGTATATTCCTCCCTTTGAATGTGTGAAACAGTTTCTCTTGTTGTTGAGCGTAGCAACTTTTTCACTTCTTGTAAACGTTTGAGAGAACCATGAGGAGGGAATTATGCTAGAGAAGGAGAATTTATGTTAAAAACATTTTTGTGAGGAGAGGATTTTCATGAAACTAACCTATCACGGACATTCCGTTGTAAAAGTCGAGACTGACGAGGGGAAAACAATCCTTTTTGACCCGTTTATAACAGGGAACGAACTTAGTGATATTACAAAAGACGATGTTGCCCCAGACGTGATTTTACTAACCCACGGGCACAATGATCATGTAGGGGACACCGTTGAAATTGCCAAAAAACATGACTCGCTTGTCGTGGCTACAGCTGAACTTGCCGACTATTTAAGCTGGCAAGGAGTTAACACACACCCAATGCACATTGGGGGAAGTTACACATTTGATTTTGGTACGGTTAAATTCACACCGGCGTTCCACGGTTCAAGCTACACTACTGAGGATAAGCAAATTATTTATACAGGGATGCCTGCTGGAATTCTATTTACCCACAATGAGAAAACAATATACCACGCAGGAGATACTGCCCTGTTCTCTGATATGCAGCTGATCGGAAAACGGAACGATATCGATGTGGCGTTTTTACCGATCGGAGACAATTTTACAATGGGGCCAGAAGACGCAGCGTATGCAGCAGGTTTACTAAAACCGAATAAAGTCGTACCCATACATTACGATACATTCCCTCCGATTAAACAAGATCCAACGTCGTTTACAAACCAACTTCAAGGAGTTGTCGAGGGTGTTCTATTGAAACCGGGTGAGAGCTTAGAAGTGTGAAGAAAAGACGTCTCTTTTAAAGGGTATGCGCATACAGTGAATTAGAGACAAGCTGATTAGAGGAGGTTGTACGTTCACGATGAAGCGCACGAGGTACTTACTATGTTTACTAGGTACGATAGCGATGTTTGTATTTGCCCTACCACGGCTGGCTCCGGGGGCTGAGGGACTCGGAGGATTATTTTCTTTACTATGGATTAGCTTTTGCTTAATCGTTTTTGCGGGTAATCTGGCAGCGTTTTTATTTACAGCTAAAGATGGTGAAAAGAAACAAGCCAAACGTACAGTCGTGACGAAAAAGCGAGCGTATGCAAGGGGGTAAACAAAAAAAGCGAGCGACTTTTCCGTATGGGGAGTTGCTTTTTTATTTGCACAAAAGGAACATGTGTTCTATAATGAGAGAATAGATGTTGGCAATGTTTGCTGTATGACACGTAGCTTCAGTATACTGGAGCTACGGAAGGTGAATGAGATGGCTACGAAACACGAACAACTACTTACCTATATCGAACAGTTACCGGTTGGGGAAAAATTATCTGTAAGAAGAATAGCAAAAGAACTCCAAGTTAGTGAGGGTACTGCGTATCGGGCAATAAAAGAGGCAGAAATGCAAGGTTATTTGAGCACGATGGAACGCATTGGAACGATACGTATTGAAAAGAAAGAAAAGGAAAACTTCGAAAGGCTTACTTTTGCTGAGGTTGTTAAGGTGACTGACGGTGTCGTGTTGGGTGGACGGGCCGGTCTTCATAAAACACTTACAAAGTTCGTGATTGGTGCAATGAAGGTCGAGGACATGATGAAGTATACGACAGCAGGTAATCTACTCATTGTTGGTAATCGAACGCGAGCACATGAAGCAGCTTTAAAGGCTGGGGCTGCTGTCTTAATTACTGGCGGATTTGACACAGAAGAACGAGTTCGTGTGATTGCCGATGAGTTAGAGCTTCCTATTCTTTCTACTAGCTACGATTCATTCACTGTTGCAACAATGATTCATCGGGCCATATATGACCAAATGATTAAAAAGGAAATTGTTATGGTAGAGGATATGTATACTCCTCTTTCCTCAACAGTTTATTTAGAGGCTGAAGACACGGTAGCCTCTTGGTATGAACAGAATGAGAGATCACGCCATAGTCGATTTCCTGTCATTGACAATACGCAAAAAGTATTGGGAATGGTAACGGCAAAAGACGTCATTGGCAAGGAGTCCTCTGCAAGAATTGGAAAAATAATGTCGAAGCATCCATCCACGGTGACGTTGCAAACAAGTGTGGCCACAGCCGCTCACAAGATGATTTGGGAGGGAATTGAACAGCTCCCTGTTGTGAATGAAGCTGGGCAATTGAAAGGGATTATTAGTCGTCAAGACGTGCTAAAGGCCCTACAAATGATTCAACGGCAACCACAAGTAGCTGAGACGATTGAAGATCTCGTGACGAGTCGAATGGAGGGAATGGCAGGAACAGATGTGTATACATGTGAGGTTACACCCCAAATGGCTAGTGCAATTGGGACGGTAAGTTACGGAGTATTCACGATAATCGTTACAGAAGCAACGAACAGAGCACTTCGTGGATTAAAGCGTGGAGACCACGTGGTAGAGACGATGACGATCTATTTTCTCAAGCCTGTACAAATTGATCAGCTTCTTACCATCACCCCACACGTATTAGATATAGGGAGAAATTTCGGGAAAGTGGACGTAGAGGTGTTTAGTGAAGGTGAGGCTATCGGACGGGCGCTTCTCGTTTGTCAATTTATAGACCAATAGACGTTCATGAGCTGACCACTTAAACGATGCATAGAAAAAAGCGCAGCAGCATGTAGGCTGTCTACGCTTTGGGAATGTTCGTTACTTCCTCGCGGGCTAGGGGAAGGAAATGTTGATACATTTTCCACCCAGAGTAGGTGCTAAAGCCACCTAGGATAACGAAAATAGAACCAATAATCCAGTCTACCGTTATAGGATCCACAAGAATGGTATTCAAGCCAAAAAGGGCTACGAAAATACCGAGAGCCATACGTGCTTTGGAACGTGTCCAGATTTTCTCCATGGGTCCTTTTGTTCGGAATGCGCGTACGAAGTAAAAAAGCGCAAATACGAGGGTAATAATGATAGGTATTGACAAGAAAGGCATGAAAAGCCTCCACTCCTTTATAACTCATGCTAGTATCATTGTAGAATCGTTTTGAACGATTTGCAAACGGATAAAATGTGAACAAGTCTTCTTAATACATGCAAGGCAAGGAGGAGTTCTTTTGAGAGAAGCGATCTTACAAGAAATTGAAGCGTATGACACGATTATCATTCACCGCCATGTGCGACCAGACCCTGATGCGTATGGGTCACAAGGTGGATTAGCAGAATTAATTGCGTATAACTATCCAGACAAAAGTGTTTATACGGTAGGGGAGGAAGATTCGACGCTCCGATTTTTACGAGAAATGGATCATATACCAGACGGGTTATATGAGGGTGCACTTGTCATCGTAACAGATACAGCCAATACGGAACGTGTTTGTGATAATAGATATGATCGCGGAGCACGTTTAGTGAAAATAGACCATCACCCTAATGAAGACCCATACGGCGATGTGTTATGGGTGGATACTACCGCAAGTTCGGCTAGTGAAATGATTGTGGATCTTTACCACTATGGAAAACAAAAAAAAGGATGGAAACTGAACGAGGAGGCTGCCCGTTTATTATACGGAGGTATCGTTGGGGACACAGGGAGATTTCTTTATCCGAGTACGACGGAGAAGACCTTTCAATTCGCGGGTGAACTCATCCAATTTCCATTCTCTCGCACAGAGCTGTACGACGGAATGTACAAAATCCCTTTGAAGCTGGCTAGATTACAAGGATACGTGCTACAACATATTTCTTATTCAGCAGAAGGAGCAGCGCAAGTTCGTATCCCGATGTCACTTCTGGAGGAGTTCGAAGTCGACGCAAAAGAAGCGTCACAGCTTGTGAGTATGTTGGGTTCGATTGAAGGGATTTTGTGTTGGGTGTTCTTTATCGAAGAGGAAGATCAAATTCGAGTACGTTTTCGGTCAAAGGGACCCGTCATTAATGTATTAGCGAAGAAGTATCGGGGTGGTGGACATCCTCTTGCAGCGGGTGCTTCAATTCATACGTGGGAAGAAGCAGACGATGTATACGACGAACTGGAAAAAGTCGCCGCTTCCCACGCTGTACAGTAGGCTAACTCGAAGCTAATTCAATGTCTAAAATGAGAATCACTTCTGTGTATACGACTGTTTCATGCAAAGTTAATTTGTACTGTTTTTCCTCTACCCGGTGCAGTTGGTTCTCGATTGTACGCTTAATGAGATCGCGCATTTCAGAAACAGTCTCAAGGTCTTTCGAGAGCAATACGCTCAAATCGTCTTTTACTTTTTCCTGTATCTCATATAAGGAGAGTTCAGCTAGTTCTAAGCGCGGGTTATCTCGAATACGTACTCGAATTTCTTGTACTGTCAATTGCTTTTGTTGTTCATTGTTTAATTCTTGAAAACGTTCTTGCCATACCAGTTTATCTCTTTTGAGGTCGGCAATATCGTTCTCTTGTCGCTGAATGAGTGTAGCCTGTTTTTCTTGCGTCACCCCGTAAATAAAGAGAAAGATCATCCAACTTAGGAACGCACCTAATGCCATCCCTGCAAATAACCTTTGCCAGTTCGGATTCCGGTAATAGGGAGGGATCCTCATGAGGTGGGCTCCTGAGTAAGCCATGCAATAAGAAGAGAGCCTGTTTGTGCACCGCCGAACGCAGACAAAATAAGCAAAAATTGTTTGAACAAGTCTTTCGTTTCACCGTTTAGTAGGCCACCTTCTAAGCGATAGACGGTATCAAACGTTCCACCAATAGCTGCAATAATAGCCCAAATTCGCAGGCTATTTGACAATAGATACATTTCTGTTAAGGGAGGCTTGTTCATGAGAAATGCACCTAAGCTTCCGATAATACTGCCTCCGATCATAACCCCGAGTGCGATAAAGTAAGCATTGAAAAATGTTGGAAAAAATGCTTCATTCATTTTCATCATCCCTTATATTCTCTTAAGCGCTCGGTTTCAGCGCTGTCTCTAATACATATGGACAACCGTTGTTGATTATGTTGTGAAAGGAGTGATTCTAGTGAGTTTTGTACCGTTACATACGTTTAGTGGCTTTAGTTTTTTAGAGTCAACACTAACAGCACAACAAATCGTCAAATTAGCGAAAGAACAAGGATATCCAGCAGTGGCCCTTACAGATCGAAACGTACTTTCAGGGATGGTACCGTTTTATGAAGCTTGTCAAGAGGAAGGTGTTCAGCCGATTATTGGGGTGACTGTATCGGTGGAAGTAGAAAGCGCTCCTTTTGAAGCAGTGTTCTATGCTGAAACGAATGTAGGGCTCACAAATCTTATGAAAATAGCTAGTGTTGTGCAGACGAGAGAGGAGAAACTACTCCCGCTTTCTTGGGCGAAGGGATACGCAGAAGGAATTCGAATTGTACTTTCAGAAGCGCACTTGCAGACAGAAGACGGACAAAGGCAGGTCGAATCCTTTTTGAAAGTATTGGACGGCACTCCTATATGGGGAGGTGTATCAGGGAAGCCAATGTCTGCTACAGACGCAAATCCATTGTTTGCTAGACTCCCAAAAGTGGCGTTTCCTCAAATTCATTACGCTCAACCAGACGATCGGTTCTCCTACGAGGTTCTTTCATTGTTAAAAAACGGGAAAACTCTTCAAGAAGTGGATGCTGATTCTCTTAGACAACCTGATGGTAAGTTCGCGTTTCCAAAGAGCGACGACGTGGTCGAGCAGTTCAATCATTCCCCAGGTTTGCTGAAGGAGACGGTTCGTTTCGTAGAGGAGTGCCAAGTCACGTTATCTTTATCAGAGCGCCATTTACCGACATACCCCGTGCCCACGGGTAAGTCAGCGGCTGAGATGCTGCAAGAGTTAGCAGAAGAGGGTCTTAAACGGCTCATTTTAAATCCTACAAAAGTTTATTGGGATAGACTCAATCATGAGCTAGACATTATTAAGAAGATGGGTTTTAGTGACTATTTCCTTATCGTGTGGGATTTTATGAAATACGCTCGAGAAAAAGGAATACGAACGGGACCTGGACGGGGGTCTGCTGCTGGATCTCTCGTTAGCTTCGCACTTCAAATTACGACCGTAGATCCGCTTGAATATGATCTATTATTCGAGCGGTTTTTAAACCCAGAGCGTATTTCGATGCCTGATATTGACATAGATTTTGAGGATACACGTCGTGACGAGGTGTTAAAGTATGTCCAGCAAAAGTACGGTGCACTTCATGTTGCTCAAATTGCAACGTTCGGTACGTTTCAACCAAAAGCCGCATTACGTGATTGCGCGCGTGTCTTCAATCTTTCAACAAATGAGCAGGATCGACTCTCTCGTTTAGTTCCTTCTAAGCTTGGAATTACGCTAGCGGAAGTAAAGATGAGGAAAGAAACAGCAGCTTGGTTAGAAGAGTCAACCGTTCATCAGCTTTTATTTCAAACAGCTTTGACGATTGAAGGACTTCCTCGACATGCGTCCGTTCATGCGGCTGGTGTTGTCCTAACATCTCGCCCATTAACAGAGCTTGTCCCTATCCAAATGGGGAGTGATGGTTTATACGTCACACAGCTTCCTATGGGAGATTTAGAGAAACTAGGGCTTTTAAAAATGGACTTTCTCGGTTTGCGCAACCTCACTTTATTAAAGGACGCACTTAATAACGTCTATAAACAAACGGGTACAAAGCTTGCTATCGAAGCAATTGATCCTCATGATGCGGGGACTCTTAAGATGCTCGCGGAAGGAAAGACAATGGGGATCTTTCAATTTGAGTCAAATGGGATGCAAAATGTTCTTAGAAAGTTACAGCCGTCCCGATTTGAAGATTTGGTTGCTGTTAATGCTTTATATCGCCCTGGCCCTATGGAACAAATTCCACAGTATGTTGCGAGAAAGCATGGAAAAGAAAACGTTTCCTATTGGCATAAAGATGTACAAGCTATTTTAGAGCCTACTTATGGGATTCTCGTATACCAAGAACAAATTATGCAAATTGCTTCTGCGTTTGCTGGGTTTTCACTCGGTGAAGCAGATCTATTACGAAGAGCAGTTAGTAAAAAGAAAAAGAACATATTAGAAGAACAACGTAGGTGGTTTGTCGGCGGAGCTATCTCCAAAGGTCATGAGGCGGCAACAGCAGAAAAAATTTATGACTACATTGTACGATTTAGTGATTACGGCTTTCCGAAAGGCCATGCTGTTGCCTACTCTCGCATCGCTTACGAGCTTGCTTATATAAAAACGCATTACCCAACTGCTTTTATGGCTGCGTACATTACCTCTGTTTCCGGGAATATAGAAAAGCGAAATGAAGCATTGCGTGAGGCAAAACAGTTGGGTGTACAAGTGAAAGGGCCTTCTATCTCTAAAAGCGGATATTCATTTATAGTAGAGGGGAATACGATGCACCTCCCTTTGCTTTCTATAAGAGGTGTCGGTAAAGAAGCTGTTAAATCAATTATTAATGCACGGAAGCAGCACGACATAAAGGATTTGTTTGACTTCGTATTGTTCACTGATACGAAGTCTGTGAACAAGGGGGTGTTAGAGCATTTAGTATTTGCTGGAGCATTCGATGAGTGGGGAGAGCACCGAGGGGAATTATGGCACGCTATCATCCCAGCAATTGAATATGCACAGCTAGTAAAAGCAGAAGAAGGAGAGTTGAATTTATACGGAGACGAAGCTGCCTACTTAAAGCCAAAGTATCAGCGTGTGGATGATTTTTCTCCCGATCAGAAGTTGGCAAGGGAGAAGGAAGTGCTTGGGTTGTATGTCTCTGCACATCCGTTTGAGACCTTCGCACCGTACTTAAAGCAACGGGGGTGTCTTTTGCCAGCTGATGCCTCTTCCGCTAAAAAAAGAGGGAGACTTGGAGGATGGGTACAAACTATTAAAACCATCCGTACAAAAAAAGGCGAAACGATGGCATTTGTTACGCTAGTAGATGACCTCGCTGAAGTAGATGTTGTCGTGTTTCCGACGACATACCGACTCGTTAAAGAAAAATTAGTTGAGCAAACACCTCTTCTTATTGTCGGGCAAACAGAGGAGCGAAACGGCGAGATTCAATGGATTGCAAAGGAAGTATACAGTCAAGAGGAATTTTTGCAGCAGGTGTACATTCGTATTCCCCGATTAGTAGAAGATACAAAAGGATATCGAACATTACAAAATGTGCTCAGACGGCATGTTGGCGTTGTACCCGTCATACTTGTGTATGAGAAAGACAAGCGGACAGTTCGTTTGTCAAAAGACTTTTACGTAACCCCGTCTTCATCATTAGAAGAAGATGTTAGCCTTGTGGTTGGAGAAGAGAATTACGTCGTACAGCAAGTGAAACAGGGGAGAGACTGTAGATAGATTCTTTCCTTTACAGAGCAATCATTTTCGTTTAATCTTGGTAAGAAGATGTGGTCAGACCACTCCCTTGACTAACGAGCGGTAAAAGGTACTTGAAATTAGTATGTTCATCCGTCCACTACAACCTAATTAGTTCGAATAATCCATTGTACTAAATATGAATGTTGCACTATCAATAATACGCTCAGGGAACGAATTCATTGAAGGAGTTGAAGTTGAAGTGACGTTACGAGAAGAAGCTCTACATATGCACCGTGCGCACCGCGGAAAACTTGAATCAAAGTCAAAAATCCCAGTTCGGAATGCAAAAGATTTGTCATTAGCGTACTCTCCGGGAGTCGCTGAGCCGTGTAAGGTCATCCACGAAAAGCCTGAAGCTGTATATGAATACACAATGAAGGGGAACATGGTAGCCGTCGTGTCAGACGGAACCGCGGTATTGGGTCTTGGAAACATAGGACCTGAAGCAGCATTGCCTGTAATGGAGGGAAAAGCGGTTCTCTTTAAAAGTTTTGCAGGGGTAGATGCCTTTCCTATCTGCTTAAATACAACTGACGTAGATGAAATTGTTGAAACGGTAAAACGTTTAGAACCAACATTCGGAGGCGTAAACTTAGAAGACATTGCTGCACCAAACTGTTTTGCAATCGAGGAACGGTTGAAAAAAGAAACGAACATTCCTATTTTTCACGATGATCAACATGGAACAGCCATTGTAACAGCTGCTGGCTTAGTGAATGCATTGAAGTTAGTAGGGAAGAAGATGTCGGGAATTAAAGTAGTTGCCAACGGGGCAGGTGCGGCTGGTATTGCGATTATTAAGTTGCTTCATCATTTTGGTGTAAGAGATATTGTCATGTGTGATTCCAAAGGTGCCATCTACGAAGGTCGCCCTTATGGAATGAATGACATCAAGGCGCAAGTAGCCGCCTATACGAATCGTGAGAAATTAGAGGGCTCCTTGCAAGACGTTTTAACTGGTGCAGATGTTTTTATTGGGGTAAGTGTTGCGGGTGCCTTAACAAAAGAAATGGTAGCATCTATGAACGATGATGCCATTATTTTTGCGATGGCCAATCCAGTCCCTGAAATCATGCCTGAAGAAGCTAAAAATGCTGGAGCTAAGGTAGTTGGTACAGGTCGTTCTGATTTTCCGAACCAAGTGAATAATGTGCTTGCCTTCCCGGGCATTTTTCGTGGTGCATTGGACGTCCGTGCGACCCATATAAATGAGAAAATGAAAATTGCTGCGGTACAAGCTATTGCAGAATTGATAACAGACGATGAATTACACAGTGATTACGTAATTCCTGGACCATTTGATCGTCGAGTAGCACCAGCTGTTGCGAGTGCGGTTGCGCAAGCCGCTATGGAAACGGGTGTAGCGAGGATCAAAGTAGACCCGGAGGAAGTTAGACAGCGAACTAGTGAGTTGTCTATCATTGAAACAGAAGAGTAGATGCGAGTGAACCAAGAAGAAAAGAAAAAAATGTTTCTCGATATTGTAGAGCATTTGCAACACATGGTTCAAGAGCTAGAATTACAGCCAGGGGATAGACTTCCTTCAGAACGTGTGCTGACCGACCGCCTACAAGTAGGTCGGTCTTCTGTACGTGAAGCGTTGCGAGCGCTCGAATTGCTCGGTGTGATCGAAACAAAGCGTGGAGAAGGAACGTTTTTAAGTGATCCTACAAAGCATCGTCTCGTTGAGTTGCTAGCTGCATTTCTGCTGCGAAACCCTACGACCCGGCAGGAAGTGTCTGAAGTGAAGTGTCTATTAGAAAGTGCCCAACATACTTATGATCCAATTTCGACACCACACATGATTACATCAGATGATGAGCTTGACAAAATGGATAAAAAGATGCAATCAGTAGACAATCGATTACTCTATCGAATTTGGAAGCTACTTGCTGAATACGAAACCGCTGCGAAAAAAGCGAATCATAAATAGTGAAAAATACTATTTTGGGCAATTACAAGCAGGAAAGTTCTTGCTTGTAACGAAGAGATTTAAGAAACAAAATGAACTTAGCGATAGTCTCACTCATCGAGAATGCAGGCTTTCCAAAACAGCCTGATGAGAGATCGTCTGTAACCTTGGACAAGGGAGGCCCAGCGATGTTAAAAGATATTTTTACGAAGCAAAAGCCGAAAAAACGGAAATATGCAACCATCCCTTCAGAAGCAGCAAAGCAAGATGTTCCCGAAGGTATTATGACAAAGTGTCCGGCTTGCAAAAAGATCTTATTTACGAAAGAACTTATAAAAAACAATAAAGTTTGCCTTCACTGTGAGCACCATCATCCGATGACAGCATTTGAGCGCCTTCACAGTTTGGTTGATGAAGGATCGTTTCAGGAACTTGATGAATCGATGTCAACCTTGAATCCATTACATTTCACAGGTTATGAAGAAAAAATTGCAAAAGATCAAAAGAAAACGAATATGAAAGAAGCAGTACTAACAGGTTCAGCTACTCTTGATGATCATCCATTTGCGTTAGCCATTATGGATTCATCTTTTCGAATGGCAAGTATGGGCTCTGTTGTAGGAGAAAAAATTACACGGGCCATTGAATATGCAACGAAACGAGGAGTTCCATTCGTAATCTTTACAGCTTCAGGTGGAGCCCGTATGCAAGAAGGAGCGCTCAGTCTGATGCAAATGGCAAAGACGAGTGCCGCTCTGAAGGCGCATAGCGAACAAGGTCTATTGAGTATTGTTGTGATGACCCATCCGACAACAGGAGGGGTCTCCGCAAGCTTTGCCTCTTTAGGAGACTATAATTTCGCGGAACCAAGGGCTCTAATTGGGTTTGCGGGTCGACGTGTAATTGAACAAACTGTAAGAGAAGAGTTACCCCAGGACTTTCAAACCTCTGAGTTTTTACTGAAACATGGCCAATTGGACGATGTCGTTCACCGAAATGATTTACATGAGCGTCTAGCAGTCCTCTTTGCGCTTCACCGAGAGGAGAGACATGTTGAGTGGTTGCAGAATTAGAATTTGAGAAACCAATTGTCGAGTTGCGAAAGAAGATCGCTGAATTAAAAACGTTTACAACCGAAAAAAACGTGGACTTATCTTCAGAAATTACGACATTAGAGTCACGTCTTGCTAATTTGGAGCAAGAAATCTATAGCAATTTGCAACCGTGGGATCGTGTTCTCATTGCTAGACACCCAAATCGTCCGACAACGTTAGATTATATTGACCGATTGTTCCCGGATTTTATAGAGCTACATGGGGACAGGGGATTTCGAGATGATGAGGCGATCGTTGGTGGTGTCGCCCATTTCGAAGGGTTGCCGGTAACTGTGGTTGGACATCAACGCGGGAAAGACACGAAAGAGAACATTCGCAGAAATTTTGCGATGCCTCATCCTGAAGGGTTCCGGAAAGCGCTCCGGTTGATGAAACAAGCAGAGAAATTTCACAGACCGATCCTTTGCTTCATCGACACGAAGGGCGCCTATCCCGGGAAAGCTGCTGAGGAACGCGGACAAAGTGAGGCAATTGCTCGCAATATATACGAAATGTCTGGGTTCCGAGTACCAATTGTTTGCGTAGTGATTGGGGAAGGTGGAAGTGGTGGAGCCCTAGCGCTTGGAGTCGGGAACTATATCCATATGTTGGAAAATTCTACCTACTCGGTTATTTCACCCGAAGGAGCAGCTGCTATATTATGGAAAGATGCCTCACAAGCGAAACAGGCTGCGACTTCGATGAAAATCACCGCTCCAGATCTAAAAGAATTAGGCATTATAGATGAAGTCATAGAGGAAGTGCGTGGTGGTGCACACCACGACGTCGATCGCCAAGCGGAGGCTGTTCGAGCTGTGCTGAAAAGTTCACTTCAAGAGCTCACTCCATTAACAGGAAAAGAGCTTGTTGCACATCGGTACGAGAAATTCAAAAGAATTGGTGTATACGAAGAGGAAGAGAATAAACAATTACAGAGCATCAGATCATAACAGTAAAAACAGAGTGAGAGGCCAGTGCTCTCACTTTTTTACTGTTCTACTACTATTTTCGGAGTAAACAGACGAGGCAATCGCTTTCAATAACCGAAGAATTTCGTCTTTTTTCTTTGCAACGCTCCCGTATTGAGACTGTCTTTCCACCGTGTTATGGTAATGTTACTCTAAGTCCATACTACATTAAAGATAAGTTGTGAGAAAAAGTGAAGAGGTGACAAATAAATGAAACGAATCGGTGTGTTAACGAGTGGCGGTGATTCACCAGGTATGAACGCAGCGGTCCGAGCCGTCGTGCGAAAAGCAATTTTTCACGGAACCGAAGTATATGGAATTTATCAAGGTTATCAGGGATTAATTGAAGGAAATATACAAAAACTTGAACTAGGCTCTGTAGGTGATATTATTCATCGGGGAGGCACTTTCCTCTACTCAGCCCGTTGTGAAGAGTTTAAAACAACTGAGGGTCAGAAAAAAGGCATTGAGCAGCTAAATAAACATGGCATTGAAGGGCTCGTCGTGATTGGTGGTGACGGTTCCTATCGAGGTGCAGAAGCGTTAACGCGTCACGGGTATCCCTGTGTGGGTGTACCGGGAACCATTGATAATGATATCCCTGGGACAGAGTTTACGATCGGTTTTGATACGGCTTTAAACACGGTTATTGATGCAATTGATAAAATACGTGATACCGCAACGAGTCATGATCGAGCTTTTATTATTGAGGTAATGGGGCGTAATGCTGGTGATATTGCATTATGGTCTGGTTTAGCTGGCGGAGCAGAATCGATCCTTATTCCAGAAGAAAAAGACGAATTGGCAGATGTTGTACAACGTCTAAATCGAGGAACAGAGCGGGGCAAAAAACATAGCATCATCATTGTAGCTGAAGGCGTGACAACAGGATCCGAATTTGCTAAGCAATTGAAAGATGAATGTAACTTAGAAACACGCGTTTCAGTGCTTGGTCACATCCAACGTGGCGGCTCTCCGACAGCTTCTGACCGTGTTCTCGCAAGTCGACTGGGGGCACGAGCTGTTGAGTTATTATTGGCTGGAAAAGGTGGACGTGCAGTCGGCATTGAAAAAAATGCGTTAGTGGACTATGACATTATCGAAGCTTTATCACATCAGCATCAAATTGACAGATCGATGTATCAATTATCGAAAGAGCTCTCGATTTAATAAAGGGGGAAAAACGCCATGCGTAAAACAAAAATTGTTTGTACGATTGGCCCGGCAAGTGAGTCGGTCGAAACATTAACAAAGTTATTAGAAGCAGGTATGAATGTATCGAGACTAAATTTCTCACACGGAGACTTTGAAGAACACGGTGCACGTATACGAAATATTCGTGAAGCAGCCTACGCTTGCCAGAAGCAAATAGCTATTTTGCTTGATACGAAAGGGCCAGAGATACGTACTCATACAATGGAAAATGATGCGATTGATTTGGTTGCGGGTGATGAGATTGCTGTTTCCATGAAAGAAGTAGTAGGAAACAAAGAACGATTCTCCATTACATACGAAGGTTTGCTTCATGACATTGAGGTAGGTAAGCAAATTCTCCTTGACGATGGTTTAATTGGTCTCGAAGTACTTTCCATCGATAGAGATCATGGGTTACTTCGTACAAAGATCCTAAATAGTGGTGTCTTGAAAAACAAAAAAGGCGTTAATGTGCCGGGTGTTTCTGTCAAACTTCCTGGCATTACGGAAAAAGATGCAAACGATATCCGTTTCGGAATTGAGCAAGATGTCGATTTTATTGCGGCTTCTTTCGTTCGTCGTGCCTCTGATGTGTTGGAAATTCGCCAATTGCTTGAAGAAAATAACGCAGCACACATCCATATCATCCCGAAGATCGAAAATCAAGAAGGTGTGGATAATATTGATGAAATTTTGGAAGTGTCTGATGGCTTAATGGTAGCTCGTGGTGACCTCGGTGTAGAAATTCCTGCTGAAGAGGTTCCTCTTGTACAAAAAGAACTTATTCGCAAGTGCAATGAACATGGGAAACCTGTTATTACAGCTACACAAATGTTGGATAGTATGCAACGCAACCCTCGTCCAACGCGCGCTGAGGCATCGGATGTAGCGAACGCAATTTTTGACGGATCAGATGCGATCATGCTCTCTGGTGAGACTGCAGCCGGATCGTACCCAGTGGAAGCTGTGCAAACGATGAGTGCCATTGCAACACGTGCAGAGTCTGCCCTAGATCATCGTGATATATTAAATGATAGAAGTAAAGCGATCGACCACAATATTACGGATGCTATTGGTCAGTCTGTCGTGCATACAGCGTATAACCTTGACGTGAGCGCCATCATTACTCCAACAGAAAGCGGGCATACAGCTCGTGTTATCGCAAAATACCGCCCGAAAGCACCGATAGTAGCTGTAACAAGCGACGCTGGCGTGTCTCGACGCTTACAATTGGTATCGGGAGTGTATCCTCAAATTGGGCAAAAAGCATCAACAACGGACGAAATGCTTGCCTTAGCAGTACAAGAAAGCTTAGCGTCAAGTATCGTTGCACATGGAGATCTCGTCGTTATTACTGCAGGTGTACCTGTGGGTGAACAAGGAACGACAAACTTGATGAAAATCCACATTATTGGTGACATCATTGCAAAGGGGCAAGGAATTGGACGCAAAACGGCATACGGCAATATAGTAGTAGCCAAAAGCTCTAAAGATGCTAATGAAAAAGTCCAGTCAGGTGATGTGCTTGTGACGATTGGAACAGAAAAAGATATGATCGCTTCATTAGAGAAATGCGCTGCAATCATCACAGAAGAAGGCGGTTTAACATCCCATGCAGCGGTAGTCGGTCTCAGCCTAGGAGTCCCGGTGATTGTCGGTGTAGAAGGAGCAACAGCTTTATTTAAAGACGGACAAGATGTTACCGTAGATTCCTCACGTGGGGTTGTTTACAACGGACAAGCTAGTATCTTATAAATGTTAAACAGCGTTTCTGTACTCCACAGAAGCGCTGTTTTGTCTGCCTTCAACCATAACTAGTTTATCTTAGTTGTGTTCCCCATCTGTGTTGCATATACTTGCTATCAAGAGGGACGAAAGGAGTGCCGTACATGCGAGTTTTGGTCCCGTTTTTAATCGTTATTCCTGCAATAGAAATAGGTCTTTTGCTTCTTGCTGGTAACACAATTGGTGTGCTACCGACGATTTTACTTATTATTGCAACGGGTGTGGCAGGTGCTTATCTAGCTAAACAACAAGGATTTAAAATGTTACAACAACTTCGCGAAGAGGTTGCCTACGGCGGAATGCCTAATGAAGCGATTTTAGATGGGGTATGCATTCTTGCGGGGGGATTGCTCTTATTAACACCCGGATTTGTGACTGATTTAACAGGCTTTCTGCTTCTCCTTCCCCCATCGCGCATAAGTATAAAAAAGATGCTACGTCGTATGATTAAGCGGTGGATGGATAAAGGGAATATTATTATCATGAAATGAAAAAATGCGTTAGAGCAAAGTCTCAACGCATTTTTTCTTTGGTACTAGCTACCTTTCTCTGTTGGCCTCGGTGGTTCAGATCCCCACCAAATGTATTGGAAGACATCGCCAAACACGCCGACTCTTTCGAATGTGTTGAATAAAACAAGTACAACCGGTCCCACGATCAGCCCGAGAAAACCAAAAAGCTGAAATCCGATAAAAAGTGCGACAAGTGTAGCGAGCGGATCAAGTCCGATACTAGACGATAAAATCTTAGGCTCAAGTACTTGACGTTGCACAATGGTTACAACAAATAGAACCGTGAGACCTACAGCAAGGCTCGATTCCCCTGCTAAAAATTCATAAGCGATCCATGGAATAAAAATGACACCTGTCCCCAAGTACGGCACGATGTCTACTAGCCCCATGACAAGGGCGATGGTTACCGCATATTCGACGCGCAAAATGAGTAAGCCTATTAAAATAGTGATGGCAGTTAAGGAGATGAGCGTTGCTTGTGCCCGTAGAAAGCCAAATAATGCTTTACGTAAATCTGCATAGACGCTTTTTCCACTATTTTTTGCTTTAGCAGGAATATACGTAGTGAACCTATTTTTCAGCTTGTCCCAATCTTTGCTAATAAAAAATGTAGCAAGCAGAGAAAAGACAATGACCGTCGCCGCATTGGGGAACCAGCCAATAATGCTTGGAATATTGGCGAAGAAACCTTCTATAAAGTTGCCAACGGAAGTCGCAACCGTCGTGCCCGCATTTTGTATGTTTTCGAGAATCGTTTCCTGCTGTCCTAGATCTAAGCTCTCAAACATCGCAGTAAGTTCGTTGTAAAACGGCAACACTGTATACATGAAGAAATTTTCGGCGTAGCCAACTAATGTGTTGACCTGGTTAGGCACATGCTTTGACAGATAATTAGCACCTGCCACGAGCTCCGCTACGAAAAGAGTAATAAGTCCCGCTAAAATCGCGACTGCACTCACCATTGTTAAAATAACTGCCAATGATCTAGGCATCGAAAAACGTTTTTCTAAAATCTGTACGATTGGATTAAAAAGAAATGCAAGCACGATAGCAATAAGAAACGGGTATGTAATTTGAGCTAACCATACAAACGCGACACATGTCACAACGATAATCGCTACAACTAATAAAGCGCGCAAGAAGCGATGAAGGAAAATCGAATTCACAATAATACAGACTCCTCCCCATAGGTTTGTCCTCATTGTAACGAGGTTTTTCATGGAATAAAAGAAGGATTTTCCAATGAGAAAGTAGAAGGGCGGGACACAATTTGATTCAACCTATATTATTTTTAGGATTGCTGTTCTTGTTAGGATTTTTCGCGAAAAATAGCTCGTTAATGGTAGCAACAGGTTTTTTATTGTTGCTCGTTATCGTGCAAGTAACTGGAACGAAGTGGTTTCAAACTATTGAAGCTTCAGGAATTAATTGGGGAGTCACGATCATTACAGTAGCCGTTTTGGCACCAATTGCGACAGGAAGAATCGGTTTCCAGGAACTTTGGCAGACGTTTCTTTCGCTTGAAAGCTGGGTTGCGCTTATTGCGGGAGCAGGAGTTGCTCTTATCGCAAAAAATGGCTTATCTTTGTTAGCATCAGAACCAGAGATTACGACAGCATTAGTGCTCGGGACTATTTTAGCGGTAGGATTCTTTCAAGGGGTGGCTGTCGGGCCTTTAATAGGAGCAGGAATTGCTTATTTTTTGATCCAGTGGGTTGATCAATTGAAAAGTTTTTTGAGTTAAGTGGCTGTTGCATGCAAATGAAAAAGAGAGAGAATTTTCGCCCTAAAACCACTAATGTTGAAACAATCTTTTAAATCATTCGCCTACATCTAAACTATAAAAACTACGTCGTAAACATAGAAGGTATACGTTCTCACTTAATTGAAATAAGTCAGGAGAACTTGGTGAAATGGAATTTTCCACACCTGTTCACAAGACTCTGAACATTGTTTATAATAGAGGGTGGTAAAAGATACAAGACTCCCTCTAAAACGTTTTCAAAGAAAATGAAAGCATTTTCTTTTCGTAGAGGTGTTTTTTGTATACAATGATAGGGAAGATGAACTAGTAAAGAGAACAAATGAGAGTGCTATTTTCTTTTGAAGTTTGTTGAACAAGCGCTCAGACAACATGCTTGTACAGTACTATGAGCTGGCCCATTTTTAGCGGGTTCGTATGGGGATCCTACCCAAATACATGAAATAAAAGGAGTTGTCGGTATGACGGTTTCAAAAGGTTTAGAGGGAGTAGTGGCAACAACGTCATCAATTAGTTCAATCATTGACGATACGCTCACTTATGTCGGGTACAACATTGATGATTTAACAGAGAATGCAAGTTTTGAAGAAATTATTTATTTGTTATGGCATCGCGAACTACCAACAAGCACTCAGCTAGAAGAACTTAAAGGACAGCTTGCCCAAAATATGGCATTGCCACAAGCAGTAATTGATCATTTTAAATCATATGACTTAAACACAGTTCATCCAATGGCAGCACTTCGTACAGCCGTTTCACTTGTTGGTTTGTTTGACGAAGAGGCTGACGTAATGGAGCCAGAAGCTAACTACCGCAAAGCAATTCGTCTGCAAGCAAAAATTTCTGCGATCGTGACAGCGTTTGCTCGTATCCGTAAAGGACAAGAGCCTGTTCAACCGAAGACAGACCTTGGCTATGCAGCCAACTTCCTCTATATGCTAAACGGCCAAGAGCCAGAAGCTATTGCTGTGGAAGCTTTCAATAAGGCGCTTATTCTTCATGCAGACCATGAGTTGAATGCCTCTACGTTTACAGCACGTGTTTGTGTTGCTACACTTTCTGACGTCTACTCAGGCGTAACTGCTGCTATTGGTGCATTGAAGGGTCCTCTTCACGGTGGAGCTAACGAGCAAGTAATGAAGATGCTTACTGAAATCGGATCTGTAGAAAATGCAGAGCCTTACATTCGTGAGAAACTTAATAATAAAGAAAAAATTATGGGCTTCGGACACCGCGTGTATCGCGAAGGGGATCCACGTGCAAAACACTTACGCGAAATGAGTCAAAAACTTACAAATATTACAGGCGAAACAAAATGGTACGAAATGTCTACAAAGGTTGAAGAAATTGTCACGAGCGAAAAACCACTTCCACCGAACGTAGATTTCTATTCTGCGTCTGTATACCATAGCCTCGGCATTGACCACGACTTGTTTACACCGATCTTTGCCGTAAGCCGTGTATCTGGCTGGTTGGCGCACATTTTAGAGCAATACGAAAACAATCGTTTGATTCGCCCGCGTGCCGACTACACAGGCCCAGGAAAACAAGCATACATTCCGCTAGAAAAACGTGCGTAAGTAGCTTAGTTTTGGTAGCATAAGTAACGGAATAAGAAATGAAATTTTTAGGCGCATTGAAAACGCTTGTCAGTCGAGGAATGGGTGTGCCAGGAGCGGGGACCCACAGGACGTGGTTATCTTAGCCTTTCATCCGCTACCGATCCGACAATGAATGCGAGCGTTTCTCAAAAGCCTATGGAGGGAACTGACTTGACACAAGGTGAAAAAATTACTGTATCAAACGGTACATTAAACGTACCAAACAATCCAATCGTTCCATTTATTGAGGGCGACGGAATAGGTCCAGACATCTGGGCAGCATCACAACGCGTATTGGATGCGGCAGTCGAAAAAGCATACAATGGCGAGAAGAAAATCGTCTGGAAAGAAGTGCTTGCAGGTGAAAAAGCATACAACCAAACAGGCGAGTGGCTTCCTAGCGAAACTCTTGACGCAATTCGCGAATATTTCATCGCGATTAAAGGACCTCTTACAACACCAATCGGGGGAGGAATTCGTTCATTAAACGTTGCGCTTCGCCAAGAGTTGGACTTGTTCGTTTGCTTGCGTCCTGTACGCTGGTTTGAAGGCGTTCCTTCTCCAGTAAAGCGTCCCGGGGACACTGACATGGTCATCTTCCGTGAAAACACTGAAGATATTTATGCTGGTATTGAGTATGCACAAGGCTCTGATGAAGTGAAAAAATTGATCGACTTCTTACAAAACGAAATGGGTGTTAACAAAATCCGTTTCCCTGAAACAAGCGGAATCGGAATTAAGCCTGTCTCACAAGAAGGAACAAGCCGTCTCGTTCGCGCGGCCATTAACTACGCGATCACGGAAGGTCGCAAATCGGTTACGCTCGTCCACAAAGGAAACATCATGAAGTTCACTGAGGGTGCTTTCAAAAACTGGGGATACGAGTTGGCTGAAAAAGAATTCGGTGACAAAGTATTCACTTGGGCAGAATACGATCGGATTGTAGAAGCAGAAGGCAAAGATGCGGCGAACAAAGCGCAAGCTGACGCAGAAGCTGCTGGCAAAATCATCGTAAAAGATTCAATTGCAGACATCTTCTTGCAACAAATCTTAACGCGTCCGAACGAATTTGACGTAGTCGCTACGATGAACTTGAACGGTGACTATGTGTCTGACGCTCTTGCTGCACAAGTGGGTGGTATCGGAATCGCTCCAGGTGCGAACATTAACTACGAAACAGGGCATGCGATCTTTGAAGCTACGCATGGAACAGCACCAAAATATGCTGGTCTCGATAAAGTAAACCCATCTTCGGTGATTCTATCTGGAGTATTGCTACTTCAACACCTTGGATGGAACGAAGCTGCAGAACTTGTGTTGAACTCTGTGGAAAAAACGATTGCTTCTAAAACAGTTACTTATGACTTCGCTCGCCTTATGGAAGGTGCAACAGAAGTGAAATGTTCTGAATTTGGAACAACACTTATTGACAACATGTAAGAAACGAAGTACCGTCTCCTTTTCAATTGGGGATGGTACTTTTTCAAAGTGTTAATAATCTACATACCATCAAACACAAAAGGAGAGATACTTCATGGCAAACAAACGTAAAAAGGTATCTGTTATCGGTGGAGGCTTCACAGGGGCAACAACAGCCTTTATTCTAGGACAAAAGGAAATTTGTGACGTTGTTCTCGTAGACATTCCACAAATGGAGGACCCAACAAAAGGAAAAGCACTCGACATGCTCGAAGCAAGTCCAGTACTAGGCTTTGACGCTAACATCGTCGGTACTAGTAATTACGAAGACACGAAAGGCTCTGATATCGTCGTTATCACAGCAGGGATCGCACGCAAGCCAGGGATGAGCCGTGACGATCTCGTCCAAACAAACCAAAAGGTAATGAAAAGTGTAACGCAAGAAATTGTAAAATACTCTCCAGAAACTACGATTATTGTATTAACGAACCCTGTTGATGCCATGACGTACACTGTATTTAAAGAATCTGGATTTCCGAAACATCGTGTTATCGGACAATCTGGTGTGTTGGATTCAGCTCGCTTCCGTACATTTATTGCACAAGAGCTTAATTTGTCTGTGAAAGATATTACAGGATTCGTCCTAGGTGGCCACGGAGATGACATGGTACCGCTCGTACGCTATTCTTACGCTGGTGGTATCCCACTCGAAAAGCTGATCAGTCCTGAGCGTTTAGAAGCTATCGTAGAACGCACTCGTAAAGGTGGCGGAGAAATCGTAGGCCTTCTCGGAAACGGAAGTGCGTACTATGCTCCAGCAGCTTCTTTAGTTGAAATGGTAGAAGCAATCCTAAAAGATCAGCGCCGTGTATTACCATCTATCGCGTATCTTGAAGGAGAATACGGATTTGACGGTATTTACCTTGGCGTTCCAACCATTCTAGGCGGAAATGGAATTGAAGACATCATCGTATTAGATCTAACTGGCGAAGAGAAAGCTCAATTACAACAGTCAGCTGACTCTGTTAAAAATGTGATGAGCGTGTTGGCTTAATAGTATGAACAAAAAACCAGTTGCGTCCTATGAGACCAACTGGTTTTTCTGCGTAAAGTGCAAAATTATTACCGGCAATAAATCTTCCATTACCAAAAATTATTACGGGTTACTAAATTACATTTATTCAACTTTCGCAGAATGAAAATCGGAAAATAAAACTTGATAACACTAGGCAGGTCGGTCATCAAATACTGCAAATGTTTTTAGATGAGTTTTTTCTTTTTCGTGTTGACATTTTTCAAGACATTGTTTCTGAAGAACTCCAGTATCCAATTTAATGATGATTGGTGTTAATAGGTATGAGTAAAATATATGTAGGAGCACCCCAACCCAAAAATTAGCCCATTTGTAGGGAAGTGGAACAGACCTTCCGTTCCGATTCCTTACAGAGGGGACACCAAGCGGTAGCTCGTTCAGGGGCATTGAGAAGCAAAAAAGAGTTCTTCTCCTGTATGCTTGTAAGCGACAAAACCCAAAGCACAAAGAGAGAACTCTTACGAATAAACATACTATGGATGGACTGAAATGGGAAGAGATTTAACGCCATATATGGGACGTAGGCATGGGTGTTCATGCGCAATCTAGTGACGGAGGTTTTACAAGACGTAGACAAGCAACTAGCAGAGAGCCGGGACAAAAGGAGATTCGCTTTGAAGGATAAGCGAGACGAATCCGTTCGTCAGCGAGTCGGCTCGGTCTGTTCCATCTCCTTCCGAAACGTCACAACGCGTCAAAATAAAGCAGGACTCCGAGATTACCGAATCTGGCTAAGTTTAGAGAAACACATGACAACCAAAGGTATGCGAGTGATGGGGAGAGCAGAAGGTACGATTAACGTGTTTGCGAAGCGCTTTAAAGGGGGTCGTGCCTGGTGTGAACAAGGCGTGATGAGTATGATGGACGTCTTCGTAGCGAGCTTGAATGGATGGTCAATTCAAAACGTAGTTGGAGTCGTACTGGAAAGGCTTGAGAAGTCAGAAGGTATTCTGAAACGTACGCGACAAGTGAAATCCATCCCGAAGCAAGTAACGGAACTCGTCCGCCAAAACATCCCGGTACTCGGGCAGTCCGTAGCGAAACCATTGTATGCCGCACTTAGAGACTGAGTAGCTAAAAAAATGGCAAAATGCGATAAGATGACCAGTATCAATAATTCAGAAAACGCTTATAAGACGTGGGATTACAGGATTTTACAATTTACTCTGAATTCTTATGAAAAAAAACTCCCGCTAAATCTTGACTCAATCAATAGGTGGTACTGACTTTACCTGACTCATTCTAGGTGCTAAAGTTGAGTTGAATAATGGAACTAGTATCCGATTAAAGGGTGGCAGGTTCTCATAACGTATATAGGATCCGGTATTTCGTCGATTTCTCTACTTCTCGAGGTGCTTGTGGACATACAATCCGCCGCTATTAGGTAATATTCCACCCTTTTTACCTGTCTGTACCCTCAATAGCGGAACCAATGTTCGTTTGTTCGAAGCAATTGCCCAATCGAGTTACTATACCATAGTAGGCGGTATCTTACTTTGTGTCTGAAGAGTTCAAGTAACCAATTGAACGGCGTCTGGAGTGAACAATACCAAATTCTGGAATTGTTTTTCAGGTGCTAAAGTTGAGATATTTATTAAATGGAAAGGTTTTTTCTGATTTATCAAGTTATGTGAGTAAGAAAAACCAACCGATTTTAGCGTTCAAGTTGTCAGTAGCATTGGAGTAATATGCGAGAGGGTGGTGTGCATGGTTATTGGTGTTAGTCTTCTAAATGGAGGCATTGTAGCTTTAAAATATAAGAATAGATAAATTGTCAAATAACTAAACATATAACCAATTGATTAATTCATCAATGTTAGATCAGATTAGATCATTTAATGTATCAATTGTTGTTAACAGATAGGAGAATTAGGAAAGCAGATGGACCAATTTTTAGTAGAAAAACAAGTTCCTTATTATGAGCAGTTTTATCAAAGGATTAAACAAATGATATTTGATGGGAAATATCAACCTGGTGAGCGTATCAATGAAACACAGCTGGCAAAACAGTTTAGTGTTAGTAAAAGCCCTGTAAGAGAAGCGATTAGGATTCTTGAGAAAGAGGGACTTCTCGAAATTAAAAATACAAAATTAGTTGTATACGAGCCAACTCTAAAAGATGTAAAGGATATTTATTTTTGCCGTATGGCGCTGGAGTCATTTGCTGTAGATCTAACAACCCGAATTGCAACTGAATCGCAATTGGATGAACTTGGGAATTTGTTATTAAACACTGAAAAAGCAATTAAGTCATGTAAAGGATCCAGTACTATAATTGAACTTAATGAACAATTCCATACTTTAATTCTTCAGTTCACCGATAACAGTAGAATCCAAAAGCAAGTAAATGATCTAAAAGGGTTAATTCACTACTATAGAGTTCTAAATTTTAAAGGGAAGAATAGAGCAGAGGATATCTTGGGACAACATCACGATATTCTTTACTACATCAAGAATAGAGATGCACTGTCCGCTTCAAATGAAATGATAAAGCATTTAGAAAAGGATATAGAACATTTAGTACATGTGCTAACCAATGATAGTTAAAGTGAAGATAATTAAGAGTTGAATCCTATGCAGATGATTCAACTCTTTTTTATACTAGACCCACTATTCCCTCTCACCTAAATAATCTAAAAATTTACTTGCTATGATCCTACCTGATGTGTATAGTGAAATATAAGCCTTGCAGTCGACCGTCGACCAATGGCTTAAGAATTTAGATTAGAAGGAGGAGGCGTTAAGATGAAACACCTAAGAATTGCAGCAATTCCCGGAGATGGAATCGGGAGGGAGGTCGTTCCTGCAGCGATCGAAGTGTTAGATGCAATATCGGATACTCATGGGGGGTTATCATTTAAGTTCACAAGCTTTCCGTACAGCTGTGAATATTACTTAGAGCATGGTGAAATGATGCCTAAGGATGGTCTTGAAAGATTAAAAGATTTTGATTCTATCTTCTTAGGAGCAGTTGGTAACCTAGATCTTGTGCAAGACCATGTTTCATTGTGGGGATTATTATTAAAAATTCGACGTGAGTTTGAACAGGCAATTAACATTCGACCAGCGAAAATCTTAAGTGGTGTGAGGTCTCCATTAGTAAACCCAAAGGATTTTGATTTTATTGTAGTTAGAGAGAATAGTGAAGGGGAGTATAGCTCTGTTGGTGGTAGGATTTATCAAGGTGAAGACGAAATTGCCATTCAGAATAGCATTTTTTCAAGGCGTGGAACCGAGCAGGCGATGCGCTTTGCATTTGATTTGGCTTCGAAACGTAAAAAGCATGTAACTAGTGCCACTAAGTCAAATGGAATTTTTCATTCTATGCCTTTCTGGGATGAAGTCTTCAAGGATGTTACTAAAAGCTATCCAGACATTGATACCGATTCCCAACACATTGACGCCTTAGCAGCTTTTCTTGTAACGAATCCTGATAGGTTCGATGTGATTGTTGCTAGTAATTTGTTTGGAGATATCCTAACAGATATAGGAGCAGGAATCATGGGAAGTGTTGGTATTGCTCCAGCAGCCAATATTAATGTCAACGGCAAGTATCCGTCCATGTTTGAACCTGTCCACGGATCTGCTCCCGATATTATCGGAAAAGGAATTGCCAATCCAATTGGACAAATATGGACTGCAAAGATGATGCTGGATCACTTTGGTGAAGAGGAAATGGGGAAAGTATTGTTAGATGCAGTGGAGAGTGTGACCCAAGATGGCATCATAACCCCTGACATCGGTGGGAAATATACCACTGAAGAAGTGAAAAACGAAATTATAAATCGTATAAAAGCGAAAGCTTAATAAAGAGATCAAACAAAGGTACCTATTTATTGAAAAGTAGGTTTAACCTTTATCTAAAATTGTAAACGCTTACCTGGTGTGCACCTGAACAAAATCCAGTGAGGAGGATGGTTGAGATATGAGTAACTTAATGGAAAGCAATGTAGATAGGTTTGAACCGGGCACAAAAGAAAAGTTAAAAATTGTTGGTATTGATGCTCCTATCTTTTTTGGTGTGGTGATAATATTATTAATTGCTATTTACATGGAGATTCTTCCTCAAAGCCTTGCAAGTGGGTTAATCGTTTCCATGGTTCTAGGTATTTTGTTAATGTGGATTGGAGACCAAATTCCTGTTTTTAGTACGTTTGGTGGTGGCCCCATCCTTTGTATCTTAATACCAGCTTTATTTTTATATTGGGGGATTCTACCTGAAAGTGTAGGAACATTAACGGACAGCTTTTACAATGATATTGGCTTTTCAGACTTTGCGGTAACAGGGATTATTGTGGGAAGTATTTTGAGTATGGATAGAGCAATGCTAATGAAAGTTGGAATTAGATTTATCATTCCTCTCATAAGCGCCGTAGTGTCAGCGATTCTAATTGGGGGGCTTCTTGGTGAATTAACTGGGTTTGGGTTTGGCGAAACCATCTTTTATGTCGTTGGTCCAATCATGGGAGGTGGTATGGCAGCCGGTGCCATACCGATGTCAGAGATTTTTGCAGCTAGCACTGGAGAGGACGCTGGAACAATATTAGCAAGAATAGCCCCAGCAGTTATGGTTGCAAATATGATTACTATTCTATTTGCTGGAGCGCTAAATGGTTTAGGTAAGAGAAAGAAATTACCGAAGAACTTCTCAGGTGATGGAAAAATGTTACGACCTAAAAATGGATCTCAAAATTTTAGTGTATCGGGTGACAATGAAGCAACTATTCCGTTTTCCATCACTAGCGTTGCATAAATACTTTCTGGCAATTCTGTCATCTAAAGAAGACATAAAAAAATCCTTTATAATAGAGGGATAGGTGGTAGCCTGTCCAAATCCACTATAAAGGAATTCAGCATGGACAAGTTTACACTATTAACTTCATTTGGTAAATGGGTAGAGCCCTTAGAAAGTACCTTATTCGATGAAATGTCACATGATAAATCTTTTGATCGCTATACAAAAAAGCTTACAACAAAGCGTTACGTGCTTCTGTTTTTGTATGCGCAACTCCAAAACCGCAGCGGTTTAAGAGCGATTAGCGACGATCTGTTGATGAAAGATTTCCAAAAGGAAATCGGGTTGGATCATATCAGTCCATCACAGCTATCTAGGAAAAATAGGCATGTCGACTCTACGATTCTTTCAGAAGTTTGGCAGTCCTTAATCCTGCAAATTCGCACAGTGTCATCCGGACATAAGCGTACGATACCAAACGTACAATTGCTTGATTCGTCTACTGTTCCGCTTAGCCTAAACCTTTATAAGTGGGCTAAATTTCGAGAAACCAAGTCGGGATTAAAACTACATTTACTTGTGGAATTTATCAACGAACGCGATGTTCTACCAACAAAGCTGACGGTTTCCCCTGCCGAACGTTCAGATATCAAAGAATGGCGGCACTTCATAACTGAACCAGGTGTGACATACGTTTTTGATCGTGGTTACTTTGATTTCATGTTATTTGATGCTTGGTGTAAAGAGGGTATCTACTTCGCGACAAGAATCAAATCAAATACAGTTGTGGATTATAGGGAAGTGATCTACGATCACCTTGACCAGGGTGGTATACGGGAATCACTCGTTAAAATTGGCTCTCAACAAAACAAAATGAAGCATCATTTACGTCTGATTGAATTCAGAGATGAAAAAGGGAAATTTTATCGTATTATCACAAATCGCTTTGATTTATCGGCACATGACATCTCAGAGTTATACCGTTCCCGATGGCAGATCGAGTTACAGTTCAAGTGGATGAAACAGCATTTACAGGTAAATCATATTCATGGCCGCACCGAGCAGGCTGCGTGGAATCAGCTTTATATCGCCATGATTGCATACAGTTTACTAGTACTTGTGAAGCTTGAAAGTAAAACCAAGCTTACGATGTATCAAATTTTCACAAAGCTCAGAGCGCTCGTTTTCTCCAGTTATAGCGAATTAACTGAAGTCATGCTGCCTACATGAATATACATATGTTGGTCGGACAAAAAGCCAGAGGACTTTAATACATTTATTACCAAATGGACAGCGTCACCTTTATATGATGTTTGTCTTTTTCGCAATTTCAGAGTTAGATATAGTTCAGAATATTTAAATTAATATTGTATTTCTGTTTTATGCAACGCTAGTGGTTTTCCATAAACACTCTCATCATCGGTATTATTATTGCTACAACCGTTTATGTCTTTGGTAAGATTGTTGCTGATTTAATTCCGATGTTCCACTCTTATGTTTGGATTATATTAGGAGCAGCAGTACTTAAGATATTTAACCTCTTACCAGCTTCTATTGAGAAAGGTGCAGAGCATTGGTATGACTTAATTACGAGAGCATGGGTTCCTGCTATTCTAGTAGCTATAAGTGCGGGAATGGTTGACTTTTCTAGTGTTATGGCCATCGTGATGGATCCGAGCTATATTAGTTTGACCATTATAACGGTAATAATTGCTGTATTAGCCGCTGGGTTTGCTGGTTTACTAGTTGGCTTTTACTTTGTAGAATCTGCAATTGGTGCTGGTCTCGGGATGGCTGATATGGGAGGTTCAGGGGATGTAGCAGTACTTAGTGCTTCTGAACGAATGGGGTTAATGCCATTTTTACAAATATCCTCACGAATTGGTGGAGCATTGATGCTAATTATACTCTCCTTTTTGGCTCCCTTTTTAATGTAGGTACTTTTGAAGAGGCATTATCTAGTTGTTTAATAGATAATGCCTCTCTACTTTAAAAAGTTTCAATTAAGGAATGATTGGGATGAAAGTATTATAGCGATTGATTCGTTTAAAGGGAGTATTTCATCTATTAAAGAAAGCGAAGCCATCTCGTTAGGGATTCAAGAGGTTTATGAAGATGCAGACATTATCTCCCTACCCCTACTATTGACCGATGGAGGAGAAGCGCCGATGTCATTAGATGAAGCGATTTAATCAACTACTACTTTTGGAAACTTAAAGTTTACTAACAATCAGCTGTTTCGTTTGATTAAAGCTACAATCCTGAAAGGTGGAAAAAGTATATGAAAATTACAGATATACAAGTTATTCCTGTAAACCGTTTTTTATATGTAAAAGTTTTAACGGATGAAAACATTACTGGAATAGGTGAGTCTGGTGCTTGGGGATTCTTGAATGCCTCAGAAGAAGTGGTCAACTCTTTTAAAACATATTTAATAGGGAAGAACCCTTTGGAGATCGAGCATCATTGGCAATACATGTACCGCTCTTTTCACTTTAGAGGAGCGGCAATTATGGGGGCGATAAGTGCTATTGATATAGCTCTATGGGACATAGCAGGAAAATGGTTCAATGTTCCCACCTATCAACTATTGGGAGGCAAGTGTAGAGATAAGATCAGAACGTATTATCATGTGATGGGAGAGACAACAGAGGAGCTTGTGGAGAATTGTGTGCAGGCAAAAGAGCTTGGGTATACAGCAATTGGCCATCTATCCCCATTCCTTGACGAACCGAGAAGCAAACCTTACTTTCTTCCTTATGCAAAGATGATTAACCAAGCTGCCGACCGAGTGGGGATGATTAGGCAAGCTGTTGGTGACGAGGTGGACTTGTGTCTTGAATTACACAGAAGAATGAAACATGGAGAAGCCATCTCATTTGCACGTGCCGTTGAACAATATCGTCCTTTCTTTTTAGAAGACCCGGTTACCCCAGATAACTTTGACACAATGGCACTTGTAGCAAGTAAAACTCATGTGCCGATTGCAACAGGTGAAAGAATTCATACAATCCAAGAATTTGAAATGCTATTTTCTAGAAATGCAATGTCTTATGCAAGAACGAGTGTATGTCTTTGTGGAGGTATCACAGGTACCAAGAAAATTGCAGCAATTGCGGAAGCCCATGGGGTGCAAATAGTTCCGCATAATCCATTAAGTCCAGTTAGTACTGCCGCTTGTATTCAAGTCGCTGTTGCAACAGAGAATCTAGCAATTCTAGAGCTCCCCAACCATCAAACCTCTGCTGCAACGGAAAAGTTTACAAGTTCAAATTCACTATCAAAAGATGACTTTAAACAAAGTGATATTGTGACATGGGTACCAACTTCTAAAGATGGATTCATTGATGTACCAGAACAGTCCGGGATCGGAATAGATTTAGTAGAGGGTGTTCAAGAAAAGTTTCCTTTTAAACGTAGAGATATAAACACAAGATTACATGTAGATGGTTCAATTGTGGACCAATAAATAGTACTGAATTTCGTCATATCAGTTAGTACCACTAAAGCAATTTTATTTACGATGTATTCGTCTTTATTACCAAACTGCTTACTCCTTAGGAAAATGCACGAACATTTTGAACAAGCGAAACCCCCTGTGCTATACTCTATCTATAGATGAAACCGTTTTCTTAGGGGGACTGACATGTTGTTAGGGAAAAAGCGCAAACTTGGGAGACGATTTGAAGACATCCAAGTAGGGGAGAAACTTTCACTCACAGAAAAGATTGAGGATAAAGATCTTTTGCTCTATCTCGGGTTAACTAACGATGCAAACCCGCTTTATATTCAGCACGATTACGCTTCGCAAACTACTTGGAAAAAGCCAATCGTTCCAGCGGTGATGCTAACAGGAATTTGCACGTCAGCTTTGTCGAAGTATTTGCCTGGTCCAGGGAGCCATGTGCTAGCCCAAACCATTACATTTCATCAACCGGTTTATCATTACGAGACGGTGCGATTTGATTTTAAGGTTATGGAAAAAAATGAAGATGCGTGCACCATCATCGTTGAAGCGAGCGCCTGGAATGAGGAAGAGGAAAAAGTGCTATCAGCCTCTTTTACTGTACAACCACCTTGCGAAACGCAAACGATGGATGGACGGATTCTTGATAATTTTTAACGAGACACCTCTTTTTGGGGGTGTTTTTTTGTGATGAGAAATTCATTACTTGGGCTTTCCGTACTGTTACACTATAATAGTCACGAGGATAAGGGTTCAAAAGGGGAACACTTGGTAGATGGAGGATGCGATGAAGAAGCGGATTCTGGTAGTAGATGACGAACCATCAATTGTCACGCTGTTAACGTACAACTTAGAGCAGGCAGGATTTGAGGTGTTATCTGCGTCGAATGGCGAGGAAGGACGGGATCTTGCCATTGAGGAATGTCCCGATGCAATGATACTCGATTTAATGTTGCCGAAGTTAGACGGTATGGAAGTGTGCAAAGAACTGCGTCAAGCGAAAGTGTTTATTCCTATTTTAATGTTAACTGCAAAGGATGACGAGTTTGACAAGGTGCTTGGTTTGGAACTTGGTGCAGATGATTATTTGACAAAGCCGTTTAGTCCGCGTGAAGTCATCGCCCGCGTTAAAGCAATTTTGCGCCGTAGCCAGTACCAGCAAAACAGGATTTCTGATGTTTCCACAGAAGATGTAAATCAAACTTCTATCGGGGATTTAGTTGTGTATCCAGATCGCTATGAAGCCTACTTTAAGGACAAGTTATTAGAGTTAACACCGAAGGAATTCGAACTCTTATGTTACTTTCTCCAAAATAAAGGGCGCGTGATGACCCGGGATCAATTGCTGAGTGCTGTATGGAATTACGATTTTGCTGGTGACACTCGCATTGTTGACGTTCATGTGAGCCATTTACGGGAGAAGATTGAAGAAAACACGAAAAAACCAGTGTATATTAAGACAATACGAGGACTCGGATACAAATTGGAGGAGCCGAAAGACGGATGAATCAATTCCGTGTGAGGCTTTTATTTGCTTTTTCCTTCTCGATTGTGATGGTGTTCGTGGCATTAGGTCTTTTACTCGGTCAACTATTCAAGACCAATTATGTGGATTCGTACAATGCTCGCCTACAAGTAGAAAGTGCTCTCATTAGTGAAGTTATTCAGCAGGAGGGCGGCTTGAACGAAATGAGTCGACAAAATTTACAAAGGTTCTCTGAAAAGCTTGATGCTCGCCTAACCGTGGCAAATCGGCAAGGCAAGATATTCTTTGATAATGGTTCTTTGACCGAATTGAATAACGAAAGACATCAAGCGATGATTGTAGATGTATTAAACAGTTACAAAGCAGGAAAAGACGCCGGAATTTCATCCATCAAAGGCGGCTACGATGTATACTATTATTGGAATGGCATCGGAGAAGATGAGGGTGTCGTCGTGGTGAGTACGCGTATTGAAGAGCTGCAGGAGATTTATCGCAACATTTGGTGGGTCATTTCTATTAGTCTCGCTACTGCCCTTGCGCTCATTATGTACCTGTCTTCACGTATTACGACAAGGTACACAAAGCCGATTGATTCTGCGGCACGAGTGGCGATAGAGCTCGCAAAGGGAAACTACTCTGCTCGCACGTATGAGACATTTCAACAAAACGACGTGACGAGTATGTTGAATACCTCTATTAATATTTTAGCGAGAAACTTACAGGATATGGTTTCCTCGAAAGAGACGGAACACCAACGCCTTATGACGCTTATCGAAAATATGGGTAACGGTTTAGTCTTAATGGATCACCGAGGGTACATACAACTTATGAATAAGCCTTTTAAAGAATCGATGCACCTTCATACAGATCAGACGCTTTATCGTCTCTATTACGACGCCATTCCAATGAAAGAGATTCAAAAAATCATTGAAGAGATTTTCCTTTTAGAAGAGCGAATACGAACGCAAGTGACATTGGAAATCGGCATTGAGCGTCGACATTTTGATGTATACGGAGCCCCAATTTTAGGTCACAAAGATGAATGGCGTGGGGTGGTGCTCGTGCTACACGACATTTCAGACTTAAAGCGCCTCGAGCAAATTCGTAAAGACTTTGTCGCAAATGTATCCCATGAGTTGCGTACACCCATTACATCCATAAAAGGGTTTGCGGAAACCCTTTTGGATGGGGCAAAAAATGATGAACAGACGTTAGAGCACTTTCTCTCTATTATTTTGAAAGAGAGTGATCGCTTGCAAACGCTCATCCAAGAATTATTGGAGCTTTCCAAAATTGAGAAGTACGGATTCACCCTACAATTAGGGGAAGTTTCTATTAATGAACTCGTAAAAGATGTTGTACACATTGTCCAGCCACGGGCTCAACAAAAGTCAATCTCATTGGAAATAAGTAAACTGAATAGAACGTATACAGTGATTGGTGATCGGAATCGTTTGCAGCAAGTACTTGTGAATCTCGTTTCCAACGCAATTACGTATACGAGCGAAAACGGGTCTGTCACGGTTTCCGTAGAGGAACAAGAGGAAGAAGTGCTCATTTATGTAACAGATACGGGCATGGGGATTCCAATCGAGCAAATTCCGAGAATCTTTGAACGTTTTTATCGAGTAGATAGAGCCCGTTCTCGTCACTCTGGCGGAACGGGACTAGGTCTAGCCATCGTCAAGCATATTATTGATGCTCATAATGGTTTTATCGATGTATTTAGTAAAGTTGACGAGGGATCTACCTTTGTCATTAGTCTTAAAAAAAACGGGCCTGAGGAAAAGGAGACATACCCATCATAGGGGCATCAGTATACTAAGTTTCGCTTCCTTTACATGATTTTAACATTGTGTTTATGGTAGCTTCACAATCTGTTGCTACACTCTATAAGTGAAAACCCCCTTTATCCAAGCGAGCCAGCAAAGAACGAGAGCCCACCCCGCTCTCGTTTTTTGTATTGGCTCTTTTCGCATCCTTTGTTGTTTTTACTATACAGTAATCTCATGATGTGACGTAATGCAAATTCATAGTGCCTGAATATCGCTCCGGAAATACACTTCGCTTTCCGCGGGCTCGAGCTGAGCCTCCTCGTTCGCAAAGTACGCTCCCTGCGGGGTCTCACCATCTTCGCTTTCCCGCAGGAGTCTACGTGTATTTCCTACGCTGGTTTTACATCGCACGAAGTAGATACTGAGTGCATTTCAAAAGTGCACATACATTTCCTTGTTTAGTACTGAACTCACGACTTAATAAGGGAATTTTGTAAACCACTATCTGTTCGTTGATTGGAGCGGAGGCCCACAGGACGTGGGTCAGAAAGGCGTTGCCACAAGACGTGGCGCCCTTAGCCTTTCCTCCTTGTCCTGCGGGATCAGCGAGGCAGGTGAGACGTGTCTAGCTACAGCGGTCTGCTCCCGTCTGAAAATAACCTTCGTCTTTTGAGGCAAAAAGCGCCTCTACAGCCAAAGAACATTTTTCAGAGGGAGCAAAACGGACCGCTTCCGCATTTCATCCCGCAAGAGCGCAGCGATGAGGAGGCTCACCGACCGCCCCGTGGAAAGCGTCCGCCTGCAGCGGAAATCAACATAGCAGTATGTCGCATCATATAGCTACTGTGTAATGGGATTTCATTAAAAAAGCAACAATCTTTTAGAAAACAGCCTTTGTATTTTAAAAAAAGAGAGTTCCAACACCTTTCTCTCCCCCCAATAGCTTGTAATCTTTTGATATACTAGACCCACTCTTCTAGTGAAAACTAGCTGACCAAAAGGACGCCACTTTTTCTTTCCCATCCGCATTTGGTATGATAAGGTCAGAAAATGTGGCTTTTTTTATTGGTAAAACGTAATGGAATCCTCAAAAAACGTTTGGAGGGACGATGAAATGGCTAAGAAGAAGTTAATGCTTATTGATGGAAACTCGGTTGCATACAGGGCATTTTTTGCCCTACCACTTCTACATAACGATAAAGGGATTTATACAAACGCGATTTACGGCTTTACAATGATGCTTAATAAGGTGCTAGCAGATCAGAAACCTACCCACGTTTTGGTAGCTTTTGACGCAGGGAAATCGACGTTCCGCCATAAAACGTACAAGAAGTACAAAGGAACGCGTCAAAAAACTCCTTCCGAGCTAAATGAACAATTTCCGTACATACGAAAACTGCTAGAGGCGTTTCAAATTCAGACAGCTGAAGTGGACGAATACGAGGCAGACGACTTGATCGGGACACTTAGTCTGCGTGCTGAACAGGAAGGCTTTGAGGTATCTGTTGTATCTGGAGATAAAGACTTGACACAGCTCGCTACAGACTACACAACGGTTTACATTACAAAAAAAGGGATTACAGAAATGGAAGCATACACACCGGAACACATTCGCGAAAAGTACGGTCTGACCCCTTCGCAAATCATTGATATGAAAGGCTTAATGGGAGATAGCTCAGACAATATTCCAGGAGTGAAAGGTGTAGGGGAGAAGACGGCGATCAAGCTATTGACATCTTATGAAACGGTTGAGGGTGTATACGAGCATCTGGATGAGGTTTCTGGTGCGAAGCTGAAGGAAAAGCTGGAAGGCGGCAAAGATGACGCCTTCATGAGTAAAAAGCTAGCCACGATTGAACGGGAAGCCCCTTTCGATATGTCACCTGATGCAACGAAATATGAAGGGCCTAATGAGGAAGCATTGCGCTCATTATACGAAGATTTACAATTTGCAAAGCTACTAGAAGACATGGGTGTAGAACAAGAAACCACTTCAGAAGAAGAGTGGGAAAATATTTCGTTTTCACACTATAAAGAAGGCGATACACTTCCAGACAAGGGTGCGCTCGTATTAGAAGGGCTGGACGAAAATTACTACAGGGGCGATATTCATGGGATAGCTGTTATTGGGCAGGATCGCGCTTATGTTATTTCTCCTGAAACGTTACACACTTCTACCTTATTCAAAACATGGCTGGAAGACGACACGAAAGAAAAAATCGTATATGACAGTAAGCGTGACGTGGTATCGTTACGGCATCATGATGTAAAGTTAGCGGGTGTTGTGTTTGATGTCCACCTCGCAGCGTATATTTTGAATCCTTCAGAATCAAAAGTCGACTTGGCAGCAGTAGCGTCCGCTTATGGTGTACCACAAGTACAATCGGAGGAAGCTGTGTATGGAAAAGGTGCTAAGCAATCGATACCAGCAGATAATAAAATTTGGCATAATCATATGGTTCGGAAGGGGCGTGCTCTGCTCCGTTTACGAGATATTCTCGCGCAAACGCTCGAAGAAAACGAACAATGGAAACTAGTGGATGAACTGGAGTTTCCTTTGGCGAAAGTGTTAGCAGATATGGAATGGGCAGGCATTGCGGTTGAAAAAGCACACCTAGAAGAGATGAAAAAAGAGTTGGCAAAACAAATAGAGGAGATCGAGACGCGAATTACCCAGCACGCAGGAGAGTCGTTTAATATCAACTCACCAAAGCAGCTCGGTGTCATTTTGTTTGAGAAGCTCGGGCTACCTGTCGTAAAAAAGACGAAAACGGGTTATTCTACATCGGCGGACGTTCTGGAGAAGCTGGAAGGTGAGCACCCTATTATTGAAGAAATTCTCCACTACCGTCAGCTTGGCAAACTACAATCCACCTATATTGAAGGGTTACTGAAGGTCATCCACAATCCAACAGGCAAAGTACATACCCGTTTTAACCAAGCGTTAGCGCAAACAGGAAGACTGAGTTCGATTGAACCGAACTTACAAAACATCCCCATTCGTTTAGAGGAAGGGCGTAAAATTAGAAAAGCGTTTATACCTTCAGAAAAAGATTGGGTGATCTTTGCGGCAGACTACTCGCAAATTGAACTCCGCGTTTTGGCTCATATTTCTGGAGACGCAGGGTTACAGGAGGCCTTTAAAAAGGATCTCGATATTCATACAAAGACGGCGATGGATGTGTTTCACGTGACAGAAGGTGAGGTCACTGATAACATGCGTCGTCAAGCGAAGGCAGTTAACTTTGGTATTGTATATGGAATTAGTGACTATGGCCTTAGTCAAAACCTTGGTATTACACGTAAAGAGGCCAAAGCGTTTATCGACCGTTACTTCGAAAGCTATCCTGGCGTGGCTGTCTATATGAAAGACATCGTACAGCAGGCAAAGCAGACTGGGTATGTGTCGACTTTATACTCGCGTCGGCGCTATATCCCAGAAATAACAAGTCGAAATTTTAATTTGCGTTCATTCGCTGAAAGAACTGCGATGAACACGCCGATTCAAGGTACAGCAGCAGATATTATAAAACTAGCCATGCTGCATATGGCGGACCGATTGCAAGAAGAGCGCTTACAGGCCCGGCTCCTTTTGCAGGTTCACGATGAACTAATTTTTGAGGCACCAAGAGAGGAAATAGACAAGCTAATGAAAATTGTACCTGAAGTAATGGAGGCTGCGCTTGCCTTGGATGTCCCATTGAAGGTGGATGTGGCATACGGCGACACATGGTTTGATGCTAAGTAATCTTTGAAAGAGAGGTGGGGTCATATGCCAGAACTTCCTGAAGTGGAAACTATCAGGCGCACGCTACAACAGCTTGTCGTAGGAAAAACAATTTCAGCTATTGAAGTGATGTGGCCACGCATTATTCAGCATCCAGACGACGTGGAACAGTTCCGTTTGCAGTTGATTGGACAGCGTATTCAATCAATCGGAAGACGGGGTAAATTCCTACTGTTTCATTTAACTGAAGACACACTTGTCAGTCATTTGCGTATGGAAGGTAACTACAAAGTTGTGGAAACGGGTACGGAGAAAGGACCGCATACGCACGTAGTACTTCAGTTTTCGGACGGGACGAGTCTTTACTATACAGATGTTCGGAAGTTTGGGACGATGCACGTCTTTCCACATGAGGTCGTGCACGATCAACTTCCTTTACGAAAGTTAGGTCCGGAACCACTGACGAAGGAATTGACGTTGGAGTATTTTCTTGAACGCGTTCAGGCAACGACCCGATCCATCAAAGCGGTACTCCTCGATCAGACCGTTGTAGCAGGGCTGGGCAATATTTATGTGGACGAAGCGTTGTTTAGAAGTGGCATACACCCAGAAACAAAAGCAAACTCATTGGATGAAGAGAGGATTACCAAACTTCTAAATGCCATTGACCAAACCATTTCCGAAGCGGTAGAGAAAGGTGGCAGCACCGTTCGGACGTACGTAAATTCAGAAGGTAAAATGGGTATGTTTCAATTAAGCCATAATGTGTATGGACGGCAAGGAGAGCCATGTAAGGTGTGTGGATCGCCCATTGAACGACTTGTCGTCGCTGGACGGGGCACCCATATTTGCCCGAACTGCCAGGAATAACTAACGTTGGAGAAGCTTCCTCCATATACTATGGGGATTAATGAACGCGGAAGGAGCTCTCCAACTTATGGCACTTTCTCTTTTCTTACTTGCTTTGGCGGTAAGTTTAGATAGTTTTAGTGTAGGGTTCACGTATGGATTAAGACAAATGAAAATCCCTTTTCGATCGGTTCTTTTAATTGCTTGTTGTTCAGCAGTCACCCTTTTACTAGCGATGCTTGTCGGAAAAGGAATTACGGTGATTGTTGGCCCGCAATTTGCTGAAACCATTGGTGGTAGTGTGCTCATCATTTTAGGGATGTGGGCGTTGTACCAAGTTTGGCGCTCTGGAAAAGAGCAGCATGGAGAAACAACGAATTCAGCTATTTTGCATGATCAGACACTTGTGAAACTTGAAATCCGCTCTTTAGGGCTTGTTATTCACATTTTACGTCGTCCAATGGCTGCTGATATTGATGGCTCGGGTACTATTACGGGGCTGGAAGCGTTATTGTTAGGAGTGGCACTCTCATTGGATGCATTTGGAGCAGGTATTGGAGCGTCGATGCTCGGTCTTCCTCCATGGGGTCTAGCGGCTACTGTTGCTGTGATGAGTTCTCTTTTTGTCGTTGGAGGCATCGTCGTAGGAAAGCGCTTGTCCCATGCACAATGGGTAAATCGGTGTACAATTTTACCAGGAATCGTACTCATCATGTTAGGACTATGGAAGATATAAGATCGTAATGAATCAGTCTGTGGCACAAGTACCTAATAAAAAGTAGGTTGCGGCTGTTAGAAGGAGGAACACGCTTGAAACGAATCGGGATAACAGGAGGCATTGCGACTGGAAAAAGTACCGTATCGCGTATGCTAGTAGAAAAAGGGTTCCCAGTCATCGATGCAGATGTTGTGGCAAGACAGGTCGTCGAAAAAGGGGAACCTGCCATGCAGTGTGTTGCAGACACCTTTGGAGAAGGGGTGTTGCACCCAGACGGTACTTTGAATAGGGAAGCATTAGGTAGTATTGTGTTTCATGACAAAGAAAAACGGAATCAACTAAATGCGATTGTACATCCTGCAGTTCGTAAGCGGATGGCGCAATTGGAAGAGACACACCGGAAAGCAGGAGAGCCTGTTGTGTTTTTAGACATTCCTCTCTTGTTTGAAAGTAAGTTAACGCATCGGGTTGAGGAGATTCTCGTGGTTTATGTTGATGAAGCTACTCAACGGGAACGCCTTAAAACCCGAAACAGTTTGACTGATAAAGAGGCGATGGCCCGAATTCGCTCTCAAATGTCTATTGAAGAAAAAAAGGAGCAAGCAGACGTCGTATTGGATAACTGTGGAACAAAGGCAGCATTGCAAAAAGCTCTTGAGGCGTGGTTGCAACAGCAAGGCTGGATGTAACCCTACATAGGGATGTGACTGTAGTGTACAGTTCACATTCTTTTTTGTTTTTACTGTGTCTAGTTGCGATAAATTGTTCAGACAATCACATAGTTTGTCAACACTAATTCAGTGTAATGTGATATACTGATTAATAAATGTAGACATAAAGTATAACACTTTCGAGAGGGGACAGTTGGATGAAGGGGAAAGTCGCAATCAACGGATTTGGACGAATTGGACGTATGGTGTTTCGCCGAGCGATGGAACTAGGAGACGTAGAGATTGTGGCAATTAATGCATCCTATCCTGCTGAAGCGCTTGCACACCTCGTTAAATATGATACAACGCACGGGAGATTTTCTAAAGACATTACGTACGGTGAAGATTTTTTACGTGTAGAAAGTAAGCGTATACAACTTGTGTCAGAGAGGAATCCAGAAGTTTTGCCTTGGGAAGAACTCGGTGTAGATGTTGTCATTGAGGCGACTGGAAAGTTCAATTCTAAAGAAAAGGCGATGGCCCACATTCGAGCAGGAGCGAAAAAGGTCATTTTAACAGCACCAGGGAAAGAAGAGGATATTACCATTGTGGTAGGCGTGAACGATCAGGAACTGCTGAGCGATCATACAATTATCTCCAATGCCTCGTGTACAACGAATTGCTTGGCACCCGTGACGAAGGTATTGCAAGATACATTCGGAATAGAAAATGGGTTAATGACAACAGTTCACGCATACACAAACGATCAGCGGAACATTGATAATCCACATAATGATTTACGAAGGGCACGGGCTTGTGGTCAATCAATCATCCCAACTTCTACAGGCGCTGCTAAGGCGATGGCGAAGGTGCTTCCCGATCTAGAAGGAAAGCTTCACGGTATGGCGTTAAGGGTTCCGACAACGAATGTATCGCTAGTGGACCTTGTTGTCGACGTGGAGCGAGCAGTGACAGCAGAAAAAGTGAACGAGGCTTTTCGTCAAGCAGCAAACGGGCCTCTCAAAGGAATCATGGCTGTGTCAGACGAACCCCTCGTATCAGTGGACTACAACACAAATCCACATTCTTGTATTGTCGACGCGCTTAGCACAATGGTGATGGGAGACCACAAAGTGAAAGTGTTGGCTTGGTATGATAATGAGTGGGGTTACTCTTGTCGCGTCGTCGATTTAACCCAAAAAGTGCTGCAACTCCTTTTCAAAAAACAAATGTCTGAGGTTGGAAAATAGCTAAATCCAAAAGCGAAAAAAAGATGCGAATTTTCAAGGGAAGTAGCCATTCAAAATCGACAATCCTATACAAAATTCTACAGGAAAAGACGGTCCTTTTAGGAAGAAGGACCGTCTTTTTCACATTCTGTATTGCATTCACATAGTAAAACAAGTATACTAATCTGCGTGCAGATCACAATAGATCTTGAACTCGTTACTTAAAGGGTTAGGACCTCTTTGGACTAACTTTCCCCCGTGGTAAGGAGATGGTCGCTTTTTGTGATGTGTCATGGAAAAAAGCGTTAAAGGGGGAACAAAATCATGGAAACTATGGGACGTCATGTCATTGCAGAGCTCTGGGGCTGTGATTTTGAAAAGTTGAATGATGTGGAACAAATTGAGCAAACGTTTGTCAATGCTGCTCTAAAGTCTGGTGCAGAAGTTCGGGAGGTGGCTTTTCATAAATTTGCCCCTCAAGGCGTGAGTGGAGTGGTGATTATTTCGGAGTCACACTTAACCATACACAGCTTTCCTGAACACGGATACGCAAGCATTGACGTTTACACATGTGGAGATTTGGATCCGAACATTGCTGCTGATTTCATTGCGAACAGTTTAGGTGCGACAACACGGGAAACGATGGAATTGCCCCGTGGAAAAGGCCCTGTCCACGTTCAGCGTGCAAAAGTTAAAGCGTTATAAAAATGATGAACATCAAGAAGCTTGTAGAGATAACTCTGCAAGCTTTTTTTCTTTGAAAGAGGAAAGGAGAAACAAAATGGAACTTACACAGATTGGATTTTTAGGCTTTGGAAATATGGCTAAGGCCATTGCGAGGGGGATGCTACAGTCGGGACTCTCGCCAGACCAAATCATGATAAGTGCCAAGACGGATCAAACAAAGGAAGAAGGCGCAACAAACTTTGGCATACATACGGGAACGAACAAAGAGGTGGTGGCTAAAAGTCGAGTCATCATTGTGGCAGTAAAGCCTCACGTCACAAAGGAAGTGTTGGAGGAAATCGTAACAGAGTGGACGGATGATAAGATTCTCATCACGATTGCAGCCGGTATTTCAATGGATTGGATACAACATCAATTTTCAAGCCATGCAAAAGTCGTTCGCACAATGCCTAACACACCATCTCTTGTTGGAGAAGGAATGACAGCATGGAGTGTTAATCAGTTTGTCAATGAGGAAGAAGTACAAGCGATAGGTCGTCTATTGCGTACATTTGGGAAAGAAGTGTTGCTAGACGAATCGTTACAAGACGAAATCCCGGCTATTAGTGGTTCTTCCCCTGCGTACGTTTATACACTTATTGAAACAATGGCATTGAACGGTGTACGGTCGGGAATTTCTTATGATCAAGCCATTACTTTAGCTGCACAAACTGTAGTAGGTGCTGGGAAGATGGTGTTGGAAACGGGTAAACACCCTGCTCTTTTAAGGGATGAAGTGTGTACTGCTGGTGGCTCGACAATCGAAGCGGTACTTACTTTAGAAGACGAAGGATTTAGAAGGGCTATCTCAAGGGCAATGCAAGCATGCGCGGAAAAAACAAAGCAACTTGGAGCAAAGTAAGACTACTTCTAGAACCTCAAGTTGTTTGTTACAATAGAGACAAGAATAAGGAGCGCGAAAAGAGGTAGGGCTACCATGATACAACGATACGATAAACATTGTGAAACTTCAGACCATCACAAGGATGCGGCACTTCGAACCCATTATTATAAAGTAACTTTCGAGAGAATTTGGAGAGAAGTAGAGCGTTGGACCGAAAGAGATCAAGAAATAGTCGTAGCGACGGGGAATAAAGAGCGTGGCGAACTTTCGTATGAACGCAAAGGAAAACCGTCCTTATTTGTTGTAATCAGTATCGTCTCCACCTCTGTCTTGGAAACCGCTGTCGATATAACTTGTTCTACAGAAGACCAGCGAATAAGCGGTATATACCGTGTTGTGAAAGAAGAAGTGTTACACATCTATAAACACTTGGACGCCCATTTCTCACGTTCTGGTGATCCAACCAAAAACGAAAGGACGACAAGCGTATGAAGTGTCCCAAATGCTTAGCGGATGCAACAAGGGTCGTTGACTCACGCCCTGTCGAACACAACCAAACGATCCGCCGACGTCGTGAATGTGAAAGGTGCCAAGAGAGATTTACGACTTTTGAGCGGGTAGAAGAAACGCCGTTAATGGTCGTGAAAAAAGAAGGGACAAGAGAGGCATTTAGTCGTGAAAAGCTACTGCGGGGGTTGATACGTGCATGTGAAAAGCGCCCTGTTTCAATGGAACAGCTGGAAACGATTGTAGCAGAGGTCGAGCAGAAGATACGGGAGCAAGGCGGTGGCGAGATACAGTCAGAGGAAATCGGCGAGCTCATTATGGACAAACTAGCTAAAGTGGATGAAGTAGCCTACGTTCGTTTTGCCTCTGTGTATCGACAATTCAAAGACATTACCGTGTTTTTGGACGAGTTAAAGGAACTGATGAAAAAGAATATGCCGTAGTTTGTTAAAGGAGGGACTGTAGATGAAGGCTTGGCAAGAAGTGTCCCCAAAGGATTCATACACGGTGAGAATAGGTGCTTTTTTGCATGAACAGGATCAACGCGTTCTTTCCCTTTGTTATCAGCCGCTGGTGGGTGCTACGGCTTTTCGCCTGTATCAAACTTGGTACAGCCACGTTGCTCACGCGAAACAAACATCCGAATCTCTACCACACTCGTACTTGTTTGCGACTTTAGACGAAGGTTTGGAGAACATATTTCAAGCCCGTTTGAAGCTTGAAGCAATAGGTTTGTTGCAAACGTTTGTAGACGAGAGTGGGCAAGGTCGGCATTTTTTATATGAATTATCACCCCCGTTATCTGCAGAAGAATTCCTTCAAGATGGAATGCTTAATATGTACTTATATCAAAAAATTGGCAGTTCGTTTTATATGCACGTGAAACAAATGCTAACAGAGACAACGGTAGTCGAGAAGGCGCACATGAAGGACATTACACGCTCTTTTGATGAAGTATTTGATACAGAAGCTCAGCCAGTGCGTGATCCAGATCTCCTTATGACGATGAACCCTAACGAAGATGAGCGGTTTTTGTCTAAAGAGGAGGCTAGGTCTGTTCGGTTTGCTCGGCCTGCATTCGATGTGGAGGAGGTATTAGAGCGTATAGGAAGTTCGTTCCTCCGAGGCACTACGCTAACCAAGGACATGAAAAGAGTAGTTGAAAAGCTCATGTTTATTTATGAGCTACCTCCTTCGTCCATTGAATCTATTCTGCTTGAATCGTTAGATGAGAAAGATGAGTTCTCAGAAGAACAAATGCGGAAGGCTGCGCGGGATTGGTATAAGCTAGAACAGCCAAATGGGATGCCAGCACTGCTTGATCGCGCACAACCTGCTTATACGCGTACAGTAAAGGAGCCTTCGACAAAAGAAGAAGAAGCGGTCGTTTATTTCGAAACCGTGGCACCAAGGCAGCTTTTGCGTGATCTTTCGGATGGGGAACCGTCTGCATCTGAACTCGAAACGGTGGAACAAGTGCTGATGGATCAAAAATTAGCACCTGGTGTAGTCAATGTACTTCTCCACTATTGTATGTTGAAGACCGACATGCAGCTAACTCGTAATTACGTCGTAAAAATTGCGAGTCATTGGGCGCGAAAACATATAAAAACTGTCCCTGAAGCAATGGATTATGCAAAAGAGCACCATAAGCAGTATCAACAGTGGCAAGACCAGAAAAAGCAGGGGAAACGTAAACCAGCTATCCGTACGGAAAAGGTTCCGGAGTGGTTTGAGGAAGATCGGAAAGAAAGAAAAGCACAGTTGGATGAGCAAACTGCTACTAGAAACAGTGCTTCTGTTGAAGAAGAGAGGGAAAAGCTCACACGTTTGCTGAAAGGAGGGTCATAAGAGGTCATGAAAAATATTCGAGGTGCATTATCTAAGTTTCAGACGTCACATGATTTCAGGCAAAGATACGAACAATTGAAACAAGAAGTGTTGCAGCACCCGGATATTGTCGCTTTCTTACAGGAGAGACAAGAAGATGTGACAGAAGACATGATTGAACGCGCCTTTCCTAAGCTACTTGAATACTCCCAGCAAAGTAAAGCGTGCGCAGATTGTGCTAGTTACGAAACGTGTAAAAACATGATGCCAGGCTACGATCCAATGTTAACGATTGATAAAGGGAATATCACATTGCAGTATGACGAATGCCCACGCAAACGTTTAGCTGACGCGCGTGCAGAACAACAATCGCTGATTAAGAGCTTCCATATCCCAAAACGGGCATTACAAGCGACATTTGCTTCCTTAGATTTGGACGATGGCAGACGCTTTCAGGGGATCCGTCTTGCACATGAATTTGTAAACGCCTATCCTGACCAACCAAGGGGTCTTTATTTATACGGAAAGTTTGGCGTTGGCAAAACGCATCTATTAGCCGCCATTGCACACGAGCTAGCTGAGAATCACAACGTGTCCTCTGTGCTTGTTCACGTCCCCGAGTTTATACGTGAGATTAAACAATCGATTGGGAAAGAGGATTTTTCAAATAAGCTAGCTCTTCTACGAGAAACGCCTGTGTTAATGCTTGATGACATTGGCGCAGAATCTATGTCCAGTTGGGCACGTGATGAAGTGTTAGGAACAATTCTTCAGTACCGAACACTTGAACAACTGCCTACATTTTTCACGTCTAATTTTGATTTGGAGCAACTCGAACACCATCTAACGTTCTCTCAGCGCGGCGAAGAGGAAGTCATAAAAGCGTCTCGACTTATTGACCGCGTTCAAGCCCTGGCTATCCCTGTGGAGATGTCTGGGAAAAACCGACGTCGATCATAAGTACTGAACACATACTTTCTATTGGAAAAGTGTCTCTTAACACACAATCATGCTTCTAAATGGGTCAAGCATCCCATATACATGGAAGCAGGGATTTGTGAAAAAGGGGGCACTTTTTTTGAACATCGTATTTGACAGTGCGCAAGAATCGTTGGAAGTGGTTCAGTACTTGCAACAAGTGCAAGCCCTTTCTAAGCGAAGTGAATTGCGTACTTTTACAATAAAGCAAGATGAGAATCGCATTCAGATTGAAGGTCCTACCTTGGGGGGGCGTAAATATCTTGTACAACAAGGGCTTTACTCTTGGATTTGGGAGAAAAAGCGGATTCAGTGGTGCCATCATTGGCTTGAGCACCACTACTACTTTACAGATGAGGAAGAAAGGTCCCACATTCTACATATTCTTTGGGAATTTACTGACACAAAATCACATGTCCGTTCCTTAGTAGAAGGACCAGATGAAGAGCAACTATTAAGGGAAGCGTTGGAATCCGAATTGATCGAGGACGAGTACTTGCATTTCCGTTCATTTGTCACGTTTCGTTTACGAAAGTTTCAAGTGAAAATGCGGGAAGTGGTGGAGCTTGCTATCGATGAATACAAACTTGAACAGGATTATCAAATGTTTGTGGAATCGTTGCGAAACTTTTTGCGCGGGCGATCACCAGTTGTAGATATGATTCACTTAGTACAAGACGAAGGTTTTTTATTTTTTGATGCGTCAGGACGGTGGATGAAGCAAGGTGAACTATATAAATCTGTTGACCGAAAGTTGATTGTGAACCACCCGGCTTATATCGACTCTGTCACAATCGCTCCGTTATTATCTATCGCACCTCGCCGTATCCGCATGTATACAGATGCGCCAGACGAAGGAATTGCACGAACAATCTGCACCATTTTTGATGAACGAGTAGAAGTTTATCCACGACAGGAAGCTGGATCTTTACTAGAATCGAAGCGTTCGGTATAGTGCGTGAACTAAGTAAAAAAAAGACGATGTTGCATTTCTCATCTTCTCTCCATATAATGAGTACATATCCATATCGGTCGGAGCGAAGAAGAGGACACGAACTAAAAAAAGTGATGTGTAAATCAGGCTGTGGCTTGATAGCAGAGAGGGAAGGCATTGGCTGTAACCTTCCTCACCGCTCACATTTTAGTTTACCACCTCAGAGCTACGAATCTGAACGCCTTTCTATAAGGAAAGTAGGATTCGTCGGGCAGACCTTTCTGCTCGTTACGTAATGAAGTGTGCTTATATTTATTTGAGCACAAAAGGGTGGAACCACGGATGCACGCATTCGTCCCTATTATAGGGACGAGTGCGTTTTTTTTGTTCCCCAATATGGACAAATGGATTAAAGGAGAGAATAATGATGGCAGATGTACAAGTGAAATTTCCAGATGGACAAGTAAAAGAGTTTCCTGCTGGAACGACAACAGAGTCCATTGCCGCGTCCATTAGTCCAGGCTTGAAGAAAAAAGCAATTGCTGGAAAATGGAACGGGGAATTGATTGATCTACGCACACCTCTTTCGGGCGAAGGAGCAATTGAAATTGTTACAGAAGGATCTGACGAAGCACTGGAAATTTTGCGTCACAGTACAGCTCACTTAATGGCACAAGCGTTGAAGCGTTTGTATGGGGCAGATAACGTGAAACTCGGCGTCGGTCCGGTTATCGAAGGTGGGTTTTATTACGACATTGATTTAGAGGAATCCATCTCTGTAGAAGATTTACCGACAATTGAAAAAGAAATGCAAAAAATTACGGGTGAAAACTTAGAAATTGTACGTGAAGAGGTTAGTCGTGAGGAAGCGAATCGACGCTTTGAAGAGCTTGGGGACCCATACAAGCTTGAGCTTCTGAAAGACATCCCTAAAGAAGAAGCGGTTACCCTCTATTTGCAAGGGGAATTTTTTGACTTATGTCGTGGAGTGCACATTCCGTCAACAGCAAAAATAAAAGAATTCAAACTGTTAAGTGTCGCGGGTGCGTACTGGCGTGGAAACAGTAAAAACAAAATGCTACAGCGTATTTACGGCACAGCATTTTTTAAGAAAGAAGACTTGAAAGAACATTTACGCATGCTTGAAGAAGCGAAAGAGCGGGACCATCGTAAAATCGGAAAAGAGCTAAACCTGTTTACAAACTCACAAAAGGTAGGGCAAGGTTTGCCACTGTGGATGCCTAAAGGAGCAACAATTCGCCGTATTATTGAGCGTTATATCGTGGATAAAGAAGTTGAGCTTGGCTACGAGCACGTCTATACACCGATTATGGGAAGCGTGGAGTTGTACAAAACGAGCGGACACTGGGATCACTACCAAGAAGACATGTTCCCTGTGATGGAGATGGATAACGAAGACCTCGTGTTACGTCCAATGAACTGCCCTCACCATATGATGGTCTATAAAAATGATATGCATAGTTACCGTGAGCTGCCACTTCGAATTGCAGAGCTTGGTACAATGCATCGCTATGAAATGTCAGGCGCGCTTTCTGGGTTGCAACGCGTTCGTGGAATGACGTTGAATGATGCACACATTTTCGTACGACCTGATCAAATTCAAGAGGAGTTCGTTCGTGTTGTGAATTTGGTCCAAGAAGTGTACAAAGACTTCGGAATCGAGGATTACACTCTTCGTCTTTCTTATCGCGATCCAGAAGACAAAGAAAAATACTTTGATGACGATGAAATGTGGGAAAAAGCACAGTCAATGTTGAAGGGTGCTATGGGTGAATTAAACGTTGAGTACTTCGAAGCAGAAGGTGAAGCAGCATTTTACGGACCGAAGCTGGACGTACAAGTGAAGACAGCACTCGGAAAAGAAGAGACACTGTCGACTGTACAGCTTGACTTCTTATTGCCGGAAAGATTTGACCTCACGTACATCGGAGAAGACGGAAAGCATCATCGCCCGGTTGTCATTCACCGTGGTGTCGTCTCAACAATGGAACGCTTTGTTGCTTTCCTGATTGAAGAATATAAAGGCGCTTTCCCAACATGGCTCGCTCCGGTGCAAGCACAAATCATCCCGGTTTCTCACGAAGTCCATCTCGATTACTCTTTACAAGTTAAGGAGCAGCTAAAAGAAGCAGGCTTCCGTGTAGAAGTCGATGCCCGTGATGAGAAAGTGGGTTACAAGATCCGCGAAGCGCAAATGCAAAAAATACCGTATCAGCTTGTGGTTGGGGATCAGGAGAAAGAGCAAGGTGCGGTGAACGTGCGCAAGTATGGCGAGCAAAAGTCTGAAACGATTGCCCTCGAGAAGTTCTTGCAGATGCTTCAGCAAGAAACAAACAAGAAATAGCTTGCCTTTTTTGAAACTCGTGCTATAATGAATAAGGTTTCAATATACCTTTTGACACGATACAGATCATTTGTTATACTAATCTGTGGAAAATAAAAATAAGTAGAAGCACCCTGCTTCTCACCTGATTGACGCATTTATGCAGTTGGCAGGTCCATGACGATGCTTTATGAGTTCTATTAATTTAGAGCTTGTACATTGGATTTGGAATGAAAATGGGTGTGCTCTCACTAGAGAGTACACCCTTTTTGATGAAGCAATGCCTACACTAAAAAAATCAGGTTTGATCGGAACACTTTAGGAGGTGGCTCGTTATTAGCAAGGATATGATCTTGAACGAAGGGATTCGCGCCCGCGAGTTGCGTTTAATCGACGCAAATGGAGACCAGCTTGGTATCAAATCTCGTAACGAAGCATTAGAAATTGCCAGCCGTCGGAATTTAGACGTGGTACTCGTTGCTCCCAATGCGAAACCGCCTGTTGCTCGAATTATGGACTACGGAAAATACAAATTCGAACAACAGAAGAAAGACAAAGAAGCAAGAAAAAACCAAAAGATCATCAACATCAAGGAAGTACGTCTCAGCCCATCCATCGAGGAGCATGATTTCAACACGAAGCTTCGTAATGCGATCAAATTCCTCGAAAAGGGAGACAAAGTAAAAGCATCGATCCGCTTTAAAGGCCGTGCCATTACACATAAAGAAATCGGTCAGGCAGTTTTAGAGCGCTTCGCAAAACAGTGTGAGGAAGTTTCGACTGTGGAATCCCGACCGAAAATGGATGGACGTTCCATGTTTTTAGTACTCGCACCAAAAGCAGAAAAGTAATTGTTGACAGGAGGAACCCCATTATGCCGAAAATGAAAACGCACAAAGGCTCACAAAAACGTTTTAAGAAAACAGGTAGTGGTAAGTTGAAGCGTTCCCATGCTTACACAAGCCACATGTTCGCAAACAAATCTCAAAAGCAAAAACGTAAACTTCGTAAAGGTGCGTATGTTTCTGCAGGAGACATGAAACGCATCAAGCAAATGATCTAACATATACGAATTTGAATTTGTAATTGATCTAGGAGGGAAACACTCATGGCACGTGTAAAAGGTGGAACAGTCACTCGCCGTCGTCGTAAAAAAGTATTAAAGCTCGCAAAAGGATATTATGGATCCAAACATACATTGTACAAAGTAGCTAACCAACAAGTTATGAAGTCTTACATGTATGCATACCGCGATCGTCGCCAGAAAAAACGCGACTTCCGCAAACTATGGATCGCGCGTATTAACGCAGCAGCACGCACAAACGGTCTTTCTTACAGCCGTCTAATGTTTGGTTTGAAACAAGCTGGCATCGAAATGAACCGCAAAATGCTTTCAGAGATCGCAATCTCCGACGAAAAAGCATTCGCACAATTGGCTGAAACAGCTAAGAAAAACTTAAAATAAGTACTATGAAAAGCACCGCTCCCTATGAGTGGTGCTTTTTTGAATGCTCAGACTCAGGGGAGAATGCTCAGACTCAGAGGGGAATGCTCAGACTCAGGGGGGAATGCTCAGACTCAGGGGGGAATGCTCAGACTCAGAGGGGAATGCTCAGACTCAGGGGGGAATGCTCAGACTCAGGGGGGAATGCTCAGACTCAGAGGGGAATGCTCAGACTTAGGGGGGAATGCTCAGACTTAAGGGGGAATGCTCAGACTCAGAGGGGAATGCTCAGACTTAGGGGGGAATGCTCAGACTCAGAGGGGAATGCGCAGACTTAGGGGGGAATGCTCAGACTCAGGGGGGAATGCTCAGACTCAGGAGGGAATGCTCAGACTCAGGGGGGAATGCTCAGACTCAGGGGGGAATGCTCAGACTCAGGGGGAAATGCTCAGACTTAGGGGGGAATGGACAGGAGTTCTAAAGAAAAAACACTATAATTGTAGCCGCCTCGATAGCGAGACGGCGACTACTATTGATAATTACTGTTTTGTTTGGACGAGAGATTTTGACTAGAATCTCTACCTTTGCTCTCTCTTCTTCTCATAAGCATCCACAAAATTCCCTATAAAAACAGTACCTGTTTCTTTCTCAAGCCAAAGAATTTGCTGGAATAGCTTAGATAAAAAATATCGGTCATGGCTAACGGCTACAATCGTCCCATCATAATCCTGTAAAGCTTCCTCCAACACTTCTTTTGATTCAATATCCAAATGGTTTGTCGGTTCATCGAGTAGTAGCACGTTGAAAGGTTGATGCATCAAGGTAGCAAGCTGAAGCCGCATGTACTCTCCGCCACTAATCCGCGAGACAGGTTTGAACACGTCTTGACCAAAGAACAAAAATTTCGCTAACACATGGCGACTTTTGCCCTCATCGTAAGCACAAAACTGACGGAAATACTCCAATACAGTAAACGCCAGTACTTTTTCATCAGTCGGGAACTCCTGAGATAAATATCCAATCCGCACGTTTGAACCGATTTTGACTTCACCTTCATCCAAGTCAGTTTTATCAAGAAAAACTCGCAGAAGTGTCGTCTTCCCAACACCATTTCCACCGACAACAGCCGTATGCTGCTGATAGCGAATAAGTAGATTCAAATCTTGCCAAAGTACATTGTCTTCAGTGAGCTTGCCGCCACCTTTAACTTGAAACACATCATTCGCACTTCTTTTATGTGCTGACAACGAAAGTCCCATCTGCTTCCCTTCCAATGGTTTTTCCACTTTCTCCATCCGCTCTAGCATTCGTTCCATATGGCGGGCGCGACGATGGAGACCAGGGTTCGGCGGATTGGCTTCATTTGCCCACCTGCGAAGTCGTTTGATCGCTTCCTTCATTTGTTTGATTTTCTTTTGTTGCTCCTCGAACTGTTGGAACTGCCTTAATACTCGTTCCTCTTTCTCTATTACGTAACGAGAGTAATTGCCATCATAAAACGTCAAATCTCCATTTTCGAGTTCAGCTATTTTTGTCGTGACCTTGTCGAGGAAAAAGCGATCGTGAGTCACGATCATAACTGCCCCAGCGTATCTCAGCAAGAATTCCTCTAGCCACTCCACTGCTTGCATATCAAGGTGATTGGTCGGTTCGTCTAAAAGTAATAGATCGTGCTGCTCTAAGAGTAATAACGCGAGCATGATTTTTGTTTTTTCACCGCCACTACATGAAGAGAAAGGCTGAGATAACAATTTGTCTATCCCTAAGCCTTTGGCGACTCCTTCTCGGCGGGAGACACTTTCATAGCCTCCGTCGTTTGCGTACTGTTCCTGCAAACGTGCGTATCTTGAGAGTAAAGAATCAAGTTGTCGTTCTGTAGCAGACGCCATACTGACTTCTAATGTATGCATTTCCGTCTCCATTGCCGATAAATCCTTACGTGCAGTTTGAAGTACTGCTTCTACAGTTAGTGTTTCCTCTATATCGGGAGTTTGCTGCAAATAGCCAATTTGACTCCCTTTTTGCAAAATAATTTCTCCCGAGTCTGGAACAATGGTTTTAGTTAGAATGTTAAGCAGTGTCGTCTTCCCAACTCCATTTCGACCAATCAAACCGATCCGGTCCCCTGGCTGTAAATGCATTGAGATATGATCTAGTACGGTTTTATACCCGTTTGAAAGTGTGATGTTGTTTAGTTGACAAATCATAGTGAATTTTCCTCCTATTAGAGCACGCGTGCCTGGCATGGTTTATTAAGTGCCTGGCTCGTACAAAAAAGACCACGAAGAAGAAACGCTCTTCCCGTGGTCTTCAAAAAATGGGTGAAAGCAGGACTCCTTACACGAACGTATGTTTCTGTTTTTGAGCAGACGTATCCCCTTGAACAAAAACAGTCGCAAAAAGCCCATGGACAAGAGTTAAATAATGTAAAAGTTGCCCTTGAGCAGATCCCGTGTAAGACATCCCGTTCACCTCTTTCGTTTAGGATTTAAATTCAATTTTTAGTATACTCGCTACTATTATTTTTGGCAAACTTTACTTTTCGTTGTAGAGAAAAAGGTGTACGATGACTAGTAAATGTGGGGTTAGAAAGGAATAATTAACATGCTAGTAAACTACGTACTCGTTTTTATCATCATCATGAGCGTCCTCTCCTTCATCACCATGGGCACCGACAAACGCCGGGCCCAAAAAGGCAGATCCCGCTATCGCATCCCAGAAAAAAGACTGTGGTGGCTCGCTATTTTAGGTGGCGCTCCTGGAGGCTGGCTCGGAATGGTCACTTTTCGCCACAAAACACGGCACACGTCATTCCAAATTGGTTTTCCGGCGCTCGCTATACTTCAAGTGGCTCTCCTCGGTGCACTTTTCTTTATAGGAGGATAGGCTAGTCTTGTCATTGTTTGTCATACTGTGCTCGTCCTCTGGATAAGGTGTAATACGAGACTGTAGAAAAGAGGGGTCGGGAAATGGACGTCAACCTCACGATGGTTTTAGGCTTCTTTGAAACGACGGGTTACTTTGCACCTATTCTCTTTTTGATGTTCCATATCGTCCGGCAAGCGCTCTTCATTCCAGTAGCCGTCGTTAATATGGCAGGCGGAGTCTTGTTTGGCTCGGCGTTTGGAACTTTGTTTTCGACTTTGGGCATGTTTATTGCATCGCTTATTTTTTATTTCGTTGCAGAGAAGATGCCTAAGCAGATGGAAAAGTTGTTGCGGTTGAAAGCGAAAGTTTTAGGGCGTCATGCGCGACTAACGATGGGGCAAATCACCATTTTGCGACTGATCCCGTTCATGCATGTGCAATTATTAAATCTTTGTATGATGGAAAGGGCACGCGGGTTCGGAAAATATGCAAAGTACTCCCTCATTACCAATCTTCCTTTAGCCTTTTTCTACACAGTGTTCGGCGAGTTTCTGTCTCAATTCACTCCTACAATGATCTTGACCGTTTTACTAAGTTGTTGCGTTCTGTTCTACATACTTAGAGAAAAATGGGTGGTCGTTAAGTGGCAGGAATTCTTCGAGAAAAATGAAAAAGACGCTTCTGCTTAGCTAAAAATCTCTATCCTATTTGGGGTAGAGATTTTTTTGGAATGTCTTTGTTCACGCAACTTTTGTACAATTAGAATCCACTTTAGTATACTAAGAAGTGGTTCATACATAACTAACCGATTTGAAAGGGGATTCACATGCCACAAGATGAAACATTGCAAATGCTGAAGGCGCTTACAGACGCGAAAGGCATACCAGGAAATGAGCGTGAAGCTCGTCACGTCATGAAAGAATACATCGCACCTTTTGCCGATGAGGTCTCGACAGACGGGCTTGGAAGTTTGGTCGCTGTAAAAAAAGGTGACGAAAATGGACCGAAAATTATGGTCGCTGGTCACTTAGACGAAGTCGGCTTTATGGTGACACAAATTGATGAAAAAGGGTTTATTCGCTTCCAAACCGTTGGTGGCTGGTGGAGCCAAGTCATGCTCGCACAACGCGTGACGATCACGACGAAAAAAGGTGATATTACAGGTGTAATCGGGTCAAAACCGCCACACATTTTGCCTCCAGAGGCGCGTAAAAAGCCTGTAGAAATTAAAGAAATGTTCATCGACATCGGTGCCTCTTCAAAAGAAGAAGCAGCGGAATGGGGCGTTACACCAGGAGATATGGTGACGCCATACTTTGAATTTACGGTCATGAATAACGAAAAAATGTTGCTTGCTAAAGCGTGGGACAACCGTATCGGGTGTGCGATCGCAATTGACGTGTTGAAAGGACTTCAAAATGAGCAACACCCAAACGTCGTTTACGGCGTAGGGACTGTTCAAGAAGAAGTCGGGTTGCGCGGGGCGCGTACATCTGCGCAAATGATTCAACCTGATATTGGTTTTGGAGTAGACGTAGGTATCGCTGGAGACACACCCGGCGTATCTTCAAAAGACGCACTAAGCAAAATGGGCGATGGACCCCAAATTGTTTTGTATGACGCTTCTATGGTGTCACATAAAGGGCTTCGCGATTTTGTTACAGGTGTGGCAGATGAAAAAGGCATCCCATATCAGTTCGATTCGATGGCTGGTGGCGGTACCGACTCTGGTGCGATCCACTTAACTGCAAACGGAGTGCCAGCGCTTTCGATCACGATTCCAACGCGTTACATCCACTCACATGCTGCAATGTTGCACCGTGATGACTTTGAGAACGCGGTGAAGCTCATTGTAGAAGTTATTAAACGTCTTGATCGTAAGACGGTAGATCAAATTACATTTGATTGAGAACGATAAGAGCAGGTTCCTGTTACAGGAAGCCTGCTCTATTTTACTCACTTATGTTAAGTATAGTTGACATTATGTATACAATACATTACAATGAATCTTAGACAATATGAAAGAAAGGAATCGAATAAGTGCTGCAAAATTCTGTGAAAATGATGCGAGCGAGAGAAAGCTGGACACAAGGAGACTTGGCCCAAAGAGTCGGTGTCACTCGCCAAACGATTGGGTTTATTGAAAAGGGCGATTATAGTCCAAGCATTGAATTAGCATTGAAAATTGCTCAGGAATTTGGTGAAAAGGTTGACGATCTTTTTTGGTTGGAGGGGGGAGATGAATTGTGAGTAAACGTGTGTTGACGTCGACGTATTGGTCTATGGGTATGTTGACTTGTTTGGCTATTTATTTAGCTGCTGAGTGGAATGTGGTCGCGTTTCCGCATTGGTTTGCAAACGTTTCGGGTCTTTTTTTCATTATCCTACTTTTTTTGCTTGCAGTTTGGTACGGAGCAGCCACTTTTCACAACTTCCGACATCCAACAGATCGTGTGCCACTGATCTTATTACCTCCTGAGCTGAGGGAAGAAGATGAAGGCATGAAATTTTTTAGTTATAAAGCTTGTCGTGCCGTATATGTATATTACTTTTTTAGCTTTCCAGTATTGATTGTTTCCGCTCTACTTTTCGAGATGAACCGGGATGTTTTACTGCTTTCTCTACTTGTGTTGTTTCTAGGACAGTTTCTTACCTATCAGCTTGCCGTTCGTAATTTGTTAAAAGGGGGAGATGACGATTGAACCTATTAGAATATGCACTCGTTTTTCTTCTGGCAGCCATTCCTTGGGTTGAAATTGCGCTTGTCATTCCACTCGGCATCGTACGGGACTTAAACCCAGTACTCGTGGTGCTGATCGCGTTTATCGGTAATATATCGACGATTTGGCTTGTTGTTCATTTTTATGAAAAAATTGATGGATATCGTGCTAAAAAACGCAAAGGTGAACGGGTCCCTTCCAAACGTTTTATTCGTGCAAAAGACATCTGGAACAAATATGGACTGCCCGGTATCGCCTTTTTAGGGCCAATTTTAATCGGAACACATATCGCAGCCTTTGTGGGCCTTCTTTTAGGTGCGCAAAAAAATTGGACATTTGCATGGGTAAGTGGATTCTTGCTATTGTGGTCTGTTTTATTCGGACTCGGCTCTTATTATGGGGTAGAGTGGTTGATACGTTCATAAAAAAAACAACCGGTTTGCTTCGTTGCAAATCGGTTGTTTGCTTGTTATTGACCGCGAACACCACTTTCAAGCGTTTGTAGCATCTCTTCTTGTTCTTGGCGATCTGCATTTTGCCAGATGACTTCAAACAATACGCCAAGACCTGGGAGCATCTTTTCTTCGCCACTAGTGATTGCGTCCTTAATGGTGGCTTCTAATTGAGATTGATCATTACCTTGTACATTTTGTAATATCGCGTTGCGTAAATTTAAGTTCATGAAAACACCCCTCTAGTTAGAAATTTAGGAGACCTGGAGAAGGACTCTTTTTTGTAGCATTTGAAAGAATGTGTGTGATTATGTATGCTTTTTTTAGTAAGAGCAACACGTACTGAACGAAATGGGGAACTCCTGTGAACGAAAAAGTAATTCAATCGGTACAAAATCCGATGTTCAAACAAATGAAGAAGCTGCTTTCGAAAAAGGGTCGAGTGGAGGCGAAACAATATCTTGTGGAAGGGCGCCATCTTGTTGAAGAGGCTTTAAAGGAACGGGATGTTGTAAAAAAGATTTTAGTAGAAGAAAGCGTGATGCAAGGAGTCGTCCTAACGTCAGCCGTTCCACACATTGTTCTACCTTCTGTGCTTTTCAATCAGCTTACTCAAACGGAAACACCGCAAGGCATTTTAGCACTTTGTCAGATGCAATCGGAACGTGCAATCGATGATTCTCTAGCAAACAAAAAGGTGCTTCTTTTAGACGGCATTCAAGATCCTGGGAACGCAGGGACAATCTGTCGGACGGCGGATGCAGCCGGAGTGGATGTAGTTGTTTTCGGAAAAGGCAGTGTAGATATCTACAATTCGAAAGCATTGCGATCAGCACAAGGAAGTCATCTTCATGTAGATCTAGCAACAGGAGAATTGCAAGCATGGGTTGAGGCGTGCAAAGAAGCGCAACTTCCGGTGTACGGAACTGCGCTCAAAAATAGTATTTCTTATGAGCAGGTACAAACACCACAGTCATCATTTGCCCTTATAGTTGGAAATGAAGGAAATGGAGTATCTCCAGCTCTATTAGAAAAGACTGATCAGAATTTACATGTGCCAATCTACGGCCGTGCAGAGTCTTTAAACGTGACTGTTGCCACAGGAGTACTGTTATTTGCTTTACAAAAAAAAGGGACTTCAGGGCAAAAATGACTCGATTTACTTCCTACTTATTTTCCTGCGAATTTTTCACAACCGTTGAAAAACGAGCTCCTCTTGCTTATAATGTGAAAAAGAGTAAGGCTATTCATAAATCGACTGGAAGCGATGACTGAGACGAAATCGAAGCGGTAAACGTCTGAAAAGGGAAAGAGAGCCTAGACTGAAAGCTTTCTTAGGACAGGGCAGAGATTGTTCACCTCACGAGCTTGTGCCGGGACCAATTCGTTGTAAAGGCACATCGGGACACCCCCGTTTATCAAAGACAAGAGTGAGTTCAGTATTTTTTCTGTGCTAACAAGGGTGGTACCGCGACGACAATCGTCCCTTTTTGGAGGGGCGATTTTTTTGTGTTTAAAAAGCTGAGTTCTGCTCTACTTAAATGTGTCCTAGTCGGTTAAGGTTTGGACGCTTTGTTAAATTATGCTGAAGAAAGACTAAAACCGCGACGTCCTGTCGCAACGTCTTCTGACCCACATCCTGTGGGCCCGAACGTAATAAGGAGGAAAAAAGGTGAAAGAAAGGCTGCGCGAATTAGAACAAGAGGCCATTGAAAAGGTTACAACTGCAAATTCGTTACAAGCGCTACAAGATGTGCGTATTGAGTATTTAGGGAAAAAAGGGCCGATTACAGAAGTGCTTCGCGGAATGGGCAAACTTTCCGCTGAGGAACGACCTGTTATTGGTGCCCTTGCTAATGAAGTACGAGCAGCTATTCAAACAAATATTGAAGAAAAGCAAGATTACTTACAGCAGCAAGCTTTAGAGGCTAAATTAGCTGAGGAAACGATTGACGTGACGCTTCCGGGACGTCCGGTTAAGCGTGGGAATGCCCATCCGCTTACACAAATTATTGAAGAAATAGAAGACTTATTTATTGGTATGGGATACACGATCGCAGAAGGTCCGGAAGTGGAAACAGATCGTTACAATTTTGAAATGCTTAATTTGCCTAAGGGACACCCTGCACGCGACATGCAAGACTCGTTTTATATTTCCGAAGAAACGCTGCTGCGTACACATACATCACCGGTTCAGGCGCGTACGATGGAGGCGCATAAAGGAAAAGGGCCAGTTAAAATTATTTGCCCTGGCAAAGTGTATCGCCGCGACGCTGATGACGCGACACATTCACATCAATTTACACAAATTGAAGGTCTGGTAGTAGATAAAGACATTCGTATGACAGATTTAAAAGGTACGCTAGACGTGTTTGCTAAGAGAATGTTTGGTGAAGACCGTAGCATTCGTCTTCGCCCAAGCTTTTTCCCGTTCACCGAACCGTCTGTTGAGATGGACATTTCTTGCAAAATGTGTGACGGAAAAGGTTGTTCTGTCTGTAAAGGAACTGGTTGGATTGAAATTTTAGGCGCTGGGATGGTACACCCAAACGTGTTAGAGATGGCAGGATTTGATTCAAACGAGTACACAGGATTTGCATTTGGTATGGGGCCGGAGCGTATCGCCATGCTGAAATATGGAATTGAAGACATTCGAAACTTTTATGGAAACGATCAACGATTCCTTCACCAGTTCCACAGACCGTCAGAAGAAGGAGGGCGTTAACGATGCTAGTTTCATTAGAATGGTTACAACAATATGTGGATCTCTCTGGATTAACACCGGAAGAGCTAGCCGAAAAAGTCACTCGTACCGGCATTGAAGTCGAAGGGGTCCGGCATTTGGATGACGGTGTAAAAGAAGTTGTGGTTGGGTATGTGCAGGCGTGCGAACCACATCCGAATGCTGATCATTTGAACAAATGTACTGTAGACATTGGCGGCACGGAGCCTGTCCAAATTATTTGTGGTGCTCCGAATGTTGCCCAAGGTCAAAGAGTTGCTGTGGCTAAGGTGGGTGCTAAATTACCGGGTGGAGTGAAAATTAAACGGGCCAAACTGCGTGGCGAAGTTTCTGAAGGGATGATCTGCTCGCTACAAGAGCTTGGTGTTGACGGCAAAGTCGTACCGAAAGACGTGGAGGAGGGGATTTACGTGTTCCCAGAATCTGCGCAAATTGGAGAGGATGCGCTTGCTATATTAGGTCTTCGCGATACAGTCATCGAGCTCGGTCTAACCCCGAACCGGTCTGATTGTCTATCGATGATGGGAGTGGCGTATGAAGTCGGTGCGATCGTGAATCGTTCCATTGATTTGCCCACACCTACGCAAACAGACGTGGCGACCGGTGAATTTGCAGGTAAGCACATAACGGTTACTGTCGATGCAACAGAAGACAATCCATTGTACGTTGCTAAATTAGTCCGCAATGTTACAATCGGACCTTCTCCGCTTTGGTTGCAAAATCGTCTACGTGCAGCGGGAATTCGTCCGCACAACAATATTGTCGACATTACGAACTATGTATTGCTCGAGTATGGTCAGCCTTTACATGCGTTTGATTATGATCGTTTTGGTTCAAAGCAAATCCTTGTGCGTAGAGCGAATGACGGTGAAGAAATCGTTACATTAGATGATGAGAAACGCACTTTAACGGGCGAACACCTCGTAATTACAAATGGAACAGAACCAGTAGCAGTGGCCGGTGTGATGGGTGGTGCGAATTCAGAAGTAACCGCTGAGACGACGACGGTTCTTTTGGAATCTGCTCTTTTCGCTGGAGGACCCATTCGTGCAGCATCGAAGGCGCTTGGACTACGGAGTGAAGCGAGTAGCCGTTTTGAAAAAGGTGTCGATCCGAATCGCGTGGAAGAGGCGGCAGAACGCGCTGCCCAGCTGATGGTCGAACTGGCAGGTGGCGAAGTGTTGGAAGGATCTGTTATTGAAGACCACCGAACAGATGAACCGCGGGTGATTACGGTACCTGCTGATAAGGTAAATCGTGTACTCGGAACAGAAATCTCTCCAAGTGACATGGTTGCTTTATTAGAACGATTACAGCTACCAACTGAAGCGTCTGAAGGCACGTTAACAGTAAAAGCACCGACACGCAGAGGGGACCTTGTCATTGAAGAAGATGTGATTGAGGAAATCGGCCGTTTGTATGGATATGACAACTTTTCTTATACATTACCAAGAGGTGAAGCGACGCCGGGAGGTTTAACGCCTTATCAGAAGAAGCGCCGTCTTGTGAAGCGTGCGATGGAAGAGGCGGGACTAACAGAGGCGATTACGTACTCATTGACAAGCGAAAAGCTAGCTACAGCTTTTGCACTACAACAGGCGGAGACAACGAAGCTGTCCTTACCAATGAGTGAAGAGCGCAAAGTATTACGCCAAAGCTTGTTGCCAGGATTGTTGGAGGTTGCTCAATACAACATCGCGCGTAGTCAACATAATGTCGCTTTGTACGAAATCGGGCGCGTTTTCCTTCAAGAGAAAGCAGGACAATTACCGACTGAAACAGAGCGCCTTGCCGTTTTGATCACAGGGAAATGGACGAGTCATGACTGGCAAGCAGAGGTAAAAGAAACTGACTTCTACGTTGCGAAAGGACTCGTTACCCACGTGTTTGCACAGCTTGGAATTAGTAGGGAAGTTCGTTTTGAACAAGGGAAAGTGGAAGGTTTTCACCCAGGAAGAACGGCACAAATTTTGCTTGGATCCGAAGTAATCGGTACAATTGGCCAGCTACATCCATCCGAAGAAGCAGCACGTGATTTGAAGGCGACGTATGTGGCAGAGGTTGACCTAGAGACGCTACTAAATGCTGATCTTTCGTCACTTGGATATGAACCAATTCCACGTTATCCTGCAGTAACTCGTGACGTAGCTTTAGTTGTAGATGAATCAGTTTCAGCAGGCACACTCCGTACGATTATTGAAAAGACGGGTGGAAAATTGCTCGAAGCCGTTTACTTGTTTGACTTGTACGATGGTGAGCATATGGAAAAAGGGAAGAAGTCCATCGCGTTCTCATTGACGTATTTGAACAGAGATCGCACGCTTACGGACGAAGAAGTGACAAAGGCGCACGAGGCGATCGTGAGCGCAGTAAAGGAACAAACGGATGCTACGGTACGCGGTGCATAAATAAGGAAAGCGGGCTGTCATGACGGCAGTCCGCTTTTTTCCTGTTTGATGGGGCGGTGTATTAGGGACACTGCTAGTAGTCAAAGCAATTGTCAAACGAACGTTCGACCTTCACCGCCGTTTTTTCCCCGCAAGCACCCGGGCCTTTTCCGTATTCGCAAAATGCCATTTTGTCATAGCAGCAAGCGTGTCCTCGCCTTCTTTTAATAAAATTCGCGCAGCTACCTCATCCACTTTACCTCCAGCTCCTTTAGGCAATGTCACATCAACTTGTTTGCTAAGTCGATCCATCTCTTTCAAAAAGGCAACACGCGCCAATATCGAAGCAGTCGCGACACTCAGATGAAGTTCCTCTGCTTTTGTTCGGAAGTAAACGTCATCGGTAACGATTGAGCGCTCCTTTTGGAGGTGACGGTAATACACTTCCCGTGTTGCAAATTGATCAATAAGAATGGCATCTGGTTTAGTGGGCGCAATTTTCTCGACGACATTTTGCAGCGCACGATTATGTAGAATCGCTTTCATCTTTCCTTGGGTCATTCCTTTACGCTGTAGCTCGTTATACTTTGGATTCGCCAAAACGAGCAAACTATAAGGAACGGCGTGTATAAGTGATGAGGCCATTTTTCTCATAGCATCGTCAGTCAGTTGCTTCGAATCTTTTACCCCAAGTTCTTTAACCAATGCGATGTTTTCCTGTGAAACATAAGCCGCCACAACGGTCATTGGCCCGAAGTAATCTCCTGTTCCCACTTCATCGGACCCTAGTACTGAAAGCGTGGAAAACGATTCAGGTAGTGGGTCTCCTTTACTACTCGACTTTTTGGGTGGAGATTGGTTTGCTGTTTTTCCCCACGTTTCTGCTTCTGTCTCGGCATTCTTACCTTGAAAAAGCACTTTCCCTGATCCGTAGCCAGTAATTGTACAGCCAGGTAGCTTTGCACAAAAAACAGCGTGTGGTGGGGGGGATGTTTGCAGAACACCCGCTCCTTGATAAAAGGTTTTGATCGTTTGGAGTGTCTCTTTTGAAACTTGAAGTACGGCCTGTGCCATGATCTTTCTCCTCTCTCGTTAGAAGGTGTTCATTATTCTAAAGTAATAGCTTCCAATTTCTCGTCATCTCTTCCTCTCTCCAGAGCTAATATGCTATGATGAACTTTAAGAAACTAAGCTGAATTTGCCACATCTATGCCGCGACAGCTTGTACTCACAACGTGTGTGAATAGGATTCTCTGAAAAGGGTGAAGGATTTGTCTCAAGATGATAGGAAGAATCGAGTAACTGTAGATATATATGGACAAGCTTACACGATTGTCGGGCCAGAGTCGAACAGTCATATGCGCCACGTTGCTTCTTATGTAGATGAGAAAATGAGGGAAATTTCTGTTCATAACCCTTCACTGGATGTTCAACGTTTAGCCGTGTTGACAGCAGTAAATGCAGTTCATGAATACATGAAAATTCGTGAGGACGCAGAGAAACTCGAACAAGAACTTCAACAGAAAAGGACGGAATGAACTTGTTAGATATCATTTTACTTGGCTTACTGGCGTTGGGCTTTTTAGTCGGATTGCGGAGAGGCTTTATTTTGCAAACGATCCATATGACCGGGTTTATCATTTCATTTATTGTGGCGTTTCTGTACTACGATAAGTTAGCGCCACGAATGAATCTCTGGGTTCCTTATCCTACATTTGGGGAACCAGAAACGATGGAATTATTATTTGAAGGAACAGACTTAGAGACTGCCTACTATAATGCAATTTCCTTTGCCATTCTTTTCTTTGTTTCAAAAATTCTCTTGCAGATTCTTGGATCGATGCTTGATTTTGTTGCCCACTTACCCGTATTAAAGCAGCTAAATGTGTGGGCGGGCGGAGCACTCGGCGTTGTAGAAGTCTATATGCTTGCATTTCTTGTATTGTATATTGGAGCCTTACTACCTATTGATTTTATACAAGGACCGATGAATGACTCTGTACTCGCAAAAACGATCGTACAAAATACCCCGCTTATTTCAGAACAAATTCGCGAATTATGGTTTCAGAACATAGCGTAACAAATGGGAAAGTTCACTATGAGGAATAAACAATGGCGCTTGAATTGATTTTTATCATTCAAGCGTTTTTCTGTATGACCTTCACGATCTTTTGAAGCAAAAAGCAAAAACGTGGTAAAGTAAACCTATACGTATCACATTTAAAGGAGAACGGAATGGACAAGAAGGCAATTATTCGCCACTTGGAGACAATCGCGACCTACATGGAACTACGAGGAGACTCAGCGTACCGAATCGCTGCCTATCGGAAAGCGGCGAACGGCATTGAGCGGGATAAACGAAGTGTAGACGAAATAGAGAAATGGACAGCGTTAAACGGAGTAGGGGAGAAAACTACTACTGTTATAGAGGAATTTTTACAAACTGGTCAAACAAAGCTACTTACAGACTTGAAAAAGGAAGTGCCCGTCGGATTAATCCCTTTATTACAGCTTCCAGGGATCGGTGGGGAAAAGCTGGCAAAGCTACATAAAGAACTGGGAATCATTGATGTACAAACGTTGCAAAGAGCGTGTGAGGAAGGCAAAGTACAAGCTCTTGACGGGTTTGGTGTGAAAACCGAAGAAAATTTGTTAGCGGCCCTTAAGCAGGCAATGGGGACAAGGGAACGACACCCGTTTGCTTACGCTCGTCCTATAGCTGAACATATTTTACAAAAGCTACGTGAATTTCCTGCTGTTCAACGGGCAGAAGTTGCTGGCAGTTTTCGGCGAGTGCAGGAAACGGTGAAGGACCTTGATTTTATCGTGGAAACGGATGAACCAGAAGAAGTACGAGACTGGATTGTGAATTGGGAAGAAATCGTTGGTGTGATCGCAAAAGGAACGACAAAAGTATCTGTAAGATGGATGGATGAACACGAGTTGTCTATAGATGTTCGCCTCGCGGAACCTGCTGTGTTTGCCACCACTTTGCATCACTTTACCGGTTCAAAGGATCACAATGTACGCATGCGACAACTGGCAAAGCAACGTGGTGAGAAGATTAGTGAATACGGAGTTACAGACGATGAGACGAACAGGGTGACAACATTTTCAAATGAACAAGCGTTTTATCATCATTTTCATTTGCCATGGTTCCCTCCTGAGTTGAGAGAAACTGGCGAGGAAATCGATCATTCTAAACGCATCCATGATGTGATTTCTATAGAAGACATACGTGGCGATTTGCATATGCACACAGCATGGAGCGATGGTGCACACACTATCGAGGAAATGATAGAGGCTTGCCGAAGAAAAGAATATGAAGTGATGGCGATTACTGACCATTCGCGCTCCCTTGTGATAGCCGGGGGGCTGTCTATAGACAATTTGCTACGACAGCACGAGGAAATAGTAAAACTACGAGAAACGTATCGAGATATAACGATTTTATCTGGTGTAGAGATGGATATTTTAGCGGATGGAGCACTTGACTATCCGGATGAGGTCCTACGCGAATTAGACTGGATCATCGGCTCCATCCATTCTCATTTTCATCAGTCAAAAGAACTCATCACACGACGATTTCAAGCTGCTTGTGAAAATCCGTATGTGAAAATGATTGCCCATCCGAGCGGGCGGAAAATTGGAATTAGAGACGGCTATCACTTTGATATAGAGAATTTTCTAGAGATCGCACACAAAACGGGAACGGCGGTTGAATGCAACGCCAACCCTAACAGATTTGATTTGCGGAGTGATTGGTTACAAAAAGCCGTTTCCAAAGGGGTTCCCATTGTAATCAACACAGATGCACACAATCAGAAAGAACTTGACAATATGACGTACGGCGTGTCACAAGCCAAAAAAGGCTGGGTTCCGAAGACTTCTGTTTTGAACACGTGGTCTGTGCAACAAATTTTGCAGTTAAAAACATAAGGGTGAGATGATGGAACAATCAACGTATCGAAAATTAGAATTTGACAAAGTGAAAAACGCTTTGCTGTCCCATGCTACGTCCGTTATGACGCAAGAACGGATTCGACAATTGGCACCGTTGACGAAAATAAGCGACGTAGAAAAGGCCATTCAAGAAACTGACGAAGCAATCACTGTTTACCGTTTAAAGGGAAATGTCCCGCTCCGAGGCGTGTATGACATTAGACCCCACGTGAAGCGCGCGACGATTAGTGGGATGTTAAATCCTCATGAACTATACCAAATTGGAAATACACTCAGACAAGGTCGGCACATTCAGCAGTTTATTGAGGGACTTTTGGAAGAGGCACCTTATCCACAATTAGAAGCCCAGACAGAGCGAATTGTCGTACTGCGAGATATGGAAGTAAATATTGAACATGCAGTGGATGAAAGTGGTGAAGTATTGGATTCCGCGAGCCCGACACTTCGCACGTTACGCCAAAAGCGCAGAAGCCAAGAAGCGAGGGTCCGCGAACGATTAGAAAGCATGATTCGAGGTGCGAATGCAAGTAAGATGCTATCAGACCAGATCGTCACGATTCGAAATGAACGCTTCGTATTGCCTGTAAAGCAAGAATACCGCGGACACTACGGCGGGATTGTGCACGATCAGTCAGCATCAGGACAAACGTTGTTCATTGAGCCACAATCAATTGTGGAGCTAAACAACGGTATTCAGCAAGCAAAAGTTGAAGAACAGCGTGAAATTGAACGGATTCTTCTCGCATTTACAGAGCAAGTAGCAGAATTAGCAGACATTCTACTAACCAATTTAGATGCGATCTCACGTTTAGACTGGTATTTTACAAAAGCTCGTTACGGGCAAAGTGTAAAAGGCACAAAACCGCGTCTAAATGATGAAGGTCGTGTGAGGCTTGTAAAAGCACGTCATCCACTCCTACCAGATGATGAAGTCGTTCCGAACACAATTGAAATTGGTGATACGTTCACGACGATGGTGATTACTGGTCCGAATACAGGAGGGAAAACCGTTGCATTGAAAACGCTCGGGTTGCTTGTCACTATGGCGCAATCAGGCTTGTTTCTTCCTGTAGAAGAAGGATCAGAAGTAGGTGTTTTTACACAAATCTTCGCTGATATCGGTGACGAACAATCCATTGAACAAAGCTTAAGTACTTTCTCAAGTCATATGGTCAACATCGTTGAGATCTTACAGAAGGCTGATGAAAAAAGCCTCGTTCTTTTTGACGAGTTAGGCGCTGGCACAGACCCACAAGAGGGGGCAGCCTTGGCGATTAGTATTTTAGACAATATGCACCAACGAAAAGCATGCGTCGTCGCTACAACACACTATCCCGAATTAAAAGCGTACGGATACAATCGGGAGCGGGTGACGAACGCGAGCGTCGAGTTTGATATTGAAACTTTAAGTCCGACGTATCGCCTCCTTATCGGCATACCTGGTCGAAGTAACGCATTTGAAATTTCTAAACGCCTTGGATTGTCAGAGGATCTAATCGGACGGGCCAAATCGTTAATAAGTGAAGACTCCGCTGAGGTTGATCAAATGATCGCTTCTTTAGAGTCGAGTAGACGTGCTGCAGAAATAGAGGAACAAGAAGCGCGGGATTTTGCTAAAAGTGCGGAGAAATTACTTGCAGATTTGCAAGATGAAATGCAACAGTATCATGAAAAGAAACTAAAATGGCACGAAAAAGCGCGTGAAGAAGCGAAACTTATTGTAGACAAAGCACGTAAAGAAGCAGAGAACATTGTGCAAGAGCTTCATAATATGAAATCCACACAAGCTGAATCTGTCGTAAAAGACCACGAACTTATTAGGTTGCGGAAGAAATTGGATGAGCTAGTGCCTGATATACCTGTCCAACCAAAGGCCCCGCATCAAAAGAAAGAAGAAGCTTCTTTGCAACCTGGTGATGATGTGAAAGTGGTGAGTTTTGATCAAAAAGGACAGCTGCTTGAGAAGGTGGATGACAACCATTGGCAAGTTCAGCTTGGTATTTTAAAGATGAAAGTAGCCACATCCGATCTTGTAAAGCTTAAACAAGAGAAAAACCAAGCGCCAAAACCAATGGCTACAGTGCGAGGGAGTGCTTCCCATGTCAAACTAGAGCTTGACCTACGTGGAGAGCGGTTTGAAGCTGCTATTACGAAAGTCGAAAAGTACATTGATGATGCATTGCTGGCTGGATATCCACGTGTTTCGATCATACATGGAAAAGGAACTGGAGCGCTTAGAAAAGGCGTGCAAGACTTCTTAAAGCAACATCGCTCAGTGAAAGATGTGCGGTACGGAGAGGCGTCTGAAGGTGGAAATGGTGTGACGATCGTAGTATTAGGCTAGAGAGTGGGGATGAGTGTGAACCCGTTTTGGGAGAATGATTTAGTGGCTACAGCAGCTTATTATAGCGTGGTGGTGCTCTGTATGGTCGTGTTTATGGCTGTGTTTGAGCTGGTAACCAAATATAATAACTGGGAGGAAATTAAAAAAGGGAATGTCGCGGTAGCGTTGGCAACGGGTGGGAAAATGCTCGGCATTGCCAACATCTTTCGTTTCTCGATTGAAGCGAATGACACACTCTTAACAACTGTAGGATGGGGTGTCTATGGCTTTGCTTTGCTTGTGTTCGCTTATTTTATATTTGAATTTTTGACGCCAAAATTTAAAATTGACGAAGAAATTTCACAAGATAACAGAGCTGTTGGCTTTATCTCCTTTGTTATTTCACTGGGGCTTTCGTATGTCATCGGTGCAGGAATTTAAGCCTAAATTCGAAAAGAATTATTCTAGCGTCTCGGGATAAGTAGGGAGGATAATAAGTGGAGACATTAGCTAAAATATTGTTCGGTGTGTGCGGTGCCTTTATATTGATTGGTGTTATTTATTTGTCATTTTTTTAATCATCATGTCTCGGCGTGGCGCTCGCGGGGATGCGGGTGTGTCTGTGCTGCGCAGTTTGCAGACTTTCTACTATACGATCATGTCTCTTAACAGACAATCCTTTAGTACGTAATATTTTCAAAAAGTGTCGTAACATACTTCGATTTCGTTGCGACTCTTTTTGTTGTGCAGTATACTATATGTAAGCGTTTTAATTTTTCAAAACAATTCAATAAAAGTCCTTAATCAGACAAAAAAAGGAGGGAAATGAATGGAATCTGTTTCGGAAACGCCGTGGACACGTATGTATCCGCAAGAAATCCCTACAACGTTAACTTATGATGTAAAACCTTTGCCCCACTATTTAGAAGAAGTCTCAAATGCATATGGTGATGCGACGGCTATTCACTTCTTAGGCTATTCGATGACGTTTTCCAAACTATATACAGAAGCAAAAACACTCGCTTCTTATTTGCAAAGAAATGGAATCAGAAAAGGAGATCGCGTTGCTATTATGTTGCCCAACTGTCCCCAAGCTGTCGTGGGCTACTATGGCGTGTTGTTAGCAGGAGGTATTGTAGTACAAACGAACCCACTCTATACAGAGCAAGAAGTGGCGTATCAGTTGAAAGATTCAGGGGCAAAAGCCATTATTACTCTAGACATTTTATACCCACGGGTCAGCAAAGTGAAAGACACTACCTCATTAGAACACATTATTGTGACTGAGATTAAGCAGTATTTACCATTTCCAAAAAACTTGCTTTATCCTTTTGTCCAAAAAAAGCAATATGGAATTCAAGTAAAAGTGGAACATAAAGCCCCTGTACATCTATGGAACGTCATTCAAAAGCAAGGTCCTCTCCCATTTGAATGTATAGACATTGATCCTCAAGAAGATCTTGCACTGCTTCAATACACCGGCGGCACAACCGGTTACCCTAAAGGTGTGATGTTAACCCACGAAAACCTTGTCGCTAACGTAAAAATGTGTACAGCTTGGATGTATCGCTGTGAACGCGGGAAAGAAACGGTGCTTGGTATTTTACCATTTTTTCACGTGTACGGGATGACAACGGTTATGCTCCTGTCAGTTATGGAAGCACAAAAGATGGTTCTTCTTCCTAAATTTGATCCAGAAACAGTGCTCAAAACAATTCAAAAAGAACGTCCTACTTTATTTCCTGGTGCACCGACCATTTATATTGGCTTGTTAAACCATCCTGATCTCTCAAAATATGACCTTTCTTCTGTTAATGCGTGTATTAGTGGTTCTGCCCCCCTACCTGTAGAAGTGAAAGAGCAGTTCGAAAAAGTAACCGGTGGGAATTTAGTAGAAGGATACGGTTTGACAGAATCTTCCCCAGTGACCCATTCGAATTTTTTGTGGGATGGACATGGAAAACGTGGATCTATAGGTGTGCCATGGCCAGATACTCTCGCTGCTATTCGTTCCTTTGAGGGAGAGAGTGCCCCTGTTGGTGAGGTTGGTGAGATTGTCGTAAAAGGACCTCAAGTGATGAAAGGTTACTGGAACAAAGAAGAAGAAACGGCTGAAGTTCTCCAAGATGGATGGTTATCTACAGGGGATTTAGGCTACATGGACGAAGACGGTTATTTCTATGTTGTAGATCGGAAGAAAGATATGATCATCGCGGGTGGCTACAATGTATACCCCCGTGAAATTGAAGAGGTATTATACGAACACGAAGCAGTTCAAGAGGTAGTCGCCGCAGGGGTTCCTGATGCGTACCGAGGGGAAACAGTCAAAGCGTATGTAGTTTTGAAAGAAGGAAAAACGATTTCGGAAAAGGAATTAGATGCGTTTTGCCGAAAATCTTTAGCGGCCTATAAAGTTCCGAGAATCTATGAGTTCCGTGCCGAGCTCCCGAAAACAGCAGTCGGTAAAATCTTACGCCGCAAACTGGTAGAGGAAGAGCGAGAAAAACAAATAGCAGAGGAAAAAAAGCAAGCGTAATCACTTTCGGAGTCGAGTCATGTGGACTCCCTCCTTTTTGCAGCGTGTTTGGACAAGTAATACGTATAAACCTTCTTGACAGTTCTAAAGATGCCATGTATTCTAGGAATATGAATGATGATTCATTCATTTTACCAGCTTGAGGGGTGGACCATTTGAAACGAAATAAACCAAAATACAAACAAATTTTAGACGCAGCTATAGAGGTGATCGCGGAGAACGGTTACCACCAAGCGCAAGTCTCGAAGATTGCTAGAAAAGCTGGTGTAGCGGACGGTACGATTTATTTGTACTTCAAGAATAAAGAGGACATCCTCATCTCCCTCTTTCGTGAAAAGATGGGACAGTTCATTGAAGACATGAAGGTAAAAATTGCTGAGAAGGAAACAGCTGCAGAGAAATTGTTAGATCTAATTGAAAACCATTTTTCGATGTTAAGTAGCAGTCCAAGCTTAGCCATTGTGACGCAATTAGAGTTGAGACAATCTAATAAAGACATTCGCTTGAAAATTAATGAAGTCTTGAAAAATTACTTGCTCCTTGTAGACACCATTATCGAAGCTGGTAAAGACAGCGGAGAATTTCGTGAAGATGTGGATGTAAGGCTTGCACGTCAACTCATATTTGGTACGATTGATGAGATGGTGACTACATGGATTATGAATGATCAGAAGTACGACTTGAAAAAACAAGCGATATCTGTGCAGGCTCTCCTTTTGTATGGGTGTGGGGGATCGCTGAAGCAGGTGTAGAAAGGTAGGAAAGCCGATGTCCTTTTTTCAAACAACGGTGGAAGACCGCGTTGCCATCGTAACGTACAGTCGCCCACCAGCCAATGCTCTTTCTCAAGCAGTACTGACGTCGTTAAACGAGTTACTGACGGAACTAGAGGAGAATAAAGAAGTACGGGCCATTGTATTAAAAGGGGAAGGACGATTTTTCTCCGCTGGTGCCGACATTAAAGAGTTTACAACGGTTACGACCGAAGACGGCTTTGCCGAGTTAGGGAAGGGCGGGCAAGACGTGTTCGAAAGAATGGAAACGCTCTCAAAACCAATTATTGCCGCTATTCATGGAGCTGCTCTTGGTGGAGGACTTGAACTCGCGATGGGGTGCCACCTTCGTCTCGTTACACCGAATGCGAAACTAGGCCTACCAGAATTACAGCTCGGACTTGTCCCAGGATTTGCTGGAACCCAAAGACTTCCGAGGCTAATCGGATCAGCAAAAGCCGCCGAACTTCTTTTTACGAGTGAGCCACTCACAGGGGAAGAAGCAGTGCAGTGGGGATTGGCAAACCGCGTAGTAGAAGAGGAGAAATTGTTCGATGAGGCCATTGTTCTCGCGAAAAAGATTGCCGAGAAGAGCCCTGTTGCGCTCAAAGAAACGATATCGTTGCTCAATTACTCTAAATCGAAGAACTTTTACGAAGGCGTGAAAAAAGAGCAAGCGGCATTCGGTAGAGTGTTTACGTCGAAGGATGGTCAAGAAGGCATTGCGGCTTTCTTGCAGAAAAGAAAGCCAACGTTTACAGGGGAATAGGTAGACAAGGCGGTAGCCTTTGTAGCGGTCGTAACTGGAAATTGAAGAGATACATGAACATAGGGAGGCATCATTCATGAATATTTACGTTCTATTAAAACGTACGTTTGATACGGAAGAAAAAATTACACTCTCTGGTGGAGTGATTCAAGAAGACGGTGCAGAGTTCATCATTAATCCGTATGATGAATACGCAGTGGAAGAAGCGATTACCGTCCGTGATGAGCACGGTGGAGAGGTAACTGTCGTAACGGTCGGTGGAGAAGAAAGCGAGAAGCAACTTCGCACTGCCTTAGCAATGGGGGCAGATAAGGCTGTCCTTATTAATACGGAAGACGATGTAGAAGCAAGTGACCAGTTTACAACGGCAACTTTACTTGCAACTTACTTAAAAGAACAAGAAGTAGATCTCATTATCGCAGGGAATGTTGCCATTGATGGTGGTTCTGGTCAAGTAGGTCCGCGAGTTGCTGATCAGCTTGATATTCCTTACGTGACGACAATTACCGAGCTTTCTATTGATGGGGATACGGTGAAAGTAGTGCGTGATGTAGAAGGCGACTCAGAAGAAATCACGACATCATTACCATTGCTAGTTACAGCACAACAAGGACTGAACGAACCACGTTATCCCTCTTTACCAGGTATCATGAAAGCGAAGAAGAAACCGTTAGATGAACTGGAGTTAGACGACTTAGACCTAGAAGAAGATGATGTAGAAGCAAAAACAAAACGTATTGAAGTGTTTTTGCCTCCACAAAAAGAAGCAGGTCGGATTTTAGAAGGCGACCTCGATCAACAAGTTCAAGAACTTGTGAAAGTACTACGAACTGAAGCGAAAGTTATCTAACATAGAAATTGTTCGGGAGGGAGAAGACTTATGTCTAAAAAGGTAGTTGTTATTGGGGAAGCACGAGACGGAGCGCTTCGGAATGTTACGTTCGAAGCGATTGCCGCGGCACATAAAGTAGCAGAAGGAGGAGAAGTTGTAGGTATCCTCCTAGGTAAATCAGTTAGATCACTCGCTGTAGAACTCATTCATTACGGGGCAGACCGTGTACTCGTTGCGGAAGATGAAAAGCTAGAATCGTATACTTCTGATGGATATACGCAAGCGTTACTTCCATTACTTCAAGAAGAAAATCCTGAGGCCATTGTGCTAGGTCACACCGCACAAGGAAAAGACTTGTCGCCGAAGTTAGCTAGTCGTTTGAAGTCAGGACTTATTTCCGACGTCACTGCGATTGAAGAAGCAGGTGGAAACCTTGTGTTCACACGACCGATATACTCTGGTAAGGCATTCGAAAAGAAAATTGTTACGGACGGTCTTGTGTTCGTGACAGTTCGTCCAAACAATATTAATGCTTTAGAAAAGGATACAACGCGGTCTGGAGACGTTCAGCAACAAGATGTGTCGGTCACTGATTTACGCACAATTATCCAAAATGTTGTACGCAAAGCAACAGAAGGTGTTGATTTGTCTGAAGCGAAAGTGGTAATTGCCGGTGGTCGAGGGGTGAAAAGCTCGGAAGGTTTCGAACCGTTAAAAGAACTTGCGAATGTTCTAGGTGGAGCTGTGGGAGCTTCTCGTGGAGCATGTGATGCTGACTACTGTGACTACTCTTTACAAATTGGTCAAACAGGAAAAGTCGTTACACCTGATTTGTACATTGCTTGTGGGATTTCTGGTGCGATTCAACATCTTGCTGGGATGTCAAACGCAAAAGTAATCGTAGCGATTAACAAGGATCCTGAAGCTAATATCTTTAACGTTGCTGATTACGGAATCGTAGGGGATTTGTTTGAAGTGGTCCCACTTCTAACAGAGGAGTTTAAAAAGCTTAAAGTACAAACTTCATAAGGTAAGACTCATTTGAATAAACAAGCTCCTTCGTTTGCATAGAGATAAACGGAGGAGCTTGTTTATGTAGAGACTTTTTAGTTGCGTATGTCCCTTTTGAATGGCTATAAGGGGTTCCGGACAAGCTAAATGAGACGCAAGCAAAAGGTTCGCTAAACCAGTAGGTACGTGATATACTTCTAACCACTATAGAACTTGAGGAGGAATGAGTCGATGGCAATTACACATGTAACGGATCAAACGTTTGGTCAAGAAACAGGTGGCGGATTAGTACTTGCTGACTTTTGGGCAACATGGTGTGGCCCTTGTAAAATGATTGCGCCAGTTCTTGAAGAACTCGACGGTGAAATGGGAGATAAAGTAAAAATCGTAAAATTAGATGTTGACGAAAACCAAGAAACAGCTGGGAAATATGGTGTAATGAGCATTCCGACATTAATCGTATTTAAAGACGGGGAGGTTGTCGACAAAGTTGTTGGCTTCCAACCGAAAGAAGCTTTGCAAGAAGTACTTGAAAAACACGCGTAATCAAGGTAAGAGTGGCTCGGAAGGAAAGCGAACACTTCCAGAGGCACTCTTCTTTTTCTGTTAAAGTTAATTTTTTGCACTCATAAACTGGACGGTTTTTTGCGGGGGAGGGATCGTTTTTGAAAGAGATCATTCAACATAAACTAGCGCTACTGCTCGATCAACCTGGATGCTATTTAATGAAAGATCGTCAAGGTACTATTATTTATGTGGGGAAAGCTAAGTCGCTCCGTAACCGTATCCGCTCCTACTTTACTGGCTCCCATGATGGGAAAACGCAGCGCCTTGTAAGTGAAATCCACGACTTTGAATACATCGTTACATCCTCCAATATGGAAGCTCTCATACTTGAAAACAACTTAATAAAAAAACACGATCCAAAGTACAATGTCATGCTAAAGGATGACAAAACATACCCGTTTTTAAAGCTAACCGCTGAGCGACATCCACGCTTGATTACAACACGGAAAGTGAAACGAGATAAAGCGAAGTATTTTGGCCCCTACCCAAACGTATATGCAGCAAATGAAACGAAAAAACTGTTGGATCGCTTGTATCCGCTTAGAAAATGTTCGACACTACCCGACCGTGTGTGTCTTTATTATCATTTGGGTCAGTGTTTAGCTCCGTGTGTGAAGGAGGTACCTGAATCAACTTACAAAGACATAGTGCAAGAGATAACTAAGTTTTTAAACGGTGGATATAAAAACATTAAGCAGGAATTAGTAAAATCGATGCAAGCAGCAAGTGAAGCTTTAGACTTTGAAAAAGCGAAAGAGCTTCGTGACCAGATTCAACATATAGAAGCCACAATGGAAAAACAAAAAATGGCGACGACAGATTTTGTTGATCGCGACGTCTTTGGGTATGCCGTAGAGAGTGGTTGGATGTGTGTTCAAGTATTTTTCATCCGCCAAGGGAATTTAATCGAGCGGGACGTTTCCACTTTTCCTATTTATGACGATCCAGAAGGAGAGTTTTTGACTTTTCTTGGTCAGTTTTACGATCAGCCAAGCCACTTTAAGCCGAAAGAAGTGCTTCTATCAAAAGAAGTGCCTGCTGACCTTGTGGAGGAGTACTTACAGGTTAAGGTTCTTCAGCCTGTAAAAGGGCAGAAAAAAGAGATGGTAGAGTTGGCTAAGAAAAATGCACAAATTGCCATAAAGGAAAAATTTGCGCTTATTGGCCGTGACGAAGAACGCACGATTCAGGCTGTCGAACAGTTAGGTGAAGCACTGAATATTCATCCGCCACTTCGAATTGAGGCTTTTGATAATTCGAATATTCAAGGTAGTGACCCCGTGTCGGCGATGGTTGTATTTACAGATGGGAAACCGGATAAAAAGGAATATCGAAAGTATAAAGTGAAAACGGTTCAAGGTCCTGACGATTATGAGACGATGCGTGAAGTGGTACGCCGCCGCTATTCGCGTGTGTTACGAGAAGGAAAACCGCTCCCAGATCTAGTGTTAATTGACGGTGGAAAAGGACAAATTGAGGCAGCTCGGGAAGTACTAGTTGATGAACTTGGACTAGATATGCCATTAGCTGGACTTGCTAAAGATGACAAACATAAAACATCACAGCTATTGTTCGGTAATCCGTTGGAAATTGTTCCCCTTGAGCGAAATAGTCAATCGTTTTATTTACTACAGCGAATCCAAGACGAAGTGCACCGCTTCGCTATTACGTTCCATCGTCAAATTCGTTCAAAATCCGCCTTTCAATCAATTTTGGATGAGGTAATGGGAATTGGAGAAAAACGTAAAAAGCAGCTATATAAACACTTTGGCTCTGTAAAAAAAATGAAAGAGGCTAGTGTTGCAGAATTCATAGCGGCGGGCTTGCCAAGCCATGTAGCAGAAAAATTGGTGAATGTCTTACAAAAGGACAATTGAGCTATTAACTAGAACATGATACAATCGTGAAGAAAAGTATCGCGAATAGAGTGAAGATAGAGGTGCGGAAGTCATGAGTACATTGCGGGAGAGCGGGTCTGCTCAACGATCGTAATCGAAAGGGACAACCGCCGAAGCTGTTTATTTAGACTCAAGATAAACAGCTGGCTTACTTGCTGAAGAAGCGGGGGGCTGTCAAGATTTAAGAATCTTGGAGGGCTATCTCACATTGACTCGGAAACGAAGCAATGAGGGAAACCCCTTATTGCTTTTTTTGCACGTAGAGGAAGTTCCCAACACCTCTATTCTACTCATGCGTGGTACATAGTATTGACAGATAACATCTAGAGAGGAAGAAATATCTTGGCTCGTATTGTACAAAAATTTGGCGGTACTTCCGTAGGGTCTGTGGAGCGTATTATTCGTGTCGCAGATCGTGTCATCGCTGAAGCAGACGCTGGACATGAAGTTATCGTGGTCGTTTCAGCAATGGGAAAGACAACGGATCAACTCGTGACATTAGCAAATGAATTGACTGTGAGTCCGAGTGCACGTGAAATGGACATGCTATTGTCTACAGGAGAACAAGTAACAACGAGCCTCCTCGCCATGGCTCTTCAAAATCGAGGGATGTCAGCAGCAAGCATCACCGGATGGCAAGCGGGAATTCAAACAGAATCTGTCCCGGGAAATGCACGCATCGTCAACATCGATACTACGCGTCTAGAGCAACTGTTAGCAAGTGGAACCATTGCTATCGTAGCTGGTTTTCAAGGAATATCTCAAGAGCAAGACATTACAACACTGGGTAGAGGTGGGTCTGATACAACAGCTGTTGCTTTAGCTGCTGCCTTACATGCCGACCGTTGTGACATTTACACCGATGTTCCAGGTGTGTTTACGACAGATCCACGTGTTGTGAAAGATGCGAGAAAGTTGCAGAGAATTTCCTATGATGAGATGTTAGAGTTAGCCCATTTAGGTGCAGGTGTTCTTCACCCACGTGCAGTTGAATTTGCGAAAAATTATCAAATCCCGCTAACTGTACGGTCAAGTATGACATTTGAAGAGGGGACACGTATTGAGGAGGAAGTGAAAATGGAAAATCGGTCAGTTGTTCGAGGAATTGCCTTCGAAGATCAAATCACAAGGATGACCTTATTTCGTATGCCGCGTAAAGAGAAAAATCTATCTGCGGTATTCTCTACGTTAGCACGTCATCGAATCAATGTAGATATCATTATTCAGTCTGTAACGAGCGAGAATTCAAGTAATTTGTCCTTCTCGGTGAAAGATTCTGACGTAGAAGAAGCAAGCCGCATTCTTGAACAAGAGCAGGAGAGGTTGCATTTTGAGAAGATGGAGGCGGAATCAGGACTAGCAAAAGTAAGCATTGTTGGTTCAGGGATGATTTCCAATCCCGGTGTCGCTGCGGAAATGTTCGATAAGCTCGCACAGGAAGACATTGATATTAAAATGGTCAGTACTTCAGAGATTAAAGTTTCGACTGTAATTGAGAAACAACATATGCAAAAGGCAACGCAAGCTTTGCATAACTGCTTTCAGCTGGGAGAAGAGATGCCGGTAGAAGGTGTACCCGTTACACATACGTAAAAAGGTGACCGGTTAGGCCACCTTTACTCCTCTGCTAAAGCATCTTTCCGATCCCATTTCAAGAGAATATGGATTTCGCCTTTGCGCTTACGGTTATTCTCCGTTGCTTCGGTGATGACTTTGTGGATGTGTTCGAACTGCTGGGCTAAAAATCCCGCTTCTAGATGGAAGGAAGCGAGCTTTTGCTCACTGAGTCGATATTCAACAATGGAACCAGATAGGATAACTAGCGCCTCGTCCTTTTTCATTTTGGCAAAAGTGAGCGTGCCAAATGATGCGCGTTCGAAGAATTCTTGAATCGCTTCAAGAGATGATAGTGGATTCGCTCGCGCCATTTGTTTGCCTGCCCAATATTGAGCGGTAGGGGAAGAAATAAGAAGAGGCCCCAATTGGTCACGAAGTAAATGAACGGCGAATGAAGGATCGCGTTTGGATTCTCTAATTTGTTGGTCTGCTTTGAGTGCTACTTGTTGTTCATTGTGCTTAGGCATAATTCCACACTCCTCTCCCCATTAGTATAACGGATTCTGTTAGTTTGCGTGGAAAAGATGGAGAAAATTTTCCCGTAACTACGGTAATGTTTGGGTGGTGCAGATCGGAAGACAATCTAATTCCTTAAACATTTTTTTGTGGATTGATTAAAGGGAAATCATCTTCATTTGTACGTGAATTATATCCGTATTTTTTTGTTGAGCAAGCGTTCAGGAATTGTATCCGTTTTCTTGACGCGGCTTGCCAGTAGGAGTAAACTTGACTTGGCACACCATTGTCACACTTTTACAGCAGGTTCCATTTAATGAAATTTGTTGCTGTTTTACTATCGAGGGGGGAAAGAACTATGGCAAGAAGTCGTGAATACACGTTACGACGAATTCACTCATTATTAGGAGTAATTCCTGTAGGTGTATTCCTCATTCAACATTTAGTGGTAAATAACTTCGCAACACGAGGTGAGGAAGCGTTCAACGCTGCTTCCGAGTTCATGGTAAACCTACCATTTCGTTACGCACTTGAAATCTTTGTCATCTTTTTACCGCTATTATTTCACGCTGTGTATGGAATCTACATTGCCTTCACTGCCAAAAATAACGTGAGTAACTTCGGTTTTGTGAGAAACTGGTTATTTCTAGTGCAAAGAATCACCGGTATCGTGACGCTCATTTTTATTGTATGGCACGTTTGGGAAACGCGAATTGCTGCAGCTCGTGGCGCCGAAGTGAACTTTAATATGATGGAGAACATTTTGAGTCAACCATTCTTCTTCTGGTTCTACATTGTCGGTGTCATCTCCACGATCTTCCACTTTGCTAATGGTTTGTGGTCGTTTGGAGTAAGTTGGGGAATTACTGTGACACCGCGCTCGCAATTAATCTCTACATATGTAACGATCGGTGTTTTCCTTGCCCTTTCATATGTAGGAGTAAGTGCGATTTTAGCATTTGTGTAAAAAAAGTTTACTAGTTTGAGCAAGTCTCTAAAGGGAGTGAGCCACAAGTTATGAATAAAGGTAAAGTGATTGTGGTCGGTGGCGGTCTCGCAGGATTGATGGCGACGATTAAAGCTGCTGAATCAGACACACCAGTTGAACTATTTTCTCTCGTTCCCGTTAAGCGCTCCCACTCTGTATGTGCACAGGGCGGTATTAACGGTGCGGTAAATACAAAAGGAGAAGGGGACTCACCGTATGAGCACTTTGATGACACTGTATACGGTGGAGACTTCCTAGCCAACCAACCTCCAGTAAAGGCAATGACGGAGGCAGCGCCAGGTATCATTCATCTTTTAGATCGTATGGGTGTTATGTTTAACCGGACACCTGAAGGATTGTTGGATTTCCGTCGTTTCGGGGGAACACAACACCACCGCACCGCCTATGCAGGTGCAACGACAGGTCAGCAATTGCTTTATGCACTTGATGAGCAAGTACGACGTTATGAAGTAGCAGGACTCGTTACGAAGTATGAAGGCTGGGAGTTTCTTGGTACAGTCCTTGATGACGAAGGTCGTGCTCGCGGGATCGTGGCACAAGACTTAACGACGATGGAGATTCAATCGTTCCGTGCTGATGCAACCATTTTAGCAACAGGTGGACCTGGTATTATCTTTGGAAAGTCAACAAACTCTGTTATTAACACTGGATCTGCTGCGGCGATTGCGTATCAACAAGGTGCGTACTATGCAAACGGTGAGTTTATTCAAATTCACCCGACAGCTATTCCGGGGGACGATAAACTACGCCTTATGAGTGAGTCTGCTCGTGGAGAAGGTGGACGAGTTTGGACGTATAAAGAAGGTAAACCATGGTACTTCCTCGAGGAGAAATATCCTGCTTATGGAAACCTAGTGCCACGTGATATTGCGACTCGTGAAATTTTTGACGTTTGCGTACGCCAAAAACTCGGAGTAAACGGCGAAAACATGGTGTACTTAGATCTTTCTCATAAAGATGCGAAAGAACTTGACGTAAAACTCGGTGGCATTATCGAGATTTACGAGAAATTCATGGGAGATGACCCACGAAAAGTACCAATGAAGATCTTCCCTGCAGTTCACTATTCAATGGGTGGTCTGTGGGTTGACTATGAACAACAAACTAACATCCCTGGCTTGTTTGCTGCGGGTGAAGCTGATTATTCTCAACACGGAGCAAATCGTCTTGGAGCGAACTCGTTGTTATCAGCTATTTATGGAGGAATGGTTGCTGGACCAAAAGCTATTGAATATATTCAAGGGCTTGAAACATCAGCGGACGACCTTTCTTCCACGTTGTTCGAAGGATTTGAAAAACAAGAGCAACAAAAGTGGGAAGAAATCCTTGCCATGAATGGAAAAGAAAATGCCTACGTTCTTCATAAAGAGCTTGGTGAATGGATGACAGATAACGTAACCGTTGTCCGTCACAACGATAAGCTACAGCAAACAGATGATAAGATTCAAGAATTGCTAGAACGATTCCAAAATATCAACATGACGGACACATCCAAATGGAGTAACCAAGGTGCTACGTTTACTCGTCAACTGCAAAACATGTTACAGTTAGCGCGTGTGATTACGATCGGGGCGTACAACCGAAATGAAAGTCGTGGCGCTCACTACAAGCCTGACTTCCCTGATCGTAACGATGAAGAGTTCTTGAAAACAACGATGGCAAAATTTGTTGGCAAAGCGGAAGCGCCGCAGTTCCACTATGAAGATGTGGATGTATCGTTGATTAAGCCGCGGAAACGAGACTATTCGAAGAAGAAAGGGGAGAATTAAGAATGGCGACAGCGGAAAAAACAAAAACCGTTCGTTTTATTATTACGAGACAAGATCGTCCAGACGCTACCCCTTACGATGAGGAATTCGAACTAGAGTATCGTCAGAATATGAACGTCATTTCAGCGCTCATGGAAATCAGACGCAACCCAGTGAATGCAAAAGGTGACACAACCACTCCGATTAACTGGGACATGAATTGCCTGGAAGAGGTTTGTGGTGCTTGCTCTATGGTCATTAACGGCAAGCCACGTCAATCTTGTACAGCTCTCATTGATAAACTGGAGCAACCAATTCGGTTAGCGCCGATGAAAACATTCCCAGTCGTTCGCGATCTACAAGTTGACCGTAGCCGCATGTTCGATTCTCTGAAAAAGGTAAAAGCATGGATTCCTATCGATGGTACGTACGATTTAGGACCAGGACCACGTATGCCAGAAAAGAAACGTCAGTGGGCATATGAACTATCCAAATGTATGACGTGTGGTGTTTGCTTAGAGGCGTGTCCAAACGTTAACAGTAAATCTAACTTCATCGGACCAGCACCGCTCTCTCAAGTGCGTCTCTTTAACGCACATCCGACTGGCGAGATGAACAAATCCGAACGACTGGAAGCGATTATGGGTGAAGGCGGACTTGCAAACTGCGGAAACTCCCAAAACTGCGTACAATCGTGTCCAAAAGGAATTCCTTTGACAACATCAATCGCTGCTTTAAACCGCGACACAACAGTCCAAATGTTCCGCAACTTCTTCGGAAGCGACCAAGGCTAGGCAAGGCCGGGAACAGGTACGCCCCGAAATTTGTCGAATGGACGATAGTAAGTACAAAGTCCCCTGTGGAGAGAAATCTTTGCGGGGGATTCTGTTTGGGAGAATGAAGTGTTTAAAACGAATTCAGGAAGCGGTAGCAATGCGAAATCACGTCTGTCTAAGTTAATTCCATTAGGACAAAAGCTGTTCCATGAAGAAGATTAGATCATTAAGCCAACTTGAGGAAATGTTGGATAGTGAATTTACCTGGCGATTAAAAGAACTATCCTACATCAGACAATATGTTCAAATTTCAAATGGACCTATTACGTGTTTCGAGAAATGAATTTTTCGAAATCTATGACGATGTTGTCATAATGTTAAGGAATATAAAAACTGCTATTGAAAATGCTGCAGTACAAAAGGGTTACTGCGTATCTGTGTAAATAGCGTCATGGTAAATATTTTTTTGAATCATGTCTAAAGCAGGGATGGTTTTGAAAATATTGATCTGGATTCTTTAAATAGATAGTGAAGGTCCTATAGAGAGAAATCTCCGTAGGGCTTTTTATTTCTCATTTTCACGCATGCTCACGTATCGCATCCTAGTCATTTACTCCACGTTTCTTCTTCCCCTTCTGTCCCAATTCCATTACAATGAAAGGAAACCGAATGAACATTCATTCACCTTTGATAGGAGGAGACATAATGGCAAGAGCACCCTATATTCATGACTTAGAAGCATACACATCTTCATTTTCCTTTCAAATTCCGATAGCTGTTCGCTTTTCCGAAACGGATATGTATGGACACGTGAACAACACAGTGCCGTTTACATATTATGAAGAAGTACGTATCGCGTATTTACAGTCCATTGGCCTTATGGATGAGTGGAGCCAGTCTGACTGTATTCCTGTAGTTGCGGATTTGCAGTGTGATTATTTTACTCAAGTATATTTTGGCGATCAACTACAAGTTGGCGTGAAGGTGGCCAAGATTGGAACTTCGAGTGTTGACATGCAATATTTAGTAACTAAAGTAGACGGAACTGTTGCGTATACGGGTCGAGGGACGATGGTTCAGGTTTCAAAGCATACAGGTAAAAGTGTGCCGTGGTCAAATTTTGCAAGGGATTGTTTGCTTCAAACCCAATCAAATTAGTGGGACAAGAACACATTTTCACGACTTTCTCTATTCGCTTACCCTTATAGTGTCACTACAGCGCGTGTCGTCACATATGATAACATGACTAAACTTACACCCATCCCACAGTTCAGTAGCGCTTTGAGGCAAGGAGGGTTATCGTCGTTGAAGGAGAATGAATTTACTCATAAGCCACTTTTAACAAAACGGGAAAGAGAAGTCTTTGAATTGTTAGTCCAAGACAAAACAACAAAGGACATCGCAAAAGAATTGTTTATTAGTGAAAAAACAGTTCGAAATCACATCTCCAATGCGATGCAAAAACTAGGAGTAAAAGGCCGTTCACAAGCAGTGGTCGAGCTTCTTCGCATGGGAGAACTACAGCTGTAATTCGAAATTTAGAAAAAACGTCAACCTAGGACGGTATTTTTTTGAGGAACTAAAGTCTGTGGGGGCGTTTTTGTGGGTAGTGTTGTCTATCCATACACATATAAAAACCGGTCCTTTTTTAAAGAAGACCGGTTTTTAATGCTTTATTGTTGAAATTAGAAGCGAAACAGTAGAAAATAAGAGAAACATGGCCAATTGGTCTAAGGGAGTGAATCTTATTGACGAACGACATGGAAGTTCGTGATGTAAAACTAGTCGTCGCCACTATTGAAAAAGAGCTAAGATATATTTCTGGAATCATTAAACAAAAGGGTAGGGAAATCCTTTCTAACTACACAATCACTCCGCCACAATTTGTTGCCCTGCAATGGTTATTTGAAGAAGGGGATATGACCATTGGAGAGCTCTCTAATAAAATGTTCCTCGCTTGTAGTACAACGACAGATCTAATTGATCGGATGGAAAAAAGTCATCTAGTTGAACGCGTGAAAAATCCAAGTGATCGTAGGGTGGTGCGCATCCACTTATTAAGCGAAGGTGAACGTATCATTAATGAAGTGATTCAAAAACGGCAAGCTTACTTAGAAGAAGTGTTACATGACTTTTCAGAAGGAGAAGTTCGCTCACTAGAAAAGCAACTAATGAAGTTACATCAAGACATGAAAGAGTGAGGCGATTGGGTAACCAACCAATTGGGATTATGGATTCTGGTGTCGGAGGACTTACTGTAGCGAGTGAAGTTATGCGCCAATTACCACATGAGACAATTTGTTATGTGGGAGATGCGGCTCGCTGTCCGTATGGTCCTCGTCATTCAGAAGAAGTACGTCATTTCACTTGGCAAATGGCGCACTTTTTGATGGACCAAAATAGTAAGTTGTTAATTATTGCCTGCAATACTGCAACTGCTGTGGCGCTTGATGATCTCCGGGCAAAGCTACCGATTCCTGTAATTGGTGTTGTTCACCCGGGAGCACGCGCAGCTATAAATATGTCACGCACACGTCGAATTGGTGTCATTGGAACAGAAGGCACCGTCAAAAGCGGTGCATACACACGGGCCTTGCAGTCTATCCATCGAGGTGTACAAGTGTCCCCCCTCGCATGTCCAAAGTTTGTGCCCCTCGTAGAGAGCAATGCGTATGAGGGAGAAATAGCCCGTCAAATTGTGCAAGAAACTTTGCAACCACTGGTAACAATTGAACTCGATACGCTTATTTTAGGCTGTACGCATTACCCTTTACTAGAGCCGCTTATCCAAAGAACGATGGGTGACCACGTGTCCATTATTAGCTCTGGGGAAGAGACAGCGCGTGAAACCTCCCTTGTTCTTTATGATCGCGGGATTGTCGCTAATACGGACAACCACAAAGGACATACGTTTTACACGACCGGTTCCATAGAGCTTTTCGAGACCATTCTCGATAACTGGTTACCTCCACACAACAGAATGATTAGGCCAGTTTCGTTAGATCGCTATTAAAATATTGAGAAGCCACTTTACAATTCAGAGGTGGCTTCTTTTATTTTGTCATGAAGTCAACCTACATTGGTAATTCTTCTATCTCCACTAAAGATTGTATGGTCTAAAACGAGAAAAGGCTCGTATACATAGTAGTACAAACTGTCCTAGGAGGGATATGAGGATGTCTAAGAAGAAACAGACTGTAGTCGTGACATTGATTGCTTCCAGCTTACTGTTGAGTGGTTGTGGGCTTTTTGGAGGGGAGGAACAAGCACAAGTCGATCCCCCTCAGGATGTGACATATACAGATGAAGAAGAAGTGCTGCAAGAGTGGGACGCTGGAAATCCTGGAGAAGAAGAAGGTGCAGATCAAGAGGGAGAGGCAGCAGATACAACCCTTCAAACTTTATACTTAATTGATAACGATGGATTTGTGGTTCCACAAACAGTAGAAATGCCGATCACGAATAGCGTCGCACAACAAGCTCTTGATTATCTTGTAGCAGGTGGTCCTATTACACAAGAGTTACCTGAAGGGTTTCGTGCGGTCCTTCCAGAAGGAACTGTCTCCTCTATCGATGTAAACGAAGGTGTAGCAACGGTAGACTTTTCGACAGAGTTCACTCAGTACATGGAAGAAGATGAGAAACGGATCGTTCAAGCGGTTACGTGGACGTTAACAGAGTTTGACTCTATTGACCGTGTGAAATTTACTGTCAATGGAAACGAGCAGACAGAAATGCCTGTAGCCAGCTTCCCGCTTGACGATGCCGGCATGTCACGTGCTGACGGAATTAACTTAGACAGTAGAAGCTTCGCAGACATCACCGGCACGAGTCAAGTTACCGTGTACTACCTAGGACAAAATGACGAAGGCCAGTACTATCAAGTCCCAGTCACTACTCGCATTGATAAAAGTCTAGACCCGGTTACTGCTACCATTGCAAAATTAGTAGAGGGACCTGCGTATACAAGTTCAAACCTCGTTTCTGAGTTTTTAACAGATGTTGAATTAGTAGAAGCGCCGATTGTAGAAGATGGTCTTGTGACGTTGAACTTTAACGAAGCCCTTCTTGCTGGAAATGAAGAGGGAGTGCTATCCAGCCGTATGCTTCAAAGTATCGTTCTTTCTCTAACAGAGCAAAAGAGTATTAAAGAAGTTTCTATTCAAGTAGCAGGAGAGTCAGAATTTGTGAATGAAAATGGCGAATCTGTGGCAGAACCTGTCTCTCGTCCAGAGAATGTCAACACAAGTGGCGTGTAAAACAACATATTGCTATACTGGTAAAGACAAGTTGCTTCAGCAGCTTGTCTTTGCTTTTGGTGATTTTTACTAGTCGTACATAGGAAATATTTGTTAGTACATGTTAGTAAAGACGTACTAAGCTAGCATGACAAAATAAATGATACTGGTTTGACAGGAGGACGTTTTTTGTGACGAGAGAAGACGGACGCACTTGTGAAGAGTCGCGCTCAGTACATATCGAACCTCATTACATCATGCACCCAGAAGGTTCGTGCTTAATTACAGTTGGCAATACGAAAGTCATTTGCGCAGCTTCTATCGAGGAGCGTGTTCCTCCTTTTATGAGAGGACAAGGAAAAGGCTGGATATCTGCAGAATACGCAATGCTTCCAAGAGCGACGACAACGCGAAACATTCGAGAATCGTCGAAGGGAAAAGTGTCGGGTAGAACGATGGAAATTCAACGATTGATCGGACGTTCTTTGCGTGCTGTTGTCGATTTAGATGCAATTGGTGAACGTACGATTTGGTTGGATTGTGATGTCATTCAAGCGGATGGAGGAACTCGTACAGCGAGCATTACAGGGGCATTTGTCGCATTGGCATTCGCATTGGACAAGCTACAAAAAAACGCTTCGCTAAAGAAATTTCCTTTGAAGGATTACCTGGCTGCGACAAGTGTTGGTGTGCTCCCTTCAGTGGGTCCTGCGGTTGACTTGCCGTACAAGGAGGATGCTGCTGCTCTTGTAGATATGAATGTGGTCATGACAGGAACAGGGCAGTTTGTAGAACTGCAAGGGACAGGTGAAGAGGCAACGTTTTCGTCAGAAGAATTACAACAAATGCTCCAGTTAGCTAAAGGAGCAATCACCAACTTAATGGACGTACAAAAAACAGTGCTAGGCACTATAGCAAATAAAATCCAACAAGGCGACCCATCATGAGTGGGCGCCTCCTGTTAGCAACAAACAATAGAGGGAAAGCAAAAGAGTTCCAAACTCTTTTTGCGCGTTTTCATTATGAAGTGCTGACATTACAAGACGTGTCGGACGATTTTGATGTTGAAGAGACTGGCGATACCTTTGAAGAAAATGCCAGTTTAAAAGCAGAAGCTGCCGCAAATCACTTTGGAATGATGACCATTGCTGATGATTCAGGACTTTGTATAGACGCTCTTGGAGGCAAGCCTGGTGTGTATTCGGCTCGTTATGCAGGCGAGGAAAAAAGTGATGAATCGAACATTGAAAAAGTATTACAAGAACTGCGGGAAGTGCCGGATGCGGAAAGAACCGCACTTTTTGTATGTTGTTTAGCGGTCGCTTTTCCAGGGTTTAAGGCACGTACAGTAATGGGTACAGTACACGGTCGCATACTTCACGAAAAAAGAGGAGCAAATGGCTTCGGCTACGATCCTATCTTCTTTTTTGAAGAGGAAGGTGCCACGTTTGCGGAACTATCTTCTGAACAAAAGCAGCGGTGGAGTCATCGAGCTAATGCGATGAAAAAGCTGGAAACGGTGTTAGGTTCATGGATGAAAGAGGTGGAGAGTGATGAATTTTCTCGTAGTGAGTGATAGCCATGCAAGTAAAGAAGAGCTTGTCACTTTATTGGAGCGACATCCGGGGTTAGATTTGTATATTCACTGTGGGGATAGTGAACTTTCTTCAGACGACCCCGTGTTAGAGCAATTTCAGGTTGTGCGAGGGAATTGTGACATGGACGGGCGTTTGCCGAATCTCGTAACCGTAGAAGTAGCCGGGGTTACATTTTTAGTTGTGCATGGTCATCAGCATCAAGTGAAAACAACATTGACTCCTTTAGGCATAAAAGCGAAAGAAGTGGGCGCGGATATCGCTTGTTTTGGCCATTCTCACGAGCTTGGCTGTGAGGAAAATAATGGAACGGTGTTTTTAAACCCGGGTAGTGTGCGATTACCCAGAGGACGTAAAGAATGCACCTATATTCTTGGAGATGTGACTGAAGATACGGTATTCATTCAGGCGAAAGAATACCCAAGCGGTGATGTGGGGAAATTCTCCTTTTCGCGGACATAATGTTATTCTGTGTTAATTTTATATGAATAAATAAAAAAACTGCCTCAAAAGAAGGCAGTTTTTACTACGTCCCAGGAGAGATTCGAACTCCCGACCGACGGCTTAGAAGGCCGTTGCTCTATCCAGCTGAGCTACTGGGACACAAAACGTATCACAGAGACAAATCTTATTATAGAAACTCATCAACCCAATGTCAACCATTTTCTAATGAAAGTTCTTCCACCACACTAACAATCAACCTCTGTTTGTTTTCCGTTCAAAGCACATGCTACACTGTAGGGGATTTGAAGGAAAGCGAGCGAACCGTTTTGAAGGATAATGAAAATAAGAAGCGAAACGTGATCCCTATTCCACGATTACAGGAACGGTACATAGCCCTTGGGAAAGAGCGGTTGAAAGAACAAGAATTTGAAGAGGCTGTCGATCTTTATGAGCAAGCAATAGAGATGGATTCGTGTCACGAAGAAGTGTATTTTAGTTTGCTTGCATGTTATATGGAGCTTCATCATTCACAAAAAGGTGTTGTACTTTGCGAAGAGATGATGAAGCGTGGTCTAGGTCATTACTTCACTGTTATGGAATTGTATGTGACCTTTTTGATTCAGGAGCGAAAATATGACACAGCATACGACGTGTTACGCATGCTGTTTGAAGAAGAGGGAGACCAAATTCCTGCAGAGCAGTACAATCGGTTGCAAAGAGTGCTTCAACTTTGCGATCGGGTTCGTCATGAAGGAGAGTTTATTGAAGAAATTGTGGAGGACGTGTTGCTACCTCAACAAGAAGAATGGACAGATTGGTCGAGACTATTCCATGAAAATATTCGACCAGAGCTCCCAAGAATTAAACGTTATTTAGCAAGCGAAGATACCCATCCCTTTACAAAAACGCTTATGCTCCATGCATTAAAGGAACAAGAGGTAAATGCGTCTGTCACAGTATGCAAGTTTGGGGAGACGTTCACTGGTAGTGCAATGAGCTTACCAACGGCTCAAGACTGGGCGTTTAAAGAGGAAGTACTGACTCTCTTAGCGAGTGTGGTAGAAGACGAAGATCCCACCTTGTACACTTCCATTCAAGCTATGGTCGAGCGTCACTTTTTTTTATTGTACCCTTTTACTACACCTACCTCAAACGCTAGCAAATGGGCATATGCTTACATGATACAGGCAAGCGAGTGGCTCGGACAGGAAGAGCAAGTTCAAGAATGGAAAAAGCGCTGTCCGATTCCTTACGACCATCTTGAACCTGTATTTGAGCGAATTCAAAGTTTAGAAGAAATGCAACCCCCTCACTTGTAAAGAGTGTATATGGGAAAACAGTTGAAAGCCCATTTGTCTATGTTATAATAGAGTGGTTTGAAGCAGATGGCTTATGTAGTCACCTATGCAGAAATGTGGTGGATCGGTACCATTAAAACGTGTGTGACGTACCGAGAAAACAATTAAACAGTGAGTAAATAATGCGTCAATAGATTGGTTGGAGGGAATTTGATGTCAGTTAAATGGGAAAAACAAGAAGGTAACGAAGGTGTATTAACGGTTACAGTAGATGTGGATACTGTGAACAAAGGATTAGACCAGGCCTTTAAAAAAGTGGTTCAACAAATTAATGTTCCAGGTTTCCGTAAAGGAAAAATGCCACGCCAAATGTTTGACAAGCGTTTTGGAGTAGAATCTCTTTATCAAGATGCGCTTGATGTCATTCTGCCAGATGCATATGCTAAAGCTGTTGAGGAAGCAGGTATTTCACCTGTATCTCAACCTGAAATTGACCTTGACCAAATGGAAAAAGGCAAAGAGCTTATCTTCACAGCGAAGGTAATTGTGAAGCCAGAAGCAACTCTCGGTGAATATAAAGGGCTCGAAGTGGAAAAACAAGATACAGACGTATCCGATGAAGATGTACAAGCAGAACTCGAAACTTTGCAACAAAATCAAGCCGAACTTGCTGTGAAAGAAGATGCTGCTGTTGAAGGCGATACCGTTGTTTTGGACTTCGAAGGATTCGTAGACGGTGAAGCGTTTGAAGGTGGACAAGCGGATAATTATTCAATCGAACTTGGATCCAATACGTTCATCCCTGGCTTTGAAGAGCAGTTGGTAGGCGTAAAAGCTGAGGAAGAAAAAGACGTAACGGTAACATTCCCAGAGGAGTATCACGCTGCTGAGCTTGCTGGAAAAGAAGCTGTGTTCAAAGTGAAAATTCACGAAGTAAAAGGCAAAGAGCTTCCTGAGTTGGATGATGAGTTTGCTAAAGACGTGGACGAAGAAGTAGAGACGTTGGATGCACTTAAAGCTAAAATCAGTGAGCGCCTATTAGAAGAAAAGAAACAAGCTGCAGAGCAAGCCATTCGCGATGCTGTAGTGGAAAAAGCTGCAGAAAACACACAGGTAGACATTCCAGAAGCGATGATCGATAACGAAACAGGGCGCATGCTTCAAGAGTTCGAACAACGTCTACAAGCGCAAGGGATGACCCTTGATATGTACTTCCAGTTCTCTGGTCAAGAAGAAAAAGACTTGAAGCAACAAATGGCAGAAGATGCGAAAAAACGTGTACTTTTTAATTTGACGCTTGAAGCAGTAGCCATTCAAGAGAACCTAGTAGTAACTGATGAAGACGTAGATGCTGAACTTGAAGAAATGGCAAAACAATACAACCTCGAAAAAGAGCAAATTGCTCAAGCCCTTGGTGGACAGCTTGACGGTCTGAAAGAAGAGTTAAAAATCAAGAAGGCAGTCGATTTTCTTGTGGAAAACAGCAAAACTGTTGCATAATAATAAGTAGAGAAAAGGCGCGACTCGTTCGTGCCTTTCTTGTACATACGGTACGGTCTAGAAATTAAGAACATGCATTCATGGGACGCTGGAGCATTACGAGCCTATACCATAAGTGTTTTTTCTCGCATTTTTGTGAGAATGTGTTACAATCTCACTACATAAAATCCAGTTGAATTCCAAAAAGGCAAGTGGCTCTAGCGACTCACAAGATGTGAGTAGGTATGTGTTGTGTAAAGGAATAGGACACCAATATGCCGCCGTGGCTTCCTTATTGAATGTGAAAACTGTCGAACGCTGTAAAAGGGGTGAACAGATTTGTTTAAATTTAACGATGAGAAGGGCCAATTGAAGTGCTCCTTCTGTGGTAAGACACAAGATCAAGTACGTAAGCTTGTAGCGGGTCCAGGTGTATATATTTGTGACGAATGTATTGAGCTTTGTACAGAAATTGTGGAAGAAGAGCTTGGTACTGATGAAGAAGTAGAATTTAAAGAAGTTCCTAAACCACGGGAAATCCGTGAAATCTTGGGGGATTATGTAATTGGCCAAGAACAAGCCAAGAAGTCACTTGCTGTTGCTGTATATAACCACTACAAGCGAATCAATTCGAACAGCAAAGTAGATGAAGTGGAGCTAGCAAAAAGTAATATCGCGCTTATTGGACCAACTGGGAGCGGGAAAACCTTACTTGCTCAAACGTTAGCGCGTATTTTAAATGTACCGTTTGCTATTGCCGATGCAACCTCTTTAACAGAGGCTGGATACGTTGGGGAAGATGTAGAAAATATTTTGCTCAAACTGATTCAGGCAGCTGATTACGATGTGGAAAAAGCAGAAAAAGGGATTATTTACATTGATGAAATTGATAAAGTAGCCCGAAAGTCTGAAAACCCATCCATTACACGTGATGTGTCTGGTGAAGGTGTTCAACAAGCGCTTTTGAAAATTCTTGAGGGTACTGTTGCGAGTGTACCTCCACAAGGTGGTCGTAAGCATCCTCATCAAGAATTCATCCAAATCGATACGAGCAATATATTGTTCATTTGTGGTGGAGCCTTTGATGGCATCGAACAAATCATTAAACGTCGCCTTGGTCAAAAGGTGATTGGATTTGGTTCAGATCAAAAAACACAAGCTGGCGAAGAAACAAAGTCATTGTTGACGAAAGTGTTGCCAGAAGACTTATTAAAATTCGGACTTATTCCAGAGTTCATTGGTCGTCTTCCCGTTATCTCGAGCCTAGAAACTCTTGATGAAGATGCACTGATTGAAATTTTGACAAAGCCGAAAAATGCGCTCATCAAACAATACCAAAAAATGATGGAGCTTGATCACGTAGAGCTTGAGTTTGAAGAGGACGCGCTTCTTGCCATTGCACAAAAGGCAATTGAGCGAAAAACGGGTGCACGTGGCTTACGTTCTATTATTGAGTCCATTATGCTGGACGTCATGTTTGATTTACCGAGCCGTGACGACATCCAGAAGTGTATTATCACGAAAGCAACTGTGGAAAGCAGTGGTCATCCTACCCTTGTTACACAAGACGGTCAAGTGATCACGAAAGAAGAAAAAACATCTGCGTAAACAACATTTTTAACCGCATCCTGTATCTTTAGGGATGCGGTTATTTTTGTGGGTGCTTGGTCGATCTTACGAAGCACAAATTTCATTCACTTCATCTTCCTTACCTTCAGAACACCCTCATATCTTCCTATTAAGAGTTTAATCCCCATCTTCCTAGGAAATACTAGGAACTACATAATTGTTAAGCAGGAGGATGGAGAATGAACTGGACTGGCATAGCGCTGTTTATACAACTCTTTTTTGGAATAGTCATCGGATTGTACTTTTGGAACCTACTTAAAAATCAAAGGAATCAAAAGGTGTCTATTGATCGCGAATCCAAAAAAGAAATGGAGCAACTACGACAAATGCGCGCCATCTCCCTAACGGAGCCTTTGGCAGAAAAAGTACGACCGACTACCTTTGATGATATTGTGGGACAAGAAGATGGAATACGCTCTTTGAAAGCTGCTTTGTGTGGACCGAATCCGCAGCATGTGATCGTCTATGGTCCCCCAGGTGTTGGAAAAACAGCTGCAGCTCGACTTGTACTCGAAGAAGCGAAACGGAATAAGAAATCTCCGTTCCGTGCCCAATCTATTTTTGTGGAGTTAGATGCCACAACAGCTCGCTTTGATGAACGGGGAATTGCTGATCCGTTGATAGGCTCTGTCCATGATCCGATTTACCAAGGGGCAGGTGCGATGGGGCAAGCAGGTATTCCACAACCGAAACAAGGTGCTGTTTCAAACGCACACGGAGGCGTATTGTTCATCGATGAAATTGGTGAGCTACACCCGATTCAGATGAACAAGTTGTTAAAAGTGTTAGAGGATCGAAAAGTCTTTATGGAAAGCGCTTATTATAGCGAAGAGAACACGCAAATTCCTAAACATATCCATGATATCTTTCAAAATGGTTTACCTGCTGATTTTCGATTAATCGGGGCAACCACTCGTACACCAAACGAAATCCCTCCTGCAATCCGATCACGTTGTATGGAAGTGTTTTTCAGAGAATTGGATCAAGATGAAATTTCTAAAGTGGCGAAGCGAGCAGCAGAAAAGGTAAAACTTTCGATAAGTGAAGAAGCACTCGAGACATTGTCTAACTATGCTCGGAATGGGCGCGAAGCTGTGAATCTTATCCAAATTGCGGCAGGATTAGCGATTACTGAGGAGCGGTCGTTTATTAAAGATGAAGACATTGAATGGGTCATCCACTCCAGTCAGCTTTCACCACGAATGGAGAAGAAAGTTCGTGGCAAAGAGGCGATAGGTCGTGTGAATGGTTTAGCTGTATACGGTCCTAATACGGGGGCTTTGTTAGAAATCGAGGTAACTGCAATTAAGACCAAAGAAAAAGGTAGCATTAACATTACGGGAATCGTTGAAGAAGAAAGCATTGGTAACCAAGGGAAGTCTATTCGTAGAAAAAGTATGGCGAAAGGCTCGATTGAAAATGTGGTTACGGTTTTGCGCGCAATGGGAGTCCCAGCAGATGAATTTGACATCCACGTCAATTTCCCTGGTGGTATACCTATTGATGGTCCTTCAGCAGGGATTGCGATGGCTACGGGGATTTACTCTGCTATATACAAAATACCTGTTAAATCCACTGTCGCAATGACTGGTGAGATTAGCATACATGGTGATGTGAAACCGATCGGTGGCGTCTTTGCAAAAGTGAAGGCTGCAAAACAAGCTGGTGCTGAACTTGCCATTGTACCAAGGGATAACGTGCAGTCCATCTTAAAAGAAATTGATGGAATTACGATACAGCCAGTAGATCATTTGGACGATGTGTTCGCGTTAGCTTTACATATCGAGGCAAAAGATGTGAAAAATACGATTCGATTAGACAAGAAAGAAAGCGTGTAACTTTTGATTAGATACTCCTCGATTATGTGCGGGGAGTATCTTTTACGTTCTTAACATAAAACCTCTTGGGAATCGAATACTACAGAGGAGCAGAGAGCTTTAGTTGCAACTTATAATCGTTAATTTGTACAAAGGACTCCCGGTACGCTAGAATGAGGAAATGACCCTTGGTCTTGATCAAAGTAATTTTGTTGGAGGAGGTGGAGGAATGGCAGCTACTAATGAAACATTAACCGTTCCTTTATTGCCGTTGCGTGGGTTGCTAGTCTTCCCTACGATGGTATTGCATTTAGATGTTGGGCGTGTAAAATCAGTAGAAGCGCTCGAGCAGGCGATGGTGGAAGATCACCTCATTTTTTTAACTACCCAAAAGGAAATATCTATAGATGAGCCGGAAGCTACCGATGTGTATGAAATGGGTACGGTGACTCGTGTTAAACAAATGCTTAAGCTTCCTAACGGTACGATCCGGGTACTTGTTGAAGGGTTGTACAGGGGAAAGCTGCTACAGTTTCATGACAAGGGAAACTTTTTCGCTGCTACTGTAGAAGGTTATGCCGGAGAAGAACTGAAGGATACTGAAGATGAAGCACTCATGCGTACAATGCTAGAGTACTTTGAACAGTACATAAACGTTTCCAAAAAGGTGTCACAGGAAACGTTTGCGACGGTATCCGATGTAGAAGAGCCTGGCCGAATGGCAGACTTGATTACTTCTCATTTGCCGATCAAATTAAAAGATAAACAATTGATTCTAGACACGCTACCAATTAAAAAACGTTTGCAGCAAGTGATTGAGTTTGTACACAACGAAAAGGAAGTATTGCGTCTTGAAAAGAAAATTGGGCAGCGTGTAAAACGCTCGATGGAACGTACGCAAAAGGAGTATTACTTACGGGAACAGATGAAAGCCATCCAAAAAGAACTTGGAGACAAAGATGGAAAAACGGGTGAAGTGAGCGATTTAAAGAAGAAAATCACAGAGGCCAGCATGCCAGAACCTATTCGGAAGACAGCGGAAAAAGAGTTGGATCGTTATGAAAAGGTGCCATCAACTTCAGCTGAGAGTGGGGTAATTCGAAACTACATCGATTGGTTGCTCTCCCTACCTTGGAGTCATGCGACGGAAGACAGACTGGACTTGCAACATGCAGAGCGTATTTTGGATGAGGATCACTACGGTCTCGAAGATGTCAAAGAGCGTGTACTCGAGTACCTTGCCGTTCAAAAGCTGACAAAGTCTTTAAAAGGGCCGATTCTTTGTTTAGCTGGGCCTCCAGGTGTCGGGAAAACGAGTATTGCACGTTCTCTAGCGACAAGTTTAAACCGTAATTTTGTGCGTATTTCATTAGGAGGGGTTCGCGATGAGTCTGAAATCCGTGGACACCGCCGAACATATGTGGGTGCTATGCCAGGTCGAATTATTCAAGGAATGAAGAAAGCAGGCTCCATTAATCCTGTTTTCCTGTTGGACGAGATTGATAAAATGTCGAACGATTTCCGTGGAGACCCATCGGCAGCCATGTTAGAAGTGTTAGATCCTGAGCAAAACCACAATTTTAGTGATCATTACATTGAAGAAACATACGATTTATCTAATGTGTTGTTTATTGCAACAGCTAATAATTTAGCCACCATTCCAGAGCCTTTACGGGACCGAATGGAGATCATATCGATTGCTGGATACACAGAGCACGAGAAGGTACAAATTGCAAAGAATCATTTGCTTCCGAAGCAAATCGAAGAACATGGTTTATCAAAATCTCAATTACAACTGCGCGATGAGACCTTTCTCAAACTCGTTCGCCACTACACGAGAGAAGCAGGTGTTCGCGGTTTAGAGCGTCAACTCGGATCTATCTGTCGAAAAGCGGCAAAGCAAATTGTTAGTGAAGAGAAAAAGCGCATCGTTGTCACGACTAAATCTATCGAAGACCTTCTTGGTAAGCCGATGTTTCGTCATGGAGAGGCTGAAAAAGAAGATCAGGTGGGTGTAGCAACTGGACTTGCCTACACGACCGTTGGAGGAGACACGCTCCAAATTGAAGTTTCACTTTCTCCAGGCAACGGGAAGCTGTTATTGACTGGTAAGCTGGGCGATGTGATGAAGGAATCAGCCCAGACCGCACTCAGCTTTGTGCGTTCGCATGCGGAAAAATTTGATATCGATCCAAAATTTCATGAAAAGCATGATTTGCATATTCACGTACCTGAAGGAGCTGTACCGAAAGATGGCCCCTCTGCTGGAATTACGATTGTGACAGCCCTTGTTAGTGCGCTCACTGGCAAACCTGTTCGCCATGATTTAGGTATGACCGGGGAAGTGACATTACGAGGACGGGTACTACCGATCGGTGGCGTGAAAGAAAAATCTTTGAGTGCGCATCGGGCAGGCTTGAAAACGGTGCTACTTCCCAAAGACAACGAAAAGGATTTAGAAGACGTTCCTGAGGTTGTACGCAACGACATGAACTTTCAATTTGTCGCTCACGTTGAGGAAGTACTTAAAACAGCATTGCGTGAGGGAACGTCATGAATATACAGACAGCGGAACTAGTAATAAGCGCCGTAAGACCATCTCAATACCCTGATGAAGGTTTTCCAGAAATAGCACTCGCGGGTCGCTCGAACGTAGGTAAATCATCCTTTATCAATTGTTTGATTCGTCGGAAAGCACTAGCCCGTACTTCTTCTAAGCCAGGGAAGACACAGACGCTCAATTTTTACAAGCTGAATGAATCTTTTTACTTTGTAGATGTCCCTGGTTATGGTTACGCGAAAGTGTCGAAATCGGAGCGAGAAAAATGGGGAATCATGATGGAGACATACTTGACGACAAGGGAAAAGCTGCAAGCCGTCGTTCTCCTAATTGACTCTCGCCATGAACCATCAGAAGACGACGTATTAATGTATGACTTTTTAAAACACTATGATCTACCTTGTGTGATCGTCTGTACAAAAGCCGATAAATTGTCTAAAGGGAAGCAACAAAAACAGCTACAAGTTGCCATCCAAACGTTACAGGTTGATCCTGAAGACCCGATCGTTTTATTTTCAGCGGAAACGAAACAAGGAAAAGAAGAATCGTGGCACTTGTTAGAAAGGTATTTGAAATAAAAAAAGCCGGGGGTCTGTGAACTCCGGCTTTTTAAAAGGAATCATTGGCATTAAGTAACAAACACACTGCCAACCGAAAAAGAGCGTTAGTCCCGTAATAAGAGCTTTAAGATATGTAAAGGTGTGCATTTACCGTTTTTTGAAAAACAATACATAACAACCGAATGCAACAAGTAGAAGTGGCCATAAGCGCCAATAAGGACCTAACGCTATTACTTCGTTGACAGAAGACGTCACTTGGTCATAAAACAGTACCATCCCGGTCATGATAAGAAAAAGGACACCGTACAAAAGACCTTGACCTGTTTTTTGGTGCTGAAGCAGAAAACCCAGTGCTAAAAACAAGGAAAAAGCCCCTAAGTGTTCAGGCCAAATGACGAGTTCTCCGACTACTTGGAAGTGAATGCCAACGCCGGTAAGGAATGTTCCAGGAAGAATAAGTGTATAGTCTCTCCCTTTGTACGCTTGAAGAAGCATGGCAATACCAACGATGATGAGTAGTGTTTGCCAGCCGGAAAGCGAAGCGAACGTATCCCATTGTTCATCTCTAATCCATATGTATAAGCCAAACCCAATTAGGATCCAGCCAGGTAAGACATTGGTTGTGCGCATAGTTGGTTTGCGTCCCTTCTGCATGAAACTGGATTTGTGCTCTAACTCGTGGTAATGGCTGCTAAGCAGTAGACTTGATGAAATGGCCCTTTTTTGTTATGGTACAAGGTGGAATCCATTGTGTAAATGGTTAATTTTTAAACGCCATGTAACAGCGTTGTAAAGGGTGTCAACGTCTGTTCACATTTCGGAAAAAATCGTGCGAATACGACATGATATACTAGTGACAAAGAGAAATGATTTGTAGTAGGGGGGTCAAAAGTTGCATTTACTCGTAGCAGGAATAAACTATCAAACAGCCCCTGTTGAAATACGCGAACGCTTATCGTTTCAAGAGTCTGATATACCTAAGGCAATGAAGGCGTTGCAGGATCAAAAAAGTATCCTAGAAAACGTGGTTGTCTCTACATGCAATCGTACAGAATTGTATGCGGTGGTTGATCAATTGCATACAGGTCGCTATTACTTGAAAAAGTTTTTAGCAGACTGGTTTGATTTGGGGATGGAATCTTTTTCTCCATATGTGACATTTCATGAAAACAGTGGGATGGCAGAACATCTTATGCGAGTTGCTTCCGGTCTAGACTCTATGGTGCTTGGCGAAACGCAAATTTTAGGACAAGTGCGTAAGAGCTTTTTTACTGCGCAAGAGCTTGGAACGACAGGGACTATATTAAATCGCCTATTTCAACAAGCTATTACGGTGGCTAAGAAAGGTCACACTGAAACTGAAATTGGAGCGAACGCTGTAAGTGTCAGTTATGCAGCAGTTGAGCTTGCGAAAAAAGTGTTCGGGTCTTTAGCAGATAAGCATGTCGTCATCGTTGGTGCTGGTAAAATGGGACAATTGGCGATGGAAAACCTTTATGGACAAGGTGTCAAAAGGGTTACCGTATTAAATAGAACGTTTGAAAAAGCAGAGGAGCTCGCACAAAAGTTTCAAGGTGAGGCACGGTCACTTCAAGAGTTACAGTGCGCATTGCTCGATGCAGATATTTTAATAAGCTCTACAGGTTCGAAAGAGTATGTGCTCACAAAAGAAGTTATGTCTGTTGCAGCTAAAATGCGGCGAGGTAAGCCCATTTTCCTTGTCGATATTGCTGTACCTCGGAACCTAGATCCGGCTTTAGCAGAGTTGGACAATGTATTTCTCTATGACATTGACGATTTAGAGGGCATTGTACAAGCGAACTTAGCAGAACGAAAAGAAGCCGCTGATCAAATAGGTGTCATGATTGAGGAACAGCTGATTGCTTTTGAAGAATGGCTTGCTATGCTGGGAGTTGTACCCGTGATTACTGCCCTTCGCGAAAAAGCATTAAGTATTCAAGCGGAAACAATGCAAAGTATTGAGCGAAAACTACCGAACTTGACGGAACGTGAACGTAAAGTATTGAGTAAGCATACGAAAAGCATCGTGAATCAAATGTTGAAAGATCCTGTAAAAGAAATGAAAGAGCTGGCGAGCGGACCGAACGCAAAAGAGAACCTCGCTCTATTTCAACAAATCTTTGGAATAGAAGATGTTGTACAGAAGGAGCCCACTTCCTATGTGCAAGAAGCGCGCAAGACCGAGCGTGCTCCTTCTCAAACTGCGGTATCTGAAGTCTCTTTTTCAACATAAAATTTCGGGTAGAGCGTTGTGATAACGTTGAAGCAATCGGTTCTACCGGTTGCTTCCACTCTTAATTCATTCCACCACCTACTCTAATATGAGGGACGAAAGAGAATGTTTGACGTTGTAATGACTCGCATGCATGAACTGATTATAATTTTGTATGCTACTAGTGTACTGCTTTACTTTTTAGATTTTGTCGATACGAACCAGAAGGCGAATCGAACCGCCTTCTGGCTTTTAGCAATTGTTTGGATTCTTCAAACAATTTTTTTATTTATGTACATGTTTGAAACAGGCCGATTTCCTATTTTAACGATAAACGAAGGCTTGTACTTCTATGCGTGGGTGCTCATTACATTGTCGTTGGGTATTAATCGTTTATTAAAAGTCGATTTCACCGTCTTCTTTACAAACGTTCTTGGCTTCATTATTATGGCGGTTCATACATTTTCCACAGCCCAGATCGAGTCAAATGTGATTGCAGAACAGTTGATGAATGAAATTTTGTATATTCACATTATGATGGCTATTTTATCTTATGGTGCCTTTACGATCTCTTTCGTGTTTTCTTGTCTATACTTATTACAACACCGATTATTAAAGCAAAAAAAATGGGGGAAGCGCTTGCGACGTCTTGCTGATTTGGAAAAGCTTGATCGGATGACGGTCGTACTAAACGGAATCGGGACCCCACTTCTTTTGCTTAGTTTGATCTTGGGGATTCAACGCGCTGTGATCGCATTACCTGATTTTAGCTGGCTAGACTTGAAAATTATCGGTTCCATACTGATGTTACTTGCTTATAGTATTGTGTTCGCTATGAGAGTACGCAAACAGTTGTATGGTCGTGTGCTAGCCTACTGGAATATTGGCTGTTTTCTTATCGTGCTCATTAACTTTTTCTTGTTTGGCAGATTGTCTGGTTTTCACTTGTGGATTTCCTAACACGAACTAAAGCTTACAGTTGGACTTATGTAAAGGAGGAATGACCTATGTCAAATCGCACAGTAGTGCTTGGCTCACGTCGAAGTAATTTAGCTCTGACCCAGTCGAATTGGGTATTGAAGCGACTACAGGAAGAACAGGTACCATATCAATTTTCAGTAAAAGAAATTGTCACAAAAGGTGACCGTATTCTTGACGTTACTCTTTCCAAAGTGGGTGGAAAAGGATTGTTCGTGAAGGAAATCGAGCAAGCTCTGTTTGATAAAGAAATTGATTTAGCTGTGCACAGTATGAAGGATATGCCGGCGAAATTACCAGAAGGTTTGACGATTGCTTGTATCCCAGTTCGAGAAGATCATCGGGACGCTTTTATTTCCGTAGACCACATACCATTTGAAGAACTTCCCTCTGGAGCGATTATCGGGACAAGCAGTTTACGACGTGGAGCTCAGCTTCTTGCAAAACGACCTGACATTAGTATTCAGTGGATTCGCGGCAACATTGATACACGTTTGAAAAAACTACAAGAAGATAACTTTGATGCCATTATTTTAGCTGCAGCTGGTTTGAAAAGAATGGGCTGGAGTGATGATGTCGTCACGCGCTATTTGGATGAGGATGTGTCTTTGCCTGCTGTTGGACAAGGTGCCTTGGCGATTGAATGTCGGAGCGATGATGAGGAGCTTATCAACTATTTAAAAACAATTCATTGTGAGCATACAGCGAGAACGGTCTCTGCAGAACGTACTTTTTTACACCGGATGGAAGGTGGTTGCCAAATCCCGATTGCAGGCTATGCGACTTTAGAAGGCGAGACGGTTTCGCTCACTGGACTAGTTGCTGCACCGGACGGATCGGCAATTTATAAAGAAACGGTTAGTGGAACAGACCCGGTAGCTGTTGGAGAGGAAGTTGCCTCTATCCTTACTCGCCAAGGAGCAAAAACACTCATTGACGCTGTGAAAGAAACGTTAGATGAGGCGTAAAATTCTCGTCCCGCGTTCAGCCCAGCAAGCTCCCCCCTTTTTTGTAGCGTTGGAAGAGATCGGGTTTGAACCATTGAGTGTTCCGTTGTTGGAAATTCGCTTTTTACTACAATCTGAACTTGAGTGGACAAGTTGGTGGGCTGGGCGGGATATGGATTGGCTCATCTTCACTTCGCAAAATGGGGTGGAGGCATTTTTTCGGCATCTTCCTTCGACGTTTCAACTACCTATATCTTTTCATTTTGCAGCAGTGGGAAGGAAAACGGCGCAAGCACTTGAAAAGTGGGGCGTTTCTGTTTCTTTTCAGCCTAGCCGTTTTGACGCAGACGCTTTTGTGGAGCAATGGGAAGAGCAACAGCCAAGCGGTTCACGCGTTATGTGTATTTTAGGGAATCGTGCACGTGCGGTCATTCCAGCTAGTTTGCAACGTATAGGGTATGACGTTACGGTAGAACACCTTTATGAAACCCATATTTCTAGACAAGGACAAAACGAACTAGTTGAAGTGGTAGATTCATTGTACGGAGTAGCATTCACTTCGCCATCTACAGTACAGGCATTTACCGAAATTATTAAGAGCCCCCCTTCGCATCTTGTGTTTGGGGCAATTGGTCCCATAACAGAGCGTGCATTACGGAACAAAGGGCTTCCTGTTCACGTGTTGCCCGAGGAGTTTACGGTCGAGGCACTTGCACGAAGTTTTTTTACATATGCAAGTCAACATACTTAATTACGTTTAGAGAGGAAGCGATCTGTATGAATTCAAACCATGACTCTTTTGCCCGTCATCGTCGTCTCCGGCAAAGTGCGCCACTTCGGAAACTCGTTCGTGAAACGACGATAACTACCTCAGATCTTATGTATCCTTTATTTGTGGTGGAAGGAGAAGGTGTGTATAAAGAGGTATCTTCCATGCCTGGTGTGTTCCACGTTTCACTAGATCATTTGGATGCAGAACTAGAAAAACTACGTCATCTAGGCGTTCTTTCCATTATGCTCTTTGGGGTACCAGAAGCAAAAGATTCAGTCGGCACAGAAGCGTATGCTGATGGGGGTATTGTTCAAAGAGCTATTAAGCACATCAAAGCTTTTGACTCGAATTTTGTGATCGCGGCGGATACCTGCCTATGCCAGTATACGGATCATGGTCATTGTGGAATTGTTCGTGATGGGGTAATCGAAAATGATGAATCGCTAGAATTGCTAGCAAAGACAGCAGTTAGTCAAGCGAGGGCAGGTGCTGATATTATTGCCCCTTCCAATATGATGGATGGCTTTGTAACAGCCATTCGCCATGCATTGGACGAAGAAGGCTTCTCCCATGTACCGATCATGTCTTATGCGGTTAAATATGCATCGAGCTTTTACGGTCCGTTCCGTGACGCAGCTCATTCTACACCACAGTTTGGTGACCGTAAAACGTATCAAATGGATCCAGCAAACCGTGTAGAAGCGATTCGTGAGATGGAATCAGACATCGAAGAAGGCGCTGACTTCTTTATCATAAAACCTGCCCTCAGCTACTTAGATATTATCCGTGAAGCGAACGACCGTTTTCCTGTACCGCTAGTGGCTTATAACGTGAGCGGAGAATACTCGATGATTAAGGCAGCCAGTGCAAACGGGTGGATTGATGAGCAAGCAGTCGTCATGGAAATGCTTACCTCCATGAAACGGGCTGGAGCATCCATTATCATTACTTATTTTGCAAAGGACGTTGCTACGTATTTACGAGAGGAGAATGGAGGAGGCGCACAATGAAATCTTTTCAACAATCAAAGAAGGCTTTTGAAGAAGCCGTGCAGCATATGCCCGGGGGTGTGAACAGTCCTGTTCGCGCCTTTCGTTCTGTGAATATGGATCCTCTGTTTATGGAAAGTGGAAAAGGATCCCGAATACGAGACATTGACGGCAACGAATACATCGATTACGTACTCAGTTGGGGACCCCTTATTTTAGGACACGCTAATGATCAAGTTGTAGAAGCTTTGAAAAAAGTAACCGAAAAAGGAACGAGCTTTGGCGCATCCACATTAATAGAAAATAAACTTGCTAAGCTTGTCATCGATAGAGTGCCTTCTATTGAAATGGTACGCATGGTGTCATCAGGAACGGAAGCTACGATGAGTGCACTTCGCTTAGCGAGAGGGTATACCGGTCGTGATAAAATCGTGAAATTTGAAGGCTGCTATCATGGACACGGTGACTCATTGTTGATTAAAGCAGGATCAGGAGTGGCCACATTAGGACTTCCTGACAGTCCAGGTGTACCGGAAGGAGTCGCACAAAATACGATTACAGTTCCTTACAATGATAAAGAATCAATCCGCTATGCTTTTGAACAATTTGGCGAGGACATTGCAGGTGTGATCGTAGAACCAGTCGCTGGTAATATGGGCGTCGTACCACCAATTGATGGCTTCCTTCACTATTTACGAGAATTGACAGAGGAGTATGGCGCGTTACTCATTTTTGATGAAGTAATGACCGGTTTCCGTGTCGACTACGGCTGCGCCCAAAGTGCTTTCGATGTCATGCCAGATCTGACATGTCTAGGTAAAGTGATTGGCGGTGGTTTGCCTGTCGGTGCCTACGGAGGAAAACGTAAGATTATGGAACGCATTGCCCCTTCAGGACCGATATACCAAGCTGGGACGCTCTCTGGAAACCCACTTGCGATGACGGCTGGATATGAAACCCTATCACAAATTACACCCGAAACATACGCTGGGTTCCGTAAAAAAGCAGATCGCCTCGAAGAAGGATTGTCCAAAGCAGCAAAGCAAAATGGAATCCCGCACACTATTAATCGTGCTGGATCGATGGTCGGTTTCTTCTTCAATGAAGGTCCCGTCACCAACTTTGACCAAGCACGTAGGTCAAATCTAGACCTGTTTAGTTCGTATTACCGTGCGATGATTGAAGAAGGTATTTTCTTGCCTCCGTCCCAATTCGAAGGTATGTTCTTATCAACAGCCCACACGGATGAGGATATTGAACAAACAATTGAGGCAGCAAGACACGCTTTTGCAAAAATTTCAAAGTAAGTGGTAAGACGGCGAGATGATATCGTCGTCTTTTTTATGTGATTTTTTGGGGGAAAGGGACTCAGTACAGTGTAAGGTCACAGAAAACAGTGATTGCATTTCACTACTCCACCCTTCCCTTTTTCCGGCTTAGTTTTCGGCATAAAAGACCCATGTCCTTCATAGAGTGGTAACGACAAGTCTTTTAAGGTGAGAAAGGAGGAATTCTTCTTGACACAAGGGAAGCCATCATATTTACGTTTTTCCTTAGAAGAGTCCGTTTGGTTCGGTCGACAAGAGGCCGTTGACATTTTACAGAGCATATCTCTAGAGCCTAATGTGACGATTCAAGAACATGATCAGTACGTTGCTATTCGTGGTTCTTTGGAACTTACTGGTGAGTATAAGAAAGTGTCTGAAGTGAAAGAGGATGAGGAAGAGGAACCGTATGCACAACATCGGTACGTTGAGGTAAGAGAAGTTAGTGAAGAGACGTGTGCTTTTACACATGCGTTTCCGGTAGATATTACGATTCCAAACAATCGTGTGAAGAGTTTGTATGACTTAGATGTGTGTGTGGATTCGTTTGATTATGTATTTCCAGTCGCCGACTGTATAAAACTTACGGCAGACCTGACCGTAACGGGGGTTATTGAACAAGTAGAGTCTGAAACGTATATGTTGGAAAGAAACGAGACGACAGCAGCTGAGCATGCAGAAGAAATTACGTTATCTTTGCCGAGTGTCGACCAACCTGTACCACCAACTACGTTTCCATGGACGAAAGAGGAGTTTTCCGCTGAGGCGAAGCGTCCTCCCTCACAAGAGGATGCACAGCCTAGTTATGTACAGGACGAAAACAATGAATCATCACTATCTGAAGAGGATCAGCAGTTTGTAGAGGCAACACGGAGCTATCACAAACCGTATGGAGTCGTTCCGATGCCTTCGATCGAGGACGATGATGACGAAGAATACGAGTCCTCTTCTTCTTCTGAAGCTAAAGCATATGAACATGAGGAGCAAGAAAATGCATACGCTCCATATGAGAACACGTATGAAGATGATTCTGAAGAGGATCATTGGGCGTATACGATTGTAGAGGACGAATACGAAGAGTACCCACCGGCTCACAAGGAAATTAAATTTGCCTCTAAGTCTAAAGACGAAAGTGAAAGCTCTTCCTCTTCCTCGGCACTCTCTCTAACAGACTTCTTTGCTAGAAAGTCTGAAGACGAGGTGACGCGACTAAAAGTGTGCATCGTGCAGGATGGAGACACGGTAGATACACTTGCCGAACGGTATGAAGTGAGTGCACAGCAACTGTTACGTGTTAATTCGCTTGAACCAACTCAAGATGTGTTTGAAGGGCAAGTGTTATACATCCCACAGGCGGTAGTGAAATAAGGTAGTGAAAAGTGAGTGAGTATGATGAGCACTCACTTTTTTTACGAACATAACTATTTGTTTGGAAAGAAGGGGAGAACATGGGGAGACCATCTGATACAAACGCATTACAAACCGTTCTCCAGCAATATGGTATTCAGCCGATGTATATAGAACCACTAGGTGTGATTGCGAAAGTGCATACACAATCGGGATTATTTGCTTTGAAGCGGATTGACGCTTCCGTACGGATGGATTTTGTGTCCCATTTGCAAATGCTCTACCAAAAGGGCTTCCATCGCATCGTGCCTGTTTATCCGACGCGTGATGGAAGGTACGGTGTGTTACAAGGAAACGACTTATACTACTTGATGCCATGGCTACATGACCTTCCAGGGGAGAACCGTCAGACAAAGCATGAAAAGTTGTTTAGAGAGTTGGCGAGAATGCACGTGCTAAGTCAGCAGGAAACAGAAGTAACAGAAGAAGAACGGAAAGAACATACAGAAGCCACGAAGCAAACGTGGGAGGCACAGCGAACGTTTTTAGAGCAGTTTGTCGAGTATTGTGAAGAACAGTGGTACATGTCACCTTTTGAATTAACTTACTGTATGTACTATAACGACATTCGCCAGGCGTGTACGTTTGCTATTAATCAGTTAGAAGTTTGGGAAGAACTAATGGAAGAAAAGCAAACCATGCGGTCCGTACTTGTGCACGGTAAATTGTCTCCAGAGCATTTTTTATATGATGAAAAAGGGCTTGGGTACTTTATTAATTTTGAACAGGCAAAGTATGCTTCACCCCTTCATGATTTACTTCCTTTTCTTGCACGAACGCTTCACGCGAGACCCACTCAACACGACGATGTACTTGCCTGGCTACAAACATATTTTGCAACATCTCCTTTTCAGAAGGAAGAAATGCGTTTGTTTCTTAGTTATTTAGCCCATCCTGGCCCGATCGTTGATATTGTAGAACGGTATTATCAACGACCAAAAGAACGACGAAATGAGCGTGAAGATGTGCGAAAGTTGCAGGAATATCACTGGAGACTTAAAAACATCGAATATGTCGTCATGAAGTTAGAGGAAGAGCAAAAAAGAAGAGAGCAGGCAGAAAAAGCAGCAGAAGCCGCCTCAACAAATGACTAAAAGAAGATGATTTGAACACGTACTTAAAGGCGACTTACAACCATTCATAATAAAAGGCTAAAGCTATAAAAATGAACAGGGCAAGCAGTAAAACATCAAATGTTGTAGGGAAAATAACGGTACGAATGACTTGGAAGACAGTAAACGGGATGACTAACTGCTGAGCAATGGCTCGTGCATTCTTCATCCAATTTTGAAAGGTGTATGAATTGTACTTTTTACGCAATGGTAGCTCCTCCTCTACTACGTTTCGTATCTAGTGTATGGGCGTTTTCTCTAAATGGTGCTTGCCACTCTTACGTGCGCGGGAATATTAATTTAGCTAGTGCATCACACATCGACGCTCAATTCAATAAAATGTAAGTCTGTTTTCTAAAAGGTTGTTGCTTTATTTGAGAAAAGCTTTATTGCACAACAGCTATATGATGCGACATACTGCAAATTCATGTTGCTCTAATATCGCTCCGGAAATACACTTCGCTTTCCGCGGGCTCCGCGCTGAGCCTCCTCATCGCTGTGACAAACATGCAAAACTTGACGTGGGGGAAAACATACGCTATTATTTGAAATATCTATATGATAAAAAGCGTTGCACAGGAAGAGTATGAACAACTCCTTTTATAGAGAGAGAACCGCCTGGTGAAAGGTTCTTACTGAGAGTTTTTCAGAAGGTCGCCTGGAAGCTGCTCCTTTGAACTTAAGTAAAAGGAGCCGGATGAAAAGTCCGTTACACAAATGAGCGCTCTATTTTCGATAAGTAGAGAATTAAGGTGGTACCGCGAAGCGTCGTCTTTCGTCCTTTACTGGATGAAAGGCGTTTTTTTGTTTTCCTCAACTGATAATGAACGCTTACAAGAATGAAGGAGGTGTTTGTTGGTGACAACCCAGCAAACAGAATTGTCTACAAAATACGATCCGCAATCAGTCGAAAAGAATCGTTATGAGTGGTGGCTGAAAGGAAAGGTGTTTGAAGCAAAGTCTGATGAGACAAAACCACCCTACACCATCGTAATCCCGCCCCCGAACGTTACCGGAAAACTTCATTTAGGCCATGCGTGGGACACGACATTACAAGATATTTTGACTCGTATGAAGCGTATGCAAGGGTATGACGTATTGTGGCTGCCAGGAATGGATCATGCAGGAATTGCTACGCAAGCAAAAGTCGAACAAAAGTTAAAAGCGGAAGGCAAGAGCCGCTATGACCTCGGACGTGATGCCTTCGTCACTGAAACGTGGAAGTGGAAGGATGAATACGCCAAACATATTAGAATGCAATGGTCGAAGCTTGGTTTGGGACTAGACTATAGTCGAGAACGCTTTACACTTGACGAAGGGTTATCAAATGCAGTACGACAAGTGTTTGTCAAACTGTATGAAAAGGACCTTATTTATCGTGGCGAGTACATCATTAACTGGGATCCGGATACAAAGACAGCTCTTTCAGATATCGAGGTGATTTACAAGGATGTGGAAGGTGCTTTCTATCATATGCGGTACCCACTGTCTGATGGGTCTGGGTCTATTGACATTGCGACGACGCGTCCGGAAACGATGCTCGGAGATACAGCAGTTGCCGTTCACCCAGAGGATACGCGTTATAAACACTTGATTGGAAAAACAGTCGTCCTGCCAATTACAGGACGAGAAATTCCAATCGTGGGCGATGATTACGTCGATATGGATTTCGGATCAGGTGCCGTGAAAATTACGCCAGCTCATGATCCGAACGACTTTGAAATCGGAAATCGCCATAAGTTAGAGCGTATTCTCGTTATGAACGAAGACGGGACAATGAACGAAAAAGCTGGCAAATACAGCGGCATGAATCGTTTTGCTTGCCGAAAGCAACTAGTGAAAGACCTTCAAGAGGATGGTGTACTCTTCCACATCGAAAAACACATGCATTCAGTAGGGCATTCTGAGCGTAGTGGAGCGGTCGTTGAGCCGTATTTGTCTACACAATGGTTTGTAAACATGGAGCCATTGGCTAAACGCGCTGTTGATTTACAAGGTCAAGACGGGGCTGTAAACTTTGTCCCGGATCGATTTGAGAAAACGTATCTACGCTGGATGGAGAATATTCGTGACTGGTGTATTTCTCGGCAGCTTTGGTGGGGGCATCGTATTCCTGCTTGGTATCATCATGAGACTGGTGAAGTGTACGTTGGTATGGAAGCTCCGACCGATGAAGAAAATTGGACGCAAGATGCAGATGTGTTGGACACATGGTTCTCGTCCGCTTTATGGCCGTTTTCAACCCTTGGCTGGCCAGATGAAAATAATGAAGAATTCAAACGTTACTATCCAACGAGCTCCCTCGTCACAGGGTATGATATCATTTTCTTCTGGGTGTCGCGGATGATTTTTCAAGCGGTGGAGTTTACAGAACAACACCCATTCCAAGACGTACTGATTCACGGACTCGTTCGCGACGAGCAAGGTCGTAAAATGAGTAAGTCGTTAGGAAATGGTGTCGATCCAATGGATGTCATCGACAGATACGGTGCTGATTCCTTACGCTACTTCCTTTCTACAGGCACATCTCCTGGGCAAGATTTGCGGTTTAGCTGGGAGAAAGTCGAATCTGTTTGGAATTTTGCCAATAAAATTTGGAACGCATCTCGTTTTGCACTCATGAACTTAGACGGAATGACGGTAGACGAAATTTCTCTCGATGGGAAAAAGTCCGTTGCTGATGAGTGGATTTTAACCAGGCTAAACGAGACCATTGCGACCGTCACTTCACTAGCGGATCGCTATGAGTTTGGGGAAGTGGGGAGAACGCTATACAACTTTATTTGGGATGACTTCTGTGATTGGTACATTGAAATGGCGAAGCTTCCTTTGTACGGTGAAGAAGAAGAGGCAAAGAAAACGACCCGCTCTGTACTTGCGCACGTACTTGATCAAACGATGCGTTTATTACATCCGTTTATGCCGTTTATTACCGAGGAAATTTGGCAGCATTTGCCGCATCATGGCGAATCAATAACAGAAGCGGCTTGGCCAACTGTTAATGAGCGCTACACGAACGAACGCGCTGCTGGGGAAATGAAGCTTCTTGTTGAGATCATTCGTACAGTACGAAACATTCGGGCAGAAGTGGATACGCCTATGTCGAAGCAAATTGAATTGCGCTTACAAGCGAAGGATGATGACATTCTTGCGGTACTTCAAAAAAACGAATCATACATCGAGCGCTTCTGTAATCCGAGTGAATTAGTCATGGCAACGTCGGTCGAAACACCTGATAAAGCGATGACAGCCGTTGTCACCGGTGTTGATCTTGTTTTGCCATTAGAAGGTTTAATCGATATGGGAGCTGAGGTCGCTCGATTGGAAAAAGAGTTGGCTAAGTGGCAAAGTGAAGTAGATCGAGTGCAAAAGAAATTAGCCAACGAAAAGTTTATTGGGAAGGCTCCGGCACACATCGTCGAAGAAGAGCGCAACAAAGAGCGTGAGTACGTCGAGAAACGCGATACGGTCCAACAACGTATTCAAGAACTAAAAGAAAATTAATGTGAAGGGCGGACCGAATAAGGTTCGCCCTATTTCTAAAATAGCAGGGACCAAAAGGGGATAGAGCGACATGAAAACAGTCGATGAGGCAATTGGGTGGCTTCATAACAGGCTTCGACTAGGAATTAAACCAGGCTTAGAACGGATGGAGTGGCTCATGAACTACTTTGAGAATCCGGAAAAACGCCTCCGAGCTGTACATATAGGCGGAACCAATGGAAAAGGATCGACAGTGACGATGATGCGGGAAGCGTTACAAGCTAGTGGATACCGTGTGGGAACGTTTACTTCGCCTTATATTGAACGATTTCAGGAGCGTATTTCAACAAATGGTACGCCCATAAGTGACGAAGCGCTGTTCACACTCGTTCAAGAAGTAAAAGAGGCAAGTGAACAGCTTGAACAAACGACTCTCGGTGCACCTTCAGAATTTGAATGCATTACAGCCATAGCTTTCCGTTACTTCACGAATGTGGATCCTGTCGACATTGTGCTTTTTGAGGTGGGGCTTGGCGGTAGATTGGATAGTACGAACGTAGTGGCCCCCATTGTCACTGGCATTACGAACGTTGGATTTGATCATATGGCGTTTCTAGGAAATACAATCAAGGAAATCGCTTTTGAAAAAGCTGGCATTATGAAGTCAGGAGTGCCTGTCATGACTACAGAAACAAAACCGGAAGTAGTGACCCTGTTTGCTGAACACGCAAAGTCTGTTGGAACAGATTGTGAGCAGATCGGGACGGAATTCTCGGCAACTTATCAAGAGTCAACTGAAATCGGAGAACGTTTCTTCTACCAAGATCAAAGCTGGTCTTTTGCAGTAGAGACGTCTTTAAAAGGAAGACATCAAGTGTCGAATGGCGCGCTTGCAATTCGCTTGTTGCATGAATGTGCAAAACGTGGATTTGACGCGTTAACGCCAGAGGCAATTCAGATTGGATTGAAACGGTCCCGTTGGCCTGGGCGCTTTGAAATAATTCGTCACCATCCAACCATTATTTTTGACGGTGCACACAACGAGGAAGGTGTGGCCGCATTAACAAACACAATGGCAACTAGATTAGCAGGTACACGTGTGACGGTTTTGTTTTCGGCTTTAGTGGATAAGCCTTTTGTGAACATGACTTCTCAATTGCAGGAGCATAGCGATCGGCTTGTCTGGACTACGTTTCCCTTTCCAAGATCTGCTACGAAAGAAACAGTAAAAAACGTGTCGAAATCAGTCGAATGGGCAGAAAATGCGGTACAATGGATAGAGGATTGGTATGCTGAGGCTGACGCTGATGAGGTACTCGTTGTAACCGGTTCTCTCTACTTTATCTCTTATTGTCGTCAAGCGTTAATATGAGATAAATTAGTATGCACCTACTATAAGAGCATTTCCTTTTTTCTGAAAAATTGGTGACAAAACTTCATCTATTTGCTACACTATCTTCAAAGTCTGTGACTTTTTGACTAGAAAGGGGGAACGTCGATTGGAATTGAGTGCAGCAAAGAAGCGAGTAATCTGGCTAATTTGGCTAGTTACGATTCCTGTTGGATTCGTAGTCACTTTTCAATGGATGCCACCATCTGGAAGCTTTGTAGACTGGCTTCCTTACCTATTTATGATGTGCATCATTGCTTTTTTCCCGATTGTAGTTAATGGGACGACGATATTTTTCATCCAATTAATCAGCTTGCCCACGTTATTGGTGCACGGCTTGTTTGTGGAAATGTTACTTGTTCAATTGGCCACTATATTACTTATGTTTCGCTTACGCATTCGTCCTGAAGAACTTTATCGACTTCCCTTGAACTCTGCTATGTTTTTTTCGATTTCTTTATTGAGCGCGGTAGTATACATTTCATTGGGTGGACAAGTGGGCACGGAAGAAAGACTTACTACACTAACTTATATTTTGCTACTAGTCTATATGTTCATTTATGCGATTACAAATCAAGTGTTACTTAATATTGTAGTTCGATGGATGCATGGGGTGAAACGACCTTTTGTTGGAAAAGATTTTGTGTGGGAGATGGTTAGTACTTTACTTGTGTATCCTCTAGGACTTGTTGTTTATTTTTTACTTTCGGAAGTAGGTCCTTGGTCTATCTTTCTAATCGGGGTACCCTTTATTTGTGTTGCTCTTCTATTGAAAATGTATAATAATACAGAAAACATAAATGATTATTTGCAAAATGCTGCTGAATTTGGACACGAACTCGCGCAGAGTCTAAAGGTCACTGAGGTACTAGACGTGTTTATGCAAAAGATATCTACGTTATTACCAATTGATTTCGCTTACCTTCTTGATGTAAATGATCGTGAATTAACCGTTTCACGCGTGTTAGAAGAAGGGGATATCTCTTCGAAGGATTTGCAAAGGTTGCAGCGACACGAAGGCATTAGCGGGATGGTTTGGGCTACTGGTAAAAGTGTTATTTATGGAACGAAAGTGGAATGGGAAGGCGTGGTAAAAGGTTACATGCCAGCAGGTGCAGAGAGTGTACTTTCAGTTCCTATTTTGCGTAGTGGGGAAGTGAAGGGGGTCTTGTTTTTAGCCTCAAGGAAAAAGCGCTTATTTCATAAATACCAAGTCATGGTCGTTGATATTTTATGTTCGTATTTATCGGTAGCTCTCGAAAATGCACGGCACTACGAAAAAACAAAAAATGAGAGTGAGCGCTGTGCTTTAACGAAACTATATAACTATCGTTACTTTGAAAGGTACCTTACAGACGAATTTCAAAAACTAGACGAAGGTGAGAGAAAACAATTATCTCTCATTCTATTAGATATAGACTACTTTAAGAGCATTAACGATACGTATGGTCACCAAAGCGGGAATGAAGTACTAATTGAGCTTGCTGAACGGTTGCGCCGCATGGTGGGAAGCCGGGGGACAGTAGCACGGTATGGTGGAGAGGAATTCATTGTATTACTTCCAGATATCGGGAAGGAGCAAGCGCACGAAATGGCGGAGAGAATTCGTCAATTTGTTTCTGCTAGACCGTTTTATATTCGTCAATCCATGAACGAAAGTGGAAAAATTGTGAAGGTGTCGATCACTGTAAGTATAGGTGTGTCCTGCACAACGGATGGAGTTGACGATTCGCTTTCCCTCATCCGTTATGCTGACTATGCGATGTATATGGGGGCTAAACAAAAAGGGCGAAATCGTGTTGCAGATTATCAGGCCATTTTGTAGTTATAGAAAAAGTTCTCCTTGGAGGTTAATTGCCTACTAAGAATTCAAACTCTGTCAGTAGTGGACTAAGGTGAACAAAGTAACACAAAACAAGTGTGCTATCTTTAGCACACTTGTTTTGGTTTTTCAGAAGAAACTTTTACAGGGATTAGCTAGCCTATTCGTAAACATATCTTGCTGCAGCGGGGTTAATGGGTTCCCAAATTATTTCGATGTCTTCACTACTTGGTTTACTACCAGGGCTTGTGCCATCACCTGTTTCACCTGAGCAGTTGGCATTATACGCGTTACGATCGATTGTTGGTGAGAAGATATTGACTCCAGAGGATTTTTGTATTCCACCTACATTTCCACCTACACAGATTTTTGCATTGTTCTCAAGATTTATTTTTCCGTAAAAGGTTGCTGATCCTTTGACGTAGATGGTAGAGGTGCTCATTGCATCTATTTTTCTATCGAAAGTAGCACTTCCCATAACCACGATAAGTGAATCGTCAATTCCGCGGTTAATGTTGTCGAACCGGGCGGCGCCACCAACGTATAGTTGAGAGTTTTGGATACCATTAATAGGATTATTAAATGTGGAGGAACCACGGATGTAAAGAGTTGAATTATTGATTCCTTTGCTAATAGAGCTATTAAAGGTTCCAGATCCCCCAATAAGAATAGTGACGTTCTCGATATCTACAGAAGAACCTGTGGATACTGCTCCGCGATAGGAACAGGATTTTGCCCCGAATGTTTTCTTATTGTATTCGCATTGCGGCAATCCTTCTGGTGTGGGAATTCTGTCCTCATAACGGATGGTACCGTCATTGCTGTCAAGATTACCTGCCCCTGAACCAACACCGTCTAGGTTAATAGAAGGGATCGGGATCGTAATCGTTGAGCTTATTTCTCTAGTTGGAAAATCATTAAAAATGCCTTCACTTATAAAGTTGAGTTGTAGGTTGTCAGCACTTGCTTCGATTTCGTTTACGTAGATGTTAAAAGAACGATTCGCATCTATTTCCTTGAAATGAACGAGGCCACTTCCTGATAATGGTGCAAAGTCATTAGAAACTAAGGCTGCTCGTAATTCTATTGCAAGTCTCCCTCTGTACCCCTCAATAAAGTCTTCGTCTTCCTTTAAAGATGGATCACTTTCTAAGTTTTTGATGATATCTTCTTTTATTTGCGCTATAGAGTCCTGCATGACACTCCGTATTTTTCTCTCGTAGAAGTCAGAAAAACTTGTTACATAATACGTATATCCCATTTCCGCCAAGTCAAGTGTTTGTATGTTGGTTTCGATCTGACTTGTTTGCTTCGAATTGTTTATAGCCATCCCAACAACGGATAACCCAAGTACAGAGAGAACGGTGACGATGAGTAGGACGGTGACCAGAGCTACACCTGCTTCATTGTGAACGTTCCTCATCGTATACCCTCCTACAACCGTGAAATGATAGTTTGAACTTTAAATTCTAAATCAGGATTGCGCCTACTTCTGATAACTAGCTTGATAGGTAAAGATTGGGACTCAGGAAAAACGGAGATTTCCGATTTCACTGGCTTGTCATCAATAGTTAAAGCATAGGTGAAATTTGGATTGGATATCGTAAATGATTCTTCAAGATTTGAGATGGTAATGGAACTTTCATCCCAGTTTCCCTCCGATAAAATGATGTATTCTTCTTGTGTTTCGTGTTGGGTTGTTAGTAACGAAAGAATATAGTTGGCCTCTTGCTGCAATAGGGTTGTTTGTTGCGCTTGGTTGGAAGCTTTCATCCCGCTTAATAAAATGCTTCCAGTAAGCACGAGTAGAGATGAAAGGATCGTAATGGAGACCAGAAGCTCAAGTAATGTGACCCCGTCTTGATGGCGAACGTTATTGAGCATTGTTTTCTTCCTCGCTATCATATTCAAAGTATGCGTATGTATCTGAGAGAAGCTTTGTATCGTTGAAGACTTGAACGTACAACCGATACAGAGAAATAGAGGTACCTGAAAAATCTGGCTTCCTTTTTACGTGAACAAACACTTTGTATTGAAAGTGTTGAATTTGCAACGTGTAATAATCTTCCTCGTTAAACATCGTTTCTCCGACCGTTCCGGTTAAGCTTAATGCAGCGTACTCAGGATGGGACATGGAAAGATCCCCGTTTCTAACATTTCCGAGAAAGTCCTCCATTGCTACCCTTTTTGCGCTATTTTCCTTCAACTCAGCAAGTGTTGCCCGCACAAGGTTTGTCCCCTGAATTTCATCTGATGAGAGCGAATTATATTGAAAGGCATTTGTGAAAAAGGCCATAAACGTAACGAAAACCACAGATAAAATAGAAAAAGAGAGTAACACTTCAAGCAAAGTAAGTCCTCGTTCATTTGCAACACACTTCACGCGAATCACCTGCACTTTGGGAGCAAAGAATGTTTAATTCAGATTAGTTGGATAGTTCAGACGGCTCTACATATACATGTATTTAATTCAAGATCCGTAATATTAGTATAATTTTGTGTACTTCTTGGAAAGCCCATACTTGAAAAGTACTGCTCATCGCACAAAATCTTTATTAAAAATACACTTTGCGGTACAATAATCACAAGACTACATACCTATGAAAATACTTCCTTCATTGTACCATATAGTAGTGCTTTTTTAACTAAAAATAGAATATCGGCACGATTTCTAAAAATTAGAGTAACGAATAGATTACAGTGATCTGAAAGCTCATGGGAAAATATAGTGTTAAAAAAGATCTTCAATAAAATATTGAAATGGATACATAGGGGGGATATGGATGAAAGTACAGAGAAAACGGCTAGGAGACTTACTGGTAGAGGCTGGTCTAATAACAGAAAGACAGTTAGAAGCGGCACTCCTTGATAAAACAGTGGATCAGCGTATCGGTGACGTCCTTTTACAAAAGGAGCTTGTAACTGAGCGACAACTCATCGAAGTTCTAGAATTTCAGCTGGGAATTCCTCACTATCGGCTCTATCAGTATCCTTTCGACACGACACTATTTTCCCTCATTCCTAAAGAAGTAGCCAAGCGTAATGAGCTGATTCCACTAAAAAAGGAAAGAAATAAACTGTTTGTGGCTATGGTAGACCCAATGGACATGATCGCCATTGAAGATTTGAGACTATCGACAGGATTTCAGATTGAACCTGCTATTGCTTCTAGACAAGATATAACACAAGCTATTACTAAATATTATGACCTTAGTGAAGAGATAGAAGAAATAAGTGAAGAAACTGCGTCCACATTTACAGGAAGAGAATCACTAGAAGACGCAATTCGTAGTGAAAATTCCCCAGTCGTACGGTTGGTCAATCAACTTTTACTCGGGGCTATCAATGAAAGAGCGAGTGACATTCATATAGATCCACAAGAATCAGCAATTCTCGTTCGATACCGCGTAGACGGCCAGCTTCGCACAGAGCGTTCTTTGCCAAAGCATATGCAAAATGTCATAACGGCTCGGATGAAAATTTTAGCAAACTTAAATATTACGGAAACGCGGGCACCACAAGATGGAAGAATCAAAAAGAACGTCAACTCTCGCCCTGTAGATATGCGTATCTCCACTTTGCCAACCGTATTTGGAGAAAAAATTGTTTTGCGGATTCTAGACTTAACGCACGCGGGCAACGATCTAGAGTTACTAGGCTTTGAGGCAGAAAATTTGCGCCATTTCCGTTCTATCATTCAGCGACCTTCAGGGATCGTGTTGATTACAGGGCCAACTGGGAGCGGGAAATCATCTACGCTATATGCGGCCCTTCATGATTTGAATGATACGACTGTAAATATCATGACAATTGAAGATCCAGTAGAATACCAGCTAGAAGGCATTAATCAAATTCAAGTGAACCAAGCAACGGGTATGACATTTGCCAAAGGACTTCGCGCCGTACTTAGAGGGGATCCCAACATTATCATGGTAGGGGAAATTCGTGATAAAGAAACGGTAGAAGTGGCAATTCGTGCTTCGCTTACGGGTCACCTCGTGTTATCAACGCTTCATACGAACGATGCCATTAGTACGATCGTTCGTTTAGTAAACATGGGAGTAGAGCCCTTCTTAGTGGCTTCCGCTGTGAGTGGAATCGTTTCCCAAAGATTAGTACGTAAAGTATGCCGAGATTGTGGAGAACCCGAATCTGTTTCGCCTTCTGAACTAGATTTGTTTCACAAGAGAGGAATGACGATTCATAAAGTGATGCGCGGTAAAGGCTGTCCTTCTTGCAACATGACAGGCTATAAAGGAAGACTTGCTGTTCAAGAGGTACTCGTAATAGATGATGAAATGAAACAACTCATCCTTCATAAAGAATCAATGAATACTGTTCGTGAGTACGCCATTAAAAAGGGAACGCTCTTTTTACTTGATGATGGCCTACGAAAAGTGAAACAGGGAGTAACTACGACAGAGGAAATCCTTCGCGTAGCAATGGTAGAAGAGTAGGAGGGACGTCCGTGGAACAATACCTGCAACACTGTTTACAAACTGCCTATAACATGGGGGCATCCGATATTCACTTTACTGTTGGAATACCACCTGTTTTTAGGTGTGACGGGGATTTGCGTAAAGTTGGAGATCAGGCTCTCTCTCCTGAAGATACCGAGACGATTGCCAAAGAAATATTACCTAGGGAAGAGTGGGCTATTCTAGTAGAAAAAGGCGAAGTAGATTACTCGTACAGTATGCCTGGGGTGTCGCGATTTCGAGTGAACGTCTACTTCCAAAGATCTCACATCGCACTAGCTTTACGCGTATTGCCTGTTACGATTCCGACCGTTGAAGAATTACAATTACCGCACATCATCAAACAAATTGCTACTCTCTCTCAAGGGTTAATTTTAGTTACAGGACCAACTGGAAGCGGGAAAAGTACGACGTTGGCAGCTATTATCCGCTATATAAACGAGACAATGAGCAAACACATCGTCACCTTGGAGCAACCGATTGAATATTTGCATCAGCATGGCAATTGTATTATCGAGCAACGAGAAATCGGACAAGATACGCAAAACTTCTCTAGTGGATTACGGGCTGCCTTACGTCAAGATCCTGACTGCATTTTAGTAGGAGAAATGCGTGATATGGAAACGATGCAAACGGCTCTGTCCGCTGCAGAAACAGGACATCTTGTGTTGGCAACCCTTCATACGATCGATGCTCCGTCCACGATCCATCGAATTTTAGACTCGTTTCCGGGAAATCAACAACCGCAAATTCGTTCGCAACTAGCATCAGTTTGTCAGGCAATCATTGCACAAAGACTTTTGCCACGGCGAGAAGGTGGGCGGGTAGTGGCTCTAGAAATTTTAACTCACACGAACAGCATTGCAAATTTAATTCGGAACGATAAGATCCACCAAATCCCAAACGTGTTAATGACGTCTAAACAATTAGGCATGCAAACGATGAGTATGCATGTGCAGTCATTACTGAGAGAATCGGTCATAACGAGCGAAATAGCAGCTCCTTTCCTAGTAGAGACGAGGTATTCGTAAGATGCCACGTTTTCAATATACGGGGCGAACGGCAAGCGGAAAAGTAAGAGGAACCGTAAATGCCAACTCCGAGCGAGAGGCTGTCTCTCGTCTTCGTTCAGGTGGAGTCCGGGTCATAGACATCTTAGAAGTAAAAGAAACGGTATGGACAAAGGACATTCATCTTGGTCCTCCTGTTAAACTCGTTGAACTCGTTCTGTTTTTAAGGCAATTTGCAACGCTAGTGTCTGCCGGAGTATCTGTCATTGATTCAGTAAGTATTCTTGCCGCCCAAGTAGAGGGGAAAGTATTTAAAGGAGTCTTGTACGAAGTAGAAAAGGAGCTTCGTGAAGGACAATCTTTATCAAAAGCGTTCCAAAAGCATCCAAAGGTGTTTTCTGTATTGTTTATTAGTATGATTCAGGCTGGGGAAACAAGCGGAAACTTGGACGATACACTAGAAAGATTAGCAGTGCAATATGAAAAGCAACATGCCCTCAGACAAAAAGTGGTTTCGGCAATGGCATACCCGATACTCGTCGGGGTTATTTCCATCGCTGTTGTCATTTTCCTACTCGCCGCAGTGGTACCTATTTTTGAAGGTCTATTTGCCGATTTCGGTGGAGAACTGCCTGTGCTTACCCGGTTTGTATTAGCGATGAGTAATTGGACGCAGTCATTTTGGTACATTTGGAGTGGCCTTCTTCTCGCTTTAATTCTCGCTTTCACTAAAGTACGAAAAACTCAAAAAGGGAAATGGCGGTCAGATTATGCGATGCTAAAAGTCCCTTTAATAGGAAAACTTCTTCAAAAAGCAGCGATCGCTCGGTTCACGCGTACATTAAGTAGCTTGTTGAAAAGCGCAGTTCCTATTTTAGAAGCACTTAGAATGGCGGAGCAAACAGTAGGTAACGAAATCATGAGGAATGTGCTGCGGGAGAGTCGAGAGCTGCTCGAAGTAGGAGAACCTATGGCCACCGCTCTGAAAAATCATTGGTCCATTCCTCCCCTAGTTGCACAAATGGTTGCAGTAGGAGAGCAAACAGGAGCATTAGATACGATGCTGCAAAAAGTGGCCGATTTTTATGAACAAGAAGTAGAGGTAGCGACAGATCGTTTTAAGGCGATCATTGAACCGGTGCTAATTGTCCTACTTGCTGTTCTTGTCGGGACAATTGTCTTAGCCATTCTTATTCCGATGTTCGAACTGTTTAATCAATTGAATACCTATTGAACTACAACGACAGCAATTCGACAAAACTGTAGGTATTTCGTGGCAGCTAAGGGGAATATGTGTATAATAAAAGTACATGTTTCATAGATCTATAGAACAGAAGGAGGAGTGAAATTATGAGGAACCGACTACAACACGCACTAAAAAATGAGCGTGGACTAACTTTAGTAGAGTTGCTGGCTGTTATTGTCATTTTAGGTATTGTGGCGGCGATTGCTGTTCCGAGCATCGGTGGGATTATTACGAGTGCGGAAGAGGATGCGACTGTGGCTGAAGGTATCCAGATTATTAATGCAGCTAAGTTGTATACAGCGTCTGAGAGGATCGAGGATGGCGAAGTACTTACAGACGAAGACTTAGGTCAATTTTTGGATAGTGTCGATGACAAAGGATATAAAGTAGTAATAAATGTTAATAATGATAAATATGAATACACTCTTGAGGATCATGATTCGGTTGAGTTAGTCAATGGGAAAAATAGTGGCTCTGCATCTGAAGAAGACCTTTTAGGTAATACTGATGACTAAAATAACCATGATAATTGGAAGTAAATTCTCATAAAATCGAAAGGAACCCTTTCCTATGTGGACTAGCATCCTATTTTTGTACGGAACCGTGTTCGGATCGTTTTTTCATCTCGTAGGTTCACGTGTTCCTATAAAACAATCCATCGTATCACCGCGCTCGTATTGTCCCACCTGTCAGACGACGCTGTCTGGTGTGGAGCTTGTCCCGGTCCTTTCTTACGTTTGGCAAAAGGGGAGATGCCGTCATTGTTGTGTGCGTATCTCCCTCTTTTACCCACTCGTTGAGCTCGTAACAGGTGCTTTATTTGCCTTTTCTTTTGTTACATTTGGACTTGGCGTACAAGGGTGGATCGTATTACTCCTTATTTCACTGCTTGTCATTGTGACGGTGAGTGATCTCCATTATTTACTCATTCCAAACGCTATCCTGCTGTTTTTTCTTCCCTTTTTTTTGCTATTAACGTTGATAAGACCGGATTTGTCTATTGTAGAAGCTGGACTAGGTGCGACCATAGGATTTTTAATTCCATTTCTTGTAGGTGTTTTTTCTAAAGGAGGGATGGGCGGAGGAGATATTAAACTATTCGCTCTGCTTGGATTAGCACTTGGTGTAACGGAGCTTGTCTTAGCATTTTTCCTATCAACGGCATATGGGGCAGTGCTCGGTTGGTTTTTTGCTCACCGTAAGGGTAATCAAAAGAGAACCCCTATTCCATTTGCTCCTTTTATTGCATTAGGTACTTTAACCTCCATATTTTTCGGAGAACAATTGATAGATTGGTATATGACTTGGTTTTTATAAGAAGGATGAAAGGCTAAGAGCGCGACGTCAAGTAAGGAAGGTCTGCTAAGTACGCGACGTCCTGTCGCAACGCAGACACACTCGCGTCCTTGCGAGCGCAACGCCTTTCTGACCCACGTCGTGTGGGCCTAAGGATGAAAGGAGAGACCTGTGTTGCGTTCCTTGTTTGCTTCAAAATCTATCGCGCTCACGGTAAAAGATTATGCGATTCGCTGTCTTACCTATACACCGTCGGGGGGTGTAAGCTCAACGTATGAGCACTTGTTGCCGAATGGCATTGTGGAGAATGGTCAAATTCTTGATAAACCTGCGCTTCTTTCTCATCTAGTAAAGTGTGTAGGCAAAGTAAAGGGAAGACGAAAACGCGCCTCTTTTTTCGTTCCAGATGCGATTGTTATCGTGCGATCCATTACGATTCCACTTGATATACAACCTGATGAATTTAGAGGGTATATTCTACTAGAACTTGGTGTAACGATTCATCTTCCTTTTGAGGATCCTGTTTTTGATTATCATCTTGTTGCATCAGATGGTGACAAGCAACACGTTCTTTTGTTTGCAGCGCCAAGGGATGTCGTACAGGACTATTCGGATCTTTGTAAAGATGCGGGACTAAAGCCCGTGGTGGCCGATATTAGCGCACTTTCCTTGCAAAGGTTTTCTTCCGTACAAGACCGCTCTTCTTTTGAAGGACACACCTTACTTTTACAGGCAAATCTCGTAGCAAATACAGTTAGCTTTTTTCAAGATGCACATCTCGTATTTATGAGGCATATGAAATCTACCTTACAACCGATTGATTGGGAAGCCATTCAAGTAGAGAGAGAAATTTTGTATCGATGTAAAAGAGATGAGGGAGCGCTTCAGATGGATTGGAGACAACTCACTGAAGAATTGTCGCGTGTTTTAAACTACTATCGCTATACACTACACAAGGGAGAAGTAGAAGTAGATCGTATTTTAGTGAGTGGCGATCATCCTGATTTGCCTGATATTATTTCTGCTATACAAGCTCGATTTGATCAAATGACTGTTTTGCCCATCAACTCGCAAAGCCGAGAGGAGCTATCAGGAAAACATCACATCATCCCTGTGAGATTTCATGAGCTCATGGGTGTGCCCCTTCGAGGAGGACAACCCCATGTGGATTGAAGTGAATTTATTAGAGAGAAAATCTAGGCGGAAAAATTATGGGATGCAGGCGATGATTTTATGTACCACCGCATTTGTTTTGTTTGTCAGTTGGGTGTTGTGGGAGAGAACCCAACTGCAACAAGCGTTAAATGTTGTCACAACTGAAACAGCGGAAGTTGTTGAGACACGCCAACGTATTGAACGAGAAGCGCGTGTTGGGACAGATACTGCAGAACAGCAACTGGAAGGAGCTGTTTCATCGTTGGAGGGAGTTTCCTTTTCTGTTGTCTCTCTCATAGAGCACGCGACAAGTCTTCTGCCAGCAGAGGCTAGAGTGGTTCAAGCGCAATGGAATGGTGTCGAATCGGCTACTCTTAATGTTGAGTTTACGAATAAAAACAATGTCGCTTTTTTTCTCAGTCGTTTACTAGAATCTTTGTGGACTTATGAAGTTACGGTCACGGAGATTAAGTCGGAGTCAGCCGCTTCCAACGTGGCTACTATTACGATCATTTGGGTTGATCCTCTTGAGCTTCAACAACTTCAAGAGGAGGAGAGATCATGAAGCAGTTTTTGATGAAGAGAAGAGAAGGAACGGTGGCACTCATTGTCGTTTTTCTACTTGTTCTCATAGCTACTTTTTTGTATGTTCAATGGATTGTTCCTGAGAGGAGTAAACTGACACAGGCAGAGGCGCTCTTCCAAATTGAAAAAAGTGAATTACAATTAGCAAAATCAACAGCGAAACCTTTCGAAGAAGAGTCGCCGGGCCAAGGATCACTGCAAGAAGTATTACCCGTCCAACCACGTGTTGAAGAGGTTCTCCTTGAAATAAATAGAGCGGAATTGTCTTCAGGTGTTGCGGTTTCAGCCATTCAAATTGGAGACGATGAAATGATCAGTCTAGGTGAAGGACTTATAGAGCAGTTGGGAGAGTATATGGAACAGGATGCGGAGGGGGAGACGGCAACATCGTCAGGCGTCGCAGAAGTGATACGTTTCTCTATAAATGGAACCAGTTCCTCTTATAGAGAACTCGATAGCTTCCTTACTGCATTAGAAAATTCCACTCGCTTCAACCAAATAAGCTACGCCCAATTTACTGTAGGCACTGAAACAACAGGTAATGAGGGCAGTTTATTATCGATTCCCTTTACGGTAGACTGGTCTGTATATTACATGCCAAGTTTATTAGAGCAAGTCGAGTCACTTTTGCCTCCTATCGACAGTCCTGCTCCTGCAGGGAGAGAGAATCCTTTGAATTGAGTGGGATTTCGATCATTTGCCATTGACAAATCTAGCGAGCAAACGACAAATATTTCGGTAAGAGTATGAAAAAGAACCCCCCTTGTCGAAACAAGCAGAATACCGTCACTATCTATTGAGGACAAGACGACAAAAGTCTTGTTCTTTTTTATTATCTCTATGCTAGCATAAATCAAAAGGTGTAAAGGGAGGCTGTTGATGATGGACGAGCATACGCGTAAAGAAGATGAACGAGAGAAAACTTCTCAAACATCTTCTACTATATCTATAAAGATTAACGGAGAACCCCATTTATACAAAGAGAATCAGAATGCGACAAAACAGAAGGCGAAAGATGCCTTGCAGGAAGCTACAGAACAGGTAGCTAGCGCCAAAGAACACGTTGAGGACGAGTTTGACTGGGTGCTTCCAAAAGAGGAGCAGGATATCCAGCCATTACAAAAGAAATCGTACCGAGATGAATCCGATCGTGGATTCACAACGGTTCCGCGTAACCCTTCAAAAACTAAGTTTAAGGGTGGGAAGCGTAAAGGGTTTCCTCTTGGGTCACTCCTGTTTGCAACCGTGTTTGCAGTGGTCATAGGCGTTGCCTTCGGATTCCTTCTTCTACAGTTTGTATTGTCAGATGAAAAGGCCGAAACCGCATTTGATCCAACAGCTACTCCACCAAGTGAAGGGGAGTCGACTGAAGGTGAGGTAGGAGGATTTACTTCAACGTCTATACCCGAGATGGAAATCTTTGTCGTGCAAGGGGGGGTATTCTCGACTGCTAACTCTGCCAATACTGTAGCAGCTCGCTTAGAGGAAGCTGGTGTTCCTACTGCTATCGTCGAACAGGGAGAACAATCTTTTTTATTTACTGGTGTGGCTCCAACACTCGAAGAAGCAAGGCAATTGGCGAGTGTTATTAAGGAAGAAGGGTTTGAGGCGTACCAAAAGCCATTTTCACTTGCTGAATTGGAAATTAGCGAAATTACTTCCGGCGAAAAAGAAGCTATAACAACAATGCAGCCCGTCTTCACAACACTTCTTACTTCGACTTATCAATTGCAATCAAGTGGGGGAGTAAGCGAAGTGGAGACGTTAGGTGAAAGTATGGAAGCGTTGCAAACGTTAAATGGCATGGAAGCGATGCAGCCCCTCGTAAGCTCTTTGCAAAATGGATATGAAGCGTTACTCTCCTACGAGGAGGCAGGAGTCGACGAAACAATACAAGAAGCTCAACGCTCACTCCTGCAATTTTTAGATGCATACACAGCACTGGCTAATGCCACCGTACAAACTGAAGAATAGCAATGATCCGATAAGTTTCTCTGTAAAAGGTAACCTCGTTTTATAGAGAGACTGTTTTCTTTTTACGACACTAAATAATTTGATAGTAGATCGGATTGTTTTCGTTGTCTATGTTGAATGCTGGGAACAACTTTGGTAAACTATTATTGGATATCTCCCTTTTTATTCTCATTTGAGGAGCGAAATTTATATGCCAACGCTCGTATTAGCCTCGCAGTCTCCACGAAGAAAAGAACTTCTTGAACAGCTCCAAATTCCTTTTATCCAACAGCCAGCAGACATTGAAGAAGTGATTTCACCTGCCCTCCATCCAACTGAAGTCGTCCAAGAGCTAGCTTTGCAAAAAGCGCAAGCAGTTGCGAACAAGCAAAGTGGTGACGCCATTGTTCTTGGTAGTGATACAGTTGTCGTACTAGAGAACGAAATATTGCAGAAACCAGCAGATGAAAAAGAAGCTTATCGTATGCTTCGACAATTAAGTGGAAACACACACACAGTATACTCCGGGGTGGCGATTGTATCTGCAAGGAGACCACCCGTCCAATTTGTACAAGCTACAGAAGTGACGTTTTATGAGTTAACTGATGCTGAAATTTCGACCTATGTAAGATCGGGTGAACCATTTGATAAAGCCGGTGGTTACGGTATTCAAGGTGCTGGTTTGTATTTTGTTCAGGAAATTTGTGGCGATTTTTATGCAGTGATGGGGTTACCTATTGCGCAAACTGCGAGAGCTCTTGAGAAGTTAGGCATTCCTTCCGTGTTAACAAAAACATAATGCTTTAAGGGCGCTTTTTGCTACTTGAAGCTACAGGAGGAGCGCCATTGCCAACAAAAGTAAAACAAGTCACTTCCAACACAACATCTCGTCCATCTCTCACCATTAAAGACGTACCCATTTCTGAAAGACCTCGTGAACGCATTCTACAACATGGAGCTACTCATTGTACGAACCAAGACCTCATTGCTCTGATTCTAAGGTCAGGAACCAAGACTGATTCTGTTCTGCATCTCTCCCAACGAATTCTACAACAATTTGAAGGACTTCAGTATTTGCAACACGCTACCTTAGAGGAACTCACTTCTATCAACGGGATTGGCGAAACGAAGGCGATTCAACTGCTGGCTACTTGCGAACTCGGAAAAAGAATCGCAACGTTCCGTGTACAAGATCGTGTCGTCATTCGTTCCCCGCAAGATGGTGCAAATTACGTGATGCAGGAGATGAAGGCGTTGCACCAGGAGCACTTTGTTTGCGCTTATCTCAACACAAAAAACCAGGTGATTCATAAACAAACGGTTTTTATAGGGAGCTTAAATGCGTCGATCGTACATCCGAGGGAGGTGTACAGAGAAGCGCTGCGCCGATCAAGTGCTTCATTGATCTGTTTTCATAACCATCCATCTGGAGATCCAACCCCTTCAAGGGAAGATATTGAGGTCACCCGCAGATTAGTGGAGTGTGGTAAGCTATTAGGAGTCGAGGTACTTGACCATATTATTATTGGGGACGAGAGGTATGTTAGCCTAAAGGAAAAAGGGTATTGTTGACACTATGATTTTAAGTAACGTTCAGCTATAATAAAATTTATGATTTCTGGAAGGATTTCGTTTTAGAAAGGGAGATACCAACGATGTTTGGAATTGGATCACGCGACCTTGGGATTGATTTAGGAACTGCGAATACGCTCGTATATGTGAAAGGCAAAGGGATCGTTTTACGTGAACCATCCGTCGTCGCACTTCAAACCGAATCAAAGCAAATCGTTGCAGTAGGAAACGATGCTAAAAATATGATCGGAAGAACACCTGGAAACGTCGTAGCGATGCGCCCGATGAAAGATGGCGTGATTGCGGATTACGAAACAACAGCGACGATGATGAAACATTACATACAACAAGCTACGAAAAGCAAAAGTTCGGTGTTTTCACGCAAGCCGTACGTCATGGTATGCGTACCTTCAGGGATTACTGCGGTAGAACAAAGAGCCGTTATTGATGCCACTAGACAAGCTGGTGCGAGAGATGCATATCCTATAGAGGAACCATTTGCAGCGGCGATTGGTGCGAACTTACCCGTTTGGGAACCTACCGGTAGCATGGTTGTTGATATCGGTGGTGGCACTACAGAAGTGGCGATTATTTCACTTGGTGGTATCGTCACAAGTCAGTCGATTCGCATTGCAGGAGACGAAATGGACGATGCGATCATTCAGTACATTCGAAAAACGTACAACTTGATGATCGGTGAACGAACTTCTGAAATGATCAAGGTAGATATCGGGTCTGCCGGTAATTCAGAAGACATTGAACCAATGGATATTCGTGGTCGTGATTTGTTAACAGGATTACCAAAAACAATTGAGATCACAGCACTAGAAATTTCGCAAGCGTTGCGCGACACCGTGTATGCCATTGTGGATGCTGTTAAAAATACACTAGAAAAAACACCTCCTGAGCTTGCAGCGGATATTATGGACCGCGGTATTGTATTAACTGGTGGTGGAGCACTATTGCGTAATCTTGATGAAGTGATTAGTGAGGAAACAAAAATGCCCGTTTTAATTGCTGAGGAACCACTCGATTGTGTTGCAATTGGAACTGGAAAAGCGCTGGATCATATCCATTTGTTTAATACAAAATCTCGCGGTTCACGTTCTTATTAACAAGTGTTCAAAAAGTAGGGCGACCCGGACTTTTTGAACCTCTAATTAGGTAAGGGGTTTTTCCGATGCCGCAATTTTTCTTTAACAAACGGCTGATCGTCTTGTTAGTGAGCATAATAGTCCTCGTAGCGTTAATTGGTTTTTCGTTACGAGACCGGGCTCAATTGACCTGGACAGAGCAATTTTTAAAAGACTCGTCGGGGTTCGTTCAAACAATTGTAGGGTTTCCGCTTCGTCTCATTGATGATGGAGTCGAAAATGTGAAAAATTTACTTGATACATATGAAGAAAATACATTGTTGCGATCTCGACTTGATCAATACGGGCAACTTGATAGCGAAGCAACGCAGCTCCGAAAAGAAAATGAAGAGTTGCGAGCACTTCTCGATAAAACGGAAAGTTTACGAGATTACGAATCGATCCAAGCTACAGTGATTGGGCGCAATCCAGATCGATGGGATGAACTGATTACTATTAATAAAGGATCAGTTCATGGCGTCGAAAAGGATATGGCGGTGATTACGGCAAAAGGACTTGTCGGTAAAGTTAAGAGCACTGCGCAAACGACTTCAACCGTACAACTTATAAGTTCTTCAGACCCTACGAATCGTATTTCAGCAATCGTGCAGTCAGAAGAAACGCAAAATGGTGTCATTGAAGGGTATGACCGTAAGGAAGAGAAGCTGATCTTACGACGAATCCCATATGATGCCGAAATTGAAGAAGGACAACGGGTCGTGTCAAGTGGGTTAGGGGGCGTGTTTCCATCCGGCCTACAAATTGGAACGATTTCTAGCATTGAACCGGATGAATACGGGTTAACAAAAATGGCATACATTGAACCGGAAGCCGACTTGTACCAGCTAGAAAACGTGGTCGTGGCTAATCGTGTTATAGAGGGCACCGAAGCTGAATTCGAAAGTGCTGAGGAGGAAGACGGAGCATGATGCAAAAGCTCGTTCTACCTGCCATTGCCCTTCTGCACTTTTATTTGGAAAGTTACTTTGCTCTCTATTTATCTGCTGAGCAAATTGGTTATGAGTGGACGCTCGTGCCACGATTTTTATTGCTATTCTTGTTGTTTATGTCTGCTTATTACAAGCTAGAAACTGCTTTCGTGTACGCCTTTATTTTCGGTGCTCTCTACGACATTGTATATACCGAGATTATTGGAGTGTATCTCGTTTTATTTCCGATGAGTATATGGATTGCGAGCAAGTTGATGCGGTGGTTACAACATCATATTGTTCTATTAGTGCTTATTGCCCTTGTCGCAGTAAGTTGTCTAGAATGGGTACTATACGGATTTCAATTGCTCGTGAACAATACGGAAATAGGGGTACAAACATTTGTGTTAGAGCGTTTTGTACCATCCATTCTCTTACAACTAGTTTGGTTAGTGGTGTTTGCATTTTTTTACAGTAAATTGTTACAAAAACAGCGGACTATAGTACTTGACGCATAATGAGTGAAATTTTTCCTAGGTAAAAGAGGATTTTAGTAGCTCTGTATGGAACTCTGTATGTAGCATCAGAGGTGACAATTCCGATGAAAACAAAACAACCTGTCATGATTAAAGGAACTAAAGAAGGTCTCACATTATATTTAGACGACGCATGCTCTTTTTCTGAACTTATTCAGGAGCTCAGGGCTAAGCTTTCTGGTCAATATGAGGGACAGGAAGATCGTCCCGTTGTCACTGTTTATGTACAAACTGGCTATCGCACGCTTCGACCCGAACAAGTGGAGGAAGTGAAGTCTGTTGTACGGGAGCAGAGGCATTTGGTCGTGGGGAGCATTCAAAGCGACTGCTTAACAATCGAAGAAGCAAACGAGTGGCGCAGGCAGAATGAATTGATGTGTGTAACGAAAATTGTTCGTTCTGGACAAGTATTGCGCGCACCCGGTGATCTTCTCTTGGTAGGTGATGTAAACCCTGGGGGAGAGATTGCTGCTGGAGGGAACATCTTTATATTGGGCGCGCTACGTGGCATAGCGCACGCTGGCTGTGAAGGCAACAAATCAGCAGTCATTGCTGCCTCATTTATGAAGCCGTCGCAACTTCGCATCGCTGATTATGTGAACCGTGCTCCAGATGAAGAGGGGACCGTGGATACTCACGCGATGGAATGTGCTTATGTAGATGATAAGGATCAAATTGTTTTGGATCGTTTGCAGGAATTGGCAAAATTACGACCTGCTTTGCAGGAGTCGTTTGAAGGGGGACTCGGAACATGGGAGAAGCCATAGTCATTACTTCAGGAAAAGGCGGAGTTGGAAAAACAACCACAACCGCAAATCTTGGCACAGCACTCGCCCTCCAAGGAAAGCGTGTCTGCTTAGTAGATACCGATATTGGATTGCGTAATTTGGACGTGGTTATGGGACTCGAAAACCGCATCATTTATGATCTTGTCGACGTGGTGGAGGAGCGGTGTAAGCTTCATCAAGCACTCGTGAAGGACAAGCGGTTCAACGACTTATTGTATCTTTTGCCTGCTGCACAAACGACGGACAAATCTTCTGTCAATCCTGAACAAATGAAGCGATTGATTGAGGATTTAAAGCAAGAATTTGATTATATCGTGATTGATTGCCCAGCCGGGATTGAACAAGGCTATCAAAATGCGGTAGCAGGAGCGGACCAAGCGATTGTTGTGACGACACCGGAAATCTCAGCGGTGCGAGATGCCGATCGCGTAATAGGCTTACTAGAAAAAGAAGATATGGAGTCTCCTAGATTAATTATTAATCGAATTCGCTCTCACATGATGAAAAGTGGGGATATGCTTGACGTGGATGAAATCACGATGCATCTCTCCATTGAACTAATTGGGATCGTTGTTGATGATGATGCAGTGATTCGTGCTTCTAATGACGGAGAACCAATTGTCATGAAGCCAGATACACGTGCGAGCATTGCCTATCGTAACATTGCCCGCAGAATCTTAGGTGAATCGGTTCCTTTAGAGCCACTCGAAGATGAGCATAACGGTATGTTTGCTAGGTTGAAAAAGTTTTTTGGTGTGAAAGCGTAACACAATAAGACTACTTGCGTACACGGCATTTAATTATACTGTGTACGTTTTTTCATTGGGCGAGCCAGGTACGCGTGGCAACGAACCAGGCAATATATCCAGATAAACACAGACCCCGGGCATGATAACTCTTTAAAATCAACTCAATTCAGTTTCATCTCCCCCATTTGCATATTCAAACCGAACGAGTCATAGACTTGTACAAACTTGTGGGAAACGGGTGGTGGTGCGAGTGAAAAATCGAGCTGATGAAATACGAAAGGAGTTTTCTAAGAGGCGACGTACTGGGGCTACTGGAAACTACAGTCAACCAAGACGAACACAACTTGAAGAACAGCATGGATTTCCTGCTATTTACGAGCCATACGAGCAAACAGGAAGATCAGAAGGTTCCTCTTCGCGTCCTCTCTTTTCAAAAGAATGGTGGGTTCTCAAAGTGCTTATCGCTGCCAGTCTATTTCTTATTGTAGCGATTTCTTTTAGACAAGCGGGATCGCCTTTTCAACAAACGCAACAGTTTGTAGACCGAATGATGACCGAAGAGTTTCAGTTTGCTGCGGCGGGGACTTGGTATGAGGAAACGTTCGGGGAGCCACTTGCGTTCTTTCCAACGGAAGATGTGGAAAAAGAAGTCCCCACCAATACTACTGCGGAATATTCCATTCCGGCGAGTGCACGTGTAACGGAGTCGTTTGAAGCAAATGGACAAGGAATTCTCATTGAGACAGGAAAAGGTGCAGATGTGCAAGCGATGAACGGAGGAAAAGTCGTATTTGCTGGGGAGAAAGAGGACCTCGGCAAAACGGTTATTTTACAACATGCAGATGGAAGTGAGTCTTGGTACGGGGAACTAGAATCTCTTGATGTGAACGTATATGAATTTGTTGAAGCCGGATCATCAATTGGTATGGTGAGTGACGGTGGAACGAACACGGGGTTGTTCTATTTTGCAATCAAGCAAGGAGATACGTTTATCGACCCAATTCAGGTGATTTCCTTTGAATAATGTATGGCGGGTGTTTTCGAAATTTCGTATTCATCCGTTATTTTGGCTCGTTGTTGCGCTTAGTATTATTACCGCAAATTTTTGGTCGTTGCTTGCTTTAGCTTCTCTCGTGCTGATACACGAATTAGGTCATGCGTTCATGGCCTCTTTTTTTTCGTGGCGTATTCGCTCTATTCAACTTCTTCCGTTTGGGGGAGTTGCCGAAATGGAAGAGCACGGGAACCGTCCGATGTTTCAAGAGTGGCTCGTTGTGTTAGCGGGTCCGGTGCAACATGTGTGGATCGCCGGTCTTCTGTACGTTCTTCACACTACTAGTCTCCTCTCCACTTCAACTTTTGAATTATGGTCAGGTCTGAACATTGTGCTACTCTGCTTTAATTTGCTACCAATTTGGCCATTGGACGGTGGGAAAATTGTGTTTTTATTATTATGTACGTTCCAAACTTTTGTGAAGGCACATGAGAGAACTTTATTTGTATCGCTAGCTGTTCTCTTTTTGTATGTTGTAGCTGTTCTCTTTGTAGAGCCGCTTCATATGACAAGTTATGTGCTGGCTACGTTTTTAGCCGTCTCTCTCTGGAAGGAGTGGAAGTACAGACGGTATGTGTTTATTCGTTTTTTGCTAGAAAGATATTATGGAAAGAAACAGTCTGTGGGTTCTCTACAGCCTTTGCGTTTACAAGAGGACGTTACCGTTTACGAAGCACTTACACGATTTAAACGCGGGAAAAAGCATACGATCCAGTCTGTCGCCGGTGGACAGACAATGGGTCATATTGACGAAAATGAGCTCCTTCATGTTTTTTTTGCCGAGAATCTGTACAATACAAAGGTAAAAGATCTCATATGGTGAGGTGGCTTCATGAGGGAGATTATAATAGACGACAAAAGACGAGTGCCGCGAATTGGACTGTTTGTGGACGGACAATTGGAACGATACGAGGAATACGTCTCGAAGGCAGGTCCAATGCCTGGAAGTGTATATCAGGGGAGAGTGTCGACACTGGCCCCTCAGTTAGACGCAGCTTTTCTTCAATTAGGTGTGGGGACACCCGCATTGTTACATAAACGAGATATTCCGGGTGCAAAGAAAGGTGGCTTTCCGTATCGAGAAGGCGACCTTGTCTTTGTACAAGTAGAGCAGCCGGAGCGAGGGAATAAAGGCGCAAAGCTAACAGGGCATATAGAATGGGGGGGCGAGTTACTCGTCTACTTGCCTTTCAGTAAGTATGTTGCTTGTTCTAAAAAAGTAACTCAAAAGGAGCGGGAGCAGTTGCTGAAATTCGGCACTTGCTTAGTCGAAGGGACAGAGGGTGTACTTTTTAGAACGGCCGCTGCAAAGGCTACCCGGGATGAACTTCAAACTGAGTGGGATTTGTTACGTGACGAGGCACAAGCGAAGATTCAAAGCGCTACTGGTGTTACTTGTTTAAAAGAAGCACAAACGTTTCAAGAACAGGTGCAAAGCTTTTGTTCACATCTTCTAAACAAAGAGGGATCAACAACTGTGTATGCGTCACCTGCGCGCTTCAATTTATACAAATTGCCTCAATCATGGAATAGGGAACGGATGTCTTCGTTAGTTCGTGGTCGTCTTTCTCTTGCGGATATAGATTACTGGCTGCAGGAGCGGGTGTTTGTCGGAGAGGACGGGGTGAAGGTCACGATTGATGAGACAGAAGCAATGACCGTATTCGATGTCGACTCGGGCAAATCACACACATCTCGCGTGGCATCGCGTGCAGCATTTGAAACGAATAAAAAAGCAGCCAATTTAATTGCTCGTCTCATTCGCTTGCGCAACATTTCTGGGTTGTTTGTGATTGACTTTGTGAATATGGATATTCCAACAAACAAAAGGGACGTCACGAAATACTTTTTTGAAGAACTCACAAAATGGGATTCACGAGCGGTACAGTTAGGAACGATTTCCCCATTTGGAGTTTTGGAAGGAACTCGTAAGCGAATAGGGCCGACAGAGCAGCGAACCCAGGCTTGTGCGGTTTGCCAAGGAAGTGGTCGAGTCCCTTCAGCAAATGTACAACTTGAAGAATTAAATGATACATTTGCGCAATTTTCTAGGGAGGATATGGCGTATGTAAAGATAGAGTGGACAGAGGTGATGAAGAAGACTTGGGAGCAGCACAAACACGATATGTCCCTCCCTTTCGAACTCCAGTCTCGCATTGTTGAAGGGGACAACCCCTTTTGGTCTGTTCGTGAAGTGTCTGCTTATCGTCCTGAAAACCGTTGACCTTCTTTCTTTACTTATGGTATGATTCTCTTGTTATGCTTTGATAGCACCAAAGCTACAACCGCTCAGGACTAGGTTAAAAAAAGCACACTTTGGGCACACACGATGTGGGTCAGAAAAGGCGTTGCGACACGAAGTCGCGAATTTAGCCTTTCATCCTTAAAAAGTGTCACCTAGCACACTGGCGAGTCTTTAGTCTAAGGAGGTGCGACACATGTACGCAATTATTGAAACTGGCGGAAAACAAGTCAAAGTCGAAGAAGGTCAAACAATTTTCGTTGAAAAATTGGATGCTTCTGCAGGCGAGACAGTTACTTTTGACAAAGTATTACTCGTCGGTGGTGACAACGTAAAAGTTGGAAGCCCAGTAGTTGATGGCGCAACCGTTACTGCAAAGGTCGAGAAACAAGGCCGTGCGAAGAAATTGGTTGTCTTCAAATACAAGGCGAAGAAAAACTACCGTCGTAAGCAAGGTCACCGTCAACCTTACACGAAATTGACGATTGAAAAAATCAACGGCTAATGTGTGGGGGTTCCTGAGATGATTGCTGTAACGGTTCAGCAAAGAGATAATCGGATTCACAGTCTTACTCTTGAGGGACATGCTGGATTCGCTAAACACGGTGAAGACCTAGTTTGTGCAGGCGTTTCAGCGGTGATCTTCGGAGGCATTAATGCCGTTGAAGAACTGCTCTCTGTTTCGTTACAAGTAGAGCAGCGTCCAAATGAGTCAGGGTACATTCGGGCAGATGTTCCCGCGGGTTTACCTGTAGACAAAGAAGCGAACGTCGAATTGCTACTGCGCAGTATCATTTCTTCACTCCGTACGATAGAACGGGATTACGGCAAGTACGTATCCATAAAGATAAGCAAATAGGAGGTGGACTAAGACATGCTACATCTAGATCTTCAATTTTTCGCATCGAAAAAGGGAGTAGGTTCGACAAAAAACGGACGTGACTCCATTTCAAAACGCCTAGGCGCTAAACGTGCTGATGGTCAGTTTGTTTCTGGCGGATCTATTTTGTATCGCCAACGCGGAACGAAAATTTACCCAGGTGAAAACGTTGGTCGCGGTGGAGACGACACATTGTTTGCAAAAGTGGACGGCGTTGTTCGTTACGAACGTTACGGCCGTGACCGCAAAAAAGTGAGTGTCTACCCACAAGCGCAAGAAGCGTAACGTAGAAAGCTTTTGCGAATGAGGTAGGGTGGAAGGCATGTTAACGACGCAACGTATAGTTGTGCTACATGCTACATGTTCCACTTGCATCTTGCGAGCGTGAAAACTCTAACCGGTTTCGGTTAGAGTTTTCTTCATTTATGTGACGAAAATTTCACTGGAGATGTCTTTCCTTTCAAAGGTCTCGTTTTTTCTCTCATTAGCTGGTGGAGTTTGCTATACTGGGAGGAAGAAAATGGCGGCACTGTGCACGGAAAGAGAGGTCGACCCGTATGAATGACGAAAGACAACTTATTGATGTGTTGCAAAACACTCGACACGATTGGCTGAATAAACTTCAACTTATAAAAGGAAATCTAGCATTAGAAAGACCTGAACGTGTAAAAGAAATCATCGATGAAATCGTGATAGAAGCAAGGCAAGAGACACAACTTTCAAACCTAGGTGTCCCGAAATTTGCGGCTAAGTTACTCACGTTTTCATGGAGTCAGCATGCGTTTACTATTGAGTATGACATTATGGGAGCGGGCATTCTACCAGAACAAGTGGATGGTGCTCTTAGCGCATGGTTTGCAAAACTTTTTGAAACAATTGATGAGACGGTGGACAAGAGTGTTGAGAACCATCTTAGTGTTACGATTGACCTTACAGACGAAGAACAGATTCAGTTTTTATTTGATTTAAGAGGTAAGTTTGCGGACGATGCAACGTTCGAGAAACTGGTTCACACCGATTGTTCGGCATTTACTAAAGTTCAACACGAAACACAAGAAGAATGGACATTTTCTTTCTCTATTTCGAGAACAATTTAAAAAACATAAGGAGGTGGAAGAAATGTTTGTTGATCAAGTAAAGATCTTTGTCAAAGGTGGCGACGGAGGCAATGGTATGGTCGCATTTCGTCGAGAAAAATATGTTCCAAAAGGTGGACCCGCTGGCGGTGATGGTGGAAATGGTGCAGACGTTGTCTTCGAAGTAGACGAAGGATTACGTACGTTAATGGATTTTCGCTATAAAAAGCACTTTAAGGCGACTCGTGGTGAACATGGTATGTCAAAAGGGATGCATGGTCGTAATTCAGACGACATGGTCGTAAAAGTTCCACCAGGTACTATTGTGACGGATGATGATACAGGACAAGTCCTTGCCGATTTAACAACGCATGGACAGCAAGCAATTATTGCAAGAGGCGGTCGCGGTGGAAGAGGCAACATCCGCTTTGCCACGCCACGTAATCCAGCCCCGGAGCTATCTGAAAATGGAGAGCCTGGTGTAGAACGCTATGTGAATTTAGAGTTAAAGCTACTGGCTGATGTAGGACTCGTTGGATTTCCAAGTGTCGGAAAGTCTACGTTTCTTTCCGTAGTGTCAAGCGCTCGACCAAAAATTGCAGATTATCCGTTTACAACGCTTGTCCCGAATTTAGGGGTCGTTGAAACAGGAGACGGACGAAGCTTCGTGCTTGCCGATTTACCTGGGTTAATCGAAGGCGCACACGAAGGAGTAGGGCTAGGTCATCAGTTTTTACGTCACGTAGAACGTACACGAGTCATTGTACACATCGTAGACATGGCTGCAGTAGAGGGGCGTGACCCGTATACAGATTACGAAACGATTCGTTCTGAATTAGGCTCTTACGATGATACACTACTGTCCCGTCCACAGCTCATTTTGGCCAACAAAATGGATATGCCAGAAGCACAAGACCACTTTGAGGAATTTTGTAAGCAAGTAAAAGAAGATATTGAGATTGTTCCACTTTCTGCCATTACCAGAGAAGGTGTACAGGAGGTTCTCTATAAAATTGCAGATATCCTCGATCGCGCTCCTGAAATAGGAGAAACCGTTATTGAAGAAGATGGCGCGCGTGTTGTATACAAGCACGAAGCAGACGAATTACCCTTTGTCATTACGCGTGATCCAGATGGAACGTTTGTTGTATCAGGGGATAAGCTTGAGCGTTTGTTCAGGATGACAGAATTTAGCCGAGAGGAATCTGTGCGACGCTTTAGTCGTCAATTGCGCGGCATGGGTGTTGACGATGCATTACGCGAGCGCGGTGCTAAAAATGGCGATATCGTTCGTCTATTAGAGTATGAATTTGAATTTCTTGACTAACGGGGGAAACAAGTCATGAAACAAAAAGGTGCCATTCCGTTCGTGTTGGTACGGGAAGACATTTTGCCAGATGGAATGAAAAAAGTATTGCAGGCGAAATCACTTTTGGAACGCGGGAAAGTTTCTTCAGTGCAAGAGGCTGTTGATACAGTGGACATGAGTCGGAGTGCTTTTTACAAGTACAGACACGCTGTTTTGCCTTTCCGTCAAATGATGAAAGCCCACTACGTTACTTTGTTCTTTCAGTTAGAGGATGAGCGCGGAAGTTTATCCAAGCTACTAGATACGGTGGCACATGCAGGTGGAAACGTCATGACCATTCACCAAACACTTCCTTTATCAGGGCGAGCGAATGTGACCTTATCGTTGGAAACGACGATGATGAGTTCTTCACTTGAAGAATTGTTAGCTGCACTAGAACGCTACCCGTTTGTTGAACAAGTAGACGTTGTAGGGTCTGGAGTATAGCACGTCAGGAGGCATTAGAACATGCGCGTAGGGTTTTTAGGACCGGAAGCAACTTTTACACACGAGGCTGTCACGAGGCTCTTTCCAGATGAAACTTTGGAGCCTTTTCAAACGATCCCTGAGGGGGTCCAGTGGATTCAAAGTGGCCGCACAGATGCCTGTTTACTGCCGCTAGAGAACGCTTTAGAAGGATCTGTTAGTATGACGATGGACGCCTTAATCCATGAAGAACTTCCACCTATTCGAACGGAAATAGTGCTTCCGATTCGTCAGCAACTGATGGTGCACCCTCTTCAAATAGGAAATTGGCAAGAAGTGACGAAAGTATTCTCTCACCCCCATGCCATCCATCAGTGTCGTTCTTTATTGTATTCGCAACTAACAGGGGCCGTAAAAATAGAAACAACGTCGACTGCAGCGGCGGCAAAGATCGTGAAAGAACATCCGAATCGTTGTTACGGAGCCATCGCGAACCAACTCGCTGCCGCTCAGTACGGGTTGACTATTGTCAAACAGGATGTACAGGACTATACAAGCAATGAGACACGATTTATTTTGCTAACAAATGAAGAGCTGGCATTACAGCAAAAGGCAGATGGCGAGAAAACGACACTGCTTGTTTGGTTGCCAACAAACGAACCGGGAGCCCTTCATAAAGCCTTGTCATGTTTTGCGTGGCGAAACTTAGGACTGAGCAAAATCGAATCTCGTCCTACAAAAACAGGACTCGGGTCTTACGTATTTCTAATGGACGTAACGAAACCGATGGACGATGTCTTGTTACCGGGAGCTATTCAGGAGATGGAGTCACTTGGGTGCACCGTAAAGTTACTTGGTAGCTACCCTGTGTATAAGGTGAAAAACAATATCGTGTGCGCGTAGTTTGGGTGCGTGGATAAATTGGGGGAAGATGCCCTTTTTACAATAAGGGCATCTTTTTAATTTGCTAAAAAACCATGTTTTTCTAAAGCAAGAATGGCTTTTTCCACAACATCCTCTGTCGGTGCTTGTAAAGTATGTACATGATAACCGTCTGTGAGTTCACTAAGCAGACTAGCGGATTGAATAGATTGCAAAAATGCTTCGACATCTTTACGACTTCGTAAATGAAGAGAAGCTGTTAATTCTCCATATACCTCGTGTTCGACCTTTACATCTATTACAGTCACTCCATGGTCAACTAGTAAGTACAACTCTTCCTCTGTTCGTTCAGGGGTGTGTCGGCAAGCGACTTGGCGGATGTATCGTGCTGATGCAACTTCTTGTAAGTACATGTAGCCACGACTTGTTGCCACAATCGGTGTATTCTTTGCTTTTAACAGTGTCATATCCCCCACAATAACTTGTCTGCTCACACCAGCACGCTCTGCCAGTTCAGTCCCTGTTATAGGCGCAGAAGATGCCCGTAGCCATTGTAACAATTGTTCACGACGTTGATCTCCGGTAATTTTCTCCATGGATATCCTCTCTCTCAGGTGGGACGGTCGCCTAATTCCCACACGTTTTGAAAACTTTAGGAACAAGACAACTTCCTTACATCATAAGTTATCATGAAAAGCTCTTCAAGAGAAAGTAGTGTGTGCCTATGCACAAATTTGCACATACAATTAGTAGGATATGGATCAGTACGAAAGGCGGAAGGCGCACGCCCTTGGGAAGCGCCTCACTTCAAGAAGATGGCATGAACAGCAACCAAACATATATTGCAAACACCTGTCATAATCTTAATCAGTGAGCGGGTTCCTTAGCGTCTACAGCTAGATGAGGAGGGAAACGAAGTGAAGATTCACATTGTCCAAAAAGGGGACACTCTTTGGAAGATCGCTAAAAAGTATGGCGTGAATTTTGAAGAGGTAAAGAAAATGAATGCCCAGTTGTCTAATCCAGACATGATTATGCCCGGCATGAAAATAAAAGTGCCTGACAATGGCGGTTCGGTTAAAAAAGAGTCTGCAAAAGTGAATTTCGGCGCAAAAAAAGAGATGCCCATGCCAATGAAAGAGATGCCTATGCCAATGAAAGAGATGCCTATGCAGAAAAAACCAAAGGAAATGCCGATGAAATCACCAAAAATGCCAATGCAAATTTCCCCAGAGATTGATATTAATAACTACTATATGATGAACATGGCTAACGTGTCCACAACGAAAAAAGAAATGCCAAAAATGCCACCAAAGCCAAAGCCGGAAGTTATAGAAGAATCATCTGAATCGATAGAAGGAGTGATGCAACCGATGATGCCACTGTGTCCACCAGGAATGGTACCAGTACCAATGCCACCAGGAGTCGGCGGCATACAAACGGGTTACCCACCTCATCATGGGATGCACCACCATGGAGTGCAAGGAAGTTACCATGAAATCCCTTACGGACAGATGACGCAACCAGGATTTGCAGGGGGGGTTTACGATGAGTCTTCTTCTTCCTCTTTCCCATTGACGAACCATTATCCACACATGGGGCAAGTACAGGGCGCATATGATCAAATGCAGCCTGGATACGGCCCAGGATACGGTTCAGGACCAGGATATAGCCCAGAATACGGTCCAGCACCAGGTTACGGTCCAGAATACGGTCCAGCACTGGGGTACGGTCCAGCACCGGGGTACGGCCCAGAATACGGTCCAGCACCAGGGGGATACGGCCCAGAATTCGGTCCAACACCAGGGGGATACGGCCCAGAATACGGTCCAGCACCAGGGGGATACGGCCCAGAATTCGGTCCAGCACCGGGGTACGGCCCAGAATTCGGTCCAGCACCAGGGGGATACGGCCCAGAATTCGGTCCAGCACCAGGGTACGGCCCGGAATTTGGTCCAACACCAGGATACGGCCCAGGATTCGGTAGTCCAGGACCAGCGTATGGAGGACCAGGTTATCCATCAGGGGAAGTTCAAGGGGTTTACGGAGAAGATTCTCCAAACGGGGCTTATCCGTACTCATCAATGGGACCAGGAACTGCAATGCCAGCACAACCATATCCAGCACAACCATATCCAGCACCAGGGCAAGACTGTGGATGTGGTGGCCCATATGGAGTTCCTTATGGACCAGGGCCAAACGGTTTAGGTACACAAGGAGGCTACCCTTCATCCCCACACTATCCAAATGGAGATGTCTATGGAAATAATTATTACGGAAAAAAAGGGTGAATTCTGTGAGGAACACACCTTTGCGAGGAGACGATGTTACAACACGTCTCCTTTCTTTTTTTCAAGCAGTACTCGGTAAACAACTTCTTTCTGTAAAGCCCATTCGGAGTCATGTTTGGGAGGTTACAGGTAAACACGGAAACAAGTGGATTGCAAAGCGATTTTCTACACAGGAAGATTATATGAAGCAACGATGGGTCACTAATGCATTGTTGGAAAAGGGATTGTCAGGCACGAATCAAATGATATCTGAGCCTGATGAGCTTTTCTTCGATGGGAAGGGTTCCATCGCACTTTTAGAATACATTCCTCATGCGAATGTAAAGAAAGGTGAATCGATCACCTATACTTTGCAAAAAGATCGAAAGGATGCTCATCACCTATTACGTTCCGTCCATGAGCTAGGACAATCTATTCAAGAAGCAGCTCCGGGGATGCTTACACGTCCGTCATTACTTATGAAATGGCATAAACGCTTTGCTGATTTTGAAGATGCTCATTCCGTGTTAAGTACTTATATTCCGAAAACTACTTTGCAAAAATTGCATCAATGGGGACAATGGGCACTGGATGGAATGAACAGTGAACAAACAAAGGATACCCACACCATTCTACACGGAGACGTAGCAGCCCATAATTTTATTCGCCACTTAAACGGTAACCTATACATGATTGATTTTGACCTCGTGGCGTATGGACCTGCTTGGTATGATGAGGTGCAATTTGCTAATCGCATTTTACCATATATTCACTGGTCATCTGATCTTTTGTGCGCTGATCATGCGTTCCAGATAAACGCCCATTTTTTGTATGGTTTGGCGTTTCCGTCCGATATTTATCGAGAATGGAACAGAACGATCAGAGAAAACTTGTTCTCACATAAAGAATGGATGAGTTATGTGGAACGTACGACCTTTCATCAGCTTTCACGTAGAATGAATTTTATCGAAAAAATACGGAATATGGTAGAATCATGAATAACGTGAAGCGAAAGGAAGTAATAATATGCAACAAACTGTTGAAAACTTGACAAAATGGATTCAAGAACGAGTAGAAGATGCTGGGGCAAAGGGGGCTCTTGTTGGTGTAAGTGGAGGGATTGATTCTGCTGTCGTGGCTAATTTAATTAAACGAGCTTATCCGAATAACTCACTGGGCGTCATTATGCCGTGTAAAAGCAACCCAAATGACCAAAAGGATGCAAGAAACGTCATTGATGCTTGTGGAATTGATTCTGTTCTTGTTGATTTATCTAACGCACACACAGAGCTCGTAACACCCGTAGAGATGGCTCTTAAAACGTCAGGACGCTATAACGAAGAGCAAGCGAAACTATCCGATGCTAACACGAAAGCGCGTCTGCGCATGACTACGCTATACAGCATTGCGCAAAATCAAAACTATCTTGTCGTCGGAACCGATAACGCAGCGGAATGGCACACCGGTTACTTCACGAAATTTGGAGACGGTGGTGTTGACCTCGTGCCGCTCGTGAACTTAACAAAAGGTGAGGTTCGTGAAATGGCCCAAGCATTAAGCGTTCCCGACGCCATCATTAATAAAGCTCCAAGTGCTGGTCTGTGGGAAGGTCAAACAGACGAAAATGAGATGGGCACTACGTATGAAAATATTGACAAGTACTTACAGGGGATGGATATTCCTCAAAAGGATAAAGAAATAATCGACAGAATGCACGAACGAACTGCCCACAAGCGCCAATTAGCTTTTTCTCCGCCGAATTGATTTTTGGTCGATACTGACAGGATGAAACCCGCTGTCTGTTCACATGCTAGGTGTACACGGTAGCACGAAAGCCGTGTGACCACTCCTTAGACAGGGGGTTTTTCCTTTGGAGAAACAATGGGTCAAGGTCGGAGTGACGGGTTTGCTTTTGACTAGCGTGGTGGCGGGATGTTCATCCAATGATGAAGCGGAGAACACGAACCGCTACACAAACGAAGGCAACCCAATTGGTTATTACACGAACGAGTTTGATGGAACGTTTCGTGAAAGCGAAAATGACGGACCAATGAAAGAGCTCTATGACCATACAGTCGGAGAAGAAGGACAAGATTACCGAAGAACCCGTAGGCAAACATTACAAATTCGTGACGAAAACGGGAACCCACCGAATGGTACACAACCGCTCAGCAATTACGATAGCCTTTTTCTAAAAGACGGCCAGTATTCCACAGGGGATGCCAACTACCACGGCCATCTGGATGATCAAACGTCAAGACCAAGAAGCTCCTATTACAACACGTACGAAGGAAATCTTTCCGAGTCAATCAGTGAAATAGTGGGCAATATGGACAACGTAACGGATGTCCGCTCTGTTATTTATGACAGAGATATTGTGGTGGCAGTCGTATTAAAAAACGAACGAGATAAGAAAAAAACGTTACAGGATATTGAACGCGCAATCGAACCATACGCAAAGAACCAAGAGGTTACTGTCGTTGCTAACAAAGGAACGTTCAGTCGATTGCGTAACGTGGACAACTCCCTTCGTCACGGGGAATCACGCCAAACATTTGAAGAAGATATTCAGGAACTTCTTCGTTCTCTAGGTAACGATAATGATTAACGTCAGTAAGGCAAAACAGTGCAAGATGGGCTGTTTTGCTTTTTTTATCTATCCCAGGATAAGGAAAGCGAATCAGTGAATCACACCTAGATTATGTCATCGAAAAGGTTTCTGGATAATTTTGTGATGATTGGTCACAATAGGGGTATCACGAAAAATTTGAGGTGATACTCATGACCATGCGCATTCGTATCGTACTCATGGTTCTGCTTGTAGTGGGTGCGTTTGCTTTAGTGTATGTATCAGCAGAAGAGGAAAAGCCAGTTGAAGCTGAAGAAAAGGAATCGAAATCTCAAGAGACATTGGCAGAAGTGATCGTTCCCTCGTCCCCTATTAGGCTAGAAGTAGTACTTCGAAGAGTGTATTTCGATGGAGAAACTAGCGAAGAATCAATTGAGGAAGAGATACTGGCGATGGAAGACTTTTGGTCGAAATATAGTGGGTGGAACTTGCAAGAGATGGATCAAGGTCATATTGTTTTCCAAAAACGCGTCAATGACATATCGCCATTACTAAAAGCAAACGGTTATTTCGGTGTAACAAAGGAAGGCACTTTATCGATTTTTAATGGCAAACCTGTTGAAGACGAAGTGATTCAGTCATTCTATCAACTAGATTTGTATAAGCTGGAAAGTGTCAAACAAAAGCAGCTACAACAAGGCATTCGAATTCGGACAAAGCAGCAATACGAAGAAGTGTTGGAAACGTTTAAACCGTATTCACGCATAGATATGGCACAATAGAAGTAAAATGGGTTCTCCAAACGGAAGCCCTTTTTTGCGTCAAGGATACTTACGTGAAAGCCCTCGTTTTGCTACAATGAAGGATAGACTAAAAGAGAATAATGTAATGAGGGAGAGAGCGAGTGTGTTCGCACATATTGAGGGAGAAATCACGTTAGTTCGACCAGATGGGATCGTCGTGTCTGTCGGTGCGCTTGGTTATGAGCTTTTCACACCAAATCCGTATGCATATACAGTTGGACAAATAGTAAAAATCCATACTTCATTATACGTTCGGGAAGATGCCTTTTTACTATATGGCTTTCAAACAATCGAAGAAAAAGACATGTTTCGGTCACTACTCAACGTTTCAGGCATTGGCCCTAAAGGGGCGCTTGCCATTTTAGCCACAGGAAAGCCTGCGCGTATCGTTCAAGCTATAGAAGATGAAGATGATACATTTTTAACAAAATTCCCTGGTATTGGTAAAAAAACGGCTCGGCAAATTATTTTGGATTTGAAAGGTAAATGTCCTTCATTTGATGAGAAGATTCAAAAGGGATTCTTTCAACAAGTTGAGGACACCTCAGAAGAACAAGCATTGGAGGAGGCTATTTTAGCTTTAGAGGCTTTAGGGTACTCCAAACGCGAAGTAAAACGTGCAGAAACGTTGCTACGTAAGCATGAGTTGATGACCACAGATGAATACATTAAACGGGCGTTACAAGAACTTGTATTAAAGGCTTAAAGTGCGTGTTCAATCCGTTTAAAAAGTAAGGAGGGACGGCTGTGGAAGAACGACTAGTTACCGATGAGGTGTTCGAGGAAGAAGTATCAGTGGAAGGGTCTGTTCGCCCCCAATCTTTTGCGCAATACATAGGCCAGCACAAAGTAAAACAAAACTTACAAGTGTTTATTGAAGCAGCCAGATTACGACAGGAAACGCTTGATCACGTCCTGCTCCATGGACCGCCTGGTTTAGGGAAAACGACGCTAGCGGCCATTATCTCCTCTGAAATGAATGGTGAATTACGGACAACAGCAGGTCCAGCTATTGAAAGAGCAGGAGATTTAGCTGCTATACTTACTGGGTTACAACCCGGCGATGTTCTTTTTATTGATGAAATTCATCGTCTTCCGCGGGTAGTAGAGGAAGTACTATACAGTGCGATGGAGGATTTTTGCTTAGATATTATGATTGGAAAAGGCGAGAGTGCTCGGTCTGTACGCTTAGATTTACCACCGTTTACTTTAGTAGGGGCGACCACGCGGGCTGGTGCTTTGTCTGCCCCGCTTCGCGACCGGTTTGGCGTGCTCAGTCGTTTGGAATACTATCAGGAAGAAGACTTGATTCAAATTCTTCAGCGATCGGCGAGTATTCTCGAAGCAAATCTGGATGACGATGCCGCAGATGAAATGGCGAAGCGATCGCGTGGAACACCCCGCATTGCCAATCGACTGTTGCGACGTGTTCGTGACTTTGCTCAAGTGCGTGGAGACGGGCAGATTACGCTGTCAATCGCCAAAGAAGCACTAGAGCTATTGCAAGTGGATGCAAAAGGATTGGACGCAATTGATCACAAAGTATTAGAAACGATGATCGGTATGTATCGTGGTGGTCCAGTTGGATTAGAAACGTTGGCTGCTTCCATTGGAGAAGAACCTTCCACATTAGAAGAAGTGTATGAGCCGTACTTAATGCAAATTGGTTTTTTAGAGCGGACCCCTCGTGGTCGGCAAGTCACTTATGCTGCCTATAGCCATTTGAATTTGGAGGTACCGGAGTAATGCCACCGATTGGAAAACTACTGATGATTATAGGTGGTCTTGTATTTCTTATCGGTCTTATCATGCAAGTGCTCCCAATCGGTAAATTACCTGGAGATATTGTTTGGAAAAGAGGGAATACAACCGTCTATTTTCCGATTGTGACGTCTATTGTTGCTAGTGTTGTGCTAAGTTTGTTGTTTTTTATTTTTGGTCGATTGAAATAGAAATGGGTGAATGTTCGTTGCGTGTAGAAGATTTTGATTTTAAGTTGCCAGAAGAATTAATCGCACAAACTCCTCTTGAAAATCGTACGGAAAGTCGACTGCTTGTGATGGATCGTATAACGGGAGAAATTCAGCATAAGCAATTTTCAAGTATTGTCAATGAACTTCAAGCGGGAGATTGTCTCGTGTTGAACGATACGAAGGTGCTACCTGCAAGATTGTATGGTACAAAGGAAGATACGGGTGCTAAGGTGGAATTGCTCCTATTGAAAGACTTAGGTAATTCCACGTGGGAGACGCTTGCTAAACCTGCAAAGCGCTTAAAAGAAGGCACTGTACTTACCTTCGGGGAAGGAAAGCTAACAGCGACAGTAGTAGGGTCAACAGAGTTTGGCGGTCGTAAGGTGGAATTTTCTTATGAAGGCGTATTTTATGAGTTGTTGGAGGAGCTTGGGGACATGCCGTTACCTCCTTACATTACAGAACAGCTCGACGATAAAGACCGATATCAAACCGTTTTCGCTAAAGTAAAAGGCTCTGCGGCTGCACCTACTGCGGGCTTACATTTTACAAAAGAACTCCTAGAAGAAATTCAAAAAAAAGGTGTTCATATCGCATTTATCACGTTACATGTTGGACTAGGTACTTTTCGACCTGTCCAAGTGGAAACGATTGAGAACCATAAAATGCATAGTGAGTTTTACCACATGAGCGCACAAACGGCCAAATTGTTGCGTACTGTACGTGAAAAGGGTGGGCGTATCATATCCGTCGGAACAACTTCAACACGTACGTTAGAAACGATTGTCCGCGACCATGGGACGTTTACAGAATCATCGGGATGGACGGATATATTTTTATACCCGGGATACGAGTTTCGGGCAATCGACGGTTTGCTCACTAACTTCCATTTGCCAAAGTCGACGCTCCTCATGTTGATCAGTGCCTTTTCGAATAGAGAACACATTTTGAGTGCCTATGAAGAGGCTGTAAGAGAGCGTTATCGCTTTTTTAGCTTTGGTGACGCGATGCTTATAGTAGAAGGGAAGAAAGACAACCTATGACACAACCGATAACATATGAGCATATTAAAACGTGTAAGCAAACAGGAGCACGTCTTGGGAAGTTACACACACCACACGGTACCTTTGACACGCCGATGTTTATGCCTGTTGGAACACTCGCGACAGTCAAAACGATGTCCCCTGAAGATTTAAAGGAGATGGGAGCGGGTGTGATTTTAAGTAACACATACCATCTGTGGTTGCGTCCTGGGGAGGATATTGTGCAAGAAGCAGGCGGACTGCATAAATTTATGAATTGGGATCAGGCAATTTTAACAGACTCTGGTGGATTTCAAGTGTTTAGCTTGAGTGAATTTCGGAAAATAGAGGAAGAGGGCGTTCACTTTCGTAACCATTTGAATGGGGACAAGCTGTTCCTTTCACCAGAAAAATCAATGAAAATTCAAAATGCCCTCGGTCCTGACATTATGATGGCGTTTGATGAATGCCCACCATATCCTGCTACTTATGAGTACATGAAAAAATCTGTAGAACGAACTTCTCGTTGGGCAGAACGTTGCTTACAGGCACACGAACGACCTCATGACCAAGGCCTGTTTGGCATTGTCCAAGGTGGCGAATTTGAAGTTTTACGAAAACAGAGCGCGCGTGACTTAACTTCCATGGATTTTCCTGGCTATGCAATTGGGGGATTATCTGTAGGAGAGCCAAAGGACGTCATGAACCGTGTGTTAGAGTTCACAACCCCCCATTTGCCTGGTGACAAACCTCGCTATTTAATGGGAGTAGGCAGCCCAGACTCACTGATTGACGGGGCCATTCGTGGGATCGACATGTTCGACTGCGTCTTACCGACACGAATCGCAAGAAACGGTACATGTATGACGTCACAAGGGCGTCTTGTAATCAAAAATAAGCAATTTGAGCGTGACTTCCGTCCACTTGATGAAAAATGTTCGTGTTATACGTGTAAAAATTATTCGCGTGCATATATTCGCCATCTCATTAAAACAAGTGAGACGTTCGGAATTAGACTTACGACTTATCATAACTTGTCTTTTCTGCTAAACTTAATGAAGCAGGTTCGAGATGCGATTCAAACGGATTCTCTCGGAGATTTCCGAGAAGCATTTTTTGAAGAATACGGCTTCAATCGCCCGAATGCGAAAAATTTCTAAGGGAGAAAGGAGGGATTAATCAATGGATATCCTTACAACGTTAGCACCACTACTTTTAATGTTCGTGTTGTTTTATTTCCTATTGATTCGTCCACAACAAAAGCGTCAACGTAATGTGCAACAAATGCAAGGCGACCTTCAAAAGGGCGATAAAATTGTTACCATTGGCGGTCTCCACGGGACAGTGGATGCATTGGATGAAGGCAAAATTGTGATTAAGTGTGGCGATGGGAGTCGACTTACATACGACCGTGCCGCGATTCGCGACGTGGTTGAAAAGGGTAAAGGCGGTTTAGCCGAATCATAAGCAACAAGACGACTTTCACGATGAAAGTCGTCTTTTTTAAAGGTGTTGTGTCGCAGTTAGTCCGATTGACTACTCATATTTACACCAAGCACGCCACCCATCATCGCTGTGATGATAAAGCAAACGTGGTAGATGAGCTGCTGCACAGTAAACATGCCCTCCAACCCAAGAAATTGAAATGCGAACACAAAGGTAGAAAAGATGAATCCAGTAATTCCTCCGACGAGTAATCCCTTTTGTTTGCTTTTTCCACCCGCAAGAAACCCCCCAACAAACATGGCAAAAAACGTCGTACCTGTTACTACGTACGAAATGGCTTGCTCATCTAAGTTGGTAAAGGCCAGAACTAGGGAGAATAATAAGCTGCTGAACACGGCAAAGGCGAAGATGGTACTGACCCCGAACAAAACGGCCACACTACTTCGTCTAGTTTCCATAAAGTTCCCCTCCTCTTTTACAGCACAGTAGTTGCCTAGTACAAGCATATGAACAGGTTCCAATAATAGAAGAGAAAAACTTAAAAAAGAGCATAACTTTTCCTGCCTGTTACAAACTATGCACAGGAATGTGTTTAAGGAGGGAACTATGGTGGAAGATATTCTGCTGACAATCATCCGCACGTTCTTCTTTTATGTTGTCCTCCTGTTGATTTTTCGGTTTATGGGAAAAAGAGAAATAGGGGAATTAAGCGTATTGGACCTCGTCGTGTTTATTATGATCGCGGAGTTAGCCTCTGTTGCGATTGAGGATACAAGCGTGAACTTTTCTAGACAACTCGTCCCAATGGTAACGCTAATGATTATTCAAGTTTTGTTTGCAATTGTATCTTTGAAAAGCCAGAAATTTCGTCAATTCGTGGACGGTCGTCCGAGTGTGTTAATCTACAAAGGCAATATCGACGAGAAAGAAATGCGAAAGCAGAGATACAACTTTGATGATTTACTCCTTCAATTGCGAGAACAAAACGTAAAAAGTGTCGGGGATGTAGAATTTGCCATTCTAGAGACATCTGGTAAACTAACTGTGTACGAAAAGGAAAAAGGGAAAAAAAGGCAACCTGATTTTCTCATAATGCCATTGATTCTCGACGGAATTATTCAGAAAAATAACGTAAAAAAGATTGGGAAAAGTGAAGAGTGGTTACAACGCGAGCTAAGTGAGAGAGGTTATTCGAACACATCAACCATTTCGTTTTGTTCATTTCAAAACGGTGAATTTATTGTAGACACCAAAGACATATAGAGTAGCGTAGCTTACAGAATGCTACGCTACTTTTTTACCAATCAAATTCAACCTACGGTAAACCATTTTCCGATTACTGGAAACTTAGCTAATTCCTCATGACGAATTAATTTAAGTCGTAAAATGATCGTGATGTAGACGACAAACATGACGATAATCGTAATGAACAATGTGCCTGCATTACCAAGCAGTGGATAAAGTTGGGTAAATGTTTGCTTGCCCAACCAACCAACTAATGCCATCGTCACAATTGTTTTTACAAAATCTCGCAAATGTAGAGTGAATTGAATATGCTTAAGCACAGTGAAAAAGTGAAGAAACGTAACGAGTACAAAGCCAACGACTATTCCGAGTGCAGCGCCCATAATACCAAACGTAGGCTGACTGGCTAGGAGGGTAATAACTGTCAGTTTCACGAAAGCTCCAATCATACTGTTAATCATGGCCGCCCTGGCTAAATCCAGCGCTTGTAATACAGCCGTTAATGGCCCTTGGAAAAAATAAAGAAGAAAAAACGGGGCCATGACTTGGATAAACACGGCTCCTTTTTGCGAGTTATACATTTCTTGGACGAGCGGACCAGCCAACACCATCATAATGACGACAGCAATTCCCCCAGAGACAAGAGAAAAGCGGATGGATTGTTGCATACGTAGTTCCACGAGCTTGTACTGTTTAAGTGCATACGCCTCTGATATGGCTGGAACTAGGGAGGTAGATAGCGCGTGTGTAATGAATGACGGAAGCATGAGCAATGGCATCGCATAGCCAGTGAGTTCGCCATACTGCTTCGTCGCCATCGTCGCTGTAACTCCAGCTATGGCCAAGCTATTCGCCACCACAATAGGCTCGAAAAACCATGATAAACTGCCAACCATTCGTCCTCCTGTTGTAGGAAGTGCCACCCGCATTAGTTCACTGAATGTCTTTTTCCCAGATCGAATAGAGTGCATAAATTTTTTGCGTACGCGGAATCGCTTTTTTAATTTGAACATCGTGAGTAAGTATCCTAGAGAAACAAGCTCCCCGAGTACTGTCGCCACCATAGCTGCAGCTGCTGCGTATTCCACTCCATAGGGAAGAAATGCTTGTGTGAGCAGTGCAATGAGACAGATACGAACAAACTGTTCTAATAACTGGCTAAGGGCTGCTGGCTTCATTTGTTGCTTACCTTGGAAGTAACCACGAATTACAGAAGACACGGCAATGATTGGAATAACAGGTGCCACTGCGAGTAGTGGCCAAACTGTACGTGGGTCTGTAAATAACACATCAGCCAATATGGGCGCAAGTAAAATTAAAGCCGGTGTAAATACTAACGACAGGCTGATTGTTGTGGCGAGTGAAACGACTAATATTTTCTTAACTTTTTTTCGATCTCCGATTGCCTCTGCTTCGGCTACACTTTTTGAGATGGCTACAGGCAACCCGAGCTGGGTCACTGTCACAACGAGGACAAACGTCGGAAACGCCATCATATAGAGCCCGACCCCTTCATCTCCGAGCACCCGTGCAATGACAATTCGGTTAATAAAACCGAGGATTCGTGTGACAAATCCAGCTAGTAATAAAATGAGGGCGCCTTGTATAAACTTCGACATTTCGTTCCCCGCCTTCTCAAAGTTCATGGAATTCGCTACAATAATGCGTATGAGAGTGTAGGACAAACCATGACAAAATGGGGGAAAGACATGGAAACGACAAAAGTTTGGAAATCGTATGAAGCAGTATTATACCCAGCATTGAAGAGCAAAGCAGAGGAATTTCAGTTACTCGGAATCGATAAAGTAAATCCAGAAGCAGTATGGACCTTTTGTGTGCAAAAAAAATGGCGAAAAGTAGATCCTGCAGACGTCCGCATTTATCAGCTTGCCCAAGACATCCTTTCGGCAAAGGTGCAAGATTTTATGAGCTTCCAAACTATTGAAGCCATAAAGTCTCCTGACTTAATGAAAGGGTTATCAGAAGAAGATTTTCAAGCCCTATTTCGTCCGAAAAATTGACACATTCACGTAACTATTTCATAATTAGCTTGTTTACCCCACATTAAACGGGTAGTATAATCCCCCAACTAAGAATAGGGGGATACGGAACTGCCCGTGAATTTCGATTCGTTGAACTAGCCGTTAGCGGGGGACGAACGAATGGAGTTCGACTTTATGGTGCGTTTTGAAGGAGGCAATACATAATGGTAAAACGCGGGCGGATTATCGCCTTTTTCCTGTTAGTACTTCTCTTGTTTACGACAATGGGTGGGACGACAGAACAAATTATGAAAAATATCAAACTAGGTTTAGACCTTCAAGGCGGATTTGAAGTTCTTTACGAAGTAACAGGAAAAGATGGAGAAGAGATTACTGATGAAGTGTTAGCCAGTACAGCAGAAGCACTCGATCAACGTGTCAACGTGCTTGGTGTAAGTGAACCTCGTATCGATATAGAAGATCCGAATCGCGTTCGTGTTCAGCTTGCTGGAGTAGAAGACCAAGCTACTGCTCGTCAATTGCTGGCAACAGAAGCGGAATTGAGCCTTCGGGACGTGAACAATGAGCTACTGTTCAGCGGTGCTGACCTTGTAGAGGGAAGCGCACAGCAATCGTTTGATCAAAACGGGCAGCCAAATGTTGTGTTGGAGTTGAAAAATCCGGACAAGCTTCTCGAAATTACGACCGAGATCTCACGAAGACCACTAGGTGAAAACTTAATGGTGATTTGGTTGGATTGGGAAGAGGGGGATACATACGCAGAAGCACAGGGAAAAGAAGATTCCAAGGTGATCTCTGCACCTCGAGTAAGTCAACCACTTTCACAGCCTGATATTTCCATTGAGGGAAGCTTCTCTACAGAAGAAGCGCAAACACTCGCTTCTTTGTTAAACGCAGGAAGTTTACCTGTGGAGTTAGAAGAAGTGTACTCCACTTCTGTTGGGGCTCAACTCGGTCAAGAGGCACTTGACGCGACAGTACTTGCTGGGATTATCGGGGTTGCGATCATATTCTTATTTATGGTGGCTTTCTACCGTTTCCCGGGACTAATAGCCGTAATCACGCTTTCGACTTATATTTTCGTGATTTTACTCGTCTTTGATTGGATGAACGCAGTACTAACGTTGCCGGGAATTGCCGCACTTCTTCTTGGGGTTGGTATGGCAGTTGATGCTAATATCATTACGTATGAGCGTATTAAAGAAGAACTACGTGTCGGACGATCTGTTAAGGCAGCGTTTAAAGAAGGCGGAAAGAACTCGTTTGCTACCATTGTCGATGCCAACTTAACGACGTTGTTAGCGGCTGGTGTGCTCTTCGTTTATGGAACTAGCTCTGTAAAAGGGTTTGCGACGATGTTGATTTTGAGTATTTTAGCTAGCTTCTTGACATCTGTTTTTCTTAGCAGAATGTTACTTAGCTTGTGGATTCATAGCAATGCTTTGAATCATAAGTTTTCTTGGTTCGGTGTGAACGAGAGTAAGCGAGCGTCTATCGAAGAAGGTTTGGATACACTCGATTTAAATACAAGATATGATCGCATAGACTTTGCGAAGCATGCGAAAAAATTCTTCTGGGCTAGCGGAGTTTTGCTAGTAATTGGACTCATTTTTATTTCTGTCTTCAGGTTAAATCTTGGAATCGATTTCACGAGCGGATCTAGAGTGGAATTTTCAACAGATACTACCTTGACGACAGACGAAGTGACTGCACTTGTCGAGGAAGCAGGCTACCCATCCACAAATGTTGCTCTTACTGGTGAAGAGCAGGATGCTGCTGTGATTCGATATCCGGTACTTCTGGAAGAGAACGAAGTGAATGAATTGAAAGCAGCTATCAACGCTGAGTATGGCGTGGAGCCAAGTGTAAGTACAGTGTCACCAACTATAGGAAGAGAGCTTGCGAAGAACGCTGTAATCGCCGTTCTTATTGCCTCTGCCGGGATTATTTTGTACGTAACGATTCGGTTTGAATGGAAAATGGCATTAGCAGCTGTGATTGCGCTTTTGCATGATGCGTTTTTCATTATTGCTTTGTTCAGTGTCTTGCAGTTAGAAGTAGATATCACGTTTATCGCAGCTGTGTTAACGATAATTGGTTACTCAATCAATGACACGATCGTTACTTTTGACCGGATTCGTGAAAATCTACGGAAGAAAAGGAAAATTAAAGAACCAAAAGAAATCGACGCTATCGTCAATAATAGTTTACGTCAAACGTTAAACCGTTCGATTTCTACGGTAATTACGGTCGTGTTTGTGGTTGTTTCGCTGTATGGTCTAGGTGCTAGCACCATCGCAAACTTCTCATTTGCCTTACTCATCGGGTTAATTGCCGGTACGTATTCGTCTATATTCATTGCAGCACAGCTTTGGATGGTATGGAAGAAAAGGGAACTTAGGAATAAAGGCTCCATTGTTACTTACAAAGAGAAGAAAGAGAAAACAGACGAACCAGTTGTATAATAACTCCAAAGTCCTCAAAACGGTTTACATTACCGTTTTGAGGACATTTTTCTTATCCTTAGGTTACAATAGTAGAAGATATCGACAAAGAAAGAAGCAATGTTTTAAAAGTAGTCGTTGAAAAAAACCTAAAACAAATTCTGATGAGCTACGGAGAAAACATTGATGATGTATTCGTACATATTAATCCGTAAGTCGAGAGGAGTAAAGTTCATGAAACAACAGTGGTGGTTACTGTTATCGTTTTTGTTTGCCCTGATTGTGGCCATCTTCGCTGTCGTCAATGTAGATAGCGTTCGTGTAAATTATGTTTTTGGTGAAGCGGAATGGCCACTCGTTCTCGTTATTTTAACTTCTGTTCTTATGGGTGGATTGATTGTCGGATCGGTCTCATTGTTTCGTTTATTTTTTGTAGGTCGACAACTGAAAGCAACCCGAAGAGACAATGAGAGTCTCCAGAAAGAGTTGGACACATTACGAGAAACTTTAACAGAGAAGAGTAGTCATACCCTTAAGAAGGAAAACATCCCTCCACAAACAGACCCAAATGATCTACCTACAGACGAGTCAAAAAATGATAGCAAGTAGGGAATTAGCGCAGCAGGCGATGTGACCTGCTGTTTTATTTTGAACAGTTAGTGCTGTAGCCCAGACTAATTCAGCATAGATCCAGACATAAAGCAGCTTATCCAAACGAATTGAGCCTAAAGTCCAAACTTTATGACAGGGAGCCATCAGTGAAGCAGTCCAGTACGTCATGATTACCATGAAATATAAAAGTAGTCATTGAGACAATCCCTCTCCCTCCTGTATAATTAGGAAGCGAGATAATTTTTTAATTGAACATAAAATTGGAAACTAGGATTTACTTTTACCGGTGGCTTAATAGGAATGTTTCGTACTAGTAGAAGTTCAACTAGACTGTGATTCTTTTGTCGTCACATCGAACAGCGAGGTAAGGAGGAAACGTATGTTACACCCTAAAAAACGGTGGGTATACCCCGAGGTACGTGCGGATTTTGCCCAGACTATTCAAGAAACGTACGGTGTATCCTCATTAGTCAGTCAAGTATTGGCAAATAGAGTAGAACGAGTTGAAGAATGTGAACAGTGGATTCATGAGCCTGCACAAGCGTTTCATGATCCTTTTTCATTTTATGATATGGATAAGGCTGTCAACCGTATTAGAACCGCGGTCGATCAGGAAGAACGCATACTCGTCTATGGTGATTACGATGCGGATGGGGTAACTAGCACATCTTTACTTGTCTCTGTGTTGCAAGACTTAGGAGCAATCGTCTCTTATTACATACCGAATCGCTTTACAGAAGGATACGGACCGAATGAAGCGGCTTTTCGCCATGCCTTTGAGGAAGGCGTCACACTTCTCATCACAGTCGATAACGGAATCAGTGGCATTGAACCCGTTGCAAAAGCGCAGAGCTGGGGAATGGACGTAATCGTAACAGATCATCACGAAATGGGACCGGAGTTACCTGAGGCTTTTGCAACGATTCACCCACGACATCCTAGTGGAGCTTATCCATTCGGTGAATTAGCCGGTGTTGGGGTCACTTGGAAGCTTGCGCATGCACTCCTTGGAGATGTTCCTGAACACTACCTCGATCTTGTAGCAATCGGAACGGTTTGTGACCTTGTGCCACTAGTTGGGGAAAACCGCTTCATCGTCCAACGTGGCTTACGACGGCTACAACAAACGAACCGAATTGGACTCCGTGCGCTTTGTCAAAAAGCAGGAACTGATATGGCTGGAATTACTGAAGAAGGGATTGGCTTTACAATTGGTCCTAGACTCAATGCACCAGGCCGTCTTGGCGATGCAGATGTAGCAGTGGAGTTGTTGCGGGAAGAAGACCCGGAACAAGCTCTACTTTACACAGACGAGATAGATGCTATTAATAAGGAACGTCAGAAACTAGTCAGTCAAACTACTAAAGAAGCGGAAGAGCTCGTGAAAGAGAATGACGACAAGGTCCTGGTTATAGCCCAAGAAGGATGGAACCCTGGTATTTTAGGGATAGTTGCTTCAAAGGTAGTAAGAGAATACGAGAAGCCTACCTTCGTACTTGCCATTGATAAAGATAAAGGGACTGCTAAGGGGTCTGCTCGAGGGATTCATAGTTGGGATCTATATAGGGCCCTGAGTACATGTCGCGATATTTTACCTCATTTCGGGGGACACGCTCGTGCAGCGGGTCTCACGATTAAGCTTGAGAATTTAGATTTGTTACGCGAACGGTTAAATCAGCTTGCAGAAGAAGAGCTGACAGAAGACGATTTTGTACCGATCCAACAAATCGATGCGATTCTTTCGCTGGAAGACGTCACTCTTGACGCCATCGAGGAACTAGAAAAATTGGCTCCATTCGGAATGAATCACCCAAAACCATACGTGTTGTTAGAAAATGTCCCAAAGACAACCGTCCGAAAAATTGGCTCTCAACAAAATCACGCAAAGCTTACATTTATCGATGGGGAAGCAAAGGTAGATGGCGTTGCCTTTGGAAATGGAGCGTTGGCAGACCTACTTTCTAAAGGAGCACGCTGCTCAGTAGTCGGACAGTTGCAAATGAATGAATGGAACGGGAGACGCTCACCACAAATGATTGTGGAGGATGTGGCGGTTGCCCATTGCCAAGTGTTTGATTGGCGGGAACAAGTTAAAAAGCTCCAGCAACTGCGCCATCTTCGTCGGGAAGATGTGAGATTTGTAAGCTTTGGAGAAGGGGCGTTAGATGCGCTTGGATTAAAGCAGGAGCCTTTTCCTTCCGAGCACCACTATAGTGAGAGTAATGAACGTCACGTTGTACTCGTTGATTTGCCACCGTCTGTTGAGGCGTTGCACGACGAGATTAAGGCGCATGATCCGACACACATTTACGCTCTTTTTCACGAGGCGTCCTCTGCTTACTTTGAGCACCTCCCAAAACGTGAACAGTTTAAATGGTGGTACGCCATGATCGGACAAAAGGGACCATTCCACATGGAACGGGATTTGCCTCGCATAGCAAAGTCAAAAAAATGGTCTGTCGCATCTATTCGCTTTATGTCGCAGGTGTTTTTTGAATTAGAATTTGCTACAATAGAGGATGGACTGATTCGAGCTTCAACTTCACCGATGAAACGTTCATTAAAGGAATCGGCTACATACCGACGATTTCAAGCTCAAGCGGAGATAGAACAACGTCTCCTGTATTGTTCATATGAAGAACTACAAGAGCAGCTTCTTCCTTGTCAAAAAGAAAAACAACAGGTGCTTGTGTAGCGCTTGAGCCCAAAGCAGGATTATAGAGGAGGAAGGATTTATAATGGATTTAAAACAATACGTCACGATTGTCCACGATTGGCCAAAACCGGGCATTAAATTTAAAGATATCACGACACTGATGGACAACGGAGATGCGTATCGTTATGCAACAGATCAAATTGTAGCGTATGCACGTGAAAAGGAAATCGACCTCATTGTCGGACCAGAAGCACGTGGATTTATTATCGGTTGCCCGGTAGCATACGCTCTCGGTGTTGGCTTTGCTCCTGTACGAAAAGAAGGAAAACTTCCACGCGAGACGATTAAAGTGTCTTACGGATTGGAGTACGGAGAAAATGTACTAACAATTCATAAAGACGCTATTAAGCCAGGACAACGTGTATTAATTACGGATGATTTATTAGCAACAGGGGGAACCATTGAGGCAACCATTAAGCTAGTTGAAGAATTAGGCGGCATTGTTGTCGGTACTGCCTTTTTAATTGAACTTGCTTATCTTGATGGACGTGATAAATTAAATAATCATGATGTGTTTACACTCATGACGTATAAGTAAGTAAATACGAACTAAACAGTAGGGATCGGGAAAGAGCCACTTCTTTCTCGATCTTTTTCTATAAAAAAACAAAACCATCTCTCCTTTACATATGGACAGTTTTTTTTGATAATAGAGAGAACTAACCTTGATACAGAAAGATAAACGTGAATGGAAAGAAGTGAGTGGTATGGCGAGCGAACACGTAGTTACCGCCGAACAAGTGGTGGAACGAATAAAAAAATATGTAAATGAAGAGCAAGCAAATTTTGTAATGAATGCGTATGAGTTCGCCAAGCAAGCTCACATTGACCAGTTCCGTAAATCTGGCGAACCGTACATTATTCATCCTGTCCAAGTGGCGTGGATCCTTGCTGATTTGGAAATGGATCCTGCAACAGTAGCTTCAGGATTTTTGCATGATGTGGTCGAAGATACAGAAGTAACGATCGATCAGCTTCGTGTAACATTTTCTGAAGAGGTCGCGATGCTTGTTGATGGTGTGACGAAGCTTGGAAAGATTAAGTTCAAATCATTAGAAGAGCAACAAGCTGAAAACCATCGGAAAATGTTTTTAGCTATGGCGAAGGATGTCCGAGTCATTTTAATCAAACTTGCTGACAGACTTCATAACATGCGGACGCTAAAGCATCTACCTTTGGAAAAGCAGCGACGTATTGCTAACGAAACGTTAGAGATCTTCGCTCCGCTTGCTCATCGATTCGGTATTTCAAAAATTAAGTGGGAGTTGGAGGACACTGCGCTCCGCTATTTAAACCCACAACAATATTATCGCATCGTTAATTTGATGAAGAAAAAACGTGCGGAACGGGAGCAGTATTTAGAAAGCGTCATCGAGAATATGAATGAACGGTTGGATGAAGTAAACATCCGTTCGGATATTACTGGACGTCCGAAACATATTTACAGCATCTATCGAAAGATGGTTAAGCAAAACAAACAATTTAACGAGATCTATGACTTATTAGCTGTTCGTGTCATTGTAAAAAGTATTAAAGATTGTTATGCGGTACTCGGTATTATCCATACTGCTTGGAAGCCGATGCCTGGTCGTTTTAAAGATTACATCGCAATGCCAAAGCCGAATATGTATCAGTCTCTTCACACAACAGTGGTTGGTCCAAAGGGCGATCCACTCGAAGTGCAAATTCGAACGCAGGATATGCATCGAATCGCAGAAGTTGGGATCGCGGCTCACTGGGCCTATAAAGAGGGAAAAGTGGTAGATCAGAGTGTAAAATTAGAGAATAAACTATCTTGGTTTCGAGAAATACTTGAATTTCAGGATGACGCAACAGATGCGGAAGAGTTTATGGAATCGCTGAAGATTGATTTGTTTAGCGATATGGTGTTTGTCTTTACACCAAAGGGCGATGTGATTGAGCTACCGTATGGATCCGTCCCCATAGACTTTTCCTATAGAATTCATTCCGAAATTGGAAACAAGACCATTGGGGCAAAAATCAATGGGAAAATTGTTCCGCTTGATTACAAGTTGAAAACAGGAGATATCATTGAAATTTTAACCTCGAAGCATTCGTACGGACCAAGTCCTGACTGGTTAAAGCTTGCAGCGACAAGCCAAGCTAAAAATAAAATTCGTGCTTTCTTCAAAAAACAACGCAAAGAAGAAAATATCGAAAAAGGTCGCGAGCTTGTTGAAAAGGAAATTCGTAACATGGATTTTGATTTAAAAGAAGTGCTCATCTCAGACAACTTGCAAAAAGTTGCCGAGAAGTTTAACTTCTCAAACGAAGAGGATATGTACGCAGCCGTCGGATATAACGGCATTACCGCCAGCCAAATTGCGAACCGTCTAACAGAGAAGTGGCGAAAGAAACGTGACCTTGACCAAGAATTATCGTTACAGGATTCGGTGACAGAATTAAAGGCACAGACTCCGCCCCGTAAAAAAGAAGCAGGGGTTCGCGTAAAAGGCATCGATAATTTGCTCATTCGTCTCTCTCGGTGTTGTCACCCTATCCCTGGGGACGAAATCGTGGGCTATATTACAAAAGGGCGTGGCGTTTCTGTACACCGCGCTGATTGCCCGAATGTAGACGGTGACGAATCCGATTCTCGCTTACTTCCCGTAGAGTGGGAAGGCGGACCAAATGAACGAAAAGAATATAATGTAGATTTGGAAATTAGTGCGTTTGATCGACGCGGCATCCTAAACGAAGTGTTGCAAGCTGTCAGTGAAACAAAAACGACCTTTACGGCAGTAACTGGAAAGGTTGATCGTCACAAGATGGCGACGATTCATTTGTCCATTTCTATTCAAAATATGAGCCACTTGCATAAAGTAGTAGAACGCATCAAACAAATTCCCGACATTTACACAGTGCGAAGGCAGGTCAATTAGACCAAAAACGAAAGGCATGTTAAAGTACGTGTTTCAAAAAGGAGTCTGGTGACAATGAAAGTTGTTGTGCAACGATCGAAACAGGCCTCCGTAACAGTAGGGGGTCAAATCGTTGGAGCGATTGACCAGGGCGTCGTATTACTTGTCGGTATTACTCATACTGATACCGAGAAGGACGTTCTTTATATAGCAGATAAAATTGCAAACTTGCGTATATTTGAAGATGAAAATGATAAATTGAATTTGTCATTACTTGATACAGGGGGACAAGCTCTTTCAGTATCTCAATTCACCTTGTACGGGGATTGTAGAAAAGGGAGAAGGCCAAATTTTATGCAAGCTGCGAAACCTGAAGTAGCCGAACCACTATACGAGGTTTTTAATACAGCATTACGAAATAGAGGGATTGAAGTAGCGACTGGTCAATTCGGAGCAATGATGGACGTTCAACTTATTAACGATGGTCCAGTAACGCTTGTTATTGAATCAAAGGAGTAGAAACTGAAAAAAGCTTGCCACCGTAGGGCAAGCTTTTTTACGTGACATCAGTTCGAGAAGTAGTCTTCTATGCCTGCGAATAGTCCGTCAACAGCACTTTCTTGAAAGGCGTCTGTCATCATATAGGCCTCCTCACTCGGATTGCTCAAAAATCCGAGTTCTACTAGAATGGATGGTACCGTATTTTCGCGGAGAACGAGATAATTCCCATATCTACTTCCTCTGTCTTCTAGATCTGTAGAGGTAGACAGTGCTTTTTGTATCGTATCTGACATTCTTTTGTGCGTGGGGTGATAATAGTAGGTCGTTGTACCACGAACGCTCGTGTCTTCAACGGCATCGTAGTGGATGCTAATAAACAGATCAGCACCCGTGAAAGAGGACATCCGAGCTCGATTGCGCAGCTCTACAAACGAGTCATCCCCCCGAGTCAATGTGACGAAAGCACCTGCTTGTTCCAAACGTTTTTGCAAAGCAAGGGATGTTTGTAAACTTAGCTCCTTTTCCTTTGTTCCACTACTGCCTCTTGTACCTTCATCCACCCCGCCGTGCCCAGGGTCAAGAAGAATGCGTTTTCCTTCAAGCCCGTCCTGCGTTGTAGTTTCGGACAACTCTTCTACAATCCAAGAGGCGACATATCCTTTACCACTCTCTAGTTTTAGTTCATACCAATCCCCGAGTGTACCGGTTACCTCGTACTCTTGAAAGGCTTGCCCCCTCTCAATGATTGGGGAATCGGTACTAGGAGCACTACGAATGTTTGTCCCTTCATAGAGCAATTGAATAGTTTGTGATGATAAGGTAGAAGTACCAGTATCAAGAAACCAACTGGTTATCCAACCCTCTTTTCCACTTGTATTTTCTATCATGACCCATGGACCTTGTCTTTTCTTAATTGAAATCTTTTCCCCTTTTAGCAAAGAGTCCACGACTTCACCTGTATAAGAAGGTCTTGTTCGAATTTGAAGACCTGCAATCGTGGCTGTAGCTTGTTGAACGTTAGAAGATCGGTCTTCTGAGACGACGATATAATCTTTATGTACAAAACCATCTTCAGTTTCATAGTAGTCGCCAGTAGTTCCAATAATATCGATCTGTTTTCCGTTTTCATATTGTGTGGCAATGCTAGCGCTACTACTAGCTTCTGTCCGGACATTGAGCACGGTTGCATTCACAATCCCAGTCATTGTTTCTTGCTCTAAGTTTTCTGTTCCCGTATCCGAATTAAGTTCTTGTATGTAGTCTAGAGACACCCAGCCATCAACGGTTGAATAAGAAATTTGTGCCCAGTTTCCTTCTTTTGTTTCAATCGTAAGACGGTCCCCTTTATTCACGTTGCCAACTACATCGTAACTAGTATCTGGACCCGATCGGACGCGTAAACTAGTCGCTGTTACAGTCGCTTGAGTGGCGGATGTGCTCGTAGTTGTCTTCGTCGCTGATGTAAACCAGGAAGCAATCCATCCCGTTTGTCCATCTCTCGTTTGAACACGAACCCAGTCATTGTTACGTTCTTTGACAGTCAGCTCATCATTGTATTGTAGAGAACCAATTGGCGCATAACTAAGGCCTGGTCCTTCTCGTAAGTATAAGGAAGTAGCTTCTACGGTTAAGGTCTCACCTTGAGATAGTGATGCAGGCATGTACGAGAGAAAGAGTCCTATACACATAAGTAAAACAACAGTTTTTTTGATCGTTCGCTCCTCCTCTGCTGAACACTTTATTTTTATAAGCGCATAGTGACGTGACTTTTACATAGTTTCTGTACGAAAAGAAAAAAACCTTTATCTTTCTTTGTCGAAATTCGGTTGAAGTGAAAAAAACTCGGACAAACTGAACGTATCGAAGAATGGAAGGGGATATGGAGTATGCGTACGCAAAGAAAGCAATCACCCACAAATGCAAAATTAGAAAGTATCGATATGCATCGTTTTGAACAGCAAGCTAATTTAACAGATTTTGAATTTGCAACAGAGTTTGGGGTTTCCGTCCGAGAAGCACGTAATTTAAGGAAAAAGATGCGTGGAAACAACTCTTGACAATCCATTCTTAACTGTCTATGATAAAAACATTCTACACGCTTTTAAGATTCGAATGCTACGTTTTGTACGGGTACTTGACAGAAGGTAGCACAAACATAAAGTGAATATATGGTTCTTAAGATCGGGAATAGTAGCTAGGATCCACGTGAATAGAGAGGGAGCGTCATAGGCTGAGAGCGCTCCTACATAGTGACTTAGTGAATGAACACCCAGAAGGATCTCTACTGAACGCCCGAATGGTGAGTAGGTAGTAGACGCATACCGAGCGTTACCGGTAGAGAGGAAGATCGTTTTGTAACTATCTTCAACAAGGGTGGCACCGCGGGTAAAAAATATCCCGTCCCTTCGTCGTTATGGCGAAGGGACGGGATTTTTTATTTGTACAAGATTGAAGGAGTGAAATAGGATGAGCTATTCCTTACCGAGAGGGACACAAGATATACTGCCAGGAAAAGTGGAAATTTGGCATAGTATCGAAAAAGAAATACGAGAACTTTCAAGACGATTTAATTACCATGAAATTCGCACGCCTATTTTCGAGCACACTGAGCTGTTTCAAAGAGGGGTGGGCGATTCAACGGATATAGTGCAAAAGGAAATGTATTCGTTTGAGGATCGTGGTGAGCGATCACTCACACTGCGGCCTGAAGGAACGGCAGGCGTAGTCCGCGCGTTCGTAGAGCATAAAATGTTTGGTCAGCCTGATCTTCCAGAAAAATTGTATTATGTCGGACCGATGTTTCGTTATGAGCGCCCGCAAGCAGGAAGATACCGCCAGTTTCATCAATTCGGGATTGAAGCAATTGGTAGCGTCGATCCTGCCGTTGATGTAGAGGTCATGTCTTTTGCTGTGGAGCTGTTCCGTAAACTTGGATTACGAGATACGAAGCTAGTAGTGAACAGTTTAGGAGATGCGTCAAGTCGCATCGCGCACCGGGAAGCATTGGTAGAACACTTTTCTGGACGAATTAACGAATTTTGCTCAGATTGCCAACGCCGACTTCACCAAAATCCGTTACGCATTCTCGATTGCAAAAAAGATCATGAACACGAACTGGTAGGGAATGCACCGTCTATTTTGAGTTACTTAAACGAGGAAAGCAGAACTTATTTTGAAAAAGTAAAGCAATATTTAGATGCTCTTGCTATTCCGTATGAAGTGGATCCGACATTGGTACGAGGGCTGGACTACTACAATCATACTTGCTTTGAAGTGATGAGTACCATTGAAGGCTTTGGTGCCCAAACCACTTTGGGTGGGGGGGGACGCTACGACGGTCTTGTCGAACAAATTGGTGGGCCGAGTGCACCAGGTATCGGCTTTGGGATTGGACTTGAGCGGGTTGTCGCGGCGATTGAAGCGGAGAAATCAGCAGAATTGGCTTCGGGTGGAATCGACGTATTCGTTGTTGCGCTTGGTGATGAGGCAAAAGACGCTTCTGTTTCACTACTCTCGCAACTCCGATCGAATGGATTGTCTGCTGACAAAGATTATGCAGAAAAGAAAATGAAAGCACAATTAAAGCAAGCAAATCGCAAAGGTGCTAGATTTGTTGTCATACTTGGAGAGGACGAGCTAGCTAAGGGAATTGGTGTTGTAAAAGTGATGACTACTGGGGAACAAATTGAAGTCTCGGTAAATGAGGTAGCTACGTATGTTGCCGCACAAAAAGGAGGAGCGTAATATGTTTGGACGGACGCATTATTGTGGAGAGGTTCCTGAAGCAGCAATTAATGAGACCATTACACTAAAAGGCTGGGTACAAAAGCGAAGAGATCTTGGTGGATTGATCTTTTTAGATCTTCGCGACCGTACAGGTATCGTTCAAGTCGTTTTCAATCCAGAAATAAATCCCGAAGCTTTGCAGGTCGCCGAAAATGTACGGAATGAGTACGTGCTTGACATTCAAGGAAAAGTCGTCAAAAGAAGTTCTGAAACGGTAAACGAAGGTTTATCTACTGGAAAAATTGAAGTAGTTGCGGAATCGGTAACGGTTTTAAGTAAGGCGAAAACACCACCATTTATGATCGGAGACAAACAAGATGTTTCCGAGGAAATACGTCTAAGGCACCGCTACCTAGACTTGCGCCGGCCAAAGATGGCAAATGCACTTCGTATGCGTCACGAAACGACGAAATCAATTCGCTCTTTCTTAGATGAAGAACGATTTTATGAGGTAGAAACGCCTATTTTAACAAAGAGTACGCCAGAAGGAGCACGCGATTATCTCGTTCCTAGTCGGGTACATGATGGTGAATTTTATGCGTTACCACAATCACCACAATTGTTTAAGCAGCTCCTCATGGTAGGTGGGATTGACCGTTATTATCAAATTGCTCGTTGTTTTCGCGATGAAGATTTACGAGCGGATCGTCAGCCAGAATTCACGCAGGTGGATATTGAAACGAGTTTTATGAGTCAGGAAGACATTATCGAGCTAACGGAGCGCATGATGGCTAAATTGATGAAGGATGTCAAGGAAATGGATATTGCGGCTTCGTTTCCACGTATGACTTACGTAGAAGCGATGTCTCGTTACGGATCAGATAAGCCAGACACCCGCTTTGCAATGGAATTAGTCGATGTAAGTGACGTTGTGAAGGATAGTGGATTTAAAGTGTTTGCTAGCACCATCGCATCAGGCGGTCTTGTCAGCGGATTGACAGTAAAAGGTGCAAAAGATCAATATTCACGCAAAGATATAGATGCACTGACTGAATTCGTGGCGCGCTACGGTGCCAAAGGATTGGCATGGATGAAGGTTGAAGCAGAAGGATTAAAAGGACCGATCGCGAAGTTTTTTGAAGGGAAAGAGCAAACGACCCTCTGCACAGCTATGGGAGCAGAAGAGGGCGATCTCCTGTTGTTTGTAGCAGACAAAAGAAACGTTACACAAGAGTCGCTCGGGCAATTACGTCTGCATTTAGGGAAAGCTCTTGGGCTTATTGACGAAAGTGCCTTCCACTTTCTCTGGATCGTTGATTGGCCACTGTTTGAGTACGATGAAGAGGACGGCAGATACTACGCAGCACACCATCCGTTCACCATGCCGAAGCGTGAAGACGTAGACAAACTTTCCACAGCCCCTGGAGAAGTGTTAGCACAAGCTTATGACCTCGTATTGAATGGATTTGAATTAGGTGGGGGAAGCTTACGAATTTACGAAAAAGAAGTACAGGAAGAGATGTTCAAAGCGCTAGGTTTTTCGCAAGAGGAAGCACATGAGCAATTTGGCTTTTTATTAGAAGCGTTTGAATACGGTACACCTCCACATGGGGGAATTGCCCTTGGTCTTGATAGGATTGTGATGCTCCTATCAGGTGTATCTAATTTACGAGAAACAATCGCGTTTCCGAAAACAGCAAGTGCCAGCTGTGTACTCACAAACGCACCGAGTGGGGTAGCAGATGCTCAATTGGAAGAGCTGCACATTGCTTTACGTGGAGGCAGCCTCGGTCGAAGCTAAGTAATGATAAATCCCTGTAGTTGGTCGTAAATAATGGAAAGAAAATTGGGCTCTTCCTCCATTGCGCGATGAGAATCATGATGCTATAATAAGTTCAACACAAAGTCCTGATGTGTTCGTTGCACTTTCTTGTTTTGACCGAACACTTCGATAACGGGAGCTTACGTTTCACCGTGGCGTACATGCCTTGCAAGCTTGAGGACGTACAAAACGAAGAACAGGGCACCCACCTGCAGGGAGCGGGTTCAAAACGAAGACCTAAATTCTGTAACGGCACGATTGGGACTACATAACTTAGCAGTAAAAAGGGTTATCCGCCTACTTAGCCGGATGACCCTTTTTTTGTGTAGGCTGTTTTCGTATTCTTTACTAATAAGGTTTATTTGGTGGAATTTAGAAACCATTATGGTTCTTTTTCGTATGTATTCTTGAGCAATAGTTTATGATAGATAATCTTGAAAGGAGTTCTGTAACTTGGAAGATAGAATAGGTAACTGCTTGCTAGATTGTAAGGCATTGACGAAGGTGTACAGCGGAACGACTGTAGTAGATAAAGCTTCCTTTTCAGTGCAAGGAGGGGAAGTGTTTGGGCTTCTAGGTCCGAATGGAGCAGGAAAGACAACGACGATTCGGATGCTGGTTGGTTTAATCGGTATGACCTCTGGAGATGCATACGTATTTGGTCATAGTATTCGGACGAAACGTGAGGCAGCTTTAAAGAATGTAGGGGCAATTGTCGAGCAACCTCATTTCTACAATTTTCTTACGGGTAGAGAAAACTTAAAACAATTTGCGCGTATGCATAACGTATCGAATGAAAAGATCAATGAGGTCATTAGCACAGTTGAGCTAAGCGATGCGATTGATCAACGTGTCAAAACGTACTCCCTTGGCATGCGACAGAGACTCGGTTTAGCGCAATCCTTGCTACACGATCCGAGTGTACTCTTACTGGATGAGCCAACGAACGGGTTAGATCCGAAGGGAATTCGGCAGATGAGAGATTTACTGAGACGACTTGCCGCTGAACGAGGTTTAGCCATTGTCGTCTCGAGCCACTTGCTGTCAGAGATGGAGCTGATGTGTGACCGATTTGCAGTGATGAAGAAGGGGAAGATTGTTGCGATTGAGTCGGTTCATACAACTGAGAGTGAAATCGTTGTTAGCTTTACAGTAGACAAAGTAGATGAGACGGTACATACAGCACAAACACTTGGAATCCAACACCATTCTACTGATGAAAAAAAGGTTCGTTTCACCATGCCCTCAGACACTGTCCCTAAAGTAGTTCAACACTTTGTAGAGAGCGGCATCGCTATATCAGCTGTAGTACCAGAGAGAAAAACACTCGAGGATCGCTTTATAGAAATGACGGAAGGAGGGGAGCAGAAATGAAGGCACTTTTAATGAACGAATGGATTAAACTCTACAAAAGAAGAAGCACGTGGCTCATGTTTATTTTAACGATCATCGTAGTGGCCGGCTTTGGATGGGTGAATCGAACAACAGAGGCGCTCGGTGTGTCTGTGGAAATGAATCAGTGGACATTTGTAAATAGTGCTATGTATATCAGCTCTCTCGTCGGACTGTTCTCCATGATCGTCGCTGCGCGCATCGTTTCTCAAGAAGTTCAATGGGGGACGATGAAGCTCATGTTACTACGTCCTTTTGCGCGCTGGAAGTTTTTGCTTAGCAAATTACTTGTCGTTGTCTTCTTTTCGTTGATCATTATGGTACTGCTTGTTCTGACCGCAATCCTTGTAGGTGGGATCTTTTTCGGATTTTCCTCACCAATGGAAGAAGCGTCTTGGACAATGGAAGGGCGAGAATACACAACAAGTACTTTACTACTTACTACGCTCACCTTTTTGTTTAAGTGGTTACACATGCTCACCTTTTCGATCATTTCCTTTGTTTTATCGGCGATTACTTTAAGTAACGCGTTTTCGCTAGGAATCTCACTGTTTCTCTTTTTTACTGGGTCATCGCTCACCTTTTTCTTAGCTGCAAATTACGAATGGGGCAAATATATATTATTCGCAAACTCTGATTTAACGCAGTATATTAACGGCGCTGCGTTAGAGGGATTGACACTTGTGGGCTCATTCGTGATTGTTTTGATTTACTTATCGCTATTCCTTGTTAGTGCGTTTCTAGTGTTTCAAAAAAGGGATGTCCACGCTTAAGTAGTGAAAATATCTACTAGGGGGAATAATTTGACTTCTGTTAGTTTTCTTAAACTGTAATGTTTCCTGTCGATATATGTTGTGGCTACTCTTTGTAGAAACGATAGAAGAAAGGAACTACAGACAATGCGAACCCTTTGGCGAAACACAAAAATTGGACATAAGTATTTTTTTGCGCTAGCTGTTACGATCCTATTGTTTATCGGATCCGCAGCAGTTTTATTTTTTGAATTTCAAAGTATTCGAGACAACGTAGATCGAATGGAACAAACAGGTAGGACCGCGACTGATTTGACGGAAATGGGATCTCTTTACAGGTCAAAGGCCATTCGTGTAGCCTCATATGCAAATGATCCAGACTCGCTACATGTAAAGGAATTCGAACAACGCAGCGAAGAATTTACTCAGCTTGCTCAAGGTATTAAAGAGCAAATTAAAACAAATGAAGAAAAATACATGTATGATTTGGTAATGTTACTGGACGAGCAGTTGAATGCATTATTCCTTGAAGATCTTATTGGGAATACAGAAGATGCAGCGCAAGTTAGTACTGTTTTGCTAGAGCTGGAGCGAATTCGTCCTCAAACAGTAGACAGCTTGTACAGTTTGCGTGCCTTTTTCGAGGAAACGAGGGAACAAGCGGTAGCTGACACAAATAGTGCCACGGCACAAAGTTTAACCGTGCTTATGGCCTCTATATTCCTGTCAACTATTCTAGGTTCTGGAATCGTCTATATCGTAAATCGCATCGTAACGAAAGGTCTGCACCAAGTTGTAGATGCTGCGAACCAAGTATCGAAGGGTGAGTTAAACTTTCCTGATTTAGACGCGGTCGGGAAAGACGAAATTAGTCAGCTCGGTCAAGCGATGATGAATATGAAGGACCGCCTCGTGAATATGGTACAGGAAATCCAACATGTGTCTGTAACCGTTTCTTCTCAAGCAGAGCAAATGCTACAATCATCCAACGAAGTAAAAACAGGCAGCGAACAGATTGCCGTCACGATGGAGCAACTCTCGCAGGGAGCCGATCAACAAGCGGGTGCTGCAACAGAGCTGACAGACATGATGGTAGCTTTTTCTCAGACCGTTCAGGAAACGGATGACCGTGGGAAGTCAATGAGTTCAGACTCTACACAAGTACTTAACATGACAGGTGAAGGGCGCCAACGGATGGAAACATCTTTAACTGAAATGAACAAAGTATATTCACTTGTTGAGAAGACTGTGGAACGAGTAGAAGGATTGGAAAAGCGTTCTGAAGATATTTCCTCACTAGTAGACGTCATTCAAGGTATTGCAGATCAAACGAACCTTCTTGCGTTGAACGCAGCGATTGAAGCAGCACGTGCTGGTGAAAGCGGAAGAGGATTTGCCGTGGTGGCAGAGGAAGTACGGAACTTAGCCGAAGAAGTATCAAAGTCTTTAGTCGGTATTATAGAGAGTGTACAAGGCATTCAAAGCGAATCAAAAGCCATTTCAACAGCTTTGCACGAAAGCTTCCAACAAGTAAAAGATGGAACGGAGAGTATGAGAGAGAGTGGCGAAGCGTTTGGTTCCATTGAGTCATCAGTAGAATCCATGGTGAAAACGATTCAATCAATGAGTGAACAACTGAACGGAATGTACAGCTCCACACAAGAAGTGAGTGCATCTATTGAATCGATCGCCTCTGTAACTGAAGAATCTGCTGCTGGCGTAGAACAAACATCAGCAACAGTGGAGGAAAATGCAAGCGTAATGAGTGACTTGACAAATCAAGCACACGAACTAGCCGCGCTTTCTGATGAGCTTCAACAACTGACACGCCAGTTTGTGTTTGAGAAGAGTGGGGAAGTTGTTGATGAAGTGAATGTTGTAGAGCAAGAGGAGTCAATTGAGCAGGATATGGAAGAACCAAAATAGAAAAACAGCACCGTTCCTATTTAGAGGAGTGGTGCTGTTTTTTATTTTTCAGCAAAGGAAGAGGAAACCCTATGCCTTGGGGTTTATTTAAAAGTACAGCAGGTTTTTTGTGGAACAACTCGTGAAACAAGAAAATTCGGGAAGTGACAGGCATCGATTTTTTACAGCTGCTGGCCCTTTTAAGTAAGTAAGGTTGAGCAATGGAGCAGATTTGAAACTACTGTCTGATAGCGAGTGGTCTGGGATCCGTAATTCGGAAATGACAGGTATCGACTTAAACAAAAAAATAGCGCCGTCCCTATTTAGGAGAACGGCGCTGTTTCGCTTGAATGTTTTCGTATATTTGCGCTAGTGATGTCTCATGTTTACTCGTCTGCTTCGGTTCATAGTATTCTTTCTTTACGAGCTTGTCCGGCAAGTATTGTTGCGGGATGAACCCGTACTTGGAATCGTGAGGGTATTTGTAGTCGAGTCCGCGACCGAGTGCTGCGGCTCCTTTGTAATGAGCGTCCTTTAAGTGAAGTGGGACGTCCCCGCCTTTACCTGATCGTACGTCTGCTATGGCGGCATCAATCGCTGTGATAGCAGAGTTCGATTTCGGTGATAGGGCGAGTTCAATCACGGCACTGGCAAGCGGAATTCGCGCTTCAGGGAATCCCACTTTTTCAGCGACCTGTATGGCAGTGAGCACGCGATCACTTGCCTGTGGATGGGCGAGTCCGATGTCTTCGTAAGCAATGACGAGCAGCCTGCGTGTGATAGATGGCAAGTCTTCTGCAACGATAAGTCTCGCTAAATAATGAAGCGCTGCATTCACGTCGCTACCCCTGATCGACTTTTGGAAGGCGCTCAACACGTCGTAATGAGCGTCTTCGTCTTTGTCATGGGTGAATCCTTTTTTCTGGATGCACTCTTTGGCAACGTCTACTGTAATTCGGATCGTTCCATCATCGCCATGTGGAGTGGACAATACAGCGAGCTCTAACCCGTTTAGTGCACTCCGAACGTCCCCACCGGTAGCCTCGCTGAATATATTAAGAGCGTCCTCATCAACTGTGACGTTGTATGTACCAAGACCACGTTTTGCGTCTTGTAATGCATGTTGCAACGCTTGTTTCACTTCGTCTGAATGCAAAGGAAACAGTTCAAATATTTGACAACGACTTCGGATCGCTGGATGGATGGCGTGATAAGGATTACTCGTTGTCGCACCGATTAACACGATGGTTCCTTTTTCTAAATAAGGAAGCAGGAAGTCTTGCTTTGTCTTATCGAGTCGGTGTACCTCATCTAATAGCAAGACGACTTGTCCAGAGAGTTTTCCTTCTTCTGCTACAATTTGCAAATCTTTTTTCGTGTCTGTCACCGCGTTGAGCATACGAAAGGCGGCATCTGTGCTCCCAGCAATGGCGCTGGCGATGGAAGTTTTTCCGATGCCTGGTGGACCGTATAAAATCATAGAAGACAAACGCCGGGCTTCTACCATTCTCCGAATCATCTTTCCTGGTCCGACGAGATGCGTTTGACCTAAAATGTCGTCAATCGTTTTGGGACGCATGCGATAAGCTAAAGGTTCCATATATAGTCCTCTCTTCGTCCAGTGTTCTATATCTTTTTTAACACACGATTCCCCAATCAGGCAAAAATTTGTTACAATCTAGGGATAGATGAGTCGAGAAGAGTGAGATGAAGGAAGGCGAGATATTTGCATAAGCAACAATGGTGGATGCGTTTTAGTATTTTTACAATCGGACTTGCAATTATGGCGCTCGGGGTTGTACTCATTATTTTATCAAACCTTGGGGCATCACCTTGGGACGTATTGCACGTGGGATTATTTTTACAGCTAGGTTTAACGATCGGAACGTGGTCTGTACTTGCAGGCTTGCTTGTACTGTGTATATCTGCCGCCATGACTCGCCGATTACCAGGCGTTGGTGCCTATTTAAATATGTTATTTGTAGGAATGTTTATAGACGGGTATATGCTGTTACCATTTTTAAATGAACCTGTATCATTAGCAGGGAAGGTCGCTTTTCTTTTGCTCGGTATAGTCGTGATGGGAATTGGTATTGGCATGTATATGTCCGCTTCTTTAGGGGCAGGCCCGAGAGATAGTTTAATGGTCGCTCTACGTGACATAACTGGGTGGAGTGTGTCTAGAGTTCGAAGTACAATGGAAGTCGTCGTGCTATTTTTTGGTTGGTTACTCGGAGGACCTGTTTTTTGGGGAACGCTCCTATTTTGCCTTACGATTGGGCCGATTGTCGGGATTACGATTCCCATTTTTGAACGATGGACGGGTAAATTTTTAGATCGGAGAGCAATACGACTGAATAGACAGGAATGGAAAGGGAGCCGAGGTGCGAATATATGAAGATATCAACAAAAGGGCGATATGGACTGACAATTATGATTGAACTAGCGAAAAAACACGGAGAAGGACCGACTCCTTTGAAAAATATTGCAAAAATGAATAACTTGTCGGAGCACTATCTAGAGCAGCTTATTGCTCCTTTGAGAAATGCAGGTCTTGTGAAAAGTATTCGCGGTGCTTATGGTGGCTACCTACTAACTCGTGAACCGGGTGAGATTACTTCTGCGGACATTATCCGAGTGTTAGAAGGTCCGATAAGTCCGGTAGAAGGATTAGAGGACGAAGAACCTGCAAAGCGAGAGTTGTTTAGTCGAATCCGTGATGCGGTAAAAGAGGTACTCGAATCGACAACATTAGAGGAGCTTGCTAGCCATTCAAATGATGAAAATGATTCAGATGCCTTTATGTTCTATATTTAAACCTCAAGATTGCTGGAAGGTGAAATAGAAAATGAAACGATATTATATAGACCATGCAGCGACAACGCCAATCCGTCCAGATGTAATGGAAGTTATGGTCGATGCGATGCAACAAGCCTGGGGCAATCCGTCAAGCATTCATTTTGCAGGTAGAAACGCGAGAAAAGAATTGGATGAAGCGAGGCGTATGTTAGCGAAGTGTTGGGATGTACTGCCGTCTGAAATCGTTTGGACGAGTGGTGGTACTGAAGCGGATAACTTGGCCATCTTTGGTTGCACAGACGCGTTGCGTGATTACGGAAACCACTGTATTACAACCAAAATAGAACACCATGCTGTGTTGCATGCATTTCATAAGCTGGAGGAGAACGGATTTGACGTCACGTATTTGGACGTGAATGAAGAAGGACTCGTATCCGTTGATGACTTTAAACAAGCGTTGCGAGACGACACCATTTTTGTCAGTATCATGACTGGTAATAATGAGGTTGGGACTGTCCAGCCGATTGAGGAAATTGCTTCTGTATTGAAGGATCATCGCGCTGTTTTTCATACCGACGCAGTCCAAACAATCGGTTCACTCCTGTTCTCGCCGAAGGCTTATGGGGTTGATCTCTGCAGTGTGTCATCCCATAAATTTGGTGGACCTAAAGGCGTTGGCTTTTTGTACGTCAAGGAAGGGACACCTTTTCGTTCGCAGCAACTCGGTGGTGAACAAGAAAGAAAGCGACGAGCAGGGACAGAAAACATTCCGGGTATCGTCGGTCTTACACATGCTTTTCGGGTGGCTACAGAGAATCAACCTCATCACGCTGAAAAGATGAAAGCTCTTATTGAGACGTTTCTCCGCACACTTCAGCAAAATGATGTGACCTTTGTGCGTAACGGAGCCCACGATCAAACTCGTTCGCTTCCGCACATTGTGAACCTTCATTTTCCTGGAATGTCACTCGAGAAAATGCTGATGAACTTAGATTTGGACGGGGTAGCGGCTTCGAGTGGTTCTGCTTGTTCTGCCGGATCTGTGCAGCCGTCTCATGTATTAAAAGCGATGTACGGAGACGATCCTCGTACAAAAGAGTCTATTCGCTTCAGTGTGGGAGCAGGTCTCACGGAGGAAGACATGGTTGAGATTGGAACGATTGTGGCGCGTATTGTGGATCGTTTATCAGTAAAGTGAGTATCACAGGAACAGCACCTTATTTGTAATATTTTCCGGTGATTCTCCATTCGTGTTTTTCGTTCGAGTTCTTGATATGATGGGAAAGTTCGGAGGTGAAAGGAATGAAAAATCGTGCTGAAACACGAGTTGTCGTTGGAATGAGCGGGGGAGTTGATTCATCTGTGACGGCTTGGCTTCTAAAAGAGCAAGGCTATGATGTCATCGGCCTGTTCATGAAAAACTGGGACGACACAGATGAAAATGGAGTGTGTACTGCGACAGAAGACTTTCACGATGTAGCAGCTGTTGCAGATCAAATTGGCATTCCATATTACTCGGTGAACTTTGAAAAGGAGTATTGGGACAAAGTGTTCACATACTTTCTTGATGAATATAAAAAGGGGCGCACACCAAACCCTGACGTGATGTGTAACAAAGAAATTAAGTTTAAAGCGTTTCTAGAACATGCCTTATCTCTCGGAGCTGATTACGTGGCAACGGGTCATTACGCACGAATCGGTCGTGATGAAGAAACAGGAGACGTTCAACTTCTTCGTGGAGTGGACACGAACAAAGACCAAACGTATTTCCTAAATCAGCTCTCACAGGACCAATTACAACGAGTCATGTTCCCTTTAGGAGCCTATGAAAAACCAGAAGTACGTAAAATGGCAGAGGAAGCTGGACTCGCTACGGCTAAGAAAAAAGACAGCACAGGTATTTGCTTTATTGGAGAACGGAATTTTAAGGACTTCCTGCAAGAGTATTTACCTGCGAAACCAGGGACTATGGAAACGATGAGCGGAGAAAAGGTAGCCACACACGACGGGTTGATGTACTACACAATCGGACAACGCCAAGGTCTTGGTATCGGTGGGGCAGGCGAACCGTGGTTTGTGCTTGGGAAGGATCTAGAAAGAAACGTGTTACTCGTTGGACAAGGATTCCATCACGACGCGCTCTACTCTGAACGAGTCGATGCAACGGCTGTGAACTGGGTTGCACCAACGCCACCTTCTTTTCCACTTTCCTGTACGGCCAAGTTTCGATATCGACAAGTTGATCACCCTGTTACTGTAACGCTTGGTGACAAAGTAGGAACCATCGTTGTGACCTTTGATGAGCCGTCCCGAGCCGTTACGCCAGGACAGTCTGTTGTCTTTTACGATGGAGATGTGTGCCTAGGAGGCGCGACCATCGATACTTTGTATAAAGATAATCACGTACTTTCTTATGTTGGCTAGTAAAAGAACGGTCTTTAAAAAGGGCCGTTCTTTTTCGTGTTGTTTTACGGCATGCAATCCATTCCGCGATGAAATCGTGCTATACTACAGGCAACAAATGAATGGACAGTTTAGAAAGGAGCACCACGATGACATCGCACGAAAAAGGAGTTCTCGCTCTGCAAGAAGGAAACGTAGAGGAGGCTATCCGCTTTTTCACGGAAGCTATCGATCAAAACAGTGAAGAGCCTATCAGTTTTGTGAACATAGGCAACGCACTGACCACAGTCGGTGAGTTTGATCGTGCTCACCGTTTCTTTGATCGTGCCCTTCAATTAGATGCCGACTTGCCAACAGCATATTACGGCAAAGGGACGGCTTATTATCAGGAGGAACGGCTACAAGAAGGGATTCAAAGCTTTCAACTTGCACTGCGGAACGGGATGGAAACTGGAGATGTGTACTTTATGATCGGAGTATCGCTTTTGAAACTCGAGCAGACGAAGCTTGCTTTTCCGTACTTGCAAAGAGCGGCTGAGTTAATGCCTGAGGATGTCGATGCTCAATTCCAATTTGGACTAGTGTTGGCATATGAGGAAGTGTACGAAGAAGCAAAAAAGCAATTCTTAAAAGCGACAGATTTAGACCCGAATCACGCCGACGCCTATTACAATTTGGGGGTTGCTTACGATGTGTGTGATCACGATGCGGTACAAGCTTTAGCTCACTTTGAAAAAGCATTAGTGGCTGACTCGCAGCACATATTAGCGGGATACGGGAAAAAGGTAATGGAAAAACGTTTGCAAAACGAGTAGGAAGGGGAGAAGAGGATGACAACCGCAGAAGAAACTAGTACGTATGTAAAAGGTCGCCCGTTCGTGACGATCTTTCGAAATGAAGATACGTTTTACACGGTATGTCGTATTCGTCTTCAGGAGACGAATCTCCCCTCCTACGCAGAGAAGGAATTAGCCGTCACTGGTCATTTTCCTAAGCTATTGGAAGGTGAGCTTTATACGTTTATTGGAAAGCTAATTGAGCACCCTAGATTTGGCGTCCAATTTACCGCTGAACAATACGAAAAAGAGCTACCGAAAACGAAAGATGGGCTCATTACATACTTATCAAGCGACCTATTTGAAGGAATAGGACAAAAAACGGCTGCAGCTATTGTGGATGCGCTTGGAGAGAACGCTATTTCACGTATTCTTGACGATGAATCTGTTTTAGATGGGATTTCCCAACTATCTACTCAAAAAAGAAAAACATTTGTTGCAGCGCTGCGCACCCATGAAGGAATGGAGCGGGTAATGATTGGTCTACAGCAGCTAGGGTTTGGTGCTCAGCTCTCGATGAAACTATTTCAACAGTATCGGGAACAAACGCTTGAGATTATTCATGAGAACCCGTATCGCCTAGTATCGGATATAGAGGGTGTTGGTTTTTTTCGTGCAGATGAGCTAGGAGAAACACTTGGCATGGAAGCAGATCACCCGTCACGTATTCGCGCTGGTGTATTCCACGCTCTCGAGGTCGGTTCCTTACAAAATGGACATGTGTACAGTGAGGAACGGGTGGTTATGCACGACAGTATGAATCTACTTTCACGTAGAGGAAAGGTCACTGGTGAACAACTCGCAAAGGCGATGCAGGAACTCGTAGAAGAAGGTCTTGCTGTTTGTGAAGATGACAGGTGGTACTTGCCGTCTCTTTATTATGCAGAGGTGGGCTTTACGACACACGCGACGAGACTATTGCAAAGCGAAGAGGAATCGTACAGTGAGTCAGAATTTTTGCTCTCGCTTGGGGCTCTAGAGGAAAGAGCAAAAATCTATTATGCAGAAAGTCAACAGGAAGCGATCCAAACAGCACTTACCTCACCACTCATGGTGTTAACTGGTGGACCTGGAACAGGGAAGACGACTGTTATTAAGGGCATTGTGGAGTTGTTTGCCGAGCTACATGGAATCAGTCTCAATTTAGCTGATTACAAAAATAAAGAAGAAGCTTTCCCAGTAGTCCTTTGTGCCCCAACAGGTCGGGCTGCTAAACGGATGAGTGAGGCTACAGGTCTACCAGCATCTACCATTCATCGTTTGTTGAAGTGGAATGGAGAGGCGACTTTTGATCACAATGAAGACCACCCTTTAGACGGAAAGTTACTCATTGTAGATGAATTTTCGATGGTTGATATGTGGCTCGCTAACCAGTTGTTTCAATCGATACCTGCTGGGATGAAAGTGGTCCTTGTGGGAGACGAAGATCAGCTTCCGTCAGTAGGTCCTGGGCAAGTTCTTGCAGACCTCATTCAAGCAGATGTGTTACCTACTGTGCAATTAACCGATATTTTCCGCCAAGAAAACGGTTCTTCCATCGTAACGCTTGCTCATGAAATGAAAAAAGGAAAGCTACCTACAGATATTCGTGAGAAAAAGGGAGATCGTTCATTTATTTCTTGTCGTACGGATCAAGTAAACGAGGCGATCCAAAAGGTGATTGGAAATGCTGTTGCAAAAGGGTACCCTGCCAAAGACATTCAAGTATTGGCCCCCATGTACAGAGGGACGGCTGGGATTACCGCGCTTAATGAATCTTTGCAATCGTTACTTAATCCACCTGAAAAAGGAAAACGGGAAATAAAGTTTGGTGACATCGTGTTTCGTAGAGGCGATAAAGTACTTCAGCTCGTCAATAGACCTGAAGACAATGTGTATAACGGAGACATGGGGGAAGTAGTCGCTATCCATTTTGCCAAAGAAACGGAACAAAAAACGGATATGATGACCGTTTCCTTTGATGGAGTAGAAGTGACGTACGAACGAAAAGAATTGATTGAGATGACGCACGCGTACTGCTGTTCTATCCATAAATCGCAAGGTAGTGAATTTCCTATCGTTGTGCTCCCTGTTGTAAGAGGTCATGCGCGTATGCTTCGGAGAAAGTTGTTGTACACGGCTGTCACACGAAGCAAGCAATTTCTTATTTTATGCGGAGAGTTGGATGCATTTTCCCGCGGAGTCACGACAGAAGAGGATGTAGTGCGGCAAACATCTCTTGTGAAACGTCTTCGTGACAGGTCATCACATAACGAAGCTCCCCTCGCTGCTGACGAATCGTTTGACTTGCAAGCGATCGATCCGATGATTGGAATGGAAAACGTTACGCCTTATGACTTTCTGAACGACGACGATACTACTGTCTAAGGAGGTGAAGAGATGAGAGGTAGTGCAAATGTAATTGGACTTCCGATCGTCGCATCTGATGGTACTTCGGTCGGAACAGTATGTGATCTTGTTTTCTTTGAAACGGGAGAGTTTTTTGGATTTCTTGTAAAAGGGAAGGGGTTGTTTGGTCGGAAAATGGTGCTGCCTTATGCTACGCTTGACTCAGCGGGAATGGACTGCCTAGTTGTCAGTCAAACAGATCCTCTCATAAAACTAGAAGCGTCAACTTTTACACTTACTCACCAGCATAAATTACAAGGGAAACGTGTCGTCTCACAAAATGGTGAAGCCCTTGGTATCTTAGATCAGGTATATTTTTCCGATGATCTGGGCAACATTGTAGCATACGAATGCTCAGATGGTTTCTTTGCTGATGTTACAGAAGGAAAACCCGTGTATACTACAAGCGGGCCAGCTAACATAACGGGAGATGCCATTGTTTTAGAGCCTACGAACGAAAGAGAAGGTGTGCGAAATGAAGTGTCCCAACTGTGGGAGGAAGGACATCGGTAAAATTGGGGTCAATCAATATTATTGTTGGACTTGTTTTATTGAATTGTCGGTTACAAATGGAATGATCCATACTCACCAAGTAGAAGAAGACGGAAGTTTGTCCTCCCTAGATGATTTATTCGACGAGGATCACCGTCAAATGACAGCCGAACAATAATGAGAACCCCCTTTCTTGTAAATGGTGGTTCTTTTTTAACGCTTCAGCAATTCTCATTTCACCCCTAGTAAGTCAGGAGTGTGCTTATGTCTGTGCAAATGAAATGGTTTGTACGCCTCGGATTGGTTTTGATGATCTTCGTCGTATTGTTCGTTTTTCATCTCCTTTCTCCAATTTGGTTTCCGATCCTAAAGGTACTATTAACAGTACTTATACCGTTTCTTATCGGTGGTTTTTTTGCTTATTTATTGCATCCTGTTGTCGAACGATTTCATGAAACCGGGATGCCAAGAGTGGCGGCCATATTGATGATTTATTCACTTTTTTTTGGGGTATTTGGATTTGCTCTGTACAAAGGGGTACCCATTTTTGTACAGCAATTGCAAGAATTTGTTGACGAGCTTCCCAAATATGTAACAGCATATGAAAGCTGGATCACTTCACTCGAAAACAGTACCTCAACATTACCGCCAGCAGTGAAGCAACAACTCACTGAGAGCGGGGCAGAATTGAAGGCCCTTACTGACCAAGTTCTAGAAAGTATGATCAGCAGTCTTCAAAGAATACTCGACGTGATCATTGTCGTCGCCTTAATTCCGTTCATCTCTTTTTATTTATTGAAGGATGCAGAAGCGGTGAGGAGAACCGCGTGGTATATTACGCCTAAAAAATGGCGAAGAGAAGGTATACAGTTTTTACGTGATATTGATCGATCACTCGGTCAGTACATTCGGGGACAGCTTCTCGTTTGTTCCTTAATGGCCATCATCTCTACTTTGCTTTTATGGTGGATCGGCCTCCCATACCCACTGCTCTTCGGTCTTCTAATCGGGGTAACCAATGTGATTCCGTACTTTGGCCCTGTTATTGGAGTGGTTCCGGCAGTCATCTTTGCGTTAACAGTTTCACCGACACTCGTTCTTTACGTGGTGTTAATTATAGTTGGTCTACAGTTTTTAGAGGGAAATGTGCTGTCACCGTTAATTGTCGGTAAGAGCTTACACATGCATCCGCTTATGATCATGGCGGCTCTTTTGATTGGTGGAGAAATCGGTGGGGTAGTCGGTCTATTATTAGCAGTTCCAGTGCTTGCTGTGACAAAGGTGTCTCTCGTCCATATTCGGTTACGCTTTTTTGAAAAAGTTCGTGTTTGAATACGGTGTCCGCTTGACAGAAGAAATTTCACGTGTCTATAATTTGGATATTATTAAACTATACAAGTAATACGTTGAGGAAATCGAGTACGTCACAGCCCACTAAGAAGAGATGCGTTCCCTAGGCTGAAAGGAATGCGAAGTGAAGAGTGACTGAACGCTACTTCTGAGTGCAAGAAAACTCTTGCCGTCTAACCTACGTTACGGGTGTAAGAGGTGTCAAAGCTTTCTTTGGCACAAGTAGGGTGGTACCGCGAATCCATCGTCCCTTCACGCTGTTGAAGGGGCGATTTTTTTATGGTTCAACCAAATGAATGGAGGCAAACGAAGTGAAGACGTTAACGGGAAATGAAATTCGCTCACTATTTTTAAAGTTTTTCCAAGAAAAAGGACATGCTGTTGAACCAAGTGCCTCACTTGTCCCGCACGAAGATCCATCCTTGTTGTGGATTAATAGTGGGGTCGCTACACTGAAGAAATATTTTGATGGGCGTGTTATACCGCAAAATCCACGTATTACAAACGCGCAAAAGTCTATCCGGACAAATGACATTGAAGAAGTGGGCAAAACAGCGCGTCACCATACGTTCTTTGAAATGCTCGGAAATTTCTCTATTGGCGAGTACTTCAAAGAAGAAGCGATTGACTGGGCATGGGAGTTCCTCACTGATGACAAGTGGATTGGTTTTGATTCTGAAAAGTTATCGGTCACAGTTCATCCAGAGGACGAAGAAGCGTACCGACTTTGGCGCGAGAAAATTGGTGTTCCGAAAGAGCGCATCATTCGTTTAGAGGGGAACTTTTGGGATATTGGTGAGGGACCGAGTGGACCGAACACAGAAATCTTTTATGATCGTGGACCGTCTTATGGCGATGATCTTGAAGATCCTGAGCTCTATCCAGGAGGAGAGAACGAGCGATATTTAGAAATTTGGAACCTTGTGTTCTCGGAATTCAATCATAACTCTGACGATACGTATACTCCGCTTCCGAAAAAGAACATTGATACAGGCATGGGTCTTGAGCGGATTACATCTGTCGTACAAAATACGAAAACTAATTTTGAAACAGATTTGTTTTTACCCATTATCGAAGCAACAGAACGCGTTTCTAACCGCAAATATGGAATAACCAAAGAAGACGACACAGCGTTTAAAGTAATAGCAGACCACGTACGTACCGTGACGTTTGCAGTAGGAGACGGTGCTCTTCCTTCTAATGAGGGTCGCGGATACGTGCTACGCCGTTTACTACGTAGAGCGATTCGCTACGGCAAACAATTAGGTGTAGATAAACCGTTTTTAGCACAACTCGTTCCAGTGGTAGTGGAGAAAATGCAGGAATTTTATCCAGAGGTCGCAAAAGGACAGCCGTTGATTGAAAAAGTGATTTCGACTGAGGAAGAGCGTTTTCATGAAACGTTGCAAGAGGGTCTTCAATTATTAGGTGAGGTTGTTGAAAGACAAAAACAGGCGGGAGAAACCGTTATTCCAGGTAGCGACGTATTTCGTTTATATGACACATACGGTTTCCCTGTTGAACTAACAGAAGAATATGCGGAAGACGAAGGCATGACAGTAGATCAGGTAGGATTCCAGCAAGAAATGGAGCAGCAACGTGCCAGAGCTCGTGCTGCGCGTCAAGAAACTGACTCCATGCAAGTACAAAGTGAACTACTTTCTAACTTAACAATGGAAAGTACGTTTTACGGATACGAATATTTGGAAACAAATAGTGAAGTGCTGACGATTATTCGTAACGGTATGATTGTAGAGTCCGCTGATGAGGGCGATGAGATTCAACTCATTCTTGACATCACACCCTTCTATGCGGAAAGCGGTGGACAAATTGCAGATGAAGGAATCATCGAGAGCCCATCGGCAACTTTATTTGTAAAGGACGTTCAAAAAGCACCGAATGGACAACACCTTCATACGGCTAAAGTCACTGCTGGAACGATTGAGCAAGGTGCGAAATGTACGGCTAAGGTGGACAAAAAAGCACGTGGTGGGGTTATTCGCAACCATACGGCAACTCACTTGTTACACCAAGCATTGAAAGACGTGCTTGGAGATCATGTAAACCAAGCTGGATCACGTGTGGAAGAGACTCGTTTACGCTTTGACTTCTCGCACTTTGGGCAAGTAACTGATGAAGAACTGAAGAAAATTGAATCGATCGTAAACGACCAAGTGTGGCAAGCTACATCTGTTATGACGTTACAAAAACAAATCGAAGAAGCGAAACAAATGGGAGCAATGGCATTGTTCGGTGAAAAGTACGGAGATGTCGTACGTGTCGTACAAGTCGGCGACTACAGTGTAGAACTTTGCGGTGGATGCCACGTGCCCAATACGTCTATGATCGGTATGTTCCGAATTCTGTCTGAAGGTGGAATTGGGGCTGGAACTCGTCGTATTGAAGCAGTGACAGGCAAAGCGGCTTACGATGTGATGACAGACCAAATCGGCCAGCTTCACCTTATTGCTGAACTTGTGAAAGCACGTCCAGAGGAAGTTGTGAAAAAAGTTGAGGCGACTTTACAACAACTTAAAACTGTAGAACGAGAGAAGGAATCGTTAGCAGCGAAGCTTTCTAATGTAGAAGCTGGAGAGTTAACGAATCAATTAATAACCATTGAAGGTATTCAAGTACTTGCTAGCGAAGTGAACGTCAATGATGCTAATCAATTACGTTCCATGATGGATGGTTTGAAAGAAAAGCTTTCTTCAGGCATCATCTTGTTGGCAGCTGCTAATGATGGAAAAGTACAACTCATTGCTGGTGTAACTAAAGATTTAGTTGATAAAGGATACCATGCTGGGAAACTCGTTAAAGAGGCTGCAACCGTCTGTGGCGGTGGTGGCGGTGGCCGTCCAGATATGGCACAGGCAGGTGGGAAAGATCCAGCAAAAATCCAAGAAGCCTTGCAGGTTGTGGAACATTACGTGAAATCCGTTTGAAAACGTCGATAATTGGTGTACAATGAAGGATATATTTAGCACACTGAACGTGTGAGGTGAGTGTAGTGAGTTCTTTTGATAAAACGATGAAGTTTTCTTTTTCGGACGAACCGTATGAGCATGATGTGAAAGAAGTGTTGTTACACGTACACGAGGCGCTTCAAGAGAAAGGGTATAATCCAATTAATCAAATTGTTGGTTATTTACTTTCTGGGGATCCTGCGTATATTCCACGTCATAAAGACGCTCGTAACCTCATTCGCAAACTCGAACGGGATGAGATCATTGAAGAGCTTGTAAAAGCGTACGTGAAAAAAGAGGAGCGATAACGTGCGGATTATGGGTCTTGATGTAGGATCAAAAACAGTCGGAGTTGCCGTGAGTGACGCCCTAGGGTGGACCGCACAAGGGGTGGAAACAGTTCCAATTAACGAAGATCGAGAACAATTCGGTTTAGATCGACTTGGTGAGCTTATCGACACCTATGAAGTAACGAAGGTAGTCATTGGGCTACCAAAGCATATGAATGGTGACGTTGGAGTGCGCGGTGAGGCGAGCCAGCATTACGGACGACTTATTGAAGAGCGCTTTCAATTGCCAGTAGAATATTGGGACGAGCGTTTAACGACGATGGCTGCTGAACGTACACTACTCGAGGCTGATGTTAGTCGAAAGAAACGAAAAAAAGTAATTGATAAAGTGGCTGCTTCTATGATTTTACAAGGATTCTTAGATCGCCATACTCAAGGAGGGTGAACAGTGGAACACGGAGAAAATCAAATTGTTGTTGTTGATGATGACGGTAACGAACAACTTTGCGAGATATTATTTACATTTGAGTCAGAGGATTTTGGAAAATCGTATGTGTTGTACTATCCCGCAGGATCCGAAGACGAGAATGGCCAAGTAGACATTCACGCATCTAGCTTCTTACCGGGCGAAGAAGAAGGCGGAGAATTACAGCCAATCGAATCTGAGGAAGAATGGGATATGATCGAGCAAATGCTAGCGACATTCCTAGAAGAAGACGACGAATAAAACTTAAAATGATGAAACGAGCGATCTCTTATGAAGCCGATCGCTCGTTTTTTGTGTGTTCCTGTAGAAATTTGTTGTATACTGTTTGAGAGACTCACTACATGACGCAGCAAAGGAGTGACAGGCGACGTGTCTGATTATCAAGAGAAGGCTAGGGAGGCACGTGTTATTCGTCGCATTGTGTTCACCGTTACCTCAGTAATCGCGCTTATTTTAGTGGGCGGGGGTATTTTTGGATACGTGTACGTTTCCTCAGCTTTAGAGCCAGTTGACGCCGAGAGCAATGAAATGAAAACAGTGAACATCCCTATCGGATCTTCCGTCACAAGTATTTCGGATATTTTGGAAGAAGCAGGCATTGTGAAAAACGCGACGATCTTTCGTTATTATACGAAGTTTAACAACGAATCTGATTTTCAGGCAGGAGAGTATCAGCTGTCACCAAATATGGAGTTAGATGATATTATTGCAAGTTTGAAGACAGGGAAAGTCGTGGAAGAAGTTTTATTTCGAATTACCATTCCTGAAGGGAAACAACTGAAGGAAATTTCCGAAATTATTGCTGGGAAAACGGCACAAGAGGAAGCAGACGTTTGGGCAATTCTCAACGACGAAGCTTACTTAAAAGAGCTTCAATCTTTCTATCCGAAACTCCTTGGTGAGGATGCCTTTGCGGAGAATGTTCAGTATCCTCTTGAAGGTTACTTGTTTCCTGCAACTTATGGTTTCACAGAAGAAGCTCCTTCCGTAAAAACAATTATCCAAGAAATGTTGAAAAAGACGAACGATATGATGAATCAATATTCTGGACAAATTCAGGAGAAGGGGTTAACAGTTCATGAATGGTTAACGATGGCTTCATTAATTGAAGAAGAGGCCACGGCTAAAACTGACCGTGACTTAATTGCGAGTGTCTTCTTTAATCGAATTGATGAAGGCATGCCTTTGCAAACCGATCCAACCATCTTATATGCGTTAGGAGAACAACTAGACCGCGTGCTGTATGAGGACTTGGAAGTTGATTCTCCGTACAATACGTACAAAAATACGGGACTCCCTCCTGGTCCTATTGCGAATGCTGGACAAACATCTTTAGAGGCGGCTTTAGAACCTGAGACTTCTTCTTATCTTTACTTCCAAGCCGACGAAGAAGGAGAAGTGTACTTTACTAAAACTCTTGAAGAACATAACGAACGTAAGGCAGAGATTGATTCGAGAGGGTAACTCTTCACAAACAAGAATGATGTGCTACAATAGTACGAGTGATTTTGCATAGTTCGTGGTGAAAGGCTGGTGTGCAGAGGTTCGCTCACCTGCCTTTTCCCATGCTAAGAGGATGATACAGATGACAAGGTGGAATGAATTGTTTGCTGAAATGGAAGAAGTCGCATTACGTGACCGTATACCGATTATGGAGCGCGACGGTTTGGAAGGAATGCTACAGTTTTTACGCATTCAACAGCCTAAGCGAATTTTAGAAATCGGCACTGCCATCGGCTATTCAGCTTTGCAGATGAAATCAGTTTGCCCAAGCGCTGAAATTGTCACGGTTGAACGTGACGAAATTCGCTTTCAGCAAGCATGTCGATATGTCGATCGAGCTGGATGTCAAAAAACGATGCATCTTCTGCTCGGAGATGCTTTGGATGTGCACGAAGAGGTGGCCTCATACGGTTCATTTGATGCTTTGTTTATTGACGCTGCAAAAGGGCATTACGAAGCCTTTTTTCAATTATACGCACCTTCTCTACGTCCGGAGGGGGTCATTTATATCGACAATGTACTTTTCAGAGGGTACGTATTTGAAGGAGAAGCGCCTACGAAACGAATGCAACAGTTAGCTAAGAAGATGAGACGCTTTCACGAATGGATGGAAGAACAAGTTGATTATACTGCAGTTACCTATCCGGTAGGTGATGGTGTTATGGTCGTTGTGCGAAATCATGAAAGCGGAGGACACAAAGAGTAAGCCTAGACGTAACATAATGTGAAAGGAGCAATAGGTACATGGAAGCAAAACCTGTTGTGATTGGAGTTGCAGGAGGAAGTGGGTCTGGGAAAACAAGTGTGACCAAAGCCATCTGTGACCGTTTTCAAAATCGAACCGTCTTAATGATCGAACAAGACTCTTATTATAAGGATCAGAGTACAGTAGCATATGAAGAGCGTTTGCAAACGAATTACGATCATCCATTAGCGTTTGATCACGACTTGCTCATTGAACACATCCTCACTTTGTTAAAATATAAACCGATTGAGAAACCTGTATACGATTACACGATGCATACACGGTCTGACAAGGTGGTACATGTAGAACCAAAAGACGTTATTATTTTGGAAGGCATTCTTATTCTGGAGGACGAACGTCTTCGTGACTTAATGGACATTAAACTATTTGTCGATACGGATGCAGATATTCGGATCATTCGCAGGATGTTACGGGACATTGAAGAGCGTGACCGAACCATTCAATCGGTGATCGATCAATATGTGAATGTAGTTCGTCCGATGCACAACCAGTTTATTGAACCTACAAAGCGTTACGCAGATGTGATCATCCCAGAAGGTGGACAAAATCATGTCGCAATAGACTTAATGGTAACTAAAATACAGACCATTCTTGAACAGAAGACGTTTTTGTAAAAATCCATGATGACTTTATGTCCCGTTTATGCAAAAGCTGAGTGTGGTTTTCATGATAGTTTTTTTGGTAAACAGTTGTATTTCAAGGGAACACAACGTATACTGACAGTAAATCTAAAGGATCTCTATTCCCGTGAAAAGCGCTACGATGGAAACTTATCATATCTTCAGTGGCGTGTTCTCTTGAAAGTGACTTTTTTAAGGAAAACGTTTGTGGTATAAGGATTAGAATAAGTATGGAAAAGGCGCGCCCAATTCTTTTGGACGCGCTGTCCATATATACATACTTTTTGACAGACCTAATGAGCAAGTTGAACGGATCTGTGAGATCAAAGGAGTGGAATTTGTGCCAGTAGAAAAAGTATTTCCTATGACGCAAAAAGGAAAAGAAAAACTTGAACAAGAATTAGAACAACTAAAAATGGTAAAACGTAAAGAAGTCGTGGAACGAATTAAAATCGCGCGTAGCTTTGGAGACTTGTCTGAGAACTCAGAGTATGATTCGGCAAAAGAAGAACAGGCTTTTGTCGAAGGTCGAATTACGACGCTTGAGAACATGGTTCGGAACGCAAAGATTATAAAAGAAGATGAAATGAATTCAGATACTGTCACTCTTGGAAAAAATGTAACTTTCCAAGAACTACCAGACGGTGAAGAAGAAACGTATACGATTGTCGGGAGTGCGGAAGCTGATCCATTTGACGGAAAAATTTCAAACGATTCTCCTATCGCAAAAAGTCTACTTGGAAAAGCAGTTGGCGATGAAGTAAACGTTCAAACACCAGGTGGCGAAATGAATGTGAAAATAATAAAGATTCACTAAGGTTAAATAAAAAGCACCTCGTCCACACTGTGGATGAGGTGCTTTTGTATGAAACGAATAATCAAAAGAAGAACCATTTCGTTACTGGTTGGTTGTATCCTTGGTATCGTCGTTCTTCTAGTCAGATTGGGTCAACTACAATTAATCGAAACAGAATCGTTTTCAGATCGACAAATTAATTTATATGAACAAAGTGTTGCACAGCGAACCCAAGCGCTTACCATTCACGAAGGACGTGGGACGTTTGTCGATCGCAACGGGGAGCCCATTACGCATAGACAAATTCCAGCCTTGCTCTTATTTCCTTTTCTAGAGTCAATTAAATGGGATCAAGAAGCCGTAGCGCAAATAGTGGATGTGCCTGTAAAGGAATTAGAGGAAGCTATTCAACAAGCAAAGGAGCCATTTGCATTTGGGGAACCAGATCCTATGGAGCTAACAGAGGAGCAAGTACGACAAATAAATGAACTGAAAATACCCGGTGTGTTCGCGACGTTAACTGATTTCCCGCGGGAGAAATCATTAGCTGCTCATACGATTGGTATCACTGGTGAAAATCCAACAGTATTACAAGAGAGATACCCTGATCGTGACTTTCCTTTGAACCAAGAGATTGGGATATCCGGTCTTGAAGAAAGTTTTGACGAATTTCTTGTACAAGAAGGAGCAACCAAGCTTCTGTATCACGTTGATGGCATCGGAGGACCATTGTTCGGGATTGATGTAAAATATACGGATCCCGGGAATCCATTTTACCCGTTAAAGATGAAAACAACATTAGACTTAACCATCCAAGAAAAGATGGAAGAACTCGTCGATGCATACGACATACAAAAAGGAGGTCTCGTCTTATTGGACGTACAGTCCGGCAATATTTTGAGTATGGTATCACGCCCTTCTATATCTTATGAGGATCCTTTCAAAGAGGACTCGGCGCGTAATCGGATGACGCAACAACAAGTAATTGGATCCGTATTTAAAACAGTAGTTGCGGCGGCCACTATTGAAAAAGGCATAGATGTGAAGACAAGAACATTCGATTGCTCCCAAAGTATTTTTGGGGAGGAAAATCGATATGACTACGGGATGCGAAATTTTGAAGAAAGCTTTGCCATTAGTTGCAACAATACCTTTGCGCAACTGACCAATGAGTTACAAAAGCTCGATGAAACGACTTTAGAAACGTACGCCAAAAAAGTAGGTTTACTAGGTCCTGTTGGTTGGGAAGGCGATGTGTATCACGTTGAAAACTTTCGACCACTCCACAAAGAAGATGCGGGCAGGGTATTTCTGGACGAGCCAACTACCGATAAAAACTACTTATCACAAACCGGAATTGGTCAATACGAAGTACGCGCAACTCCACTGGCCGTTGCAAATATGATGGCGACGATTGCCAGAGGTGGTGAACAAATTCCTCCTAGAATTGTTTCAGAAATGGACTATCAAGATGGTTCAAAGCTGTATGAATTTGATCAACAATCAGTTGATTCTTCTGAAGAATTGTCGCCGTATGGAGCGATGAAAGTACAATCTCTTTTACGTGAAGTAGTAACAAACGAAGAAGGAACGGGAAGATGGTTTCAAGAGCTCCCTTATGAAGTAGCCGGCAAGTCTGGAACAGGAGATGTCTCAACTGCTACGACAAAGGAGGAGGATACAAAGTACAATAAATGGTTTGCTGGTTATTTTCCATTTGAACAACCGAAGTATGCTCTCGCGGTTGTTAACCTGGGTGTGCCATCAAGTGAAGGTGGGATCAATGGTTTGTTCCAGGACGTTGTGAAGGCACTTTACGAATTTGATCAACAACAGTAAATTAAAAAAAATTCCATTTTCGTATCAAGTTTGTAACAGTTCGTCTACTGTCATATGCGAAATCGACCACTTCTGTTACTATATAAGGGGAGTGGAGGGATTCACGGATGAAAAATGATTTTTACGTTAGCCGTTCAAGCGAGCGAGCGAAAAAGCGAAGAACAAACCTCATCTTAAATAGTCTTATTGGTGTCATTGTCCTGTTCATTGTAGTAGTAGGAGTTACTCTTGCTTTTGGTGGTGGAGGAGACGACGGAGCGAGTCAAGCAACGTCACCGGCTCCAGATACTGAAACTGGTACAGGAAATGATGACGGAGGCGACTCTTCTAACGACTCTAATGATACTAACGAAGAAACATCTGACGAAGAAACTAGTGCAAGCGAGGAGGATACACGTTCAGACTCGAACGCTGAAGAAGAAAACACGAAAAATAGTATTGACGAAAATAGTGAAGAGCAAGACGATAACTCTAATGAGAAAGCAGAATCAATTTCTGCTCGAGACGGAGTGGTAGTGGAAAACGTGACTGATGATCCTAATGTTGTCCGTACGTACAAGGACGACAGCTGGGGTCCTGTTCCAACTAGCCAGACAGGAGAGCACACGAACAACTTCGATGATACATCAAAAGACTGGTCTGAAAAGATTCAAGCAGTATCATACGCAACTGGTATTCCGACTGAAAGCATGGTTACGTGGTGGATGGAAGGTGGCGGACCTTCACAAGCCGTTGCTACAGTCAGTGATGAAACGAAAACGACTGCCTATCGTGTCTATTTGGAGTGGATAGACCGTCAAGGATGGAAGCCAACAAGAGTAGAAGAATTAAAGGAAAATGATAAAAAATGACAATTAAGAGGGGGCGGGAAGGAAACGCTTCCTCTTTTCTAATTTCTTCTTGTCTATGGTACAATGACTTTCGATGCTAGGAGAAGGGAACGAAGTGTATGCCAATTGGAATTATCGGAGCGATGGAAGAAGAGGTAGCACTCATTCGCCAGAAGCTAACAGACACTGCCACAACTCATATTGCAGGTAGTGAATTTACAGAAGGCAAACTAGAAGGAGTATCTGTTGTGCTTGTCAAATCGGGAATAGGCAAAGTGAATGCTGCTATGACCACAACAATACTCTGTCAACTCTATCAACCAACTCATATGATTAACACGGGTTCAGCTGGAGGCGTGTCTAAGGACTTACAGGTAGGGGATCTTGTTATCTCCACCGAAGTACTTCATCATGATGTGGATGTCACTGCGTTTGGATACGTACCGGGACAAGTACCAGGGATGCCTGCTACGTTCTCGGCTGACGAAAGCCTACGAACGCTAACGAAGCAAAAAGCGAGCGCACTAATGGGGCTTCAGGCTGCTTATGGGTGGATTGCATCAGGGGATGCGTTTATGCAAGACTCTGACCGAGTGAAGCAAGTGAAGTCACAGTTTCCTCATGTGATTGCTACCGAGATGGAAGCAGCAGCTATCGCTCAAGTTGCCTACGCGTTTAAAGTACCGTTTGTTGTGATAAGGGCGCTTTCAGATATAGCAGGACAAGAATCAAACGTCTCCTTTGAATCATTTTTGGAACAAGCTGCTGAACACTCTACGACTCTTGTTGAAAAGGTTATTGTGGCACTGGGGGTATAATGAACAACTGGAACTATTACCAACTATTACAGCCTTACAGAAGTACTTTCCTATGCTACACTGAACGTAACAGTGAGCAAGGAAGGTGATCGTTCTTGAAAAATAAGGCAAAAGAACTGAAGGCCAAAATGGAAGATTACAAACGATTTGCGCTCGTTTCGATGGCAGTAAGCGTTTTTTTGTATTTAGGTACGGTCATCCCGTCAATTGAAAAAACAGATTTTACGACTAACCTACTCATGATAGGAACATTCGTGTTGCTTCTGATGGCCACTACTTGCTTTTTTACAGCTCGTCGATGCCATCGCGCACTGCAAGATCATAACGATTCTCCATCAGCTTAATGATAAGTTGGTTGATGGTAACTTAAAAGATAAACTTCGCTGATTTTTCCATAGCGAAGTTTTTTTATTTGGCTCTTTTCGCATAGTTTGTTGCTATTGAGATGTACTGAACATAACATACCGCACCGGAAATACACGGCTCGTTATCGAACTAGAAAACAGCCTATTTTTAAGGTTTATAAGAGACCAATAATTGGGTATAATTACTATGTGAGGAACGGAATGGAGGTCGAATACAATGGAAGTTACTGTAGCTTTGCAACAAAACAACTTCATATTCACAACATATTTGACAAGTCGTGTCGTACACCTCACACTGATGTGAGTGCTCTAACTGTCTGCGCCTGTAGAGCGTGTGCCTTGTTCAGGGAAAGGCACTCCTTATCATGTGTATACATAGGTATGAACCACTGCTTGCCAAAAAAGCGGTGTTTTTTTGTGCCTAAAAATGCAACAAAGGAAGGAGGGAGACATGTGAAGACCCTAAACTTCGTTGGATTCACGGTAACCGTTTCACGCAACAAAAAGTCCTTAGAATCTTATGTGCACAACGAGAAAGTGAAGGAAATTTTTGAAGCTTCTCGTAATCGCGCTCACGAAATGTACCGCCATTTACCATAAAAACCTACTAGGGAACAAGAGAGAGGAGAGGAAGAACAATGGGGAAATCAATGAATGCACAGCAAATTCGAACCTGGGTAGAGGACGATAGCGCGTAGTTGTGCTAACAGCTCTGCGCTACATCAGAGAGGTGCATTATAACCGAGCACCCGTGAATTCACATACTAGATGTTTACATTGCCAAGAGAAGCGAATGCTTTTCTTGGCAATTTTCGTTTAAACATAGTCCTGTGTTCAAGAGTTCTCAAGGCAAACTATCAACATACATAACTGAAACAGTCAACCATTAAGTAACAGTATTCCATTTTTAAATTTACGTTCAGTAGGTGATGAAAGGAGAAGGACAGACACAATTCCTTATGGGCGACATAGGTATAAATACAGACGATTTAAAATACGGAAGCTAGTCGATTAAGTGACCGTATATATTTTCTTCTGTATGTATTGATGATCTTTACTCAGGAGGTGGGTTGATGTCACTAATTGGGGCTATTGGGTTTTTTGTTAAAGAGTTTCTTCTATTTGTCTCGTATGTGAAAAACAATGCGTTTCCACAACCACTCACACCCGAGGAGGAAAAAAGATACTTACGCGAAATGGCAGAAGGAGACGCCCACGCGCGCAACATGCTCATTGAACATAACTTACGTCTTGTCGCTCACATTACAAAGAAATTTGAAAATACTGGTGAGGATCCAGAAGATCTCATTTCCATTGGGACAATTGGGTTGATTAAAGCAATTGAAAGCTACTCGGAAGGAAAAGGAACAAAACTCGCAACGTACGCAGCTAGATGTGTAGAAAATGAAATTTTGATGCATTTACGAGCGCTGAAAAAAACGAAGAAAGACGTGTCCCTTCACGATCCAATCGGTCAGGATAAAGAAGGGAACGAGATTTCCTTGATTGATGTTTTAAAATCGGACTCTGAAGATGTTGTCGAGACGATTCAAAAGGGGTTAGAAATTGAGAAGCTGAAAAAGTTTGTGAACGTTTTAGATGATCGTGAGAAAGAAGTAATCGTAGGGCGCTTTGGGCTTGATTTGCAGAAGGAAAAGACGCAAAGGGAACTTGCCAAGGAATTAGGAATTTCCCGCAGCTATGTATCGCGTATTGAAAAAAGGGCATTGATGAAGATGTTTCATGAGTTTTACCGACAAGAAAAAGAGAAAAGGCAAGGGAATCGGTAGGGGTGCAAATAGATGGAAACACAAAAGGAGATCTATAGGGGTCTCCTTTTGTGTACATATGTAATAAAGATATGTAGAGAACTATACTGACATCCACAGCATATTCAGTTGGTATTATGCCCCTTGCATTTGCCCCTCGTCAAGTATAGGCTGAAATGATTGGCCACCGTCAGATGATAGATATCCGTCTATATCAAGAGTTGTAAATGCAATTTCTTCCTCATTTTCAGGGTTCACTGTTATATAAGTAATGGCATTTTCAAAGTCTAAGTAAGGGTTGTTGAGCTCTTTTACATCAGATCCATCTGTGTTGATTACACGAAGGACGATATCTTGTCCATCTACTGCCGCATAAATTATTTGTTCTCCTTTAAAGTCGATGGCGGTAATCTTTTCACTGTCTTTTGTAATACGAGAAACGGTATCTCCACCATCGCTTGAGAAATACGCCCCCTGTTGTGTTGCAATAGCTAACTTTTCCCCGTCTGTAGCATGTGTTGCCATCATGCCAAAGCTGTTGGCACTGAACCCTTTAAGGGCAAGAGAATTCCATGTGTTTCCTTCGTCAGAAGTGCGGTAAATACCAGGTGTCATTACGTTTCCACTTTCATCCTCTACTTCTGCGGTTATGAGCCCATATACGCTTTTTCCTTCGTAACTGGCTGCCATATAATGAAAGTCTACCTGACCAAATAGGCTAAGTGGTTCGATCGTTTCCCCCTGGTCTGTACTTTTCACGAGACCAAGTGGATTAACCAGCCCTTCTTGTGCTCCTTCGCCAGGGTGTCCACTAGCATAAAATCCTTCTGACGTTGCTTGAAATCCCATATAATCATTACGATTGCTTGTTGTTGTATACCATGCCCCATCATTGAAAAAACGAAGACCATCATGGGTGGCAAAGAGAAGCTCGCCCGTATCGCCATCAAATCCAAGCCCGTGCACATGCTCGATAGGTGTTTCTGCATCTGCGGATATTTTATATGCTGCCTCTTCACCAGGTGCAGCGTTCTCTTCAAGTTGTGGGTCGCTAGCTTGTCCTTCTTCATTCGGTAACTCTTCTGTTGAACAAGCACTTAATAAGAGAATCACGCCCAATCCAATCACACTAGTACGCTTGCGAAATTGTGTCATATTCACGCCTCCTTACACAATAGCGTACCCAATTTTTAGTGATTTTGAAAAGGGGAACAGCTTTCTGTTCATAAGATTGACACGAATTGTGGTTACCCCAATCAAAAATTTCCCATATTCATAGAAATGAGTCAGCTTTAATGAAAAGTAGTAAAGAGGATAAGACGAGAGTAGTCTATTTTAACGGAGATTTTTTATAAGAAAATGAGCCAAAGTAATTACAGTAACTGTTTGACATCCCGGATTCGAATCGTTTGCCTTCCTTTTCCTTTACATTTCGGACATTTTTTTGTTAGGACCCCATACAATTTGATCACGCCTTGTCCGTGACAAACTTGACAAAATACGACGACCTTCATATCCATTCCTCCTCGTAAAGTAGTAGTTAGATCCCTTCCTAGAAGGACTTTCAGTTGATCAGAATCACACGAAGATGTGTGCGTAACAGGCATGTACAGACGGGTGTTATTTCCTATATGTTTATGTGTTTGTATGTGGAACTGTGAGTTGTCTAGTAGAGAATAGCGAAGAACCCGCTTTTTTTTAGGCATAGACAGGGCAAAGGCCCAGTGCAAAGATCATGGTTTGTCATACGATATAAAAAGGGCGATGGGAGGGGAACTTATATGTACCCAGGCTATTATTATGCTCCATATCCTTATCGTCCGTATGGTGGAGGGTATGGATACGGAGCTTATTTTGCATTAATCGTTGTGCTCTTAGTGCTGCTATTACTTGCTGGGTTTTGGTACAAAGGAAATGTCTAATCGAATTGGCCTCTCCTATAGGAGGGGTTTTTTATTTCGAGAGGCGAGATGACGCATTGAGAACATTACATCCTTCATCTTGTTCGAAAGTGTGTGTGAATACTGAATATAATGTATAATAGTAGGTGAAGGGAGATGACAGAATGACAACAACCACTTATCAAGATACTTGGGATTTGGACGTATTTTTTCCTGGGGGCAGTGAATCGAAGGAGTTTGCCACGTATATCACTTCTCTCCAAGAACGGGTAGAATCCTTTACAACGGTGATAAACAATTGGGAAGCACCGACTTCTCTTGAGGAGGTAACCTCTATTCACCCCGTCTTACATACGATTGCAGAATTAAGTCAATCTATGCGTCAAGCTGGAGCATTTGTTAGCTGCTTAGAGGCACAAAATGTCCATGATACAAAGGCGAACGAGTGGCGTGGACGAATGACGAGGATTTCGGCTACGCTACAAAAGGCGTTAGGTAATTTTGAGCAGACATTAGCGTTGATTGATGACGAACTGTGGAATCAAATGTTAGGGCAAGAGGATCTTACCGCATTGGCCTTCGTATTAAATGAGCGCCGCGATAAGGCAAATGAGAAGGCCTCTCTACAAGAGGAAGCAGTTATGCAAACGCTCGCTGTCGATGGCTATCATGGATGGGGACAACTGTATAATCAGCTTGTAAAACGTATTTCTATCGAAGTAGAGGTGGACGGTGAAACGAAAAAGCTGTCTGCTGGGCAAGCGTCAAATCTTTTCTCACATCCAGATCGTTCTGTACGTAAAGACGCTTTTGAAAAGTGGGAAGCTGCCTGGGATGAGCAGTCAGATCTCCTAGGTAAAACATTGAACCATTTAGCTGGTTTCCGGTTAGGTACATACGAAACGAGGGGATGGGACAACGTATTGCACGAGCCTCTTCGTTATAACCGTATGCAAGAAGAAACGTTGACTCAAATGTGGTCGACCATTACGAAACATAAACCGAAGCTAGTAGAATTTTTAGAAAGAAAAGCTCAACTTCTAGGCGTCGATCAGCTCTCATGGTACGACATGGATGCGCCGATAGGGACAACAGGATCCAAGCGTTCTTACACGGAAGGTGCTGCGTTTATTTTGGAGCAGTTTGCACAATTTGGTGAAGAGCTCACTGCTTTTACGAAGAACGCATTTGAAAATCGTTGGATTGAAGCAGAAGACCGCGCAGGGAAACGTCCTGGAGGATTTTGTACAGGCTTTCCAGAGGATGGACAATCGCGTATTTTTATGACGTATAGTGGAACACCATCGAATATTTCAACGCTCGCTCATGAACTTGGTCATGCATTCCATTCCTATGCAATGCGTGATATCCATCCTTTAAATCGTCAGTATGCGATGAATGTAGCAGAGACTGCTTCGACTTTTGCTGAAATGATCGTGAGTGATGCATCCGTTCGCAATGCGCAATCTAAGGATGAAAAGATTGCATTATTAGAAGACAAGATTCAGCGTTCCGTTGCGTTGCTCATGAACATTCACGCACGCTTCCTTTTTGAAACGCGTTTTTATGAGGAGCGTAAAAACGGGATAGTCTCTGTTGATCGTCTGAAGGAATTGATGACAGACGCCCAAAACGAGGCATATTGTGGAGCTTTGAGCGATGTACATCCAATGTTTTGGGGGGCAAAACTTCACTTTTATATTACGGGAGTCCCGTTTTATAACTTCCCGTACACATTTGGGTACCTATTTTCACTTGGTATATATGGGCGTGCTCTGGAAAAGGGTACAGCTTTTGAAAGTGATTACATGGCCTTATTACAAGATACAGCTAGCATGACAGTGGAAGATCTTGCTCAGAAGCATCTACATGTTGATTTAACATCGCCCGCTTTCTGGGAGGATGCATTGAAACCGATTGTGGCTGATATTGACGAGTTTCTTGAACTTACAAAATAAGAGTGATTTCTAGTTAGTGCAAAACCTGACAACGATTTGTTCTGTTGTCAGGTTTTTTTAGGTGTTTTTCAAAAAAAACCTCCACCGGTTGCGATGGAGGAGAAAAGTTATGGGGTAATCGTCATTTTGTGCATGAGCGAACGTCGTTGGAGCTCGCTTTCAATGAGGCAAATAAATTCGTGGCTTAGCTTTAGCTCTTTTGCTTTTTGATAAGATTCAACTAGTAGTTCATCGGACAGCCTACGCATCTTCCTCACTCACCTCCGTGGTACTTGCCGTTCTATTTTTTATACATCACCATATACTAGTAGGTGGTGTACTGTTAATTTACCAAATTATTTATAAGAGAACAAGCGTTCTGATTATCCACAAGCGCCAGTGGATAAGTTGTGGGTATGTTGTGTGTAAAGAGGATGAAGTGTTGAGTGAGTAATGTGTATAGTGTGTGTAACGTTATCCACAGCTGTTGAAATAGGTGATATTTTGTCGAATTATTTTTATTTCGCATCACAATTTGTCGTGTTTTGTTATCTAATCTCCAGTGTTTCGTTTGAGCTGGTTCGAAAATATTTTGAAAGAGACACGTTTTTTCGGTATGATAAATGCACGCTCACAGGATCATGTCGCGCCTTAAACGGAGTTTTCTTGCTAGAACGGTGTAGTGTAAAAGAAATTCCTTAAAGAAGATGCTATACAAGAATAAAGGAGGCACAAACTAGTGCTTAGAAAGTTTTTGCCGAACGAGTACGTGAAAAGTATATACGAGATCAGTCCAACAAAGTTAAAAGAGCGTGGCATTAAAGCTGTGATTACTGATTTGGACAATACGTTGATTGAGTGGGATCGTCCGACTGCCACTCCGAATTTAATTCGCTGGTTCGAAGCGCTTCGAACGGAAGGAATTCTTGTCACCGTTGTCTCTAATAATAATGAAACAAGAGTGCGTAACTTTGCAGATCCATTGCGGATTCCTTTTATTCATCAAGCGCGAAAACCATTTAGTCAAGCCTTCCGAAAGGCAATCAAACAAATGAGTGTAAAACGAGAGGAAGCCGTCGTTATTGGCGATCAGGTACTTACAGATGTACTAGGTGGAAATCGTGGAGGATTTTACACGATCTTAGTCGTTCCTGTGTCAAGCTCGGATGGATGGATGACCCGTTTCAATCGCAAGCTAGAGCGAAGAATTTTACGCTACTTTAAAAGAAAAGGGTTGTTAGAATGGGAGGAACAGGTATGATCACTTGTTCAGGTTGTGGTATTGATATTCAAACAGAGCAACAAGACAAAATAGGCTTTGCGCCAAAGCAAGCGCTCACAAGGGATATCCCCTATTGTCAGCGCTGTTTTCGTTTGCGACACTACCATGAAACGCCTTCTGTATCGTTGACAGACTCTGATTACTTGGAGCTTCTTCACGAAATTGGCTCACGTAAAGGATTGTTTGCGAAAGTAGTTGACATTTTCGATTTTCACGGGAGTTTCTTGCCGGGATTACAAAGAATGATCGGTAGTAATCCATGTGTTCTCATTGCGAATAAAGTAGATTTATTGCCTAAATCTGCTTCTCATGAACGATTGATTCATTGGATGAAATACGAAGCAAAACAACTCGGATTAACAGTCCAAGATGTTTTATTAGTAAGTGCTCAAAAAGGTACAGGTGTTCAAGAGGCAATGCAGCGATTGGATGCCCTTCGTGAAGGAGAGGACCTTTACATAGTCGGTTGTACCAATGTAGGGAAATCTACCTTTATCAACAAAGTATTAGAAGAAGCGATGGGGGAGAAGGAGCTTATCACAACATCACAAATCCCAGGAACGACGCTTGGACTTATTGAGATTGGTCTTGAGGACGGACAAGCACTTTATGATACACCTGGAATTGTCAATGCCGATCAGATGGCGCATGTACTCACAGCAGACGAGTTAAAAGCGATCACACCAAAAAAGGAAATTAAACCAAAAGTGTACCAGCTAGACGAAGGACAAACGTTATTTTTAGGCGGATTGGCCAGATTAGATTTTCTTAGTGGTGATCACGCCTCATTTGTTGTGTATGTAGCAAACGATTTGTATATACACCGGACAAAAACAGAACGGGCAGATACTCTTTATGAAGAACACGTTGGTGAAATGTTAACGCCACCAACGAAGGATCGAAGTGCAGCGTTCCCTTCCTTAACAGCACAAGAATTGTCTAGTAAGAACGAAGAGTGTGATATTGTGTTTAGTGGTCTTGGTTGGGTACGAATTCCACCAGGTGTCCGTGTGCGCGCATACGTACCAAAAGGGGTAACCTGTTTAGTGCGCAAAGCTATTTTATAGGAGGGATGAGTAATGAAGTTATATGGAGTTGTTGGCGATCCGATTGCTCATTCCCTATCGCCTCTTTTGCACAACTATGCGTTTGATGAGCTTGATATAGCGGCACACTATCAGCCATTTCATATAAAAAATGATCAACTCGCGGCCTTTGTGACTGCCTGTCGAACTTTAGACATTCAAGGGTGGAATGTGACGATCCCACATAAGCAAACGATCGTGCAACATCTAGATCGTCTTGATCCATTATGTGAAGCGATCGGTGCTGTGAACACGGTTGTGAAAGTTAGGGAAGAATATGTAGGGTATAACACGGATGGCGTTGGTTTTTTAAAGGGGTTAGAAGAGGTGCGTAAAGTCAATACAGGTGATCGGGTGCTTATTATAGGGGCTGGCGGTGCAGCGAAAGCTATTTTATACACGCTCCATGACGCGGGGATTCGCCAAGTAGATGTTTATAATCGAACAGCAGGTAACGCCCAAAATCTTTTGCAGGAAAGTCCATTTTCTCATAGTGGGGAAGTACTAGCTTACGAAGAAGGAATCGTTGACTGCACGATGTATGATCTAGTGGTGCAAACCACTTCTGTCGGTATGTATCCTCATATAAATGTATCTCCAATAGAAGCGCACTTCCGAGAGGGATCGTGCGTTGTAGACATCATTTACACCCCTTTTGAAACAAAGCTCTTAACAGCAGCAAGAAACCAAGGGTGTTGCGTACAAAACGGGATTCCAATGTTTGTTCATCAAGCGCGCTTAGCATTTTCTCTGTGGACTGAAGCGGATGCGCCTATTGAGGCATGGAAAAGATTGATTACGAACCAGTTAGGAGGGACAGCAACATGTTAACAGGCAAACAAAAGCGTTTTTTACGCGCGAAAGCACACCACATTCAACCGATTTTCCAAGTAGGAAAAGCAGGTGTTGGAGAGAACCTAGTTCAACAAATACGGGATGCTCTCGAAGCACGAGAACTATTGAAAGTTAGCGTACTACAAAACTGTGCGGAAGATAAAGACGAGGTCGCTGCAAAGCTTTCTAAAGGAGCTAGAGCTGAACTAGTTCAAGTAATCGGTAGTACAATCGTTTTGTACAAAGAAAGTAGAGAAAATAAAAAAATTGAGCTACCGAAAAAGCATCAATGACTCGTCGCATCGGATTGTTTGGAGGCACCTTTGATCCTCCCCACATTGGGCATTGTATTATCGCGAACGAAGTGTTGAAAAGATGCCAGTTGGATGAGGTGTGGTGGATTCCAACGAGTACTCCCCCACATAAAAACAAGTCGAACGCAGTATCTGACGAAGCAAGATCACAAATGGTCAAACTCATTTGTGAGGAGAACGAATCTTTTCACTTTTGTGGGATCGAGCTTGAGCGTTCGGGGAAATCATACACGGTTGATACGGTGTTGTCGCTAAAAAAAATGTACCTTGATGCTTCATTTTCATTTCTTATAGGTGGGGATATGATTGCTTACTTGCCGAAATGGCATCGTATTGAAGAACTCGTCAAGCTAGTAGAGTTTATCGGTGTCGAGCGGGAAGGGTATTCTACTCATTCACCGTACGAGTTCACAAAAGTTGAAGTGCCAAGCATGGCGGTCTCTTCTTCTATGATTCGAAGCAAATTGAACAACGGGGAAAATGTTCGATATCTTGTACCGGATAATGTATGGAATTGGATTCGGAAGGAGGGACTATATGGAACGAGCTAAAGCACTCACTGTTGTGAAAAAAGTGCTCCCGCAAGCCCGCTACGAGCATACACTAGGTGTTGTGGAATCTTCTCTTGAACTTGCAGAAGCCTACGGGGTCGATATGGCAAAGGCTGAAATGGCAGCCATTTTTCATGATTATGCAAAATATCGAGATCGTGATGAAATGCAGCGCATAATTCGTGAGGAACCTATACTTCCGGACTTACTCTTACAGTACCATCATGAATTGTGGCATGCCCCTGTAGGAGCCCTTCTCGTAGAACGCGAATGGGGCGTTACAGATCGGGAGGTATTGTTGGCAATTGCAAGTCATACGACAGGAAGACCCAATATGATGCCGTTAGAGCAAGTTGTGTTTGTTGCTGATGCGATTGAACCTGGTCGTACATATCCTGGAGTAGAGCAGTTACGAGAAAAAGCGAAGCAATCCTTAGAGGAAGCGTGTATCGCCGTTTCACAACACACGATACGCTTTCTACTGGATAGACAAGTAATGATTTATCCGTTAACTTTAGAAACCTATAATGCATTTGTACAGCGAAAGGGGTAAAACGATTGGGAAATCAACAACAATTAACACACATAGTAGAGGCTGTCGTCGAGAAAAAGGCGCACGATGTGACCATTTTACGTATGGAGGGAATTTCACTTCTCACAGATTACTTTGTTATTTGTCATGGAAACTCTGATACACAAGTCCAGGCTATTGCTAGAGAAGCAAAAAAACAAGCTGATAAACATGGGTATCAGGTCAAACGACTAGAAGGATTTGACGAGGCAAAGTGGGTATTACTCGATGCAGGTGACTGTGTTCTGCACGTGTTCCATCGTGACGAGCGCCCGTATTATCATTTAGAACGTCTGTGGGGAGATGCTGAACTCCTCACTGTTGACGATGTGATTCCACAGTGAGTTATGAATGGTTTTCCAAAGTGTACGATAGGCTAATGGAAGAAGTACCATATGACGAATGGGCAAAATGGGCAGAGAAAGAACTGCTCGCGTCGTCTTCGCGTCCGTCCTTACACTTGTTAGATCTAGGGTGTGGAACAGGTGAAATGACTCTGCGTCTTCAACAGGCTGGTCATCAGCTTGTTGGGGTTGACCTCTCAGCAGAAATGCTCACGGTTGCACAGGAGAAAGCAGATATGCTCTCGCTTTCACCGTTATTTTTGCAGCAAAACATCGTGAATTTAGAAGGGTTTTCTAACATGGATGGCGCTGTGATGATGTGTGATGTGTTGAACTACGTTACAGATAGCTCCGAAATACAGCAATTGTTCAAACGAGTGGCAGAGACGTTAGCACCGGGAGGATTACTTTTATTTGATGTGCACACACCATACAAGATCAGAAACATTTTTGCGGATGAAACGTTCGCTTTTGCAGGTGACGAGGCAAGTTACATTTGGGAATGTACTTATGAAGAGCCCGATACAGTCACACATGATGTAACCTTTTTTGTTCAGCAAGAAAATGGCATGTATGAACGCTGGGAGGAAACGCATGTACAGAGAGCATATGAGCTTACTTCATTACGAAATTGGCTGGAAGAGGCCGGTTTTGTAGTGGTGAGCGTGAGCAGTGGACCTAGGGGAAACCTTTCTGAAGACAGTGAGCGGGCTTTCTTTGTTGCACGAAAAAAGAGTGGCGATGACAAATAAGTCTTCGCCACTTTTTTCGAAATTCTTGCAGGAATTTGTTTATAAATGTCGAATCGATTTAAGTAGTAGATTGCTGAAACTGTCTGTTTACTAGCTCTACATCTTCGTCAAACTTCTCATGGGTTGCGAGGAAAAGGTGCCGGAACACATCTCCTAGCTCTTCCTCAAGAACGCGAATTCCTTCTCCAGTGACACCGCCTTTAACACATACTTTTTCCTGTAGTGTGGGAAGTGTATAATGCCCTTGCTTTAACAACTCACCAAGTCCTATTAACATTTCTCCCGCCAGCTTAGTAGCAGTCTCTTCTTGTATCATCGTCTCCTTAGTTGCTCCTTGAACGAATCGCCTTGTCATGTAGGCATAGAAGGCTGGTCCGCAACTAATAATGTCTGATGCCACTCTGGTTATCGACTGATCGATCTCGAGAGGTGTAGAGAACTGCTCAGCGAATGTCCACAACATTTGTCTCCATTCTTTTGTACACGTTTTAGAAAAGGTGAACAACGATACCCCTGCTAAAGCTCGGTTTGTGATGCTTGGAATCATTCTTGCTGTCGAGCAAGGGGACATTTGTGATAGCTGTTCTACCGATATCGGGCTCGTAATGGAAACAATACATTGTTCCTTCGTCAAAACAGGACGAATTTTTTCTAAGAGTGCATGCATATCCTTCGGCTTCACACAAAGAAAGAGAAGGTTGCACCGTTCGGCCAACGCTTCTGGAGAGTCGACGACAGTTAAAGAAGGGTATTGTTGCTGGAGATTTTCAGCTTTTGAACGCGTCCGGTTATGAATGGAAACCGAGGCTTGTGAAACGGCTTCCGATTCCACCATCGCTTCAATTAGAATCCTGCCCATGTTCCCAGTTCCAATGACTCCTACGTGCATTTCGATATCCCTCCTTCTTTACAAAAACAGTCTCCTTTCAATGTATGAATCAACAAGTGCAAATATGAAAGACGAGGTGGAAACGATGTCAAACTCATTGTGGACGACCACAGAAAGGGGAGGAATTAGGAAGAGTAAAGTTCCATGGATTTTAGCGGGCATTGCTATGACCACGACCATTATTATTTGGGGTGTTATGACGCAAAAAGAACCCATATCTACTGTGGAACCCCCTTTGTCAGAAACAGAAGAGATGAATAATACTCAAATAAAACAACAGGATAAACTATCGGCAACTGAATGGATGGTGGATGTGAAGGGTGCAGTGAAAAAGCCAGGAGTGTACACAGTCACACAAGGAGAACGAGTCATTGACGTAATTGAAAAGGCAGGCGGATTAACTGTAGAGGCTAATCAAAAAAGTCTATCACTGGCACAATACGTTACAGATGAAATGAGTGTATACGTCCCGAAAATAGGCGAAATCGTGGAAGAAAGGGAAGGTGAATCACCTATAGGATCAGGAAGGATATCACTCAACACCGCAACGGTGGAAGAACTTGATACTTTGCAAGGAATAGGTCCAGTAAAAGCGGAGGCAATCGTAGAGTACCGAGAAACGAACGGACTTTTTCGAAGTTTAGAAGACTTGTTGCAAGTAAATGGGATCGGGGAGAAAACAATTGAGCAAATTCAAAATGATGTTCTCGTTCCGTAAGAAAATACCTCTTGAGCAGAATGGAGAACGGGTATTACAATAAAAGACAAGATGAATAAAAGGGAGACCATTATGATGAATGAGCGTATTAGTTGGGACCAATTTTTTATGGCGCAGTGCCACCTTGTTAAGGAGCGAAGCACGTGTACAAGGTTAGCTGTGGGCGCCACGATTGTTCGAGATCATCGTGTGATTGCCAATGGCTACAACGGCTCCGTAGCGGGGAGCACGCACTGTATTGATGTAGGTTGTTATGTAGTAGAGGGTCACTGTGTACGTACGGTTCATGCGGAAATGAACGCTTTGCTTCAGTGTGCTAAGCTTGGTGTGGGAACGAACAGTGCCTCCATATATGTAACCCACTTTCCTTGTCCTAACTGTGCAAAAGCGATTATTCAAGCAGGTATTTCACACGTATATTATGCAAATGTTTATCATAATCACCCGTACGCGGTAGAGTTGTTAGCAGAAGCAGGAATTACTGTGATGCACATTCCATTTGAACACAGCGCTCTTACGGATCTAATTACTAAAGGATGATATGGTCCCGATTATTGTGCTTGTCCCTTTTCACCGTTGGGGTAGTGTGGACGGTTCTTGTACCATCTGTGTATAGTTTTTTGTTCAGTATTGTGATTTTGTTACTGCAATTATTTCTTTTTAGGTGGAAGGTGGTACTTTGGTCTGCTCTCCTTGCTCTCCCCTTCTATCTTCACACTGCTTACACGGCTCAATTCATGATGGAACGTGTCTCTCTGTATGAACAGTTGGAAACTATTAGAGGAGACTGGCAGGTCAAATCAATGCCTATTGCTTTTGAGGGCGGGTTTCGAGCCACGGTTGAGCTTGTCAGTAGCCCCTCCTTGTCCGAAGTGGGGGATGATGAGTTCCAACTTGTCGTTTTTACAGACGACCCTCTCCCTAAATGGACACCCACTGCAACGATCTGTTCAGCATCCTTCCAGTTTGAATCTCCATCCCGCACTACAGTACCAGGTACATTCCCTGAAGAAGCCTACATGAAATCTATTGGTGTTGTAGGAACTGTAGTGGCAAACGAAGTCCCCGTGTGCCAACAAACACAACGCTTGCCTACCTTAGAGACGATTCGCTATGCTTTTCTTCAAAAGATTGATAATACTTATCAGGAAGACGTAGCAGCTACGGTCAAAGCGTTAGTATTTGGAGATCGTAGTTCGCTGGACGAGGAACAAGTAGCAGCATTTCAAACGCTCGGTTTGTCACATATACTAGCGATTTCAGGATTGCACGTTGGGATTTTTTCCTTAGGATGTTTGCAATTGTTACTTCGATTAGGATTGCCACGAGTTGTTGCCATGATCGGTTTAGGGGGGATCTTACTCAGTTATACGATCATTGCGGGTGGAGCCCCTTCCGTACAGCGGGCAGTTGGGATGACCGTATTGGCCTTTCTTGCTTGGCCTATCCGCCATAAGGTGCATCCTGTAAGTATTTGGAGTATTTGTTTACTGCTATTACTATGGCTTGATCCATTTTTATTATTAGCAGTTGGTTTTCAGCTTTCTTTTGCTGTATCACTCATTCTCGTTCTTTCTAGTCAGTCTTTGCTCGCTTCGACTTCACACGCGATATGGGTGTTTATCCGTGTTTCTCTATTAGCACAAGTAGGTTCTTTGCCTCTGTTACTTCTCAACTTCTACACGTACTCTCCTTACAGTCTCATCGCAAATTTCATTTTTGTTCCGGTGTACACACTCTTTCTTATACCCGTTAGTTTTCTGTTGACGATAGCAGCCTTTGTTTTACCTTCTCTTGGTAGTGTACTGTCTACAGGGATTCAATTCCTAAATGGAGGGCTACAATGGGCTGTTCAAGCTATTAAAGGGCTGCCCTTCTCCTCTGTTACTTTCGGAGCACCATCATTTGTCGAACTGTTCTTACTAGTTGTGGCCGTGGTACTGGCTATCCAAAGGTTTGAATGGGATCAATATGCAAAAGGTGTGGAGATCGTTCTCTTTGCCTTGTTTGTACAGATAATGGGTTTTTTTTCAGCACCAATGGGCGAAGTGACCATGATAGATGTGGAGCAAGGAGACAGTCTATTCGTGCGAATGCCTTATGACGGAGGTACATTTATTGTAGATACAGGTGGGTATTTTTTAGAAGAAGATCGCTATGTAGAAGACAGGATTCTTCCTTTTTTGAAACAAAGAGGGGTACGAGAATTAGATGCACTTATCGTTACGCACGAGGATATTGATCATTCGGGTGGGATTGAAACACTTTTACAAAATATGTATGTAAAGGAACTCATTGTCGCAGAGGGGGAGGCTGCTAAGTATAGGGTGAAAGGTAGTGTTCGTGAAGTAATGCGAGGGGATCGTATTTTTCTTAGAGGAACGAAACTCGATGTGTTGTCACCAGGTGAACAGGATTTGTTGTCAGAAGATCCAAACGATCGTTCGCTTGTTCTATTTTTGCGAGCTGGTTCTTTAACATTCTTATTAACAGGAGATTTAGGAATAGAAGGAGAGCAGGACATACTTGCTGCCTACCCACAAATAAAAGCGGATGTGCTGAAGGCAGGGCATCATGGAAGCAGAACGTCTACTTCAGCAAAATGGGTATCGCAATTAAGCCCGTCTATATCTTGGATTTCAGTCGGGAAGGAAAATAACTATGGACATCCACACGAAGAAGTAATTAAGCGTCTGGAAGGCACGACTCTATTTACAACGGCTGAAAACGGCACAGTGAGTTACTTCTTTACAAATTGGTTCGGCACCTTTCGAACCGCCATACCATAAGATAGAAAAGGACAGTTGATGTTGTGAACGAAAAAAGGTGGTCTCAGTAAGTGAGCCACCTAGCAACGACTACATGGTGCCGAAAAATTGAATGAGTACTGCAATAACAAACATCGTTGCGAAAAAACCAAAAGAGACAACAAATCCGACAGCGGAGTCGACCGCATCATTTCGTTTACTTTGGACGTCTTTTTCGAAATCGTTCATGACTAGCCCTCCTAATCGCTTTTATTATAAAGAAACCAAGATGAAAAATCTACCCTAGCAAGAGTTGTCATCCATACTTTTGAAGCTACTGGCTACACTACTTATGACGAGAAGGATTGAAAAGTTCGAAGTTTCCTTCTCCTACTTTGAACCTATTGTGATTGCGATACCGCAGTCTCTTCCCAAACAAGTACACGTAAGAGACTGCGTTCATATAGATGAGGATTGGCTTTCACGTAGCCAATCCTTCCTCTTTTATTGTACCATGTAGAAAAGAAACTCTAGGACGTGAACACGGTGCAACAAATTTGGAAATCGTTACAGCAAGGGAAAGTGTCTCCTTTATATGTGCTCTATGGAAGTGAAGATTATGTAAGGGAAGAGACTATACGACGTATTCAAGCTGCATTGCAACAAAAAGAAGATGTTGAAACGGATGGATACGATTTGAATGAAGTGTCTGTGCAAGAGTTGGTAATGGATGCCGAAACGGTTCCTTTTTTCTCTGCACATCGCCTTTTAATTGGTAGAGAAGCCACTTTCCTCACGGGGGCAAAACAGAAGCAAAAAGTAGAGCATGTATTGGACTCCATCCTTTCCTATGCGACGAATCCCGCTTCGTTCTCAACGGTCGTGTTGACCGTACGCGCGGAAAAACTCGATGAACGCAAAAAAATTGTGAAGACTTTAAAGTCAGCAGGGGAAGTCATTTCATGTCAGTCTCCGAATGTAGAAAACGTGCAAAAAATGGTTTATGAGTACATACAAGAGAACCAGGTAGCCATTTCCCAAAACACCCTGGCTTATTTTATTACCCTTTGCCAAGGGACATTAACTGTAAGCATGAAAGAAGCAGAAAAACTTATTTTATATACAGGTGCTGGTGGCACAATAACACAAGAAATTTGCGATCAGCTTGTCAGTAAAACATTGGATGCAAATGTGTTTACTTTTTTGGAACATGTTGTTCATCAACGAACTGGAGAAGCGTTTCGCTTGTTGGAAGATTTGTTGAAACAAAAAGAAGAGCCTATTCGTATGTTAGCCTTGTTACATAACCAATTTCGCTTGATGGCACAAGTGCGTGGTTTGGAAGGAAAAGGATATTCTGAAAAAAAGATGGCGAGTATACTTAGTGTTCACCCGTTTCGAGTAAAAATGGCACGAACACAAGGAAAAGCGTTCCCTAACCAGAAGTTAAAGGACATTTTGCAAACGTGTGCTAATACAGATGTAGCCATGAAAACGGGGACAATGGACAAAGAACTCGCTTTTGAAATGCTACTGTTTACTATTGTGAAATAAGAACATCAAAAAGGAGCCAGCACAGGCAGGCTCCTTTTTTCATTGTCTAGCTACAGCAAGTTAATCAACTCAACCTGCTTGCGCTAGGTGATTTATGCTTGCAGTCCGTTCACTTGTTTCGTCAAGCGAGACTTATGACGGTTTGCCGCATTTTTATGAAGAATTCCTTTATTAACAGCTTTGTCAAGGTGCTTCGCAGCTACTTTTAAAGAATCCTGTGCAGCCTGTGCATTACTGTTCGCAACCGCTGCTTCTACTTTTTTAACCGCTGTGCGCATAGCAGATTTTTGAGCTGCATTGCGAGCATAGCGCGTGTCATTCGTTTTCACACGTTTGATAGCAGATTTGATATTAGGCAATCTCATCCACCTCCTACCTACAAAATCTTAGGTTCATAAACCCATTTTTCTCTATTCGTCATGAGAACAAATGTAATTTTATCAAAGGGAACTACCGTTTGCAATAGTTTCTGTATCGCATTTCACTTTCGCATGAGACTTCCGTTAACCGGGAACGCTAAATTTCATAGTAGGAAAGGGGCGAATATCATGGGAAAAGGGAAACGTTTAATGGACGAGCAAAGCGCTGAAGATACTAAATTATATCAAGTACGGACTGATTTAGCTGTTGAAGCGAGAGACATGGCTACAGAAACAGATGAGGCGTCTTCCTCTGAATTAGATGGCGTTATAGTAGAAGAGCGTGAAGAAGATGGTGTTCACGTGTCCTCTCTAACAATTACAGAAACTGGAGAACGAACTGTAGGAAAAAAGAGAGGTCGATACTTAACGTTAGAAGCACAAGGAATACGGACAGAAAATATAGATGTACAGCAAACAGTAGAAAAAGTGTTTGCCAAAGAGTTAGGGGCCTTTTTACAAGATGTTGGCGTTGGACCGAACGACACTTGTCTCGTCGTAGGTCTTGGGAACTGGAATGTGACCCCAGATGCCCTCGGGCCACTTGTTTGTGAAAACTTGTACGTTACAAAGCACCTCTTTGCACTACAACCCGAAACAGTGCAGGAAGGATATAGACCCGTTTGTGCCGTTTCTCCTGGGGTGATGGGGCTAACAGGGATCGAGACAAGTGATATCATCCTCGGAGTAGTTGAGAAGGTGAAGCCAGACTTTGTAATTGCCATTGATTCATTGGCATCTCGTTCTATTACACGCGTGAACAGCACGATTCAAGTGTCTGATACAGGAATTCATCCAGGGAGCGGGATCGGGAATAAACGCAAAGAACTAAGTAAAGAGACGCTCGGAATTCCTGTTATAGCCATCGGTGTGCCAACTGTTGTGGACGCTGTGAGTATTACGAGTGATACGATCGATTTCATCTTAAAGCACTTTGGTAGGGAAATGAAAGAAGGCGATCGTCCATCTCGTTCTCTTGCACCAGCAGGCATGACGTTTGGCGAACGGAAAACGCTCACAGAGGAGGATCTCCCCCAAGAAGAGCAGCGCCAGTCATTTCTCGGAATGGTAGGGACTCTGGAAGAAGAGGAAAAACGCCAACTCATTCGTGAGGTTTTGTCACCGCTCGGACATAATTTAATGGTGACACCGAAAGAAGTAGATGTTTTTATGGAAGACACAGCAAACATTATTGCGAATACGTTGAATGCAACGCTACACCAAGCTATTCAACAAGAAAATAGTGGATTTTATACTAAGTGAAAATTGGGTAAAGAGGAAATCGGGAAAAACCGCTTTCCTCTTCTCAATTCAAGTGTCTACTTTCTTTTTTCGTTCTATCTTGTCTAGCAAAGGCATAAGTTGTACTAGATTCCATTGCTAGAAAGGGTGAACGTTTGTGTTGCGTCCTCAAACATCGTCTACTTTCATAGAAGCTGTCCGTCCTGTCACTAGAGGTATTGCTCTTTTTTTCTCAGCTCTTGTTGGTTTATTCGTCATTGCTGGCGGTCTGACAAGTGTAAGTGCTAGCTATCAGTGGACGAGTGACTGGGTATCCAATGCCACGAGGCAATTCGATGGTTCAGACTGGTACCAGTTATTTGTAGCTGAAAATCGCTACTTCGCGGCATCCCTACCAGCGGATGCAGAGCGACTAGAACAAACAGATCTTTTCTTTCAATTGTCAAACAACATCTCTTTAGACGATCCCCGTTCCTTCCTGGGGAGAGAGCTACCTGGGTTTGCGTTGTACGACAGTAGAATTTTGGCCGCCGCCGATGATGTCGATTATACAAATTTACCTAAAGAGAATCCACCACGTGAAGAGGCTTTAGATGTAAACCGTGAGCCGACAATAATTAATTATAAAGAGTCTTTAGACGAAACTCCTGACACTCCGGTTAATCCTGAACAAACGACAGGAGAGAAAGATGTGGTGTATGTGTACTTCACACATTCCCGAGAATCCTATCTGCCGTACTTAGAAGGCGTGACGGATCCTAACTTGGCTCAACACTCTGAGTTAAACGTAACGAAAATAGGCGACTCATTAAAGGAAAGTTTAGAACGTCGAGGTATCGGTACAGACGTAGATAAAACAGATATCGTCGGTTTAGGGGTTCAACAAGGACAAGAATATTATGAAGCTTACGACACAGCGAGACCGGTTGTAGCGAATGCTCTCGAGAACAATCGAGATTTACAGTATGCCATTGACATTCACAGAGATTCTTATAGAAGAGAAGAAACAACAAAAGAATTTAATGGTGTTCCGTACGCTCGTTTAGCTTTTGTTGTCGGTGGAGAGAATGAAAACTACGAACAAAATATGAAATTAGCGAATGAATTGCACGCGAGATTAAACGAAAAATATCCCGGTATTAGCCGCGCAGTAGTGGAAAAGAGCGGGACAAACGTGGATGGGACTTACAATCAGGATTTAACATCTAATTCGTTGCTCGTAGAGTTCGGTGGCGTTGACAATACATTTGAAGAGCTAAATAGAACAGCAGAAGTGTTCGCAGAAGTGTTTAGCGAGTATTACTGGCAAGCAGAAGAAGTATCTGGTAGCCCCTCACCATAACAATTAAAAAAGAAAGGAGTGGAGAATAATGGTTCGTTTTAGTTTAAAAGTGTTTGTGACGATCTGCGTGTTGTTCCTAGGGGTTTTAATCGGGTACCAACAGGCAACGACTGGACTCGAAAACATGCGTGGCTTTGATGACCCAGACATCTCCCCTCCTGTGGACGTTGTGGCTACTTCAGAAGGTGAGTATGAAGCTTCATGGTTTGGGAATTCTATCTCGAGTCATGATCTTGATTCAAAACAACAAAAGCTAGAAGATATGGAAACGTATAATTTCTTCTCGGAGCTTGGTCAAATCGTCGCAAGTGTGACAACTGTCATCACGGATTGGTTGTTTTCGCTACTTGCAAACTTACTGCCCTAGGGCCCACAGGACGTGGATTAGGAAGGTGTTGCGATACGGAGACACGATCTTAGCTTTTCATCCTTATATCCACCACCTCGTGTATCATTCTTCTCGGTACATGAGGTTTTTTTATAGACGTTAGTTGTTCAGACTTTGTGTGACTGCTATAATCGTACTCGATGAGTAGGAGTGAACGAGATGAACTTAGCAGAGAAAAAGAATCGACAAGAACGAATTCGGAATTTCTCCATAATCGCACATATCGACCACGGAAAATCAACGCTGGCCGACCGTATTTTAGAGCACACAAAAGCGCTCACCGCACGTGAAATGAAGGCGCAGCTTCTCGATTCAATGGACTTAGAACGGGAACGGGGCATTACAATTAAGCTAAACGCTGTGCAGCTTCGTTACGATGCGAAGGATGGCGAGACGTATATTTTTCATCTAATTGACACACCTGGACACGTGGATTTTACGTACGAAGTGTCACGAAGTCTGGCTGCGTGTGAGGGAGCTATTCTTGTTGTCGATGCAGCACAAGGAATTGAAGCGCAAACGCTAGCGAACGTCTATCTAGCTTTAGACAATAATTTAGAAATTCTTCCCGTCATTAATAAAATTGACTTGCCGAGTGCGGAACCGGAGCGTGTACGACAAGAAGTAGAGGATGTCATCGGGTTGGATGCTTCCGAGGCAGTGCTTGCTTCAGCAAAATCTGGAATTGGCATTGAAGCTATTTTAGAGCAAATTGTAGAAAAGGTGCCTGCCCCAACTGGCGATCCCGAAGCACCTTTACAAGCTCTCATATTTGACTCATTGTACGATCCATATCGGGGGGTAGTCGCCTACATTCGAGTTGTTGAAGGCTCTGTTAAAATTGGTGATAAAGTCAGGATGATGGCAACAGGCAAAGAGTTCGAAGTAACAGAACTCGGTGTATTTAGTCCGAAACCTACGGCGTTTGAGGAACTTTCTGTAGGGGATGTAGGTTTCTTAACAGCTAGTATTAAAAATGTAGCTGACACACGTGTAGGGGACACCATAACTTTAGCTAAAAATCCTGCTACAACGCCTCTACCTGGATACCGAAAATTAAATCCGATGGTATTTTGTGGTCTGTACCCAATTGATTCGTCAAAATTTAACGACCTTAGAGAAGCGTTAGAGAAGTTGGAGCTAAATGACTCTGCACTTCAGTACGAACCAGAGACATCACAGGCGCTCGGATTTGGCTTCCGCTGTGGTTTTCTTGGGCTACTGCACATGGAAATTATCCAGGAGCGAATTGAACGTGAATTTAAAATCGATCTCATTACGACTGCACCGAGTGTAGTGTATGACGTGCACCTAACAGATGGAGAACAGCTACGTGTTGACAACCCGTCTAATATGCCTGATCCGCAATCAATTGACTATGTTCAAGAACCGTTCGTAAAAGCAACTGTTATGGTGCCAAACGATTTTGTTGGAGCTGTTATGGAGCTTTGTCAGGAAAAACGTGGCGAATTTATTGATATGCAATACTTGGACGAGAACCGTGTCAGCATTGTATACGATATTCCGCTTTCAGAGATTGTGTACGACTTCTTTGATCAATTGAAGTCCAACACAAAAGGCTACGCATCGTTTGATTATGAACTCAAAGGGTACAAAACGAGTAAGCTTGTGAAAATGGATATTTTACTAAATGCTGAAAAAGTAGATGCGTTAAGCTTTATCGTTCATAGAGATTCTGCCTACGAACGAGGGAAGATCATCGTTGAAAAACTGAAAGAGCTCATTCCACGTCAACAGTTTGAAGTGCCTATTCAAGCAGCTATCGGCACGAAAATTGTGGCTCGTTCTACAATTAAAGCAATGCGGAAAAACGTCCTTGCCAAATGTTATGGTGGTGACATCTCTCGGAAACGGAAGCTGTTAGAGAAACAAAAAGAGGGTAAACGCCGCATGAAATCTGTAGGATCTGTAGAGGTTCCCCAAGAAGCGTTTATGGCCGTCTTGCAAATGGACGACAAAGAGAGTAAAAAGTAGATGAAGGTGATCCAGAGTCAAGCTCTCGGATCACCTTCTGTTACGAGAGGAGGGGCGTTCGTGATTAGAGCTGCTTACGTACACATCCCATTTTGCGAGACGATTTGTTATTATTGTGACTTCCCGAAAGTGTTCGCTAAAGGGCAACCCCTTGAAGCGTATGTCGATGCGCTTTTAAAAGAAGTCGAAGAAACGGTACGCGTGACGCCCTCAGATCGTCTGGATACCCTATTTATCGGGGGAGGCACGCCGACGGTTCTTTCTTCGGAACTACTTCGTAAGCTGTGTGAAGGTTTGAAGAAGTTTTTACCTCTTGCACAAGACGCCGAGTGGACAATAGAAGCCAATCCTGAAGATGTCTCACAAGAAAAACTAGATGTGTTAAAAGCTGTCGGGGTGAACCGTTTAAGCTTCGGGGTGCAGTCGTTTGATCCTGACGTACTGCAAGCTATCGGTCGTGCTCATACGCCTGAAAAAGCGATTTCAACTATTAAAAAAGCGCAAGCAACTGGATTTGAAAACATTAGTGTGGATATTATGTTTGCCTTGCCGAAACAAACTCAGGACTCGTTTGTACATTCTATGGAGACCGTGGTTGGACTGGAGATACAACATGTTTCAAGCTACGCGCTCATTCTTGAGGAAAAAACCCAATTTGCCAATTGGGTGCGTTCAGGTCGTCTAGAACTTCCTTCTGAGGACACTGAGGCTAATCAATACGAGATGTTATTAAAGTTTATGTCGGAGTGCGGCTATAATCCGTATGAAATTAGCAACTTTGCTAGGCCAGGATTTCAAAGTAGGCATAATCTCACGTACTGGAACAATGAGAGTTATTACGGATTTGGTGCTGGTGCACACGGCTATGTAGAAGGAATAAGAACACAAAACATCGCTGTTCCTTCCCACTATATTGAATCGATGATGTCTGGAAAGGGACCGTATTTACGAACAAGTACTGTGACTCGAGGAGAGCAGATGGAGGAAGAGCTTTTTCTTGGCTTGCGTAAAGTGGAGGGAGTTTCTATTCAGCGTTTTCAGGAAAAATTTGGAGTTTCGTTACGAACTGTATATGGAAAAGTAATTGAAAATCTGAAGGAAAAGGGATGGGTAGAAACTTCACATACGCACCTCCGCCTAACAAAGGAAGGGATGTTTCTCGGAAATGAAGTATTTCAATCATTTCTCGTAGACTCTTTTGACAAGAAGTAAAGATTTTTTTCGCCATCCGAATCAATTTCATAATTGCTCTTTTTAAAAATACACAGACCAGCAGAATAGTAGTTGCTTAAAAATTTTCTTGATTCGTCCGCTTGAACAAGGTTGTTGCTTTCCGCTACAGGCGGACGCTTTCCGCGGGCGGGCCGTGAGCCTCCTCGTCGCTCCGCTCCTGCGGGAATGAAATGCGGAAGCGGTCCGTTTTGCTCCCTCTGAAAAATGTTCTTTGGCTTTAGAGGTGCTTTTTGCCTCAAAAGACGAAGGTTATTTTCAGACGGGAGCAGACCGCTGTAGCTAGACACGTCTCACCTGTCCACGCTTTTCCCGTAGGACAAGGAGGAAAGGCTAAGGGCGCCACGTCCTGTGGCAACGCCTTTCTGACCCACGTCCTGTGGGCCTCCGCTCCAATCAACGGTTTACAAATGAAGATTGAGCATGAACACAGCCTATATGTTGATTGAATAAGGCATGGATACGATCAGCAGCTAATTTTGAAGCATTATAAACTAAGGTCACAAAGTCAAAATGAACTTTGGCACGTTTTCCAGTCCGGTGACGAACGTTGTTCAGTTGAAAGTATTCCTTTAAGTAAGCATTGACTCGTTCAACAGCTGATCGGTCGTTTGAACAACTTTTTCCAAGCTTTTGATCCACGAGCGGGCGCTGTATATCTCCGTAGGTCGTTGGTGATTTTGACTTTATATACTTTTTGGCACACGTCTTCGTTGGCTAAAGGGCAGTTTTTAGGACGAGTGTATTTCAGTGTCTCGTATTTGGCATCAAAACTGTCATAGCGATACGAGTGCTCCCGTAAGCAGGTAGGCCGCATAGTGTTTATTAAAACCTACTGATTCTGGCTCATTTCGCTTGTTATACGCAATGATGGACTGATGCCCCATTCGATGTACTTGTTCATAAATAGGGTCATAATCATAGCCGGCGTCCATGGTCTGATAGCGTAATGTCGGAAGAACGAGACGTTCATGAATTCCCTTTAATAGTGGGATCGCTGCCTTTCCATCGTTCAGACTACCCGATGAGAAAAGGGTCTGTAGTATGTATTGACTCGATGTGCCGACAGCCAGATGCCCCTTGTAGCCATACCAAAAGACGTTCTTCCCTTCACTGTTCTTTTTGACGCCCCAAGTAGGGTTTTGAGGGACTTCAGCACGTAATTCCGCTACAGATGCATCTAATTGAGCTTCGATTTTCTCTCAAAAAGTGGAAAATCCGCTTCTTTTTCAGCTTGTTCGGAGACTTAGGGAGGAATGCTCAGACTCAGAGAGGGATGCTCAGACTCAGAGAGGAATGCTCAGACTTAGGGAGGAATGCTCAGACTCAGGGAGGAATGCTCAGACTCAGGGAGGGATGCTCAGACTCAGGGAGGAATGCTCAGACTCAGAGAGGAATGCTCAGACTCAGAGAGGAATGCTCAGACTCAGAGAGGAATGCTCAGACTTAGAGTGGAATGCTCAGACTCAGGGAGGAATGCTCAGACTTAGGGAGGAATGCTCAGACTCAGAGAGTAATGCTCAGACTCAGAGAAGAATGCTCAGACTCAGGGAGGGATGCTCAGACTCAGGGAGGGATGCTCAGACTCAGGGAGAAATGCTCAGACTCAGGGAGGAATGCTCAGACTCAGGGAGGAATGCTCCGATCCACTGCTCACGCTCTGCCTTCGGTTTTCGACCGCGTTTTTTAGGTTCAGTTTTAGGCTTTTCTTCTTTCGGCGGTGCCTGATCACGGGCTTCAAAATGGGTGGCGTCAATAGCGACCGTATCATCTGTAATAAAGCCCTCATCAACTGCTTGGAGCACAACTTGTTCTTGGGCTTCTTCTAAAATATTGGAATCACTCAATTTACCTAAAAGTCGCGAGTAGGAAGGTTCACATGGGGTATTGTCTGAAACTAAAAAACCGCAATTTAACTTGAAGTTTAGGTCATCCTTCAGGCGTTTAATGAGCTGTTTACTAGTAGGAATCCCCTCAACATAGCGGATACAAACTGAAATGACCATAGCCGCATAATTTAATTTTTCGGGAGCACCCAACCGAGACTTTTTGGTTACATTGTGGTAAATTTTATCCAAGTCTATCGCTGAAATCATCTCTTGATAACGTGGGTAGGCTCCATCTCGTATCATTCTTGGATGCTACACAAGCTCTCTTGTCGTATACTAACCATTGGGAGTTCCCCCAGTCTTTTGGTTCGTGCTTACTTACCATTATACAAGACTTGGGGAGGTACTCCTTTTACTATGTCTCAGACCCCTTGCGCTGCATGGGCTCTGATTTGTGAAATTCATTCATCCACATCCTTATTTATATTTAACACGAAGAAAAGTTCTATTGCACTACATAAATACCTCATAAAGTATAATTTTGTAAAATATGTAAATTAAGTGTTTCTTTACTATCGCCTTTTCTGGGATAGGAGGTATTATGGAAAGAGAACTAGAATCTATTCAAAGCAACATAAAAAATCAAGAGGAGGGATGTACAGGTGAAATCGAATGTTCGGCTTTTTATGATTGCTCTGCCTCTTCTTGGATCATTGGGCAAATACAAATGATTATCCGGATTATGACAGAGAATCGATTAGTCTCTCAATCCCTTACTCAGCTAGTTAAATGAATATGAAAGGAAACTTCAAGAAAGTCATTATCCTTCTGGGCTGTTTAATATTTACTGTACAAGCTGTGCTGTATTTTGACGTAAAAAAAGACATAAATGTTTTCACGAGGGAAACTCTTGCAAATATGTCTACCAGTATTTCAAACGATCTAACATTGGTTACTACTATAATAGATAAAGCAATTCAAACAAAAGAAATTTCTTATCGCGAACAATTAACAATAGTAACTTCGTATACTAGCATTGGGAAAGAATTTGAATATCTAAGTACAGTAAATACTTATCTAAGATCTGTGCCTAACTCAACCGATCATCTTACTAATTACACTGGGTTGCTTACAAACTTCTTCGCCCAAAATCAAAGTCGGTTTGACGGTGCAACTTCTAACCAAAATTTAAGCACTGAGGAAATAGATAAGCTAAAGTGGATTCGAGAAAACAACAAATTGCTGTATCCAGAAAAGACGATTATTTCTTGTCTGAATCTTTACTGGAACTCAACACCTTGATTGAGAAGATATACCAAGAGGGTAGAATTGTTCTTTATAATTAAAACAGAAACAGTGTCAATTGTTTTTACGAGAAGACTTGCAACGAGCATGTATTAAAATAACTTGTGTATTTCAACCTATGACTCTATATTTTTATAATGTAGAAAAGCACCCGCAAGGCTTCGTTATAGCGGGTGCTTTGTTATTGTGATCTAGACGAGTAGAGATAGAGACGCTACTATGAGTAAGGGGGGATTTACCAATCCCGTTTTGCCATTCCCATTAGCGTAATGATTGACAAAGAAACAAAAAATTTGATAGGTTATCTATAGATTTAGCACTCAATTGTTTGGAGTGCTAACAGAGGTGATGACCATGTTAACAGATCGACAGCTGTTCATATTGCAGGTCATTGTGAATGATTTTATTCAGTCGGCACAACCTGTTGGCTCTCGTACTCTTTCTAAAAAGGAAGAGGTGAACTTTAGCTCTGCCACCATTCGAAATGAGATGGCAGACTTAGAGGAGCTCGGTTTTATAGAAAAAACGCATTCGTCATCAGGGCGTGTTCCGTCTGAAAAAGGTTATCGATATTACGTTGACCATCTGCTCGCACCGCAGCGATTACGTGGAGAAGAGCTGCTGAAATTGCGAAGTTTTTTTCGTGAGCGTATGTTTGAATGGGAAGAAGTTGTTTCGAAAGCAGCCACTCTTTTGTCCGACTTGACATCGTATACATCTATCGTGCTGGGAGCTAACATTTCTGATCATCACTTGAAAAAGATTGAGATGGTTCCGTTGAATGAAAGTCGTGTGCTTGCCATCATTATCACGGATGGGGGGCATGTGGAGCATAAGACAATAGAGCTGTCTAGCCCTGATGCGATGGATGACCTTGATAAAGTAGCTAACGTATTGAATGAGCGACTAGAGGGAGTCAGCATCTCACAGCTTCCCGAAAAGGCGTCGCATGAAGTTCAGATGCTATTTCGAAAGCATGCGGACCACTACCAAATTTGGATGGAAGCAATGGAGCGTGCCCTGCACATCAATTTGCAAGAGAAACTTGCCTTTGGTGGAAAGACTATCATGTTTGAACAACCGGAATTTCATGATGTAGAGCTCGTGAAAGCCATCCTTTCTTTAATGGAGGATGAAACAGCTGTCAGTCGTTTACTAAAACCCCGTGATGGTCAAGGAATTCATGTGTCAATTGGCACAGAGCTAAACGTAGATGCAGCAAAAGACTTGAGCTTAATTACGGCGACATATGCGCTGGGCTCCGAAAAAATGGGAACCATTGCGGTTTTAGGTCCTAAGCGAATGAACTATGCACGCGTTATCACAACGCTCGACTATTTCCGTCAAGACTTGTCTACAATGATGACGAACCTATACCGTCTTCATAAATAAAGAGACCCAAGTAAGCGTTGGGTCTCCTCTGCAATTCTTTAAAGGAGGTGAATCGTGTTGATAGAAAAGCAAAATGAACATGCGACAGTGGAGGCTGAGGAAGTAAATACTGATCAGGAAAGAGTCGAGGAGCCACAACCTGTGATGGAGGAAGTTATTGATGCCACAGCCCTACAAGAAGAGCTTCATGCTACAAAAGAGGCACTCGAAAAAGCTGAAAGTCGTACACTGCGCCTACAAGCTGATTATGAAAACTTTAAACGGAGAACTCGTCTTGATCAGGAAGCACAAGTAACGTATCGTGCGCAACAACTTGTGACAGAGCTATTACCCGTTTTAGATAACTTTGAAAGAGCACTCCAAACCGAACCTACTCAAGACGAAACGAAAACGTTGTTAAGTGGGGTAGAAATGGTGTACAAGTCATTTATTGGAGCTCTTGAAAAAGAGGGAGTTCAAGTAGTGGAGGCAGTTGGACAGCCTTTTGACCCGAATGTGCATCAATCCGTTCTACAAGATTGGGACGAATCGCATCCGGAAGATGTTGTATTAGAGGAATTACAGAAAGGGTACAAATTAAAAGAGAGATTGTTGCGTCCAGCTATGGTGAAAGTGAACAGTAAGTAGTGGACATACATATGAATTCAAGGAGGTATTCTCTTACATGAGCAAAATTATCGGGATCGATTTAGGGACGACGAACTCTTGTGTAGCTGTTTTAGAAGGTGGTGAGCCAAAGGTTATTCCGAATCCAGAGGGTAACCGCACTTCTCCTTCGGTTGTAGCGTTTAAAAACGACGAGCGTCAAGTAGGGGAAGTAGCTAAGCGCCAATCCATCACAAATCCAAATACGATTATGTCCATTAAACGTCATATCGGAACAGACTATAAAGTAGAAATTGGAGACAAAACATACACACCTCAAGAAGTATCTGCGATGATTCTTCAATATTTGAAATCGTATGCAGAAGACTATCTTGGTGAAAAGGTCGAAAAAGCTGTCATTACAGTTCCTGCTTATTTCAACGACTCACAGCGTCAAGCGACAAAAGACGCAGGCCGAATTGCAGGACTTGAAGTCGAGCGTATTATTAACGAGCCAACAGCAGCAGCTCTTGCTTATGGATTGGATAAAACGGACGAAGATCAAACGATTCTTGTTTACGACCTCGGTGGCGGAACGTTTGATGTGTCCATTCTAGAACTAGGCGATGGTGTTTTCGAAGTACGTTCGACAGCCGGAGATAATCAACTAGGTGGAGATGACTTCGACCAAGTCATTATCGATTACCTTGTTGACACGTTTAGAAAGGAAAATAGTATCGACCTTTCTAAAGACAAAATGGCGCTCCAACGCTTAAAAGATGCTGCTGAAAAAGCGAAGAAAGACTTGTCAGGTGTAACGAGTACTCAAGTGTCTCTACCGTTTATTACAGCAGGCGAAAATGGTCCTCTCCACTTAGAAGTGACGCTATCACGTGCGAAATTTGATGAGCTCACTGCAAGTCTTGTAGAACGTACAATGGGACCAACACGTCAAGCGGTAAAAGACGCAGGTCTGTCTCCTTCAGAAATTGACAAGGTAATTTTAGTTGGGGGATCTACTCGTATTCCTGCTGTACAAGAAGCAATTAAAAAAGAAACAGGGCAAGACCCGCATAAAGGGGTAAACCCTGACGAAGTAGTTGCACTTGGGGCAGCTGTACAAGGAGGCGTCCTAACTGGTGACGTAAAAGATGTCGTTCTTCTTGACGTAACACCACTGTCTCTTGGGATTGAAACGATGGGTGGCGTATCAACAAAGCTGATTGAACGGAACACAACGATTCCAACTTCCAAATCCCAAGTGTTTTCAACTGCAGCTGACAATCAAACAGCCGTTGACATTCACGTGCTACAAGGGGAGCGCTCAATGGCAGCGGACAACAAAACACTTGGACGCTTCCAATTGACAGATATTCCACCTGCTCCACGTGGGGTCCCACAAATCGAAGTTTCTTTTGATATTGATAAAAATGGTATCGTGAATGTTCGTGCCAAAGATTTAGGTACGAACAAAGAACAATCGATTACGATTAAATCTTCTTCTAACTTATCTGATGATGAAATCGATCGCATGGTACAAGAAGCGGAAGCGAATGCAGAAGCCGATAAAGAGCGTAAAGAAAAGATTGATCTTCGTAACGAGGCCGATCAACTCGTATTCACTACTGAAAAGACTGTGAAAGACCTAGAAGGTAAAGTGGATGAAGCTGAACTAGCAAAAGCGACGGAAGCAAAAGAAGCTTTGAAAGAAGTTCTCGAAAAAGATGACATAGAGCAAATTAAAGAAAAGAAAGAAGCCCTTCAAACACTCGTTCAAGAGTTAAGCGTAAAGCTTTATGAACAAGCTCAACAACAGGCGGAACAGGCACAAGGTGATGCCGGTGCGAGTGAGGAAACGAAATCTGGCGATGATAATGTAGTAGACGCCGAGTACGAAGAGGTTAATGACGACAAGAAGTAGGGGCAAACTTCCAAATGATAGTCCGATCGGAAAGTCAACGTCAAGCGTGCTTGACGTTGACTTTTCTTTCATTGTTGATTTATTGAAAAATACCATGCTACAATTGAATTTATGTGAAAACGTACGGGAGTGGATGAGACATGAGCAAACGGGACTTTTATGACGTACTTGGCGTAGAAAAAGGCGCCTCAAAAGACGACATAAAAAAAGCATACAGAAAATTGTCCAAAAAATATCATCCAGACATCAATCAAGAAGCAGATGCTGCTGATAAATTTAAAGAAGCAAAAGAAGCGTATGAAACACTAAGTGACGATTCAAAACGTTCACGGTATGATCGCTTTGGTCACGAAGATCCGAACGCTGGGTTCGGTGGGGGAGCAGGTGCTGACTTCTCTGGTTTTGGTGGCTTTGAAGATATTTTCGACACCTTTTTTGGAGGTGGGGGTGGAAGAAGACGCGATCCTAACGCGCCACGTCAAGGAGCAGACTTACAGTACACTATGGCTGTTTCCTTTGAAGATGCTGCGTTCGGTAAAGAAACAAAGATTGAAATTCCGAAAGAAGAAACGTGTGAAACTTGCCATGGATCTGGAGCAAAACCGGGTACAAAGCCTGAAACATGTCCATACTGCCATGGTTCGGGTCAACTATCGCAAGAACAAAACACACCGTTTGGTCGCGTTGTGAATAGACGTGCGTGCCATCACTGTCAAGGTACAGGAAAGCTGATTAAAGAAAAATGTGCTACGTGTGGTGGTCAAGGAAAGGTGAACAAACGTCGAACGATCTCTATTACGATTCCAGCTGGGATTGACGAAGGTCAACAGCTTCGAGTTTCTGGTCAAGGTGAGCCAGGTGTGAACGGCGGTCCTGCAGGCGACTTATACGTAGTCTTTCATGTAGAGAGACATGAGTTTTTTGAAAGAGACGGGGATGACGTCTACTGCGAAATGCCACTCACCTTTGTACAAGCATCGCTCGGTGACGAGGTAGAAGTGCCAACACTTAAAGGAAAAGTAAAGTTAAAGATTCCTGCAGGTACACAAACAGGTACTAAATTCCGCTTAAAAGGAAAGGGAATTGCTAACGTACGTGGCTATGGAACCGGGGATCAACACGTTATTGTGAAAATTATTACCCCAACAAATCTCTCAGAGCAACAAAGAAAACTACTACGTGAGTTTGCTGAAGTAAGTGGCTCTGTTCCAGACGAGCACGAAGAAGGTTTGTTTGATAAATTAAAACGTGCGTTTAAAGGCGAATGAGAAAGCATGATTGGGTACGTCTGAAATTTGGAAGGAGAGGGTCTAGTTGAAGTGGACCGAAATGAGCATTCATACGACACAAGATGCAGTGGAGCCTGTCTCGAATATTCTTCATGAGGCGGGAGCAAGCGGTGTAGTGATCGAAGACCCGTTTGAGCTTCAAAAAGAGCGAGCAGGACTTTTCGGAGAAATTTATCAACTAGACCCAGGTGATTATCCCGAAGAAGGGGTGATCGTAAAAGCCTATTTACCTGTTACTAGTTTTCTTGCAGAGACAGTTGAGGAAGTGAAAAACGCTATTGAAAACTTGCTCCAATTCAATATTGATATTGGAACGAACGAAGTAACCTTAAGCGAAGTCAATGAGGAAGATTGGGCTACTGCATGGAAAACCTACTACCATCCTGTGAAAATTTCTGAGCATTTCACCATTGTGCCAACGTGGGAAGACTACACACCCGTTTCAGAAGAAGAACAAATTATTGAACTAGATCCAGGGATGGCGTTTGGTACAGGGACACATCCGACTACTGTATTGTGTATTCAGGCCCTAGAACATCATGTGAAAAAGGGTGATGTCGTGTTTGATGTGGGAACAGGATCGGGCGTTTTGTCCATCGCTGCAGCAAAACTTGGTGCATCTGACGTTCGTGCCTTCGATTTAGACGCTGTTGCCGTTACTACGGCGATAGAAAACGTTAAACTAAATAACGTTCACGACAAGGTGTCTGTCGCAGAGCAGAATTTATTAGAAGGAATAGAAGGACACGCGGATGTAATTGTTGCTAATCTGTTAGCTGAAATTTTGATACTCTTTCCTGAGAAGGCATTCGACACGGTGAGAGCTGGTGGAACATTCATTTCCTCGGGAATCATTCGTCAGAAGAAAGAACTCGTTAAAAGTGAATTGCAACGTGTTGGCTTTATCATTGAAGAAACACTAGTGATGGAAGACTGGGTTGCGTTGATTGCGAAGAAGCCTGAGTAATCCATCTATCTTTATGCCAAGTCCGGCGATAAGGAGGGAAGCAGATGCAACGTTATTTTCTACAAGAGGAACAAGAGCCTCCCTTTCGTTTGTATGGAGAAGATGCGTATCACATCACCCATGTGATGCGTATGCAGCCTGGAGATGAAGTTCTTATCGTTACGCGCTCTCAAAAGAGTGCAGTATGTGCACTACAAACTGTTTCTCCAGAAGAAGTGACGGTAAAAGTGAAGAAATGGCGAGAAGAAGAAGTGGAATTACCCGTTTCGGTCACGATTGCGAGCGGATTGCCTAAAGGGGATAAACTCGAATGGATCTTCCAAAAGGGAACCGAGTTAGGCGCAGCTGGCTTTATCCCTTTCGTGGCAAATCGCTCTGTAGTGAAATGGGACGAGAAGAAAGTGGCAAAAAGAAAAGACCGCTGGGATAAAATTTTGAAGGAAGCAGCTGAGCAAAGTCATCGGGTCATCATTCCAACTGTTCAAGCACCATGCCCATTTCAGACGTTACTTGAAGAAATGGAACGGTTTGATCAAGTTATAGTAGCTTACGAAGAATCTGCAAAGTCGGGTGAACAATCTACCTTCTCCAGTGTGATTACGAAACTTCAACGACAGGAACGTGTCTTATGCATTTTCGGCCCTGAAGGTGGTTTCACGGAAAAGGAAATAGAGGCTCTTGAACAAAAAGGAGCCCACATCGCAGCGTTAGGACCACGCATATTACGAACTGAAACCGCACCGCTCTATGCATTAAGTGCGATCAGTTATCAACTTGAGCTTTTCAAAAGAGGTGAACAATAATGGCATCTGTAGCGTTTCATACATTGGGCTGCAAAGTTAATCACTACGAAACCGAAGCCATTTGGCAATTGTTTAAGGAAGAAGGCTACGAACGCACAGAGTTTGAGCACCAAGCGGACGTATATGTCATCAATACATGCACGGTCACGAACACGGGAGATAAAAAGAGTAGACAAGTCATTCGTCGTGCAATTCGTAAAAATCCTAATGCTGTGATTTGTGTGACAGGTTGTTATGCACAAACATCTCCTGGTGAAATATTGGCGATCCCTGGTGTGGATGTGGTTGTTGGAACACAAGACCGTCGAAAGATGCTCACTTACATTGAGCAGTTCAAAAATGAGCGCCAACCGATTAATGGGGTTGGCAATATTATGAAGAATCGTGTCTATGAGGAATTAGACGTACCCTCCTTCACTGATCGAACACGGGCTAGCTTGAAAATACAAGAAGGATGCAATAATTTTTGCACATTTTGTATCATTCCGTGGGCCCGTGGTCTAATGCGTTCGCGCGATCCAAAGGAAGTTGTCAAACAAGCCCAGCAACTCGTTAATGCAGGATATCAAGAAATAGTATTAACCGGTATTCATACCGGCGGCTACGGTGAAGATTTGAAAGACTATAATCTAGCAGCCTTACTTCGTGATTTGGAAAACGAAGTACATGGCTTGAAACGATTGCGTATTTCCTCAATCGAAGCTTCACAGTTAACGGATGAAGTTATTGAGGTGCTGGAACAATCCTCTGTTGTCGTTCGTCATTTACACATTCCTTTGCAGTCCGGATCCAATACCGTATTGAAGCGGATGCGTCGTAAATACACGATGGAGTTTTTTGCTGAGCGGTTGATGAAGTTGAAAGCAGCTCTACCAGGCTTAGCTATTACGTCTGATGTGATAGTAGGGTTCCCCGGTGAATCAGAAGAGGAGTTCATCGAGACCTACAACTTCATCCAAGAACATGGTTTCTCAGAATTGCATGTGTTTCCGTATTCGAAGCGGACTGGAACACCAGCCGCAAGAATGGAAGACCAAGTTGACGAAGACGTGAAAAATGAGCGAGTTCGTCGTCTAATTGCTCTCTCTGATCAACTCGCCAAGGAATACGCAGCAAAGTTTGAAGCCGATGTGTTGGAAGTTATTCCAGAAGAGCCGTACAAAGAGAAGCCTGACTCTGGTTTATACGTAGGCTATACTGACAATTATTTAAAGGTGGTTTTCCCGGCGACCGAGGACCTCGTGGGCAAGCTTGTTAAAGTAAAAATTCAAGAAGCAGGCTATCCATACAACAAAGGACAATTTGTACGCGTGATAGAGGAAGAATCCGTAAAGCAACAGCGTACAGTCAGTTAACAAATGGTATGATAGGATGGAATTACACTAGTTAACAGTGGAGAGGGGCTTTTGTCTATGAGTTTAGCGGAAATGATTGACCATACAGCCTTAAAACCAGATACGACACGAACACAAATTGAAACTCTGTGCAAGGAAGCGAAGGCGTACGGATTTGCTTCCGTTTGTGTAAATCCAACGTGGGTATCATTTGCAAAAGAGCTTCTTGACGGAACATCTGTGAAAGTTTGTACAGTCATCGGCTTCCCATTAGGTGCAAACCCGAAAGAGGTAAAAGCGTTTGAAACAAACCTCACGATCGAGCAAGGCGCTGGAGAAGTGGATATGGTTATTAACATCGGTGCTTTAAAAAGCGGTGATCTTGAAACTGTGGAAGCAGACGTATTGGCTGTCGTAGCAGCGTCTAATCGTCGTGCCATCGTGAAAGTGATCATTGAAACGTGCCTCTTATCTGACGATGAGAAAGTAGAGGCTTGCCGTATTGCCAAACGTGCTGGTGCAGATTTCGTGAAAACGAGCACTGGGTTTTCAAGTGGAGGGGCGACCGTAGCAGATGTGGCACTCATGCGTCGCACAGTCGGTTCTGAAATGGGCGTGAAGGCATCAGGCGGAATCCGCTCATTACAGGACGCACAAAACGTAATCGAAGCAGGCGCCACTCGCATCGGCGCCAGCTCAGGAGTTACAATTTTACAAGGACTGAAATCAACGGGGGATTATTGAAAGAAAAGCGGAGGCGGGTCGATGGGAACCTGCTTCCGCTTTTTTCAGGTTCATTATGAACAGTCAACGGTACTGAATCAGACTATTTCAGCTAATATCCACACTTAGAGCAGTAAAATCCAAACTAATTCACTACTTATCCAGACTACTGAACATATATCCAGACTCCGAACTAGAAATCCACACTAATCAGGTATAAATCCAGACTTAGGATGAGTAAAGAGCCAACATCCATCAATGATGGATAAAATGATTCCCCCTAAATCCTGATTCGTACCCTAATAGCCCCTTTTCCAAAAAAAATTATTACCTCTTCCCATGGACCATAACAATTAACTTTCCAAACTGCTTAGCAAATGGAAACACCAGAAGAGCTGTAGCCACATTAAACAACACACTCGTATGCGCTAGCTGTACGGCAGGTGAGGATGCAAACCCGCTTGTCCATACGTCAATCCAGTATACGAATGGCAAAAAGATAGCCACCCCAACCACGTTCAGCCAAATATGAGCGTAGGCAGTCAATCTCGCTTCTTTTCCACTTCCGATACTTGCCATGTAGCCTGTGACACAGGTGCCAATGTTTGCCCCTAGAATGACGGCGATGGCTGCAGGCATACTCAATACTCCTGCTGCAACGAACCCCATCCCAATTCCTGTCGTGGCTGAACTTGAATGGATCAATGCCGTGATGACAATTCCAACTAAACTAGCAAGAAGGATAGAGTTGTCCATCTGATGAAGGAGAGTCTGTACAAATGAAACTTCAGTAAGCGGTTTGGCGAGCGTTTTGAAGCCTTGCAGTCCCGTAAATAATGCTCCAATGCCTAACAAAATGAATCCACTACTCCGAATCCAATGTGTAGGAAGTAAGATACATACGGCTCCGAAAATGCTAATTGGCAATATATATTGGTCGATCGGGAATGTCATGAACTCTGCGGTAAAGGTAGTGCCGATATTTGTGCCAAGAATGATCCCGATGGTCTGTGGAAAGGTGATAATACGCGCTGATACAAGTCCAATCGTGAGCACCATAACTGCTGATGAACTCTGTAAAATCATAGTGACAACGATGCTTGCGATCATGCCCTTTGCAGGGTGCGAGATAAATGGAGAGATCCATTGTTGCAGGCGGTCGCCAGATAATTGGAACATCCCAATACGTAGCAAAGTCATGCCGAATAGAAATAATGCTAGAAATCCGAAAAAAAACAGAACGGATAGCAAGTCCTCACCCCCTTGTTAGTCTATGGGGACAAGTAAACAATAAGAACGACAAGGAAATGAAAAAGAGGCCGATTTTTATTGTTCAAAAAGCATAAGATCTTTTTTTATAGGGTATTTGATAATTGACGAATAGAAGTGGGTCGTTTATAATTTGTGAGTACATGCTTTTCGTGTGAGAAGCATGCATCCTTGTATTTTTTCTTTGAGTCGGAGGGAGGGAAACTCATGTCAAATAAGACGACCGTTCGCAAAAACGAATCGCTTGAAGACGCTCTTCGCCGCTTTAAACGTACCGTTTCTAAAACGGGAACTATGCAAGAAGTCCGTAAACGCGAATATTATGAAAAACCAAGCGTAAAGCGCAAAAAGAAATCCGAAGCGGCAAGAAAACGCAAATGGTAAGCAGGTGAAATAATGAGTCTTCTTACTCGTTTAAACGAAGACATGAAGCAAGCGATGAAAGCAAAGGATAAGGACACGTTATCTGTCATCCGGATGGTGAAGGCAGCTTTACAAAATGAAGCGATTCATTTAAAAAAAGACCAGCTATCAGAGGATGAAGAATTGACGATTCTCTCTCGGGAAGTAAAGCAACGAAAAGACTCCCTCCAAGAGTTTACATCTGCCGGCCGGGAAGATTTAGTCCAAAAGCTTGAAAGCGAACTTACAATTGTCAATCAATACTTGCCAAAACAGCTGTCTGAAGATGAGTTGTCTCAAGTTGTGGACGATACGATCCGTGAAGTAGGTGCCACATCAAAAGCCGAAATGGGTAAAGTAATGGCTGCACTCATGCCTAAAGTGAAAGGTAAAGCGGACGGTTCTTTAGTTAATAAACTCGTTCAACAGCAATTAAATTTGTAACGATAAAAGCTACAGTGTTTTTTTGCACTGTAGCTTTTTTGGATTTATTCAAAATGATATCTTTCGATTTTTGAAACCTTTGTTTGCATACACTCGTAATAGAAGGTAACGAAGACGTAGGAGGTGAAAAATTGCGAACGCGCCGATTGTTTGTCTATGTTGTGCTCCTCATTTTAGGTGTAAGTGGTTTATCAGCCAGTGTAGAAGCTGATGGAGACAGGGTACTTGTCGTCCCTTTACAGGAAGAAGTGGAAAAAGGGTTATATGGGTTTTTGGAACGGGCGATTAACACAGCAGAAACAGAGCAGTATGAAGCTGTGATCATACAAATGGATACGCCTGGTGGTGCAGTGAATGCCGCTTTTGATATCGGAAAACTATTTAGTGATGCAGAAGTGGAAACCATTACCTATGTAGACAAAAATGCTCTTTCTGCTGGTGCTTACATTTCCTTGAACACAGACAGGATTTATATGGCGCCGGGCAGTGTAATGGGTGCTGCCCAAGTGATTGATGGACAAGGAAATGCTGCAGGTGATAAAGCGCAATCTGCGTGGATTGCAGCCATGAGAGGGTCAGCTGAGGATGCGGGTCTAGATCCAACCTATGCGATAGCTATGGCAGATCCCGAAGAAGATGTTCCAGAGTATGGCGCTCCTTCAGGAAAATTGTTAACACTTACATCGACACAAGCAGAGGAAGTCGGTTATAGCAAAGGGACAGCAGATTCGCTGGACGAACTGCTCACTATACTCGGCTTTGAAAATGCACAAGTGGATACTTTTGAGCAAACTTTCGCAGATAAGTTAGCGCGATTTCTAACGAATCCCGTCATCGTGCCTATTCTCTTGTCAATAGGAAGCATAGGATTAGTCGTTGAAATATACTCACCGGGATTTGGAGTTCCTGGAATCATGGGACTTGGTGCCCTTCTACTCTTCTTCTTTGGTCATCTATTTACGGGCCTTGCTGGTTACGAAACCATTTTATTGTTCGTTGGGGGTCTTATTCTTCTTGTCATAGAATTCTTCTTGCCGGGTGGAGTCGCAGGTATTTTAGGAATGATTGCTGTGATTGTCAGTTTGTTTATGGCAGGTGAAAGTGTACAATCAATGGGGATCTCTTTAGCCATTGCCTTATTTACTGCCATCCTAGCGGGGGTGATTCTAGTGAAGTTTTTCGGGAAAAGGCTACAAGTATTTAATAAGATGATATTACGTGATTCCACGAATACCGAATCAGGGTATGTCTCTAATGTAACCCGAGTCGAGCTCGTAGGTAAGGCGGGTCGAACATTAACGCCACTTCGACCTTCAGGAACCGTACTTATTGAAGAGGAACGAGTAGATGCGGTATCAGAAGGAGGATTTATTGAGGAAGGAAACCGTATACGCGTCGTTAAAACAGAAGGCGTACGTGTTGTTGTAAGGGAAATTCCAGACTTAGAAAAAGAAAATAAGTAAGTATCTAGGTCTGAAAAAAACAGGAGGTAGAAAATGGAACTCACTACAAGTACTATTTTGACAGGTGTTGCAATTATTGTTGGAATCTTGCTTCTCATTGTGTTGTTCACGTTTGTTCCTGTCATGCTATGGATTTCAGCATTGGCAGCAGGTGTGCGTTTAAGTATCTTTACACTCATCGGGATGCGTTTGCGTCGAGTTATTCCAAGTCGTGTTGTGAACCCGTTAATTAAGGCCCATAAAGCCGGATTGGATGTCACGATTAATCAGCTGGAAAGTCATTACCTTGCAGGTGGTAATGTAGATAGAGTTGTAAACGCTCTTATTGCTGCACACCGTGCGAATATTGAACTTCCGTTTGCTCGCGGTGCAGCCATTGACTTAGCTGGACGTGACGTGTTAGAGGCTGTTCAGATGAGTGTTAACCCGAAAGTAATCGAAACACCATTTATTTCTGGTGTGGCGATGGACGGAATTGAGGTAAAGGCAAAAGCCCGTATTACAGTTCGAGCAAACATTGATCGACTCGTCGGGGGTGCTGGAGAGGATACTGTCATTGCTCGTGTTGGCGAAGGGATTGTTAGTACAATCGGTTCTTCTCAAGACCATAAAAAAGTATTAGAGAATCCTGATTTGATTTCCCGAACTGTTTTATCGAAAGGCTTAGATTCTGGTACGGCTTTTGAAATTCTATCCATCGATATTGCGGACGTGGATATCGGCAAAAATATTGGTGCCGTTTTGCAAACTGAGCAAGCAGAAGCAGATAAAAATATTGCCCAGGCAAAGGCAGAAGAGCGTCGAGCGATGGCCGTTGCCCAAGAACAAGAAATGACAGCACGCGTAGAAGAAATGCGTGCGAAAGTGGTCGAAGCCGAATCTCAAGTGCCACTTGCCATGGCAGAGGCACTACGCTCAGGCAACATCGGGGTGATGGATTACATGAACATCAAAAACATTACAGCAGACACGGATATGCGCGACTCTATTGGTAATCAAAGCGATTCGAAAGACAAAGACCAGTAACGTTTAGGAGGTGGCGAAAAGTGGACGCGATTTTCCAATTGTTTGGAGAACTTTTAAGCAACCCGTTTCTTCTCGTCGTGATTATCGGTCTCGTTTCAACTGTATTTGGCAAGATGAAAGGTGGTCAAACAGAGGGGAATCAACCTCCTAAAAGGCAGCCTCGTCGACCTCAAAGAGATATGGAGTCAAAAACAGCGAGTGAGGTACCTCATCCAACAAAACGTCAGAAAGAAGCGCAACGTCCCTCTCTATCTGAAGCGAATATCGGGGATAGTAGCCCGACGAACGCATTGTCCGATGTTGAGCGAGACCTTCAATCACTAAGACGAAAACAAGAAAAATTCGCTACGAAAGCTCGGCAATTGTCAGCGGAGTCAAACAACAAGTTGCAACCTCGCCCTTCCAATCAACAACAAAACAAGGGAATCTCATTGCAAAACGCAAAACAGGGAGTTGTCTGGGCAGAAATTTTAGGTCCACCTCGCTCCAAGCGCCCGCACCATCGTATGAGAAATTAGTGAAAAAATGCACCTAGAGAGGGAAAATTCCTTTCTAGGTTTTTTTGTCTGTAGAGATCGGCACCCCACCTTCCGCACATTTCCTCCCTACACGCACTTCACTTGTGCTAAACGCGTTGTCAACTTCATACATATGAGATGAAAGGGGGCTGGGCGCATGAAACTCAAGTGGGGACGTAAGATATCTAACTTCCTAGCACGACACCTTGATCTCCCAGACGATGTGATGATGGACCTCCCCCGCATCACGATGATTGGTCAATTACATATTTATATTGAAAATCATCGAGGGTTGTTATCCTTTGAAGATGATGAAATCCGTTTACTTTTAAAACAAGGGCAGTTACTCGTGCGTGGGAAAGGTTTTGTGATAAAAACGATCCTTCCGGAGGAAATCTTAGTAGAAGGTAAAGTAGAACAAGTGTACTATTTATCGGAAACGTAGGCGAGGAGGATGAGGCGAATGAAGAACCAGTGGCTGAACTACTTTTCTGGATATGTGACTGTACGTGCACAAGGCAAGCAATTGGAGTTATTTTTAAATGCTTGTGCAAGAAAGAAAATTCCTGTTTGGGGAGTGAAACGCTCCCGAGATGGGGTTATTTCGTTTAAAGTGTTGCGCAGAGACTTAGGTCTCGTTCGTGAAGCAAGATGGCAGCATCGATGTAAACTTTCAATACTGAGACGTCACGGCGTTCCGTTTGTGTGGAGAAGGTTGTGGAATAATAATGGACTTTTATTTGGTGCTGCTGGATTTCTTGTCATCATCTTTCTTCTTTCCAATATGGTATGGGGGATAGAGATTGAAGGCGCTTCTGCGCAAACCGAAAACAAAGTGTGGGAGGAACTGGACAAACAGGGCGTAAAGGTAGGGAAATTTTTATGGAACGTAGATGACTTGGATACGATTCAACGGAACCTGACTCGTCAGGTGGATGAGATTACATGGATAGGCGTGCAATTAGATGGGACAAAGTACAAGCTAAAGGTCGTCGAAAAGAACGCACCTGAGGTGGAAAAAGAAGCTGGTCCTCAACATTTAGTTGCCGGGAAGAAAGCGGTTGTGACGAAGCTGTTTGTTGAAACAGGAAAACCTCTCATAGAAGTAAATGATTACGTGCAAAAAGGTCAACCTCTTGTAAGCGGCATTATCGGAAAAGAAGGAAACACACAAACAGTGTCAGCCAAAGGAGACATTTACGGTGAAACGTGGTACAAAACAACAGTGGAGATTCCGTTAGAAAAAACATTTTCTATGTATACTGGAAAAGAGGACGAACTGTATACCATTGGCTTGTTTGGTGCGCAAATTCCGGTGTGGGGATTCGGAGAAAAAACCTATACACAACAGACGCAAGAAGTCCAAACAAAAACATTCCGCTTCTTACAATGGGAATTGCCTTTATCCTTTCAAAAGGTAACGAAGAGAGAGACAACAGAGGTCTTGCGTAAATACGAGAAAAAAGATGCGATGGCCATTGCTAAAGAATTAGCTGAGGAGCGGTTAGCCCGACAGCTGGATGAGGACGCTACAGTTAAGGGATATAACGTTTTACAGCAACAGGTGAAAGATGGTAAAGTAGTGTTAACCTTGCATTTTCAAGTCGTTGAAAACATTGCCGTACCTAAACCTATTCTCCAAAGAGAAGAAAACAAAGTGAAGGATACTGAAAACGATACGAATTAGACTAAGGAGACCATTTACTTTATGACCGAACCTATGATTGCTTTGGATCTGGAACTTGCGGGTCCAGAAGAAGCCGCACAATTATTTGGAAATGGTGATGTCCACTTGCGGTTGTTGGAAGACGCACTTACGATACGCATCGTTTCTCGTGGCGGCAATATCATGATAGATGGAGCTGAACAAGAAGCTTCGATTGCGCAAAGTGTTTTATCGGAGCTACTGGCTGTAATTCGCAAAGGAAAAACGATATCAGAGCGAGACTGTGCTTACGCAATTCAGTTGGCTAAGAAAGGGGCAATTGATTCATTCAAGGACCTCTTTGAAACAGAACTCGCACGTACTACAAGAGGAAAGTCTATACGTCCAAAAACGGTTGGGCAATTAAGATATATCGCCGCCATGCAATCTTCAGACCTCGTATTTGGGATTGGCCCAGCAGGAACTGGAAAGACCTATTTAGCTGTAGTTATGGCGGTACAAGCATTGAAAGTAAGTAAAGTAGAACGAATTATCCTGACGAGACCAGCCGTTGAAGCAGGGGAGAGCCTAGGATTTCTTCCCGGAGATTTAAAAGAAAAAGTGGATCCATATTTGCGCCCTCTGTATGATGCACTTCATGATGTTCTTGGAGCCGACCATACGCAACGCCTTATTGAACGAGGGGTCATTGAGATAGCCCCCCTTGCCTACATGAGAGGGCGAACACTTGATAACGCCTTTGTTATTTTGGATGAGGCGCAAAATACGACGAGTGCTCAAATGAAAATGTTTTTGACTCGACTAGGGTTCGGTTCAAGAATGGTGATCACAGGCGACCGCACTCAAATTGACTTACCAAAAGGTGTTCAATCTGGATTAACGACAGCAGCTGAGCTTTTAAAAGACGTAAAAGGATTACAGTTCCTTTATCTAGAAGCTACTGATGTTGTGCGACATCAGCTTGTATCACGTATTATTGAGGCATATGAACGCGAATAAAGGGAAAAAAAGGGCTGACCTCTTCCAACGGGGACAGCCCCTTTTGTCGTATGAACCCATGGGCAATTGTGTTCGACCTAGATAATGAAACCAAAAACTGCTATAGTTGACAATAAGTTCACCTCTTAGTAAGGAGGGAGTTCTTTTGGAATCGTTTTATCAATTCATTCAACGGGTTAAATACTTATTCCAAGGTAGCATCGCCCAACTTTTTTTGTACGTAGGGCTTGGTGTTCTTCTTGTTGTGCTGTTATTTCCACATGTGAGACCTGATGATCTTAATATTGAAATGTACAACCCCTCTCCGGAGACCATTCGCTCACCGTCGACGATTGAGGATGTAGAAAGTACAGAAAAGCGCCGTGAAGAAGCTCGAAAACGGGTTCAAGATGTATATATCGTAAGGTTAGAATATACTCAAAACCGCATTGATTTGATTACCTCTATCTTTCAAACGGTTGAAGAGATTGAACGGGCTGAAACAGAAGATGAGGGTAACGGAAACTCTACAACTACACGTACTTCGCTTTCCATAGCAGACAAGTTGGATGCTTTGAAAGAGGAGCTAACCCCTGAAGTTGCAGACGAAATCGATGAACAAACGTTACGCATATTATTACAAACGAACGAACAAGAACGTAGTGTGATGCAAGATGTTACGGTGACTGCCGTAAATAGCGTGATGACGCAAGAAATCTCATCTTCTGAAGTTGAAGAAGCCAAACAGCGTGTAGAAGATCAACTTAGATTCTCTTCACTTCCTTCTTCACGTAAGGAAGCTTCTATAGAGCTAGGTAGGTTTGCCATCGTTCAAAACAAGTTTTATGATCCTACTCAAACAGATGAACTGAGGGAAGAGGCCGTCAATCTTGTGGAACCCGTACAGATTCTTGAAGGACAAGTTATAGTAGAGCAAGGGGACCTAGTGACACGTGACGTGTACAGACAACTAGATGTGGCTGGACTTTTGCAGGAGGATCAATCGACAAAGCCACTTATCGGAACCTTTTTGTTTGTGGCACTTGTTTTAGGAGGCTTCTTTTTTCATACGAAGAAAGGGATTGCTGATCACTCCCATCGTGCAAATCATCTAGTGTTATTTGCTTTTGTTTTTCTCCTGTTTGTGGGGTTAATGAAAGGCTTCACCTTATTAACAGATGTCACGATGCCGACCATTGCCTTTTTATTTCCGGCTGCGCTGACCCCGATGTTACTTACGGTTCTTCTCGGGGAAAAGATTGCGTTTGGGAGTAGCCTCGTGCAGGCTCTTCTCGCTAGTATGTTTTTTAGTGAAAATGTGTCGAGTAATTTCTCCGCAATTAGTTTGTTATTCGTATTAATAAGCGGTGTAGTAGCTGTCCTCTCTTTGCGAAGAGGGACGATGAAAGCAAATGTTTTTCAAACAGGCTTTATTGTGGCGATGGTAGGAATCGTATTCCAGCTGAGCGTCACGTTGTTGCGGTCTGGGAGTCTCTTTGATGAAGAGTTGGGCTTTTCTTTATTGTTTACGATATTATCGGGGGTACTTAGTAGTATATTGGTCGTTGGATTGTTGCCGATATTTGAGAGCGGATTTGGCATTTTATCTACAATGAAACTCATTGAATTGAGCAATCCAAACCATCCCCTGCTTAAAAAATTGCTTACAGAAACACCAGGTACCTATCACCATAGTGTGATGGTTGCCAACCTTTCTGAGGCAGCTTGTGAAACGGTTGGTGCTAACGGTCTTCTTGCGCGAGTGGCGTGTTATTATCACGACGTTGGCAAAACAGTTCGTCCGCATTTCTTTATTGAAAATCAAATGAATGGACGTAATCCTCACGATGAATTGACACCGTCTCGAAGCAAAGATATTATTATTGCCCATACCACTGATGGTGCGCGCTTGCTGAAACAATATAAGTTACCGAAGGAAGTCGTGGACATTGCAAAGGAACACCATGGTACCTCTTCGGTAAAATACTTTTACCATCAGGCGAAGGAGAAAGATGAGAACGTAAAAGAAGCATCATTTCGTTACCCTGGGCCCAAGCCACAGACGAGAGAAGCTGCCGTCATCAGTATTGCCGATAGCGTCGAAGCAGCTACACGCTCTATGAAATCACCAACAGAGGAAAAAATTGAATGTCTCGTGGATAGTATCGTAAAGGAGCGCCTCCAAGACGGACAGTTTGATGAGTGTGAGTTGACAATGCAACAACTTCAAACAGTGAAAAAGTCTCTTTGTGATACGTTAAAAGGCATGTTTCATACTCGCATTGAGTATCCAGAAGATCGAGAAAAGGAGAAAAATTCATGAGCGGTTTTATTGACATTTTAAATGAATATGAAGCACCACTTGAAGAAGAGCAACACCTAATTGAAAAAGTACTTCAATACGCCGCTAAACATCTTAGGTTGGAGAGAGATTTTGAGTGTTCTGTTACGCTTGTCGATAACGAGCGTATTCAGGAATTGAATCGTACGTATCGAGATAAAGACCAAGCGACAGACTGTTTAAGCTTTCCGATTGAGGATGAAGATGAGGAATGGGTTTTTGATGAAGAAACAGATGCACCTCCACTTATGCTTGGTGATCTCATCATTTCAATCCCTAAGGCGAAGGAGCAAGCAGAAAGCTATGGACATTCTTTTCAGAGAGAGCTCGCGTTTTTAACCATTCATGGATTTTTACATCTCCTCGGGTTTGACCATGAAACTGAGCAAGGGGAAAAAGAAATGTTCGCAAAACAAGAGGAGATTTTAACCGCATATGGGCTCCCCCGCACGTAATACATCTTTTCTGCTGTCTGTAGGAAATGCTTGTTGCGGATTTAGAGAGGCATTTGTTTCAGAACGAAACATGAAAATTCATACGGTTGCAGCGACCCTAGGCGTAATGTTAGGAATTTGGACTTCCTTGGATCGGATGGGGTGGTTGTTTCTTAGTAGCGCTATTGTCCTTATGTTTCTTTGTGAACTCTTCAACACTGCAATCGAAACTACAGTAAACTATATTTCAACAGACCGACACCCACTGGCCAAACGAGCAAAGGATGTATCTGCAGCAGCTTGTTTAGTTAGTGCCATGTATGCAGTTATTGTAGGAATTGTTTTATTTGCACCTCCGATTTGGGAGCAAATAAAACATTGAGATCGGGGCACAAATCATCGAAACAATCATACAGTACAACAAGCCCCCTCTACATTTGAAAACGTAGTAGTACTTCTGTAAAATGAGGCTACGACGTTAGTCAGAAGGGAAGACAGAGAGTGACAAACGAACAACTATTTCAAGAGGCGAAGCGAGCCCGAGACATTGCCTATGTCCCTTACTCTAAATTCGGGGTAGGGTGTGCTTTAGAAACAGAAGACGGAAAGGTGTATTCGGGCTGTAACATTGAAAATGCAGCCTATAGCATGTGTAATTGTGCAGAGCGAACTGCTATTTTTAAAGCGGTTTCAGAGGGAGAGACACGTTTTCGTACGCTCGTCGTTGTGGCAGACACGGAGCGCCCTGTATCTCCGTGTGGGGCATGTCGACAAGTGATGAGTGAGCTTTGCCAACCAACAACTACAGTCATTTTAGCTAATTTAAAAGGAGAAATGCTCAAGACGACGGTAAACGATCTTTTACCGGGCGCTTTTGCACCAAGTGATTTGACATGATAGAAACCGGTTCAGATTATAAATCAGGATTTATCGCCATCATCGGAAGACCTAATGTAGGAAAATCAACGTTTTTAAACCGAGTCGTCGGGCAGAAAATCGCCATTATGAGTGATAAACCCCAAACAACAAGAAATAAAGTGCAAGGTGTTCTGACACGAAATGATGCACAAATGGTGTTTTTAGACACACCTGGTATTCATAAACCGAAGCATAGACTGGGAGACTTTATGATGCGAGTGGCTCAAAACGCTCTCAGGGAAGTGGATATCGTCTTGTTTGTTGTAAATGCCACAGAAGGTCGAGGTAAAGGAGACGATTTCATTATAGAGAAGCTCAAGTCGACCAAAACTCCCGTGTTTCTCATTATTAATAAAATTGATGAAGTGACACCAGACGAAATGCTTCCCATTATTGATTCGTATAAAGAGGCTTACCCATTCAAAGAGGTGTTTCCTATTTCTGCACTTTACGGGAACAATGTCGATCAATTACTGCAAAAACTCACAGAATATTTACCTGTGGGACCACAGTTTTACCCTGCAGACCAAGTAACGGATCATCCCGAACGATTTATTATTGCAGAATTTATTCGCGAAAAAGCATTACAGCTTACCCGCGAAGAAGTACCGCATTCCTTAACGACAGTGATCGAGCAAATTAAGCAAGAAAAAGAGGATGGACCTATTCATGTAATGGCGGCGATTGTTGTCGAGAGAGACAGTCAAAAGGGAATCATTATCGGAAAACGTGGCAGCATGTTAAAAGAGATCGGCACACGAGCCCGCGAAGATATTGAACAGCTACTTGGATCAAAAGTGTATTTAGAGCTTTGGGTAAAAGTTCAAAAAGATTGGCGAAACAGACAAACCCATTTGCGGGATTATGGATACCGAGAAGATGAGTACTAATCGAATCGCGGAAAAAAACAGGTTAACGCTCTTATCCCGGGAATAACGCTCATAAAACCAAATAACGCTCTTATCGTAGAGCTAACACACAAAACTGACATGAAAGTAGAAAGCGTTTGTGTGGCCACAATAATCCTATCGCCTTACCATTTTACAAAAATTGCGAGACATGATTTAAACGGTGTTGCATCATCCTAGTAATAAGGCAAGGGAACAAAATCATGCTAGAGTTGAAAACGGAAAGGTGGGGTTTCACATGTTAGACTTTACCTGGAGTATTTTCAAACAAACGGGTAACATTGATACGTATCTTCTTCTTAAGGAAATGGAGCAGGAAGGTTATTCGGAGCCCAAGAGTGAAGAAGAACTAGCACAATTACAATTCCCGTTTTCTTAGGGTTTGAGCGCATCATAATTATAAAAACCGACCAGATAGAGGTCGGTTTTTCTGTCTAAAGGCATTAGCAAAGTAGACGTCTTCCAGTTTGCGGTGTTTGGGGGGAGAAATACGGTGACGGAACAGATGGAAGCGATCGTACTAAGGACAACACCTTATGGGGAAACAAACAAAATTGTAACTCTCTACACAGAACGTCTTGGGAAAGTAGCTGTAATGGCGCGAGGAGCCCGCAAACCAAGAAGTAAATTTACTTCTTGTACGCAACCATTTACGATTGGGTTGTTTGTCGCCTTTATGGGAAAAGGAATGGGGCATCTCCAACAAGGAGAGGCACTGTACTCATTGCGGAAAATACGTGAAGATCTTGATAAAAGTGCAGCTGCTGCCTACCTTGTGGAACTCGTGGAAAAAACAGTTGAAGATCGCAGGCCGAGTCCATCATTATATGGGCTACTGAAGAGAATTCTCTTGGCTCTTGAAGACGGAGATGACCCTGAATCTTACACTCGATTTTTAGAAGTAAAGCTACTTCCGGTTCTTGGGTTATATCCGGTACTTGGACAGTGTACGAATTGTGGCGCAAAGGAAGGCGAGTTTCGTTTTTCCATTCGTGAAAATGGTTTACTTTGTCATCGGTGTTACGATCACGATCCTCATGCATATCCAGCGTCTGCGAAGGCACTTTCTGTTTTACATAAGTTTGAACGTGTAGTAATGGATCAGCTCGGGAGTGTTACGTTGCAAAAAGGGACATTAAAAGAACTGCGTCACCTATTATGGGCGTATTATGATGCCTACAGTGGTCTGTATTGTAAGAGTCGAAAGTTTTTAGAGCAGATGGAACACTGGGGACTTGGGGAAAATAAGAATACGAAAACAAAACTTGACAAAGAAGAAGAAGTTTGAGTACGATTGATTAAAATTTAATATCTTTGCGAAGATGAAAAAGAGTAGTTCACCCTCTTCTCTGGAAAGCGACCTTAGGATAGTGAAAGCTAAGGGAGAACGATGAACGAAGGCGTTTCGGAGCAATAGTCATAAAGTGGCTTTTCTTAGTCAGGAAGGCAACTAGGGTGGAACCGCGGGTCAAGGCTCGTCCCTACGTGAAAATACGTAGGGGCGAGTTTTTTCTTTTCCTACAGTGAAACAGTTTTGTAAACATATGGAGGTGTCACAATGAACTTGCAACAAATGATCTTAACGCTACAAAAACATTGGTCTGATCAAGGGTGCATATTGTTACAAGCTTATGACGTAGAGAAAGGGGCAGGAACTATGAGCCCATATACGTTTTTACGAGCGATTGGACCTGAGCCTTGGAACGTAGCATACGTAGAGCCTTCTCGTCGCCCAGCAGATGGACGTTATGGAGAAAATCCAAACCGATTGTATCAACATCATCAATTCCAAGTGGTGATGAAGCCATCTCCACACAATATTCAAGAACTTTACTTAGATTCATTACGCGCACTGGGGATTAATCCACTACAGCACGATATTCGCTTTGTTGAAGACAACTGGGAAAACCCATCGCTTGGCTGCGCAGGACTCGGTTGGGAAGTATGGCTAGACGGGATGGAAATTACCCAATTTACGTACTTTCAACAAGTAGGTGGCCTGGAATGTAACCCGGTGTCAGTTGAACTTACCTATGGTTTGGAGCGACTCGCTTCATATATTCAAGATAAAGAAAATGTGTTCGATTTGCAGTGGAATGATCAGTTCTCATACCGCGACATTTTCCTACAACAAGAATACGAGCAAAGTAAATACACCTTTGAAACGAGTGACGGCGACCTTTTGTTTCGCTTGTTTGGGCAGTATGAAGCGGAGGCACATGCGCAAATGACGTATGGTTTAGTACACCCAGCATACGATTATGTGCTGAAATGCTCACACGTCTTTAACCTGTTGGACGGTAGAGGGGCTATCTCAGTTACAGAACGAACAGCGTATATTGGACGGATGAGGAAATTAGCTCGTGGCATTGCAAAAACATTTTACGAAGAGCGGGAAAAGCTCGGATTTCCACTAGCAACAACAAAGGAGGCGAGTGAACATGAGTAAAGGTACTGTATTGTTTGAAATTGGTTTAGAGGAAATGCCAGCTCGTTTCATTACAGACGCAATGGAGCAACTTGCAAAGGCTGTAGAGACATGGTTTCAGGAGCACCGATTACATTTTGAACGGATTACTCCCTACTCAACTCCTCGTCGTCTAGCTGTGATAGTCCACGGTGTGGAGGAGCGACAAGCCGATCAGGAAGAGGAAGTGAAAGGACCTGCGAAGAACATTGCACTCGATAGTGGAGGTAATTGGTCAAAAGCAGCGATCGGTTTTTCCAGAGGACAAGGCGCATCACCGGATGATATCTTTTTCAAAGAAATCAAAGGAGTAGAGTACTGCTTTCTTGTCAAAAAAGAAGTAGGTAAACTAGCAAAAGACTTATTAAGCTCATGGGATTCACTCGTAACGAAAGTACAGTTCCCAAAAACAATGCGATGGGGCTCTACTTCGTTCCGGTACATTCGACCGCTCCAATGGCTGACACTCCTTTGGAACGATGAGATCGTCCCAATTGCCGTTGCTGGTGTGGAAAGTGGTCGTAGTTCTTTTGGACACCGATTTCTAGGTGAAAAGGTAAATATTTCAACGGCAGGTGTATACCCGACTACGATGCTACGGCAGTATGTAGTGGCAAGTGCTAGTAAGCGAAAATCCGCTATCAGGGATCAATTGCAAAAGCTATCGGAAGAACGTGATTGGATTATTGAAGAAGACGAGGAATTATTGGAGGAAGTTACTCAGCTTGTAGAGTATCCGACAGTGTTGGCAGGTACGTTTGAAGAATCATTTTTATCACTACCTGACGATGTTCTGACAACAATGATGCGTGAACATCAGCGCTATTTTCCTGTGAGAAGTTCTGAAGGAGAGCTTCTTCCATTTTTTGTGACTGTTCGTAACGGTGATCATCAGCACTTGGATACAGTTGCAAAAGGGAATGAAAAAGTATTAAAAGCCCGGTTAAGTGATGCGAAGTTCTTTTATGAAGAAGATCAAAAAAGAACAATTGAAGAGGCGAATGATACGCTTTCCCGTATTGTGTATCATGAGAAAATGGGGACGATGGCAGAAAAAGTTCAGCATGTTGCAACATTAACAGGACGGCTAGCTGACCTGGTGTCTGTTTCTGCTGAAGAAAAGCAAAAAGCCGTACGGGCAGCAAAGATCAGCAAGTTTGACCTTGTCACAAACCTTGTCGGAGAATTTCCAGAGCTTCAAGGTGGGATGGGTCACTTATATGCGCTGCAAAAAGGAGAGAATGAGCTTGTTGCACGTGCTATTGAAGAACAATACTGGCCTAAAAGTGCGAAAGCTTCACTTCCGACAACTGACGTATCCCGCCTTGTAGCCATCGCGGAAAAAATGGATACGATTGTTTCGTGCTTCCATGCTGGACTTATTCCTTCTGGCTCACAAGACCCTTATGGACTAAGACGACAGGCGTGGGGTGTTCTACGTATTTTACGAGATCAGCAGTGGTCTATCTCAATTCAGCAACTAGTGAAGGAGGCTCTCATCAAGCTAGAAGCAAACACACAATCTGATTTGCACAGTACAATCATTAGCTTTTTTAAGCAACGTTTAGAATTCATGCTTCAAGAGGAACAGGTGCGTTACGATTGTATCGCCGCTGCAGTGGATAGCACTAATCATATCGTTCATGAACGTTATAAAGTAGCGCTATTGCTCGAAAAAGAAAGAGATGGTGCTTCCTTTAAACCAGCGATGGAAAGCCTGATACGTGTGCAAAACTTGGCAAGTAAATACCAATCTTCAGAAAGAGTACAGACTTCCTTGTTTGAAAATGATTCGGAGCAAGCACTATACGATGCAGTAACATCCCTAAGCGGTAGATGGAATGATCTGAACGTTACCGAGAAGTACGAATTACTTTGTAGTTTGCAGCCTACTATTGATACGTTTTTTGACGGAACGATGGTCATGGTAGAGAATGAGGAAGTGAAGAAAAATCGACTTGCCTTATTACACCTAGTAGCATCTGTAACTGCCTCTTTTGCTGGAGTGAGGCACCTTCAAGTGAAGCAAACTGACGATTTAGGCGCTTCACTAACCGTTCGTAAGCAATAGTTCAGGTGAAGGTTTAAAAAAGCTACCCTCCGCTTTTCGTGATATAATATTGAAAAAGCATTGGTCGAGAGTTAGGTGGTGAGGACAATCGAGCTCAATAAACGACAAGAGCAGATATTAGAAATTGTCAAAGTACAAGGGCCGATTACAGGTGAACAAATCGCGGATCAACTTGATTTGACGAGAGCCACGTTACGACCTGATTTAGCTATTTTGACGATGTCTGGTTTTCTCGACGCGCGACCGAGAGTGGGGTACTTTTATTCAGGAAAGAATGGAACTCAGTTACTCGGTGAGCAGATGAAAAAGTTGCAAGTAAAAGATTATCAATCAATCCCTGTTGTCGTGGATGAGAATGTCAGTGTATATGATGCCATTTGTACAATGTTTTTAGAGGATGTAGGGACGTTGTTTGTCGTCAATGCTCATGCGCTCCTCGTAGGAGTTTTGTCTCGAAAAGATTTATTGCGAGCAAGCATCGGTCAACAAGACTTGTCCTCAGTTCCTGTGCACATCATTATGACACGGATGCCGAACATAACAGTTTGTCGAAAAGAAGATTATTTAGTGGATGTTTCCCAACTGTTAATTGACAAACAAATTGACGCTCTCCCAGTTGTGAAGGAGGGAGAGAAGGGACTCGAGGTGATCGGTAGACTGACGAAAACGTCGATCACAAAAGCCTTTGTAGAATTGTCACATACAGAATAGGAGGGAAATCTTTTTGAGTATGCCAGTCATATACGTCATCTCAGATTCTGTAGGAGAAACAGCAGAACTAGTAACAAAAGCCGCTATTAGTCAATTCAATGGAAGCGATACAACGATTAAGCGCATTCCATATGTTGAGGATACGGGTACTATAGAGGAAGTCATTTCACTGGCGAAAATTTATCATGGAATGATTGTGTTTACACTTGTACGACCTGACATTCGAGCGTACTTACAAACACGCGCTAGGGAAGAAGAGTTGTTTGCTTACGACATTCTGGGACCTCTAATGGATGAGTGTCAAGAAATATATGGAAGGCTCCCGAAAAATGAACCGGGCCTTGTGCGTAAACTCGACGAAGATTACTTTAAAAAGGTAGAGGCAATTGAGTTCGCCGTTAAATATGACGATGGTAGGGATCCAAGGGGCATATTAAAGGCAGATATTGTACTTATTGGTGTATCGCGCACCTCAAAAACGCCGCTCAGTCAATACTTGGCGCACAAAAGATTACGGGTGGCAAACGTACCGCTTGTTCCTGAGGTAGACCCACCCGAAGAGTTGTTTCAAATTCCAAAAGAGCGATGCGTAGGACTTAAAATTCAACCTGAAAAACTCAATCAAATTCGAAAAGAGCGCTTGATTGCCCTAGGCTTGAACGATAACGCGAATTACGCGAACATACAACGCATTGCCAATGAGCTGTCGTATTTCAAAACAATTATGGAGAAAATCCAGTGCCCTGTAATCGACGTAACGAATAAGGCAGTAGAAGAAACGGCAAATGTTATCTTACAAATGGTTCAACAAAAGTCAACTCCGTGAAACCATCATAAAAACGCCTGAACAGTAGTAGTATTCCTTGTTCAGGTGTTTTTCATCATTTTTAGAGAAAGAAACAAAAAAACGTAGCGTTTTGTCGAACTATGTACTAAAATAAAAAGTTGTGATAAAAAGTCGCCCAAAAAGGTTTAGAGTTGAGACAAAAGGAATAAACTGTTTATTGAGAGATGTCAATAGTTTAGATTAAAAAAGTTTCGACATTTTTTTGGTTCCGTTCATGTGAGGAGATGTTACTTTTGGAACAAGATAGGAGTCCGCAGCCAACTGTTTGGGTGGATGCAGATGCCTGCCCTCTTACAGAAGAGATTGAGACCCTCTGTGCTAGCGTGGGTGTATCTGTTCAGTTCGTAGCCTCCTATGATCACTTCTCTTTGAATAAGAGTGAGGCATGGACATTCATCGAAAGAGGGAGTGAAGCTGTCGACTTGTATATTATGAGTCGCGTCAGACGGGGCGATGGCGCCATTACACAAGACATTGGTCTTGGAAGTGTGTTGCTATCCAAAGGCGTATTGGTTATAACGCCACGAGGGAAAATCCTTGAAGAAGATACCGTTGATATTCAGCTCGCTTTTCGATATGAAGCCCAAAAAATGAGAAGAAGAGGCAACTACGGAAAAGGTCCCAAAAAGTGGTCAAAAGATGATGAAATCTGTTTTTTTTCTTCATTTGAAAAAATGTTGTCGAACCTTGCAGGAATTCCCGGACAAAATCTCGAAACTGAATAAAAGAATAGAAAAAGGACGAAAGGCTAAAATCGCGACGTCAAGTTGGGAAGGCCTGCTAAATACGCGCCGTCTTGGCGCAACACAGGCACACTCGCGTAACAACACCTTTCTGACTCACATCGTGTGGGCCTAACGATCAGGAAAGTGGGTGTCCACTCTCATGGCAGGGCGTATTCCTGAAGAAATCGTGGAAAAAGTTCGGCGATCACAAGATATTGTGGATGTCATAAGTGAGTATGTCAACTTGTCGAGAAAAGGAAGAAACTATTTTGGTTTATGTCCATTTCACGGAGAAAACACTCCCTCTTTTTCTGTTGCACCAGATAAACAAATTTATTATTGTTTCGGCTGCGGTGCTGGGGGAAATGTACTTCAGTTTGTTATGGATATGGACGGCTTAACGTTCACAGAAGCGGTAGCGCGCTTGGCCAGTAAGAGTGGCGTAGAAGTTGACTTGCCTACCGATCTTAGCGAACACGTCCAATCTCATCACTCAGAAGAGCATCAAGGTATGCTCGACGCTCACGAGTTGTTACGTAAATTTTACCATCATTTATTGGTAAATACAAAACAAGGTGAAGAAGCACTTCGCTATTTACACGATCGCGGCTTTACTGATGGTGACATTGAATCGTTTCATATAGGGTATGCCCCACCGGGATGGGAAACCGTCAAGCAATTCTTGACGAAAAGAGGGTTCACGGAAGAATTACTCCATAAGTGTGGATTACTCGTCTCCAAGCAAGATGGAACAACCTTCGATCGGTTTCGGGACCGGATTATGTTCCCGCTTTTTGATCACCATGGGCATGTGGTGGCTTTTTCTGGACGAGTGTTTAAAGAAAAAGATAAGGATGAACCGAAATATCTTAATTCTCCTGAGAGCATCATCTTCCAAAAAAGTGAGTTGTTCTATCACTTTTACCAAGCAAGATCTGTGATCAGAAAAACCCAATCTGTTATCCTGTTTGAGGGATTTACTGATACTATTTTAGCGTATCGGGCAGGCATTCAGAATGGGGTTGCCACGATGGGTACCTCACTAACAGACAGTCATATACAACTTTTGAAGCGCCACACCAAAGAAGTCGTGCTATGTTTTGATAGTGATTCCCCTGGGCTAAAGGCATCAGAGCGAGCAGGGAAGGCGTTAGAACAATCCGGATTACGTGTTCGGGTTGTGACGATGAAAGCAGGAATGGATCCAGACGAATTTATTCGAGCGTATGGTCCAGAGGTGTTTGTTAAAGAATGCGTAGAGGATGCCGAGCCATATGTAAGCTTTTTGCTGAATTACTACCGAAAAGGGAAAAACCTTGAAAAAGAAGGAGAACGCCTCCTGTATCTGGAACAAGTACTACAAGTTCTTGCAAGTCGTTCTCAAGTTATTGAACGAGATGTGTACTTGACGCAGATTAGTGAAGAGTTTCGTCTTTCAAAACAAGTCCTGAATGATCAGTTACAAAACATACTAAAGGCGAACGTCTCCCGTGGAGAAAAGAAAGAAGTAAGAAAAAAATCGACACAACCTCTTCCAGAGCAAAGGTTACGGCCTGCTTACGAAATTGCGGAGCGTAGACTATTAGCATATATGATGCAAGACATTGAAATGTTCGAACGAATTCAACAAAAAATGCAAGAACTTGCCTTTCATCGAGACCAACATCAAGCTATACTCACGTACCTTCTTGCATATTATGAAGAGGGATATGAATCAGATGTGAGTCGGTTTTTACAGTTTGTAGAGGATGATACTCTGCAAAAAGATATCATCAGCATTAGCATGATGACCATGGATGACGTTTGTAGCGATGAAGAACTGGATGATTACATTCATCAAGTGAAAAAAGCTTCAATTTTATTTGAAATTGAAGAGATGCGTAAACAAGAAAGAGAAGCACAGCGAGAGCATGACCACGAAAAAGAGTTACAGCTCGCTTTAGAGATCCTTTCATTACGAAAGATGTTGTAGCTTGTTTCATGAGTTGGAAGGAGGGGGCTGCATGGCTGAAAAGTCTGCACGTTCAAAAGAAGTTGCTGATACGGAATTGACACTGGATCAATCAAAGGAATTATTAGTTGAAATAGGTAAGAAAACCGGCTTTTTATCCTACGAGGTAATCGCTGAGCGCCTGGGGTCATTTGAGTTAGATTCAGACACGTTGGATGAATTTTATGAGCATCTAAGTGACCAAGGGGTAGAACTCGTTGGGGACAATGAAAACGCCGATCCTAACATAAATCAGTTGGCAAAGACTGAGGAATTCGATTTGAACGATTTAAGCGTTCCTCCAGGTGTAAAGATAAATGATCCTGTTCGGATGTACTTAAAAGAAATTGGACGCGTAGATCTTCTCTCTGCACAAGAGGAAATAAACTTAGCCCAGCGTATCGAACAGGGTGATGAAGAAGCGAAGCGTCGACTAGCTGAGGCCAACCTACGACTTGTAGTAAGTATCGCGAAACGTTATGTAGGTCGTGGAATGTTGTTCTTAGACCTTATTCAAGAAGGTAATATGGGTCTTATAAAAGCTGTAGAAAAATTTGATTACCGTAAAGGCTATAAATTTTCTACTTACGCAACATGGTGGATTCGTCAAGCCATTACACGGGCAATTGCTGACCAGGCGCGAACGATTCGTATACCTGTGCATATGGTAGAAACTATCAATAAACTCATCCGAGTACAACGTCAGCTGCTTCAAGATCTGGGCCGTGAACCGTCTCCGGAAGAAATCGCTGAGGATATGGATCTTACACCTGAAAAGGTACGTGAAATCTTAAAGATTGCTCAAGAACCTGTTTCGCTGGAAACGCCGATTGGTGAAGAGGATGACAGTCACTTAGGTGATTTCATAGAAGACCAAGAAGCAACTTCACCATCAGACCATGCTGCTTATGAATTATTGAAAGAGCAGTTGGAAGATGTATTGGATACTTTAACTGATCGTGAAGAAAACGTTTTGCGATTGCGCTTTGGGCTAGACGATGGACGAACTCGGACTTTAGAAGAGGTTGGAAAAGTGTTCGGAGTAACGCGTGAACGGATTCGACAAATCGAAGCGAAAGCTCTTCGGAAGTTACGACACCCAAGTCGAAGCAAACGGTTGAAAGACTTTTTAGAATAAGGCACTCTGTAAAATTCGCCGGGCCACGACTTGTGGTTCGGCTTTTTTACTTGTTGGCTACAGAATCAATTTTTGTCAAATTTATGAACATCTCTACAGCCTTTTTAACAGTATACACGAAGATGAATATTTAATAAAGTTTTAATGTTGGGAAAAGTGAACATTAACTTGTATAATGTATATTGAAAGCGTTAACAAACAAGGGGGATGTTCATGAATTTCTCACTAACAGACGAACAAGAACTCATTCAAAAATCAATGAAAGAATTTGCTGATGAAGAGGTGGCACCAGGAGCGAGAGAACGGGACCGCAACAAAACATTTCCGACAGACATAGTGAAAAAATTAGGCGATCTAGGCATGCTCGGTTTACCGTTTCCTGAAGAGTACGGAGGTGGGGGTGGCGATTCGATCAGCTTTGCAATAGTCGTTGAAGAGTTATCTCGGGCGTGTGCTTCTACTGGAATAACGTATTCGGCACACATCTCTCTCGGTGGTGCGCCGATTGCAAATTTCGGTACTGAGGAACAGAAGAAAGCCTATTTACCGCCGATTTGTTCAGGTGAATCTTTAGGTGCCTTCGGATTAACTGAGCCAAATGCGGGCAGTGATGCGGGTGGAACAAGAACGACAGCTATTGAACAAGGCGATACGTTTACTATCAACGGTTCTAAATGCTTCATTACAAATGCGAGCTACGCTAAGTATTTAGCTTTGACAGCAATTACAGGTAAAAGAGCAGACGGTAGTAAAGAAATTTCTGCTCTTATCGTTCCAACGGATGCAGACGGATTTCAAGTCATTGACAACTATGAAAAAATGGGACTTCATTCTTCCAATACGACTGAGCTTGTTTTAGAAAATGTGAAAGTTCCCGCGTCCGCTCTATTAGGAAAACGTGGTGAAGGATTTAAACAATTTTTAGTCACGTTAGATGGTGGGCGTATTGGAATTGGTGCGATGGGAGTAGGAATTGCACAAGCAGCCTTTGACAGAGCAAAGCAATATGCTCGCGAACGCACTCAATTTGGTCAATCAATCGGAAAGTTCCAGGCTATCCAATTTAAGCTCGCAGACATGGCTATGCAAATTGAATTAGCTCGAACTATGGTGTATAAGGCCGCGTGGTTGAAGGATCAAGGGAAACGTTTTTCAAAAGAAGCTGCCATGTGTAAATTATACGCGTCCGAAATTTGTGCATCTGTTACATCACAATCTGTACAAATTCATGGAGGTTATGGTTATATGGCAGAGTATGATGTGGAACGCTATATGAGAGATGCGAAGTTGTTGGAAATTGGAGAAGGAACAAGTGAAGTGCAGCGAATGGTGATTGGAAGAGACGTTCTTGAAAACGGATGATTTCTGAGGAAGTTTGTGGCAAAGTTATGTCAAAATGTTCACAAATGGACAGGATTTCCGTCGAAGGGCTTTCCCTTGTAGCCGATTTCAAGTAAAATAAAAATTGCTGATATTGCACTTTTCTATTTGACAACAATTGTCGTACATAAGGGAGGTAGCTTAACATGAACCGAAATCCGCTTATCCCATTTGTCCTTATTATGGTCTTCGGGATCGGACTAGTCTCTTTCCTCTCCGCTATAGGGCTGAATGACCTAAATGAAGCTGAAAACGGAAGTGAAGAAGTCGTAGTACTTGAACCAGAAGAACGGTACCAACAATCTTGTATTTCATGCCATGGTCAAAACTTTGAAGGTGGTGCAGGTCCGTCATTGTTAGGTGTGGGTGAAAGGTATTCTAATGAAGAAATTCAAGACATTCTTTTAAACGGAAAAGAAGGCGGGATGCCAGCAGGTTTGGTACCGCAAGAAGAGTTAGAGCCATTTGTCGAATGGTTATCGTCGCTTGAATAATAACGAAAAAATCCTTCTTCTTGGTTAAGAATCAAGAGAAGGGTTTTTTGTTCAGTTGGAGGGAAGTGATGAAAAAAGTGCTATCTCAACGCCTAGAGTGTGTTTTGTCCTATATTCCTATAGGGTCTGTACTTGTTGATATCGGCTCAGACCATGCGTACTTACCGACAGAGGCTGTAAAAAGAGGCGTTGTACAAAAAGCAATTGCCGGTGAAGTAGCCCAAGGCCCTTTTTTAGCAGCACAAAAAGAAGTGATACAAAGTGGTCTCACTGCCTCAATCGATGTACGGAAAGGGAATGGACTAGAAGTTTTGGAAAAAGAAGAGGGAGATTGTATTGTCATTGCAGGTATGGGCGGTACATTAATTGCTTCCATTCTAGAAAACGGAAAAGACAAACTTTCAAAAAACATGACGCTCATTTTACAACCTAATATTGGCGGAAAAAGTGTCCGAAATTGGTGTGTGCAAAATGGATGGAAATGCGTGGACGAATGTGTGATGAAAGAAGATGGACATCTATACGAAATTATTGTTGCAGTCTTTTCCCCTGCGGAGAGCCATCTCACGGAAAAAGAGCAATTATTCGGCCCGATCTTACTGCAGCATCGTGAAGATTCAGTGTTTCGTGAAAAATGGGAGCGGGAACAGCACGAATGGGCACGTATTTTACGGCAACTTGAACAAGCAAATGGAAACGAGGCTGTAGATGAAAAGAGGCGACAATTGAAAAAAAATATTCAATACGCAAAAGAGGTGTTCTCTTGACGATCGTAACAGGAAAGAAAATTATTCAGGAGTTTGAACAATTCTCACCACCGTCTTTAGCAGTCGAAGGAGACAAAATAGGCCTTCAAATCGGTACGTTGGACAAGCCTGTATCTAAAGTGTTAGTTACTTTAGACGTGTCAAAAAAAGTAGTAGAGGAAGCTATTTCTATTGGAGCAGAGCTAATCATAGCACACCACCCTCCCATTTTTCGTCCACTGAAAACGATTCCTCATAATTCTGTGTTCACGCTTTGTATTCAGCATGAAATCGCCGTCTATGTAGCACACACAAATTTGGATGTAACAGTGGGGGGCGTGAACGATTGGTTTAGTGAAAGGCTTGGTCTTCAAAATACGTCTATTCTTGCCGAAACAGGGTATTCCCCCCTCGTGAAGGTGGCTGTGTATGTTCCGGAAACTCATGAAAGAGAAGTAAGAGCAGCCTTAGGGGACAATGGTGCTGGTGCAATCGGGTCGTATTCTTATTGCTCTTTTACTTCAAAAGGCCTCGGGAGATTTTTACCGGGAGAAGATACGCATCCTCACATTGGACAACATGGAAAACTTGAGACGGTGAATGAAGTAAAGATTGAAACGATCGTCCCGGAAGAGAAATTACCTTCTGTATTATGCGCGATGAAGAATGCACACCCATACGAAGAAGTAGCCTACGACTTGTATTCTCTCAAGCAAAAAGGAGCAGAATATGGGCTGGGAAGAATCGGTGAGCTAACACATAGTATGACATTGGTCGGATTTGCTCAGTTTGCAAAGGAGCGGTTTGGTGTTCAAGGGGTTCGCTATGTGGGAAATGGAGAAGCACTTGTACGTCGTGTGGCCGTACTTGGAGGCGATGGGAACAAGTATATTCAAGCAGCTAAACAAAAAGGAGCAGATGTACTTGTGACGGGGGATATGTACTTTCACGTTGCACAAGATGCGGAAGCTTTAGGGCTGTCTATCGTTGACGTAGGTCACTATGCAGAATACGTCATGAAAGAAGGCGTTGTAAAGGAAATGCAAAAACGCTTTAATTATGAGAAAGTAAGCTGGGTTGTATCATCCATCAACACAGACCCATTTACTTTTGTTGTGTAATACTAAAAAGCGAGTTTCTTCTGCCGATAGCAAGAAGAAACTCGCTTTTATGTTAAGTAGCCTGTTGCTGATCTCGTTGAGGGATTTTTGTGTTTTTCTTTACTTTAGGTAAAATCTTATGGAGCGGAACTTGGCGTTCGCGTGTCCATGTAGATTCATCGTTTGCGTTAAATTGTTGCAAGAAGGTAAGTACTTCCTTCGTAATCTGGGTTGGGGTGGAAGCACCTGAAGTGAGCGCTACAGTTTTCGCTTCTCGTAACCACTCAATTTGTAATTCAGTCACATCAGCAATTCGATACGCCTTCGTTCCGGCAATTTGCTCAGAAACTTGGGCAAGACGATTCGAATTATTGCTTTTCGGGTCTCCGACAACGATCGTGATATCCGCTTCGCCTGCTTGCTCGGCGACTGCTTCCTGACGAACCTGGGTAGCTAAGCAAATTTCTTTATGCTGCTCCACATATGGAAATCTTTCACGTATGCGGTCCATGAGGTCCACTACGTCCCACTGACTCATCGTCGTTTGGTTCGTCACAATGAGTTTGTCCCGGTCTAGCGAAAGAGCATCTACTTCTTCCACTGTTTCCACTAAATGTACGTGTTCAGGAGCGACCCCAACGGCACCTTCTGGCTCAGGATGGCCTTTTTTTCCAATATAAATGACGTCGTATCCTTCTCCCACTTTTTTACGAATGAGATCGTGCGTACGAGTGACATCAGGACACGTTGCATCGATCGTCGTGAGGCCTTTTTCCATAGCAATCTTTCGTACTTCTGGAGATACACCATGTGCTGTGAAGATAATGGTGCCTTCATGTACTTGTTCTAAAATCGTTTTGCGATCCTTACCGTCAAGTGTACGAATACCTTCTTCCCGGAACGCATCCGTGACATGACCATTGTGGACAATCATTCCTAAAATATAAATAGGTCGAGGTAAAGAGGGGTCTAAGGTTGCATTCCGTGCAATGACCATCGCATCCACAACCCCGTAACAATACCCACGAGGAGAAATCTTAATTACATCCATTGTGCGCATGCCTCCTAAAAATAATGCACTTTGCTCGCACTCTAGTGTTTATTATATAGGAGATTCGTAGAGAACTCAAAGATTGATTGTCCCCCACTAAATGTACAGCTTCACTTTGGAGCTTCGCTGTTTTTTTGATTTAGATCGTTCTACAGCATCGGTATCTGAATCGGAAGTGGTTTTTGTTGTTGACTGTACACCACTAGTCGACTTCTTTTTTGTTGAGACCTTTTCGGATTTAGTGTTAGTAGATGATGTCGTTTTCTCTTTTTGTTCTATATCTTTCTCACCTTTTCCCACTTCTTCTACTTCTTCTTGTTCCTCATCATTTTCTTCATCTTCCGTACTCTCTAGGTCTACGTCTTTCAGCCCTTGATAAAGTCTCCACATAGCAGGCAGGTTGCGTACCATTGGTCCATATTGTTGAACCATGGGGGTGACTTGTTGGGCCGTTTTCACCATACCTTGCGCCTTGTGTAAAAAGTTCATGACCCCACCTGTACCACTTGCTGCTCTCGTTGCACCTCCAGCGCTTCCAAGCAAGGAACCTGCACTTGATTGGACACCTTCAAAGCCTGTTAACCCTGATGTAGCCGCTCCACCCTTCCCTCCAAGGATTTTTGCTAATAGCCCCCCGCCACGGGCACCGGTACCTGTGCTCGGGTTGCTTCCAGCTCCACCAAGAAGCTTTCCGAGACCACCTCCGCCACCTGTTGCACGGGGTGCCCCAGAAAAACCTCCACCAAAAGACTGACGAGTCGCACCAAACGACAACGGATTTGCCTGCGGGGGTGAGAATCGGGAACTTTGCATAAATAGACCTGGTCCTCCGGATGGTGGTCGCAAGAATGAATTTCCTCCAAACGGACCAGGTGAACCAATAGGTGGCATAGAGCTCCTCCTTTTTTGAAATATGACGTCTCTTCTATAGTATTGTATGCAAAGAGGGACACTTCGGTTTCAAGCACGTTCGATTTCGTTGAGGATTGACACAGGTCGTGTTTTAAGTAGTTCACAAAATGTTCCGCAAGAAGTCCACTTGTGAAGTTTTTTTGGTGATTTATTCAAAACCAAACTTGTTTTTATTGAAAAAGTATTCCGAATACTCCTGTAAGTGGAGATCTATTAAGAAAACCATTATAATGAAGGGATGAACAAAAGAAAGAGGCGGAAAAACATGAAGAATCACCCATTTCAATCCTTTTCGATCAAGCCATTTTTGGTCGATGCGATAGATAAAAAAGGATTTCAGCAACCGACTGAAATTCAACAGCGTGTCATTCCTATGATAAAAAAAGGTCGTAGTGTCATTGGACAATCTAAAACGGGGTCAGGAAAGTCTCATGCTTTCTTACTGCCTGTAGTTGATAAAGTTGATCCATCTCGTGCCGAAACACAAGTGGTTATTGCCGCACCAACTCGCGAATTAGCTACCCAGTTGTACCAAGTTACCCGCGAGTTAGTTGCAGACGCTGATGAAACGTATAAAGTAAAACGGTTTGTCGGAGGAACGGATAAGGCACGTGATATAGAAGCGTCAAAAGATGCACCACATATCGTCATCGGGACACCGGGAAGATTGCGTGATTTAGTAAAGGAACAAGCGTTGTCTGTTCACAAGACGGAGATCTTGATTGTCGATGAGGCAGACATCATGCTTGATATGGGATTCATTGAAGAAGTTGACCAAATTGCTTCTCGCATGCCCGAGAACTTGCAAATGTGCGTATTTTCAGCAACTATTCCTGAAAAATTGCAGCCATTCCTGCAAAAATACATGGAAGATCCTCGGTATGTTCAACAAACAGAAGTGAACACGACGCCGTCCAAATTGGTTCATTGGGTACTGCCAGTTCGGTCGAGTGATCGTTTAGAGAGATTGTATGACGTTTGTACAAGTTTCCAACCGTACTTAGCTATAATTTTTACGAACACAAAAAAACGAGCTGAGGAAGTACATCGCTTCCTCACTGAAAAAGGTTTGCGAGTAGGGCAGATGCATGGTGATTTAGCACCACGAGAGCGTGCTCGTATGCTCAAACGAATACAATCGTTAGAATTTCAATATGTGGTGGCAACAGATCTAGCTTCACGGGGGATTGACCTGGAAGGGGCTAGCCACGTCATTAATGATGCTCTGCCAAAGGATCTCGATTTCTATGTACATCGTGCTGGCAGAACAGGACGGGCTCAGTACGAGGGGGTTGCGATTACACTCGTTTCTCCTGATGAGGAAAACCAGTTAGATGCGCTAGAGTCACGCGGTCTTCCTATCCAAATGAAAGAGTTGAAAAAGGGTGTGTGGAAAGATGGTAAGCCACGTCACCAACGAACGACTCGTAAAATGACCGCATCTTCAGACGAAAAGCAAGTAAGGCAAAAAGTGTATAAGTCGAAAAAAGTAAAGCCTGGTTATAAAAAGAAATACCAAAGAAAAGTCGATGAAAAAATGAAACAACATAGACGAAAACAACAACGTCAGAAGTAAAAAGTATGTAAAGGAGAGGGAAGCTTGATGAAAATTGGTTCTCACGTATCTATGAGCGGAAAGAAAATGCTGCTTGCGGCAAGTGAAGAGGCAGTTTCTTACGGAGCAACGACGTTTATGGTTTACACAGGAGCGCCGCAAAACACGCGTCGCAAAAAAATCGAAGACTTGAATATTGAAGCGGGCTGGGAGCACATGAAAGCGAACGGGATTGAAGAGTTTGTCGTGCACGCGCCATACATTATTAATATTGGAAATACAACAAATCCGAGTACATTTAAGCTCGGTGTAGATTTCTTGCGCTCTGAAATTGAGAGAACAGAAGCTCTCGGGGCAAAGCAAATTGTACTACACCCAGGTGCTCATGTTGGCGCTGGTGCTGATAAAGGCATTGAAAAGATCATCGAAGGATTGAATGAAGTGCTCACGGAGTCTTCAGGTGTGCAGATTGCGTTAGAAACAATGGCCGGAAAAGGAAGTGAGTGTGGTCGTACATTTGGCGAACTTGCTGCCATTATTGACGGTGTAACACATAATGAGCGCTTGTCTGTTTGCTTTGATACATGCCATACTCACGACGCAGGCTATGAAATTGTAAGCGACTTTGATAGCGTGCTCGAACAGTTTGACCATACAATCGGGATTGATCGCTTAAAAGTACTCCACATTAACGACAGCAAAAATAAAAAAGGAGCTTCAAAAGACCGTCATGAGAATATTGGTTTTGGTCATATCGGATTTAAGGCTTTAAATAAAATTGTTCATCATCCGCAGCTGGCGCATATCCCAAAAATTTTGGAAACCCCTTATGTAGGAGAAGACAAAAAGAACAAAAAGCCACCTTACAAATATGAGATCGACATGTTCCGCAATAAAACCTTTCAAGAAAAAGTGTTAGAAGTGATTGTTGCAGAAGCGTAAAAAAATCGCTTTTCAACAAGCATATGGATTTTAATGGAGTTAGGGCATAGCAGTGAGACAGGTAGAAGGTCGACCTTTTTAAAAAAGGAACCGTCTACCTGCAGCACTTACCCTTGTTTCGTTAATTGAAGAAATAATTGATTTGCCTGTCGTGCCACGTTCGGTCCGGTTATTTTGGCAATTTCCTTAATTAAGCTTGTGCGTTCACGAGAGTCAAAAATGTTCCACTTCTTTGAATGAATCACGTTACAAATACTGCTTGCTTGTTCATTCGTGAGGGAAATGTCATATTCATTACCATAATCTTGTATTTCAGATGGTGTAATTGTACTCAATTTATGATTGACGACATGTTCAAAAAGTTTCATGCGCTCGCCTCCCTATGTGATCTATATGAAGGGATGCGGGCTAATGTGCGCAAAAAGAGTTAGCTGTTTAGAAAAAGTCAAGAGAGAGGATGAAACGATATGGAAAAGCGGCATAAAAAAGAAAGTAAGCTTCATTTTCTATACCGGGTAGTGATGATTGTCATCGGCGCTGGAATGGCGGCCGTTGCGATTGAATTGTTTCTTGTGCCAAACGAGATTATTGATGGTGGTATTATTGGGATCTCACTCATCCTCAATTATATTACTCCAGATTATTTGCTCCTCAGTTTTGGGGTATTCGTTATTATATTGAATATTCCTTTCCTTTACTTTGGCTATAAACAAATTGGCAAAACATTCATGGTCTCTACTTTGATAGGGATTGTCGCGCTAGCTATTATCGAGCGATTTCTGTACGTATTCGATCCATTTACAGATCAGATGGTTCTCGCAACCGTGTTCGGTGGATTACTTCTTGGTTTTGGTGTAGGACTTGTCATTCGACACGGAGGCTCAATGGACGGCACAGAAATTTTAGGAATTCTCCTTTCAAAAAAACTCCCTTTCTCAGTAGGCGAGTTCGTCATGTTTTTCAATATATTTATTTTCGCTTGGGCGGCATTTGTATATGGACTGGAGCAGGCCATGTATTCGGTCATGACCTATTACATAGCGTTTAAAACGATTGATACAGTCATTCAAGGGTTGGATGAGACGAAAGCAGTATTCATTATATCGGATCAGCATTCCGAAGTGTCAGACGCCATTTTAGACCGATTAGGGCGAGGAACGACGAAACTAAAAGGAAAGGGTGGCTACACAGACGAAGAGAAAGACATTATTTATGTGGTGATCACCCGTCTTGAAGTGACAAAGCTAAAGTCACTCGTACACGATGTGGATCCCACTGCATTTTTGACGATTATGGACACTCAGGAAACAAAGGGAGCTAAGTTTAAATCTGCTATTCATTAGGGAAACATCACATATTGCACACCGTGGAGGTGTTGCAGGTATGTGAGTTTTTTTGTTTACAGGAAAGCTCCTGATCTGTATACTAAACAAATGTGAATGTAAATCGGAATCATTCTGAAAATGGAGGTGGGTAGCATGACAGAGCCTCTCATCCAAGTAGAAAATCTTTCGTACAAATATGAACAAAAATTCGTTCTTGAAAATGTTTCTTTCAGGATTGAGAAAGGGAGCTTTGTCGGGATTGTCGGACCAAACGGATCCGGAAAAACGACATTATTAAAGTTATTGCTTGGATTATTACCTGTTCAAAACGGAACGATTCATCTGTTTGGAGAGCAAATTCAAGATTTTCACAATTGGGTGGAGATTGGATTTGTATCGCAAAAGGCAAACGCTTTTAATAGTGGTTTTCCGGCCACTGTTCTAGAAGTCGTTTTAAGTGGTTTAGTGAAAAAGCGCGGTTGGTTTCGCTTCTACACAAACCGTGATCGCGAGAAAGCGATGGAAACGCTACAGGTAGTGGAGATGGCTGAATACGCCAAACAGCCAATTGGCGAACTTTCAGGCGGGCAACAGCAACGTGTATTTATTGCCCGGGCGCTCATCCAAGATCCGGAAGTACTTATTTTAGACGAACCGACTGTAGGCATTGATGCCAGGAGAGTGGACGCTTTCTACTCCCTGTTGGAATCTCTCCATAAGGATTACGGCAAAACGTTACTCATGGTGACACACGATATTGGTACGGTGTCTCGAAAAGTGGGGGAAGTGTTGTGCTTGAATAGAACTCTCCATTTTCACGGGGATGCCAAGGAGTTTCGAAAGTTGGAAGCAGGGGACATTGCGGCGATTTACGGTCAGGATGTTGTGCTTCTTTCACATTCCCACGAGCACGGGGGAGATCATTCATGATGTACGATTTTTTTCAATATGATTTTTTGCGATACGCGCTGTACACAGCACTACTCATTGGCTGGTTAGCTCCGTTACTTGGTGTGTTCATTGTGGTAAGACGAATGTCTTTTATTGCAGATGCTCTTAGTCATGTAGCACTAGCTGGAATCGCTTTTGGGATGTATGTTGAAAAGAAATTTTCCATCCCAGTTCAACCCCTTCAAGCAGGAATGGCATTTTCAGTCCTTGGATCTTTATGGATCGAGAGGCTTCGGGGTGTTTATAAACAATATCAAGAATTAGCTATACCCATTCTTATGTCACTAGGGATTGGTCTCGGTGTGCTGTTTATTTCATTAGCGGATGGTTTTTCCACAGATATTTTCTCGTACTTGTTCGGAAGCGTCAGTGCAGTTAGCCGTCAAGATTTTATAAGTGTGTTGGTAGTGGCCGTGGTCGTGGCTTTTTTCATCGTTCTTTTTTATAAAGAGTGGTTTGCAGTTTCTTTTGATGAAGAGCACGCAAAAGCTTCTGGACTACCTGTAAAAGCCTTGCATGTGTTGTTCATTCTATTAGTCGCCTTCGTCATTGCAGCTTCTATGCGCATTGTAGGCGTGCTCCTCGTTTCGTCTATGATGACACTTCCGGTAGCAGCGGCAATGAGAATAGCAAAAAGCTTCAGGCAAACCATTATTTGGTCAATCCTATTTGGAGAATTTGCTATCATTACGGGATTGCTTTTAGCGTATGACCTCAACATTGCGCCGGGAGGAACCATTGTACTTGTTAGTGTCTTTTTACTCATTGTGGCTCAAGGGTGGAGACGTACTCAACTACGGACAAAGCCATTAAGCGTGTGATATACTGAGCAATAGGAAGCTGTTTAGTCTGAGTACACTTTAGAAGTGAGAGTGAGGTGGCGAAAGTATGAGTGTTGAGGAAGCGATGGAGTTGTTAAAAGAAAAAGGTTATAAACATACTGGAAAGCGTGAGGAATTGTTGCAGCTGTTCAGTGAACGTGACCAATACCTAAGCGCAAAGGATGTTTTACAGGCGCTACAGGCAAGCTATCCACGTGTTAGTTTTGATACGATTTATCGCAATTTGTCCTTATTTTCGACATTGGGCATCTTTGAAGAAACCGAACTATCTGGTGAAAAACATTTCCGTTTTCGCTGCACACATTCCGCGAACCACCATCATCACTTTATCTGTCTAACGTGCGGGAAGACGAAGCAGATTGCTACGTGTCCAATGGAAATATTACGTGAAGATTTAGCTAACTACCAAGTGGAAGACCATAAATTTGAAATATACGGCACATGCCCTGATTGCGTATCCAAATGAGCTTAATACAAAGAGGATCTTTCTCCTGAAGGATCCTCTTTTGTATGGCTTGTTAGCGGTTGTTACTTTCCAATTTCAACTGCTCCCAACTAGCAAGCCAATTGTCTGCTTCTTGCCAGTTCACGATGCGAATGACACCTTCTGGAATAGGGTCCCGATTATAAGGTGCATCAAATAGTAACACGGGGATTTGACATTTGTTATGTATATCTACCGCGTTATCATGCTTGTCCTCTAAAAATACATCAATTTTATAATGTTTTGCAGCGTTCACTTTGTCATGGCTCCCGATGCATTCTATATGATGATACTCTACTCCATGCTTATGAAACCACTCTATCGTCACATCTAATACAGAAGTAGGTCTGGCACTTAAAAAATACAACTCATAACTATTCATCCATCTCGTCAAAATTTCTTTAGCGCCCTCTGCAAGTATAGAATCTTTGTACATCTCGCGTTCTGTATCTTGAAACCACTTGGCGAATACTTCATGAGAAACGCCAACAGCTTTTGTTAAATCATAATCGGTAATATCCTTCAAAGTTAGTTCCATTTGGAATTGTTTATTAAGGAATGGAAGTAAGGAACTTTGGTCTGTCACTGTCCCATCGATGTCTATACCTAAACGTATCATGCCAAAAACCCCTCTCTCTTCTATAAGTGTAGCATAGCAGGAGCGATCCATACTTATAAATTTTGGCATGATGAATTCTCCATTTTTCACACACAATAAGAAAGCTCCATCAACTACTTTAAAAAGTGAGGGGAAGAAGATGGACACACAAAATGAAAAAGAAGAAAGACGTCCAAATGTAATTGATGAGGGACAAGTTGACCACGTTCCGACTGGTCGATATGAAGATAATGTTGACATGGAAGCCCGAAGAGAGCATGGAGACTATATTGAGGAAACGTCTGCTGAATTAGCTGCGCCTGTCACAATGGACAGAGAGGATCGATACGCAGACGAAGCGAACGGCATAAAGGAAAAAGCAGACAACGGAAAAATGTATGGATATATCGGGGTAGCGTTGTCACTTCTTTCCCTGTTCATGCTCCCAGTTTTATTTGGAGCGACGGCGATTATATTAGGGTTTATCGCTCGACGTAAAGGGGCAAGCGGTTCTGGTATGACGGCTATTACAATTGGTACAATTTCTATTGTCATTGGTCTGTTTGTCCTTCCGTTTTTCTAAGAGTGAGTTAAAAAAACGCTTGATCCTCACTTACCTGGGGATCAAGCGCTTTTTGTTTTTTACGCTTCTTGTGTTTTTGCTTCTTGCTCTTTACGTGCGTGTTCCTCTGCAAGGATATCGATTTCTTTTTTCAATTCCTCCACCATTGTTTCTTCAGGAACTTTACGAACTGTTTTCCCATGACGGAATAACAACCCCTCACCACGAGCTCCCGCAATGCCAATATCCGCTTCACGAGCTTCCCCAGGACCATTCACCGCACAACCAAGCACCGCAACCTTAATAGGGGCTTTGATTTTTGAAATATATTCTTCTACTTCATTGGCGATGGAGATCAAATCAATCTCAATCCGTCCGCATGTTGGACAAGAAATTAGGGTGGCCGCATTTGAGGCAAGTCCGAATGATTTCAACAACTCACGAGCGACCTTTACTTCTTCAACAGGGTCTGCTGAAAGAGAAATACGAAGTGTATTCCCAATGCCTTTGTGCAAAATTGCCCCAAGACCTGCAGCACTCTTTACAGTTCCAGCAAACAGCGTACCTGACTCTGTAATGCCAAGATGAAGTGGGTAGTCGAATGCCTTGGAAGCCTTCTCATACGCTTCAATAGCTAAATTGACATCAGATGCCTTCATGGACACAATAATATCGTGAAAATCAAGGTCTTCTAAAATCTTAATGTGGTGAAGGGCACTTTCGACCATTCCATCAGCCGTTGGGTAACCATACTTTTCCACAATCTTTCGTTCTAAGGAACCTGCATTTACACCGATTCTGATCGGGATTCCTTTTTCTTTCGCTGCTTTCACAACAGCCTCCACTTTCTCGCGACGGCCGATGTTTCCAGGGTTAATCCGAATTTTATCCGCTCCACCTTCAATTGCTTTCAGTGCTAAGCGATAATCAAAGTGGATGTCTACGACGAGAGGAATATTAATTCGTTTTTTTATTTCAGGGATTGCATCTGCAGCACGCTCATCTGGGCAGGCCACGCGTACGATTTGACATCCAGCTTCTTCTAATCTATGAATCTCTGCAACGGTCGCTTCCACGTCATGTGTTTTCGTTGTCGTCATGCTTTGAATAAAAAGTTCGTTGCTTCCACCAATCGTCAAGTTTCCAACCTTCACAGGTCTCGTCTTTGAACGATGTATCATTTCAGTCAAGTTGATCGCTCCTTTTTATAGAAAGGACTAGAGGGAGTTCAAAAGTATCCTCTTTTTTGAACTCTAATAAGCATACATTCCTATTGTAACAAGCATGCAGGAGAATTGACAAGTTGAAGGTTTGGAATTACATGTATTTTAATAAGTGATCGCTCTCTGTTCTTCATTAATACAGAGGAAAACGATACGTTTCACCAGCTTGAATCTCCTCTGCTTTGAGTCCTTCATTTAATTCTTCAAAGTCTCGTACGATCCGCTCGATCGGGACGGGGATAGACTGATGTGCGTCTTCAACAATAGTGAGGACGGTTTCACCACGCTCCACTTTTATCTCTTCGTACGGTTGTCCAGACACTTCAACTGCCCCAACCTGCTCTGAAGTCTCTTCCGCTCCAGCAGGGGAGGGGAGACTAGGTAATGATAAAGAACCGACACTTAGATCATAATACACCGTATAAAGTATAACGACGACAAGTACTATAGCACCTAGACGTTTCATGTAAGGACAACCTCCTTTTGTGCCCATGTATATGGTGAGTAAATTGAAGTTATGACTAAAATAGAAGAAGTATAAAGGATGAGGTTGGGGAGTAACCGGTAGCTTTTATAAAATCTTAGCCAATTGTCTGTCGTATTCGGCGTAAACGAGTTGCTTTCCTTCTTTCTGTGAGGAGAAGATTGAAATAAAAAAAGCCTCGTGTACACGCTACGAGGCTTCGACCTTCTTCGATTTGGGGGCAGGAATTTCTTTAATGACAAGGTATAGAAATAACAAGCTCACAAATGTATCAAGGAAAAATGGAAAAGGAACAGCTGCCCCGAACAAGGCTACAATGGCAAAGAAGACCGATGACAACGTAATGGAGTAGGCAGTAAGGCGCCATAGTTGTCCGTAACGTAGTTTTCTTCCTAGACTCTTCTTAAAGAGCAAACCAATGAGCGCAAACAATGATATTTGTACAAAAGCAGTTCCTGATGAGAATACGTAGATGACAAAGAATAAAACACCGAGCAATACGGGAAGAGAGGCACCCAGTCCAGTTAAAATGTTAGAGATCTCGTCCTTACTAATGGGGACTCCTTCGAACATCGAATACGGAACGGCATCTACTTGCCCACCTGTGATGAATGACGCCTCCTCTTTTGAAATGAGAAGTGCACTATCTTCGCGAATATCTGCAAGTGTCGTCTCTCCGGAAGCATCAAAGTAAATCGTGAATCCTGGCTCCTCAATCACAATAAGTTCTTGCGTATCAGACTGTAGTCGTCCGTTCTCAATTGTGAAATTTGGAATTTCTTCTTCGATCGTTTCATTCACGGCTTGAATTCCTGCTGATACAGTTTGCCATAAAGAAATCATTGTTGGAATTAAAGTGAGGAGCGCTAGCAAAAATACGTAAAGAATGGTTTTGCCGATCCCTTGAAAGCGAAACTTCGCCACATCTTTTGGGGAATACAAACTTTTCACAAGTTGTTGAAACACGTTCAAAAAGCCCACCTTCTTTCTTTCCCTATTGTAGTGGGTAGTAAGGGGTAATTCAAGCATGTATGGTGAAGATATAGGATCGGAATGAAAGCATGCCGGAATACTTGAGTAAATGTTGCACAACGACCAATTGTAAATTTATGATTACAAATCCGTAAATGGAGTTTACAGGTTCTAAACAATTGCTTCATAATAGGTCGGGGTTTTCAAAAATATTGTCGAATGATGCCGAGGTGTTGATTGGCTAACTGTTTCACACTAAACAGTTTTAATTTTGTTTGAGGGGGTTTTTCAGTGGGAATAAATTGGCAAGAAATGTTATTTACCTTTTTTGGTGGACTCGGGATTTTCTTGTTTGGTATTAAGTTTATGGGTGAAGGTCTTCAAAATTCAGCTGGGGATCGCTTGAGAGATATCCTAGATAAATTTACAACAAATCCATTTATGGGTGTGTTGGCAGGGATCTTTGTTACCGTATTATTACAAACAAGTTCGGGTACGACTGCCTTAGTTATTGGACTCGTAAGTGCAGGATTTATGACACTCAGACAATCTATCGGTGTTATAATGGGTGCCAATATTGGAACAACGGTGACTGCCTTTATTATTGGAATTAAAATTGAGGAATACGCACTACCGATCATTGCAGTTGGTGCTATCCTACTTTTCTTCTTCAAGGCAAGAAGAGCCACCTATTTGGGACAAATTGTCTTTGGTTTTGGTGCGTTATTCTTCGGTCTTAGCCTAATGGGTGACGGATTAGCACCACTTGAAGAGGTTCAGGGCTTTACTGATCTAACCGTAAGTTTCAGTAACAACCCTATCCTAGGTGTTATTGCGGGAACGTTATTTACAGTACTCGTCCAGAGTTCATCGGCAACGATAGGTATTTTGCAAGGGCTTTTCGGGGAAGGTCTTATTACTTTGGATGCTGCTTTACCCGTTTTATTTGGAGATAATATCGGAACAACGATCACCGCTGTACTCGCCGCAATCGGTGCTTCAGTAGCAGCACGACGAGCAGCAGCGACACACGTTATTTTTAACCTCATTGGAACGACAATTTTCATAATTTTACTTAGACCTTTTACGATGCTTGTTGAATTCTTTCGAGACTCAATGAACTTGAATCCTGAAATGACAATTGCATTCGCCCACGGTACGTTTAATGTAACGAATGTACTTATCCAGTTCCCATTCATCGCTTTCTTGGCAATGCTTGTGACAAAGCTTATCCCAGGAAAGGACTCTGTAATCGATTACAAACCGAAGCACCTCGATCCATTGTTCATAGAGCAATCCCCTTCTATAGCCATCGGACAAGCAAAAGAAGAAGTGTTGCGAATGGGTCAAATTGCCGAAAAGGGTTTAGAAGAATCGTACCAATATTTAACGACGGGGTCTCCAAAACATGCAGAAGTGGCTTTGCAGTTGGAGGACGCCATTAATAATCTCGACAAAAAAATTACAGAGTATTTAGTTCAACTATCTAGCAGTGCGCTTAGTGATGCAGATTCTACGAGACATACGAGTTTAATTAATACTGTTCGTGATATTGAGCGAATCGGTGATCACTTTGAGAACATTGTTGAGCTAGTGGAATACAAGCAAGCGAATAAAGTATTCATTACAGAAGGTGCCATGGACGACTTGAATGAGATGTTTGCGTTCACGATGGATACGGTTCATAAAGCCCTTGAGTCTCTAGACCAAAACAATCACAAGTTAGCGGTTGAAGTAACAGAAATGGAAGAAAAAATTGACCAAATGGAACGAAAGCTACGCAAACAACATATTTTACGCTTGAACCAAGGAGTTTGTACTGGACAAGCGGGTATTGTGTATGTTGACATCTTGAGTAACCTAGAGCGAATTGGCGACCACGCTGTTAACATTGCCGAGTACGTTTTGGAAGATAAAAACGAAGCATAAGAAGAAAGAATTAGGTAGCAGACTGTTTACAGTTTGTTGCCTTTTCTTTTTAGGGAGTATTGTCCATAATTACTAATAAAGTGCTGTCGAGATTTTTTGTGATTTTCTGAGGGAGGGATGCTTTAATGAGTATAATTGGTTGGGCTCTTGTTGTGCTGCTTCTGATACTTAGCTTTGTTGGGATTGTGTACCCGATTATACCTAGTGCTGTGGTACTTATTGCTGCCTACGTAGTGTACGGGCTGTTTTTCTCGTTTGATGCGCTCACATGGACGTTTTGGGTATGGCAAGGGATCTTGCTTGCTCTCCTGTTCGTAGCAGATTACGTCGCAACAGCGCTTGGCGTCACGAGACTTGGTGGCTCTAATGCAGGCGTTTGGGGAAGTACGGTAGGGATACTCGTCGGACCGTTTGTGCTACCGTTTGCCGGATTAATTTTGGGTCCATTTCTTGGTGCAATGATAGCTGAACTCATTGTCCATAAGAGGTCTTTAAAAGATGCGGCCAAAATTGGTTTCGGGTCGTTTCTAGGCTTTTTAGGAAGTTCGGTGACAAAAGCTCTGTTACAGGTAGTCATGATCGTAATCTTTTTTGTCTACGTCAGTTAGTGAGTCTACTGACACAAATCTTTTACATAGGCTGTTTTCTAAAAGATTGTTGCTTTTTTTATGGAGTCTCATTGCACAGTAGCTGTATGATGCGACATAAGACACCGCTCCGGAAATACACTTCGCTTTCCGCGGGCTCCGCGCTGAGCCTCCTCGTTCGCAAAGTACGCTCTCTGCGGAGGCCCACAGGACGTGGGTCAGAAAGGCGTTGCCACAGGACGTGGCGCCTTTAGCCTTTCTTCCTTGTTCTGCGGGATTAGCGGGATAGGTGAGACGTGTCTAGCTACAGCGGTCTGCTCCCGTCTGAAAATAACCTTCGTCTTTTGAGGCAAAAAGCGCCTCTAAAGCCAAAGAACATCTTTCAGAGGGAGCAAAACGGACCGCTTCCGCATTTCATTTCGCAAGAGCGCAGCGATGAGGAGGCTCACCGCCCGCCCCGCGGAAAGCGTCCGCCTGCAGCGGAAATCAACATAGCAGTATGTCACATCATGGGATAACTGTGTAGTAAAGCAACAAAGATTACGAAAACAGCCTTTACATAAAATCACTTTATATTGCGTATCATTTGAAGGCTCCTTGGAATTCTGCTAATGTAAAAGTACACCAACCAATTCCAAGTGGGATGGTCACTACATATTTAGGGAGGAATTTATTCATGGCTTATGAATTACCGCAATTACCGTATGCTTATGATGCGCTTGAACCACACATCGACAAAGAAACGATGAACATTCACCATACGAAGCATCACAACACGTACATCACGAAGTTAAACGATGCTCTTCAAGGGCATGATGATCTAGCATCGAAGTCGATCGAGGAACTCGTTGCTAATTTAGATGCTGTTCCAGAGGCTGCGCGCACGGCTGTTCGTAACAATGGTGGTGGACATGCTAACCACTCGCTTTTCTGGACAATCCTTTCACCAAACGGTGGTGGAGCACCTACAGGAGCTGTGGGCGAAGCTATCAATTCCACGTTTGGAAGCTATGACAAGTTTAAAGAAGAGTTTGCCGCTGCTGCAGCAGGACGCTTCGGATCAGGCTGGGCTTGGCTCGTTGTCAATAACGGCAAATTAGAAATCACAAGCACACCAAACCAGGACACGCCATTGATGGAAGGCAAAACTCCTGTGCTTGGCCTCGACGTTTGGGAGCATGCCTACTACCTTAACTATCAAAACCGTCGTCCAGATTACATTAATGCATTCTATAATGTCATTAACTGGGATGAAGTGAACAAACGCTTCGATGCTGCGAAATAATAGTAGATGCGAAAAAAACCTTTCTGCTTAGCAGAAAGGTTTTTTTATGCTCTAATCCGCGGACAGAGAGATATATCCGCGGACAGAGAGATATATCCGCGGACAGAGAGATATATCCGCGGACAGAGAGATATATCCGCGGACAGAGAGATATATCCGCGGACAGAGAGATATATCCGCGGACAGAGAGATATATCCGCGGACAGAGAGAAGATAACCTCATCTCCTCACCGTCAAATTGAATAATCCTCTTACTCCATTGAGACACTACTTAAGGAGATAAAGGGGAGTTTTTTCATGAGCCGATATCAAAAAGTGTTCGGGGATGTTACGGTCACCAAAGATTTGCTATTGCTCCTAGTCGTTGGCGGTCTGTACTCCTTAAGCATTGCGTTATCAAACACATTTGTGAATATTTATTTGTGGAAGCAGTCTGGTGAGTTTGTCGATCTTGGTATTTATAATTTAGCTATTGTTCTCCTGCAGCCTATCACGTTTGTTTTAGCAGGAAGAATGGCTAAGAAAGTGGACAGGGTCATTGTCCTAAGAATCGGGGTCAGTGTGTTGGCCGCTTTTTACATTACAGTTCTATCTGTCGGAACAAACGCATCTGATTTTTTGTTCCCGCTCGGTATGTTGCTGGGAATCGGATACGGGTTTTATTGGCTTGCTTTTAACGTACTGACCTTTGAAATCACAGAGCCAGAGACAAGAGATTTCTTCAACGGTTTTCTCGGCGTGTTAACATCAGGTGGGGGGATGATCGGACCTATTGTTGCCGGTTTTGTTATTTCTCGTATGGAAAGTTTCACGGGATATACTCTGATCTTTACATTGTCACTTTTTTTATTTGTTTGCGCTGTCGTATTAAGTTTTTTTATTCAACGGCGACCAGCTGATGGAAAGTACTGGGTATGGAGAATTGTGAAAGAACGTTCACTCAACCGTGATTGGAAGCGAATAACGAACGCCAATTTTTTTCAAGGATTGCGGGAAGGGACGTTTATCTTTGTTATTTCCGTATTTGTGTTTATTTCGACAGGGAGTGAACTAGCTCTCGGAACGTTTGGCCTATTGAATTCCGGGATTGCTTTTGTAGGCTATTATGTAGCATCTCGTGTTATTAAGCCATCTTTCAGAAAACGTTCTATCTTGTTCGGTGGCATTCTGCTTTATGCAGCTATTTTCATCATTGCTTTTGAAGTTACCTTTCCACGGTTACTTATTTATGCGGCAGTGATCGCCATCGCCTATCCAATGCTACTCATTCCTTACAATTCGCTATCCTATGATGTGATTGGACGAGGATGGAAAGCGGCGGAAATGCGGATTGAATACATTGTCGTGAAAGAGCTATTTCTGAACGGCGGGAGGGCAGTAAGTATACTTTGCTTTTTGTTTGCTGTCACAACGTTTCCCCCTGAGAAGAGTTTACCTGTCCTTTTACTCATTTTAGGCGCGGGGCATTCGGTCATATACTTCTTTGTTCGGAACATTCCATTGTCTGCTCCTAAACAAGATCCAGCAAGTAATCCAGCCACGGGTGCTGACAATCAGGGCCTTCCTACATTCCCAAGGTCATCACCAAATCCATCAGAACAAGGCCAGTCTTAAAACAACTGGTCTTTTTTGGAGTGGACTAGTACAAAAGTTTGACACATCAAATGAATCATTCCTTCATTTGATGGTGGTCAGATAAACGCTTTATCTTTACAATAGAAAGGAGTATGAAGGAAAGAAGTGTTGTATATGGGGAAGAAAAAGAAAAAAAGAACGCATATTCCTTTTAGATTAAATATCCTCTTTTTTGTCGTCTTTTGTTTGTTTTCAGTCCTCATTCTGCGACTTGGATTTGTACAAATAGTCTACGGTGGTGAGTATCAGCGTGAGATTGACCAAACGGACGAAGTGAATATTAACAATACTGTTCCACGTGGGAAAATCTTGGATCGTTACGCAAATGTAGTTGTCGACAACGTTCCGCTAAATGCCATAACATATACAAGACAACCAGGAGAAACAGTACAGGATTTGCTAGAAAAGGCTAGAGAGTTATCAAAGTATATAACAATGGAAAAAGAGCAATTAGACCGTGTTACTGAACGGGATCGTCAAGATTTTTGGATGGTAACCCGTCCAGATAAAGCACTTGAATTAGTGAGTAAAGAAGAAATCGCTGAGCTTGAAAATGATGAAGTGTACCAACGACAACTCGATCGAGTGCCTACAGAGGAGATCGAGAATTTCTCTGACGAGGAGATGCAAGTGTTAGCGATTTGGAGAGCCATGAATTCTGGTTACCAACTCACTCCACAAATGATTAAAAACCGCGGAGTGACGGATAAAGAGTTTGCAGTTGTCAGTGAACACTTATCCGAGCTACCGGGTGTCGGTGTCACGACAGATTGGAATCGATATCGTGTGTATGGGAGTACGCTCAGCTCTGTTTTAGGGGGAGTGTCCTCTGCAGAAGAAGGGTTACCACGAGACCGTATTCAGTATTTCTTATCACGTGGCTATAGCCGTAACGATCGTGTGGGAACGAGCTATATTGAGGAAGAATACGAAGAAGTTCTATACGGCACAAAAGGAAAAGTTCGTAACATCACAAACCGTCAAGGCGATGTGATTGAGTCTATTGTTCTTCAAGAAGGAAAACGAGGAAAGGACCTTCTTCTCTCTATTGATATGGAACTCCAAATTGCCGTAGAGAAAATTATTGAAGAAGAGCTACGCGCTGCTAAACAAGAATCAATTGACACAAAATATTTAGACCGTGCATTTGTTACTTTATTGGATCCCTTTACCGGTGAAGTGTTAACGATGGCTGGTAAGCAGTATGCCCGAAATGATGAAACCGGCGAGTTGGAAATGAACGATTTTGCGCTTGGGAATATGACAACTTCATATGTAGTTGGGTCGTCGGTCAAGGGTGCTACCGTGTTAACTGGGTATGAGCAAGGAGTTATTTCGGCGGGGAATACTAATAAAGTTGATGAAATCTTATATATCCAAGGCTCTGAACCTATTCGTTCTGTCAGTGTAATGGGGAACATCGATGACATAACAGCACTACGTCGCTCGTCAAACGTATATATGGTGAAAACTGCTATTGAAATCGGTGGCGACCGTTACATCAGGAACGATGCGTTAAACTTATCTTTAAGTTCAACATTCGATATTTTTCGTAATACGTTTAGCCAGTTTGGACTGGGCGTTCGTACAGGGATAGATCTACCTGGAGAGGCAACAGGCTATGCTGGATCAGAAACAACTCAAGGGCTACTTTTCTACTCATTTGGCCAGTACGATACGTATACGCCGTTGCAATTAGCGCAGTATGTCTCAACGATTGCTAACGGTGGCTATCGTATGCAACCGCGGATCGTTAAGCAAATCCGCGAACCGTTAGAGGTACCAAACCGTCTCGGTCCAGTTATTGAAGACATGGAACCGCGTATACTAAACAAATTAACTATGGATCAACCTGTGATTGAACGCGTACAGGAAGGCTTTCGACAAGTAATGCAGGAACCGAGAGGAACTGGAGTACGTTATTTTGGTGATAAAGACTATCTACCTGCTGGAAAAACAGGAACTGCTGAAACCTTTTATTATGATGCGAGTGCGGGGAGGAGCTTTGAAACATCGAACTTATCACTAGTTGCCTATGCTCCTTATGATCGTCCTGAAATAGCCATGTCCGTTGTGGTACCTGCCGCCTACCAAGGAAGCTCGGGAAATGGTCTGAATATGAAAATTGGAGAACGTGTTCTTGACACCTACTTCGCTTTAAAAGAAGAGCGCGGTAACATGACTGGAGCGCTAAACGAAGTAGGCAACTACGAAGAAGCGCAACAAGAACAAGAACAAATTCGCGAAGCAAACGAAGAAGGTAACCTAGAAGAAGTCGAAGAGAATCTTGACAATGAAAATGAAGAAAACCCTGAAGGTACCGAGGAGCAACAAGATGGTCAAGAAGCTCGATTAGAAGAGGATGACGAAGAATAAAATTTGATTGGTTCTAATCACCAAGCTTGTTATCAGAATAAAGAAATGAATAGCATACAACCAAAGAAAACCGATGGGCAAAAATACAAATAAGCCCATCGGTTTTTATAGTTGAGGCTGAAACTTATGCATGGTTGATCAGTGTAAGATCTCGCTGATTTGCAACTAAAAGAGGTATTCTTACCAATTTCGTTCTATCCATACGTGGGTTCGACAAAAAGCGAGTGGATTTACAAAACCTTAACATCCGATTCATATGGATTTAATTATTGGGGCGTATTGTTATAGCTGTAGGACAAAAACAACGAAAGTTTTAGGGGGAGTTAAGGAATGAGAAACCTCAAGTTATTAAGCTTAATAGCACTGCTCGCGACACTCATGCTCATTATCACAGCATGTGGAGGAGGCGCATCTGGACCTACTGAAGAAGGCGCTACTGGTGAGGGTTCTGATACTGAGTCAGGAGAGCGCATTGACGTTAACGCTTCTGGTTCATCTTTCATCGCTCCACTTTTCACTAAAATGTTTGACGAATACAACACAGCTAATGAAGGGGTTCGCGTCAACTATCAATCCACTGGTTCTGGAACGGGAATTAGTCAATTAATTGAAGGTACAGTTGATTTTGCCGCATCGGATGCTCCAATGAACAGTGAAGAGCTTGATAAAATGGGTGAAGAAGTGCTTCATATTCCGATGGCAATCGCACCAGTTGCTATCGCATTAAACATTGAAGGACTTGAGGGAAACTTAAACCTTTCTCCAGAAGTATTAGCTGACATATTCCTTGGTGAAATTACCAACTGGAATGACCCTGCAATTGCTGAAATTAACGAAGGTGTAGAACTCTCAGATCAAGCAATCGCAGTCGTTCACCGTTCAGACGGTTCTGGCACGACATTTATCTTCTCTGAATACTTGACTGCTGTAGATCAAGGTTGGGCAGACGCAGTTGGTACTGGTAAATCTCTCGATTGGCCTGTAGGAATTGGTGCAAAAGGTTCTGAAGGAGTTTCAGGTCAAGTAGGTCAAATTCCTGGATCTATCGGATATGTTGAAGTAAGCTATGCGCTTCAAAATGACATGTCTGTAGCTAACATTCAAAACCAAGAAGGAGAGTTCATTGCGCCATCTCTTGAATCTGCAAGCGCGGCTGCAGCTGGTGCCGTTCCAACACTTCCAGAAGACTTGATCTTCTCTATGGTTGATATGCCTGGTGAAGGTACGTATCCTATCGCTGGGACAACTTGGGCTCTTGTGCCTCAAGAACTTGGTGCAGCTGTTGGAGTAGCTAAAGCAGAAAAAATTAAGGAACTCTTAACCTGGGCAAACAGTGAAGGACAGCAATATGCGCCTGACTTGACTTACGCTCCGTTACCAAAAGAGATGCAAGAATTGAACCAAACACAGATTGATAAAATTAACACTGCTGAATAAAAAGAGAAGATTAGCGAATCACATAAAACCCTTTTATAGAAGGGTTTTATGTGTTGAGAGTTACCTTGGGTGAAGGGGGTTCATTTATGTTTAAACGTTCCACTAATATTGGAGACCGGTTATTTAAGGGGATTGCTTTTTTCTTTGGATTTATTTTAATTGCATTAATCGCTCTCATTATATCCGAACTATTCAATAGTTCTACAGCGTCATTTCAAAAATTTGGATTTGAATTCTTAACTGGACAAGTTTGGAGTGCAGGAGAAGATATTTTTGGGGCTCTTCCTTTTATTATGGGGACCATTTTATCTTCCATTATCGCGCTTTTTATTGCGACACCGCTTGCAGTGGGTATCGCTATTTACTTAGTTGAAATGGCGCCAGATTGGATCAGTAAGCCAGTTGGTTTTTTAGTGGAGCTTTTGGCTGCTATCCCCTCAATCATATATGGTATGTGGGGGATATTTGTACTTGGACCTTTTCTGATAAAATACGTTGCGCCACCGATAACAGAAACGCTTGGTGAAACCATACCGTTGTTCGCTGGACCGTTTTATGGGGTAGGTCTCATTACAGCTGGGATCGTTCTTGCGATCATGATACTACCGACAATTGCTTCTATTTCCCGTGATGTACTCCATACCGTACCATACACGCAACGTGAGGGTGCTTACGGGATTGGGGCCACTAAATGGGAAATGATTCGAATTGCCGTTTTAACCTATGCACGCTCAGGAATACTAGGTGCCATGATTATCGGGTTGGGTCGTGCCATTGGAGAGACGATGGCGGTAGCTCTAGTTATCGGGAATAATAATAGTGTACCCGAATCAATTTTCCAACCGGCCGCTACAATGGCCAGTGTAATTGCAAACGAATTTGGTGAAGCTTCCACAGGATTACTTCGATCGGCATTATTCGAAATTGGACTTGTTTTATTCGTCGTGACCTTCTTAGTGAATTTACTAGCAAGAGTTCTCGTTTGGTCAATCTCGCGTGGCACTCAGGAGGTGAAGTAACATGAAACCTCTTGCTTATCGTAAATCGATCAACATATTCATGTTGTCGCTCTGTGTGCTGGCTACTGTGATTGCTATCATTCCTTTGTTTAGTATTACATGGTATGTTCTCACACAAGGTCTTCCAGCACTAAATATGGATTTCCTTACGAATCTACCAACCCCAGTCGGTGAGCCAGGGGGCGGCATGGCGAATGCTATTGTTGGCACGCTCATTGTCGTCGCTATTTCTTCCGCCATTGGAATTCCAGTCGGAGTGATGTCTGGAATTTTCCTTTCAGAGTATGGACGAAATCGATTAGGACGGGTCGTAAGCTTTGCGACAGATATTCTTCTAGGTGCTCCGTCAATTGTCGTCGGAATTTTTACTTACGGAGTGGTCGTTGTCTCACTTGGAGTAGGCTTCTCTGCTCTTGCTGGTGGGATTGCCCTAGCTATCATCATGATTCCAAATGTAACAAGAACGACGGAGGAAATGCTGAAGTTGGTTCCTAGTCATATTCGTGAGGCTGGTCTCGCTTTAGGGTTGCCGAGGTGGCGGGTTATTTTACTCGTCGTGTTACCTTCAGCACTAAAAGGGATAACTACTGGAATTATGCTTGCCGTTGCACGTGTATCAGGGGAAACGGCACCACTATTATTTACAGCCTTTTCGAGCCGTTATTTTGCAGAAGATATTATCGATGAGCCTATTGCAACCCTACCTGTACAAATTTACAACTATTCGATCGCACCATATGATGATTGGAATGCTCAAGCTTGGGCAGGTGCGCTCGTACTCATTATGCTTGTCTTTTTGCTAAATATTATGGCTCGGCTCGTAACTTTCAGACGTAACGGCTAACTTGGATGAGGGGGAAGAAAGGATGTCTTTACAAGTAAATGATTTTAACGCATGGTATGATGATTTTCATGCGATCAAACATATTAATATGAACGTTCCAAAGCATAAAGTGACCGCGTTCATCGGTCCATCTGGTTGCGGGAAGTCCACATTCCTTCGCTGTATAAATCGCATGCACGAAGTCATCCCAGGGACGAAAATTTCTGGGGAAATTAATTTTGAAGGAAGTAACATCTATAACCGCAATATTGATCCAGTTGAAATCCGCCAACGTTTTGGGATGGTATTTCAAAAGCCAAACCCGTTTCCAACTATGTCTATTTACGACAATGTCGTTGCGGGCTTGAAGCTGAAGGGCGTTCGTAAAAAGAAAAGGCTCGATGAAGTGGTCGAAACGAGTCTAAAAGCTGTCGGACTATGGGAGGAAGTAAAAGATCGGCTTACTAAAAACTCGATGGGACTTTCCGGTGGGCAACAGCAACGACTTTGTATCGCAAGGACGATCGCTATAAATCCAGAAGTTGTACTTATGGATGAACCAACATCAGCGCTTGACCCGATTTCAACGGCTAAAATTGAAGAGTTAATCACTGAGTTGAAAAAGCAATATACGATTGTAATTGTTACTCATAACATGCAACAGGCGTCCCGTATTTCTGATCAAACGGCCTTTTTTCTACTAGGAGACCTTATTGAGATAAACGATACAGAGAAGATCTTTTCACAACCAGAGCATCAAAGAACAGAGGATTACATTTCCGGTCGTTTCGGATAATGAGGAAAGGGTGGGAGGAGAAAATGAGTCTGCGTAAAGACTTTGATGAACATTTGCAACAGTTGAAACAAGATGTGTTGGAAATGTCAAGACGTTCACAAACAGCAGTGCAACAGGCGATGGAGGCATTAAAAAGCCAAAACGAAGAGCTCGCAAACGAAGTGATTGCAGGTGACGAAGCGATTGATGAATTGGAGCACTCCATTAACGACCGTGCGATTATTCTCATTGCAAAGCAAGCGCCGGTAGCCTCGGACTTGCGAAAAATCATGGTGGCCATTAAGGTTTCTTCTGACGTGGAGCGCATCGGAGACCAGGCAGTAAATATCGCTAAATCTACTCTTCACATCGGGCAAGAAAAGCACATAAAACCGATCGTAGATATTCCAAATATGATGAATATGGCACTCGCCATGGTAGACGACGGCGTTCGTTCTTTTCAAAATGAAGATGTGAAGTTAGCACGAGTAGTAGCCAAGCGCGATGATGCAGTTGATGAGATGTACGGTAAACTTGTACAGGAATTGATCGGCTACATCCCGAAACATCCAGAGCATATGAACCAAATTACACAGTTGGCATTTGTTTGCCGCTACATCGAACGTGTTGCGGATCATGTAACAAACATCTCTGAGAACGTGATCTACTTAGTTACCGGAAACCGTTACGATTTAAATGATTAGATTGTGGTTGCTAGTGTTGTTAGTGAACACACAAAAAGGATGTCCCCTCATTAAGGGCCATCCTTTTTTAATTACCTGTCAGTAACAATGCTAAATCTTCTACACTCATCTCGGAATGTACCTCATACCGCCCAATTTGAATGTTTGTCGCCCAGCCTTTCGATTCCATGAAGTCTTCCAGTGCAGAGGGATCTTCTAAAATACCAAGTTCCACCAGCGAACTGTATACATCTTGTGAACTCATCCCTTGGACTACAGGTAAGATAGTGATTGTGCTTGGGGGATTGTTTTCAGATTCCTCTATTTTTGTAGTTTCGGATGGAGTGCTTTCTTCTGTTTCTGATGTGTTTTTCTCGTAGGAAGCCACCTCTTGCTCTAACTGCCGTATCTTCTCTTGAAATTGTGCGTTCTCTTCTTGCAATTGAGTGAACGTTTCAAACTTTTCTGCTTCGTTGTTAGACGTTTGAGAGTTTAAATACGACCATCCAACTAGTAGACTGCCAGCACAACACAATCCGATAGCGAAACCTTGCATGCGTCCACGATTCATTGTGTTCTTGCCTCGTTTAAAATAGTTTGCACATCCTCTTTCGATAAGGCAGATCTCCCGGCAATCTCTTTGAGAGAATACCCTTTTTCGTGTAAGGTCCATACTTGATTGCGAATGATGTGGTGCACGGGCTTGTCCGATGTCGTTTTTATTGAGGGGTTACTAGAAGGAGACCGAGTTGATCCGATGAGTATCTCTTCTTCTAGGATCTTTATTCGTTTCTTTAAAGAATATTGTTCTTGCATCATTTGTAAAGAAAGCTGTTCGATTTCCACTTCCATGGACTTCAATTTGTTCGGCACAAGAAAACTTACAAAAAATAATAGTACACCTATCCCTATTAAACCGTACCCAATCCATTCCATGCATTTAGCACCTCGTTTTGTACTTCCCATACTAGCGTCTGCTTAATGATCTTTAAATGATCGGTTTCCACTTTTCTCTGTCCAGCGCTAGCAGGTGGGTTAACCCGTTTCCACTTTTCTATTTATACCATACGCGTTGGGAGTTTCCTAGACTTGCTTTGCGAAGTTTGTAAAAACACGTCATTTTCAGCTTTGTAATTTTGTGCCTTCTTGTCAAGTTTTGTCGTTATTGAAGTCTGCTGAAAAAACTTTCTCGTCGTAAACGCTAACGTATCAACTGCCGGCAAAAGTCGACAATTTGTGGTTATTGTCTGACAATTAACTCGGTGCTACGATAGTGATAGACAAATTACTAGAGCTAACGGACATATACTTTACATTCATTTAAAGAGACTTGAATGGGCTAGACACAATAAGGGAGGAGTATTCGTGATTGAACAAATCGTAAAGTTGCGTAACCAAGGCTATTCCTTTAGAAGAATCGCTAATGATTTACATTCTACGTTAGGAAAAGTGCATTACCAATGGAGTAAGTATCAAGAACAACAAGCGAAAAGAGTAGCCGTTTGCTCTGCAGAACAAGAAACAGCTGCTGCTTTTGTACAGGAAGACTTATCAACTGACGCTACTGAATCCTCTTTTCCTCATTCGATTCAAGTGACGCAGAAAGGCAATCGACTTTTTGCCCAATGGTCGGTAGACGAAGAAAGCATGATGGTATGTACTAGGTATTATAGAAGAAACCCGTCTACTTGTGCCATCTGTCTTTATTGGCAAGAGGGAGAGATTGAACGGAAAAGGTGTGTACCAATTCATAAGCAAGATAAGGAGTGGACGTTTGTAGGTGTGCACGAAGGGAAATCGTACACTTTAGCTTGGGGACTATTATTTGATAATCTTTTTGTTCCGATTTTACAATGTCACAACTCAAATGAAGATACGACCAACGACGTTTCGGAAGTGTGGCAAGAGCAAGTAAGCACGTATACATTCTATGAATAATTTTAGTGGCGAATAGATAGCTTTTGTACCCATAATTTCCCTACTCGGATGAGAAACAAAACTAGAATTTGGAGGAAGTACATCTATGAAAATGCCTCTTACAGTAGCCTTTTTTAGTTGGGAGTATCCCCCGCATATCGTTGGTGGTTTGGCACGCCACGTTGCTGAATTATCCGAATCACTTGCTAACGAAGGTGTTCGTGTCCATGTATTTACTGTCGGGGAATTGAACGAGATAGAAGTAATGGCAAGTGGTGTAATTGTACATCGAGTAAAACCATTAGTTTCTAAGGCTTCCTTTTATGACTGGGTTTGTTCTCTCAATGTGGCAATGATGCAAGCATTTCAAGAGATATACGAAACAGTTCACTTTGATCTATTGCATGCACACGATTGGCTAACGGAAGCGGTATGCAGTGTATTACAAAAAACGTATGATGTCCCTTTAGTGACGACCATTCATTCGTTAGAGCTGGGGAGACAGGGGGAAATTAGTACAGAATTGCAACGAGCTATTCATGAAAAAGAAGTGTCGCTAATACGTAATAGCGAAGCCGTTATCGTGTGCAGTGAATTCATGAAAGACGAGGTGAACCTACACTTCGAAACGCCTCGTAAGCCCACCGTCCTCCCAAATGGAGTCCGTGCAACTGAATGGCCTGTTCCTACATCACTTTCCTTTTTGAGTGACGTCGGGATCTCTACCGGAGCGAATATTGTATTTTCTATGGGTAGGATGGTTCCAGAGAAGGGATTTCTCACATTAATAGAAGCCGCAGAACTTTTAAAAAATGAAGGAATTCAATTCATAATCGCTGGCACGGGTCCTTGTCTGCAAGCCTATCGTGATGAGGTTGCGAAAAGAAAGCTTCATCATTGTGTTCATTTTATTGGGCAAGTTGATGATTACTTGAGAACTCTTTGGATGGAAGTAGCATTTTGTTGTGCATTCCCAAGTACATACGAACCGTTTGGGATCGTAGCGTTGGAGTCTATGGTGCAAGGATGTCCTACGATAGTCTCTAAAACTGGAGGACTAAAAGCTATCGTGCAACACAAGAAGAGCGGTTGGCATGTAGAAGGAAACGAGGCCGATGTTTGGGCCACTACCATTCGAGAAGTGTTTCGCAATCAAGACGCCACTCGACATATTGCACAAGAAGGACAACGCATAGCACAGACTTTGTACCAGTGGAATCGCATTGCAAAGCAAACGGAAATGCTATACGAAGAAGTGCTTTATGAGCGTATCACTGCTGAGGAAACGTCCTCACATATAGTTTCTGTACAGGAATGTGCTCACAAAGTCGGTGATAAACGAAAAACAATAAAAACAGAAGGTGTACTGTCATGAGTGAAAATCATTACTATTATCATGTTCAACCATACTTATGGTTAGATGGAAAGCTAGATGCTCTTCTAAAACAAAAAACAAGCTCTCATGTAGACTTTGATTGCGCTTCTTTTTCATACACGTGGGCACACGGCAGGGCAGGGCGAATCGAAATGACGAATCAGAGAGATCACCCTATTAAGGTGCGGTTATACATTGAAACCAGCCCACTTATAGAAATGCAACAGAGAGCATTTATATCCCCTACGGATCAAGGAATTGTTCACGCAACGCCTACACATGTTACGTTGGTGAAGGGACAGTGGCTTCATCATACATACCATCAATGCGCGGTGTTTCCTCTAGAAAAAAGCCCATTGCAAAACCGTTTTGAAGATGAGGTACCCCAACTCATGTATCAGCCGTTTGCACATGGGCATGTAGGAAGTATATTTACGTTAGAAGGTACGATTCATCCAAATGAAACGACTTGTGCTACCTATACGGTAACGCAAACGAATCAAACACTTCACCAGCCGTTAGTGACGAAGTAGTTGACAAAAAAAGGGAAATTATCTTTCTTGACGGATATTGTTAGCTACTTCCAATGTATGAGAAAGGGGGCTTCTTTTCTGTGGAAAAGGGGCAGAGCTACGCAGAAGCCTAATATCATGTTAATTATCCTATGAGAGAACAACTTCGGATACTTAATCCCTAAATTATTTAGGGCTCCGCTCGTACTGCCTTGATCACAACTAGACTACTTTGTGACCAGTTTCCATGCATGGTTGAGTGTGCTCAGCTCATGAATAATTTCTGGTCGTCTGAGCTAAAAAGGGGACTGGTATTCGTACAAAAATAGTGCTATTATTGAAAAGGTCGTAAGTGCCATGTAACAAGTTTGGAGGGAAAAGAAATGCGTGTGAACATTACGCTAGCATGTACGGAATGCGGAGATCGTAACTATATTTCTACAAAAAACAAACGTAACAACACAGAGCGTGTTGAGCTTAAAAAATATTGCCCACGTGAAAAGCGCTCTACGGTACACCGCGAAACAAAATAAGGTGTATTTTAAGTGTGTGTTTAAAAAGGAGGACAAAAAGAGCCGAGAAGTTCAAGGAAGCGTAGTCTCCGAGCACCGGAGCGTATGTGTTAATACGTGAGGAGCGGAGGAGCAAGCTGACGAAGAAATTCAGGCTCACACGATGTGAGTCACACATGCGTTGCTACAGGACGTAGCGCTCTTAGCATGTGTTCCCCGCATTCCAGACTTTTTGAACATTCTCTACAAAAGCAAGGATGGTCAGGCAACGCATGGATGGACATGAACGGCGTTGTCTGTCACCAACCTCTTATCCCCCTCATACAAAATCAATTCAATTTTTCTCATTCGCCCATATCGAGTTTCGAGTTTCTTCCTATTTAAATAAAACTGCATTTTTTGAAAAAGGAGTGAAAAAGGATGGACAAGGAAGCAATTCGTCGGCAAGTATGGACTCGGTTGAAAGCAATTCCTGCTGAGGAACGTCTACAGAAGACGGCAGCGGTTCACCAAGCCCTTTTTACCTCATCCTTCTGGAACATATCACACACTGTTGCTGTTACAGTAAGCACGCCTCGCGAAATAGATACTATACATATTATTAAGCAAGCTTGGAAGGAAAACAAATGCGTTGTTGTTCCAAAATGCTTTCCTGATACACGAACAATGCGTTTTTTTGTGTTGGAACAATTTGATCAACTCGAGGTTGTCTACTCTGGTTTGAAAGAACCTAAAGTGAATGAAACAGAGGAATATCCTATTGAACACATTGACTTACTTATCGTTCCAGGGGTTGCTTTCACGAAAGCTGGAGAGCGACTTGGTGTTGGTGGAGGGTATTATGATCGGTTGTTGGCGGCACATTCGGAGATGACAACCATCGCCCTTTGTTTACAAGAGCAACTATTTACTTCTTTACCTATGGAACCCCATGACCAATTTGTTCAACACGTTTTAAGTGACTGAAACCTTTAGTACTTAACCATATATGTGAAGTTGTCGTGTAAGTGAAAAAGTTACGGTTACAAAGCACCTAAAGCTCGATACGAGAGGGTGAAGGGCATCGAATTACTTTCTGTTTTTTTCATTGCTATTGTAGCTATCGGAGGCGCCGTCGCTCGACTCTTAACGGTAGGCGGGGCGCTAATGGCTTTTTTTGTCGGAAGCAGTGTATGGATCGGACTCGGTTTGGATGGGTTACTTCTATTGGCAACATTTTTCCTCACATCCTCTTTTTGGTCACTATACCGTCGAGACCAAAAAAGTGAGTCGGCACAACATATTGAAAAAGGGGAACAACGCGACGCATATCAAGTGCTCGCAAACGGGGGATGGGCTGCACTTTTCGCCCTCTATGGGACACTTTTTCAAGAAGAGGTTTTTTATGTAGGAGCAGTTTGTGCCTTAGCTACTGCAAACAGCGACACATGGGCTTCAGAGATAGGTGTACTGAGTAAAGGGAGACCGATTCACGTCTTTACGTTACAAAGGGTACCACGCGGAACAAGTGGCGGTGTGACAGTTTTAGGGACGGTTGCCGGGGGACTGGGAGCTGCAACAATTGCTTTTTTAGCTTCTCTGCTTGAGATCTTTTCTCTTGAGGCAGCGATCGTCGTGTTCCTTTTTGCTGTGGGTGGTATGTGGTTAGATACCTTGCTTGGTGCGACTATTCAGCGCAAGCAGAGGTGCTTAATTTGTAAAAATGAAACCGAGGCGAGGATACACTGTGGTCAGAGAACTGTGTACCTACGCGGATTGAAATGGATGACAAATGATGTCGTGAACGCAAGCGCTATTGGAGTAAGTGCGATAGCCTCTCTATACATTGTGCTTCTTACATAAGAATCCCTCCAAACGGTTAAGATAGATAGACAAAGGAGGGATACTGGTGCAAAGTCGTTTTATTCGTTTGGTGACACTCATTACAGCTATCTATTGTGTGTATCATTATCGATACCGCATTGTAAACTGGCTTATGTCGTATTCGGTTGCTCGAAAACTCGTTGTTCGCACATCGTTTAGTATACCTGGGGTGCGTGAGCGATTTTTACAAGGAGCATTTCGCTCAACATTTTCTTAGGTTATGCCTCTAAAACATTACCACATACGTACTCAAGCTTTGGTGAATTGGAAGGGAAATCTTACCCTTCCTTTTTTGGTTTGTAAAGGGTTATTCTTTTGCGTCATTCCTTGAGAAACGCTATAGTGAAGAGAAGTGAAATCGGGAAACGAAAGGGGCTTGTTTTTGCACCTTGGAGATTTGTGGCCGGGAGGGAGGAGAGAGGTATGGACGCCAAACAATCGTATCAACTTTGGACGGTAGCGAGGCATCTCATTGTGAATGAAGGTTATCGTCCTGTAGATGCACCTCATGTACAAGAACATGAGATTTGGCTTGAGAAAATTGAGGAACCGAAAAGGCCGGTAGTTCGTCTTGTGGCGCGGCAGGTTGACTGGTCACGAGAAGTGTTACGAGATCGAGATCGTGCCTATATGATGGTGCAGAAGTTACGGGATCAAGCTAGAAAAAGAAAAGTCTCATTTGTTAATGTGTATTTTTGCCCTCTTCCTCCAGTCGATGACACGGTTCCGCCATTGGAAGAGCCAGTTGTCAGCACAAGAGGAGCAGAAAACGTAACGATTCTTTATACAAATGAAGGTGATGTGCGTACACTTGCCCACTTATCCCAGCTTCTTCGTACATCTCTGCCTTCATTAGAGGATGCAGAAGAACGAACAGAGGCTGAGGCTCTTTACCGTAAGCAGCAAGCGTTACAAGTAACTCATGTTCGTATGAAACGAGAGCAATCATTTTTTCAAAATGGAAAACCAAGAATGACCTATGTATTCATTGCGATCCAAATTGTGATGTTTGCTATCTTAGAATGGAATGGGGGCAGTCAAAACACGGAGACGCTCATTCGCTACGGTGCGAAATTTCAACCCCTTATTTTAGAAGGAGAATGGTGGAGATTATTAACCGCAGTTTTTCTTCATATTGGATTTTTACATTTACTTATGAATACGTTAGCCCTCTTTTACTTAGGAACTGCTGTGGAGCGAATTTTTGGCACGATCCGCTTTACGTGTATTTATTTATTGGCTGGGGTGATAGGTTCTCTTGCTAGTTTTGCATTTACCACGAATTTATCTGCGGGAGCGAGTGGTGCAATCTTTGGCTGCTTTGGTGCTTTATTATATATAGGTGTATCCAAACCGCGTCTGTTCTTTAGAACGATGGGTCTGAATGTCTTGTTTATTTTGGCGTTAAATTTAATGTTTGGATTTACAATTCCTGGCATAGATAATGCAGGGCATCTTGGGGGTCTTGTTGGCGGTTTTCTTATTGCAGCTGTTGTTCATTTTCCGAAGCAAAAGTCTAAACTCCGCCTTGTCCCTGTGTTGATCCTTCTTTTTATTATCCCATTTCTTGTTAAGACAGGAATTGAAGGAGAATACGATGCGTCAAAAGGATCCCAAGTGGTCGCTTTAGCCCAAATGTATATTCAAGAAGGAAAAGTAGATCAAGCCTATACGTTACTTTCGGATACATTTGCAAATCAAGAAGATGTTCCAAGCGAGGCGTATTTTTTTCTCGCTTATGTTGAGCTAAAGCGTGCTGACTACAAACAAGCGGAGGGCCATTTATTAAAGGCAATTGAACAGGATCCAACTTTCACTGAAGCGTATTTCAATCTGGCTGTGCTCTATACAAAGACAAATCGCTTTCCAGAAGCTCTTGATGTTGCTAGGAAGGCTGAGACACTCGACAGCGATAATGAAGATATCCAAGAGCTTCTACAGCAGCTTACTCAATCACTTGACGAAGGGTAATGCTTTCACCCGTACCTGTAACGATGATGACGATAAGATGATCATTATTCTTTGATACACCAATGAGAGGAATCGTACTCCCGAGCGGCGATTCTTTTTTTTGTACATCAGTTTGAATACCGAGTACGTACCTTCTATACAATCCTTCCCATAGCTTCCCGTATACTTCTTGCGATTTTTCCATGCTCAATCCCGGGAAAGCATTCCCTTTGACTGGTGGTAGCTCAGTCAAGGGATACAACGTGTAGTTTTTTATCGGAATGTCTTTTGTTCGGATAGCGGAATTCCAAGATCTTCTTAAGAAATTATAGGTATTCTTGTCCAAGTTCTCTTTCCATTTAGTCTCTTCTTCTGTTTGTGGTTCAACGAATGAAAAAGCTTTTTTGTTAGGCTCGGCTATTGTATATAAAGAGTCTTCGGATGTAGCTTGCACACTGGTAATGTTGCCATCTTGACTCTCGTGAAGTTCAGCATGATGGAATGAAATGGCTTGGAAATAGCTTGGTGAAACGATCTCAAAGAACTTTTCTTGTTGAATGCTATTTTCCTTTTCAGACCATTTTGAGAGTATTTCAAGGAGTCTGCCGTCTTGATATAAGAGGCCGACGTCTTGTCGTAAATAGCTTTCCCTATCTAAGGTTGAGCTGACTTTCCATTCGAGACGCGCCTTCTGCTTCGGTTCGTTTTGGAGGGAAATTTCTGTTTCGGTCTTCTTAAAAGATGCCTCTTCATCTTTAGGGAAGTACGTAATCGTTTCCTCTGTTCCTGTAGGTAGTTTTAGTAGGACAGTAACTAATAAGAGTAATGCAAATATAAAAAAGGTCAGTGTGTGCATAAATCGCCAATTCATCTTTGGGGACCCCCTTCCTCTCCGTCAATTTCACCATATGAGACAAGCAAGGGAAATATGAACATACACGTATGTTTCAAGGAAGTTTTGTCCATGATGGGAAGAGGAAAATGCTGGATTGGAATGTGGTGATGATATTATGAGTAAACAAAAAGAGCAAGAGAAACTGCCTGTCTCCTCTTCAATTAAGGAAAATGTAGAGCAATTGAATCACTTGTTACAAGTAGACAAAAGCTTTGATGTGATTCGTTTAGATTTGCATTATGCCGGAAGAGATATGGCGTTGTTTTTAGTCGATGGATTCGTGAAAGATGACATCATGCATCATCTACAGGAGTTTCTATTTCGTGTATCAGCAGATGAGCTGGACGAAAATCCTGTCGACAAATTAATGAAGAGGTATATTCCGTACATCGAGATTGGAAAAACCGACGATTTGAATCATGTGGTCAATCAAGTGCTTGCTGGACCGGCGGCATTGGTGGTTGATGGAATAGCAGAAGTGATTGTAATTGATGCAAGAACGTACCCTACTCGCGGTCCACAAGAACCAGACATTGAACGTGTAGTTCGAGGCTCACGCGATGGATTTGTCGAAACGATTGTATTTAATACGGCTTTAACGAGAAGAAGGGTTCGGGACAAATCATTACGTATGGAGTACTTTCAAATTGGAAGAAGGTCGCAAACAGATGTCGTTATTTGTTATTTGGAGGACATTGCTGAAGAAGATCTTGTCCAGAGCGTGAAAGATACCATCCAGCAAATCGATACAGATGGACTCCCTATGGCCGAAAAGACGATCGAGGAGTTTATTAGTGGCAGACATTGGAATCCCTATCCTTTAGTTAGATATACGGAAAGACCCGATACGGTCGCTGCACATCTGTATGAGGGACATGTGTGTGTCATTGTCGATGGTTCTCCCAGTGTAATGATTACACCGACTACCTTTTGGCATCATCTACAGCACATTGAGGAATATAGAAACAAACCTCTCGTCGGTGCGTATCTCCGTTTTGTACGCTTTATAGCGGTGTGGGCATCAATTTTTCTTTTACCGCTCTACTATCTATTTGCAACGGAGCCTAATTTATTACCCGGACCCCTTGACTTTCTAGGTGTGAAAGAAACAGGAGAGGTTCCCCTTCTTGCTCAGTTTCTCATTATTGAAGTCGGGCTAGACGTATTGAGGATGGCTGCCATTCATACCCCGTCAGCATTAGCAACCGCACTTGGACTTGTTGCGGCGTTAATGATAGGGGATGTGGCTGTTCAAGTCGGATTGCTGACAAATGAAGTAATTTTGTATTTATCTATTGCAGCAATTGGGACGTTTGCAACACCGAGCTACGAATTGAGTTTAGCGAACAGAATTGTACGTATTGCTATGCTAATCGCTACAGCCATCTTCGGCGTGTACGGATTTATTGTGTTTTTTACGCTATGGATCGTGGGACTTGCTCGCATGCGTTCGTTTGATGTCCCGTATTTATGGCCATTCATTCCGTTTAATTACCGAGCCTTCCGAGACGTGCTTTTACGCTCACCCATTCCATTAAAAAACCGACGACCGAGATTCCTACACCCAAAAGACCCAGACCGTTAGAAAAGCGGAAGGCGGTTGGTCAGGGGAACCCGCTCGTCTGTGAACCGGAGGGAAAGTCGATCTTCAGACTTTCGCGGAGGGGCACAAACGAGTGCGGTCCCCTACCGCCTGGAGCTAGACAGAGAAAAGCGGAAGGCGGTTGGTCAGGGGAACCCGCTCGTCTGTGAACCGGAGGGAAAGTCGATCTTCAGACTTTCGCGGAGGGGCACAAACGAGTGCGGTCCCCTACCGCCTGGAGCTAGACAGAGAAAAGCGGAAGGCGGTTGGTCAGTGGTTTGGATTCGCATGGAATCGCAAGAAGTGTTGAATCGGCAAAAACGTTGGAGAGTCGTGTCAAAATCTTGTATACTCATAGGTAGATGAGGTGAATTTGGCATGAACACTATTTATGATGTCCAAGTACTCTTAAAGCAGTTCGGTACCATTCTCTATGTTGGGGAGCGTGTCGCAAACTTAGAACTTATGGAGATGGAAGTCAAAGAGTTATACCGCGCGCAAATTATAGAGCCGCACACCTTTCAATCCGCAGTACATATATTGCGAAAGGCAATCGAAGAAGAGAAAAGCAAGAACGATCGCCAGCAAGGGGAGGAACAAAAACGGTGAAAAAGGGAATTGTAGCGATTGACTTGGGCGGTACAACAATTAAGTGCGCCCTGTTATCCTCTTTAGGGGAGTTAATTGAGAAGTGGGAAATCCCGACAAATAAAAGTGATGGTGGGGGCCATATTGTGCAAGATATTGCCCTCACTGTGGAAGAGGCGCTTCACCGACATCGATGGGATAAACAGGACGTGCTGGGCATTGGTGTAGGAGCTCCGGGTGCTGTAGATAAGGAAAAAGGTCTCGTTTTAGGCGCGGTTAACCTCGGCTGGAAGGGCGACCTTCCATTACAAATTGAGTTGGAAAAAGCCACTGGATTACGTGTAGAAATCGATAACGATGCCAACTGCGCAGCTCTAGGTGAGAAGTGGAAAGGCGCTGGGGATGGAGAGCCGAATCTTGTATGCGTTACGCTTGGGACCGGCGTAGGTGGCGGCGTGATTGCGAATGATCGCATCGTTCACGGTGCTGGTGGGGCGGCGGGTGAGATTGGTCACATGACGATGATCCCTATGGGGGGAGCTCCGTGTAATTGTGGTAAAACCGGTTGTCTCGAAACGATCGCATCTGCAACAGGAATTGTTCGAATCGCTCAGGAAAAAAGAGCAAAGGCAGTCAAGGTAGAAAGTTTATCCCCATTTGTAATGGATCTTTCAGAACATGACATGACAAGTCAGCTTGTTTTCCAGTATGCCCAGCAACAAGATGATGTTGCACTCGAAGTTGTGCAGGAAGTTTCGGAAGTGCTCGGACTAGCCCTTTCCTACATAGCAAATACTTTGAATCCAACGAAAATTGTAATTGGAGGCGGTGTTTCTAAGGCTGGAAATACGCTCATGTACCCAGTGAAAACAGCCTTTCAAAAGTTTGCGTATCCGAACGTAGCGCGCACGACGGACCTTGTTTTTGCGCAACTCGGAAACGATGCAGGCGTATATGGTGCAGGGTATTTATTGCTTGAAAATTCTGGTGCATAGAAAATTTTTCGATAGAACGTACAACATAAGCTCACACTAGAAACAGGGACTGAAGGATGGTTCTTGTTTTTTTTTTTTATCATACTTTTGTCCTGATTTTTAACAGTTCGATGAAAAATGAAACTTTTTTAATGTCTGCTCGTCTATAGTAGTGTGTAAAGGGGAGACATAAAATTGTAAATAGTACGTGTGAATTCTGGTTGCCTTTTTGTAAAAAACGTATTAAGATTAACCATGATCTTTCATGTAGAAAAAAATTGGAATGACTTTACCGTATTTTTCGCTCTGTTGATGTTGGGAGGAGAATTTTTATGAGATCACGAGCGTTTCCTAAAGTAACGTTGTTAGCCGTTGCAGTACTATTGCTTTGGTTAAAAACGTACGTAGCCTATCAAACTAGCTTTGATATACCCATTGAAAATTGGAAACAAGAGTTAATATTACTAATCAACCCATTGAGCTTTATTTTATTTATTCTTGGACTCAGTATGTTCTTCCAAGGAGCAGGAAGAAATCGATACATGTACATTGTATCGTGGATTGTAACGGGAGTGTTATTTGCAAATATTGTGTACTATCGATTCTTTAACGACTTTATTACGCTCCCTGTATTATTTCAAACGAGCAACATGGGGGACCTTGGAAGCAGTGTAAACGAATTAATCATGTGGACAGATTTACTCTATTTTATAGACCTACTCGTTATTGGTTGGATTCTTTGGAAAAAGCCACAAGTTTTCCATAATCGCCCTGTTACGAAAATGGCTCGTCGTGCGTATTTTCTAGTTGTAGTCGCGATTGCCTTCTTTAACTTAGGGTTAGCAGAGACAGAACGCCCTGAATTGTTGACGCGTACGTTTGACCGAGAAATTTTAGTGAAAAACATCGGAACCTATAACTATCTTGTTTATGACGCCTATTTGCAGTCGAAATCTTCTGCACAACGAGCGTTTGCTGATGGTAGTGAACTTGACAGTATTGAAAATTATGTTTCCGCAGAGTACAAAGAGCCGAACGAGGACATGTTTGGAGTGGCGAAAGGGAAGAACGTCATTCTCATTAGCTTGGAATCCACGCAAAGCTTTGTATTTGGTGAGAAAATCAACGGTGAAGAAATTACACCTTTCTTGAATGACTTTATGGAAGAGAGTCTTAACTTTACTAACTTTTACTCTCAAACAGGTCAGGGAAAAACGAGTGACAGTGAATTCCTCTTGGATAATTCGTTGTATCCATCGAGCCGTGGTGCCGTCTTTTTTACTAACGCTTTAAATGAATATCGCGCAACACCAGAAGTGCTAGGTGAGAACGGATATTACACAGCCACTTTACACGCAAACAACAAAAGCTTCTGGAACCGTGATGTTATGTACAACACGTTAGGATACGATCGTTTCTATTCGTTGACCGATTATGAAGTGACTGAGGAGAATTCGGTCGGTTGGGGACTAAAAGACATACCGTTTTTCGAACAGTCGATTCAGTATTTGAAAGAAATGAAACAACCTTTTTACACGAAGTTCATTACATTGACAAATCACTTTCCATTTGAGCTAGACGAAGAAGACCGTATGATCGATGAGTATGATTCGAACAGTGAAACATTGAACCGCTATTTTCCAACGATTCGCTATGAAGATGAAGCGGTGAAAACTTTCATTCAACAATTAAAGGATGAAGGGTTGTATGAAGACTCGATTATTGTTATTTACGCTGATCATTACGGAATTTCAGAAAATCATAACGAAGCAATGGGACAATTCCTAGGCAAAGAAGTGACACCGTTTGTTTCTACCCAATTGCAGCAAGTACCGTTAATGATTCGGATCCCTGGCATGGAAGGGAAGCAGATAGATACGGTAGGTGGTCAAATTGATCTACGCCCTACATTGCTCCATTTGCTAGGTATTGACACAAAAGATGATATCCAATTTGGAGCGGATTTGTTCGCTGAAGACCGCTTGGATTTTGCCGTATTGCGTGATGGGTCTTTCATTACGGATAAATACCTATATACGAGCGGTATTTGCTATGATAAAGCAACGGAAGAACCCGTGGAAGATGCAGCGGTTTGTGATCCGTATATAGAAAAGGCAGAAAAAGAGTTAAGTTACTCAGATGCAGTCGTTTCAGGTGATCTTCTCCGTTTCTACGAAGAAGATCGACAAGGAGATAGCAACACTGATGCAGCTGAATAAAAGCCAAAAGACCTTATGCCCATCTTTGGGTGTAAGGTCTTTTTATCGTTCGGGTGAGAATATACATACCTTAAACGATAAGCACGCACAGGAGGTAGGGAATATATGCAAATGCAGTTTAAGTATTTGACGATGCTTACCCAAATTAGTGAGTGGTTTAACATCCCCATATTTGCTTTAGAAATCATTAATCCTAACCCAATTACGGCAAGAGGCATATGCAAAATACCTGGATATATCCGTGATAGCTATACTGTCAAAAAATTTGATTCGATAGATGGTCTGGCTAGAAAGTGTGGGGTGCGCCCGGAAGCAATTTTACTTTTAAACCAGATGGAGCAAGAAATATTGCGGGAAGGTGAGACAATAGAAATTCCGTGGCAAGTGAAAAGTTCTATTGTCAATCCGCATTTTGGTTACGATCACTCCCGTGTGGAGCAGGACATTCAAACTCTGTATGAAATGTATAGCATGTTTCAGGTGAGAGTAATCGGTGAAAGTGAACAAGGCAGATCTATTACTGAGATCACTATAGGTAATGGACCGTTACATGTACATCTAAATGCTTCTTTTCATGGGAACGAATGGGTTACGACCAACGTCGTCATGCAGTTTGTGCAAGATTATGTCCACGCGATAGCGACAGGAGGGCACTTGTATGGGATCCCAGCAGAAACGTTATACACGGAGTGTACATTGTCTGTTGTGCCTATGGTGAATCCTGATGGTGTAGAAATTGCCCAGTACGGCCCACACGATGAAGAACGTCCCGTTTATCGAAGTATGCTTCTTCATGAGGGGGTCACTTTTCAAGATTGGAAGGCAAACGCTAGAGGGGTCGATTTGAATAATCAATTCCCTACAAATTGGGAAATCGAAAAGAATAGAAAATGGGCAAAAATACCTGCCTACCGAGATTATCCAGGGGCAGCTCCTTTAACTGAAAAGGAGGCGATTGTCATGCAAAAACTTGTAGAGGAAAAGCAATTTCACAGAGTCGTTGCACTTCATACGCAAGGAAAAGAATTTTATTGGGGATATGAAGGAATCGAACCGAAAGAAAGTGCCTTACTAGCAGCGCGTTTTGAGAGAGCAAGTGGATATAAGGCTGTACAAATGATTGACAGTCATGCAGGATTTAAAGATTGGTTTATTGCAACTTACGAAAAGCCAGGATTTACAATTGAATTAGGAGAAGGGGTAAATCCGCTCCCAATAGAGCAGTTCGAAAGTATTTATCGAGATGTTATAGGCATTCTCGTAGAGGCAATCCGTCCGTTATAGGAATCATTTCCTGCTTGGATAGGCTTTTTGTCATCTCTTTGTAAAAAGTGAAACATTTCGACGATCAATTCGTCTTATAAAGAGAGATGGAAGGGGGCGGATCGTGAATAAAGAGAAAATTCGTATTGGATGGGTTGCTTTGCTCTCTTTCGTCCTCCTGATCACTGGGTGTAGTGGAACGGAAAAGGTCATAGAACCCACTGATCAACAAGGAGAAGGAGAGTCACCTTTAGCAGAGGAAGAGGAAGTGCTAGGTGAGAAGGACAAGTGGCTTCCGATGCGTTTTGTAGAAAGTGTGTTAGAAGAGATCGTCGGTTTTCTCGACGAAAAAACAATTGTGTACACGACAGAAGAAGACGGTGTGTCATCTGTTCTTACATATAATGTATTTTCAGGAGACGTAACGCTTCTTTATAAAAAAGAAAGCATAATTTCGGAAGTAGCCATCGAGCCAGTGAGTCGTCAAGTAGCATTGTTTACCTCACCTGGACGAGGTGAGGAAGGTGAGATAACCATCGTTAATTCTGTAGGGAATACGATCTATTCTGAGGCTTTTTCTGCTTCGGAAATTACATTGGAACCATCTAGTTTGGCTGGATGGGAAGTCACTGCCTTTCAACCAGACTGGTCATATGAGCATTTTTTATTAACGAATGATGGGCTAGATGCAGTTGATATAGATGTGCCGTTTTACGTACGTGTGAATTCAGGTGCGATTGCTTACTTAGACTGGGATCCAACAAAGTCATCGCTCACGACTAAAGCGAAGTGGAATGGGGTTTCCGGTGGGGAGCGTGTCCTTTCTTCACAAGCTTATGCTATAGAGGACATGGGGGAATATGTTGTTGTGTTCGCTACTCAAGAAGGAAAAAATAAGGGGATGGTATCCTTCTTTGATGGTATGGGGAACGAAGTATTTTCCTATCAAGCGCCATACCTCTCTCAGTATAGTACGTGGCAAGTTCCTTTCTTCTCATATGATGAGGTGAAAAACGTGCTCTACATCATTCATCCTGAAGAAAGTGGAAATGTGGACACATATGACGGTTTGTTCCAAATGTACGAAGTAAACCTCTCAGTGAAAGAGAAACGTCCTCTATTTGAAGTTCCAGAACAAGCAAACCTCGAAATGAGTACAGATGGTAGACACCTTCTATATGGAGTATTGACGAGCGAAGTCATTCATCTAGAAACTGGGAAAAGAGAGCAGTTTGTCTTTCAAGAAACAGAGCAATAAAAAACCACTGACAACAACTTGCGAAGGGCGTGACGCATGAAGATGGAAAGCTCTACATCATACGAAGAGAACCGTGGAAGTGAGCAGAAGACGCGAAACCGAGGTGGAACAGAAGGGTACACCGCTCACCACTAGGATGTGGGAAGAAAGGATTGTAACACTAGTTACCTGTCAACTCCATCCTATGAAAGGGAAACGGAAGGAAACGAGATGTAACTCTCCACGTAGAAGGAGTAAAGTGATGACGAAACGAGTATGGTACAGCTTATACGATAAGGTATTTCGGCGGAATAACTTGATGGGTGTATTTCGCAAGTGAAGGGAAGAACGTCTTTTGGTATGGCTACAAGGGGCATCTGGCTGTCGGCACATCGAGTCAATACATACTACAGACCCTTTTCTCATCGGGTAGTCTGAACGATGGAAAGGCAGCGATCCCACTATTAAAGGGGATTCATGAACGTCTCGCTCTTCCGACATTACGCTATCAGACCATGGACGCTGGCTATGATTATGACCCTATTTATGAACAAATACATCGAATGGGGCATCAGTCCATCATTGCGTATAACAAGCGAAATGAGCCAGAACCAGTAGGATTTAATAAACACTATGCGCCTATGTATATAGTAACCTAAAAGTGAGCCACTAAAGCAATTGAAAACTGAGCCACTTTTGATAGACAATAACCCTAATGAACTATTAGGGGGAAATATCAGGAGTGATTACTTTGACAAAGAAACAAACCATTATTCAGTTATATTTGGAGGGGATGAGTAAGCGAAAGATTGCCAAAAATACTAAAAAGTCCCGGAATACAGTAGATAAATACGTACAAGAGTTTGAGAAAGGTAGAAATGAGGATGTTCGTAATCTGGCAATTACTGAGGAGATTATGAGACCATCCACTTACAAGGAAATAAAAGGGAGAAAGAAGGTATTAACAGAAGAGGTCAAGAACATTCTACGCGATTACATAAAGGAAAATGAGTGGAAGAGAAATCACTACATGAGTAAGCAACAAATGAAGAAGATTGATATGCATGAAGAGCTAGTGGAGGCTGGTTGCCAAAAAAGGAAGCCTAAATTAGTTTTTAGCTATTTTATTTTGGCTCTGTTAAAATGGCTGTTGATTTCCGTTCCAGGTGCTCGCTTTCCGCGGGGTGGGCGGTGAGCCTCCTCATCGCTTTCGCTCTTGCGGGATGAAATGCGGAAGCAGACCGCTGTAGCTAGACACGTCTCACCTGTCCCACTAATCCCGCAGAACAAGGAAGAAAGGCTAAAGGCGCCACGTCCTGTGGCAACGCCTTCCTGACCCACGTCCTGTGGGCCTCCACTCCAACCAACAGGGTGCTAAGTATTATTTTTGCGTCACATCACATCCTTTGCTACAATTAAATTCAGGTGAATCTTACTTGAATTGGTGTATCCAGTTCAGCTAAATCCTTGTCTGTTACTATGCGACCACGGATCGCTTCAAACAGATCCAAGGATTTTTCTTTGATCGTTTTTTTCACCTTCTTGATTACGCTAGAACCGTTTTCATAGAGCCGCATCAGAATATCCGCTATTTGCGTCAGGAGATAATGGTTTTTCATGGCTCTGTAATGATGACTATTCGTGCGTTCGATGTAATAACGTCATTTAGAATAAAAGAAACCCAAGAATGGATGAAAGTGAGTACAAACAGAGTGGCTCAAAATTAAATTGCGAAATGGCTCACTTTTCACTTGCGAAATACATCTAAAGCCAAAGAACATCTTTCAGAGGGAGCAAGACGGACCGCTTCCACATTTCATTCCCGCAGGAGAGAAGCGACGAGGAGGCTCACGGCCCGCCCGTGGAAAGCGTCCGCCTGTAGCGGAAATCAACAACCTTGTTCAAGCGGTACGAATCAAGAAAATTTTTAAGTAACTACTATTCTGCTGGTCTGTGTATTTTTAAAAAGAGCAATCATGAAATTGATTCAAATGAAAAGAGTTTCTTCAAAGAGTGTGATGGATGGATTCGAAGAAGGCTTCGAATGGTTCAATTACGAAGCTGGAGAAAGATCAAGAAATTCCATTGGATGTTAAGGAGAGCTGGGTGGAAAGAAGACCTCCCCGATATGCGAATGACGGCATGGCGTAGTTCCATTACACCAGAAGTTCATTATGTGATGAACGGTAAGTTCTTCAAAGCCAAAAACTTAGTTCCATTAGTCAAACTTTATGATGAACGCTATCTCCAAAGGGGATAAGTGGAAGGGCCGCATGCGACGACCCGCACGTGTGGTTCTGTGAGAGGGGTGGTTAGTAATGACGCCCCCTACTCGATTGTGTTTGGAATAATAGTACTTTCTTACTTTTTTAAACCCACTCGAATATTCTGCGTACTATAAATTCACAGATTGTGTTAAAATGTTACAAATAGTAAGGGTGAAAGGAGAGTTGTATGAAGAAAAAGCACTTTTTTCTGGGGATCATTACTGGGATGGTTATTCTGGGAGTATTAAGATGGTTAGGTTTACCTATATAATAATTTTGTCTGTGTTTGTGACATTATGATTTTTAGAAGTTTTTTAGGAAGAAAAATAGAAAAGAGGTGTAAAAACACCCCTTTTCTATTTTTTTTACTTTTCTTCTTCTTTTTCTGGATCTTCTGCAGTAATTGGACAAGGAAAACTAGTACAATCGTTTGGTTCGACGACTCCTCCAGATTTCACCACTGCTGATGAATATAAAGGTGTGCTTAAGTAACCAACAACTGTTTCTTCAATTTCGTTTAGTCCCCAACTTACCCATTCTGATGGAGCACTTCCTGAAATATAATCAATTGCTCCGTCAACAAACCAGGCAATAACCATACCTCCAAAAAAGACAGCTTTCGAAGCAGAATTGCTATCTTCTTCGGGATTTTCAGGGTTTTCAGGGTTTGGTTCAAGTCCAGAGTCTGGTGGTAGTACAGGTGGTTGTTCTGAATTTGCTGAAACACTAGCGAGCTGCATACTTCCAAAGATTAATGCGAGAGTGAAAAATGAGATTAGTAGCTTTTTGATGATAAACTCCTCCTCAATGCGAAATTTTGTCGTAATAGTTCTACAAAATGAATGTTAGCATTTTTTGGTTATCTTGTCTGGAAATACAATATAATCTTTTGAATAATATGGATTACTGGTTCACTTTTTAAAAAAGTATTGTAGAATCACAAGATAAATTTGCTCAGTTTTATTTTAATTATGATGTTGGATTTTAAAGCACTTTCTAATTTAAGGGGAAAAGACGCGGTAAAGCTTTGTGAGTTTATGGTTACGAGCAATAAGGATTTTTTTGAGAAGTTGACGCCGGACCAAGAAGAGAAGTTTATCAAAACGAGTTATGACTTTTTGTCCGATCGATATGGAAAGGACAATGTGGTCTATGCGGTGGTACATAAGGATGAAAAAACGCCTCATATGCATTTGGGGTTCGTGCCGGTCACAGAAGATGTCCGATTGTCGGCCAAGGAGCATTTTGGACAAAAGCTCCAGTTAGTTCAGCTGCAGGATGATTTTAATAAACATGTAAAAGCCCAAGGTTTTGAACTCGATCGTGGCGTATCGAGTGATCGAAAGCATGTCGCGCCCCACCGATACAAAGCGAAGGAACTAGAAGGTCAAGTGGCGGAGCTCAAGGAAGAATATAGCCGGGTGCGCGAACAACAAGAAAAAGAGCTTCTTGCGCAGAAGGCGGAAATTGAAAAAACAGAGGCTCGGCTTGTTGAAGTGAAGCAAGCTTTGAATGAGATCGAAGTGCCCCTGTAAAATTTGAGTGCAATCGAGGTAAAAACACCAGTTTTGAAGCGAGACCAGGTGCAGTTGAATCGAGAGGATTATGAGAATGTCTTTAAAACGGCTCAGAAAGGCTTAGGAGCGCATCGAGAAATGGAAACACTCAAAAAAGAGAATACTAGTCTTACGAGCGAAAATAAGTGCATGAGAGAGTTGGGGAGTCACCTAGGAACGCTCCAGCAGTCTCTAAAGGAGAAAACCTACTGTCCTAGACCGGTGAAAAGAGTGTATATCCCGAAAGACCAAAAGGGAGCTGACCGTCCACCACACCAAATCAAAAGTGGTGAATGTAATGGCAGAGTCCTTTGTGTTTCTTGGGTATCAGTTCTATCGACAATACAGAAAGATCGACCCGAAGAAGAAAGAGCGTTTCAAACAGAAGGTACGGGACATCACTAGAAGGAACCAAACGGTTGACCTGTTTACTCTCATTAAGGAAGAACTAAACCCTGTAATAAGAGGATGGGGAAACTATTTCAAGTACACAAATGAAATAGTTTCTTCAAAGAGTGTGATGGATGGATTCGAAGAAGGCTTCGAATGGTTCAATTACGAAGCTGGAGAAAGATCAAGAAATTCCATAGGATGTTAAGGAGAGCTGGGTGGAAAGAAGACCTCCCCGATATGCGAATGACGGCATGGAGGAGTTTCATTACACCAGAAGTTCATTATGTGATGAACGGTAAGTTCTTCAAAGCCAAAAACTTAGTTCCATTAGTCAAACTTTATGATGAACGCTATCTCCAAAGGGATAAGTGGGAGGAGCCGCTCGCGACGACCCGCACGTGTGGTTCTGTGAGAGGGGTGGTCAGCAATGACGACCCCTACTCGATTTTTTAGGGTGGCGTTACGTAGTCACGCCAAAAAGGACCAATACTTCCTTCTTTTAAGCGGCAGGCCAACCACTGTTAATAAAAGTCATGATAGAAAACCAGCCGAAGAGTGCTAGCGTCGTAAAACTAAGAGCGAACCCTAAAAGGTTTTTCTCCTTCAAAGTTCTATACGAACCAGCCGCTGCCACGATGGCTACTAGCGCAAAAATAATAGCTGTCCCCATGCTGAGACCTCCTTTATGCGCACATGATCGCGCTATCTAGCTCCAAAATGGTTGGAGTTTTTTATATAAGTTATTGTACCCATTTCCATTGCTTTTGTCGAGTTCAGTTTTTGCGAATTCTTTCCATCATACAGTACAATACACTCAAAGAGAAAGGAGAATAGTACATGCACCTACAATACAAAAGATATCCGCTTGGAGAATTACAAACGAATGCATACATCCTCTATACAAGCGATGGCGGTTGTGTGGTTATTGATCCCGGTGGAGATGAGAAGAAACTGATTCGACAAATTGAAAATAAATCCTTAGTTCCACAAGCCATTTGGCTCACGCATGCTCACTTTGATCACATCGGAGCGGTTGAAGGGCTGCGAAAGAAATGGAATATACCTCTTTATGTGCATGAGTGGGAAAACGATTGGTTAACGGACTCCAAAAAAAATGGCTCCGCTTTCTTCGGGCTAGGCAAAGTGGAAACAGAACGTGGTGCTGATCACTTTCTTGCTCATGGAGACGAGGTAACATGTGGAGGTTTGACATTGCGTGTTATAGAAACTCCTGGACATTCCCCTGGAAGTGTATCTTTTTATGAACAAGATACAGGTGTTGTTTTCAGTGGAGACGCGTTGTTTCAAGGAAGTATCGGACGAACAGATTTACCTGGAGGGAATTCAAAACAGCTACTACAAAGTATTCACGATCATTTACTCACACTACCAGAAGACACGGTTGTCTGCTCAGGTCATGGCCCTGAAACTACGATCGGAACGGAAATGGACATAAATCCTTTTTTACATGGATTTTAGGACTGTGCACATAACAAAAAAGCTGCCCATCTATTGGACAGCTTTTTTGTTATATTTACCCGCTTCCTGGAACCATTACAAATGTTGTGTAATACGTAAAACCTGCGAAGAACACGGTTAAATAAGCAGCAAACGCGTAAACGTACATTCGCTCGGACAGCTTCAAGTAACCTAAAAACACAAAGAATGCAGTGGAACCGAAAGAGATTAGTGAGGGCTCCAATAGATCACCTAGATAGAAAAAAACCGCAAAGATCCCAGTCCAAAAACCGCAAACTCGAAACATACGATCCATGTATGTATCCTCCCTTCGACAAAGGCCATGTATTTCTATTATACGAAGACCCATTCCAATTGTAAATAACCGTTTCCATTGTACTTTAACTATAGAAAAAGGCAAGAGATGCTCTGGTGACAAAGTGCTCACCGAACCCATTTTAGTATACCCCATGTCAGGAAAAAAAAACGGATGGTGAAAGGTTTCACCATCCGTTAGAACTGGGCTAGCTGGATTCGAACCAGCGAATCACGAAGTCAAAGTCCGTTGCCTTACCGCTTGGCTATAGCCCATCGTTATGAATCAACAGTAGTTATGATTTCCGCATGTTGCTTTTCTATCCAAACTTTTTCGGAAAAATAAATGCTTAGGTAACAACAAGAAGTGATGTTGTTACTCGACAACCATTATGATGGCCAACATTCATCAATTTATTCAAAAATAATGTAGAAAAAAAGAAGGAGTACTACTTAATGTGTCGAAAAAGTAAAGGGACGACAAGAAAGGTGGTGAAACTGATCGAATCAATCGAACAAATAGCATCCCAACTTTTAGAGCAAGCGTTTCAATTGCAAGCTTCTGATATTCACTTTTCTCCTAGAAAGCACGATACACACATTTATTTCCGCCTTCATGATCAGCTTCTTTTGAAACACAGGTGGCCACATTCCGATAGTGAACGACTCATCAGTCGATTCAAATTTTTTGCCTCCATGGATATTGGGGAAAAACGAAGGCCGCAGAGTGGCGCTCACTTTCTTTACGTTCATGATACTCCTGTCCATTTACGCTTTTCTACGCTACCCTCGTCTTTTGGCGAAAGTCTTGTCATCCGGTTGATGCCTCAAACTACCCAAGTATCCTTACATGAATTGTCATTGTTCCCATCCATCACGCGTAAACTTTGTTCTCTAGTCCAACACGCACACGGACTTCTCATATTCACAGGCCCAACTGGCAGTGGTAAGACCACTTCTGTGTACAGCCTCATTCAGTACGCCTCACAGATAGAGAGACGACACGTTATTACATTGGAAGATCCCGTTGAACAAAAAAGTGAAGACATGCTTCAAGTCCAAGTTAATGAAAAGGCAGGTATTACTTATGCCACGGGGTTGAAAGCAATTTTACGTCACGATCCTGACGTTATTCTTGTCGGTGAAATACGTGATGAAGAGACAGCGCGTGTGGCCATTCGGGCTGCAATGACTGGACATCTTGTGTTGACGACGATGCACACGAAAGATGCGGCTGGTGCTATTAGTCGGCTTCAAGAGCTTGGGATACCGAAACAAGACATTCAAGAGACACTTATCGGCGTGAGTGCACAAAGGTTAGTGAGACGTGTTTGCCCCATTTGCGGAGAAAATTGTCGTCCGTATTGTCCGTATCATGAAAAGAGAAGAGCGTGTATTTGCGAATTGTTAGCAGGTCGCGACTTGCAACACTTCTATGAAGGAAAACAAACTGTCAGACCCCCATACACGTTGGATCGGTGGTTGCGCAAGGCAATTTGTTACGGGTTTGTCCCAGAAGAGGAATACAAAAGGTGGAAATTACGTGAAGAAGCTCCCACTCCATGAGCAAATTGCCTTTTGCGATCGTATGTACAAATTATTAAAAGAAGGATATGCAGTCGGGACAGCGTGGCATCTTATAGAAGCGACGTGTCGTCCAAAGTGGAGAGGTGTTTATGAAGAGGGCCGTTTGCAGTTAGAGAAGGGTGTCTCTCTACATGAAGTAACGGAATTTCATTTGCAGCTCCATCCGACCATAACATTAAGCTTGTATGTCGCTGAGCAATCTGGGCAGCTAGCAAAGGGATTTTACGAAGCTGCCCGTTTGCTACAACGAAGCCGAGAAGATTCAACACAGTTCAAAAAAGTACTGCAGTATCCGCTCGTACTTACGATGATGACGGTATTTGTTCTATCTGTTGTAAAAGAAACATTTTTACCTCGAATTCTCCAATTATACGATCAATTTCAAGAAGAGAAAACGTTTTTCATGAGTTTATTAATCGCTTTCGAAAAGACTCCACTTGCTTCCGTCGTAATTGGAGTGGCTAGCATGTTAGTTGTGCTCCTATTCTTCGTTGGAAAATGGATGGCTCATCATCCTTACCGCACCCGACAATTGCTTGTACAATTTCCTTGGTTGCAACAGTTTTTCCGTCACCAACATGCGTTCACTGTATCCCTGTGGCTAGGATCCCTCATGCGCTCTGGCTGTTCTTTACAAGAAGCCATTGCCTCCCTTCTTAAAACGCCGACTTGCTTACCACCATGGTTTACCGTTTTGCTTCAAGAAATGGAAACAGAACTCCAGAAGGGTCATTCCTTTTCTTCTTTAACTGTGTCCCATCCTTTGTTCCCAAGAGATTTTTCGCTCGCACTTGCTTACGGAGAACAAAGAGGACATATTGCGGAAGTGTTTCTACTGGTAAGCACAGAAAGCTTTCAACAGATGACTGAGTGGGTTCGCCATGGAATTCGCATGTTGCAGCCGATTGTACTTGTAGGGTTTGCGATCATTGTCGTCGGGCTGTACATTGTGATTCTTTTTCCGATGCTACAAATGACGAACTTTTCATCATGACATGCAAAGAATAATAAATAACGGCTGTGTTCGTATTCTTTGTTGTTTTTACTAAACAGTTGACCCATGTTGCGACGTACCGCACATTCATAGTGCTTGAATACCGCTCCGGAAATACACTTCGCTTTCCGCGGGCTCCGCGCTGAGCCTCCTCGTTCGCAAAGTACGCTCTCTGCGGGGTCTCATCGTCTCCGCTATTCCGCAGGAGTCTACGTGTATTTCCTCCGCTGGTTTTGACTCGCCATCTGTTCGTTGAATGCAGCGGAAATCAACATAGCAGTATGTCGCATCATACAGCTGTTGTGCAATAAAACTTCTCATCTAAAGCAACAACCTTTTAGAAAACAGCCTAAATACTAAATAAGAGAGACAAGGAGGTCATCATTGATGCCTGCATTAAACCGGGATGAACGAGGATTTACATTCATTGAAATGATGCTTGTGCTTCTCGTCATTACCATTTTACTCGCTATTACGATCCCTAATTTAGCTAAACAGAGTGCGTCGATTAAGGAAAAAGGATGTGAAGCGTTTTTACAAGTTGTTGAAGCGCAAGTGCAAGCTTACGAAATGGACACTGGCGCGTTTCCAACGACACTGACTCAATTGCAAGAGGCCGGATATATCCAAGCAGAAGGGTCTTGTGGTGATACAGGTCAAGTAGTTATTCAAGGAGACGGATCTGTTGAGTATCAACCTACGTAATCAAGATACTAGAGGATATACGTTTGCGGAAGTGCTGATTGTGTTACTTTGCTTGAGCGTGGTACTTTCTGTTGTTGCTCATTTTGGTGCAGTGTGGAGCCAACGCACAGATAAAACCTCGTTCTTGCGTGTATTTACCGAGGATTTGCTTACGGCTCAACAGCACGCACTGACGACTGGAAAAACGGTGGCTGTACGACTATATGCTGAAAGTGGACGTTACCGCATCTATACAGTAGAGGAAACGCTTGCAGATCGTACTTTCTCAACAGAAGACGTTCTTTTCCAAAATAGTGCGATGCGGTCTTTCCGGTTTGATGGGGAAGGAGACATAGCCCCGTTTGGATCGATATTTGTTACGGTTGGCGGGGTACTGTATCGGCTCACTTTTACAATTGGAAAGGGGGAGTGGTATGTTACAAAGCTCTCCTAAGCAGAAAGAGGCAGGAATTGCACTTTGGGATGCGCTACTAGGCATTTTATTCTTTGCGATTGTTATTTTGCTTGTAGGGAATGTTGCGATAGTCACAAAAGTTCAATCCTATCAACTGGAGGAACAACGTCTAACTCAGGCTGTGCTTCATAAGATACTCGAACTGGAAATCAGTAGAGAAGCCACCTTCTCACCTGAAATACAATGGCGTATTACTGATGAGGAGGTGTGCGCTATTGGTACGTACAACAGAATCGTCTGCATGCCACGACGAACAAGGATTTACACTCGCTGAGGTGCTTGTAACCATCCTCCTATTATCTCTACTCACGCTTCTGTTTACCCCTCTCACTCAATTAATGACACGTGGAACAGAAATAACGTCCATTCAACAATCTTACAGTCGTCAACAACTCGTCTTACAAAAAATAGCTACAGAGGTACAGCAAAGTGAGGAGGTAGCGTGTCTTGAAAAAGGCATCCGTTCACAACAAGGGAATGACATGATCCGCTATGAACAGAAAGGCAGCTTTGTGATGAGAACAGTGAATGGGGCAGGGTATGAGCCTGTAGCGAGGGATGTGAATACATTTATGTGCCAAGGAGATGGACTTGTAGAGATCACCATTCAAACGACGAACAATCCCATGCAGAGCTTATGGGTTCGCTCGTGGAAACAGGAAGAACGTTTATGGTAGGGAACGAAAAAGGAGTCATCTCTCCTTATCTTCTTTTGTTCACTACGATGTTGCTTTCTTTTTGGCTCATTTTGTTTGCGACTACTCCCACAATTCATATGAGATGGAAAGACGAAAGAGATTGGTATAGAGAACAATTGGCGGTGCAACTTGCGCTTGAAGAGGTAAGAACAGTAGCGTGTACAGACTATGAAGAAGTTAGGTTTGTCTGGGACTTTTATGAAGTGGGGTTTTCGAGCCTGAAAAAAGAAACAGGGGAATGTGGATGGTCCTGGAATCTGTACCGAGATGGAAATCCCACAATGCGATCAGGTGAAATATGGTATGATGCTATCAACAAATTAAATAGTGATTTGAGGTGATTCTCTACAATGCAGACAACGTCCTCTTTGTTCCTAACAGGTTTTATGGGAGCGGGAAAATCTACAATAGGAAAGCGATGGGCAACATACTTGAAGGTTCCTTTCTTCGATCTTGATACGGAAATAGAAGCTTATTTAGGCTGTTCTATACGAGACTATTTTTTTACCTATGGAGAGGGTGCATTTCGCAAGGTCGAGACGCTCCTTTTGCAAGAAATCATAGGAAGGGAGCAAGCGGTTGTCGCAACAGGTGGTGGCATCGTCGTGAGTGAGGAGAACAGACACTTTTTGAAGCAGCAACCATCTGTTGTTTACCTCGCGACACCGTTTTCGGTTTGTTATGAGAGAATTCTTCATGATAAGAATCGACCAGTTGCAAAAGAGAAAACAAAAGAACAATTAGTAGCATTGTATGAACAGAGATTGCCACTTTATAAAGAAACCGCACAATACGAGATAAATCCGACATTGTATCTACAAGAAGAGCTTGTAAAATATGTAGAAACGTTTAAACCTTTTTCTCACGGGTAACCCTGTAGGTAAGAGAAGGGGGTCTGGAATATGTCTTTTCATGACTACGTTCGGTTCATGACGGAGACGTTTGTGAAGCATTTTGAAAAACCGAAAAATGAACGAAAAGCGATACGTATAGAGCGGAAAACGGAAAGACAACCTTTTTTAACGAAATGGTTTGGAATTCTTCCGTTTGCTGTCACGCATTGGATGAAGAGAAAGCGATAAAGTGGTTGTCTCACGTTTTCTTTACCGGCGATTAATTGTGGAGATCCCTACAGTCTAAAAATTGTATGCGTTCAGAGTCTCATTGTAGCCTCTATATTCTCAAAGGTGGCTTCCTGATTTTTTTTGGAGAAGCCACCTTTTTTGTTGATGCTAGGATGTTTTGCTAAGGAAAGACTGGCTGACGTAAAAGATCCCACCGCCGATCGTTTCAACTTGTATCTTGGGCTCGTATTGCTCTTGGAGGGCTTTCTGCTCTGTAAGAAACGTCTCAGGGAGCTCGTCTATGCCTTCGTAAAATTGTTCTAGTAGCTGAAGGTCTTGCCGCCACCGCTCCCGTGCTTTTTGAGCCCACGTATCGTCTTGTGATTGCAAGTAATCCAATACCCAATTCCGGATTCGAGACATGCCACTTTGTGGACGGATCATAGGTGAGAGCGTAAAAGTGAAATCAGGTATTTTAGGAGTCATTTTTACTTGCTGCAGACGGTTATGAAAATTGTGTACCATTGTCCCGTTTTGTAGCTGTAAACCAATAGAGTGAAGTTCTTCGCGTGTTTGATGCGACTGAAAGGTAAGCTTTAATTGAACACCTAGCCAAGGTTGCAGCGCCACATTCCTATGAACTTGCTGATTTACAAGGATACTTTCGTACAACCGTAAATGGGAGGACTGTTCTTTGGCAACACGGAAAATGTGATGAAGTCTTGGGGATCCGAAGTGGATCACTTCTCCTTTTATGTCCTCATTCACAGCGGATGGCTCAGTAATTAGAGTAATCCTCATTGGGTTTGGCACTCCTCCAATTTTTTCGAGGTAGTGCCAGTAAAAGGGCCGATTCATCAATTCTTTATCCATGTCTACAGTGAGCTGCACCGTAAAGTATCCGACTCCTTCTTCAGTAATTGTACAATTGTTTTGAAGAAAGAAAGACCGCAAAAATTCATGAATTTCCTGCTGTTGCACGGGTAGATTCTCCTTTCATTTGCTCAGCTAGCTCAACCATTGACTCTAAGTTGGCGATTTTAATGCGCATTTCACCTTCTGATTGTGAGTGATGGAAAATGTCAGTGAAATGATCATCCACAGTGCCAAATTCCAACTGAGTCAAAATGTCGTCCAGTTCACCAACCACACGTTTAAACAGTTCTATCTTTTCATGGAGCAGCTTCAAAATATGCTCCTCAACGGTGTCTTTTGTAGCGAAGTTGTATATGCGCACGTCTTCCTCTTGCCCAAGTCGATGGATACGACCAATACGCTGTTCGAGACGCATCGGGTTCCAAGGTAAGTCAAAGTTGATAATGTTATGACAAAATTGTAGATTGATTCCTTCGCCACCTGCCTCAGTGGCAATTAATACTTGAGCCTTGCTACGAAACAACTCTCTCATCCAATCTTTTTTTCCTCTTTTAAATCCGCCACGAAACGGGACGGATGTTATGCCGTGTTGCTGTAGAAACCATTGCAAGTATAGTTGAGTTGCTCGGTACTCGGTAAATACAATCACTTTGTCGTCAATCTGTTTGATCAGCTCAACCATTTTCTCTGCCTTCGCGTTTTCGGTGGCTTCCTCAATGAGGCTAAGTAATGGTTGTATTCGACTGTTCATTTCCTCAGAGGGGGTTTCTTGTTTTTTTATCATGTTTTGCAGTGTCATATAAACAGCTTCTCTACTACTACACGCTTCTCTTTGAAGGGTCATGTAGGAAAAACCTGTGGCAAGTCCCGTATCACCCTTTCGTAGTGTGCTAAGTTCATCATACAATTTTCTCTGAGCAGGCTTCATATCGATCGTCACCGTTTCTACATGACGTTTTGTCCACTCAATCCCCGTATCCTCACGACGATTGCGAATCATCACTTTATTTATGAGTTCTTTTAAATGAGCTTCTTGCTGGAGGGATCTTTCTGCACGATCATATTTGTCCGCAAAGTCTGCGAGATTTCCAAGATGTCCAGGCTTCAATAACGACACCAAGTTGAAGATCTCTTCAATGCGATTTTGCACAGGTGTTGCGGTTAAGAGTAAACAAAATCGCTTTTTTAACTTTTGGATAAAGGCATAGTTTTTCGTTTTATGGTTTTTTAGTTTGTGTGCCTCGTCAATAATGACAAGATCGTACGACTGGGCGAGTACTTCCTCTTGATGTGTGGCTCGTTTCACAGTATCTAAAGACGTAACCATCACATCAACTTGAGACCAATTATAGCTTTTTCGATACATGATGGCCGGAATGTGAAATTTCGAAATAAGCTCTGTCGTCCACTGTGAAACGAGTGATGCGGGTACTAATAGTAATACTTTTTTTACGAGCCCCCTCACCATGTACTCTTTTAGAATTAACCCAGCCTCTATCGTCTTCCCAAGACCTACTTCGTCGGCTAAGATCGCCTTTCCGTTCATTTCTTGTACAACTTGACGAGCTACTTCAAGCTGGTGAGGGAGAGGGGTGAAGCTCGGAAGAAACTTGGGTGCTTGCATTTCTTCAAAGGAAGGGATATGTAGCGCTTGTTCTGATTTAAGAGCAATGTTGTGTAAGCCCCAATCTCCCCACGGACCGTCCTTCTCTAGTCGTTGCAATAATTCTTGTTCCCAATCGTCGTTCCAATGTACCTTAATTTCCATTGCGGATTCCCTCCTTGACTAGCATCTGGGCTGCTATCCGTTCATTTAAATAGTTTGCGTGGCTCTAGAAACAGTATGCGGAACCTATTTCTACTAAGTGTTTTTATCACGTCATTAACTGATTCGCTATTTTTTGTGAAAAGCACATAAAAAGGATTGCTTCTTTCTTTTATGTAGTGGTAGGATTATGGTGAGAAATGTGACATACTATTCACAAAGTGTAGTCGTAGTATAACCACCTTAGGGATACTTTATAAGGAATGCGGACTAAGATCATGACGCAACGTCCGCCCTACTCGCATTGTGCGAGCATAATATAGCGAATGACATGATAGGGAGAGACCAAACTATTGGCGCCGAAGGGGCAAGCGAGAATCGTGAAACTCTCAGGCAAAAGTACTTATCATGGACGCACCTCTGAATGGAAAAAAGTGAGTCGTGGATGCGCTCATTTTTTTCGCCGGACACCTCCTATGTTTAGTGAAGCCGGAACAGGACAGAGAAGACGATGTACAGTCGTGTTCTTTGTCCTTTTTTTGTTCGTCCGAAGAGGATGCTTCCGCTTGTAACCGTTTAGATATTGAAGGGGGAATTAATCTTGAAACATACACCGTTGTTTGATGCGCACGTTCGTTTAGGAGGTAAACTGATCGACTTTGGTGGCTGGGAACTTCCTGTGCAATATTCGGGGATTGGTGAAGAACACCACGCAGTAAGAACAGCAGCCGGTTTGTTTGATGTCTCTCACATGGGAGAAGTGACTGTTAAAGGAAAAGATGCTGAACGCTACTTAAATATGATGCTGACAAATGATGTGGAGAAATTAAAAATAGGTCGTGCACAATATACGGCGATGTGCTATGAAGACGGTGGCACAGTAGACGATTTGCTCGTTTATAAACTTGACGATGCATCGTATTTGCTCGTTGTGAATGCGGCTAATTCGGACAAAGATTTCCAGTGGTTGCAAAAACATACAGGAGAGTTTGATGTGCGTGTTGAAAACGTGTCACAAGAGTGGGCACAACTAGCTATCCAAGGTCCGAAAGCAGAGAAAATTGTGCAAACCTTGACGCATGTTGACCTCTCTTCCATTCGCTTCTTCGGATTTGTAGAAGATTGCCAGATTGCGGGGGTACCTACGCTCGTGAGTCGGACAGGTTACACGGGTGAGGACGGTTTTGAACTGTATTGCCCGGCAACAGCAGCGGAAAAATTGTTCGCGGCAATTTTGGAAGCGGGTAAAGACGAAGGACTACTTCCATGTGGTCTTGGTGCGCGTGATACCCTTCGATTTGAAGCGAATTTGGCGTTGTACGGCCAAGAGTTGACACGCGATATTTCTCCTTTGGAAGCGGGTATTGGTTTTGCGGTCAAAACACAAAAAGAGGCTTATTTCATTGGAAAAGAAGCGCTCCATGCACAAAAGGAAGCAGGCTTAACAAGGAAGCTAGTAGGGGTTGAAATGATAGATCGTGGCATCCCAAGACACGGTTATGAAGTAGTCGCTTCAGGTAAAGTGATTGGAACAGTTACTTCTGGAACAAAATCTCCTACTCTAGAGAAATCGCTCGGACTTGCTATATTGGATGTAGATCATACAGAGCTTGCAACTGAAGTGTATGTAAATATCCGCGGGAAGGAACGAAAAGCACAGGTTGTCTCGACGCCATTTTATAAAAGAGGATAAGAGGGGGAACTACAACGATGACACATCGCTATTTGCCACAAACAGAAGAAGATACACGTCAGATGTTAGATACGATTGGCGTGTCTTCAGTAGAAGAGTTGTTTTCCGACATTCCAAAAGCAGTACGCACACCAGACCATTTGCCATTAAAGCGTGCATTAAAAGAAGGAGAATTGGTGAAAACGTTTCGCCAATTCGCTGCCAAAAATGCTGACTCAAAAACGTATACGTCATTTTTAGGTGCAGGCGTTTATGATCATTACATTCCATCTGTTGTAGATAGCGTGATTTCTCGCTCAGAGTTTTACACCGCGTATACACCGTATCAGCCGGAAATTTCGCAAGGCGAATTGCAAGCGATTTTCGAATTCCAAACGATGATTTGTGAATTGACAGGAATGGACGTTGCCAACTCATCTATGTATGACGGGCCGACAGCGTTAGCAGAAGCGGCTATGTTGGCAGCGGGTCAAACGAAGCGCCGCACACTGCTCGTGTCAGACGCTGTCCACCCACAAGCGAAAGAAGTTATCACCACATATGCAAAAGGTCAATACATCGACGTAAAAATGATTCCATTAACAGAAGACGGTACAACAGATTTGGAGGCATTGGAAGGTCTTATGTCCGATGATACAGCGGCTGTAATTGTGCAGTATCCGAACTTCTTCGGTCGTATTGAACCGATGGATCGTTTGCAAAAGCTACTTGAAAACGAAAAAGCGTTGTTCATTGCTTCAAGTAATCCACTTGCGCTTGGCTGTTTAACGCCTCCAGGTGCGTTTGGTTGTGACATCGTTGCCGGTGATGCACAAGTGTTTGGTATCCCGCAAAGCTTCGGTGGGCCACATTGTGGGTACTTTGCTGTGAAGAGTAAATTTATGCGAAAAGTACCTGGTCGTCTTGTTGGTCAAACGGTTGATGAACAAGGTCGCCGCGGTTTTGTGTTGACGCTACAAGCACGTGAACAGCACATTCGTCGTGATAAAGCAACTTCTAATATTTGTTCAAACCAAGCGTTGAACGCACTGGCGGCTAGCGTTGCCATGTCTGCACTCGGAAAGGATGGCGTGGTCGAACTCGCTAAGCAGAATGCGCAAAAGGCGTACTATGCGAAGCGTGCTTTGCTAAAGGCAGGGGTGCGCGTCATTACTGAGCAACCGACTTTCCATGAGTTTGTCATTGAACTAAATCGCCCTGTTTCTGAAGTGAACGATGCCCTGTTTGAAAAGGGAATCATAGGCGGTTATGATCTAGGAAATGTACGATCGGAGTGGTCACATCGTATGCTCGTAGCCGTGACAGAGCAACGGACTAAGAATGAAATCCATGAGTTTGTAGAACAGGTGGTGGCAATCGATGGCAACTGATTTCCCTCTCATATTCGAACACAGTAAAGAAGGACGTATTGCACATAGTTTACCTGACCTTGACGTGCCTGAAGTAGATCTTGATGAAGTACTAGGTGGAACTTTTGTTAGAACCGAGGCACCAGGGCTTCCAGAAGTGAGTGAACTTGATTTAATTCGTCACTACACAGCGCTTTCTAAACGAAATCACGGTGTAGACTCAGGCTTTTACCCGCTCGGTTCTTGTACAATGAAATATAATCCGAAAGTGAATGAACAAGTCGCGCGTTTAGACGGGCTTGCCCACATTCATCCATTGCAAAACCCGAAAACGGTTCAAGGCGCTTTGCAACTTATGTATGAATTGCAAGAAGAGCTACGTATTATTACGGGCATGGATGAAATTACGCTACAGCCCGCAGCAGGTGCTCACGGTGAGTGGACTGGTTTAATGATGATCCGTGCGTACCATGAGAAGAATGGCGATACGAAGCGTACGAAAGTGATCGTTCCGGACTCTGCTCATGGAACAAATCCGGCATCGGCGACTGTTGCGGGTTTTGAGACGATTACCGTAAAATCAGATGAAAACGGACTCGTTGATCTCGAAGATTTACGTCGCGTTGTGAACGAGGAAACCGCAGCGCTTATGCTCACAAATCCGAACACGCTCGGTTTGTTTGAAAAGCATATTGTAGAGATGGCAGAAATTGTCCACGGCGCGGGCGGCAAGCTCTACTACGACGGAGCCAACTTAAACGCGATCATGTCAAAAGCACGTCCTGGAGACATGGGCTTTGACGTCGTTCACTTGAACTTACACAAAACGTTTACAGGGCCACACGGTGGTGGTGGACCAGGTTCTGGACCAGTAGGGGTGAAAGAAGATTTGATCCCATTCCTTCCAAAACCAATCGTGACCAAGCGTGAGAACGAGTACATCATTGATGAAGACCGCCCACAATCCATCGGAAGAGTGAAGCCGTTTTGGGGGAACTTCGGTATTAATGTTCGTGCTTATGCTTACATTCGTACGATGGGAGAAGCGGGCTTGCGTGCAGTTTCAGAAGGCGCTGTGTTAAATGCGAACTACATGATGCGTCGTTTGCAACCATACTTTGATCTTCCATACGATACGCACTGTAAACACGAATTTGTAATCAGTGGGAAACGCCAGAAAAAACTCGGCGTGCGCACGCTTGATATAGCGAAACGCTTGCTTGATTTCGGATACCATCCACCGACTATCTACTTCCCGTTAAACGTAGAGGAATGTATGATGATCGAACCGACTGAAACCGAGTCAAAAGAAACTTTAGACGCATTTTGTGATACGCTTATTCACATTGCAAAAGAAGTCGAAGAAAATCCAGAAATTGTTCAAGAAGCACCGCACACGACTGTTATTTCTCGTCTAGACGAAACACAGGCAGCGAGAAAACCCGTGTTGCGTTATCAGAAAGCGTAATGAAAAAGGGCCCCCTTGTGAGGTCCTTTTTCATTTTTATTTATTGGTTTGTCATAAGAATCAATTTCATAAATCACTTTCTAAAGAAACACAGACCAGCATAATAGTTGTTGCTAGAATTTCCTAATTTGTGGCCGTTGGACTTGGGTGTTGATTTCCGCTACAGGCGGACGCTTTCCGCGGGCGGGCCGTGAGCCTCCTCGTCGCTTCGCTCCTGCGGGGTCTCACCTGGCCACGCTTTTCCCGCAGGAGTCGCCGCCTTCCGCTCCAATCAACGGTTTGGAAATCAAGATTGAGCATAATTTTTTGGGAGCACCCAACCGAGACTTTTTGGTTACATTGTGGTAAATTTCATCCAAATCTATCGCTGAAATCATCTCTTGATAACGTTGGGTAGGTACCATCTCGTATCATTCTTGGATGTTAAACAAGCTCTCTTGGCGTATACTAACCATGGGGAGTTCCTCCAGTCTTTTGGTTCGTGCTTACTTACCATTATACAAGACTTGGGGAGGTACTCCTTTTACTATGTATCAAAACCCTTGCGCTGCATGGGCTCTGATTTGTGAAATCCACTCATAAGTTGAAGTATTAGAAAACCAAAAGCCCACTAACGGTAAGGCCTGTTAGTGGGTCACGTGAGAGTTCTACTGTTTTTTGTATTTAATTTTTCCAGTCCACTTTTTAAATCCGCCGTTTAATGTGTACAGGTCACGATAGCCTTTTCTGTATAACATTTGTGCGGCACGACCACTCCGCATTGAGTTTTGACAGTAGATGTACACCGGTCTGTCAGGACGGACTTCTTGTAGACGCATTTTTAGCTGTGTCGTTGGAATGTTGCGTGCACCGAGAATGTGTCCGCCTTCGAATTCCTTCGGTTCACGCACGTCAATTAATTGTGCTTTCCGATATCCTTCGATAAATTGTTCTTGCGTAAGTCTTTTCAAAATCTTCTTCTGATAAAAGTACGTAAAAAGTCCGTATGCCAAAATAGCTGCAAGGACAACAATCAATCCGATCAAAGACTAATCTCCCCTTCTAGCACTAAATTCGATCTCTTTCTATTATAACGGGCAAAAATTAAAAGAGCAAAGAGAATTCATTCCCTTTTCCCCTTGACAAAATTCTTTAGATTTGCCGAGTTTTCATCGAGAAAGAACTTTGCTAGACTAATGTCGATATGAAGAGTAGAAAAGAAGGGATACGAGGATGTCGAAAGAAACATGGCGTTTTTTGGAAACTTCAGGAGGAGCGCCATCTTATAACATGGCGCTGGATGAAGCGTTACTTGATTGGCATAGCGAAGGGAAAATTCCGCCTACGATTCGTTTTTATACATGGAATCCAGCGACTTTATCAATTGGATATTTTCAAAAAGTCGAAAAAGAAATCAATATGGATGCTATCCACGATTTAGGTCTCGGCTTTGTCAGAAGACCTACTGGTGGACGAGGCGTTTTACACGAGCACGAGTTGACTTACAGTGTGATCGTTTCAGAAGCTCATAAAGATATGCCACAAACGGTGACAGAAGCTTACCGTGTTATTTCAGAGGGCATTTTGCAAGGATTTCGTTCATTGGGATTAGAAGCGTATTTTGCTGTTCCGCGTACAGATGATGAAAAAGCAGCGCTCAGGAACCCACGTTCTGCGGTTTGCTTTGATGCGCCAAGTTGGTATGAGCTCGTTGTAGAAGGACGGAAGGTGGCTGGTAGTGCGCAGACTCGGCAGAAAGGCGTAATCCTACAGCACGGTTCTATTCTTTTAGATCTAGATGAGGACAAGCTGTTCTCTTTGTTCAAGTATCCGAGTGAACGTGTAAAAGAACGTATGCAGCGCGCATTTCGTAGTAAGGCAGTGGCGATCAATGCACTGAGGGAAGCTCCTGTGTCATACGAAGAAGCAAGCGAAGCCTTTCGAGCTGGATTCGAAGAAGGTCTTAACATTCACCTAGAACCTTATACTTTATCGGAAGAAGAAGAGGCATACGTTCAAAAACTGGCCAAAGAGCGCTACGAATCTGATGAATGGAACTATAGAAGATAGTGTGAAAAAAATTATCAAATGCTTTACACCTTACAGCGACGCTACATGTAGTGTTGCTGTATTGATTTCTGTACAATATATTGTGTTTTGTTATTGAGTTTACTACATAGATTTGATAGAGTGATACTATCGAATTTTCGATTTGTTAATAGAGGAGCGATGGTGGAGATGAAGACGGAAGTACGACAAGATGCAGTGAACTTGTTGAAAAATATAGGAGTACAGTACAACCTAGATACAACATCATTGGAAGCACGTTTGCAAGTGTTATCAGAAGATCAGGCGTTTGAGCAGGGTCAATTTCACGCGCTAAATAAAGTGGAATTAGACGAGCCTAATTGGACATATGTAGCAGCACGCTTTTACTTGCACACCTTATATAAAGAAGCAGCACAAAACCGAGAAACAGACCCACAAATCGGGTATGGATTCTTTTATGACCTCATCACAACACTCACAAATAAAGGTGTTTATCATCAACATCTTCTAGAAGCCTATACAAAAGAAGACATTCATGAACTAGAAGCGTCTTTAGTTCCAGAGCGCGATCATTACTTTACATATATTGGGTTATTTCTCCTCGCAGATCGTTATTTAGCAACGGATAAAGACAAAAATCGTTTCGAGCTCCCACAAGAACGGTTTATGATCATTGCAATGAATCTCATGCGTAAAGAGAATAAAGCGCGTCGTATTGAGCTTGTAAAGGAGGCGTACTGGGCACTCTCTAACTTGTATATGACGGTAGCGACCCCTACGTTAGCAAACTCAGGTAAAACGTACGGTCAACTGTCGAGTTGTTTTATTGACACGGTCGATGACAGTTTAGAAGGCATTTATTTGAACAACTTTGATGTCGCCCGCCTTTCTAAAGATGGCGGGGGTATAGGCGTATATTACGGCAAAGTACGGGCGCTCGGTTCAGATATTAAAGGATTTAAAGGGAATTCCTCAGGGGTCATTCCGTGGCTAAAGCAGCTGAACCAAACAGCCGTCTCCGTTGATCAGCTTGGGCAACGAAAAGGAGCGATTGCTGTCTACTTAGATGTATTTCATAAAGACATCATGGGATTTTTAGATTTGAAAACAAACAATGGGGACGAGCGCCGCAAAGCGCATGATATTTTTACAGGAGTTTCCATCCCAGATTTGTTCATGAAAAAGCTTCAAGAAAAGGACGAAGACGGAAGATCGATTGGGGAATGGCACGTGTTCTGTCCGTATGAAGTGAAAAAATGGATGGGTTGGAAAGACGAAGAGGGCATTTCACTAGGGCTTGAAGATTTTTATGATGAGCAAGATGAAAAATACTTTGAACAGAAATATGAGGAAGCTGTTCATCATCCGTTACTTCCACGCAAAACGTACCGAGCGATGGACATTATGGCACGCATTATGATCGCGCAACTAGAAACGGGAACTCCGTACATGTTTTATCGCGATACAATGAACCAAGCAAATCCCAATAAACATGTGAATGGGGTAGGACGCACCTCGATTTTCTGCTCTAACCTTTGTACGGAAATCGCTCAAAACCAGTCACCGACGATGATTATGGATGAATATAAGGATGAGCGCGGTTACCACCATCTCGTACGTAAACCAGGGGATTTTGTCGTATGTAATTTATCTTCTATTAATCTACCTCGTGCGGTGGAGGCTGATGTACTCGAAAGACTGATTTCTGTTCAAGTACGGATGCTTGACAATGTCATTGATCTCAACACCATTCCGGTACCACAAGCTGAAGAAACGAATCAAACGTATCGAGCTGTTGGGTTAGGGACGTTTGGTTGGCATCATCTATTAGCAAAAAAAGAATTGTACTGGGAGTCTGAGGATGCTGTTCGGTATGCTGATGAATTGTACGAAGACATTGCCTATTACACGATTTCAGCTTCACAAACACTTGCGGAGGAAAAAGGTGCATACAAAAAATTTGCCGGCTCCGAATGGGACACAGGTGCCTATTTTGCGCGTAGAGCTTATACATCGAATCGTTGGGCAAACTTACAAGAACGTATTAACGCAACAGGTGTGCGAAATGGGTACATGATGGCAGTTGCTCCGAATTCGTCTACAGCAAAAATTGGAGGCTCTACGGACGGGATTGACCCGCTTTACTCGGTCGTATTTGCTGAGGAGAAGAAAAACTTTAAGTTTAAGGTGACGGCACCAGACCTCACGCATAAAACATACGAGTATTACAAACGTGCTCGACACGAACTTGACCAAACGTGGAGCATTCGTCAAAACGCTGCTCGCCAACGCCACATTGACCAAGCGGTAAGCTTTAATCTGTATGTACCACATACAATCCATGCAAAAGAGTTATTGAACATTCATTTAGAAGCATGGCAGCAAGGATTGAAAACGACGTATTACGTACGAAGCACTTCTCAAGAGGAAATCGAAGAATGCGAAGCGTGCCATAGCTAAAGGAAATTTTTTTTGAAAGGGGTGGTGGGAGAGTAGTTCTCATCACCCCAGTTGAGGAGGAATCGTCGTGGATATCCATGCACCCATTCAGAAAGTGAAATTGCTCGAACCGAAGCATCCAAACCGTTCTACAGGTATTATCGGAGGAGAAAACTCTGGAATTTTAAACTGGAACGATATCGCCTATCCACAAATGTACGAGTTGTACCAAACACTACTCGCAAATTTTTGGAAGGCTTCAGAAATTAATATGCAGGATGATATAAAAAAATTCGATACGTTACGAGAAGAGGAAAAGGAAGCCTTTTTCCGTATTATTACTGCACTTTCTTCATTGGATAGTTTACAGACCCCTACGATGCTAGATGTTCTTCATTATTTATCTGATTCTAGCTTTCGAGCTATCGTGGCCATCATCGCTCAACAGGAAGCGGTACACAATGAATCTTACTCGTACGTGCTAAGCTCACTCGTCTCTCTGTCCGAACAAAACGAACGCTTTAACGAAGCGAAGGACGATCCCGTCATTAGAAAGCGAAATCAGCTCGTGTTAGACTGCTACCAGGCGTTCCGAGATGAACCTTCACCACAACGGTTGTTTGAACTTATGGTGAATTCTGTCAACCTAGAAGGCCTGTACTTTTACGCAGGATTTGCGTTCTTTTATCACCTTGCACGCAAGCAAAAGATGCTTTCCACGTCCACGATGATCTCTTATATTCAACGTGATGAAATGCAGCACGCTTACTTTGGTGCACAGCTCATTCGTATTTTATTAACAGAAGTTCCAGAGCTGAATAATGAAGAAAACACAAAGTTCATTTACGATACAGTCCATAAAGCCGTAGAGCTAGAAAAGGAATGGGCGGCAGTTGTTTTAAAAGATATTCATGATCTTGACTTGGAGGAATTCCATCAATACATTGAATACTTGGCGAACAAACGCTTTCGTCAAATGGGACTGCCGAATTTGTACGCTGATAAAGAAAATGTAATGCCCTGGATTCAAGTATTCTCTGATGAGATGATGAATGCAACGAAAACGGATCAATTTGAACAAAAGTCACGAACATACACAAAAGTGAACTCATCCAACGGGTTTAACGAACTGTAGGTGGTGAAAACGTGAAAATTGCCATCGTATATGCGTCTATTACTGGTAATACAGAAGCTGTGGCAACTGGATTATGGCGGGCATTTCGGAAAGAAGGGATAGCTCCTGACCTCATTTCCGTCGAAAATTTTGAATCCGCGTCGCTACCGTATTTTGATGCGATCATTATGGGAACCTATACGTGGGGGAGCGGGAACATTCCGCATGCGATGAGTGATTTGTATCAATATATGTCTGGTTCCCCACGACCCAACCTTGTTACTGGCGTTTTTGGAACTGGTGACACATCTTATCCCCACTTTTGTGGTGCCGTGGACGAATGGACGAAACTCCTTTCCTATGAAACGAATCTGGCTGTTACGATGAAAATTGAACTATACCCACAACAGCAAGATGAAAAAAAATACAGTTTGTTTGTCCAATCCATTCTTGACCGAGTGAAAGCGCAAAACCTACACATGCCTGTTCATAAATAGGCATGTGTAGGTTTTTTGTATTTGCTGCGAACGAAATATCCGTTCATTAAACAAAAATGGACTATTTTTCTTTAGAGTCTACTACGATGGTAATAGCGATACCTTAAAGGGGGGCGCAGAGTTGTTAATTGATGGAGTGTTTTCCGGAGGGGGTATTAAAGGATTCGCGCTAATCGGTGCTTATGAAGAATTGGAGACAAGAGGCTTTCAATTTAAGAGATTGGCAGGGACAAGTGCGGGAGCGTTAATAGCGAGTCTCATAGCTGCAGGATATACAAGTGAGGAACTGAATGAAATATTGGATGAGGTGGCTTTTGAGACATTCCTTGACGAGCGGCGAACCTGGATCCCATTTTCACTAGCCAAATGGTTCTTCTTATATAAACGACTCGGGTTGTATAAGGGTGAACGTTTACAAAAGTGGCTAGCGAGTAAACTGGAGAAAAAAGGTGTTCGGACGTTTTCTGACTTGCCACACCAAGCACTCCGTATCATTGTATCCGATTTAACCAATGGTCGTATGGTCGTTTTCCCAGATGATTTAGAAGAGAAATATGGGATTCCCGCAGGAACATTTTCTGTTGCTCATGCAGTCCGGATGAGTTGTGCACTTCCATACTTCTTTGAACCCGTTAAGTTACGATCCTCCAAAGGGACTTCTTTAATGGCTGATGGTGGGATCTTAAGTAATTTTCCTATGTGGCTGTTTGATGAAGAGAACGTAAATAAAGTACGACCTGTGATCGGAGTGAAATTATCACCGAGTTATCAAGACCATCAAAAGCACGAGATTCGAAACGCGATCGGGTTATTTGAGGCACTGTTTGAGACGATGAGAGATGCTCATGATGCACGATATATCTCACGAAAACACGCCAAAAACATCATCTTCATCCCAACTGAAGGGGTGTTAACTACCGAATTTATGCTAGATGAAGAACGAAAGCAAGAGCTCATTACATTAGGGCGTTCGTCCGCTACTCGATTTTTCAAAGAGTGGGCTTATTAAATGAAAAAGATCGTAATTCTCCTACAGAGAAGCACGATCTTTCTTTTTGTTTTTATTTCCTTCAATCACTGTAAGGTGGGAAGGGGGTTTTCGTTTTTTTGTTGTGGACCGTTTTGCTTTTGTTGAGGTGACGTGGCTACCCCGTACAAGAGGACTTGTCGTCTGTCTACGTTTCTTGGATGAACGAACTGCTTTCCGGTAAGCGCGTTGTTCCTTTGATGAACCACCGCCACTGACTCCGGGTGACAATCGACGAAACAAGAAGAACAACACACCGAGAATCATTAATCCGATCAACAAATTGGATAGGAACGCACTAGGAGATTGACGGAAGGTGACCACAAGTCCGACGGCCGCCAAAACAAGTAAAGACCAAAAAAGCCATGCTGTTGTCCTGCTTTTCATCGAATGCTACCTCCTCTCTTAGAAGGATATACAAATGTCTACCAAAGTAAACTAAATACGGAATATTTTTTCTGAATTACGTTGGATTCATAGCTGCAATTGAAGAAACGCATCCATGATGGGGGCAATTGGAATGATAAAGTAAGCGAAAACCCCTACTCCAACAAGATGAAACTGACCCACCTGCTTAGCAATAGGGTTATATCCTTCATTCTACAAGCTTCTGTAGATTCCTTCAACGAACTGATCATTTTCACGTTAATCTGGCAAAAAAGAGCAAAGCTACTGACTCGTGAAAGTATTTTTGACATAGCCTATTCTCCTTGTGTTCATACTAACAATTAGATGAACTAAGGAGGGACATAAATGAGTGATAACGAGAAAGAGACAAAGGAGAAGACGACAGATCAGGATGGACATCAAAAAGAGCAAAACAAACAAGAAGAGCCGATGTCTTTTTTAGCAACGGTTATTCTGACAGGATTCATTGGAGGCGCCTTCTGGAGTGGACTTGGATATATTGCGTCTCTATTCCAGTTTACGGAAGTATCGCCGCGCGTTGTTCTCGAACCCTTTACAGTGGGAGAATGGACAGGAACGTGGATCGGACTCGTCGTTTCTCTTCTATTATATGGTGGTTTAGGAGCAGGTGCTGCCCTTGGTTATTATATCGTATTGCGTAAACTCAAACCTTTTTATATTGGATTTGGTTATGGGCTAGGTCTATTCGGCATTGTCTTTTTCATCTTGCACCCAATGTTTCCAAGTATGCCACCACTGCTGGAGCTTACTATAAATACGTTTATTACATCAGCTTGCTTGTTCGGTCTATTTGGTTTATTTATTGGGTATTCCATTTCATATGAAAACAATGAACTCAGAGTCAAATCAGAAAAACCTGTCTCCCACTGAGAGTGATGTACCTACCCAACTAGGTGTCTACATGATACACTTATCATACGGTGTTCTATAGGGGAAAAGGTAGGTGATCGTGTGAAAAAAATTCTTTGTCTGAATGGACCCAATCTGAACAGACTTGGCAAACGAGAAGTGGATGTCTATGGAACGGAAACATATGAGGCTTTAGAAAATCTAGTTGTCGAATGGAGCGGAAAATTAGGTATCACCGTTGAATGCCGTCAATCCAATCATGAGGGAGTGCTTATCGACTCGTTACACGAAGCATTCGATGCAGGATTTGCAGGCGTGTTGATGAATCCCGCGGCGCTTACCCATAGTTCCTATAGTCTACGAGATGCGATTGCTTCCATATCTCCTGTTCCGGTAGTAGAGGTACATATATCCAACATCCACGCACGCGAGTCTTTTCGGCATCAATCGATCACAGCCCCTGTTTGTATTGGACAAATTAGTGGCTTTGGTTTTGACGGATACTACCTTGGACTTCTTGCGCTCGTGCGTGCTATACAATGTGGGGAGGAGAAAAAAAGATGAAACTAGAGAAACTTCGTGAACAATTAAGTGTACAAGGGGTAGACGCTTTTCTCATCACAAGCCCGTCCAATCGTTTTTATATGACAGGGTTTACAGGGACTAGTGGGGTTGCTTTCGTGACTGCTGACCAAGCGTTATTTATTACAGATTTCCGCTATACAGAACAAGCAGCTGCCCAAGCTCAAGGGTATGAAATTGTTCAACATAAAGGCCCTATTCCGGAAGAAGTTGCGACTCAAGCTGAAGCATTAGGCGTTAAAAAAATTGGCTTTGAACAAGATTATGTGACTTACTCAGAATACGAAGCATATGAGCGCGCATTCTCTAAGGGAGAGCTTGTCGGAGTGAAAGGCGCATTGGAACAATTGCGTTTGATGAAGGACGAGAAAGAACTGAAGATTGTCAAGGATGCTTGTGACATTGCAGATGCAGCGTTTAAACACATCCTTGAGTACATACAACCTGGAAGAACCGAGCTTGATGTATCAAATGAATTGGAATTTTTCATGCGAAAAGCGGGAGCAACGTCTTCTTCTTTTGATATCATTGTCGCTTCAGGCGCGCGTTCTGCTTTGCCACACGGAGTCGCTACAGATAAAGTGATCCAAACGGGTGAACTTGTTACGATGGACTTTGGTGCGCGTTATAAAGGGTATGCGTCTGATATCACACGCACGATTGGCGTAGGGGAAGTAAGTAAAGAGCTACGTCAAGTGTACGATATTGTTTTAGAGTCGCAATTGCGTGCTATGGAAGGCATCCAACCTGGGATGACTGGGAAAGAGGCCGATTCCCTAGCGAGAAACTTGATTGCAGAAAAAGGATACGGCGAGTATTTTGGTCATTCACTTGGACATGGTCTAGGGGTCGATGTGCACGAAGCGCCTTCCTTGTCAGCGAAGTCTGATATGCTTCTCGAAGAAGGTATGATCGTCACGGTCGAACCAGGAATTTATCTTCCAGGTAAAGGTGGCGTGCGTATTGAGGACGACACATTGGTGACCAAGGATGGAAATGAAACGCTTACTCATAGCACGAAAGAATGGATTACGTTGTAGGAGAGATGATGAAATGATTTCGGTAAATGATTTTCGGACTGGCTTAACAATCGAAGTAGATAACGGAATTTGGCAAGTACTTGATTTTCAACACGTAAAGCCTGGAAAGGGAGCTGCATTTGTTCGTTCGAAGCTACGTAACTTACGAACAGGTTCGATTCAGGAGAAAACGTTCCGTGGTGGAGAAAAAGTAGCGAAAGCACACATTGAAAACCGTAAAATGCAATATTTATATGCAAACGCCGATCTGCATGTATTTATGGACAACAATTCGTATGAACAAATTGAGCTACCGGCTCCACAAATCGAGTACGAATTAAAGTACTTAAAAGAGAACATGGACGTACAAATTATGATGTTCCAAGGGGAAACGCTAGGAGTTGAGCTCCCGAACTCTGTGGAGCTTGAAGTAACAGAAACCGAGCCCGGTATTAAAGGAGACACTGCCTCTGGTGGAAGCAAACCAGCGACAACAGAAACAGGACTCGTTGTAAATGTTCCCTTTTTCATTAACCAAGGAGAGCGTATCATCGTCAACACAACTGACGGTTCATACGTATCCCGCGCATAAGACAAAAAAACTGGTCAAGAAGACTTCTCTTCTTGACCAGTTTTTTTGTGTCTAATTATCCGAAGCTCGTTGGGTCATAAACCAAAAAGGAGCGCATACATTTGAAGTAATGAACGAGATGGACAAGGAGGCAGAGGTATGGAGTCAATCTATAATTTATTACCGCCAGCCATTCAATCCGCCGTACAACAACTACCACTAGACCGCGTGCCTCAGTTAGAAGAAATTCGATTACGCGTTGGACGAGCAGTAGAACTTATTCAATCAAACGAAAGCGAATACCTTCCCATATCTTTGCAAGAAGAAGATGTTGACTACATTCTTGGAAAATTAAGCAAGCACTCCTTATACATGATGGATGAAGAATTACGAAGAGGATACGTCACTATTGAAGGAGGACACCGCGTTGGGCTTGCGGGGAAGGTTATTCTAGAGAACGGTCAGGTAAAAGCAATTCGCGATTTTGGCTCTTTTAATATTCGGATTGCTCGAGAGAAAAAAGGCGTTGGACAACGTTGGATTCCTCATCTCTGGCAAAACGGACGTTGGGTCCACACGTTGGTAGTGGGTGCACCACAAACGGGGAAAACAACATTGCTTCGTGACTTGGCTCGTATTGTATCAACCGGTGAAGAAAGTCAACGCATCCCATCGAAAAAACTTGGCATCGTGGACGAGCGTTCGGAAATAGCGGGCTGCAAAAGGGGGATCCCACAACTCACATTCGGATCACGCGTGGACGTATTAGATGCTTGCCCGAAGGCTGAAGGGATGATGATGATGATTCGCTCCATGAGTCCTGATGTGCTCGTCGTTGATGAACTTGGTAGAAAAGAAGATGAAGATGCAATGAGAGAAGCTTTACATGCAGGGATTACTATTTTTACGACCGCACACGGTGCTTCACTAGCAGAGGTAGCCCATCGTCCTACGCTACGACCTTTTTTGGAGGAACGCGTATTTACAAGAATTCTTGAACTTAGTAAATCTCCTACAGGAAAACGGGTTATCACTCTTCGAGACGAAATGGGAAATGAAATAGCCTCTGAGAGAAGTGTGACGAGATCATGATAAAAATTGTAGGAGCTATTTGTATTCTCGCTGCTACAACATGGATTGGGTTTGAATTTTCTCGCCAATTCAGTGAGCGACCGCGCCAATTGCGTCAATTGAAAACAGCGCTTCGTTCGTTAGAAGCTGAAATTATGTATGGACATACACCATTACATGAAGCAACGAGAAGACTTGCGAAACAAATGCCCAATCCCATTGCTCTTCTTTTTTCGAGTTTTTCCAAACGACTCATAGAAACGGATACAACGGCTTCAGTTGCTTGGGAAACCTCACTTCGAGAAGTTTGGAAGTGGACGGCACTCAACAAGGGTGAGTTCGAGGTGCTCAGTCAATTTGGACAAACATTAGGGAAGCATGACAGAGGTACACAGCAAAAGCAAATCGTTCTCGCCTTAACCCATTTAGAGAGAGAAGAAACTGAAGCAAGAGATCGCCAGTCCAAATACGAGAAGATGATCAAAAGTTTGGGTGTGCTATCAGGCTTACTATTAATCGTACTCTTTATGTAAGTGGACAAGTAAAAGCGCAGGCACACGCTGAAAAAGTGGGAAGGGCCATGAAGGAGGAGAACAAATGGGATTGGATGCAGATATCATTTTTCGAATCGCCGGTATAGGTATTATCGTGGCGTTTCTCGTTACGGTGTTGGATCAGATGGGGAAAAAGGAGTACGCACAATGGGTGACGCTGTTTGGGTTTTTATATATTCTGTTTCAACTAGCAACCATTGTGGATGATTTATTTAATAAGATCAAATCGGTCTTTCTATTTCAGGGCTAGAGGGGGCGGTTTGCGATTGATATTTTACAAATTGTCGGGATCGCGCTCGTATCCACGTTCCTAGCTATCATTATTAAGGAACAAACGCCGAATTTTGCATTCTTGTTTGTCGTATTTGTCGGTTGTACGATATTCCTTTTTCTCATTGATGAGATTGCACGCATTGTTCAGATGGTAGAAAGCATTGCGGTTGAGGCTAATATAAGCACTGTTTATGTAGAAACAATTTTGAAAATCATCGGGATTGCTTATATCGCTGAATTTGCGTCACAAATCTCAAAGGATGCGGGGCAAGGTGCGATTGCTTCAAAAATTGAATTAGGTGCTAAGATTTTAATTTTAGCGATGGCCGTTCCTATTTTGACAGTTCTCATTGAAACGATACTCAATCTACTACCAAGCACATAATCAGAGCAAAAGTTCTATTAGGGAAAGAGGCGAGAGCTGATGAAGCGTTTCCTCGGTGGATTGCTGCTCATCCTATTTCTCCTCACAAGCTTTTCATCAGTTGCGAATGGACAAGCACCAAGTAGCAGTGAGGAAAGGGAAGAAGAACAAATACTTGAAGAGAGCACTTTCTCCCAAGAGGGTTTTGTACAAAATCAGTTAGAAACATTAGAGTTGGACGAGCTAAGTTCATTTTGGAATGACATATTGGATGAATACGGTGGATTTTTACCGGAGAGTCAAAAAGGCAGTTTATTTGATTTCCTCAGCGGGGAGAAATCGTTTTCCATCGAGGCATGGTTTCAGGCATTTTTGCAATTTATTTTTTACGAAATACTTGCAAATGGAAAGTTACTCGGTACGCTCATCGTATTGACGATATTCAGCATCTTTCTACAGACGCTACAAAGTGCGTTTGAATCTGGAACGGTCAGTAAGGTAGCGTATGCCATTGTTTACATGGTACTGATCATTATTGCTTTGAATAGCTTTAAAATCGCTATGGATTATGCGAGCGATGCAATTACAACGATGATTCACTTTACCATTGCAATGATTCCACTATTGTTAGCGTTGATTGCATCCGCTGGAGGTTTTGTATCGGCAGCTTTCTTTCATCCAGTTATCATCTTTTTAATGAATACAAGTGGCTTTTTTATTAATACAGTGATTCTCCCTTTATTGTTCTTGTCAGCATTGTTAGGCATTGTGTCTACACTAAGTGAGCAGCACAAAGTTACGCAACTAGCGCAATTATTAAAAACATGGAGCATCGGCTTACTAGCTATATTTATGACGGTGTTTCTAGGAGTCATTTCTGTACAAGGTGCCACCGCTGCTGTTACAGACGGTCTAGCGTTACGAACAGCGAAATTTGTAACAGGGAACTTTATCCCTGTTGTCGGACGGATGTTTACGGATGCTGCCGATACAGTCATCAACGCTTCTGTTCTACTAAAAAATACAGTTGGACTAGCGGGAGTAGTTATCCTACTTGTCATAGTGGCATTTCCAGCCTTGAAGATTTTGATGATCGCGTTTATTTATAAGCTATCAGCAGCACTGCTTCAACCTTTAGGTGGAGGACCTGTTATTGAATGTCTCGACATTATTAGTAAAAGCGTTATTTATATTTTTGCTTCCTTGGCGATTGTCAGTCTAATGTTCTTTTTAAGCCTTACTGTGATTATTGCTGCCGGAAATGTGACGATGATGGTGCGTTGAAACGGAAAGCGGAAGGTGGTTGGTCAGGGGAACCGGCCCATCTCAGAACTGGAGAGAAGTTTTTCTTTAACATTCTAACGGATGGGTGACATACGCCGCGTCCCCTGTTCGACTGGTGCTAGACATTTACGAAGAGTAAGTCTATTTCGGTATTGCCGAAGGGGAGGTGCACAGGTGGAATATCTGATTCAATGGATCTCGAATATTCTCATTTTCGTTTTGTTTGCTGTTTTGGTGGATATGTTGCTCCCAAACAGTAATTTAAAGCGCTACACAAAAATGGTTACAGGTTTGTTGTTAATTACGATTATTCTTTCCCCTCTTTTTCGACTCGTCTCCCAGGACATTGAAAGTGCGCTAGGTCAGGTTCAAATGGACGAATGGAGTAAAGAAGTTCAGACAGAAAATTTGTTTGATACAAAGAAAACAGAAATACAAGCCTCACAACGTGCATATATGTTAGAACAGATGGCTGTCCAACTAAAGAAAAGCGTACAAGGGGAGTTGAGAGATGAATACGGTGTAGAAATAGCAGACATGCAAGTAGAAGTAGCGAAAGATCTAGATACGATGTATCCAGAAGACATTGAAAGCATGACGATCCAACTAACGCCGTATGAGGAAAACTCCGAGACACAAGACACGGTGGAGGTCATTGAAATTGTAGACATTGACACAGGAGAACCTAAGAAAGAGGATACCCAGACGGTTAAACAGATTGAACCTATACGTGACTGGTTACAGTCGACCTGGGGTATGGAAGGGGTTGCGTTTAATGTCTACTTTGAAGGAGAGGGGGAATGAAGGGAAATATGAACGAAACAGGGAACGATTCAAGTCCATTACAAAAGTTAAAACATTTTTTCTTCCCACCAAAAGAGGAAGCCCAGCAAGATGCTACTGAAAAAAAATCACAAGGGAAGAAACCAAAAGGGCCCCTTCTAGCCGTACTACTTGTAGCAGGGGTTGGCATCATGGCTGTGAGCAGTTTCACTACCCCGACTGAAGAGCAGGATTCGTCCATAGAAGCATTTGAGGAAACTGCCTCTAAAGATGTAGAGACGTTTGGAAACGGAAAAGCCTCCGCATCGAATGCATCCATCGCTGAGTATGAAAAGTATTTTGAAGACCAATTAAAAACAGCACTGGAGGATGCGATGGGCATTGATGAAGTGCAAGTTGTCGTTACACTGGAGTCCTCAGAAATGAAGCAATATGAGAAAAACGTAGTAGAGGATCGTCAAGTGACGAACGAAACGGATCGCGAAGGTGGCAAACGTACTGTAGAAGACTCTTCTATAGATAAGCAAGTGGTCATCATTCGTGAAGGGGATAAGGAAATTCCACTCTTACGGGGAACGGTGCAACCAGAAGTTCGTGGGGTGCTTGTCGTCGCAAAGGGTGCTGAAAATATTCAATTAAAAAAATGGATCATTGAGGCAGTAACGCGCTCGCTGGATGTTCCAAGCCACCGTGTAGCTGTACTGCCCATGAAAGGGGAATAAGTAAATGTTGTTAAAAAAACAAACTGTATGGCTTCTAACGATGTTAAGTCTAGTAGTAGTTCTGAGTGTGTATTACATTACAAGCCCTGAAGGTGGGCCTGGAAACATGGCAAGTGTTGAAGAAGAAAGCGGAGCAACGGAAAATGTAAGTGAAGACGAAATAGCAAATGAAGATGTCGCTAGCATGTTTGATGCGGATGAGTTGGAAGGTATGTTTGCAGAAGCTGGGGACGAGGTTTTTGAAGCCTTACGTCTTGAACGTTCAGACATCCGCTCCATGAAGACGGAAGAACTAGAAGATATGATTGCTTCTAGTGAGCTCTCCGCCCTCGAAAAAAGTGAGTTAATGGATGAAATGCAAACTTTGCAAGAACTCTCGGCAGTAGAAGGAGATTTAGAAAAAGTTATTCGTTCTTTAGGCTATTCAGATGCACTTGTGCAAGCTAACGGTGACGATGTAAAAGTTGTTGTCAAAGCTAACGAACTTTCTCGGACAGCAGCAGATGAGATCATTCAGCTCGTTTACGCAGAAATGGGATCAATCAACGCAGTAGCCGTTGAATTCCAACCAGAATAACTAAAAAACACGAGCTCAGGCGTCCTGATGCTCGTGTTTTCTATTATTCCATCACCCCCCTAATTAGAATAGACATCATGACTAATACAGGTTGTTTAAAATGAGGGGGCATGTTGAAGTAGAAATTCTTTAAAGCATTGTACAAAGTCTTTCTCTTATCGTATGATATTAGTAGCTAGTCCTAAATAAGGAACCTGCGCAAGAACAAGGATGTAAGGAGTGACAATGATGTTAAAAGTGCAAGAAATTCGTGAAATCATAAAACTCATCGATCAGTCATCCATTGATGAATTCGTCTATGAATTGGACGGTGCAAAGATTGAAATGAAAAAAAAGACCGGTACCATTGTTTCTGAACCTGTACAAGTACCTGCCCCGCAAGTGCCAGTACAACAAGCACCGGTAGCACAGACAGCAGGTGCACAACAACCTGCAGTATCGCCAGCTGTTCAAGAATCTACCGTATCAGTCCCACAACCCGATAAAAAGGAAGGACTCACAGAAATTACGAGTCCAATGGTCGGTACGTTCTATCAAAAGCCATCTCCTGACGCCGACACTTACGTTAAAGTAGGAGATCGAGTGGATGCTTCTACAGTCGTATGTATTGTAGAGGCAATGAAACTGTTTAATGAAATTGAAGCCGAGGCCACTGGAGAAATTGTAGAGATTTTAGTAAAGGATGGACAACTGGTGGAGTATGGTCAGCCGTTGTTCTTAGTGAACCCTGAGTAAGGAGCGAAACTATATGATTCGTAAAGTATTAGTAGCGAACCGAGGAGAAATTGCGGTGCGCATTATTCGAGCCTGTCATGAGCTAGGAATGGAAGCTGTAGCAGTTTATTCAGAGGGTGATAAGGAAGCTTTACACGTGCAAATTGCTGACGAAGCCTATTGCATCGGCCCCCATCCTTCAAAAGACAGCTATCTTAACTTCTCAAACATGATGAGTATTGCTAAGTTAACTGATTGCGATGCGATTCACCCTGGGTATGGATTTTTAAGTGAGAATGCTGACTTTGCAGAACTATGCAAAGAATGCCACATAACCTTTGTAGGACCGAGTGGGGAAGCCATCTCAAGAATGGGCACAAAAGATGTGGCCCGTGAAACGATGCGAAGCGCGAATGTGCCAATTGTCCCCGGCTCTACTGGAATTGTGGAAACAGATGAAGATGCCAAAAAAATTGCGAACGAGATCGGCTATCCTGTTATTATTAAAGCAACAGCAGGTGGCGGTGGAAAAGGGATCCGGGTGGCACGAGACGAGAAAGAATTACTAAAAGGGATTCATATTACTCAACAAGAAGCCATGACGGCCTTTGGGAATCCTGGTGTCTACTTAGAGAAGTACATAGAAGATTTTCGCCATGTAGAAATTCAAGTTCTTGCTGACCAGCACGGAAACACGATTCATCTAGGAGAGCGTGACTGTACGATTCAACGTCGCTTACAGAAGTTGGTTGAAGAAACACCTTCCCCAGCGATCACACCAGAAATTCGTGAAAAAATGGGGAATGCAGCAGTAAAGGCTGCCGAAGCTGTTGATTATGAAGGGGCTGGAACGATAGAATTTATTTATGACCATAAAGAACAGACATTCTACTTTATGGAAATGAACACACGTATTCAAGTAGAGCACCCAGTAACAGAGATGGTAACCGGAATTGATCTCGTTAAAGAGCAGTTACTTATTGCTTCTGGAAAACCACTTTCAGTCAATCAAGAGGAAGTAACATTCAACGGATGGTCCATTGAATGTCGGATTAACGCAGAGAATCCTCAAAAGCAGTTCATGCCTTCGCCCGGTAAAATACAGATGTATTTGCCTCCAGGAGGGCCAGGTGTGCGCGTTGATTCTGCGGTTTATCCAGGGTACACAATTCCCCCGTACTACGATTCCATGATAGCGAAACTAATCGTTCATGGTTCGACACGAGAGGAAGCCATTGCTCGGATGAAAAGAGCGCTCTCTGAATTTGTTATTGAGGGCATACACACAACGATTGAATTTCACGAACGGTTACTTGCACACGAAACGTTTGTGAAAGGGGATTTTAACACGAAGTTCCTTGAACTGCATGACGTGTACGATTCGTAAATACCTACGGAGGTGTAACGATGAGCGAACAACAACAAAAACCGTTGCAAATGAATCAGGAAAATTCGAGTTTAGGAAAAGTGGAAATTGCACCAGAAGTCATTGAGGTCATTGCAGGTATTGCCGCAAGTGAGGTAGAAGGTGTCTCGCAAATGCGAGGGAATTTTGCTTCTGGTGTGGCAGAACGACTTGGGAAAAAGAATCACGGAAAAGGAATTAAAGTAGATCTTGCTGAGGAAGGCATTGTGGTCGATGTTTATTGCTTTATAAACTTTGGTGTTTCTATTCCAAACGTCGCCCAACAAATCCAGGATAACATTCGCCAAGCTTTAATCAATATGACCGCTTTAGATGTAGATGAAGTAAACATCCACGTTGTAGGGATTCAATTCGAAACCCAAAAGGATGAAAGCGATTACGACCAAGAAATATAAGGAATTTGGGCGAAACGTATAAAGCGTTTCGTCCATTTTTATTGCACCCGTGATAGTGCAGAAAGTTGCTATAAGTGCAGGCAGGTAACGGTGCTTTAGAAATCGGCAACCCCTTTTTTAGACATATCCCACTTTTCAGACACTAGAAAAGACCTTATTCCGTGTGATATAGTCACTTTGATGCATTTGAAAAAGGAGAGCACGTATGAAACGCCATGAAGCTAGAAAAAAAGCGTTACAAGCGCTTTATCAAATCGATATAACTGAACATAACGTAGAGGAAGCTCTTCACTCTGTAGTCGAAGAAGGGGAATCTCCCGATGGATATTTACACGACTTAGTGTGTGGAGTCATCGAGAACAGAGCACAAATTGACGAGTGGCTCGAGGCTCATTTAGAAAAATGGAAACTCACACGTGTAGGAGTAGTGGAGCGAAATGCGTTGAGAATAGGTGCTTATGAGCTGAAGTATAGCACGGAAGTACCGGCGAATGTTGCGATGAATGAGGCGATTGAAGTGGCAAAAACGTTTGGTGATGAACAATCGGGAAAATTTGTGAATGGAGTCTTATCGAAACTCAAACGTTCCTTAGATAACGAATAGAACGGAGAGTGAATGATGTCTATGCAAGAAGCGCAAACGATAGATGGGAAAGCAATTGCCGGGAACATTCGTGCTGAGTTACAACGACAAGTAGAACAATTAAAAAATGAAGGGATTACACCTAGTTTAGCAGTTATCTTACTTGGTGACGATCCGGCTAGTACTACGTATGTATCTATGAAAGAAAAGGCATGCAAAAAAATGGGGATTCACTCAACCGTTATTCGAAAGTCAAAAGAAACTACTCAGCAAGAATTACTAGACATGATTGCAGCCTTAAACGCAGATGATTTGGTTGATGGAATTCTCGTACAGTTACCTCTTCCTGACCGCATTGATGAACAATACTGTTTAGACGCCATTTCTCCAGAAAAGGACGTAGATGGTTTCCACCCAGTAAACGTAGGTCGCATGATGTCAGGCCAAGATGCTTTTCTTCCATGCACGCCGTTTGGAGTTATGAAGCTTTTGGAAGCGATTGATTTTGATGTGACAGGGAAGCACGCGGTTGTTATTGGTCGGAGCGGAATAGTTGGAAAACCGATGGGACAGCTCCTATTGGCTGCAAATGCAACGGTGACGATGTGCCATTCAAAAACAGTCAATCTTCGAGCATTCACAAAGCAAGCCGACGTTGTCATTAGTGCTATTGGTCGACCCAAATTCCTGACTTCTGACTACTTTAAAGAGGGTGCAGTCGTTATCGATGTAGGGACAAGCCGCGCGGAAGACGGAAAGTTAAGTGGGGACGTAGACTTTGATGACGTCAAAGATGTAGCGTCTTATTTGACCCCCGTTCCTGGCGGAGTTGGTCCCATGACGATTACGATGCTCCTCCATAACACGGTCACCTCTGCTAAGCGTAGACGAAAAAAATAATGAATGATGGGAGAAGCCCTGGCTGTAAGAGGGCTTCTTTCTTATGGCTATCGACAAAGTCCTCCTCGCTTCTTATAGTAGAAGCGACTATACTAAATAGATAAAGAGCGAAAAAGGACGTGATAACTTGTCCAATCAGCGTGTATTGACAGTTAAAGCGCTTACAATGTACATAAAGCAAAAATTCGAACGTGACCCACACCTTCAGCGCATCTTCGTAAAAGGAGAATGCTCTAATGTAAAGCTTCATTCTAGTGGGCATATGTACTTCACACTCAAGGATAGCGGAGCACGTATTCAAGCAGTCATGTTCCAAAAGAACGTGCAAAGTCTAAAATTCACTCCCGAAGAAGGTATGCAGGTGATTGTGGAAGCCCGTGTATCTCTTTTTGAAAAGTCAGGAACGTATCAACTGTACGCGAGTGGGATGGAACCAGACGGAATTGGAGCCTTATACGTTGCCTATGAGCAGTTAAAGGAAACGTTGCAGCAACAAGGATGGTTTTCCGAAGCTCGTAAAAAGCCATTGCCACGATTTCCGATGACAGTGGGGGTTGTTACGTCACCTACTGGAGCAGCCATAAGAGATATCATTACGACACTAGATCGTCGCTTCCCACAAGCCCGTGTGCTTTTATTTCCGGTACTTGTCCAAGGAGATCGTGCGAAGGTGTCTATTGTTGAGGGGATACAGCGAGCCAATGATCAAAAAGTGGACGTATGCATCGTTGGACGTGGTGGTGGTTCTATAGAAGAGTTATGGGCGTTTAATGAAAAAGAAGTCGCTACTGCCATTTTTCAAAGTCATGTTCCTATTATTTCGGCAGTCGGTCACGAAACCGATGTAACAATTGCTGACTTCGTTGCAGACAAACGTGCACCGACTCCAACAGCCGCCGCAGAGATTGCTGTTCCTCATCACACGGAGGTGCTGGCGGCTTTACGTCAGTGGAACGTAAGGTTGACCAAGTCCATACAGCAAAAAGTCTCACTGGATGAAGCTCGGCTTAAACGTGCTATCTCCTCTTATGCGTATCGAAATCCAGGGCGCCTTATAGAAGAGAAGATGCTTGTGTTAGATCGCTTGAAGGAAAAGTTAGTAAAGGATATGAAGAGCACTATTCAGTGGAAGGCACTACGGCAACACGACATTCAGGCACGTTTACGGCGCGTAAGATTAGATAAGCTCGTGGAACGAAAGCGACAAACTTTGGAACAAGTGGAAAAGGCAATACATCGCGTAAGTCGACGTCAAGTAGATAGTAGTAGTGAACAGTTTGGACAAGTTCTTTCTAAATTAGAGACGTTGAACCCATTGGCTGTGTTAAAGCGTGGTTATACAGTCACTTATACAGAAGACGGGAAAGTTCTTTCTAAGACGACCCAAGTACAGCAAGGGGATACAATTAATCTTTCCGTTACAGATGGAACGATAATAACAGAAGTTCAGTTCGTGGATAGAGAGGGGAAGAAAGACGATGAGTGAGGAAAGTACCTTAACCTTTGAAGAAGCGTTACAAAAATTAGAGAAAATCGTTGAGCATCTAGAAGCTGGTGATGTCCCACTTGAAAAAGCGTTGTCTTACTATAAAAAAGGAATGGAATACTCTCAATTTTGCCATGACCAACTTCAAAAAGCGGAAAAACAACTTGTTGAAGTGGTTGGAAAAGACGGAGAGACTGTGAAGTTTGACCTTGATGAGGGGGAAAACTCGTGACATCAGTTAAAAAAACTGAACAAACGCTACAAGAATGGAAGGAACAAACAGAACGTTTTATGTTAGAACACGTTCAAAGTTTAACAACTCCTTCCTCCCTCCAAAAGGCAATGCTCTATAGTTTGCAAGCGGGGGGGAAGCGCATTCGCCCTTTACTTTTATTAGCCACTGTGAAAGCACTGGGTAAACAGATCGAACAATCCATCCCTGTAGCCGCTGCGTTAGAGATGATTCATACGTATTCGTTAATACACGATGACCTTCCGAGTATGGATGACGATGATTTACGTCGAGGGAAGCCCACAAACCATAAGGTATTCGGAGAAGCGACTGCGATTCTTGCAGGTGATGCCCTTCTCACACAGGGTTTTTCTTTAGTGGCGCAAGCTGAGGTAACTGATGCTCAAAAAGTGCAACTTATTTCTGCTTTTTCAGATGCCGCTGGAGCACAAGGGATGGTGGCAGGACAAATAGAAGATATGGAAGCTGAAAAACGGACTGTCTTAGTGGATGAACTTCAAGCCATTCATCGTAAAAAAACAGGAAGGCTTCTTACATATGCTGTGGAGGCAGGCTGCATTCTAGCTGAGGCTGAAATTACGCAAAAGGAAGCGCTCGTACTCTTCAGTCATCACCTCGGCCTGGCCTTTCAAATTCAAGACGACATTTTAGATGTGGAAGGGAATGCCAGAACGCTTGGTAAAAATATAGGCAGTGACATGGTGAACGAGAAAAGTACCTATCCAGGGCTCCTTGGTCTTGAGGGAGCGAAGGCCCACCTGCATGAAGAGGTAGTCGCGGCACTAAGAGCTTTGGAGGAAGCGAAGGTAAAAAGTAACGAACTGATGTACTTAGCTCAACTTATTCAAAACAGGCAGAATTGAACCTGCGTGCTGTCATGTATTTTCCTGAGGATTGTTGCTTTGTGAAAAAAAGGATAATGGTGGTTTTTTTACCACAACTTTGCCGTGAAAAGTGACACAGTTTTTCGGGTGTGGTATACTTTTATGCAAATTGGATGGTGCAGTATTCTAGTCGGTTCTCCGTATTGGAAGGTGGGGCTAAAAATCCACTCAAGGGTACTAAAGACCCCGAAGATTACGGGTCATAGATGCGCTGTACTTTACAAATGGGGATTGAAAGTTCAGAGCGCAGCCTGCCTTGCGCAAAACCGTTGTGAGGAGCATGGATCAACATCAAAAGGTGGCCACCTTTGTGATGATATACTTGACCATGCGCTCCCTATTTTGCAAAATAGGCTAATTTACGGTAAGAACTGCCCGAGGAAAACTCCTAGACTGTTCAATTTGAAGCATGTAGGGAGTTGTGGTACGGACTAAGTGGCAATCCAGTCTAGTGATCGGCAACGACGCTAACTCTTCCTGAAAGGGGAACCGCCTGTATGGTGACATCAGGTGGAAGGGTGGGAAATCCTACTGGACCTAAGCCGTAAGATTACCTCTTCATGTGACCATTCAAAATCTAAGAGAAGAGAATAACTGGAGGAAGACGTTTGTCTTCTATTTCCTATAATTTCACATAGTACTGGAGTATGACCCATAAATGAAAAAAGTCATTCTTACCTCGCTGAAATGGAGTATGAGTATCGCCGTTATCACGTTCGTGTTAGCGGCTCTTTTTTCAATGATTTCCAACACGTTGCTAGGCAGTTTAACTTGGACGTTGGGTTTAGGGGTCGTATTCATTATCGTCTTAATCGGTGTAGTATTTGATATGATGGGGATGGCAGCAGCGGCTGCCGACGAATCTCCCTTTCACGCGATGGCGTCAAGGAAAGTGTACGGTGCAAAGCATAGTCTCAGAATTGTAAAAAATGCTGATCGATTTTCTAGTTTTTGTAACGATGTGATTGGGGATATTTCGGGTATTATTTCAGGGGCAGCTTCAGCAACTGTCATAGTTACGTTAACCCATTCAATACAAGAAGGGAACAATGCCTCTCTTGAAGACGGGCTGAATGTGCTGTTAACAAGCTTCATCGCAGCACTTACTGTGGGAGGGAAAGCATTAGGGAAAACGATTGCTATTAAATTTTCTAAAAACATTATTCTAAGAGTAGGGTGCGTTCTTCAGTTGCTAGAGGAACGATTTTATATAACAGTGCTTGTAGATCCGAAAATAAAGAACAGGAAAAAGAAAAGAAAGTGAGTTGTATTAGGATGGATCTTACATCGATTCAGAATCCTTCTTTTTTAAAGAACATGAACATGAGCGAACTTGAGGCACTTAGTGAGGAAATTCGCCGATTTCTTATTGAAAAGTGCTCTGTTACAGGTGGTCACATCGGTCCCAATCTAGGCGTTGTGGAACTTACAGTCGCGCTTCATAAAATGTTCGACAGTCCGAAAGATAAAATCTTATGGGATGTTGGACACCAATCGTATGTACACAAGATTTTGACTGGACGTGCACAGGATTTTGGCAGCCTCCGAGAATACCAAGGTCTGTGCGGATTTCCGAAACGAAATGAAAGCGAACACGATGTATGGGAAACAGGTCATAGTTCAACAAGTCTCTCTGCAGCTATGGGTATGGCAATTGCTCGCGATGTCAAAAAAGAATCCTCCTATATTCTGCCTGTCATCGGTGATGGTGCATTAACTGGTGGAATGGCTCTAGAAGCACTGAACCATATTGGGCATGAACAAAAAGATATGATCGTTATTTTAAATGATAATGAAATGTCCATTGCGCCTAACGTAGGTGCTCTTCATAATGTCCTTGGCAAGTTGCGTACAGCAGGGAAATACCACTGGGTAAAAGACGAATTAGATTATTTATTGAAAAAGGTCCCGGCTGTTGGGGGGAAAATGGCCAAAACTGCTGAACGTGTGAAAGATAGCTTGAAATATTTGTTCATCTCAGGCATGTTTTTTGAGGAGCTTGGGTTTACGTATCTTGGCCCTGTGGATGGACATTCGTATGAAGACTTATTTGAAAACTTAGCTTATGCAAAGAAAACAAAGGGACCTGTCTTGTTACATACGATTACGAAAAAAGGCAAAGGTTATAAGCCTGCAGAAAATGACACGATTGGTACGTGGCACGGTACCGGGCCATATAAAATCGACTCCGGTGACTTCGTGAAGCCAAAGCCCGGAGCACCAGGCTGGAGTGCACTTGTAAGTGAAACTGTTCTCAAAGTAGCACGAGAAGATCGTCGTGTCGTGGCGATTACACCGGCAATGCCTGTAGGATCTAAGCTGGAAGGGTTTGCAAAGGAATTCCCTGATCGCATGTATGACGTAGGTATTGCAGAGCAGCATGCGGCAACGACTGCTGCAGGTCTTGCCACTCAAGGTATGAAGCCGTTTTTAGCGATTTACTCAACCTTCCTACAGCGTGCGTATGATCAAGTTGTTCATGATATTTGTAGGCAAAATTTAAATGTTTTTATCGGCATTGATCGTTCTGGACTCGTTGGGGCTGATGGAGAAACGCATCAAGGGGTGTTCGATATTGCCTTTTTACGACACCTTCCGAACATGGTATTAATGATGCCAAAGGATGAGAATGAAGGACAACATTTAGTTTATACAGCCTTACAATACAATGCAGGTCCAATTGCGATGCGTTTTCCGCGTGGAAATGGCATCGGGGTTCCTTTAGATGAGGAGTTGCAGCAAATCCAGATCGGTACATGGGAAGTGGTGCGAGAGGGAAGCGATGTCGCATTTCTCGCTGTGGGGCCTATGGTACAAATGGCTGAAGCAGCAGCAGACAATTTGCAATCGCAAGGTATTTCTGCTCGTGTCATCAATTCCCGTTTTATTAAACCGCTAGACGAAGCGATGTTGGCGCAGTTGTTCAAAGAAAATGTGCCAATCATTACGATGGAGGAGGCCGTTTTACAAGGTGGTTTCGGGAGTGCTATTGTTGAGTACGCTTCAGACCGTGGCGTAAATGTACCAATCCGGCGAATGGGAATCCCCGATCAGTTTATCGAGCATGGAAGTGTCGGGAAGCTTTTAGAGGATATCGGTCTTACAGTGGACGACGCTGTAGAAACAGCACAACAACTCGTTCAATCGAAACAGAAAAGAGCGTTCCTCTAATGAAGGAATCAAAAATACGTGTCGACACTCTACTCGTCGAACAAGGGCATTTTCCGACTCGTGAAAAAGCAAAGCGCGCCATTATGGCCGGGCTTGTGTTTCACAAAGAGACACGTGTTGATAAACCTGGGGAGAAGATTCCGTCTTCTTCCCTTTTACGTGTCAAAGGGAATCCGAACCCTTTCGTAAGTCGAGGCGGATATAAGCTAGAAAAAGCGATTACTTATTTTTCTTTGGATCTTACAGATAGAGTTTTATTAGATGTTGGTTCTTCTACTGGTGGATTTACTGATTGTGCCCTCCAAAACGGTGCCAGCCATTCTTATGCTGTAGATGTTGGAACGAACCAGTTGGATTGGAAGCTGCGAAGTGATGCGCGTGTAACAGTTATGGAGAAAACGAATTTTCGCCATGCTACTCGTGAGGATTTTAACGGGCCTAGACCGAACTTGGCAACTGCAGACGTGTCGTTTATTTCCTTGCGACACATCCTCCCGCCGCTTCGTGCCATTGCTGAGCCGATGTCACCGTGTGTTTTACTTGTAAAACCGCAGTTTGAGGCAGGAAAACAATCCGTTGGGAAGAAAGGAATTGTGAGGGATGCTTCTGTTCACAAGCAAGTGCTGGTCGAGCTGTTGTCTTTTGCCAAACAGTTAGGATTTTCTATACAGGGTCTCACGTATTCCCCTATCACTGGCGGAGATGGGAATATTGAATTCCTGCTGTATTGTGAAACACCTGACAATGACTTTTCAGATGATGTAGAGCTAGTTTTAGACGAAGCGGAACAACAAAAAATAGTCGACACCGTTCAAGAAGCACATGGACATTTTCCGAAACGGGATGGATAAAATGCTGAAAGAGTACTTTGCAACAAGTACTCTTTTTGCTTTGCTCTTTCTGCAGCGGTTATCTCCACTACTAGCTGAGGGTTCTTTGGAAAAGCACAACCCCTTAGAAAACAGCTTTGTTTTGCTTAACAGAGACTATAGCTGTAACTTATAACGTTCGGCTAATGAGTCTGAAATCGCTTCTAGCAGCGTCTTGAATGTGGTATGATTTCAGCATGGGAGCTTGTATACGTTTTGTGAGCGAAGGTGGAGGGAACAGTAGTGTTAAGTAAAGGACAGCGTCACATAAAAATTCGAGAAATTATAACGAACCGTGAGATTGAAACACAGGATGATCTTGTTGAACAATTGCGCGCAGCAGGGTTCGCCGTGACACAAGCAACGGTTTCGCGTGACATGAAAGAGTTACATTTGGTAAAGGTACCACTCATGGACGGTCGTTACAAATATAGTTTGCCTGCTGATCAGCGCTTTAATCCTCTACAAAAATTGAAGCGCTCGCTGATGGATTCATTTGTTCGGTTGGATAAGGCGGGACATCTAATTGTTATGAAGACATTGCCAGGCAATGCGCAGGCCTTAGGTGCGCTAGTAGACCACCTGGATTGGGAAGAAATATTGGGCACCATTTGTGGAGACGACACTTGTTTAATTATTTGTCGTTCTCCTGAAGATACAGAAGTGATCGCAAACCGCTTTCTGGACATGCTATAAAGGAGGCCTCCTTTTATGTTAGGACAATTGTCCATTAAGGATTTTGCCATAATTGATGAATTGACGGTTTCGTTTCAAGAGGGTCTGACGGCATTAACTGGTGAAACCGGTGCAGGTAAATCCATCGTAATAGATGCTATTTTACTGCTAGCAGGAAGAAGAGGCTCTCAAGACTTTGTTCGTCATGGTACAGACAAAGCAGAATTAGAAGGTCTTTTTTACGTCGATCCGAAACATCCTGTCTTGAACCGTTTGCAAGAATTTGGTCTTCCAATTGACGAAGAGATGCTTGTGATAAGACGAGATCTCTTTGCTACAGGGAAAAGTGTGTGTCGCATTAATGGCAAGCTTGTCACCATTTCCACCTTACGTGAAGTGGGTCAAAGTCTGCTTGATGTTCATGGGCAACACGATACGCAGCAGCTTCTTGACCGAAAACACCATCTAACCTTGTTAGATTCATTCGGTTCTGAGAAACTATTCGAAGCGAAGCGTACATACGGTGAGACGTATCGAACGTATGTGAGTGTGAAGCGAAAGCTTGCTGATTTATCAAGAAACGAACAAGAAACAGCACAGCGTCTTGATATTTTAAAATATCAAGCTGACGAGCTTAGTGGAGCGAACCTGCAGCTTGGAGAAGAAGAGGCTTTGCTGCAAGAAAGAGATCAGTTAGCTAACTACGAACAACTATATAAAGGGTTGCAGGCTGCTTATGATGCGTTGCAAGGGGAACAAAAAGGGTTGGATTGGGTCGGGTTGTCTCTTTCCCAGTTGGAACATGTCCAGTCCGTTTCCGATACGTATAAAAGCACGTATAATAAAGTGGCGGACGCCTTTTACACTTTAGAGGAAGAATGCTCAACGATTCGACATTTGTTAGACGATCTTGTTTATGATGAAAATAGGCTAAATGAAGTGGAAAGTCGCTTGGCAGAATTACAGCGCCTTGAAAAAAAATATGGTCCAACTGTAGAAGAAATGCTAGAGTATGCTTCAAAGATTGAAGAAGAGTTAGAGTCGCTTGAAAATCGAGAAAGTCATATTGCTCGCTTTCAAAAGGAATTAGCGGATGTCGAAGAAGAGCTCGTCTTAGAAGCACAAGTCCTTCATGCAGAGCGAAACCGGTGTGCACGAGCGCTAACAGAACAAGTACACGCTCACCTCCAGGATCTCTATATGGAAAGAACACGTATTGAAGTCCAGTTTGAGAAGCGATCAGGAAGTAACGAGTTCCAAGCGGATGGCGCATATACGTGTGATATTTTGTTTAGTGCGAACCTTGGAGAGCCATTAAAGCCCTTGTCAAAAGTAGCGTCGGGGGGTGAACTGTCGCGGTTCATGTTGGCGTTAAAACTTGTGTTCCGTCAGCATCAGGCAGCGGTATCCATTCTTTTTGACGAAGTAGATACTGGGGTAAGTGGGCGAGTAGCACAAGCAATGGCGGATAAAATTAGTTACCTCGCCTCGTTTGGTCAAGTGCTTTGTATTACCCACCTTCCTCAAGTAGCAGCACGTGCTAACTGTCATTACTTGATTCAAAAGGCGTATAGAGATAAAAGAACGTATACAACGATTTCGCCACTTTCTAAAACCGATCGAGTCGAAGAAATTGCCCGTATGATGAGTGGTGCTGATGTAACAAAAGCGACGAAGGATCATGCGAAGGAACTTTTGGAAACCACTTTATACGTATAAAATTCTAAAAAGCTTCTCTCACATGAGGAGCTTTTTTCTCTTTTTCACCAGTTATAAATGCGTATGTAGAAGGCAACATTAAGAATGTAGCCATTCAAAAAAGCGCGGGGCATTATTATTGACTAGTGCCTTAGGCCAGACTGAATGCAAGGATTTTGAAACGAGGAGAGTGAAACAATGAAGCGTTACCCAATCCGTATGATAGCTGGAATACTTCTCCTTGTTTCCATCCTCATCTTACCCTTTTTATACCCTGTACAAGCATGGATTAACATGCCAACTTCTCTTACCCTTATAGAGGGACAAGAAGAAACGTTTGCGTCATTTGGCGGTGAAGTTGTAGAACAGGACAATGCTATTGAAGTAACTGCTCAAGATGGCGAACAAAGCATTTCTGCTGGTGGTGTGGGTCAGCATGAAATGGTGTATGAACTTGCAGGATTTCCAATCAAAAAGGTGAATGTCGATGTCGTCAAAGATTTAAAAGTGTATCCAGGTGGTCAATCCATTGGTGTAAAATTGAATACGCTTGGCGTTTTAGTAGTTGGTCATCATTTAGTGGAAACTGGAGAAGGTCGTGTGTCTCCAGGAGAGAACGCAGGAATTGAAGTTGGCGACATCATCACGAAAATCAATGGAACAAAAGTGGAAAAGATGTCCGATATCGGTCCTTATGTCAAGCAAGCTGGAGAAAATGGGAAGCCATTACAACTTGAAGTAAGAAGAGAAGAAGAAACATTTGAGACTGAGTTGATGCCTATTCAGCAATCGGGTGAAGCGCAGTACAAACTTGGTTTGTACATTCGAGATTCCGCAGCAGGAATTGGTACGATGACTTTTTATGAGCCGAAGTCAAAAAAATATGGCGCTCTCGGTCACGTCATTTCCGATATGGATACGAAAGAGCCAATCGTTGTACAAGACGGTGAAATCATGCGCTCCATGGTCACGTCCATCGAAAAAGGACGTGGGGGAAACCCTGGAGAGAAACTTGCACGTTTTGCTGAAGACAAAAAAGTAATTGGAAATATAAAACGAAACAGTCCTTTTGGAATCTTTGGGGAACTGACAGACCCCATTCAAAACGGAATACTTGATGAGCCGATGTCGATCGCCCTTAGTCATCAAGTGAAAGAAGGACCTGCTCAAATTTTAACGGTAGTCGATGATGATAAGGTTGAGCTGTTCGATATTGAAATCATCAGTACCATTCCTCAAAAGTTCCCAGCAACAAAGGGGATGGTCATTAAAGTAACAGATCCGCGATTGCTTGAAAAAACAGGTGGTATCGTTCAAGGAATGAGTGGAAGTCCCATCGTTCAAGATGGAAAATTAGTTGGAGCTGTGACTCACGTATTTGTAAATGACCCGAAGTCTGGTTACGGCGTGCATATCGAATGGATGTTAGACGAAGCCGGCATCGATTTGTACGGAAATGATCTAAACCAAGCAAGCTAACCCTTTAAAAGTGGTTTACCCTTTTAAAGGGTTTTTTTTATGTCATTGGTATATTTCAGTGTTCGGAACATAAAGATTTTTCGACAAAACTTCTAAGTGGTTGCTGTCAAATGACGAATACAGTCGAATTGGAGAGAAAGAAAGAGAAAAGGTATGATTTTGTAGATTTTTTTACGAAATATAAAAAATTGAAAGGGATACTCTATTGCCTTGTCGAAACTGTACGTTAGAATAGACTATAGATGAAAATTTTGGTCGCTACATAATTGAGGAGGAAACAAATGTGAAGAAAATCAAGGTATGTATAGTGGATGATAACCGAGAGCTCGTTTCATTACTAGAAGAATATATTCAAGAACAAGACGATATGGACGTTGTAGGAATTGCTCGTAACGGACAAGAGTGTCTTGCTTTATTAGAAAATACTGAGCCAGACGTGCTCGTATTAGATATCATTATGCCACATCTTGATGGACTGGCAGTATTACAAAAAATGCGCGATCAAGGAATTCGCTTTCCACACGTTGTAATGCTGACGGCGTTTGGTCAAGAGGACGTGACGAAAAAAGCAGTAGAGCTAGGTGCGTCTTATTTTGTTTTAAAGCCTTTTGATATGGACAATTTGACCAACATTATTCGGCAAATGGGAGGAGCGCAATCTCCGCAGCCGAAAAAAATGTCAGGCTCCATGAGACATTCCTTTCAACCAGAGCCGCGTGAATACAATTTGGACGCAAGTATTACAAGTATTATTCATGAGATTGGTGTGCCAGCACACATAAAAGGATACTTATATTTACGTGAAGCCATTTCTATGGTTTTCAACGATATCGAATTATTAGGCTCTATTACAAAAGTGCTATACCCAGACATTGCCAAGAAATACAACACTACGGCAAGTCGGGTCGAGCGTGCTATTCGTCACGCCATAGAGGTAGCGTGGAGTCGTGGAAACATTGAGTCTATCTCTTCCCTCTTCGGTTATACGGTGAGCATGACGAAAGCAAAACCGACCAATTCAGAATTTATCGCAATGGTCGCTGACAAGCTTCGCCTTGAGCACAAAGCATCTTGAAAGGGTAAGGACGACGCATAAGGATCCGACACCTATACCGAAGTAGTCTGGAGGGAATGTTTATGGGCACTTTGATTTTTGCACATCGCGGATCGAGTGTACGTGAACCGGAAAACACGCTTGTGTCGTTTCAAAGGGCTGAACAAGAGGGCGCTGATGGCATTGAGTTAGACGTGCAAATGACAAAGGATGGCGAACTTGTCGTAATTCATGATGAAACAGTCAATCGAACGACAAATGGTAAAGGGTTTGTGAAGGATTTTACGTATGTTGAACTTACACAGCTTCGCATTGTCGACAAGAAAAACAAACGTATTTTTCCACGTAGTGGTGAACGTATTCCTACCTTATCAGAGGTATTTCGGTGGTTGAAAACGACAAACCTTCTTTGTAATATTGAGTTAAAGAACTCTGTTATCTTCTATCCAAACCTAGAGGAACGTGTAGTTCAAGAAGTCAAGGATTTTGGGCTTGAGGATCGTGTCGTGTACTCATCATTTAATCATGATAGCCTTGCCCATATGCTTCGAATCGATCCACATGCTGAAACAGCTGTACTGTATAAAGAAATACTTCATCAACCGTGGAAGTATGTTCAGTCGTTTGGAGCGCGGGGCATTCATCCGAGCTGGAAATCACTTACTCAGGACGTGCTTTTGGAAACGATTGAAAACGGAATAGCTGTGCGCCCGTATACTGTGAACCGAAGACTAGTTATGGAACAACTTTTTCGTTTGCAATGCACAGCCATTTTTACAGATGATCCTTTAAAAGCAAAAAATGTATACGCAAGTTTGAACTTATAAACATTTCATTACATGAGTAATTGCTACTGAAAAAAACCGAGCGACCTTAGCGGGTGGCTCGGTTTTGCTTTTGGAATCGTTTTTGTACGTTATTTCGCTTTCGGTCACGGTGTAGGATAAATCCGGCGACAAAGGCAATGCCTAAAACAGTGAACAAAAGGCCAATGATCCCTTGCACCCATAGTGCAGGAAACGGAGGTTGCAAAATAGCGAAAGTCATATCTCTCATTATTTTAATCCCGTATCCGGCTAGAAAACCGGGAACAACTAGAACTAACAATGCAAAAATCCTCACCACATCAATTCCACCTTTCTACTTCTTTCAACAATGAGATGGATCGTCCCATATTTAAAAGGACGGCTTACTCACATCCTATCGCATGAAAGACGATTGTCAAGTTGTGAAGAATACGATACACTACGAGTAGTGAGTGTGAAAGAATTGTCACACATAGTTGTTAATAGTATGAAAACTTATTCAAAGGTCGGTGCTACACCTTATGAAACAAAAGGTACTCATTGTAGGAGCGGGACAGGGAGGCACTTCGATCTTAAAAATGCTAGCGAAAACCGACTCGTTCCAAGTAGTGGGGGTCATTGATCTCAAAAAAGACGCCGTTGGCACGAGGCTGGCGGCTTCTCTTGGCATTTCTACGGGCACAGAATGGGAAGCTTTCTTGACTAAAGAAATAGACATTGTAATAGAGGTAACAGGGAAAGAAGACGTATTTCGCGCCATTCGTGACAAAAGGCATAAGCGAACTGTGTTGATCCCTGGTAGTGTAGCCTACATTTTAGCCCGCTTAATGGAAGAGAAGGAAGGTCTCATCCAAGCTCTTAGACATCAATCGTTTAAACAGGATCTTATTTTCAACTCAACAGATGATGGGATGATCGTTGTCGATGAACAAGCAAGAGTTCTTTACGTAAACAAAAGTGCTCAACGTATGGTAGGCATACGTGAACAAGAAGTTCAACACCAGCATGTACTATCTGTTATACCAGACAGTGGCTTGCCAAGAGTTTTGGAAACGAAGAGAACCGAAGCTAATCAAGAGCTTGTTTTACATAATGGAGTAAAAATCGTGACTACACGTACCCCGCTCATTGATGATCGTGGGGTACTGTTTGGGGCGGTAGCTGTTTTTAAAGATATCACTGAAGTGGTTCAATTAGCAGAGCAAGTGACGAATTTAGAAGAGATTCGCACGATGCTTCAAGCTATCATTCATTCTTCTGATGATGCGATTACAGTAGTTGATGACAAAGGAAATGGTCTGTTAATTAATCCTGCTTATACAAGAATTACGGGTCTTAGTGAAAAAGATGTTGTCGGAAAACCAGCCACGATAGATATATCTGAAGGTGAAAGTGTTCATCTGAAGGTGTTGCAAACACGAAAACCAATGCGTGGAGTTCGTATGAAGGTGGGACCAAGACGACGAGAGGTAATCGTAAACGTTGCTCCCATTATCGTTGGTGGCATTTTAAAGGGAAGCGTTGGGGTCATCCACGATATGTCGGAGATTCAGTCGCTTACGACCGAGTTGCATCGGGCACGCCGTATCATTCGTTCTTTGGAAGCAAAATATACGTTTGAAGATATTATTGGAGAAGCAGAAGAAATGGTGTTAGCTATCGAACAGGCAAAACTTGCAGCACGTACACCCGCCACCATTTTATTACGGGGGGAGTCTGGAACGGGCAAAGAGCTATTTGCCCATGCTATTCATAATGCAAGTGAACGTAAGTATAACAAGTTCATTCGTGTGAATTGCGCGGCTATCCACGAACATCTTCTGGAAAGTGAACTGTTCGGGTACGAAGAGGGATCCTTCACAGGTGCCTCTCGCGGCGGTAAAAAAGGCTTCTTTGAAGAGGCTGATAAAGGCACCATTCTCTTAGATGAAATTGGGGAACTTCCTCTACATACGCAGGCAAAATTATTAAGAGTACTTCAAGAAAAGGAAATTGTTCGCGTTGGAGGTACGAAACCTATTTCGGTAGACGTCCGTGTTATTTCTGCAACAAACGTAAATCTAGAAAAAGAAATGTCTGCGGGAAGATTTAGGGAAGACTTGTACTATCGTCTAAGTCGAATGCCGATCCATATCCCGCCGTTGAAAAAAAGAAAAGAAGACTTACCGGCACTTGTACTACGCCTCGTTGAGAAGTTGAATCAAGACTACGGTCGGAACGTAGAAGAGGTTGATCCGGCCGTTTTGGAGCAGCTTCGAGCGTACGATTGGCCTGGAAATGTAAGAGAGTTGGAGAATATAATTGGGCGAGCTATGATTTTTATGGAGTTTCATGAACAGAAATTATCGCTTTGCCATCTACCTACTCTAATGCCACGTCTTAGTAAAGCTAGTCCAATTAATCAGTATACTGAAGCTCAAGAGGATACCTTAGCGAATCGGGTCCGTGCCTATGAGACACAATGCATATTGTCGGCTATTTCTTCACATAACGGAAATAAAACCGAAGCCGCAAAATCTTTAGGCGTTTCGGTTCGTACGTTGTATAACAAATTAGAAAAATAAATACGTGCACGTATCTTCGTGAAGAAATCTTCATACTGTGAAAATGTTTTCGTGAATATATGCCGTAAATGCACATGTAATGGTTGGCATACATCTTGCAACTAGTAAAAGGAAAGGGTGTTATCCGTTGTCATTTGAGCAATTGCAACAAACACAAACAGCCGTACAGAAACAAGTAACTGTAGCTGTGGCAGCAGCTGAAGATTTGCTTGTTCTTGAGGCGGTCAGGCGGGCTCGTGAAGAGCAATTATGTGATTTCTTATTATACGGTGATCGCCATAAACTCTTTGATACACTTGAAGAACATACCCCGGAATTACTAAAAGACGACCACGTAACTTGTGTGCACACGTCTGATGAGGTCATCGCCTGCCAACAGGCCGTACGCGCAGTGCGACAAAACGAGGCGAATGTTCTCATGAAGGGGAATGTACCCACATCGACAATTTTGAAAGCAGTTCTAAATAAAGAACACGGGTTGCGCTCAGGTAAGTTATTGTCGCATGTGGCTATTTTTGAGGTGCCGGGATACGACAAATTTTTGTATATCACCGATGCGGGCATGAATATTGCTCCTACACTAGAGGAAAAACAACACATTTTGCAAAATGCTGTTTCTATTGCTCACAAAATGGGGGTTGAACTTCCCACAGTGGCGCCACTTGCAGCAGTGGAAGTGGTCAACCCGAACATGAGTGCCTCCACTGATGCAGCGCTACTGACCCAAATGAATCGTCGAGGACAGATCAAAGGATGTATCGTGGACGGGCCATTAGCATTAGACAATGCCATTAATCAAAAGGCAGCAGAGAAAAAAGGAATACACTCGGAAGTAGCCGGAAATGCGGATATATTGCTCGTTCCTACAGTTGAGTCTGGAAATATTCTGTATAAATCACTCATCTATTTTGCAAGTGCGAAAGTCGGTGCCGTTATAGCCGGTGCCAAAGCGCCGATTGTCCTCACTTCCCGATCGGATTCATCTGAAAGTAAGTGGAACTCATTATTAGTTGCGATCAAGACAGCTGAAGATATGCTCTAAACAAAAGAGGAGGAACAAATAATGCAAATTTTTTCTTACATGGAGAAGTACGATTACGAACAGCTCGTCATTTGCCAAGATAAAAGCTCGGGCCTAAAAGCGATTATTGCGATTCACGATACGACTCTTGGTCCCGCACTTGGTGGGACAAGAATGTGGACGTATAAAAATGAAGAAGAGGCGATCGAAGACGCTCTTCGCCTTGCAAAAGGAATGACGTATAAAAACGCGGCAGCTGGGTTAAACCTCGGTGGAGGAAAAACGGTTATTATTGGTGATCCGCGCAAGGATAAAAATGAAGAAATGTTTCGCGCGTTTGGTCGTTATATCCAAGGGTTAAACGGTCGATACATTACTGCTGAAGATGTAGGGACGACGGTTGCTGATATGGACTTAATTCATGAGGAGACTGATTTTGTAACTGGAATCTCGCCAGCATTTGGTTCATCAGGAAATCCATCACCTGTGACAGCCTTTGGGGTGTATAAAGGAATGAAGGCAGCAGCAATGCAAGCTTTCGGAACAAATTCATTAGAAGGAAAAACCGTGGCAGTTCAAGGTGTTGGAAATGTAGCATACAATTTATGCCGCCATTTGCACGAGGAAGGAGCTTCTCTTATCGTCACAGACATTCATGAAGATGCTGTGAAGAGAGCTGTGGACGACTTTGGCGCAAAAGCAGTAGCCCCTGATGATATTTACGATCAAGACTGTGATATTTTCGCTCCATGTGCTTTAGGAGCAATTATTAACGATGACACGCTACCGAGGTTGAAAGCGAAAGTAATCGCAGGTGCAGCTAACAACCAATTAAAAGAATCTCGTCACGGTGATGCGCTTCATGAGCGTGGAATCGCATATGCCCCTGATTACGTGATCAATTCTGGGGGAGTCATAAACGTGGCTGACGAGTTAAACGGCTACAATCGTGATCGTGCGATGAAAAAGGTAGAAGGTATTTACGATAAGATTGAACGCGTGTTTGAAATTGCAAAGCGTGACGGTATTCCAACATATGCAGCAGCGAACCGTATGGCTGAGGAGCGTATCCACAGATTACACACATCACGTAGCCAGTTCTTATTGAATGGAAAACATACATTAAGTCGTCGATAAACATGGAGGTACAGAAGTGGAAGGACAAGAATTTCGCATCCTCGTGATGAACCCAGGATCAACTTCAACAAAGATTGGGGTGTTTGAAGGAGAGCACACCATTTTTGAAAAGACGATTCGTCATGAAACGAGTGAACTGGAACAGTATGTCAACGTATCCGACCAACGCGCCTTTCGAAAACGAACCATTTTAGAGGCACTTGATGAAGAAGGGATTAATATCTCCAAGCTTCATGCGGTTTGTGGACGCGGGGGATTGCTACGTCCAATAGAAGGTGGGACATACGCTGTGAATGAGGCGATGTTGGCAGACTTGCAAACAGGATACTCGGGTGAGCATGCTTCGAATCTTGGAGGAATACTTGCAAATGAGATTGCCAGAGGGCTGAACATCCCATCTTTTATTGTTGACCCAGTCGTTGTTGATGAAATGCAACCTCTCGCCAGAATTTCGGGAATTCCTGATATTGAGAGACGCAGTATTTTTCACGCACTGAATCAAAAAGCAGTCGCACGTCGTTACGCAAAAGAAATCGGCACTCCATATGAGCAACTTCGCTTGATTGTTGTTCATATGGGCGGTGGGATTACTGTAGGGACTCATAAAAACGGGAGAGTAATTGATGTCAATAATGGACTGAACGGTGATGGTCCGTTTAGTCCGGAGCGAGCTGGGGGGATTCCGGCAGCGGATCTCGTCAATCTTTGTTTTTCGGGGGACTATTTCCGGGAAGAAATTATGAAAATGCTTGTCGGAAAAGGCGGTCTAGTCGGTTACTTGGATACAAATGATGCTATCCAGGTTGAAAAAAGAATAAAAAATGGCGACGAACAAGCAAAACTTATTTATGAAGCCATGGCGTACCAAGTGTCAAAAGAAATCGGTGCGCAAAGTGCTGTACTAAACGGAAAAATCGACGCCATTCTGTTAACAGGTGGTCTTGCTTATGGCAAAGATTTTGTTAGTCAAATTTTAGAACGCGTTAGTTGGATTGCTGACTGTGTTGTGCATCCTGGTGAAAATGAGCTACAAGCGTTAGCTGAAGGAGCTCTTCGTGTTCTAAATGGAGAAGAAATTGCAAAAGAATACAAGAGACCAAATGAATAGGAGGGATCTCGTTGGCTCAGGAATTTGATGTTGTCATACTTGGCGGTGGAACGGGTGGCTATGTAGCAGCCATCCGTGCCGCACAAATGAACTTAAGTGTTGCTGTAGTGGAGAAGGACAAAATGGGTGGAACATGTTTACATCGTGGGTGTATTCCTTCCAAAGCATTGCTTCGCTCAGCAGAAGTGTACAGAGAAGCAAAAGATGGTGAACGCTTTGGAGTCGAGACGAAAGAAGTAAGCTTGAATTTCACAAAGGTTCAAGAGCGAAAACAAGGTATTGTTGACCAGCTTCATAAAGGGGTTGAAGCCTTAATGAAGAAAGGGAAGATCGAAGTATTTCGAGGAATGGGTCGCCTACTTGGACCTTCCATTTTTTCTCCGATGCCAGGAAGCGTTTCGGTAGAGTTTGCTGACGGAACAGACAACGAAATACTGATTCCTAAGCAACTCATCTTAGCGACTGGCTCTAGACCGAATTCTTTACCAGGACTCGAACTTGATGGAGAAGTTATTTTGTCCTCTGATCATGCATTGACCATGGAACAACTCCCTAAATCTATCGTTATTGTTGGCGGCGGGGTTATCGGTATTGAATGGGCGAGTATGTTAGCCGATTTTGGAGTAGAAGTAACGGTTGTAGAGTACGCAGACCGTATTCTTCCGACAGAGGATCGAGACATTTCCCAAGCAATGAAGCGTGCATTAGAGAAACGTGGCGTGACGATACATACAGGAACAAAGGTACTTCCAGATACAGTGGAGAAAGATGATGCGTCTGTTACGATTCAAGCTGATCAAAGCGGTCATACTGTCTCACTTTCTGCTGAAAAGATGCTTGTTTCAGTCGGGCGCAAAGCAAACGTAGAAGGAATTGGCCTTGAAAACACAGACATTGTCGTAGAAAAGGGTGTCATACAAGTTAACAAATTTCTACAAACGAAAGAGTCGCACATATACGCAATTGGTGACTGCATCGGTGGTTTGCAGCTTGCCCATGTAGCTAGTCATGAAGGCATTAAGGCAGTTGAGCATATTGCAAATGTGAAAACTGAACCAATCGATTATAGTCTTATTGCCAAATGTATTTACTCCTCCCCTGAAGTATCAAGCGTTGGGTACACAGAAGCGGAAGCGAAGGAGCAAGGCTATGATGTAAAGGTTGGAAAGTTCTCCTTTCAAGCAATCGGGAAAGCGCTCGTTTACGGCGAAACAGACGGCTTTGTGAAAATCGTGGCTGATAAAGAAACAGATGATGTACTTGGTGTTCACATGATGGGACCACACGTCACAGACATGATTGCAGAAGGTGCCTTAGCGCGTGTTTTAAATGCAACACCGTGGGAAATCGGAGAAACGATCCACCCGCATCCAACATTGTCAGAGGCAATCGGGGAAGCAGCGCTAGCGGTGGATGGGAAAGCTATACATCAGTAAATAAATATTAGGGGAGGTTTTGCTAGTGGCACAACCACGTCATATTGAGTACGGTCTGACAGATGAAGACGTACTCGCCATGTATAGAACCATGTTGTTGGCACGTAAAATTGATGAACGACAATGGCTATTAAATCGATCAGGAAAAATTCCATTTGTTATTTCTTGTCAAGGGCAAGAAGCTGCACAAGTAGGCGCGGCTTTTGCTTTAGACCGCTCGAAAGACTATGCACTTCCGTATTACCGTGATATGGGAGTTGTTTTAGCATTTGGAATGACAACGAGAGAATTAATGATGAGCGCGTTTGCGAAGGCTGAAGATCCGAACTCTGGTGGTCGTCAAATGCCTGGTCACTTTGGGCAAAGGAGAAACAGAATCGTTACGGGAAGTTCACCTGTAACAACGCAAGTTCCTCACGCGGTCGGAATTGCTTTGAGCGGGAAGATGAAAGGTGAAGACTTTGTTTCGTTTGTAACGTTTGGTGAAGGTTCTTCTAACCAAGGAGATTTCCACGAAGGAGCAAACTTTGCGGGTGTTCATGATCTCCCAGTTATTTTCATGTGTGAAAACAACAAATATGCTATCAGCGTTCCGGTTGAGAAGCAATTAGCGTGTGAAAAAGTGTCTGATCGAGCGATCGGTTACGGAATGCCAGGGTATACAGTAGATGGAAACGATCCACTTGAAGTGTACAAAGTAGTGAAAAAAGCAGTAGACCGCGCTCGTCGTGGTGAAGGGCCAACGCTTGTGGAGACCGTTTCATACCGATTCACCGCCCACTCCAGTGACGACGATGATCGCGTATACCGTGCTCCAGAAGAAGTAAAGGAAGCGAAGTCTAACGATCCTCTCATTACTTTCGGTGCGTATTTGAAAGAAAATGGTGTCCTTACAAATGAAGTAGAAGAGCAAATCAATAAAGAAATTCAAAACGAAGTAAACGAAGCAACCGATGCCGCAGAAGCAGCTGCCTACGCTAACCCAGAAGACGCGCTCAAGTACGTGTATAAAGAAGAAGGGGGGCGTCCGTAATGCCAGTAATGTCTTATATTGATGCGATTACCTTAGCAATGAAAGAAGAAATGACTCGCGATGAAAACGTGTTCGTACTTGGAGAAGACGTAGGAAAAAAAGGTGGCGTATTTAAAGCGACCCACGGATTATATGATCAATTTGGCGAGGCACGTGTACTAGATACCCCTCTTGCTGAGTCTGCCATTGCCGGTGTTGCGATCGGTTCTGCCATGTACGGAATGCGTCCAATCGCTGAAATGCAGTTCGCTGACTTTATCATGCCTGCTGTTAACCAGATTATTTCTGAAGCAGCTAAAATTCGTTACCGTTCAAATAACGACTGGTCATGCCCACTCGTTATTCGTGCTCCATTCGGTGGTGGTGTGCATGGTGCTTTGTACCACTCTCAGTCGGTTGAAGCCGTGTTTGCAAACCAGCCTGGGTTAAAAATTGTCATCCCTTCAAATCCTTACGATGCAAAAGGGCTATTAAAAGCAGCCATTCGTGATGACGATCCAGTCTTGTTCTTTGAGCATAAGCGTGCGTATCGTCTCTTAAAAGGCGAAGTGCCAACAGAAGATTATACGATTGAAATTGGTAAAGCGGATGTGAAGCGTGAAGGCGACGATGTGACGGTTATTACATACGGATTATGCGTCAACTTTGCCCTCCAAGCAGCCGAAAAGCTTGCACAGGACGGCGTGGAAACACACATTCTCGATTTACGTACTGTATACCCTCTTGACAGAGAAGAGATTGTGAAAGCAGCTTCCAAGACAGGGAAAGTTTTGCTCGTGACAGAGGATAATAAAGAAGGAAGCATCATGAGTGAAGTGTCTGCTATTATCGCTGAAGAGTGCTTGTTTGATTTAGATGCGCCTATTCAGCGCTTAGCTGGGCCAGACGTACCTTCCATGCCGTACGCCCCAACGATGGAAAAGTTCTTTATGATGAATCCGGACAAAGTTGAGCAAGCGATTCGTGAACTTGCTGAATTTTAAGGAGAGGAGCTCTCAAAATGGCAATTGAACAAATGACGATGCCCCAACTTGGGGAAAGTGTAACCGAAGGAACGATCTCAAACTGGCTCGTGAAACCAGGCGACTATGTAAACAAGTATGACCCGATTGCTGAAGTAATGACAGATAAAGTCAATGCAGAAGTTCCGTCTTCATTTACTGGCACGATCACAGAGCTTGTTGGGAACGAAGGAGAAACGCTAGCTGTTGGAGAAGTGATTTGTAAGATTGAAATAGAAGGTGGCAGTACCGAGGGATCAAGTGCACCTGCTACTGAGACATCATCTACTCAAACTGCAGAACAGTCTAGTGACGAAGATTCCTCACAAAAAGGACGCTACTCTCCTGCAGTAGTTCGTTTAGCGGGCGAACACAATATTGATTTACAACAAGTTTCAGGCAGTGGACGTGGCGGACGTATTACACGCAAAGATATATTGGCTCTTGTTGAATCTGGTAACATTCCGAAGTCTGGTGGAGCAGCACAGAAGCAGGAAGCTTCTCAAGCGAGCCAACCTGAGCCTGTTCAACAAGCACAAGTTGCAGCACCGAAGCCAGCAGCTCCAGCACCCGCTACGTCAGTTCCGACAGCCCCTGGTGATGTTGAGATTCCACTAACTGGTATCCGTAAAGCGATTGCTGCCAACATGGTGAAGAGTAAAACAGAAGTTCCACACGCATGGACGATGATGGAAGTGGACGTAACATCACTTGTCGAGTACAGAAACCGTGTGAAAGGTCAGTTCAAACAAAAAGAAGGCTACAACTTAACGTTCTTCGCCTTCTTCGTCAAAGCTATTGCGCAAGCGCTGAAAGAGTTTCCTGAAGTCAACAGCATGTGGGCAGGCGACAAAATCGTGCAAAAGAAAGACATTAACTTGTCAATCGCAGTCGCAACGGACGATGCTTTGTACGTGCCAGTGATTAAACATGCTGATGAAAAGTCCATTAAGGGTATTGCTCGAGAAATCACTGAGTTAGCGCAAAAAGTTCGTACAGGCAAACTTTCGCAAGGTGACATGTCTGGTGGAACATTTACCGTGAACAACACAGGATCTTTTGGCTCTGTACAATCAATGGGCATCATCAACCATCCACAAGCAGCAATTCTACAAGTCGAATCGATTGTGAAGCGCCCTGTGATCGTGAATAACATGATCGCCGTTCGTGACATGGTGAACCTTTGCTTGTCGCTTGATCATCGCGTATTGGACGGACTTGTTTGCGGACGTTTCTTACAGCGTGTGAAAGAGATTCTGGAAAGTACATCAGAAAAAACTACGCCGCTTTATTAAATATAACCGAAAAGGTTTCGAAACCGACTTTCATTGTGAGAGTCGGTTTTGCTGTGTGGTTATTGACCAGTGTTAGCGCCCTTAAGTTGGATTAACGCTCATAAACCAGGATTAACGCTCTTAAATCGGGATTAACGCTCTTAAACCGGGATTAACGCTCATAAACCAGGATTAACGCTCTTAAACCAGGATTAACGCTCTTAAACCAGCACTAAAGGAAGAGTCAGAAGCTCGTTATCCATTCCTCATAGCACTACCATTTTGTCTTTAGTGACACTGCACTGGGAATACACGCTTTTCGCAGGTATTGCCCTCTTTGCATTCGTGCTTTAAGATGGAAGAAAGTAATATAATTTCAGAATTGTATAGTAAAGAGCGGAAGACCTTAAGCTAGACGAAAAGGGGGGACGGAAGGATCGTACCATACGAAACCTTCCACACACATGACGCAAAAAAATGATACCGCTTCCACTTTTGGCCGGTGGAGTGAATTATCAGCATCTGTTTCAGAAGCAGGCTATGGCCCAGTTTGGCATACAGAAAATGGTACGGAAGCGAAACCTCTTTATATGAAAGAAGATGTTCATCCATTTTTGAACGATATGAAAGGTGTACAAAATCTTTTGCGAGCAGGAGCGAACAAGTCAACATTCGGTTGGCGAGCCCTTCAATTACTAACTCCACAAAACGAAAAGAGCGTTCGACAAGCTCAACAAGAAATGATGGGAGTCGAGTGGCTGCTTCCCGCGGATCAATGGAACAAAGCGACTTATCGAGACATAGAGAACATTGCTTCTTATCGTTTAGCCTTCCTTACTGGGGCACCAGACGATGTGCTTCGTTGCCAGCAAAAGCTGAACGAGCGATCAGTCAAGGATATAAACCTTCTTATCGATTTCCTATCAGTAGTAGATGAGCGGGCCTTCGATGTATTTGAAGAGTCTGTCGCTAAAGTATGGGAGCAACAAAATGGGGAGAACGTATTTTTTTGCCTAAACACAGATCGCCTCCACAACAGTGGTGCTACCCAGCAAACGGCACTAGCTGCTGGAATGAGTGCAGTTGTGGATTTAATAGAGTTAGGGAAAGAGAGGGACTGGGACACTTCTAAACTGTTTGCTTCATTTGTACTTCGTGTCTCGGTGACAGGGCATTTCTTTGAAGAAATCGCATCGCTTCGTGCCTTGCGTGCAACTTGGGACCAACTGCAAAGAAATTACGATGTATCACCACAACCTCTACAAATCTTTGCAGAAACTGCTTACCGAACAAAGGCAGCGATTGATGAAGAAGGAAATTTACTTCGAGCTATGAACGAAGCATTTGCAGCTGTTGTTGGAGGAGCAGATGCCGTCACTATTTTGCCGTTTGACAGTTCGAGCAAGCCGCGTCCAGCTGCTTGGCGATACGCTTATAACATGCATGTGATTTTAAACGAAGAAGCAGGAGTAGGCGCTGTACAAGATCCAGCAGCAGGCTCGTATGCAGTGGAATCATTAACTGAATCCGCTGCGCAAAAGCTTTGGCAGGCATTTTTACAGCTAGAGAAAACAGGAGGATTTCGGGCTAACATTGAAAATGGCTCCCTTTCCAAACAGGTTGAAGTTGAGCGGCAGCAGCTATCCGAGACTGTGAAAAAGGGCAATATGGTACTCGTTGGTGTCAATCGTTATGCAGCCGAGCAAAAAGAAGAAATCTCTCATTATGAACGGCAAGAAGATGCACTTTTCCCGCCGTACCGCACAAGTATGCCTTTTGAAGACCTTCGAACAAAGGCGTACCGTACTGTAGCGAAGTCGATACCGGTACTGACTTTTGGGAACGTGAAGTTAGCTAAAAGGTCCGCAGATGAATGGATTGATAGACTCGGAACGATTGGTTGGGCTGCCTACTGGGAGCAAAACGAAGAAGAGGCACTAGAAAACGATATTGTCATCCTTTGCGGAGAGGATGAAGTTTGGCAAAGACAAGTCACCAACCGAATGAGTGATTGGCAACAAACGCACCCGAACGTTCGCTTTCTATGCTGGTCTACCGAAGACGTGCCGGTGAAGGAACAAATAGAAAGGGCGTCGTCTAGATTCGAGGAGTGCGTACGTATCGTGGAACGTTTACAAGGAGGGGATCATTCATGAGTCGACAGTCGTTTTCAGCATGGCAAACGCGACAGGAAATAGATGAATCATTGAAAACAAAACAAGTCGTAAAGCAAACACACGAAGAAATCCCGGTCCAATCCTATTATACAGAAGAAGATATAAAGGAAGCGCGTCATCTCGATGATCTCCCAGGTATTCCACCATATACAAGAGGGCCCTACGCCACGATGTATACGAAAAGACCCTGGACGATTCGTCAATACGCTGGCTTCTCAACTGCTGAGGAATCAAACGCTTTCTATAGAAGAAACTTGCAAATGGGGCAAAAAGGACTGAGTGTAGCCTTCGATTTGGCGACCCACCGTGGGTACGATTCTGATCATGAACGAGTTGTAGGTGACGTCGGAAAAGCAGGGGTTGCCATCGATAGTGTGGAAGATATGAAAATTCTCTTTCAAGGTATCCCTCTTGATGAGATGAGCGTTTCGATGACGATGAATGGGGCGGTTCTCCCTGTATTAGCGTTTTTTATCGTCGCTGCTGAAGAACAAGGCGTCTCCCCTGAAGCGCTTCAAGGAACGATTCAGAATGATATTTTGAAAGAGTATATGGTACGGAACACATACATTTATCCACCTGATATGTCGATGCGAATTATCGCTGACATCTTTTCATACACAGCAAAGAACATGCCGAAGTTCAACAGTATCAGCATTTCCGGCTATCATATGCAAGAAGCTGGGGCGCCGAACGATCTTGAGCTTGCTTACACACTTGCTGACGGATTGGAATACGTGCGCACAGGCTTGAAGGCAGGCTTATCTATCGATCAATTTGCGCCAAGACTGTCCTTTTTCTGGGCTGTCGGAATGAATTACTTTATGGAAGTAGCGAAGTTCCGGGCGGCTAGAAGAATGTGGGCAGAAATGATCGAGGAATTTCAGCCTTCAAATGCGAAATCCTTGGCGCTAAGAACCCATGCGCAAACATCTGGATGGAGTTTAACAGAGCAAGATCCGTTCAATAACGTAGGAAGAACGTTGTTGGAAGCTCATGCAGCTGTTCTCGGACACACTCAATCACTTCATACGAATGCATTAGACGAAGCGATTGCCCTACCGACAGATTTTTCTGCGCGTATTGCTCGTAACACGCAATTGTATTTACAAGAAGAAACGAAGTTAACGAACGTAACCGATCCGTGGGGAGGCTCGTACTTTGTCGAAAAGCTTACTCACGATCTAATGGAGAGGGCGTGGGAGCACATCCGTGAAGTGGAAGAGCTCGGGGGCATGGCAAAGGCGATGGAAACAGGCCTTCCGAAAATGCGTATCGAGGAGGCAGCAGCAAAAAGACAGGCAAAAATTGATTCGGGTGCGGAAACAATCGTAGGGGTCAATCGCTACAAAACAGAGGAAAAGGAAACGTTTGATATTTTAGATATCGACAATAGCGAGGTACGTAAACAACAGCTCGCTCGGTTAGATACACTGAAATCGGATCGGAATGATAAGGACGTTAAACAAGCATTAGAAACAGTAAAACGTGCGGCTAGTGACCCGTCCCTAAACTTAGTGGAAGCGTGTGTCCAAGCCGCAAGAGTACGTGCAACCTTAGGTGAGATCTCCAGTGCGATTGAAGAAATTTCAGGACGTCACCGTGCACTCATTAAGTCTGTCGAGGGGGTGTATGCGTCGCACTACGAAGATAAAGAAGCGATTAGCTCCGTGAAAGCTCTCGTAGACGAATTTTACTCGCTAGAAGGAAGACGTCCGCGGATGCTGATGGCAAAAATGGGGCAAGACGGACATGACCGTGGATCAAAGATGATTGCCACAGCATTTAGCGATTTAGGCTTTGATATGGATATTGGTCCTTTGTTTCAAACACCGAAGGAGACGGCGCAACAAGCTGTTGAAAACGACGTTCACGCGATCGGAGTTAGTTCATTGGCAGCTGGTCATAAAACACTCGTTCCGCAGCTCATCACTGCGCTACGTGAATTAGATCGTGAGGATATCGTTGTGATCGTCGGTGGTGTCATACCATTTCAAGATTACGACTACTTATACGAGCAAGGTGCTGCCCTCATTTTCGGACCGGGTACTGTCATTCCTATTGCGGCCCAGCGTGTAGTCGAGACATTGTTTGAACGACTAGGTTATACACGTGAAGGAGCTCATGTGGATGGGGACGTATAAACGGGCCAAGCCGTTCACGATTGACGTTCCTCAATTAGCACGGAAAATTCGTGAGGGTGACAGAGGAGCGCTGGCCAAAGGAATTACCCTTTTGGAGAGTGTGTCCCCCACCCACAGACCTCATGGTGAAGCTTTGTTGCGTGAATTATTGCCGTACAGTGGTGGGGCAAAGCGCATTGGAATAACTGGTGTACCAGGCGCAGGAAAGAGCACGTTTTTAGAGGCGTTTGGTTTGCGATTAGCGGAAAAAGATCATCGTGTGGCGGTTCTTGCTGTAGACCCGACATCTACTAGAAGCGGGGGAAGTATTTTAGGGGACAAAACTCGAATGGAGTTATTAGCTCATCACCCAAACGCGTTTATCCGTCCTTCTCCGACAGGTGGCACGCTAGGTGGTGTACAACGAAGAACCCGTGAAGTCACCCTTCTTTGTGAAGCAGCTGGATTTGATGTCATATTTGTAGAAACTGTTGGAGTTGGCCAAAGTGAGGTTGTGGCCCGCGACTTAGTAGATGTGTTTTTGTACTTTGTGTTAACCGGAGCGGGAGATGAGCTGCAAGGGATGAAAAAAGGCATTATGGAGCTCGCAGACGTTCTCATCGTGCATAAAGCTGATGGGGAAAATGAATCGAAAGCGGCGCGGTCAAAGCATGCGTTCGAACGCATCGTCCACGATATTCAGCCGGTAACAGAAGGATGGCCTCCACGTGTGATGACTCTCTCATCGCAAACAGGAATGGGGATGGAAGAGCTCGAGCAAACGATAGATGAATTTTTCACAGTCACAAAGGAGAGCGGCGTTCACGAGCAAGTACGCAAAGAGCAACAAAGGCATTGGTTCCATCAAGCGCTGATTCAGCGTTTGCATGATTGGCTAAATGAGGACGCACAATTGAGAGAACTGCAAACCAGTATGCAAGTAGATGTGCTAAAGAAGGAGAAAACGGTTCCGGAAGCAGTAGATACGTTGTTTCAAGCATTTTTACAACAAGTACACACACAAATTGATAAGCGGTAGTAGCTGATCACAAAAAAAGAGCACCTCAAAACCGAGGTACTCTCATCATATAAGGGAGGTTAGGTTTGAACTCTTCCTATCTAAACTCTACCCTGCATGTGCTTGCCTAAACCCACCTGACTGAAAAATACTCCAAAAGTCATAGGAGTAGAGTTGAATAGTTGTGACCCACTTGGACAGATGGTAAAATAACAATATAAAAGGCGTTTGACAACAGGCGCCTGTTCTTAGTATAAGGGCTGGAGCAAAGGAGCGAAAAGTACATGGAATTGGATTTTAATTTGTTAATGAACGATGTCGTCCGTCAAGCTCGGCAAGAAATTGAAACGGCTGGCTATGCACAACTAACCACACCTGAAGAAGTAGAAGAGGTATTTCAACAAGAAGGTACCACACTGGTTATGGTCAACTCTGTTTGTGGATGTGCGGGTGGTATTGCTCGCCCAGCCGCGATGCATGCAGTTCATCATGACAAAAGACCAGATCGTCTCGTTACCGTGTTTGCTGGTCAAGATAAAGCAGCGACAGAAACAGCGCGTTCTTATTTTGTAGATTACCCGCCGTCCTCGCCATCATTTGCCTTATTAAAGGACGGAAAGGTACTGACGATGGTAGAGCGTCATGAAATTGAAGGGCATGATCCGATTTCTGTAGTTGAAAAACTACAAGGCTATTTTGATCAGTATTGTGAAGAAGTATAATAAACAGGTCGATCTCTCTGAGCGTTTGCTTAGGGGGATTTTTTTATTTTCTTATTTATTCAAGAATCTGTATAGAAATATTTGTTGTTATGCAGTCAATAGTATGTGGATAGGCGTTAGAGCGCTTTCACTTGACTGAAAATATAAACATTTTTTGATCTATTAATCTAGGTATTGCATAAGTGTATATATGTGTTAAGATGCATACAGATGAATAAAAATACAAATTGTGATTAGGAGGAATAAAACATGAAAAAATCATGGGGAATCATGCTATTACTAGCTGTACTTATTTTAGCAGGTTGTGGGAGTACGACGTCAGGGGCAACGGAAGTAGAGGAGAAAAAAGTATTAACGATGGGAACATCAGCTGACTATCCTCCATTTGAGTACATCGACACAGCTAAAGGTGGAGACATTATCGGTTTTGATGTTGACTTAGCTAATGCCATAGCCGGAAAACTCGGGTACGAATTTGAAATAAAAGACATGGATTTTGGTGGCCTCATTTCTGCACTGCAGTCGGATAAAGTTGATTTTGTATTAGCAGGAATGTCGGCAACAGAAGAACGCAAACAAAACGTAGACTTTAGTGATGTGTATTACACTGCAAAGGACATGATTATTTCACAAGCGGGGAGCGGAATTGAAACAGAAGAAGATCTAAACGGAAAAACGATTGGTGTCCAATTAGGGTCTATTCAGGAAGATTACGGTAAAGAATTACAAAAGGAATACCCAGATTTACAGGTGGAAAGTCGTGACCGAATTTCGGAACTCGTACAAGAAGTAAAAAACGGTCGTTTTGACGCAGCCGTTATTGATGTTACTGTAGCGACTGGGTTTTTAGAGGAAAATGATGATCTCGGTGGGTTTATTGCACCAGCAGATGATGAAGGTGCAGGATCAGCCATGGCGTTTCCAAAAGGTAGTGAACTTACAGAGGCATTCAATGCAGAACTTCAAAAAATGAAAGAAAACGGCGAATTAGATGCCCTTATTGAGGAATGGTTCGGTAAGGAAAACGAATAAAACCGAGTTTTGCATCCGGATGTTGTGACTTGAGCGATAGAAGTCAGAAAAACGGCGGATAGACGCGGGGAATCAACGGACAGGCCCTCGAATTGGCGGACTGTTGCGGACTAGCGGATAGGCACCAAGACAGCGAGATTCACTAACCTGATGTCCCCGCTTAACCTAGTATACCAAGAGTAATTAGGAGTTGACTTACCATGGATCTCGATTTTGTACAACTGATCCCTTCCATTCCGTTTATTTTGGAAGGGCTCATTACTACTTTTAAAATTATTACACTTGCGGGGCTGCTCGGGCTAGTAGGGGGCATAATACTAGCCGTCTGCAAAATTTCTAATATTGCTCTTTTGAAATGGCTTGCAAACTTTTATACATCACTATTTCGAGGAACACCGCTCGTATTACAGTTAATCCTTATCTTTTATGGTGCTCCACAACTTTTTGGAACGGATATTGAAGCGTATACGGCTGCTGTACTTGCTTTTTCCTTAAATTCCAGTGCGTACATTTCCGAGATATTGCGTGCCGGCATCCAAGCTGTTGACAAAGGACAGACAGAGGCAAGTGCTGCACTTGGGTTATCCAACTCTCAAACGATGATCCACGTTGTGTTGCCACAAGCATTTAAAAATATTTTACCTGCTCTTATGAATGAATTTATCACATTAACGAAAGAGTCAGCGGTCGTAACCGTGATTGGTGTTCAAGATGTCATGCGTAGATCCTATATTGTCGGTAGTGACTTGTATAGATTTTTCGAGCCGGTCTTATTTGCAGGCTTAGTTTACTATATCGTTGTGATGATTTTAACCTTTATTGGGAAGTTGATTGAAAGGAGGTTGTCTCGTAGTGATTGAGGTTCAAAACGTATCGAAGTCATTTGGAAAACAGGAAGTGTTGAAAGGCATCACCGCGAAGATTGCCACTGGGGAGGTAGTCGCGATCATCGGTCCGTCGGGGTCTGGAAAGTCAACCTTACTGCGGTGTATCAATTTACTAGAAACACCATCCTCTGGAAACATACTCTTCCAACAAAAGGTGGTGAATGAAAAGGGAACAAATGTCCAAACGATGCGGCAAGCAATCGGCATGGTGTTTCAGCACTTTCATTTATTCCCCCACATGACTGTGTTAGAAAATGTCGCGTTTGCCCCTATTAAGTTGAAAAAGCGATCTAAAGATGATGCGTCCAAGTTTGCCCATGATTTATTACAAAAAGTCGGGCTAGCAGAAAAGGCAGAGGAATACCCGAAGCGACTTTCTGGTGGGCAAAAACAGCGTGTCGCGATTGCAAGAGCCTTAGCGATGGAACCTGAAGTTCTTCTTTTCGATGAGCCAACTTCAGCTTTAGATCCGGAAATGGTCAAAGAGGTACTCGATGTCATAAAGGATCTTGCTCAATCTGGGATGACGATGGCAGTTGTCACACACGAAATGGGATTTGCACGGGAAGTGGCGGATCGAGTGTTATTTCTTGATGACGGAAAGTTAGTCGAAGAAGGCGCCCCTCACACTTTCTTTGACAGCCCATCGACTGACCGTGCGAGGCGCTTTTTAGAAAAAGTGTTGTAGCTTGCATGAGCCTGCCCACACTACGTACAATAGGAACATCTACTTATACTTGAGTCGGGGGCGACAAATACGTGTTTAAAATCGGCTCTAGAACTGTAAAGACTGCTATTGGAACGGCATTATCGATCTTCATCGCACAATCCCTTCAATTAGCCAACTATGCATCGGCAGGTATTTTGACCATTCTTTGCGTGCAAACGACAAAAAAGAAGTCTTTGCAAACGAGTAAAGAGCGGTTTCTTGCCTGTGTGTTGGTGATAGGATTTAGTGCGGTGTTTTTTTCTGTTTTGGGCTTTTCTCCGTGGGTGGTGGGCTTGCTGTTGCTCATATTTATCCCGACTGTTGTCGCTTTTAAACTGCAGCAAGGGATTGTAACATCGAGTGTCATTCTTTTGCAGTTTTACATAGAAGAGCAACTAACTTGGGCCCTCGTTTGGAACCAGCTTTCCCTCATCACCATTGGCATTGGAGTCGCTTTTCTTGTTAATTTCTACATGCCAAGTCTTGACTCAAGCATGTACGAGTTACAGAGAAAGATTGAGGAGCAACTAAAGAAACTCCTACAATCTATGGCAAAAGCTCTTGAAAATGAGTCTGATGATGTAGATTTGTTTAAGGAACATCTTACGGAAATCCGAACGCTTATTGAAAAGGGGAAGGCACTGAGTTTTCGCGATGTGGAAAATCATGTACTCCGCCATGAGAACCCTTTTTACAACTATTTTTCAATGCGTGAAAAACAGTTTGTCGTGTTAGAGAGAAGCGTAATTTTATTAAACCGCATTCGCGGAGAATACGTACAAGAAGAAATGACCGCTACGTTTCTACGTGAGTTGAGTGAACACGTTCACCCGGGAAACACAGCCCACTTTTACTTGATGAAGCTATACCAAATGCAGCATGAGTTCGAGTCGATGCCTTTGCCAAAATCACATCAAGAGTTTCAATCAAGTGCTGCTTTAGTACAATTTGTCCGTGAAATGATCCACTATCTAGAGATAAAAAGCCACTTTTCTGGACTGCCACAAATGGAAAAGAAAACAAAGCCGGTGAAAAGGCAACCGAAACGTGCATGAGAATGACCTAACGTTGTTACACTACCATGTAAACAGTTCATTTAAGTCGTTAGGAGAATGACAATGTTTGTAAACGGTTTGTTATCTATCCTAATTATTTTCTCTCCTTTATGGCCACTCGGTGTAAACCCGACTTCTTCTGACCCGTTTCTCATTATAAATAAGTCGACGAATCAGTTAGCACTTATTGATGAGGGGACGATTCAACATGTTTATTTTGTAGGAACAGGGAAGACAGAAGAGCTAACACCAGAGGGAATGTTCACCATTACAGTAAAAGCTGTGCAACCGTACTATCGAAAAAAGGATATACCAGGGGGGGATCCGAAAAATCCACTGGGAACACGCTGGATTGGGTTTGATGCAAATAATACGGAGGGGCGTACGTTTGGGGTACACGGAACCAATCGACCTGATTCTATAGGTCATTACGTCTCGGCTGGCTGTATTCGTATGCTCAATCAAGACGTTGAGGAGGTTTTTTCCAAAGTCCCCCTCGGAACAAGGATTTATATTACAAGAGGCGCGAAAAGCTTTCAACAAATGGGAGAAGAGGCCGGGGCGATTCCAACGAAACGACCGACCGATTGGGAGCACCCGTATTTCTTCCGGGGGATACCCGATTTCTTTCAACACGACAAAGGGCACGTCCAATAATAGGACGCGCCCTTTGTTTAAGTCCACTTTTTATAAAAACATCGTCAATCCGAACAGCAAGCTGGAAGCAAGCATGATAAAGACCATTACATAAACGACGATTTTTTGAATTTTTCGGTTTGACATAGAAACTCTCCTTTCGCTCTCTTCGTGTGTGGAGAGCACATGCTAGATTGACTATATTGTATCGTGATTAGTAATTTGGTGCAACGGAAGGCTGTAATTTGGGAGAAGGATTTTTGTCTAACAATGACGAAAATGGTAAAGTAGAATAAAGGATGAAAGGCTAAGTTCACGCCGGCTAGTGAGGAGGAAGACAACGTATGGAAAAAGCGATGGATCATATCGGAATTGCTGTGCATTCAATTGAAAGCGCTCTCCCCTTTTATAGAGACATGTTAGGACTTCCGCTATTAGCTACAGAAACTGTGGATTCACAAAATGTGAAGGTTGCCTTTTTACAAGCGGGGAATGTAAAACTAGAGTTACTGGAGCCTGTACGAGATACGAGTCCGATTGCACAATTTCTCAAAAAGCGTGGGGAAGGTATTCATCATGTGGCGCTACGTGTATCCTCCCTTTCTGAACGACTACAAGAGCTCAAAGAAAAGGGCGTACAGCTTATTGATGAGCAGCCAAAACCTGGTGCGGGAGGTGCGAATGTCGCGTTCTTACACCCAAAACAAGCAAACAAAGTCCTCATAGAACTGTGTGAGAAAGGATGTAACCGATGATAGATTTGTATGATAAGATAACTGAATTGTATGAGAAGCGTAGAAAGGTCGAGCTAGGAGGTGGAGATGAGCGGATTCAGAAGCAACATGAAAAGGGAAAGTACACGGCCCGAGAACGTCTTGATTTGTTATTAGATGAAGGAAGTTTCGTAGAGCTTAATCCGTTTATTACGCACCGTTCTACAGACTTTGGTATGGACAAAGTAGAGGGTCCTGGAGACGGAGTGGTTACTGGATACGGAATGATTGATGGACGAAAGGTGTTCGTCTTTAGCCAAGACTTTACGGTGTTTGGCGGTGCGTTAGGGGAAATGCACGCTGAGAAGATTGCACACGCTATGGATCTCGCGGTTAAAACGAAAGCTCCTATTATCGGCTTAAATGATTCCGGTGGAGCACGCATTCAAGAAGGTGTCGTTTCATTAGACGGATATGGGCATATATTTTATAGAAATAGTATTTACTCTGGTGTTGTGCCACAGCTTTCTGTTATTCTCGGGCCTTGCGCTGGGGGAGCGGTTTACTCGCCAGCTATTACAGATTTCGTGTTTATGGTGGATAAGACGAGCCAAATGTTTATTACCGGTCCAAAGGTCATCGAAACAGTGACAGGCGAGCGTATTTCTTCAGAGGAGCTTGGTGGTGCAAAAGTACATAATGTGAAAAGCGGGAACGCCCATTTCCGTGCGACTACTGAGGAAGAAGCGTTTGCTCAAGTCCGAAAAGTACTTTCCTTTTTACCGGATCACGTTTCGAAAAATCCGCCGATAGAACCTTACGACCAAAAGGTTAGCGAGGATCGTCCAGATTTATTAGATGTGGTTCCTGTTGAGGCAACGCGTCCGTACGACGTGCGCAATGTCATTGAGCAGGTGGTCGACGCAGAGTCTTTTATTGAAGTACAACCGGAGTTCGCTCGCAACATTGTCATCGGATTTGCAAGGATTGCAGGGAAATCTGTCGGGCTCGTTTGTAATCAACCGAAGCATCTAGCCGGGGGACTCGATATCGATTCTTCTGATAAAGCAGCGCGGTTTATTCGATTATGCGATAGCTTTCATATACCGATTATCACGTTTGAGGATGTGACAGGATTTTTCCCAGGGATCAAACAAGAGCATGGTGGTATTATTCGGCATGGTGCGAAGGTACTGTATGCTTACTCTGAAGCAACCGTCCCGAAGATTACGGTCATTTTGCGCAAAGCATACGGCGGGGCGTACGTGGCATTAAACAGTAAATCCATCGGGGCAGACCTTGTGTACGCGTGGCCTAACGCGGAGATTGCGGTTATGGGGCCTGAAGGAGCTGCCAACATCATCTTTGCACGTGAAATCGCGGGGAGTGCAAACCCTGAAGAAACACGTAAACAAAAAATTGACGAATATCGAGAAAAATTTGCAAATCCTTACGTTGCTGCCAGTCGTGGAATGGTAGACGACGTCATTGATCCGAGAGAAACACGGCAAAAACTTATCCAAGGCCTTCACATGCTAGAGGGGAAGGAAGAACAGCGACCATACAGAAAACATGGCAATATTCCCTTGTAGAATAGCTCAATTCGAGAATGACAAAGAATCAGCCGTTGCACTAAGGTCTCTGGTTTATTGTATTTCCGGAGCGGTATGTTATGTCGCAGTACATTTCAAATAGCAGCAAAAAGAAGAATTACTATGCTACGATAGGGGTTATGATTGTAATTATTGGAGTTGTTTATGGTGAAGATTATATTAGGACTCATTGGACCTCAAGATTCAGTTAAGAACATTCTTGAAACAGCAGCATCCTTTACAGATGTGACGATTTACTCGTATCCATATTCGGATCGGTCTGATATTGATGACATCATTAGGAAGCATGCTGGAGAGGTCGACCAGTGGATGTTTTCTGGTCAAGTTCCTTATTACTATGCTTTAGATCAAGGTCTAATCAAGAAGGAAGAAGGGACGTACCCACCTTTATATGGCGCAAGTTTACTCGGGACGATTGTTGAAGCTTCGTATGCGTTAAAAGAAGTCCTTCGTAGTATTAGCATTGATACCATCAATGAAAAAGAATTGGAAACAACAAGAAGGCATTTTTCACTGAACGATCTACAAGTACATGCTCTTCCATATGAGGCATATTTGCCAAATGAGGAGATTATTGAGCATCATGTCACTTGTTACGAATCAGGGAAAACGAATGTAGCCTTTACATGTATCTCTGCGGTGCAGATTGCATTAAAAGAAAAGGGGATTCCCACTTTTCGAATTTACCCTTCCCATTTGTCTGTTTATTTTACGATTCAACTGCTTCGGGAGCGGGGCACTTCATCTTTATATCAAAGATCACAAATGGCACTAATCGGAATAGAAGCCTCGTCACCAATGTTTGAAACAACGAATCCTTATCATACGTGGAAGTACCGTGAACTTGATGTAAAAAGGCTGCTTTTAAAGATGAGTGACCAAGTAAACGGGTCGTTCGTTCCGGGTGGCAGTGGATATTATTCCGTCTACACGACCCGCGGAGAAATTGAGCGCCTCATAAAGGGTCAGGAGTTTTTTCAGCTCCAAAAAAGTGCAGAGGCGATTTGTGGTGTGAAGTTGCGGATTGGGGTTGGATACGGCATTACGGCAATGGACGCAGAGGAACATGTGCAACAGGCTCTACAAGTGGCTCGAGAAGAAGAGGGGCAACCTATCGTTTTAGTCAATGACGTAGGAAATATTACGCATCTCGTCGATAAGGTTGATACTTTTACGTACGAAGTGGCGAAATGGACTTCCCCTGAGCGGAAAGAGCAACTAAAGGACGTCGGACCGATGACCGTGGCCAAACTAGAAGCATTGAGCAAATTTTATCGGCAAGAAGAGGTAACTGCCCAAGACGTTACGAAGTGGTTGTCAACGTCAGAGCGAAATGCACGTAGAATTCTAGCTTGCCTAGAAGACAGTAATATTGCGACGAAAGCAAACGACAATGACCGTGGACAAAGAGGACGACCGCGAAATATTTACAAGCTTCACTTTTAGCGGTGTCAGACCCCCACAACTTTAAAGCGATAAAGGCTGTCCATAAGTCAAAGAATCGTTGACTTATATGGACAGCCTCTTTTTTACTTGTAGTCTTCTAGTTTTTCAACAAGGTGTGCAAAAAGTGCCGCGCGTTTCGGTAGCTCCTCACGAACGATATGCTCGTGCTCTGCATGTGGACCTTCCCCCAAACAACCAAGTCCATCCAACGTAGGAATTCCTAGTGCAGCTGTGAAGTTTCCATCACTTCCACCACCGACAGTTGTTTCGGACAAATTCATTCCGATTTCGTCCGCGCTAACCTTAGCGAGGGAGAACAGATATGCCGTTTTTTCTGTCCGTTCCATAGGCGGTCTATTTAATTCTCCTTCAACAATGAGCTCAGCGTGCGCTGTGGTGGGTTCGAGAGATTCAAAGACTTGGATCATTTTATCTGCCTCTTCAGCAGTTGTCACACGAAAGTCTACGAGAGCCTCCGCTTCATCTGGGACAACATTTCGTCGCGACCCACCTTGAATGACGCCAACGTTCACAGTGGTTCCTTGCGCATAGTCAGTTTGTTGCTCGAGCGTAACGATTTGTTGAGCCAATTCGCGGATGGCACTTACGCCTTCTTCGTGATGATTACCTGCATGGGAACTAACGCCCTTCACTTTCACGTTGTAAATACCGACGCCTTTTCGAGCCGTTTTTAAATCACCTGTTTTGGCCTCAGGTGGTTCAGTTACGAGCACAACATCACTTTTTTTCGCTTCTTTCTCAATCAATGGGCGCGATGTTTGGCTGCCAACCTCCTCGTCAGAAGTACAAAGAAAAACAACAGTCTGATTTTTAAGCTTATCCGCTTCCTGTAAAGCTTTAACCGCCCACATAGAAAGAATAATGCCACTCTTCATATCAAGGACACCAGGACCAAATAATTTTCCATCTTCCTCATGAATCGGGAGGCGTCCTTTGTCCCAAACTGTATCAAAGTGTCCCAAAATTAGCGTGCGTGTTACCTCTCCATTTCCGACAACAAATCTGCGATGATCCCCTCGGTCTTCTTGGGGGATTCGCTCTTCTTTAACTCCTAGCCTCTTTTCAAATAAACTAGCCAGTACATCTCCGCATGCATCGACAAGTTTTTTCTCCTCAGATGGTGACTCTGCTGCAACGAGTGTAAGTAAATCTTCTACCATTTCCTTTTCTTGTGTTTGAAAGTAGTGGAATAGTTCAGACATTAAGCAGCGCTCCTTTTTATTTCGGTTATCAAAATGATTTGCCTTTCTTACTGTTATACAGAAAAGCGGTGGACATTTCAATCTTTTCTGAAAAAATAGTAAAAACAGAATTGACAAAACATTTTTACTCGTCTATATTCAATCTTAACATATTGATTTTGGACATAAAACAGCATTATTCCTTAAAAATGTAAAGGGAGGTTTTGTATTGGAAGACGTTTTCCGTGTGGTCGAAAAAAACCAAGACGTGTACATTAAGTGGCTGCAAGAGCTATGTCGTATTCCGAGTGTTGCTGCTCAAAATCGGGGAATGGATGAGGCAGCTGGCAAAGTAAAAGAGTGGATTAAAGAATTTTGCCAAGGTCAATCAAAGCTAGTGGCAACTGAAGGCTTTCCAGTTGTGTACGGAGAAGTGCAGGGAGAAGTAGATAAAACGCTATTATTTTATAATCATTACGATGTACAACCAGAAGATCCAATTGACTTATGGACACATCCTCCGTTTTCTGCCGAAATTCACGATGGCGTACTTTATGCGCGTGGGGTAGCAGATAACAAAGGCAATTTGATTGCAAGGATGGCAGCTGTTCATGCTTTGCAAGAAGCACGAGGAAAGTTACCTATTAACGTGAAGTTCGTTTTTGAAGGAGAAGAAGAGATCGGCAGTGTGAATTTGCCTGCATTCTGTCGCAACCACCAAGACTTGTTAGCCGCCGATGCGTGTATTTGGGAGTTTGGTTACAAAAATGCAGATGGACGCCAACAAGTGAGCTTAGGTGTAAAAGGAATGGTCTACATAGAGCTCATTTGCCGTGGGGCATCAACTGATTTACACTCCGCCAATGCGGCGATCATTGAGAATCCAGCGTGGCGATTAGTGCAAGCGCTTCATTCCATGAGAGACGATAGCGGCTACGTAAAAATTGAAGGCTTCTACGATGAAGTAGAGGCGCCGATTGAAAGCGATAGAGTGTTACTTGACCAGTTGATTTACAGCGAAGAAGAAACGAAGGAGAAGCTCGGAATAGATCGATTCGTTAATGGGGTGAGTGGCCATGAATTGAAAGAACAACTAATTTTCTCGCCAACTTGTAACATTTGTGGGCTGACCTCAGGGTACCAAGGAGAGGGAACGAAAACGGTATTACCAAACGTGGCCAGCGTGAAACTCGATTTTCGCCTCGTTCCGAATCAAGACCCTCATACGATTCTCGGGAAAATTCGTGACCATCTAGACAAAAACGGGTACTCAGATATCGAGTTGAAAGAGTTCGGTCTAGAACATCCAGCACGAACGAATCCACAAGATGCCATTGCCCAATCTGTTGTAATGATGACAGAAAAAGTACTCGGACAAAAACCAACCGTTATGCCGATGTCTCCAGGAACAGGACCTATGTACGAAGTTTGTCAACAGTTTGACATTCCTGCTGTATCAGTTGGTGTCGGGCATTTTTCTTCAAACAATCATGCGCCAAACGAAAATATCGTCGTACAAGATTTTATTGACGGCATTAAGCTCATGGCTGCTGTGATAGATGACTTTAGCCAACGTGGAGGCGATGAATTATGACCATACAAAAAACTAGTTTACTAGACGAGGCACGTCAACTAAAAGACAAACTCGTGAGCTGGCGTCGCGATTTTCATCAACACCCTGAACTTGGATTTGAGGAGACGCGTACAGCAAGCATTGTAGCTGATCATCTTGAGCAATTCGGGTATGAAGTTCAAACGAATGTAGGAAAAACGGGTGTCGTCGGTATTTTACGTGGAAAAGAGCCAGGGCCAACTTTTGGTTTGCGGGCAGATATGGATGCGCTCCCGATGCAAGATGAGAAAGATGTCGCATACCGTTCAACAATTCCTGGGAAAATGCATGCATGTGGGCATGATGCGCATACGGCCATTTTGATGGGTGTTGCAGAGTTATTCGCTCGTACAGGGCTCGAGAGTGGGACGTTGAAACTCGTCTTTCAGCCCGCAGAAGAAGGTCGTGGTGGAGCCCAAGCGATGATAGATGATGGGGTGTTGCTCGATCCGCCAGTCGATGCGATGGCGGGCTTACACGTTCACCCGACGAGTGAAGTGGGGACAGTTGCAATTGCTGAAGGGCCGATTGGATGTGCCGCGGCCGATTTATTTGACCTGATGATTGTCGGAAAAGGGGGGCATGCTGCTCATCCTCACCGAGCACTGGATCCTGTGCCTGTTGCCGCCGAGATCATTTCTGGCTTCCAGCAAATTGCGAGTCGAAGAGTAGATCCATTAGATCCTGTTGTCGTCACGGTTGGGGAGGTTCACGCGGGAACAGCTCCAAATATTATTGCGCCACACGTGCGCATGTCTGGCACAGCACGTTCGCTATCTCCTGACTTACGAACAAAGATTCCAGCGTGGATGGAGTCGATTATTAAAGGAGTCACCGAAGCACACGGAGCAACATACGATTTTCAGTTCCATTATAAATTCCCGTCCATCCAAAATGACAAAAATATGAAACAACTTTTTGTGCAAACAGCAGAGAAGTTGGTTGGAGAAGAAAATATTATCATCAACAAGCCTTCCATGGGGGGAGAAGATTTTGCCTGCTTTAGTGAGCTCGTTCCATCTGTATTTTTTAGACTCGGTGTCGGACATGAGGTGAAGGCAGCCTACTCGAACCATCATCCGAAATTTGATATTGATGAGGACGCTCTTCCGCATGGAGTCGCATTGCTAAGCCAGCTTGCACTCAACTACTTTGCTGCTAAAAGGCTGTAATCCGTTTACACAACGAACTAACACTCGTTTCAACGTAAAAGTTTCTAAAGTAAGCTAGTTTCAAAGTCATGGGACAATTGAAAAACAAAGGGGAGAACCAGTGTGAAGAAACGATGGATGCTTTTACTTGCATCGCTTATCACAGCGATTGTACTGGCTGGGTGTAGCGCAGATTCGGCAAGTGAAGAGGAGCCAGAGGGGACAGAAACGGAAACTTCTGACAGCAAAACGTTGACGATTGCCAATGGAACTGACATGGTAACGTTTGATATTCATGATCACAACACCACATCAACTGAAGCCATTCATATTAACATGTTTAACTACTTAATAAAAAGGCAGGAAGATGGTAGCTTCGAACCTGATCTTGCTGAGAGCTGGGAGAACGTCGATGACACAACATGGGCGTTTAAGTTAAAAGAAGGCGTGACGTTCCACAACGGTGAAGAGCTTACGGCTGATGACGTGAAGTTCACGCTAGAGCGTGTTGCTAACGATAATACGCTACTAGAGTACGGGAACTATAACCAAATTGCGGAAGTAAAAGTACTAGATGATCTCAACTTTGAAATTGTGACAAAAAGTCCAGAGCCCGCTCTACTCAATCGCCTGTCTCGTCTAGGTTCCAGTATATTGCCAAAGGATTACATCGAAGAGAACGGATGGGAAACATTCCTAGAGTCTCCGATTGGAACGGGTCCGTACAAATTTGTGGAGTGGATTAAAGATGATCGCGTTGTGCTTGAGGCCAACACAGATTATTTCGGTCAAACACCAAAATGGGAAAAGGTTGTATTTCGCTCCATCCCAGAGGACTCTACACGTGTTTCTGAATTGCTAACAGGTGGGGTCGATATTGCAGCAAATGTACCACCAACAGATTGGGGTCGGATAAACGATAACGAAGGAACGTCTGTCGCGATGTCTCCAACACAACGTGTGATGATGCTCGTCGCACGTACAGGAGAAGGTTCTGTAACCGCAGACCCGAAAGTTCGTGAAGCAATTGATCTTGCCATTAATAAACAGGAAATCCTTGATAGCTTAATGGATGGCTCAGGAACAGTCACGCGCACACGAGTAACACCAGGAAATACAGGTGCTAATGAAGAGCTATATGGCCAACAAGTTTTTGATCCTGAAAGAGCAAAAGAACTTTTAGCCGAAGCAGGCTATGCAGACGGATTGGAATTGACGTTGAGCTCACCACAAGGACGCTATTTAAAAGATAGTGAGTCAGCAGAACTCATTGCGGCTTACCTCGAAGCTGTAGGAATTACTGTGAACTTAGAATTTTTAGAGTGGAGTAGCTTTACAGAAAGGTATGCTTCTAAATCCTTTAATGAACTATTCCTTATTGGGTATGGAAACTCGATGTTTGATGCGGCACTAGCTCTCGAACGCTTACAAAAAGAGCCTGCTGAAGGAGAAACAGACTATGATAACCCGGCAGTTGAAGAACTCTTGCAAGCCGCAGAAAGCAACATGAACGAAGAAGAGCGCGTTCAACAGTATATTGAAGCACAAGCATTAATTGCAGAAGATCGCCCACAAATCTACTTGTACCAACTCGATGCTGCTTACGGTGTCAACGACCGAGTGACTTACGAACCTCGATTAGACGAAATGATTATGGTGGATGACATTACGCTAAACTAAACATTTTATGGAATTGGGGAAGGATCTCTATGACGAGATCCTTTTCCATCTATCTCTAGTAAAAGGAGGGGGGAGTATCCAATGACCTTTATACTGAAAAATGTTGCGCGTACGCTACCTGTACTTGTAATTATAACAATCATCGTTTTCCTGCTCGTTCGCCTAACGGGTGATCCTGTTAGCTTAATGCTGCCAGAGACTGCAACCGATGAACAACGCGCCGAGTTAACGGAAGCACTCGGGCTCAATGATCCGCTATATATTCAGTACTTAACCTTTTTAAGCAACTTGGTACAAGGGGATTTTGGTGAATCTTTTCGTTATAACCAAGACGCGCTTCCCATTGTTTTAGAACGGTTACCGGCAAGCTTTGAATTAGCGATTGCGTCTATGCTGGTGGCGACAGTCATTTCCATTCCACTAGGCATACTATCCGCAATTAAGAGAAACTCGTTTTTAGATGTCTTTATTACTGGTTTTGCTGTGCTTGGAAGAGCGATGCCAAACTTCTGGCTAGGGATTATGCTAATTTTACTTTTAGCTGTACAAATGGGATGGTTCCCTGTTTCTGGTCGAGGGAATGCGATGAATCTTGTTTTGCCAGCAATTACATTAGGAACGGCTATCGCGGCTGAAATGACTCGACTTATTCGGTCTAGTATGCTCGAAATCTTAAATCAAGAATATATTCGAACAGCACGTAGTAAAGGTTTGCTAGAATTCATCGTTATAAACAAACACGGATTCAGAAACGCTCTTATACCGGTAGTAACGATTATGGCACTGCAAACATCGACGCTTATCGGGGGGACGTTGATTACAGAAACCGTCTTTTCATGGCCTGGAATGGGACAGCTTCTCGTCCAAGCTGTAAATGGACGCGATATGGCAGTCGTTCAAGCAGCTACGTTTATCGTTGCTATTCTAGTTATAGTAAGCAATCTATTAGCGGACGCGGCTTATCGCTTCTTAGACCCAAGAATTAAGTACGAGTAAGGGAGGGACAACACGATGCAGACAGACGTTTCTACAAAGGAAACACTTCAACCTATTGGAAAGCCAGTAACATTTGCTAGCACTTTTAAAAAATGGGTGAAGATGCTGGTAAAAAGTAAGACAGGAACACTTGGTTTTGTGATTGTCTTTACTGTGATCGGCGTATCGTTGTTTGCTGATGTTTTAGCACCGTACGATCCAGCGGTGCCGAACCCAGTCGATCGCTTACAACCTCCGTCTTGGATCGAAGGGGGCTCTAGTGAGTATTTACTTGGAACAGATAATTTAGGTAGAGATATTTTAAGTCGTTTAATCGTAGGCTCACAAGTTTCTTTGCTAGTGGGTATAAGTGCGGTTTTATTAGCGGGCGCCATCGGATTATTGCTCGGATTAATTTCTGGGTATTATGGTGGCTGGATTGATCTAGTGATTATGAGGACGGTTGATGCCTTTTTAGCCATCCCGAGCATTTTGTTCATGCTGATTGTTTTGGCTGTGGTAGGACCAAGTTTAAGCACACTTATTTTAGTGCTCGGTGGCACCACTTGGGTGGTGTATGCCCGCATGGTTCGGGGTGAGACGTTAAGTATAAAGGAACGAGATTATGTTCGTTCTGCCAAAGCGGTAGGGGCAAAGGATTCACGGATTATAGGGAAATATATCTTTCCGAACATCATTTCGTCATTCATCGTCATTGCTACATTGAACGTCGCATCTACCATCATATCGGAAGCGTCATTAAGCTTCTTAGGTCTTGGTATTCAATCTCCGGATGTGTCTTGGGGTCTCATGCTGAATGATGGTAGGGAATATGTGGCAACCAGCTGGTGGGTGGCTACCTTTCCCGGGGTTGCAATTACGGTTACTGTGTTAGGCATTATCTTTTTAGGGGATTGGCTTCGTGACGTACTCGATCCACGGATGAATACACGTTAAGAAAGGAGGCAGAAAGGATGACAACCTCTCCACTATTAGAAGTTGATGCTTTAGAAGTGCGTTTTCGATCTGAAGAGGGAATAGTATCTTCAGTGAACGGTGTCAGCTTTGCAATTAAAGAAGGCGAAACGGTCGCAGTCGTTGGAGAATCAGGGTGTGGAAAAAGTGTAACGTCCTTATCGATACTCGGTTTAATTCCAGATAACGGCGAAATTTCGAGCGGAGCCATTCGATTTAATGGATTAGATCTCCTTGGTTTAAAGAAGCGTGACCTCCGAAAGCTAAGAGGAAACGATATTTCAATGATTTTCCAAGAGCCAATGACGTCTTTAAACCCAGTCTTCACGATTGGAAATCAAGTATCTGAAGTATTGAGGCTTCATCAAAAACTGAATAGAAGTCAAGCATTAGAGAAATCGATAGAAATGCTTGAACTTGTCGGGATTCCTGATGCTGAAAAGGTCGTAAAACGGTTTCCTCATCAACTGTCGGGTGGAATGAGACAACGAGTCATGATTGCCATGGCGCTATCTTGTAACCCGAAGCTCCTCATTGCTGACGAACCGACGACGGCTTTGGACGTGACGATCCAAGCACAAATTCTTCAACTTATGAAACGATTAAAAGAAGATTTCCAAACGGGAGTCATGATGATTACCCATGATCTTGGTGTAGTAGCGGAAATCGCAGATCGAGTTGTGGTCATGTACGCAGGGGAAGTAGTCGAGCAAGGAACGGTAGAAGAAGTGTTTCATAAACCACAGCACCCATATACGAGAGGATTGCTCGCCTCCATTCCAAAGGTGGACGCCGTCGTAGATGAGCTTGGTACGATCGCGGGGAGCGTTCCGAGCCCACGAAATTGGCCAACAGGCTGTAAATTCCACCCTCGCTGCCCACTCGCCACAGACGTTTGTCGAGAAAAATCACCGGTTATGGAAGCAACAAGCGAAACTCATGAAAACCGCTGTTGGAACACATAAAGGAGGAAAGTCAGTTGACGCAAATAAAAGACAAACCATTACTTCATGTGTCCCATGTGAAAAAATATTTTCCGATTACGAAAGGATTATTTCAAAAGAAAGTCGGTGAAGTGAAAGCGGTTGATGATATAAGTTTGACCGTTTATGAAGGTGAAACGTTAGGAATCGTCGGTGAATCTGGCTGCGGGAAATCAACAACTGGACAAATGATTCTCGGATTGCTCCCACCAACAGACGGTGATATCCAATTTAATAATCGTAGCTTAAAGGATTTATCGAAAGAAGAGCTACGCAAATTGCGCCGAGACGTTCAAGTTATTTTCCAAGATCCCTTCTCTTCTCTTAATCCGAGGATGACGATTGAAGAGCTTGTGGGAGAACCCCTTCTCGTTCAAGGCGTCATGAAAGGAAAGACTTTGAGGGCAGAAGTGGTTCGTTTACTTGAAGTTGTCGGCTTAGGTGAGCACGTTCTAAAACGATATCCTCACGAGTTTAGCGGAGGACAACGCCAACGAATTGGTATTGCAAGAGCACTGGCGCTACAGCCTAAACTCATCGTGTGTGACGAACCCGTATCAGCACTGGATGTATCCATTCAGGCACAAATCTTGAATCTATTAAAGAAGCTACAAAAAGAGTTTGATTTGACATTAGTCTTTATCGCGCACGGATTACCTGCCGTTCGTCACATTAGTAACCGTGTAGCCGTCATGTATTTAGGGAAAATTGTAGAAGTAGCGGATCGTGATGAGCTATTTGACCGTCCTATGCACCCATACACAGAAGCGCTGCTCTCCGCAGTTCCGAACCCAGATCCGACGCAACGAAAAGAAGTGAAACTGCTCGAAGGCGACTTGCCAAACCCATCTAATCCGCCATCAGGTTGTCGCTTCCATACTCGATGTCCATATGCGACAGCACTTTGTAAGGAAAAAGAACCGGCTATGACTGACCGTGGCAATCAGCATACAGTGGCTTGTCATTACCCGCTGCATTCGTAATAAAATAGTTTTTTACCTCCGATCCTCCAGTGGTGCAGGATCTCTTTTTGTAGACGTGAACAAAACCGCGAGTCATACCCACTATTTCTGCTATACTAATACTGCATACATATAACTAACTAAAGATGGAGGCTAAAGACAAAATGGCTAATGAAGAACGCGTGTTACAACAATTTCTCGAACTAGTACAAATTGATTCAGAAACAGGGGACGAGCGTGCTGTTTGTAACGCTTTGACAAAGCTGTTTACTGATCTTGGTTGTGAGGTAACAGAAGATGATACTACAGGCACGACAGGTCATGGCGCTGGGAACCTCATCATTCAACTAAAAGGAACGAAAGACGCAGTGGATCCGATTTTCTTCACTTCTCACATGGATACGGTCGTTCCAGCTAATGGCGTGAAACCGTCTGTCCAAGATGGTCTGGTTGTCACGGACGGCACGACAATTTTAGGTGCTGATGACAAAGCTGGAATTTCCGCGATGGTGGAGTTAATTCATCAATTGAAAGAACAAAACATTCCACACGGAGACGTTCAATTTGTCATCACAGTAGGAGAAGAATCCGGTCTTGTTGGGGCAAAGGCGTTAGATTCAAAACTAATGAACGCGAAATATGGCTACGCACTTGATAGCGATGGAAAAGTCGGAAACGTCATTATAGCTGCGCCTACACAAGCAAAAGTGAAAGCGATTATATACGGAAAAACAGCTCATGCTGGTGTAGCGCCGGAAAAAGGGGTTAGTGCGATTACGATTGCGGCTAAGGCGGTTTCCAAAATGCCTCTAGGCCGTATTGATGAAGAAACGACAGCGAATATTGGCCGTTTTGAGGGTGGGAAGCAAACGAATATCGTCGTTGATCGTGTAGATATTTTGGCAGAAGCACGCTCACTTGTTCCAGAAAAGATGGAAGCACAAGTTGAGAAAATGAAAGTGGCATTTGAAGAAGCTGCTGCTGAAATGGGTGGACGTGCCGAAGTGATCGTTGACGTCATGTACCCTGGCTTCAAATATTCTGGCGAAGACCATGTCGTGCAAGTGGCACAAAAAGCGGCAGCAACCATTGGCCGTTCAAGTGAATTGCTAAGAAGTGGTGGCGGAAGCGATGCGAATATTTTTGCGGGTATGGGCATTCCAACGGTGAACCTCTCTGTAGGGTATGAGGAAATTCATACGACAAACGAGCGCATGCCGATTGAAGAGCTTGTTGCCCTTTCTGACCTTGTTGTGGAAATCGTAAAAGAAGTTTCGAACGGATTAGGGAGAGAGTAGCATGGAAGAAGCACGCCAAATTATTTTGTTTACAGTCGAAAATGATCCGTATGCTGTACCGGTCGAGGCTTTAATTTCCATTGAAAAGTGGTCAGAGCCTCGTAAAATCCCGAAAGTGCCCACTTATATTCGTGGTACGGCGCACATTCGCGGGGAACTGATGCCCGTCGTTGACGCTCGACAGCTGTTTTGTGACGAACCGATGGAGATGACATCTAATGTACGATTGCTCGTTTTAGAAGGGGCTGATCATCCGATTGCGCTTCTTGTTGAGGAAGCAAAAGAGCTTATCACTGTGAAAACAACCGATATCAAGGATCCGCACGTTAATCAATTTGGTGCAGCCTCGTATTGGCAAGGCATGATTCAGATAGAAGAGGAGCTTGTCATGCTCGTGGATGTGGAAAAGCTATTTGATAGCTTGCACAATTGGGATGAAGTAAAGTCTTTTTTACAAGGGGAAGCTGTCTGAAGTACTTTGACAGAAGGAGGAACTTTCTTTGAGTCGGGTTTTATTTCATATCGATTTGAATAGTTTTTATGCTTCTGTTGAAATGGCACACGATCCTTCGTTACGAGGGAAACCACTTGCGATTGCTGGAAATGCAAAGGAACGGAAAGGCATTGTCGTAACGTGCAGTTATGAGGCGCGCGCTAAAGGAGTTCACGCTCCGATGCCGCTATGGGAAGCGAAACGCAAATGCCCTGAGTTGCTAGTCATGGAACCGAATTTTCCTCGGTACCGTGCCGCATCGCAGGGCTTCTTTCAGTTGCTTCATGAATGGAATGCTTTGATTGAGCCGGTTTCCATTGACGAGGGATACATGGAATGGCTAGATGAGAAGGACAAAAAGAATGCGCGGAACATCGCCTATAATCTGCAGGGTCGAGTGAAGCGGGAGCTGGATTTGCCTTGTAGTATAGGTGTGGCTCCGAATAGATTTTTAGCGAAAATGGCGTCAGATTTTAAGAAACCGATGGGGATTACGGTACTTAGAAAACGAGACGTGCAAAGTGTACTATGGCCTTTGCCAGTTCGGGAAATGCACGGTGTTGGTGAAAAAACCAGCACGGTATTGAACTCCCTTGGTTTTATGACGATTGAGGATTTAGCGAAGGCGGATCGTATGGCCATCCGGACCCGACTCGGAAAAAGAGGCCCCATATTAGTCGATAGAGCAAACGGAATTGACAATCGTCCAGTAGACCCTGAGGCCGCAGAGCAAAGAAAGAGCATCGGCCATTCTACTACACTGCCGAAAGACACGACCGACGTTTCGACGATTGAACAAACTTTGCACATGCTGACCGAAAAAGGTATGCGTAGATTGCAGGAAAAAGGCTACGTTGCGCTCGGTGTCCAAGTGATGATCCGTTACGGAAATCGGGCGACAGTGACGCGTCAAGTCAAACTCGAGCAGCCCACTCAACAAATCTCCACATTGTATAAAGCGGCTCAACAACTTTTCTTTGCAAACTGGAACGATGCTCCGGTTCGTTTGCTCGGTGTCACATGCCACCCGATAGCAGAGAAGGAAGAATCCACAGTACAAATAGATTTGTTTGCAAAAGACGATGACCAGCCCTCAGAAGAAGTGTACACGCTCATTGAATCTATTCGCGATCAGTTTGGTAAGGGGAGTATATCTAGGGGGTTTACGAAGCGGAAGCGGAGAGAATAGCGAGTACGCTTGAAACGTGAGGCTTTAGTTAAATAGAATTTGCTAAAGGCTCAAGGCATCACATTTTCAAGTTAAAAGCATATGAAAATAGGTAGGAGCACTCAATTGAGCACCCTACCTGTTTTTTTATAATGATGGAGTCTTAGTAAACAAAAGCACACGCGCTGGAGATGCATCTGTCCCAAGGAGATTCATCGGTGCAGCGACCATAAAGTAACTTCCCGCGGGAACGTCTTGCAGTCGCAAGCCTTCCATAATAATCGTATCGTGTTGCATTAATGTCCTGTGTGTTGGATGACCTTCTTGTGCCCGTTCTACACCGAGAGAATCAATCCCGACGCCATCAACACCGATTTCTGCCAAATAGCGTGCGCCACTCTCGTGCAGATACACAAATTCAAAGTCAAACTCATCAACCGCCGAGTTACGCGTTTTAAAAAGAAGGAAGTCGTCTTTTTCAATAGATGTCCCACATTGTTCAAGGTCGGTTTGCTCAATCGCTGTTTGCACATTTGTTAAATCAAGCACTTTGACAGGACGAACAAGTCGGTTCATATCGATCGTTTCAATCGTGGCGCCATCGTTGATCATATGAAGGGGCGCGTCAACGTGTGTGCCTGTGTGTACGTCAAGGCTAACGCGCGTCTCCGTCACATGCCCGTTCGTTTTCGTATCAAAGCTCGGTTGCTTTTCTTCTTTGTTTTTATATACCGCCATACCTGTGTAAATTGGCGCCGTTACATCATAAAAAGTTGCCATTTCTCCCATCTCCTCTTTAACAGTCTTTTAGCTCTAGCGATTCAATGTCCCACCAATGAAAACCATCACGCTCTAAAAGCTCGTCTGCTACTACAGGGCCTGGTGTACCCGCTTTGTAATTCGGAAAGCTCTCTTTTTCTGCTTCCCATACAGACGAGATCTTATCAACAAATTGCCAGCTTAACGCCACTTCGTCCCAGTGCGTAAAGTTTGTCGCATCCCCACGCATACAATCGAATAATAGCTTCTCGTACGCTTCGGGTGTATTAATTCCTGTAGGCGCCGTATTGGCAGCGTTTAATTTTACTGGTGTCGTTTCCAAACTTTCGCCAGATTTCTTCGCATTCAAGTGGAGCGTAATGCCTTCATCGGGTTGAATGTGTATGATGAGCAAATTTGGGTTCAACGTTTCACCTTGCTCAGCGTATAAGTTCATTGGAATGTCTTTGAACTGCACGACGATTTTAGTTGACTTCGCTTGCATTCGTTTGCCAGTGCGAATGTAAAATGGAACTCCTGCCCAGCGGAAGTTGTCAATTGTCAACTTCCCAGCGACAAACGTTTCCGTATTGGAATCCGTGTCAACGTGATCTTCGTCTCGGTAGGCAGGTACGGCATTTGCGCGAATTTCTCCGGCATCATATTGTCCACGGACGAAAGAATCGCGAACTTCCTCAGTACGTAATGAACGAAGAGCCCGCAACGCCTTCACCTTTTCGCTACGAATTTCGTCTGTTGTGAGGCGAATCGGCGGTTCCATTGCGAGTAACGACACCATTTGTAAAATGTGATTTTGCACCATATCGCGAATGGCTCCACTTTTCTCGTAATAGCCACCACGTTCCTCCACACCTAACTCTTCGGCAAGCGTAATTTGAATGTTGGAAATGTGACGATTGTTCCAAAGGGGCTCAAACAGTGCGTTAGCAAAGCGGATGACCTCAATGTTTTGCACCATTTCTTTACCTAGGTAGTGATCGATACGGTAAATCTCTTCTTCATTAAATGATTCTCGAATGTGATCATTCAATTCCTTAGCAGAAGGCAAATTATGTCCGAACGGCTTTTCAATCACGAGACGATTAAAGCCATCGCTTGACTTTAGTCCATCTTGCTTTAAGTGCTCTGCGATTGTACCGAAAAATTCTGGCGCCATCGCTAAATAAAAGATGCGGTTGCCACCGATGTGATAACGGTCATCAAGTTCGTCAGTAATTTGCTTGAGCGCCTTGTAAGAAGAACGATCTGCCACATCATGAGAGTGGTACGAAAACCGATCTAAAAATGGCTGTAGAGCTTCAGCATCTTCGCCAATCGAATCCTGTACACGTTGTCTAAATTCTTCCTGAGTAAGGTTGCGACGCGCAACTCCTACACACGCAAAGTTTTTGGAAAGATGCCCTTTTTGGTACAAGTTATATAATGAAGGAAACAGCTTACGGCTCGCAAGGTCTCCAGTTGCCCCGAAAATTGTCAATAGCACAGATGGCGTCTCTTGGTTGCTCATGAGGTGAGCACCTCTCTTTCTATACACTTAATAAGTGGAATATGTACAGTTTAACTCCTTTCACATAGTATCTTTTCTACCTTGCAAACGCAAATAGAACGTCGTGTTGTGTCGGTTGAATGCGGATATCCGTGGTGAGGGAGATATATCCGCGGTCAATTCTAGTTAGCCCAGTGATATTGAATTGCAGCGTAGCTCACGATATGCTAGAGGTAACAAATGAAATGAGGCGGGCTTATGGAAATTGAATTTTTAGGAACAGGAGCAGGCATCCCGTCGAAGCATCGGAACGTGTCTTCACTTGCGCTCAAGTTGCTACAAGAGCGAGGCACTGTCTGGTTGTTTGATTGCGGAGAAGCGACCCAGCACCAAATGCTGCATACAACATTAAAGCCACGCAAAGTCGAAAACATCTTTGTCACCCATTTGCACGGTGATCATGTGTTTGGACTGCCTGGTTTTTTGGGGAGTCGATCGAACCAAGGGGGAGAAGAGGCCTTGACGGTGTTTGCACCATACGGAATGGAGGCATTTCTTCATGCAAGCTTCGATATGGTGGACACCCGGCTCGCCTATCCGTTACATATTCAAGACGTTACAGAAGGACTTGTATTTGAGGACAAACAATTTCGAGTGACAGCGAAACGATTAGAACACGGGGTAGAATGCTACGGCTATCGAATCGAGGAAAAACCAAGCCCCGGTGCGTTTTTGATTGACAAAGCAAGGGCAGCCGGCATCCCTGAAGGCCCGATTTATCGTGAGCTAAAGGAAGGAAAAACCGTCACATTATCAGACGGTCGAACGGTGGAGGGAAGCGACTTCTTGTCTGAAGAGATTCCCGGCCGAATCGTGACCATCTTGGGAGACACGCGTTTTTGCCAGGCAAGCATTGAGTTGGCGAAGGACGCTGACGTACTCGTTCATGAAGCGACGTTTGCTGATGGAGAAGACAAGCGAGCCCACGACTACTACCATTCTACGTGTACACAAGCGGCTACTGTTGCGAAAGAAGCAGGAGCCAAGAAGCTCATATTGAATCATTTGTCCGCACGATACGATGAAGATGGGCGTACGGAGCTGGAGGAGCAAGCACGGCGAGTGTTCCCGGAAACTTATGTGGCGAATGATGGATTTATCGTGGAGGTTTTAAGAGGGAAAGGATCATAATTCAAGGAACTGGTACGACCCGGATTTTGTCGAATGTTACCTATTTGCAAAATTTCTTTCAAAGATTAGACTCCCGAAAATAAAAGCGATCCATTACATACTTCTAAGTGTTTTCCGCCACGTTAATAGCAGGCAGAAGAATGTTTCTGGCTAAACAAAAGGAGTGACCAAAATGAGCAAAAAGAAAAACGCAGACTACTTGACTCAAGCCCCAAAAAAGGAGCAAATCAGTGCAGTTAACGATGCAGAATATTCTAACTTGAAAGATGGTTACGCAGGGGACTCCGTTAATGATCACAAAGCCCTTGAAACGGCAAATCGAGATTTGGCGAGGGAAGAAATTCAGCAACAAAGTGAGAATTTGTAGAAACAAACAATTAAACTTTTCTTAGCAGGCCTTTGGGTACCCCCCTAGGCCTTTTAGACGTTGACACGAAACAGCAGGCAACTTCTCATTTAGTGAAGAATAGGTGTAGGAGGAGAAGCGCAAACGCCAGAGGCAAACGAAAGTAGGGGAGTTTATAAGCTGGTGGCAAAGAGGGGGGGAGACGCACAGTTTATTGGGGAAGTACAGCACATTTGTTGGCGGTTGTCGTTTACTTTGTGAATGTTGCCTTAGGTAGTCACTATATGTTCTTACGTGAAAAACCCGCACAAGATAGTTTGCTAGATGTATGTGGACTGTATCCTTAGTACATTCTTTCGCTAGAAGCCGTTGCACTCGTCCTATTTTTCTTGTTGTACGGGTTTGTGGATCTTGGAAGGCGTCTGTATAGAGAAGAGGGCAAACAAAAACGAGTCGAAGAGAGTGTCTCCTCGACTCGTTTTTGTTTCAAGCACATTAAAAACAAACAGTCCTCAACTAGTAGCGTTAGTTTTGATATAAGAGCGTTAATCCCGGGATAAGAGCGCTAATCCCAGGATAAGAGCGTTAATTCCGGGATAAGAGCGTTAATTCCGGGATAAGAGCGTTAATTCCGGGATAAGAGCGTTAATCCCGGGATAAGAGCGTTAATCCTGAGATAAGAGCGTTAATCCCGGGATAAGAGCGCTAATCCCAGGATAAGAGCGTTAATCCTGAGATAAGAGCGCTAATCCCGGGATAAGAGCGTTAATCCTGAGATAAGAGCGTTAATCCCGGGATAAGAGCGTTAATCCTGAGATAAGAGCGTTAATCCCGGGATAAGAGCGCTAATCCCAGGATAAGAGCGTTAATCCTGAGATAAGAGCGCTACCCCTGAACGAAATCCACCTACCAGCCACGCTCATACTGAACAGGTGGTGTGATCTCCACACCAAGTTGCTTCGCGGCCGTTTTTGCCCAATATGGATCGTCAAGTAGCGCACGGGCGAGGAAAATTAAATCAGCGCGGTCGTTTTGCAAGATTTCCTCCGCTTGATTTCCGGTTGTAATCAAACCGACTGCCCCTGTATCGATGCCCACACCGTGTTTAATCGTTTCGCTGTAACCGACTTGGTAGCCTGGGTAAGCGTGAATACGAGCTGGAGCGATGGCACCACTACTCACGTCGATTAAATCAACGCCTTGCTCTTTCATCCAGCCACAAACCTCAACGTATGCCTCAGGTGTCATTCCTTCAGGCAGATAATCGTTTGCGGAAATGCGAACGAACAGTGGGCCGTCCCAAACCTCTTTAACTGCCTCAATTGTTTCTTCTAAAAAACGGTAGCGAGCTCGTTTGTCTCCCCCGTATTCATCTGTTCTTTTGTTGGAGATTGGAGACAAAAATTCGTTAATCAAATAGCCGTGCGCCCCGTGTAGCTCGATAATGTCAAATCCGGCTTCCTTCGCACGGCGAACACCGTCGCGAAACTCAGCAATCGTTTTCTGAATTTTTTCTGTCGTCATTTCCGTCGGTTTTTTCATTTTATCGTTAAAGGCAATAGCAGTAGGAGCAAAAATTTCCTCATCCACTACAGCTTTTCTACCTGCATGTGCAATTTGTATAGCTGCCTTTGCTCCGTGAGCCTTTATTTGTTTGACGAGCTCTCTGAAACGAGGTACGTGTTCATCAGACCAGATGCCTAAATCTTGAGGAGATATTCTTCCTTCTGGTGCGACGGATGTTGCTTCGACCATCACAAGCCCCACTTGTCCTACTGCACGACTTACATAGTGTGTCATGTGCCAATCTTCCACCATGCCGTCTTTGTTGTGTGAAGAGTACATACACATTGGCGACATGACAATTCGATTTTTTAATGTGACTCCCTTTACTGTGTAAGGGGAAAATAATTTCGTTTCCAACGCAATCGCTCCTTCCAAATTCAACCGTTCTTGTTTAGTATAGACGCTTTCTTGCGTTTGCCGAAACGAACTGCTCATCAGTTTGTTTACGCGAAAATTGTGTGGCGAGTTCTCTTGACCGTTTTGCTGCGGCGTCAATACAATGAAGAAAAGCATCTTGAACATCATGCGATTGCAGTGTTTTAACGCCAGCCTCTGTCGTACCACCTGGACTCGTGATGGCTACCCGTAATGCTTCAGGCGTTTCTTGTCGTTGCGTTAGCATCTCACATGTCCCGCGCAACATATACGTAACAAACATTTGCGCGGCGTCAGCATCAAACCCGTGGTTTTCTGCTGCCTTTTGCAGGGATTCAGCAACGTAATACATATACGCCGGCCCGCTACCGAACAGAGCAGTGAGGCTGTGCATCTCTTCTTCCGTTTTCGCCTCTATGATTTCCCCGATGGCTTGAAACCATGAGTGAACTTCGTTGTAAACCTCCGAAGAAACATTTTCTGAAGCGAACAAACTTGTGATAGATAAGCCGACGTGACTAGACGTGTTCGGCATTGCACGGATGACGCCTATATCTGACCGAAAATAGGAAACAATCGTCGCCGTTTCCACACCTGCAACAACCGAAAGCAGCACGGTGCCATCTTGAATGTATGAAGACAGCGCCTGGCAAGCTTCACCTATATCCTTTGGTTTCATGGCGAGTAAGACGACGTCAGCACCGTCTAACGTCTTTGGCAATGAGGAACTAGTACAGACACCGTATACTTGTGAAAAACGTTCTAGCTTAGCTTTATCTTGTTTATTCGTGACAACGATTTTTTCTTTGGCCAAAACACCGGTCGATACCATCCCACTAATCATCGCTTCTGCCATCGAACCAGCGCCGATACAAGCTAATTTCATTTTCCATTCCTCCTTGGGCCTCGCGCGTGTGGGTCAGAAAGGCGTTCGCTCACAGGACGTGAGTGGCTCGGCGTTGCGCCATGGACGGCGTGGTTTTAGCCGAGGTTCATTACTACGACGTCGCGAATTTAGCCTTTCCTCCGTTATTTACAAAACAAAAAAACCCTTCCGTCTTCTAAAGGACGAAAGGGTTTGATTCCGTGGTACCACCTTTGTTTGCACATGAAAACAGTGCACACTCATTGGAGCGTAACGTGCCCATACGTGTAGGGTTTTCTACAAGCTCTGAAGATAGGGTTCAACAAGGGAGCGGGATGCAAAGCCTTTCAGCCGGTGGGCTCTGCTCTCTAGTATCCATCACAAAGTTTACTGGTCTTCGTCAACGCACATTTGAAGTTTTGTTTATTATGGAGAGTGTGAGCTTGTTTTGTCAAGGGGCATGACAAAACAATTTGTGGAAGGTACAATGAATAGGTATTCATTTTTTCAAGAGGGGGCTCACATGTGGAAGAGCTTATTCAACTAACCATACCGACACCGTTTCAAGTAGGGGACGTTCATGTATACTTGCTAAAATCTACATCGACGACAACACTGATTGATGTTGGCCCGAATACCGACGAGGCATGGGATTCATTACATACACAATTACACGCATTCGGAATGAACATAGAAGACATTGATCAAATCGTACTAACGCATCATCACCCAGATCATGTTGGGCTATTGGATCGCTTTCCTGAGCTACCAGTTTTTGGGCTAGAGGGAATTCAGCGCTGGCTCGTTCGAACAGATGACTTTTACACGCACTATCAAGAGGCACTTTCTGCCTGGGGGAGGCAATTTGGGGTGCCGGTTTCTCTCGATGCGGGCCGTGCACTAGCAGACATGATGAAGTACTCTTGCAACAGAGAGTGTACGAACTTATTACAAGAAGGAGACGTGTTACCGGGGCATCTGGGCTGGGAGGTAGTCACGACTCCCGGACACGCGAGTAATCAGCTAGCCCTTTTTCATTTGGAATCAGGAAGGCTGATCGCTGGAGATGCTTTGCTAGCACATATTTCACCAAACCCAATATTAGAGCCGGTGGAAGACGGCTCTACGACAAGACCCAAACCGATTCTAGAACATATGAATACAATGCACAAGTTACTGTCGTTACCACTTTCGACCGTATATCCAGGGCACGGTGAGATCATTGAGAAGCCGATCGAACTCATCGAAAAGCGGCTAAACGAGCAACAAAAAAGAGAAGAACACGTCTTGACACATATCGCTACCAGTGAGCACACGGTGTTTTCTTTAGGAGTCGCGCTGTTTCCCCATGCATACAAAACGCAACTTCCACTCGTGCTCAGTGAGACGGTGGGGCAATTGGACTGCCTAGAAACAAAGGGAAGGGTTAGCGTAAGAGAGCATGAGGGTGTATTCTACTATAAAGCAGTTGAAGAGAGGACGAATGCACAGTGAAAATAAACGAAAAACTTCATGGGAAGCTCGTAGCGATTACAGGAGCTTCTAGCGGGATTGGAGCAGCGGTCGCCGAACGCTGTGCAGCGAGTGGGGCGAGTGTCGTATTACTTGCTCGCTCTGAGGACAAGCTTCAAGAACTAGTTGAACATATTCAAAAGGAAGTCGAAGCAAAAGGAACCATTACAGCGTTTGCCCTTGACGTACAAAATCGTAATCAAGTTGAGAGCGTGTTTACACGGATCGCACGTGAACTCAGCCCCGTTGATGTTCTCGTAAACAACGCAGGATACGGAGTGTTTGATGAATTCGTTCATGCCGACTTGGAGGACGCGGACGGGATGTTCCAAACGAATGTACTCGGTTTAATGTCTTGTACAAAGCAAGTCGTGCCCGCCATGCGTCATAAAGGCGCGGGCCACATTATTAATGTAGCCTCACAGGCTGGGAAACTAGCAACACCGAAATCTAGTGTGTACTCAGCTTCCAAGCATGCGGTGCTCGGATTTACAAATAGCTTGCGCATGGAAATGGCGCGTGATGGCATTTATGTGACGAGCGTCAATCCAGGACCTGTTGCGACAAACTTCTTTTCGATTGCAGACGAGTCGGGGACATATTTGCAAAATATTAAGCAGTTTATGCTGTCAACCGAGGTGGTTGCGGACGCGATCGTACAATGTATGTTCACGAGAAAAAGGGAGATCAATTTGCCTAGGTGGATGAACATGGGTAGCATTTTGTATGCATTGTCGCCTTCTCTCGTTGAATTTTTAGGGAAGCGGGCATTTTTCAGTAAGTAATGTAGGGAGTGTGACGGGGATGACCCGTCATACTCTTTCTTTTTCTTCGACCATTTTTAACAAGATCTCCAACATAAGTCGCTTGCTAGGTTCCATAAAGTCTCCCCCGAGAATATCTTCTAACCTTTCTAGACGGTGGTAAACATTTGGCTCAATTTGTTCGCGTTTGGAGGATTAGAGGCTGCGTTTATTTGGCCAGTAGTTTTAGGTCTGTACTGGAAAACGGGGAACAAGTACGGAGCGCTTGCCTCTATGATTCTAGGTGTCGGTAGTTATATAGTGATCTCTACCTACTTCCCAGAAGCTTTCGGTATGCACTCTGTCGTGTTACCGGTTCTCAAGTGTTTATTGTCCAGGTGTTGACGATGGAAATGAGGAAAAGGTAGCACATTATGTGGCCGACTACTTACGATCGCTGTCAATAGACGTTTATGTTGAAGAAGTGGCGCCAGGAAGACCGAATGTCATAGGATTTGTAGATTCTGGGAAACCAGGAAAAACGCTACTGTTTGAAGGGCATACAGACGTTGTGACAGAAGGCGATCGGGAAGCTTGGACATACGATCCTTTCGGTGCTGAAATCGTAGGTGGTCGTATGTACAGAAGAGGCACGAATGATACGAAAGGGAATCTCTCCTGCCTTACGGAAGAGGTGGAGAGAAGAGGTTGTACACCTCGTCCTCCACCACTTCGTACAGCGCTTCTCCTGTTTTTGTGCGGTCAGCAATGTTAGCGACCAACTCTTCGTATTCTTGCTTCGTGAGGTCTTCCATCGTTAAGCCGTACCTATCTAACGCCTGTACAAGGCACTTGTTTATCCAAGTTCTCTCCATACTTCAACCTCCAGAAAAAAATTCTTTTATTCACCATGTTGTCCCTGTTCAGATATTCACAAAATATAATTTTCGAATTTGTTTTACTTTTCGTGAGTATAACAAAAGTGATTTCAAAAGATAAATAGAGAATAATAGAGATTGAGAGAGAATATGTAGTGTTGTTCCCGCTTACATTGGAATTTGCCAAATTGAATCTCTGTGATATGCTTCACGAGTTGATAACGGACCTGACTTCAATGAGAGTTTGAAGTCGAAAAAATAAAACGATAAAGAGGTGGAGTATGAACTTTTCTTTACAACAATTGAAGAAGGAGTGGTTTGGTAACATTCGCGGTGATGTGCTTGCTGGAATTGTCGTTGCGTTAGCATTGATCCCTGAAGCAATTGCCTTTTCGATCATCGCTGGAGTAGATCCGATGGTTGGTTTGTATGCGTCCTTTAGTATTGCTGTCGTAATCGCCTTTATGGGTGGTCGACCAGCTATGATTTCTGGTGCAACAGGGGCCATGGCATTACTCATGGTAACTCTTGTGAAAGACTACGGAGTTGAGTATTTATTTGCTGCGACGATTTTGACGGGAGTCATTCAGATCGTGTTTGGGGTGCTTAAAGTAGGTCGGTTTATGAAATTCATTCCACGTTCGGTGATGGTTGGATTTGTAAACGCACTTGCTATTTTGATTTTTATGGCTCAAGTCCCTCACTTCTTCGGAATATCGACGATGACGTATGTATTCGTGGGTGCAACGTTAGCTATTATATATTTATTACCGCGTTTTACAACGGCCGTACCTGCACCTTTAGTAGCGATTGTAGCGATGACAGCCCTTGCTATTTTTGGTGGGTTTGAACTACGCACAGTAGGAGATCTTGGAACGATTACGCAATCATTACCATCATTTTTGATTCCAGAAGTACCATTTAACTTCGAAACCCTTGCCATTATTTTCCCTACGTCATTAGCTTTGGCGATTGTTGGACTTCTCGAATCTCTATTAACGGCATCGATTGTTGACGATATGACGGATACAGGAAGTGATAAAAACAAAGAAAGTCGTGGACAAGGGATTGCGAATGTCGTAACCGGATTCTTCGGTGGAATGGCTGGATGCGCGATGATTGGTCAGTCAGTCATCAACGCGAAGTCTGGTGCTAGAGGAAGACTGTCCACATTAGTTGCGGGAGTTTTCCTGATGTTTCTCATTATGGTTCTGGGTGGAGTAGTAGTTCAAGTTCCTATGGCTGCTCTCGTGGGTGTAATGATCATGGTATCAATCGGTACATTTGATTGGTCTTCATTACGAAATATGACAAAAGTGCCCGTTACCGATACGCTCGTTATGCTTGTTACGGTCACGACTGTAGTGTGGACACACGATTTATCAAAAGGTGTTTTTGCAGGAATCTTACTAAGCGCGATTTTCTTCGTAGCCAAGATCTCAAAGGTTCACGTGACATCGAATCTAGTAGGCGAAAAGCGTGTTTACAAGGTTCAAGGTCAAATCTTTTTCGCGTCGGTTACGGATCTAATAGAAGACTTTAACTTTAAAGAAGAAAATGTTCGTCAGGTAGAAATTGATTTTTCAAACGCCCATGTGTGGGACGACTCAGCAGTAGGCGCTATTGATAAGATAGTTTTCAAGTTTAGACAAAATCATATTGATGTATCACTAATTGGCCTAAATGATTCTAGCTCAACGTTGGTCAAACGAGTTGCGATCCACGATAAGCCAGGCGCAAAGCTCTCTAGTGGACATTAAAGTACAGGAGCACGTTGTGATGTTTGCAACGTGCTTTTCTTGAAAATAGGAGGATTTGTACATGTTTAAGAGAATACTATTAGCATCAGATGGTTCCAAGCACGCGTTACGAGCTGCTGAAACAGCAATGGGATTAGCTAAATATACTGAAGACGCAAGCATTGAAATTGTGTACGTCATTGACTCCCAAACATCAAAATTTTGACAATGCTCTCTGTTACAACAGGGGGCTAATTTTAAGATTAAACTGTAAGCGCTTTATTTATGGGGATGTAGAGGGGAAAATCACTATGCGTAAGGAGTGAATCCTATGTTTAAAAACATTTTATTGGCGTCTGATGGCTCTGAACATTCCATTCGTGCAGCAACAAGAGCAATTGAGTTAGCTAAGCTACATCCTGAGGCGAAGGTTACTGTCATTTATGTTGTAGATGGCTCTACGTCTAAGCAGGATGTGTTGCGTCATTGGGACTCAGCAAGTATTGGTGACAAACGAAAAAAACAGATGTTCCCGATAGAAGAATTAGCAGAAAAGTCAAATGTCCCCTATGAATTAAAGTTTTTGCATGGCGAACCAGGACCAACGATTGTGCAGTATGCAGAACAAAATCCTACAGACGTCATTGTAATTGGAAGTCGAGGACTGAACAAATTTCAAGAGATGGTGTTAGGTAGCGTGTCTCATAAGGTTGCGAAACGCGCCACCTGTCCGGTTATGATTGTGAAATAGTAGTGTCGTGCATTGTTTTTTAGGTAAACTGATTAAAATACTTAGGAAATAGCTATCCATTCCTTGTTAGAAGGTGGAACGCTATTTCCTTTTCATCCTTGTTTGCTGTGAACGATCTACCGGTATTTGCTTCGATAATTTTTTTCAATTGACATTAAGGATAAACTATTGCTACTTCTAGTATGTCCTCGAGAGGAATATAATGAGATTCTGTTGCTTCACTCAACACCTGTAGAGATTTGCCTATATAATCAAAGTTCGAGACAAATCCTGTTATCGTGTGGAACCTTTGTTTGCGGTAAAATGTAATTCCTACTCGTGATTTGTCTAGCAGTGCTGATCTAATGATTTCGTTTAGCTCATCTATTTTTTGTTCATCAAGGATAGGCTTCTGTACGTTCTTTTGCTCCTGATATAGATCCGAATGCATTTTTTTATGTTCTGGTAACATCATCATTGACCACTTTGCTGCGCCTCTGTCCATCATGCACGATGTCCTCCTATCTTTTTACTTCTCTCCAATGCAACGCCTGCCTTGGTGTAGCTGCTTTACGGCTTCGTATGTGAATGACCGTAGCGTTGATAACTTTGTAGGGGCATATAGTAACTGGTTCTCCATTTACAACGCATATCACGAACCTTTAACAACTGACGGTGAACACCACACTTTTAAAATCATGTTTAATGACGCGAAGGTTGATGATTTTTCAGACGATTTTCTAGCTACATTAGCTGCTCATGAATGGGGGCATGTCTGGGGACTGAAGGATGTTTCATACTCACACGTTTTAATGTACTCGAGAATAGGTGACGGCGGTGGCACTGCTGATGGGCCGACACAGGCGGATCTTAACGGTCTCATGGCAATTTATTAAAAGGGGGCCATTTAATTGAAAAAGAAAGTTACTGCAGTAATCGTTACTATGCTTGTGCTCTTAAGTTTAACTGCATTTGCAGCCCAAAAGGATGAAATAACATGGATCAATGGTCTTTTAACGCCTTTAACATTCGAGGAGGTAGTTAATGATTCTGACTTGATCGTTAAGGTGAAAGTTTTAGAACGAGTCGAAACAATACATTATGAACATGATGACGTAACCAAATTTCGTGCTGAAGTTAAAAAGACTTACAAGGGGAATATAGACACTGATTATGTAGAATTTTATCAAGCTGGAGCACCTGAAAGACAGTACAAACAGAATCCTTTGCTAGAGGAGAAAAAACAATATATTTTATTCCTAAACGAAGTTGAGAGTCCTTATGGTCCAGCATACCTTATTACTGGAGAAGGTTACGGCAGATTCGACCTAAATAACGGTAAAGTGAAGCAACAGTTGCAATCACTTAATGAGAGTGGAGAAGAAGTTAAAATAGAACAACTCGAGGATCTCGAGGAAGAAATCACGGTGAAAGTTAAAAAAGCTAAAGACAAAGCAAAAAACAAACAGTAATGAAACTAAAATTGAAGTTCTCATGAGGTATGACACAGTAGGAACGGGGAATGAATTGTTCCCCTAATTATGAGTAGCGAAGTGCTAAATTTTATTTAGCGGTAAGTAGTCACCATACCTTTGCCGGTGCGGTGGCTATTTTTTGTGCAATAAAACCCCCCTGAAGAATTTTCAAGTTTCCATTAGTTTCCTTAGAGTGGTTATTTTTTTGAAATATAAGAAGACATGGGCTTGAACTCCAATGGTTTTTTGTGTTTCCTCCGTGTGCTAAACATTTCCATTGCATAGAGAACATACATTCTTATATAATAAAAAGAGAACATAGGTTCTTTTTGGAGGTTCTGTATGGAAAAAGTTATCCTTCTAACTGACATGGAGTCGTTTTATGCTTCCGTTGAAAAAGCCGATAATCCCAAACTGCAAGGTAAACCAGTTGTCGTTTCTGGGGATCCAGAGAGAAGGAGTGGAATTATTCTCGCTGCTTGTCCTCGAGCAAAGAAATACGGTGTTAAGACGGCGGAAGCTTTATGGCAAGCAAAAATGAAGTGTCCAGGAGTTGTTGTCATTAGGCCAAGGATGCAACGCTATATTGATGTGTCTGTTCAAATTACAAAGATACTTGAACAGTTTACAGATCTTGTGGAAGTGTTCTCCGTGGATGAACAATTTTTGGATATTTCTGGGAGTTTAAGGCTTTTTGGAGACGACTGGACAATTGCTAGTAAGGTGCAACAAGCTATAAAAAGTGAGACGGGAGTCTATGCACGAGTCGGAATAGGCCCTAATAAAATTTTAGCTAAAACGGCTTGCGACAACTTCGCTAAAAAAAATGAAGAAGGTATTTTTAAGTTGCATCATGATAACTTTCGGGGTCACATGTGGCCACTTCCGATCGGGAAGATGTTCGGTGTAGGGGGTAGAATGGAAAAGCATTTGCAGAGCATGAGAATTTACACAATAGGTGACTTAGCAAATTGCTCTGTTTCGGTACTAACTAAACGATGGGGAGTCAATGGCCAAGTATTATGGCAAACAGCAAATGGGATTGATCATTCACCTGTCAAGCTAGGTACACATAGTCAGCAAAAGGCAGTAGGTCATCATATGACCCTTCCTCGTGATTACTATCTCCTTCGGGATATATTTGTTGTATTGTTAGAGCTCTGTGAGGAAGTGGCGCGCCGTGCTCGAGCAAAAAAGTACAGAGGGTGGACTGTTTCAGTTAGTTCACGTGGGGCAGATTTTAAGAATCCCACTGGATTTCACCGACAAGCAAAGTTATCTTTCGCTACAAATTTTGGGACGGACATATACAGAGTAGCAACTCAGTTATTTAGAAAAAATTGGGATGGTTTTCCGGTCAGAAGCTTAGGTGTTTCCTTGAGCCAACTAGAGCCATCTGAAACTGTTCAGTTAAGTCTTTTTCCCGATAGTTCTAAGAAAGAAGATCTACATCAAGCAATTGATGCTGTACGCGGTAAGTATGGTGTGACATCAATCGTTCGAGGATCGTCCCTGACGTCGGCTGGTCAGGCGTTTGCACGTGCAGAAAAAATCGGTGGTCACTATAAATAAGGGTTGCTAAAGGAGGGTCTAGAAAGTGAAGCTAAATAAATTGGCGCCGGGGCACAATATAATGTGGGAGTCTAGCAGAATGATGCTACCAGAACATAAACAGCGACTAGTAGAGCATCAAAAAGAGAATTTGAAAAAGGAGAAGCCGATTTTAGATGAGCAACTAACGGAAACATTTATGAGTTCTATATATAGAGCAATGAAGCACAAGTCAAGGATAAGATTCCAACTTTTTGATCTTTATAAAGATCAGTTTGTGGAGGGACAGGTTCAATCAGTTGATTTGGTAAGTAGGCAAATAAAATTGCTCACACAAGTGGGGACTAAGTCGATTAATCTTGATGAGATCACTGACGTTGTTTTACAAGGTTGAGTGATATTGTGGCAGTAAGGTGGGAACCCCTCCTTACTGCTAGGTAGTTAATGTTTAACATGAATCCGTGAAGGCTCACATCCGCACTGTTAGTAAATCCTAAAGTTTACACATTATTAGTTGGTAAAGATGGAACTCTCCATGACATGTAATTTTTACGCACATCAAAGAAACACAGCCCCTTTTTTGGCAGTGCGCATCCAATCTATGGGTCCTAGGCATTACACAGGGACGAAGAATACACACTTCTTCAACAGGAACTGAAACATCGAGAACCGCTCAGGTGGTGCGTTGAGCTTAAAAATCTTTCTTCTTCCTGTATTCACTAGCTTAGAAGCTTGAATCATAATATCCTGAATGACGGTTCGTAACTGTCGGCGTTTCACCTTCGACTTCTTGGTCCCTGCGGTAGGTGCACCTAGTATGAGTAAAATATATGTGGGAGCACCCTCGACCCAAAAATTAACCCATATGTCAGGAAATGGAACAGTCCTTTCGTTCCGTTTCCTGACATAGGGGACACCAAGCGGTAGCGCGGTCAGGGGTTCAAACAAGAAAAAAGAGTTCTTCTCCTGTATGCTTGTAAGCGACAAAACAAAAAGCACAGGGCCTAGAAAAAATGGCACTAGAGATGGCAACGCAAGGCTCCTATCGCAAAGCCTCTCATGCGCTGAAGCAATTTCTCGGTTACAGTGTGATGAGCCACGAATCCGTTCGTCAGCGAGTCCTAGCTGCTCAGTCTGTTCCCTCCCCTTCCGAAACGTCACAACGCGTCTTGTTTGTAGAAGAGGACGGCTTGTATACGAAATTCCAACGTTCTTCAAAAAGAGGGAAGGAAGTGAAAATTGCAGCGGTACACGAAGGATGGAGTCGCAATGGGAAGCGGACCTCTCTAGTCAACAAGAAACACTACATGCATAAAGGCAAAGCCCCTTTCTGGGAAGGGTTTGAGACGTTCTTACTTGACCAGTATGGATACGACCCGAAGCAGACTCTATTGATCATCAACGGAGACGGAGCCACTTGGATTCAGAACGCAAGGGAGCATTTCGGAGCGTCCGCTTTTGTCTGTTTGGATCGCTTTCACATCGCGAAGGAATCAAAGACTTGTTTCACGATCATCCGCGCTATCGTGCGTTACGTAAAGCCTTAGCCCGTTACGATGTAGACGGTTTATTTCTTGAGCCGAACAGTGCGGTAGGTACTCTGCAGAAGGAGGAACGGGAGGAGAGGCTAGAGAAATTTATAGCGCTTTTAACCAAGAACAAACAAGGGCTTCGAAATTACAGAACGAGGGTATGTCTGGAGAAAAACATCTCGACAGAAGGGATGCGAGCGATGGGGAGCGCAGAAGGTACGATGAATGTGTTTGCGAAGCGCTTTAAAGGGGGTCGCGCCTGGTGTGAACAAGGCGTGATGAGCATGATGGACGTCTTCGTAGCAGGATTGAATGGATGGTCAATTCAGAACGTAGCTGGAGTCGTACTGGAAAGGCTCAAGAAGTCAGAAGGCATTCAGAAACGCACGCGACAAGTCAGCTCCATCCCGAAACAGGTAACGGAACTCGTCCGCCAAAACATACCGGCACTCGGCCAGTCAGCAGCGAAACAACTGTATGCCACACTCAAGGGACTAAGCAGCTAAAATAGCAAAATCCGAAAAGATGGCTAGTATCAATAATATAGAAAACGCTTACAAAACAAGAGGCAAAGGGCTTTTACAATATACTTCGAATTCTTGTAGAAAAAAAACTCCCACTAAATCTTGACTCAATCGCCAAAGACAGGCGTCTTGCATGGGATACCTTTATCCGTAATCATGTAACGAATATCATTTTGTGACTTTGCAACTTCTACTCGAAGTTCATTTTTACTAGTTGAAATAGAGAATTCACCACCTATTTTTGTTATTCTATTAATCGTTTACATAAAAAAGTGTACACGATTAACTTCCTCTTAGGGAGAGAAGGAAACTGCTAATCTTGTAAACTATTAGTGAATCGTATACGTAATGATAACAGAACATCGATCGAGTACTGGAAAATAGCTTCCGGTGGAACGAATTCATTCATTAGACGTGTAATTTCTATTGACGTATGGAGATATTGTCCCATATTGGCTTCAACCACTTGAATACGAGGGTCATAGGTAGGAATTTCATACAACCGACTCCCTGTTTTAATTCGGTAGTGTTTCTTCATCATGGGAGAGGCTGCCAACACAATACTTCCTTTTCGATTTTTATCTCCTACAACTGCTACGTAAGATTTTAGGGGATCTAAACCTTTATTGATGGCTTCTACGGAGGCAAAAAATGACTTCATATCAACGCATAGCATTTCGTGATAGGGAAGTGTCGAATAATCAATCATGTCTCATCCACTCCTAAATAGAACATTCGTTCCTAACAACAGTATATGCGAACATATGATCGTTATGCAATGTTCAAAAAATGGAAACGTAGTATGGGGTATTCTTTAATATTTTGTATGTAGGCTTATCATTATATTGTTGTGTCTGTATTCCCTATTCTGACATGGGTTATGCGTGTTTTTTAACTGCGAAAGTTGAGGACTTTACTTATGTCCACAAACCAAAAAGACCGCCACACTAAGCGGTCTTTTGTGTATAGTCTATTTTTCTGCTTACAACACCCACCAAACCAAAAACGGAACAAGTACGAGCACTGGAAAAATCCCATCCAAATAAGAAACCGTCATTTGATGATAATACGTTCGCTTCCGGCTACCGGTAAACCCGCGCGCCTCCATAGAGAGTGCTGTTTGCTCTGCTTTGCGGATAGCGAGTGCAAGCAGGGGAACGGTGGTCCGCTTAATTTGTTTCAGCTTTTCTGCAGGTGTCCGAGCCCTGCGCACACCCCGAATACGTCCGGCTTGCTGGAGATGGCGGAATTCTTGCCGAATGAGTGGCAGGAAGCGATAGCCTGCTAAAATGCTGTAGGCAAGTTTTGGTGGTAGGCGGGCTTGTTGCATGGCGCTTAGCATGAATTCAGTCGGTTTTGTCGTAAGGACAAACAGTAATGATAGTGATGTAAAAGCAAGCACCCGAGCGCTCAATGAAAGTCCATTTTCTAACGTGTTTGTTGTCACTTCTACCCACCAAAACGTCCAAAGTACCGCGCCTGTTTGCTCAGCCGGAGCGGGAAATAAGACGGCATTCCATAACGTAACTGCAGCGAGAAACAAGCAAGGTGCAAACAAGAATAGCCAGACTTTGATGTGTACTTTGCCGAAAAGAAAGGTTAACAGAGTTGCCCACGCAAAGTAGAAGAGGGGTAGCCCAGCGTCGAACACGTTTGCTAGAAGGAATACGGGAACGAGTACGGAAATGCCTTTTACGACAGGGTTGATGCGCTGTAGCATGATCGTTTTTCCTCCTGACGTTTCCATTCTTGTTGTAGTCGAATTCGAAATGGGAGTGTTAAGTGCGCTTCGGCTAGGACGTATGGAGATTCCCATAACAGATCAGGTGTCCCTTCAAAGAGCAGCTTACCTTCGGACAGGACAAGAACGCGGTCGAAATGTGTATCTACTAAATCCATATCGTGAGTTACGCAGCATAAAGCTGTTCCACGTGCGGTTACTTCTTGAAACATATTCATTAACTGGGCAGTTGTGTAAGCATCTTGACCAAATGTCGGTTCGTCGAGCAACAGCACGCTGTACGAAAACACCATCATGGTCGCTACACTTAGCCGTCTTTTTTGCCCTTCACTTAACGACAAAGGATGGGCGTGGACGAGCGGTTCGAGACGAAAAGAACGACACATTTGTAGCACTCGCTCTCGAATTTCTTCTTCTTTCCATGATGTGTGGAGGCGAAGGCCAAAAGCCAATTCATCAAATACCGTTTCCTCTATAAACTGCAACTCAGGATTTTGAAAAACGTACCCAATTTGTTCCCGTAACGCCACTTCACGCACTTTGGCATATGTGGTTTCGTTAATCGTTCTCTCACCGGCTGTTGGGGTGAGCAAATCGGCAAGTATTTGCAATAATGTGCTTTTTCCAGCACCGTTCTCTCCGATGATTGCCACCTTTTCTCCGTGATGTAGTGCCATGTCCACGTCGTGTATCACTCTTTTCGCTCCGTATTGATAAGAGACGTTGTCGATACGTAAGACGGGCTCAACAGCACAGACTCTGTTAGGCGGAGACAGGAACATAGAGTCTGGTAGTTCGGCAGCACATGCTGGGAGTGAGAGAGGGATACACTGCATTTCGTGTTGAAGAGCAACAGCAACGGTTGGCGGAAGGAACACACCCTCTGCATTCATTGTGTGAGCGTGAGTCGTGAACACTTCATCTGGACGATCACTTGCCAAGAGGCGCCCTTCTTTAGAAAGTAACAACACCCGATCGACAAAAGGCAACCACGCTTCATACGCATGTTCAACAAGGAATATTGCGACAGGCCACTCTTTCTGGACAGCGACAAGCGTATGAACAAACGCTTCAGATGCTTGTGGATCGAGCTGAGATGTTGGTTCGTCTAATAAAAAGGCTCGTGGCTTTAAGGCGAGCACCGAAGCTAGTGCTAGCCGTTGTTTCCAACCCCCTGAAAGCGTATGGATGAGGTCGTTTTTTTTGTCTTTCATTCCGACCAAATCGAGCGCCCAGTCGATGCGCACATCCATCTCCTTAGGTGGGAACGAGATGTTTTCTAGTCCAAACGCCACTTCCTCAGCGACCGTTTGCATACAAAACTGGTGCTCAGGATTTTGAAATACCATCCCAACTGATTGTGCTATTTCACCCGCTGGAGTAGAATTCACCTCTCGTCCGAAACAATAGAGACTTCCAGTACGTACCCCGTCTACCGCTTCTGGATACAGACCGTTCATACAACGCAAGAGCGTGCTTTTTCCAACGCCACTTGGTCCTAGCAGTAGCACAATTTCCCCTGGTGTTATCGTAAAAGATAAATGTTGAAAGAGGGGAGGGGATTCCTCGTTAAAGGAAAACCCTACCTCTTGAGCACAAATTTCACGTTTCATGCGTAATACTTCCTTTGCGTTGTTCTTTTCCGAGGGCAAATTGCGCGAGTGCCCCAGTTTTAGCGACACTGTCACTGAGCCATTTTCCAAGCAGACCGGCAAGAAGCGCACCACTAATCAAACGAACAGAGAACATCGCTGTAACGAGCGTAGGATCGAGCGCCGAAAATCCGGAAATGAAATACCCGTAAATAAAGCTCGTTACGGAAGAACCCATTCCAGCCAACATGAGAACAGCTGTTGTATATACACGATATCTCGTTGCAGCAAACACCATTTCGGCACCTAAACCTTGAACCATACCCGCCACAATTAAGCTCGGTCCTACACTACTCCCGATAAGAACTTCCACGAACGCTGCAATCGTTTCAGACAAAAAAGCAGCGCCAGGCTTACGAATAATATAAGCGGCAAGTATGGAAACGAGAAACCAAATGCCGAAAATCAGATCATACCCAATCAAACCAAACATGCCCACTAACACGTTGCCTACTTGGAAAAAGAGAAGATAAATAACACCGCATACGACAGAAAGTACGGAAAGAACAATGAGCTCACGAAGCTTCCAAGTCCCCACTTACTCGTTCTCCTTTTTGTGAGACGGACTATGTACAGACGCTTGCCACGTCATCACCACATGAGAAGATCTTGTGCGTGTTTGTTTGAACACAGTAGCTAATGTTTCTATTACTTTATCAATCGAGCCATCCAATCGACTCGCATAGTGGACGCCTTTAGAGAAGGTGCCGATTTCTGTAGCCGTTTTGCAAGCTTCATAGATGATATCCATGTAATCAGCAGTTCCCATTGGGTACAGGGCAAATTGTGAGCCGACGTACGTGGAGCTGGACAATTCTTTGAGCGATACTGGAAGCTCTTTCGGAGGTTCGGCGTCTAAATACACATCACCTTCACTATCCCCAGGGCATCCCGCAGAGAAGTTAGCGTTTAATGCAATGTGAACTCCATCTTTACTCGCAGCAGCTAAGAGAGCCTCAAGCGTAGAGAACACGTGAGCCTCTGTTCCTCGAATACAGGTTGACACATCATCCGTTTCCATCCAGACGTTTGACGTATCGACAGAAGCCAAGGCGGTTTTGATCACATCGACAAAGCTGTCTGCCATTGGGTACAAAGAAAAGCGGCATCCGACGATGTTTGGATTTCCATTACAGCTGTTTTGTTGATTCATGATTTTTCCTCCTGTGAAAAAAATTCACAAAAAAACTGCATCCCATGAGGAATGCAGTTTGAATCACCAAAGTGTTACATCGGCCGAATGATCCGCACTGCACTTCCCCACGCTAGTATTATCTAGTTCGGGTAATAAGGGTCCGGCGCGTACCGTCTCAGCCCAAAAAGAGCTCCCCTAGTGCAAAAGGTTATGCAGTTTTTTTGTTGGCTTCATTGTAAAGAGAAGTAGGATACTTGTAAAGATATTTTTTGAGAAATGTTTCTACAACATTTGTTCTGCTCGCACACAAGACTCAAATTTTCCTTTGTGCGATGCGTCACAAAACGGCTTTTTCTGTGATAGACCACAACGGCAAAGAGAAGCTATCTTTTTTGATGGAATGACATTTCCCTCTGCGTCGATGAGTTCGAACTCTCCCGTCACACGTAGAGAGCCATTGTCGTTCACTTTAATTTGTACCTTTTCCATTCACACCACTCCTTCATGTAAATGTATGCAATTTTGCCCAATATTGCAAATGGACGAAGAGCGATCCTATGTTAGGCAGGACTCTACTGTTACATGTTACGATAAGGGTAGAAAGGGGAATGCCTCTATGCATGTTCACATCACAGAAGCAGCAACAAAGCGAATTCAAGAAAAGGTAGATACAGATATAGGTCTTTTACGTATTCATTACGAAACAGAAGGATGTGGGTGTGTGATGAGTGGAGTCCCCGTTCTGCAGTGGGTAGAAAAGGCTAAAACAGGCGACGTCCAAATGAATAGTGATGCTACATTTCCTATCCACATGGAAAAGGAAAAGCTGGTATTTTTCGCAGAAGAAATGAAAATAGATATTTCAACAAAAGGAACCTTATTTCGCCTGTCATCTCCGCAACAGATTTTGAACGGACAGATGAATTTTGAGGTGGAATAACAATTTAAGTCAGATCAACGTCCTCGGTGTAAAGATTTGTGAAAACGACGAATAGGGCATCGAAATCAGCCGGTGGTTTCCGAAACCAGCAACTATGTTTGCAACGGGATCGACGACTTTTCCTCCACCTCATCAAGAAACTCGTTCACAGCCGTTTTATAGGCTTCCTGGTTGTAAACAAAGCTTTCGGCATGACCACCATGAGGTGCTATGAATAACGATTTTGCTCCTTGCTTTTTTTCGTAAAGTGCTCGCGTCATCGATACAGGAATAAAATCGTCGTGCTCACTGTGAATAAAGAGAACAGGGTTTTGAATGTGCCCAACGACCTGGAGAGGGGAGACGTCGCGCATAGAGAATCTTCCACGCATACGGACAAACCAGTCAAAGTAATGGAGGGTGAACTTTGGAAATCTCAACTCTCGCTTTAGCTGGAGCGCAACCTGATCAGAGAGTGCGCTGAACGGGCAATCGACGATATAAAATTGGGCGCGATCTTCTAATTCACCCGCGTAAAGAAGGGTCGTCACAGCACCCATAGATTCACCGAATAGTCCAAAGTACAGGTCATTGCCATACGTGTCAAATAACCAGTCGACGACGCATTGTAAATCTTCTTTTTCAAAGTACCCGTAAGAAATCGTCTTGCCACCACTGTCCCCGTGCCTTCTATGGTCGTACAACACCGCATTATAGCCTCTTTTTACAAATAAGTTCATATATTTCACCATCGCAACACTGCTTTCCCTGACCCCATGACTTAAAATGACCCATCGTTTTGAAGCAGGATGGAATTCCACCGCTTGTACGTACAAATCGTAACCGAACGGCGACACGAGTGTGCGGGTTGTTTTTGGAAGACGTTCAAACGATTCAGGGGTAATAAATCCGTCGTCTGTTTCCCGTTCCCATAAATACTTTGCTGACTTTTTCGGCATATGAATGAGTCGCTCTGATACGTAAAACCCAAGAGCCCCCAAAGTAGCGAGTACACCACCTACCCACTTCATGCTTTTGTTCAAACTATTACCCTCCTCACCATCTGTTTAATACTAATGTATCAAACCCGGTGCGTTAACGTTCGTCCTTTTGCTTACAAAAAAACGCTCTACAAAAAGTGTAGAACGCTCTCAAATCAGCGCATAAGTTAATGTTTGCAAAAAGGGTCAAATTATACCGTTAAAAAAAGGGGGGAGTGTCGATGGTTCGTTTGAGATGCGGTGTTACTTCTTCAAGTGCAAGCAATAATCCGGCTATAGAAATACTAGTATCGATCCCCATTCGTTCTAGCATAAACACGACCTCTTCCGTTGCGACATTTCCTGTTGCCCCTTTTGCAAATGGACAGCCGCCAAGACCTCCGACAGAAGAATCAAACCGTGTGACCCCTGCTTGTAGTGCGCTCCACACGTTGGCTAGCCCCATTTTGTAAGTATCGTGGAAGTGTGCAGTTAACAGGACATCGCCAGTCGTTTCTTTCAGCTTAGAAAAAAGCGTGTACACTTCAAGAGGCGTCGCAAGCCCAGTCGTATCGGCGACGCTTAATTCATCCACTCCAGCTTCTATAAACTGGTTACATAAACGGATTGTCGCTTCTGGATCAATCGAACCTTCGTACGGGCAATGAAAACTCGTCGAAATACAAGCTCTCACAAATAGCCCTCTTTCTTTTGCGTCCTTCACGAGCGGGATAACAGCTTCCATAGACTCTGCTGTTGTGCGATTGATGTTGCGTTTATTAAACGTTTCACTCACACCTACAAAAAAAGCGACTGCTTGAGTTTCGGAAACTAGCGCACGCTCATATCCTTTTGCGTTTGGAACGAGAACGATCGCTCGTTTGAGATCTGATGGTGTTTTCGGCAAAAGTTCAGCCGCGTCCTGCATTTGTGGTACCCACTTTGGTGAGACGAAGGAAGTGATCTCCATTTCTTCACAACCACTGTCAGCTAACTTTTGTAGAAAACGTTCTTTTGCTTCAGTCGGAACAAACTCCTTCTCGTTTTGTAACCCATCCCGTGGACCCACCTCTATGATCGTTACTTTTTGTGGTAAATCGTTGCTCATGTTTCGCATACCCCCTCGCATAAAATTGTAAAGGAAATTCTCTGACGTGCAAGAAAAAAGAGAAAGTTGGCAAGAGAACAGGAATTCTAGTAAACTAGAAAGAAGTAAGTACTGTATCCGCGGGCCCACACGACGTGGGTCAGAAAGGTGTTCGCTATCAGGATGTGAGTGGTCCGGCGTTGCGCATGGACGGCGCGATTTTAGCCGAGGTTCCTTACTAGGACGTCGCGAATGTAGCCTTTCATCCTTTTACATATCGGGAGGGAAAAAGTATGAAGCCAATCTATGAAAATGCTGTAAAAGCATTAGACTGTGTACAAGACGGCATGACTATTCTCGTCGGAGGGTTTGGGCTGTGTGGGATTCCTGAGCAACTCATCCTTGGACTAAGGGAGAAGGGCGTGCAAAACTTAACCGTTATCTCAAATAACTGTGGAGTTGACGAATGGGGTCTTGGTTTACTCTTGAAAAATAAACAAATTACAAAAATGATAGGCTCCTATGTGGGGGAAAACAAGGAATTTGAACGGCAAGTGCTAGAGGGTGAGCTAGAGGTAGAGCTTGTCCCACAAGGAACGCTTGCTGAGAAAATTCGAGCAAGGGGTGCGGGGATTCCAGCCTTCTATACACCGGCTGGAGTTGGAACACCTGTCGCCGAAGGAAAAGAAATCCGCACGTTCAATGGCAAAGAGTATGTATTGGAAGAGGCCATTCGTGCTGATGTGAGCCTTGTTCGTGCTTACCAAGGGGACAAATTTGGGAATTTGCGTTACTGGAAAACAGCGCGAAACTTTAACCCAATGGTCGCTGCTGCAGGGAAGGTCACGATTGCAGAAGTGGAGCACTTGGTCGAAGTTGGCGATTTAGACCCTAACCTGATTCATACGCCGAGTATTTACGTACAAGGTCTCCTCCAAGCTGAACAAGAAAAACGAATTGAACGGAAGACATTACGCGAGGAGGGAGAAGCCATATGATCACGTTAGACAAAAAACAGCTGCGCACCCGGATTGCGCGCCGAGCGGAGCGGGAAATCGGGGACGGCGACTATGTGAACTTAGGAATCGGCATGCCAACCCTTGTCGCAAACGAGCTATCTCCTAACAAACAAGTCGTTTTACAATCGGAAAATGGATTGCTCGGTATCGGCCCTTATCCGACGGAAGAAGAATTAGACGCAGATCTGATTAACGCTGGTAAAGAAACGGTAACCGCTGTCAAAGGCGCTAGCTATTTTGATAGTGCCGAGTCGTTCGGAATGATTCGCGGGGGACATATCGACGTTGCCATTCTCGGTGGTATGGAAGTAAGTGAAACTGGCGATTTAGCGAACTGGATGATCCCCGGCAAAATGATTAAAGGAATGGGCGGCGCGATGGATCTTGTCCACGGTGCCAAAAAAGTTGTCGTCATTATGGAGCACGTGAATAGAGATGGCGGCGTGAAAATCGTTCCGACCTGCACTTTGCCACTAACAGGGAAAGCCGTCGTGGGGAAAATTATTACAGAACGCGCTGTTATTGAGGTAACATCAGACGGTTTGAAGCTAGCTGAGGTGGCAGAAGGCTTTACAGTTGAAGAAGTGAAGGAAAGTACAGGGGTAGAGTTAATCGTTCCCGACGATGTGAAGCTCAACGCGTTCAAATAAGCGGAAAAAGGATGTCTCAAACTTTGAGACATCCTTTCTCTTTTGTAAACTAGAATCCAAAACTGAACTATTTAGCATAGAAAATTGACTTTCTTATAACCGATGCTCCTCATACACCTGTTCCACCGTCAACGACTGCAGCACCTGAATCTCATCGTCCGAAAGCCCTGGTGCTTCAAAAGTCCTTACCGTTTCTTTCACTTGGTCTGCTGAAGAGGAACCAACGCAAGCAACGCTTATTCCTGATTGCCCTAACGTATACTGCAAAGCAAGAGACAATAAGCTTTTATCGTCAAATCTCTTTTTCAGTTCTTCTGTGAGCTCCACAAGTTCTTGATAAGAATATTGTAGGAAGCCGTTTTCCTGCAGCTTTTGCGCCCACTCATTCGGGGCTTTATTCGTCAAAATGCCTTTCGCGACCGAACCACGCGCGATACCTGAAATCCCTTTTTCCGCAAGCAACGGCAGCACCGTCTCCTCAGGTCGTCGATCAAGCAGGCTATGCTGTACCATAACTGACGCAATTCGTGATGTCTCCGCATACGTTTGAATCACATTCGGTCTGATCGAAGACAAGCCGTAATGAAGAATCCAGCCTTCCTCCACAAGCTCTTCAAACGCTTCGATCGTTTCCTCTATTGGGTCTTCGATAGTTCCTCCGTGAAGCTGACAAAGCTGAATTTGATCAACGCCGAGCCGCCCGCAGCTTCTTTTCACAGCTTCCTTTATGTACGTCTTAGAGGGATCCCAAAACCATCCTTCCCGCCCTTGTTCAAAGTGGTTGCCGACTTTCGTAGCAATGACCACATCGTTCAAGTGTGGTGCCAAGTGCTTCCCAACAATTTCTTCGTTTTTCCCGAAATCGTATAAGTCGGCTGTATCAAAATAGGTGATGCCTGCTTCCAACGCGGCTTCTAAAATCTTGCGCGCTGTCTTTTCCTCTGTTCCTATTGTCATACAGCCGAGTCCAAGTCGTGACACGTCGAAGTTCGTCTTCCCTAATCGGATTTTGTCCATTTCGCTGCACCTCCTGTAAGGACAGTGTAGCTTCCTTGTTGCGTAGTCGGCAACTCATTTGTACGAATGTCTTCCTTTCGTCCTTTTATCCATTCATCCACCGTGTTATATTGCCGTCTATATTGCTGAAGTAAGTGTCGAATTTGCCAGGCTTTTCCCGCTAGCACGACACCTTTCTCATGAATGTACACTTTCATTCCCAATCGCCTCCAGCTTCAGTATGGTAAAATGTATGACAGACTAAACGTGCTGTAGAACGAAGCAGAGGCAAGGAGGACATAAAATGAAGCAAAAAAATAATCACCATTACGAAGAAAAAACTCTATCAACAGAGCCGATTTTTTCTGGAAGAGTCATTTCCCTTCAAGTAGATCAGGTGCAGCTACCGAACGGAAAAACGAGTACGCGTGAACTTGTAAAGCATCCTGGCGCCGTCTCGGTCATTGCATTTACAAAGGAAGAAAAGATCATTCTTGTGGAACAATATCGGAAACCGCTAGAACGAGCACTCGTAGAAATTCCAGCAGGCAAACTCGAGCCGGGTGAGGAGCCATTGGAAACGGCAAAGAGAGAGTTAGAAGAGGAAACGGGCTACAGCGCTAGTGAATGGGAGTCGCTCACTTCTTTTTACACGTCACCAGGCTTTGCTGATGAGCTCGTTCATGTGTTTGTGGCAAAGAATTTGGAAAAACTGCCTACAGAGCTTACGACTGATGAAGATGAATTTGTTGACGTGAAAGAGTGGACACTAAGCGAGGCACAAGCTGCTGTACGCGACGGCCGGATTCAAGACGCGAAAACTGCTTATGCCGTGTTATATTGGGAGCTCTTGCAGAAAAAAGGATGAGATCATGAACAGCTACCGGATAGATTTGCACGTACATATCGGAAGAGCAGGCGACAATAAAGCAGTGAAAATCACAGCAAGCGATTCGATGACAGTGCGATCGGTGTTTCAAGAAGCCAAACAAAAGGGTCTACAGATTGTGGGGATCATTGACAGTCATTCTCCTCCAGTCCAACAAGACCTACACGAAATGCTAAATAGCGGAGACTTAATTGAGTACGATGATGGAGGTTTGACGTCTACCGAGGGAATCACATGCTGGCTTGGTAGTGAGATTGAGCTTACCAATCCAACAGGTGGGGCTTTCCATTGTATCGCATACTTACCAGATAGAACAACGCTTCGAGAGTGGTCAATGTGGCTACAAAATCATGTTACTAACATTCAATTAAGTACCCAGCACGTGTACGCCCCGCCAACTGAAGTTGCTTCAATTGTTCACGAGCTCGGCGGCTTATTTGTCGCAGCTCACGCATTCACTCCATTTAAAGGACTGTACGGGAGTGGCGTAAAAGCGTCTTGGACAGAAGTATTCCGAGAAGGTGATTTGGATGCTATTGAGCTAGGACTCAGCTCCAACGCTCATCTAGCAAACGGAATCGGGGAGCTCGCTACGATCCCGTTTATTGTCGGCTCAGACGCACATTCCCTACCAAAAATAGGGCGAGAGTGGATGGTTTGTCGTATGGAGACCCCGACGCTCGCTTCCTTTGAAAAAGCACTACAAAATCAGGATGATCATGCAATTGAAACGTATTACGGGCTACCACCTCAGCTCGGAAAATACTATGAAACCGTGTGCGCCTCTTGTCGCAAAAAGGGAAGTGGCCTCGTTTGTGACCACTGTGGAAGCGAGCGCTTGCTCATCGGAGTTCGAGAAAGATTAGCTCGACTCCATAGCGGTCCACCACCACAAGAACGGGCACCGTATGTGAATCACGTACAGCTTCACCAATTACCGTTTTGGGGAAAAAAGCGAATGGAAAAAGCCGAAACCAGTGAGCTATCTGAGTGGGAAATTCTCCAAAAAGAACCGATAGAACAACTAGAAACCCTTTTCGGTCGGCAAGCAGCGCATGCTGTCAAAATGTATCGCGACAAAGCCTTCACACTGATCGAAGGTGGCGGTGGAACATACGGAAAACTTGTTTGGGACAAAGAAAAACCATAAAAAAGTCTACCTTCTCTATCATATCTACGTTCCCCTCGACATAGAGTAGAACGAGAAGAAAGAGAGGGAGGACTACCCATGAAAAGACGGTTCCAGACTATGCAATCTCGCCATTTCTTACTGCAGCATACTTCCATTTTAACCTTCGTCTCTGTATTGGTTTTAATGGGTGTTGTGTTCGGTGCTATTGTGGTGAATAGCTTACAAATAGAGCAACGAGAGGACTTGTTTGGGTACGTGTCCCAATTTTTTCAACAATTTTCCGCAGGACAGCTGGCGGACCCTAACAACTTGTTTACACAAAGCGCTTGGGATAACGCGAAAACGATTGGACTTATGTGGCTATTAGGCATATCCGTTGTTGGCGTACCTGTCGTGCTTTTCTTCTTATTTATAAAAGGAATCGTGCTCGGGTTTACGGTCGGGTTTTTAGTAGGAGAAATGGGCTGGGAAGGTGTTTGGATCACAACGCTTTCCATCCTTCCACAAAACATTTTGCTACTTCCTATCTTTGTTGGGGTTGGGGCCAGTGCGGTATTGGTTTCTTTCCGAATGGTGCGAAAGCAGTTTACAAAAACACAAGAACCAATGTGGCCGCTGTTTCGGCAATACACGCTTATTTTAGGAGGGGCGCTTTTACTAGTTGTCGTAGCTGCTGGCGTGGAAGCGTATGTATCGCCACAGTTTTTGCAAACCCTCAACCTCCCTTCTTTTGCCGGATTAGGAGTGGGCAAGCAATAGTTTGTTTGTAAATATTATTATATAATAATGATTTTGATTACTGGATTAGAATCATTCTCTTTTGCTTCCTGGCTTCTTCTGTTATACTAAGGGCTATAGAGAAGACAGTTAACAATACGCTTGTTTCAGCGTAGCACATGCCCACTCATCCTTGTGAGCGGATGTGGCAGGGGAGGGTACGGTAAATGGAGAAACGAATCCAACGAGTAAAAGAACAATTACATGCGGCAAGTTATAAACTAACGCCTCAGCGTGAAGCGACACTCCGCGTGTTGCTAGAGCGCGAAGAAGACCACTTAAGTGCAGAGGACGTCTACTTGCTCGTTAAAGAAAAAGCACCTGAAATCGGTTTAGCCACGGTGTATCGAACATTAGAACTTTTAACTGAACTAAAAGTTGTCGACAAAATCAACTTCGGAGATGGTGTATCTCGCTACGACCTTCGTAAGGAAGGCGCGAAGCACTTCCACCATCACCTCGTCTGTATCGAGTGCGGAGCTGTTGATGAAATCCAAGAAGATTTGTTAGGCGACGTCGAAACCGTAGTGGAATCACAATACAACTTTTCAATCCAAGATCATCGACTCACATTCCACGGAATCTGTTATCGATGCCAACCGAAAAAAGACTAATCGACCTTTTCTTTCTCCAGTGATGTGGGGAGGGGAGGTTTTTTGTTATCACGCATGTCTATAAAAATGGAGCCCTGCAAATCGAATACGTTATCGACGACCAAAAGAATCGTGTGAATCAAAAGGCATATGCGAATGGAGATACGATTTCCTATAACTACGAGCCAGCTGGTAAAACCTCAACGATTTACCAGTCGAAGCTAGGTGACGTCATCCAGTACTTGTATGATTTTGCCGGGCTGATGGCGTCGGTTCTAGGTGTAAATGAGGAAAGAGCGTACCATATGTACAACGAGTCAGGTAAAATAAAAAAGTCTTTCATCGGCGACGCTACGTACGGACTCAGCACGTACCACGAGTACAACGATGAAGGGAACTTAATTAGATACCGTATTGAAGAAGCGAACCAAACGATTCTGGATGAAACGCTTCAATACGATGCGAATGGCAACAGAGAATTTGTGACAAACTTTACCGGAGATAGGACCGTCTATGAATACGATCCGAGTAACCGCCTAGTAAGAGAATATCGATCGAATGAAAACAACACGGTCGAATACGATTACGGGTACGTATACGAAGGAATAGACGGCGTCATGAACAACCGCACGAGCAAAACGAACTTCACTTGGACGATGCACCAGTACGCATACAACGCAGCGAACGAAATCACCTATACAGACGGCGTTCGCTTTCAGTACGACGCGAATGGTAATTTGATCTCGGACGGTACTCGTATCTTCAGTTATAACGCCAAGAACCAACTAGTGAACGTCACAGACAACAATGGTCTTCCAATTGCGAGCTTTGAGTACGATCATCAAGGCTTCAGAACGAAAAAAATGACACCAACGAAAGTAGAAAATTACTTTTATAACGTCGGCTACTTGTCGTACATTACAGACGGTCAAAACAATTTGACGTTTAGCTTCACAAGAACGGCAACAGGGACGCCGATTTGTGTAAACGATCATCGAAATAATACGGTGGAAACCTATTTCTATATTCGAAACAGCCATGGTGATGTGATCCAACTCAGGAATAATTCCGGAAGCGTAGTCGCAAGTTACGAGTATGACGCTTTCGGTGTACTTTTATCTCCTAGTGGGAGTGGCATAGCACGAGAGAACCCATTACGGTATGCCGGTTATTTTTATGATGAGGAGACCGAACTGTATTATTTGAACGCACGGTACTATGCGCCTCGTTTGGCCCGTTTTCTGACGAGAGACCCACTTCCGAGTAGTAATCTGTATGTGTATTGTGGGAATAATCCGGTGATGTTAGTGGATTATTATGGGAATCGTCCAGTAGCTCAAGGATTGTCGGATAGTGAGGCTATGCAAATATAGAATGAAGTCAGGAATAGTAGAAATGAGCCTGAGTCGTCTCCAGGAACAGGGGGATCAGGTCAAGACAGTTTAATCAAGGATGTTACAACTGGGGGACTGATGGGGGGATCTGGAGGTGGAGCGGATAAATATGCACATGACAAAACTAAAACCTATAAAGATGTAAAGAATCCCCAAACACGTTTTGCGAGAGTTAACGGTGGATTTCTCGGTATTAAAGACCCAGTCTCTGTTTACAGTCCAACAAATGCAGCGTTTAAAGCTGCAACAAAATTTGGCGTATTAGGATTTGGCGCAGGAATAATATACGATCGGGCCACGGGTTCGAGTTGGGGAGAAAGTATAATTAACAATGCGGGAAAGAGATCGGCTTCATTGGCATCAAAGTCCTGTGTCGGGATATGATCGATAGAGAATCCATGTTTCGCTTCTTTGATATAGTTCTCCATGCACGCTCGCTGATTATAAATACGCCAAATGTCATAAGGCTGCCACGCTAGATTCGTCACAATCACTTCTTCTTTCCACTCCAGTTCGGGTAGACACATCTGGTTTTCTTCCCATGTCTCTGCCTCTGTTTTTCGGATTGCAACCACACGTCTTGGCTTTTCCCACGTACTTGCTTGGTAGTAGAACGCCGCCTCTTCTTTTGATCCAGCCATCTTCCTGCACAACACGGCACCAAGTCAAGTTACGTAGGATCTTTCGAATCGGGTTCGTCTTTGATAACTTTTACGTCCTGGTTTTCCAGGGTTCACCCCAACTTCCGCTTTTTCTTGATTGCCGTACACTGACTCGATCGTAGAATCTAAATCGAGAATGATGTGAGATGACAAAAGGGGCGTGGCTAACTCCATCATGGTCATCGGAAGGAACTTGGAGATTTTATGGCGTGCCATTCTGCTGTATTCTTTGTGGAGTGTCGTATAGTGCGGGCATGTTTCCCCGAAGTGTTTCTGAATCATTGGGTCATGAGATAAATGTTGAAAGTGAGACACACGTTCTGCAAAAGTGAGCCAGCCAATGACAAAGTACTCCAACATCGTACTGAAGGAATATTTGGAGCTGGGCTTTTTCAAAAAATCCAGCGTCTCAAACTTCTTTCTTAGCTCAATCTTCTGGCAAAATTGCAAAATAGGAAGCAGTCCTCCGAAAGAAGTTGTTTTTCCGAGAGAAAAATCTAGTTTTATACGTGAAAGATTTGTGGTAGAATTCACCTTAAAGGTGCTCCTTTCTCTTTGGATTGTGTTGTCGTTAACACTAGTATACCAAAGGTGAGGGCACTTTTTTATGTTTTAAGGACAGTTACTTTCTAAATCCGGGTTCAGTCGAAGATATTGGAAAGATTAAAATTGCTCCATCTATCGGATGAATAAGATACAAAAAATAATCACTTAAGAAGAAAGGTGTTTTTTGATGGACAAAATTAGAGTAGCTATTATTGGAACGGGATTTGGTGCGAAGGTACATGCCCCGTTGATGAGTCGTCACCCTGGATTTCATGTAACTTCAATCGCGAGTGTAAATAGAGGTCGGTTGAATGAAATCACTAATGAAACTGGCATAAAAAGTGTGTATGACGACTGGAAGGAAATGCTTGTGAGAGAAAAGCCGGATTTAGTATCGGTTACGTCTGCTCCAACGTTACACCATGACATGGTCTCAGAAGCTTTTAAGTTAGGCTGTCATGTACTCTGCGAAAAACCGATGGCTTTTGATGCAACCGAAGCACAAAATATGATACATATGCGAGATGAAGCAATGCGACTGGGCGTGATCAATTTTGAATGGCGATTCCTACCCGCAAGGCAAAAAGTAAAAGAGTTATTAGATCAAGGTCAAATCGGAAAGATCCAACACATCAACTATTCCGGAGCCTCACCAGGGTACCGAAATCTAACTTCAAGCAAGAGAGGTTGGTTAGGGAGCAAGGCTGAGGGTGGAGGCATGCTAGGTGCCATCGGTTCACACATGGTCGATGCATTGTTGTGGTGGACGAAAGATCAGATTGCCACCGTTCAAGGTCAATTGATGACACATGTGCCTACTTTTGTCGCAGACTCCGGGGAAACAGAGAATAGAGACGCAGACGACGGTTTCCACTTTTTCGGAAGTTTTCATAGTGGCACGACGTTTACTTCTAGTTTCGTCACAGCCGCACATCATAGCTCAGGTTGGCGTCTAGAAGTGATCGGAACAGAAGGTACCATCCTTATGACAAACGATCAAAAAGTTGAAGTTGGTATGGGGAGCGCACCGATGAAAGAAGTACCACTTTCCAGTTCACCTGCAGTGCCTGAAGATTTCGGGACACCTATAAAAAGGTATTATGCAGCGTTTTACCCAATGCTGGACCATTTACATGATGCTACTGTTCGTTTTAATCAAAAAAGTGACTTAGCTTCGTTCGAAGATGGCTATCGTGTCCAGCTCGTTCTCGATGCTGTAAGAAAGTCATCAGAGGAAGGGCGTCGTTTGGATATTTGACTATAGGTGTTAGACCCTCATATATGGTCATGAACAAACCAATCTAGCGTATTTAAACAGATATCAGTATATTCCTCGTCCACTTTGGCATAGTCTGGTAGTAAAAGAAAACAGTAGCTATGTGTTAACTCACGCCAGACGATTAAAGAAGGTGGAAGAACTATGAGATTCATGAGAATGACAGGACGATTACTCCGTGTTTTCTTATTATTTACCCTCTCAACAGTTATGTTTTATTATGGTATGATTTGGGTAAATCAAGAGTACGAGAACTACCAGCGGTACAATAAACCCGAGGGGGCAGCTGTGAAGGTGGCTGCGGATGGTCAGCCGGATGATTGGTCATGGTGGGATCGGCTCGTTTGGTTTACGTTCAGTGGGGAGTAGGTTTACGTGAAAGATGAATTGCTAGATTTCTTACGCTACCTTCGTTTAGAGCGAGGGCGTAGCGAAAATACAATAGAAGCGTACCACCGAGATATTACTCGTTATGTACAGTATTTAGAATCGGTAGAGCAGCTTACGAACTGGAAGGATGTTGAACGGTTACACATTGTCCAGTTCTTTCAGTTTTTGCAAGAGGAAGGGAAATCGACTAGAACAGTAGCACGTCATACGGCGTCGATCCGTTCGTTTCATAAATTTTTACTGCTTGAGAGGAAGGTTGATCGTGACCCAACGATTCATCTTATCTCGCCAAAGATGGAGCGGTCTTTGCCAAAGGTATTATCTTTGCAGGAAGTTGATGCCATGCTTGAGGCCCCTACTGGGAAGCGGGTACTTGTGTTGAGGGATCGCGCTTTATTGGAAGTCATGTATGCAACTGGTCTGCGAGTGAGCGAACTCATTGGCCTCCAAATAAGTGATGTTCACCTTTCTTTAGGCTTTCTGCGGGCAAAAGGAAAAGGTGGGAAAGAAAGAATTGTGCCAATGGGCTCAAAAGCAGAAGAAGCAGTGACCCTCTATTTGCAAGAATCACGCCCTTCTTTAGTGAAACAACGGAAGGAAGAGGCGCTGTTTGTGAATTTTCATGGCAAACGGTTAACGCGTCAAGGGTGCTGGAAGCTGCTTAAAGCGTTTGCGAGGGATGCGGGCATTCAAAAGGAAGTGACTCCGCATACACTTCGCCATTCGTTTGCAACGCATTTGGTGGAGAATGGGGCTGATTTGCGGGCCGTTCAGGAGATGCTCGGTCATGCCGATATTTCCACTACGCAAATTTATACTCACGTTTCGAAGGCTCGCTTAAAGGATGTGTACACTCAATTTCATCCGCGCGCGTGAAAGTTTTGTTATTATGTACTAGCAATAGTAAAGGACTTTACCTCGATCCGCGGTCAGAGCGATATATCCGCGGTCAGAGCGATATATCCGCGATCAGGAGAATATATCCGCGATCAGAGCGATATATCCGCGATCAGAGCGATATATCCGCGGTCAGGAGAATATATCCGCGATCAGGGCGACATATCCGCGATCAGAGCGATATATCCGCGGTCAGGAGAATATATCCGCGATCAGGAGAATATATCCGCGATCAGAGCAATATATCCGCGGTCAGTGCGATATATCCGCGGACAGGAGAATATATCCGCGATCAGGAGAATATATCCGCGGTCAGAGCGATATATCCGCGATCAGGAGAATATATCCGCGGTCAGAGCGATATATCCGCGATCAGGGGAATATATCCGCGATCAGAGCGATATATCCGCGGTCAGGAGAATATATCCGCGATCAGGGCGACATATCCGCGATCAGAGCGATATATCCGCGGTCAGGAGAATATATCCGCGATCAGAGCGATATATCCACGATCAAAAGAATATATCCGCGATCAGTGCGGTAGTGTAGAGTTTCTACTGCATGTTTAGCTGTCAGACCTCTTACATCTCTAGAACAGAGAGAAACAGGGTAGGCTACATACATAAAATGAAGTTCGTTAGGAGGAAATGATCATGAGCACGAAGTCATTTCGTCGTGTTTTTTTAGTTGTGATGGATTCTGTAGGTATTGGGGAAGCACCTGATGCGAAAAAATTTGGTGACGAAGGAGCCCATACGTTTGGTCATATCGCTGAGCGGATGAACGGTTTAAATATGCCGAATATGGAGAAACTTGGCCTCAGCAATATTCGCGAGATAAAAGGAATTGCAAAGGTAGACAAGCCAATGGGGCACTATGGAATTTTAACAGAAGCCTCAGCAGGAAAGGACACGATGACAGGACATTGGGAAATGATGGGTTTGTACATTGATACACCATTTCGAGTGTTTCCAGACGGATTCCCAGATGAGTTAATTCAGCAACTAGAGAAGGAAACGGGCAGAAAGATTATCGGAAATAAACCAGCAAGTGGAACAGCTATACTTGATGAGCTAGGCGAAGAACATATGAGAGACGGTTCTCTCATTGTCTATACATCAGCAGATTCTGTATTGCAAATTGCAGCCCATGAGGAGATTGTGCCTCTTGAGGAGCTTTACGACATTTGTGAAAAAGCAAGGGCGATGACAAAGGAAGAACCGTACATGCTTGGACGAGTCATCGCGCGTCCGTTTGTCGGGAAACCAGGTTCCTTTGAGCGCACACCGAATCGCCACGATTATGCGCTAAAGCCATTTGGAAAGACGGTTATGAACACGCTTCAAGATGCTTCTCTTGACGTTATCTCATTAGGAAAGATTAGCGATATTTTTGATGGGGAGGGAGTAACTGAAGCGGTTCGTACCCTTTCTAACGACGATGGAATGGACAAATTACTCGATACTTTCGGTAAGTCCTTCCAGGGATTGTGTTTTTTGAATCTTGTTGATTTTGATGCAAAGTATGGACATCGTCGCGATCCGATCGGGTACGGGGAAGCACTGGAGCAGTTTGATCGTCAGATTGGGGATGTTCTTCCGAAAATGACAGAAGACGACTTGCTTATTATTACAGCGGATCATGGGAACGATCCTGTCCATCCTGGAACGGATCATACACGTGAAATCGTGCCTCTTGTCGTCTATCATACGGGGATTGATAAAGCAGTAGAAATTCAAACATCCACTACGTTTGCAGATGTTGGCGCGACGATTGCTGACAATTTTGATGTGAATATGCCGAAATACGGAAAAAGCTTTTTGGAACAAATTAACTAGTAATAGGGGGAGAACCGTTATGCGTATGGTAGACCTCATTCAAAAGAAACGTGATGGTCACGCGTTAACTAAGAAAGAGATTCGTTTTATCATCGAAGGCTACACGAAAGAAGAGATTCCCGATTATCAAGTAAGCGCTTTAAGTATGGCCATTTTCTTTCAAGATATGACAGAAGAGGAGCGGGCTGAGTTGACGATGGCCATCGTTGAATCCGGGGAGCAAATTGATTTGTCTGCTATTGAGGGGACTAAGGTAGATAAGCATTCCACAGGTGGCGTTGGAGATACGACTACGCTCGTTCTCGGACCTCTTGTCGCAAGTGTTGGGGTTCCGGTTGCTAAAATGAGTGGACGCGGTCTTGGTCACACAGGTGGGACCATTGATAAGCTCGAAGCAGTAGAAGGTTTCCATGTAGAAATCGAGAAAGAAGAATTTGTTCGATTGGTGAACGAGCACAAACTAGCGGTCATCGGTCAAAGTGGGAATCTAACACCTGCTGACAAAAAACTGTATGCACTTCGTGACGTCACTGCCACTGTAAACAGCATTCCGCTTATTGCAAGTTCCATCATGAGCAAAAAAATAGCAGCTGGTGCCGATGCGATCGTACTGGATGTTAAAACAGGCGCTGGGGCTTTCATGAAAATATACGAAGACGCACAAGAGCTCGCGCAAGCGATGGTCAATATCGGAAACCGAGTCGGTAGACAAACGATGGCGATTCTTTCTGACATGAGCCAACCGCTCGGCTTTGCGATCGGCAATGCACTCGAAGTGAAGGAAGCGATTGATACGTTACGTGGTGAGGGTCCTGAAGACTTAACAGAGCTTTGTCTTACCCTAGGCAGTCAGATGGTTGTACTCGCTAAGAAGGCTGACACACTGGAAGAAGCTCGCACTCTGCTAGAAGGAGCGATTTCATCTGGTAAAGCACTCGAAGTGTTTGAAACCTTCCTCATGAATCAAGGTGGTAAAGGGGAAGTTGTCAAAGACCCATCCTTACTTCCCCGAGCTAAGCATATTGTGGAATTAGAAGCGAAGGAAGATGGATTCATCGAAAGCCTAGTAGCTGATGAAATCGGGACCGCAGCGATGTGGCTCGGTGCAGGTCGGGCAACGAAAGAGAGTACAATTGATATGGCAGTCGGACTCGTACTTAACAAAAAGGTCGGAGACAAAGTACAAGCAGGTGATTCCCTTGTCACCATCCATGCCAACGATCAAAGCCAGTTGCAAAAAGTAAAAGAGAAACTATATAACGCGATTTTGATTACGGAAGAACAAGTGAAAGCACCAACGCTCGTACACGAAGTGATGACATCCGCTACGTAATAGTGATTAGAACACCTTTCCACTGGGAGAGGTGTTTTTTGTGTGGGTAAAAGGAAAACTTTGTATAATTATAGTTAGATTGGAAACACTGGTATGAGACGGAATGTCGTGAATGTAGCAGCGATGCCAGTAGAACTTTGGAGGGATTCGTAATGGGAAAACGTATCGTAACTGTTTTACTTTTAGCCACCTTCTTCTTTGCAATGGCACTTCCACAACAAGGAGTTTGGGCAAAAGAATCGACAAATGAAGAGGGTAAGCAACCTAATCTCGCTCAAAATGCAAAATCTGCTCTTCTCATAGAACGAGATAGTGGGCAAGTGTTGTTCCAAAAAAATCAGCACGACCGATTGCCACCAGCTAGTATGACCAAAATTATGACGATGTTATTAATTATGGAAGCGTTAGATAGTGGCAAAATTACTCTCGATGAAACGGTAACCGCGTCTGAACATGCCGCTAGTATGGGAGGCTCACAAATTTTTCTGGAGCCTGGAGAAGAAATGACGGTCGAAGAAATGCTAAAAGGAATTGCGATAGGTTCTGGAAATGACGCATCTGTAGCCATGGCTGAACACATCGCAGGTAGTGAAGAAGCTTTCGTTGATATGATGAATGAGAAAGTAAAGGAGCTTGGGCTAAAAGATACGAACTTTGTGAATCCGACGGGTTTGTCTGCGGAGAATCATTATTCTTCTGCCTATGATATGGGCATGATGGCAAAAGAACTTTTGAAATACGATAAAATTACCGAATTTACTGGTGTATACGAAGATTACTTACGTCAAGACTCCGAGAAGAAGTTTTGGCTTGTCAATACGAATAAGCTTGTGAAATTTTATAAGGGTGTTGATGGGGTAAAAACCGGATTTACCCAAGAAGCTAAATACTGTTTGACCGCGACTGCCGAAAAGAATGGGATGCGGGTGATTGCTGTTGTATTTGGAGCACCTACACCAAAAGATAGAAATGCACAAGTGACCGCCATGCTTGATCATGCGTACGCACAGTACAAAACGTCTCCATTGTTCGAAAAGGATGAAGTCTTGGCGCAACTACGCGTTTCAAAGAGTGAACAAAAACGTGTGGATGTCACGACAAGTGAACCCATCTCTATCTTAACGAAAAAAGGAGAAAACACGGATGGTTTCACACATGAAGTCATGCTAGACGACTCTGTTAAAGCACCGATGAAAAAAGGAGATACTGTCGGAACGCTTCAAGTAAAGAACGGTGACAAAGTGGTAAGTGAAAGTCCAGTGGTCCTAAAGGAAGATGTAGAAAAAGCATCTTGGTGGACTCTGTACAAAAGATCCTTCGGCATGTTTTCGAAAGTATCCCCATGATAAGAGCGCTAATCCGAATTTATGAGCGTTAATCCCGAGATAAGAGCGTTAATCCGAGTTTATGAGCGTTCATCCCGAGATAAGAGCGTTAATCCGAATTTATGAGCGCTAATCCCGAGATAAGAGCGTTAATCCGAGTTTATGAGCGTTAATCCCGAGATAAGAGCGTTAATCCGAGTTTATGAGCGCTAATCCCGAGATAAGAGCGTTAATCCGAATTTATGAGCGCTAATCCCGAGATAAGAGCGCTAATCCGAGTTTATGAGCGTTAATCCCGAGATAAGAGCGTTAAAGTACTTACCCTAAAGAATTTGTCGACATTGCACTTCTTTTGTCGTGGGGAAGGGATTTTGACTAAGTAAGACGAAACCTCTTCTTTGAGAACTGTTTAAAAAAGAAACAGACCTTTAAGAGGAGGCGAGAGGTGTTGGGCTTACACATTGACATGGAAGTTGTTGATGACGTTTTATGTGTCCGTTTGAGTGGCGAGTTAGATCACCACAGTGCGGAGGGCTTGCGCCAGAAAGCGTCAGAAGCAATAGAAACCTATAATATTCAACATATGATCTTGAACTTAGAAACCTTATCGTTCATGGATAGCTCAGGTCTAGGGGTGATTTTAGGACGATACAAACAACTAAAACAAAAGAACGGTCAGATGATCGTCTGCGCCATTTCACCTGTTGTCAAACGGATGTTTGATTTATCAGGGCTGTTTAAAATCATTCGTTACGAGGAAAACGAATTGTTTGCACGAGAACGGCTGGGGGTGGCGTAAATGAAAAATGAAATGCATATACAATTTTCAGCAAGAAGTGAAAATGAGTCGTTCGCTCGGGTCACTGTGGCTAGCTTTGTTGCCCAATTAGATCCGACAATGGATGAACTTACAGAATTAAAAACAGTCGTGAGTGAAGCGGTTACGAACGCAATTATTCACGGTTACCACAATACGGGAGATGGATTTGTATACATTTCTTGTGTAGCAGAAGGTGGCGCGATTGACCTCACCATTCGCGATGAAGGCATGGGGATAGATGACATCGAAGAGGCAAGACAACCATTGTTTACGACCAAGCCGGAATTAGAGCGTTCAGGAATGGGCTTTACGATTATGGAGAATTTCATGGACGCGATTGACGTGACGTCCACTCCGGGTGTAGGGACGACTATTCATTTGCGAAAACAGGTCAAAAAACAAAATGCGTTGATGAAGTAAGGGAGTCTTGCCCATGGAAGTCGAAGTGACACAACAAAAGAAAAAAATATACGGCAAAGACACTGAAGTCAAGGAGCTAATTGAACGCAGTCAACAGGGCGATCAACAAGCACGAGACCAAATCGTTGAACAAAACATGCGGTTAGTGTGGTCTGTTGTTCAACGCTTCTTAAATCGAGGGTACGAACCTGATGACTTATTTCAAATTGGTTGTATTGGTTTGTTGAAGTCTGTAGATAAGTTTGACTTAAGCTATGATGTGAAATTTTCAACTTATGCTGTGCCCATGATCATTGGAGAGATCCAACGCTTTATTCGTGATGATGGTACAGTGAAAGTAAGCCGCTCTCTCAAGGAGATGGCCAACCGGGTGCGCAGAGCTAAGGATGAGCTGACGAAAGACCTAGGAAGAACACCGACGTTACATGAGTTGAGTGAGTTCCTAGATATTTCATCAGAGGAAATTCTCCTTGCCCAAGAAGCGTCTCGCGCACCATCAAGTATTCATGAAACAGTGTATGAAAACGACGGTGATCCTATCACACTTCTCGATCAAATTGCTGATGAAGAGGACGGTAAATGGTTTGATCAAATTGCTTTAAAACAAGCGATTCGTGAGCTTGATGAGCGAGAACGACTTATCGTGTACTTGCGATACTTTAAAGACCAAACCCAAACCGAGGTCGCTAATCGTCTTGGTATCTCTCAAGTGCAAGTGTCGAGACTGGAGAAAAAGATTTTGGATATGATGAAGGAGAAAATGGGATAGGGAATTCGACTCGCAATCCTCGTTTTGCAATAGTTTAATCAGAAAAGTAGACCAATTAAATGGTCTACTTTTTCTTTTACTTGCAGGTTTCCGTACATCGGTTCAAAGGGACCAACCCAGTTCCTAAGGGACAAAACCCCAGTTCCAAAGGTGTACTCAACTAAAACGTGCAGATCCGACCGATGCCTAAGTGGAGCACTTGAACCCTCTGGGCACCTCTCTTAAAAACAGCCCTGCTGAAAGCTTAACCGCATCAACAGGGCTGTTCTTTTTTATTTGTGAAATTTTCCCTTTCATAGTCGTTGTTAACACCTTCCATACTAGAGAGTAAAGGGAATAGGAAGGGGAGAGTTAGGTGAGTGTAAATACAATCTACATTCGATTGCGACATAAGGTTCAAACCCACCCACAGCAAACGCTTAACCTGGGTGATGTAGCACAAGTGATTGCAGACGACTCAATATTGTCCGAATGCCTTTCCCTTCCTGTCGTAAAGGCCGAACCTTCGCATGGAAATATTTACATTTTAGATGTAATGACCGTCGTTAGGAAGCTACGAGAGGCATATCCGAATCAGTCTGTTGATTCTCTAGGTACAAATCAAACGATAATTGAGATCATTTCTAAGAAAAAACCAGTTTCTATTCCGCTCTTTTTACTCGTGTGGGGACTGTTATTTGTCGGGGCCTCTCTTGCGATCATGAATTTTCACGAGGATGTGAGTATGGGAAAGGTGCATCAAAAGTTGTATACGATGATGACTGGAGAAGACGAGGCTCATCCGTTACTTTTTCAGATTCCCTATTCGCTAGGATTAGGCGTTGGGATGGTGTTGTTTTTCAATCATTTGTTCCGGAAACGCATTAATGAAGAGCCGAGCCCACTTGAAGTCGAAATGTTTAACTACCAGCAAGATCTTGACCGTTATGTAGCGATGAATGAAAACAAAGAAAGTATTAAACGAATAGATGATCATTAGCTATGTTTTAGTTATTTTTGTAGGTTTTGCTGGAGGACTTGCAGTGGGCTCAGGGTTTGTTGCCTTTCTTACCGTGCTCAATATCATTCCTAGGTTAACACAGTTGACGAAAACCTTTACGTACATTCAGGCGTATGAGTGGTCGGTCGTGATTGGAGCAGTAAGTGCCACATGGATTGGGTTACGGGATCTCGTCGTGCCTATTGGAAAATGGTTCGCAGTGCCTTACGGGTTATTGAGTGGGGTCTTTGTCGGTATGTTAGCTGCTGCTTTAACTGAAGTACTAAACGTATTGCCAATTCTAGCGAAGAGGATAGGGATAGATGATCGGATTGTTTATTTATTGATGGCGATCGTCCTTGGAAAAGTAATCGGTTCTTTGTTTCATTGGCTAGTATTTGTTCCGTGAAGGAGGGAATGGGATGGAAAGAAAGCCGGTAGTATTTTTGACAGATGGTGATGTATATGCAAAACGTTGTGCAGAAGTTGTTGCTACTGCGTTAGGTGGCCGGTGTATCTCCCTCTCGCAAGGGAACCCTTCTTTGTATAGCGGTGCAGAACTAGTGGACGCTATTTTGTCTGCAGAAGGGGAACCCGTACTCATCATGTTTGACGATAGCGGCTATATCGGCGAAGGTTCAGGTGAGGCGGCAATGAAGTATGTGGCGCACCATCCGCAAATTGAAGTTCTAGGGGCTGTGGCTGTCGCTTCCCACACAGAGCACCGCGAATGGACGCGTGTGGATGTAAGTATTGACCGGGAAGGGAATTTAACCTCATATGGAGTTGATAAATTCGGGCTTCCAGAAACTGAAGAAGGTCGCATTAATGGTGACACCGTGTACTGTTTAGATCAATTACATTTACCGATCGTCGTTGGGATAGGGGACCCTGGTAAAATGTCAAGGCGAGATGATTTAACACGTGGCGCACCCATTACACGTCAGGCAGTACATCTTGTGTTAGAAAGGAGTGGCTACCTTGAGCGAGGAAACAAAAGAGAAGAAGAAAGCACCGATTCCTGAACAACCACACAAACTAGAAGAGTTTATGAAGGAGCGTGTGGGGTTAGGAACAAGCTTTGATTTTGGCATTCGAAAGTATCCGGTAAATGATCATGAGGTGAATATTTACTATATCAATGGATTGACAGATGCAAACTATATACAAATGATCACAGAGCAATTCGTTGAGCTCCAAAGAGAAAGTACGAAGCACAAAAAGGATGTATTTGACACAGTACACGATTCGATTACTCATCAATCTGTAGAGGTTGTAAAATCGGTCGACGAAATAGTGGATCAAGTATTATCAGGACTTATTGCTATCGTCGTAGAAGGATACTCAAAAGCGCTGATTGTTGATGTTCGTTCCTACCCTGGACGGACGCCACAAGAACCGGATACTGAAAAAGTTGTCCGAGGCTCAAGGGATGGGTATGTAGAGAACATTATTGTAAATACTGCTCTCACAAGAAGACGAATTCGTGATGAGCGCCTCCGCTTTGAAATGCTAAAGGTAGGGGAGCGTTCGAAAACGGATGTGTCCATCGGCTACATTAAAGATGTCGCTAACTCGAATCTAGTAGATCTGATTCGGAAGGAGATTAAGGGCATTGAAATTGATGGGATAGCCATGGCAGATAAAACTATTGAAGAATTCCTGGTGAAGCAGGGGTATAATCCGTATCCTCTCGTGCGTTATACAGAAAGGGCAGATGTTGCTGCGACGCACTTGCTTGAAGGGCACGTTCTCATTTATACAGATACATCGCCGAGCATTATGATAACACCGACAACATTTTTCCATCACGTGCAACATGCAGAGGAATATCGGCAATCGGCTGCTGTTGGGACGTTTATACGGTGGGCTCGATTTATAGGAATTTTGATGTCGCTTTTTTTATTGCCTTTCTGGTTATTACTCGCTTTGGAACCTTCCCTTTTACCTGAGCAATTAGCCTTTATTGGACCAAACGAACAAACAAACATTCCGTTGATCATGCAAATTTTCATGGCAGATATAGGGATTGAGTTTTTAAGGATTGCCGCCATTCATACACCAACTCCTTTATCAACGGCAATGGGCTTAATTGCTGCTGTGCTCATTGGACAAATCGCCATTGATGTAGGCCTGTTCGTACCGGAGACGATACTTTATGTAGCAATAGCCTCTATCGGAACGTTTACAACACCAAGTTATGAACTTAGTGTGGCGAATAAGATGGTTCGTCTAATGCTTCTCATCGGGGTGGCACTATTTGGAGTCCCAGGTTTTGTGATCGGTAGTACACTATTTATTTTGCTATTAACAGGGCTTACCTCGTTACGAACGCCGTATTTATGGCCACTTATGCCCTTTAATGGTGGTGCGCTCTTTCAAATTCTCATTAGACGTTCGGTTCCGGGATCAAAAGTTCGTCCGAGTATCGTACGACCGAGTGACCGCTTCAAGCAACCAGAGCAATCGTAGTCGTTCGTTGATGGGATAACAGTAGTGTGGTAAAGTGAATATACTTTTACTTACACATTTAGGACGAGGATGAGAACGATGCATTTGTACGGAACACAGCAGGTGAATGATAATGGTCAATTATTGATTGGTGGGGTAAAGGCAACAGAGCTGGTTGCGTCTTATGGAACCCCGCTTTACGTATATGATGTTGCCCTAGTTCGTGAGCGGGCACGAGGCTTTCTGAATACATTTCAGCACCATGGCGTACGGGCGCAAGTTGCCTACGCAAGCAAAGCTTTTTCTTCAGTCGCGATGTTCCAACTCGTTGAAGAGGAAGGACTTTCGCTTGATGTTGTATCAGGTGGAGAGCTGTACACGGCAGTGGTAGCGGATTTCCCCCGCGAGCGTATTCATTTTCACGGGAATAACAAAAGTACAGAAGAATTAATGTTTGCTCTAAACGAACGAATTGGCTGTTTCGTTGTAGATAACTTCCACGAATTGGATCGTCTTGAGCAGTTGACGAGAGAACGTAATCAAACCATTTCTATTTTACTGCGTGTCACTCCTGGAGTAGAGGCGCATACACACGATTATATTTTAACGGGTCAAGAGGATTCTAAATTTGGTTTTGACTTGAAGAATGGTCAAGCGGAAGAGGCGTTATCCCGTGCTTTACAAGTACCGACTTTTGAGGTATTAGGCATTCACAGTCATATCGGATCGCAAATTTTTGAGACGACTGGATTTTCAGTTGCTGCTCATACATTACTTAAAGCACTCTATGAATGGCGCGAAACGTATGGATTCCAGGCACGAGTGTTAAATCTTGGGGGTGGCTTTGGCATTCGTTATACGAAGGAAGACGAACCAATTCCACCAGCTGAATACGTAAATGAAATGGTGGAAGTGATTAAATCGTTCTGCGGAAGCCACTCTATGCAAATCCCAGAAGTTTGGATAGAGCCCGGTCGTTCTCTCGTTGGTGACGCCGGAACAACGCTTTATACGATTGGCTCCCAAAAGGACATTCCGAACGTACGCAGGTATATTGCTGTCGATGGTGGGATGAGTGATAATTTACGCCCAGCTCTTTACGATGCACGATACGAAGCTTGTGTCGCGAACAAACTGCATGATCAAACGGAACAAACGGTATCGATTGCTGGGAAGTGTTGCGAAAGTGGTGACATGCTAATTTGGGACATTCCGCTGCCAAAAGTCGAGGCTGGGGATGTATTGGCAGTCTTTTGCACGGGTGCTTACGGATACAGTATGGCCAACAACTACAACCGGATTCCGAGACCACCTGTTATATTTGTAGAGAATGGTCACCATCAACTGGTCGTAAAGCGTGAAGTGTACGAAGATCTCGTGCGTCAAGACCAACCCTATGTACAAATGACTACACACACAGGGAAGTGAGACTGAGGCTACAAAAAAATTTCACCAGTGACTGTCTAGCTTATTGAACTTGGCGATTAGTAGCCCTCTTGACGAAAAGGGTCGTTTTCATTACCATGAATTCGACAACCCTTTTTGGATAGGGCTTTTTCTTTTTTGATAAAGAGAGGATTTATTGATATGCGAAAACAAAATAAGTTTCTGTTTGGGCTACTGCTTATAGGGGCAGTTGGATGGGGCGTTTTTTACTGGCTTTATATCGTATAAGTGCTTCTTGAAAGAATACATTTAATTTCACGAAAATGAGTAGGTTCAATTACCCGAAGAAAGCTTTACTATGTCGTATGATGCATAAACATACACGTTTTTTGGCGAAACTGCGTACCATAGACTAGTCACGTAGACTGGATTTTTTTAAAAGTAATGAGGGATGACTATGTACACCCGATATAAAAAAAGTTTAGAGAAAATCGCAATGGGCTTGCTTTCCTTTATGCCCAATGAAAAAGACGTGAAGAAGCTTCAGCAAACAATGAAACAATATGAAGCAGAGCCGGATTGGAAATTGCTTCTATGGAAAGAAGAAGAGGACATCGTTGGCCTTGTCGGACTAGTTCATTACGATGATGAGAAACGAATTCTTATTCAGCACGTATCTGTAAACCCTTCTTACCGACAACAAGGGATTGGTCATAAAATGCTTAAGACGTTAAGGGAGCAATATAACGAGTATACGTTTGAATCGACAAAGGAAACAGCTTCCTTTTTAGACCATTGTAATGTGTCAGAGATCGGGTAAGTCTCAAGACCCCCTTTTCTCAAGAGCTCAAGACTTAGTGTTTCCGGTCTTGAGCGTTCCTTTTTTATGAACGTTTTTTGGCGGCGTCGTCCCTAGCTTTAAGGACATCAGTACGATCACGAAGCTTATGGCGGTGGATGAGCGCTTCATTGGTTGAAGGGGATGACGAACCCCATGTAACTTGTTGCTCACTACACCATCGTTTGCAAGTGGTAAGCAGTTGTTCGTCCTTTATGGGCAGAACAATGCTTTTATAGCTGGGTGTGTCTTGTTCTATCAGTTGAATTTCCCGATAAAGTAAACTTTGTAATGCATGATAATCACACCCTAGAGCCTCTATGTCGGGGCCATGTGAAGAAAAAATACGTTGTGCTTTCTTCAATGTACGTAAAGCTCCACGGTTGTTACCGCGACGATAATGGTAGAAGCCGACAGCAAGTTGAATCCACCCAACCCAAATACTATTGCGCCCTCCGCCTTTTTTTTTCCAATATTCCTCTAGTACTTCATGACATTCAAAGTAGTCACGATCTCCATGAAAATGACATAAATATTGAATCCAAGCCTTTGGATAGGACATTCGACCTCATCACCTCCTGTGAGCCATTGTAGTTGTTATAGTGAAGTTTCTCAACCGATCATAGCATCATTTCTGGATTTCCCTTATACTATACGTATTTCATATCATTTTGAAGGAAGATTTTATGGCATATACTGTGAAGATTGACGCTTTTGAAGGACCGTTGGATTTGCTATTGCATCTTATTCAACGACTTGAAATTGATATATACGATATCCCGATGACGGAGATTACGGATCAGTATATGGCCTATTTGCATACGATGCAAAGCTTAGAGTTGGACGTTGCGAGTGAGTATCTCGTTATGGCGGCCTCTCTTTTAGCTATTAAAAGCCATATGCTCCTACCGAAAAACGAGGAATTATGGGAAGGCGAAGAAGAATTTTTTCTTGAAGAAGATCCGCGAGAAGAGCTTGTAGAACGCCTTCTAGAGTACAAGCGTTATAAAGAAGTAGTGAAAGATTTAAAGGATAAGGAAGAGGAGAGGAGTTTGCATTTTTCTAGACCCCCCCAAGACTTGTCAGGCTTTGAAACTGAAACTAGTTTGTCTGTTGAAGATTGGCATGTGGACGTTTACGATATGTTAGGAGCTTTTCAGAAAATGTTACGGCGAAAACGGCTGCAACGCCCGCTTGCAACAAAAATTACGCGTCAAGAAATACCAATTGAAGAGCGAATGGCCGATATTCGAAAGCGATTGGAAAACAGTGCAACACCGATTGTCTTTGAGGAGTTGTTTTCAATAGAAACTCGCGAACAACTGGTTGTCACATTTTTAGCCGTGTTAGAGCTCATGAAACGAAATGAGATTTCAGTTATGCAAACAGGAAACTTCGAACAAATATTTGTATCAACGTAAACTAAAGGAGCACCGATGGATGATGGACCGAAAAGAGCGGCTGGCCATAATAGAAGCCATTTTGTTTGCAAGTGGAGATGAGGGGGTTTCTCAAAAGCAGCTAGCCCACGTTTTAGATACGACAGAGCTGGAGATTTCTCAAATGCTGGATGAGATGAGAGAACAGCTTTGCCAAAGTGATAGAGGTTTGGTGTTATTGGAAATGGGTGAAATCATTCAACTCGCGACAAAAAAAGAAATGGCACCGTTTTTAAAGAAGCTTGTAGAGGCTCCAACGAACCAAACACTTTCTCAGGCTGCGCTTGAAACGCTGGCAATTATTGCCTACAAACAGCCTATTACACGTAGTGAAGTTGAAGAGATTCGTGGGGTGAAAAGCGAGCGCCCTGTCCAAACGCTCCTTACAAAGGGATTGGTCGAAGAGAAGGGAAGACGTGAGGGGATTGGACGAGCATACTTATTTGGTACCTCTCCTTTGTTTTTGGATGTTTTTGGGTTGAAGGATCTGAACGAGCTGCCTCCATTGCCTGAAGAGGTAGGCGATGCTGATGTGGAAACGGAAGCAGACCTGTTTTTTGAGAAATTCCAAGAAACATTGAAAGCTGTCGACGTAGAAGAGAAATAATATCATGAGAAAATTTTCATCTTCGACAAGGTCTGGCAACATCTTTTTTGTATATATGATAGACTAATAAAAAGCTTGTTTTACTATACAAGGAAGGCGGACTAAGAGCGCGAACATCGCTAGCGCTCTTAGTCCGCCCTACTCGCATCGTGCGAGCATGAGGAGGCAACCACATGGGCAATCAAGTGTTACAATCGCAAATTACACTCACACAGGCAGTTCTTTCTCAAATCGTTAAAAAGTTCGAACAGTACGTAACTACACACGATCGACTTCGGCTCTTGGAGGAAACAACAGGGGACAAGGCTTATTATGATGGCGTGCTGCGGGATTTGAGAAGGTTGCTCGTTTTTTGTGAGGAAGCACTGGATTCATGCGGAATTGTGCTTCGTAATGAGCCACTCTCCAAAACTGCTGCGGAGAAAACGTTGTACTCTGTGTACCACCATTGTGTAGATGATTTTTACAATCCGAGATCCGATCTTTGGTACGAGGATAGCCGCGCTGCTTACACAGGACGAAATGCTATTCACTTCCGAGCGACTGTTCCCCCTTCTCTCCAAGCGTTAATGGCATCGGTGGAGGCGCACTTTCAAGAGTTGCGTGAGGAATTAGATTTTTACGAAACCGATTACCAAACAAAGGTTGTGCAACATCGTTCGTAGTTTATGTTTTAAATTGGAATGATGTGGATAAGAGGTATGAAAAGGAAAAAATGCTACAATGGTCATTGTATTGAGGAATCTACGGAAATTAGAGAGCGCATCCAGAACTTTGGAGCGCTTTTTTGCTTTGCAAAAACCATTCATGAGCTGGATACACAGCCATGCATGCTTGCCCTTTTGTTATGAATACAGCCCTTTGCCATAACTACGTATGAAAAACCACAGGCGATTCTCATATCAATAAGGGACGTGCATAGACTTGTACAAAGGACTTTGGATGAAGGGACGAGGATAGATGAATAGATGGCGACGTCGCTTTACACCGTTACTCGTATTGACACTTATCACCACGCTGTTTTTAGGACAGGAAGTTTCTGCGCAAACCGTAGGGGTTAGCTCAGAAGCTGCGATTCTAATGGATCAAAAATCTGGTCGAATATTGTTTCAAAAAAACGCTTTTGAAAAACGGAAGATAGCTAGCATTACAAAAATTATGACAGCTATTCTTGCCATTGAGAGCGGGAAGCTAGATAACAAGGTAAAACCAAGTGACAACGCAATCGGTACAGAAGGGTCTTCTCTTTATTTAACAAAAGAAGATCGGTTGACGTTGGAGGATTTAGTATATGGGTTGATGCTTCGTTCAGGAAACGATGCGGCTGTTGCCATTAGCGAAACAGTAGGTGGAAGTGTTGAAGGTTTTGTTTATATGATGAACGAAAAAGCCGAGCAAATCGGTATGGAGAACACAAATTTCGTCAATCCCAATGGTTTAGACGCGGAAGGTCACTACTCTACTGCCTATGACATGGCTCTCTTAACTAAATACGCAATGGAGAATGAAAAGTTTCGAGAAATCACAGGAACGAAAGCGTACACAGCAGAAGGCAAAGGAGTTTGGCACAATAAAAACCGCTTGCTGACAGAGCTCTACGAATACTCAACGGGCGGAAAGACGGGCTACACGAAAGTCTCTCGGCGCACCCTTGTCTCTACTGCTCAGAAAGACGGTATGGATTTGATCGTCGTGACGTTGCAGTCTGGCAAAGGAGATTGGGATGACCATAAGCGTCTGTTCACGTACGGGTTTGATAACTATGACTATGTAATTCCAGTGAAGGAGGGAAAGATTAAGGAAGTAACGGATTCGTTTTATGAAGGGCGAGTCTATAATAAACAAAATATTACGTATCCCATCACTGGTGAGGAAGTAAAAGATTTACGAGTGGAAAATCGTTTGTTTGAACCAGAAGAGCAGTGGCTTGATAATCCTGAAACAACACCAGATGTCGTCGGAAAGACGTTTTTATATTTTAAAAATGAAGTAGTCGGTACTTCCTCTATTTATTTTACACCTCCGGCTGAAAAGAAAGGCTTCTTTACTATATTTCGCGATTTGTTTTTGGCAAGCCTAGGTGTTGGATCGTATGATTAATGTCATATGGGTGGGTATGATTATCATTAGCCTTCTTTTTGCCGTACTAGGAGGCACGATGGAAGAAGTGAATAAGGCAATGTTTGTAGGAGCACAAGAAGCTGTCACGCTATCGTTAGGACTCATTAGTGTTCTTGTCTTTTGGCTCGGATTAATGAAGGTAGCGGAGGAGGCAGGGCTTCTCAAAAAATGTGCACGCCTATTCGAACCGTTGATTGTCAAGCTATTTCCTGAAATTCCGAAAGGACACCCAGCGATTGGGTATATCCTCTCAAACATGATCGCCAACCTATTTGGACTTGGCAATGCGGCCACGCCGTTAGGGATTAAGGCAATGGAACAAATGAAACAACTAAGCGGGCACTCCCCTATGGCTAGCCGCTCTATGATTACGTTTTTAGCACTTAACACATCGAGTATTACGCTTATACCTACCACGGTCATTGCCATACGTTTAAATTATGACGCACAGTCACCAACAGACATTGTGGTGCCGACCATTTTGGCAACAGCTTGTTCAACAGTAGGCGCCGTACTCATAGATAGATATTTCGCCAATCGTCGACAGAAAAGGGGAGGCGTGCGCACATGAGTTATTTGGCAACTGCATCACTTTGGATGATTCCGCTCATTGTTGTATTTATATTAGTATATGGAACTGCCAAAAAGGTACCGACTTACGAAACATTTGTCGAGGGTGGAAAAGAAGGGATTTCCATGGCGTTCTCTATCATACCTTATCTAATTGGAATGCTCGTCGCCATTAGCATGTTTCGAGCATCAGGTGCGCTCGAATATGTTGTTGGGTTTTTGCGCCCTGCTATGGAGGCGATTGGTGTACCTGCTGAGATTGTTCCACTTGCTTTTATTCGACCCATTTCTGGTACGGCTGCGCTAGGAATGACGAGTGATCTTATGGCGACATACGGACCGGATTCATTCATAGGAAGGTTGGCCTCCACTGTTCAGGGGAGTACAGACACCACGTTTTACGTGTTAACCGTTTACTTTGGCGCAGTCGGCATAAAAAAAATGGGAGACGCTTTAAAGGTAGGGTTGCTAGCAGACCTTGTGGGAATTGTTGCTGCGATCGTTATGGTAACGCTCTTTTTTGGAGGGTCAGCTTCGTAGTCTCCGTTAGAGCGGGAGTGTGTAGTACAAGCGTGCGTGCCAGCGTTCAGACGAAAACTTGAATTTTGTTCTCAGGAATAGTAACCTTAGTAGAACGATTTTATCAGCCGTACAGCGATGCCTGTACGGCTTTTGAATGGAATCAAAGAGGAGAGAAAAGAGTGGAACGCTTACAAAAGGTGATTGCACAAGCAGGCATAACGTCGCGACGTAAAGCAGAGCAGTTGATCGTAGACGGTAAAGTTAAAGTCAATGGAAACGTCGTTCGTGAGCTTGGGACGAAAGTGAAAGGGAATGACCGAATCGAAGTAGAAGGAATACCTCTCTTAAAAGAAAAACCGGTGTACTTTTTATTTTATAAGCCCAGAGGAGTCATTTCGAGTGTGAAAGATGACAAAGGGAGAAAAGTGGCAACGGATTTTTTTCAGCACATTGAAGAGCGGATCTTTCCTATAGGCAGACTTGATTATGATACAACGGGTTTGCTTCTTATGACCAATGATGGTGAATTTGCGAATACGCTTATGCACCCTTCTTATCAAGTACCCAAAACGTATGTGGCAAAAGTAAAAGGAATCCCAGATCGTCAAGCGATGCAAACGTTGCGAGCAGGAGTACGATTGGAAGAAGGGAAAACGCTTCCAGCCCAAGCGAAAATCATGTCGATAGATAAGAAAAAACAAACAGCTATTGTGAGGTTAGTCATCGTGGAAGGGCGTAATCGTCAAGTGAAACGAATGTTTGAAACAGTTGGAAATCCTGTTGTGAAGCTGAAACGTGAAGAATATGGATTTTTACGATTGGAAGAGCTTCGACCAGGGGAATATCGTGAGTTGTCTCCTCATGAAGTGAAACGTCTTCGCTCATTAGCTGCCCATGGAGATTAAAGCGTTTGCTCCTTGTCACGTAACCTTCATACACGAAAAAAAGAATGTCGAATGCTACATGCTATAATGAAAGTGAACGTCCTAATTAAAGAAGTGGATGACACCTGCAGCTAGGCAAAGCAATAGAAGAGCTGAGGCACTCCAGTAGATTTAGCGAACTTGACATTGTCCGGAGGAGGCATCCGTCTACATGGCTGAAAAGAAAAAAGGGCGATTTTTTATGCGGCTTGCCATTCTCTTGATGATGGCAAGTGCGGTGGGCTATACGCTATATGCTAACGCGACGAAAGAAGATCGAGGCGTTCTGTCAGTTGGGGACGAAGCACCAGATTTTATATTAGAAGATATGGAAGGAAATACTGTGCAACTATCGGATTACAAAGGGGAAAAAGGGGTCTTTTTAACCTTTTGGGGAACGTGGTGTGATCCTTGTAAACGAGAAATGCCGTACATAGAAAATCAGTACAACTTTTACAAGGACCAAGGCCTGGAAGTGCTTGCGGTGAATGTCGGAGAGTCAGATTTCGCTATTAATCAGTTCAAAAAACAAATCAAGATGAGCTTCCCTATTCTTGTTGATGATTCGGGAGATGTGCAACGGGCTTATGGCATCAGTCCACTTCCGACGACGATACTCATTAGCCCTGAAGGAATCATTTTAGAAATCATTATTAGTGAGATGTCTGAAGAGAAGGTAAAAGATTCTGTACAAAAAATATTGCCTTCTGCGTAAGGTGGGGGTTTAATGGAAAAAATTAAATGTGAATGCGGTCACGTGAATCCACATGGGACTGTTCTCTGTGGATCGTGCGGACGTACCCTAACAGAAGAAGCAACGAAGCAAACGATGGTAGACATGCGATATGAAGGAAGTGCCCGACGTTCACAGACGTACAAGCGTACATTTATCGACAAGACGTGGAGTTTCTTTTCCTCTGTGAAGGTGGGCGTCTGGTTAATAATCACGACGTTGATCGTCTCCGCACTCGGCACGGTGTTTCCACAAGAAGCGTATATTCCACCGGGAGTGATACCTGAACAGTTTTACAGTGATCAGTACGGAATTCTTGGCGAATTATTCGTCTTCTTCGACTTTCATCGGTTGTACGAGCAGTGGTGGTATCTTGTGCTAATTGCCAGTATCGGTATATCGTTAGTGATTGCGAGTTTAGACCGATTTGTCCCACTTTATCGCGCACTGAAAACACAGCGCATCGATCGTCATGAAGGATTTTTGAAACGACAACGATTGTACGCGAAAACGGAAGCGAGTCCACAAGATGAAGTGACCCTACAAACCGTAAAAACGCGTCTCCAAGCACGGAGATATCGTGTAACGGAAAAGGAAGGCAGTCTCCTCGCAGAAAAAGGCAGGTTTACGCGCTGGGGTCCTTACGTCAACCACATTGGACTCATCATCTTTTTACTAGGTGCTATGTTGCGGTTCGTACCAGGTTTGTATGTGGATACAGGCTTATTCATACGTGAAGGTGAAACAAAAGCTGTTCCTGGAACGGATGGTCAATATTATATTGAAAATCTCGACTTTTCTGTGGAGATGTATGATGCACGAGTCGATGGCGAACAGTTTGCGACTGCCTTAGAGAATCAAGGCGCGATCGTTAAGCAGTTTCGAACAGAAGCGGTTCTGTATGAGCGTGTGGATGAAAGGCTTCCCGGTCAAGAAGTGGAACTTGAAAAAGTAAAAGAACACGACATTATTGTCAACGAGCCTCTTCAGTTTGACGGGTTTTCTGCCTATCAAGTGGACTACCGGTTAGATGAACTTCAGCGAATGAACTTCCAGCTGGAATCAATAGAAACAGGAGAGTCCTTTGGCGAAATTGAAGTGAATTTAAATAACCCTGAAACAAACTACGACCTCGGAAATGGGTATATGGTGGAACTAGTGAATTATTATCCGGATTTTGAGTTAGAGGACGGGGTGCCATCAACGAAAACCTCGAGTCCAAACAACCCAGCCTTTGTATTCCGGATGATCGCACCCGACAAGGAAGAAGGCGAGATCAGCTTCGTTGCCATTCAACAAAACTTGGATCCAACTGGTGAAAATGAATACAAAATGACGTTTAGCGGGATCGATACGACGGATGTAACTGGTCTTACAATTCGAAAAGATCGCACATTGTGGGTACTCGGTATTGGCGGTATCATCTTTATGGTTGGGGTCATACAAGGGGCGTATTGGAATCACCGGCGCCTGTGGATAGTCCGAAAAGATGGTGTCGTGCATGTCGCTGCTCATACGAATAAAAATTGGTTTGGTTTGAAGCGGGAAATAGACGGTCTATTGGAAAATGTATCATGGCCCCCTCTTGAGGACAAAAATGCGTCACCTTCTGAAGAGAAATCTTCTACGTCAATGGAAAACACGAACAGTCGCAATCGTAACGAGGAGGGTTAGCACATTCTCCCTGTTCATTCATAGCAGCAGGCGTCGATAAGGAGGGAAGTACGTTGGCTGAGTTCAGTAGTAACTTGTTGTTGGCAGCTTTTATTTTATACTTATTTGGGACCATCTTTTTCGCTGGTTCTATTCGGCAAAAAAATGTCAATACGAAAAAAGGACCAGGGAGAGCAGGGAAGATCGGTTTTCTCATGGGTTTGATCGGTTTCTTAAGTCAGCTAGGATATTTTGTGACACGATGGCTTGCAGCAGGTCATGCACCTGTAAGCAATCTATTTGAATTCATCACCTTTTTTGGCATGGTACTTGTAGGTGCCTTTTTGATCATGTATAGCATGTATAAGAATGCGGTGTTAGGCTTATTTGCTTTACCGATCGCGCTCATTATTATTGGCTATGCCAGCATGTTTCCTACTGAGATTCAACCACTTGTGCCTTCGTTAAAGAGTTACTGGTTGTATGTTCACGTCACAACCACGGCGGCCGGTCAAGCCCTCTTGTCGATTAGCTTCATAGCAGGGGTCATTTATTTATTAAAAGATGTCGATCAATCGGTGAAATCGCGAAGTAGAACGTGGCTTGAAATCTTACTTTACTTAATTGTGGTCGTCTTGGGCTTTATCATGGTGGTTACTACGTTCTCTGTTCAAGGATACGAGGCGAAGTTTCAGTACGTGGATGAGCTAGGAGCGGAAGCGGAAACCACGTATCCCCTCCCTGCACTTGTGGGTCCAAACGAGGGTGTGCTAGAGACAGCCAATGTGATGGAGCCACTCATGCTCATGCCAGATATTGTGAACGCAAGTAGACTAAATACCGTCATTTGGTCGTTTCTTGTCGGGACGGTGCTGTACGCTGTGATTCGTCTGCTCATTCGTCGCCGGGTCAGTCAACTATTGAAGCCGCTAACAAAACAGGTGAACTTAGACTTAGTAGACGAAATTTCCTACCGATCTGTGTTAATCGGCTTTCCGGTATTTACACTGGGGGCACTTATTTTTGCGATGATTTGGGCCCAAGAGGCATGGAGCCGTTTTTGGGGTTGGGATCCGAAAGAAGTGTGGGCGCTCATTACTTGGTTATTTTACGCAGCGTACCTACACCTTCGCCTTTCTAAAGGATGGCACGGGAAACCTTCCGCATGGTTAGCGGTGGTGGGGTTTGCGATTATTATCTTTAACTTGATTTTTATCAACTTAGTTATCGCGGGCTTGCATTCGTATGCATAAAGGTTTTTAAGGCTGTGTGGGGGCGTTTGAACGGTCTGGAACGCAAGAAACGTTCAAACCACTACACATTAGTGAAATGTAAAAAAAGAGGGTACGAAAGGGTTGATCAGGAATGGGTCAAGAGGCTCGCGTGTTAATTGTGGAAGATGAAGAGCGTATTCGTCGCCTCGTGAAAATGTACTTAGAACGTGAGAATTATGTAACAAAAGAGGCGGATAATGGATTTGATGCTTTAGAGCTTGCTGTTAATGAGGACTTTGACTTGATTTTGCTTGATGTCATGATGCCTGAGATGGATGGAATTGAAGTGTGTGAGAAAATTCGCGAAAAAAAATCAACCCCCATTATTATGTTGACAGCAAAAGGTGAGGAGGCAAATCGAGTTCAAGGGCTAGAGGCAGGAGCAGATGATTACATCGTTAAACCATTTAGCCCACGTGAAGTCATTTTACGCGTAAAAGCAGTTTTACGTCGTTCCTCGGAGACTAAATTTCTGTCTACTGAACCAGTCGCTAAGAACGTGCTTGTCTTTCCGCACTTGTCAATTGACCATGATGCACATCGTGTAACGGCGGATGGTGCTGAAGTAAGCTTAACTCCAAAGGAATATGAGCTCCTTCATTACTTAGCTAAACAGCCTGACAAAGTGTTCGATCGTGAACAGTTATTAAAGGAAGTGTGGCAGTATGAGTTTTTTGGTGATTTAAGAACTGTAGATACTCATATTAAACGATTGCGTGAGAAGCTAAATAAGGTGAGCGAAGGTGCAGCGAAAATGATCGTTACGGTGTGGGGAGTCGGCTACAAATTTGAGGTTGAAGATGAATGATATGGCGTAGTGTTGTCGGGAAGCTATGGTTGACCATATTGCTTCTCGTTTCTTTTGTCTTGTTTGTTTTGACGATTCTATTGTTAGAATTTTTCCAAAGCTACCACGTAGCTGAAGTAGAGAAGGACCTAACGAGTACAGCTTCAAAAATCGCGTTTATCCTTGCGCAAGAGGATGATTTTGAGTTAGGACTTGAAATTGCATGGGAAGTAGTAGATGACCTGACTAAAGTAATTGTTTACACAAGTAAGGAGCAGTTTTTTCTATCACCGGAAGATGAAAATGGGCATTTACCGTTTTCTGTGATACTTGAGGATCCTGAACTATCAAAAGCGATTACTGAGGGAGAAGTGGTGAAAAAGCAAGTTGTCCCAGTTAGTGGGCGAGAAGGAGTTAGGTTCGATCAATATGTCGTCATAGGTGTTCCTTTTGTAGACTCTCAAGGTGAGCGTGGAGCCGTCTACATTTATCAATCACTAGAAGTGATGAGAGAGACGATACAGTCGACAACGAAGTCAATTTTCCTCTCAGCAGGAATTGCCATCGTACTAACGACGATTTTTGCATTTTTCCTTTCTACACGGATTACTGCCCCTTTACGGAAGATGAAAGAGGCAGTATCGGAAATTTCCAAGGGAAAGTTTGATACGAAGGTGCCGAAATTGACACGCGATGAAATTGGGGATCTAGCCACCGCCTTTAATAAAATGGGGAAACAACTTCACTATAATATTAGCGCGCTTAGACAAGAGAAAGAGCATCTGTCTAGCTTACTAAGTAGCATGGCTGATGGTGTGATTACATTTAATCGCGATGGATCAATTTTGCTAACAAATCCACCGTCGGAACGATTCTTAAAATATTGGTATTATGAAAAGACCGATGAAGAACTAGATCTACCCCCAAAACTTCAAGAACTGTTTCAGTCTGCCGTTCTTACCGAAAGAGAACAAGTTGGAGAACTTTCATTACAAGGACGGGCGTGGACGATCATTGTTAGCCCCTTGTACAATCAGCGATCTATTCGCGGTGCTGTAGCCGTTATTCGTGATATGACAGAGGATCGTCGTTTAGATAAACTTCGAAAAGATTTTATTGCCAACGTGTCTCACGAGCTGCGAACTCCTATTGCTATGCTTCAAGGATATAGCGAAGCAATTGTGGATGGCATTGCTCAGTCCGAGGAAGAACAAAAGGAAATGGCGCAAATCATTTATGATGAGTCGTTGCGAATGGGACGGCTTGTGAATGATTTATTAGATTTAGCCCGCATGGAGGCAGGTCATATCACGCTCGTTACCGACGATATTGAATTGTATCCCTTCATGGAAAAGATCATGAAGAAGTTTTCAGGACCTTCTCGGGAAAAGAGCATTCAGCTTACTTGGAATTTAGAAGGAACTGAGACGAGCGCTCACTTTGATCCAGATAAAGTGGAGCAGGTGTTTACGAATCTCATAGATAACGCCCTTAGGCATACTCCTAAAAATGGGCGTGTTCACGTCACATCTAAGGCGATAGAGCAGAGTTTTGCAGTGGAAGTAACAGACACTGGATCGGGCATTCGTGAAGAAGATCTTCCATTTGTTTTTGAGCGTTTTTATAAAGGAGATAAAGCTCGAAAACGAGGAACTGGTACAGGACTGGGTTTGTCCATTGCGCGCAACATTGTAGAGGCGCATAACGGTCACATTTCTGTTCACAGTAAATGGGGGCAAGGGACAACGTTCTTATTTACGTTGCCGCGAAAAAAGCGGGATCGTGACTAAGTTTGACGAAAGTTCTTGTTTCAAGTGAAACACATTACAAACATTTTTGCTAACATACAAGGTTTATCCATGCCTTAAAAGAAAAAACTTGTCAAATCTTTTTTCATTCAGTAAGATGAAATAGACCATATAATTGAAACGATTTCGATGTGCTGGTGCTCTAAATTGAGCTGAAAAGGGAATCTAGTGAAATGCTAGAGCTGTCCCCGCAACTGTATTTGCTGACGAACCGTGCAATGACCACTGTCACTTGTCGTGATGGGAAGGGCACGTAGTAGGGAGAGGCATAAGCCAGTAGACCTGCCAACTCATCAATCATCGATCCTTCGGGGCTAAGGATGAGATGCAGGCGCGTTCCTTTTGGAGCGCTTAAAACGGTATCCTGCTCTCACCTCACCTTTGCTGGTGGGGTTTTTTTGTTTGGTCTATTTTACAAAAAGAGGAGAGAAAACAATGATGAAGAACTGGTTGGTAGTTTGGTTATTCGCTACGATGCTTGTTGTGGCTGGTTGTGCATCTGATACAACAACCGAAGAGACAGAAGGAACGACACTAGAGGACACGGAAGAGATAGCAAGTGAAGATGAAGGGGCGGCGGAAGAAGCTGATGTCAGTGAAGAGATCACAATTTCGTTAACGAAAAACAGTGGTGAAGAAGAAATCACATCAAAAGATATCGTATTTGCAGAAGGCGATACTGTAATGGACGCTTTAAAAGCAAACTTTGACGTCGTAGAGGAAGGTGGCTTTATTACGTCAATTGAAGGTATTGAGAGTAACGAGGAAGAGCAAATGGCATGGTTGTATTCTATTAATGGAGAGCCGGCAATGAAAGGAGCAAACGAAATCGAGCTCTCTGCCGGTGACGAAATTGTATTTGACTATAGTAAGTGGTAACTATGCAGTGGTCAGCCCAAAAGCTTGCTCTATATAGTCTGCTTGTTGCTCTCCTAGTCGTGGGAAGGCTTAGCTTTCAATTTTTACCGAATGTACAGCCGAATACAGCGTTGCTAATTATTATGGCGATCGTGTTGGGAATACGGGCAGGGGCACTTTTTGCGCTGATGTCCATGTTTTTGACGAACTTAGTATTAGGAATGGGAAGTTACTTTTTCATGCAACTGTTCATGTATACTCTCATCTGTATAATGAGTGGATTGTTAGGGAAGGTAAGGGGAAGGTGGCCGAAAACTGTATTTATTCTCGCTGCGATTTTCTCTGTTATTTCAGGGTATTTGTACGGATTCGGGTTTGCCGTCCAAAATTGGGTGGTTACTAATATGTTTTGGGCGTATTGGGTCGCCGGCTGGTCGTTTGATACGGTGCATGCCCTCTCTAACATTTTTTTCTTCCTTATCTTATATAAGCCGATAACACATTTATTAGAACGTTATTCCCCACTTATGGCGAATCACAAAAGGACATGATAAAACGAAAAATGAGGAAACTCGATTAAGGGTTTTCTCATTTTTTATTTTATGCGTATCATCAATTATTCGGATCCCTGTACAAACTCTATACGTAGTTTCATTACGTAAGGAACATCCACTCTCAGATTTTATTTTCCGTCTTCCTATTATTGGACAAACACGGTATAGTAAAACGAGTGAAACTTTTGTCGTTTTGTTTCGACTACTAGTATGAATGGAGGAGGAAAAACATGCACTCCGCCTTCGAAAGACTGTATGAAACCTACCATCAAGATTTATTTCAATTTCTATTTTATTTAGTGAAGAATAGAGAGCATGCTGAAGATCTCTCCCAAGAGGTGTATGTTCGTGTGCTCAAAAACTATAGTTCATTTGAAGGAAAGAGCAGTGAAAAAACATGGCTGTTTTCCATTGCCAAGCACGTGGCTATCGACTTTTTTCGTAAACAATCCACGAGAAAAAAACGAATTTTGTCCATATTTGATTCGCAGGAAGTGGACGTAAAAGACGAAAATCCTCTCCCAGAGGAGGTCCTCTTACAGAATGAGGACATTCAATTAATGTACCGGTGTCTCGATAGGTGTAAAGTAGAGCAAAAGATGGTGCTCCTGCTTAGATTTCTTCAGTCGATGTCCATCTCCGAAACGGCTGCGTCGTTAGGATGGACAGAAAGCAAAGTGAAGACAACCCAGCACCGGGCTATGAAAACGTTGCGAATGGAAATGGAAGCTGCCAAAGAGAAAGAAGGTGACACAGCATGACAAAGCAAAACTGGGACGATGAGCTGGAGGGGATGATGCGTCAGCTTCCAAGAATTGAAGATCAACGTTCCAAAGATGTCGTTTATTCGCGGGTGAAACAACAAGTACAAGCAAGCCCGAAGCATAAACGGTCTTCCTCCTTTATCCCTGTCGCCGCCACGATTGCTGCTGTAATTTTGCTCGTTGTCATTGCGTCTGCCAGCTTTTTTACGTGGGGGGGCGATTCTATCTCGTTACAGGATAGCCGAGATGAAAGTACATCCTCGAGTAATAATGCCGCCACGGAGAATTCCACATTGGAAAAAGGCATGCCAGAAAGTGAAGAATCACGTAATTCAGTAACGAAATTTGATCGTGAATCGCTATCCGACCAAGAAGATCAATCGTTTTCTATTATGAGTGCTTCATCCGAGCCGTCTGTATTGTTTCCGGATGAGATTGGTGAAGAGGAACGTGCGATAACACTGGCGGTTCCTGATCAGAATGCCCAATTTGTTGTGCCGTTTACATTCGTTGTACCAAGAGAACAAGAAAACAGCTGGGAAGAAGGATTTCAGTACGCCTCTCGCCAATTGAACGAGGAGGCACTTGGTCTTTCGGAATACTATCCATTGGAAGGCTCGTTTCAACAAACATCAACAAACGAAGTGCAATTTATTCTCGATGAAAATGCGCCATATGAGGACGGTTCCACTGGCAGTACAATCTTTTTGCAAGTATTACAAGAGTTATTTGAGGCAACAAATATAGAGATCGTACGACTAGAAAGAGAAAACGGTGAACCTGTTCAATTCCAAGGTGCAGTGTCAGGGAGCGAATTTAGCCCAGCAGCAAATGTAGCAAAGACATACTACATCGCTAAAGGAAAAGACAAAGAATACTTTATGCCAGAACCTTCTACATTTGGAGCACCACCAGCTTCAATAGAAGAAGCGCTCGAACGTATGAAGTTAAATCATGAACAAGGTTTTATTGCCCCGCTACCGGAGGATTTAGAAGTACAGCTTTCTGAACAAGGTGAGGACCAGCTCGTTGTGTCTTTCCAAAAACAGCTTAGAGACAGTGAGAAGCAAAATCGAAAGGCGTTGTTTTCTATTTTGCTTGTCGCACGATCTTTTGGATATTCTTCTGTACTGTTTGAGGGGACTGGGATGGAACGTGTTGACTCCTATCCGTTGACTGAACCTGTTCCTGTTCCTGTGGGGGAAAATCAATTACCGTAAATTGTATGTGAAGTTCATGTAAGAGGGTTGCTCAGGAGCCGAGCAGCCCTCTTTTGTTTGTAAAATTCAAAGCATAATCCGTTCTAATAAACCTCTATTATGAATAAGTAAGAAACGTGGACAAGATTAGAAAAAAGTAAGAAACACCTAACGTGTGTGTTCGTATTAGGGAGTGCTGTACTACACAATATCGAGGAGGTACGTAGATGGATATGGTGAAACGATTTCTCGTTTCTTTCGGGTTATTGGCAGTGATGTCGTTATTATGGATTGGAACTGAAGCAATCGCGGGTGAGAATGAACATGTGGACAAGTCTACTACTATGTTATGGCCTGCGGGAGGGGAAAGTATAATAACGGATTCGTACGATTCAAGAGGAAGCAACCATCCGTTATTTATCTTGGATTCTAGATAAAAGCATTTACTCGTTCGTTGGGCGTTTCTGCAAGTAAATAAAAAAAAGGCTGACAATTATGCCAGCTTTTTCTATTTATTCAAATTTAAGTGGATCGCCTTCAAACGGTTCATCAGCGACTTTGATAGAATCTGTCGGACAACCTTCGAATGCATCCTCCATGTCGTCCATAAGTATATCTGGGACTTCCACGTTTCCTTGGTTGTCATCTAGTATTACAAAGGCAATGCCTTCATCATCGTAGTCATAAATATCAGGTGCTGCTGCGCCACAAGCTCCGCATGCGATGCACGTTTCTTTATCAACGATTGTATATTTAGCCATCTGTGTTCAACCTCCCCTTATACGAAGTTCGCGGGACGAAGATAAGTCGTCCATCATTAGACAGAAAAAGAAACATCGCTACTATTGTATCGGTCATTTCACTAATTTTCAATACAAAACATTCTGAAGACCCCTTATAGAGCGCTTTCATTCATGGTTTTTATAAATTTTTTTATCCCACGTTTGCGCAGACTCATGATACACTAAAGGAAATTAAATTAGGGGGTGTCTTACTCGTGTCATCGTTTCTATCATACCTTCTTTTGACAGGCTTCTCTAACATCGGACAAGAACGATCCGCTTCCTCTCTCTATCATATCCTCCGTGGAAAAAAATCTGCTCAATCCATCCAAGATACGCATCTTTTCCAATTACATGCCTTGTTCCGTACAATACCCAAACTGTCACGAACGATGTTTCATGAAGGAATAGCTGTGCTTGAAAAAAACTCATGGATTGATACGGATGAGGAAACGGTCATCGTGACACCGGCTGGACAAAATCATGTAGCTTTGATGCCACAACCAACAACGAGTGGTCTGCGCTTTTTTGATATACAAGCCGAGTGGTTGCCGTTTTGGAGACGATTAACATTACTCGTTCAAGTATTTTCACACGATCAACACAATGTGAAAACGTATTACCCGATCCAGCGTGATGAGAACACGTTGCGATGGGTAAAAGGCTTTATAAGGGAACAAACAGACCGTACGGGAGCAGCACGACAATGTGCAGACGAATTAACAAGGGCGTTGCGACAAATGGACGAACTCAATGTTGCCCTCTTTGTAGAGCAATTATCTGGGTGGAAACAAACTGGAAAGACAACTCAACAGCTTAGCCAAGAACGAAGAATTGATCCGTTAGAGGTTCGATTCCGTTTGTATCATGTACTTAGTGAGCTCCTCCTTTTAGCGGAAAAAGAGAGACAACACTTTCCATTCCTAGCTAACATACGCCCAGCACGTGCTACACCTTTAACGCAGTCCGCCAAACAGACACTGGCTCTTTACACACAAGAAATCCCCTTAGAGGAAATCGCCAAAAGAAGGCAATTACGCATCAGTACAATTGAGGACCATATCGTGGAAATCGCTTGTTCATTACCGTCCTTTCCAATTGAAAAGCATATCTCTACAGACCTTCAAAAAAAAATCACGCATGCGAAAGAGGAAGTAAACAGTGTTCGTCTTAAAGCGGTGAAAGAACGGGTTCCTGAAGCCACGTACTTTCAAATTCGACTCCTTTTATCAAGTGCTAACCAAAGATAACCTAAAAAAATGGATAACACCAAAAAGAAGATTCTTTATTTAGCAGGAGGAAAAAAGATGGACAGGCTACAATTTCTTCTTCAAAAACACTTTGGATACGAATCGTTTCGAAAAGGTCAAAGAGAAGTCGTTACAGCAGTGCTCTCTGGAAAGGACACGCTTGCAGTTTTACCAACAGGAACAGGAAAATCACTTTGTTATCAAATGGCAGGATATGAGTTAGCGGGATTGGTGCTCATCGTTTCTCCACTGCTTAGTTTAATGCAAGATCAAGTGGAGCATATAAAAGTCAGAGGTGAGAAGCGAGTCGCTGCGCTCAATTCCTTTTTAACGAGAGAAGAGAAGTATCGAGTGCTACGTAATCTTCGTAATTATAAGTTTTTGTTTCTTTCGCCCGAAATGCTACAAAATGAAACAGTGCTTTCTGCCCTCATGGAATTGAATGTTGCTTTGTTTGTTATAGATGAAGCCCACTGTATTTCACAGTGGGGAAAAGATTTCCGGTTGGATTACAAGCGATTAGGAGAAGTAAGACGGTCTCTAGGTTTCCCGCGAACACTAGCACTAAGTGCCACGGCAACGAAACAAGTTCGGGAAGATATTACGAAGACGCTACGTTTAGGACAGGTTCATGAAGAAATTGCCTCTGTAGATCGCCCTAACATCTCGATTTTTGTAGAAGAGGTAGAGAACGAAAAAGAAAAGGCTCAAAGTATTGTAGAGAAAATCAAGCTTTTCCATGGGCCGGGGATATTGTATTTTTCGAGTAGACGAAAAGCCGAAGAATTTTCAGAAATACTGCGGAATCATGGAATTTCGAAGGTGGCTGCTTATCACGGGGCTATGGCACAGGAAGATCGGATTTTGTTGCAACAACAGTTTTCACATGGTGAATTAGAATGGGTGTGCGCAACGAGTGCATTTGGTATGGGAATTCATAAAGAAGACGTGCGTCTCGTCATTCATTATCACTTCCCAACATCGATGGAGGGGTACTTACAGGAAATGGGGAGAGCGGGTCGTGATGGGTTACAGAGTGTAGCATACGGATGTTTTACCAAAGATGATATGACTCTTTCGATGGTGTTAGCAACAGGAGACTTACCTGAAGATTATTTGATCCGCTCCTATTTAACCGAATCAGATGTATCATCCCAGGACTTTCAGGCGAAAACACAATGCTCTGAAGTTACGATGCGTATACTCCATTCTTTACGAGAAGAGGGAGATGGAAGTGCTCATCTTGCAGATCAAATAAATGAGGCTGTCGCCACTATCAGAGGCCTACGCCAAGCGAAAGTTCAGCAAGTGAAAACGATTCAGAATTGGATTACATCGACTACTTGTCGAAGAGCCACTTTACTCTCCTATTTCGGTGAAAGCTTAGACACCACCGATAAGCTTAAAAATCCTTGTTGCGATCAATGTCATTCACAGTGGCCAGATCTCGCAAAACGAACCCGAGCAGCGAATGAGGAAGCGGAGACATTTTCATGGGAGAAAAGGCTACAGGCCCTGTTCGGATTAAACGAGAAGGAGAAAAAAGAGCATGAAAGAGAACGATCAAGCCGAACGTTTGCGTGAACGTTTTCGAGACGCTTTTTTTCCACCAAGGACGTCGGTCCGAGAAGGAAAGCGATTGAATTGGTGGAAAGGAATAATTACCCATCCATATTCGTTTGTTTATTTGTTAGTTCTTATCATATTTCCACTCAGTCTCTTTTTCATCCTGTTTTATATATAGTGATGATGAAGACGAGCCTATCATATAAATAGAAAAGTGGAAGCAGGTCTAACACTCAATCGACACCTCTGTTATAAGCCTCCTTTGGTTTCTTCGGGGGCGAAACGGCGTGTGTGACCTATCCCTAGACCTTGACAGTGAAAGCGGAAGTCAAAAGGGAGTGATGTACAATTGGAACGAGCGATCGCGAACTTACCTGATTGGACGGATCGCGCAACAAAACAAATGCTACAACATGCGGTTGAAAAAAAGCGGAAATTTATGAAGGCAAAAAGAATATTTTTTACAGCTGTTTATTTCACCTTGTTCCTTGCGTATGGTGTGTTGTTTCACTTCTATCTCACACAAATTAAACCAGGTGAGGTATCGACTGCGGAAATAATTTCCGTCTTGCTCGGCTCACAAGGGTATTTAATTGGACTCACGTTAGCGATTAGTGGTGTGGTCGGAATTCGTATCTTTGGCGAAAAGAAAAGTAAGACGGAAAAAGAGTATCATGAGATTCGCTGTGAAATCATCGATCGTAGTAAGGATCTATGGAAAAACGAGTGGTTTCTTCGCAGAGACGAAGTGTTTCGCCTCATGAAAAAAGAGTTTGACATTAATTTGTATGATCAATCTAAGTGATGGACAAGTCAGATAATCACAAGAGGATTTTGGCTGTATGTATAGAATAATGCCGCATAGAACCCCTCTCATATTTTTGAGAGGGGTGTTCGTTGTTTACAGTACGTACTAACCGAATACGAGTATTCGCTTTTGTAACGGTGTGTGGTATTCTGTCCGTTAAAGGAAAAAGGTGAAGAAAATAACAATAGCTCATAACAGAGTGATTTTATAACACCATTCCGTATCCTAGAGAAGGAAGATGAGTATGACAATTTTAGTGATTTTGTCTTGTATTGGTTTGTTAAGTTTTCTTTGGATGCGAGCTGAAGCCTATTTTACAAGGATTCGCTTCCATACGTATTCAAAAGAGTCTACACAAACGAACCGATCAGCGCGCATCTTATTTGTCTCCGATTTACACCGCCGAAAGATTTCTGATGCGTGGCTGCAAAAGCATTTTACAAATATTGATTTGTGTATACTTGGTGGCGACGCTTTGGAACATGGTGTGGCTGTAGAGCAGCTCAAACACAATATACAAGCGTTGCGCGCTATAGCCCCCGTTGTGTATGTGTGGGGCAACAACGAAGGAGAAGTGGGTATAGATGCTTGTAGGCACGCAATGCAATCCGTCCCAGATGTGATCGAGCTTTCCAACGAATCACGAATATTTTCTACTAAAGAGGGCCTTGTTTTACAAATTATCGGGATGGATGACCTGAACGAGCGTCGGTGTGACGTAGACAAGGCATTCGAAAAGGTGTCAGACGATATGGGGATAGATGTAGCGGTTTGTCACAACCCCGCTGTTTTGCAATTTGTACGGGACAAACAATGGAACCTACTAATGAGTGGTCATACACATGGGGGGCAAATTCGTCTATTCGGCTGGGGGCTGTATCCTAAGGGAAAATGGTCTAAGTTTGCTGATGGTAGAGTGCATTTAGTAAGTAATGGCTTTGGAACAACGAAGCTTCCTTTGCGGCTCGGGGCCCCGGCTGAGATACACCATATAACCATTCTTCAGTAAGCCTTCCAATTTATTTGTTTAGGAAAAGGTAGTCATCCTTAGTTTGTGGGAAGACCTGAAAGAAGATGGGATTCAGCAGCACAAATTGCGTGCACTTGCTTGCTAGACAACGTACCGAATGAGGTCACTCTGCATACACTGCCTAAGGAAATGGGCAAGAGAAGGGAGGCCTTCGCATGCAGTTTGAACGCCTGAATCCGAATCAGTACAAAATGTTTATGACACTAGAAGAACTACAAGATAGAGGCATTTCAAAAGAAGATGTCGGAGGCGATTCAACGAAATGGTTTGATCTTTTTCATGAAGTCGTAACAGAGGCTTGCGATACGATTGGTGTCGAAGAAGAAGATAGCGTCGCTGTGGAGGTATACGCTGTTCAACCTCAAGGGTTGTTTTTTATCATAACTGTCGAAGAGGAACCTCCTTTTACTTTAGAGGGGGCAATCAGTCGCCATAAATACAAAGAAACAGATTCAGGTACATTCGTCTATCAATTTACAGATTTTGAGCATGTATTAGGGCTCATCCCATACGGGCACTGCATGGCGACAACCCACCAGTCTTTATATGCAAAAGACAACGCCTACTATCTCATTGTGACGTTCCCCTCATTCCGAGGTTATGTCGAAGCACATCCGATTCTTACAGAGTTTGGAGAAAAAAGTTCCTCAAGCGATGCCTGGATTATCGAGTACGGAGTATGCGTGTGTCAGCAGCATGCTATTAACCAACTTTCATATTGGTTTAGTTCAGAAGTTCGGTGAGAGATAACACCGAGCTTTTTTCTTGCTTATCATCTTCCGCCTAATTCCATTGTTAGTTGGTCTTAAGAGTTGGTTACTACTCATGTGAAGATACTTGTCTTAATCATATTGATAGCGGTTACATATAATAAAAAAGAACTGTAACAACTTCGCTTTTTTGCTTTGCATGAACATGGGGAAGGTGTATACTATTGTCTGAAAGGTGGACGAATCCTTGGGCCCACACGACGTGGGTCAGAAAGGCGTTGCAACAGGACGTGCGAAGTTAGCCTTTCATCCTACATTTTTGCTTCAAACACAGGAGGTTTACAATAATGGGAGCCGAGAAGGGCGCTGAACGAACGAATCACGAAGAAAGTTTAGACGTGCTGAAATCCACACAAACCGTGATTCATCACGCACTCGATAAACTTGGGTATCCACAAGATGTTTATGAATTACTAAAAGAGCCAATTCGTATGCTTACCGTCAAAATTCCAGTAAAAATGGACGATGGCACAACAAAAGTATTTACTGGTTATCGTGCTCAGCATAACGATGCAGTTGGTCCAACAAAAGGTGGGATCCGTTTTCATCCAGATGTGACGGAAAGAGAAGTGAAGGCACTCTCGATTTGGATGAGTCTGAAATGTGGAATTGTCGATCTTCCTTATGGTGGAGGAAAGGGTGGTATCGTTTGTGATCCACGGGAAATGTCGTTCCGTGAGCTAGAACGATTGAGTCGTGGCTATGTTCGCGCAATTAGTCAGATCGTTGGCCCAACAAAGGATATCCCAGCTCCAGACGTGTTTACGAATTCACAAATTATGGCATGGATGATGGATGAGTATAGTCGAATTGACGAATTCAACTCTCCAGGCTTTATTACAGGGAAACCTCTTGTCCTAGGAGGCTCGCACGGTCGTGAGTCTGCCACAGCAAAAGGGGTGACCATTTGTATTCATGAAGCTGCTAAGAAAAAAGGAATTTCTCTAGAGGGTGCACGTGTTGTTGTACAAGGCTTTGGGAATGCAGGGAGTTTCCTTTCTAAGTTCATGCATAATGCAGGGGCAAAAGTGGTTGGAATTTCCGATGCTTACGGAGGCTTGTACGATCCGGATGGTCTAGATATCGACTATTTACTTGATCGACGAGATAGCTTTGGTACGGTAACAAAGCTATTTAAAAACACGATCTCTAACAAGGAGCTACTGGAATTAGATTGTGATATTCTTGTCCCGGCAGCGATTGAGAATCAAATCACTGAGGAAAATGCTTCTAACATTCGTGCCTCTATCGTAGTGGAAGCGGCAAATGGACCGACAACGCTAGAAGCAACGCGCATATTAACAGAACGAGGGATTCTCCTTGTTCCTGATGTACTTGCTTCGTCTGGTGGAGTGACAGTATCTTACTTTGAATGGGTTCAAAATAACCAAGGTTACTACTGGACTGAAGAGGAAGTAGAGGAGAAGCTAGAAAAGGTCATCGTAAAAGGCTTTAACAGCGTTTACGAAACCGCACAAAATCGTCGTGTTGACATGCGTCTTGCTGCTTACATGGTTGGCGTGCGCAAAATGGCAGAAGCTTGTCGTTTCCGGGGCTGGATCTAATCACATATTTTGCACGATTACCTAAAATCCCCTATCATAGTGTTGATAGGGGATTTAGTGTTGTTAAGCATCATGAGTAGAGGGGTGTCTTAGGTGGGGCATGAAGACATAATTATTATCGGTGGTGGGCCATGCGGAATTGCCGCTTCCCTTGCTTTACAAAAGAAAGGGTTCCAACCACTCATTATTGAAAAAGGGAACATTGTGAATTCCATTTACCACTACCCGACGCATCAAACCTTTTTTAGCTCGAGTGAAAAGCTTGAAATTGGGGGCGTTCCTTTTATTACAGAGAACCGAAAGCCAAAACGAAATCAGGCGCTCGCCTATTATCGTTCTGTTGTTGAAAGAGAACAACCACGCATACATAGATTTGAAACTGTTACTAAGATTGAAAAGGAGCAGCATGGTGAAACCTTCCATATTACAACGACAAAAGATACATACAAAGCTAAATATGTCGTTGTCGCAACTGGATATTATGATCATCCAAATGTTATGGGCGTACTTGGTGAAGATTTACCTCACATACATCATTATTTTCACGAAGCGCATCCGTATTTTCAGCAACGTGCTGTCGTGATTGGCGGTAAAAACTCAAGTGTGGATGCTGCGTTAGAACTTGTCTTTGCAGGAGCTTACGTAACCGTGTTATACAGAGGTGATACATACTCGTCAAGTGTAAAGCCGTGGATTTTGCCAGAGTTTGAAGCTCTAGTACGAAATGGAACGATTCAAATGGAGTTCCGTGCTAACGTTAAAGCATTTACCCCAGAGAGTGTATTTTTTGAAAAAGATGGAGAAGAAAAGTCTGTACCTGCTGATGTGGTATTTGCGATGACAGGATATCGACCAGATCATGCATTTCTCCGTCGCATTGGCGTGAAATCCGATGAAGAAACAGGACGACCTACTTTTTCAGAAGAGACGATGGAAACAAACGTGAGAAACTGTTTTATTGCAGGAGTCATTGCTGCAGGAAATAATGCAAACGAAATATTCATTGAGAACGGACGATTTCACGGGGGGCAAATTGCGGAATGCATCGCAACAAGAGAAGGAGTGCAAAAGCAGTAGGGCTTTATGCACTCCTTCTTTTTTGCGGAAAAGGGGCGGAGCGACGCCGAGTCCCAACCATGTTCACTAACTTATTTAGAGTACAACTTCGCATAGGTAACTTCCGATTACTTGGGGCTCTGCTCACACCGCCTTGATCAAAACTAGACTGCTTTATCTCCAATTTCCATACATAGGTTGAGTGTGGTGTTCATGAACGTTTTTTTGTAGTTATTCTTGAAACAAGTCTTCTAGAAGCAGGTCTTGCCCGTATTTTGCCAACGCAAGCATCAACTTAATGCGCGCTTTCGGACCATTTAATCCGTAAGCAAACTGGATGCCCCGGTCGTGTAGCCATTTCCCCCCGCCTTCATATTTGTACACTTCCTGGGCAATACCGTTGAAGCAACGAGACACGACAACGATGGGAGTACCGCTATCTTTCAACCTGCACACACCGTGGGCTGCTTTTGGGGGAAGGTTCCCTTGTCCTAATGCTTCGACGACAAGTCCGTCGATTCTGCCTTCCAATGCTCGTAAAAGAGTGTCGTCCATTCCTGCGTAAGCCTTGACAATTGGCACATTGGGAATAGATTCATTAGTGAAAGGAATCCACTCCCGGCGAATGGGTGCATGGTGAAACCGTACTTTTGTTTTGGTCACAATTCCAATGGGTCCATATTGGGGACTTTGGAAAGTAGATACATTGGATGCATGAGTTTTCGTTACATTTTTCGCTGTATGGATTTCATCATTGAGAACGACCATAACGCCTTTCCCCTTTGCTTCAGGACAAATAGCTGTCCTAACTGCGCTTACCAAGTTGTACAATCCATCGCTGCCAATTTCGTTACTAGAACGCATCGCACCTGTTAATACGATGGGGACATTTACTTCGAGTGTTATATCTAAGAAATAGGCAGTTTCTTCGAGAGTATCAGTACCGTGTGTGATGACAACACCGTCATACGTTTTCCGTGCTATTGCGTCTATAATGACGTCTCGCAATTGTTTCATTTCCTCGAATGTAATATGTGGTGAGGGGAGGTGAAATAGTTCCAATACGTCTACAAAGCAGTACGATTCAATAAGGTGTGTTTCACGAAGAAGCGGATTAGTTGTCTGAGGGGACACAGACTGTTGTTCATCTTCTGCCATTGAGATGGTCCCGCCAGTATGAATAAGTAGTAGTGTTGGTTTCATAAGTACACACCTTTCTCTTTTATCCAAAGGCTCTTTTCGTATCCTTTGTTGTTTTTATTAAACAGTTATCCCATGATGTGACATACTGCTATGTTGATTTCCGCTGCAGGCGGACGCTTTCCGCGGGGCGGGCGGTGAGCCTCCTCATCGCTGCGCTCTTGCGAAATGAAATGCGGAAGCGGTCCGTTTTGCTCCCTCTGAAAGATGTTCTTTGGCTTTAGAGGCGCTTTTTGCCTCAAAAGACGAAGGTTATTTTCAGACGGGAGCAGACCGCTGTAGCTAGACACGTCTCACCTGTCCCGCTGATCCCGCAGGAGTCGCCGCCTTCCGCTCCAATCAACGAATAGTAAGTATTACATAATTTCCCTTACTAAGTATGAAGTTGAATACTATTGTGGAATTACACATGGTCTCATGGAAAACATTCAACATTTTCTTAGTACAATCAAAACTAGCGAAGTGTATTTCCGGAGCGGTGTCTTATGTCGCATCATACAGCTACTGTGTAATGAGATTTCATTAATAAAGCAACAATCTTTCAGAAAACAGCCTATCCAAAAATTTCAATCTGATTATGTACACTTTTTTCAACTTCTCACCCGTATCCTCCTATTCCATGATACGATGAAGTAAATGGATATTAAAGGGTTGATGGTATGATTTCTATCCTATCTGCGGGAATTGCTCCTGGATTTGCCTTATTAAGTTATTTTTACTTACGAGATAATTACGATCAAGAGCCTATTTCCGTCGTGATTCGAGCGTTTATGTTTGGTGCACTGCTTGTATTTCCACTGATGTTTATCCAGTATGTGTTTGAAGTAGAGGGGATTTGGCAATCTTTGTTTGCTAAATCGTTTCTTTCTATAGGCTTTCTGGAGGAATTTTTCAAATGGTTTGTCTTGTTTTATACAGCCTATACGCATGTAGAATTTGATGATCCATATGATGGCATCGTGTATGCGGTAAGTGTATCCCTTGGATTTGCTACAATGGAAAACATTTTGTACTTATTGGCCAATGGTGTTGAGTATGCACTGGGTCGTGCGTTACTTCCCGTGTCTAGTCACGCGCTATTTGGGGTCATTATGGGCTTTTATATCGGGAAGGGGAAGTTTTCAAACCAACCGTTAAAGTCCCGCTTTCTCTTTTTGTCCCTTCTTGTGCCTATTTTTTTACATGGTACGTATGACGTTATTTTGCGAACGCGCACGGAATGGGTCGTACTCATCATTCCGTTTATGTTATTCTTGTGGTGGTTTGCGTTACGAAAGGTAAAAATGGCGCGTCACTACGTGGAAAGAAAAAAGAAAATAGCGATTCCGTAAATGTGAACCACAACTAGTACATCCTATCAGCTACTCCATTCAAACATAAAATGTGTGCGTCTCTCTTTGTATAAGGGAGGCGCTTTTTAGTGATTTTTTTCGATTCATTTCTAACTGGTCAAATCTACCACTAACAAGATAGGGTGTTGTTTTGTATATTTCTAACCTCTTCTCACAAAAATAGAGTTAACTTCAGACCAACAATTGGAGGGTAACTACATGGAATGGATGTCTAGACAGGTAAAGTGGTTCCTCATCTTTACCCTTGCAACCGCTATTTTCTTTACAGGTAATATGCAGGAGGCAAGTGCATTTTCGGAACAAGTAATACAGAAAGGGGCTGTAGGAGAAGACGTAATAGAATTGCAGGCGCGACTTCAATACAACGGATACTACAACGGTGAGATTGATGGGGTTTACGGATGGGGGACTTATTGGGCAGTTCGTAACTTCCAAGAAGCATTTGGAATGGAGATTGATGGGCTTGTCGGTGAAGAAACAAAGCACATGCTCGAAAAAGCAACTAAGTATAACAAGCAATTTGTAAAAAAGAATATCCGTAATGATCGAGATTTTACACATTACGGAGGGACAGGTTTAGATAAACAGTCTGGCCCAAAGGATAACCCACAAGGTAGTGAAAAAGCGCCAAGTACTGATCCGAAGAAAGGCCAAGGAACAGGAAAATCCGGTGACCCAGGAGCAGGAAAAGCCGGTGACAAAGGAGCTGCCCATAAAGACGAACAACCATCAGATCCAGGCACTAATCAGGCACCTACACCAAATACGGGTGAAGGTGACACTGAAGAGGCTCCACCACCAGATCAAGGTTCAGAAACAGAAACTCAGCAAGAACAGCAGCCTAATAAACCGACTGCTTCTAACACACCGAACGGCTTTAGTCAAAATGACATTCAGGTCATGTCAAATGCCGTTTACGGTGAAGCACGAGGAGAACCGTACGAGGGGCAGGTTGCCGTTGCTGCCGTTATATTAAATCGTGTGGATAGTCCACAGTTTCCGAATACGGCTGCTGGGGTGATCTTTGAACCTGGTGCTTTCACTGCTGTTGCTGACGGACAAATTTACTTAACACCGAATGAAACAGCCCGTCAAGCTGTTTTAGACGCAATTAATGGATGGGATCCATCGGAAGGTGCATTGTATTACTTCAATCCAGAAACGGCAACAAGCAATTGGATTTGGTCACGTCCGCAAATCAAACGAATTGGAAAACACATATTCGGTGAATAGGAGGAGGCAGACAGATGATTAGAGGAATCCTCATCGGAGTACTTGCAGTTGCAGTCGGTGGAACAGCATTTTGGGGATACCAAGAGCACCAAGAAAAAAATGCAATCCTCATCAATGCAGAGAACAACTATCAACGGGCCTTTCACGATTTAACCTATCAGGTAGACTTACTACATGATAAAATCGGTGCCACACTTGCCATGAATACGCAAAAGTCACTATCACCTGCACTGGCAGATGTGTGGCGCATTACTTCTGAAGCCCATAATGACGTGGGGCAACTACCATTAACGTTATTGCCTTTTAACAAAACAGAGGAGTTTCTTGCACAAGTAGGGGAATTCAGTCATAGAACAGCAGTACGAAATTTAGAGAAGGATCCCCTTACTAGTGAGGAACAAGAAACACTTCAGAGCCTTTACGAACAAGCAGCCACGATGCAAGAAGAGCTGCGCACGGTTCAAAATATGGTGATTCAAGATAACCTTCGCTGGATGGACGTTGAGATGGCATTGGCCTCCGGTGAAGAAACTACTGATAATACGATCATTGATGGGTTCAAAACGGTCGAGAAAACGGTTGATGGTTATGATGAAACAGGTTTTGGTCCAAACCAGGTGTCCTCGCGCGAGAAAGAGATTGGGTACAAGGACTTAGATGGAGATTTTATTAACAAAGAAGAAGCTAGAAAAATTGCTGAAAAATATATTCCTGTTCCAAAGAACGCCAAAATGACCATTGCAAAGGGTGGTCCGAATAAGGAAAATGGGTTCTACAGCGTGACGTATAAAAAAGGCAATTGGGAAGCAACAATGGATATCACGAGAAAAGGGGGATACCCGATCTACCTCCTTCAGAATCGTGATATTACAGATCAAAATATTAGTTTAAATGAAGCAAGTAAAGAAGCAGAAAAGTTTTTAAAAGAGCACAACTTTATGGATATGGAATTATTTGAAAGTACACAATATGATAATGTAGGACTATTTACGTTCGTATCCATTTCTGAAGATGGAGTCCGTATTTATCCTGATGCGATTTCGATAAAAGTAGCCTTGGACGATGGATCTATCTTGAACTTTACTGCAGAAGAATATTTGAAGTCACACAAAACACGTGACATCCCAGAGCCTACAATCTCAAAAGAAGAAGCAAAAAGTATGCTGAATTCCAACGTGAAAGTTCAAGATGATCGCTTAAGTATTATCGTGAACGAACTGGGAGAAGAAGTACTATCCTATGAGTTTCTAGCTACCTTAAATAATGACACGTATCGCATTTTCATTAATGCGAACAATGGTGTAGAGGAAGAAATTGAAAAACTTCAAAACGCAGAACCGATTTACGAAAATTTAGTATAAGTACATGTTCATAACCATCTCAACCACAATGACAACACGTCTACTGAGTCTACTAGTAGGCGTGTTTTTTTTACCAAGTGGTTCCTTGTCACGATTTGTTCACATATAATGGAGATAATGAAAAATTTTTGTGAGGTGATCGGTTTGATCGAGATAGGGACCTCTTTACAAATTGAATGGAAACAAGAGGATGGGTCAGTAAAAAAATTACGGAGCAAAGTAGCGGACGTATCACAAGATGCATTTGCGATGCAGTACCCAGTAGATAACACAAGTGGTAAAACAGTTTTCCTTTCAAATGATACGTATTTCAAGGTGCAATTTGTGAATGCAGCAGGGCAGGCGTTAGGCTTTAGAACACATATTGTTGGGCGCAAAAAAGACAGAGTCCCTATGATTGTTTGCTTTCTCCCTGAGGTAAACAAAATGGAGAAAATTCAACGAAGAGAGTTTGTGCGCGTAGAAGCTATGATTGACGTTGCCTTTACATCCGTTAACCCACCGCAAAAAACGTTTCATACGGTGACAACAGATATTAGTGCAGGTGGATTGGCCGCTGTCTTTAAACCTCATTTGCCTTTCCAAAAAGATGAGATTTACGAAACGCTCCTTGTGCTCCCTTTTCAAAATGGTACCCGATACGTCAAGGTACAGACAAAAGTTATTCGGTTTATTGAAAAGAGGGAAAGAACGCTTGTCACATTAGAATTTCAAGAAACGACTGAAAAAGAGAAACAACTCATTACGCGGTACTGTTTCGAAAGACAATTAGAAATGAGAAGAAAAAGCCAAGCCATCTAGAGATGTATAGAGAAGCGATTGCCTGACCACTCTAGTAGTAAAACTTGGGAGTGGTATCAGGATGCAACGAGGGGAACGAATCGTTAAAAAGCTTGTGTTCATCCACTTAGCTTTGTTAATCATCATTCAAGGATGGTTTCATAGGCCAGATGTGTTAGAGGAATGGAAATCAATTACTTTTTATGAGGGCGTAACAAAACAGAACTTTACGAATATACTGGAGACATTTTCAGGCGCAACTCCAGACGAGTAAACGGGGTGCACTATGCCCCGTTTTTTGTATGTCTTTCAGGAGAGATTATTACGGTAGACTGAGTCGTTCTATGGTAGAATGAGACGGGTTATAGGCAAGAAAGAGGAGGAACGCGAAAGAGATGATTTCAATTGCTATTGATGGACCTGCAGCAGCTGGAAAAAGTACGGTCGCAAAACGAGTTGCAGAAACGCTCCATTATATTTATATCGATACAGGTGCAATGTATAGAGCGTTAACATATAGGGCTATGCAAGTTGGCATTTCGGTCCATGAAGAGGATGAGTTGGTCGCCTTGTTACAAAAGATAAGCATTTTCTTAAAACAGAGTGATGTAGGACAAATCGTGTTTGTGGACGGAGAAGATGTAACTGAAGCTATTCGAACAGATTTGGTGACACAAAATGTTTCCTATGTCGCAGCCCAACGTGGGGTGCGAGAAGATATGGTGAAAAGGCAGCAACAACTTGCCAAACAAGGTGGAGTAGTGATGGATGGTAGGGATATTGGCACCGACGTACTCCCCCATGCTGAATGCAAAGTGTTTCTGCTCGCCTCTGTCGAGGAGCGTGCCAAAAGACGATATGAAGAAAACAAACAAAAAGGCTTTTCTGTTAATTTCGAAAAGTTAAAAGAGGAAATCGCTCGTCGAGATCGAATAGATTCTGAACGAGAGGTTTCTCCGTTAAAAAAAGCGGTTGATGCAGTAGAAATCGATACAACGTGTCGCACTATAGACGAGGTCGTGCAATCTATTCTTTCGCTCGCATCAGAAAGGATGGACGTGGAGTGAGTTTTTACCATTTTGCAAGATCTATTGTAGCTGGTGTTATGAAGCCGATTTTCCGTTTCAAAGTAATTGGATCGGAGAACTTCCCAAAAGAGGGAGGCGTGTTGCTTTGCTGTAACCATATCTCAAACTTAGATCCACCTGCACTCGGGGTAGCAGCTCCACGCCCGGTATCTTACATGGCGAAGCAAGAGCTGTTTGAAGCACCCATTTTAAAAACAGTCTTACCGAAAGTACATGCGTTTCCTGTACGGAGAGGAAAAGGAGACCGTGAAGCTCTTCGTACCGGCTTAAAAGCTTTGAAAGAAGGAGCCGTCTTAGGTTTGTTTCCTGAGGGAACCAGAAGCAAGGATGGGCAAATTCAAAAAGCATTAGCGGGTGCAGGTTTTTTTGCCCTGCGATCTGAAGCGGCTATCGTCCCTTGTGCCATCATCGGACCGTACAAACCCTTTTCGAGATTGAAGATAGTGTTTGGCAAGCCGATTGATTTTGAGAGCTACCGTACAGAAAAAATTTCAGCAGAAGAAGCAACTAGCATTATTATGGAGGAAATTCAGCATTTGCTCGATGAACAAAGAGGGAGTCGTGTTGGTTGATTTTGTTAAAGTAGTCGTGTATCGTCGCACATAAGAACGTGAGACGACAGGATGTTGGAGAGCTGAGCGTCGCAGCACGACGTTGCGTACTGCTTAGCATCCTTTATGTCGCTACACTAAATGAGAAAGATTCCAGACCTCGCATGTTCTATAGGGGACAATTCATGTAGTTTTTTGAAAGTTTATGCTATATTTGTAGTAGAGTAGTCAGGCTGAAGGAGGAGTACACATGGTAGAAGACATGAACCAAGTCGAAGTGAAAGTGTTTGAGGTCGGCTCTGAAGTGACAGGTACCGTTACAAAAGTCGAAGAAAAACAAGTACTCGTGGACATTCAAGACAGCAAACTAGACGGAATACTTCCGATTAGCGAGCTATCCAGCTTGCATGTAGAAAAAGCGACCGACGTTGTGAAGGAAGGGGATACGCTCACTCTTCAAGTGTTAAAAGTAGAAGAGGAAGCCCTTATTCTTTCAAAACGAAAAGTGGAAGCAGAAAAAGCGTGGGAGCGCTTAGAAACAGCCTTTCAACATGGCGAAACAATCGCTTCAGAAGTGAAAGAAGTTGTGAAAGGCGGACTTGTTGTCGATTTAGGCGTACGAGGCTTTGTTCCTGCGTCTCTTGTGGAAGATCACTTTGTAGAAGACTTCTCTGAATATCAAGGAAGAGTAATGGATTTTAAAATCGTTGAATTTGATCGTGAAAAATCACGCCTAATCCTTTCCCACCGTGCTGTTCTTGAAGAAGGGAAAGCGAAAAAGAAACAGGACGTCTTAACTGCTATCGAAGCAGGACAACAATTGGAAGGTACCGTTCAACGCTTAACGGACTTTGGAGCATTTGTAGACATTGGTGGAGTTGACGGTCTTGTACATGTCTCCCAGTTAGCACACGAACACGTTGAGAAACCTTCTGACGTTGTCGAAGTAGGTCAAACGGTACAAGTGAAGGTTCTTTCAGTTGATCGTGACAACGAGCGGATCTCCCTTTCAATTAAAGAAACACTACCTGGGCCTTGGCAAAATATTTCCGAAAAAGCGCCACGTGGAACGGTTCTTAAAGGGACCGTAAGACGGATTGTTTCTTATGGAGCTTTTGTGGAAGTGTTTCCAGGGGTTGAAGGACTTGTACACATCTCGCAAATTTCTCATAAGCACATTGGCACTCCAAATGAAGTACTCGAAGAAGGTCAAGAAATTGACGTGAAGGTACTTGATGTGAATGAAGAGGCAGAGCGCCTTTCACTTAGTATTAAAGAGCTCGAGGAATCTACTTCTTCATATGATAACTACGAACTTCCTGAGGAATCAAAAGGATTTTCTCTCAGTGAGGTAATCGGAGATAAATTAAAAGGGTTAAAATAAATTTACTGTTAACGCTCGCAATCCGCGGGCGTTTCTTGAAACCCTTAAAAATAATGGTGATGACATGAGTCGACAGCAACGAAAGGTAGAGCACATTGCGCATGCTATTGAAACAGGTTCTTCAGGTGGAAATGGGTTTCAAGATGTGCAAGTTCTACCTAACAGCTTACCAAACTGTGCTGTAAGTGATGTTGATCTGTCAACGCATATTGGCGAACTTTTTTTAGGTTCGCCAATTTTTGTGAATGCGATGACAGGCGGTGGTGGGCGTGAAACAGAAAAAATCAATGGACTACTTGCTGAAGTGGCAGCAGAGTGGAATCTTGCCATGGCGATAGGCTCACAAATGGCTGCCTTGAGGGATCCTGTAGAGGAAGCTTCTTATAAGATTGTTCGGAAAAAGCATCCACGTGGTATTTGTTTTGCAAACTTAGGTAGTGAGGCAACTGTCGATCAAGCCCGTCGTGCAGTGGACATGATCGAAGCAAACGCCCTTCAAATTCATTTAAACGTCATCCAAGAGTTAACAATGCCCGAAGGAGATCGTGACTTTACGGGTGCTCTAGGGCGTATTGAGCACATTGTAAAAAAAGTAGAGTGTCCGGTTATTGTAAAAGAGGTCGGCTTTGGAATGACAAAGGAAACAGTGGACAAACTTCGAGCAGTCGGAGTGAGCGCTGTAGACGTTGGTGGGCGCGGCGGTACCAACTTTGCTGTTATCGAAAACAAACGTCGTACTCGAACCATTCCTGGGTTTAATCATTGGGGTATTTCGACAGCGGCAAGTTTATTGGAGGCTAAAAATGCCCACCAAAGTGGACCTACGCTTGCGTCTGGTGGAATCGAGACGAGCGATGACGTTTTTACTGCACTTGTACTAGGTGCAGATGCAGTAGGAATGGCAGGTGTGTTTCTTCGTACGTTGACAGAAGAGGGACAAGAAGGGCTCTCTCAGTGTTTGGATGAGTTGCATCGTGATTTGACCTTTTTTATGACGGCAGTGGGTGCGAAGGCTATTTCTGAGTTACACAATGTCCCATACATACTGAAAGGCGAGCTGTATCAGCATGCCTTTGTGCGGGGGTTTTTAGATTAATAAACAAAGCGCACGATACATTGTATCGTGCGCTTGTTTTAAAATTGCAACTTCATTACAATACGATTAACTGTTGAAACGGTGAAGGCTGGACATCAAGGATATGACATCCTTTCGTTCAGCCCTTTTTTATTGCTGTTTTGGTTGCGGCCCTATTTCTCCGTCTTTCTCTAGCTTCGTTGCACCATCATGAGTCATCGCTTGGTCCCGGTCACTCTCCACACGTTTTTCGGCCTTTAATTTCCGTTCTTGACGATCACGTCCCATATTCGCACGCCTCCTTCTTATTTAGTATTGGCACTCTAAAGTAGTATCCCTCAGTTTTTACTGATTAAGTTACATACCTTTTTCCCATACTGGAAAAGATAGGAGGAGATGATGTGGAAGGATTCCTGTTCTATTGGCTAGGATGGACCGCTTGGATCGTGTGCACATTTTTAATCTCTAAAGAAACTCCTTATAGAACCCCTATAAGTGCAGTCCTTCTACTGTGGATAGCGTTTAGTCAACACACAATATCGATTACTCCCACTTGGACGGTAGCGGTATGGACGGTTATTATATGGATCCTTTGTATTTGGTGGGTCGCTAAAGGGAATATAAAGCAGACTTTGTTTATGGTTTGGGGGAGTTTGTCTCTTACGCTTGGGTATGCAGCGTTTAAATTAATTAGCCTGTATGATCCGGTATGGGTGTTTATAGATGAGAGGTGGCTGCTAGCTATTTGCTTAGTGGCTTGCTCGGTGCTGCTTTCAAATAACGGCGCTACTCGGGCTATATTCATCTCCCTAGGAATGGTGCAGGGGGATTGGTTATTTGGCTGGATTCTAGAAAAATGGCGCTTTGGTTATACATCTGGGGGTACTTTTTTATTGGATACGTTAATGCTTGGCGTGATAGGAATTGTTTTTATTACAACATACGAAGTAACTATGAAACGTTGGCAATTAGTGACAACTTCAGTGAAAAAGGAGAGACAAAGAACATCATGAATGAGTATTTGTATCCAGTTATATTTGGGGTAGTTGTAGGAACGGTAACGCGTATTTCTATGCTGAAAACAGATTACCGTCAATATCCGACTTATTTACACGGTAAAATTATCCATATTGCTTTAGGATTTATTGCAGCAAGTTTGGGGACGATAGCTGTTCCTGCCATTTTAGAAGAAGAATATACAGCCATCACGTTTTTGACTGTCGCAGCCTCACAGTTTCGTGAGGTGCGTAATATGGAACGGAATACACTGACTGAACTGGATAGCTACGAGTTGGTATCGAGAGGAAAGGCATACATAGAAGGCATCGCATTGACTTTCGAATCACGGAACTACTTAGTCATTTTCACTTCTCTTTTGTCTACCTTTGCCTATGTGATCTTCGGGATAGGGATCGCCACCATTGTCGCCGTCATTTGTTTTTTCATAACTCATCGTATGATGAAAGGAAATAAAATAGGTGACATTGTTCATGTGGAGTATCAACCGTTACATTTTGAGGGAGCAGGACTGCACGTTGACGATATTTACATCATGAACATCGGGTTACCGAGCAAGCAGGAGATCATTTTAGAGTATGGCATGGGTTTTGTTTTAACACCGAAAAACTTAAATGCATTGACCACAATTTCAAATTTAGGACAACGCCAAGCCATTATTCATGATGTGTCAACTGCTTTAGGTGTACACCGTGATTCAGGAGAGCCTTCGTTGTATCCACTTGCCAAAAGAGATTTAATTGATGGGAGGCTCGGTGTATTCCTAATTCCTCATGAGCAGGACAGAGAGAAGGCTGAACGTGTGATTAAAGCTTGTCCTACGCTTGAGAATGCTATACGTATGCCAAGCGAACGACATCTTGATCAGAAGGGGCGTGAACGAGCATGACTCTCGAAAAGTTTATTTTAGCGGCTATTACGACAGATCCGGAAAAAGCACCGACTGGTTGTGCAGTATTTCATGTTGACTCAGTAGAAGAGTTACACAAAGTAGCACTCAACCTTGAAGCGATATTAGATGGCATCGCTCATCTAGTATCGGAAGAAGTTTTTGTTGTGGTTAGACATTAAGATGGTCTACAGGGAAAGTGTTATGATCGGAGGGAATATCGATATTTCGCCCTGCTTTTTTAACGACTCATTTACAGAAATATTTTGTTTCCGTCTATCATTTGCTATACTGAAGTATAAGGCCCTTCTATGCCCTTTAGAAGGGTATTTTCGTTCGTGCAAATGAGATGAACGTGAAAGATATTGAGGTGGAACGTATGACAAAACCAGTAGTAGCGATTGTAGGACGTCCAAATGTAGGAAAGTCGACGATCTTCAATCGTATAGTAGGTGAGCGGATTTCCATTGTTGAAGATACACCTGGTGTAACGAGAGATCGAATTTATAGTGAAGCCGAATGGCTAACCCGTTCTTTTTCCATGATTGATACCGGTGGAATTGATATGGGGGACGAACCGTTTTTAGAACAAATCCGCTTGCAGGCTGATATTGCTATTGAAGAGGCTGATGTCATTCTCTTTTTAACAAGCGGTCGCGAAGGTGTCACTTCTGCTGATGAAGAAGTAGCTAAACGACTATATAAGTCAAAAAAACCGGTTGTTCTTGCTGTGAACAAAGTGGACAACCCGTCAATGAGAGATCAGTTGTATGATTTTTATGCTCTCGGGGTTGGGGAACCTTATCCGGTTTCAGGATCTCATGGACTTGGTCTTGGAGACGTACTGGATGAGGTCGTGAAGCACTTTCCAACTGAACAAGCAAATGATTATGATGAAGATACCATTCGCTTCTCTCTCATTGGCAGACCTAATGTCGGAAAATCATCGATCGTGAATGCTCTCCTCGGTGAAGATCGAGTTATTGTGAGCGATATTGCTGGGACGACTCGAGATGCCATTGATTCTGTGTATACGTATGACGGTGACGAATACGTAATCATTGATACAGCGGGAATGAGAAAAAGAGGAAAAGTGTATGAAAGCGTTGAAAAATATAGTGTACTCCGCGCGTTGCGGGCGATAGAGCGATCTGATGTTGTGTTAGTTGTGATTAACGCGGAAGAAGGCATTATTGAGCAAGATAAAAAAATTGCAGGTTACGCACACGAGGCAGGTCGGGGTGTCATCATTGTCGTGAATAAATGGGACGCACTTGAAAAGGATGACAAAACACTTCATAAATTCGAGCAGAATATTCGGGATCACTTCCAATTTTTGGATTATGCACCGATCGTGTTTGTATCTGCGCAAACGAAACAACGACTTCATACCATTCTTCCCACGATAAAAATGGTAGCGGAGTTTCACGCGATCCGAGTCCAAACAAACATTCTGAACGAAGTAGTGATGGATGCTATCGCCATGAATCCGACACCTACTGATAAAGGAAGACGCTTAAATATTTATTACGCAACCCAGGTTGCCGTGAAGCCGCCTACATTTGTGTTGTTTGTAAACGACCCAGAACTGTTACATTTTTCTTATGAACGCTTTTTAGAAAATCGTATTCGCGAAGCATTTGGATTTACAGGCACGCCCATTCGGTTAATTGCACGAGCACGGTCTTAATCGCAAAAAAGAGGTGGTTTAATGGAAAAGAAATTTTCAATAGCCATGCTAGGAGCAGGTAGTTGGGGGACAGCACTTTCTCTTGTACTCGCTGATAACAATCATGATGTTCGCTTGTGGGGACATCGGCAGGAAGCGATGGAGAAAATGAAAGAAACGCGAATAAATCAGCGATACTTACCTGGTGCCCACCTACCCGAGTCAATTGTGCCGACAAGCTCGTTAAAAACGGCGTGCACTCATGCGGATGTCATTATTTTTGCTGTCCCGACAAAGGCAATTCGTGAGGTTTGTCAGAAGGTAAAGGGTCACATAGGACAACCGATGAGATTTGTTCATGTGTCTAAAGGTATCGAACCAGACTCTCTTTGCCGGATTTCAGAAATGATTCATGAAGAGCTGGGTGACCTTGTGCAAGATCTTGTTGTTTTGAGTGGGCCATCACATGCAGAAGAAGTACAATTGCGCCATCCTACAACCGTTACTGTGGCATCTTCGTCGATGGTGGCGGCAGAATGGGTTCAGGATTTATTTATGACACGACATTTTCGTGTGTATACCAATCCAGACCTTATTGGGGTTGAGCTCGGAGGGGCACTGAAAAATATTATCGCTCTCGCTGCTGGTATTTCAGACGGTCTAGGGTTCGGTGATAATGCCAAAGCGGCTCTCATTACACGTGGTCTTGCCGAAATTGCTAGGCTCGGTACAAAAATGGGTGCCAGACCGTTAACATTTTCCGGGTTAACCGGTATTGGAGACCTAATTGTGACATGTACAAGCGTACACTCGCGCAACTGGCGAGCAGGCAACATGCTAGGAAAAGGAAAACATCTAGATGAGGTGTTGGAGCAGATGGGCATGGTTGTAGAAGGAGTACGCACTACAAAAGCAGCCTACCAATTAAGCAAACGGTATGATGTCAACATGCCTATTACGAATGCCCTATATAGCGTGTTGTTTTCCGGTGTAATGGCAAAAACCGCTGTAGAACAACTAATGGCAAGAACCCGGACAGACGAAATGGAAGAACTCGCTGGGATACTTGATGACGGTGATACTGTAAGATAATGAAAGGGCCGAATGGTCCTTTTTTTGTGCGATGAGCCTTGTTGATGGTAACACGAACTCGATAATTGTGACAAAGTTGACAAATTCGGCTCTGGAACGATTTCGTCGAAAGAACGTTATGCTATAATAGCAAGCGAAAAGACAAGAGGTGAGTTGAAAATGATCGACCCATTAATGAAAATGTGGATTTCTTTTGGTGCGATGGGATTAATGTTTCTGTCAGTTGTGACGATTTACCTAAGTCGGTATAAATTGAAAGGGATTTTGCGCGGCATTACTGCTCTTGTTGCGTATTCCTTCATGATAATTGCTGGCTTTATTATATTTATAGTTGTCTTTAGTGGACCAACGTTGCAGTAAAGGTGGAGAATGATGTTCAGACGAATTCAAATGACGGTTATCCTCTCGTTAGTCTTTCTGCTAACAGGATGTATGTATCCACAAGAGGAGTTAGCGCGCAATCAAACACCCTACGAAGATCAAATTCAATCAGTTCAATCTTCAGTTACCCGTTTTCAAGAGGCTAACGGTATTTTGCCGATTAAAACAAGAGAGATGGACACGCCTATTTATCGAAAATATCCGATCGATTTCAAAAGAATTGTACCAAGTTTTCAAAGTGAAGTTCCGACAAATGCCTTTGAAAATGGAGGCGTATTCCAGTACGTATTAGTGGACGTTGAAGAGGATCCACAAGTAAAGCTTTTTGACCTTCGTCTAGCCGATGCAATTCGAGAGCTCAAATTTCGTATTGATGCGAATACAGGATACCCACCATATGGAGAAGAGATTGCCGATAGCGTCTTTACTTTGCGATATGAGGAGTTAGGTTTAGAAGAAGGACCAACTGTATTAAGCCCCTATACGCAACAACAATTACCGCTTATAGTAGGCCCTAACGGGGAAGTGTACATAGATTATCGTAGTGACGTGGCGAGACTTATCCAAGAAGGAACGATCACACCAGAGCAAGGAGGAGATCTTAGAGAACAACTTGTCGAGCGGAGTGCGTTTGTTCCAGCCTATTCTTTGCCTATTGTAATAGGTGAAGGCAGAGAACCAGTATATGACATATCTTTTTCAAAAGAAACCGATGCTTCGGATTGAGGCGCGGTTTTTTTGATTATTGCGGTAAGTGGTGAGCGCTTAGGGTATGTTCGTCGCGTCGTGGTAACTGGCAGGACGTGGTTGTTTTTAACACGCATGTATAGGTATTCCTCTCCCATTATCACTGTTTGTACCGATCCTCTTCGCTTTCTATGTAGTCATTTCTTCACTTGAAGACCCCACACTTTCAATTCTCTGTGAAAATCAGGCATATCGCTCTTAACCTTCAATATATTGTAGAAGAAGGACGTTTCGCTAGATTCGTTGACACGAACATACACCAAGAATCAGCATGGTTGACAATACAAGATAAGTTTTGGAGGGGGAATGCGAGAAATAGTCATAACAGAGGGGGACAACATCATACATTTAGACTGTCTAGTTATTTGAACAAAGTCCCAGCAAATCAAGTCGGGAGGGAATCTCGTGGAAAAGGTCGATATTTTTAAAGATATTGCCGAGCGAACTGGCGGTGATATATATCTAGGTGTTGTGGGAGCAGTTCGAACAGGAAAAAGTACTTTTATAAAGAAATTTATGGAGCTCGTTGTACTCCCGAACATCAGTAGTGAAGTGGAGCGGGCTCGAGCACAAGACGAGCTTCCGCAAAGTGCGGCAGGAAAAACGATTATGACCACTGAACCGAAGTTTGTTCCGAATCAAGCAATTTCTGTCCATGTTGATGAAGGATTGGATGTCAACGTACGTTTAGTCGACTGTGTAGGTTATACAGTCCCAGGTGCAAAAGGATATGAAGACGAAAACGGTCCTCGTATGATCAATACACCGTGGTACGAAGAGCCTATTCCGTTTCATGAAGCAGCAGAAATGGGCACGCGAAAAGTGATTCAAGAACATTCTACTATCGGAGTCGTCATTACAACGGATGGTACGATTGGAGAAATTCCTCGTTACGATTATTTAGAAGCAGAGGAACGTGTCATTGAAGAGCTGAAGGAAGTTGGCAAGCCATTCATTATGGTTGTCAACTCCGTAAGACCGCATCATCCGGAAACAGAAGCACTGCGCCAAGGTCTCAGTGAAAAGTACGACATTCCAGTTGTATGTATGAGTGTGGAAAGCATGCGTGAAAGCGATGTACTCGCAGTGATGCGCGAGGCGTTATATGAATTCCCTGTTCTTGAAGTAAACGTAAATCTGCCGAGCTGGGTGATGGTGTTAAAAGAGGATCACTGGCTCCGTGAGAATTACCAAGATGCTGTGAAAGAAACGGTGAAAGACATTAAGCGTCTACGTGATGTCGACCGTGTTGTCCACTCTTTCAGCGAATTTGAATTCATTGAGCGTGCTGGACTCGCTGGCATTGAGATGGGGCAAGGGGTTGCCGAGATCGACTTGCACGCACCAGACGATTTGTATGATCAAGTATTGAAAGAAATTGTAGGGGTAGAAATTCGCGGGAAAGACCACCTATTAGAATTGATGCAAGACTTCTCTCATGCGAAACAAGAGTATGATCAAGTCTCGGATGCATTAAAAATGGTGAAGCAAACAGGCTACGGTATTGCCGCGCCATCGCTAGCAGATATGAGTCTAGACGAGCCGGAAATTATCCGACAAGGTGCACGCTTTGGCGTTAGATTGAGAGCAGTTGCCCCGAGTATCCATATGATTAAAGTCGACGTTGAGAGTGAATTTGCTCCAATTATTGGAACAGAGAAACAGAGCGAAGAACTCGTTCGATACTTAATGCAAGATTTCGAGGACGATCCGCTATCCATTTGGAACTCCGACATATTCGGCCGAAGCCTGAGCTCCATCGTGCGCGAAGGTATTCAAGCAAAACTCGCGTTAATGCCGGAAAACGCTCGTTATAAGTTGAAAGAAACATTAGAACGCATCATTAATGAAGGCTCAGGTGGCCTCATTGCCATCATTCTGTAACCAGATGAACACAGCGTCTACTGCTCGTATTTTAGAGGGGTAGACGTTTTTTTTTGTTTTGAGAAATACAAGTGACGTGGTGTTGTTAATAGGGGTTGCGGTAAATTCAGAATGACTCAGGACGGTAAATCCAACATATCCAGACTTCGGGCGGTAAATCCAAATCCAGGAGAATATATCCGCGAACAGGGGCAGATATCCGCGGTCAGGGGCAGATATCCGCGATCAGGAGAATATATCCGCGAACAGGAGCCGATATCCGCGATTGGGAGAATATATCCGCGAACGGGGGCAGATATCCGCGAACAGGGGCAGATATCCGCGAACAGGAGCCGATATCCGCGAACAGGGGCAGATATCCGCGAACAGGAGCCGATATCCGCGATTGGGAGAATATATCCGCGAACGGGGGCAGATATCCGCGAACAGGGGCAGATATCCGCGAACAGGGGCAGATATCCGCGGTCAGGAGAATATATCCGCGGTCAGGGGCAGATATCCGCGGTCAGGAGAATATATCCGCGGTCAGAGGCAGATATCCGCGAACAGAGGCAGATATCCGCGATCAGGAGAATATATCCGCGGTCAGGGGCAGATATCCGCGAACACGAGAATATATCCGCGAACAGGGGCAGATATCCGCGATCAGGAGAATATATCCGCGAACAGGGGCAGATATCCGCGGTCAGGAGAATATATCCGCGGTCAGAGGCAGATATCCGCGAACAGGAGCCGATATCCGCGAACAGGGGCAGATATCCGCGGTCAGAGGCAGATATCCAGACTCGGTGAAGAATGCTCAGACAATTGGATTAAATACATAGAGAAAACTGATGCTTTACTCCACTTTCCGCATGTCCCGCTCTAGGCGCTAGAAAATCGCTCCGTAAAAGTCAAAAAAACGACTTTCACTCCGGCTCAGGGACGAGTGGGATCCCCTAGGCAAGCACCCTTCGCTTTTCGTCTGTCTAGCTCCGGGTGCTAGGGGACCGCACGTCGTTCCTTCACCTCCGTAAAAGTCAAAAAACGACTTTCACTCCGGCTCAGGGACGAGTGGGATCCCCTGGGCAAGCACCCTTCGCTTTTCGTCTGTCTAGCTCCGGGTGCTAGGGGACCGCACGTCGTTCCTTCACCTCCGTAAAAGTCAAAAAACGACTTTCACTCCGGCTCAGGGACGAGTGGGATCCCCTAGGCAAGCACCCTTCGCTTTTCGTATTTCCCAAGTTTTTCTGCAATTTTTGTTGCACATTGCCGATAGGTTATGATAATCTACTATCAGAATTGACGCGAGAAACATATGTTTTTCGCGGGATTCTGTATGGGGAGTGTATAGTTTTCGCAAAATTTGTCTACGAATGTAGTACAAGAAAATATGCTTCTCTTTAGGAGCTCTCAACCATTTTGGGAGGAGGTGAATGGCATGAACAAAACAGAACTTATTAACGCTGTAGCAGAATCAAGTGATATTTCGAAAAAAGAAGCAACAAAGGCTGTTGACGCTGTTTTTGATACAATTTCAAAAGCACTTCAAGAAGGTGACAAAGTCCAATTGATTGGTTTTGGTAACTTTGAAGTACGTGAGCGTGCAGCTCGTAAAGGACGGAATCCACAAACTGGTGACGAAATTGAAATCGCAGCGAGCAAAGTTCCTGCATTCAAGCCTGGTAAAGCCCTGAAGGATGCTGTGAAATAACATACATAGACGGGCAAAGGACTGGTGATGCACCAGTCCTTTTTTGTGATGAAAAAGAATTATTCACGATACTAGAGTTGCTTTAATAGAAAAGCGCACCGATCGATCGGTGGATGGAACTTTTAAACGTGATAGTGTAGAAAGAGCACTTTCGCCAAAGTATTTTTTTGCGGAAGCTTTTCACGTTGTGCTAGTATACAAATTGTATAGTTTTTGTAGGGGGAAACAACGTGAAAGAAGTTAACCATGAACAAATAGAGCAGGCAGTGCGTCTCATTTTGGAAGCAGTAGGAGAAAATCCCGATCGAGAGGGCTTGTTAGATACACCAAAGAGAGTAGCTAGAATGTACAGTGAGGTTTTCCAAGGGCTTAACCAAGACCCAGAGGAATACTTTGAAACGATCTTTTCAGAAGATCATGAGGAGCTTGTTTTCGTAAAGGACATTCCGTTCTTTTCCATGTGTGAGCACCACCTTGTTCCGTTTTTTGGAAAAGCTCATGTTGCTTACATTCCCAAGGACGGAAAGGTAGCGGGATTGAGTAAGCTGGCACGTGCAGTTGAAGCTGTTGCTAAACGTCCACAGTTACAAGAGCGCATTACAGCTACAGTTGCAGATTCCATTATGAATAAACTCACGCCACATGGAGCTTTTGTAATCGTGGAAGCAGAGCATATGTGTATGACGATGCGTGGAGTGAAAAAGCCTGGTTCGAAAACGATAACAATGGCTGCGCGTGGTGTTTTTAAAGAAGATAGCACGAAGCGGCAAGAAATTTTGGCGCTATTACACCAATCGTAAGTTGAAGTGTACGAGGAGGGAAATGGTGTGAAGTATGCAAAGGACTCAGAGTACATTGTCATTCGAGCGTTAGAGGATGGTGTACAGGTGATCGGCCTTACTAGGGGGACAGATACCCGATTTCATCATGCAGAAAAGTTGGACAAAGGGGAAGTGATGGTAGCTCAGTTCACGGAGCACACATCTGCGGTAAAAGTTCGAGGTAAGGCGACATTATATACAGCGTATGGTGAGGTGGAAAGCGAAGGGAAGAAATAGCCTTTCGCTTTTTTCATGCTCGCACGATGCGAGTAGGGCGGATGTTGCGCTCGCGATGTCGCGATCTTAATTCGCCTTCCTTTTTTAAACGTAAATTCCGACTTTTGTTCTGTTTTTATGTTATACTTGTCCTGTTTGTAACAGCACACGGTAGTAGATGTTTCAAGGAATTTACAATAAATAAAGATTCCTACTTGAAATGAAGGGTGATTTCACTTGGATCATTTGAAACGTTGGGTGGCGGATGTAAAAGAAGAGATCATAACAGCCCTACACCACCCTTACTTAGCAAAATACATAAAACAACCTGAGCTAGATGAAGACAAGCTCTTATTGGTGACAGCCCTCTTTCATGATAAAGAATGGCCGGAAAGAGAAGCAAACCCTTGTATTCTGGCAACAATGTTTATGCAGATGGCGTTGGACACTCATGAGGATGTACACGAAGAGGAGCAGCCATTAATGGTTCGGCAATTAACGGTATTAGCAGGAGACTACTACAGTGGCCTGTTTTATTCCATTCTTGCAAAGCATTCGCTGTCTTCTTTTATCCCTTCCCTTTCTGAGGGCATTAAAGAAGTCAACGAGTCGAAAATGGCTCTTTATGAACCGTCTACACATCCGATGACAGCTGTTGAAGAATGGGTGCGCTCTATTGAAACAACAGAATCTGCTTTATATTGCCGACTGGCAGACAGACTTTATGCTACTAGTTTTCGCCCACTATTACAGGCGATTTTACTATGGAAACGACTCATCCATATACGCGATGTCTGGGAACAATCACGACTTTCCTCTATGGCATTCCTTCGCTATCAACACATTTTATTTCCGCACGTAGAAGGTGAACTAACGAGTGAACAGCGCCAACATGTCACGAACACTTTACAGCAACTCGTTCAGCAAACAAGTGAACGTGTCGAGAGGGTAGTGAACGAGAGGACAAGTTTACCGGCGTATCTTGTGGAAAGAATTCACGAAATGCTCCGAGATGAACTGAGCATATCCAACATGAAGTTAGCGGAAGAAGGGTAATGTGATGGCAACGAAGGAAGAACGCGTCCATAAAGTATTCGAAAAAATTTCAGGTCAGTACGATCAAATGAATAGTGTGATTAGCTTTTCACTTCACAAACGATGGCGGAATGATACGATGCGAATTCTGCAAGTACGACAAGGTCAACAGGCGCTGGATGTTTGTTGTGGAACAGGTGATTGGACAATTTCTTTGGCGGAAGCAGTGGGTCCTACAGGCACTGTATGTGGGCTCGATTTCAGTCAAAATATGTTAAACGTTGGGATTGAAAAAACAAAACAGCTCCCGCAAGTAAATATGGTTCACGGCAATGCGATGGAACTGCCCTACGAGGATAATACTTTCGATGTTGTCACCATTGGTTTTGGCCTACGGAATGTACCAGATTTGCACCAAGTACTAAGAGAGATGTACCGTGTTGTAAAGCCAGGAGGGAAGTGCGCCTGCTTAGAGACCTCACAGCCGACGATGCCTATTTATAAACAGCTCTATTACGGCTATTTTCGTTTTATTATGCCGTTGTTCGGTAGATTGTTTGCGAAAAGTTACGAGGAGTATTCTTGGCTACAAGAATCAGCACGAGATTTTCCGAACCGTAACACATTAAAAGCGTACTTCCACCAGGCTGGTTTTTCAGATGTGTTTGTAAAATCATACAGCGGTGGAGCAGCAGCATTGCATATTGGATCTAAACAAAAGTAGATGTTCAACAAGAAAATGACCGTAAAACGGATTGTATGAGTGTAGGTGGGTCGATCATGAAATTAAATGTTCTGTACTCTTTTATGCAAAGGGATTTGCAGAAAATTGAACGTGCGTTGGAAGAGGCAATCACTGCACAATCTCCTGTGCTCCACGATGCATCCCTCCATTTATTGCAGGCTGGAGGAAAACGGATTCGGCCTGTGTTTGTGTTACTAGCTGGACAGTTTGGAACGTATGATTTTGAGCGGATGAAGCAAGTGGCGGTAGCGTTGGAGTGTATTCATATGGCCTCACTTGTGCACGATGATGTGATCGATGATGCCGTTTTAAGAAGAGGCGAACCTACGATTAAAGCCAAATGGGACAATCGAATCGCCATGTATACGGGAGATTACATTTTCGCACAATCACTGCAAACATTTTCAACACTACAATCTTCGAAGGCACACGAAATATTGGCCCATACGATTGTTGAGGTTTGTGTTGGAGAAATTGACCAAATTGAAGACAAATATCGTTATGATCAAACGGTACGAGATTATCTGCGTCGTATTAAGCGCAAGACCGCTCTCTTGATCGCGTCGAGTTGCCAACTTGGAGCACTTGCTGCTGGTGTAGAGGATGAGGTACATGAAACCCTCTATAAATTTGGGTATTACGTTGGTATGGCGTATCAAATTACCGATGATTTACTAGACTTAACGGGAACAGAGGAAGAACTTGGAAAACCAGCAGGAAGCGATTTATGGCAAGGGAACTTGACACTCCCTGTCTTGTATGCTCTTGAACACCCAACAGCAAAGACTCAAGTAAAAAAGGTTCATCCTAACATAACAAAAGAGGAGCTCACACCTATAATCGCTGCGATTAAAGGCACGGATGCGCTCGATCGGTCTTATGAACTGAGTCAACGGTACTTGAAGAAGGCTCATGCATGCTTGGACAGACTCCCGAATAATCGCGCGAACAAAACGTTCAGAAACATTGCCAACTACATTGGGAAACGCAAATTTTAATATCTCAATCTCTGTTAATTTATCCTTAGTTATGTCTTTTTCGTGTAGTCTGCTCTCTTAATAAAAAGAGAGTTTTTTAAACATGATAGAAGTTGAAACGCATAGAAAATGTTTTAGCCCGTTGTTCGTTCTATAAAGAATGGAAGATCCTCTTAAGAAAGCGTTGCCAAATCCTCGTTCCATTGCTACTATGGATTTTGGACAAGCGTATGATTTACAACAAAGTAGGAGTGTGAATAATGGAAAAGACTTTTTTAATGGTGAAACCAGATGGCGTACAACGTAATGTGATTGGTGACGTCGTAGCTCGTTTTGAACGCAAAGGCTTTCAACTTGTTGGTGCTAAATTGATGCTCATAACGGAAGAAATGGCGAAAACTCATTACGCTGAACATACAGAGCGTCCATTCTTTGGAGAGCTCGTCGACTTTATTACATCAGGTCCTGTTTTTGCGATGGTGTGGGAAGGTGAAGGCGTGATTACAACAGCTCGCACGATGATGGGTGCTACAAACCCACAAGACGCTCTTCCAGGCACAATCCGAGGTGATTTTGCTGTTACGGTTGGAAAAAACATCATTCACGGATCAGATTCTAGTGAGAGTGCAGAGCGTGAAATTGGCATTTTCTTTAAAAACGAAGAGCTTGTTGAATACAGCAAAGCTATTACAACGTGGACAGTATAAATTTCCATAGGAGGAGGTCGACATTTATTGTCGGTCTCTTTTTTGTTGTCCATACGATTGTTTTATTTACTTCACTTTTTTCTTCTTGGTGTCGATATAGAGAAGGGAAACGTGAAATGGTGTGGAAAGAAGGCGACCGCCGTGGGGGATCAACAGGACTATGCGCAGTTTGTAAAGACATTTCAAACGCTTACAGGGATAGACTTAGCTAAGTATAAGGAAGCACAAATGAAACGGAGGATTACCTCGCTTTATGAAAAACGAGGCTTTTCGTCGTTTCGCGCCTATACAAAAGGATTGCAGGCAGAAAAAAGCTTGCTTATAGAATGTGTAGATCGAATGACCATCAACGTCTCAGAGTTTTTCCGCAATCCAACTCAATGGGAAATTTTTCAACAGGATATTCTCCCTGCATACGCGTCTAAACAAAATTCGCCTGTGTCCGTTTGGAGTGCGGCTTGCTCTACTGGAGAAGAGCCATATACACTTGCTATGATTTTAAGTGATCTGTATCCGCTTAGTAAGCTGAAGGTGTTGGCTACAGATTTAGATAACACCGTGTTAGAGCATGCACGACACGGTATTTATACTGAAAAAGCGATCCGGGAAGTGGACAAATCATACCGAGATTTGTTCCTTGAACAAAAAGGGATTTTATTTCATGTAAAGTCGGAGTTAAAGCGGTCCGTACAATTTCAAAAACACAACCTATTGCATGACCCGTATCCGAAACAGATGGATTGTATCGTATGTCGAAACGTTCTTATCTATTTTACGGAAGAAGCAAAGGAAAAGGTGTACAGAAGCTTTCATGAAAGTTTAAAACAAGGTGGAGTTTTGTTTGTTGGCAGCACAGAACAAATGTTTCACCCAGAGCGTTTCGGTTTTCGTTCCATCCGCCCCTTTTTTTATGAGAAGATTTAGGATAAAGGCTTGGTTTATATAGACTAAAAAGGGTTGTAACGAAAAGTAATCGTTACAATCCTTTTTAGTCGGGGGATTTTTTTTGCTAATATGCTTTTCACTACTTCTGATTTCCTGCCCTTTCAAAACTACTTAGCTTTAGCGTTTCAAAATCAGTCAAATCATGTAAAAGCTTCACCAATTACCCTGAGCTACATATGTATTCTACCTTCTCACTCCTCACACACTATGATATAGTGGTGAAAACAGAATTCTTTAATGAGTTGAAGGGGGAAAGAGAAGTGCGGTATTTGACATCTGGAGAGTCTCATGGGCCACAGCTTACGGCCATTATTGAAGGCTTACCTGCACAACTTCCTGTAACAAGAGAATCCATTGATACTGAATTAATTCGTCGCCAAAAAGGTCACGGGCGAGGGCGACGTATGCAAATTGAAAAAGACCGTGTTCAAATTATGAGTGGGGTCAGACATGGACGAACGATCGGTTCACCAGTTGCCCTCGTTGTTGAGAACAAAGATTGGACACATTGGACGAAAATTATGGGGATTGATCCTATTTCTAATGACGAAGAGGCGGAAGTCCGTAGAAAAATTACTCGACCTCGACCGGGACATGCCGACCTAAATGGAGGTATAAAGTACCAACATCGCGATTTGCGTAACGTATTAGAACGCTCCTCTGCCCGGGAAACGACGGTGCGCGTGGCAGTTGGTGCGGTGGCGAAACAATTGCTGCGTGAGTGTGGAATAGAAGTAGCCGGCGTTGTGAAACAAATTGGACATGTTGTCGCTGAAGATAAGCCTTATTCATCTCTAGACGAACTTCGTAAAGTAACGGAAGAGTCTCCTGTACGCGTGTTCGATACTACTAAAGATCAGGAAATGATGGATGCCATAGACAATGCTAAGAAAAATGGAGACTCCATCGGCGGTATCGTTGAAGTGATTGTAGAAGGAATGCCTGCTGGCGTTGGAAGTTATGTACATTATGATCGTAAGCTTGATGCGAAATTAGCTGGTGCCATGCTAAGTATTAATGCGTTTAAAGGTGTAGAGTTCGGTATCGGTTTTGAAGCTGCCGGCCGATTCGGTAGTGAGGTACACGATGAAATTCTCTGGAATAAAGATGAAGGATACACGCGAAAAACCAATCGACTCGGTGGTTTTGAAGGTGGGATGACTACCGGAATGCCGATCGTGGTGCGCGGCGTGATGAAACCTATCCCTACTCTGTACAAACCACTTGACAGTGTTGATATTGATACGAAAGAAGTATTTCAAGCCAGTATTGAACGCAGCGACAGCTGTGCGGTGCCAGCAGCTAGTGTAGTAGCTGAAAACGTCATTGCATGGGAAGTGGCGAATGCCTTGATGGAACAGTTTAGCAGTGACACATTAGAAGATTTACAAGCCGCTATCACTAAGCAACGCAAACTGGCTATGGAGTTTTAAGCAATGACAACTTCTTATCAAATCCGCGCTCATAAACCGTATGAAGTGACCATTGGGGAGGGGGTTTCCTCTACACTTCCAGCCATCTTGTCAGGAATGACACCCGCTCCATCAACGGTTGTTGTGATTACAGATGAGCATGTGAATCCACTATATGGCCAATCCTTGTATGAACCATGTGCTCAAGTCTTCCCAATGAAGCGGCTTGTGCTTCCAGCAGGAGAACAAACAAAATCGTTTTCTACATTTGAAAATATCCTTACAACCTTACTAGAATGGCAGCTTGATCGGCAGTGTGTCCTTGTTGCCCTTGGTGGCGGGGTGGTAGGTGATGTAACCGGTTTTGTGGCAGCAAGTTTTTTACGAGGTGTTCGCTTCTTGCAAGTGCCGACCACTTTGCTCGCACATGATAGTGCTGTAGGAGGGAAAACGGGCATCAATCATTCTCAAGGTAAAAATTTAATCGGTGCCTTTTATCACCCAGAGCATGTATTGTATGATGTTTCGTTTCTCGACACGCTACCAGAGCGTGAACTACGATCTGGCTTTGCAGAGCTCGTGAAAGAGGGGCTTATTGGAGATAAGGAACTTTATGGGGAGTTACGTACTGTTACTAGTTTACGCGAAGTTACAAAAGAGCAATGGACACGTTGGATTGTTCGGGGGATTGCGGTTAAAGAAAGAATCGTTCACGAGGATGAACGTGAACAAGGTGTTCGGGCAGTATTGAACTTTGGTCACACACTCGGTCATGCGTTAGAAAAGGAAGCTGGGTATGGCGTTTTGACTCATGGAGAGGCAGTTTTCATTGGCATGGTAACTGCTCTAAGAATGAGTCAGGAGCACTATTCCTTCGATTTTCCTATAGCTGAATTTTGCCAATGGGCTGAAGAATTAGGCTATGAAACGAGTATTCCTAGTAGCTTATCGATCGATCAGCTTCTTAGTGCAATGAAGCTCGATAAAAAAGCGGACCGTGGCGTAATCCGATATTGCTTACTAGAAAAGGTCGGGCGTCCACATGTGGTGTCAGTAGAAGATGCATTCATACGCCGCTTTCTTGAACTGAGTCTGTAAAGAAAAAGGGGGAGAGGTTTATGCTGCGAGGTGTTAGAGGAGCGACAACGATAAAAGTGAATGAGAAAGAGCAGCTCTTCTCACACACGAAACAGTTGCTGGAAGAGATGATACACCAAAACAATATTAAAGCGGAAGATGTCGCTAGTGTGTTTGTTTCGGCTACACCGGATGTGACGTGTGCTTTTCCTGCACAAGTGGTGCGCTCTTTACCAGGATGGGAGTTTGTTCCCGTTATGTGCATGCAAGAAATGGCTGTTCCAGGTTCTATGCCTAAGTGTATTCGCTTAATGATGCATGTGAACACTGATTTGAGGCAACAGGAAATTCACCACGTATACATGGAAAATGCGGTATCATTGCGTCCAGATTTGTCTACGAAAGGGGATTCTTCTAAATGAAATGGATTCAAGCTTTGCAGCAAGTAAAAGCGTATCAGCCGGGAAAAACACCAGAGGAATTGAAGCGGGAACTAGGGTTAGATCGTTTAGTGAAATTGGCATCAAACGAAAATCCTTTTGGTTATTCTTCTGCTGTGGATCGAGCAATACAAGAAGCTAGTTCTTCACCAACGATCTACCCGGATGGGGCGGCGTACGAGTTAAGACAAGTGGTTAGTGCGCAACTTGGAGTGTCACCTCAACAACTGATTTTCGGAAATGGTTCTGATGAAGTAATTCGAATGGTGACCAGCGCTCTCATCGGTCCAGGTCGTAATTCGGTCATGCCGGCTCCGTCATTTTCACAATACAAGCATAACGTCGCACTCCAAGGTGGAGAAGCACGTGAAATACCGTTATTACCAAACGGGAAGCACGATCGTAAAGGCATGCTGAATGCTATTGATGATGAGACGTCGATTGTATGGATCTGCAGCCCGAACAATCCCACAGGTGACATCATGACCGAGCAAGAACTTGCTGAAATGATGGAACACATTCCTGAAGATGTGCTCGTTGTTGTGGATCAGGCGTATCACGAATACGTTACCGATGAAGATTACACCGATACAACTTCACTTGTTGCACGCTATCCGAACGTGCTCGCGTTACGTACATTCTCAAAGGCTCACGGTCTAGCAGGATTTCGTGTCGGGTACGGAGTGGCTCGTGAGGATGTCATCCAAGCTATTGAACCTGTACGGGAACCGTTCAATGTTAACTCTCTTGGTCAAATTGCTGCCCTAGCATCTATAAAAGACTTAGAATTTGTTAATGCGTGTCGCGAGGAAAACGCCAAGGAACGCAAACGTCTTAAGGAAGGACTAGAAGCGCTCGGTTTATACGTATATCCATCCGAAGCAAACTTTCTATTAGTTGATGTCGGAATGGACAGCGATGAAGCGTTTCAGTACTTGTTGAGAAATGGTTACATTGTGCGAGCAGGAAATGTACTTGGATACCCAACTTGTTTACGAATTACGGTTGGTCAAGCAGAAGACAATACGAATATAATACAGCATATTGCTTCCCTACTTAAGGAAACACAAACTTCCTAGAGATTCTGCTAATAAGAAAGGAACGAATACAATGCCAAAGCGAGCGCTCGTAGTCGGTCTAGGACTTATCGGGGGCTCGATTGCGAAATGTATACAAAAAGCGCACCCCGAGACGATAGTAGAAGGCTATGATCAAAACGACGAAACAAGTAAGCTGGCAAAAATATTGCGAGTTATTGATGAAGAAAATCAAAATGTATTAGAAGCGGCCAGTCGTGCAGATTTTATCGTGCTGGCCACTCCTGTTGAACAAACAGTATCACTGCTAGGGGAGCTTGCCCGAGTCCCTTTGCGCCAAGATTGCCTTGTTATAGATGTGGGGAGCACGAAGCGCCAGGTGATGGAAGCCGCAAAGCCTTTGCAAAATAACGGGGTCACTTTCATTGGGGGGCATCCAATGGCTGGTTCGCATAAAAGTGGTATTCAAGCAGCACGTGATCATTTATTTGAAAATGCCATTTTTGTACTAACGCCTTCAAGTTCTGGTGAAAAAGCGATCAATCAAGCAAAGGAATGGCTACAGGGGACAAAAGCCTCCTTTGTTGTGATGCCTGCAGATGAGCACGATGAGATTACTGGTGTAGTGAGTCATTTTCCGCATTTGGTGGCTGCTTCACTCGTACGACATGCATTTCGTTCGTATGAAGATGAAGAGGCGTTACGTCGATTTGCCGCCGGTGGATTTCGGGATATTACGAGGATTGCTTCTAGTAATCCAACAATGTGGCGAGATATTACGTTACAAAACCGAGATACACTTCTACGGCTGTTGTATTCCTGGAAAGATGAGATGGATGAACTGACCCAAGTCGTTGAGTTAGGAGATGGAACGTCTATTCTTCATTTTTTTCAACGAGCAAAATCGTTTCGTGATGAACTTCCACAAAAGAAAACAGGGCTATTGCCTTCTTTCTTTGACTTGTATGTAGATGTACCAGACGTACCTGGTGTCTTGAGTGAAATTACTGGTCACCTAGCAGAAGAAAGTATTAGTGTAGTCAACATTCGTATCGTGGAGGCGCGGGATGAAGAGGTGATTGGCGTCCTTGTACTTAGTTTTTCTACAGAAGATACAAGATCTTATGCTGCCCATTGTTTAAGGCAACGCACGACTTATGAGGTGACCGAAGCAACGTAACGAGTATAGATGGTGTCGTTATCGTATGATTTCCTTCTTTAGGGAGAGTGTACAAGGAAAGTCAGAGAAGTGATTGTATCAATGGTAAGCTACTCAATTATTTGAGTGGCTCTTTCTTTTCTGTGGAAAAGGGGCGGAGTTACGCAGAATCCTAACATCATGGTAATGATCCTATTACAGAACAAACTTTGGATACTTTTTTCCTAAATAATCCGAGGCCCCACTCGCACCGCCTTGATCGCAACGCCACTGCTTTGTGACCAGTTTTCATGCATGGTTAAGTAACTAGCTCATGAATATTTTTTTAAACACATATTCTCCCATCCCCTCTCATAGCTTGTCTATACAATGAAACTTCATCAGGTGAGTGTGTTCGTAGATAAATAAACCTATCCTACTTGCGTCTACTTCTTACTTTTATGTTGCGTCGGTAGGAACAAGCTAATGAAATTTGGGGGTGGTATTTTAATGCCGTATATTATTTCGAATGCCTCAGTCGTTCGTCACAATGAATTGGTGAGAGAAAGCTTTCTCATCCGTAATGAGCGTATCCATGCAGTGAGACCCTCTTTTCCAAAGGATCAGCTTATGAAGGTGGATGCGTCCCCATACACAATGATGCCGGGTCATGTAGGTGTATTCGAAGCAATTCCTACAGCATGGTCAATGCAACAACTACGAACCTTTTGGATTGAGAATGCCATTACAAAAGGGATGACGACGATCGTGGCGAAAGTGGAAGTTGAGCAGGAGAAGGAATGGCGTTCAGCTCTTCGTTATGCTAGACTTCGTTACAACAATTGCCCGGTTGATTACACGTTAGCGGTGCAACTTCCTCTCTCCCAGCTTACACCGACAGTTGTTCGTCTGTGTGCAAAGGATTCCATCTCCATTTTGTTTCTAGAGATAGGGGAAGACAATAGCGTCGAAAAAATGCCGTGGAGCTTACTCGACAATCACACCTTTGGTTATAAGCCTGTCCTCGTTCCTGTAATCACAGCAGATAAACGTAGAAAAGAGCGGCAATTGCTCAAAGAATGGGCAGATGTACTCGCTTCAACGCGGTTTCCCTACGTTCATACCCCGATGCCAACTGAAGTTCCGTTGTCTCTTGACGTATTGAAACAAATTGGTATTTACCCATACAAAGGATTTTTACATCAAGGTGGCGAAGTAACTTATAACCTCTATGATACCCAAGGCTCACACGATGTGGGTCAGAAAGTCGTTCGCTCCCAGGACGTGAGTGACTCAACGTTGCGCCATGGACGGCGCAATTTTAGTAGAGCTTCATTACTAGGACGTCGCGACCTTAGCCTTGCATCCGCTTTACTTGAGAATCCAAACACTATTCCTTATTATGAATCTAGACTCGTTGTAACGGTACACAAAGGCAACATCTTACGTGCTGGAGAAGAGCTATTTCTTTCACCGGGGCGGGGAGAGGAGTTGCGCATTCGAGTTCCACAATTTTTTAGAGGAGATTTCATCCATGACGGTAGTTGAACAATGTATACAGCAATTAGAAAAAGGGCAGATGACAAAAGCTAAGCGAATGATCGAAGAGGTATCGCAGCATGGTGAGCCAGGAGACCAACTACAGCTAGCTGACGCCCTTAACCAACTAGGTTTTTTAGAAGAGGCTATTCAACTATATAACGTGTTATTAGTTTCGTTTCCGGAAGAACCAGAGCTATTGCTCTCGGCAGCAGAAGCATCTATTGAATTAGACAATGAGGAAGATGCGCTAACACTGTTAGAAAAGGTCCCAGACTCATCCGATCTTTTTTCGCAAGCTCTCCTCATTCAGGCTGACTTATATGAGCGTCAAGGGCTGTTTGAAGTCGCTGAGCGCAAGTTGAAACGGGCATCTCAAATGAATGAAGAGGAACCAGTACTCTTTTTTGCTCTCGGAGAATTGTACGCGTCGTTAGGGCGGTTTGCCGAGGCAACGAACGCATATGAAATGGCTGAGATGCTTGGAGGTGACACGACGCTTCCTTTATCCAATCGTTTTGCCCAAAGCTATGCTGGTGCAGGGAAATTTGAAGAAGCGCTACCTTACTTTGAAAAAGCGTTACAAAAAGAAGTCGATCCTGACCTATTATTCGCATACGGAGTGAGTGCCTACCAGGCTGGTTCTAAACAAACCGCCATTTCGAAGTTAGAAGAGCTCATCAGTATGGACCCCAGTTATCACGGTGCTTACCGACAATTGGCAGTGGCATACGAGTCTGATGAACAGCTTGATAAAGCGATACAAACAATTGAAAAAGGAATTGCACAAGATTCTTTTCAAAAGGAATTGTATTTGCAAGGAGGTAAGCTGGCGTTAAAGACGACAAATGAACAACTTGCAGAAAAGTGGCTTCGAGAAGCCATTGCGCTCGATGCTCAGTATGGTGAAGCTGTGCAAACTTTAAGCTCTCTTCTCCTTAGCAAAGAGCGATACGAGGATGTACTAGAGCTGATTGCCCTTTTTGAAGCCGACGGAGAGGAAGATTCGTTTTTAGACTGGGATGCTGGCAAGAGCTTACGAGAACTTGAGAGATACGAGGATGCATTAAACCGTTACACAAGGGCATATACTGTCTGTAAAGAATACCCCAGTTACTTAGAAGAGTACGGATCATTTCTTCTAGAAGAAGGAAAACATTTGCAAGCCCGAGAAGTATTCCAACTACTGTTACAAACAGACCCGACGAATGCAGAATGGAACGACATCGTAGCGCGATTGTAAGCCAAGGGATCTTGATAGCAGAAAGCTAAAAAACAATTGCAGAGAACGATCAGGAGGAGTAGGAGTCTCATCAAAAAGGGGAGAAAATGGGATGTCGACACCTGTGTCTGTAAATGAGAAGAAAGAGTTTATTCGTTGGTTTTTAAATCATTATCAATTAAAGCGTAGGGAATGTGTGTGGATATTAAACTATTTAATGAGTCACGATCAACTCATGGGAAAAGTGCATTTTGTTGAGTCGTGTGAGCGATGTCCCCGTGGCATCTACATGTCAACCCATTGTGTAGATGACACGCCTTTTAAGTTTTACAAGCAGCACGTTATGACGACGGATGCAGAGAAATCATTTCATGATATACGTTTGAACAGGGAGGAAGACTTATACATTCAACTAAACTTTTATGGTCGGAAAACGAATGCACAATATGCTCTTGTTCTCGAAGAAAATCCACATGCGCCTGTCCCTATTGAGTTGACGGAGAAAGACCACGCTTTAATAGAAGATATGTTGCAGCATAGTCTCATTCAATTTCAAAGTGAGCGATTACGTAACGAAATTGACACAGCTTTAGACAGGGGCGACACTGAAAATTTTTATCTTTTAAGTGCTGCTTTGCAAAAATTGCTTACAGAAAACGTGAAGTAAGTGGGTGTCTGTTCATTAAATATACCCTTGATGACACATAGAGGAATGAATGAATACACTCATTTTACCCCCATTTTTAGCCAATGAACTTCCGGTAAGCTTGCAAATGAAATATTTGCAAGCTTATTTTGGTGGAGTACGAACAACTCGATCGGGTATAGTATGAAGTTGAAATCAAAAAAACCGTCACAAAGGACGGCTTTATTTTTCGTTCTACTGCTGTTCGTAATTTTGGTGATTGAAATGAGTTTGATCCGTCATCTTGTGGGTGCCTGGAATGTTACTATAATAGTTGGCAGTATCGATTTGCTCTTGTTGTTTTGCCATTGAAGATTTAACCCATCCGTTAGTCTCCAGAATTTGATTATACATCTTTGCGATGGCTTCTTGCTGTAACGCCATTTCCGAGTGAATTTTTTTCACAACGGGGTTTTTCATAGCGGAAGCAGAGATGAAATTATCGTTTGCCATTGCATTCGCTGTAGAGTGCGCATCTAAGGTGATGTGACGATCTTCTATCTGGATTCCAGCGTTTACAGGTGCCTCTGTACCATTATCTCCAGTAGTTTGAGGGATTGGAGGTAAAACAACTTGACCTTGTTGACTTGGATTCAGAAGTTGATTCATCACCACCACATGGTTTTTCATTACCTGTAACTGTTTTTCCAAGACTTGTGTAACGTTTCTGTCTTTAGCAATTTTTAAATAAAGTTGTAGCCTGCTCACAATGCCTTCGTGAGCTGACAGGTGATTGTCCATTAACCCAACATCTATAGCTGGAAGCATGTAACCACTCCTTTCAATGCTAGTATTGTTACGTGAATGAAGAATTATGTAGGTCAATAATGTTTTTTTAGGTGACTCCTGGTTCTAGAGGAAAGCAAACACGTTGTGTCACTACTACCGATGTAAATAACAACATGCGAAAAAATATTCGTTTCACTTTACATGGGGTACGGGGGTATACTATAATGAATAACGAGGAGGGAGAAACGAACGGACGCAAAGAAAAATACCTTATACAGGTATAGAATAGGTTTTAGATGTGAGTGATACAATTAAAATATATGATCCGCGACTAACGTTTGCCGATTAGATGAAGTCGTGGGATATATATGTAGGAGGGAATAGAGCATGGGAGCTCAGTCAAATGCAAAGGTACAGCCCGAATCAGCTGAAAATGTCAGCTTGAACATTACTGGTATGACTTGCGCGGCGTGTGCAACACGAATTGAAAAAAACATTGCTAAAGTACCAGGGATTCAAAAAGCAAATGTCAATTTAGCTACGGAAAAAGCGTCGGTTACGTATAATCCTTCCGAGGCATCAGTTGAAGATATAATTGCAAAAGTTAAAAAGACTGGATATGGCGTTCAGGAAGAAAAGGTGAAGCTGAACCTTATTGGCATGACATGTGCGGCGTGTGCAACACGAATTGAAAAAGTGTTAAACAAGGTTGAAGGAGTAACGAGTGCGACGGTCAATCTAGCAACGGAGAAAGCGAACGTCGAGTTTATTCCTGGCAATACCCATGTAGATCAATTGATTGCCGCAGTAAAAAAAGCAGGTTATGACGCAAAAACAATAGGGGATGCCGATGGGGATTATGAACGAAGTGCCAGAGAAAAAGCGTATAAGACTCAGAAAACAAAATTCACAGTTGGTGCAGTTTTATCATTCTTTTTCTTAGTACAGATGGTATCAGATTTTGCAATGGAATATGGAAATGGTGGGTTTTTCCACATGAATCCTTGGGTTCAATTTTTACTCGCCACGCCCGTCCAATTTTATGTAGGTGGCCATTACTACCGGGATGCATACAACGCTGTTCGCGGTGGCAGTGCCAACATGGCTGTTCTTGTAGTACTAGGAACATCAGCGGCGTATTTCTATAGTTTGATCGTTACCATTATGGGAACCGGACAATTCCTTTACTACGAAGCCGCTGCAATCGTGATGACGTTGATTGTTTTAGGGAAGTTACTTGAAACAAGAGCAAAAGGGCAAACATCCGAAGCGATTAAAACATTGATGGGACTTCAAGCAAAAACAGCTCGTGTCATTAGAGATGGGGAAGAAATGGATATACCACTCGAAGAGGTTGTGACGGGTGACGTGATATTTGTTCGTTCTGGCGAAAAGATTCCAGTCGATGGAGAAATTATTGAAGGCAGTACAACAGTAGATGAGTCTATGTTAACTGGAGAAAGTATGCCTGTTAACAAAAAAACGGGTGACACAGTAATTGGTGCGACAGTAAATAAACATGGCTCCTTTACATTCAAAGCAACAAAGGTCGGAAAAGATACGGCACTATCCCAGATCGTCAAGCTTGTTGAAGAAGCTCAAGGATCTAAGGCGCCGATCCAGCACCTTGTGGACAAAATTTCTGGTGTGTTTGTGCCTATTGTTATTGTCATTGCATTGGCTACATTCGGTATTACTTTCTTCCTAGCAGGATTCACCCCTGCATTGGTTAGTGCAATCGCCGTGCTTGTGATCGCGTGTCCATGTGCGTTAGGATTAGCTACTCCAACAGCGGTTATGGTGGGAACGGGGAAAGGCGCTGAAAATGGCCTTTTGATTAAAGGCGCTGAACACCTACAAAAATCACAGCGTGTGACAACCGTGGTCCTAGATAAGACGGGGACGATTACAAAAGGTGAACCTAATGTAACGGATATCGTCACTTACGGAAATTATTCAGAAGATGAACTGCTGCAATTGGCTGCCACAGCTGAAAAGGGCTCTGAACATCCGCTTGGAGAGGCAATTGTTAAGGGAGCAAAAGACAAGGGCTTACAGCTTCAGGATAGCAAAAACTTCAACGCCATACCCGGACACGGGATTCAAGTCGAAATTAATGATCAATTGGTGTTGATTGGGAACAAAAAACTAATGGCTAAAAATAATGTAGAAATAAACGATGCGCTTAGTCGGATGGAAGAACTTGAGGGCGAGGGAAAAACGGCGATGCTTATGGCTGTTGAAGGCAGTCTTGCTAGCATCATCGCTGTGGCGGATACTGTGAAAGAAACATCAGCTGAAGCGATTAAACGATTGAAGCAAATGGATATTGAAGTGATTATGATCACTGGGGATAACCGACTTACGGCAGAGGCTATTGCTAAGCAAGTCGGTGTGGATCGGGTACTCGCGGAAGTTTTGCCAGAAGACAAATCTGCTGAGGTCGAAAAGTTAAAGCAAGAAGGCAAAGTTGTCGCTATGGTTGGAGATGGTATCAATGACGCCCCTGCACTGGCTGCTGCTGATGTCGGTATTGCGATTGGTACAGGAACTGACGTAGCCATTGAGGCGGCTGACATTACATTAATGCGTGGCGATTTAACGGGAATTGTCGACATCATTAGTTTGTCCAAAACAACGATGCGAAAAATTCGCCAAAACCTGTTCTGGGCATTTGCATATAATGTCATCCTAATTCCGGTTGCAGCTATCGGTCTGCTCAATCCAATTCTTGCTGGTGGAGCTATGGCATTCAGTTCTGTATCCGTTGTAGGAAACACGTTATTCTTGCGCCGTTGGAAACCTGTTCGATAGGAGTCATATAGAAGGCGATGTCTTTGAAGGCATCGCCTCCATATTTATCAGAACCTCTATACCGGTTCTACGCCTTTTATAAATTCAGATGAAACGTTTAACTTAGCTTTACATACCATATGAGGGTATGGTATAATATAGTTCCGAGGGAGGCGATATGATGTCTTTAGTAGTAAATGATGAAATAATGGCAGATGACTGTTGTTTAGTCGAAATGAATGATAGGAAGAGCCAACACTCAGATAAAGTGAAAAAAAACTTGGTCACTCGGTTAAACCGCGTTGAAGGACAAATTCGCGGGATTAAAGGCTTAATTGAAAAAGATACCTACTGTGATGATGTAATCACTCAAATTGCTGCAACTCAATCCGCTTTAAACAGCGTAGCTAAAATACTTCTTGAAGGTCACTTGAAAACCTGTTTGGTGGAAAGAATTCAAGAAGGAGACCTTGAGGTTCTTGATGAGGTTCTTATAACTGTCCAAAAATTAATGAAAAAATAATGGGGGTATGGACGATGGAAAATGTGACTTTGCATGTTGAAGGTATGTCTTGTGGCCATTGCGTAAAATCAATTGAAGGCAGTGTTGGAGAGTTGACAGGTGTACAAAATGTTGCTGTTGATCTTGAAAATGGAAAAGTAAGTGTCCAATTCGATTCTGCGTCTGTCTCTTTAAATAAAATCAAAGAAACAATTGATGATCAAGGCTATGACGTAAAGGAATGAATCCACTTAACGGGACGTGTCTTGTTATTACAGCGCGTTCTGTTTTTATGTGCTACGTAAATACATGGAGAATAGGGTTCATTTAAGCCATTAATATGTAGTGGGGATGATACAATGACAAATAAAAAAGTTAAAATAGCGGTAAATGGTGGGATCGACTTTGGTGCGAAACTAAAACCTTCACAACTTCTTACTTTAGCTAAATATATGGACGAAGATGATGAACTGGAGCTCACTACATTTCAACAACTTTATTTAGAAGTACTAGAACAAGACCTAGAATCCATTGTAGAAGAGCTTGAAAAAGTAGGATTGCACTGTTATCCTGTTGGAAATTATGTGAAAAGCTTGAGAACATGTAACTTCTGTAAAGGGGAAGAACAAGAGGGCATGCCAGTTGCGAAAGAGCTCAATCAACGAATGGCAAGAAGAGAAGTACCATTTACTCTTAAACCTGCCTATACGGGCTGCCCGATCGGTTGTGGTGAACCGTTGATTAATGACATTGGAGTCATGAAGATAAGGGACACTTACAATGTGTACGTAGGAGGTAAGTCAAAGGGAAAAGACGCAAAGGTTGGAGAGTTATTGTTCGAATCCCTTGTACCAGACCAGTTATACCGTGTTGTTGACCAACTTATCGATCTTTATGCTGAACAAGGGAAAAAGAGAGAACCATTCCCCAAATTTGTAAAGCGGTATAGTGTAGACACGATTAAAGCACAAATTGATTTAAACGAAATGAGCTAACTGGATGAATGATTCCATATAATGGAAAATTAAAAGGTAGCCCACTGCGGCTACCTTTTTGCATGTTTTAACCTTACAGATCAGTACAATATGTACTTTTACGTTTTTTTATGATGGATAATGCTCATACTAGTACTGTTCACGGAACGTTCAATTTTTCATGAGTACAGTCTGGTATGATGGGAGTACGAGAGCAAAGGAGGTGCATTCTGTTGCGTTGGGAAGCAAAGGATGCCTTGGCATTTCAGGACACTGGAGAGTACGTAGATACAGCAATTGTCCCTATGATTCAATTGAACCCGAATACTCCCGTGCCATCAGCTGCTCATGCAGAGTACGTACAAATGGTCTCGTATGGGTTGGAGAAGCAATTGAAAGGACGCATTATGTTATTTCCTCCTGTTACTTACTTTGAAGACCAGACTCCAGTCATAGCACACTGGACTGGAAACTTAAAAAAAGTTGGATTTTCACACGTAGCCTATTTAGGGGCAAAAGGCATGTCGATCGATGGAAGTGCATTACGTTTAGGAGTTCCAGATATTCCTCTAGAAACCATGGACGAAACCTATAAGCAAAAACTCGCAGGTGATCAAGTCCAACAATTATTACAAGCGCTCGTGAAACATTGGAATACATAATAAAGACCGTCAGAACGATTATTGACCTTGCCATAGGTTTGATATATCATTATGTTGTCCTAGTTTCATAAGTGTTCATAATCGTCCAAGGGGACGTACTTTACGGTAGAGGGGGGAAAGACATGAGCAAGCATCGTGTGTCAAGACGCCAATTCCTCAGCTATACTCTGACAGGTGTCGGTGGATTCATGGCTGCATCGATTATGATGCCTATGGTTCGCTTCGCTGTCGATCCAGTTTTAAAAGCAACTGGTGAGAGCGATTACATCCCGACCGAAGCAAAAGTTGAAGACATTGGTACCGAGCCGACTCGTGTCGACTTTAGTTACAACCAAAAAGATGCTTGGTACGAAAGTCAAGTGACTGAAACTGCTTGGGTGTATAAACAGGAAAACGGTGAGCTTTTAGCGATGTCTCCTATTTGTAAGCACCTAGGGTGTATTGTTGACTGGAATTCAAATGAAGAATACCCAAACCAGTTTTTTTGTCCGTGTCACGCTGGTCGGTATTATAAAAATGGGGTCAACGTCCCGGGCACACCACCAACTGCACCATTGGATGTGTACGACTACAAAATAGTAGATGGGTTCCTTCATTTCGGGGCACCACAACCTAGAGAAAGGGTGTAATCGACATGCTGAATAAAATATACGACTGGGTCGATGAACGCCTTGATATAACACCTCTATGGCGTGACATAGCCGATCATGAAGTACCAGAGCATGTAAACCCGGCGCATCATTTTTCTGCGTTTGTTTATTGCTTTGGCGGACTCACATTTTTTGTAACCGTCATTCAAATTTTATCTGGAATGTTCTTAACTATGTATTACGTTCCAGATATTAAAAATGCGTGGGAATCCGTTTATTATTTACAAAATGAAGTGGCATTCGGAACGATTGTTCGTGGAATGCACCATTGGGGCGCGAGTGTAGTCATTGTGATGATGTTCTTACATACGTTGCGTGTGTTCTTCCAAGGCGCTTACAAAAAGCCACGTGAATTGAATTGGGTAGTCGGAGTTCTTATTTTCTTTGTTATGCTTGGACTTGGATTCACTGGTTACTTACTTCCATGGGATATGAAAGCCCTTTTTGCAACGAAAGTAGGGTTGGAAATTGCAGCGGCGACCCCTATTATCGGAGATCAAATTAAGGTATTGTTAGCAGGTGACGTGAGAATCATCGGGGCACAAACGCTAACGCGGTTTTTTGCTATTCATGTTTTCTTCCTTCCTGCTGCTTTGCTCGGCTTGATGGGAGCGCACTTCATGATGATCCGGAAGCAAGGGATTTCTGGACCACTATAAAAAGCAGACACTGAAAAAAAGGAGGGGACTTGAACCATGCATCGTGGTAAAGGTATGAAGTTTGTCGGGGATTCACGCGTATCAGCTAATCGTAAGCCGAATGTTCCGAAGGACTATTCCGAATACCCAGGAAAAACGGAAGCCTTTTGGCCGAACTTCCTTCTTCGTGAATGGATGGTGGGTGCTGTCTTTCTTGTAGGATTTCTCATTATGACTGCCGCTGAAGAACCACCGTTAGAGCGTATGGCAGATCCTACAGATACGACCTATATTCCGTTACCTGACTGGTATTTCTTATTTCTTTATCAATTATTAAAGTACCAATACGCTTCAGGGCCGTATAATGTGATCGGTGCATTAGTAATTCCAGGTGTTGCGTTTGGCGCACTTCTACTCGCACCATTTTTAGACCGTGGTCCAGAACGTCGACCTACGAAGCGTCCGATAGCGGTCGGATTCATGTTATTAGGGTTGACCGCAACTATTTTCTTGACTTGGGAATCTGTCGTCACGCACGACTGGGAAGCTGCTGAACGTCAAGGGCAAATCGTAGAGGCTAATATCGATAAAGAATCTGCAGGCTATGAGATTTATTCTCAGTCTTGTATTAGCTGTCACGGTACAGACCTACAAGGTGGGGCTGGTGCTCCTGCTCTTCTCGAAGTTGCCAACGATCCAAACTATATAAAAGATATCGCTGTAAACGGAATGGGGAATATGCCAGCAGGTCAATTTCAAGGTACTGAAGAAGAATTGACTACGTTAGCAAACTTTATCTTAACTGTCGCTTATGAGGATGAAGCGAATCTAGCTGAAGGCGGAGCAGAAGGTTCAACCGAAGAGGGATCAGAGGAAGAGGCCAGCGACGAAGAATCTGGTGGCACATCCGACGAAACTGCAGGTGAAGAATAAGACTGAAGGGCTGGCAATCGTGTCAGTCCTTTTCCTTGTTAGTTTCATACGAAAATAATAGGTGTTTTTAATTGTCTATTTCGCGAAGGAGGTTCTATGCATGATGTCACAGTATGTTCCTTACGTGCTCAAGCAACGCTCATTTTTACTTCTCCTTTTCCTTATTAACCTAGGGGGAACGGTATATGGTTATATTTGGTATGGACCACAATTAGAAAGGACTCCTGCGCAATTTTATATCTTTGTTCCTGACAGTCCCACTGCAAGTCTGTTTTTTACGATTGTTCTTTTTGCCTATTTACTTAAACAACAGTGGGGATTGATTGAAGCGTTAGCGATTACGTCACTCGTGAAATACGGACTGTGGGCTGTTGTTATGAACTTATTGACTCTAGCTGTAGAGGGGGAGTTACATTGGACGGGCTATATGTTAATTGCATCTCATCTAGGTATGGCCATTCAAGGCGTGTTGTACGCTCCTTTTTATCGAATCAAGCTGTGGCATTTCTTCGTTGCCGCCGTTTGGCTGTATAACAATGAAATCATTGATTACGTGTTTCTTATGTACCCACGTTACAGCTCTCTTACTGACTATGCCTTACAAATCGGGTACTTTACGTTTTGGTTATCCACCGCTACGTTAATGTTAACGTATTACCTCACGCTTCGTAAGAAAAAAATGACTTGGGACATGGATTCCTAGGTCTAAACTTGTCCCACCCTTCATAAGTATGTGAAGAGGAAATGAAGGGGGGACTCATTTTGATTCGATCAACCGTAACCATCCTACTACTTACACTTTTTATGTCAACAAATCTTGTTGCTGTAGCAGAAAACCCCTACGCAACCCTCCACGACCAGGCTCAAGATGTACTCCATTTTACGAAGATGAATCGTCCTGCAGAGGCGTATCGGTTGTTACAAGAAATGGAAGGGGCCATGCAGCAATCCCTATCCGGTTGGGAAAATAGTGAGGCTTCTCAAACTGTTTTATCTCTTTACGAAGAAACAGAGCGCGTCTTAAGAGAACCGACAACGAAAGAGGAGCGGATTCGTTCTGCTACAGGACTGTACTTAGTTGTGGATGCTCTTCATTCTGAGCAGGAGCCGCTTTGGAAAGAAACGAAGGCGCAAATGCTCTCGTACTATCAGCAAATGCTAGACGCTGTAGATAATGGAGATCAAGAACAATTTCACTTCATATTAGACGTATTTATGAAGCAGTATGAAACGATCTATCCAAGTGCGAAAATTGATGCTCCAGACGAACTCGTGCAAAAAGTGGATGCCAGGGTACACTATATTGATAATTACCGCCCCGAAGTGCTTGCAAATGGAACGAAGGCGTACGGAGAGCTTGTGAGTTTAGAGGCCGATTTAACTAGTTTGTACGAAGGGGAAGAGGATGAAGCAGATCCGTCTCTTCTCTGGGTGATGTTTACAACGGGTAGCATCATTGTGGCTACTCTCTCTTATGTCGGCTTTAGAAAGTATAAAGGTGATAAAGAGAAGCAACAGGCACGTAAAAAGCAAAGAGATTGACATTCTAAGGCAAACTTCATAAAATAAAAGTAATCGAAATTAGTACTGGAGGTAACATCGACATGGGTGGATTTCTCATCTACTTTGCCATTCTTCTGATCGTTCCTCTATGGGCGAACATGCGTGTGAAAAATACGTATAAGAAGTACTCGAAAGTCGCCTCATCTTCGGGTTTAACCGGGTACGAAGTGGCGAGGAAAATTTTGAATGACAATGGTCTGTACGATGTGCAGATTGAAGAAACTCGAGGGAAACTCTCAGACCATTACGACCCACGTTCAAAAGTAGTCCGTCTCTCGTCTGGCAACTATCATGGACGTTCAGTGGCTGCTGCTGCCATTAGTGCTCATGAGGTTGGACATGCGATTCAAGATGCTGAACGCTACGCATTTCTTCGATTCCGCCATACACTCGTTCCTGTGGCGAACTTAGGATCTAACTTTTCGATGATCTTAATCATTGCTGGAATGTTGTTTAGTGCCACAAACTTATTACTTCTCGGGATCATCTTTTTTGCAGCTGCGGTATTGTTCCAGTTCGTAACATTACCTGTAGAGTTTAATGCATCCTCCCGTGCCATGGATCAAATCGTTTCCCACGGTGTAATCCGAAATGATGAAGAACGCGTAACGAAGAAAGTGTTAAACGCTGCTGCTTTCACATACGTGGCTGCTGCCTTAATCGCACTTCTTGAACTAGCTAGATTTATTCTCATGTTTATAGGGCTGAACAATGATGATTAAAGACTCGACCACTTGGTCAAGTCTTTTTTTCTTATTTTTGCAGAGGTAACTTGTTCTCATCTAGTGTAAATCCTTCTCCTAAAACGTCGTGTACAGTTGTCACAGACACGAAGGCGTGGGGATCTACATCTTGAATGATTGTTTTTAATCGAATTACCTCGTTTTTTCCTACAACACAGTATAGAACATTGCGATCTTGCTTCGTAAACGAGCCGTGTGCTTTCAATACGGTTACGCCACGTTCCATTTGCTCCATGATGTGTTCAGCGATCTTTTCATGTTGCTCAGAGATAATCAACGCTCCACGTGCCGCATAAGCGCCCTCCTGCATAAAGTCTACTACACGTGCTCCGACAAAGACCGCCACAAGTGTGTACATAGCTTCCCGATAATCTAAATAAGTAGCAAGCGATAGTGCGATGACAAAGAAGTCGAAAATGAACATGGTTTTTCCCATGCTCCAACCAATGTACTTATGAACGAGCCGTGCAATAATGTCGACTCCCCCTGTCGTTCCTCCATAACGAAAAATAGTTCCGAGCCCTACCCCGATAAACACTCCAGCAAACAACGCCGCCAACGCCAAGTCATCCTGAAGAGGAATATTCCATTGATACCGCTGAAACACCCATAGGAACATACTTAAACTTACTGTTCCTAGAACGGTATAAAGAAAAGATTGCCGCCCAAGAAGTTTCCATCCTATAAAAAAGAGCGGAATATTTAATACTAAATTTGAATACGACGGATCAATCGAGAACAGAAAGTAAAAGAGAAGCGTAATTCCGGTAAATCCACCTTCAGCCAGATTGTTTTGCATATTAAAATGAACGAGTCCGAATGAGAAAATAGCCGAACCTATGAGGATGGCAATAGTATTTTTAAGATGGGGCTTCATTGATGGGAGCCCTCCTTTTCAAAATAATGACAACGTGTTCCAAGCCATTATAAAGAAACCCCTCACAAGAGACAACACCCCTCGAGTAACGAACATTGTAATTTCAGCGTGCTTTCGCTACGATGAAACAGACGAACTAGTGGAGGGAACGTAATATGGCCGAAGAAAAAACAATGGACGTGCTTCAACAAGAAGTAGACGCATACATTTCCCAATTCAAAGAAGGATACTTTAGCCCACTCGCTCTCACAGCGCGACTTACCGAGGAGCTCGGGGAATTAGCTAGAGAGGTAAACCATGTTTATGGAGAAAAACCGAAAAAGTCTACAGAGGAAATCAAGTCTATTGAAGAAGAACTTGGTGATGTATTATTTGTGTTAATCTGCATGGCAAACTCTTTAAACATTTCTTTAGCGGATGCACATAACACGGTCATGAATAAATTTCAAATAAGAGACAAAGATCGTTGGACACCGATTGAGAAGGGATGAGTATATTGCGAGTTGTGATTAGTGGACCCCGTGGGAAAATGGGGCAGGAGGCTGTCAAACTAACCGAACAAAATGAAGAGCTTGAGCTAGTTGCTGTAATTGATTATAAGCACAAAGGAGTGAATGTTTCCGACATCGTAAATACGACGCAATCTTGCCCAGTGTTTGCAACTGCAGAGGAATGTTTTTCTCAAGTGGAAGCTGACGTATACATAGACTTGTCCGTAAGAGAAGCTGCTTATCCAAATAGTTTAGCTGCAATGACTGCGGGTGTTCGCCCTGTTATCGGAGCAACTGGCTTTACAGATGAGGAATTGGCTACGTTGGAAGCAACTGCTAATGATAAAAAGCTCGGTTGTATCGTAGCTCCTAACTTTGCGGTAGGTGCTATTCTGATGATGAAATTTGCGCAAATGGCAGCTAAACACTTTCAAGATGTTGAAATTCTCGAGTTACATCATGATCAAAAGAAAGATGCTCCGTCGGGAACAGCTGTTAAAACGGCACAACTAATTCAAACGGAGAGAGAAGGTAAGCCTCAAGGTCATCTCGATGAAGTGGAAACGATCGCAGGAGCTCGGGGGGCGGACGTGGATGGAATGAGAATACACAGTGTTCGATTGCCAGGTCTTATTGCCCATCAACAAGTCATGTTTGGAGCTAGTGGACAAACGCTCACGATTCGCCATGATTCGTACGATCGCGCATCTTTCATGTCGGGTGTTCATCATGCCTGTAAAGTAGTCATGCAACTTGAAGAGTTCGTGTACGGTTTAGAATCTATTCTAGATTAGATTAATAACAGAAAACACTCATAAGCTGAGCACTTAACTATGCATGGAAACTAATCTCAAGCAGTCTAGTTGTGATCAAGGCGGTGCGAGTGAAGCCCCGAGCCATCTAGGAATACGGTATCCGAAGTGGTTCTCTAATAGGATGATTAACAGAATGTTAAGATTCTGCGTAACTCCGCCCCTTTTCCATACAAAAAAATTTTAGAACGGAGGCGTGACGATTGACTCTCCACATTGCCCTTATTGCCCATGATAAGAAAAAGAACGATTTAGTGCGGTTTGCAACTGCTTACAAGCATATTTTTGAAAAACACCAACTCTACGCGACTGGAACAACAGGAACACGTATTCAAGAGGAAACGGGTTTATCTGTTTATCGATTTCAGTCCGGACCGCTCGGAGGTGACCAACAAATTGGTGCGCAAATAGCAAACAACAAAATGGACTCCATATTTTTCCTTCGCGATCCTTTAACAGCGCAGTCTCATGAGCCAGACGTGACTGCTCTTGTTCGGTTGTGTGATGTATACGCAATTCCTTTAGCAACTAATTTGGGGAGCGCTGAAGTGTTAATCAAAGGTATTGAACGCGGCGATCTTGCATGGCGGACGCTCGAGGAACAGGAAGATTCTATTGAAACAAGCTGATGTATTATGCATAGGTGCTCATGCTGATGACGTAGAAATTGGCATGGCTGGAACGATTGCACTCCTTGTACAAAGTGGGAAAACTGTCTCCATCTGTGACGGAACGGAAGCTGAACTTTCCTCAAATGGGACACCTTCCTTGCGTAGGGAAGAAGCGAGGAGGGCGGGTGATGTTCTCGGGATTCAAGAGCGCATTAACTTGCAGCTTCCTGATCGTGGTTTGCGTGAAAATGAAAGGGAAGCCATTCACCGCATCGTTCACGTATTAAGATCAGTTCGTCCGAGCATCGTATTTCATCCGTACGAAGAAGATCGCCATCCAGATCATGTTCAGATAGCCCACCTCGTACAAGAAGCTGTGTTTTCGGCAGGTATTCGGAAATTCGCACCACAATCTCAGTCGCATAAAGTTTCAAAGCAGTACGCCTACATACTAAACGGCTTTCATAAGCCACACTTTTACGTGGATATTTCAAGTACCTTTGTCCAAAAAAAGGAGAGTCTTACAGCGTATGCATCTCAATTTACACTCGGTGCTGACTCGGTTAAAACGCCATTAACGGACGATTATATAGCGCGACTAGAAGCACGGGAGAAGCTATTTGGAAAAGAAATCGGAGTGGAATATGCAGAGGGTTTCTTTTCGAAAACCCCGCTCGTGTTACACCAAGACGACTTAGGAGTGTAACGAATGACATTAAACATCGGAATCATCTGTTATCCAACTGTAGGAGGATCCGGGGTTATCGCTACTGAACTTGGAAAATCATTAGCAGAAAAAGGATACAGCATCCATTTTATTTCTTCAAGTTTACCATTTCGTCTGCAAAAAGCGGTTTCTAACATTTCGTATCACCAAGTTGAGGTTAACCAATACGCCGTTTTTCAATATCCACCTTACGACATTGCGCTAGCAAGTAAAATGGCTGATGTGATCAATCGCGAGAAATTAGATATTCTTCATGTGCATTATGCAATACCCCATGCAGTGTGCGCCATTTTGGCTAAGCAAATGGCAAAGCGAGACGTTAAGATTGTCACAACGCTTCATGGAACGGATATTACTGTGCTTGGATACGATGCATCGCTTTCTGATGCGATTCGATTCGGAATTGAAGAGTCCGATGCTGTGACCGCTGTATCTGAAGCACTCATTCAACAGACTGATCAGCTTCTACAGCCAAATAAAAAAATTGTGCCTGTTTACAATTTTGTCGATGAACGTATTTATAAGCCCCGAGACAAGGCTTTGGGAAAAGAAGAATGGGGGATTCCACTTCACAAAAAGGTTTGTATTCACGTCTCGAACTTTCGAGCTGTCAAACGCGTACCAGATGTAATTTATGCATTTGCAAAAGTTCGTGAGGAAGTGGATAGTGTTTTAATACTTGTAGGGGACGGCCCTGAGATGAAGCGTGTGCGCAATCTAATTGAAGATCTAGGACTCATAGAAGACGTAAAAGTTCTCGGTAAGCAGGACCGTCTGGAGGAGATTTACAGTATGAGCGACTGTATGCTATTGCTGAGTGAGAAGGAAAGCTTCGGTTTAGTTGCTCTAGAGGCAATGGCTTGTGGTGTTCCTTGTGTCGGGACAAATATTGGTGGGATACCAGAAGTGATCATTCATGAGGAAACAGGCTTTATTGCTTCTGTTGGAGACATTGATAAAATAGCCGCATACACGATAAAACTTTTAACAGACAGTGCTTTACACGAAAAGATGGGCAAAGCCTCGTATGATCGTGTCATGACCCACTTTCGTGCCGAAACGATTACTGAAGCGTACGAGGATGTGTACAACAGTGTTGTATCAAAGTGACGAAGTAAATCCATTTCAACAGGCTAAACCTGTTCTAGAAACTCTCCTTTCCGCGGGGTACGAAGCGTATTTTGTTGGAGGGTCCGTACGGGATTTATTGTTAGGACGCGAAGTTGGTGATATTGATATAACGACAAGTGCAACGCCTGAACAAGTGCAAACATTATTTCAGAAAACGGTACCGGTTGGCATAGAGCATGGTACTGTGCTCGTGATTCACAAGGGACAGGGGTATGAGGTAACGACGTTTCGAACGGAAGGAACGTATGCAGATCATCGTCACCCTGCCTCTGTTCAGTTTGTTCAGAACGTGGAAGAAGACCTTATGCGTCGTGATTTCACGATGAACGCGATTGCGATGACTGTTGATGGACAATGGATTGATCCCTTTCGTGGTAAAGAAGCCATCGAGAGTCACACAATTGCCTCTGTCGGGGACGCCCATGACCGGTTTCAAGAAGATGCACTACGTATGATGCGCGCCGTTCGATTTCAAAGTCAGCTTGGGTTTACACTTACAGAAAAAGTGGACGAGGCGATAAGGAACAAACGATCATTATTGAAACATGTGGCCATGGAGCGGAATCGCGTTGAATTCCACAAGTTATTAAACGGTTTGCATTGTCACGAGGCATTGAAGGTGCTTTTTGACACTGGATTGCATGAGCAGTTACCTGTTCTTTGCAAGTTTGAGTGTGATGCGCGCTCTCTCTTACTAGAAAAAAATCTATCGAGGCTAAATCACCGGCAAATTTGGGCCTTCATACTCGAAGTTCTTCGTATCGACAGTGCATTTTCTATCGCGAAGGAATGGAAGTTCTCCAGAGAAGAAACAAAAGCAATCGAAGTGCTACTAACCGGTTTTCGGATCATGAAAGTAAGTGAGTGGACGAAGTGGTGCGTGTATACGTATGGCAAAGAGACGGCTACAGACATTGAACAGATGATTGCTTGCTGGGAGAGTATAGCAGAACGTGGTGTGCATTTAATATGGGAATCATTACCAATTTCAAGTCGAAAGCAACTAGCCGTAACCGGAAATGATCTTCTACGGTGGAGGCAGTCTACTGGGGGACCGTGGGTGAAAAATATGCTTCAACAAATTGAAAAACACGTCGTCGAAGGTAGCTTGTGTAACGATCGTGCAGAGATAAAGGAGAGAGTACTCGCATGGGGCAACGAGTGAAGGATCAGTTGTTACAGTATATGTTGTCAGGAGAAGCGGAGTATGTTTCAGGACAACAGCTCGCGGCACGAATTGGTTGCTCGAGAACAGCAATTTGGAAGGCGATGGAGGAGCTGAAAAAGGAAGGATTCGAAATTGAAGCCATTCGTAACAAAGGATATCGTCTTTTGAATGAGCATGTGAAGCTTTACCCTGCACGTATTCAGCAACTATTATCAACCAATACATTTGGCCGTTCTGTTTATGTATACGACTCTGTCCAATCCACCCAACTATTGGCCCATGAGCTGGCTAAAGAAGGAGCGAAAGAGGGTACCGTCGTACTCGCTGAAGAGCAGACAGGTGGAAAAGGTAGAATGGCAAGACCTTGGCACTCTGCAAAAGGATCTGGCATTTGGATGAGTTTGCTGCTCCGTCCAACGCTTCCTCCTCAATTCACACCCCAGTTTACATTGTTAGCTGCGGTGGCTGTGACGGAAGCGGTCCAGCAAGTAACAGGAGTATCTGCAGAAATCAAATGGCCGAATGACCTGCTAATAGATGGAAAAAAAACAACAGGTATCTTAACAGAATTACAGGCTGAAGCGGATCGCGTCGACTATATCGTGATGGGAATTGGAATCAACGTACACCGGACAAGCTTTCCTCCAGAATTGTCACAAATCGCAACCTGTTTAGAAGAACATGCTTGCGAACCTGTTGATCGGACAAAGCTAGTTTGTAAAATACTAGAGAAACTAGAAACCTACAACGCTTTGTATATGGAAGTAGGCTTTGAGCCAATACGCAGGCTATGGGAAGCACGTTCTTATACGATTGGCAAAGAAGTGACGTTAAAGACGTCCACTACAACGCGTACCGGAATAGCGATTGGATTAGACGAAAACGGAACACTGCTTGCACGTGACAAAGACGGAGAGCTATTCTCTATTTATACAGCGGATATACACACTAGATAACGAATAGATTGGGTGGATTCCGTAAACGTGATCACTATACATTTTCAATGATTTTGCTTATACTACATGTGGGCAGTATCGTAGGAACTGCACCTGTTTGTTGTAACTTGTCAACGGAATGATACATCTGCCTAGATCCAAATGGACGTGGACAGAAGGGATAGTACGTAAGCGATAGGGATCCTTCTGCCTAATTTTACGGTAGAGGGTTTTTTGTTGTAGACATCCCTTCTACTTCGGGCCACACGATGTGGTCAGAAAGGCGTTGCGACAGGACATCGCGCACTTAGCCTTTCATCATACAGACCTCGAAGGGAAGGATGAAAAGAATGCATTCAACTGAAACGTTTAAAAAATGGAAACAGGAAGCGAAGCCGATCGTTATGGTAACCGCATACGACTACCCCTCTGCAAAAATGGCTGAGGAAGCGGGAGTCGACGTTTTACTAGTTGGAGATTCGCTTGGAATGGTGGTGCTCGGGTATGACTCTACCATTCCGGTGACAGTCGATGACATGATTCATCATGGAAAAGCAGTTAGAAGAGGTGCAAAGGAAACGTTTGTCGTTGTCGATTTGCCATTTTTATCGTATCACGGCTCGATTGAATCTACGATTGAAGTAGCACGCCGTGTTTTGCAAGAAACAGGTGCGGACGCACTGAAGCTTGAGGGAAGTGGCGACGTATTTATCCATACAGAAATATTATCAAAAGCAGGAGTCCCGGTGGTGAGTCATCTCGGTCTTACACCGCAATCTGCTAAAGTGTTAGGCGGGTTTAAAGTACAAGGAAAATCAGAGGAAGCAGCACGTCAGCTTATGGAAGATGCAAAGCGTGCACAAGCGGCTGGGGCGTGTGCACTTGTGTTAGAGTGTGTCCCACATCAGCTAGCTGAGCGGATTTCTACGCAGTTAGACATTCCGACGGTTGGGATCGGAGCGGGTGCAGGATGTGACGGACAAGTGCTTGTGTATCATGATATATTGCAATACGGGATTAATCGTGTTCCGAAGTTTGTAAAATCGTACGAATCGTTTCAAGACCGTGGTGTGAAAGCGATCGCAAGCTATGCTAATGACGTGCGTACAGGATCGTTTCCAACTAGCGAGCATCAATTTACGATGAAAGACGACGTGTTAGAGCGTCTTTACGGAGGAGACTCATGATGCAAGTAATCCGAACTATAAAGGATTTACGTTCTTGGCGGAATGAGATCGGAAACAGCATCGTTTCTCTAGTCCCGACAATGGGGTATTTGCACGAAGGACATTTACAGCTTGTTGAGGAAGCCAACGATCAGAGTGATTACACCGTTCTCAGCTTGTTTGTCAATCCACTACAGTTTGGACCTAATGAAGACTTTGACAAATACCCGAGAGATGAGGCCCGTGACTTTGAACTTGCTGAGAAGGCGGGAGTCGACGTGGTATTTTGTCCAACGAGTGATGAGTTGTATGGCGAGGAACCGAGTGTGCAGCTTATAGTTACGAAGCGAGTGAACGTTTTGTGCGGGAAGAGTCGACCTGGTCATTTTGATGGAGTAGTCACTGTCGTGTCGAAATTGTTTCATCTCGTTCAACCACATGTAGCGTGCTTCGGGTTGAAGGACGCGCAACAAGTCGCGGTTATTGAAGGACTGGTAGCTGCTCTTGACTTCCCAGTTCGTATTCATCGCGTGGCCACGGTTCGTGAGGCGGATGGACTAGCGAAAAGCTCACGTAATGTTAGACTATCTGCAGTGGAGCGCGACATGGCACCGATAGTATACGAGGCGCTATGTATAGGGAAAACCGTCTTGACAACTGGTGGGTCAGCGAATGCTGCTGTCGAGACCGTCCGAAACAAACTGGCAGATTCAGCTCAAGGTGTATTCACGATCGATTATGTAGAAGCTTACGATTTCCCTAGTTTAACTCCGGATATACAACTAAATGGTGAGGTATTGCTAGCTGTAGCTTGCCAATTTGAGAATGCAAGATTAATTGACAACGTGCTAGTTCAACTTCCAGAAAAGAGGTGACGCATCATGTTTCGAACGATGATGCACGCAAAATTACACCGAGCCACGGTCACTGAAGCAAATTTAAACTATGTAGGCAGCATCACGATCGATCAAGACTTACTAGACGCCGTTGGTTTACTCCCGAATGAGAAAGTACAAATTGTGAACAACAACAACGGCGCCCGTTTAGAAACGTATATCATTTCTGGAGAACGTGGATCGGGAACAGTTTGCTTGAATGGAGCTGCTGCTCGCCTCGTCCAACCAGGAGACGTCGTCATTATTATAGGATACCAGCTCGTTGCGGAAGAGAAAGCGCCTGTGCACACTCCGAAAGTAGCGATTCTAGATGAGCACAATCGCATTCAAGAGCTACGTGACCACGAGCCCGCGCATACGGTACTTTAGTGATAGATGAAAAGAGGAGCTGAAATACGCTCCTTTTTTCATAATAAAAACGGGGTCTTGAGCACTCATAAAACTTGGCTAACGCTCTTATCTCGGAGTTAACGCTCATAAAACTTGGCTAACGCTCTTATCTTGAGATTAACGCTCATAAAACTTGGCTAACGCTCTTATCTCGAGATTAACGCTCATAAAACCGGGCTAACGCTCTTATCTCGGGGTTAACGCTCATAAAACCGGGCTACCGCTCTTATCTCGAGATTAACGCTCATAAAACCAGAATATAGCTTCTCCACTTTTCGTTTCCCAAAAATTATGGTACGGTTTTGCTAGTAGAAAAGAGGATGACGGTATGACAAACTATTGTGTTTTAGACTTAGAAACGACTGGAACGAGTGTGAAAAGTGGCGGTGAGATTATCCAAATCGGGCTTGTCGTGGTACGGGATGGGCAAGTGATCGATCGATACGCCACCTTTTTGCAACCGCACGCATCTATTCCTCCATTTATCTCGGATTTAACCGGGATATCTGATGAAGATGTAAAGGATGCTCCGACGTTTGCAGCGGTCGCCTCAATTGTGCAAAAGAAGATAAAAGGATGCGTGCTTGTTGCTCATAATGCGCAGTTTGACGTGTCCTTTTTAACGCATATGTTTGATAAAGAACAGCTTTCTTTGCCGCATATTGGAGTGCTGGATACAGTAGAGCTTGCAAGAATTTTATATCCTACGCTTCTCTCTTACAAACTCTCTTCCTTGAGCGAAACATTACAACTCACCCATAAACGACCGCATCGTGCAGACGAAGACGCAGAAGCGACCGCACGTTTACTCATAGCATTAGAACAAAAGTTGAAATCGTTCCCGCAGTGGACGGTGAACAAGTTGTCTACTTTATCTTTTCAAATGCGAAGTGGTGTGCACGCCTGGATAGAGGATGTTCGTTCGTCTTATGTGCACTGGGAAGAAAATGATGTGCGGTACGCTTGGATGAATGGATGGCCTTTTGCGAGAGATGTTCAAGCTAAGCATGCTTCTACATATGAAAATACGACTATGCCAGTTGACGAGCCACTAGTGTTGTATGAAGTGGATGATAGAAAAGAAGCGTTTCTTGATTGGATCACAGCAAATCAGCATATTCTTCGAACGGAAGAATCGGCATATATTGTAGTGCCCTCACCACGTCAAGTACAGGGTGAGTGGATTGAAGCAGCACGTCGATTGCAACTTTCTACAAGTGTCTATAAAGGCCGTCACAACTACCTCTCTTTGGCGGCATTTGCACGTTCATTACATAAGAAGTCGACAAACTATGATGAAGCCCTTTTGAAAATGCAAGTGCTTGTCTGGTTGTTAGTTACCGAGACGGGAGACTGCGATGAGCTTCATCTGTCTGATGGAGCGCACATTTTTTGGCAAACAGTGAGCTCTCTTCATCATCCATCATCAGCTTGGAAGGGCTATCAATTTGACGAGCGGGCCCGGCTACAAGCTGAGCAAAGTTCTCTCGTATTAACGAGTATGACGAACTGGATTCGCAATGAGAATTTACCGAAAAAAGAATCGGTATATATATACTCTGCACACAAGCTTGCCCATTTTGCCCGCCAGCATTATGGTGCTAAAATACACTTTCAACAAGCAAGAAAGTGGTATTCGTCAGTCCAATCGCTTACCGAGATAAAGGGTACGGAGTGGATGGAAGAGGTTTCCTTTGAAATAGACAGTTTGTTTCAATGGTTAGCCGATCATTGTTTACATTACGACGATGGAAGTGACGCGAATCCTTATGTGCAAGCAAGGCTCCCGGAGCAGGGACCTTGGATGGATACATTTTTAGGTTTTTGTGAACGATTAAGCGGTTATATGCAAGAAGTGCTTGCTAGTAAAACCGTGTTGCTTCCGCACGTCTTGGAAGAGACAAAGCGAATGATACAAACGCTCCATGAATGTGTACATCCTAGTAAACGGGCGTTATTGTGGGGCGAAACGGACAAAAGAGCCATGCACAATTACACGTCTTTGTACGTGCGTCCAATGCTTGTTGCACCGCGGTTACAAGCACGTTTTGAATCGTATAGTCGCGTTCGGCTTCTTGCTCCGATTTGGTCTCTTCAAGGGTCCTTACAATTTACGCTCGACGAATTAGGACTTGGTCAAACGAAAGGGGTTGTTCTGAAGCCACGTCAACAAAGGTCGCCAATTTCCGTGACGCTAACGACGACTACGCTAACTTCTGCCAGTGCAATTGCAAGAAAACTGTCAACAATACTGGATATGGAGAAAAAAACATATGTTATTTTTCCAAATGTGGAGTTACTGTTTGATGTCGGAGAACTGCTCGATGTGGACCGGCGGCTTTTATACAGCAGGCAAGGCACACAGAATAGTTTACGCAAGCTAATTCGTGCGTTTCAAGAAGTAGATCAAGGTATTTTACTCACTACGTTCCAAGCACTGGAAAAGATGGATATCACCGAAAAAGATTCCACCATGATTGTCGTGAAAGTTCCGTTCTTTCCCCCGAAAGATCCGTTGCAACAGGCAATGGAACACTATTATCGTGCCCAGGGGAAACACGGCTTTTACGCTTATGCATTACCAAGAGCACTCCAACGACTTGCTTGTGTATTTCGGAAGTGGGATGTAGGGGAAGGTGAATGGGTGTTTTTAGACGACCGCATTGTCAACTCGACGTATCATCGTGCTTTTGACCAACTCCTTACACAAATAGGAGCCTACGTGAAAAAAGAAGACTAACCAGAAAATCAGAACACGTATGTTTTTTCAGGTAAACAGTTTTTTCGCTCGTCAAACACTGCTATAATATGAGAAGTATAGAGCATATAGGAGGCAACGATGATGGAAAAGAAGATTGAAACACTCTCTACAGTGAGGATTCAACATACTGACGACTTATATCGTATCGTCGATTCATTAAATCGAACCTTAAAAGATCAAGATTTAATGTTTGGGCTTGCGCTAGATTCTGAAGATGAATCAAAGGCTGTTTTTACCATCTATCGTACATAATGGAGTTTTATCATGAAACGAACCTTAGTATGGAGTAGTGTAATCCTTTTTGGTTTAGTTGTTATAGGAGCGAGTAGCCTGTTTGTATTGGCGCGTCAGCCGTTAGAAGAGGAGGAAGCTCTTGGTAGGCAACTAGCCATTGAACAAGGGATTGAGAAGATAGATTGGGTCGGTACGTATCATTTTACAGACTCATATGCTGTTGTCAGCGGAGCCAATCAAGACGGCGAACCTATTTATGCATGGATTCCTTTTGACAATCCATCTAAAACAACCATCGCTCTTCAAGAAGAGGGTGTCACTGCAGAAGAAGCGCTTAGCATCGCTCGAGAGGAATGGGATATTGTTGAGCATATTGAGACAAAGCTCGGAAAAGAAAAAAACGATCTAATCTGGGAACTGACGTTTATCGATGGAGAGGGTCGGTACACCATTTTGCACGTAGACTTTGAATCGGGAGAATGGCTTCGTTATTACCGATACCTTTAAGGAGTGAAGCCTTTATGAGATTAGCGAAACGAGCTGAGGATATCACCCCATCTGCCACGCTCTCTATTACAGCAAAAGCAAAAGAGCTGCGGGAAAAAGGGAAAGATGTCATTGGGTTAGGGGCTGGGGAACCGGATTTTAATACTCCAGACCATATTATTGAAGCTGCATATAAGAGCATGAAGAATGGAGAAACAAAATATACACCATCTGGTGGACTGGCTTCTTTAAAGCAAGCTATTATTCGGAAGCTTTCTAGAGATCAACAGCTTGAGTATGCCCCGTCAGAGGTTATTGTTACAACCGGTGCAAAACACGCACTTTATACGTTGTTTCAAGCCATTCTGGATAAAGACGATGAAGTCATCATTCCGACACCGTATTGGGTAAGCTATCCAGAACAAGTGAAGCTAGCAGGAGGTGTTCCTGTTTTTGTAGAAGGGCAAGAAGAACACCAACTCAAAATTACTATCGATGCATTAGAACGTAGCGTGACAGATCGAACGAAAGCACTCATTCTTAATTCACCATCAAATCCTACTGGAATGGTTTACACAAATGAGGAGCTACAAGCTATCGGAGATCTTTGTGTGCGTAAAGGCATCTGGATTGTGTCTGATGAAATCTATGAGAAGTTACTTTATCATGGTGCTACTCACACATCAATTGCCCAGCTTTCTCAACAACTGCAACGTCAAACCATTGTTATTAACGGGCTTAGTAAGTCACATTCCATGACCGGATGGCGGATGGGGTTTGCTGCAGGAGACAAGAAAGTGATTGAGGCGATGACGAACATTGCGAGTCACTCTACGTCCAACCCAACTACAACGACGCAATATGGTGCGATTGCAGCGTATGATGGGCCACAGGAACCTGTAGAAAATATGCGTCTAGCCTTCCAGCATCGTCTAGATACAGTTTTCGAGAAACTTTCTACAATACCAGGATTTCATTGCGAGAAACCACAAGGTGCGTTTTACTTGTTCCCTAACGTAACAGAAGCGGTAGAACGAACAGGCTTTGCAAATGTTGAGGCTTTCTCAACAGCACTTCTTGAAGAGGCAAACGTGGCTGTCGTTCCAGGTACTGGATTCGGCTCACCAGATCACTTGCGTATATCGTACGCAACTGACCTAGACACGATCCTAGTAGCCCTTGAAAGAATAGAACGTTTTGTAAAAGAACGTTGGGATTCGACAGAAAGTGCGTCAAAAAGGGGTTAAAACAGGACGTGTCGACCCTAGATCCTTACAGAATAAAGGCTTTTAAAGTAGCTTAAATATGGACACAAATCTAGTATAACGATGTAGCAAAAGTTGGAGGGACAAATTTCGTGAAAACGATGATTCAAGATGTGCATCAGCACGTAGGAGAAGAAGTGAAAATCGGTGCTTGGCTGGCCAACAAACGCTCAAGTGGGAAAATTGCCTTTTTACAGCTTCGTGACGGTTCTGGATTTATGCAAGGAGTTGTCGTGAAAAACGAAGTAGACGAAGAAGTATTCCGATTAGCAAAATCGATTACGCAAGAAACATCCATGTATGTAACAGGTGTTGTGCAAGAGGATACGCGCTCACCACTTGGCTATGAGTTGGTCGTCAAGAGCATCCAAGTGTTAAGTGAAGCAACGGATTACCCAATCACCCCTAAAGAACACGGAACAGAATTTCTTATGGACCACCGTCACTTATGGTTGCGCTCAAAGCGTCAACATGCAGTGATGAAGATCCGAAATGAAATTATTCGTGCAACCTATGAGTTTTTTAACCGAGAAGGCTTTGTTAAGGTCGATCCCCCAATTTTAACAGGAAGTGCTCCAGAAGGAACGACAGAGCTTTTCCATACAAAATACTTTGAAGAGGACGCGTACTTGTCACAAAGCGGCCAGCTCTATATGGAAGCAGCTGCTATGGCACTCGGAAAAGTGTTTTCATTTGGTCCAACCTTCCGTGCAGAGAAGTCGAAAACGCGCCGTCACCTTATTGAATTTTGGATGATTGAACCAGAAATGGCGTTTACAGAGCATGAAGAAAGCTTAGAAGTTCAAGAAAAATACGTTTCATATGTCGTGCAATCAGCGCTAAAAAACTGTACAATTGAATTACAAACGCTTGGACGCGACACTGCGAAATTAGAACAGGTGAAAGCACCGTTTCCTCGTATTACGTATGACGATGCACTTACCTTCTTACAAGAAAAAGGATTCGATGATGTGAAGTGGGGAGATGATTTGGGTGCCCCACATGAAACAGCGATTGCTGAGCATTATGACAAGCCTGTGTTTATTACCCATTATCCGACCTCTTTAAAACCGTTTTATATGCAACCACATCCAGATCGAGATGATGTTGTGTTGTGTGCGGATTTAATTGCTCCTGAAGGATACGGAGAAATCGTTGGTGGTTCGGAGCGGATTCACGATGCCGCCTTGCTCGCGCAGCGAATCGAAGAGCATCAGTTGCCTAGAGATGCGTATCAATGGTACGAGCAGTTACGTCAATACGGAAGTGTACCGCATGCTGGGTTCGGTCTTGGTTTGGAACGGACTGTTGCCTGGATTAGTGGAGTAGAGCACGTACGGGAAACGATTCCGTTCCCACGCTTACTCAACCGTTTATACCCATAAGTTCCCTCAAGAGACTCTTAGGCCATCCCGAACCTTGGGCATGGTCTTTTGTATGGGATGGTGGTATGTGAAAGGCGAGAAAGGAGAGGGATCCTATGAACGAAACCGTTTTTATTCGGACGATGGAACAAGGCTCTACTAATGTGGCAGGTATGTTGTTGCCACACTATGCGTCATTAGGCATAACAGAGCAAGAAATGATGATCGTCTTTCACATAGAAGCGTTCCAAAAAGAAGGGGTGACTTTTCCGACACCTGAACAGTTTGCTGGTCGAATGTCGCTTACCGAGCAAGCAATCGTTGGGGCTCTTAGATCTCTCCTCCAAAGAGAAGTTGTGCAAATACTGGAAAGTGAGTCTGAGGAAGGAATTCGCTCAGAAGCCTTTTCCCTTACTCCTGTCTGGAAGAAGCTATACCATCATTTAAACAAAGAAGAGAAGAAAGCGAATAGAGGTACACGTCAAGATGAAGAGGCAGCTTTGTATCGTACGTTTGAAGAAGAATTCGCGAGACCGCTTTCTCCGATGGAAACAGAAACCCTTTCGATGTGGTTAGATCATGACGCGTATGATCCTCCGCTTATTCGTCAGGCATTAAAAGAGGCCGTTCTTAGTGGGAAAATGCATTTTCGCTATATCGACCGCATCTTATTTGACTGGCAAAAGCAAGGCGTTCGTACAGTTCAACAAGCCCAAGCGAAAGGGCGTCAAGTTCGCATGCAAGCGCGCCGTCCTACTTCGTCTACACAATCAGAACAACCAAAATCCAAAAACGTGCCCTTGTATAATTGGCTCGAGCAATAAAGGAGTCGTCGCATGCTGAATTTAGCTCAAGTTCGTGTCTGTTTAGACGAAATGGAGTCGATGTTCCCTGATGCGCACTGTGAACTACATTATCGCGATCCGTTTGATTTAGTGATTGCGGTATTGTTAAGTGCGCAATGTACGGATGTACTTGTCAATAAGGTGACGACAAACCTTTTTAAAAAATATAGCACACCCCAAGACTATCTATCTGTAGAACTCGAGGAACTACAAGAAGATATTCGATCGATCGGATTATATCGAAACAAAGCAAAAAACATCCAAAAATTGTGTCGCATGTTGATTGATGAACACAACGGTGAAGTCCCGCAAACGAGAGAAGCACTGGAGGCACTACCAGGTGTCGGTAGAAAAACGGCTAATGTTGTGCTAAGCGTTGCATTTAACATTCCTGCGATTGCCGTAGACACGCATGTAGAGCGCGTAAGCAAACGGTTAGGCATTTGTCGTTGGAAAGATTCTGTTTTGGAAGTAGAGAAAACGCTCATGCGCAAAGTACCGGAAGATGAGTGGGGAGATACACACCATAGGCTGATTTTCTTTGGGCGTTACCACTGTAAGGCACAGCGCCCACAGTGTGAGAAGTGCCCACTTCTTTCGCTTTGTCGTGAAGGGCAAAAGCGGACACGAAAAGGAGTAAAGGGGAAGGGAGCATGAATCGAGTACACGTTCCTCATTCACTGCAGCATCCCACCTTACTTCCTATGAGGGAGTGGGAGATAGGGGAGAACGAAGGACAAGATGTAGATAGTGAAATGTTGTTTTACAACGGAAAAACACCATCCGATCCTTGGCCATGGGAAACTCCCTTTGAAAAGCTCCCGACTGTTTTTGAAGCTTTTCGAAGTGAACAGTTTATATTGAAAGAAGCATTGAGCGCGCGTTCGGTAGACAAGGGAAAGTTAATCCGCGCGTATCGACAATTATGGATAGCGATTTTTTGGTTGAACGAAGAACCGGTTACGTTTCATAATTGGGAAGAGAAAGTAACTGGATTTGTGATAAAGCCATTAAACGCAAAAGAACGATTGCAATTTTGTGCGTTACGTCCACAGCACGTCCACGCCTTCGCCCAAGCAACACAGCTTATGAAAGAACTTGAAAAAATAATGTATCGAACAAAGACGATGAATAACCGCAAGTGATAAGAAAAAGCCCTCACCAAGTATAAGTTGGTCAGGGCTTTTTCTTCTAGGTGGAGTGGGGGGATTTACGGTGAACCGTTCTCACCACCGCTGTCACCCCCACCGGAGCCTTCATCGTTGTTCCCACCACTATCGCCGGAACCATTGCCTCCGTTGTTATTCCCATTCCCATTTCCGCTACCGGTGCCGTCTCCAGAACCATCGTTGTTTCCGCCTGAGTTTTCGTCACCGGAATCTTCGTCGCCACTTCCATCGTTTTGAGGATCGTCATTTTCTGGGTCTCTGTCTCCTCCTTCACCTGGTAGGTCAATGATGTCACCGATTCCCTCATCTTCCTCATCTTCAGGTGCTGCTGGAACCACGATCTCTACAGATTCTGGGTCACTCGCTTCATCTCCAACGTTGGCAATGACTTCAAATGAATACGCTGTATCTAGGAATACTTCCTCGAGAACGAGTGTCGTTTCTTCTAAGGTTGTTAACGGCTCAAATTCTTCATCATTTAAAGAAATATTGATGTCGAATGTCACCCGTGTGTCTTCGCTATCACGTGAGTACTCCCAATTTAAGGTAATCGTATTGTCTTTTTCATTGTAATTAGCAGTTAACCCTTGTACCGGATCTACTCGATCGAATTTCTCAGATACTTCTGTTGGTTCTGTGCCTTTAATAAATAGTTCAGTTACAATTTGATCGTCAGGTGTAAAATCAGACGGTAAACGTGCCGGATCTGAACCTCTTTCAACAGCAACCTCCACAACAGAACTAGGCTTTTTAAAATCAGCTACTTGCATACCTTCGTGAACTTGTTGCATTAATTGTTGATAGATTTTGCGTGCAATTTGTTGCGGTGCGCCCGCAGGGATACCTATTGAGCGATCTTGATAGCCGGTCCAAATGGCTGCTGTGTACTCAGTAGAGTAGCCAGCCATCCATGAGTCAGGGACAGAGCCGTCATTCCGATCGTCGTAATTGGTCGTTCCTGTTTTTCCCGCCATCGGGACGCCACTAATGCCATAGGCAGATGCAGTCCCATAAGAGAACACATCTTTCAGAATATCTGTCACCATATAAGCTGTGGATTCGTTCATGACAACTTTTGGTTTAGGTGCTACATCAATTTCTGTTTCCTCATCACGTAACACAATTTTTCTCACGGTATGAGGCTCCGTATAAACCCCATTGTTTCCGAATGCGCTGTACGCACCAGCTAATTGAAGAGTGTTTACTCCTGAATTAAAACCACCAATTGCGTACGGTTCACCAAATTGTTCGTCCAATGGGATGCCGAGGTTTTCCCCGAATTCACGAATGCGATCTGCGCCGACTTCTTGGAAGGTTTGGACAGCAACTGTATTTTTCGATAGGGCAAGTGCGCGTCGAACTGACATTTGTCCATCGAAGCTATCATTCCAGTTGTTTACTGAATCTCCCCATGAATATTCAGTAGGGCCGTCAACCATTTGCTTATGTGTAGACCACTGTAAATACTCAAATGCAGGTCCATAATCAAGTATTGGCTTAATCGTCGAGCCTGGTTGACGTATTTCATCGACTGCAAAGTTCCAGCCTCGATTAGTAGTTTGGTTTCTACCTCCACCAATAGCACGTACCTCACCAGTGGCTGTGTCTAATAAGGTAATCCCCGCTTGGAAATTTTCATCAGGATACCCAATATTCTCTGAAGCGAGAATTTCATCTACGGTGTTTTGTGCGTCTGTATCTAGCGTCGTGTAAATGTTAAGTCCGTCAGTGAAGATGTCATACTCTCCCAGAGCTTCGACTTCTTCAATAACAAGGTCAACAAAAGCATCATAAGGGGTGTCTTCTGGTGCGCGCTGTTCCTCTGGTAAAATCATATCGACTATTGGAACTGCTTTTGCTTCCTCTGCTTCCGCTTCCGTAATCTTTTCCTCTCTTACCATCGCGTTAAGTACAGTGTCACGGCGTTCTTTTGCAGCCTCGGGATTTTTGAAAGGATCATACACGTTTGGAAGCTGTGGTATCCCTGCTAAAAGAGCGGCCTGTGGTAAGCTAACTTCTTGAATTGGTACCCCGTAATAATATTGTGACGCTGTAGCGATTCCATTAATGTTACCGCCCATTAAGTTTTTGTTGACGTACATTTCGAATATTTCTTCCTTTTCATATTCTTGCTCCAGTTGGATGGCGAGCCACGCTTCTTGAGCTTTGCGTTTTAATGTTTTGTCTTGCGTTAGAAAGGATTGTTTAATGACTTGCTGTGTAATCGTACTTGCTCCTTCAGATCCAAATCCTTCGGTAATATTGGCGATGACCGCACCACCAAGTCGAATAGGATCAAAGCCCATATGTTCGTAAAATCGCGCATCTTCTATAGAGATAACAGCATCTTTTACTATTTGTGGAATTTCATCATAGGGTACGAAGTCTCGACGCTCACTACCAAGCACGCGAATTACGTTTCCTTCGTTATCATAAATTTTGGATGAAAGTGGATCTTTTAACATTTCAGGGTCTAAAGAAGGAGCACTACTGGCGTAATAAGCGAAAAGTCCAGCACCTCCTAATAAACCGAGTACCCCAATAATGGCAAAGATTAAAACCACACGCTTCACCCACTGGATAGCACTCGTTTTTTTACTGTCTTGCTTTTTCTTTCCACTAGAAGAAGGCTTTTGTTGTTTCGCTTTTCTACGTTCTTCCCGTGATCCGTAGCCTTCAGCCATAGTCCATAACCTACCTTTCTTCCGCCTTGCGCTGAAAATGAGTCAGCTATGACGGGCTATGTAGCTCATCAACAATTTTAATGTAGTCCACCCGAGGAGATAAGCCGAGAGGGATTTTGTAACCATCTCGTTCGACCTCTTCTTTTTTCATTGATTTTCTACCACCGGCCACCATTCGTTCCCAATATGTGATGACCACATACCCTGGCATATAATAGACCTCATCAGTGGCAGTGAAACGAAGGATGAAAAAGCACACCCCGCTTTGGTGAAGGACTTGCTTCATGTGACCAATCTGATGTTCGTGAATATTGGCAAGGGGAAATGCCGTTTTCCCAGTCGTTTCTTTCGCCTCAAAGTCTAGGTAGAGGCCCTTGTATACCCCATTATAGTCTGTAGTGGATGGTTGTCGAAAGTACGCTTCTTTAATCACCGCCGCACTTCGTTTTGGATAATCGACTGATACCACTTGAATAGGGGTCGGTTTCTTGTGAACGATGGCAATCCCATGTTCCCTATAATAATGGTTCGTGGCGTTTAAGTCATCTTCGAGGGTCTTTCCTCGATTTCCGTAACGGTGTGTAGACTCCCTTTGTTTTGGAGTAGATAAAGATCCTTTATACGGCTTCCCGTTCGGATAACGAATAGACATAAGGCTCCCCCTAACTTTAAGGACTGTGCATAAAAGAGCTCTCCTTTTCTTACGCTAAGCTGTAAGGAGCGCTGAACATATGAATAAACAACGCGTGCAACATCTTATTTCCAGCATACATCTGAAAACAGCCCGTGCCAACTTGGACAATATTTCGAGAACAAAGGCCTACCAAGCATTCTACAACAAATACCGAGAAATTCCATGGTCTTTTCTGGCCTCGATGGTTTCGCGAAACGCAGGCTGGTCCATGACTGATTTACAGGCACCAGAGGTTATCTCTTTTTTACCTGCAAAGTTGAGAAGGAACCTATTTCTCGTGTATGAACGTGCGAATTGGCTAATATTTCAAGATGCATACCCTCAATTGCTACTCTACCACTATTCGACGAAATGGGGAGTACCTTTGTTTCAGCTTCTGTCACAATTTCGTGTCTCTACATTTATGGAAGAAGAGTGGAGGCGCTTTTGGAGAGAAGGAAATCAAAGACGATTACTTTACGCACAAATCGTCAACGAACAACTTCTGATTCAACAACCAGTCTTGCACCATGCTAAAAAGGAGGTGTTTGGAACGCTTCCTTTTTTTATGGAAGACCATCTCCATTACAGTTTGGTTGTGTTTCCTACAACAGAAGGGAAACTATACGGCACTAGTGTATCAAAGTTTACGGATCCAAATGAACGGATTCAATTAGGTAAACGATTATGTTCTATTTTATTTCATGATAACTGGGCGAAGGAATTTGTCAATTTTGCATCCCGAACAGAACCTACAGGGTCGAGATACGAATATGAGCAATATCTTCCAATAGAGGAGCGACGTCATCAAACCTCTCAACTATTGAGAGCTTGCTACCCTGTCGTTCATCACCATATTCTCGAGCCACGCCTTGTGCAATGGGAAGGTTACTCGAAGCCACCGAAAGATTGGGCAACTCCACCGCAATGGAAAGAGAACCCGCACATCACCCACTGGTCGAGAGCAAAGTGGGCAGAGTCCCGTATGTGGATGGCTGCAAAAGAGGCTGTATTAGAGCGAAGGCGTCAGAAGAAAAACGATCATCTGCACGAACAATGACAGACGATCGTTTTTCTTTTACGTTGACGGTTTATTTGGACCATCCAATTTCGGGTTATTTTTTGGAGCCCGAGAAGCGGTTTTGTTTTGTTCCTTTTGTATTTTTTGTTGCTTCGAATCGTTTGAACGCATGCCTCGATCACCTCCGTCCTTTTCATATAGTGTGGCAAGAGAGAACTGTTTTTACGCACGCTGTCGAATTGTCGTAGATGTTTTAAAATCTTTGACGGATTTCTTCTAGTTTTGTCAAGAGGAAAGGAGGCTTCGGTTACATCTCGAATACTTGGAGTACAACGAAAACGGAAAAGGGGTTGGAAAGAATGCAAACACCGACACTCGTGAACAAAGAAGAATGCTTACAACAACTTTCAAAATTAGCTGCTTCTATTGATGCTGTTGAGGAATTGATGACATCCCGCCTGCAAGAAGAGGAACAAGGTCTCCAAGAAGTGCGAGCGACGATACGCGGTTTGCAGTTAGAGCTTACACAAATCGAACGACATACTAGCGAAGAGTCACCAACTGGAACCATGATTACAGGTCGGGAACCACTTCTTCTTGAATTTAGTTAATCATCTCTCTTACAATGAGTGTAAGGGGGCGGAAAAGTGTCAGAAGAACTGAAACATACAACTAGGCAACTAATAGAACTACTTGATCGCGTGGAAGTGCATAGAAAACGTGCCTTGAGTCGAGGAGAAACGGCTGATTTTGAAACGGAAATACGTCCTTTCACAATGGAAGTATTAGATGTACTTGAAAGGTGGAAGCTACTCGCAACACAATGGATAGAGGAAAAACGCCCTAAAACCTTTCACGTCATGCAAATTGAACAAACAATAGAAAATATGCACAGACTATCTTTACTAGGCTTTGATCCGAAAGCAAGCGCTTTAAAATTCCAACAACACGTTGAATCGACAAGATACAACTTTACCCGATTTCTTACCTTAGTTGAGGAAACTGAAAAATAGGCATGAACGTGATAGGCGCTCGTAGGACAACCGGGCGAATGTCACGTCTTTTTTTTACCTGCATATTGTAACAATGAGGAGGGAAGGAAGATGCAATATACAGGGCGACCATCTACTCGTGTCACGGGAGTTTCTGGCGGACGAAATAGTACACCATCACAATATCCTTACGGGGCCACCCATCCATTTCATCAAATTCAAACTCCGTATCAAGCTGTCCAAGGTCATCCTTCCTGGAATAACGGAGGACAAATGGGAAACCCATACGGATCTGCACAACCAGTCTTTCAACCTATGCCAGCTAATGCAATGCAAGGGCAATGGAATCAGCAATATCCTATGCAACAGCAAGCGCAATGGAATCAGCAATATCCTATGCAACAGCAAGCGCACTATCAAACGACACCTTATGCACCAAACGAAGGCTTGTACCAAAACCCGCTCTCATCAAAAAAATCAACTCACAATCAGCCACCGCCACAACAACAGCCATCCCCTTACCTGCACCCATACCCACCTTACAACCAACCCCAGCAAGCAAACAAGGGAGGCGGTAAAGGCGGATTGATGAGCTCATTTAAAAACCAAGAAGGAACTGTGGACTTCAACAAGATGATGGACACGGCAGGTCAGATGATGAACGCGATGAACCAAGTTTCGGGCATGGTGAAGGGCTTAGGCGGGATGTTTAAAGTGTAAAAAGATTTCACACGAGGCGAGCCAGGCACTGCTCGCGTGCTCCGATCAAGTACAAATTTAAAAATACACACAGACCCCAATAAAGAAGCAATCGGCAATGACCGATTGCTTCCATTCGAAAAACACCCCCGCACGCAATCAGAACGAGCGCACCCCACCCCGGCGCCCTGAAGAGCCAGCACGCCAAAGCAACCTATCCAGACTAAATTCAACACCGCGGTCAGGAGGATATATCCGCGATCAGGAGAATATATCCGCGGTCAGGAGGATATATCCGCGGTCAGGAGGATATATCCGCGATCAGGAGAATATATCCGCGGTCAGAGCGATATATCCGCGGTCAGGAGAATATATCCGCGATCAGAGCGATATATCCGCGATCAGAGCGATATATCCGCGATCAGGAGAATATATCCGCGGTCAGGAGAATATATCCGCGATCAGAGCGATATATCCGCGATCAGGAGGATATATCCGCGATCAGGAGGATATATCCGCGATCAGGAGGATATATCCGCGGTCAGGAGGATATATCCGCGATCAGAGCGATATATCCGCGGTCAGGAGAATATATCCGCGGTCAGGAGAATATATCCGCGATCAGGAGGATATATCCGCGATCAGGAGAATATATCCGCGATCAGAGCGATATATCCGCGATCAGGAGAATATATCCGCGGTCAGGAGGATATATCCGCGGTCAGGAGGATATATCCGCGGTCAGAGCGATATATCCGCGGTCAGGAGGATATATCCGCGATCAGAGCGATATATCCGCGATCAGGAGAATATATCCGCGGTCAGAGCGATATATCCGCGATCAGGAGGATATATCCGCGGTCAGGAGGATATATCCGCGATCAGAGCGATATATCCGCGATCAGGAGGATATATCCGCGATCAGGAGGATATATCCGCGGTCAGGAGGATATATCCGCGATCAGGAGGATATATCCGCGGTCAGGAGGATATATCCGCGATCAAGAGGATATATCCGCGATCAAGAGAATATATCCGCGGTCAGAGGAATATATCCGCGATCATCCCTCAACCCCCTTCCGCAAACAGATCTATCCCCTTTAAAAACCCCACCTCCATTTCCCAATCTTTCCTTAGAAAATTTTTCGAAACTCCACACAATACTGTCTATCAAACTGTTATAGTATGTACCTAGTTACATATAGTTTGGATTGTTAATTCTCCTTCGCATTCCCATTAACATTCAAACCATTTTGACGATACATAGAGTACACGTATGGAGTGACAGGATGAATTCGATTCGAACGATACAACAATGGAAACAAATATTCCAAGAAATGAAAACGATGGAAGACGACAGATACGCGGAAGCTGTACAAGATCCGCGCAAAGGGGTGCAACAGCTCCTCCGACAGTGGCAAAAACAGCAAGAAAAAGAGCAACGTTTGCATGAACGGTGGCTCGAAATGAACACGTATGAACGGGCTATCCGGAAAAAAGGTGCCACGTATATCGCAGGTGTGGATGAAGCAGGTAGAGGTCCGATTGCCGGTCCTGTCGTCACTGCTGCCGTTATGTTGCGAGAAGATGCGTATTTGCCAGGTGTGGATGATTCAAAGGCCATCACCGCCCACATGCGTGATTACTACTATGAACGTATTCTAGAGCAAGCGATCTGTACTGCCATTGAGGTTGTGCCAACAACAGTCATTGATGAGATTAATATTTATGAAGCGACGAAACAAGGGATGAAGCAGGCGATTGAGTCCTTATCACCGACACCTCAGATCGCCTTGATTGATGCAGTACCCTTGCAACTCGAGGCAGTACAAACAGAGTCCATTATAAAAGGTGATGCCAAAAGTGTAACGATCGCCGCAGCCTCTATTTTGGCTAAAGTTACAAGAGATCGATATATGGCGTCTCTACACGAACAATATCCGCAATACGGCTTTGCCTCCCATAAAGGCTATGGGACAAAGGAGCATGTAGAAGCGTTAGATCGTTACGGCGTGATTCACGAGCATCGCCGCTCATTTCAACCCGTAAAAACGAGAGAACAGATGACACTTCTGTAACAAATACGAGCAGCACAAGAACGAACAAAAGGGTACGTGCTTGGTGAAATAACATAGAAAGCAGACAAAATGGAGGCGTGTTGCATGAAGCCCGTACACTTTTTTACTAAACCTCAAGAAGAACGTCCCCAGCCACAGCTTCGCGAAGGGCAAATGGTGTACGGTCGCCTCACCAACATGAGTAAAACCGGAAAAATCACGGTATCGATCGGACAAACACAGATGAGCATGCGCGTAGAAGGGCAAGTGGCACTCCAAGAAGGCGCCTGGTTTGAAGTGGCGCGTGATGAGGACGGCTTATTTTTGCGTTTGGCGAACTGGACAGGTGCTTCTTCAAATGGCAATAGAGTTGATTTTAGTCGTTTAATAGAATCATGGCAACTTCCCAATACGGCTTTTACGCAGCAGTTCCTTCAGCTTGTCAAGCAAATGGGGGCGCCCCTTGATCGACAAACCGCACAAGAGATCACCCAGCTGGCCAAGCAAAACGAGGGAGCGGCTAAACTTGCGCTTCAATGGATGATTCGATCCAATACAGGAACTACTGTCGAACCTTTCCGTGTCTTGACAGCATTTTTTGCTAACAAACCCGTTGTGAGCCAGCAGATGGCCGAGTTAACAACCTTGCTCACCCATTTAGATAAACCGATACAAAATCGGGCGGGGCACGCGTCTTTCCTACAATCTTTGCAAACGCCCATTCCGCAAAAAATTGTACGCTCTCTCCTCACTTCCCTAGTTACTAGTCTATTTCAAGTGGAAACGGCATCGGGGGCACAGATGAGTGTGCCGACTACACAGGCTTGGTCTGCACTTTTGCATGTGACAGATGGGAAACAAGGACAGCAAACAGTCTTATCCAGAGAACAGGCCGTCCAGCACTACGGACAACGAGTGCAATCAGGCATTCGATCAAGTAGTTTATTCCAACTTTCCTTTGCTACGGACTGGTATTTGGCGATGGAACGAATGGATCGAGGGCAAACAACGCAAAGCATACAAACGATGCAAAAATGGATGGACACACCACCACAGACAAAGCAGTCACTAGTTGAGCAAGGAATTCAAGTGTTGTTACAACAAATCGACAGTCACCCAAACCGGGAAGCATTGACAGAAGCCTTTGTTCGTCTTCTGTTTCCGTCAACAACTGCTGCAGGGCCGCGTATTCAGCAATGGTCCGACCAATTCATTAAAACGGGAGAAATGCGTCTGTCTCATTCCGAGGAGGCGCTATCGATGAAGGAGTTTTTTACAAACCAAATCAAGCAAGAACTGACGGGGCGTATTCAACAAATGGGGTACGATATAGAGACGCAATTTGCCAAGAGTGATACACGTGGTGAGCTTGCTACCGTAAAGGCACTCCTTTATCAATTGATTTCCGATCTTACAAAATCAGATCAGGAACCTTTTCAGCAACAACTTAATACACTTCATGCCCAAAAGTTATTAGCTCACGAGGCGGGACCCCTGTTGCAATTTTTCACTGCTTTTCCGTTCCCTTTTCACGAGGCCTTGCATGACGTCGAGATGTATTGGCAAGGAAAGAAAACAGAGGATGACACGATCGATCCTGATCACTGTCGCTTATGGTTTCATCTTCATCTGGAACAGTTACAGGAGGTCGTTGTCGATGTCCGTATTCAAAAGAAAGTCCTCAATATAACCGTATTTCACGATGAGGCACGCTTGTCTTCCATCGCAGCTCCGTATATCGACGCCTTACAAAAAGGAATTGAAAAGGCAGGCTTCTATTTTTCTGGAGTGCGTTTCCAAGGGATCACAGAGAAAACAACCGATACTTGGGATGAGCGCTTTTTTGGAGTAGAAGATTTGCAACTGGATGTGAAAATATGAGTAAAGAACGACGAAGGCAAGCTGTGGCGCTACAATACGACGGCGACGACGCCCCTAAAGTTGTGGCAAAAGGAAAAGGGATACAAGCGGAAACCATTCTAGAAAAGGCGGCCGCTGCAGGCGTTCCAATTCACGAGGATCAGAACTTAGTAGAGTTACTAGGTCAAATGGAAGTAGAGCAAATGATTCCAGAGGAACTATACGAAGTGGTCGCAGAGGTATTTGCTTTTCTTTATAAAATTGATAGAGAAAAAGCAAGTCGTGGGTAATTTTAAAAATCGGCGGAGCGCGTTATTCCAGTTTTATGAGCGTTAACGTCGGGATAAGAGCGTTATTCCGATTATATGAGCGTTAACCTCGGGATAAGAGCGTTATTCTGATTATATGAGCGTTAATCCCGGGATAAACAAAAATGACATGTAGCGAATCTCTCAACTTACTTTACGCGTGAGATCAACATCCCCCGTTTTAAACGGTTGCCAATTCCGAGTGTCTTTATTACAATAAAAGATGGTTTCATAGAAGAAGTTAGGAGGATGGGACATGAATATCCATGAGTACCAAGGAAAAGAACTCCTTAGAAACTATGGAGTGAGCGTTCCTAACGGGTATGTCGCATTCACAGCTGACGAAGCGGTGGAAGCAGCAGAGAAGCTCGGATCGAACGTAACAGTTGTAAAAGCGCAAATTCACGCAGGTGGACGCGGTAAAGCTGGTGGCGTTAAAATTGCAAAATCATCAGATGATGTCCGTACATATGCAAACGAATTACTGGGAAAAACGTTGGTGACACACCAAACGGGTCCACAAGGGAAAGAAGTAAAGCGCTTACTTATAGAAGAAGGTTGCGACATTCAGAAGGAGTACTATATCGGGCTTGTTCTCGACCGAGCGACCAGTCGGGTAGTGCTCATGGCATCTGAAGAAGGCGGAACTGAAATTGAAGAAGTGGCAGAAGCGACTCCAGAAAAGATCTTCAAAGAAGTAATCGATCCTGTTGTTGGCTTAACAGGATTCCAAGCACGTCGTATCGCGTTTAACATCAATATCCCGAAAGAATTAGTAGGGCAAGCGGTGAAATTCATGCTTGGCCTGTATCAAGTATTCGTGGATAAGGATTGCTCTATTGCCGAAATCAACCCACTTGTTACAACTGGCGATGGGAAAGTAATGGCACTTGATGCTAAACTAAACTTTGATTCGAACGCACTTTTCCGTCATAAAGACGTCGTAGAATATCGCGACTTAGACGAAGAAGACGCAAAAGAAATTGAAGCATCTAAATACGACCTTAGCTACATTTCCCTCGATGGAAATATCGGCTGTATGGTAAATGGTGCTGGACTCGCGATGGCAACGATGGACATCATCAAGCACTACGGCGGCGATCCGGCGAACTTCCTTGACGTTGGGGGCGGCGCGACAGCTGAAAAAGTAACGGAAGCGTTCAAGATCATCTTAAGTGATCAAAACGTTAAAGGAATCTTCGTGAACATTTTTGGTGGCATCATGAAATGTGACATCATCGCTACAGGTGTCGTTGAGGCGGCAAAACAAGTTGAGTTGAAAGTGCCACTTGTCGTACGTCTTGAAGGAACAAACGTAGAACTTGGTAAGAAAATATTAAGCGAATCTGGTCTGAACATCATCGCGGCTGAATCAATGGCAGATGGTGCAGAAAAAATCGTAGCTAACGTGGGATGAAAAGCGGAGGGCGTTTGCACAGGGGAACCCACTCGTCTGTGAACCGGAGCGAAAGTTGTTTTTCAGACTTTCTCGGAGGGGCACAAACGACGTGCACTCCCCTAACGCCCGCAGCTAGACCAATTGAAAATACTGAAAGGTAGGGGAACCGTTGTGAGTGTCATGGTGAATAAAGACACAAAAGTTATTGTCCAAGGGATTACCGGGGCAACTGCACTTTTCCATACGAAACAAATGTTAGAGTACGGAACTCAAATCGTCGCTGGTGTAACACCTGGAAAAGGTGGTACAGAAGTAGAAGGCGTACCAGTTTTTAACACGGTAGAAGACGCTGTAAAAGCTACGGGCGCTAACGCGAGTGTTATTTACGTACCAGCCCCATTTGCTGCTGATGCGATTTTAGAAGCAGTAGATGCGGAATTAGATATCGCAATTTGTATCACTGAGCACATTCCAGTTTTGGATATGGCAAAAGTGAAGCGTTATATGGAAGGCAAGAAAACACGTCTTGTTGGACCGAACTGCCCTGGTGTTATCACGCCAGATGAATGCAAAATCGGCATCATGCCAGGATACATCCATACAAAAGGACATGTTGGTGTCGTCAGCCGTTCTGGAACGTTAACGTACGAAGCGGTACATCAACTAACTGAAGCTGGTGTTGGACAGTCAACAGCCGTCGGAATTGGCGGAGACCCTGTTAACGGAACAGATTTCATCGATTGCTTACAAGCGTTCAATGAAGATCCAGAAACGAAAGCGGTTATCATGATCGGTGAAATTGGTGGAACTGCTGAAGAAGAAGCGGCTGAATGGGTAAAAGCTAACATGACGAAACCCGTTGTCGGCTTCATCGGTGGACGTACAGCACCTCCAGGAAAACGCATGGGCCACGCTGGTGCAATTATTTCTGGCGGAAAAGGTACAGCTGACGAGAAAATCCGTGTCATGAACGAGTGCGGTATCCCAGTTGCTGAAACGCCATCAGTGATCGGAGAAACACTCATCGCTACTTTGAAAGAAAAAGGCTTATACGAAGAGTGTAAGACTCACTAAGTTTTACGGACGAAGAGAGTGGATGATTGTGCCCGCTCTCTTTGTTTTTGTATTTCAGGATTTTACAGAAAGTGGAGTATATTCAGCGCAATTTGAGAGCATATGAAGACTTGGGGAATGACACTCAGGCTGTGGAGATTTATATGCGGGCATAGAAGCACGATACGCAGACTCAGCGAGAAATACGCAGACTCGGCAGGAAATACGCAGACTCAGCGAGGAATACGCAGACTCAGCAAGAAATACGCAGACTCAGCGAGGAATACGCAGACTCAGCAAGAAATACGCAGACTCAGCAAGAAATACGCAGACTCAGCGAGAAATACGCAGACTCGGCAGGAAATACGCAGACTCAGCGAGGAATACGCAGACTCAGCGAGGAATACGCAGACTCAGCAGGGAATACGCAGACTCAGCAAGAAATACGCAGACTCAGCGAGAAATACGCAGACTCAGCGAGGAATACGCAGGCTCGGCGAGGAATACGCAGACTCAGCAGGGAATACGCAGACTCAGCAAGAAATACGCAGACTCAGCGAGAAATACGCAGACTCAGCGAGGAATACGCAGACTCAGCAGGGAATACGCAGACTCAGCGAGAAATACGCAGACTCGGCAGGGAATACGCAGACTCAGCGAGGAATACGCAGACTCAGCAAGAAATACGCAGACTCAGCGAGAAATACGCAGACTCAGCGAGGAATACGCAGACTCGGCGAGGAATACGCAGACTCAGAACGAAATGCCCACGTTCAGCCCACAGCCCAATTGAGAAAGTGAGTAATTAGGAGCAAAGGAAATCTACCTGCAACTCTATCATCGTAGTATGTATCACTTGCCAGTTTAATTTATTTGGTATTAGAATAAGAGTTGAGAGCATTAGAAAAGGCAACTACCACTCAAGATAGTGCTTCTATCTATACTGTTCCTCACGCAAACTCTATCTTCTTTACCTCCTACTAAATCCACACATATGGAAAGGGCGATTCCTACTTGAACACGACACCCGAAACTATTCGTGAGAGACTGTTATTCCTCCACAGTCTACCATCGATGACACACCGTCTCCTTACAAAACTGATCACGTTTGACTCGACTTTGCAAATGCCATTCGAAACTAATTCGACAGTACCTCACCATGTGCAAAGAGAGCTACAAACTATTTTGCAAACGTCAAATTGGTATACATCACTTTCACTTCACACATGTACTCCCGTTACGATCCTGGACGATAACTACCCGCCACAGCTTCGCCACATCCCTAACCCACCATTCGTACTCTACACAAAAGGCGATCTCACTCTTTTTTTGCAACCTTTACTTGCGGTCATCGGCACACGTCAGCCCACTTCATACGGAGAGCAAGTATGCAAAACGCTTGTGCCACCTATTGTCGAACAAAAGGTTGTCATCGTGAGTGGCGGAGCGTATGGAATTGATCGTGCGAGTCACGAAACGGCAATAGCAGCAGGAGGAAAAACCGTGGCCGTATTAGGTTCTGGTTTTCAGCACCTTTATCCAAAAGTCCATCGCCCTCTCTTTCAAAAAATCGCCACCGATCACTTACTTGTAAGTGAGTACCCACCGCAGACACCGCCAAAGCGTTGGAACTTTCCGGCGAGAAATCGAATTGTAAGTGGATTGTCACAAGCAATCTGTATAATAGAAGCAAAGCGACACAGCGGGACATTTTCCACCGTTGAGCACGCTCTCCATCAAGGACGAGACGTGTTTGTTGTACCGGGTTCCATTTTTTCAGCAGCATCGGTAGGCCCTTTAGAATTACTTGCAGAAGGGGCGCAACCAGTAGTGAACAAAGAGACGCTTTTGGAATACTTTTGTAGATAAGAAGAGGAGTGCAGTTTGCAAAACAGGAGAAGATGGTATACATTACGCAAAAGAGTGTAGTGCAAAACGAATAATCGCCAACAATACTTCCTGCGTTGACAAATCATTCATTCTGTCTTTATGATGGAGGAAGTTTTGGGAAGAATGTAGAAACACGGTAAATAAAGAAGGATTTTCTTTTTATATCACGAAAAAGTTATGGACTGTGCGTCCTGTATAGTTGAATCTAGAGAAACACCTCTAAGGAGGACATCACGTATGTCAGATTATCTCGTCATCGTAGAGTCGCCAGCAAAGGCTAAAACGATCGAACGATATTTAGGAAAAAAATATAAAGTAAAAGCATCTATGGGACATGTTCGCGACTTGCCGAAAAGTCAAATGGGCGTGGACGTTGAAAAAGACTTTGAACCAAAATACATTACAATTCGTGGAAAAGGTCCTGTATTAAAAGAGCTGAAGACGGCTGCTAAAAAAGCTAAACGCGTTTATCTCGCGGCTGACCCCGACAGAGAAGGGGAAGCGATTGCGTGGCACTTAGCACATAGCTTAGATGTCGACACAACATCCGATTGTCGTGTCGTCTTCAACGAAATTACGAAAGAAGCGATTAAAGAGTCTTTCAAGAACCCACGCTCCATTAATAAGGATCTTGTCGATGCGCAACAAGCAAGACGGATATTGGATAGACTCGTCGGATATAACATTAGCCCTTTACTATGGAAGAAAGTGAAAAAGGGATTAAGCGCAGGACGTGTTCAATCTGTTGCACTCCGTCTCGTGATTGATCGAGAGAACGAAGTTAAGAAATTTATACCGGAAGAATACTGGACGATTGAAGGAGACTTCGTCAAAGGCAAGCAAACGTTCCAAGCGAGGTTTCATGGTTTGAATGGCAAAAAAGCGGCTCTCTCTACAGAAGAAGACGTGAAAAATGTGCTGTCAAAGCTTAAAGGTGACAAATTTGAAATTGCTAACGTAACGAAAAAAGAACGTCGTCGCAATCCAGCACCACCGTTTACGACGTCTTCTTTACAACAGGAAGCAGCACGAAAATTAAATTTCCGTGCCAAAAAAACAATGATGCTCGCCCAGCAGCTCTATGAAGGGATTGAAGTAGGTTCCTCTGGCACGACGGGTCTCATTACTTACATGCGTACAGACTCCACACGTGTCTCACCTGTTGCCCAGACGGAAGCTTCTGAGTACATTACAAATGAATACGGAAAAGAATACACTGGAAAATCGTCTGCTCCGCAAAAACAAAAGGGTCAAGATGCCCACGAAGCAATTCGCCCAACGAGCACGCTTCGTGAACCAAGTACGATTAAAGCGCACGTATCTCGTGATCAATTTCGTTTGTATAAGCTCATTTGGGAACGTTTTGTCGCCAGCCAAATGGCTTCAGCAATTTTGGATACGGTAGCCATTGATTTGCAAAATGGTCCTGTTACGTTCCGCGCGAACGGCTCCCAAGTGAAGTTTCCAGGGTTTATGAAGCTGTACGTAGAAGGAAACGACGATGGGAAAGAAGAAAAAGAAAACCGCTTGCCTGAATTGAAAAATGGCGATGTCGTGAAAAAGCAAGCGCTAGAAGACAAGCAACACTTCACACAACCGCCTCCACGTTACACAGAAGCTCGCCTTGTGAAGACGTTAGAGGAGCTTGGTATCGGGAGACCTTCCACCTACGCACCAACGTTAGACACGATCCAACGTCGTGGCTACGTTGGGCTAGACAACAAACGCTTCATCCCAACGGAACTTGGTGAGATTGTTTTGCAATTGATTGTAGACTTTTTCCCAGAGATTCTTGATGTGGAGTTTACGGCTTACATGGAGAAAAACTTGGATGAAGTAGAATCGGGAAACGTCGATTGGGTGAAGATCATTGACGCGTTTTACAAAACGTTTGAGAAAAGCCTCGAAAAAGCAGAACAAGAGATGGAACAGGTAGAAATTCGGGATGAACCAGCTGGAGAGGATTGTGAGAAATGCTCATCTCCAATGGTTATTAAAATGGGTAGATACGGGAAATTTATGGCGTGTAGCAACTTCCCAGATTGTCGAAATACAAAACCGATCGTGAAAGAAGTTGGCGTGACGTGTCCGAAGTGTGAAAAAGGACAAATTGTTGAGAGAAAAAGTAAAAAGCGACGCATTTTTTACGGATGTGATCGCTACCCTGAATGCGATTTCCTCTCGTGGGACTTGCCACTAAACAGACCTTGTCCAAAATGTGAAGGGTTGCTCGTTGAAAAGAAATTGAAAAAAGGGAAACAAATTCAATGTGTTTCTTGCGATTATAAAGAAGAAAAACAGAGCTAGTCCGGAATCGGATATGAAGTGATGGAACGGAAATCCGCGTTTAGGCTGGAAATATATGCCTTTAGGGTGGAGATATCCGAGCTTAGGGTGGAAATCTCCGCGTTTAGGGTGGAGATATCCGAGCTTAGGGTCAGGATCCGCGCTCAGGGTCAAAATTCCGCGTTTAGGCCGAGAAATCCTTGCTTAGGACCAGATATCCAGATATCCGCGCTCAGGCCCGAATCTCCGTATTCGCTGCTCCATTAGTTTCCATTCGCCCTATTGCTGTGCTCCCGAATCTTGTTAGGGGCACAGCAATAGGGAAACACCGCAGAAAAAAGTGTAGTCCTTCCTTACCATTCCACTCAAAAAAGTTTTCCCATCACTACCCCGTCAAAACATTCACAAAGTCTTTGCTTTCTTTCCCAAATACTCTCGTGTAAAATGCTAAGCATACTGGGGTTTCAAAATGGTTGACACATGGTCGAAGTCTATTGACAACTCATAAAGCAACTTTCTAATAAACGCGTCATCCGGAAAATACGTAACTGTACGAACAAAAGGAGGAAATACACACATGTCATCACCTGTAGTTCACGTTGTGGGTGCTGGTCTTGCCGGAAGTGAAGCGACCTGGCAACTTGCTAAACGTGGAGTGAACGTAAGGCTATACGAAATGCGACCGACTAAGCAAACGCCTGCCCACCATACAGACAAATTTGCGGAGCTCGTTTGCTCGAACTCGTTGCGTGCTAACGCATTAACGAACGCTGTTGGTGTGCTAAAAGAAGAAATGCGCAAGTTAGATTCTGTCATTATTCAAGCTGCGGACAAAGCGAGTGTTCCAGCGGGTGGTGCTCTCGCGGTAGACCGCCATGAATTTAGTGGGTACGTAACGGAAGCCGTGAAAGCACACCCTAACGTGGAAGTAGTCACTGAGGAAGTGAACGCGATTCCAGAAGATGATATCGTGATTATAGCGACTGGACCGCTAACAACCGAATCATTGTCTAAAGACATTCAGCATTTGTCAGGAGAAGACCACCTGTACTTTTACGATGCGGCAGCTCCTATTATCGAAAAAGACAGCATTGACATGGACAAGGTGTACTTAAAGTCTCGTTACGACAAGGGAGAAGCCGCGTACCTAAATTGTCCGATGACAGAAGAGGAGTTCGACGCGTTTTACGAAGCGTTAATTTCTGCAGAAACAGTACCACTTAAAGAGTTCGAAAAGGAAATCTTTTTTGAAGGGTGTATGCCTGTAGAAGTGATGGCGGAGCGTGGTAAGAAAACGCTTCTCTTTGGGCCGATGAAGCCGGTTGGATTAGAAGATCCTAAAACCGGAAAGCGTCCGTTTGCGGTTGTCCAGTTAAGACAAGATGATGCGGCTGGAACTCTTTATAATATTGTCGGCTTCCAAACCCATTTGAAATGGGGACCCCAAAAAGAAGTGTTAAAGAAAATTCCTGGACTCGAGCAAGCTGAAATTGTTCGGTACGGAGTCATGCACAGAAATACATTTTTAAACTCGCCAAATCTCTTGCGTTCAACATACCAGACGAAAAATAGAGAGACGCTGTTCTTCGCAGGACAAATGACGGGTGTTGAAGGGTACGTCGAATCGGCAGCAAGCGGTTTAATCGCTGGAATTAATGCAAGTAGACTTGCGCAAGGAAAGGAAACCGTTTCTTTCCCACATGAAACGGCGATCGGCAGTATGGCCCGTTACATTACAGAGGCTGATGTTAACAACTTTCAACCGATGAATGCAAATTTTGGCCTGTTCCCTGAGTTACCGTCGAAGATCAAAAGAAAGCAAGAACGCAACGAAGCTCACGCCACACGCGCAATCGAGACGATTCAGAACTTTGTGAAAATATTGTAAAGTTCATTGCATCTACAAATAGATTATGGTATTCTGTAAAAGCTTATCATGCGTGTTCAAAAAGAGCCGAGAAATCAGACAATTCTTTTTCCCGGACTTTTGAACTTCCTCTTATGGATAGGGATGTGACGTCATGCTACAAAAGCATATAGACGCTTTTCATCAACACATACGAATCGAACGGCAGCTTGCAGAACATACAGTACTTCATTATAGTAAAGACCTTCACCACTTTGCTCTTTTTCTTCAGCAAGAACAGGTGAAGGCTTTCTGTGATGTGGATACACTGACTGCTCGCTTATATGTCGTTTTCCTTATCGAACAAGGATTTCAACCTGCTAGCGTCAAGCGAAAGTTATCTTGCTTACGAACATTCTTTTCTTTTCTAGTTCGAGAAGAGACAACTGCAAACAACCCATTTGAGAACATTCCACTTCCGAAGCGAGACCAGACACTTCCGCGTTTTTTATACGAGGAAGAGATGGAGCAGCTTTTGCAGGCACTTCCGCTGGACAATGAATTAGGCGTTCGCAATCGTGCCATCGTGGAATTGTTATATGCTTCTGGGCTACGTGTACAAGAATGCGCCAATATACGCTTGCAAGATGTCGACTTTACGTATGATACGGTATTTGTAAAGGGAAAGGGTGGTAAAGAACGGTACGTCCCATTCGGTCGCTACGCAAAAGAAGCGCTTCAAGCTTACTTGATCGAAAGTCGTCCTCACCTACTACAAAAAGGAAGAGCTGAGATAGAATCTCTTTTTTTAAATGGTAAAGGGGGCTCATTAACAGCGCGCGGCATTCGATACATACTACAAACAGCTGTTCAACAAGCAGTTTCTGGAGGGTCAATCCACCCCCACATGCTACGACATACATTTGCGACACATTTGCTAAACGGGGGAGCCGACTTAAGAACGGTTCAAGAATTATTAGGACACAGTCATCTCTCCTCAACCCAAGTGTATACACATGTAACGAAAGACCATTTGCGGAAAACATACATGAAGCACCATCCAAGAGCGTAATGTATGAGAATATCACAAATCTTTGCCTAGAGACAGGAGGAAAAGAATGAGTCAATTTCACGCAACGACAATTTTTGCTGTGCAGCACAACGGACAATGTGCGATGGCAGGAGATGGACAAGTTACATTTGGAAACGCAGTCGTGATGAAGCATACAGCAAGGAAAGTTCGCAAGTTATTTGGTGGTCAAGTACTCGCTGGCTTTGCAGGAAGTGTAGCAGATGCGTTTACCCTTTTTGAAAAGTTTGAAGGGAAGCTCGAGGAGTTTAATGGGAATTTACAACGAGCTGCTGTAGAACTGGCTAAAGAGTGGCGAAGCGATAAAGTTCTTCGGAAGCTCGAGGCGATGCTTATTGTTGTGAATAGAGATTCCATGCTACTCGTATCTGGAACAGGGGAAGTGATTGAACCTGAGGATGGCATATTAGCCATTGGTTCTGGTGGAAACTACGCACTATCAGCAGGTAGAGCATTAAAGCGCTTTGGCTCACAAGATCTATCTGCCGCGGAACTAGCAAAGGCTGCTTTAACAGTTGCGAGTGAAATTTGTGTATATACGAATGACCAAATCATCGTTGAAGAGTTATGAGGAGGGAATAGGACAATATGAGTACCGATACACTGATTCAACTCACACCGAGACAAATCGTAGAACGTCTGGACCAATACATCATTGGTCAGAACGACGCAAAGAAAGCAGTGGCGTTAGCGCTTAGAAATCGTTACCGTCGAAGCAAGCTTCCTGAAGCATTACGAGATGAAATTGTACCGAAAAATATTTTGATGATCGGACCGACTGGAGTCGGAAAGACAGAGATTGCGAGACGACTTGCCAAATTAGTCGGCGCCCCTTTTGTAAAAGTAGAAGCAACGAAATTTACAGAGGTCGGTTATGTAGGTCGTGACGTCGAGTCAATGGTCCGTGATCTTGTAGAAACGAGCGTTCGTATCGTCAAAGAACAACAGATGGTTGAAGTGCAACCAAGAGCTGAGGAACAGGCCAATCAACGCCTGGTTGAGATTTTAGTCCCTTCTAAGAAAAAAGGGATGAACATGAAAAACCCACTAGAGATGTTTTTCGGTGGTCAACAAGACGACGAAGAAAATTCTTCTAAACAAGATGAACTCAACCTATCTGAAAGAAGAAAAATCATCCGAGAGAAACTCGCTTTCGGTGATTTGGAAAATGAGACGGTTACCATCCAAATTGAAGAACAGCAAGCCTCGATGTTTGATATGTTGCAAGGTTCGGGTATGGAACAGATGGGGATGAACATGCAAGATGCAATTAGCAATTTCATGCCGAAGAAGCAGAAAAAGAAAAGAGTAACCGTTAAGGAAGCGCGTAAAATTTTAACGAGTGAAGAAGCGCAAAAGTTAATCGATATGGATGAAGTGTCACACCTTGCCATCGATCGAGCTGAGCAAATGGGTATGATCTTCATTGATGAAATTGATAAAATTGCTAGTAAATCTGGAGGATCTTCTTCGGCAGACGTATCACGGGAAGGTGTACAACGTGACATTCTACCTGTTGTCGAAGGATCTACTGTTGTGACAAAATATGGCCAAGTGAAAACGGATCACATTTTGTTCGTTGCTGCAGGCGCATTCCACACGGCAAAACCTAGCGATCTCATTCCTGAACTACAGGGGCGATTCCCAATCCGTGTTGAATTAGAGAAACTGAATGTGGAGGATTTTTATCGCATACTCGTTGAACCAGACAACGCTCTTTTGAAACAATATGAAGCATTATTGGAAGTAGAAGGTATACGTCTTGAATTTTCTGACGATGCTATTCGTAGAATGGCAGAGATCGCTTACGAAGTAAATCAAAACACAGATAACATTGGTGCGCGTCGTCTTCACACGATTTTGGAGAAGCTCTTAGAGGATGTCTCCTTTGAAGCTCCTGAAATTTCAATGGGATCTGTACAAGTAACACCACAATATGTCGATGATAAACTTGGAGCCATTTCGAAAGACAAAGATTTGAGCCAGTTTATCCTGTAGGCGATAACCGCAAACGATATCGTACTATACGTAGGAGGAAACGTAGAAATGGATTTGTTATCAAAAACTCGAAAAATTAACGCACTACTTCAACGCTCTGCAGGTAGACCTGTAAACTTCAAAGAAATGAGTGAAACGCTTTGTGAGACGATCGAAGCAAACGTGTTTGTCGTTTCGCGAAGAGGAAAACTGCTTGGCTTTGCCATTAACCAACAAATTGAAAACGAACGAATGAAAAAGATGCTAGAGGATCGTCAATTTCCTGAAGCATATACGCACAATTTGCACAATGTCCAAGTAACTTCAGCGAATTTAGATGTGTTCAGTGAGCATACAGCCTTTCCTGTAGAAAATCGCGACCTTTTTGAAAATGGATTGACGACGATTGTTCCAATTATTGGAGGAGGAGAGCGCCTAGGAACTCTAGTCCTTTCTCGTCTTCAAGTTGATTTCTCTGACGATGATCTCATTTTAGCTGAGTATGGCTCCACTGTTGTTGGTATGGAGATTCTGAGAGAAAAAACAGAAGAAATTGAAGAAGCAGCGCGCAGTAAGGCAGTGGTACAAATGGCCATCAGTTCTTTATCGTACAGTGAATTAGAAGCGATCGAGCATATTTTCCAAGAGCTTAACGGAAAAGAAGGCTTACTCGTTGCGTCAAAGATCGCTGATCGCGTGGGCATTACACGCTCTGTGATCGTGAACGCACTTCGGAAATTGGAAAGTGCGGGTGTCATTGAATCGCGGTCCCTTGGTATGAAGGGTACGTACATTAAAGTATTAAACGATAAGTTCCTTGTAGAGCTTGAAAAACTAAAAACTCCTTAACCATCCTGCGGGGCCTCACACTTTACTGAATTTGTGAGGCCTCTTTATTTCGTGAAATTTTCTTTGTGAATCTCCTCGTGCACTCAGACCGGATTAACGCTCTTATCCCGGGATTAACGCTCTTATCCCGGGATTAACGCTCTTATCCCAGAATTAACGCTCTTATCCCAGGATTAACGCTCTTATCCCAGGATTAACGCTCTTATCCCAGAATTAACGCTCTTATCTCGGGATTAACGCTCTTATCCCAGGATTAACGCTCTTATCCCGGGATTAACGCTCTTATCCCAGGATTAACGCTCTTATCCCAGAATTAACGCTCTTATCCCGGGATTAACGCTCTTATCCCAGGATTAACGCTCTTATCCCAGAATTAACGCTCTTATCTCGGGATTAACGCTCTTATCCCGGGATTAACGCTCTTATCCCAGAATTAACGCTCTTATCCCAGGATTAACGCTCTTATCCCAGGATTAACGCTCTTATCCCAGAATTAACGCTCTTATCCCGGGATTAACGCTCTTATCCCAGAATTAACGCTCTTCTCCCAGGATTAACGCTCTTATCTCGGGATTAACGCTCTTATCCCAGGATTAACGCTCTTATCCCGGACTTAACGCTCTTAAATCCGTGTCAGAAGTCTACCTTCTCACCTATCTAGTAAAATCCCTTCCTTATTTTTCCTTTCCACATACGATAAACGGGAAGAATTTCTCATCCATTGTAATGATTCAACTTTTTTCGACAGAGACGGACATAAAGTTCATTTTCTCAACGAATTCTGTAAATTAGCTGTTCTGTCACTGTATTCATCCTAAAGTAGCAGTTTTGAAAGTGATAATTTGGTAAAAAGCCACGAAAAAGGAGAATAATTAGTGTTTTGGACATGGGAAATTTAAATTTCCCTACATATATAGTGCTTATGGAGTATAAGAGAAATAGTACAATAGATTCTAATGTTTTCCTCTGTTTCACATAGACATCTCATTAGGTAATCATTAGAATAGAGTTAGGAATATGTTGAAATTTGTCCTATTTACTCGAAGATTACAACCTTATGACAAGAGGTGTAAAATTATGAAGTTATTTTCCGAAACTATTACTACTTTGGAGCGAGGTTTGTCGTATTCTGGCGCGAAGCAACAAGCTATTTCACAGAATTTAGCAAATATCGACACGCCTAACTATAAAGCGAAGGATGTGTCGTTCCGCTCTGTACTAAATGATTCCGAACGTTCACTAGAAGCCAAAAGAACGAATCAGCGCCATATCCCGTTTTCTGTCTCTACCAGTTCTAGACAAGCAACCATTACTGCACAAAATACGCAGTACGCTAACAATGGAAATAGCGTAGATGTTGATAAAGAAATGGCGGAAATGGCGGAGAACCAAATCTATTACCAAGCATTGGTAGATCGATTGAATGGGAAATTTACAAGTTTACAAACTGTCATTCGAGGAGGTAGGTAGACATGTCAGTGTTTCAAGCGATGAATACTAGCGCGTCAGCTCTTACTGCTCAACGATTACGGATGGATGTCATTTCTTCAAATATGGCAAATGCTGACACGACGCGCGCGACATTCGAAAATGGAGAATGGCAACCGTACCGAAGAAAGATGGTCGATTTAGCACCAAAGGGAAGCGGGTTTTCTTCGTTTTTTAACGAAGCGATGAATCGTTCTACCCCCCAATCGGGAGAGGGAGTTCGTGTTCGGCGGATTGTAGAAGATCCTACACCCTTTAAACAAGTGTATGATCCGACTCATCCTGACGCTAACGAAGAAGGGTACGTCCAGTTGCCGAACGTTGATCCCCTTCGAGAAATGGTCGACCTCATGAGTACCACCCGTTCTTACGAGGCAAACGTCACGGTGATGAATGCGAACAAAGGCATGCTCATGAAGACGCTAGAAATCGGGAAATAAACAAAAAGCTTGAATTTACATAGATAAGGAGGAATCTTAGATGAACCATGTAGGATCTGTATTTTCTGCTCTTCCTTCTGTACAACCTCTTCAGAAAAAGGAAACCACACCTGCCGAGTTTCAACAATCCTTTGCAGAAGTGCTTCAACAATCCATACAGTCTGTAAATGACGCTGGGGTCCAATCTGACCTCATGACCGAGCGTTTAGTACGAGGTGAAAATGTGCAGCTACAAGATGTGATGATCACATCACAAAAAGCGTCTATTACGCTGCAAACTGCTATAGAAGTGCGGAATAAAGCGATTGAGGCTTATCAAGAAATGATGAGAATGCAAATTTAGAAAAACCTTTTCTTAATGGGTGTTTCTACCAAAGTTCGCGTATATAGCCTTTCTCAAATGAACACTTCTTAAGCAGTGGGGGATCAGAATGAACGAAAGAATACAACAATATGTCCGTCCGGTCCGAATGTTCTGGACGGAACGCACATCGAAGCAGCGCTTTCTTTTGATCGCATCCATCCTTCTTCTGCTTAGTGTGCTGGTCACCGTTTTGATGTTTGCGTCTAGAACTACGATGGCACCACTATATAGCAATCTTGCACCTTCTGAAACGGGTCGAATTAAAGAAACGTTAGATAGTAGGGGCATTGTTTCTGAAATTACAAATGGTGGACAAACGATCTTAGTTCCAGAAGAAAATATTGATACATTAATGGTTGAACTTGCTGCTGAGGGAATTCCTAACAGTGGAAACATTGACTATTCTTTCTTTAGTCAAAATGCTGGGATTGGGACAACAGACAATGAATTTAACGTGATGAAACTAGATGCGACACAAAGTGAGCTTGCTAATCTAATAAAGGGTATCGATGGCGTAAATGACGCGCGCGTGATGATCTCTTTGCCAGAAGAGAGTATTTTCGTCTCAGATCAAGCGGGGACCGCCTCTGCCTCTATTGTTTTAGATACGAAGCCTGGCTACCAGTTTGAGCCGTCTCAAATTCGTGCCTTATACCAGTTAGTGTCAAAAAGTGTACCGAATCTTCCTACAGAGAATATCGTCATTATGGATCAATATTTTGAGTACTACGATTTGGAAGAGGGAAATAGCTTAGCGTCTGGTGACGTCATGGGTACGCAACTAGAGGTAAAGCGTGAAATAGAACGAGATTTACAACGTCAAGTTCAAAATATGTTAGGGACGCTCATGGGACGGGATAAAGTGGTAGTTTCTGTGACGACAGATTTAGATTTCGACCAAGTGCAGTCTACTGAAGATTTAGTGGAGCCAGTTAACGACGAAGAGAACGCTGGTATTGAGATTAGTGCACAGCGGATTACAGAAACGTTTGAGGGGAACGGTGACGCGGTTGGCGGCATTCCCCAAGGTGAAGATCCAACAGATGCTGGTACGAGCTACTTAGAAAGTCAAGGTGGTAACGGGGATTACGAGCGTGTGGAAGAAACGATCAACAGCGAGGTGAATCGAATTCGCCGCGAAATCGTGGAAGCACCTTATCAAATACGCGACTTAGGTATTCAAGTGATGGTGGAGCCACCAGAAGGGGAAGAAACACTTCCAGAGCAGCGTGTACAAGATATTCGTAATGTACTTAGCTCTATCGTCCGAACGACCATTGATAAAGACGCGATAGGGGAAGCGGGTGTCACGGAAGAATTCTTAGAGGAAAAAATAGCGGTCTCTGTTCAGCCGTTCAATGGAAAGATTGACTTAAATACAGAGCCTTCTACACAAATTCCGTGGTGGATTTGGTTAGTTGGAGGAATTATGCTTTTAGCTATTCTCCTTCTTATTTTCCTATTCATGCGTCAACGTCGAAGCAATACGGAAGAAGAAGAGGAATCTTTCGTTATCGAAGAAATGCCTAACGTTCCGGATGTAAACGGCGAGAAAGAAACGGAAAGTACGGTGCGTCGTAAGCAACTTGAAAAACTAGCGAAGGATCGCCCAGACGAATTTGCTAAATTGCTACGTACGTGGCTATCAGAAGAGTAAGGAGGAGGATGTAATGAAAAAACTAACAGGCAAGCAAAAGGCAGCCATCCTCCTCATCTCGCTCGGACCAGATGTCTCTGCCCAAGTGTATAAGCATTTATCAGAAGAAGAAATTGAAAAACTGACGTTAGAAATTTCCGGAGTGAAAAAAGTTGAAACGGTTTCAAAAGAAGAAATCGTCGAAGAATTTCACTCGATTGCGCTCGCTCAAGACTATATTTCGCAAGGGGGGATTGGCTACGCGAAAGTCGTGTTAGAAAAAGCACTCGGAAGCGACCAAGCCTCTGCGATCATTAACCGTTTAACATCGTCACTGCAAGTCCGGCCTTTTGACTTCGCTAGACGTGCTGACCCAGGTCAAATTTTAAACTTCATCCAAAACGAGCATCCACAAACGATTGCTCTCGTGCTCAGCTACCTAGATCCGGCACAAGCAGGACAAATTCTTTCTAGTTTGCCACATGACGTGCAAGCAGATATCGCCAAAAGAATTGCGGTCATGGACAGCACTTCACCGGAGGTAATTTCCGAAGTGGAACAAATTTTAGAACGGAAATTGTCTGCTACCGTTACACAAGACTACACTCAAACGGGTGGTATTGAATCCGTTGTAGAAGTGCTTAACGGCGTAGACAGGGCGACGGAACGAACGATTTTGGACGCCTTGGAAATCCGGGATCCTGAACTCGCTGAAGAGATTAAGAAGCGGATGTTTGTGTTTGAAGACATCGTCACGTTAGACAATCGTTCTATTCAACGAGTGATCCGTGATTGTGATAACGAAGATTTGATCTTGTCATTAAAGGTAGCGAGTGATGAAGTAAAAGAAGTTGTGTTCCGGAACATGTCTCAGCGAATGAGTGAAACGTTCAAAGAAGAAATGGAATTTATGGGACCTGTTCGGTTGCGGGATGTAGAGGAAGCTCAATCGCGAATTGTATCGATTATTCGCCGCCTGGAAGATGCTGGTGAAATTGTGATTGCACGTGGTGGAGGAGATGACATCATTGTCTAGAGTGTACAAATCGTCAAGGTTACTACTTCATGACAGTCGTCCAATTGGAGTTAAGCCGTTTCTATTACAAGAAGACAAGCCCCCTTCTCTTGAAGATGTGCACAGGCAAGCACATGCCATTCTCGAAAAAGCAGAACAAGACGCTGCCCGCATTCGTGCTCAAGTGGATGAACACAAAGCTAACTGGGAAGCGACTAAGCAAGAAGAAAAAGAGCGGATGGCAGTGGAATATAAAGAAACAAAAGAAAGAGCGCACGACGAAGGGTATGAAGCGGGTTACAAAGACGGAGAGACGACCGGACAGCGCATGTACGAAACGCGTATAGCCGAAGCGATCGACATCGTGAACTTCATCAAGAGTGAAAAAGACGCCTATCTCCAAGCTGCGGAAACTACAATCCTACTACTAGCAAAAAAAATAGCAGAAAAAGTGTTGCGTACTAGTCTTGAAAACGAAGCCGCGATGGTCCCTCTTGTTAAAGATGTACTAAGAGAGCTACGACAAACGCCTTACGCTGAGATACATGTGCACCCGAGTCAATACGAGCGTACTTTGGGGGAGAAGGATCAATTGCAAGCTATTTTCCCGCGCGAGATTGACCTGTACATATATCCAGACCACTCACTTGCAGAGGGTGGGCTTGTGGTGGAAAGTGCCAATGGGAAGATTGATGCAGGTTTAGAAACACAACTGAAAGAATTGCACGCTGTTCTTGAAACGTTGTTGGAAGGAGACCCTGCACATGAAGGCCATTGATCTTGTCCCACACATTGCGGCAGTCGATTCTCTCAAGCGTTACGGAAGGATTCAACGAGTAGTCGGATTACTTCTTGAATCACAAGGACCGCAAAGCTCGATAGGGGATGTTTGCTGGATTCACCCCTCAACCCAAGGAAAGGGGCAGCCCATTTTAGCAGAAGTGGTTGGCTTTCAAAATGAAAACGTTATGCTCATGCCTTATAAGTCTGTACAAGAAATCTCTCCCGGTAGTTTAGTAGAAGCGACAGGATCAGCATTGCAAGTAAGGGTAGGCGAAGGATTAGTCGGAAGAGTGCTAGACGCTCTCGGCCACCCAATGGACGAGAAACTTTTGCCAAAAGGGTTGGTGGGTGTGCCAACAGATGCTGCACCTCCTAACCCACTGACACGTCCCCCTATTCATGAGCCGATTGGCGTTGGTGTACGCGCAATTGATTCATTGCTCACTGTGGGGAAAGGGCAGCGTGTAGGTATTTTTGCAGGAAGTGGTGTCGGAAAAAGCACTTTACTTGGGATGATCGCCAAAAAGACGACAGCAGACATTAACGTCATCGCCCTTATCGGAGAAAGAGGACGCGAAATTCGCGAGTTTATCGAGCGTGACCTTGGCGAGGAAGGACGGAAGCGAACGATCGTGGTGGCGGCTACGTCTGATCAACCGGCGCTTATGCGTATTAAAGGCGCTTATACGGCGACAAGTATCGCAGAGTATTTTCGTGCTAAAGGCTACAACGTGATGTTTATGATGGACTCTGTGACACGTGTTGCAATGGCGCAGCGAGAAGTGGGATTAGCAGTAGGGGAACCTCCAGCTACGAAGGGATACACACCAAGTGTATTCGCCATGTTGCCGAAGCTTTTGGAACGGACGGGGACAAGCCATCAAGGTTCGATTACCGCGTTTTACACTGTGTTGGTGGATGGTGACGATTTGAACGAACCGATTACGGACGCCGTGCGCGGAATATTAGACGGACATATCGTACTAGATCGTGATTTAGCCAACCAAGGTCATTTTCCGGCCATTCAAATTTTAAAAAGCGTTAGCCGGCTCATGCCACACCTCGTATCAGCAGAACATGTCAAAGCCGCAAACCGGTTTCGCGAACTGTACAGCACGTACAAACAGTCCGAAGATTTGATACAAATTGGTGCGTACAAACGCGGTTCATCCAAAGACGTTGACGAAGCGGTGCAGCGGTACCCGGATTTGATTCGGTATTTAAAGCAAGAGACATTCGAAACCGGATCGTTCGCGGAGCATGTCGCATCTATTCAACACTTATTACGGGAAGGTGAACGAGTATGACCCCTTCAACACGTTATGACCGATTGGTAGTAGTAAAAGAACGCGAAAAAGACGTGGCAAAGGAATCCTATGAGCAAGCAAAGAAAAAGGCTACAGAAAAACTGGAACAACTCTACTCTCTCCTTAAACAAAAAGAAGTACTAGAGGAAGGTAGACGACACGAGCTGACAAAAGGAATTTCTATAGATAAGATGCGCCATACACAAGTTTTCTTCGAACAGTTAGAAACGGGCATTGCTCATGTGCAAAAAGAAGTACAACAAGCACAGGCCCAATTGCATTTACGCGAGCAAAACTTTCAAACCCAGTTTCGGGAGGTAAAGAAGTTTGAAAAGCTGCGTGAACGATCGGTAACAGTAGAACGAAGTGAGCGCCATAGAAAAGAAAACTTGTTGCTCGATGAACTTGCAACACAAAGCTTTATGCAAAGAGGAACGTGGTGAGCAATGGTGGCAAAACCCAAAAAGAAGCAAGTAATGAAAGAAGAAGTAGAGGTAAAGAAAAAGAGTCGTGGTAAAACGTTCTTGTTCCTCTTTTTGTTCCCTTTTCTAGTGGCGAGTGCCATAGCTCTTGTCGTCCTCACGTTTGCTGGCGTGAACGTGTTTGACACACTAAAGTCGTACGGTTCCTCACTCCCAGTCGTTGGAAGTTTTCTTGCTAATGAGGAGGCGTCATTTACTTCAGATGACGGACTACAAGAACTCAAGGCACGTGTTCGCGATCGTGAGGTCCTTGCTCAACAACTAGAAGGGGAAGTAGCTGACCTCCAAGAAGAAGTGACGATCCTTACTGAACAGCGAGATGCAGCCCAAGCCCAAGCAATAGAGCTCAGGCAAATGCAAGAAGAAAACAAGCGTGCCTTTCAAGATGTCCTCGACACGTTTGAAGAAATGGATGGGGGAACAGCCGCGCCTATCTTATTACAGATGAACGAAGAACAAGCGCTTGCGATTTTATCTAATGTAACGATAGAAACGCTCGCAGATCTACTAGAATCGATGTCTGCAGAAGATGCGGCGCGCTTTACGGAACAAATCACGACCCAAGCACGAACCCAACCGTAAAGATCGGTACGGTGTTTTTAAGGAGGTGAATATATAGTGAACGTCGCAGCTGTACAAGCACTAGGAACCGTTTCTTCACCAACAAGTTCTCAAAAAATGGGCAAATCTGAAGCAGGAACGTTTGCTTCCTTTATGGGAATAGCACCGAACACCGCGCAAGTCTCTGAAAGGAAAGAGGGAACCGTCTCGCTTTTGTCTTTACTACAAGGAATGACGGGTGAAGATGCGCAAGAACTTGTAGAGGGATTTACGGCAGAAGAAGGCGAGCGTAACGATGTGCTACGGCAATTGTTTGATGCGCTTGGAACCGATGCCACTGCCATTCTTACTTTAATAGAAGGTGCATTGAAAAAACTAGGTAGGCAGCAAGGAGGCGCATTTCTTGAGGCACAGCTCGGACTTAACACAATGCAAGTAAGTGAGTTAAATCCCGAATCCCGAGAGCAAACGACAGAGCAATTGATGGGCGCAATCCAAACGTTCTTACAAGCGATAGATCGTATCCCAGCGACGAATGCACGCACTGTGCAACCTGACATACAAGAAGCGATGAAATGGATTCAAGTGATCGCACTTAGCCTGGGATCTGAAGGAAAGCGTAACGGAGGGGCATATGACGTGGATCAGAAAGGCGGTGCGACAAGACGTGGCGAACTTAGCCTTTCATCCTTACTACTGCAGCTGATGGATGATGGACCTTCGAAACAATCACCTACAGTGTCAGAAAGCAGTGAAGAAGCAGTGCAAAGAGCTTTTCAAGCAAGACAAGCTTTTATCGATCGTAATGCCGTAACGGGCCAGCAAAGTGAACCTTCTGAAACAGTTACGAAAGGCACTGTTCCTACAATGACCGAAGATAGCGCACCATTTCAACAGGAACTATCTCAATGGATCTCCATAGGCAAAGAAGGCGAACTTCAGCCAGGAAAAGAAACGCGTCCGATGACACTCACTGCGTTTACAAAGCAATTTGAACAACTGATGGAACGCGCGACACTGTTAAAAAATGGTCAGTCAACGAAGCTACTAGTGAAATTGAATCCTGAACATTTAGGTTCGCTCCGTGTTGAACTTCTCCAACAAAATGGAGTCGTAACCGCGAAAATTTTGGCGTCTACCCAAAGCGCAAAGGATTCCTTAGAAGGCCAGCTCCACCAGCTAAAGGCGCAATTTGCTCAAGCGAATATTACTGTAGAGAAAATTGAAGTATCCCATGGATCCGCATCACAAGAATCTGGTCCAAAGCAATTTAGTCAACAGCAGGAGCAAGGAAAGCCATCTACTGGACAACCAGACTATGAACGCGATGAAAGTAAGAATGACAATGAGCAGGTGCGATTTGATGAAACACTCGAAAAGCTATTACAAGAGTTAGAGATTCCATGGTAAGGAGGTGGCAGAATGTCAAACAACATTGATGATTCTTTATACTTATCATCTACCCAAAAGGCAGAGCGGAACACAGGAAGCTCCGTTTTAGGGAAGGATGACTTCTTGAAAATTTTAATGACGCAGTTGGAAAACCAAGATCCAATGAACCCGATGGATGACAAAGAGTTTATCGCCCAAATGGCATCTTTTTCTACACTCGAACAGATGACGAATATGTCTAGCAACTTTGAGAAGTTTTTAGCCTCCCAACAAGATACACAGTGGCTCTCACTTCAACAGCTCGTAGGTCAATCGATTTCATTTGAAAAAATAGTGGAGAACGAAGATGGACAAACAACGCCATTGACTGGGGACGGGCTCATTCAGTCTGTCAATTGGAAAAGCGGTGAGCCGAGCTTTACTTTACAAGATGGCACTTCGTTAAATCTTGAGGATGTTTCCAAATTCAACTCCGTACCACAACTTGAAAACCCGCTTGTTACAGCCAGTTACTTAATCGGCAAACAAGTCTCGTGGACGGACAAAGAGGGGAATGTTCAACAAGCGCTTGTTCAAGGAGTGCAGTTGAAGCAAGGCGCAGTTGAGCTGACACTTGACTCAGACGAAACGATTTCAATGAATCGTATCAATAGCGTAGAGAGCGTGAGTGCCGGGTGAACATTCAGCAATTAAAAGCACAATGGGGAACAGCCCCACTTCCGAAGCAGCAACAAGTACAAAAGCAACAGACGTCAGAACGGAGATCGTTCCAAGACACTTTGAAGGGTGCGATAGAAGAAACTCATTCCCTTCGTGTGACAAAACACGCGGCTAGTCGTATGAAAGACCGCGACATTGAAATGTCACCTACTGACTGGAACATGATGCAGCAAAAAGTACAAGAAGCGAAAGAAAAAGGGGTAAAAGAATCGCTCGTACTGTTTAACGACCATGCGTTTATCGTCAACACGCAAAACAAAACGGTCATTACCGCTATGAATCAAGCAGACCTGCAAGCACAAATTTTCACGAACATTACCGGAACGATTGTATTGAAAAACTAACGACCTGGACTCGAATAAAACGAGAAGGTCTTCAGGCTGTGGAATGACAGAAGCAGCCACACACGGAAGGGGAAAATGACAAATGCTACGTTCAATGTACTCAGGTATTAGCGGGTTGAAAAATTTCCAAACGAAACTCGACGTCATCGGTAACAATATCGCCAACGTGAACACGTTCGGTTTTAAAAAAGGTCGTGTCACGTTTAAAGATGCAATGAACCAATCCATTCAAGGTGCTACTGCAGCTCAGGGAGATCAAGGGGGCAGAAACCCGGTGCAAGTTGGATTAGGCAGTACAGTAGGCTCGATTGATACGATCGATACACAAGGTAGCTTACAAACTACCGGGCGACCGCTTGATCTTGCCATTGACGGGGACGGCTACTTCATCGTCCGAAACGGCGATAATTCCTACTATACGCGAGCAGGAAACTTCTATTTAGATGATAATGGAACACTCGTCAATAGTGACGGATACAAAGTTCAGTCATTTGCTAACGGATTGCTAGAAGATATTGAAGTGAACGTCAACTCTGCTGAGCCAGCGCGTGTGACGGAAAACATGACATTTGCAGGTAACCTACCTCCTAATTCGGTGGGAAACAAAGCGATTACACAACAAATGAAGGTAGTCAACGATAATGGGGAAGACGTGACGCTTGATGTTGAGTTTGCCCCTGGTGAAGCCACTGGAGAGTGGGATGTCTCTATCTCAAATCCGTCCAACCCAGAAGCTGATCCAGTAACAAGAACCATCACGTTCGCCGAAGACCCAGATAATGAGGGCTTACTCGTTGCAGAAGAACTTGACGCACTAGATTTAGAGGAGCTTGCTGGAATCACGGGGGGAGTCAATCTTGATGTAACGGGTCTTGCTCAAAACGAAGGTTCTATCACGGCATTAGTCGCTCCAGACGGAAACACAGAAGGCAATCTACAAAGTTTTAACATCGGTGCAAGCGGAGAGATTAATGGAGTTTACTCAAATGGTTTAGTTTCAGAGCTTGGGCAAATTGCGTTGGCGAAGTTCTCTAACCCATCTGGTCTCGAAAAGACTGGGAACAATTTGTACAGAGCATCAGTTAACTCTGGGGACGCCAATGTAGGCTTGCCTGGAGTAGGGCGTGGCGGCATTGCGTCAAGTGCTCTAGAAATGTCCAACGTTGACCTCTCGGAAGAGTTCACAGAAATGATTACGGCACAGCGTGGATTCCAAGCGAATACAAGAATCATTACGACGTCCGATGAAGTCCTACAAGAACTCGTCAATCTAAAACGATAACGTGGGGAGGGAAGGGGCTGTCCTAAAGGCGAAGAAATGGTCACCTCAACAGTAAAAAATTGAGGTAATCATCGCTTTTAGGCCCCCCGCAATATGATTGAAGTGACACGCTTAAACGGGAAAACTTTTCACGTGAACGGTTTATATATCGAGACGGTTGAAGCACACCCAGATACGATGCTGACATTAACTAACGGGAAAAAGTTTGTTGTTACGGAATCTGTTGAAGAGGTGCGCCACCGAATCGTTGATTTTTATCGTCAAGCGAATGTATTGCAGGCGAGCCCACCTGAAGGAGGGAGTGCTGATGAATAAAGTTTTACTGACGACCCTTGTCACACTTTCCATTCTCACCGTCGTTGGAGCTGGTGTGTTCGCTTACTTTTTTCTAACAGATTCACAAGCAGCTTCTTCTGAACCAACTATCGATGAAGTACTAGAGGCTTCGGTTGACTTTGAGGAAATGACGACAAACTTAATGAGCGATGAATTTATTCGTATTTCATTCAAGATTCAAACGAGTAGCGCAGACGCTAAGGAAGAACTGGATAAGAGAAGTTTTCAAGCCAAAAACATCATTTTAAAGAAGATTTCCGATTTGAGTGCGGAAGATTTCAAAGGTAGTGAAGGAAAGGCAGCGGTTGAAAATACTCTTCGCGAAAAGTTGAATGCTGTCATGCAAAGTGGTCGTGTTGAACGTGTGTACATCACTTCCTTCGTTCTACAGTAGGCGTTACAGGTTGATCTTTTAATCAGTGTTCGAAAAGGAGGTGAGGTCTATTGAGTCAAGACATCCTCTCGCAAAATGAAATAGACGCCCTGCTATCAGCCATCTCAACGGGGGAGATGTCAGCAGACGAGCTTAAAAAAGAAGAAAATGAAAAAAAGGTAAAAGTGTACGATTTCAAACGTGCGCTCCGCTTCTCGAAAGATCAAATCCGCAGTCTCACGCGAATTCATGAAAACTTTGCCCGCATGCTGACTACTTACTTTTCTGCTCAGCTTCGGACCTACGTGAATATTACCGTTGCCTCGGCTGATCAAATCCCGTATGAGGAATTTATACGCTCCATTCCAAAAATGACTATTCTTAATGTGTTTGAAGTCCCCCCGTTAGACGGACGAATCATTATGGAGGTAAACCCAAACATTGCGTACGCCATGATGGATCGGGTACTTGGGGGCAAAGGGAACAGTGTAAACAAAGTGGAGAGTTTAACAGAAATCGAGACAAAGCTCATGTCAGCGATGTTTGAACGAGCAGCGGAAAATTTACAAGAAGCGTGGCAATCCATTGTATCGATTGACCCGGTATTGTCGGAATTTGAGGTAAACCCGCAGTTTTTGCAAATGGTATCCCCGAACGAAACGGTTGTCGTGATATCATTAAATACGACAATTGGGGAAACAAGTGGCATGATAAATATTTGTATCCCACACGTCGTACTTGAACCGTTAATTCCAAAGCTTTCTGCTCATCATTGGATGCAAACGGCAAAAAAAGAGCGCTCGCAAGCAGAAGTGCACGAGCTGGAAAAAAGTATAAAGCGTGCACAACTTCCGATCGTAGCCGAGCTAGGTCGATCTGTAATGACCATTGAAGACTTTCTTTCATTGGAAGAAGGCGATTGTATTTCGCTAGAACGTTCCATTAAAGAATCACTGGTTATCCACGTCGATCGAGTGCCGAAGTACTTTGCTCAACCTGGGCAGGTCGGAAAAAAGATGGCGATACAAATACTAGATCCATATAGGGGGGGAGACGACGATGATGAATGACGGTATGCTCTCTCAAGACGAAATTGATGCGCTTCTTCGAGGGACAGACGATGAACCAACAGAGAATAAATCCGCAGCTGTAGAAGATTATTTCAACTTAATCGAACTAGACGCGTTAGGAGAAATCGGAAACATTTCGTTCGGGAGCTCTGCGACAGCATTGAGCCAACTCTTAAATCAAAAGGTCGAAATCACGACGCCAACGGTTTCTGTAGTGGAACGCTCAAAGCTTTCGGAAGAGTTTCCTCATCCTTATGTGGCCATACAAGTTCAGTATACAGAAGGTTTTGCAGGTGAGAATTTACTCATTATTAAGCAGAGTGACGCTGCTATTATTGCGGACCTTATGCTTGGCGGAGATGGACAAGAGGCGACTGCCGAATTCGGAGAGATCCAAATAAGTGCAGTACAAGAAGCGATGAATCAGATGATGGGTTCGGCAGCGACGAGCATGTCGACAGTGTTTAGTAAGCGAGTAGACATTTCTCCGCCGAACATCTCTTTACTGGATGTACAGCATGGGGAAGGCACGGAATATATTCCGGAAGAAAATATGTTAGCGCGCGTTGCTTTTCGTTTGAAGGTAGGAGAGTTGATCGATTCTACCATTATGCAATTGCTTCCTGTGCAGTTTGCTCGTTCTCTTGTACATGAGCTACTTTCGCCACAAGAAGAGGAAGTTCAACCTGGAACAATGTCAAATGAGCAGCCTGTACAGCCACCGTTTGCAGTGAGTGAAGCACCTACCAAACTAGCTGCACAGCCTGAACACCCAACTCGGGAGAATCCCGCACAACCTACTCAAGAGGCTGTGTCGCAAATGGCTCAACAACCGAGACGTGAGCACGAGGCTCCGGAAGCGAACGTACAACCTGCAACGTTTTCACAGTTTGCCCCCGGTCAAACACCACGAGCAGATACACGTAATTTAGATATGCTTCTAGACATTCCGCTCCAGGTAACGGTTGAGCTCGGTCGCACGAAGCGCTCTGTTAAGGAGATTTTAGAGCTGTCATCGGGATCTATTTTAGAACTTGATAAATTAGCAGGGGAACCTGTTGATATTCTCGTAAATGACCGTTTAGTTGCTAAAGGTGAAGTAGTAGTAATTGAAGAAAACTTTGGGGTTCGTGTGACAGATATTTTAAGTCAAGCGGATCGGCTGAAAAAAATTCGCTAGGGGGTTTTAGGATTGGCTCACAAAATTCTTATCGTAGATGACGCAGCTTTTATGCGCATGATGATTAAAGACATCTTATCAAAAAATGGCTATGACGTAGTTGGCGAAGCTCAGGACGGAGCACAAGCCGTCGAAAAATACAAAGAACTCGCACCAGATCTTGTCACAATGGACATTACGATGCCAGAAAAGGACGGCATTACTGCATTAAAAGAGATTAAAGCGATCAACCCGAGCGCTAAAGTGATTATGTGCTCGGCAATGGGTCAGCAAGCGATGGTAATTGATGCCATTCAAGCTGGTGCAAAAGACTTTATTGTGAAACCATTTCAAGCAGATAGAGTGCTAGAAGCGATTAACAAAACGTTAAGCTAAAAAAGTAGGTGGCCATTATATGAAGACAGTCAACTTCATCCGTATTTTATCTAGCATCCTGTTTCTCTATCTCCTGACTAATGGTTCACCTGTTCTCGCCCAAATTGGCAATCAAAGCGTGAAAGATTGCTGGGAGCAACCAGAATCTTGTGCCAACGAGGCACCTGCTTCAGTGAAAGCTGATGAAGAATCTGAAACGTCAGGTGTCGGGATTACCGCATGGGACGTACTGCGGATGATTGGTTCACTCGTCCTTGTTCTAGCTATCTTACTCCTTATATTAAAATGGATTCAAAAAAAGGGATCACCTTTTCAAAGACAAGGTGGCATTCAAACGCTTGCTGGATCTTCACTATCTCCAAAAACGAGTATGCAAGTCGTCAAAGTTGGCGATCGTGTCCTTCTGCTAGGCGTCGGTGAGAACGTGCAGTTACTAGGCGAATGGACTGATGAGCAAGATGTAGAAAAACTTCTCGCCTCTTTGCAAACAAGCGAAGAATCAGTGGTTCCACCAATTGATCAATGGATGAAGCGCTTCTCTCGTATAGGGAAAAGCTTACCGAAAGCAACTGGGTCCCAAAAAGATCCCACTTTTCAATCAAAGTTCGAAAAGGAACTTCGTGAGTTGAAAAAGAATCGAAAACGTGTAACAGATGCCCTTCAGCAGCAGAAAGGAGACAGAACGAACGATGAATGAATTTGTAGATCTGTTCTCCACTGCTGAAACGGAAAACATTACCACATCCGTACAATTACTATTGCTCTTGACCGTATTGTCTTTAGCACCTGCCATCCTTATTCTGATGACGAGCTTTACGCGTATCATCATTGTGCTTGGATTCGTTCGGAGCGGACTGGCCACACAACAAATGCCACCGACTCAAGTGCTCATCGGCCTCGCCTTATTTTTAACATTTTTTATTATGGCACCTACTTTACAAGAGGTAAACGACCAAGCACTACAGCCACTCTTTGATGAAGAGATTTCATTAGATGAAGCGTACGAGCGAGCAAGTACGCCATTTAAAGAGTTTATGAGTGAACAGACGAGACAAAAGGATTTAGCGCTCTTTTTGAACTATACAGGAGCCCAAACACCAGAATCCATCGACGACATTCCTATAACGACGCTAGTCCCAGCTTTTGTAATCAGTGAGTTAAAAACGGCATTCCAAATTGGCTTTATGATCTTTATTCCTTTTTTAGTGATTGATATGGTTGTGGCTAGCGTGCTTATGTCGATGGGGATGATCATGCTACCCCCTGTCATGATCTCATTGCCGTTTAAAATTTTGCTGTTTGTTCTAGTCGATGGCTGGTATTTGGTTGTGAAATCTTTATTAGAAAGTTTTTAGGTAGGTGACCCTTAATGAGTGGTGAAGATGTGATTGGATTGGCTGAAAACGGAATATGGGCAATTTTGTATATTTCAGGTCCGCTTGTACTGCTTGCGCTCATCGTAGGGCTACTCGTCAGTATCTTCCAAGCAACGACGCAAATTCAAGAACAAACGTTAGCGTTCATACCGAAAATCGTCGCTGTGCTAATAGGGATCGTTTTCTTTGGTCCGTGGATGTTGAGCCGCATGCTCTCCTATACAATTGATATCTATGAGAATTTAACGACGTTTATAGGATGAAACCTTGATGACACTATTACAATGGGTGGATGAACTACCGGCGTTTTTACTTATTTTAGCAAGGGTATCGTCGTTTTTTCTCACCGTCCCGTTTTACTCATACAAAACGATTCCGGTTCAATATAAAATTCTATTCTCGATTCTATTTAGCTGGACGCTCGTATTCGTTGTCGACGCCGAAAGCATTCCGATAGATGATGCCTTTATTTTACTTGTGATCAAAGAAGTCATGGTTGGCTTAGCATTAGGATTTACGGCGATGATCATTTTATCTGCTGTACAAATCGCTGGTGGACTCATTGATTTCCAAGTAGGGTTCGCGATCGCTAACGTCATCGATCCGCAAACAGGTGCACAAACACCGATGCTTGGACAATATTTTTACGTATTCGTTATTCTTTTTCTCCTTTCTGTTGATGGCCACCATGTATTACTAGATGGCTTGTTTTATAGTTATCAATGGGTAGGTTTGACCGATACGATTTGGGGATTAGGCAAAGGAGAAACAGTTGAGTTTATCGCTAAATCATTCTCTACGATGTTTGCGATTGCGTTTCAATTAGCGATTCCAGTAGTCGCGACGCTATTTCTTGTAGACGTGGCACTTGGTATTACAGCAAGAGCGGTTCCGCAGCTAAACATATTTGTAGTCGGCTTTCCGTTAAAAATCCTGGTGAATTTCCTTGTGCTCATTATCGTTTTTGCTGTTTTTATGACCGCCGTAAAAGGATTGTTTGAGTTCATGTTTATTTCGATGCGTGATCTATTAATTTACATGACGGCAGAGTAAAGGGGTTCAAAGCAACATGCTTCAATTAGATTTGCAATATTTTGCTGGAGAAAAGACTGAAAAAGCAACCCCGAAAAAACGACAAGACACACGCAAAAAAGGGCAAGTAGCGAAAAGCCAAGATGTGAACACCGCTATCATTATGTTATTTGTATTTTTATCCTTTCTATTCCTTGGCGGCTTTTTGCTAGATCGTTCACTTGCGGTGTTTACGACTGTTTTCGGAGAGTACATGCTATGGGAACTGACAGAGGCATCGGCTTTTACGTTGTTTCTGGAGTTTTTACAGCAATTTGCTTGGATGATTGTGCCTGTAATGCTCGTCGCATTTGTTGCAGCTGTAATTGGGAATTACATTCAAGTGGGCGTGTTATTCGCTCCTGAATCGATTAAAATGAAGCTGGAGAAGCTTGACCCGATCAAAGGGGCGAAACGAATATTTTCATGGAGAGCATTGGTAGAGCTCGCAAAGTCGTTCCTCAAAATCACGCTTATTGGGGTGGTCACGTTCGCCGTATTGTGGCTTCAGATTGACGAAGTGTTGCAACTATCACTGACCTCCTTAGGCGATATCGTTTCTACGCTAGGCTTATTAACGTTACAAATGGGATTAGCGGGATCAGTTGTGTTAATCGTTCTGGCTGTGTTTGATTATTTATACCAACGCTTTGATCACGAAAAGAATATACGCATGTCTAAGCAAGACTTGAAAGATGAATATAAGAACACGGAAGGCGACCCACTCATCAAATCGAGGATTAAACAGCGACAGCGAGAAATGGCAACTCGACGCATGATGCAAGAAGTTCCGGATGCAGACGTTGTCATCACCAATCCCACCCACTTTGCGATTGTATTGAAGTATGACGAGGAGAAATCTGATGCGCCGTACGTAGTAGCAAAGGGCGCGGATTTTCTTGCCCAGAAAATAAAGAGAATTGCTAGCGAAAACAAAATTGAAATGGTAGAAAATCGTCCGTTAGCGCGGAGCTTATACGAAAGCACGGAAATTGGTCAACCAATACCAGAAGAGTTTTTTAAAGCGGTAGCGGAAATTTTGGCTTACGTGTATCAAACGAATAACAAAACACCTAGAAGGAACACAAAGTAGTAAGAAAGTAGGGAAATCATATGAAAGCTCGAGACTTAGCGGTCTTACTAAGTGTTATCTTAATCGTAGCGATGCTCATCATACCTTTTCCACCGATGATGTTGAGCTTTTTCATTATCATTAATATTTCCCTTTCATTAGTTGTCCTTTTGATTGCAATGAACATGCAGGAGCCTTTGCAATTTTCCATATTTCCTTCCCTCTTATTGCTCCTCACTCTGTTTCGACTTGCTCTGAATGTATCGACAACGAGGTCTATTTTAGCAGACCAAGATGCAGGACAAGTTGTCGATACGTTTGGAACGTTCGTTGTGGGTGGCGACATTTTAGTTGGTCTCGTCGTGTTTTCGATCCTTATCATCATTCAATTTGTCGTCATTACAAAAGGTTCTGAGCGTGTTTCAGAGGTGGCAGCACGATTTACTCTCGACGCAATGCCAGGGAAGCAAATGAGTATTGATGCCGATTTGAACGCAGGTGCCATATCTGATAAGGACGCGAAGGAGCGCCGAGAAAAAATTTCCCGTGAAGCTGATTTTTACGGTGCCATGGATGGTGCTAGTAAGTTTGTGAAAGGGGATGCTATCGCTGGTGTGATCATCGTTTTCATTAACTTACTCTTTGGGATGATCATCGGCATGGCCGTGTTAGGGATGGGATTCGCAGATGCTGCAATCACGTTCTCACGCTTAACTGTCGGGGATGGGATTGTGAGTCAAATTCCAGCCCTCCTGATCTCTACAGCTACAGGTATTGTCGTGACACGCGCAGCGAGTGACGGCAACATTGGAAAAGACATTACGACACAATTGCTCGCTTACCCGAAGATGCTCTACGTAGCTGGTGGGGCTATTTTGTTACTTGGAATGGTGACGCCAATTGGTTTACTTTTGACCCTTCCGATAGGTGGACTTATGATCGTTGGGGGCTTCATGTTAAGTCGTGTGGATGTCGTCGACAAAGAAGGTCTGCAGGAGATGGAAGAAGTAGCCGCCAGTGATGAAATGAAAAAATCAGAAAACGTCGTTCAACTATTAAATCTTGATCCGATTGAGTTTGAATTTGGTTATGGGCTCATTCCGCTAGCAGACAGTCAACAAGGTGGAGATCTGCTTGACCGGATCGTAATGATTAGGCGACAACTTGCCCTGGAATTAGGCCTTGTCATCCCGATCGTCCGTATACGTGACAATATTCAATTGGAACCGAATGAGTATCGCTTGAAAGTAAAAGGGCAGGAAATGTCAAAGGGTGAAATTCTCCTCGATCATTTTCTCGCGATGTCTCCTGGGGAAGACGACCCTTCTATTGTTGGGATTGACACAATTGAACCGTCATTTGGACTGCCAGCGAAATGGGTAACGGAAGCGACGAAGGATGAGGCAGAATTACTCGGATATACAGTTGTTGACCCCCCTTCTGTTGTGAGCACGCATATTACAGAAACGATTCGTACGCATGCGAGTCAGCTTCTTGGTCGTCAGGAAACGAGTGAACTCATTGAGCACGTGAAAGAAATGTACCCTATTTTAGTTGAAGAGATTACGCCAAGCCCGCTCTCTATTGGAGACATCCAAAAAGTGCTCTCCAAGCTATTAAAGGAAGGCGTGTCGATCCGAAACTTACCCGTTATTTTTGAGACTTTAGCAGATACAGCCCAGATGACGAGTGATCCAGAACTACTGACTGAATATGTACGACAATCGCTCGCGAAACAACTGACTTCTCAATACGTTACAGGCGATGTGCTCAAGGTGATTACACTATCCGGTGCGGTCGAAAAGACGTTTGCCGATCATATTCAACAAACAGAACACGGGAATTACTTATCGTTAGATCCAGATTCATCGCAAAAAATTCTGAACGCCATGGCTCATGAAATGGAACGTCTCAGTTTGACAGAACAGTCGCCGGTAATCCTTTGCTCACCAGGTGTTCGGATGTATGTTCGTCAGCTTACAGAACGTATTTTTCCGCAAGTTCCGATCCTTTCTTATAACGAATTGGAGTCGAATGTCGAAGTGCAAAGCGTAGGGGTGGTGAAAGTTAGCTCATGAAAATGAAGAAATTTGTAGCCGAATCTATGCCAGCAGCGTTGCAAAAAATTCGTACCCAGCTTGGCGATGATGCAGTGATTGTTAATTCTAAAGTGGTCTATACGGGTGGATTTCTTGGCATGTTTAAGAAAAGGCAACTAGAGATTGTAGCAGCTGTTGACGAGCACGGGGCGCCTAGTCCCCAGAAAGTGGCGTATGAGCACTCTCCTGAGAAAAAAGAAATCGCTCCCGCGTCACCATCTCTGGAGCCACTTCTTCAAGAGGTGAAGCAGTTACGAGAGCAAATGAGCCGTAAACAACAAACAGAATCGGTAAACAATGGCTTAGATAGTACACTCTTCCCTGAAAAGGTGCAACCTATTTGTCGGAACCTGCTACAAGTAGGCGTACGACCAAGTACTGTTAAACTTTGGACAGAGCAAGTGACGAAGCGACTGTACAAAGACGATGCGCTTCAAGTGGAAAATGCATTTTCACAAGAAATGCAAAACGCTTGGTCTTCTCTTACTTTCGGCCCCACTTTGTACGAAAAAAAATATATCAATGTTGTCGGTCCTACTGGCGTTGGCAAGACGACGACGTTAGCCAAATTAGCTGCAGACAGTATTCTTCAACACGGTAAACGTGCAGCTTTCATTACGACAGACACGTATCGGATCGCAGCCATTGATCAACTACAAACGTACGCAAAAATAGTGGGGGCACCACTCGAAGTTTGCTATAACGTGCAAGATTTTCGGAAGGCAAAGGAACGCTTCTGTGACTATGACGTCGTGTTTGTTGACACGGCAGGGCGCAATTTCCGAAATGAAACGTACGTTCAAGACTTAGAAAAAGTCATCGACTTTACAAATGAAGTGGAAACTTTTCTTGTGCTCGCCTTGACTTCAAAAGAAGAGGATATGCGCGCTATTATCGACAAGTTTCGTCACATTGATATCCATCGTTTTATATTCACGAAGCTAGATGAAACCGCTACATACGGCACGATGGTTTCTATCGTTGAGGAATACGAAAAGGGCGTTGCTTACGTAACAAATGGACAAAACGTTCCAGACGACTTGTTGCCGATTTCAAAAGACGCGTTTGCAAAGCTTCTGCTGAACGATGGATGTGATCAACATGGATGATCAGGCGGCGTCTTTACGAACGCGTCTTATGGGGACAAATCGTACTGTCCAACGAGATGACACGACGAATAAAATTCCCCATTCAATCGCCATTGTAAGCGGAAAGGGCGGGGTGGGAAAGTCCAACATTTCGTGTAACTTTTCCATTTTGTATGCGAAGCACGGTGCGCGTACGTTGCTCATTGATTTGGATGTAGGTATGGGCAACATCGATGTGCTATTAGGACAGCGCTCATCAGGCTCCCTTTATGATTTCTTTACTAGAGGGGTTCCACTCAAAAGCCTCATTCAAAAAGGACCTGAAGGGATGGAGTACATCTCCGGGGGGTCAGGCTTTCATCAATTAGTTGATCTCAGTTCTGCACGGGTAAGTGCGTTTCTTGATGAGTTGGAAGCGATTCAAGCACAGTACGACACATTCATTTTAGACTTAGGCGCCGGTATCAGCCAATCCCACTTAACGTTTATGCTCGCTGCTCGGGACATCGTCGTTGTGACGACCCCAGAGCCTACAGCGATGACAGATGCCTACTCTGTTTTGAAGTACCTACTCGTTCACTATCCCGAAAAACAGCCGAAGTTACTCGTGAACAAAGCAAAGAACGAAAAAGAAGCAAGAAATGTTTACAGTCGGCTTGTGGGGACGCTCCATCAATTTTTAGGTGCTTCTGTCGTTCTCTACGGTGTTCTACCTGAAGATGCAGCTGTGAGTAGCGCCGTCATTCAACAATCGCCCTATACCGTTTCGAAGCCGAAAGCCGCGATCAGTCTCGCGCAAGAAAACATTGTTCGTGAACAGCTTCACATGTTAAACGGGATATCGAACGAGCAAGAGCGCTCCTTTGTACAAAAACTCCGCACATTTTTGAGTGGAAGGATGTGATCTTGTGAGATCAATAAAGATTCTGGTCGTAGATGATTCTGCTTTTATGCGGAAGCTCGTCCGAGAAATTCTGACTACAGAAGAAGGATTTGACGTTGTGGCCACGGCAAGAGATGGGGTCGACGCTCTACAAAAGATCGAAAAACATACTCCGGACGTGGTTACTTTAGACGTAGAAATGCCGCACATGGATGGACTAGAATGTTTAAAACAAGTAATGGCGATTAGACCCACTCCAGTCGTCATGGTGAGTAGTACAACGCAATCTTCAAGAAATACGACTATTTTAGCAATGGAGCTCGGGGCAGTCGACTTTGTGGCAAAGCCATCTGGTCCTATCTCACTAGATTTGCATAAAATCCGCGACGAATTGGTGGAAAAAGTAAGACAAGCTGCAGCCGTAAATGTTCAAACACTACGACAAATAGCGCATCCATCGGTCCTTGCTCCAGAGAAACTTTTTCAACGAGCCGTCCAACCACCTGATGGGAAGAAGCCCCTCGTGGTCATGGGTACCTCGACAGGTGGGCCGCGCGCATTAGAATCTGTCCTAACAAAGTTACCCTCTACGTTTCCAGCACCGATATTGATCGTACAGCACATGCCACCGATCTTTACGAAGTCTTTGGCTGACCGCCTGCATGTACGATCTGAAATTTCGGTGAAAGAAGCAGAGGAAGGCGATCTTCTCAGGCCAGGTTGCGCTTACATCGCCCCTGGTGACTACCATATCGGGTGTGAAACAGTTGGAAAAAGTACGGCAATTAGACTTCTCCACACGCCCCCAAGAAAAGGGCACAGACCGGCAGTTGACGTTTTGTTTGAAGAAGTCAGTCAGTTGGAACGTTTCGCAAAAATAGCGGTCGTGATGACAGGGATGGGTTCGGACGGAAGAGCAGGCGTGGAATTGTTAAAACAGACCGATCCAAGTACGAAGGTGATTGCAGAATCAATCGAGTCTGCCGTTGTATACGGCATGCCAAAGCAAATCATTGATGCAGGTCTAGCAGATTCGATAACGCCACTAGAGTACATTGCAGACAGACTTTTACATTATGTTTAGAGAGGTGAAGAACGATGGAGATGAGTCAATACTTAGAAGTGTTTTTAGATGAAAGTCGAGAGCACCTTCAACGTTGTAACGAAGCGCTGTTGGCGTTGGAGAAAGAACCAAATAATTTGGAGATTGTCAACGAGATGTTTCGTTCAGCCCATACGTTGAAAGGCATGTCAGCAACAATGGGCTATGAAGATATTGCGAACGTAACCCACCAAATGGAAAACGTTCTCGATCTGATCCGAAATGAGAAGCTACAGGTACAGCCAGCGCTTTTGGATGTCGTGTTTGCTTCTTTAGACGATCTGGAAGCGATGGTAGAATCTATTGCGAGCGGTGGAGACGGTAAGCGCAATGTGACAGAAACTCTACGTTTATTGAAGCTATGGGAGCAAGGAAACGGTACCTTGACGCAAAAAGAAGTAGCCGCAACGAAGACGAAGGATCAGCCATCGACACGAACTCATGGGAAACCATTCGATGAATTTGAACAAACTGTACTCTTGCAATCTATGGAACAAGGATTCTCTGTATTCAACATAACGGTCACTTTAACCGAAGACTGTCTCTTAAAGGCAGCGCGCGTGTTTATGGTTTTTGAAGTACTGGAAAAGCTCGGTGACGTTTTAAAATCAACGCCAACAGTGGAAGAGCTGGAAGACGAAAAATTTGACCAATCATTTATCGTGACACTCGTAACAAATAAGGAACTAGATGAAGTGAAAGCTCATGTATTAAAAGTTTCAGAGGTTCTAGAAGTGGCTGTGGACGAGCTTTCAACGGATAAAATCAAGCAAGACATAGCCGCCACCCAGGAGCAAACAGTTGGAACGGAAGACGCTACTCTAGTAAAAGAAGGTGATTCGCAGGCAGCCCCAACCGAGACGAAAGCTGTGCAGAGCAAGACAATTCGTGTCAACATCGAACGTCTTGACGTCTTGATGAATCTTTTTGAAGAGTTGGTCATTGACCGCGGACGCCTTGAGCAAATTGCTAAAGATGTAAACCGCCAAGAGCTGACGGAAACAGTGGAGAGGATGTCACGGATTTCTGGGGACTTGCAATCGATTATTTTGACGATGCGGATGGTCCCAGTTGAAACCGTGTTTAATCGGTTCCCGCGTATGGTCCGTCAACTTTCTCGCGATCTTGGGAAACAAATAGAGCTGCGCATTGAAGGGGCAGATACGGAACTGGATCGCACGGTCATCGACGAAATTGGCGATCCACTCGTCCACTTGATTAGAAATGCGATCGACCACGGGATTGAGACGCCTGAAAAGAGAACAAAAGCTGGGAAAAAAGCGGAAGGTTCGCTTGTACTAAAAGCATTCCATAGCGGAAACCATGTCTTTATCGAAATTCGGGATAACGGCGGCGGGATTAACCGCGACAAAGTGTTACAAAAAGCAATTCAAAACGGTGTGGTCGATCAAACAGCTGCACACTCGCTATCAGACAATGAAGTGTATCAGCTCATTTTCGCATCCGGTTTCTCTACTGCTGACCAAATATCCGACATCTCTGGTCGTGGAGTAGGGTTGGACGTGGTGAAAAAGACGATCGAATCATTAGGGGGCTCAGTGACGGTTAGTTCTACGCCGGGAGAAGGATCCGTCTTTTCTATCCAGCTACCACTTACCCTATCTATTATTGCTGTCATGCTCGTCGTGAGCGGTAACGAAACGTATGCGATTCCGCTTTCTTCTATTATTGAAACGGCGATTTTAAAAGAAGAGGAAATCATGTATGCACACAACCAGCGTGTCATCGATTTCCGAGGAAAAGTCGTTCCACTCGTCTTTTTAGAAGAAGTATTCCAAGTGCCAAAAGGGGAAAAACAAACGAAAGATGGCTACCACTCTGTCATCCTTGTTCGTAAAGGCGAAAAAGTAGCGGGTCTCGTCGTCGATTCGTTCATCGGTCAACAAGAAGTCGTGTTAAAAACCCTCGGAAACTATTTAACGAACGTATTTGCGATCTCAGGTGCTACCATTTTAGGCGATGGAGAAGTGGCGCTCATCGTAGACTGCAACGCACTTTTATAAAGAGCCGATATCCGCGATCAGGGGAATATATCCGCGGACAGAGGCAGATATCCGCGATCAGGGGAATATATCCGCGGACAGGAGCCGATATCCGCGGACAGAGGAATATATCCGCGATCAGGGGAATATATCCGCGGACAGGAGCCGATATCCGCGGACAGAGGAATATATCCGCGATCAGGGGAATATATCCGCGGACAGGAGCCGATATCCGCGGACAGAGGCAGATATCCGCGATCAGGGGAATATATCCGCGGACAGAGGAATATATCCGCGATCAGAGGCAGATATCCGCGATCAGGGGAATATATCCGCGAACAGAGGCAGATATCCGCGATCAGGGGAATATATCCGCGAACAGAGGCAGATATCCGCGATCAGAGGAATATATCCGCGGTCAGGAGCCGATATCCGCGATCAGAAGCTCGCATGAAAACAAGGAGGGGAATTTATGTCGGTGAAAAAAGTAATCGTATTTGAAATGGCTGAAAAAGAGTATGTCGTTGGCGTAGACGTCGTACGCTCTATCGAAAAAATGCAATCTATCACAAGAGTGCCTGGGACCGCACCTTACGTAAAAGGGGTCATGAACTTACGAGGGATCGTCACACCTATTTTAGACCTTAGACTGCGTTTTGGTTTAAAGGGAAAAGAAGCAACTGATGATACGCGCATGATCATGATCTCGTATGATGAAAAAGAAATGGGCCTCATTGTTGATCGCGCCCACGACGTGTTGGACATTGACGAACGTTCTATAGAGCTAGCACCTGAGGCAGTTGGTTCTACAAAAACAGAACTCATTCACGGTATCGCAAACGTGAACAAACGATTGTTGTTGTTTATTGAGTTGGAGGAAATTATAAAAACTGCCTCTTAAAGAGTAAGGAGTTTACCTGTTATGGATGCCTTCACACCAATTCATATGAGTGTGCTAAAGGAAATTGGCAATATTGGAGCTGGACATGCTGCTACTGCGCTTGGCAACATGCTTGGAAAGCGGATGTACATGCATGTTCCTCATGTAAAGCTTGCCACGTTTGCGGAAGTGATGGAGTTATCTGGTGGGAGTGACGAAATAGTGGCGAGCTGTATCCATACTTTTACAGGCGCTCTTTCCGGAAAGCTTTTCTTTCTCCTCCCTGTAAAGGAAGCGACAGATCTTTTGCAAGAGTGGATGGGAGAGTCGATTGCTACCGAAATGGCGCAATCAGCTTTCAGGGAGATGAGCAATATTTTAGCGGGCAGTTATTTAAATGCGCTCGCTACCTTTGCAGATTCTTCCATCATCCCGTCTCCACCTGCGATGACAATCGATTTACAAGGGGCCATCATGAGTGTTGGCCTCGTTGACTTGTCAATGGAAACGAACAAAGTCATCGCTATTGAAACGGTTCTAGTTCCCTCAGACTCTGAAGACGCATTGCGTGGTTGCATACTATTACTTCCCGATCCGAAAGCGCTGCCACAGCTGTTTTCCATGCTGGGGGTGGAGGGATAGTGTTAACAGAAGACAGGGTGATAAAAGTAGGGATTTCAGATTTGAAGTGCTGTAAGGGACCGTATCGTTTGCGAACAAGTGGCCTTGGATCGTGTGTCGGCGTAATTCTTTACGATTCCACTGCTAAAATAGCCGGGATGGCCCACGTCATGCTCCCCCACGCTGCTTTACAAGCGAATAAAGAGTTGGAAGTACCAAAGGGCAAATACGCAGATCGCGCTGTGTTCGAGCTTGTACGAGAAATAAAGGAGTTAGGGGCAAACGTTTCGAAGCTTCAAGCAAAGATTGCAGGCGGAGCGCAAATGTTTGCTCTACGGGAATTACAAGATGCGATGCGAATAGGCGAGCGAAATGTCACAGAAGTCAAAAGACAGCTCGACAAGTGGGGCATTCCCATTGTGAGTGAAGATACTGGTGGGAAAAACGGTCGAACCATTGAGTTTGAAATAAAAACGTGTACGTTACACATTCGAACTGTCAATAAAGGAGTGTTAACGATCTAATGCTCTTTTGATGGTTGAAACAGAGATAAGGGGGAAACAGGGAATGGCACAGTCCGCTCGAGCATCCGAATCGTATATATGGGAGCAGTGGACCGTTTATCGTGACGATGAGGCCGGGAATGCACTCATTGAAAAATATCGACCGCTCGTACACTTTCATGTGCAACGCATTGCAGCAGGACTCCCAAAAAATGTATCGAAAGATGATATCGAGAGCTGGGCATTGTTTGGGTTATACGATGCGATTGAGAAGTTTGAACCGGCAAGAGATTTGAAATTTGACACGTATGCATCGTTTCGAGTTCGAGGCGCTATTTTGGATGGGTTGCGAAAAGAGGACTGGCTACCGCGTTCTACACGTGAAAAGGCAAAACGAATTGACGCTATGACAGAGAAGTTAACGCATACGTTCAATCGTCAGCCGACAACAGAAGAACTGGCTGATGCTCTGGAGTGGACAAGTCAAGAAGTGGAAAAAGTATTAGCAGATTTTTTCTTAGCCCACGTCGTTTCTATTGACGAAACACCACAAGATTCCGACGAAGAAAACCGTTCTTTTATATTAAAGGATGAGCGGACAGTAACCCCGGAGGAGAGTATAACGAAGCAAGAATGGATCGAAGAGTTGACGATTGCAGTGGGCATCCTTACCGAAAAAGAACAACTCGTGTTAAGTTTGTTCTATAAAGAAGAATGTACCTTAACCGAGATCGGTCACATATTGGAGTTAACGACATCAAGAATCTCCCAGATCCACTCAAAGGCGCTTTCTAAACTTCAACTTTCCTTGAGCACACTATAAGTGGGGGATGGGATGAGTCGATCCATAGGCAAGTGGCGTACGGTCGATCATAACTCACGAAAGAAGGGATTCTATGTTTGCTTGGGTGATTAGCTTTGTGTTGCACGCGGTCGCCATGTGGGCGATCGTTTTTTTGTATCAGAAGATAAAGGAGATTGAGGCAGTAAAGGAACTGCACCAACGCGAACGTGAAGAATGGGAACAAACGTTAAGTGCATTCTTTATGGAAATGAAAGACGAGAACGATAGACTCCTGCAAATTCTCGAACCGCCTAGCCCCGTTACGGAATCAGAAACACTGGACACCCGAAAAGAGGATACAGAACGAACGCACAGTCAAGATTCGCTTACACGAAAAAAAGACGAAGTTACACAACGATCTATACAGCCTCAAGAGCTGTCGGTACCACACTCTCCGATCAAACATACGAACCATCTGCGAATGAAACGCGCTTATCAACCAAGTGAAGAGCCATCACAAATGCTAGGCGCCGAAGAAAAGCAAATAGAAGATAATGATTTACATGCTGAGCGTATCAAAAGTCCATCCAAAGACATGAATGACATTGTCGCACTACATGAAAAAGGCTATACAATCGACGAGATTGCACAAAAAACGCAACGAGGGAAAACAGAAATCGAGCTTTTACTTAAGTTTTCCTCAAACCGGCAAACATTTTCTTGAAATCTGTCGTCTGGATATGCTATTATTTTCTTTGGTGTGAAGAAGTACACACGCATGGGGATTTAAACAGGTGGTGCCCTTTAGTGGAGTGCTGTTTAAAGCAGAACCATTGCGGAGGAAAAAACCAAAGGAGGACTCACACATGTCTGTAATTTCTATGAAACAATTGCTTGAAGCTGGTGTTCATTTTGGACATCAAACACGTCGTTGGAACCCGAAGATGAAGAAGTATATCTTCACTGAGCGTAACGGCATTTATATCATTGACCTGCAAAAAACGGTCAAAAAAGTTGAGGAAGCATACAACTATGTACGCGACTTAGCTGCTGACGGAGGGAACGTTCTTTTCGTTGGTACGAAAAAACAAGCACAAGAGTCTGTAAAAGACGAAGCGAAACGTGCTGGCATGTACTATGTGAACCAACGTTGGTTAGGTGGTACACTAACAAACTTTGAAACCATCCAAAAACGTATTCAACGTTTGAAAAAAATCGAGCGTATGGCCGAAGATGGAACATTCGAAGTATTGCCGAAGAAAGAAGTAGTCGGACTACGTAAAGAGCAAGAGCGTCTTGAGAAATTTCTCGGCGGTATTAAAGATATGAACGGACTACCAGATGCACTTTTCATTATCGACCCACGTAAAGAGCGCATTGCCGTAGCTGAAGCACGCAAACTAAATATTCCTATCATCGGGATCGTTGATACAAACTGTGATCCTGACGAAATCGATGTTGTCATTCCTGCAAACGACGACGCAATCCGCGCTGTGAAATTGCTTACTGGTAAAATGGCTGACGCTATCCTAGAAGCGAAACAAGGCGAAGAAGACGAAGTTGTTGAAGAAGTAGCAGAGGAAGAAACAACGACTGCATAACCACTCATAAAGGTGATACAAGGGAGACCTTTATCACCTTTTTATATAGGAAGCGGAAGGCGTTTGCCTAGGGGAACCCACTCGTCTCAGAACCGTAGAGAAAGTTGTTCTTTAACTTTCACGGAGGGGCTGAAACGACGTGCGGTCCCCTAACGCCTGCAGCTGGACTAGTACAGTGTCCGAATCTTCCTTGAGTAATTTTGCATTCCTACTCGAATACTTTAAAAATTCTCAATAAAAAACTTACTAAAAACCCACACACATAACCGCAAGGAGGATAACTCATGGCAATTACTGCACAAATGGTGAAAGAACTTCGTGAAAAAACAGGTGCTGGTATGATGGACTGTAAAAAAGCACTTCAAGAAACAGACGGTGATATGGACAAGGCAATTGACTTCCTTCGTGAAAAGGGAATTGCAAAAGCCGCAAAGAAATCAGACCGTATCGCTGCGGAAGGTACTACTTACATCGAAGTGAACGGGAACGAAGCTGTGATCATTGAAGTAAACGCAGAAACAGACTTCGTTGCAAAAAACGAAGGTTTCCAAACGCTTGTACAAGATCTTGCCAAGCATTTATTGAAATCAAAACCCACTTCTATTGAAGAAGCGCATGAAAGCAAAATGGACAACGGGGTTACTGTCACTGAGTACGTGAACACAGCGATCTCTAAAATTGGGGAAAAGCTCACACTGCGTCGTTTTGCATTGGCTACAAAAACAGACGCTGATGCATTTGGTGCCTACCTTCACATGGGCGGTCGTATCGGTGTTTTGACAGTTCTTACGGGGACTACTGATGAATCTGTAGCGAAAGACGTGGCTATGCACGCTGCAGCTCTGCACCCAAAATACGTTTCTCGTGACGAAGTGTCTGCAGAAGAAACTGAGCGTGAGCGTGAAGTATTAAAGCAACAAGCATTGAATGAAGGCAAACCAGCAAACATCGTAGAAAAAATGGTCGAAGGTCGCCTCGGTAAATTCTTCGAAGACGTTTGCTTGCTTGAGCAATCTTTCGTTAAAAACCCTGACGAAAAAGTAAAACAATTCGTGAAGAACGCTGGAGCATCTGTCGCTAGCTTTGTTCGTTACGAAGTAGGCGAAGGGATCGAAAAACGCCAAGAAAACTTCGCTGAAGAAGTGATGAACCAAGTGAAAAAATAAAGACAGAAGCACGGGAACACAATGCAACCACCATGTGTTCCCGCTTTTTTAAGAATCCTAACCCTCAGCTCATGCATAGAAAACATTCATGAGCTGAGCACTCAACCATTCATGGAAACTGGTCACAAAGCAGCCAAGTTGTGATCAAGGCGGCACAAGTAAAGCCCCGAGTATCCAAAGTTGTGATCTAATAGGATCATTAACATGACGTTAGCGCCCCTTTTCCACAGAAAAAAGTGGTCTATAGTGGTAGCTACCTTTATCAGCGAGACGGCATGAGTGGGAACCTCGCTTGGTAGACTGCTAAAGATATAAGCATATCCAATACGTTGACATAGGGAAGCAGCGTCACTCCGCCCTTTCCAAAAAAAGCAACTCGGCTGATAGGAGGCCCTTATGGCGTACAAACGCATTGTGTTAAAATTGAGTGGTGAAGCACTTGCAGGTGAACAAGGTTTCGGTCTCTCCCCGAAAGTGATGAGGTCTGTTGCAAACCAAGTAAAAAACGTTGCTGATTTAGGTGTGGAAATTGCAATTGTTGTCGGTGGTGGAAACATTTGGCGCGGGAAGATTGGACATGAAATGGGTATGGATCGGGCAAACGCTGACTACATGGGCATGCTTGCTACGGTGATGAACTCACTGGCTCTCCAAGACAGTTTGGAGCAAATCGGGATCGAAACTCGTGTTCAAACCGCCATCGAAATGAGACAAGTTGCTGAACCATACATACGTAGAAAAGCAATCCGTCACCTTGAAAAAGGACGCGTCGTCATTTTTGCAGCAGGAGTCGGTAACCCGTATTTTTCAACAGATACGACCGCAGCGCTCCGTGCAGCCGAAATGGAAGCAGAAATCATTCTCATGGCAAAAAACAATGTAGATGGTGTGTACAGTGCCGATCCGCGTGTTGATCAAGACGCAGTAAAATACGACGAACTTACGTATTTGGATGTCCTAAAAGAAGGACTTGCGGTGATGGATTCGACTGCTTCTTCGCTTTGTATGGACAACGATATTCCACTCCTTGTGTTTTCTATTATGGAAGAAGGAAATATTAAACGGGCCGTTCTCGGGGAACCGATTGGAACGATCGTAAGGGGGAAAGCATAATGCCAAAACAAGCAATAGCGCAAACGAAAGAAAAAATGAACAAGGCCATTACCTCATTTAGTCGGGATCTTGCTAGCATTCGTGCCGGCCGTGCGAACGCCTCTTTATTAGACAGGATTTCTATCGATTATTACGGTGCAGAAACACCTGTGAATCAATTGGCAAATATTTCAGTCCCAGAAGCTCGCCTACTCGTTATCCAACCTTACGACAAGTCAAGCGTAGGGGAAATCGAGAAAGCTATTTTGAAATCAGACCTAGGCTTAACCCCGTCTTCAGACGGAACAGTGATTCGCTTGGCCATCCCTGCGCTCACTGAAGAACGCCGAAAGGAACTAGTCAAAGTCGTGAAAAAGGCGGGAGAAGAAGCAAAAGTGGCCATCCGTAACATCCGCCGCGACACGAACGACGACTTGAAAAAGCTTGAGAAAAATGGCGACATCACAGAAGACGACCTTCGCGGCTATAACGATGACGTACAAAAGCTTACAGATGACTACATTCAAAAAGTGGATAACCTCGGTAAGGAAAAAGAAAAAGAAATTTTGGAAGTATAAAGATGAAAAAACCGGCCTAGGTCGGTTTTTTTGTTTTCAATAAACGGGAGACATGTATAAAAGTGAAGGACTGACAATGTACGACACTGATTCCATAGTTCAGGGAATTCGGAATCCGCTTTCGAACGAGAAGAATCCGTGCCCATGGGAATATATCCGCGGACAGAGGCAGATATCCGCGATCAGGGGAATATATCCGCGGACAGAGGCAGATATCCGCGATCAGAGGCAGATATCCGCGATCAGGGATAGATATCCGCGGACAGGGGAGTATATCCGCGATCAGGGGGATATATCCGCGGACAGAGGCAGATATCCGCGATCAGGGGAATATATCCGCGGACAGAGGCAGATATCCGCGATCAGAGGCAGATATCCGCGGACAGGGGAATATATCCGCGATCAGGGGAATATATCCGCGATCAGAGAAGTATATCTGTGGTTTGGGAAGAAGTGTTTCCGAACCCATTTGCAAATTTATGGTGTAGCATTTTAGTAGTAGTTACATCCGTGATTTAAATAATTTTTCATTGAAATAATATCGTGTGCCCTTATTCTGTCCATCTGTGGTCAAGCCCAGAGAAAGTAGAAGTCTTCGAACTGTATCTGAAGAGTCAATTTTGAGAAAATCCCTACATTCTCTGTTAGTAATATAGGAAGCTACCAGAAGGAAATAATCTATTAGAGCTCGTTCGTGTGAATTTTGAGAGCGGTGGTGGCAATGAGGGCATTCCCAAGCCTTCCTTATTCGTTTCATCGAGAAAGACGAGCAACGTTCACATTGAACACCTCTAATGAGTTCTGTAGCTGAAATGCGGTACACTTCTAGAAGGTTTTGTTCTAGCGGGGTATGTTTACTTAGGAGAAGTTTTTTTATCTTATAGAAGGTATGTTTTTCCAAAAATGTTGCTTCGTGTCTTGTTTCTATTGAGTCAATAGTTTCTAATAAATTCTCAACATGAAGTACTTTTTTGAAGTCTGGATGGTCTGGTGTGTTTGTCTTTAAAATGGCATCGGGATGAGTAAATACAACAAGAAAATCACTGGGATGTGGTGGAAAGTTGTGGACATCCAACCATTGACTGAACATAAACCTTTGGCGCTTTACTTGTCCGAGGGGATCTTTAATCCTAGTTTCAACTTTGTTTTTCTCTTGAATTAATTGCTTGAACGTTTTGTCAAATGTAATGGTACCACTCATGTTTTTTGCCTCAAGGAGTACTGCAAATTTTGTGGATAGGAGCAAGGTGTCGATTTGGAAAGCTTGTCCGTTAAGAAGAAGACGAAGACCTTTTAGTTCAACAAAGTTTTGTTTAGGTAGAGGGGCTAAGTGATAATCTACAGATCTTTCGCCAAAATAACCTGCTCTCAATCTGCCGATATCGTTCTTGATGACGGGGATCATCGGATGGCGTTCTCCTAACCTCCCTATTAAAGCTTCCCTCTTGCTAATCTCAAGAGGATAGTTTCTCTTCATAAATTCTACACACCTTTCATAGGAATTTTTGTCTATATACCTATTCGAGCCTGCATTACAAATCCCTCCATATTTCTACAAAAAATGTTATTTGGATTGTATATAAAAGAATGCTCATGATACACGCTTCAGATGTTAGAGGCAGATATCCGCGGTCAGAAGCAGATATCCGCGGTCAGAGGCAGATATCCGCGATCAGAGGCAGATATCCGCGGACAGAGGAATATATCCGCGATCAGAGGAATATATCCGCGGTCAGGAGAATATATCCGCGATCAGAAGCAGATATCCGCGATCAGAAGCAGATATCCGCGATCAGAGGAATATATCCGCGGTCAGAGGCAGATATCCGCGATCAGGAGAATATATCCGCGATCAGACCCAGATATCCGCGGTCAGAGGCAGATATCCGCGGACAGGGGAATATATCCGCGGTCAGAAGCAGATATCCGCGATCAGGAGAATATATCCGCGATCAGACCCAGATATCCGCGATCAGAGGCAGATATCCGCGATCAGACCCATATATCCGCGATCGCGTGCCAAGGGACTACACCACGACCTCATCCGTGCACTCACAATCTATATCTACATCCAAAAACCTTCCCCATCAAAATTCAATAAGGAATGTTAACTCATTTTCTGTTATGATATAGGTTGCGGATGTCTGTTGTGAGGGAGGGCATAGGCTTGATTCACAAATTAGGATTTAAAAAGCGACCACCTGTGCAATTAGAGGATCGGATAAAAGCTTGTTTACAGCATGAAGTCCCTAAACATATGGCGATTATTATGGATGGTAACGGACGGTGGGCAAAGAAACGTGGACTTCCCAGAATTGCCGGTCATCACGAGGGAATGAAAATGGTTCGGAAGGCGACGAAACTTGCCAATCGTCTAGGTATTGATGTGTTAACGTTGTATGCATTCTCTACAGAAAATTGGACGCGACCGAAACCCGAAGTGGAGTATATTATGAAGTTGCCTGAGCAATTTTTGACAACATACTTACCGGAACTTGTAGAAGAAAATGTAAAAGTGGATATGATGGGAACGAAAGATCGCCTCCCTTTCCATACGAAAGTAGCTATTGAAAAGGCTATGGAAGATACGAAAGAAAACAACGGACTCTTGCTGAATTTTGCGTTAAACTACGGAAGCCGCTCAGAACTTATTTGTGCGATGCAACAAATGCTTCGCGATCATGAGCAAGGCGTTTTTAATGCTCATCAAGTCGATGAAGACACGTTTCGTAGCTATTTATTAAAACCGGATCTTCCGGACCCAGACTTACTCATTCGAACGAGTGGGGAAATTCGACTGTCGAACTTTATGTTATGGCAGTTGGCGTACACAGAGTTTTACTTTACAGATGTATTGTGGCCAGATTTTACTGAAGAGCATTTTGTGGAAGCGGTTGAGGCATATCAGAAGCGAAGTCGCCGGTATGGTGGAGTCCGTAACGACGGGGGTTAATAAGTATATGAAGCAACGAATTATTACAAGTATTTTAGCAGGAGCAGTGTTTGTACTTTTCGTAATGATCGGTGGTCTCCCGTTAATCCTGTTTACTTATGTGCTGGCGTCAAGAGCCTTATATGAACTGCTGCGAATGAAGAAACAATCTGTGTGGAGCGTACCAGGGCTTATATCGATGGCTCTTCTTTGGTTGTTTTTGCTTCCTGAAACGTACGAATCGATCCTTGAAGAGATTGGGTATTCAAAGATAGAACTAGCTTACTTAGGTGTTCTGTTATTCCTTACGTATACCGTGGTCACAAAAAATCGGTATGTGTTTAATGATGTAGCTTTTGCTATATTGGGAACGATTTATGTGGGAAGTGGGTTCTATTACTTAATCGAAACAAGACTAGCTGACGATGGTCTTGTATTCGTTGCCTATGCTCTTTTAGTCATTTGGGCAACAGATTCCGGTGCCTATTTTATCGGAAGAGCGATAGGAAAACGTAAATTATGGCCGGAAATTAGCCCGAATAAAACGTTGGAAGGGTTTATTGGTGGTATTGGAGTGGCTGTAGTATTCAGCATTATGATGCAGGCGTTTTTTCCAATCATGGCACTGTGGATCCAACTCATTTTAGTAACGATTGTCCTATCTATCTTTGGACAAGTTGGCGATCTCGTAGAATCAGCGTTAAAGCGCCACTTTGGTGTGAAAGATTCTGGAACGATTCTACCGGGACATGGCGGTATTTTAGACAGATTTGATAGTTTATTATTCGTCCTCCCACTTCTCCACTTTTTGCAAATTGTATAGGGAGAGTGAACAGTACTCATGAAAATGATTAACGTGTTAGGTGCGACGGGTTCGATCGGAACGCAAACGGTTGATGTGGTACTCCATCATCCAGAAAGCTTTCGGATCGTGAGTATGTCTTTTGGCAACAACATCGAAAAAGGAAGAGAACTCGTGCGTGCGTGTCAGCCAGAGTTTGTTTCTGTTGCGAAAAAAAAGGACGCTGATTTGTTAAAACTCGAATTTCCTAACATACAATGGTCGTATGGGGAAGAAGGTTTGCTAGAAGCAGCCGTTTATGATAAAGGGAACGTGCTTGTGAATGCGGTGATGGGAAGTATTGGCTTGCAACCGACACTTGCCGCGATTGAAGTTGGAAAGACGATTTGCTTAGCGAACAAAGAGACACTTGTTACAGCTGGCCATCTTGTTATGGAGCAAGCAAAAAAGCACAATGTCCCGATAGTGCCTGTAGATAGTGAGCACTCTGCCATCCTGCAAGCACTTCAAGGGGAGAATAGAGATCGCGTTGAACGACTGTGGATCACAGCGTCTGGGGGGAGTTTTCGCGACCGTACGAGACAAGAGCTGGAAGGAGTAACAATCGAGGATGCACTACATCATCCTAACTGGTCGATGGGCGCAAAGATTACGATAGACTCTGCTACGATGATGAACAAAGGTTTAGAAGTAATCGAGGCGCGATGGCTATTTGATATGCCATACGAAAACATATCGGTTCTCTTACATAAGGAAAGCATTGTCCACTCACTTGTCGAGTATGTGGATACGAGTTTTATGGCACAGTTAGGAACACCGGATATGCGCGCAGTCATTCAATACGCGCTTAGCTACCCAGACCGATTACCACTTATTGGAGGAGAAAGACTCCGCTTGGAGAAGATCGCTACCCTCAACTTTGAAAAAATGGATTTCGACCGCTACCCATGCTTGCACTTTGCGTTCGAAGCAGGCAAAATAGGAGGAACATGTCCGACTGTATTGAATGCTGCAAACGAAGTTGCCGTAGAAGCATTTTTGCAGGGCGCCATCCCGTTTTTACAAATAGAAAACGTGATCGAGCGCATGTTGGAGGAGCATAGTGTGCTACCCTCTCCAGATTTAGAGACCATACAACACGTGGACAAAGACACACGAGAAAGAGTGCGGTCACTTCTAAAATAAAGGTGGTTTAAACTGTTGCAAACGATATTAGCGTTTATCATTATTTTTGGTGCCCTCGTGTTCTTCCACGAACTTGGTCACTTTATATTCGCAAGGCGGGCAGGTATTCTCTGCCGTGAATTCGCTATCGGCTTTGGGCCAAAGGTGTTTTCTCATATAAAAGGTGAAACGACGTATACGATTCGTCTCCTACCAATTGGTGGATACGTAAGAATGGCAGGAGAAGATCCGGAAATGGTGGACTTAAAACCGGGTCATCGGATCGGCGTCATTTTGGACGAGGAAGACGTTGTGCAAAAGCTGATCATTAATCAAAAAGATCAATACGCTAATGCCCGTCGAATCGAGGTTGAAGAAGCTGATTTAGAACACAAGCTATTTGTGCGTGGCATGGTAGATGGTGACGAAGAACAAATTCGTACATTCTCAATTAGTAGAGAAGCGATGATCGTAGAAAACGGGATCGAAACACGCATCGCCCCGTTTGATCGTCAATTTGGTTCTAAAACGCTGCCGCAGCGAACGATGGCGATCTTTGCGGGTCCGATGATGAACTTTGTATTGGCATTTGTCGTGTTTCTATTGATAGGAATTTTTCAAGGGGTTCCGACTGACGCTCCCAAGCTAGGTGCGATCTTAGAAGACGGGGCAGCAAGCTCAGCTGGACTTCAACAAGGCGATACCATCCAAAGTATTAACGGAGAAGAGATGGCTAGCTGGACAGAGATTCGCGATGTGATTCAAGCGAACCCAGCCGAAGAACTCACCTTCACTATTTTGCGAGACGAATCTGTTTACGAAGTGAAAGTAACCCCAGAGCCACAAACGGTCGAGGATCCAAACGGAGAACAATTGGAAATCGGGCTTGTCGGTGTTCAGGCACCTACTGAGAAGGATCCGCTCGGCATTGTGAGCTACGGGTTTACGGAAACTGCGTATTGGACAAAGGAAATTATTTATCTTTTAGGCCAGCTCGTTACAGGACAATTTTCCATCGACATGCTAAACGGTCCAGTTGGCATTTATGTAACAACTGACGAGGTCGCCCAAACTGGTTTGTTTAACTTAATGAAATGGTCAGCGCTGTTAAGCATTAACTTAGGGATTATGAATTTACTTCCAATCCCAGCTCTCGACGGTGGACGTCTCCTCTTCTTCTTAGTCGAAGCCATTCGAGGAAAACCGATCGATCGTCACAAGGAGGGCATGGTCCACTTTGTTGGTTTTGCGCTCATCATGCTTTTGATGCTTGTCGTAACGTGGAACGATATTCAAAGATTTTTTCTGTAAGCGGAGCGGGTGTTCAAAAAGGGGAGAAGTTTTCCAGCTATTTTCCTGGTCTTTTTGAACTTCCCTTGTAAGATGTATAAAAGTTCAAAGCAATGGGTGAGGTGTGTAAAACGATGAGACAAAGCAGAACATTCATCCCGACACTACGCGAAGTACCTGCGGATGCTGAGGTGAAAAGTCATAAGTTACTGCTACGTGCCGGGTTCATTCGCCAAAATGCTAGTGGTATTTACTCTTATTTACCACTAGCTCGTAAAGTGATGCGCCACGTAGAGCAAATCGTTCGTGAAGAAATGGACGCTGTGTATGGACAGGAACTATTGATGCCAGCGTTGCAACTGTCAGACCTTTGGAAAGAAAGTGGGCGGTGGGATGGGTACGGTCCGGAGTTAATGCGCATGCGTGATCGTCACGATCGTGAATTTGCGCTCGGTCCAACTCATGAAGAAGTCATTACAACGCTCATCCGTGACGAGCTCAATTCGTATAAGAAACTTCCGATCACACTCTATCAAATTCAAACAAAGTTTCGTGATGAAAAACGTCCGCGGTTCGGATTGCTCCGGGGACGGGAGTTTATTATGAAAGATGCATATTCGTTTCATGCGTCTTCAGCCAGCTTGGATGAAACGTACCAAGCGATGTACGAAGCTTATAAGCGTATTTTTACGAGATGCGGTTTAGACTTCCGTCCGGTTATTGCCGATTCTGGCGAGATGGGCGGAAAGGATACGCACGAATTTATGGCGCTTTCTGAAGTCGGAGAAGACACCATTTGCTTTTCGTCTGAAGGGGAGTACGCTGCGAACATCGAGATGGCCGAGGTGAACACGACTTATTCACGTCCAGACGACGTTGCGAAGACACCTTTGCAGCTTGTACAAGGGGAACCCGGTCAAGATCTTCATGCTTTCGCTACTGCTCAAAATGTGACGGTAGAGCAAACGGTATATGGTGAAGCGTGGCTAGTAGATGGAAAGCCTGTCCTGCTACTTCTTCGTGGTGATCACGAATTAAATGATGTGAAACTAAAACTGTTGTTCCCAGACGTGGCGAGAAGACCGCTGACAGATCAAGAGGTACAAGACACATTTGGCGTGAAACGTTCTTTCGTTGGACCACTTGAACTTCCCGAAGAAGTCCAAGTGTTTGCGGATCTAGCTGTAGGAGGCGTGGCTGATGGCGTCACACTTTGTAATCAAGCGTCGCAGTTTGCCGTTCATTTTGAGCCGATGCGTGACTGCAAAATAGAACAGTACGCAGACATTCGTTTCGTCAAAGAGGGAGATCCTTCACCAAATGGAATGGGGACGATTTCCTTTGCGAAAGGAATTGAAGTTGGTCAAGTCTTTAAGCTTGGAACGAGATATTCAGAAACGATGAACGCCGTTTTCCTAGATGAAAATGGACGTACGCAGCCACTGTTAATGGGATGCTATGGAATTGGGATCTCCCGTGTTGTTTCGGCAATTGCCGAACAATATGCAGATGAAAACGGTCTCGTGTGGCCGAAGCAAGTCGCTCCTTACCAAGTGCATCTACTTTGCTTAAACATCAAACAAGAAGCACAAAAAGCGCTAGCAGAAGAGCTTCATGATGTTTTCACTAAAGCGGGAATCGACGTGTTGTATGACGACCGCCCAGAACGCGCTGGTGTGAAGTTTGCTGATAGTGATCTTATTGGTCTGCCCCTCCGTATTACTGTGGGGAAAAAAGCCGAACAGGCAATCGTCGAATGGAAAGAACGTGCAACGGGTGATGCTAAAGAAGTTGCTGTACACGAATTGTTAGGCGAAGTTCAACAATTCCTATCGCCCACAGGACGTGGGTAAGAAAGGCGTCGCAACAAGACGTCGCGCGTTTAGCCTTTCTTCCACTACATCGCGAACATTGAACAAGTCACTTACCTGTATTTATAGCGAATAGAAAAGTATTAAATAAAAGGAGATCAACTATGTTGGTCTCCTGTTTTATGGAAGGGAGGAAACTTTCTTGGCTATACGTAACAATCCAACAGCCATTTTACTTCAACAGCTCCAATGGACAGATGACGCGCATGTGGCTGCGTTGGAAGGCATGCAAATCGAAGGAGTGACAGTTGAAAAGCAAACGAGAACGTGGAACTTTCAATTTCGCTTTCCAAAACCAGTCGATGCTGCTGTACTGCGTTCATTTCAAAAGCGTTTGCACGAAGTATTCTCCCATATCGCCACTGTGAAAACCTCCTATACGTATGAGCATATTGCTGAACGTGGTCAAACCGTACTGAATTACTGGCCACTCGTGCTAGAAGAGCTACACGGGGCAACCCCTCCTATTCAAAAAGCGCTACGGGAACGTCCTCTGAAAGAAAAAGGCGAGCGCTTTATCATTGAGACGACAAATGGGATGGCGCTTCGAACTATTCAGCAAACTTACTTGAACACGTTGCAGGTGATATACGCGGGGTTCGGTATTCCAAATGTTTTCTTTGAGGTCACACAAGTCGCCATAGAAGAACAAGACGGGGAAGACGAAGCTCGAAAGCAATTTGAAGAGCAGAAGCGATTAGAAGATGAGATGCGGGCTAGACAAGCGATTGAAGAACAAATGAAGCAAAAAGAAGCAGCCGAACAACCTGCAGGTGGGCCACTCAGTATTGGGTATATGATCAAAGACCAAGAACCTGTTCGCTTAATGAGAGACGTGCAAGAAGAAGAACGTCGCGTCACGATCGAGGGGTTTGTGTTCGATGCGGAAACGAAAGAGTTAAAGAGTGGGAGAACGTTGCTAACCTTTAAAGTGACAGACTACACCGATTCACTGCTTGTCAAAATGTTTTCTCGCGATAAAGAAGATGCCGCGATGTTTAGTCGCTTAAAAAAAGGAATGTGGGTCAAAACTCGCGGGAACGTCCAAGACGACACGTTCGTTCGTGACTTAGTCATGATCGCAAATGACATTCAAGAGATGCCACCACGGGTTCGAGAAGACAAACACGAGGGGCTCAAACGAGTGGAGTTGCACGCACATACACCGATGAGCCAAATGGATGCCGTCTCTTCTCCAGGTGCGTTAATTGGACAAGCGGCAAAATGGGGCCATAAGGCGTTTGCGATTACAGACCACGCAGTACTCCAAGCCTTTCCTGAGAGTTTTTATGCGAGTCAAAAGCATGACATTAAAGTGATTTATGGGGTAGAGGCGAACTTAGTAGATGACGGCGTACCGATTGCGTATCAGCCACAGCATCGCAAGCTCGAGGACGATACGTTTATCGTTTTTGACGTGGAGACGACGGGGCTGTCTGCTGTGTACGATACGATTATTGAACTCGCTGCAGTGAAAGTTCGTGATGGCGAGATTGTTGACCGGTTTGAATCGTTTGCTAATCCGCATCACCCTCTGTCTGCGACAACCATTCATTTGACGGGAATTACGGATGATATGGTTCGGAATGCACCAGAGGTCGAAGAGGTACTAGAAAAGTTCCAAGCCTGGTGCAAAGACGACATCCTCGTCGCGCACAATGCTTCATTTGATATGGGCTTTTTGAACGCTGGCTACAAACGTTATGAAAAGAAGGTCTCTACCAATCCTGTGATCGATACGTTGGAATTGGCCCGTTTCCTCTATCCTGATATGAAGAATCATCGATTGAACACGCTTTGTAAAAAGCTTGAGATTGAACTTACACAGCACCACCGAGCGATTTATGATGCCGAAGCGACGGGTTATTTGCTTGTGAAGCTGTTAAAGGAAGCGAAAGAGAAGCGGAATATTGCATTTCACGATGAGCTGAATCAGTCGCTTGACGAAAGTCTCTCTTGGAAGCAATCACGCCCGATGCATGTAACATTGCTCGCGCAAAATGAGGTCGGCTTGAAAAACTTATTCAAACTCGTCTCCTTATCTCATTTACACTACTTTTATCGCGTTCCCCGTATTCCTCGTTCAAAACTACAAGAATTTAGGGAAGGTATTTTAATAGGGAGCGCTTGTGATAAAGGGGAAGTGTTTGAAACGGTTTTGCAAAAAGGTATCGAAGAGGCGCGCACTGTCATTAAGCAGTACGACTATCTTGAGGTACACCCTATCGAGCTGTATCAGCATCTTGTAGAATTGACCCTCGTCAATGATGAAGCGGCTTTAGTTGATGTCGTAAGGAAAATTGTTCAGCTTGGAGCAGAAGAAGGAATTCCGGTGTGTGCCACTGGAAATGTGCATCATTTGGATCCTATTGATCGTACTTATCGCGATATTCTCGTGTCCAGTCAAGGTGGGGCTAATCCGCTGAATAGACATAAGCTCCCGAATGCTTATTTCAGAACGACAGACGAGATGTTAGAGGCGTTTTCCTTTTTGCCAGAAGAGGAGCGACGACGCATCGTGATCGACGCACCGAACGAAATAGCCGATCGCATCGAGAAAATCAAACCGATTAAAGATGACCTATACACACCGCGTATCGAAGGCGCGGAAGATGAAGTTCGTGAAATGAGCTACGCAATGGCACGCTCGATTTACGGCGAGGAATTACCACAAATTGTAGAGGCGCGCTTAGAAAAAGAGCTCAAAAGTATTATTGGTCATGGATTCGCGGTGATTTATTTAATTTCTCATAAGCTCGTGAAAAAATCGTTGGACGACGGCTATCTTGTCGGTTCACGTGGATCTGTTGGATCTAGCTTAGTTGCGACGATGACAGAAATTACAGAAGTGAACCCGTTGCCGCCACATTACGTTTGCCCGAACTGTAAGCATTCCAAGTTCTTTGACGACGGTTCTGTCGGAAGTGGATTTGATTTACCAGATGCTGACTGTACAGAATGCGGAACACCTTACAAAAAAGACGGACAGGACATTCCGTTTGAAACGTTCCTTGGTTTTAAAGGGGATAAGGTTCCCGATATTGACTTGAATTTTTCTGGAGAATACCAGCCTAAAGCCCATAACTACACAAAGGTCTTGTTCGGTGAAGACAACGTGTTTCGAGCTGGTACGATTGGTACGGTTGCGGACAAAACAGCGTACGGTTTTGTGAAAGGGTATGAAGAAAACCACGCGCTAACGTTGCGTGGAGCGGAGAGAGACCGTTTAGCTAAAGGGTGTACGGGGGTAAAGCGGACAACAGGTCAGCACCCAGGGGGCATCATCGTCGTGCCTGACTATATGGACATTTACGACTTCACGCCCATTCAATTTCCAGCCGATGATGTCGGGTCTAGCTGGAAAACAACACATTTTGATTTTCACTCCATCCATGACAATTTGCTGAAGCTAGATATTCTTGGACACGACGACCCAACCGTGATCCGTATGCTCCAAGATTTAAGCGGAATTGACCCGAAGACCATTCCGACTGATGACCCTGAAGTGATGAAGATCTTTAGCGGAACTGCGTCTCTTGGAGTGACGGAAGAACAGATTCTTTGTAAAACGGGAACGCTTGGCATCCCAGAGTTCGGAACAAGGTTTGTACGTCAAATGTTAGAAGATACGAAGCCAACAACGTTTTCGGAGCTCGTACAAATTTCAGGTCTATCGCACGGAACTGATGTATGGCTCGGTAATGCACAAGAGCTCATTCATAACGGGACGTGCAGTCTAAGAGAAGTAATCGGATGTCGTGATGACATTATGGTGTATTTAATCTATCAAGGACTTGAGCCATCTCTTGCCTTTAAAATTATGGAATTTGTTCGTAAAGGAAAAGGTTTGCAGCCAGAGTGGGTAGAAGCGATGAAGGAAGCCGGAGTACCCGATTGGTATATCGAGTCGTGTTTGAAAATCAAGTACATGTTTCCGAAGGCGCATGCTGCAGCTTACGTGTTAATGGCGGTTCGCATCGCCTACTTTAAAGTGCACATGCCGCTTCTTTATTACGCAGCGTACTTTACGGTTCGTGCAGAAGACTTTGATTTAGAGACAATGGTTCGCGGAGAACAAGCGATCAAGGCGAAGGTGATTGAGATCCAAGAAAAAGGGCTCGATACTACACCGAAAGAAAGAAGTACACAAACGGTACTCGAGCTAGCACTCGAAATGTGTGCTAGGGGCTATCGCTTTACTGGTGTCGATTTATACAAATCGAGCGCTAGCGAATTTCTTATTGAAGGAGACAGCCTCATTCCGCCATTCAATGCGGTGACAGGTCTCGGCACAAACGCCGCTCTTAACATCGTCAAAGCTCGCGAAGACGGAGAGTTCCTTTCTAAAGAAGATTTGCAAAAACGTGGAAAAGTATCGAAAACGATTATCGAAACGCTAGACGGTCTAAACTGTTTAGAGGCCTTACCAGATGAGAACCAGCTTTCACTCTTTTAAACGAGTTCAACAATGGGCACTCCCTCAAATGGTTTGCATTGGAAACACTGCTATGCTATAGTTATCTTTGAAATAAATAGAGTCGTGCGTCTAAGAGTGGGGAAGCCCACTCTTTCGTCTTGTTATAGGGTGCTTTTTTAGTGAGCGAGGTTCTTGCTCCTCATGAAAAAGTCGGCGAAAAGCGCTGAGAAGGAGGGATGACTCATGACGGAAGTAACGACAACGACAGAGCAGTTGGTCCTTCCCATTCTAGAAGAACTCAGTCTTGAACTTGTTGACATTGAATACGTGAAAGAAGGCGAGAGCTATTACTTGCGTATTTTTGTTGATAAAGAAGGCGGAATTGACATTGAAGAGTGCGGTATAGTGAGCGAAAAGCTAGGAGAGAAGCTCGATGAAGCGGATCCGATTCCTTTTCCATACTTCTTAGAGGTAGCCTCACCAGGTGCGGAACGACCTTTAAAGAAGGAAAAGGATTTTGAGAAGGCTATCGGGAAAACGGTTCATATTAAAACGTACGAAGCCATTGATGGTGAAAAAACGTTTGAAGGAACGTTGACGTCGTTTGATGGAAGCGTGTTAAAAGTCTCTCATCGTGTGAAAACGCGTATGAAAGAAGTGGACATTCCTTTTGATAAAGTAGCGAAAGCTCGCTTAGCAGTCAGCTTTGGATGATCACTCATTGAATGGAAGATGAGAAAAGATGAATTTTGTAAGGATAGGGGGAGTATAGCATGAGCAGTGAGCTGTTGGATGCCTTAACACTGCTAGAAAAAGAAAAAGGCATTTCACGTGATGTCCTCATAGAAGCAATAGAAGCAGCCTTAGTCTCCGCGTATAAGCGAAACTTTCACCAGGCACAAAATGTTCGTGTGGATTTTAATATCGGAAATGGATCGATGCGGGTGTTTGCACGAAAAGAAGTGGTGGAAGAAGCGTTTGACCCTCGTTTAGAGATTAGTCTGGAGGACGCGCATGACATCAGTCCTTCCTATGAAATTGGGGATACGGTGGAAATTGAGGTAACACCACGTAACTTCGGACGAATCGCAGCACAAACGGCGAAGCAAGTCGTTACTCAACGTGTTCGTGAGGCGGAGCGAGGGATTGTTTATTCCGAGTACATCGATCGTGAAGAAGATATCATGACGGGCATTGTCGAACGTCAAGATGGGCGGTTCACGTATATAAGTTTAGGGAAGGCAGAAGCGTTGTTGCCAAGCAACGAACAGATGCCAACAGAAACCTTGAAACCTCACGACCGTGTGAAAGTGTTCATTACGAAAGTCGACCGTACGACAAAAGGTCCGCAAATTTTCGTTTCTCGTACACACCCAGGTTTGTTAAAGCGTTTGTTTGAGATGGAAGTTCCAGAGATTTACGATGGGACTGTAGAGATTCGTTCGGTTGCTCGAGAGGCGGGAGATCGATCGAAAATCTCTGTCTATTCCGGAAGCGAAGACGTAGATCCAGTCGGTGCTTGCGTAGGACCAAGAGGTTCTCGCGTACAAACAATCGTGAGCGAATTAAAGGGTGAGAAGATTGATATCGTTGAATATTCTACCGATCCAGTTAAATTTGTCGCGAACGCACTTAGCCCTTCTAAAGTGGTTGACGTTCTTGTGAACGAGGATCAAACAGCGACCACTGTTATCGTGCCTGACTATCAACTGTCATTGGCGATTGGAAAACGCGGACAAAATGCTCGATTAGCTGCTAAGTTAACCGGCTGGAAAATCGATATTAAGTCTGAAACGGATGCCCGTGAGCTCGGTATTTATCCTCGGCCTGGAAATGCAGGGAAACCTGAAGAAGTCGTCGCCGATGAGGAAACATTCGAGGAAGATGAATTCCTTGAAGGATCATTTGAGGAAGAAAACGACGTGAAGTAATACGGATCGATGAAGAAAAAAGAGGTGAATGCGTTGGCTCATCAAAAGAAAATTCCGATGAGAAAGTGTGTAGCGACAGGGGAAATGCGTCCGAAAAAAGAGATGGTAAGAATCGTTCGGACGAAAGAGGGCGAACTGCTCATCGACCCAACCGGAAAAAAGTCCGGTCGAGGTGCCTACGTATCAAAGACTGAGCAGGCAGTCAAACTCGCAAAACAAAAAAATGTTCTCTCACACCACCTACAAACCAACGTGCAACCGTCGCTATACGATGAGTTGTTGCAATTTGTGGAAAAGGAGAACCTATGACAAACATGAACGACGAAGCATGGATGTCGCTTTTAGGTTTAGCGTATCGAGCGCGAAAGGTTGTCTCTGGAGAGGAATTGGTAATTGGTGAGGTTCGGAAGCGGAAGGTTTCTCTTGTGTTGCTTTCCTCAGATGCTTCTGAGAACACCGTGAAGAAGGTTACAAACAAATGTACCTCGTACGGTGTCCCACTTCGCCGTGTTGCCGATCGAGAATCTCTAGGTAACGCTATAGGGAAGCCCGCCCGCGTCGTTGTCGGTGTGACAGACAAAGGGTTTGGAGACAGCTTATGTAAACGGCTTGATGAAAAGTCTCGGGGGTGAAACGATGAGTAAAATGCGTGTATATGAATACGCAAAAAAACACAATATCTCTTCAAAAAACGTAATTACTAAGTTGAAGGATTTAGGAGTCGACGTTTCGAATCATATGTCTACGATTGAAGACAACATCGTGACAAAATTAGATGCGGCCATGAAGCCAAAAGCTTCACAGCCTGCTCAAGAAAAACCGAAAGTTCACGCCAAAGCTCGTCCAGCAAAAGAAGACGAGAAAGGTGCAGGGGATAACAAACCTAAACCAAAAAAACCTACTGCTAGTGGCCAAGATAGCAAGAAGTCTGAGAAAGACCGAAACTCATCTGAGAAGAAGGTATTCACTTCTAACGGTCCTAGAGGTAATAATCAAAGACCAAACGGCGGTAATGCTAAAGGAAAGAAACAAAACCGTCCAGGTGGTAGAGGGAACCAAAAACCGCAACGCCAACAACAGCAACCACCTACACCGCGGAAGCAGAAAGAGCTTCCAGAAAAAATTACGTTCCAACAATCATTGACCGTTAGTGAACTAGCAAAAAAGCTACACCGCGAGCCGTCTGAAATTATTAAAAAGCTCTTCATGCTCGGGGTCATGGCAACGATTAACCAAGAGCTTGATAAAGATGCGATTGAATTAATTTGTACAGACTACGGTGTGGAAGTGGAAGAAGAAATCGTCGTGGACGTAACGGACCTTGATGTGCATTTTGAGGAAGAAGATGACGAAGCCAACCTTGTTGAGCGTCCTTCTGTCGTGACGATCATGGGACACGTTGACCACGGAAAAACGACCCTTCTTGACTCCATTCGCCATACGAAAGTAACAGCAGGCGAAGCAGGCGGAATTACGCAACACATCGGTGCCTACCAAATTGAAAGTAACGGAAAGCGCATTACCTTTTTAGATACACCGGGACACGCTGCCTTTACGACGATGCGAGCTCGTGGTGCGAGTATTACAGATATAACGATTCTTGTAGTAGCAGCCGATGACGGTGTAATGCCGCAAACAGTGGAAGCGATCAACCACGCAAAAGCAGCTGAAGTACCAATTATAGTAGCTGTGAATAAAATGGACAAACTTGGTGCGAACCCTGATCGTGTCATGCAAGAACTATCAGATCACGGACTCATCCCAGAAGCATGGGGTGGAGATACCATCTTCGTTCCTCTTTCTGCTTTGAATGGAGAAGGGATTGATTCTCTTCTTGAAATGATTCTTCTCGTTAGTGAAGTGGGAGAGCTAAAAGCGAATCCGAACCGTCGGGCGACAGGAACCGTTATTGAAGCGCAACTCGACAAAGGACGTGGATCCGTCGCTACATTACTTGTTCAAAATGGTACTCTCCGTATAGGAGATCCAATCGTTGTTGGGCATACGTTTGGTCGTGTTCGTGCCATGGTGAATGACCTTGGTCGCCGTGTGAAACAAGTGGGACCGTCTACGCCAGTTGAAATCACAGGTTTGAACGATGTGCCACAAGCCGGAGATCGATTTGTCGTATTTGCAGACGAGAAAACAGCTCGCTCTGTTGGGGAGACTCGTGCTTCCCAAGCAGTCCAGGCACAACGCAGTGAAAAATCACGCGTTACGCTAGACAACTTGTTCGATCAAATGAAACAAGGTGAGATGAAAGATTTACACATCGTCTTGAAAGCTGACGTGCAAGGATCTTTAGAGGCAGTTGCCGCTGCATTGAATAAATTAGAAGTAGAAGGTGTAAATGTAAAAATTGTTCATACAGGTGTTGGTGCCATTAATGAGTCTGATATCATTTTGGCCGCTGCTTCTAATGCCATTGTTATCGGATTTAACGTTCGGCCAGACGTGAACGCGAAACGCGCTGCTGAAGCCGAAAACGTCGACATTAGACTCCATCGCATTATTTACAAAATAATCGAAGAAATCGAATCGGCAATGAAAGGATTATTGGATCCTGAATTTGCAGAGAAGATTATTGGGCAAGCTGAAGTACGTGAGACATTTAAAGTGTCGCGCATTGGTACGATCGCCGGTAGCTTTGTCACAGAAGGAAAGATTACTCGTGATAGCGGCATTCGTCTTGTTCGTAACGGTATCGTTGTCTTTGAAGGCGAAATCGATACACTAAAACGGTACAAAGATGATGCGAAAGAAGTCGCTAAAGGGTATGAATGTGGCGTGACAATTAAAAACTATAATGACGTCAAAGAAGGCGACGTCATCGAAGCATTCGTGATGGAAGAGATTGAGCGTAAGTGATTCTCAGCTTGACTGTCGAGGTGATCTTGTACAACGCACACTCCTTAAAAGAGAAAAGAGCCGTTTTGCAACGACTGTTTGCTCATATAGGTGGGCAGCAAAATATGGCTGTAAGTGAGTTGGACTATCAAGATCTTTGGCAACGCGCCGAGTTTGGCGTTGTTGCCATCGCAAGCTCAAAAACAGTGTGTGAACAAATGGTACAGCGGGTTTGCAATTATTTAGATCAGCAACACGATCTAGAAGCCACATCGATTGAGCAAGAATGGCTTTGACCTGCAAAGAAAAATTGAGGTGACGAGTAGTGAATGTTCGTTCACATCGCGTAGCAGAACAAATGAAAAAAGAACTTAGCGACATTATCGGACGAAAAGTAAAAGACCCACGCGTCGGGTTCGTAACAGTGACGGACGTACGGGTAACCGGTGATTTGCAACAAGCAAAAGTGTACGTTTCGATCCTTGGTGACGAAGAGAAAAAAGAAGCGACACTAAAAGCACTTGGTAAAGCGACAGGATTCATCCGCTCTGAAATCGGAGCCCGTATCCGCTTACGCAAAACACCGGAAATTTTGTTCGAAGTCGACGATGTCATGGAAAAAGGCAATCGCATCGACACACTGTTGCACGAGTTGCACAGAGAAGATTGAGGACTGGCACGCGCCGGTCCTCCTTTTTCATGTTTGGCAGCTAGTATGGAAATCGGATGTTGATTAATAAAATGGATGTTTTGATAGACAAAGCCACCGATTTGTGGATAAATTTAAGGTTTTGATTGATAACCGGATCCATTTGAGGATAAACCCGACGCTAACGTGATGAATCGGCTATCCCCCTACATCGGTTGCCCCCCACACTATAACCAGCGAGGTGAACAGCAAAGTGAACGGAATTTTGCCATTTTGGAAGCCAAAAGGCATGACCTCCCATGATTGTGTATGGAAGCTGAGAAAATTGTTTGGCACAAAGAGGGTTGGGCATACGGGTACCCTCGATCCTGAGGTGGATGGCGTGCTTCCTATTTGCATCGGTCACGCGACCCGGATCGTGGAAGAACTCATTGCACAGCCTAAAACATACGAAGGAGAAGTGACCCTTGGCTATGCGACAACAACGGAGGATGCAACCGGTGCTATCGTTGAACGAACACCGCTTACGAAGCTCCCTCCACTTGAGGAGATCGACTTCGCCCTCCTTTCGTTAACGGGAACCATCTCACAAACGCCCCCCATGTACTCTGCTGTAAAAGTGAATGGTAAAAAATTGTACGAGTATGCTCGAGCAGGACAAGTCGTCGAACGTCCGACCAGACACGTCCATATTTACAAATTTGAACGACTAGACTCACCGGAACTGAACGACGAGCAAGTCACGTTCTCATTCCGAGTTCGTTGCTCTAAAGGGACCTACGTACGTACGCTAGCTGTTGCAATCGGTGAAGCGCTCGGAGTTCCTGCTCATATGTCACAACTAACAAGAACAGAGGCTGCTGGGTTTACAGCTGATGAATGTGTCACGCTTCAATCTCTAACTGACATCGATATGGAAGAACGCATAAAATGGCTGCGACCGATTGAAGACGGGCTTTTGCATTTGCCGAAGTGGGTCATTTCTGATACATTGACATCGAGTGTTGAAAACGGTGCGAAACTACATAAAGTTGATGTAGCAACTGATTGGCCAGTGGGAGCAAGAGAAGTGGTCGCCGAAACCAAGCAGGGGAAAGCAATCGCAATCTACCAAGAGCACCCCACCAAGACAGACTTTGTGAAGCCTAAGAAAGTATTTGTAAGAGATGAGTGAATTCAATAAAACAGCGTTACTACTATAGAAGTAGAACAGAGGAACCTTGGCAGCACTCGCATCCCGCGAGCCAGCTTGCCAATGGGAAGGGAGCAAGAACGGTGAAGGTTTATCGATTATCACATCCTCATCAACTGAAAAAAGATGAATTGCCACCTCTTGTTTGTGCACTCGGTTTTTTTGATGGTGTCCATATTGGGCACAAAAAAGTTATCCGCACTGCACAGCAAGAAGCGAAGGCTAGAGGGATACAGTCTGCGGTTATGACGTTTGACCCACATCCAAGCATCGTCCTACAAAGGGATGTACAGCGTGTAGAAGCTATTACACCGATTGAAGACAAAATGAAACACATCGCCGAACTCGGTGTAGACGTCATCTTTGTCGTTGAGTTTTCAAAGGTCTTTTCGAAACTACAGCCACAACAATTTGTAGATGAGTATATTATTGGTTTGCACATAGAGCACGTGGTGGCAGGCTTTGACTTTACGTACGGTTCTTTCGGGAAAGGAACGATGGAGACGCTGTCATTTCATGCAAGAGACCAATTTACGCAAACAACAGTTGGAAAAATCACAATCGACGGATTGAAGGTCAGTTCGACCCATATACGTTCTTTGCTTAGTCAAGGGGTAATGGAGGAAGTGCCTCAATTTCTTGGGCGACAATACGAAACGAGCGGCATTGTCATAGACGGAGAGAAGCGTGGAAGGACGATCGGCTTTCCGACTGCGAACGTGAAGGTGTCCACCGATTATATTTTGCCTCCTGTCGGTGTGTATGCTGTGCGGATTCGCGTAGATGATACGTGGTATGAAGGAGTTTGTAATGTAGGCTTTAAACCGACGTTCCACTCCAAGCAAACGTACAGACCCCATGTAGAAGTTCATATTTTCTCTTTTTCGCAAACGATTTATGGGCAGACAGTGACGGTGCAGTGGCATAAACGTTTGCGTAATGAACAGCGCTTTTCAGGCGTCGATGAATTGATCGCCCAAATCAACCAAGATTGCGAGGATGCCAGAGCGTATTTTAACACGACAAACATGTGACCTCTCAAGGTGACAAACACCTAGCAGCGCTTGCTTTTTATTGTCGGAAAGTGTATGCTTATTTTCGTACTAAAGTACACACAACCGTTGCTTGGCTACGCGATTTCTCCGACGCCGGCTCAGCAATTGGGGATTCTATGATTAGAGGAGGTGACTAGAATGGCTATTACACAAGAACGCAAACGCGAACTAATCGAAGAGTACCGTACTCACGCTGAGGATACTGGTTCTCCAGAGGTTCAAATTGCAGTCCTTACAGAAGAGATTAACAATTTGAATGACCACTTGCGTACGCACAAGAAAGATCACCATTCTCGTCGTGGTTTGATGAAAATGGTTGGTAAGCGTCGTAACCTTTTGACTTATTTGCGTAATAACGAAGTACAACGTTATCGTGAACTAATCAACAGCCTTGGTCTTCGTCGATAAGTTACCTACAAAAAGCGGGAGAAATCCCGCTTTTTTCATAGTTTGCGCAAAAATAAGGTAGAAACTCGTATACAGTGTCTTTTTTTTGTGAAAACATACATATTAAGAACGTTGAAGAGAGGAGCACAGAAGCGATGATGGAACAAACTAAACAAGTGTTTCAAACCGAATGGGCGAATGGCTCATTGACGGTTGAAGTTGGTCAGCTCGCCAAACAAGCGAACGGCTCAGTGCTTGTACGTTACGGCGATACGGTCGTGTTAAGTACAGCAACAGCTTCAAAAGAACCGAAACCATTGGATTTCTTCCCACTAACAGTGAACTACGAAGAGCGTTTGTATGCGGTAGGGAAAATTCCAGGAGGATTTATTAAAAGGGAAGGGCGGCCGAGCGAAAAGGCGATATTAGCTAGCCGTTTGATTGACCGTCCCATCCGACCTTTGTTCCCTGACGGATTTCGCAATGATGTCCAAGTAATCAGTATCGTTATGAGCGTAGAGCAGAACTATTCTAGTGAAATGGCTGCTATGTTAGGAAGTTCCCTCGCATTAATGACATCGAACATCCCATTCGGTGGTCCGATTGCGGGTGTCATTGTAGGTCGTGTCGACGGAAAATTCGTTATCAATCCAACTGTTGAACAGCTGGAGAAGAGTGACATTGACCTGACAGTTGCCGGTACAAAAGACGCTGTCAACATGGTAGAAGCAGGGGCTAATGAAGTTCCAGAAGAAGTCATGTTAGAAGCGATTATGTTCGGACACGAGGAGATTAAACGTCTCGTTGCTTTCCAACAAAAAATAGCAGATGCACTGCAGCCGGAAAAAATGGACATCAAATTGCACAAAGTAGACGCAGATATCGAAAAAGACATCCGCGCACGCTGTGAAACTGATTTGACAAAAGCGGTGCAAGTAGTAGAGAAGCATGCAAGAGAAGCTGCCATCTCAAGCGTAAAAGAGGCTGTTCTTGCTCAGTTTGAGGAAGCAGAGGAAGCAACACTCAAACAAGTCAAAGAGGTGCTTAATAACCTCGTAAAAGAAGAAGTGCGTCGTTTAATTACAGAAGAAAAAGTGCGTCCAGACGGTCGTGGTGTGGACGAAATTCGACCGCTTTCTTCGGAAGTAGGGATTCTTCCTAGAACGCACGGTTCAGGCCTTTTCACTCGCGGACAAACGCAAGCGCTCAGCATCTGTACACTTGGTGCATTAGGCGACGTTCAAATTTTGGACGGGCTCGGCACTGAAGAGTCTAAACGATTTATGCACCACTATAACTTCCCACAATTCTCAGTTGGAGAAACTGGCCCAATTCGTGGACCTGGTCGACGCGAAATTGGTCATGGTGCGCTTGGAGAACGTGCACTCGATCCCGTTATTCCATCTGAAAATAAATTCCCTTATACGATTCGTCTCGTATCGGAAGTTATTGAATCAAACGGATCAACGTCTCAAGCAAGCATTTGCGCGAGCACAATGGCGATGATGGACGCTGGAGTACCGATCAAGGCACCAGTTGCTGGTATCGCAATGGGTCTTGTTAAAAAAGGTGACGACTACACGATTTTAACGGACATTCAAGGGATGGAAGACCATCTTGGTGATATGGACTTTAAAGTTGCGGGTACGAAAGATGGCGTGACAGCACTCCAAATGGACATTAAAATTGACGGGTTATCCCGTGAGATTTTAGAAGAAGCACTCACGCAAGCACGTAAAGGTCGTTTGCACATCTTGGAGCACATGGTGAGCACGATCTCAACTTCACGTGAACAGCTATCTCCATACGCACCGAAGATTTTGCAAATGGCGATCAAGCCTGACAAAATTCGCGATGTAATCGGACCAAGCGGAAAACAAATCAACAAAATCATTGAAGAAACTGGCGTGAAAATTGATATCGAGCAAGATGGTACGGTCTTCATTTCTTCTACTGACCAAGAGATGAACGAGAAGGCGAAGAAAATCATCGAAGACCTCGTTCGTGAAGTAGGCGTCGGTGAAATGTATTTAGGGAAAGTCAAACGTATCGAAAAATTCGGCGCTTTCTTAGAAATCTTTGCTGGAAAAGATGGACTTCTGCACATTTCAGAAATTGCAGAAGAACGGATAAACAAAGTGGAAGATGCACTTTCTATCGGGGATGAACTACTCGTAAAAGTCATCGAAATCGATAGACAAGGTCGTGTCAACTTATCACGTAAAGTCGTGTTACGTGAGCAAAAAGAGAAGGCCACTAGCGATCAGTAGTCTAGTGAACCTTAATTACATCATGCAAAGAACGAAAACTCGGGAGCTGCCGAGTTTTTTTGCGATATAGGTGGCGGATACCGGAGTTCAAGTGGGGTATCCGCGGTCAGGACTTAGATGCCTGTGAAGCATATAGCAATACGTTGACACGATGGGCGAGTTCTACCTTGTCCTCTCTTTTCATAAACTGAAAAAAGAGGAGGATGACGTATGCCATCATCGAATTGGATTAGGTTACTGATGTTTTTGTTCGGTGTACTCATCGTCATGAGCACACCGCTTTCTTTGCTTAATCAAACCGCAACGGTTTCAGTGAAGGAGGCTTCTTTACGCGAACAGATCGCTCTTTTTGCCGAAGAAGAATACGAACCCGCCCAGGATGCGGTCATGCACCCAGTTTGGAAAAAACAACCTGGCTACTACGGGCTCAAAGTAAATGAAGAAGAAACGTATAAACGGATGAAAAAAGTGGGAAGTTTTGAAGAAGAGCTTGTCGTCTATGAAGAAATCCCCCCGAAAGTGACCCTCGATGATTTGCCTGCGGGTCCAATTTATCGAGGAAATCCTGAAAATCCGCAAGTCGCATTTGGGATTAATGTCGCATGGGGAGAAGACCAGCTGCCCGCTATTTTGCGTATTTTGAAAGAAGAAAACATACAAGTTACTTTTTTTTTAGAAGGCAACTGGACGCGTAATAATAGCGATGTTGCCAAATACCTTGTCGAAGCAGGACACGAAATAGGCAATCATTCCATGAATCATGCAGATTTTGCTAAGCTATCAGAAGAAGAAGCATACCAAAATATGAAGAAAACGAACGAAACGATTGAGGCAGCTATCGACGTAAAACCGACGTTGTTTGCCCCGCCTAGTGGGAGTTATCAACAGAGCACTGTGACAGTAGCTGACCGTTTAAATATGGAGACCGTTTTGTGGAGTGTCGATACCATTGATTGGCAGCACCCCACTCCTGCTACAATAGTCCAACGAATCCAGTCAAAAATTCACCCAGGAGCAATCGTCTTGATGCACCCGACAGAAGAAACCGTGAAAGCTTTGCCCAACATGATAAAAGCGGTTCAAGATAAAGGATTTTCTATTGGAACAGTATCTGATATTCTATCAGAGCGACGTCCTAAAGGAACTTCACGTCAATAGTCAACTTGAGCCCGCTTCAGCGAAAAGAAGGAGGAAATTTCTTTGATACATAGAACAACTCTTCCAAACGGATTGCGAGTCGTCTTAGAAAATATCCCCACAGTACGTTCAGTCGCAATCGGCGTATGGATCGGAACGGGATCCCGGTTTGAAACAACTGAACTCAACGGTGTCTCGCACTTCTTAGAACATATGTTATTCAAGGGAACGAAAACGCGAACAGCCCGCGATATTGCCGAAGCGTTCGATTCGATCGGTGGACAAGTCAATGCGTTTACATCAAAGGAGTATACATGTTACTACGCCAAAGTGTTGGATACACATGCAGATAAGGCGTTAGACGTACTTTCAGACATGTTTTTTAACTCTACATTTGCAGAAGAAGAAATCGAAAAAGAAAAGCAGGTTGTGTTTGAAGAAATCAAAATGGTAGACGACACACCAGACGACATTGTGCACGACTTACTAAGCGAAGCATCTTACGGAGACCACCCGCTCGCTCTACCCATTTTAGGCACAGACAAAACAGTAGGTAGTTTTACACAACAATCGTTATTTGACTATCAAAAAGAAACGTACTCGCCTGACACCGTCGTCATCTCTATCGCTGGGAATGTCGACGAGTCATTTTTGAAGCAAGTGGAATCGTTATTCGGACACTTCCAAGGGCCGAAAAAACAACGCAACGTGCAACAACCACAATTTTTACCGACGCGCATCCACCGCAAAAAAGAAACAGAACAAGCCCACGTTTGTCTCGGTTTTGAAGGGTTGCAAGTGGGTCACGTAGATATGTTCAGTCTCATCGTGTTAAACAATATGCTCGGGGGTAGCATGAGCTCCCGACTTTTCCAAGAAGTCCGTGAAGAACGGGGATTAGCCTATTCGATCTTTTCCTATCACACCGCCTATGAAGACAGTGGATCCGTTACAATTTATGGTGGCACCGGTGCAAACCGTCTGGAGGAACTCGTGTCAACGATTGAAAAGACGCTTGCTACAGTAAAGGAAACAGGATTTACCGATAAGGAATTGATGAACTGCAAAGAACAGCTCAAAGGGAACTTGATGCTCGGTCTGGAAAGCACAAACGGGCGCATGAGTCGAAACGGAAAAAACGAACTCGTTCTCGGAAGACATCGTACGTTGGATGAACTCGTTCAACAAATCGACGCCGTTACGATGGCTGATGTGTCTCGAATCGCCCACCAAGTGTTTACGGATCAATACGCGGTAAGCATTGTAAGCCCAAAAGAGTAGACGAGTCTCTCGCTAGTTCCTTTGCGAGTTTTAAGATGGCGCGCTTGCTTATCATAAATTTCTCGCGGCTTGTATACAGTGAAAGTATGGGAGGCGATGCGAGTGAGATTAAGCGAACTGAGCGGTAAAGAAATTATCGACGTAGAACGAGCCGAACGAATGGGCGTCCTCGGTGAGACAGATTTAGAAATTAACGAACAAGGTCGAATCGAAGCCCTGCTCATTCCTACAGGGAAGTGGCGTGGCTTTAAAAAAGGATCGAACGAAATCCGTGTTCCGTGGCGCAACATCCAAACGATCGGAAATGAAATGGTGATGATGAAGTTTCCGCATTACGAAACAGATAATGAAGATAGATATTAGTTGTGAAGTGGATCCACGTTAGGGTGGGTCCATTTTTTTATAGCAAAATGTGAGTAGTGGGGCCCAGGCTTCAAGTGCAGGAGTGACTCTTAAGCGTAGATCCAGACTTAGGAGCAGCGAACCAGTACCCCACCCAAATGCGCAGACTCATGGCGTGATGCGCAGACTCATGGCGGAATGCGCAGACTCAGAGCGTGATGCGCAGACTCATGGCAGAATACGCAGACTCATGGCGGAATACGCAGACTCATGGCGGAATACGCAGACTCATGGCGGAATACGCAGACTCATGGCGGAATACGCAGACTCATGGCGAAATGCTCAGACTCAGAGCGAGATGCGCAGACTCATGGCGGAATACGCAGACTCAGAGCGTGATGCGCAGACTCATGGCGGAATGCGCAGACTCAGAGAGGAATGCGCAGACTCATGGCGGAATGCGCAGACTCAGAGCGGAATGCGCAGACTCAGAGCGGAATGCGCAGACTCAGAGCGTGATACGCAGACTCATGGCGGAATACGCAGACTCAGAGCGAGATGCGCAGACTCAGAGCGTGATGCGCAGACTCATGGCGGAATGCGCAGACTCAGAGCGAGATGCGCAGACTCATGGCAGAATACGCAGACTCAGAGCGAGATGCGCAGACTCATGGCGGAATGCGCAGACTCATGGCGGAATACGCAGACTCAGAGCGTGATGCGCAGACTCAGAGCGGAATGCTCAGACTCATGGCAGAATACGCAGACTCATGGCGGAATACGCAGACTCAGAGCGATTTGCTCAGACTCAGAGCGTGATGCGCAGACTCAGAGCGGAATGCGCAGACTCATGGCGGAATACGCAGACTCAGAGCGGAATACGCAGACTCAGAGCGTGATGCGCAGACTCAGAGCGTGATGCGCAGACTCATGGCGGAATGCGCAGACTCAGAGCGAGATGCGCAGACTCATGGCAGAATACGCAGACTCAGAGCGAGATGCGCAGACTCATGGCGGAATGCGCAGACTCATGGCGGAATACGCAGACTCAGAGCGTGATGCGCAGACTCAGAGCGGAATGCTCAGACTCATGGCAGAATACGCAGACTCATGGCGGAATACGCAGACTCAGAGCGATTTGCTCAGACTCAGAGCGTGATGCGCAGACTCAGAGCGGAATGCGCAGACTCATGGCGGAATACGCAGACTCAGAGCGGAATACGCAGACTCAGAGCGTGATGCGCAGACTCAGAGCGGAATGCTCAGACTCATGGCAGAATACGCAGACTCATGGCGGAATGCGCAGACTCAGAGCGGAATGCGCAGACTCATGGCGGAATGCGCAGACTCAGAGCGGAATGCGCAGACTCAGAGCGTGATACGCAGACTCATGGCGAAATACGCAGACTCATGGCGGAATACGCAGACTCAGAGCAATTTGCTCAGACTCCGTCCCATACAAAAGACCACGCCGCGATTTCCTCTCCGTACTTTTTGATTTTTCCCTCCTGTCTCGCACCGTTTTACAGCCCTTCTCATAGACTGACTCAAGAAGCACGTAACAAGAGAAAGAGGTGATGAAGTGTATGTTGACGGGAATCCACATCACTGTCATCGGGGGTGATGCGCGCCAGCTTGAGATCGTGCGAAAGTTTGTCGAGATGGACGCTAGGCTTACATTGGTCGGCTTTGAACAATTAGATCATGCATTCTCGGGCGCCGGCAAGGAATCGCTCGAGGACGCCCCACTAGAAGAAACAGATGTGATTGTTCTCCCTGTTCCGGGCACGAATGCTAATGGGGAGGTAGATACGATTTTCTCACATGAAACGATTACCCTTACCGAAGAGGCGCTCGCAAGAACACCAGAGCATTGCGTCGTCTATTCAGGCATCTCCACTGATCATTTAGAAAAAGTAACGAAACGCGCCAATCGAAAACTCGTTCAATTATTTGACCGAGACGATGTCGCGATCTACAACTCGATTCCGACGGTTGAAGGAACGATCATGATGGCCATTCAGCACACGGATTTTACGATTCATGGAGCTGAAGTCGTCGTTCTCGGATTAGGAAGAGTCGGAATGAGTGTCGCGCGTACTTTTGCAAACTTAGGCGCCCGCGTAAAAGTAGGCGCACACAAAACGGAACAGCTCGCGCGCATAACCGAAATGGGGTTAACCCCTTTTCATTTAGAAGATTTATCCAAAGAAGTTGAGACGTGTGATCTTTGTATTAATACGATTCCTGCCCATGTTGTGACAGCAAATGCCATCGCAAAAATGCCAACCCATACGTTAATCATTGACCTTGCCTCAAAGCCAGGCGGCACGGATTTTCGCTATGCGGAAAAACGCGGAATAAAAGCGCTATTAGCCCCTGGTCTCCCAGGGATTGTCGCTCCGAAAACAGCAGGGCAAATTTTAGCAAAAGTGTTGTGTCAGTTGATCGACGAGGAAGCGAAATTACGAAAGGAGTCCTCTTAAATGGATGTTAAAGGAAAGCGAATCGGATTTGGGCTAACTGGTTCTCATTGTACTTATGACGCGGTGTTACCAGAAATTAAACGATTAGTAGACGCAGGAGCAGACGTCGTTCCGCTCGTGACGTTTACGGTGAAGTCGACAACTACCCGATTCGGCAAAGGAGAAGACTGGGTCGCGCGTATTGAAGAAGTAACTGGGCGCAAAGTGATCGATTCTATTGTAGGCGCAGAGCCTTTAGGGCCGAAAATGCCGCTCGATGTCATGGTAATTGCCCCGATGACAGGTAACTCAATGAGCAAATTTGCCAATGCGATGACAGACTCACCGGTTCTTATGGCTGCAAAAGCGACGTTACGCAATTATCGTCCAGTCGTGCTCGGTATATCTTCGAATGATTGCCTTGGGTTAAACGGAGTCAACTTAATGAGACTGATGTCGACAAAAGATATTTATTTTATTCCGTATGGGCAAGACGATCCACACGGCAAACCGAAAAGCATGGTATCTGACATGACACAGCTAAAAGAAACGGTGGAAGAAGCCCTCGAAGGTAAGCAATTACAACCCGTTGTGATCGAAAAATGGAAGAAGGCATAATTCTTTCGATGGAACGTGACAAAATCTATGATAAAATGAATAGACACGCATATTGAAAGGAAGAATGTTATGCCACGTCAAAACGGGTATCACGTTGCTATATTAGGAGCCACTGGTGCAGTCGGCGAACAAATGCTGAAAATGCTTGATTTAGTCAAATTCCCTATTTCACAATTAACTTTGCTTTCCTCAGCACGCTCTAGCGGGAAACAAGTTGAGTTTCAAGGAAACACATATACTGTGCAAGAAGCGAAACCAGAGTCGTTTGAAGGAGTCGACATCGCCTTATTTTCAGCAGGCGGTTCGATCTCCAAGCAATTTGCGAAAGAAGCGACCGATCGGGGTGCGATTGTGATCGATAACACGAGTGCCTTTCGGATGGATCCGGACGTACCACTCGTCGTGCCTGAAGTGAATGCAGACGATCTTCACAACCACAACGGCATTATTGCCAATCCGAACTGCTCTACGATTCAAATGGTGGTGGTGCTCGAACCGCTACGCCAGCAGTTAGGTCTCCAGCGTGTAGTCGTTTCTACGTATCAAGCCGTATCAGGAGCGGGGCAAGCTGCTATCGACGAGCTTACAACGCAATCTACGCAAATGCTTAACGGCGAAGAGCCAGTAGCAAACGTACTCCCTGTAAAAGGAGCCGACAAGCACCATCCAATTGCTTTCAACGCACTTCCTCAAATCGATGTATTCCAAGAAAATGGTTTCACATTTGAGGAAATGAAAATGATAAACGAAACGAAAAAAATTCTTCACTTGCCTCTGCTACCTGTTGCAGCAACGTGTGTACGTTTACCGATCGTAACAGGACACTCTGAATCGGTGACGGTTCATTTGTCACAAGCGGCGACTCGTGAACAAGTGAAAGCAATTCTTGAAGAGGGGCCAGGAATTACGGTACAGGATCAACCTGAAGAACAGGTGTACCCAACACCGCTCGCTTCCGTAGGGCACCCGGATGTATTTGTTGGGCGCATTCGTCAAGATATGGATGATCCACAAGTGTTTCATATGTGGGTTGTGTCAGACAATTTGCTAAAAGGGGCCGCCTATAACTCTGTACAAATTGCACAAGAGCTCATCAAACGAGAGCTCGTTTAATAATGAAATGTGTTGAAAGGGTCAAAACTCACCAAGACCCTTCAACGCCCACTCTTGTCAAGAGGTGTCAACATGAAGGTCATTGTACAAAAATTTGGTGGAACTTCTGTCAAAGATCCTACAGCACGCGCTCATGCGATACGTCATGTGAAACAGGCTATAGAAAAGGGTTACAAAGTAGTCGTCGTTGTCTCTGCTATGGGGCGCAAGGGAGATCCATACGCAACAGATACATTGCTCTCCCTTGTAGAAGAAGAGCGCGAATTGCTCGAAAAACGTGAACTGGATGCGTTGCTTTCTACAGGAGAATTGATTAGTAGCGTCGTATTTAGTCATTTATTGAAGCGTGAAGGTGTGCAGGCGACGAGCCTCTCTGGAGCGCAAGCGGGATTTCGCACGAACGCCGACCACACGAACGCCAAGCTAATTGACATGAAGCCAGAACGCCTACTCCATGTACTGGAGCGACAAGATGTCGTTGTTGTTGCAGGTTTTCAAGGGGTGGCGAGAAATGGTGACGTGACCACAATTGGGCGTGGTGGTAGCGATACGTCTGCTTCTGCACTGGGTGTTGCACTACAAGCAGAGTCGATTGATATTTTCACTGACGTCGATGGCATCATGACGGCCGATCCGCGCTTAGCTGACCATGCTAGACCGCTCTCAAAAGTAACCTATAATGAAGTGTGTAATATGGCCTACCAAGGAGCCAAAGTCATTCATCCGCGTGCAGTTGAAATCGCGATGCAAGCAAAAGTGCCGATAAGGATTCGATCAACGTACTCAGACAATGTAGGCACACTGGTGACGTCTATTGAGCAAACGGGGCAAGCAAGAGACGTAAAAGAACGAGTTATCACAGGAATTGCTCACGTCGCAAACATTACGCAAATTCGCGTTGACGCGCCAAAAGACGATTATCACTTGCAATCCAACGTGTTTAAAGCGATGGCCCAAGCGCAAATTAGCGTCGATTTCATTAACATCTCACCAAACAGAGTGACCTACACCGTCCCAGAAGAAGCGACCAAAAGCGCTTGTAACGTATTGGAGTCGCTCGGCTACTCCCCGCAAATTGAAACGGGATGCGCGAAGGTATCTGTCGTCGGCGCAGGCATGACCGGTGTTCCCGGCGTTACCTCGACAATTGTCGGTGCTTTGAGTGATAAAGGCATTCGGATTTTACAATCTGCGGACAGCCATACAACGATTTGGGTACTTGTGAAGCAAGAAGACTTGAGGGATGCAGTAAACGCCCTACACGATGCGTTCCATTTAGAAGAAGAACCAGTACAAAACGAGGAGTGAATTCTATTGATCCATTTCGGAACGGTTTCAACTGCGATGGTGACCCCGTTTGATCGAAAAGAAAACATCGATTTCGGAAAGACGACGCAATTAATACAGTACTTGTTGCAAAATGGAACGGATTCCTTAGTAGTCGCCGGTACGACTGGAGAATCACCCACTTTAACAAAAGAAGAAAAAGTTGCCTTGTTTACACACGTTGTAAAAGTGGTAGACGGACGTGTGCCGGTTATAGCTGGAACAGGAAGCAATAATACGAAGCAAACCGTTGAGCTAACGAAAGAAGCAGAAAGAACAGGCGTTGATGCCATCATGATCGTGACGCCTTATTACAACAAGCCGTCGCAGCTTGGGATAAGGAAGCATGTCGAGGCTGTTGCAAGTGAGACAACGCTTCCTGTGATGCTGTATAACGTACCAGGTCGTACGATTACGAGTATGACACCAGAGACGATTATTGAGCTATCAAAGCTTCCAAACGTAGTAGCAGTCAAAGAAGCGAGCGGTGACTTAAGTGCGATGACAAAAATTATCCGCGAAACGAGCGATGATTTTCTCGTGTACAGTGGAGAAGATGCGTTAACATTACCTTCTGTAGCGATCGGTGCAACGGGGATCATCTCCGTCGCCTCTCACGTGATCGGCAAAGAAATGCAAACCATGATCTCATCCGCAAAAGAAGGCGATTTAGCTTCAGCAGCCGTCTGGAACGGGAAGTTGCTTCCGGTGATGGAAGCGATGTTTGCAGCGCCAAGCCCGGCACCAGTCAAAACAGCTCTACAAGTAAAAGGAATCGACGTAGGCACGGTTCGGCTACCACTGCTTCCTCTTGATGAGAAGGAACGCCAGTCGCTCACCGAAGTGCTGACACCGTTTTATTAAAAAATAAGGCTGTTTACTAAAAGATTGTTGCTTTTTTAATGAAATCTCTTTACACAGTAGCTATATGATGCGGCGTAATGCAATTCATTTAAGAGTTACGAACCGCTCCGGAAATACACTTCGCTTTCCGCGGGGCGGGCGGTGAGCCTCCTCATCGCTGCGCTCTTGCGGGGGTCTCACCTGTCCCGCTGATCCCGCAGGAGTCTACGTGTATTTCCTCCGCTGGTTTTAAATTACATTACACAAAGAAAATGCTGAGTACATTTTTAAGGAATCCATGTGTATTTCCTTACTAATATTGAACTTATTACCTCAACCTTCTGAACAGTTGGTATTGTTCACTCCAGATGCCGTTCAATGGGTACTTGAATTTTTCAGAAACAAAGAGGCACCGATACTTTGGTATAGTGCTCGCTTGGGCTATTGCCTATCCTGTTTCGAACGGACATTGGTTCCGCTATTCAATGAAAATCATGTTGTTTTCGAAGGTGTACGGACACTGGTTCCGTTATTTAATTACTAAATATTAAGCTCGATACTAGTGGAGGAAATACTCGTAGACTCCTGTGGGAAAGCGAAGACGATGAAGTGGAGGAAAGGCTAAGGGCGCCACGTCCTGTAGCAACGCCTTTCTGACCTACGTCCTGTGGGCCTCCGCAGTGAGCGTACTTTGCTCGCGAGGAGGCTCAGCGCGAAGCCTACGGAAAGCGAAGTGTATTTCCGCAGCGTATTCCACAGTTTCTTCATTACGTCACATCATGAGATTACTGTATAGTAAAAACAACAAAGGATACAAAAAGAGCCAAAAATAAACAACAAGACACATGGGAGAAACTTAAAGTGCCACCCAATCGATCGAACTGGGTGGCTTTCTATTGTGCCCACTTTGAGTGGAAACATGTGGAAGGGGTAAAAGATTGTGAATAAGTTAACGAAAACAGCAGTACGAGTGATTCCACTTGGTGGAGTAGAAGAACGAGAAAACCACCTCACCCTTTTAGAAGTGGACGAAGACGTGTTTATTTTGGATAGTGGTCAGCTACGTCCAGAACAAGAAATGCTTGGGGTCGATCGTGTCATTCCAGACTTAACACCGATAGTAGAACGAAGCCAGCGTGTGAAGGGGATTTTCCTGACAAAGGCAGATCCAGCTCATTTCGGCGCGTTGCCGATTCTTTTGCAAGTGATACATACGAAAGTGTTTGCGACAAAGGAAACGATTCAACAAGCGAAACGTTGGTGTCAAGAGCATGAAGTACCCGTCCGCTCGAATACGTTCCAAGAGGTGACTTCCGGTGACGTCTTTCAAGTAGGCAATACGAAGATTCGCCCGTTTGCCACCAGCACGCTAACCATTGGTTCTTGCGGCTATGGTTTCCATACGGATGAAGGCTGGGTCGTGTACACCGGAACGATGTCGCTCCAACCTGGGGAAAAAGCGCCCTTTCGCACAGATATGCGCGTGCTACAACAATTGGGAGCTGAAAGGGTGCGCCTTTTGTTGCCTGAAACGATAGGTCTCACGAATACGGGACCAAAACGTACGTATTCATCCGTTACCGCCCAACTTGAAAATTGGGTCGAACAAGCGGAGCAAACGGTGCTCGCTACGATCCATGAACAAGACACAAAGCGTATTTTTCAACTACTAGAAGTGGCCAACCGAGTCGGACGAAAAGTAACGTTTCACGGAAAGCGGACGAGCGCCTTCGTCAAAGGGCTATTTCAATACAACCCACAATGGAAAGACGAAGGGTATGTAGTCCCTCCGCAAAAGGCAAAGCTACTGCCGAGCGACGCCGTATTGCATGTGTTTGTAGGAAGAGAAGAAGAACCGTATGAAGCCTTGCGGAAATGGACGAATCGATTGCAACAAGGGGACGTTGTGTTACTGCTTACGCACTGGCTTTGGGGACGAGAGGTGCAGCTTTCCCGTTACGTAAACGAATTGTATCGCAAAGACGTCGACGTCCATTCTCTAGTGAAATCGACCCGTGGAGAAGAACAAACGTCTCGAGGAGAACTGGAGTGGTTACTAGAATTTTTACAACCAGCACAGTGCATTCCACTCGGCGGTGAGTATCAAATGCTATTAGCTTGTCAGTCTTTGTGGGAGAGACAGCAAAAAGAACCGTCTCATGCTGCGCTTCCGGAAAAAGGCGACATCTTACTTTGTGATGGACAAAAAGGCATCGAACGAGAAGGAACTGTTACGAAAGGTCACGTGTTCATAGACGGTAAAGGCGTCGGTGACATTGGGCAAGTCGTTCTTCGCGACCGCAAATGGCTGAGCGAGGACGGGGTTGTTTCTATTGTCATACCGCTCCACTCGCGGACGAAACTACTCGCAGCCCAACCGCAATGTGTCACGAGAGGATTTGTCTATAAAAAACAGTCTGCGGCTTTATTAGAGCGAATCACCAATGTGGTGGCAGAGCTCGTGGAAGCACAGTCACCAATATATGATTGGGCTGACTTGAAGCAAAAAGTGAAAGATGTAGTACAGAAAGAATTGTTTGACGCAACAAAACGACGACCTGTCATTTTGCCTATCATTGTTGAAATTCGCCAGTGATTGCATGGTTTGTAACCGTCGTGCTCATACTAATGTGAGACGTAAAGAAGGGAGCTGTCTCTTTTGACACAACCGTATGAGCCGAACGGAAACCAGTCAGTGAACATGAACGAATCAACGGATCAAGATGAGCCTAAAAAAGAAGGCATCGTTGATAAAATTCAACAACTAGGACAAACGAACGTACCACAAATGCCACCAGATTCGCGGATTCATGTGTTGTCTATCGTCGGACAAATTGAGGGGCACATGCAACTACCCCCTCAAAACAAAACGACAAAGTATGAACATGTCATTCCCCAAATTGTGGCCATTGAACAAAATCCAAACATTGAAGGGCTGCTCGTTCTGTTAAATACTGTAGGTGGAGACGTCGAAGCAGGTCTTGCTCTTTCAGAAATGCTGGCGTCACTGTCCAAACCGACCGTTTCCATCGTTCTTGGTGGCGGACATTCCATCGGCGTCCCGATCGCCACATCGTGTGATTACAGCTTTATTGTGGAAACAGCCACGATGACCATCCACCCTGTACGCTTAACAGGACTCGTCATCGGCGTCCCACAAACTTTCGAATACTTAGACAAAATGCAGGAACGGGTAATGAACTTTGTCATAAAACACTCCAATATCGAAGAAGAAAAGTTTAAAGAACTCATGTTTGAAAAAGGAAACTTAACCCGCGATATCGGAACGAACGTAGTCGGAGAAGACGCTGTCAAATACGGGCTTATAGATGAGGTGGGAGGAATCGGCGTAGCCATTCAAAAACTAAACAAATTGATGGATGCACATAAAGGCACAAAGCAAAAAGGAATGGTCCAATGATCCTCTACACGACAATGCCAGACGATCTCGTATATGCCGATAACCTATTTGACGCCTCAACAGGACGATCTAGCCAAGAAGTACGAAACTTCCAAGGAATCCCGGTGCTCGTGGAAAGAGAAGCAACCGGGCAGTACCGCGTCGTCCAAGTGCTCTCAACAGACCCGAACCACTACTTGACTAACACATGCACACCAGGGACAAAATTGACGTTCCCACCAAGTTAAAAGAGTTAGTAAGAGGTGCCGAAATAATGTGGCGCCTCTTTTTGCTTTGCCTACTTGAACGTTTGCTCTATTTGAAGCACAATAGGACAAGGACGACAAAAATTGTAGTAGAAAGATTGTGGAGCGAAATGCCAAAGAAAAAGAAACGTAGAAAAAAACAAGATAAGGGATTAAAGAGAATCCTTCAATATGAAATTAGCGCACTTTTACTGATTGCACTCTCTTTGATCGCCATAGCGGAGCTCGGCGCTGTCGGAAAGGCGACCGTATACTTTTCTAAGTTTTTCTTTGGAGAATGGTATATGTTCTTCTTGCTTTTCCTTATTTGGTTGTCGGGGTACATGATGTGGAAGCGCGATATGCCGAAACTAGCTAGTGTGCGCCTTAGTGGGATGTATGTAATCATCGCAAGTTTCTTATTGTTGAGCCATGTTACCCTATTCGAACTGCTGTTAGGGGAAGGCGTGATCAGACGCCCAAGTGTGCTGACGAATACGTGGGAAATGTTTTGGATGAGTGTGAGCGGGGAAAGTTCGACGTCTGATTTAGGTGGCGGTATGCTCGGAGCTGTGCTGCTCTCAGCGAGTTACTGGCTGTTTGCCGCTGCTGGTACAAAAGTGATGGCAGCGATTGCGATCCTCATCGGAATGGCCTTATTAACTGGCAAGACAGCAGGTGATCTCCTCGTGAAGGTGGCGACGAAGGTTACCGAGTTCTTTACGAAACAATGGGAAGCGTTCCAGGAAGATAGAGCAAAGTGGAAAGAAGACAAGAAAGAGAAAAAAGAAGCCAAAAAAGCAGCGAAGACGACTGCTACTACCGGGGAACCCCCAGCTGAAGTAAAACAGACACCCGCACCTGCAGAGCGGGAGCCAATTGAAGTGAAGAGCTTTGCAGACAGAGCATACGAACAGCAACAACTGCCGTTAGAAGGAATGGAAGAGGCAGATGAGTCAAAAAAAGAAACCGCACCAAAGGAATCGGATGGACAAGAACCAACTGTGCCACCGATGAAGTTTACAGAAGTAGAGAACAAAGATTATCAGCTGCCTCCGCTTACTTTGCTAGACCCTCCAACTAAACAAGCGGATCACGGGCAGTTTGATGACTACCATGCAAACGCAGCAAAACTCGAGCGTACGTTCCAAAGCTTCGGTGTGAAAGCAACGGTCAAGCAAGTACATATCGGACCTGCCGTGACGAAGTATGAAGTGCATCCAGATGTAGGCGTAAAGGTAAGTAAAATTGTCAATTTGTCTGATGACTTGGCCTTAGCCCTTGCCGCTAAAGATATTCGCATTGAGGCCCCAATTCCAGGCAAATCAGCAGTCGGGATTGAAGTTCCGAACAGTGAAGTATCGATGGTGACCCTTCGCGAAGTATTAGAAGTAACCGAGCAAGAGAAGCCTGAAAGTAAGCTCCTTATCGGTTTAGGCCGAGATATTACAGGGGATGCGGTGTTTGCTGAACTGAACAAAATGCCCCATTTGCTCGTAGCGGGGGCAACAGGTTCGGGAAAAAGTGTGTGCATTAACGGCATTATCACAAGTATCTTAATGCGCGCCAAACCTCATGAGGTAAAGCTCATGATGATTGACCCAAAAATGGTAGAGTTAAACGGATACAACGGAGTGCCTCATCTATTGGCACCGGTTGTCACCGATCCGAAAAAAGCGTCGCAAGCTTTGAAAAAAGTCGTGAACGAAATGGAGCGCCGGTACGAACTGTTCTCCCATTCGGGCACACGAAATATAGAAGGCTACAATGAGCTCGTGAAGCGTAACAACTTAGTAGAGGAAGATAAACAACCTTTGCTTCCGTACATTGTCGTCATTGTCGATGAGCTCGCCGATTTGATGATGGTTGCCTCCAATGATGTGGAGGACGCCATTACTCGATTAGCGCAAATGGCCCGCGCTGCCGGGATTCACCTCATTATCGCAACACAGCGTCCGTCTGTTGACGTCATCACAGGAGTTATTAAAGCGAACATTCCATCGCGCATCGCATTTGCAGTCTCTTCTCAAACCGACTCACGTACCATTTTGGACGGAGGGGGAGCAGAAAAATTGCTAGGGCGCGGCGACATGCTGTTCTTGCCCGTCGGCGCCTCTAAACCACTCCGAATTCAAGGTGCGTTCCTGTCTGACGAAGAAGTGGAAGGTATCGTCGATTTTGTTATCGATCAACAAAAAGCACAATACGAAGAAGCGATGATTCCAGAAGACGTACCCGAAACGACAGAAAGCGTGGATGATGATTTGTATGACGACGCTGTTCAACTCATTGTAGACATGCAAACAGCGAGCGTTTCCATGCTACAACGCCGCTTCCGCATCGGCTACACTCGAGCAGCCCGCCTGATCGATGAAATGGAAGTACGTGGCATCGTCGGTCCGTACGAAGGCAGTAAACCACGAACTGTTCTCATGGCCAAATCAACTCAAGACGAAGCATCCAGTTCGTAACCTGTTTTGCGTGCCTGTCACAAAACCGTGAGTAGGCACGCCGCTGGAACTTAGAGTGTGCAAGAAAATCTAATGTAGTGAGCGGGTGCCTGGAATGTATGATGTAGTGCCTGTCACCCACTTTTATCCAGGTGGCAAAATTCGCAAAATACCCCGTTTTCAGCTATCGGTCACCATTCGACATAATTCGTGATCGAGTGTTTATTTCTTGTATAAATAGTGTTATAGTATTTTCGATTAGTAGGGATGATTTGAGAGAAAGGTATGAAATGAGGAGCGGTCATGATGGTGAAAACAGATCAGCGCCACTTATATTTGCAAGTCATTGATCGATTGAAGCGGGACATGAAGCAAGGTGTATACCCCGAGCATGATCGTCTTCCGTCTGAGTTCGATTTATCGAAAAAACTCGGTGTGAGTCGGGTCACGTTACGGGAAGCGTTGCGTGTGCTAGAAGAAGAGCATTGGATTGTCCGTCGTCATGGTGTCGGAACGTTTGTTAATGCGCAGCCCGTCATGTCTTCAGGTATCGAGCATCTGAAAAGTGTGACAGATATGATTTTAGAAGCCGGCATGACGCCAGGGACCCACTTTTTACAATCTGAGGTCTCGCAGTCAACGGCAGAGGATCAAGAACGTTTTGGACTCGATCGTCTGGAGCCTATTTATGAAATGGAGCGCATTCGTACAGCAAACGGGAAGCCTGTCGTATACTGCTTAGATAGAATTCCACAAAAATATGTGGAGCACGGACGACACGATGAGTTTCATTCTATTTTTCAATGGTTGGAGTCTCGTAGCGATGTGACCATTACGCATGCAGTGACGTATATGGAGCCAATCGGGTACCATGAGCACGTTTCTCCGATGTTGGAATGCAGCCCAGAAACGGCCCTGCTTTTATTAAAGCAGACGCATTTTGACGAAAGAGATACACCCATTCTGTACTCTGTAAACTATTTTCGGGCTGATCAATTTCAATTTCATGTGTGGCGTAAACGATTTTCGTAATTTCTTTCTAAACACGATTCAAACCTACTGAAGTATACAATCTTAGGAGGATTTCACGTGAGAAAGCGTAAGTTTGGATTAATGCTCGCTACCATTTTCGCAACAGGGTCCATTTTAGCAGCTTGTGGTACTGGCGAAGAGGCAAGTGATGGCGGCTCTACAGGTGAGGGAAGCGAAACGAGCGATTTTAAAGTAGCATTAGTAACGGATGTTGGAGGCGTTGACGATAAATCATTCAACCAATCCGCGTGGGAAGGTCTCCAAGCGTTCGGTAAAGAGAACGGTTTAACGGAAGGTTCCGATGGCTATCACTACCTTCAATCTGAAAGTGATGCCGATTATGAAACGAACCTTTCTCGTCTTGTTCGTGACGATTTCAACTTAGTGTATGGAATCGGCTACTTATTGGCACCGGCGGTAGAAACGATTGCCGGGCAAAATCCTGAAACGAACTTTGCGATTGTCGATAGCGTTGTGGAAGGTGACAATGTGGCAAGTCTCGTCTTTGCAGAGCAAGAAGGTTCTTTCCTTGTGGGTGTGGCGGCAGGTTTGACGACAGAAACGAATAAAGTTGGGTTCGTTGGTGGCACGCAGTCTGAACTCATTGGAAAATTCGAAGCTGGTTTCGTGGCAGGGGTAAAAGCAGTAAATCCTGAAGCTGAAATCGACGTGCAATATGCGAATGCATTTGATAAGCCAGACACCGGGAAAGCGATTGCGAACAGCATGTACTCTTCTGGTGTTGACGTGATCTACCACGCATCCGGTGCGACGGGTAACGGGATCTTCACAGAGGCGAAAGATTTGAAAAACATCGATCCTGAGCGCAAAGTGTGGGTGATCGGCGTGGACAAAGACCAGGCTCCTGAAGGGGAAGTCGAAGTAAACGGTGAAACTTACAACGTAACGCTTACTTCGATGGTGAAACGAGTAGATACAGCCGTTCAAGACGTGACTACACAAGCAATGAACGGTGAATTCCCTGGTGGCGAAATTCTGGAGTACGGTTTAGATGACAACGGTGTCGGAGTGGCAGAGTCTGAAAACTTAACACCTGAAATTCTTGATGAAATTGAGTCTTACAAACAACAAATCATCGACGGAGAAATCGAAGTGCCTTCAGTACCAGCTGAGTAAGTAGGTTTCTTTCTTGTGGGGGAGGGAGATCTATCCCTGCCCCCTATTTATGCAGGGGGATTGAAGCTGAAGCTGTTCGATTTCTCGAGTGGCTTCAGGTTTGATTCCTATTGGAAGAAGAGCCATCCAACTCGAAACGTATTCTTGCAAACGAACCGGTATTGTTTGCATTCTTTTTGTGGAAAAAGTAGTTGTCAGACCTCTTACAAGTAACAGTTGATTCCAATTCTAAGTAAATGAAAGGAGCGTTAGCCATGGAGTTTGTCATTGAAATGCTCAATATTCGCAAAGAGTTTCCAGGCATTGTCGCGAATGACAACGTGACGCTTCAAGTAAAAAAAGGCGAGATTCACGCACTTCTTGGAGAAAACGGAGCGGGAAAATCGACGTTAATGAACGTGTTATTTGGCTTGTACCAGCCTGAACAAGGAAGCATTCGCGTGCGCGGGGAAGATGTTCACATTACGGATCCGAACAAGGCCAATGATCTCGGAATCGGCATGGTGCACCAACATTTCATGCTCGTGGACACGTTTACAGTGACGGAAAACATTGTTTTAGGCAAAGAGCCCCATTACGGAAAAGTCATAAACAACATGAAAGAAGCAAGGAAAATCGTTCAAAATATTTCGGATCAGTACGGACTTCGCGTTGACCCAGATGCGAAAATTGCGGATATTTCTGTTGGGATGCAGCAACGTGTAGAAATTCTAAAAACGCTTTATCGCGGTGCAGACATCGTCATTCTAGACGAACCAACAGCTGTGTTAACACCGCAAGAGATTAAAGAACTCATTCAAATTATGAAAACACTGATTGATGAAGGGAAAAGCATCATCCTCATCACGCACAAATTAAAAGAAATTATGGAAGTGTGTCACCGTGTCACCGTAATCCGCAAAGGGCAAGGCATCGGAACGTACAACGTTGCGGAAACGAACCCTACGGAATTAGCGAGTGTCATGGTGGGACGTGATGTCGTGTTTTCAACAGAGAAGTCAAAAGCGACTCCGAAAGACAAAGTGTTAGAAATCAGCAACCTCATCGTTAAAGATTCACGCGGGATTAAAGCGGTCAATGAATTGAGTCTTGAAGTGCGCTCAGGGGAAATTCTTGGCGTGGCCGGTGTCGACGGGAACGGACAAACAGAACTCATTGAAGCAATCACAGGCTTACGCAAACCTAACTCCGGTTCGATTGTCTTAAACGGTCAAGAGCTAAAAGGAAAAAGACCTCGCAAAATATTAGAGGCAGGGGTTGGCCACATTCCGCAAGACCGTCACAAGCACGGTTTAGTGTTAGATTTCTCTATTGCAGAGAATATCGCTCTACAAACCTATTATAAGGAGCCTCTCTCAAAAGGCGGTATTTTAAAGCATAAGGAAATTCAAAAGCAAGCGAAAAAAATAATTAAAGAATATGACGTAAGAACGCCTCATGAATTCACACCAGCACGTGCTCTATCAGGTGGAAATCAGCAAAAGGCGATTATCGGGCGTGAGGTAGACCGTAACCCGGATCTTCTCATTGCCGCGCAACCAACTCGTGGTCTTGATGTCGGAGCTATTGAGTTTATTCATCAACGTCTCATCCAGCAACGCGACGAAGGAAAAGCGATTCTATTAGTTTCGTTTGAACTTGATGAGATTTTAAATGTGAGTGACCGCATTGCGGTTCTTTACGAAGGGAAAATTGTTGCCGTGGTCGACCCTAAAGAAACGTCTGAACAAGAACTAGGCCTGTTAATGGCAGGTAGCTCACGTGGTGGAAAGGTGGGAATAGACGATGTTTAAATCTGATCGCATGATGAACATAGTCATCCCGGTCGTCTCGGTAGTATTAGGCCTACTTGTGGGCGCATTCGTTATGCTCTTTTCGGGATATAATCCACTTCAAGCATACGGCTCCCTTATTGCCGGTGTAATGAGTGATTCCTATTACATCGGCGAGACGATTCGTCAAGTCACGCCGTACATTTTAGCAGGACTAGCTGTCGCTTTTGCGTTCCGTACAGGCTTGTTTAACATTGGGGTAGAAGGACAAGTGATCGTAGGATGGGTCGCTGCCGTTTGGGTAGGGATTGCAGTCGAAGCACCGATGTACATCCATCTTCCATTAAGTTTACTAGCTGCCGCTGTGGCTGGTGGGGTGTGGGCATTTATTCCGGGTATATTAAAGGCAAAACTGGGTGTCCACGAAGTCATCGTGACGATCATGATGAACTACGTGGCATTGTATACGACAAACTCGTTAATCAGAAACGTCTTGACAGATAACCAGGACAGAACGGAAACGATTGCGCCAACAGCTACATTAACCTCAGCATTTTTAGAGAATGTGACACTATATTCACGGATGCACTGGGGGATTTTGATTGCGATGGCAGCAGCTATTGTGATGTGGTTTTTATTGGAACGTACGACAAAAGGGTACGAACTAAAAGCAGTTGGCTTTAACACACATGCCGCCAACTACGCAGGGATGAGTGTGCCAAAAAATATCGTGCTTTCGATGGTGATCTCAGGAATCTTCGCCGGCTTAGCTGGGGCGATGGAAGGGCTCGGTACATTTGAGTATGCCTCCGTAAAATCTGGGTTTACAAACATCGGTTTTGACGGAATTGCTGTTGCTTTATTAGGGGTCAATACAGCCATTGGTGTTGTGTTAGCCGCTATTTTGTTTGGCGGATTGAAATTTGGAAGTTTAAATATGCCGTTAGAAGCAGGAGTTCCAACAGAAGTCGTCGACATTATTATTGCGGTGATTATTTTCTTTGTCGCTTCAAGTTATATGATTCGATTTCTCATTGCACGTCGTAAGAAAGGGGGACAATAACGTGGGATTGATGGACATTTTAGCAATTGTTGTCCCGAACGCACTCTTTTTAGCGGTACCTCTAATCATTACTGCACTAGGTGGCGTGATTTCTGAACGAGCTGGTATCGTGAACATTGGCCTTGAAGGACTTATGATCATGGGTGCCTTCGTTGGAATTGTGACAAACTTAACGTTAGCTCCGATCATGGACGACGGCGCTAAATGGGTGGCGCTACTCGCTGCTACACTCGCTTCAAGCTTGTTCGCTATTCTTCATGCGGTCGCCTCAATTACGTTTCGTGCTGATCAAGTCATTAGCGGGGTGGCCATTAACTTTCTTGCGCTAGGAATTGGCTTGTTCGCCATTGAAAAGTTATACGGAAAAGGGCAAACAGATAGCATCGACGTGTGGTTCAATAAAACGTCTGTACCGTATTTGTCTGACATCCCCATCTTAGGACCGCTATTTTTCCAAAGTACGTACGCAACGAACTTGGTCGCCTTTGTATTGGTGATTATCGTCTGGTTCGTATTATTTTACACACCGTTTGGCCTTCGTTTACGTGCAGTTGGAGAACATCCAACGGCAGCCGACACGATGGGAATTAACGTCACGAGAATGCGTTATATCGCCGTGATCATCAGTGGAGCGCTCGGTGGACTCGGGGGCGGCATCTTCGCACAAACGGTTTCGCTCAATTTTTCCAACGGGACCATTTCTGGACAAGGGTTTATGGCGCTCGCCGCTATGATTTTTGGGAAATGGCATCCATTAGGCGCAATGGGAGCCGCCCTGTTTTTCGGATTAGCCCAAAGTCTAGTCTACGTTCAGTCACAAGTTCCTTGGCTAGAGGCGGTACCGAAAGTGGTGCTCGACATTGCCCCATACGTACTCACGATTTTAGCTTTAGCCGGCTTCATCGGTCGCGCCACAGCACCGAAAGCCTTGAACACACCGTACGTGAAAGGTTCACGGTAATAATATGAAAAGAGTTGACCAGTTTTTGCTGGTCAACTCTTTTTTGATGCGCAACTAGCGATTTGATGGATAAGGTGCCTGATTTGATCGACAAAATCTATCAACACCTTCACCGAGTATACGCGCGCAAAGTTTCCATCTTCTTCCAGTACTGGAGAGTAAAAATTCTTCGAGCTAATCTTACGTCTATCTACCCTAAAATGTGCTAAATATGAGATAATTTAGCGGTACAAAAGTGCTATATGACTGCACATTTTAGGAGGATTACTATGGCTACGAGAAAAGAGAGAAGAAAACAGGAAAAAGAGACGAATTATTTCTTCGAGTTCACAAAAACTCAAAGACATTTCTTTAAGGATCTAATTTGAATCAATTTCATAATTGCTCTTTTTAAAAATACACAGACCAGCAGAATAGTAGTTGCTTAAAAATTTTCTTGATTCATACCGCTTGAACAAGGTTGTTGATTTCCGCTACAGGCGGACGCTTTCCGCGGGCGGGCCGTGAGCCTCCTCGTCGCTCCGCTCCTGCGGGAATGAAATGTGGAAGCGGTCCGCCTTGCTCCCTCTGAAAGATGTTCTTTGGCTTTAGAGGCGTTTTTTGCCTCAAAAGACGAAGGTTATTTTCAGACGGGAGCAGACCGCTGCAGCTAGACACGTCTCACCTGTCCCGCTGATCCCGCAGGACAAGGAGGCAAGGCTAAGGGCGCCACGTCCTGGTTCTGGCTCATTTCGCTTGTTATACGCAATGATGGACTGATGCCCCATTCGATGTACTTGTCCATAAATAGGGTCATAATCATAGCCTGCGTCCATGGTCTGATAGCGTAATGTCGGAAGAGCGAGACGTACATGAATCCCCTTTAATAGTGGGATCGCTGCCTTTCCATCGTTCAGACTACCCAATGAGAAAAGGGTCTGTAGTATGTATTGACTCGATGTGCCGACAGTCAGATGCCCCTTGTAGCCATACCAAAAGACGTTCTTCCCTTCACTGTTCTTTTTGACGCCCCAAGTAGGGTTTTGAGGGACTTCAGCACGTAATTCCGCTACAGATGCATCTAATTGAGCTTCGATTTTCTCTCAAAAAGTGGAAAATCAGCTTCTTTTTCAGCTTGTTCGGAGACTCAGGGAGGAATGCTCAGACTTAGGGAGGAATGCTCAGACTCAGGGAGGAATGCTCAGACTTAGAGAGGAATGCTCAGACTTAGAGTGGGATGCTCAGACTCAGAGAGGGATGCTCAGACTCAGAGAGGAATGCTCAGACTTAGGGAGGGATGCTCAGACTCAGGGAGGAATGCTCAGACTCAGAGAGGAATGCTCAGACTTAGGGAGGAATGCTCAGACTTAGGGAGGAATGCTCAGACTTAGGGAGGAATGCTCAGACTCAGAGAGGAATGCTCAGACTCAGGGAGGGATGCTCAGACTTAGGGAGGAATGCTCAGACTCAGGGAGGAATGCTCAGACTCAGGGAGGGATGCTCAGACTTAGGGAGGAATGCTCAGACTTAGGGAGGAATGCTCCGATCCACTGCTCACGCTCTGCCTTCGGTTTTCGACCGCGTTTTTTAGGTTCAGTTTTGGGCTTTTCTTCTTTCGGCGGTGCTTGATCACGGGCTTCAAAATGGGTGGCGTCAATAGCGACCGTATCCTCTGTAATAAAGCCCTCATTAACTGCTTGGAGCACAACTTGTTCTTGGGCTTCTTCTAAAATATTAGATTCACTCAATTTACCTAAAAGTCGCGAGTAGGAAGATTCACATGGGGTATTGTCTGAAACTAAAAAACTGCAATTTAACTTGAAGTTCAGGTCATCCTTCAGCCGTTTAATGAGCTGTTTACTAGTAGGAATCCCCTCAACATAGCAGATACAAACTGAAATGACCATAGCGGCATAATTTAATTTTTCGGGAGCATCGAACCGAGACTTTTTGGTTACATTGTGGTAAATTTCATCCAAGTCTATCGCTGAAATCATCTCTTGATAGCGTTGGGGAGGTTCCATCTCGTATCATTCTTGGATGCTACACAAGCTCTCTTGTCGTATACTAACCATTGGGAGTTCCTCCAGTCTTTTGGTTCTTGCTTACTTACCATTATACAAGACTTGGGGAGGTACTCCTTTTACTATGTCTCAAAACCCTTGCGCTGCATGGGCTCTGATTTGTGAAATTCATTCAATTCACAAACTAAAAAAAGTAAAAGATCACCGATCAAAAAGCTATATTACCTATGGACCAGAAGTACTCTTATATACCACTCTGTTAAAAAACGTGATGGGTTTGACCTCTATGAGAAGCATGAGTGACGCATTAAATACGGATGAGTGTATAGAGAATGTGAGGAAAACATTGCAGCTAGACGAGTTGGAAGAACTCCCTCATTACAATACCTTTAACGACTTTTTAACTGGACTAGAAGTGACAGAGTTAGAAGAAATCAGGACTTATATGGTCAAGGAACTGTTCAAGAAGCGGTGCTTCAACCAGTACAAAATAGAAGGGAGATACTGGAGAGTCATCTTTTTTGGGTCAATGACATGCCCTATCATAAAAGAATGGTGAATGTACTGGAATCTAAGTTCGAAACAGAAGAAGGAACAAGTCGACAATTTGTCTTTATCACGAATATGAAAGTGAACAAGAACAATGCAGAACGGCTGGTTTCAGTAGGTCGAAGCCGTTGGAAGATCGAGAATCAATGTTTTAATCAACAAAAAAATACGCGTTATTTTATTGAGCACCCTAATAGCCACCAGTACCAAGCGATGAAAAATCATTATCTTCTCATCCAGATTGCGGACATGTTGATGCAGCTATACGAAAAAGGGTCTAGCGTATGGAAACAGTTGAAAAAAACAGCAAAAGAAAAATCCTCGAATCTGTTAGAAGCGATTCGCGGTCGCACGGTAACAGACGAGGATGTAGCTGAATTAGCAAAGCCAATTCAAATAAGATTCACCTAAACTTCAGTATAACAAAGGGTGTGATAAGAAGCAAAAATAATACTTGGCACGCTGTTGATTGGAGCGGAGGCCCACAGGACGTGGGTCAGGAAGGCGTTGCCACAGGACGTGGCGCCTTTAGCCTTTCTTCCTTGTTCTGCGGGATTAGCGGGACAGGTGAGACGTGTCTAGCTACAGCGGTCTGCTCCCGTCTGAAAATAACCTTCGTCTTTTGAGGCAAAAAGCGCCTCTAAAGCCAAAGAACATTTTTCAGAGGAAGCAAAACGGACCGCTTCCGCATTTCATCCCGCAAGAGCGCAGCGATGAGGAGGCTCACCGCCCACCCCGCGGAAAGCGAGCACCTGGAACGGAAATCAACAGCCATTTTAACAGAGCCAAAAATAAAATAGATAAAAATTAATTTAGGCTTACTTTTTTGGCAAAAAAATAACTTAATGTATATGGTAAATTTTAACACATAAAATTGAAGGCCGCCATATAACTATTTGTATTTACTCCTTTTACTCCTCAAAGCTGATCTTCTTCTCGAATATTTGCCACTTCTTCCCTCTATTATGTATAGTGAAATTACGTTTATCCGAAACTACACAAGATGAGACTCTCATTTAAAGGAGGAAAACACTCGTGACGTACGTCCAAGAAGAACGATCCGCACACGATGGGCTGACTTTACATACCATCCCGACAAAGAAATTCAAGACGAACAGCCTCGTGTTGAAAATGAACGCCCCGATCCAAGAACAGACGGTAACGATGCGAGCACTGTTACCATACGTGCTCCAAAGTAGTACGAAAAACTATGACACGACGACAAAACTTCGCAGCCATCTCGACGATTTATATGGGGCTGCTTTGTATGTGGACCTTGCTAAAAAAGGGGATACGCATACGTTAACGTTTACGATCGATTTACCTAATGAGCGCTTTTTGAAAGATCGAACGCCCCTGTTAGAAAAAGGGTTACAACTTCTACAAGAAGTGCTGTACACGCCGAACGTTGTGAACGGGCAGTTTCACGAAAAAACGGTCGAGCAAGAAAAAAGAACGATGAAGGCGCGTATTCAAGCGATGAACGATGATAAAATGCGCTACAGTGGTGTGCGTCTCGTCGAGGAAATGTGTGAAGGTGAGCCGTACGCGCTTCGTTTGAACGGTCGCAGTGAGGACGTTGACGGCATTACAACTGAAGCGTTATATCAGTACTATGAACAGGCGCTAGCTGAAGACAAAATGGATTTGTACGTTGTGGGAGACATCGAGCCACAAGAAGTCACGAAGCTCGTCACATCTATCTTCTCTGTGCCGTCCCGGGAGCGCGCCCGACTCGAAAAGGGCGAACAAAATAAGCGGGAAGAAGTGAAGGAAGTACAAGAAGAACAGGACGTGCAGCAAGGCAAACTGAATATTGGTTACCGTACTGACATTCGCTACGGCGATAAAGAATACCCTGCTTTGCAATTGTTCAACGGCATCTTCGGTGGTTTCTCGCACTCCAAATTGTTCATTAATGTGCGGGAAAAGGCAAGCCTGGCGTACTATGCGGCGAGCCGGTTAGAAAGCCATAAAGGGTTAGTCCTCGTTATGACCGGCATCGACCAAAAGAATTACGATCAAGCAGTGCAAATCGTCAACGAACAAATGCAGGCGATGCAAACCGGTGACTTCACTGATGACATGGTGGAACAGACGAAGGCCGTTTTAAAGAATCAATTACTCGAAACGATTGACACGCAACGAGGCGTCATTGAAGCGCTGTATCACAGTGAAATTGCTGAAACGAAGCAAACGCTCGAACAATGGATTGATGCCATTCAAGCGGTTTCTAAAGAAGAAGTCCAAGCAGTCGGCGAGCGTATCAACCTCGATACGATCTATTTCTTAAAAGGGGAGGAGACAGCGTAATGAAAGAAATCCCTTTCCAGCAAATGAACGAAACGCTCTATTATGAGCAAATGGACAACGGACTTGACGTGTACATCTTACCTAAAGGTGGCTTTCAAAAAACGTTTGCCACGTTTACGACAAAGTACGGATCGATTGATAACCACTTCCAACCATTAGGTCAAAACGAATGGCGAAAAGTTCCCGATGGCATTGCACACTTCCTCGAGCACAAAATGTTTGAAAAAGAAGACGGCGATGTGTTCCAACAGTTTACAAAGCAAGGTGCGAGTGCGAATGCATTCACGAGCTTCACAAGAACCGCCTACCTTTTCTCCAGCACAGACCGCGTGAATGAGAACGTGGAAACGCTGCTGGATTTCGTTCAGGAACCTTACTTTGCTGAAGACACCGTCGAAAAGGAAAAAGGAATCATCGGCCAAGAGATCACGATGTATGATGACAATGCCGACTGGCGCCTGTATTTTGGTCTCATCGCCAACTTGTACCACGAGCACCCAGTAAAAATTGATATTGCGGGGACAAAAGAATCAATTGCCGGCGTGACAAAAGACCTGTTATACGAGTGCTATAACACGTTCTACCACCCATCGAATATGCTCGTGTTCATCGTCGGTGCGGTCGATGCCGATGAGATGATGGAATTTGTAAGAACGAATCAAAATAAAAAATCGTACAAAGACCAAGCACCCATCGAGCGTAAGTTTGCCGAAGAACCAACTTCTGTCGCTAAACAGGAAGAGACGATTCCGATGAACGTGCAAAACTCAAAATGTATGCTCGGCATTAAATCAAATGAGCTGAACCTATCAGGCGAAGCGCTCATGAAGCGAGAACAAACGGCCAATATGTTGTTAGATATGCTGTTTTCCCTTAGCTCGGAGCACTACACTGATTTGTACGAAAAAGGTCTCATCGACGATAGTTTCAGCTACGACTTCACACAAGAAACGAACTTCGGGTTTGCTGCAATTGGCGGAGATACGAATGACCCCGACGCTTTTGCCAAAGAAATTCGTACGATTCTTCTTGCCGCAGCCAAAGGGGAAGGGTTGAAAGAAAAGGCGTTGGCGCGCTCGAAAAAGAAAAAAATCGGTACCTTTTTACGCGCCATGAACTCACCTGAGTTTATCGCAAACCAGTTCACACGCTTCGCATTCAACGAAATGGATTTGTTTGAAGTGTTGCCGACTTTGGAGGGCATTACGCTTGATGACGTGCAACAATTTGCCAAATCCTTTTTCCAAGAAGAGGCGATGAGTGTTTGCAAAGTTGTTCCGAAAGGCGCTTGATCTGTTTAGAGCCGCTCGCATTCCTGTGAGCGGCTCTGCATGTTGGGGGAGAGATGAAAAGTGAGACGAAAATGGGCGCTCGTTACAGGAGCGACAGGAGCTATTGGGGAAGCAATCGCCGACAAGCTATTTGCAGAAGGATATTCGCTCTATTTGCACTACGCAACACAAAGGGAAAAAGCGATCGATATGGTGGAGAAATACACAAAGGATGATGGGGAGGCTATTGCGCTGCGGGCGGACTTCACCAAGCCTGAAGAAGTATACCAATTAACACGCGCTCTATTCGCAGTAGACACCGTCGTACATAATGCAGGAGTCAGTAGCATCCAGCTAGCACAAGACGTGACCGAACTCGAAATGGACAACCTATTTGCCACACACATTCGCCAACCTATTTTGCTAATGAAGGAAGTCGCCCCGAAACTTTTTCGTTCGAAAGGATCTGTCGTATTCGTATCATCCGTATGGGGACTACGCGGAGCAGCTACAGAAAGTGTGTACAGTGCGTGTAAAGGTGCCCAGCTCGCTTACATGAAATCAGTCGCAAAAGAATGGGGACCAATGGGTGTGCGTGTGAACGCTGTTGCACCAGGATTTATTGACACGAGTATGAACGATCATTTGACAGGAGAGGAACGAACTTATTTAGAAGAATCTATCCCATTCGGAGCTGGACTTCCTGAAGACGTGGCGGGGGCTGTCGCACTTTTAGCGGGGCAACGGTCTGCGTATGTGACCGGACAAACGATGATTTTAGATGGCGGTTGGCAATGAATGGTTGAGGATCGAGATCGACACACGGAGGCTTTCTTTGATGTGACATGTACCCGTAAACGTAATTGCCTAGCGTTCTTAATTCAAGCACAGCAGCAATTATCTGTGTATAAAACACCCCCAACCATCGCAAACTAATTACGACTTTCATCCAAAGGAGGGGTTTTGCATGTCTGTTCTTGAGAACTGGCAAGAGTGGAAAGACTTTTTAGGTGACCGCTTACACCATGCGCAAAACGAAGGTATGAACGAGAACGTCGTCAACGATTTGGCATACCAAATCGGTGATTACCTTGCGAACCAAGTTCAAGCGAAAAACGACCAAGAAAAAGTGCTTGCAGATCTTTGGTCCGTTGCTACTCCACAAGAGCAACACGCGATTGCCAACATGATGGTCAAGCTCGTTCAAAACAACGGTGGACAGCAACAGCACTAGAAAAAGAGGGGGCAACCTCTCTTTTTTACGTATACATGACTATTTCATCACCAAAAGTACGTGAAATTCCTCGATAATTGTAGAAAATCTTTCCTCTACACTTTTCTCTTCAGACAAAATCCTTTATCATGGTAAGTGACGTACTGTCAATTAGATGAAACTTTGCAGAAAGTTAAACCGTCTCAATAGGTGGAAGGGATGGGTAGAGATGAAAGAGTGGTATATGGAATATGAAATACAACGGAACCGACCGGGACTTTTAGGGGATATATCTTCTTTGCTCGGCATGCTTTCGATTAATATCGTGACGATTAACGGGGTTGACGAAGGTAGGCGTGGCATGCTTTTATTATCAAGGGAAGACAGCCAGATGAAACGTTTGGCCTCCATCTTAGATACGATGGAAACGATCCATGTGACAAAAATACGCGAACCGAAATTGCGTGACCGGCTTGCTGTAAGACACGGTCGCTACATACAACGAGATGCTGATGACAAAAAAACGTTTCGATTTGAGCGGGATGAGCTTGGTTTGCTTGTTGACTTTATGGCAGAATTGTTTAAGCAAGAAGGACATAAACTGGTTGGGGTTCGTGGAATGCCACGGGTTGGCAAAACAGAATCAGTTGTGGCGGCAAGTGTTTGCGCGAATAAAAGGTGGCTGTTCGTCTCCTCAACTTTGCTAAAACAAACCGTTCGCAGTCAGCTTATTGAAGATGAGTATAGCGAACAAAACATTTTTTTAGTGGACGGCATTGTGTCTGCTAGACGTTCCAACGAAAAGCACTGGCAGCTGATCAGAGAGCTAATGCGCTTAGAGGCTGTGAAAGTCATTGAGCACCCAGATATTTTTGTCCAACATACGGAATACACATTAGAAGATTTTGACTATATTATTGAGCTTCGCCATGATCCAAATGAAGAGATTACCTACGAGGTCGTGTCTAATGAAACGATGTTTTCCGACTCAGATTTTGGTGGGTTCGATTTTTAACAAGCGTATGGGTAGGTGTTTCACTTGACAGAATTGGGAAACCGTTTGAAAGAGGCACGAGAGGAGAAGGGATACTCTCTTGAAGACCTTCAAGGTAAAACCAAAATACAAAAGCGCTATTTAAAAGGAATTGAAGAGGGCAACTATAGCGGTATGCCTGGTCAATTTTACGTGCGCGCTTTTATTAAGCAATATGCGGAGGCTGTCGGATTAGACCCTGATGAAATTTTCCAAGAGTACGCGAAAGAGATTCCTGTCACACAACAGGAGACCGTCCCAGAGGGGTTGTCGCGTGTGAAAACGCGTAAAACAAGCACGACAGCTACTTCTTCTAGTGTATCTTCTACGAAAGTGTTACGTGCGCTTCCGACTTTGCTCGTTGCTGCTTTTGTGATTGGTCTTATCTTCCTCTTCTACTATTTCTTCGTCATCAATAACGGCGGAGAGTCTGACAACCAGACGGGCGAAGAAACTCCCGTTGAAGAAGGAACAGAAGACAGTTCGTACAGCGAAAATGAAAATGATCCTAACCCCGCAGACGAAGAAGTAACGCCTGATGAAGAGGAAACAACCCCATCTGAGGAAACTGAACAAGAAACAACCCCTGAAGAAGAGGCCCCGGCCACTACGTTAGCACAAGTTTCACAAGAAAATGGGACGACAACGTATGAGGTGACAGGCGAAGCGTTTGCTGTAGTAATAGGTAGCCTGGACGGGAATGCCGCTTGGATCAGCGTAACGAATGGAGCGGGTGAGACTTTCCTTGCTGAAGGCGTGACGACCAACGATGCCGGCGAACCGAGAAGAGAAACGTTTGACTTCTCTGGAGAGACGGAAATTCGTATTCGCACAGGAAGTCCAGTAAACACATTCCTTGAAGTGAACGGAGAATCAGTCGCATTCCAAGAACCTGTAGGGGCAAATCCGCAAAACATCGTACTCGTAAGAGCCACACAATAACAATATGACTGTGAGACTTCGTAGTAGCTCTATGGAGTCTCCTTCCTATGTATAAGGAGCCACTAGCTATGAATTTACCGAATAAGATTACCGTATCACGAATTTTGCTCATCCCTATTTTTGTCCTACTAATGGTCATTGACTGGGATTGGGGCGCACTCGAAGTCGGCGACGTGACCCTTCCTTGGCATCACTTCCTTGGCGCGTTGCTATTCATTTTTGCGTCCACAACTGACTGGATTGACGGCTATATCGCGCGCAAGCAAAATTTGGTGACAGATTTAGGGAAATTTCTCGATCCGTTAGCAGATAAATTACTTGTTTCTGCTGCGCTGATCGTCCTTGTCGACATCGGATTCGCACCTTCCTGGGTCGTGATCACCATCATCAGTCGTGAATTCGCCGTCACAGGACTGCGCCTGATTTTGGCTGGCAAAGGAGAAGTCAACGCGGCGGGTCAGTTAGGCAAAATTAAAACGACAACGCAAATCATTGCAATTGCCTCACTACTTTTGTACAACATCCCGTTTGAATCATTCGGAATTCCGTTTGGGACTATTTTCCTATACATAAGTTTGTTTTTCACACTATGGTCGGGATGGGACTATTTTTATGCAAACAGAAGCGTGTTTTCTAATAGCAAGTAACCGTGGAAAAGAGGGGTCTCATGAAAAAGGGAGCAGAAATCATTGCGGTAGGCTCGGAACTTTTACTCGGACAAATTGTCAATTCCAACGCGCAATTTTTATCCCAACAGCTCGCCCGAATCGGGATTGATGTATATTTTCATAGCGTCGTAGGAGATAACCCGGCTCGCCTAAAAGAAACGCTCAATAGTGCACACAATCGATCAAAAATCGTCATCTTAACAGGCGGACTAGGCCCGACAAAAGACGATTTAACAAAGCATACGGTCGCACGACACGTCGGGACAACGTTGACAACCGATGAAGAAGCGCTAGCGGCAATAGTGAACTATTTCCAGCAAACAGGTCGCGTGATGACAGACAACAACCGGCAACAGGCGCTCGTGTTGGCAGGTGCTACCGTGTTTTTGAACCAGTGGGGGATGGCTCCTGGAATGGCGTACGTATTTGAAGGCACGACATATGTGCTTTTGCCGGGGCCACCGAAAGAAATGAAACCGATGTACACAACGTGTGTAGAACCTTATTTTGTTCACAATGAAGAGGCTGCAACCATTCATTCGCGCGTGCTCCGTTTCTTTGGCATTGGCGAGGCAGCGTTAGAAGTGATCATTCAAGATTTACTGGATGAGCAAACAAACCCAACGATCGCACCGCTAGCCAAAGACGGCGAGGTAACGCTGCGGTTGACGGCAAAAACAACGACAGAAGCAGAGGCCAATCACTTATTGCAGGCTACAGAAGAGGCGGTTCAAAAAAGACTGTCCACGTACTTCTATGGGTACGGTGACAAAGGCCTTCACGAACGAGCTATTGAATGGCTACAAGCAAAAGGATGGACGTGTGGATCTGCCGAGAGCTTCACCGGAGGCTTGTTTGCAGAGCAACTCACAGCGATTCCAGGCTCAAGTCAAGTTTTTAAAGGGAGTGTCGTCGCCTATAGTAATGAAATAAAACAAAGCTTGCTCGGGGTTTCGCCTGTGACCTTACACGAAGCAGGAGCCGTCAGTAGCGAATGCGCGAAGGAAATGGCAGAGGGCGCGAGAGATAAACTGAATTGTGACGTTGCGTTCAGCTTTACCGGAGTGGCCGGTCCGTCTGAACAAGAAAATAAACGAGTAGGCACCGTCTTCGTAGCGATCTCCCAACGAGAAAAGCCGACGAAAGTGTTTCCGTTACAACTAGCAGGATCGCGGCGAAACATTCGCCATCGCGCCGTGCAGCACGCGTTGTTTGCTCTTCTGAAAGACATACCCCAATAGTTTGACAACTTAAAAAATGGATCGTTTTCTCTGTAAAAGGGCTTTTTTCTATAAGAGAAAGCGATTTTTTCATTGATTACTAGTGTGTGGAATTTACCGAATAAATGTTCGCTTTTTTCCTTGGCAAACGTCGCAAAACAAGGTATAGTGAAGATAAGTTGAAAGAAGCGTAAGTGTTCGAATAGGGGAACTGATCGAAAGATACTTCGGCCAAAAGGTAACGTGCTGGTTACGAAGCCGATTCCCAGTACTTGTGAGCGCTTGTAGCTAGACAAAAGGAGGAACTGTCCGTGAGTGATCGTCAAAAAGCGCTCGATATGGCGTTAAAACAAATAGAAAAGCAGTTTGGTAAAGGGTCTATTATGAAATTAGGAGAGCAGACCGATCGGAAAGTTTCTACGATGCCGAGTGGCTCCTTAGCTTTGGATGTGGCGCTAGGAATAGGGGGCTATCCGCGCGGACGAATCGTGGAAGTGTACGGACCGGAGAGCTCTGGTAAAACGACCGTTGCATTGCATGCCATCGCGGAAGTACAAGCAAAGGGTGGTCAAGCGGCGTTTATTGATGCTGAGCACGCCTTGGATCCTGTTTACGCGCAAAAACTAGGGGTCAACATCGACGAGCTTCTCCTTTCCCAGCCAGATACGGGGGAGCAAGCGTTGGAAATCGCGGAAGCATTAGTTCGAAGTGGAGCGGTTGACATCGTAATCATCGACTCTGTTGCCGCTCTTGTCCCGAAAGCGGAAATTGAAGGGGAGATGGGTGACACGCACGTCGGACTACAGGCGAGACTGATGTCCCAAGCGCTTAGAAAGTTATCTGGTGCGATTAGTAAATCGAAAACGATCGCTATTTTCATTAACCAGATTCGTGAAAAAGTCGGCGTGATGTTTGGGAATCCTGAAACGACTCCTGGTGGACGTGCGCTTAAATTCTACTCCTCTGTACGTTTGGAAGTACGAAGAGCGGAACAATTGAAGCAAGGGAACGACATCGTAGGAAACAAAACACGAGTGAAAGTTGTGAAGAATAAAGTTGCGCCACCATTCCGCGTGGCAGAAGTTGATATTATGTACGGCGAAGGCATCTCAAAAGAAGGCGAATTAATCGATATGGCATCTGAATTAGATATTATTCAAAAAAGCGGTGCTTGGTACTCGTATAACGGGGAACGACTTGGTCAAGGACGCGAGAACGCAAAACTGTTCTTAAAGGAAAATAAAAACATTCTTTCCGAAGTTCAGACCGCTGTTCGGGACCATTATGGACTTGACGAGAAGAACCTTACAAGAGAAGAAGAGATGCAAGACCCGCTAGAGCTTGACGAGCTATCGTAATCAATCCTTCGCATCTCTTATCACAACAGAGGGCAGCCACACAACTAAAATGAGTGTGAGCTGCCCCTTTCTTCCTATTAAAAGCACATTCCGCCACCTTCCCTTGACAAGCCTTCCATGTGCAACGTAAAATGAACATGTATATTTAACAAATTCTTCGCATAGGTCGAGTTTACGGCCTAGTGGAAGGTTCATCGTTTCTCATAAGATGAACATAAGGTCCACACAACGTGGGTCAAAAAGGCGTTGCGCTCGCCAAGGATGCCAGTATATCTGCGTTCGCTCACAGAGATGTGAGTAGCTCGGCGTTGCGACATGAACATCGCAAAGTTAGCCGAGGTCCCTTACACGGACGGCGCGTAATTAGCAGGCATTCCTAACTAGACGGAGCGACCTTAGCCTTTCATCCTTACTAGTGTGAGAAACTAAAGGTAAGAAAAGCCAAACAATGGCGGTATTGTGTACCAGTGCCAATGATGTACATGCCGACATGAAACCGAAAACAAGTTCATAGCAAGAGGAGGTGACATGATGAGCATACTTGAAATCATCATCTTCATTTTGCTTGGCCTTCTCGTCGGTATCGTTGTAGGTTATTTTGTTCGCAAATCCGTTTACGAAGCGAAAGTAACCGGAGCTAAACATGCAGCCGATCAAATTGTGGAAGACGCAAAGAGAGAAGCAGATTCTCTAAAAAAAGAATCGCTGTTAGAAGCGAAGGATGAAAACCACAAGCTTCGTACAGAAGCTGAATCGGACATTCGTGACAGGCGGAATGAATTGCAGAAGCAGGAAAACCGACTGCTCCAAAAAGAAGAGAATCTAGACCGAAAAGATGATTCCTTAAATAAACGTGAGTTAACGTTAGATAAAAAGGAGGATTCTCTTAACGACAGACAACAGCATATTGAAGAGATGGAAAGCAAAGTGAATGAGATGGTTCGTAAAGAACAAGCCGAACTTGAACGCATTTCCAGTCTCACCCGTGACGATGCACGGTCGATCATCTTGGAGCGCGTCGAAAACGAGCTTGCTCAAGACGTTGCCATCATGGTAAGGGAAAATGAGTTCCGAGTGAAAGAGGAATCGGATAAACGTGCAAAAGACATTTTGTCCTTAGCGATACAACGTTGTGCTGCCGACCACGTAGCCGAAACAACCGTCTCTGTCGTCAATTTACCAAATGACGAGATGAAAGGTCGTATCATCGGACGTGAAGGTCGAAATATCCGCACACTTGAAACGCTTACTGGTATTGATTTAATCATTGATGATACGCCAGAAGCGGTCATTTTATCGGGATTCGATCCGATCCGCCGTGAAACAGCACGTATTGCGTTAGACAAACTCGTTCAGGACGGGCGCATCCATCCTGCTCGAATTGAAGAAATGGTAGAAAAAGCACGCCGCGAAGTTGACGAACACATCCGCGAAATCGGAGAACAGACGACGTTTGAAGTAGGAGTCCACGGATTACACCCAGACCTCATGAAGATTCTTGGTCGTTTGAAATTCCGTACTTCATACGGACAAAACGTGCTGAAACACTCCATGGAAGTAGCGCAACTTTCCGGGCTACTCGCCGCGGAACTCGGTGAAGACGAAACGCTAGCAAGACGCGCAGGATTGCTTCATGACATCGGAAAAGCGATTGACCACGAGGTGGAAGGCAGTCACGTCGAAATCGGCGTAGAGTTAGCCACTAAGTACAAAGAGCATCCGACCGTCATTAACAGCATCGCTTCCCACCACGGAGACAAGGACCCAACTTCTGTTATATCCGTACTGGTGGCAGCTGCAGACGCACTCTCAGCCGCAAGACCGGGTGCCAGAAGCGAAACGCTAGAGAATTACATCCGCCGCTTAGAAAAACTCGAGGAAATTTCCGAGTCCTACGACGGAGTAGAAAAATCCTTTGCGATCCAAGCCGGACGCGAAGTACGCATTATGGTGAAGCCAGACCAAATCACCGACCTAGAGGCACATCGACTCGCCCGCGACATACGCAAACGGATAGAAAGCGAGCTAGACTATCCAGGCCACATTAAAGTGACCGTCATCCGCGAAACAAGGGCAGTCGAATACGCGAAATAACGTAACGGAAGGCTCAAAGGCGCTTAGTTGTGCTTTTGAGTCTTTTTGTTGCACATAAACTAAAAGAATCCACAGACTCAAGTGGAAATGCGCAGACTGGGGTGGAGATGCGCAGACTCAGGTGGAAATGCTCAGACTGAGGTGGAGATGCGCAGACTGAGGTGGAGATGCGCAGACTGAGGTGGAGATGCGCAGACTGGGGTGGAGATGCGCAGACTCAGGTGGAGATGCGCAGACTGAGGTGGAGATGCTCAGACTCAGGTGGAGATGCGCAGACTGAGGTGGAGATGCGCAGACTCAGGTGGAGATGCGCAGACTGGGGTGGAGATGCGCAGACTCAGGTGGAAATGCTCAGACTGAGGTGGAAATGCTCAGACTCAGGTGGAGATGCGCAGACTCAGGTGGAAATGCGCAGACTCAGGTGGAAATGCGCAGACTCAGGTGGAAATGCTCAGACTCAGGTGGAGATGCGAGACTGGGATGGAGATGCGCAGACTCAGGTGGAAATGCTCAGACTGAGGTGGAGATGCGCAGACTCAGGTGGAGATGCGCAGACTGAGGTGGAGATGCGCAGACTCAGGTGGAGATGCGCAGACTCAGGTGGAAATGCGCAGACTCAGGTGGAGATGCGCAGACTGGGGTGGAGATGCGCAGACTGGGATGGAGATGCTCAGACTCAGGTGGAGATGCGCAGACTGGGATGGAGATGCTCAGACTCAGGTGGAGATGCGCAGACTGAGGTGGAGATGCGCAGACTGGGGTGGAGATGCGCAGACTGGGGTGGAGATGCGCAGACTCAGGTGGAAATGCGCAGACTCAGGTGGAGATGCGCAGACTCAGGTGGAAATGCGCAGACTGAGGTGGAGATGCTCAGACTCAGGAGGAGATGCTCAGACTCAGGTGGAGATGCTCAGACTCAGGAGGAGATGCTCAGACTCAGGAGGAGATGCGCAGACTCAGGTGGAAATGCTCAGACTCAGGAGGAGATGCGCAGACTGGGGTGGAGATGCGCAGACTGAGTTCAAATGAAATACACCAAGTAATCAAGACTATTAAATTGAATTTTAGTGACAATGCTCTACGCAGCAACACCCTCAACCTATTGCACCGTCCCGACCCCTTCGTATATGCTATAAGAAAAAGCTTGTAACTAGAAAGGATTTCATCATGCGAATTTTATTTGTCGGGGACGTTGTGAGTTCCCTTGGAAGAACGATGATTAAAGAATACCTCCCTCGTTTGCGTAAAAAGTATATGCCTCACGCGACGATCGTCAATGGGGAAAATGCAGCTGGGGGCAAAGGGATTACGCATAAAATTTATAGAGAGCTCCGCGAGTGGGGGGCTGATTGCGTCACGCTAGGCAACCATACGTGGGGAAATAAAGAGATATTCGACTTTATTGATGAGGCAGATGCTCTTATTCGACCAGCCAATTTTCCTAAAGGGAACCCAGGAGTAGGTGTGCACACATTGAAAGTGCTTGGCACGGATATGGCGGTCGTCAACATCCAAGGTCGCACATTTATGCCGCCGATCGACTGCCCGTTCGAAACGATTGAAAACATACTTGAGGAGCTAAAGCCGAAGCACAAAGTCATTTTTGTCGACTTTCATGGGGAAGCGACGAGTGAGAAGCAAGCAATGGGTCACTTTCTCGATGGCAAAGTATCGGTATGCGTCGGCACTCATACGCATATTCCAACAGCCGACGCGCGTATCCTCCCGAACGGCACCGCATACATAACCGACGTTGGCATGACCGGACCGTACGACGAAGTCATTGGCACAAAAAAGGATACCATTATACGTCGTTTTCGAACGCAACTGCCAGAGCGGTTTGAAGTGCCGAAAGAAGGAAGAACCCAGTTGAGTGCGGTTGTTGTGGACGTTGACAGCAAAACAGGTACTGCGACGAAGATCGAACAAGTATTGATTAATGACGACCATCCGTTTTTTGATTAAGGTTTTGGAGGGAGGCATTCGGCAGCTGCTGATTGCCTCACTTTGGTGTGGGGATCCAGAGTTCCATCAAATGCAGAAAGTTACTGATTTAATGCTCATATCCCGAGATTAACGCTCATATCCCGAGATTAACGCTCATATCCCGAGATTAACGCTCATATCCCGAGATTAACGCTCATATCCCGAGATTAACGCTCATATCCCGAGATTAACGCTCATATCCCGAGATTAACGCTCATATCCCGAGATTAACGCTCATATCCCGAGATTAACGCTCATATCCCGAGATTAACGCTCATATCCCGTGATTAACGCTCATATCCAGGGATTAACGCTCATATCCGGGGATTAACGCTCATATCCCGAGATTAACGCTCATATCCCGGGATTAACGCTCATATCCCGAGATTAACGCTTAAAAGTCAAAGAACGACTTTGTCTCCGGAAAGCAAGATGAGCCGGTTCCCCTGAGCGAGCTCCTTCCGCTTTTCAGTGTCCAGCTCCAGGCGCTAGGGGACGCGGCGTCATTTTGTTTCCTCCGAAAAAGTCAAAGAACGACTTTGTCTCCGGAAAGCAAGATGAGCCGGTTCCCCTGAACGAGCGCCTTCCGCTTTTCAGTGTCCAGCTCCAGGCGCTAGGGGACGCGGCGTCATTTTGTTTCCTCCGAAAAAGTCAAAGAACGACTTTGTCTCCGGAAAGCAAGATGAGCCGGTTCCCCTGAGCAAGCGCCTTCCGCTTTTCTTCGTACAAGCTGACATAACTTGTGTTTGCCTAGAATATAGTAGCAATGGGACTTGATACATTGATTATTTTCCAGCTAACGCGTACATGAGTAATGTAGAGGGAAAAGACAAGGAGGCGCAAAGAATGGAGATCTTAAAAGTATCAGCGAAATCGAATCCCAACTCTGTAGCTGGTGCACTGGCTGGTGTCCTCAGGGAACGTGGAGTGGCAGAGATTCAAGCGATTGGGGCCGGTGCATTGAACCAGGCGGTCAAAGCAGTGGCGATTGCTAGAGGTTTCGTTGCCCCAAGCGGTGTCAATCTGATTTGTATCCCAGCATTTACAGACATTTTGATTGACGGGGAAGAGCGTACCGCCATTAAACTCATCATAGAACCGCGCTAATTCTTTACAACCTATTTGCCAAATTGGTAGATAGGTTGTTTTCATATGGTCAAAAAAGCGATAGTATGGAACGAAAAGGGGAGAGTACAGTATGCGGATATTTGATCTACATTGCGACACGTTAATGCAGTTGCTTCTGAACCAGGAGACTTCATTCGAGAACAGTCCAAACTTGCACAATACATATGAGCAGCTACAAGAAAACGGTATGAAGGCACAGGCTTTTGCGTTGTATATCCCGGACGACGTGCACCCAGATGTTCGTTTTGAAGCGGCTTTGCAAATGGTTGATATTTTTTATGAGAAAATTTTAGCGGCTCATTCGAATGTCAAATTAATTAAGGGCAAACAGGAACTACAAAATCTCACGTCCCACCAATGGGGAGCCCTCCTCACGCTGGAAGGGTGTGAGGCAATTGGGCAGGACCTCACCAAACTTCGCACATTGCTGCGGCTAGGCGTTCGTTCCGTTGGTTTAACGTGGAACCACGCGAACGCTGTAGCTGACGGTGCTAAAGAACCACGTGGCGCCGGTCTATCAACGTTTGGCTACCAAGTCGTTAACGTCCTCAATGAAACGAAAACGTGGTGTGACGTATCGCACTTGTGTGAGCGTGCCTTTTGGGATTGTATGGAAGTGGCCCAATTTCCAATTGCTTCGCATTCAAACTGTGCGGCCATTAGACCACATGCACGTAATCTTTCCGATAAGCAAATAACAGCGCTACTCAAACGGCAGGGTGTGATGGGGATCACGTTTGTCCCAGACTTCCTCACAGGCGAACCTGTTGCGACGGTAGATGATATCCTCCGTCATGTAGAGCATGTATGTGCCCTCGGTGGGGAGCATCAAGTCGGCTTCGGTTCCGATTTTGATGGAATTACAGAAACGGTAAAAGGTTTGAGCAAAGCGGGCGAGTATCCGAATTTAATAGACGCGCTTCTTCAACGTTACAGCGCCGATCAAGTCGATGGTTTTCTATATCGAAACTTTGCAAATGCGTTGCCTGATCCAGTTTGAGTTGCGAGGATGGCACGCGTGCGACGAATTTTGTAAACGGTTTCACGGCAGTGGTCAATTGTGCACTGGCAATGGACAACGACTTTTCAAATATATGAACCTATGATAAAATACTAAATAAAGACTAAGAGTAGATTCATAGAGGGGTGTTCACTGTGAGTGGAATAACAATGAAAGCAGTTGTAAAGCATGAAAGAGGATATGGCGCTGAGCTTCGCGAAGTCCCGATTCCAAAAGTAGGACCAACAGATGTACTCGTTCGCGTAAAAGCGGCGTCAATTTGTGGGACGGACGTGCACATCTATACGTGGGATGACTGGGCGGCTAGTCGAGTCAATCCTCCGTACGTGTTTGGGCACGAGTTTAGCGGCGAGGTTGTCGAAGTCGGTAGTGCCGTCGCAAACGTCCAAGTTGGCGAGCAAGTATCTGCAGAGACGCATATCGTGTGCGGTACATGTCCACAATGTCTGACAGGCAAATACCACGTCTGCAAAGATACACAAATTATCGGCGTCGACACACAAGGCTGTTTTGCGGAATACGTAGCAGTCCCAGCAACAAACGTATGGAAAAACCCAGCCAATTTGCCAGAAGATATGGCGTCGATCCAGGAACCGATGGGGAACGCTGTGCAAACCGTCTTATCCGGCGAGGTAGCAGGTCAAACCGTCGCGATTATTGGCTGTGGTCCGATCGGTTTAATGGCAGTCGGTGTGGCCAAGGCAGCTGGAGCAACGCATGTGATCGCGCTTGATGTGAACGAATACCGGTTAGAACTCGCGGGAAAAATGGGCGCCACGACGGTCATTAACTCAAGCAAAGAAGATCCAGTCGCGCGCGTAAAAGAACTCACAGACGGTCATGGAGTCGATGTCGTTTGTGAAATGAGCGGACACCCGGTGGCGATGGACCAAGGCTTTAAAATGGCGACGAACGGCGGACGCATTTCCATCCTCAGCTTGCCAACGAAGCGTGTCGAGATTGACGTCACGAACGATATCGTCTTCAAAGGGCTTACCGTACAAGGAATCACCGGTCGCCTTATGTTTAAAACATGGCAGCAAACGTCGCGTCTGCTCTCATCAGGACAAGTCGACGTGACACCAATCTTAACGCACCACCTACCGCTTGAAGAGTTCGAAAAAGGCTTTGACCTGATGATTAAAGGGGCTTGTGGTAAAGTAGTATTACATCCGTAAATGGCAAAACAGGAGGCGACAAGTGTGAAAGGTTTTGAATACTTACAAGCAGAACTAGACCAAATGAAGCAAGAAGGAACGTTTCGTAACCTTGTACCGATCGAAAGCGAGCAAGGCTCAAAAGTACAAATTAATGGGAAAGAAGTCATCCAGCTTTCTTCTAACAACTATTTAGGTTTGACAGGTCACCCGCGCTTACGCGAAGCGGCTTTGCGCGCTGTTGAACAGTATGGTGCAGGAACAGGATCTGTACGCACGATCGCCGGCACGTTCTCGATGCACAAAGAACTAGAAGAAAAGCTAGCGAAATTCAAACACACAGAAGCTTCACTCGTATTCCAATCAGGCTTCACGACGAACCAAGGCGTTCTTTCTTCGATTTTGACTAAAGAAGACGTAGTGATCTCGGACGAATTGAACCATGCTTCGATCATTGACGGGATTCGCCTCACGAAAGCCGGACGCAAAGTGTATAAACACGTCGATACGGAAGACTTGGAAAGAGCACTGAAAGAAACGCAAGACTACCGCAAACGGATCATCGTCACAGACGGCGTCTTCTCAATGGACGGAAACATCGCGCCACTACCGCGTATCGTTGAGCTTGCGGAACAATACGACGCGCTTGTGATGGTCGACGATGCCCACGCTTCAGGTGTTTTAGGTAAGAACGGACGCGGAACGGTGAACCACTTCGGACTAGACGGACGCGTGCACATCCAAGTCGGAACTTTATCCAAAGCGATCGGCGTACTCGGTGGCTACGTGGCCAGCACGCGCACACTCATCGACTACCTAATTCATAAAGGCCGCCCGTTTTTGTTCAGTACATCGCATCCGCCAGCAGTCACCATGGCTTGCGACGCGGCGATCGACGTTTTGCTAGAAGAACCAGAACTCATCGATAAGCTCTGGGACAACACAAAGTTCTTCAAACAAGGACTCGCTGACCTCGGCTTCACAACCGGTCCAAGCGAAACGCCGATCACCCCAGTACTTGTAGGAGACGCGGCGCTGTGCCACCAATTCTCAGACAAACTATTAGAACACGGCGTATTTGCCCAAGGAATCGCCTTCCCAACCGTAGCGAAAGGCAAAGCACGCGTGCGCACAATCGTGACTGCGCAGCACTCTAAGAAAGAGTTGCAAGAAGCGTTGGATATGTTTGAAAAGGCTGGGAGAGAGTTAAATATTATCTAAAGTGACAAAGGAGTCCGCCTAGTTGTGGTGGGCTCTTTTTCTGTTAATAATCCATCAGACCCTACCGCTTTTCTAACAGAGTTTTGTTTCATCAAGTATACAGCCCAATCCCGTCCGTTGTCATACGTTGTTCATTGTATTTCCTAGGCATAGCCCTTATAATGTTAAGATATGAACAAGTCCTCGGGGTCCCATGCGATGTGGGTCAGAAAGGCGTCGCAAACGTAGCCTTTATCCCTGTACAGAGGAAAGGAGATTTACAACTCAAATGAACGAAGAACAACGGCTACACAGTCAACAAGCAAAGCAGTCTTCTTCAAAAGAGAAAGACTACAGCAAATACTTTCAAGCAGTCTACATGCCTCCTTCGTTAAAGGAAGCGAAAAAACGTGGAAAAGAAGAGATCTCTTACCATAAAGATTTTGCTATTCCAGAAGAGTTTGCCGGAATGGGACAAGGCAAAAAGTTCTATATTCGCACATACGGTTGCCAAATGAACGAACACGATACAGAAGTGATGGCTGGGATTTTTATGGGGCTCGGCTACGAACCGACCGAAGTGCCAGAGGAAGCTGATGCGATCCTACTGAATACGTGCGCGATTCGCGAAAATGCGGAAAACAAAGTGTTTGGAGAGCTCGGGCACTTGAAGCATTTAAAGCTTGAAAAACCAGGACTACTTCTCGGAGTGTGCGGCTGCATGTCCCAAGAAGAATCTGTCGTCAATAAAATTTTAAAATCCTATCCGTTTGTTGATATGATCTTTGGCACGCACAACATTCACCGCCTTCCAAACATTTTGCACGAAGCGTACATGCAAAAGGAAATGGTCATCGAAGTGTGGTCCAAAGAAGGCGACGTGATCGAAAACTTGCCACGCGTCCGCAAAGGCTCGATCAAAGGTTGGGTCAACATTATGTACGGGTGCGATAAGTTTTGTACGTACTGCATCGTGCCATACACACGCGGCAAAGAGCGGAGTCGCCGGCCAGAAGAAATTATTCACGAAGTGCGCCAGCTAGCGGCTCACGGCTACAAAGAAATTACGCTTCTCGGCCAAAACGTCAACGCGTACGGCAAAGATTTTGATGATCTCGAATATGGTCTTGGCGATTTGATGGATGATTTGAGAAGCATCGACATCGCGCGTGTTCGTTTTATGACGAGCCATCCGCGTGATTTTGACGACCATCTAATTGAAGTATTAGCGAAAAAGGGAAATCTAGTCGAACACATTCATTTGCCAGTTCAATCTGGATCAAGCGACATTCTAAAAATCATGGCGCGCAAATACACACGCGAGCAGTTTTTAGAGCTCGTAGGCAAAATTAAACGCGCGATTCCAGACGTCGTGCTCACGACCGATATCATCGTCGGCTTCCCGAACGAAACGGAAGAACAGTTCGAGGAAACGATGTCGCTCTATCGCGAGGTCGGATTTGACACCGCATACACCTATATCTACTCACCGCGCGAAGGAACGCCTGCTGCTCGGATGAAAGATAATGTACCAATGGAAGTCAAAAAGGAACGTCTGCAACGCTTGAATGCACTCGTCAATGAGTTCAGCAAACGAGCGATGGACCGCTACGAAGGTGAAATTGTCGAGGTGCTCGTCGAGGGCGAAAGCAAGAAAAACGCAGAGGTGCTCGCCGGTTACACGCGCACAAGCAAACTCGTCAATTTCAAAGGGCCAGAAGAAGCCATCGGTCAACTCGTCCTAGTCAAAGTAACAAACACAAAAACGTGGTCACTCGACGGAGAAATGGTCGGGTACGCACTCAGCCTGAGGTGAACTAAAATGACAACATACACAAAAGACGACATCGTAGGAAAAGCACGCGATCTTGCGCGCATGATCGCTGAAACCGAAGAAGTAGACTTTTTCAAACGCGCCGAAGCCCAAATTCAAGAAAACAAAAAAGTACGCGAACTCATCGCAAGCCTAAAAAGCCTGCAAAAACAAGCGGTCAACTTCCAACACTTCGGAAAAGAGCGCGCATTGAAGATGACAGAAGAAAAAATCGCAAAAGTTGAAGAAGAAATCGACGCGATCCCGCTCGTCCAAGAATTCAAACAGTCACAAATGGAAGTGAACGAACTACTGCAACTCATCGCCAACACCATTTCCAACACCGTGACAAACGACATCATCGAATCCACAGGCGGCGACCTACTCCGCGGCATGACCGGAGCCCAGTTGGAAAGTACAAAAAATCGCACAAAATTATCATAAGAAGGAAGCAGCGAGCCCTTGGGTGAGCTGCTTTTTTTTTGGGAGGGGAGTCAAGCCGAGTGCTTCAATAAACTCTAAGTTGAATTAATTTCAAATGATCTATTATCATTGCACGATACACAGAGTCATGGAGGAATGCTCAGACTAGGCCGGAAATACGCAGACTCAGGGCCGGATACACAGACTCGGGAGGAAAAGCTCAGACTCAGGGCCAGATACGCAGACTCGGGAGGAAAAGCTCAGACTCAGGGCCGGATACGCAGACTCAGCGGAAAAAGCTCAGACTCAGGGCCGGATACGCAGACTCGGGAGGAAAAGCTCAGACTCCGGGCCGGATACGCAGACTCAGGGGAAAATGCTCAGACTCAGGACCGGATACACAGACTCGGGAGAAAATGCTCAGACTCAGACCCGGATACGCAGACTCGGGAGGAAAAGCTCAGACTACGGGCCGGATACGCAGACTCGGGAGAAAATGCTCAGACTCAGGCCCGGATACGCAGACTCGTGGGAAAATGCTCAGACTCAGGCCCGGATACGCAGACTCGGGGGAAAATGCTCAGACTCCGGGCCGGATACGCAGACTCGGGAGGAAAAGCTCAGACTCCGGGCCGGATACGCAGACTCGGGAGGAAATGCTCAGACTCCTGGACGAAAACTCACTGATTAAATTCCATTCAATTACTTTTTTCCAAAACTTTCCCATTTAATACTTCATCACCAAAACTTTCAAAGTTAAAAACGTATCTCGTCGCTTTAGATTTCCCTACCGTGGATAATCCCATAGAATTCAAGAGGTAGTAGGCAACATGTCGTTTATCAAGGCCGAGAAAGTCACAACATTCCCTAATAGAAATACTCCGTTGAACTAGTAAAAAATAATCAAGCAAAGCAGCTATATGTGCAGTTCTCGAGCGGAACTTGCAAACACTACATTCCCAGCTGCGCCTTTTCCATGTCATAGATAGATTGTTGCATTTTTCACACTGAACCCCTTTGCGCAATGTCCCCGGTGGTATATCATACTTCTTCAAAAGTGCGTGAATTAGAGGAGCATGTTTATGAAGTAGGCGTGTTTGAAGTCGTTCAAATTGAGAAGTTGTTAGAAGATTTTTTGAATGAAAATGGTGATGCTTTCTTATCCGATTGACTACGTTTTCGACAAGAATTAGTTGGGAAATATATTTCGGTGGCGGTGAGCTCGTTTCTAAGATGATAGAAGGATGAGTGAAGGCAACAATGGAGTGAACAGGAAGGTTATCTACTTCCATCCATCTAAACAAGGATTGTAAATGGGACTGTTGTCGCGCGCTTTGGGCGATGGGATTTTCGATGCGTTCTTTTGTTTGATCATTTTTAATACGAATGCATTGGTCAAAATCGTTCTCGAAAATAAGTTTTCCACTCAAATGTTTCGCCTCGATGATCAGTGCAAATGATGGGGTGAGTAGCAAAGTGTCCAACTGGAAGGGATTCTTGTGGTCGAAGAGTCTCAAGTTATGGAAAATCGCAAAATGAGGACTCGTGATGCCAGATAAATGATAATCCAGTATTTGTTCTCCCCTATAGCCGGCCCTGTACATTGCCAAATCAGTCTCCATCATAGAGCGTTTCCGATGATTCGGGAAGGTTCTTCTAAATAACGCCTCATAACTTAGAATTACAGCTGGATACTCTCTCGTCTTTACAATCAAATTATCACTTCCTTTAAAAGATCATATGAAACCCTATTCGACAATAAAATCTATAACCCTGCAAAAAAATATTTTCTTGTTCAAAGTTCAACATTCTCAGATGGTACAAGGTGATACACAGACTCAGGCCCGGATACGCAGACTCAGGGGAAAATGCTCAGACTCAGGGCCGGATACGCAGACTCAGGGGAAAAAGCTCAGACTCAGGGCCGGATACGCAGACTCAGGGGAAAAAGCTCAGACTCAGGGCCGGATACGCAGACTCAGGGGAAAAAGCTCAGACTCAGGGCCGGATACGCAGACTCAGGGGAAAAAGCTCAGACTCAGGGCCGGATACGCAGACTCAGCGGAAAATGCTCAGACTCAGGGCCGGATACGCAGACTCAGGGGAAAATGCTCAGACTCAGGACCGGATACGCAGACTCAGGGGAAAAAGCTCAGACTCAGGGCCCGGATACGCAGACTCAGGGGAAAATGCTCAGACTCAGGGCCGGATACGCAGACTCAGGAGGAAATGCTCAGACTCAGCGGAAAAAGCTCAGACTCATGGCCGGATACGCAGACTCAGGGGAAAATGCTCAGACTCAGGGCCGGATACGCAGACTCAGCGGAAAAAGCTCAGACTCAGGGGAAAATGCTCAGACTCAGGGCCGGATACGCAGACTCAGCGGAAAAAGCTCAGACTCAGGGGAAAATGCTCAGACTCAGGGCCGGATACGCAGACTCAGCGGAAAAAGCTCAGACTCAGGGCCGGATACGCAGACTCAGCGGAAAAAGCTCAGACTCAGGGCCGGATACGCAGACTCAGCGGAAAAAGCTCAGACTCAGGGCCGGATACGCAGACTCAGCGGAAAATGCTCAGACTCAGGGCCGGATACGCAGACTCAGGGGAAAAAGCTCAGACTCAGGGCCGGATACGCAGACTCAGGGGAAAAAGCTCAGACTCAGCAGCTCGATACGCAGACTCAGGGGAAAATGCTCAGACTCAGGGCCGGATACGCAGACTCAGGGGAAAAAGCTCAGACTCAGGGCCGGATACGCAGACTCAGCGGAAAATGCTCAGACTCAGGGCCGGATACGCAGACTCAGCGGAAAATGCTCAGACTTAGGGCCGGATACGCAGACTCAGCGGAAAATGCTCAGACTCCAACGCACAAATCCCAACCCAAACTAAAACTTACATGTAGCAATCGGCCTTAGCCGATTGCCTCCACATCCACCCACCAAAAACTGCACACATGTACAACCGCCACCTAGAACTAATCCTGAGCAGGGGCTCACCTCCCGAGCAAGGGCTCACCTCCCGAGCAAGGGCTCACCTCCCGAGCAATGGCTCACCTCCCGAGCAGGGGCTCACCTCCCGAGCAATGGCTCACCTCCCGAGCAGGGGGCTCACCTCCCGAGCAAGGGCTCACCTCACGCACCAAACAGATCGTAACACCCATCACCCCGCCCATCTTTCCCGCAATCAGTGTTCCTCGCCTACCTATGCGCATACAATGCAACTAGGGTCGTGCCCATCCGCTTCGGTCAGAGGCCAAGTGAACAAGCGGGGAATCCAATCCATGATTGCCTCGCACACTAGACTCTTGTCCCGCATAGGATGAAGTGAAAACACTAGAGGAGGTTCGCTCGCATGGCTGACTACAGAGAGATTATTACAAAGGCAGTCGTAGCGAAAGGGCGCAAATTCACGCAGTCCAATCATACGGTTTGCCCGTCCGAAAACCCTTCGAGCATCTTGGGTTGCTGGATCATCAACCATAAATACGATGCGAAAAAGAAAGGGAAAACAGTCGAGATCAGCGGGTACTATGACATAAATGTTTGGTATTCTTACCATGACAACACAAAAACAGAGGTTGTCACTGAAAAGGTACCTTACACAGACGTCATCAAGTTGAAGTATCGTGACCCAGATTGCTTTGACGATGACGAAGTGCACGCGCGTGTCTTGCAACAACCGAACTGCGTAGAGGCCGTCATTTCGCCAAACGGCAACAAAGTTCTTGTCAATGCAGAGAGAGAATTACTTGTAGAAGTAGTAGGAGAAACGAAGATCGTCGTCCATGTCTATAAAGGAGATTATGAAGACGAACACGATTGGGAGCTCGACGTCAGTGACGAAGAGTTTGAAGAACTGAATCCAGATTTCTTAGTCGGATCTGAAGAAGAATAATACGCTAACTAGGGGGAGCCTTTCTTCCTAGTTTTTCTTTTTCAAAAAACATCCATGAACTGGGCACTCAACCATGCATGGAAACTAGTCACAAAGCAGTCGAGTTGTGATCAAGGCGGTGCGAGTGAAGCCCCATGTAGTTTATCAATCAACATCCGAAGTTGTTTTTCTAATAGGATACATCATATGTTTTTAGGACTTTGCGTAACTCGGCCCCTTTTCCACAAAAAAGCCAGTACAAGAGAAATCACTCCTGGACTGGCTTTGCGTCTAGCTCTAAATGTGCTTTCAGTTCGTTTTGAACCGCGATTCTTTCTTCCTCTGGCACAATGTAATAGTAAATCCCGTCAATCCGCGTTCCGCTACCGGCGATTTGATCTTGCGTAATGTCGTTCGTGGCACGCTTATAATTTTGCTGAATATCGATCATCTGTTCAAACGTCAAATTCGTCTTCACATTGCTCCCGATCGCGGCAAAAATGTCGTCAAAGTTCCAAAGGGAGGAGAGGCTCGCTCCTTCTTTGATGATGCTCTCAATCATTTGGCGTTGGCGCTCTTGTCGTCCGAAATCGCCGCGTGGATCGTCATACCGCATACGAGCAAAGGCCAACGCTTCCTCGCCTTTCAATGTCACTTCGCCTACTGGAAAGTCGTACCCTGCATTGGAAAACTGTAATTCATTGTCAACGGTCACACCACCAACCGCATTGACAATATCTAAAAAGCCCTCCATATTAATCTTCATATAATAATCAATCGGAATATCAAGGAAGTTCTCCACTGTATTCATCGACATGTCCACCCCACCGAACGCGTAGGCGTGATTGATTTTGTCAACCGTTCCCTGCCCAACAATGTCGACGCGCGTATCCCGAGGAATGCTGAGCATTTTAATAGATTCTTCGTTCGGATTCACCGTCACGACGATGATCGTATCAGACCGTCCGACGTCATTTTCACGCTCATCTACACCGAGCAACAACATAGAAAACGGCTGCAGCTCCTCAAACTTCACTTCTTCAACACGTCTTGTCGATTTTTCGCGATCGATCGGTTCATTCATCGTTTCAACTGCTTTATTTAAAGACTGATAGACAGTAAACGCATACGCACCGCCACCTATTAAAAGTAACGCGAGGACGATGAGCGTTACTTTTATCCAAGTTTTTTTCCTCTTTTGCGATCTCAAATCAGTTTCCTCCTACGAATATGGGTCTGTCATACGGTTCAACATGTATAAATAACGGAAGTATAGTCAGATTCATGGTAAAACTTTCACTTACAAAGAGTACGACAAAATGTGCTACAATACAACATATATTTCAATAGCTAAACAAGGTGACCACTTGCATAGTTTTGGATGAATTGTAAAAAAAGGTCGAATGGTGTTGCGTCTTCGTAAGCTGTTGCTTTATCATAGAGAAGCAATCCTTTTTATTCAAGATATCATGTGTAAATGAGCAGATCACGTACTTGTACTTCAAGAAGCTTAGGAGGACCCCATGGAAGAAACGATTAGTTTACAAGAATTATTTCAAACGTTAAAAAAACGCATGCGACTCATTCTGTCTATCACACTCATTGCCACTATTGTGAGCGCCATCGTTAGTTATTTTCTATTAACCCCAATCTATCAATCTTCAACACAGCTCTTAGTCAATCAGTCGAATGAGGAGCAAACAGGTTACAACACAAGTCAAGTACAGACGAACTTACAATTGATTAACACGTATAACGTCATTATTAAATCCCCAGCCATATTAGATTTAGTCATTGAAGAGTTGGGCCTAAATATGACAGTGAATCAGCTAAATGAAAAGATCACCGTGCAAAGCGCAACCGATTCGCAAGTAGTGAATTTGTCGGTTCAGGACGAAGACCCACAAGTTGCTGCAAACATCGCCAATACGACAGCAGAAGTGTTCCGAACTGAGATTGTCGACTTAATGAACGTGGACAACGTCAGCATATTAGCCCAAGCCGTTGTTGGGGAAAATCCTGCTCCAATCAAACCGCAACCCGTACTCAATATCGCGATCGCCCTCGTGGTCGGTCTCATGGCAGGAGTCGGACTCGCTTTTCTCCTAGAATACTTGGATAACACGGTCAAAACAGAGCAAGATATCGAAAAGCTGCTGGAGCTCCCGGTATTGGGGGTTGTAACCACTATTAGTGAGCAAGAGGTAAAGAAAGTGGTCATGGAGCGACAAGAAAAACAAAAGAAACGGCGAGGTGAGCGTGTTGGTGCTTAAAAGAAAAGGAAGAATAGCGGTGAACCAAACGCAACGCAAGCTCATTACAAACGTCAATCCAAAATCACCGATATCCGAACAATACAGAACGCTACGAACGAACATCCAGTTTTCCTCTGTCGATCAACAATACCGTTCAATCATGGTCACCTCAGCAGGGCCAGGGGAAGGAAAGTCGACAACAGCAGCCAATTTAGCGGTCGTTTTTGCACAACAAGGGAAAAAAGTATTACTTATCGATGCCGATTTACGCAAGCCGACAGTCCACTACACGTTTAGCTTTGCGAATACCGTAGGACTAACGAATGTGTTGACGAGATTAGCAGACTTTCAAGAAGCTGTGAGAGCGACAAGAATTGAAAATCTGGACGTGCTCACGAGTGGACCGATCCCACCAAACCCTGCAGAACTATTAAGCTCGCGTTCGATGGGAGAGTTTCTACAAGAGGCGTATACCGAGTACGATTTGCTTTTATTCGACACGCCACCCGTTTTAGCGGTGACAGACGCTCAACTGCTGGCAAATTTATGCGACGGTACGATTCTCGTCGTATCCAGTGGCAATACCGAAATCGAAACCGCTACGAAGGCGAAGGAATTGTTACAAGCAGCACAAGCAAAGTTGCTCGGAGTCGTGCTGAACAACAAGGCAATCGACAATTCCAATTACTACTATTACTATGGGTCAAAATAATTAGACACAATTCGACAAAATACACCGGTTTACAAAAAGTGTCGAACTGTTATGCTAGAATAGAATAAAGCGGGACTAAAGGAGGGGTACGTATGATTGATATTCACTGTCACATTTTACCGAGAATTGATGATGGACCGAAAACGTTATTTGACAGCCTCAATATGGCAAAAGCAGCCGTACGTGACGGCATCCATACGGTCATTGCTACCCCTCACCATAGCACCACGTACTACAACGCAAAAGCAGACATTCTTCACTACGTACAAGATTTGAACGACGCTTTGCAAGAAGAGAACATTGACCTGAAAGTACGACCAGGTCAAGAAACACGCATTTACGGAGAACTCGTAGAAGACCTTAAAAAAGGAGACATCCTCCCTTTAAACGAAACGTCTTCCTACCTATTTATAGAATTTCCTTCAAGTGGAGTGCCGCTCTATGCGGACAAGCTACTGTACGACATCCAAGTAGCCGGCCTAACCCCTGTGATCGTGCATCCAGAGAGAAACGCCGAGCTGATCGAACGACCAGGCAAACTGTATCAGCTAGTCAAAAACGGAGCCGCCACGCAAATTACAGCAGGTAGCTTAGTCGGCGATTTCGGTAAGAAGATATCGCAATTTTCACAACAGATCATCGAGGCAAACTTAACGCATTTCATCGCATCAGACGCACACAACACGACAAACCGACCGTTCAAAATGGCAGAGGCGATGAACTTTGTGGAAAAGAAGTATGGAGTGGATATGCTGTATTACTTTACGGAAAACGCGGAATTGCTTTTGGAAGATAGTTCTATCATTCAGGAAGTGCCACAGCGGATTGCAAAGAAGAAGTTTTTAGGCATTTTTTAGGACAACATTCTAGCAATACACAACTAGAGAATTATAGGATGAAAGGCTAAAGTCGCGACGTCAAGTAAGGAAGGCAGGCTAACTGCGCGCCGTCCTTGGCGCAACGCCTTTCTGACCCACATCGTGTGGTCCCGGGAATGTCTCCTAACCGTTATCAACGGAGGCACTCGGCTATGCTGTGGGACTGGTGAAAAACCCAGCCCTTAGACACGTTCGTTGTCGGTGGTGTGGTGTGAGGAGGGGTTGAATGCCCTTTAAATATTTAATGAAAGGGCATATTCACTATGTGCTTTTTCATTAAATATTTATTTTCTACATGATTATATTACTATACTAAAAGAAAAGAAGGGATTACATTGAGCTACCAAAGCCGAGTTTCCTTATTGGTTTTGTTGGATTCGGTCATCGTATTATCAGCTATTTATTTTAGTTATCTCATTCTTTTCCCACAAATTAGCACGTATACGCTACAAACCTTACTCATTAGTTCGGTCGCTCTACTCATTAGTCATCATGTGTTTGCCTTTGTATACCGTCTTTATCAAAAGGCGTGGGAATATGCGAGTGTTGGAGAAATGGCAGCGATCATCAAAGCCATTACGTTTTCCGTTGCGACAACGGGTGCTGTGCAGTTTGTGATCAATGGAGATATGTACATGCGCGTATTGGCAATTACATGGATGCTACATATTATTCTCATCGGTGGCTCACGCTTCTCATGGAGAATGTATCGTGATCGATTTATTAGATCGAAACAACAAAAGAAACGAGCGCTCATCGTCGGTGCAGGTGCAGCGGGAACGATGCTCGTCCGCCAATTACTAAAGAGCGTAGATTCAGCTATTGAACCGGTTGCTTATGTAGATGACGATCCGAGAAAACAGAAATTGCAATTTTACGGCGTAATGGTACAAGGGAAGACAGCAAACATTCCAAAAATCGTCGAGAAATATAAAGTAGAAAACATTATCATTGCGATTCCGTCACTGAGTCACAAAGGCGTACAAAGTATTTATCAGCAGTGTAGTAAGACGAAGGTGAAGACGCAAATCATGCCGATGATTGAGGATATTGTTTCGGGTAAGGTGTCGGTGAACCAGTTTCGGGAAGTGCAAGTGGAGGACTTGCTTGGGCGAGATCCGGTCGAGCTGGACGACAAATCAATAGCAAAGAAACTTACCGGGAGAACGGTTCTCGTTACAGGTGCTGGTGGGTCGATTGGGTCGGAAATTTGTCGGCAGGTTTGTAAGTTTAAACCGAGGAAGATCGTACTGTTGGGACATGGGGAAAACTCTATTTATCAGATTGATATGGAGCTGAAAAATCGTTACAAAGAAGAGTTTGCGATTGTACCAGTGATTGCAGATGTTCAGGATCGGGATCGGATTTTTGAGGTATTTGAAGAGCACCAACCTTCGGTTATTTATCATGCAGCGGCGCATAAGCATGTGCCCTTGATGGAGTTTAATCCTAAAGAGGCGGTGAAGAATAATGTGATTGGGACGAAAAATGTGGCTGAGGCTGCGGATACCTTTGGGGTGAACACCTTCGTGCTCGTTTCGTCTGATAAAGCGGTGAATCCTACTAATGTGATGGGGTCAACGAAGCGGATTGCTGAGATGGTGATTCAGAATTTGGACAAGCAGAGTCAAACGGATTTTGTGGCGGTGCGGTTTGGAAATGTGCTCGGAAGTCGGGGGAGTGTGATTCCGTTGTTTAAGAAGCAGATTCAGGCTGGTGGTCCGGTTACGGTGACGCATCCTGAGATGACGAGGTATTTTATGACGATTCCGGAAGCTTCTCGGCTTGTGATGCAGGCGGGTGCTTTGGCGCGTGGTGGGGAGATTTTTGTTTTGGATATGGGCGAGCCGGTTAGAATTGTGGATTTGGCGAGGAATCTTATCACGCTTTCGGGTTATACGGAAGAGGAGATTGAGATTAGTTTTTCGGGGATTCGTCCTGGGGAGAAGATGTTTGAGGAATTGTTGAATGAGAATGAAGTGCATCCTGAGCCGGTGTTTCCGAAGATATTTATTGGGAAGGCGGTTGAGGAGGATTTTTTGAGGGTGAGTAGGTTGATTGAGTCTTATGATTCATTTGAAGGTCCTAGTTTGAGGGATTATGTGCTTTCGTTGGCGAACAGGGAAGAGGTTCGTGTGGGTGAGGTTGTGAATCAGTAGGGTGTGTGGTGAGAGATTCTTTTGGGAGTTGGGGAATCCTTTTTTGGGAGAATCTTGCGATTCTCTGTTGTGGATCTTTTTTTGGGAGAATCTTGCGATTCTGTTGTGATCTTTTTTGGGAGAATCTTGCGATTCTGTTATGGATCTTCTTTGGGAGAATCTTACGATTCTACTGTGAGCCTCTTTTAAGTACATTTATTGCACATTTGTTAACTGATACAGGAAAAGACATATGAATTCAATTGCAAAAAGTTAAAAATGGGGTGAGGGGTTTGAAAAAAGTACGAAAAGCGATCATACCTGCTGCAGGATTGGGAACTCGCTTCTTACCGGCTACGAAAGCTCAACCAAAGGAAATGTTGCCGATTGTAGATAAGCCGACGATTCAATACATTATCGAGGAAGCGGTGGCCTCTGGGATCGAGGATATTATCATCGTGTCGGGTAGAGGGAAAAGAGCGATAGAGGATCATTTTGATAAGTCTTATGAATTGGAAGAGACATTGGCTAAGAAAGAAAAGTGGGATGTTTTGAAGGAAGTTCAAGCAATTTCTTCATTAGCTAACATTCATTATATTCGACAGAAGGAACCACTCGGGTTAGGGCACGCGATTGGCTGTGCCAAGAGGTTTATTGGGGATGAGCCGTTTGCTGTGTTGCTCGGGGATGATATTGTGCATTCGCCGGCGAATCCTTGTTTGGGGCAGTTGATAGATGTGTATGAGAGATATAATTCGTCTGTGATTGGGGTGCAGCGGGTTGCAGATGAAGATGTTTCTAAGTATGGGATTATTGCTATGAAAAATGGTGAGATTGATCGGAATTGTTTTCATGTTGAGGATTTGGTGGAGAAGCCGAGGAAAGATGAGGCTCCTTCTAATTATGCTATTATGGGTCGCTATATATTGAGACCTGAGATCTTCGATCTTCTTGATAGTCAAACTCCTGGGGCTGGTGGGGAGATTCAGTTGACGGATGCGTTGAAGACGTTGAATGAGAAGCAGATGGTTGTGGCTTATGAGTTTGAGGGTGTGAGGCATGATGTGGGGGATAAGTTTGGGTTTATTCGTGCGCAGATTGAGTTTGCTTTGGAGCGAGGGGACTTGAGGGAAGACATCTTGCATTATTTGAAGGGAATTTTGGAGAGGGATAAGGTTGTTTTGTAGGGGTTAGTTGGTTTGGGGGATACCTGACCAACTAGCTGTTTTTTTGTTTGGGAAAAGGGTTTGTGTATTAATTGGAGGATAGGGGAGCCTCAGCCTTGCGGCTGTTGTTTTTTTGGGGTTTGATTGCAAAAGTGGGGTATTAAATATGAGTTTGAGGGCTTATAAAAAGAAAATGATTTCCTTTGATTCGAAAAATAAAGGCTTTACCTTGATCGAAGTAATGGCGGTTCTTACTATTTTAGGAATCCTAACGGCTATTGCTGTTCCGTCTTTGTTGGGTGTAATAGAAAAGGCTGAACGGGATGTCTGTCGTGTGAATGTTTTGCAGTTGGAGAGGTTATATGAGAGATATTTAGTTTTAGAAGGTATTGAACATACAGATGTCGTTTTTGATCAGTATTTGCGAAATTATGGTGAAGAAATTTGTTCGGAACAAGGGGATGTCACATATGTTGATGGGAGAGTTCGGTTTAGTGATTTTCAGAGTGATGATAGAGATGAAAATGGTGGTGTTCCGTTTTTGTGATTGGATGGGGGGTGGGAAACGAGAAAGATATTAAGATATAGTTATAGAATGCTAGTTTTTACCAAGGGTTTGAGGTGCCTTTTAACGTGTAATTAAGCGTATAGAAAGGGTAAAGGTATTACCATTCAATCACAATTAACACAAATTTGTTGGGTTAAAAATATATATTGAATGGGATGATTGATTGTGGTTTAAGACGTGAATATGTATGGTAGATAGAAACCGGAAAGTTAATCAATCTATATTAAGTAGGTGATCTGATGGATTCAAGAATAATTATGTATCAGACCGAAGATGGTTTAACTAAAATAGAAACAAATTTTAATGGTGATACCGTATGGCTTTCAATAAATCAAATGGCAGATCTGTTTCAGAGGGATAAGTCTACAATCTCGCGACATATAAAAAATATCTTTACTGAAGGCGAGCTTGAACGTGATTCAGTTGTTGCAAATTTTGCAACAACTGCAGCTGATGGTAAAACCTATCACGTTGACTATTATAACCTTGATGTTATAATTTCAGTCGGTTATCGGGTAAAGTCGCTACGGGGTACACAATTTCGTATCTGGGCAAACCGTATCTTAAAAGAGTATTTGAAAAAAGGTTTTGCTATGAATGACGACCTTCTTAAGAATGCAGGAGGGGGCAATTATTTTCAGGAGCTTCTAGAACGCATTAGAGATATTCGTTCGAGTGAGAAAGTCTTATATCGACAAATACTTGATATTTATGCAACAAGTATTGATTATGACCCAAGAGCATCCGAATCAACAGAGTTTTTCCAAATAGTACAGAATAAAATGCATTTTGCAGCTCATGGTCACACAGCTGCAGAAATTGTTTATTTGCGTGCCGATGCAGACAAGGAATTCATGGGCATGACATCTTTTGATGGCAAGAGTTTAAGAAAAGCGGATGCTTCAATTGCCAAGAATTATTTAAGTGAAGATGAGATAAAGATTTTAAATAGATTAGTAACTGCTTACTTAGAATTTGCTGAGCTACAGGCAATTAGACAAAGACCTATGTATATGAAGGACTGGATAGAGAAATTAGATGACTTTATTAAAATGAGTGGTAGTGAATTGCTAAATCATGCAGGGAAAATTAGCCGCGAAAAGGCAAAGATCAAAGCAGAATTGGAGTACCAAAAATATAAAGAACGTAGCAAAGATCAATTAACGCAAGTTGAGAGAGACTTTATTGAGCATGTGAAGGTTACACAGAAGCAGCTTGAACAAGGAAAAGGTAAAAAGGGTGGAAGATAAAGTACGTCGACCACCTCAAAAGCTTTGGAGACTTCTCGGGATTAGTGGTATGAGTGGTACGTAAAATCGCATAACATTTTGATTGGAGATTGAGACGTGTGTAAAAGAATGAAAGCATAATACGATTTGCTTACGTTCTTATCATAAAAAGATAGGAACAGCTAGAAACGTTGAAAATACGTCGTTTTGAAGGATTTGTTCCTATGTTCCTAAGAATTCGGAAAAATGTATTTGATTGAATGTGTATTTGGAACTGACTATCGTAATCAGATAAGATGCCTAAAGCCTTGTGGAATAAGGGTTTGAGTCGTTTTTAGTGAGATTTATAGATTGATTGAATGGTATATATAATAGGAAGAAACTCGGTTTGAAGTGATTATGGAGTGAATATCTATTTTGTATTTGGTTGGTAGATTGAATAGATATTACGAGGTGAGTATCGTAATATGATAACAATACGCAATATATAGTATTAAAATTCATTTTATAACGACAAAACATACTATATGTTGATTTTTTCATCTATTTCTCATATTGAATAATATTTACGAGGTGAGTATTGGAATTTGATAAGAAAACACAATATGTAGTATTAAAATTTAATTAAATTCGGTAAAACATACTATATATTGATTTTTTCATCTATTTCTCATATTGAATATAATATCCGAGGTGGCTATCAGATAGAAATAACGATTTAGTGGTTTAGTAGTTGGTTAGAGGAAAAGAGCCTCTAATTAAGTCCTAATCTACTAAAGAACAAAGTTTAAGGAGTGTATCTGTATGTATATGAAGGTTAAAAGATTGATAGATATCATTCTTTCTTTAATTGGACTTATTGTTTTATCTCCCATTTTTTTAATTCTAATTATTGCTATTAAGATTGATTCAAGAGGGCCGGTTCTGTTTAAGCAAAAGCGTGTAGGAATTAACAAAACACATTTCAATATATTGAAATTTCGTACCATGAGAATCGATACACCGAAGGACACTCCAACTCACTTATTAAGTAATCCAGAACAGTATATCACAAAGATGGGTAAATTTCTGAGAAAAACCTCACTTGATGAACTTCCACAGATTTGGAATATTTTTGTGGGACAGATGAGTATTATTGGGCCAAGACCAGCACTATGGAATCAGTACGACCTGATCGCAGAACGAGATAAATATGGTGCTAATGATGTGCCACCTGGATTAACTGGTTGGGCACAGATTAATGGTAGAGATGAACTCCCTATTGAAGTGAAAGCGAAGTTAGATGGGGAGTACGTTGAGAAGATTAGCCTCTGGATGGATGTAAAGTGCTTCTTCGGAACCATCGTTAGTGTAGTGAAAAGTGACGGGGTTGTTGAAGGTGGAACCGGAGTTAAGAAGGAAGTTGCCAGTACTAAGGAGACAGAAACTTCATGAAAGTAAATAGAGTAATAGAGGTGTTGAAATGCTTTTAGTCACTGGAATCACTGGTCATACGGGAAAATACTTTTTACAAGAACTTATTAATAATCAATATGAAGGTTCTATTCGCTGTATTGTTAGGGAAACATCCGATACTTCTTTATTGGATAACAGCGGCTTAAATATAGAAAAGGTTGTAGGAGATTTAGATGACCCAGACTTTATCGATAGTGTGATGAATGGTGTTGATATGATAATGCACATCTATAATATTCACCATTCACCAATGATAGTGCAATCTGCTATTAAGAATAAAGTGAAACGGGCAATATTAGTACACACCACAGGAATTTATTCTGAATTTAAGTATGCCTCAGAAGGATATAAAAAAATAGAACAAAAGATTAAAGAGCTAAAAAGCGATACTAAATGTCTGACAAAAATTACTATTTTGAGGCCTTCCATGATATATGGAGATCTCTGTGATAGAAATATGAGTAAGTTTATTAAGATGATAGATAAACTTAGAGTCATGCCTGTAATCAACGGGGGAAATAGTTTCATTCAACCTGTGAATGCTAGAGATTTAGGGAAGGCATTTTTTACTGTTTTAATGTCTCCAGTAGAGTTAGGATACGCTTATGATCTATCTGGCGAAAGGCCTATTAGAATGATAGATGCTTTCAAGTTAATAAGCAAAGAACTCAATAAAAAAACTGTCTTCATCAGCGTACCATTAAGTTTAGGTGTACTAATGGCAAGAGTTATTAAAACTCTGACGTTAGGCAGAATCGATTATATAGAACGAGTTCAGAGAATGGGAGAAGACAGAAACTATTCCCACGACAATGCAACTAGTGACTTCGGTTATAATCCCATGACTCTTGAAAAGGGAATACAAATAGAAGTCCAAGAGTACCTAGAGAAGAATAGAAATTAGCTAAAATGAGTAGGAGCATTGATATGAAAATAGCTATACTTTCAAGCCATACATCATCATTGTTTTGGTTTCGTATGGATATGATGAAAGACTTTATAGAAAATGGTCATACCGTTATTGCTTTAGGCTCTGAGCCTGAAGCGGAATGGAAGAAAAAATTCGAAGAATATAATATTGATTATAGGCAGCTATATGTTGAACGGAATGGTATGAATCCACTCAAAGATTTAAAGACTTTAAGGTTACTTTATACATTCATGAAGAAAGAAAGACCTGATAAAGTGTTCGCATACCAAGCAAAAACGGTTGTTTATGGAAGTATAGCTGCAAGATTAAATGGTGTTTCAGAAGTATACCCTTTAATAGCTGGACTTGGATCGATATTTAGGGGAGAAGGTTTTAAAAACAAAATTGTAAAAACAATAATGAAAGTAGAATACTGGGCTGCTTGTAAATGTAGCAAGAAAGTATTTTTTCAGAATCAAGATGATAAAAATGAGTTTATTCAAAATGGATTAGTAAAAGACAAAAAGACGGTTATAATTAATGGCTCGGGTGTTGATCTTGAAAGATTCAAACCAACACAATTCCCAAAAGATCCGGCATTTCTATATATTGGTAGACTTATTAAAGATAAAGGGATAATGGAATACTTAGAAGCATGTAAAGAAATTAAAGATAAACACCCTAAGGTTCGTTGTTTGCTAGTAGGGCCATATGACAGTAATCCTTCTGCCTTAAAACCAGATGAGTTGAAACCTTATATAGAAAATGGTGTTATTGAATATTTTGGGGAACAAAGTGATGTGAGACCATTTATATCTCAATGTAGTACCTATGTATTACCATCTTATCATGAAGGTACGCCCAAAACGGTATTAGAAGCCATGGCAATGGGGAGGTCAATCATTACGAGTGATGCTCCCGGTTGTAGGGAGACAGTTATTGAAGGATTAAATGGATATTTAGTAAAGGTCAAGGACATCAAAGGGTTAACAAATAAGATGGAATACTTGATATCTAATCGTGAGATTTGCAAAAAAATGGGGCAAGAAAGCGCGAAGATTGCTAGAGAAAAATATGATGTTAAGGTTGTTAACCAAACAATTATCCAGACAATGGGTTTATAAACAAAGGAGAATTCAATATGAACTTATATGAGAAGATTGTTAATAGGGAAGAGAAAATTTCATTAGTAGGACTTGGCTATGTAGGTATGCCAATCGCTGTTGCTTTTGCAAAGAAAGCTGATGTGATTGGCTTTGATGTAAACAAACAAAAAATTGAACTTTATAAGAATGGTGTAGATCCTACAAAAGAAGTGGGAAATGAAGTAATCAAAAATACAACAGTCGATTTTACTTCAGATGAAGCAAGACTTAGAGAAGCAAAGTTTCATATTGTTGCAGTGCCTACACCTGTAAAAGATGATCATACACCTGATTTGACACCGGTAGAATCTGCAAGTCGTACGTTAGGTAGAAATTTGACAAAGGGTTCAATAGTTGTTTTTGAATCTACAGTTTACCCTGGTGTAACTGAAGATATTTGTGTACCAATTTTAGAAAAAGAATCAGGATTAAAGTGCGGTGTAGACTTTAAAGTTGGTTATTCACCAGAAAGAATTAACCCTGGTGATAAAGTTCATAGATTAGAAACAATTATAAAAGTTGTAGCAGGCCAAGATGAAGAAACCTTAGATATTGCTGCAAAAGTATATGAATTGGTCGTTGAAGCGGGTGTGCATAAAGCGGCAAGTATTAAAGTGGCTGAGGCTGCAAAGGTCATAGAGAATTCACAACGTGATATTAATATTGCTTTCATGAATGAACTTTCTATCATATTTAATAAAATGGGAATTGATACAAAAGCAGTACTTGAAGCAGCTGGAACGAAATGGAACTTCCTTAATTTCTCTCCGGGATTAGTTGGTGGTCACTGTATAGGGGTTGATCCATACTATCTAACATATAAAGCAGAGCAAATGGGGTACCATTCCCAAATCATTCTTTCAGGAAGAAAAATAAATGATGATATGGGTAAATATGTTGCTGAAAGTACAGTAAAGAAAATGATTAAAGCGAATAAACAAATAAATGGTGCGAAAGTAGCTATATTTGGTGTTACGTTTAAAGAGAACTGTCCGGATGTTCGAAATACAAAAGTAGTAGATGTAATTAAGGAATTGGAAGAATACGGAATAGATGTCAAAGTTGTAGATCCTCAAGCAGACAAAGAAGATTTATGGCATGAATATAGAATTAATCTTTGTGAAGTAGAAGAAATAAAAGAGATGGATGCAGTAATCTTTGCAGTTCCACACGATGAATTTAAATCTATTCAATTGGAAGATGTAAAAATGATGTTTGGGCCAACTGGATATGTAAATTTAGAAGCTATGAATGAAGTAGCAGCAACATCTGAGTTCGATATAGATATTGATAGAAAAGATTGCGTACTAATGGACCTTAAAGGAATATTTAATAGAAAAGAAGCAGAGGATACTGGGTTTGTATATTGGAGGTTGTAAAAATGGGATATGAAAATATTAAGTTTCCAGAAGGTAGTAAATTCTTAGTAACTGGCTCAGCAGGTTTTATTGGTTCCAATTTAGTAGAAGCCATACTTAAACTAGGCTATAAAGTTAGAGGGCTAGATAATTTTTCAACTGGAAAAAAAGAAAATGTAGAAGAGTTTTTAGGCAACCCTAATTACGAATTTATCGAAGGAGATATTCGTGATCTTGACACATGCATAAAAGCTTGTGAGGGAATCGATTATGTTTTAAATCAAGCTGCATGGGGGAGCGTTCCAAGAAGTATTGAGATGCCTTTGTTTTATGAAGAAGTAAACATAAAAGGTACACTAAATATGATGGAAGCAGCAAGACAAACAGGTGTAAAGAAATTTGTCTATGCTTCAAGTTCTTCAGTGTATGGCGACGAGCCAAATCTTCCAAAAAAAGAAGGAAGAGAGGGCAATGTATTATCACCTTACGCACTTACCAAAAAAGTAGATGAAGAGTATGGAAAACTTTATACAAAATTATATGGACTTGATACTTATGGTATGCGTTATTTTAATGTGTTTGGTAGAAGACAAGATCCTAATGGTGCTTATGCAGCAGTAATTCCAAAATTCATTAAACAGTTACTAAATGATGAGCAACCAACTATTAATGGTGATGGAAAGCAGAGTAGAGATTTTACTTACATCGAGAATGTGATTGAGGCTAACTTGAAAGCTTGTAAAGCATCTCATGAAGCAGCAGGACAGGCCTATAATATTGCTTATGGTGGGAGAGAGTTTTTGATTGATATCTATACTCATTTGTTGAATGCATTAGGAAAAGATATTCAGCCGATATTTGGACCTGATCGTAAAGGTGATATTAAGCATAGTAATGCTGATATTAGTAAAGCAAAAGATATGTTAGGATACAATCCTGAGTGGAGTTTTGAAAGAGGAATTGTAGCAGCAATAAGCTGGTATAAAAAGAATCTATAGAGTGATTGAGGTTTTCACTATGAAGAAAATTATTCATATAATTTCAGGGTTGGGAAGTGGCGGAGCTGAAAATATGCTTTTAAAGCTCTTGAAGTACTCTGATAAAGATAAGTATTATCATGAAGTAATCTCTTTGAAGGATGAAGGTATTATGGGTGAAAAGATAAAGGCCGAGGGCATAAAATTACACTCATTAAATTTAAACAAAAAGAACCTCTTTACTTCTTTAATAAAGGCTAGAAATATTTGCAAAGAGTTTGATATTGTTGATACTTGGCTTTATCATGCGGATATTTTTGGATTAATAATCTCCAAGATTTTATTAAAAAAGAAACTCATTTGGAATATTAGACATAGTAATTTAGATAAAGATGCAAACACATCTACAGTTTTAAAAATTGTAAAACTGAACTCTATATTATCTAAATACGTTAACAGAGTAACTTATAACTCAAACAGGGCATTAGAAAATCATTTAAGGGCCGGATATTCTGCCTGTAAGTCGAAAATTATTCCAAATGGATTTGAACTGAATAAATTTAAATTTGACTTAGCATTGAGGTCTAAAGTTAGACAAGATTTATGTATAGGTGAAAAGGAAATCGTTATTATAACTGTTGGTAGATGGAATATTCAAAAAGACTATTATACTTTGTTCAAAGCATTAAAAGAATTAAGAAATCAAAATAGGCACTTTAAAATGATTATGGTAGGAACTAATTTAGACGATTCAAATATAGAATTGAAGGATTTAATAAACCAGTATAACCTTAAGGAAAATATAATTTTACTTGGTAGAAGAAACGATATCCCAGCATTATTATCATCTTCAGATATTTATATTTCATCATCTATGGGGGAAAGTTTTTCAAATGCTATCGGTGAGGCTATGGCTTGTGAATTATACTGTGTTGTTACTGATGTAGGGGATTCGAAGATTATATTAGGAAATACCGGAATAACTATACCACCTAAAAATCCCCTTGCTTTAACAGATTCATTAGTAAGTTATTTTTCCTATTTGCATAGTAATGGTTTAGAAAAAAATACACAAGCACGAGAAAGAGTCATTGAGAACTATGATATTAGGGCCATAATTAAACTTTTTGAGTTAAATTATGATGAAGTAATTTTTGCTGATTAAGATAAAAGTCTGTCTTGAATTGGGTATAACTCTGGATAGTAAATCGATTAAAATAGTTATTAATCATAAAGGAAATCACAGAAATTGATTTAAAACTGTCAATATTATTTTATGTACTTCTTACAAAATTTGTTGTTTTGATTGAACTTAAATAACTAGTATTATTATTTTACCCGATTTGGGGGGGAGAATGTTGACAAGCGTATATTACAAGATGGATGAAAAGCATAAAAATGAACTATTTCGGTATTATGACCATTTAGGAACGGATTATCCGTATTATCTTGAGGAGAACTCAAGATTAATAATTTCGAAGAATATAGAAAATATCATTAATGAAATTCCTCAGACTCAACGGACAATCGATTCCGCTGGGATTATTGAAATTATTAGCAATAGTTTTTTATTATCAAATAGAACTCTAGTTAATGGAGTTAAACGTGCTCCATGGATGGGGAAAATTAGTGACTCTGGAATATGGGAGTATTCGGAGATTCCAAATCACTCAAATAGTAATTTGGATATTGAACAGGCTGCAAAGGTATTAAAACTACATTTGAAAAATGAAATGTTAAAATATATTGACAAAAGGAATACTATTGGTATTTTATTATCCGGAGGATTAGATAGTAGGATAGTTGCAGGTGTTTTACGTGAATTACAATTATCAAATGAGTTTAAAGGTGATGTTGTTGCACTTACATGGGGAGTCACAGAGAGTAGAGATGTAATATATGCAAGTGAAATTTGCAAAAAATATAATTGGGAGTGGAACCATTTAAAATTAGATGCTGAAGTATTAGAAGCCAATATCTATACAGCTGCAAAAATTGGTGCTGAATTTTCTCCATTACATTTACACGCCATGTCTCAAGTTCGTGAGGTAAAAGGCATAGACGCTATTATTGCAGGAAGTTATGGCGATAGTGTTGGCCGTGCTGAATACTCTGGAAGGCATCTACTAAGGGTTAAGGAAACATTACCGGGTAATTTAAATAAATTTGGTTTATTAAAAAGTGAAGTTATAAGAAGTAATTATTCAAGTATCTTAGATGATGCTTATGGTTATAAGAAATATATTAAGAGAACGCAAGAATATCAGTATAGGGAAATAGAACAGGAAATGCATTATATGAGAAGGAAACTTCAGGCGTGTATGAACTATATCTCAGAAAAAACCCCTGTTTACCAGTTGTTTACTGATCCAAAAACATTTGGATTTATGTGGGGGCTTGACCCTACTGTTAGAAACGATAAGATTTATGAAATTATCCTAAAAGGACTTCCTGATGAAGTTGGATCAATGCCATGGGCTCGAACAGGAAGATCGCTTAATAGCACTGTTATAGATAATAATACTACTTTGAAAACTCATCATAAATATGGATTATGGCTAAGAAATGATTTAAATAACTTTATTACAAAATTAGTGACAAGTGATAGAATTTTAAATTTAGGTATTTTTAATGAAAAAGCACTTTTAAAGTTAATTAAGATTTGGCCAAAATCCAGTACTATTACTACTAATCAAATTGACGAAATAATTTCTTGGTTAGCATCCCTATCATTATTTTTGGAGAAGTACAATATTAATAATAGTTTTACACCTCCAACTAATTTTAGAGATAAATTAAACTCTTTTTATGGGATTTCTTATGCTAAGGTTTATCAAATGGCTCGTGAAAAACAAAGGAAATAGGATTTTAAGTTAAGTTGTTAAGATTAAAGAAATATACTAACGCCAATCCAGAATTATTAGTTTGGAGTTTATATCTACAATATTAACGATTTTTATAGTTAAATAGTTAAGAGTTATGTCTGGTATAAGGATTATCTAAAATTAGAGGATAATAATAAATAGGAAAGGGATCATAGAAGTGGATAATCCCAAAAATAAAATAAGAATGTATCTTTACTTCTTAGTAATAATAACAATTTCTTTTTATTTATCATTAAGAGAAATCCCTACAGTAATAGATGATTATAATTATCTAAATTATGTTAGCAATGGAGGACTAATTCTTTTCAGTAATATTACAAACTTTTCATTTTATATTGTTAGTGAACCTTTATGGTTATTCATTAACTATTTACTAGGCTTACTTTTTGAACCTGTTTTAGCTGTTAGAGTTATTATTTTTGTATCAGTTTTTATCACATTATTTGCATTGGGGAAAATGACTCAGTATTCATTAATAAGCGTTTTTTTCTTTGTTATTATAGATCAACTGGTGAAAAATAATATAGTTCATTTAAGACAAGGGTTAGCATTATCAGTTTTTCTATTAGGTCTTTCATTAAAAGGGAAGTGGAGACATATTTTGTTATTATCTCCATTTATACATGTTTCTTTTTGGTTTTCTATTATATTTTATATTTATGAACTCTCATTAAAAAAACTATCAATTAATTTTAAAATGTTGTTTTTTTCTTTGTTTTCTATAATAGTTGCTTTATCCCTACCATTTATTGCTGACTTTTTGGGAGATAGACGAGCAACTTCCTACTCTTTTTCAACTCCTGAGGACGCTTCAGGTGCTGCTTTTATATGGTGGTCATTATTCTTAGTTGTTTATTTAGTCGGAGTGGGAAAAAATAGGATCTCTAAGTTATCGATTTATGGGTTGATCTTCTATTTAATTACTTATTTTTCTCTTGATTTTTCCGCTAGAATCTTTGAAAATTTTTTGGCTTTAATTTTAGTAAGTACAATTAATAGTAATTCCTTGTGGAGATATATTTTGTTAAGTTTGTTGTTTTTTTATGCCCTATTAACATCATTTCCATCAGGTCCAATGATATTTAACTTATACTAACGAGTAGGATGATAATATGTTTAAGAAAAGGAAAGTAGCTTTTTATTTACCAACCTTAAATGGTGGTGGAGCAGAGAGAGTAGTTGTTAATGTATTAAATAATTTAGCGAATGAAGATAATATAGAATTTTTGATGGTATTGAATAAAAAAGAAGGAGTTTTTGTTAATCAATTATCATCAAAGATCCCTATATATGAGCTTAAAACGAAAAGAATGAGAGATTCAATACCTGCCCTACTTAAATTTTTAAAAGAGGAAAAGCCTGATTTATTAATATCAGGGATGTCTCATGTTAACTTAATTACAATAATTGCTAATCGGATTTCTAAAAATAAAACAAAGATTATTGTTACTGAACACGCAAATCTAAGCAGTGTCAATAAGAAAAGTAAAAAAAATACATTATTTAATATTATAAAATTAATTCTAATGAAAAAATTGTATCCTAAAACTGAAAGAATCATTTCTGTCTCTAAAGGTGTACAGGATGATCTTCGTAAATATATCAAGCTTGATAATGAACAAATGAAAGTTATTTATAATCCTGTAATTTCTAATACTCTTTATGTAAAAGCAGCTGAGCAAGTTAATCATAGTTGGTACGAAAACAAAAAGAATCCAATCATTATAGGTATTGGACGATTAACTAGGCAGAAGGATTTTGAAAATTTAATCCAAGCTTTTTCAATTTTAAAAAGTCGGGTTGACTCACGACTTATAATTTTAGGTGAAGGAAAAGATCGTGAGAAATTAGAGAAATTAATTAAAGATTTAGGTCTAGAAGAATATGTTGATTTACATGGGTTTGAAGAGAATCCATATAAATTCTTAAGAAATGCGGATATGTTTGTACTCTCTTCTAAATATGAAGGATTACCAACTGTTTTAATTGAAGCTCTTGCTTTAAAGTGCAATATAGTTTCTACTGATTGCCCAAGTGGACCAAATGAAATTTTACGAGATGGGGAATTTGGTAGACTTGTCCCAATTGAAAACTCAGAACTTTTGGCTGAAGCAATGATTAATGGGATAGAAAAGCCGTTGAATATTAATGATAATGAAGAATTAGAGAATTGGTTAAATGAATTTGATTCGTCTCAAGTTGCTAATAATTATCTAAATTTGATTAAGGAAATTTTACAGTAGATTAATGGTTAAAAAAGAGAAGTATCATTACTATTTTTTAGGTCAAAATATCTTTTTTATGAACGTATTAATGTTAATGAGAATATTAAGAGTACACCAACAGAGATACGATTGATAGTTTTGACATAAGAAAATAGTTAAACGTTTTTAATATATATCGGACAGGTTAGATGGCAAATAAAATGGAACGAACGGAGTCATTATTCTTGTTAATGAAATCTGAAGTTTGTAATTACTAATTTGGAAAGGAGGTAAGTGGGTTGTCTAATTGTAAGATGAGTCCTTCTAAGAAAGTATTAAGACTTTATAAAAGTAGTGGTATAAGAACAATTTCCGGAGTTTTATCCGCAAACATATTTAATCAGTCTATAAGTTTCATCATTATTTTTTTGGCAACTAAGCTATTAAAAGTAAGTGATTTTGCTAGTTTTGCAATAGCTATGTCTATTACTATGTTATGGGCGTTGTTTTTAGACTTCGGGTTAAGTACGACAATAGTGAGGAAGTTTAATAATCTAGGAAATGAAAATAAAAGCAGGGAATTTTTAAGTCTATCTTATTCATGGAAGCTAATGGTGTTTTTGTTAAATATAATAATTAGCTTTCCTATAACAAAAGTATCAATTTACTTTTTTCCAATATTACAAGGTTATGAATCTTTAATTTATATATCTTATTTGTCAGGTGGTTTACTTAGCCTTTGGATGACAGTTAGAGCAATTGAGCAAGCTCAAAAAAACTTCACCAACTTTAAAAAGTATACTTTTATTTATGGGTTTTTGAGACTGATATTTATATCTTTAATATTAATAGTTGATAAATTTGAAGTAAATTACGTCTTTTTAACATTATATGCTTTACCACTGTTTTTACTTTTATCTTTTGATGTGGTAAAAAACAGGGGGTTAATGAAAGTTTTTCGCAAAGCCGATTGGAAAGAATTTCTAACTGTGGGTTTTTCTTATAGTAAATGGGTTGCACTTTCTGGACTTTTTTTTATGTTGCTTTCAAGACTTCCTCAATTTACTCTTGGTGCTAGCTCTTCGGAAAAAGAAGTTGCATTATATAGCAGTGCCATTACTTTTGTTGTAGTATTTTCTTTACTTAACGATACAATTAGAACAGTAATAATGCCTGATATAACCATTATAAAAACTAATGAACAGCGTAAAGTTTATACGGCAAAGTTATTAAAGTTTTTACCGTTTGTTGTGGGCCTAGGATTTATAATAATAGCAATTATATCTGTGATGATATACTTCTTATTAGATGAAGTCTACAAGGAAAGTATTCCTGTTTTTTGGATCATAGGTCTAGCCCATGTTATGTTAATTTATATTGGACTTTTCAATATCCTGATTCATTCCTATGGTGTACCAAAACTCAATGCTATAAATAATTTAGTAAGACTATTAGTATTAATAGTGTTACTTATTGTAATTCCTAAGAGTGCTATTTCAGTCAGTGTAACTTATGCAATAGTTGTAGTTTTAGGGGAATTGAATTTGCTGTTTAAAATAAGAAGATTGGGATGAGGACCTGTGAATAAGATACTGGGAGAAACACGGGGACGGTTCCTGTGTTTCCCTAATCTTTACCAATATTGTAAACCGAGATAAAGTTCTTTTGGGGGGTGCCTGTCATCACACGAATTTTCTTGTTTCACTGTTTTTGACACCCTAAAATTACCGAAAGTTGACTGTATTGCCTGTCCGGAAGTGGACGAGTATAATGTCCATATTTTGAAGGCGTGAGCTATAATGAGCGAGTAGCAACAAAACTCTGAATAAGCGATGAGGAGATCATGAAACACGGGGACGGTTCCTGTGTTTCCCTAATTTTCACCAATATTGTAAACCGAGACAAAGTTCTTTTGGGGGGTGCCTGTCATCACACAAATTTTCTTGTTTCACTGTTTTTGACACCCTAAAATTACCGAAAGTTGACTGTATTGCCTGTCCGGAAGTGGACGAGTATAATGTCCATATTTTGAAGGCGTGAGCTATAATGAGCGAGTAGCAACAAAACTCTGAATAAACGATGAGGAGATCATTTCCCAAAGTGTTCGACTACCTGTTCAGCATGTATCGTGTTCTATGATTTCTCGGGCTACCGTATTGACCGGCATTTCTGCCATCAATCGCATTACCCATGTTCGCGCTTCTTGATCGTTTTCGCCAACTTGATCATTGGCGACGAAGTTTATTCACAGTCATCACACCCCATCAGGTATAGCGAAGAAGCATTTTAAATGGGAAAAGGGGGTGAAGGACGTGGCAGAAGAATACCTAAGAATATGTGAAGATTGCGGTGCTCCTTACTTTACTGCTGGAGAACAAGCCTTCTATGAAAATAAGAATCTCACATTGCCGAAACGCTGTAAGAAGTGTCGTACTGCTAGGAAACAAGAGTGGGAACAAGAACAAAAAGCAAAGAAACTGATAGAACAAGCTGAATTTTTCAAACAGGCATTAATCGCTGCACCATTCAAGAGCGTAAGCATTGATAGCTTTCCAACAGGTGATCCATCAGTCACACTTAACATCATAGGTAATGGCTTTGATCTGATGCATGGTGTAAAGTCCAGTTATTACAATTTCAGAGATTCGCTCGGGAAAAACAATTCACTGCGTTTTGCTCTTGAAACCTACCTGAATGTTGAAGATGTGTGGGCTGATTTTGAGGATGCTTTAGCTCATATCAACAGTGGAGCTATGTTTGAAGTTATTGATATGTGGCTTGACGACTTCAATGCTTATGACCCGGATGCACAGGCGGCAGATTTTTTTGCAGCTGTTGACACAGCGACTGGACCTTCGCAAACGATAACTAATGATTTGCCTCGAAGATTTCGTATGTGGGTAGAGTCATTGAAAGTGCCGGATATGGCCTACAGACCGCTCGATGGAGTAGTCTGTAATTCCAATACGCTTAACTTTAACTATACGGAATTTATAGAAGAGTTGTATGGCGTAAAAAAAGAGAATGTTTGCTATATTCATGGTTGCAGACGGAAAGAGAAATACCACCCGAAGGATAAGTTGATAATTGGCCATGTTCCTGGTGCAGGTGACGATGACTTAGTTGGTGATTACAGATTGCCGAAGTATAAAAACAGTCGGAAACGCGAGATGGTAGAAGCAGCAATTGATACGGCGGCACGGAACCTTTCTTGGTACGATGAAGAAACCACAAAGAACTGCAAGGATATAATAAAGAATAATCAAGAGTTCTTTGATGGCTTGTCGAATGTGAGCAGAATAATCATTGTTGGCCATTCACTTTCTCCTGTGGACTGGGATTATTTTAAAAAGATAATCAACGTAAACAAAAATAAGAAGAACATTGAATGGTTTATTAGCTGTCATAGTGCCCGCAATATAGAAAGTATTAAGATGTTTACAGGTGCAATGGGTATAAAGGTGGATCAGATTACATTGTTTATTACATAATGCGCACACGCTGCTAGTGATGATGAGATACTGGCGTTTATAGATAAAGATGCAGAGGTATAATTGCGGGTTCCGTATTGCTTAAAACTATTTAGCCCCCATATGAACTTGTGCGAAAACGGAAAACGGGGTCAGAAGGTGCCGACTATCTCCCAACGTTGATTTCGAAAGCGGAAGAAGAAGATTGGACGTATCGAATGTTTATCCATCACTTAACGGATTATGAACAAAAGCGCCGTGATGAAAAACAAATTGAAAAACGGTTAAAATGGGCCGCATTCCCTTTCTATAAAACTCTTGATGCATTCAACTTGAAAGAGCAGCAGTCGATAAGCAAGAAGCAAATCAACCAATTAAAAGAGTTCACGTGGTTAGACAAATTATACAACCTCATTCTTTTAGGACCAACGGGAGTGGGTAAAACTCTCCTATCAACGGCACTAGGAATAGAAGCTATTTATCAAGGTTACAAGGTGTCATTTGTCTCCATGGGGGAACTCATTCACACATTAAAAACAGAGGAATTTACAAGAAAGTCACAGACCAGAATGAAAAGCATCAGAGATTCTAATTTGGTCATTATAGATGACCTGATGTATATGGCGATGGACACACGTGAAGCCAACCTGTTTTTTCATTTGATTAATGACTTATATGACAAATCATCCGTCATTATAACATCAAATAAGGCCCCTCAAGAACGGGGGGAATTATTAGGTGATCCAGGTATCACAACCGCCATATTGGATAGGCTCATTCATCGTGCAGAAGTGATACATTTTAAGGGGGAAGAAGGTTATCGAATGAAACATCGTTCTTCCATTTTTGGGGACGAAAGTGTCCAAAATTAATTAGTGAAAAGTGTTCATTTTTACTTGACGGTTACACAAAGTATTTACGAATAGAATAACGTCAACGATTTTGAAGTAAAAAATCCCAAATCCTCCTTATTTTTAGCGAGGATTTAGGCTTTTGGTCTTCCGCAATCACGCCGATTGTGGAATATCATTTTCTATTGAATAGAATCGTTGTACGGTGCAGCACTTTGCTTTGCTTTGTTTTGTTAGTATTGCTTCTTAAACATAAGCACACCTTCAGCTCAATTTTAATTGTATACTTTAGAGACACTTAATGTCCTTAATTATGCAGAAATTTAATCTTTTAATCCGTCTTCTGCGCAACGAGAATGTATAGAGATTTCGCTGGGAAAAATTTTTCTGTTACCTGAAATCCGGCTTCTTTCATTTCCTGCTCCATTCCTTCCAATGTAATTCTCGGTGCCTTCTCGGAACTTCCTTTTGGTTGTAGTTCAAGACAGATTAGATAGCCTTCTTTTTTTAGTACATTTTTCATTTGATGTAACAGCGGTGCCAGGGGCTGTATTTCATGCAGTACCAGAGAAGCAATTATCATATCGATAGAGCCATCAGGTAAAGAAAGTGCCTCCATACTCCCTTGCACAGGGACAATATTCGTAAGCTGTTCCTTCAAGGCTTTCTCTTTTATTATTTCCAGCATAGCAGCGTCGATATCTAGCGCGTATACGTTGCCCATGATCCTTTTAGCCGCAGGGATGGAAAAATAACCGGTTCCAGCGCCAAAGTCCAAGATGCTGTCCGTTTCTTTTAAAGGAATCATGTTCAGTAGCTGTTCCGGCGAGAATTCTTTTCTTCGTTCGGGACTTTCCAAGTACGATACTTTTCCTTTGCTGTGCTTGCCATTCGGGTGATGCATATATATCCTCCTCTTTTTTAAGCGTGCTGTTTATCCTGGTTAAATTTCTCTTCTATCAGTGCTGCGTTCACAGACATGGCAGCCATAGAGCCCTCTGCTGCCGAAACAATTAATTGGGAGGGACCGGCAATTCGCGTATCTCCGCAAGCAAATACCCCTTCCGTATTCGTGCGTTGCCAGCTGTCGGTTTCAATTCCGCCATGCTCGTTTAATGTATATTTAAGTGTAGAATCAAAAGAAGCAGCCTGTTTCCATTCCGCAGTTATAAACCCTCCTTCACGGAGCACTGTCGTACCATCTTCAAGCTGAATTTTTTTCAGCATCCCGTCTTCGCCAATGAAAGTGGCGATCTTCTTTTCATTAATACTGATTCCGTAGCTTTTGAGCAATTCTTGTTCTTCCAGCGAAAGTATCTTATTTCCATTGGTAAAAATAATTAAATCGTTCGTCCAATTGGATACCATTTTCGCCATATGAAGCGCCTTTTGATCATTTGCAATCACTGCCAGCGGTCGATCTCTTAATTCCCAGCCATCACAGAAAGGACAGCTGAACAGGCTCTTGCCATAGAACTCTTTCACCCGTGGGATATCCGGAAGGACTTCCTTAAAGCCAGTTGCGAGAATGATTTTTTTCGCGCTGTATACTTCCCCATTTTCTGTCTCCACCTGGAACAAGGTGTTTTCTTTATTAATACGATGCACCCGTTGCTTTTCGATCCTCACGTCTGGGTACTTGCTTAATTCTTCATGGGCAACCCTTTTGAATTTCTGAGGATCAATACCGTCCCTTGTGATAAACCCGTGAGATTCTGAAACAACCGCATTTCTCGGTTTGTTGTCATCGAACAGGATAGTTTTACGTCTTGACCTTCCAAGAACTAATGCAGCATTCAGTCCAGCTGGCCCTCCGCCAATCACAGCGCAGTCTACTATCATTTTGTCCACTCCTTTAATATTACTTTTTTGTTATTTCTGTTTGGATTCTGCCTCTTTAGCAATATTGATCAAAAGCTTTGATTTCAGTTCAGCTTTCATATTTTCCTCTGCCTGCCTCATTACGTTTTCAATCAAGCAGCCTTCATGATGAATGGAGCAGTCGAATAAGCTAGTATCTCCTTCAGTCGCATGAATAACATCTAAAAAGGATATTTCATGTTTTTTTCTGGAGATTTTATAGCCCCCCTTCGCACCAGGCGTCGACTCGATTAAACCGGCTTTCGTAAGTTTGGTTAATATCTTAGAAAGGTAAGTCGGGGAAAGATGTTGCATTGCGGCTAATTCCTGCACTCCCACCGAGCTGTCCCTAGGCTGCAGCATTAAATGGACCATCGTATGAAGGGCGAAGTTTGTAGCGTTTGAATACCTCATACATAACCTCCTCATTTAAAACAGGTATTAAAGACTCTTAATATCTTTAATACAAATGAGTCTATCACTAGACGTGAAGGAAGTCAACATCCCCCTCTGTTAGGGCTGAGTATTGTCGTAAAAAGGGATTGTCTCGTGAACGCTGGGTGGCAGAAGGTGATGTAAAGGTCGACCAGCGTCCAATCGTCGAAAGACCCGTGCCAAAAAGTAAGTTGTCTGAAGAAGAAAAAGAGGAGATTCTGACGGTTGTCACACAAGAAGAGTACGCCGATTTACCGCCGACACAAATTGTACCAAAGCTTGCGGACAAAGGAACTTACATTGCGTCAGAATCCACATTTTATCGTGTGTTACGGGGAGAAAACATGCAGCATCACCGTGGTCGTAGTCAAAAGCCCGAGAGACGGATCCCTGAAAGTCATCTGGTAACATTGCCAAACCAGGTATGGACATGGGATATTACGTGGCTTGGTGGACCTGTGAAAGGTTTGTTTTATCGACTCTATTTAATTCTCGATTTATTTAGTAGAAAAGTAGTTGGTTGGGAAGTCTGGGAAACAGAAGAGGCAAAACACGCCGAAACGCTCGTGAAAAAAGCAGTCATCAATGAAAGAATCCAAGGGGCACCACTCGTGTTGCATTCAGATAATGGGAGCCCGATGAAAGCCGAGACATTTTTGAGTTTACTAGAGAAAATGGGCATCCAAAGCTCCTTTTCAAGACCACGTGTGAGTAATGATAACCCTTACTCAGAAGCGATGTTTCGGACACTCAAATATCGACCCGATTTTCCACACAAAGGGTTTGCATCACTCGAGGAAGCGAGACAATGGGCACAGCAATTCGTCCATTGGTACAACGAGATTCACCTACATAGTGGGTTGAATTTTGTGACGCCCGTACAGTGTCATAAGGGAGAACACGTAGCCATATTGGAAAAGCGAAAAGACGTATACGAAGCAGCGAAGGCAAGGCATCCCGAACGCTGGGCACGAGGCGTAAGAAATTGGACACCGAATGAACAAGTAGCACTTAATCCGATGCGAGATGAGGAGCAAACGGAAGTATTGAGGAAACCATAATATTCCCCATTTCCTTTCGATTCAAATCACCAGGCCAGCAAGCGCAGCGCGGTAGCCTTGACTGATCTTGGGATTGATGCCATTTTTCGAAATACTAAAGTATTTAAATGCGACAACTATATTGACAAACACCGCTTATCGAAGAGGAAAACATAGAAACGATTTTATCATGTTGTGCAGTCCATTGGGAGGGTGGATTGTAATATATATGTATGGATAAAGTAACGGCAATGTACGCGCGTTAAAAAAATTTTACCCCTTTTTGTACCCTCTAGTAGTAATAATTTGATTGTCTGGCAGGATTTCGTATGCTGTTGGTCGTATAGAGTAAAAAAATAATGTGGTCAGAGGAGTTGTGTTATGGATAAAAAAGAACGATTTTTTGTACTCGCTGATTATATGGAGAAGCAGCTGCTTTTGTCTTTACCGTTTTATTCAGATGTGAGGATAAAGAAGCAGCTGGATCGAAGTAAGTATTGGCTTATTATTAAGCCCTATCCCAATGACGATTACTTTACCTTTTCCTATACTAGCACCCCTGGTTCGGAACGGTCCGTAAGGTTCATGTTTACACCAGATTTTAAGAAAAAGAAGTCAGTGAAGAAGAAGCCTTTTGAAGCTTTCATGAAGAAGTACCGGACAGATATCGCCATAGCATTGGAAGTATCAAAAGAAAAGATCGACGTTACCGCACAGAAATGGAAAGGGGTCAGGTGGAAAATCGAAAGCAACCCTTCCCAATGGAATGACTTGGAGGTAATGGAGCAATATACAAAAAAGATGCTCCGCTTTGTGGAAGTAATGAAACCACTTATTGAGGAGTGGTACATTGAGGCTGGGTATTCTCACGAAATTAGAGGGGCTGGCTTAAGGTATGACGAAGCGGAAACGTTAGGTAATGTGGAGACCGTTGGTGCACCGGGGTTTGTTCCTTTAATGGATGAGAGTGTGAGCCATATAAGTCAGACGGTGAAAGAACGGGTACAACAAGATAGATTTCGGGAGGACCTTTTGAAAGCGTATGGAAGTCGATGTGCGATTTCAGGCGAGGGGACATCGGAAGTTTTAGAAGCGGCACATATCCAGCCTTACATCAATGAGAAGAGCAACCATATTCAAAATGGACTTGTGTTGCGGATTGATTTGCACCGCCTTTTTGATGCTGGGCTATTAACTGTTTCACAAGATTATGAGATTCAAGTAAGTGCACAAATACAGTCCAATTATTACCAAGCCTATCATGGACGACAGTTATTGTTGCCACAAGAGAGTGAGAATTACCCATCGAAGGCAGCACTCGCACTACATCCGTTTAGTGGGTAGAACGAGAGAATGAGCAGGTCGTCCTCCGTTTGCTGCAAACGGTCCAGACTAACTCTTGTATTACGTAGTACAAATATACTATTCAATAGATCTGGCGTTATTGTGGAAAGTTGTACAAAAGTAAAAGAATATAGCCTCTCTTTACTAGGGTTACTATCTAATAGAAGGAATGCATTTCATCAAGCTTATTACCTTAATCGGTGATGGGCTATTTTTTTATCCATTTTTAAATACATCTACACCGCATAGTAATCAAAACTGTAAAAGTATGATGATGAAAAGATAAAAAGCGTGAATTTCATACCAGATTTAGCGTTTTTGATTTGAAAATAATCTAGATATTGATTTTTTATCTTTTTAGCATCAAGGGGATGGTTTTTAACGGAGAAAACAAAATGGAGATATGGAAGGACTAAAGATGGAAAATTAATTAAAAGGCTAAGGAACTGCATATCATGTTGCTTTTGTGCATAAAATAGGGGTATTGTTTATGCATAAAGGCAACGGATAAGGTAGGTAGATAATGATGAAATCATTTGATTATTTTGAGATAGATCAAGAACTTTATACACCTGAGATAGTAAACCTTCTTTCAGCGATCCATGAATACAAAGGCAAACAAGAGCTTTTTATGGAGGCGCAGCCAAATATTTTAGAGGCTATGCTTAGGGTAGCTAAAATCCAAAGTACTGGTGCGTCCAACCGAATTGAAGGGATTTTCACAACGGAAGCCCGGTTAAGTGAGCTTGTCGCAGAAAATGCGGATCCAAAAAACCGTGATGAGGAAGAAATAGCTGGTTATCGTGAAGTGTTAAATACGATTCATGAAAACTATGAGTACATCAGAGTGAGGCCTAACGTCATACTGCAGTTACATCGAGATTTATACACATACAGCCCTTCTGCGACAGGAGGACGTTTTAAGAACATCGATAATGTAATTGAGGAAGTGGACAGCGAAGGGAATCAGCGGGTGCGTTTCCATCCTTTATCTGCATATGAAACACCTGAAGCCATGGAAGCGCTTTGCACTACGTTTTTAAAGGCTGTGAACCAAAGTCGGATTGACCCGCTACTGTTAATCTCAAAGTTCATTTTTGATTTTCTAAGCATTCATCCTTTTAATGATGGAAACGGGAGAATGAGTCGCTTGCTGACACTTTTACTCCTTTATCAAGAAGAGTATATTGTGGGGAAGTACATCAGTATTGAGATGATTATTGAGAAAACAAAGGAAAGCTACTATGAAGTGCTAGAGGAAAGTTCAAAAGGATGGCATGAGGGCAAAAATAACTATGCTCCTTTTGTGAAATATTATCTAGGAGTTATTCTAAGTGCCTATAAAGAGTTTAGCAGTAGGGTTGAAACGATACGAAATCAAGGGCTTACCAAAGCTGAACGTGTCCGACATATTTTCGCGACTAAGGTAGGGAAGATATCAAAAGCAGAAATTGCTACACTCTGTCCAGACATTAGCGTTACTACGATTGAAAAAGCACTATCAGACTTATTGAAGGAAGGTTTTATAATCAAGGTTGGTGCTGGGCGGAATACAGCATACATTCGCAACCATGACTTTGAAGAATAAACTACCCCAAAGAAGCACGGGGACGGTTCTCGTGCTTCTTTTTTGTTATACACGAACAAATGTTCTTGATATTCTTTTACTAATGGGCTATTCTGAATATAACAAAAGGTGTAAGGTGTGAGGTTATGGGCTGCTGTGATAGAAAGCATTGGGCAAAAGGGATGCAGTGGTACTGAATAGGTACTGAATACAAGCTGATGTGCAGCTGTTATCTGATGTAGAAGGAATTTGTATTGTAGGTCTCCCAGACGCTTTGCGAAGGAGTCGAAGCATCAGGTGATGGCTGCTTTTTATTCAAATGATTGGAGATCCGGTTTGTTGAAACATTACATGAAGTCATCGAGTCTTTTCAAGTTAATTCACCCCTTCTTTATTTACTACATCTCACACCTCAGACATTCCATTAAGTATTACACCTACCTATGACAAACCCATCTGGGAAGCTATGACAATGTTACATTCTGGTAATGGGCAGAAAGGATTGGCGGTAGACATTTATCATCCCATATTTTGAACTTTATCTTGAGGAGTGAAGAAATGCCCCGAAGAGCTAGGGTGAAAAGTGATTCAAAAGTGAAAATGTAGAAACGGATAATTATTTACTAACGGTTAAAAGGTATATTCATCAAAACCCAGTAAAAGCTGGTGTCGTAGATAAGGTTGATGAAGGGAAGTGGAGCAGTTGTCTTGGATACTATGATAAAAGTTATTTTCCGAGTGATTAGTTGGATAAAGACTTACTATTAGGGATGTTTCCTGGAGATAGAACAATTGCAAAAGAGAAATTTAAAGCATTTAATGAAGAGCTGAATCATGATAAGTGTCTAGATGAACGCATTAATAATAGTAGAAAAATGGATGAAGATGCGAGATTAGAAATTAGACAGACACTAGGTTCGATTGAGATAGCGCAAGTAAAGAGTTTACCTAGGTTAAAAAGAAATGAAGTCTTGAGAAAAATAAAAGGAATAGATGGACTATCACAACGTCAGGCTGCAAGGATCTTAGGCGTTTCTGCGAATCTTATCTTTTAAGGCGTAGCGTGGGATATGTTGGGGATTGTCCTTTAGGTTCATGTACCCAGCCCTTGAATACGCTACAATTGATGGTGAAATTATCTCAAGTGGAAGCAAAGGAACCGTCCCTTTGCTTCACATTGTAGAAAAAAACTCCCACTAAATCTTAACTCAATCGAATAAATATCACGGCTTGCTATATTGGCAGTATTATAATAAGGTGGAATTCAAACATGGCAATTGATAATATAAAAACGAGCAAACTCTTATATCATTTGACAAGATTGTCGAACCTAGACTCCATATTGGAACACGGTTTAGTATCAAGAAAATTAGTGAAAGATAGTGATGTTCGATTTTTTGATATTGCAAACCAAGAAATCATTACTAAGCGAACAGAACTTGGATTGGATGAATATATACCTTTTCATTTCCATCCGTATTCCTCATTCGATGTTGCTGTAAAAAGCACATATGCAGATGAAGAATTCATATATATTTGTATTACGAGAGGGCTAGCCAAAGAAAATAATTTCAAAATACTACCAATACATCCACTTAACAATAAAGAAAATTATCAATTATATGACTATGGTGAGGGCTTTGAAGCAATTGATTGGGATACGATGCACACACCAGGAACGGAAGAACGATATACTAAGAATGTAAAAATGGCTGAATGTTTGACGCCTTTAGTTGTTCCAGCCAAGCTTTTTCAATGTATTTATGTAAAAAATGAAGCAACAAGGGCGATGGTTAAGAAGAAATTGCAATCAAAAGGAATTTACAAAATGCCACCGTTTGTGGATATAGGTCACTGGCTATAGAAAAAACTGTTGAAGAAAGAGAGGTGAAAACGTGATTATCTATACTACAGGTGATTTATTAAAATCATCAGCTGATGCCTTGGTGAATACCGTGAATTGTGAAGGTTATATGGGGAAAGGTATTGCTTATCAGTTCAAAATGCAGTTCCCTAACAATAATAAAGATTATGTCAAAGCATGTAAAACAGGAGAATTGCAAATTGGGAAGCTACATTATTTTAAAGAAGACGGTAAAATCATTATTAACTTTCCGACAAAAAATAAGTGGAGAGCGAAGTCTAAGATTGAATATGTAGAAAAAGGACTGGATGAGCTTGTAAAGTTAATAGAGCAATTGGGTATTCAGTCGATTGCTATTCCACCTTTAGGAAGTGGAAATGGCGGTTTAATTTGGAATGATGTGAAAGCGTTAATCGAGAAAAAGTTATCCGCTGTTGATGAAAATGTTCAAATTCTTATATACGAACCGTCTCAAAATTACGTATCTCAACCAAAATCTGAACCCAATTTAAGTTTATCTGGGCTTGTTTTAATGGATATCAAACACCACCTCAAGAAATTTGATACGTTACGACTTCAAAAGACAGCTTTCTATATGGATGTTTTTTCTGGGGAGCATTATTTCAATTTCACAAGACATAAATACGGGCCATACGATAATTCTATTGCTATTATCAGCAGGAACATTAAGGAATTTCAGAAGTATCATGGTGTCAAAAGTACACAAGAGGCCTATGGTATTTTGTATAATAAAATTGTAAGTGGTCATGTTGAATTAAAGCTTGCAACATTACAACCATTTATTAAAAAAGCAGCAGAATACGTTAACACATTCAACACCAATCATGAATTAGAATGTTTATCTACAATTACGTATTTATTAAAAGAAAAAGAAGAACTAACACAAGCTGAAATTGTAGATGAATTCAAACGCTGGTCAGGAGATAAAGCCAAAAGGTTTCCTGAAGAGGATATTATAAATGGCATTGATAAGTTGTTTGACTTCCACATTGTTGAAAAAACATTAATGGGATACACGCTTAATCAATCGTTGAACGCACATATACGTATCTAAAACACGGGGACAGTTCTCATGCTTCTTTTTTGTTATACGTGAACAAATGTTCTTGATGTTCTTTTACTAATGGGCTATTCTTAAGGGCTTTGTGCCCAGGCACTTTCTGAAATTTGTCGAATGAATGTTCTTGGCATAGTATAGATTCCCTTTGGGTGATGATGGCTGTCACCACTTTCTTGTTTCACAGAAGGTCTCAGTGCCTAGTATAGTAAATAGCCCGTTATCAAATGAAAAAAGCCATCGTTATCTTGTACAATGGAGGCACCTACTACAGAACTTCCATGCACATACCTAATCTAAGGAAAGGAGATAAACGATGACTTATGTGTAGTGCAAAATAGAAGTACAGAGTCGTGCAACGAATACGTACACAACTTTGTACTTCTTTTTTAGGAAAAAGAAGCCTTGCCAGCCCTCCAATGAAAGGAATCAACAGTGAGTTCACTCATGAAGTGTCAATCATCGTAGATCAATATACTCCATGCTTAGAGCATAGAGAATCTGGAGAAATATACCCAACTGATGTAAGTTCCGTGACAAGGGAAGACCTAAATCAAATTAGTTCAAAGTATGGCTGGAGTAAGTTTGATTGGGCTGTTTACTATAATTCCAACACTTGTACGTTGAAGAAGTTAACGATAAAGGAATGCTGAAGTTGTAAGCCGAAAAGCACGGAAACTTGTATTAACGACAGAAGCGGCCGAGCAGTTGGTTACGACCTACTTTTGAAGGAGAGATTAACTGTGAAGATAAAAACAATTAGCCGAAAAAATGTCATGCAGTTGGAGAGAGCGGTAAAGGGCGGCGTGTACACTGTCCCTACAAGAAGTACTAGAGAGCAAGATGAGGTAATGAAAAGGTTAATCCGGCAGATGAAAAATAATCACTGAGGAAGCACGGGGCGGTTCTTGTGTTCACCTAATCTTTACCAATATAGTAAAATGAAACAAAGCTGGGAATGAGGTATTTGGCAAAAAGCCAGGGCTATACAAAGTCTTAGAAACAAATACACTCATGTTTATCTTCCCCAAGAAAAATGATGACCCGATGTTAGTGTAGAGTTTACTGTGTATTATGTAGGAGAATTGCCCGCTGAGACACTTAGTGGGTTTATTTTTTTCTCTCCGGAATTTTTGTTGTAGAGTTAGTAACGGAAAAAATTATGAATGAGGGGGATGAGTCATGCTTGTGGGAAGAGAATGGATCCAAAGGAATTTCGAGTTCTGGACGTTAAGAAGGGGTATCCATGCAAAGTTTTGACTATCAAGTGCAAAGAGTAGATTTTAGATTAAGGAACGAGTTTTTAGGTTTAGAGACGGAAATTTATGAGGTTGACCATCGGGCTTATGTCATCGTCTGCCTTTCTTCGCTGGAGTATTTTGATGAAATGGTTAAAACGTTTGATTATTCAATTCGACCCGCTGCAGAAGCAATAGCACTATCGACTTACGTACCGGAGAAATACAATAAAAAGATTCCTTCTATTCCAAACCCAGTTTCAGGATTCAGAGGGTTCCCGTTAACGATCATGCAGTTGAGAACAATTCTTGAAAGTAAGTTTCACGCTTTGAAGTTTGAAGGCTTATACGTGGACTATACATATCACGAACTAATTATAGAAGTCGTAGATGATGCTGAGCAAAAGCAGGGCATGTTGCATGAATTGCGAGAGTTTACTCAGACGGTAACCCCCTTTTCAAATATAATCATTAGATTTGTCTTAGAAAACTACTGGGAGAAAATCGTTGAAATAAGTAAAAGCTTTGTTTTTATTAAGTCGGTTATAGCTGATAGAACTGGGAGCCACTATAAGATCATTACTGTGCACGCTTCACCGCAGGAATTATATAATTTTCACCATGCTTTGAAATTAAAATGGGGGAAGTATACCTTTGAGGTGCATAACGGAAGTCTTACAAGTTCTTCGGATTGGGATACTGTTCTCCAACGATATGCTAGTCAAAAAGTCGGTTCTGTTTTATTTCGAGATAAAGTTACGCATGTTTCAATCGCCGGTTCAAGCACCTTAACTTTGGAAGAGCGGGAGAATATTGAAAAACTTATTTGTAAGCTTAATCCTTCGATCGAAACAGTTCATATAAGGAATCAAGGGGTTTCTACGCCTCCAGTAAATGAAAGGGCCCTCCACGTTCAGACATACCGCACGATGCCATTTTCAACTCGAGATGCTGATTTGTGGTTTAGAAATGCGGAGAAAATATATACAGGGGAGTATACGAAAGACAAGCTGTATTTTTACCAAGAACATGTAACAAAATGCTACCTAGATTTTTCTGTCTTTTCAAATTTGAATTTGCGGAATCATCTTCTTTTGTATGATGTCGTTTATATTGCTCCACCATTAGAAATGGATGATAAGAAGAATACAAGAATGTGGCTAGAACAACAAGGGATGCAGATAGAGGAACTTTGGGAACTTATTCGAAGAGGTAGAATGAAACTTTTCCTAGTTAATGACGAAAAACGGTACAATCAGGAGCTAATTAAGAATGCTTTTGCTATTGATGAGTTTTCATTAGTTACTAGAAGAGGGATCCATGCACTTTTAGCGGTAGAATTTACAGAGATCGCCCAGCAGTCTATCATGAATCATCTTGGTTCAGACGGATGGAATTTATTACGGATTATTTGTGATAAAATTTCAGAACAAATAAACGTCTCAAGCGAAGACCTTTTTAAAATGCTAACCTGGCCGATTCAAGCCAAAAATAAAAGTATGGAGATACTTACTTTTGATAGTCCGTTTCAACTGGCTAACATTGGAGTTCATCAATTCATTCCATCCATTAAAGGAAATGAAAAAGTCAACTTCGAATTCCTAGCCAATAGTTCTCCTATTTATATTTCTAATGCTTTAAATGCAACCTACTATCCATTTCAAGAAACAGATGGACGAAAAGTTTATAGCAACATTGGAGTGGCTAACATCGTCGGCGACATTTTAAACAGCTATAAGTACCCTCACAGCGAGCAGCAACAAACTTTAATGAAGTTAAAGCAACTACACCGACAAGAATCCCATAGCTTAAAATTGTTCGATGTAGCAGAGTCCTTACCTATAACAGAATTTGATCAGATTGCAGACCGTCATCATACTAGAGAAACATTAAGAAATATGCTTTCTGACTTTGAACAACTGACAGCTAATGAACGCAAAGAGAAAGTAGATGAATATAACCAACTACTTTACGAAATTAGTCAGGATAATAGTCACAAAAAAATAGATTGGAAAAACTACGTACTCGGCGGAGCAGGTCTCCTTCCAAATGTAGGCATGTGGTTTTCCATTGTTGGATTATTGCGTGGGACCTACAAAGATATGACTAGAAACGAAAAAAAGATAATAGATCAACTTATTGACAACTTGTCAGAAAGGGAGTTAACAGACAAAGAAAAACAGGAAATTTTTGTATTGAACAAGATTGATCGCGCGGCAAGACTGGGTAGGTGAGTGCAGAAGCAGGACAGAGATTTCTTATGTATTAGAAACATATGCTTCCTTTTTCTCTAGTAAACTTCTATACAAGAGTGTATAATAGAGGGATACAGCTGAATATTGTGAGGGTGGTTGATTGTTAGTCTTCTTTCCGATTTGGATCGGAAGGGAGGTGATAATCATGGAAACATTTCTTGAATTCGTTCGCGAAATTTTGAAAGGGGCAGTGCGTGAAATTGCCGCATTTCTCTTTCGGAAAAACGTACTAGAAGACAAGAAAACCACCCTACGCCGTCACAAGCAAGAGGGTGGTTCTCAAGATAAACATTAAATATTTTGACAACCACCACCCTGACGGTAGAGGCTGTAGGGAAAGTGTGCTCGAACACTTCTCTCTTTTATTATATGCCCATTATACATAACAAGATTCGTATAGGCAAAAAAATTGGATGGGATGATTGTAAACGAGCACATTATTTCAGCACCTCATTTTCAAATTATTGCGGGAGAAAATATGAAATAATGTGCTCAGTTTTCCACGTTATTCCGGAATATGCAAAACTCTGTTCAAATTAATCCAGTTCTTAAAATGAAAAAGAGAGACCCTAAAACGGGTCTTCGACTTTTATAAAATCCTCTAGCTGAACGCTTACTTTATAGACTTCCTGTATGTGCAGCACTAGTTTGACATCATCCTCTATCGTGATAAACCAGTCTAAATCCTTCTGAAGATAGGCTTGAAAACACTGCCCTTGAATGAATAGTTCAAAGAAATAACCTTGTTGAATCCAGTAGTCTTGATGCCCAATCCATAATCTCCATTCTTGTTCTTCCTGATTATAGATCATAATTCCTTTTGTCATCATAACCCACTATCCTCGATCGCTAAGCGTACCACTTCTTCATCGATCTGTTCTTTTTTCTGCTGCGTTCCAAATAGTAAGCTATTAATGGTTAACGTGTTAATAACACGAGGTCGTCCTTGTGACCGTAAAGCAATCGCCTCAATAGCTGCCTCCGTAAAAATAGGCATCTTAGCTCCAGCTAGCTTCATATGGTGGTCGATATACTCGGCTACTTCTTCCTTCACTAGAGGCTGTATCTCATATTTCATTATCAATCGCTGGGATAGGGGTCTGTGATGATTAATAGACAAGCGTGTCTTTAGGTGTGGCAACCCAGCTAAAATCAAGATAAATGGATTCGTTGAGTCCATCTGAAAGTTAAATAGAATCGCTAAGTCTTGTAGAAACGCATCTTTAGACAAATGCATTTCATCGAGTATGAAAACAGGGGTCATCTTCCGTTCATGGGCCATTCGTTCAATTCCTTGCTGAATTTGGCGAAATACATCCACTTTACGGAATTTCGGCTCTTCTCCTAAACCGTAAACTAAGCCTCGATAGAAGTCCATAACGCCTCCTGTCGAAAGAGGGAAATAGACGACATGGTACAGCGAGGGATTCAATGATTCTTTAAACGTTCGCAACGTAAAGGTTTTGCCCACACCGGGATCACCGATAAGAAGACCCATTCCTCTTGATTTCTTCAAGTAATCGAGTGCTCCAAGAGCACCTTGGTGGTCAGTTGATTGGAAGGCATCAGCCGAACGCAAGTTTTTAGAAAATGGTGTTTGAGCCAAGGAATAGAAAGACTTATACATAGTCGTTCCCCTCCTTTTCGTCCGTTAAGGTAAAGGGAGAACGCACTCGTTTTGCTTTGGCATTGTCTGTCATTGATACAGGTACTGCTTCAGCCACCCTTTGATCCTCTTCAAATACAAAAATGCCTGTCTCATCAAAGCGGACATCAATGGATTGTCCGATAAAACGTGGGGGTACCTCATAGAGTTGTTTGTTTAAAGTGATTGTACTATCGGCTTTCACCTTTCGGTGTTCTCTCTTCAAAAAGATCGTGTCTAGAATCGCTGTATTCTCAAGAAGCGTCACGTTCTCCAATTGAGATTGGTAGACTTCATGCGGAGTCTTTCCATCTAAAGATGCATGAATACGACGATGATAGTCTTCTTCTAGCCAACGCCAAAACCGTTCATTTAGCTCTTCTAAAGAGTCTACTGGTTTTGCTTGGAGTAAAGGATAGAACCTCGTTTGAATCGTTTTAAAGAGCCTTTCAATCTTGCCTTTCGCACGAGGGTCGTAAGGCTGTGTGTGAGCTAGCGTTATCCCTAATTGAGCACATGCATATTGAAGAGTTTCTGAACGATAAATCTTGCCATTATCGGCATAAATCATCGTTGGCTTTCCCCTTCGAAGAAGGGCCTCTTTGGTCACGACTCTTACACCGTCGAATTTCTCTGATGAGAAAAACTGACCAAACGGAACGAGACGAGAACAATCATCAATATAAGCGATTAGAAACGTCTTTTTCTTTTTGCCATCAATCGGAATGTAAGGCCCGTGAGACAGATCCCCCTGCCATAAATGATTGACTCGTTCATGGGCAAACCTTTTTCTTTCAGGGGTTGCGACAATTCTTTTCCCTACTAGATTGTGTTTTTTAAGTAATCGGTTTATAGTAGAGTATGATATTGTATTTTTCTTTATTTCTCCTAGCTCAATGAGGTGCTCATAGAAGACACTCACGGGCATATGGAGAATTTTTTTTCGTAGTTCGAGAAGTTGATCTTGGTCATCAGCCGATAACCTTCTCGAATTTCCTCGGTCTGTCCGTTTCTTCGGCTTTAATGCTTCAAACCCATGTCTGCGGTAATGAAGCAGCCATTCCTTCATCGTTTTTTCTGCGACGGTTCGCTCTCCATAATAAGGAATGGAGTGAACCTTTCCTACTAACTCTCCAAAGTATTCTTTGGCATCCACCTGTTCATTTAATAGTGGGGCAATTAGTCCATACCGAAATAAGGCTACTTGTTCCCGTTCTTTTTCATTCATGGAATCTTCCTCCTTTTAGTGAGAAGGACGACCGGTCATCCATGGTTATTATTCTACTTTTTTCGGGGTTTTCCGACTATGAAAAAAGTGTGTGGGATGAACAATTTTTTTATATCGCTAAAAATATGGTAGAATTAATGTGCCATAAAGTATGATGAATTATGCCCCCAAGACCTTCGTAAGAAGGTGGATTCGCCAAAATCTCGGAGCAGGTTCAAATATTTTATGGCCTCTTTTTTTATATCTGCTGAAAACCCGCTTACCACACCTAAAGTTACTAGAAATGTATGAACCCACTTTAGACTCTTACAGAACCTCGTTAGGTGAAATCTTAGTAATTGTCGACTACTCTTTCCTTTCTTATCATGTAATAGCTGATAAACCCTCTGTAAGATCGTATGAATTGTATGTTGAAAGTAGGGAATGAAAAAGTCCGGAAGGATGGATAAGCTCACTTTACACTGTAAGCATTTCATTCGGCAGATGGGAACCCTAACGGTCTCCTCCTCCGTCACGCCAAAACGCCAATAATAGCCATGTCTATGTATGTTTCCTGGTGAAGGACACTGACAGTTTGGACATTGATCAAACATTGGAAAATCATTCTCTTTTCCTAATACAGCATACTCACTCAGCTCTATCTCGAAATCATAAGGAATAATCAAAATAAAAAACTCCCCCTCATAATATGCAAAAAAGGTAGCACATTACTCCGGAGAAGTACAGTTTCTATACTGGGGGAATATGAAAATATCGAAGGTTTTTCAGAGGAAGGAAAGTGACTGTTTACAGGATGATGCCTGTCATCGCTCGAATTTATGAACAGTTTTAGGCACTTGTAGTTGAAGTGGAGTAATAGATAAAGCGTTGAAAGTTGATGATTTACATACTAAAGTATCTTTACTATAAGAACAAAACAGACCATAAAATTTTTGAATTGTAAATATAAAGGAACAACCAAAACTTTTAATCTAGCAGAATTTGTTGTGATTAACAGGGGGAATAGAAGAATGGATGAAAGAAAAGTATATGAGCCAGGTGTTTTTCTAGGAGAATTAGTTACAAGTCTTGATGAAGTGAAACAAAACGTAAAACAGTTCAATGAAGACTTGGAAAATGAATTAGACATTGTAACACAATTGACTATGTTCAAACATTGGTATTATATAACCGAACTCGATTTATTTGGTCCGAGTAAATTCATCGGCTATAAAAACATGAATTCATCGAGATATAACCGCGGTAAAGGAAAGACAGGTGTTCATACGGAAGAAGTATTAAAGGAATGGTTTATAAAAATTCCACATGACGAGGGAATTGGTACAGAATTGATGGGAAAATTAGCAACAATGCTTAGTACATACGAAAAAAGAGTCCGTAGCAATGCTCAAATACATTTCCTGAAGTATACGTGTCTGCTATGATGGGCGCAATCCACTAACACTCCCTTTGGAGGGGGTGAAGCTCATGGAGACAACAGAAATTGTTGCAATTGTCATTGCTGCACAGACATTTCAGGCTGTGTACACAGGAACAATCGTAGCCATCGTTGTCGCCATAAATAAAAAGAAATAGCCACCCTCACCGACCAAAGTAGGGTGACTATTTCTATGCCCTTAACAGGTTAGCCGCTAATCCTTGCGGCATGAGTTGTTACCTGACCGTGTGTAGTTGTAGCTACCGCGGTCTTTTTTATTTCTACGCTACATTTATTCATATTATACATAACGTTGAGTATCGCCGCAAACTTTTTCATTTCGGTGCCAAACATTTGATGGCAGAGTGCCTGTGCGTTGCGATCCTAAAAGTAGACAATATAAATTCGGTTTTCACTGAAGGAACCAGTTCCTTTAAGACTTAGTTCCTTTCCTTCTCATCATCCTGAAAGTGTCTCAGAGAGGTTGGCTTGTCAAGATGAGAAGGAGAATCCTTGGCATCTGCCCGCTTTTAACTCGCTTTACCGTAGTAAGCAGGGTCCTGTAATTTAAAACTCCTTGAATGCGCTTATGATTATAATAGTCTATATATTCATGGATGATTTGCTTGGCTAACTCTATTTTCTTGACTAATTTTAATTCTTTATGCTCCGTCTTTAAAAATGAGCAGAAGCTTTCTATGCATGCATTATCAAGGGCATTCGCTTTTCTAGACATGCTTGGGAGGATGTTACACGTGCCCATTAATTCATTCCATCGAGTGGAACGGTAGGGCATTCCGCGGTCAGAATGAAGAATGATACCCTCTTCTGGTTTTCTAGATTCTAATGAAGACATAAGCGTATCCTCTACCAGTTTGACGTCGTGAACTTCAGATAGTTGATATGATATCCTAAAACAAAGTTATCATGTAAATCTAATAAAGCAGAGAGGTAAAGCTTTTTATCACCAATTGGAAATTCAGTCACATCTGTAGCCCATTTTTCACTAATTTTAGTGATGGAGAAATCTCTTTTTAATAGGTTCTGATAGATATAACCAGCTGCTGTCACTTTATTCCCGTTCACTGATTTACTCTTTTTCTTACGTGTTTGGCTCTTTAATCCTAACTCTCGCATTAACCTTCTAACGACTTTTTCGCCTACTGGAAGGTTGTGTTCGTTTCTCAATTCCCCGTGAACCTTTCGATAACCAAAGTTCTTTTGGTGTTCGTTATAAACAATTGTGATATATTCTTTTAATTCCTTATCTTTATTAGATACTCTTTTCTGTTTCCCTTTATTCTTTACATATTTATAGTATCCGCCTCGCGACACTTCAAGTTTGTCACATATTTTAGAGACGGGGTATTTAGACTTCATTTCGTCAACTACCTTGAACTTTGCCTTTTTCCCTCCTTTCGTTGAATTTGAAGATACTTTTTTAGTATTTCATTCTCCATTTCCAAATCTTTAATTATATCTTGGTCACTTATGGAACTGTTTCTCTTCTTGCGTTTTAAGCCAACTTCTCCATAGGTTTCATATTTATCAATCCACACATAAATATAATCAGGATCAACCACATCTAATTGTTTGGCTACAACCTTTACACTTTCTCCAGCTTGTACTCTTTTAACTGCATCCAGTTTGAGTTCAAACGAATAAGATTTATAACTTCTTTTAGTAGACATCGAATCGCTCCTTTTTTTCACCATTATGGTCATGGATTTCCTGAATTATTCGTGTCTACTATCATGGGCGCAATTCACAGGCACCACCCGAACTCTCTTGTTTCACGGTTGTTAATTAACGAGTAAATAGTTAAAATAGATAAACGCTTTATAAGCCTTACAAAAGGGTGAATTGAATAGTCTCTTATGGACGGGAACGTATGTTTCTTGTTTCTCTAGTAATCTTCAATAAGTGAGTGTATAATGGAAGTGTGCAACTGAATATTGTGAGGGTGGTTGGTTGTCTGTCTTCTTTCCGATTTGGATCGGGAGGGAGGTGATAATCATGGAAACATTTCTTGAAGTCGTTCGTGAAATTTTGAAAGGGGTAATGCGTGAAAGTGCGGCATTTCTCTTTCGAAAAAACGTACTAGAGGACAAGAAAACCACCCTACGCCGTCACAAGCAAAAGGGTGGTTCTCAGAAAAGTAAATAATTTTTGACAACCACCACCCTGGCGGTAGAGGTTGCAGGGAGAAGTGTCAAACACTTCTCTCTTTATTTATATCTCATTATACATAAAGATATGCTTAGTGTGAAGGAAAAGTAGTGACGGTGCCCTGTTACAATTGTCATTGCTGCACAGACGTTTCAGGCTGTGTATACAGGAACAATCGTAGCTATCGTTGTCGCCGTAAACAAAAAGAAATAGCCACCCCTCCGACCCAAGTTGGGTGACTATTTCTTACTCACAGGTTAGCCGCTAATTCCGCGGTATGTGGTTGCTTTGACCGTGTGTAGTGCTATTATCTACCACGGTCTTTTTATTTCTACTCTGCATTTTCTCATATTACATGATGATGTGCTATAGGGCAACCGAGACAAAACACGGGGACAATTCTTGTGTTCCCCCAAGTTTCGGCAAAAATTTTGTAAAAAGGCTAAAATGGGGTATATGGCACCTCATAAACCTTGATATTATAGGATTTTAATTCTCACTTTTTAATTGTAGTGACCTAAGGAAAATGCCTGATGTAGTTGACTTTTTTCCCCTTTTGCTTCTACTGTTAGTCTGAATTTAATCAAAGAAGGTGTTTACATAGTATAGGGGAATAGGGTGATTTTTCAAAGTAAACTGAAAAAGGTTGTAGTGACCAAATAAAACATAAGAATATTGATATACGGGGATTCCAAAGCCTTCTAGCCGTAACTCGGGCTAAAAGAACCATCCCCTAGTTTCACAATATAACCCAAGGAGGGATGCGATAGTGAGAAGGGTTCGAGTTGGAATGATTGGGTTGGGTGGTATTGCGCAGAAAGCATACCTGCCAATTCTTACAAAAGAAATAGACTGGGAGTTTGTTGGTGCCTTTTCACCGAGTATGGAGAAAAGGAAATCTATATGTAAGCAATACCGTATTCAGGATTTTGCCAGTTTGTCAGCCTTGGCACAAAATTGTGATGCGGTCTTCGTGCATAGTTCAACAGGTTCTCATTATGAAGTTGTATCAGAGCTTTTAAACAAAGGAATCGATGTCTATGTTGATAAGCCATTGGCGGCAACAGTTTCAGAGGCGGAGAAATTAGTAGATTTAAGTAATAAGCATGGAAGAAAGTTAATGGTGGGATTTAACCGGCGTTTTGCCCCGATGTATATAGAGGCAAAGAAAAAAGCGAATCAGTTAGCTTGGGTCCGATTCGAAAAGCATAGGGTTAACGGAATTGGTCCTAATTCAGCTAAGTTTACAATGCTGGACGATTACATTCATTTGGTTGACACAGTTCGTTGGCTGGCAGATGGAGACTTACAGGCTATGTATAAAAATCTACAAATCAACCATGAAAATCAGCTCATCTCTGCGCAACATACCTATGAATCTTCTGATAAAATAGCATTCACTACAGCAATGCATCGTAACGCTGGGTCTAATCTAGAGCAATTAGAACTTTTTTCAGACGGTACAATTATACGTGTTAAAAATATGCATACGATGGAGATAGAACAAGATGATAAAACGGTGATTAAAACTCCTCCATCGTGGGAAACGGTGGGCAGACAGCGGGGCTTTGAAAACGCGATACACCATTTTATTGCATGTATTCAGAATGATAAACAGCCGATTGTGGATGGGCTTGAAGGATTGAAGACACAGGTGGTTGTTGACACGTTGTTGAAACATTAATAGATAATAGAGGGCTCTTTACATTATGTAGAGAGCTTTTAGTTATCCTTCCAGCCAAAATGTAAGCGCTTAATCATTTCCGCTATCTAACGGAAAAACAATGTGTGTAGCTGAAAGCGGTTGTATTTTACAATAGAAATACAACTTGAACTTTACAAAAAATTGGGGGAATTATAAATGAAACGTATTTTATTAGCATGTTCATCAGGAATGTCAACTAGCTTGTTGGTAAAAAAAATGGAGGAGGAAGCTAAGGAAAAGGGTTTAGAAGTTGAGATTTGGGCTGTGGCACAGGATAAGGCGCCAGCTGATATGGAGAAGGCGGATGTTTTATTAATTGGGCCACAAATGAGGTTTATGAAGAAAAAGTTCTCTAAAAGAGCTGAAGAGGTTGGTATTCCACTAGATGTTATTGATCCTGTGGCATATGGCCGAGTAGATGGAAAGGCAGTTTTGAATAAGGCCCTTGAATTAATTGGGGAGTAAACAAAACAGGGGGGAAACGATATGAACAGTAAATTTATGCAATTCTTGGAGGATATTTTGTTACCGATTGCAGACAAATTAAACAACAATCGTTATTTATCTGCATTGCGTGATGGTTTTATGACAGCATTACCACTGATTATTTTTGGCTCGATATTCGTGGTTATTGCGAATTTCCCATTCCTTGATAAGTTTATAAGTGAAGATGCTTTTGCGGCCTATCAAGATGCTTTAGGTCCAGCATCAGCTGCAACGCTAAGTATTATGGGAACATTTGTAATAATTGGGATTGGGTATAAGTTGACGGAGTACTATAAGGGAGAAGCTATTTACGGTGGTGTTGTAGCATTTGCTTCTTTTCTCATTTTGACACCACAAGTACTTGACGGTGTTTCTGGTGTTATTCCAACAGCAAGTCTTGGTGCACAAGGGATGTTCCTTGGTATTTTCACAGCCTTTATTTCAGCCGAGCTTTACCGGTTTTTTGTACAAAAAAATTGGACAATAAAGATGCCCGCTGGTGTTCCTGGAGCTGTGTCCAAATCATTTAGTGCATTAATTCCAATTACATTAACGCTTACTGTATTTTTAATCATTCGCATTATATTTAGTTATACATCATTCGATACTGTGCAAAATTTCATTTACACCGTCATTCAAGAACCTTTAACAGCATTGGGTAGCGGATTGCCGGCAACGATTATCGCTGTATTATTGATTCAAGTATTTTGGTTCTTCGGGTTGCACGGCCAAATTATTGTCAACTCAGTATTTGATCCAATCTGGTATGCATTAAATGATGAGAATTTAAGTGCTTTCCAGGCAGGTACTGAACTTCCTAACATAATTACAAAACAGTTCATCGATTCCTTTTTAGTTGGGATGGGTGGATCTGGTATGACTTTAGCTGTTATCATTTTAATTTTTATGATTGGACGAAGTAGGCAGCTTAAGGAAATGGGGAAATTGGGAGCACCATCGGGAATCTTTAACGTAAATGAACCAATTATTTTCGGACTGCCAATCATTATGAACCCATTGATTATTATTCCATGGCTATTAGCGCCGGTGGTTGTTACGATTATAACGTATTATGCGATGGCGACAGGTATGGTTCCACCGCCAGCCGGAATTATTGTGCCATGGACAACGCCACCTATTTTGAATGGCTTTTTGGCAACAGGAAATGCATGGCAGGGTGGCGTTTTACAAGCATTTAACCTAGTAGTAGTCATGGTTATCTGGTGGCCATTCTTAAAACTCCTAGACAAAAATTATTATGAGATTGAGAAAAAAGAAACGCAAAAAGCGGAATAAGGTTATGGGACAAGGGGATGCCCCCTGTCCCAATATTGCAGACTTCAGAGGTGAATGGCACATGGATAAATTAACAGAAATTTCCTTTCAAATTATTTTATATGCTGGAAATGGTAAATCTAGCGCAATGGAGGCAATACAAGAGGCAAAAGCGGGTAATTTTGATGAAGCTGACAGATTGATTGAAGAAGCAAGTACCGAGCTTGGGAAGGCACATGGCTACCAAACCAAACTACTTCAGGAGGAAGCGAGTGGTGAGGGGACTGGAGTTAATGTGATTTTAGTTCATTCACAGGATCATTTAATGACTTCCATGACTGTTAGAGATCTAGCTGTTGAAATTATTGAAATCTATCGAAACAAATAAGGGGAGGTAACTATATGTCTATAAATTATAAATTTCCAAGCGGTTTCTGGTGGGGAAGCGCAACCTCCGCAACACAAATTGAAGGCGCAGCACATGAAGGTGGAAAAGGCGAAAATATTTGGGATCACTGGTATAAAACAGAGCCCAATCGCTTTTTTGATAATGTAGGACCTGAGTCCACCTCAGACTTTTATCATGTCTATAAAGAAGATATTCAAACGATGAAGGAAATTGGTCACAATACATTCCGCATGTCTATTTCCTGGGCTCGATTAATTCCCGGTGGACGCGGGGAAGTTAACCCAGAAGCTGTGACATTTTATAATAATGTAATTGATGAGCTACTTGCTAACGGGATTGAACCGTTTGTGAATCTTTTCCATTTTGATATGCCATTGGAATTACAACATGAAGGTGGTTGGGAAAATCGAGAAGTAGTAGAAGCTTATGTAGACTATGCAAAAGAAGCTTTTAGCCTATTCGGAGACCGGGTCGAAAAATGGTTTACATTCAACGAACCGATTGTACCGGTGGAAGGTGGTTACCTGTACGATTTCCATTATCCAAATGTTGTCGATGCAAGACGTGCGACACAGGTGGCATACCATACGATGATTGCCCATGCAAAGGCTGTTGAAGCTTTCCGTACCTTTGACGTTAATGGTGGGAAAATAGGTATTATTTTAAACCTGACACCTTCGTATCCACGAAGCCAAAACCCTGCTGATCTTAAAGCATCGCGTATAGCAGATTTATTTTTCAACCGTAGCTTTCTTGATCCAGCAGTATTAGGGGAATACCCCGAAGAATTAATCGAAATCTTACGTGAGCATGGACAATTACCGGTTACACAAAAAGGTGACGGTGCATTGTTAAAAGCCAATACTGCGGATATTCTTGGTGTGAATTATTACCAGCCAAGAAGGGTAAAAGCAAAAGATCATTTACCAAATCCATATAGTCCATTTATGCCTGATTGGTTTTTTGATAACTATGAAATGCCTGGTAGAAAGATGAATAAATATCGTGGCTGGGAAATCTATGAAAAAGGTATTTATGACATCATGATCAATTTAAAAGAGAATTATGGAAATATCGAGTCATTTATCTCAGAAAATGGTATGGGAGTCGAAGGTGAAAGTCGATTTATTCAGGACGGTGAAATTCAGGATGATTACCGAATTGAATTTATTCGTGAACACTTGAAATGGCTACACAAAGCAATCGAAGCAGGATGCAATGCAAAGGGGTACCATTTGTGGTCCTTTATGGATAACTGGTCATGGATGAATGCCTACAAAAATCGTTATGGCTTTATTTCTGTTGATGTTGAAACGAAGAAACGAACATGGAAGAAAAGTGCACATTGGATCAAAGCAGTTTCTGAGAATAATGGATTTTAACTGATTCGAGGCGGCAAAAACGGTTGGATTATGAAATGTCCTGTTTGGAATGCGGATGGGAGTTGCTGAAATGCTCGAGACTCTCATAAAGACTATTCACCACAATTCCTTAACAATCTTATATAATGTAATTTTTAAACTATGATTTGATGGGTTCTGGTTCATGATAGAATCAGGGCCTTTTAGTATTTCAATATTAGCGGTATAGTAGAATAACGGATGCATTTTATAAGGAGAAGAACCACTATGTTGAACTCCAGAATGAAAACAGTTCTACGCGAATTAATGGCGGCACAAACTACTCTCACAGGAAAATATTTAGCGAATATAAATCAGGTAACACCACGTACTACAAGGGAAGACGTGAAAAGTATTAATGCGTCGATTTCCGACAATGGTGCACATATCGATTCTATTATGGGTAAAGGGTATCAGTTGTTCATTGATGATGCTTTAAAGTTCCGTAAATATTTACAATCTGTTTTTAAGGAAGAGGTTTCTGATAGCACAGTTATACCGAAATCGCCAGAAGAACGGTTAACTTATTTAATAAAACGCTTATTGTTAAGTGAAGGGTATGAAAAGCTTGATGATTTAGCTGAGGAAATGTATGTAAGTAAATCAACAATCCAAAATGATTTAAAACAGGTTAAACATATATTGAGCGGATATGGTATTCGTCTGGAATCACGTCCTAATTATGGATTAACTGTTAGAGGTAGCGAGTTAAAACGCCGTTTCTGTGTGGCCGAATATTTATTCGATCGTAATGAGGAGACAAGTGATCATCCTGTTGAAGCACATCTAGCGTCTTTGGCTAAAACAGATTTGGATTCTATTTTGGCTATAATAATGAGACAAATAGAGAACAATAAAATAACCTTATCAGATATTGCATTGAATAATCTCCTCATCCATATTGCAATCGCCTATAAACGGATAAAAAGTGGATATCATGTGACATTTTATCAAGCAGATATGCAATCTATTACTGATCAGAGGGAATATTTAGTAGCGAAACAGATTGTGAAGGAAGTTGAAGATACCTTTCATGTTCAATTTCCCCAAGCTGAAATCGCATATATTGCCATTCACTTACTAGGTACAAAAATGTTATCTCAAACGAATGATGCTGATGAAGTTGTTGAACAAGTTTTAGAAGGTGATATGTATCAATTAGTCATGGTAGTGCTTGAAAAAATAGAAGCGGAATTTAATCTAGGAATAAGTTTGGATAAAGAATTAATTATTGGTTTGGGATTACACTTAAAACCTTCGATCAATCGCTATAAATATGGAATGAATGTACGAAACCCAATGCTTAAGGATATTAAACAGAACTATCCATTAGCATTTGAAGCGGGAATCATAGCAGGAGTTGTGATAGAAGAACATACAGGAACCAAAATTAATGAAAATGAGATCGGATATCTTGCGCTTCATATTGGAGCGGCAATGGAAAGGCAAAAATTAAAATCAGGTCCTAAACGCTGCTTGATCGTTTGTGCTTCCGGTTTGGGTACAGCAAAACTGATCTATTATAAGATAAAGTCTAAATTCAGTAGAGAAATTGATGTAATTGGTACAACGGAATATTATAAGCTTGATAAACTTGATTTAAACGATATTGATTTTATTGTCAGTTCCATTCCAATTTCAGGGGATTTACCTGTACCAGTAGTAGAGGTAAATGCTATTTTGGGAGATAATGACCTTAAGAAAATAAGGGACTTTGTAGTTGAAAGCAAGCAGAGTGTAAATCGTTATTTCCAAAAAGAGCTCATGTATTTAAGAAAAAGCTTTAATTCTAAAGAAGAGGTTTTGGAATTTATGCATAACCAATTGCATAAAAATGGATTAGTCGAAGATACTTTTCTCGAGGCCGTGTATGAACGGGAGGGAATATCCCCTACATCCTTTGGTAATTTGGTGGCAGTTCCCCATCCCATTGCACCAAAATCTGAAACTACATTTCTTGCTATTTGCACATTAGATAAACCTATTAATTGGAATGATAGGCTAGTACAATTTATTTGTTTACTTTGTGTAAAGAAAAACAGTACCGAAGACTTGCAATCAATGTATGATTTATTAGGGAATATTATCGAGAATCCTCCGATTGTTCAAAAGTTAATCAGTGTGAAAACCTTTGAAGAATTTATCCATGTGCTAGAGTGAGGGGGAAACACGGGGACGGTTCTTGTGTTTCCCTAATTTTTACCAATATAGTAAACAGAGACAAAGTTCTTTATTTTTTCTGTTTTTTTAATTTACTAGGAATAATTGAAGAAAGTCAGAACTAGATGTTGTGAAAGGAATGGTGCGTGAAGTAACCGCACATTCTTTTCGTAAAAACGTCCTAGAGAACGAGAAAACCACCCCGCGCCGTAGGAAGCAAGAGGGTGGTTCTCAAAAGAAATAAAATTCATTGACAACCACCACCCTGACGGTAGAGGTGCAGAGGGAAGTGTCGATACACTTCTCTCTTTATTTATATCTTATTATACATGAAGGTATGCTTAGTGTGAAGGGGAAACACGGGAAACACGGGGACGGGTCTTGTTCCACCCTAATTTTTACCAATATAGTAAACCGAGACAAAGTTCTTTATTTTTTTCTGCTTTTTTAATTTACTAGGAATAATTGAAGGAAGTCAGAACTAGATGTTGAATATGAATATAGAATCACAAAATCTGCTTTTCTTCTATCCGATATCATTTCACTCACCCATTTCTTTTTCTCCAAGCACATTTATAAACATTCATTTCACCTTTTCATCTCAATAATCTATTTTAGCGTTTACAGAGGCTTGTTAAATAGACTACCAAAGTTTCCAGCATCGATTTAAAAGGGCTTGAAGGCTACCGCGTTCAGGTGCATGTTTCACAGAGAAAGGAGTCAATGTCTGCCGGATCTTCTGTAAAGGAATCTAAGGAGAGGGTGCTCTCAGCAGTGCACACATTAGGTTGTGATGTGTCGGAACAGAAGATTGTTGTGAACCTATCTCCATCAGAGCAAAAGTAAAACGGACCATTTTTTGATTTGGCAATGGCAATGGCAATGGAATTTTGAAAGAGAAGGGAAAGTTGGAGGAGGAATTTTCTGAAGACACGGTATGTATTGGAGCGCTGTCTTTGGACGGTACAGTAGAGAAGGTAGAAGGAATTCTCCCTGCACTCATTGCAGCCAAAACTCTAGGATTCAAGAGAGTTTATTTACCGTTTGATTCGCTAATCCCCTTAGAAATGTTCCAAGGACTGGAATGTATTGTCATTCAACATATCCATGAGGTAATACAACATTTGTCAGGGCAAGGATTACTTCCCCTACATAAACCTTCGCAACCCATCCATCGATCTTTTTTCTCATATAGTTCAAGAAACAATGGACAATCGTGTTCAAATCAAAATCAATCGCTTGGCAAGAACAATCTCTGAGTTTGAAGGCAGCCGAGAAATCACAGATGAATCCATTTGGATAGCGGTCGCATTACGCCGTATCACCCCAAAGAACAAAAAAGGTGGGGAAATGGTAATACGAATTTAATGGATAGTGGTGATAGAGATGCCCCGTGGAGCTAGAGTAAAAAGTAAAACTGGAATTTATCATATCATTTGGAGAGGAGCTAATAGGCAGGAAATATTCCATGATGATGAGGACTGGACAAAGTTTCTTGATATTCTCAAAAAACATAAAAATAAATGTGGATTGAACGTATATGCTTGGTGCTTGATGACCAATCATGTTCATCTGCTGATAAAAGAGGGCAATGAAGACATTTCAATTACTATGAAACGGATGGGGGTGAGCTATGTCGGATACTACAACTGGAAGTACAGGACAATAGGACACCTATTTCAGGATCGGTTCAAAAGTGAAAGTGTTGAAAATAATAAATATTTACTGACAGTTGTGAGGTATATCCACCAAAATCCAGTGAAAGCTGGAATGGTTAGTCAGGCGGATGAATGGAGGTGGAGTAGCTGTTGTGGATACTATGGTAAAAGTTCCTATCCTAACAGTTTACTAGATTTTGATTATATTTTAAGGATGTTTTCTACGCATCCTACAATTGCTATAGAAAGATTTAAAGAATTTAATGAAAGAAAAAATAATGATAAATGCCTAGATGAAAGAGTGGATAAAAAAAGATTATCTGATGAAGAAGCACGGCTGGAAATCAAAAAACTGCTTGGTACGATTGAAATTCCACAAGTAAAGAGTTTACCTAAGATAAAAAGAAATGAAGTGCTGCGACAGGTAAAAGGAATCGAAGGGTTGTCGCTGCGTCAGACTGCGAGGATCTTTGGCATTTCTTTAAGTCTTATATTTAAGGCATAAGCTGTGTACATAGAACAATCGTAGCCATCGTTGTCGCCATTACAGAAAAGAAATATCCACCCTGACCGCCAAAAGTTAGATGACTATTTCTTTAGCCGCTACCCTTGCGGCGTGTAAGTTGCACCTGACCGTGTGTAGTTGATGCTACCGCGGTCTTTTTTTATTACTTCACTATGTTTATTCATACATGAGGATGAGTGTACCGGAAAATTTTTGGTCATGGTGCCTATGATGGGCACAATCCACTGTCATCAACCGAATTTTCTTGTTTCACGACATTGTTTCACATTAGTTGATAGCCTTTAAAACTGGTGACTTTACCGAATGACATTGATAAATAGAGAACCACTTGATGAAGCCTTACAAAAAGGGAACGTATGTTTCTGATTTTTCTAGTAATCTTCTATACAAGAGAGTATAATAGATGTGCAGCTGAATATTGTGAGGGTGGTTGGTTGTCAGTCTTCTTTCCGATTTGGATCGGGGGGAGGTGATAATCATGGAAACATTTCTTGAACTCGTACGTGAGGTTGTGAAGGGAATGGTGCGTGAAATAACCGCACATTTTTTACGCAAACACGTCCTAGAGAACGAGAAAACCACCCTACGCCGTCACAAGCAACAGGGTGGTTCTCATAAAGAGAAATAAACTTATGACAACCACCACCCTGACGGTAGAGGTTGCAGGGAGAAGTGTTAGCGCACTTCTCTCTTTAATTATATGTCCATTATACAGAAAAAGATTCTTGTAAGGAAGAGAAAAAGTGCGGTGGATTGAGTCAAGATTTAGTGGGAGTTTTTTCTGCAAAAGAAGACCTAAAGCAAATTGGTCCAAAGCACGGCTGGAGTAAGTTTGATTGGACTATTTACTATTATTTAACACCTGTAGGTTGAAGAAGTTGACGATAAAAGGTGACAATCAAATTCAGGGATTTATCGCTTATATCACACAAAAATGGAACATTAGTTCTGCGTAACTCCGTCCTTTTTCACAGAAGATTACAGTGTTTGTAATAGCACCCATGATAGATTCATTCAAGTGATAGGGTGACAGAAGCTGATGGAGTGTTGCGTGGTCATTCCGATTGCTTTTTAGGAATACTTAAATAAAAAAGGTGTTGACAATAGAACATTTTTCCATTACTATAAACGAATAGAACATATGTTCCTTAGTGGGGAGGTTTTAAAATCATGGCAACGGTGATAACAAGTGTTGGTCTTAAGGGTCTTGAAGGTTATAGAGTCCATGTTGAGGTTCAAATAATTCCAGGAGTTGAGGGGGTGACAGTTGTTGGTTTACCAGATGCTGCTGTTAAGGAGTCAAAGGATCGGGTGATGGCTGCTTTGTTTGCAAACGACTGTGTGGTCCCTGATCAGAAGGTGGTCATTAACTTATCGCCTGCCGAACAGAGGAAAAATAGTCCTATCTTCGATGTCGCCATGGCTGTAGGAATAATGAAAGAAGCCGGATATATTCACGATCCTATTCCGGAAGATGTTGCGTTTCTTGGTGTTTTGTCTCTTGATGGTTCAATTCGACCGGTTGAAGGGATGTTGCCAGCGATTTTAGCGGCAAAGAATGAGAAAATTCAAACTGTCTATCTTCCTTACACTCACGATTTTCCTCTTACACACCTAGAAGGAATTGAACTTCGTTTTATACAAACCTTAAGTGAACTCACTCAGGTACTATCTGGACAAATGTCCTTCACCCTCCCTACAAGCCCTGTTCCAGTAAAATCTAATTCTTCATCACCGTATACGGGGGAGCGAGACTTTCATCACATTCTTGGTCATAGTCATGCTAAAAGAGCACTAGAAATCGCTGCAGCAGGTGGTCACAACGTCTTGATGTCAGGTCCGCCTGGTTGTGGGAAGAGCTTGCTGGCAGAAACTTTCCCATCCATTTTTCCTGCATTAACCCAACAAAGTCAACTAGAGGTAATCAGTATTTATCAGCTTGCGGGACATTCAAACCCAATTGTTAACCGAGCCCCATTTCGTTCCCCACATCATTCGTCATCAGCTGTTTCCTTAATTGGAGGGGGTTCCCACCCAAAGCCTGGTGAAGTATCACTCGCTCATCATGGGGTTTTGTTCCTAGACGAAATGGCGGAGTTTCCAAAACGTACTTTGGACATGCTTAGACAACCAATCGAATCAGGAAAAGTGACGATTAGTCGAGCTGCATCCACTGTGACATACCCCACTCGTTTTCTTCTTCTTGGTGCGATGAACCCTTGCCCATGTGGATTTTTAGGAGCAAGAAATCAATATTGTACGTGCAGTCAAAAGCAAATCCAAGCTTACCAAAACCGCGTATCAGGCCCTATCAAAGATCGTATGGATATCCTTTTAACCCTCCAACCTATCTCTATGAACAAGGAATCGATTGAATCGAACGAATGGTCAAAAACTATTCGACATAGAGTCATCGAGGCCAGGCGCTTACAAGCTGAGCGTTATGGGAGGGAGGAAACGAATGCTACCGTGTCATTCGAAGACGTAATTGAACTCAATCCACTCACACCAAGTCAACAAAGCATGCTGCATCAACGGTCTGCAAACAAGGATTGGAGTAATCGAGTTCAAGTAAAAGTGATTCGTTTGGCTCGAACCATTTCAGACCTACAAGGGAAGGAAAGCATCACCGACGAAGCACTTTGGGAAGCCATGACCTTACGTAGGTCGAACATAAATAATAATCAAAGCATCGGCGGTGTCAGGTAACCTATGGGAGGAAGAAAAGAGTATAGGTCCCGATTTTGTTAAAGCATGTTAGAGGTCAGTCGGTACATTCAAAAACGTCCTAGGGAACGAGAAAACCACCCTACGCCGTCACAAGCAAAAGGGTGGTTCTCGACGAAAGTACATATTGTTTGACAACCACCACCCTAACGGTAGAGGTTGCAGAGAGGAGTGTCAAACTCTTCTCTCTTATTTATATCTCATTATGAATCAATTTCACAAATCTGACCCATGCAGCACAAGGGTTTTCAAGCATAAGAAAAGGAGCACCTCCCCAAGTCTTGAAATAGGGTAGCTTTGTTTAACAGGGCTGTTGATCTCCGCTCCAGGTTGCTCACCATAAACACCGTTCTGCTGTCGAATGAGTCAATACTTATTAAAGGAATACTTTCAGCTCAACAATGTTCGTCATCGGGTTGGAAAACGCGCAATAATGCATCAAAACTAGCTGCAGACCGTATCAATGCACTTTTATCTCAACAACAAGCTACATAAACTATAGGCTGTGTTCATGCTTCCTCTTAATTCTCGAACCGTTGATTGGGGCGTCCGCCTGTAGCGGAAATCAACATCCCTGTTCAAGCGGCCAACTCAAGAAAATTTTAAAGTAACTAACATTCTGCCGGTTTGTGTATTTTTAAAAAGAGCAATTATGAAATTGATTCATTATACAAAAAGATATGCTTAGTGTGAAGGAAGGGTTTGGATCAGTGCCTGTCCCCACCGAATAATCTTGTTCCTCGAAAAGGTAAAAGTACAGTATCACAGAATTTATAAAGTGAAGAAAGAGCATTGAATAGATTAAACTAATAAGAAGGGAGGTGCTAACCGATGAACATATTAGTAACCGGTGGAGCGGGATATATCGGTTCACATACCTGTGTTGCTTTACTGGAAGCGGGACATTCAGTGATTGTAGCTGATAATCTAAATAACAGTAAAGCTGAGACGATAGACAAAATAAAGCAGATCACAAATACTGAAATCACTTTCTATCAAATAGATGTAACTGATGAAACAGCAGTGGGCGCCATCTTTTCTCAACATGAGATAAATGGTGTTATTCATTTTGCCGGTCTGAAAGCGGTGGGTGAGTCAGTAGAAAAACCACTGGAGTACTATTGCAACAATCTTGTAAGTACTATGGTCCTCGCCAAAGCTTGTCAGAAGTATAACGTGAGCCGGTTTGTCTTTAGTTCTTCGGCAGCAGTATATGGAGACAACACCGTACCGTTTGTAGAGACGATGAACCTTTTACCCACGACGAATCCTTACGGTGAAACGAAAGCCATGTGTGAACGTATTCTAACCGATATAGTAAAGGTGAATCCTGCCTTCTCAGTATCTCTCCTAAGATATTTCAATCCAGTAGGCGCCCATGAAAGTGGCTTGATTGGTGAGGCACCTAACGGAATTCCAAATAACCTCATGCCGTATGTAACTCAAGTTGCTAAGGGTAAACTAAAGAAATTGAAAGTATTTGGAAATGACTATCCAACAGTGGACGGCACAGGTGTTCGCGATTATATCCATGTGGTGGACGTGGCGGAAGGGCATGTGGCTGCACTGGATCATCTCATGGGAGGTGTCCATATCTATAACCTGGGAACCGGCCGGGGGACTAGTGTGCTGGAGTTGGTTAGTGCATTTGCAGAAGCTACCGAAATTAAAGTACCGTATGAAATCGCAGACCGCAGACCAGGTGATATCGCTTCATGCTATGCCGATGCCTCAAAAGCGAAGCGGGAACTAGGGTGGGTTGCTAAAAGGGATATTGTTGCGATGTGCCGGGATGCTTGGCGGTTCGAGAATAAACTACTTTAGTAACGAAAAGAAAAAGCCTTCACTCTTTTGTTGTTTAAAGTAGAAACAATAAGAGAGTGTATTGGCACTAAGCTATTACAAGCATTAAAATTCCCTTCCTCCGTCCAAATTGCTAAACTAATAACAATTCACTAAGAGAAAGGGAACTTACAAATGGCGAACATTCAAATACCTGTTTCAGTCTTAAACTTAGCTCCTATTCGCGAGGGGCAGGATTCTAAACACGCTGTGGATGCGATGGTGGATCTTGCGCAGGCGACGGAGGAGATGGGGTTTACGCGCTATTGGATTGCTGAGCATCACAATACGCCGACGCTTGTCAGCTCTGCCACGTCGATTTTAATAAAACATACGTTAGAGCATACCGAGCGCATACGCGTTGGGTCTGGAGGAATCATGCTGCCGAATCATGCCCCTTTAGTCGTCGCCGAACAATTCGGAACGATGGCCACGATTTATCCAGACCGCGTCGACTTAGGTCTTGGTCGGGCTCCTGGCACAGATATGGTGACCGCGAGTGCTCTTAGACGCTCCCAAAACGATTCGGTCTATACTTTCCCTGATGATGTCAAGGCGCTTCTTCACTATTTTGGGCCAGAAGATGAGCAAACGAATGTGAAAGCCTACCCTGGTGTGGGGACGAATATTCCGATTTATATTCTCGGTTCTTCCACTGACTCTGCTTATTTAGCCGCAAGTTTAGGTCTTCCGTATGTATTTGCTTCCCACTTTGCACCGAGGTATATGGAAGAAGCGATCTCGATTTATCGTGCACGTTTCAAGCCATCTAAATATTTGGACCAACCATATATGATGGTGTGTTTGAATGTGATTGCAGCTGAGACGGATGAAGAAGCGAAATTATTATCGACATCGATGCACCAATTTTTTCTGAATGTTGTACGCGGTTCGCAAATGCCGTTACTTCCTCCTGTTGAAAGCATGGATCATCTTTGGAGTCCAACGGAAGAACAAATGGCAACATCAATGGCAAGTGTTACCTTGATGGGAAGTAAAAATACCGTTCGACAACAGTTGACAGATTTTCAGGAAAAATACAACGTGGATGAAATGATGGCCGTGTCTTACATTTTTGATCCAGACAAACAAAAACGGTCGTATGAAATTTTGAAAGAAGTAGTGGACGGTGCCTGAAATAGGTGAGTTTTTTTTGTAATTGTTTCAAACCATTTTCCGCGGCCAAGCAAAATAAAGTACTCTGACAAGCTACCTGATTAGTGGCTTGTTTTTTTTGCATGGCGTCCAACTACCACACGAATTTCTTGTTTCACATTCGTTAAAAATCAGCATCCATAAAGAGTTTGTTAAGTGATAAAATGAAACTAGGTGTACAAGATCAACTAAGTTTTTCCGTCATGTACTAACTGAACGTCATCAATCATGAAATTTTCTGAAAGGATTTTTCTCTGCCGATAGAGAAGTAAGTTTCTTTAAAGAAGTAAAGATGAAAAGGGTGATTGTGAATGTCCTTTAAGCAAACATTGAAATATTTAGGATTCAGTGAAAATACCGTCGAGTGGAGTCAGAGTACGTTACCATATAAAAATAGCATTCAAGAAGTCGCGTCCTTACCGTTTCAAACGGCGGAAATTCGACATATGGTGAAGGAACTGTCAACGAAGGAAAAGAGCCATCTCGCAAGTTTGTTACAGTTTTTCCCTGGCAGTAGGGGGAAAAAGTCATTTCCCGAAATTCTCTTTCATAAAGAGCTGAATCAGTACATGCAAGATTGTAAGCGAGACAATGAAAATGCGAAGCTACGTCTATTTATCGCTTTGAGAGAGGTGCTTTCTCCACTGCTTGAGGCTGAAGATGACTATTCCTTGAATCAATTTCTCGCAAAACAACGTACGCTAATTAAGACGTTTGGCCCGTGGCATTACTACTGGGCATTGTATTTTCATCCAGGGAAAACGAAAAATTCCGCACAATGGGAGCAGACGATTCAAGAGTTACCAAGTAGATTTCGAAGTTGGGGGATGAGCGAGGACGAATACGAATCAAGCCATGGGAAAGAACATGACCCACTACCTTCGGAGGAAGAGGAGAAATTAAAAAATAAACTACACAAGCTAGAGAAAAAAATAAAAAAAGAGGTTCAGCTACGGCAAGAAGTAGAAGAAATGCTTGCCAAGGAGAAAAGTGAAAGCGGGAAGATGAGCATCAAATTAGAGCAAGCAACTAGCAAAATCAACAGACTTGAAGCTTCCGTAAACTCCGAACAGGAAAAAGTAGAAGATGTGACTAGTAAGTATGAACAGCAAAAAGAGAAAATGAGAGAGGAACAGAGCGCCTGGTCAGCAGAGAAGACAGCGCTACAAAAGCAACTTTATGCTCTAAAGGCTGAAGTAGAAGACAAAGAAGAGGCAGTAAAGAGAAAAGATAAGGAAACGCAATCGCTACTGAAAGAAATTGAGAAAATAAAGGGTGAATTGCAGCAGAAACCGCAATCGAAAGACTTAGTTAAAAGTTTAGTACCTTTGCTGTACGATGAAGTGGTCGAAATCACGAATCAACTGAGAGGTACCCCACTCTCTAGTGACTCGTCAAGCGAAATGTTACGCCAACAAGTAAAAGAGATGCTCACCCTTGTCGACCATTTAGAAAAGCACGTGGGAACCGAGGCGCAACTTGCGGATACGAAGTTAGAAGATGCACGAACCGACATCAACGTTGCAGATGTCGTAGAAACGAAGGAAGTCATTCAGAAAGAAGTGGCCCCAACTGAAGAACAGGACCGAAAAGACGAAACGGACGATAGAACTGAGGAAGACGATTGGTATACAGGGACATTTTACCGACTTGACCACGGGGGCTATATTACACTTGAGCAGGACGTCGATTCGTTCAGAATTACTGAATCGATGGTCTTGGAACACAACTTGCAGCATGAGGCGGAAGTTCGCTGTCGACCGATTAAAAGTGAAAAAGAAACAACCTATTACGAAATCGAACTTCTGTTCCAAGGGGACGACAATTACTCTGACATCAACCAATATGACGGATATGTTGAGTTAGGGGACCACCATATTTTTTATTGCGTGGAAATGAATGAACCAGGCACTAAATACAAAATTCATGGGAAGGATGCGATGATCCATCAACTACACGATGGTCTTCCTTGTACATTTAACGTCTCCGATGGAAACCATATAGCACGCATTTCAAAAATTCATAGAATGTATGAACCGAACCAACAAAAGAATGATGTCCCACACGGAGAGACGATCTTAAGAAGCAAGAGCCAGAAAAAGAAGACGAAATCGAAGCCAAGTCAATACTTGAAAGGAGCTCGCATTGTTGTAGTCGGTGGTCAGAAAAAGTGGTTTGAATCAGTGGTTCTTGAAACAGGGGCGGAATTTCTTCACAACGACGGGTATGCCCCTGAACGAATTCACGCTGATTTAAAACGTTCCGATGCGTTGTTCCTGTGCTTACAAGCCAATTCACACCGAGCGACGTGGGGTTGCATGGATGTTGCGAAAGAATATAATGTCCCCCATTTCATCATTGAAGGTTCGAAATCAAATTTACGTCAATTAATATGGGAAAACCGCGAGTTAATCAGGTGACAACCCATATCTATCACCACCCGAATGAACCAGGTGACGTATTGCTTAAACGACCCCTAGGTGGTCGTTTAAGTCTCAACTTTTATCATCGTAATCATAGTGTTTTATGGAGAAACGATCATTTAGTGTGAGCACTCCATACGAATAGGTCGGCTGAAATCGTTTATCCGTTGGGGATCCAGGATTAAACAGGACAACATGATCTTTTTGCTCTATGTAGGGGATATGAGAATGACCAAAAATAATTAAGTTTACCTCTTCCGTTTCAAATGCTTCCAATGCCCGCGCAGGAGTCGTTTTCTTTTTTCCCAGGTGCCCATGTGTCACCCCAATTTTAAACCCTTTCAAATCCAATACTAGTTTGTCTGTAAACTTCGCTTTCAGTTCAGGGGAATCCACATTGCCAAAGACTCCTTCAACAGGGGCAATTTCACATAATTGATGATAAACGTCTAGGTTTGTCCAATCTCCTGCGTGAATAATTACATCTACGTCATGAATACCTGCTACTAATCGTTCAGGGAGTTGCTTTGCTCGTTTAGGCATATGGGTGTCTGAAATAATACCAATCTTCATTGTCTACTCCTTTTATAAAAGTTCTAACTACGCAACGTCCATATCGGCAACGCAAGCGACTATAGAAAAAGATGCGTGTAAGAAAAAATGGTAGCGCACCTATCACCACTTAAATGCCACTTTACGATTATCCTCCTATAATCGGTACAGCATTGCTACATAGAAAATCGATAAAAAGCTCTGTTGCCTTCGTTTGAAATTGGGAGGCGTGGGTCACATAGTACATATTTCTTTTGAAAGATTGATCTGTAATTCTTAAGGGGATTAGGGTTCCATAAGTCACTTCTTTACGGATGGCCCATTCCGAAATAGCCGATATTCCTAAACCGCTTTCTACAGATTCTTTAATGATTTGCGAGCTTCCAAACTCCATGACAGATTCAGGAGATAGCCCAATGGTAGAGAGGATACGGTCGGTCATTTCTCTTGTCCCTGAACCTTTTTCACGCAGTATCCAAGTTTCTGACGCTAATTTAGCTGCATCTATTTCTTTATATTGAGAAAGTCTGTGATTGTGAGGAACGATCACGACCATTTCATCTTGCGCAAATGGGTGTATCGTTAAATCGGGATGCTCGGCTGTTCCCTCAATGATACCAACATCAATTTCACGCTGTAGAACTTGGTCGATGACTCTTTTCGTATTCCGAATGTTTATACTTGGCGTGACCTTTGGATATTCATTTACGAAATTTGCAATAATTCGGGGCAGTGCATATTCACCGAACGTATAGCTAGATCCAATTACTAAAGGTCCACTTGACGTAAAAGAAAGGTCTTCAATCAACCTTTGTGCTTTTTCGTGAAGGTTGACGATTTCTTTTGCATGAAAGTACAAAATTTCCCCAGCTTTCGTCAGGCGAACATACTTGTTCGTACGGTCCAACAGCTTCACTCCGTATTTTGCCTCTAAGTTTTTGATTTCTAAGCTGACAGCAGATTGTGTGAGGTGAAGAGACTCAGCTGCCCGTGTAAAGTTTTTCTTTTCACATACTGTGACAAATGTTAAAAGGTGCTGATCCATTTCAAAAGCTCCTGTCATAAGTTTTGCTAATGATTATAACAATGATCATTCATTTTACTTATAGCAGGTTTCACTATAACCTAATGTTAGTATTCATACAACTCGGTGAAAGCTCTGAAAAACAATGTTGAGGGGGTTATATGTTGAAATTCAGTTATGTATCTAATCTGGAATGTCCAAAGTGTGACAAAAAGTATAGCGTGAGCCAAAAGCAACAGCTCTGTGAGTGTGGATCGCCTTTATTAGTAAAATACGACCTAGATGCGTTAAAGCAAAATTTTAAGCAGGAGCAATTGGTTGGACGGGATGCAAACCTATGGAGATATCATGAACTTCTCCCCGTTGAAAAGGAAGAGAACATCGTCACATTAGGGGAAGGAATGACGCCTTTACTGCCGATGCCTAGCATTGGAGAAGATATGTCAGTTAAGAACTTATATATGAAGGATGAAGGGATTATTCCAACAGGCACGTTCAAAGCACGTGGAGCTGCCGTTGGTGTCTCTAAAGCAAAAGAACTCGGGGTTGAGGAGCTGGCGATGCCGACCAATGGCAACGCTGGAGCAGCTTGGTCGCTTTACGCGGCCCGTGCCGGAATAAAATCGAGTATCGTCATGCCAGTGGATGCCCCGAAAATCACGAGAAACGAATGTGCTGTGTCAGGGTCAAACTTATACTTAGTAAACGGATTAATTAGTGATGCAGGAAAGATTGTCGGGCAAGCGGTAAAGGAATATGAGTTGTTTGATGCCTCTACTTTAAAAGAACCTTACCGAATCGAAGGCAAAAAGACAATGGGACTTGAAATTGCCGAACAAATGGGCTGGAAAATGCCAGACGTCCTCTTGTACCCGACTGGTGGCGGTGTCGGATTGATAGGCATTTATAAAGCGTTAGTAGAATTACAGTCTCTCGGTTGGGTTGAGGGTCCGCTTCCTCGATTAGTAGCCGTGCAATCGGACGGATGTGCCCCGATCGTGAAAGCCTGGCAGGATAACAGAAAGGATTCCGATTTTTGGGAGGACTCGTCCACTATTGCTTTTGGTATCAATGTTCCGAAGGCGCTCGGAGATTTTCTCGTTTTGGATGCTATTTATCAAACAGAGGGATGTGCGGTAGCCGTTGACGATAACGCAATTCTAGAGGAACAGCAAACGATAGCTTCCATGGAAGGCGCATTTATTTGTCCAGAGGGAGCAGCCGCATTTGTAGCAGCACGTCGTCTAAGAGCGGACGGGTGGATTCAAGACGGGGAAACCGTTGTCGTGTTAAATACGGGTGCAGGAATTAAATATCCAGATACGGTAAAGGTGGAAGTTCCTGTACTCGAAAAGACAGGTCGGATTGAGAAAGAATTTGGGGCTAGATAATATTTGGCCAAAGAGGTGGAACGAATGGCCGAACTGGCAAATACAAAAGAGCAACGAGAAGCCAATCACTCGTTAAATAAAATACAGAGATTTAGAGAAACGAAGCTAGGAAAACAATTGCCTGGGGTAGTACTCGTTTTCGTCATCGCCTTTGTTTCGCAAAGTGTTGGAAAAGATATCCCCTTACTAGGTTCTACCGTCACAGCGATTCTGCTAGGCATGTTGATTCGTAATTTTATTGGGTTGCCGGCTGTTTTTGACCTTGGCGTACAATACTCATTAAAATCCCTTTTGAAATTAGCGATCATCCTACTCGGAACAAGCCTGAACCTTTGGCAAGTGTTTACGATAGGGAGTCAGTCGATCGTAGCCATCTTCGCAGCGGTTATTTTAGGGATACTTCTCACTATGTATATCGGACGGTGGATGGGCGTAACAGGAAATATCCCCGCGCTAATCGGTGTTGGAACAGCTATTTGTGGGGCAACGGCTATAGCGACTGTGTCTCCCATCATGAAAGCGAAGGAAGAAGAAACAGCTTTTGCTGTAACGACCATCTTTATTTTCAATGTCATTGCGGTCATTTTCTATCCGATTCTTGGTTCTCTTTTAGAACTAAGTAGCCAAGTCTTTGGGATGTGGGCAGGAACGGCAATTCATGACACTTCTTCCGTTGTAGCAGCAGGATATGCGTATTCGAACGAAGCCGGTGGAATTGCGACTGTTGTAAAATTAACCCGTACGTTATTTCTCGTACCAGTAGCTATCCTCATTGGAATTTATATGAGCATGAAAAGTAGTGGGCATGGTCAAGAGGGTCGGGTCAAAGTGTCCAAGATTTTTCCGTGGTTTTTGTTAGGCTTTTTATGTATGTCCGTTTTAAATACGATGGGAGTCTTTAATGAAAATCTTGTCGAACAGATCACAGCGGTTTCTAAGTTTATCATCCTCATGGCGATGGTGAGTGTAGGTTTAGGAGCTGACTTCAAAAAGATTCGAGAAATTGGGTTAAAGCCAGTCTATCTAGGATTGATTGCATCGGTCATTGTTGCCGTTGTTAGCTTATTTATTATCTATTTAGTTGTTTAAGGCTCTTTTCGTATCCTTTGTTGTTTTTACTATACAGTAATCCCATGATGCGAAGTAATGAAAATTCATAGTGCCTGAATACCGCTCCGGAAATACACTACGCTTTCCGCGGGCTCCGCGCTGAGCCTCCTCGTTCACAAAGTACGCTCTCTGCGGGGTCTCAGCGTCTCCGCTATTCCGCAGGAGTCTACGTGTATTTCCTCCGCTAGTTTTGACTCGCCATCTGTTCGTTGATTGGAGCAGAAGGCGGCGACTCCAGCGGGCTCACCGCCCGCCCCGCGCATCATCTTGTTTCACCATGTCGTAGAGACGAGAGAAGTGTTCGATGTTCGAGCACTTCTCTCTCTTTTTACTATATTTGTGCATCGGCTCAGGCGATTTCCCTATTTGAGGAAGGATTTACATAGCATCGAAGGGAAGAAGAATAGGGAGATTCATTTTTCTTCTACCAACTCCAATATTGAAAGGAGCATTCCCATGACCAAAGTAATGAAAAAAACCTTAACACGTCCAGAGATTCCTGTTGAGCAAACGTGGGATCTAACCGATTTGTTTGCATCTGAGGGCGCCTGGAAGTCTGAGCTTGAAGCCATTCAAAACGATATCCAAACGGTAACTCAGTACAAAGGGCGTCTTGGTGAAAGTGCGAAAACTTTGCTAGATTGTTTGCTTGCGAATGATGCGTTGCGTGAGCGGGTGACGCGGGTGATGACGTTTGCTAGTTTACGTCAGTCAGAAGATGGGACTAATCCAGTGAATCAGGCGAATTCTGGACTTGTTGGTTCTCTTATGTCGACTGTCAGCGCAAGTACGTCCTTTATACACTCAGAAATTCTTGAGCTAGCTGATAAGACGGTCCAAGCCTACATACAGGAAGAAAAAGGTTTGGAGGAGTTTCGCAAAACGCTAACAGACTTGCTAGAAACAAAACCATATAGGCTTTCCCCAGATGCGGAGGAAATGTTAGCTGCTTTTGGTGAAGTGTTGGGTGCACCTTATATGATTTATGAACGAAGTAAGACATCCGACATGCAGTTCTCTTCCTTTATTACTGATGACGGGGATGAGCATCCTTTAACGTTTAATTCGTTTCCGAAGTATGAGGATTCAGCCAATACAGAGCTGCGTCGGAAGGCCTATGCTTCTTTTGTTGACACACTTAAGCAATACAAAAATACGTATGCAGCAACCTTTGCTACAGAAGTGAAAAAACAAGTGACGGAAGCTCGTTTGCGTAATTATGAATCTGTGACACATATGCTTTTGCACGACCAACAAGTTACAGAACAGATGTATCACAATCAATTAGACACGATTCAAACGGAGCTAGCCCCACACATGCGTCGCCTTGCTAAGCTAAAGCAGCGTGTTTTAGGTTTAGAAAAGATGTATTTTAGTGATTTAAAAGCGCCTCTTGACCCTGAGTTTAACCCTCAGATTACATATGAGGAAGCGTCCGAACTCGTTCTGGAGTCGTTACAAGTGATGGGACCGGAATATATGGAGATTATGGAGCGGGGTGTGCGCGATCGTTGGGTGGATCTAGCTGACAATGTAGGAAAAAGATCGGGTGCGTTTTGTTCAAGTCCTTACGGGGTTCATCCATATATTTTAATGACTTGGAACGACTCGATGAGAAATGCCTTTACACTTGCTCATGAATTAGGTCATGCGGGTCACTTTAGTTTGGCGGGTCGTTATCAAAGCATTTCCAATACTCGTCCGTCTAGGTACTTTGTTGAAGCGCCTTCTACAATGAATGAAATGTTGTTGAGTGAGCATATTTTAGCGAAGTCTACTGATGATCGTATGCGTCGTTGGGTCATTCTTCAATCTATAGGAACGTACTACCACAACTTCGTCACCCACATCCTTGAAGGAGAGCTCCAGCGTCGAATTTATGATTTAGCTGAAAAGGGAACTCCAATTACGGCCAATGTTCTTTGCAAACAAAAGCAAGAGCTCCTATCGAATTTCTGGGGAGACGGCGTGGAAATCGATGAAGGTGCTAGCTTAACGTGGATGCGCCAACCTCATTATTACATGGGTCTCTACCCGTATACGTACTCAGCAGGTCTGACGGCTTCTACCGCTGCAGCCCAAATGATTCAAGAAGAAGGGCAGCCTGCTGTCGATCGCTGGTTATCTGCTTTGAAGGCAGGGGGCACACTAAAGCCACTCGAGCTAATGCAGACGGCCGGTGTCGACATGTCTACTCCTGAACCGATTCGAAAAGCAGTGGCATATGTAGGTAGTTTAGTTGATGAGCTTGAGAAGAGCTTCTAGATTAAAGGCACGTCATCGTTCGAAATTATTGAGAGCAACATAAAAAGAATTGTCCAGCACACTTGGTAAATGGAGGCAACTGAGAAATTAACGTGTTTTCTCAGTTGCCTCTAGAGAAGTTGGACAGTGGTGGAGCATGTGGAAAAACAACTCTATTGTCTTGGCAATCCGACTATTCAGCTCGCCGAACAAGCTGAAAAAGAAGCCAATCTTAGAGCGTTACATCCGGTTTATGAGCGCTACTCCCGAGATAAGAGCGTTAATCTGGGTTTAAGAGCGTTACTCCAGAGATAAGAGCGTTACATCCGGTTTATGAGCGCTAATCCCGAGATAAGAGCGTTAGATCCGGTTTATGAGCGTTACTCCCGAGTTATTGAAGGGGATCCACGAGCGTCTTTCTTCCGACATTACGCTATCAGACTATATTTACAATTCTTCAGCAATCTGCTCACTTAAACCTCCCAAAGATTCCCACAATCCGAAAACTTGAAAGTCAAAAAAGGTCAAAGTATAATGAGGTCACGAAAGGTCAATAAAGGTCAAATTAAAATTCAGGGAGGTTTTCTGTATGTTGTGTCAAGTATGCCAGCAAAATCAAGCAAGTATTAATGTGGTTACCCAAGTCAATCAAGAAAAGTCGGAAGTGAAAATGTGCCGTTCTTGTTTTGAAAAGCAACAGGCTAAACATACTACGCCTTCTGGTTTTAGTGGTGGCTTCCCGTTTGATGAACTATTTAAAAGCATTGACGCAGCAAATGGTTCCTCATTTGCTATGAAACAACCCCCAACTTCCCCGTCTACTCAAGGTGGAAAAGGTGGAAGTGGACTATTGGATCAATTTGGTCGAAACGTAACGGATCAAGCTAGAAATGGACAAATTGATCCTGTTATTGGTCGCGATAAAGAAGTGGAAAGAGTTATTGAAATTTTAAATAGACGCAATAAAAATAACCCTGTTCTCATTGGGGAACCAGGGGTAGGGAAGACCGCTATTGCAGAAGGACTAGCACTTAAAATGGTTGCCACAGATGTGCCGTCTAAACTGTTGAATAAAGAGCTATACGTGATGGACGTTGCTTCTTTAACAGCGGGTACGGGTATAAGAGGTTCCTTTGAGGAGCGCCTGAAAGCGATTATTCATGAGCTACAAACGAGAGGAAATGTTATTTTATTTATAGATGAGATTCATCAACTAGTTGGTGCGGGTGCCGCAGAAGGTTCGATGGATGCAGGGAATATCTTAAAACCTGCTTTAGCCCGTGGTGAGCTACAAGTGATTGGTGCCACGACGTTAAAGGAATACCGTCAAATTGAAAAAGATGCCGCCCTTGAAAGACGTTTCCAACCGATCACTGTGAAGGAGCCGACTTCAGCGGAAGCATTCGAAATTCTAAAAGGTTTGCAGTCTAAATATGAAGCTTATCATCAAGTTCACTATACAGAGGAAGCATTGAAAGCTTGTGTTGCTTTGTCTGATCGCTACATTCAAGACCGCTTCCTACCAGACAAAGCGATTGACTTACTGGATGAAGCAGGCTCTAAAGTGAACTTGTTGTCAGAAGGTAAGGAAACAGCAACTCTACAAAAGAAACTAACTGATCTTCGTAACAAAAAGGAAGAAGCTACACGTAATGAAAGATACGAAGAAGCAGCCAAATTACGCGATCAAGAACTATCGCTTATGAAAGAGCTCCAAGCTGATGAAGAAAATAAAAGAAAAGGTGTCGTCGATCAAGAGTTCATTATGAGTTTGATCGAAAGTAAAACAGGCATCCCTGTAGGAAAACTGCAGGAAAACGAAAAAGCGAAAATGAAACATCTTGAACAAAACCTTGCAGGAAAAGTCATTGGACAAGAAGAGGCCGTGCGAAAAGTGACAAAAGCAATTCGTAGAAGTCGTGCTGGTCTGAAGTCCAAGCACCGTCCGATCGGATCCTTCTTATTCGTTGGACCAACTGGTATCGGGAAAACAGAACTATCGAAGTCACTAGCCGAAGAACTGTTCGGGTCAAAAGAGGCCATGATTCGTCTCGATATGAGTGAATACATGGAGAAACACTCGACTTCAAAATTAATCGGTTCCCCTCCTGGATACGTAGGACACGACGAAGCGGGGCAACTAACAGAACAGGTAAGACGCAATCCGTACAGTCTTATTTTGTTGGACGAAATCGAAAAGGCACACCCAGATGTGCAACATATGTTCCTACAAATTTTAGAAGATGGACGTTTGACAGATAGCCAAGGCAGAACCGTAAGCTTTAAGGATACCGTTCTAATCATGACGAGCAATGCGGGTGTGACAGAGAAGAAGAAAGCGACAGTTGGTTTCAACTCTGTAGAAGAGGACTTAAAGAAAGAAACAAACATCTTAGAGTCCTTAGGTTCCTATTTCAAACCAGAGTTCCTCAATCGCTTTGACTCTATTATTGAATTTAACTCTTTAGAGAAAGACCATCTCCTGAAAATTTTAGACTTAATGCTGGAGGAATTGGTTGGCAAACTACAGGAGCAAGGCATCGACATTACCATTCAGGATGAGGCAAAAGAGAAATTGATTGAATGGGGCTACCACCCAGCATTCGGAGCGCGACCACTACGTCGGATCATTCAAGAACAGCTGGAGGACCAAATTGCGGATGTATTACTAGAAGAAACAGCTTCGAATCAGTTAGTAGTGGCGGTTGAAGAAGATAAAATTATTGTTAAGTAGAAGTGTGCGCGGGCCTTTTTATGAGGCCCGTTTTTATGAGTATGCGTTTCATAAGAGAACAAAGAAACCACCCGCTCTTTAGAGGAAGAGGGTGGTTTTCAAAAAGTCTGAACATGTAACCTTTTACACAACCTTATTGTCTTTTGTTATCGACCAGATAAATGCGACTACCCATCCGATAAAAGTCCAACCTGCTAACAAGTTCAAGAAAAATATTGCTAACGTATTGGTTTTTCTTTTTAGCATTGCGATAAGGAAAGGGATAAAGTAGACTACACCTAGCAATAGAAGCACGGTCATCAACGCACCGGAACCCTCCATTGACTAACCTCCTTTCTTATTGAACAAGGCAAGCATCCTCATTATCTGTTTGCTTTGATTGCCATTTATTATTCCTAATTTCACCAAAAAAATCCCTGCAGAAGTTTCTCCACAGGGATTTTAAAGACAAATCATAGAAACTAACGTAAAACTTAGAGGGCATCCCGTGCTTTGGCTAGTAACGCCGATTCACGCGCTTTTTTTTCGCTATTGTACACATCCTCAAAAGACTTCGCGTTCTTTTTAGAATAACCGTTCTCTTTTAATTCGGTTTCGAGCGCTTCCAAAATTGTATAAAAAACTGCATCCGTATTGAATTCTAACGTATCCGCCGCATCTTTATATTTTTTATAGAAGTATCCGTAAGAGACTGATTCGTCATTTTTTCGTTTTTCTTCAAATTCCGAAAATGCCTTCGCAATAAGAGCGTCGACACGCCTATTAGCCTGGTTTTGGAGGTTTTCGAATGAAGGACGATACTTTTCCTTAATTGAAATGACCGTCACCTCTTGATCATCGTCTTGTTTTTCTTCTTCTCTCTTCTCTCTCTTATTGTCTCTTGTTGTTGACTCTGTTGATTCTTTGTTGATTGGTTTCGAAGTAGATGTGGTTGCTTCCTCACTTGACTCGTTTTCTTCTCTTACAATTCCAGCTGTCGAAGTTTCTTCCTTTTCGTCGTTTGCTTCGCCCGTTGATTCAACGCTAGATTCGGGTTTGGTAACCGTGTCATCTTCTGGCAGAGGGATGACGTACTCACTGGAGACAATCTCATCAACCTCACGATCGGCAACGTCATACTCTCGAATTTCTATGTAATAGTAGAGGCCTCCTGCCACGATGAGTAGCAAACTCCCTATCGTGGTAAGAATGATTTTCCACTTTTTCAACGTGATATACACTCCTTTGTTTTAATGAAGCACTAGACTCTAGGTTGCCGTAATATTCTTGCAAAAAGGAACAAAAGACCCTCTATTTCATCAAATTATGATAAATTTCCCATAAAGTGATTGCTATCTGTCGTCTCTCTTACTATAATAGTATGATAGTATTACCATATTCAAGTAGTAAGTGGTAAATCTACCAAAAAAACAAACAGAGGTGATCACACATGAAGAGATACCCTTTCAGTCAGAAAGCGGTGAAAGCAATTCTTGCCACCACGCTCACCCTCACACCCGTTGCTACATACGGCTTGGTAAATGCTACGACGGTTGAGGCGGCGACTGAGTACAATGCAGGAGATTTTGCTTCAATTGAGGAGCTAATTAATTATTTGGATGAGATTTATGGTGTGTTAACGGCTGATCAACAAAGGGATTTGCGTGACGCACAGGCAGATTTGGATAATGAAATCTCATCTGATGATTGGAAAAAACACGTATCTGGAATGCTTAATGACGGCATCGTAAAGACTACAAAGAAAACAGAAATTCTTGCTGGACTCTTTCCAATTCTATTTAGTACAGATCAAGCAAATTTAGAAAGCAAAATTGATGATTACCGTGAAAATTTTGCTACCAAAATTGATGATACGTATGATGGCGAGTTTACAGTAAATAACTTACTTGCCTTCTTCATGGATGTCTACAGAGAGTACCTTGATCTACTAGCAAACGAAGAAGATATTAATGGAACTTCTCAGTCTGAATTGCTTGAGAATGCTTTAACAACTACAGTCATTACAACTGAACACGAAAATGTAGCGCTCGCCTTCACTACTGATTTTTCTTATGAGGGTGCAAGAAGGGAGTTTCAGAGTATTATAGGAAAGTTAGATGATGTTAAATACTCTGCTGCACGGGATGCTTTAATTGCTGCGATCCAAACAGTTCAGGGACAAAACCCTGAAACTGGTGGTGGTGGATCAACTCCTCCTCCGTCCGGCGGTGGTTCAGTTCCTCCATCAAGTGGTGGTGGCGACACTGACAATGATACAGAGAGAGACGTCGTGACACTTCCTGAAGGGGCGACGACCACTGAAGAAGAAACAGGTGAAGATGGTGTTTCTGAATTAGTAACAACAATCGATGCCGGAAGTATTGATGACATCGTGGCTAATATTACGGAAGAGAAGGATCAAATAGTAGTTGAAATCGAGAAAGCGGAATCTGGTGAGCGCTCGAAAGCGAAGTTGCCTGGCGATTTAGTAGAGAAGGCGACTGAAGCAAGCGAGGGATCATCCTTTACAATTGGAACTGGCGACGTATCACTAGTCGTTCCAGCGAAAAAATTGAATGAGGTAATGAATAACCTTTCTGCTGAATACGCTGACCTTGAGTCTTTTGAAGTTGTTGTCACGGTTGATGACGTGAACGAAGACGAGGTAGAGGACGGGGAGCGCGCCGTTTCAGGTCGAGTTGGCGGCTTTTACGATTTCTCGGTAGAAGTAATTGGGACGAGAGGCAATGGCGAAAGCATTACTCGTTCTGTAGACCGCTTTGATCAGTTTGTGCCGCGTAATGTGACTCTACCAGAACTAGACACGACGGATCTTGGATTGTTGACAATGGTTCGTGTTGAAGGAACATCTGCTACACCTATCCCGACTCGAGCGTCTCTTGACGAAGAGGGAGAAGTAGTTGTTGAAGGAAACTCTCTTACAAATTCTCGTTACACGGTTGTGCAAAACGATGTGACCTTCCCAGACGTAGATAAAGGGGAGAACTGGGCGGAAAATTATGTTGAAGCACTTGCTTCGAAACTGATTATTAACGGAAGATCAAATGGCAACTTTGATCCAAGCGCAAATATGACGCGAATGCAGTTCACAGCACTTCTCGTTCGTGCGCTCGGTTTGCCACGCGACCTTGCTTACGATGATACGTTTACAGATGTAGATGGGGATGAGTGGTTCGTTGAGTCAGGAGAACTACAAGCGGCAGTTGCGTATGGATTGACGCAAGGGAAAACGGATGGCACATTTTCTGCTTCCGACTCGTTAACTCGTGCTCAAGCCGCAATCATGCTTCAACGTGCGCTCGACCTTCCGTTCATTGACTTCAAAGAAGGAAAGTTAGACAAGACGAAGGTCATCACAGACTTTTCAGATGAAAACAGCATTGGGAAAAGTGCGTCCGATGCCGTTGAAATGGTTTACCAAGCAGGCATCTTTAATGGGAATTCAAACGGTTCCTTCGCTCCAAGTGCAGCAACAAAACGAGACCAAATGGCTAAAATCCTAGGAGAATTCCTAGTGGTCACAGAGCTCGTGAACGAAGATTTGTTTGGCGAAGAATAGTAGTTAATAGAAACCTCTGTCAGTTCTATGGAATTGGCGGGGGTTTTTTCATCCTAGAGAATCTTCCATTCCTCTTTTTCCTTCACCGGAACACCTCTCAAAAATATAAAAATTTCCGCATCTTCCTTTAAACGTTTTAGACGTAAATGTCTCACATATTAGTTGTGCAAGCAGCTTACAAGGTAAGAAAATAAAACATTTCGAATACTGAAAAAATCCGTCCATATATATATTTAGAGATAGAAAGGAGATGAAACAGGTGGTAAAAGACAAAAGTGGTCAGAAGGAGAATCAGAAGAAGCGAAAAAGTCTCATGCCGGACGCATTTGTTATTTTATTCGGCTTATTATTACTAGCTGCTATTTCTACGTATTTTGTGCCGGCCGGTTCTTTTGAGAGAGAGACAACGAATAATGATATTACACAGGTGGTTCCGGGTAGTTATTCAACCATAGAGGCGAATCCAGCTTCATTAATGGACCTATTTTTAGCTGTTCAAACCGGATTGATCGATACAGCGAACCTAGTGTTTATGGTACTCATTATTGGGGGGACTGTTGCTGTGTTTGAATATACCGGTGCAGTGAACTCTGGGGTAAATGCGTTAATTCAGCGAATGAAAGGAAAAAAATACGTACTCATCATATCCGTCATTACCCTGTTTGCTATACTTGATACAGCAGGGATAAGCGGTAATGCGGTGATTGCCTTCATTCCAATTGGGATCATTCTTGCCAAAGCGCTTAAGCTCGACGCGATCACCGGGGTGGCCATGGTTTATTTAGGACAATATGTGGGGGTCACCACTGGTACATTTGATCCAGTTATTACAGGCATAGCTCAAGAAATCGCAGAACTTCCGTTGTTTTCTGGTGCGGCACTCAGAGGATCAGCCCTCGTCGTATTTCTCATCGTGACTGTCATATACATCTGTCTGTATGTGAAAAGGATTAGTAATGATCCTTCAAAAAGTTACATGGGGGTTACCCCTTTTGCCGAACTGCCACGAAAAAGTAATACTGATGGATTTGGCCCTTTTACGACGCGCCATAAGATTATTATTCTTGCTTTCTTCGGTTTTCTTGGTGTTTTTCTGTTCGGCGTTTACAGCTGGGGTTGGTCGATCAATGAACTTTCAGCCATTTTTCTCATGATGGCAGTGGCTGTTGCCCTTCTCGCTAAAATATCACCGAACAAGTTAGTCTCTGTATTTATGGAAGGAGCCCGCGGTCTCGTTTACGGGGCATTGGTGATTGGTATGGCACGAGCCATCGTAATTTTGCTCGAGAATGGCTATATTTTGGATACGATTGTCAATTACGCGTTCGGCCCTTTAGAAGCATTACCTACGATGCTTGGTGCTCAGGCATTGTACGTATTCAATTTGCTATTTAATTTATTGGTTACTTCGGGAAGCGGGCAAGCGGTCATCGTCATGCCATTCATTGTTCCGTTAGTCGATATGCTAGACATCACAAGACAAACGGGTGTGCTGGCATTTAAGCTGGGGGACGGTATTACAAATATCATTACGCCAACTTCGGGTGTCCTCATGGCGGTGTTGGCCGTTGGTGGAATCTCTTGGATTAAGTGGTTCAAATTTGTGTGGCCATTAGTTCTTATATGGTCAGTTATAGGAGCCATTTTTGTCGCAATAGCAGTTTTCATAAATTACGGACCGATTTAAACAGAAAGGTGATTTTTGTGGATCCAATTTTAGCGTATATGAAAGAAAATCAGAAGCTCGTACTCAGTGATATGAAGTATATCGTGGAGGGGGATTCACCATCAGGTAATAAACAATTAGTAGACGCCTGTGGCCAGCGAATCCAGACGCTGTTCAAAAAGTATTTTGGTTATAAGGCAGAAGAATGTATAGAAAAAGAGTACGGGAATCACCTCCGTTTTGAGTATGGGGATGGTGATGAGAAACTATTGATTCTATCCCACTTTGATACGGTTTGGGATGTGGGAACTTTACCATATAAAGAGGACGGAAACCGGATATACGGCCCGGGAATTCTCGATATGAAGGGCGGACTCGTGCAAGCGATCTGGGCGTTAAAGGCTTGTAAGGAATTAGACATCCCGCTCAATAAGAAAGTGACATTCCTTTGTACGAGTGATGAAGAGCTAGGGAGTCCCTCAGCAGAAAAACTAATTAAAAGGGAAGCGAAAACAAGTTCGTATGCATTAGTCACGGAGCCTCCAGTGGCAGGTACTGGTGCATTGAAGACAGAAAGAAAAGGATCAGCCCGCTATTATGTTCATATTAATGGCAAAGCGGCGCACTCTGGAAACCATCACGAGGATGGGGTCAGTGCCATCAAAGAAGCAGCTCAACAGATTATTTATTTGGAATCATTAACGGACTACGAAAAAGGAACAACTGTTAACGTAGGTGCTGTAGAAGGCGGAGGTCCGTTGAATGTGGTCGCGGATTCAGCGTCCATTGGGATTGATGTTCGTATGGAGACGGAAGCGGAACAAGAGAGAATTGAAATGATTATGGAAGAATTATCTGCGCAAACAGAAGGGGCTACATTAGAAGTAGAAGGTGGGATTATGAGACCGCCTATGCATAAAAATGAAGACACAGAACAACTGTTCAAATGCGCGAAAAAACTTGCGGATCAATTAGGATTGAAATTGGAAGAAGCCTCGGTTGGCGGGGGGAGTGACGGTAACTTCACTGCTGACTTGGGCGTCCCCACCTTAGATGGACTTGGATCAGCAGGCAGTGGGATTCACGCTAAAAATGAACACATACTGGCAGACCAAGTTCCGTTAAGAGCTGCTTTGTTGTGTAAGTTGATTTGTTCGTTGTAGTGATATAAGCGGAAAAATTGTTGCTATCTGTCTTAAAAGGGTAAATCATAACTATTTTATGAGTATTTACCTACTACCCTCTTTGCAACCTATCCGACTCCTGTACATATACATGTAGCACAGGAAGGGGTGAATTGTGTGCATAGAGATATTGTGTTGTATTTAGCAGCTATTCTATCAGGTTTTGCGTTGATTCGGGTTTCATTAGCAGGGACGCCACTTGCAAGTTTAGATTCTATATTTGCGCTGATCGGCGTATTAGGTGTGCTGGTCTTCTCTGTTGTCATTTTGTTTAAAGCGGTTATGCATTTATTTCATCGGTGAGAACTTGAATACCGTGTCATGAATGTAATCAAATAATAAAAAGGGTTGGCGTGGTAGGAGCTCAGTTCTTGCCACGTGGTCCCCTACCACCCAAGATTGGCAACCGCCCTCGCGATGACCTCATATCCCTTTGCGTTCGGATGAATACTGTCAGCAGACAGAAGCTCGTCTTCATTTCCATTAAACAGTGGAAATATGTCTGCCACTTTTACATGGCGATCTTTAGCAAAAGACTCGATGTGGCGATTAAACTTTTCTACCCATATGTCAGATCCTTCCACCTCATCTAATGGGTTGTACAAGTTGACTAATCGAATCATGAACGGTGTACCGCCCGCTTTGGCTGAATGAATATGCTTTAGAATGGCAGATAAGTTTTCGGTACACTGGTCTAATGCTGCATAAAATACCGACTGATCTTTCTCCTTCAAAAACGTAAGCGCTGCTTGTATTAAATCGTTCCCGCCGGCAGTTATTGTGATGAACTCCGCCTCTTTAATGGTGTGTGTCACCCCAGGATTTTTCACCAAACTTAACACTTCACCAGTAGTAGCCCCACGCCTTGCAAATACATTCAGATAAATGGACTTTTGTAGTGCAATTTCTGAATAACGTAAGTAACGCTCAACGAAGCCAGGATCCATAAATGGAGTTCCTATCCCAACAGTTAACGAATCTCCCAATGCCACGTATGATAGTCTGTCTGCCTCACTTACTGGCCAAGTTAACACCCGATCCCCTCCCACCAATTTCACTGCAACACCGTATAAAGTATGTTTCCAATGCGATTTTCGTGATTTGTTAGGGACGTCATAGTCTTTTTTTAATGTGTAAGGAAATGTTTGAGTTATCGTAACGGTTCGGGGTAGTATTAAGTATCACTACTTTATTCCACAATAGCGCAAAAATAATTCGAAAAGAAGGATGATTTTCATGAAATACTTCGCAGTTCTTTTACCATTGCTCGATAAAGCGAAAAGTGATCAGTTCAGACCACAACACTTATCATTTCTTGAATCTATGAGAAATGAAGGACATGTAGTAGCAAACGGTAGATTCACTGATGGTACTGGAGGACTCGTTATCTACAAAGCTAACTCTTACGAGGAGTGCGAGACCCTCGTACAACAGGACCCATTTATTAAAGAAGAAGCGAGACGGTATGAGATTCGTGAGTGGGATGCCGTGTTTGCCTAAAGTTGTGCTTTGTTAGTGTATTCTTGGATTGTTCGGAAGAAGAAGTAAAACAAAATCAGCTGAATTACCTTTCCAGACCGGGGCGGGAAATGCTAGGAAAAGGATCAAGAAAGAAGCCTATTCCTATGCTATAATAGCAGAATAGTAGGATCGGTAGAAAGGACGTTTTTAGTTGTGACAAAGACATACACCCCCATGATTCAACAGTATTTGCGCATCAAGTCGGAAGTCCGGGATGCGTTTTTATTTTTCCGCCTCGGCGACTTTTATGAGTTGTTTTTTGATGATGCGAAGCGTGCGGCACAGCTGTTGGAAATTACGTTAACTGGACGAGATGGTGGAGATGGGGAGCGTATTCCAATGTGCGGAGTTCCTCATCATTCCGCTCTGACGTATATTGATCGACTTATAGAAAAAGGAGAAAAGGTAGCGATTTGCGAGCAAGTCGAGGATCCGAAGCAAGCGAAAGGGGTCGTAAAGCGTGAAGTGGTCCGCTACATTACTCCTGGAACGAATATGGACAGGTCTTCGATACAAAATGAGGAAAATCATTACATAGCTTCTGTTGCCTTTTTGAATGAAGGGATCGGCTTTAGTTATAGCGATGTAACGACTGGAGAGTTGAAGGCGACCGAGCTTCAGACAGCAGAGGATGTATTGAACGAGCTGTCGCAGGCGAAGGCAAAAGAGCTTTTGGTCGCTTCCGCTGATTTGTCGCACCCAACGATCCAACAGGCGAAGAAGCAATTTGGATTAACGTTATCGGTAGAAGACAATGTAGAAACCGAAACGGTGTCTCATTCTAAACTGCCTGTCCAATCCGCAGTTGGCCGTCTTTTACACTATATTAAACGAACGCAAAGACAATCGTTCGCCCACATGCAACAGCTACAATATTACGAGGTGCAACACACGCTCAGACTTGATCGGGAAGCGGTGCGAAATCTCGAACTCGTAGAAACTCTTCGTAACAAAAAGAAGCAAGGTTCTTTGTTTTGGCTACTTGATGAAACGAAAACAGCGATGGGAAGTCGGAAGCTGAAATCATGGTTACTACGACCGCTCATCTCCAAAGAAGCGATCAGAGCTCGGCAAGAAATGGTTGCGAGTTTAAAAGAAGCGTTATTTACGAGAGAAGACCTTCGGGAGGCGTTTACTTCCGTTTACGATATCGAAAGGCTCGTAGGACGTGTCGCCTATGGGAACGTCAATGCGAGAGAGTTTGTCCAGCTTCGGTCATCACTTGAGAAAGTGCCCCTCATCGCTAGTCTGCTTGAGGATATCGGGGGGGTGGCTAAGGCGTATGTAACACAATTGGATGCGTGTGAAGACATTGTCGAACTCATCTCCAAAACACTCGTTGACGATCCACCGGTTAGTGTAAAAGAAGGAGATGTCATACGCGATGGCTTTCATGAAGGTTTAGACAAGTATCGTTTTGCAAGTCGCAACGGAAAGACATGGATTGCTGAACTAGAACAGAGCGAAAGAAAGCTAACAGGCATTCGTTCACTCAAAGTTGGCTACAACAAGGTGTTCGGTTACTACCTTGAAGTGACAAAGGCGAACCTCCATTTACTCCCAGATGGACGTTATGAGCGCAGGCAAACGTTAACGAATGCCGAGCGATTCGTCACACCAGAATTAAAGGAAAAAGAAGCACTCATTTTGGAGGCACAGGAAAAAAGTGAGGAGCTCGAATACTCCCTTTTCCTTAATCTTCGTGAACAAGTAAAAGTACACACGGTCCGTTTGCAGCAATTGGCAAACGCACTAAGTGAGATTGATGTGTTGCAAAGCTTCGCAACGATTGCCGACAAGTATCAGTTCACGCAGCCGGAGTTCTCCGCCTCCCGCTCCATGCAAATTACCGATGGACGCCACCCGGTTGTGGAAAAAGTGCTCGGAGTAGAAACCTTTGTTCCGAACGATTGTCGCATGGATGAAGAAAGGGAAATGTTGCTCATCACGGGTCCGAACATGGCAGGAAAAAGTACGTTCATGCGACAAATAGCGCTCACTGTCATTTTGGCACAAATGGGTTCCTTCGTCCCTGCATCTCGCTGTGAGCTACCTGTTTTTGATCAAATCTTCACTCGTATCGGAGCTGCCGATGATCTCGCTTCGGGTCAGAGTACGTTCATGGTCGAGATGATGGAAGCAAACACGGCTTTACAGAGAGCTACTAACAACAGTTTAATTTTGTTTGACGAGATTGGACGAGGCACGTCGACGTACGATGGAATGGCACTTGCTCAGGCAATGCTTGAGTACATTCACGAACAAATTGGCGCAAAAACGCTTTTCTCTACACACTATCATGAGCTCACTAAGTTGAGCGCGGAGTTGTCCCGCTGTGCAAACATTCACGTGAAAGTGGTCGAAGAAGATGGAAGCGTAGTATTTCTGCACAAGCTGGAAGAGGGGGCTGCTGATCGCAGTTACGGAATCCACGTCGCCGAGCTTGCTGCTTTGCCAGTAGGAGTTATTTCACGTGCCAAAATTGTGTTGTCGCACCTGGAAAAAGATCAAACTACGAAACAGATGGATACGTACAATATTCTAAAACAAGCCGAAGTGAACCAAGCAGTTCATGAAGTGGCATCCACCTCTTCCGATGAACAGCTGTCTTTATTCGGGGAAAAAAATGAACAGCCATCGCGAAAACGTAAAACAACGTCAAGTCAAGAGCGCGTATTACAGAAGCTCTCCTCGTACGCTATTTTAGAAATGACACCAATGGATGCGATGCAAGCACTGTACGAATTGCAAAAGCAGATGAAGTCGTAAAACTTGCAGGTAGGGAGGTTATCTTACGTGACAACGCGAAGACCTATACGAGAATTAGGGGAAGCACTCGCTAATAAAATTGCTGCTGGAGAAGTTGTAGAGCGCCCAGCCGCTGTCGTGAAGGAGCTTGTAGAAAACGCTCTTGATGCCAAAGCGAAAACGATTACGGTTTCTTGTCAGGAAGCTGGTTTACAAGAAATTCGGATAATTGATGATGGGGTTGGGATTCCACAAGACGAAGTGCTCACAGCGTTTCAACGTCATGCGACGAGTAAATTAGAACACGAGTCTGACTTGTTTCGGATTCGGACGCTTGGTTTCCGCGGAGAGGCGTTACCGAGTATTGCTTCGGTGAGTAAATTCACGTGTCGCACTGCCTACATAGAGGAAGAAGCGGGAACAGAGCTCACTTTCGAAGGTGGGCGTTTACTCACACACAAAAAAGCAAAAGCACGAAATGGAACGGAAATGATCGTGCGCCAACTATTTTACAACACACCTGCACGTCTGAAGTACGTGAAAACTGTCCATACTGAATTAGGACATATTACGGATATCATCAATCGCCTCGCACTTAGCTTTCCTCACGTTTCCTTTCGATTAGTACATAACGGGAAAACGTTGCTTCATACGAATGGAAACGGCCATGTTCAGCACGTATTGGCAGCTATTTACGGAGTAGAGACGGCGAAAAAGTTTCATAAGGTTGAAGCGAATAGCCTCGACTTTTCACTTGAAGGGTGGATAAGTCACCCCGATGTGTCACGGGCGTCTAAACAAGGTTTGTCGGTATTTGTGAATAGTCGGTACGTACGTCATTACGGCATTCAACAAGCCATTCTCGATGGTTACAAGACAAAAATGATGATTGGCCGCTTCCCCCTAGTCGTTTTGCAAATTCAAATGGACCCCGTTCTTTTAGATGTGAACGTTCATCCCTCTAAACTCGAAGTGCGATTTAGCGAGGAAGAAGAGGTGAAGTCATTCGTCTCTAAAGGCATTCTGTCCGTATTGTCACAACAAGCGTACATCCCACAAGTATCTGAGCCGATCAAGCGTAAGTCTTCTGAGCAAAGCGCTTTCCGGTTTTCAACTGATTATGCGCCTCCGACTTATACGCCTGAAGAGACGAAGACAGAGGAATTTCCTTCTGCTGAAATCATTCGCGAAGGAGGAGAGGGTCACTTAGTAGAAGGGCAAACTGATCCAATAGTATATGCGGTATCTGAAGACAAAGGAATGAGTGTCACGGATCAAGTAGCTGTCACACAAGAGGAGACCGTACCTACTCATGCACTCCACGACGCCGACATCATCGGTCAGCTTCACGGTACTTATATTTTAGCTGAGAATGCATCTGGCCTATTTCTCATCGATCAACACGCTGCTCAAGAGCGTTTGAAATACGAATTTTATCGTGACAAAATAGCTGAGGTGGATAACACGCTACAAACGTTGCTCTTTCCTTTACAGCTCGACTTGACAAATGATGAAGCGCAGCGCTTACCTGACATTACACCTGTGTTGGAAAAGGTGGGGGTTTTCCTCGAGCCTTTTGGTGCGTCAACGTACATTGTAAAGGAACACCCAACATGGTTTCCACCAGGGTTTGAGCGGGAGACAACCGAGGAGCTTATTCAGATGGCGTTCGCTAGAAGATCCATTGATATTGCCCATTACCGGGAAGAGGCGGCTATACTTATGAGCTGTAAGCAATCGATTAAAGCAAACCATAAGCTCAGGCGTGATGAGATGGAACGCCTTTTATACGACTTACAACGGGCGGAAGATCCGTTCACGTGTCCGCACGGAAGACCAGTTACGGTTCATTTAACGACGTATGAACTGGAAAAATGGTTCAAGCGTATACAAGATTAGAAGATTGGAACCTGTAGCAAGAAAGGCGGAAACAAAAGTGAGTCAACAACCACTTGTCATTATCGTTGGACCGACGGCTGTTGGGAAAACAGAGAGTAGTATTCAGCTCGCGAAACAGTTCCATGGTGAAATTATAAGTGGTGACTCGATGCAAGTGTATCGTGGAATGGACATTGGCACCGCAAAAGTGAGCAAAGGCGAGCAAGAAGGAATTCCGCATTATCAAATCGATACAAAGGATCCGACAGAGTCGTACTCAGTAGCGGAATTTCAAACGGAGGTTCGCCAGCACATTGACAACATTTTTCAACGGGGTCATATGCCTTTTCTCGTTGGTGGCACGGGACTTTACGTGCAGTCAGTCGTGTATGATTATCGCTTTGGAGACGAAGTGGATCTCACTTTGCGAACGGAATTAGAAGAGCGCGCCACAATCGAAGGGATCCAGACGCTATGGCTGGAATTACAACGTCTCGATGATGAACGAGCGCAAAAAACACACCCGAACAATGAACGCCGCGTCATCCGTGCATTAGAAAGTGCGATCAAAGGACAAACGATGACCGACCGCGAGCGAACCGATTTCGCAGACCCTCTTTATGATTGCATTTGGATTGGTTTGTCGATGGAGCGGGAGCGTTTATACGATCGAATTAACAGACGGGTAGATCTCATGGTGAAGAACGGGTTGTTAGAGGAAGCTCGTCGACTATACGAACAAGGTGTCCAACATACACAGGCAGCCCAAGCGATCGGTTATAAAGAGGTCTTTCTTTATTTAGACGGTATTTGGTCATGGGAAGAAGCGATCGAACAAATTAAAGTCCGCTCACGAAGGTTTGCCAAGCGTCAGCTCACGTGGTTTCGCAACAAAATGCCGGTGCAGTGGTTTGATATGACGGAACACCGCCCAGAAAAACTTCAGGAAATGATGAATTTTGTGGAAGGGGAATTAGAAAAAAGGGCGAATAGTTTAAAGTGAGTCCAATAGATCTGGACTTTTGCCATGACAAAGTCCGTTATAGAAAAGAGGAGGACGAAAAGTAGATGAAGCAACCTGTGAATATTCAAGATCAATACTTAAATCAATTGCGGAAAGACAACATTTCTGTCACAGTCTTTTTGACAAATGGTTTCCAATTAAGAGGGCTTGTAAAAGGGTTTGACAACTTTACCGTACTCTTTGAAACAGATGGAAAGCAGCAACTAGTTTTTAAGCATGCTATCTCCACTTTTAGCCCACAACGAAACGTGAAAATTGAGCAAGATAGTTAATTTCCGCACGGTTTTCTGTCCATGATTTGAGCTTTTTTCGAGGAGCAGACTCAATTTGTCTGCTTCTTTTTCGTTCTCTCGTTAATGCCAAGCACATTGTGTGAATATAGATAAGTAAAGTAGGCGTAGAGAGTGACTTTTTTGGCCTATATTTCCTGCCAAAAAGAGTGAAGCTAGGGGAAACGGTGAGGTGACTTCATGGATCAACCCATTCGGTTAAAAAATAATGGACAAATCAACATTGTACTCAACTCGCAAAAGCGACACGCGTACCCGAAAGAAGGCGAGCGAGGGACGCTCACTCAAAAACAACGAAAACAAGCGACCACCGAAGAGCTAGATGCGTTGCAAGCGTTGGAGAGGGAACTCGATCAACTCGTTGGCCTAAGCGAAATGAAAAAGATCATGAAAGAAATATACGCTTGGATTGTCATTAATAAGAAGCGTCAAGAAGCCGGTTTAAAACCTGGAAAACAGGCATTACACATGTTGTTTAAAGGGAATCCGGGAACTGGAAAAACGACAGTGGCTCGATTAATTGGGACGCTGTTACAGCGAATGGAGGTATTGAGTAAAGGACATTTAATTGAAGCTGAGCGTGCAGATCTAGTTGGAGAGTACATTGGTCATACTGCACAAAAGACACGTGACCTAGTCAAAAAGTCATTAGGCGGTATTTTGTTTATTGACGAAGCCTATTCATTAGGTCGCGGTGGCGAAAAGGATTTCGGAAAAGAAGCGATCGACACGCTTGTGAAGCATATGGAGGATAAGCACCAAGAGTTTGTACTTATTTTGGCTGGATACAAAGAAGAGATGGACCATTTTCTTACACTCAATCCAGGTCTTTACTCCAGATTTCCGATCGTCATCGACTTTCCTGATTATACGACGAAAGAATTAATGGAGATTGCGCAAACGATGCTCGACGACAAAGAGTATGTGTTTAGCCAAGAAGCCACGCGGCAATTCCAAGCGCACCTAGAAAATGTCCAATCGCGCGAGTCGAACAATCACTTTAGTAATGGTCGATATGTACGCAACGTGTTGGAAAAATCCATCCGTGCGCATTCTATGAGATTGTTAACTGAGCAAGAATTTGACCGCGCAGAGCTGATGACGCTGAGGAGCCTTGATTTAAAAATGTAGATGAAAACCCCCGACTCCAGTTTGTGTTCGGGGGTTTTCATTACGGAGAATTCGTCATATTTCGTATCACATTTCGACTTGGAAGCCGCCATTTGTATAAAAACGAGTAAATACGTAAAACAGTAATGAGTACGAAAAGGGCAAGTAAAATGATGTCTGACGTAAATACATCGAATCCAAATCCAATCACGATTCCAGCAAGAGCAGCCCATAACGCATAAATTTCGTCGCGAAATACGAGTGGCTTTCTACCTGCCAACACATCTCGCAATAGACCCCCTCCGCACCCTGTAAGGACTGCGGCGAACAATAGTGCCACAACCCCGAGTTCCATTTGACTAGCGTACAAAGCTCCCTGAATGGCAAAAGCGCTTAGTCCGACAGCATCAAATGTTTGCCCCCAGCGTCTCCAGCCTCGATCCACTGCATAAGGAAAAAGAATGACGACGGTAATAACTAGGAAAGCAGTAGTAAATAATACGCCTTGTTCCCATATTTGCGATACTGGGATGCCTAACAGTAAATTCCGAATGGCCCCTCCGCCAAACGCGGTCACAATGCCTAAAATATAAATGCCAAAAAGATCATATTCTTCTTCAATGGCAATGAACGCTCCACTAATAGCAAACGCAACAGTTCCGATAAGATTCAACATTTCCCAAGCCATAGGCGCCCACCCTTTCTTATGGTAAGATAAAGGGTACTATGAAATTCAGCAAACCAGAATTTATTGTAACACGCTAAGGAACACTTTGGTAGATTAAACAAGAGGTGAGTTCATGGAAGAACGTGTCCTATTAGTAGGCTGTCAAACGCAGCAAACGGAAGATGAATTTTTTCAGTCAACAATGGCAGAGTTAGAGGCGCTTGTTAAAACAGCAGGGGGCGTCGTGACAGGTACTCTTACGCAAAAACGAGAACGGATTGAATCGGCCACATACATAGGGTCAGGAAAGATTGAAGAGCTCGCTTTTTTAGTTGAAGAAACGGAAGCGGAACTTGTTATTTTTAACGACGAGCTCACACCGAGTCAAATTCGGAATTTGTCGCGCGAGGTCGAGGCGCGTGTTATTGACCGCACACAGCTCATTTTGGACATCTTCGCTCAGCGTGCGCAGACAAAAGAAGGAAAGCTACAAGTAGAGCTCGCCCAACTAGAGTATTTACTACCACGCCTAGGTGGCCAAGGGATTGCCCTCAGCAGACAAGGGGGTGGAATCGGTGCAAGAGGCCCTGGGGAAACCAAGCTAGAAACCGATCGCCGCCACATTCGTGAACGGATTACCGAAATGAAACGTTCTCTACACAGTGTCCAAACAAATCGGGAACTACACCGCGAGAAACGGCGAAAAAGTGATGTGTTCCATGTAGCGATTGTCGGCTACACGAACGCCGGAAAGTCTACGACGTTTAATCAGTTAACACAAGCAGATGTTTTTGAAGAAGATGCCCTTTTTGCCACTCTCGACGCCACAACCCGCAAATGTAAATTGCCATCAGGGACTACGGTCATTTTGTCAGACACGGTTGGGTTCATCCAAAAGCTCCCCACAACGCTCATCGCTTCTTTCCGCTCTACCCTTGAGGAAGTGTTGGAGGCAGACGTGTTATTGCATGTGGTGGATGGAAGTCATGAACAGTTCAACCAACAAATTCAAACCGTGCACAAGATTTTGCAACAGCTCGGTGCTAGCCAGATTCCAGAGGTACTCGTGTTAAACAAAAAAGACAAGATGACAGAAGACTGGGCTGGTGGGAGTAGTGCGTTCCGAATGAGTGCACTAGATCCCGATGATATTGCTCATGTTAAACAATTACTGGAACAGGCGTTGTCTGCCATGCTCGTTCCGTATGAAAGAGAAGTCCCATCAGATGAAGGTGGTATTTTAGCCAAACTTCGCAGAGAAACCGTCGTCTCGTCCATGGACTTTGAAGAGCAGACAAACATGTACCGAGTAGCAGGATTTGAACGAAAGAAGGAAGCATCGCATGACATGGAATCGTATTAAATTTATTGAGTCAATCGAATCCACTTTTGTACAAATCTTTAAACGGATAGACGAGATTGCGTACGACAATCAAGCGCGAGTGTTGCGAGCATTCCAGCGGGCTAAAGTGTCTGAGGCACATCTAGCTCCATCTACAGGTTACGGCTATGATTGTTTAGGAAGAGATGGGTTGGAGGGCGTCTATGCCGACGTTTTTGGTGCGGAAGCTGCCCTCGTGCGACCGCAGCTGATTTCTGGGACACACGCGATTGCGACCGCACTGTTCGGTTTGCTCCGACCAGGTGACCATTTTGTATCCATTACCGGCGAGCCATACGATACGCTGACCCCGATTATCGGTCAGAAAATACAGGCGACTGGTTCGCTCAAAGAATTCGGTGTAACGTACGAGGCTGTTCCGCTTTTAGACGGCTGGACACCCGATAAGGAAGCGATTATAGCAGTGTTGCAAACACAACCAAGACTCATCGCGATCCAACGATCAAGAGGATATGCGAACAGACCTTCCTTTACTGTAAAACAAATTGAAGAACTGATTACGCTCGTGAAAACGATCAGCCCAGAAACCATTTGCTTTGTAGACAACTGCTACGGCGAGTTTGTGGAAAGCGAAGAGCCGACTCATGTCGGTGCAGACATAATGGCAGGCTCTCTCATTAAAAATCCTGGGGGAGGACTTGCAAAAACGGGAGGCTATTTAGTCGGGGAAGTGGGGCTGATAGAAGCCTGTGCCGCCAGACTCACGGCACCTGGTATCGGTGCACAAGTAGGACCCAACCCAAGCGGCTACACAGACTTTTTCCAAGGACTATTTATGGCACCACATACGGTAGCACAAGCAGTAAAGGGCGCCCACTTCACGGCAAAAGCAGTCGAACACTTTGGCCTAGATGCATCTCCACACAGTGGCGAGGTGCGGACCGATCTCGTACAATCCGTGACCTTTCATGATGCCAAACGCATGATTGCCTTTTGCCAAGCGATTCAACACGCTTCACCTATCAATGCACACGTCACACCCTACCCAGGATACATGCCTGGCTATGAAGATGATGTCATTATGGCAGCAGGTACATTCATACAAGGGGCTAGTTTAGAGCTGACTGCCGACGGACCGATCCGCGCGCCGTATACTGCGTTCATTCAAGGTGGCTTAACGTACGAACATGTGAAATACGCGATTTGTTCTGCTTTGGAGACGTGTTTGGAGAAGGGAACTTTACAACAAAAAGAACCAGCAAAGGGACTCTCGTAGTCTCTTTTTTCTGTGGAAAAGGGGCGGAGTTACGCAGATTCCTAACATCATTATCTATCCCGTTAGAAAACAACTTCGAATGTTGCTTTATAAACTACTACATGGGGCTCCACTCGCACCGCCTTGATCACAACGCAACTGCTTTGTGATCCGTTTCCATGCATGGTTGCGTGCTGCGCTCATAATGTTTTCTGTTGGGGAAATATTTTGTTAGAAAACCTAACATTCGTTTGACATTATTTCTAACACGACATATAATGTGTTTGAAGAGGAAAGGGGAATGTACAATGTCATCGAAGGAAATTCGTAAATCGATGCCACTGTTTCCTATTAGCATTGTGATGAAACTAACGGATTTATCCGCTAGACAGATTCGGTATTATGAAGAGCACGGACTTGTCGCGCCAGCACGGTCCCAAGGGGGGAAACGGTTATTCTCCTACCAGGATTTAGATATTTTGCTAGAAGTGAAAGATCTTTTGGATCAAGGCGTTAACCTCGCGGGAGTCAAAGCTGTTTTTAAGCAACGTACAGACCAAATGAAGGCACATGTGATGCCTCATGCTGAAACGAAAAAAGATTTATCAGATCGAGATTTACGTAAGTACTTACGTCAAGAAATGATGGACCCGTCCCGACCACGGGGCACATTGCGTCAAGGGGATTTATCAAGGTTTTTCCATTAAGAGACATCGAAAGGGTACACCCTTTTGCCAATTTAAGGAGGAAGAAACGAATGGATAAGTTTTCCAAAGAAGATATTATGCGTTTGGCTGAAGAACAAAATGTGAAATTTATTCGTCTTCAATTTACAGACATTTTAGGGACGATCAAAAACGTGGAAATCCCACTCAGCCAACTTCCGAAAGCGCTCGATAACAAAATGATGTTTGACGGATCTTCTATCGAAGGTTTTGTTCGCATCGAAGAGTCTGATATGTATTTATTTCCTGATCTAAACACATGGGTTGTATTCCCGTGGACTGCTGAAAAAGGAAAAGTAGCGCGTCTCATTTGTGATATTTATAACCCAGATGGCACTCCTTTTGAGGGAGATCCAAGAAATAATCTGCGTCGTGTCCTAAAGGAAATGGAAGCGCTCGGATTTACAGACTTCAACCTCGGACCAGAGCCGGAATTCTTCTTGTTCAAATTGGACGAAAAAGGAGGTCCAAGCCTGGAGTTAAACGATAACGGTGGCTATTTTGACCTAGCCCCAACAGACCTGGGGGAAAACTGTCGCCGTGACATCGTGCTGGAACTAGAGGAAATGGGCTTTGAAGTAGAAGCTTCTCACCACGAAGTCGCACCGGGTCAACACGAAATCGATTTTAAATATGCAAATGCGCTAGAAGCGTGCGACGACATCCAAACGTTCAAACTTGTCGTTAAAACGATTGCGCGCAAACACGGACTGCACGCAACCTTTATGCCTAAACCATTATTTGGCGTGAACGGAAGCGGTATGCACTGTAACCTATCACTCTTTAAAAAGGGTGGAGTTAACGCATTTTTCGACGAAAGCGGCACACTCCAATTGAGCGAAACCGCGAATCAATTTTTGGCTGGTGTTTTGAAGCACGCTGTCAACTTCACTGCCGTCACAAACCCAACAGTGAACTCATACAAACGTTTAGTACCAGGATACGAAGCACCATGTTACGTAGCGTGGTCTGCACGCAACCGTTCTCCACTCATTCGCATCCCAGCATCTCGTGGAGTGAGTACACGCGTCGAAGTACGGAGCGTAGACCCAGCAGCCAACCCATACCTTGCGATGGCCGTATTGCTCAGCGCAGGTCTTGACGGAATCAGAAACCAATTAGAAGCACCGAAACCAGTGGATCGCAACATTTACGTCATGTCAAAAGAAGAACGCCTAGCAGAAGGCATCGTAGATCTTCCGGCAACATTATACCAAGCGCTGGAAAACCTACAATCCGACGAAGTCATGACAAAAGCCCTCGGCGAACACATCCTTGAACACTTCATCGAAGCGAAGGAGATTGAATGGGATATGTTCCGTACGCAAGTACATCCATGGGAAAGAGAGCAGTATATGCAACAATTCTAATAAAAAACCCCCCTTGAGGCTCTAGGCTTTAAGGGGTTTTTCTTTGGAAAGAGAACCAACGAATGGCTCCTTAACATAATTTATTGTATTTCACGGAATACGCCAATTACTTTGCCTAGAATCGTCACGGAACGGACGAGAATCGGTTCGAGTGTCTCGTTTTCCGGCTGGAGCCGAATGTGGTCAGCTTCTTTAAAAAAGCGTTTAACAGTAGCTTCGTCCTCTTCTGTCATGGCAACGACAATTTCCCCATTAGTCGCGGATTGCTGCTGTCTGACGATCACGTAGTCTCCATCAAGTATTCCGGCGTCAATCATACTGTCTCCCATCACTTCCAACATGAAAACGTGCTCATCTTGTGGCGCTAGATGTTCTGGAAGTGGGAAGTATTGCTCGATGTTCTCGATCGCAGTGATAGGCGTTCCGGCTGTGACCTTCCCGACTAATGGGACTTGTCTTGCGTCCGTTCTTTCTATATGGTCGTTTCCGTCTAGATCCATTACTTCAATAGCGCGTGGTTTTGTAGGATCGCGACGAATATAGCCTTTACTTTCCAAACGCGCAAGGTGGCCATGCACTGTAGAACTAGAGGCAAGTCCAACAGCTTCCCCGATTTCCCGAACTGAAGGTGGATAGCCCTTTTTTTGTACTTCATCCTTTATATAGTCTAAAATAGCTTGTTGTCTTTTAGATAATGTAGACATGTCATTCACCTCTCCTAATCTCCTGTTTATGTAGAGTACATACGTTCTATAATCTAGGTGTAGTATAGCATGTTTTACCAAGAGCACGCAAACATAAGTTCGAAAAAAAGTTGACACGGAATGTATGTTCGTATAAAATAAAGATATTACATGGAGCGAACATACATTCTGTGGAGGGGTCATTGATGAAATGGGTAAAAGAAAATTGTTGGACGTGCAGCTTTTGTGGGATTACATACGGATTGTGCAATATCTATTTATTTTTGCTCTAAAAAGAACATACGTACGTTTGCAGGGAGTCTATAAGTGAAAATATCACACTTATGTCACTACTTTTAAGGAGACTAGTGTATGATTTTTCGAAGGCTACTGTACATAGAAGATATCAGGAGTATGTAAAAGAGATACGTGGAGAAACAGGGAGAGAATGTGTTTTGCCTTATTACGGCTCGCGTTGCTTGTCATGAACAGTCCAGTTTAGTATGATTAGGACAACTTTCGTCCTTATTGGACAAGTTTTACGAAAGGGAGTTTCCTAATGATTTCACCACAAATGTTGCAACGCATTAACGAACTCGCAAAAAAGTCGAAAGAACAAGGGTTATCTGAAGCTGAAGCGAAAGAGCAATCTAAGTTACGAAAAGAGTATTTAAAGTCGTTTCGTAACTCAATGCTCAACACGCTCGACGGAGTGAAAATTGTTGATCCAAACGGGAATGACGTCACGCCGGAAAAGTTGAAAGATCGCCAAACTCGAAAGCGCAGTCATTAACTTGACGGGGAAAATATGTACTCCTCGCTTTTTGTCCTACATACATACAGCACATTGACGCTACACTATGTGAAAACTCGTTTCTGACGAAAGGAATGGATATCATGATAATGAATCAGGATCAACTCTCAATTAACACAATACGTACGCTCTCCATTGATGCCATTGAAAAAGCAAAATCGGGTCACCCTGGAATGCCAATGGGTGCTGCTCCCATGACTTATACGTTATGGACAAAATTTATGAACCAAAATCCACAAGATGCTACTTGGTTTAACCGTGACCGTTTCGTACTATCAGCTGGACATGGGTCCATGCTGCTTTATAGCATGCTACACCTTGCAGGGTATGACCTATCCATGGACGATCTGAAAGAATTCCGTCAATGGGGAAGTAAAACGCCCGGACATCCGGAATTCCGTCACACACATGGTGTGGAGGCAACGACAGGACCTCTAGGCCAAGGCATTGCGATGGCAGTCGGGATGGCAATGGCAGAAAAACATTTAAGTGCGAAATTTAATCGCCCAGATCATTCCATCGTCGATCATTACACGTATACGATTTGTGGAGACGGAGATTTAATGGAGGGAATTTCCTCCGAAGCTTGTTCTCTAGCCGGTCACTTAAAACTCGGCAAGCTTGTCGTGTTATACGATTCAAATGATATTTCATTAGATGGTGATTTGCATAAATCTTTCTCGGAAAATATTGAGCAGCGTTTCACGGCCTATGGTTGGCACTACATAAAAGTAGAGGACGGCAATGATGTTGACGAAATCTCTAAAGCGATAGAACAGGCCCGTTTGGATCAAACTCGTCCAACCATGATTGAAGTAAAAACGGTGATTGGCTATGGTTCGCCGAACAAATCAGGAACAAGTGGTGTTCATGGATCCCCTCTCGGTGGAGACGAAGCTAAGCTAACGAAAGAAGCGTACAAATGGACTTTCGAAAAAGATTTCCATGTTCCAGAAGAAGTGTATGAGCATTTTCGTGTAACTGTACAAGAACGAGGTCAAAAAGCTCAGTCTGAATGGGAATCAGCATTTTCAGCATACAAAAAGGCATTTCCAGTAGAAGCAGAGCAGCTTGACCAGGCAATTCGCGATGAGCTGCCGAAAGATTGGGATCGCGGACTACCGAATTTTACAGCTAACAAGGGGATGGCGACTCGTGCTTCGTCTGGTGAACTCGTGAACGCGTTAGCGGATGGGGTGCCTTCGCTATTCGGTGGATCTGCCGATTTAGCAGGTTCAAATAAAACGATGATCAAGTCTTCTGGGGACTTCTCCCATGAGCGCTACGATGGTCGTAACGTTTGGTTTGGTGTTCGTGAATTTGCAATGGCAGCAGCCTTGAACGGAATGGCACTTCATGGAGGGCTAAAAGTGTTCGGCGGAACGTTCTTTGTGTTTAGTGACTACCTGCGTCCTGCACTGCGACTATCCGCTTTAATGGGGGTTCCAGTAACGTATGTGCTGACCCATGATAGTATTGCTGTCGGTGAAGATGGACCCACGCATGAGCCTGTTGAGCAACTACCTTCTTTGCGCGCAATGCCGAACGTAAACATTGTTCGCCCAGCTGATGCGAAAGAAGTAAAGGCTGCATGGAAAGAAGCTGTAACAAGCAAAAACGAGCCGACTGTACTAGTATTGACTCGCCAGGATGTGCCTACGCTGGATCTTCCTCAAGACGCCGTTGATCAAGGTGTCAAAAAAGGAGCATATGTTGTACGAAAGTCGTCCAATGATACACCGGACCTCCTGTTATTGGCGACGGGATCAGAAGTAGGATTAGTGCTCTCTGCTCAAGAGGAGTTATCTAAGGATGGAATTGACGCTTCAGTCGTTAGCATGCCAAGCTGGAGTCGATTTGACGCACAGGACGCTAGCTATAAAGAGTCTGTTCTTCCAAGAGCAGTCAAAAAGCGTTTAGCAGTTGAGATGGCACGTCCTTTCGGATGGGAGAAATATACTGGCACGGATGGAGATATTATCGGAGTGGACACTTTCGGGGCATCTGCACCTGGAGAAATTGTTCTTAAGGAATACGGTTTTACAGTAGAAAATGTCGTCGCTCGTGCGAAAGCGTTGATTGAATCAAAATAAGTAGCGAAGAAGTGCCGCGAAGTAGTAATTGACTACTGAAGAGGCACTTCTTCTTTGTTCCTGATTTGTTCGCCTATTAGTTGCGATTGAGGAATCCTTTCTGTATCTTATTAGTTAAGAATATTCTTTCGATTCGACAAAACTCGCGGTAGATCCCGTTCATAATCTGACAAAAGTTGCTGGAGGCTTATGCTACGATAAGGAAAGTAAGGGATCGCAGGAGGGACAAGTCATGGAGAGACATTATACACTCTATTCCATCAAAGCCGAGGTAGCGAATTTCTTTTATGGTCGAGAAGGTAAGTTTGTTCAGCTGTTTTTGGAATGCGAGCAGGCAGAGGGAAGAAAGTTAGATATTTTAAAAAGGCAAGTGACTTACATACTTGAACCAGTGCCTAATCTTCAAATTCAACGTGAACTACATAAATTAGTTCAAGATATTGGTGGTACGAGGAAAGGACAGGGTGTATACTTGCAAGATCGTGACTTTCGTTGGCATGCAACGATCCGATGGACAAACGAGTTGTTAACCATAGATGTTTACGGCGAAGAAGAAGAGGTAGATAGTTTACTTTTCGAGAGGTTGCGTAAAGTAGACAATTTTCTAGCAATTGAGCGTAGTTGTTCACGATATGGTTGGTTAAAACCTCGTAAACAGCAGAAATATGTATAGGAATCTTGTCTAACTCTTTCTCGTTGTGTAAACTAATAAAAGACATACAACATGAAGGAGGAAACAAAGGAATGTGGGTACCCATTCTAGTCGGGGTCATTGCGCTTCTTGCAGGAGTCGCTCTCGGGTTTTTCATCGCGCGTAAATACATGATGAACTACTTAAAAGAAAATCCACCGATTAATGAACAGATGCTACGTATGATGATGATGCAGATGGGTCAAAAACCGTCGCAAAAAAAAATCAACCAAATGATGGCAGCAATGAACAAGCAATCGTCCAAATAAAGAAAAAGCACTCCGAATTGGGGTGCTTTTTGTCTAGGTTGTCATCGAAAAACTTCTGCCATCACCCATACATGATGATCAATGTGTGCCTATGGGCGATGTATGTACTGGATGGCTAAAGTTCCTAAAAGATTCATAGAGCAACAAACGTATTTTATTCTCATTATGATGACGAGATCGATTGGAATGCGTTTAAGGTCCGATCCTTTTTTAGATCCTGTTGATCATACTGGTTGAGAAGTGCGTCAAGCTCTTGGCTATACTGAATAGCAAGAGATGAATTGAGACCGTTACGACTAGCAACACGTATCAATTCCGATCTTTTTTGTTCGATTTTTCGAAGCATTTCATATTTCGACACGATACAGAGTCCTTTCTTTTGGAGATTCCGTATACTCGGGTCAATTGTTCTAGTAACTGTATGTCGTGGATATATGTGTAAGTATAAACGATTTTAGACAAGGATTCAAAGGAAAGTGTTAACGTTTTTTGACAAAACGTAAACTTTATGAAAATGGTAGAAACGATAGAGTGTTTAGGACCCCCTATGAGTGAGACGTTTATTCTACCATTACCACATTGAACTGCTTGTAAACACGACACATCAAGTGTTATGAGAATGACACATGTTCGGAAATAGATCGGTTCGTATTCAACGTGTTGAGTGGTACACTAACATATAGTATGAAAGGGGAGGAAATGATGGAAGATGTAACAATATTCTTAGCGTTTGCAGCTGGTTTTTTAAGTTTTATCTCTCCTTGCTGCTTACCGTTATATCCCGCATTCTTGTCATACGTGACAGGCATGAGCATATCAGAAGTAAACAACGAGCAAGTAATGCTACAGAGAAGAAGTATACTACATACTGTGTTTTTTTTGATCGGATTCTCCGTCGTCTTTATTGCGTTAGGTTTTACGACAAGCTTTGTCGGCTCATTCTTTTATGATTACCAAGACGCTATAAGACAATTTGGAGCTATCTTTTTAGTATTTTTTGGTTTGGTCGTTATTGGTTTTTTTCGGCCGAAATTCCTCATGAAAGGCCATACCATTCAATTTAAAAATCGCCCAACCGGTTATTTCGGCTCCATTCTAATCGGGATTGCCTTTGCTGCGGGTTGGACGCCTTGTACAGGTCCTATCCTAGGGGCCGTTCTCAGCATGGCGGCTACAGACCCGGATCAAGGTGTTGTGTATTTATCTATGTATTCTCTTGGGTTCAGTGTTCCTTTTTTCATCATGAGCTTTTTTATTGGAAGAATGAAAAACTTTATGAAGTATTCGGAGAGAATTATGAAGTTTGGCGGTTGGGTTATGATCCTTATGGGGATATTATTGTTCTTTGATTTGATGACGGATATTATCGCCTTCTTTACAACTTTTATGGGTGGTTTTACTGGATTTTAAGGAGGAAGTTTGAATTTCTTGAAAATCCCTGAACTAAACCTTGATCAAATGTCAGAACACTGGTACATTCGTAGTAGATGAAAAATAAGCAAAAGGAACTATTCCCAAAGAATGAATTGAAGTGAGGAGATCAACATGGCCACCGTTCTGATCGTCGACGATGCTACGTTTATGCGAATGACGTTAAAAGAGATCGTAGAACAAAACGGTCATCGCGTCGTTGGGGAGGCAGAGAATGGCCAAGATGCCATTACGCACTATCGCATTCTACAGCCCGATCTAGTGTTAATGGACATCACGATGCCCGTACTAAATGGTTTGGAAGCTATGCATCAAATCATTGAAGAGGACCCAAGTGCGAAAGTGATAATGTGCACTGCCCTCGGGCAAAAAAAAGTGGTAATGCAATGCATTGAAGCGGGTGCTAAGGACTTTGTGACTAAACCGTTTGAGCGCCATCGAATTCTAGATGCTATTGAGCGTGTGCTTAGTTGAGCCGCGCTTTTTTTGTGTAGTGTAAAAGGTAGTTTGCTCTACACTAGGGACCCCTTGTGACAATTGTCTCCTTTTTTGACTTTGTGTGATTTTAAAAGTCATTGTATAATGAGGGGAAGAGAGAAAGGAAAGGTTTTTATGGCTATATTTACTTCTGTTGTGGCAGTTGCCATGGCACTTGTTGTTTTTGCTGTCCGTATGAGAGCGTCGAATCGGCCGGTGACAGCAAAGAAAATTATATTGCCCCCGTTTTTTATGAGTACCGGTGCACTTATGTTTGTTTTCCCGCCATTTCGTGTCACCTGGATGGAAACGGCGGAAGCGTTTGTGGTGGGAATGCTTTTTTCCATATTTCTTATCAAAACATCTACCTTTGAAATACGGGGAAATGATATTTACTTAAAGAGATCGAAAGCCTTTTTATGGATTTTGCTAGGTTTGGTAGGTGTTCGTTTACTATTGAAGGTGATACTTAGTTCTTCTTTTGAAGTCGCTGCCTTAAGTGGGATGTTTTACTTACTTGCTTTTGGGATGATTGTTCCGTGGCGACTCGCGATGTATGTAAAATTCAAAAAGCTCGAGCAGGAGACGATTCGACCTGTCCCGCCGAGCTATTGAATTGGGTCGCAACCTCGTTTAGGGGTTGTTTTTTTTGTTTGTAGAACCTACTGCTACTTACTCGGATTGAAGATAGCCCCCGCCGTTCTATGCTTACCTTTTATTGACCTTTTTGAAAGTGTGCTTCGAAAGGACTAGAATCAATTTCGAGTTCAGATAACTTTTTTCGCAAAAACTTGTGATCACGTTTCGGGGTGGCCTCAATGTACCCCCGGATAATGAGAGAAAGCGACAACTTCTGTGCCTTTTCTTCAATTGCAAGTGCGCCAATTTTCCCCGCAATTTTTTGTCTGGCCACATCACGAAACAATTCCGGTACAGGACTAACGAGCTCTTCTAAAAGGGATTTTTGCTCGTCATCCCACATGTGACGCGTTTTGTCTACATAATATTCTTCCCAGTCCAAAATTGATTTTCCATCCTCTTTCGGAAGTCGTTTCAAAAATTTGCGAAACATAAAAAATCCACCGATTGAAAATAGGGAAATTAAAATAACGATCCAAATTAGGATAAACCAAAGAAACCAACCTTCTAGCACCGTGCTCACCTCATCTCTATTATACCGAGGAAGGCTTCATGACTCAACGGAGGTAAACGCTTGTAGACAAGAAAAGATTCCGTTATAATGAATGAGCGTTCCTTTTGGGGCTGGTTGTGTAGCTGGTGCTTGCCGGGGTCTTCAAAACCTTAGGGAGGCGCGTGCCGTCTCTGGTGGGTTCGATTCCCACACAGTCCCGCCAAGTTATTCAATTCAAAGTACAGACGTATAAATCCTTCCGGGTTTATGCGTTTTTTGCGTTTCTTTGGAAAGGATAACACAACAACTTCATGTTTTTTTATAAGGCTGTTTTCTAAAAGATTGTTGCTTTTTTAATGAATCTCATTACACAGTAGCTGTAGTCGAAATTTGTTTGATTCCGCTTACATTCTCGTTGACAAACCTGTATGTACAGGTTTAGAATTAATCCACAACATGTATGTACACGTTTTCCTTCTCTGAGAAGATTTTGTGGCGTGCGCTAGTTTAGGAGGGAATAGTACGATGGGGAAATATACAGCACCTGCTGAGCAAATAATCGAAGCGATCGGTGGGAAAGAGAATATTGCTAAAGCGACCCACTGTGTGACGCGGCTTCGTTTTGCGTTAAAGGATGAATCGAAAGTAGACCAGACTACTTTAGAGACCATTGATGTCGTGAAAGGATCCTTTTCAACGAGCGGTCAATTTCAAGTCGTGATTGGACAAGGGACTGTGAATGACGTATACAAAGAAATGGTAGCCCTTGCAGGAATTGAGGAATCTTCAAAAGACGATGTGAAAGAAGAAGCTGGAGATAAAATGAATCCGCTTCAACGAGCTGTAAAGACGTTAGCAGACATTTTCATTCCCATTTTACCCGCGATCGTAACAGCCGGTTTATTAATGGGAATTAACAATATTTTAACAGCTCCAGATATTTTCTTTGAAGGCCAATCGCTCGTGCAAGTGTATGAACAATGGGCAGATATTGCCGAGATGATTAACTTAATTGCCAATACAGCCTTTACGTTTTTACCGGTGCTCATTGGGTGGTCTGCGATGAAGCGGTTTGGTGGCAGCCCACTTCTCGGGATTGTATTAGGAGCTATGCTTGTCCACCCATCACTACTGAATGCATGGGCGTATGGAAGTGCTCAAGCTAGCGGAGACATCACCTATTGGAATGTTTTTGGTCTCCAAGTGCAGCAAGTCGGTTATCAAGCACAAGTTTTGCCGATTCTCGTTGCCTCCTATGTGTTAGCCAAAATCGAAATCTTTTTAAACAGACGGGTTCATGACTCCATTAAAATGCTTGTCGTCGCACCTGTCGCGCTGTTAGTAACTGGTTTTCTTTCGTTTATTCTAATTGGACCTGTTACGTTTATTATTGGTGGATGGTTGACAGACGGAGTGCTCGCTATCTTTGATAACGCAGCATGGCTCGGTGGTTTACTGTATGGTGGATTGTACGCTGTCCTCGTGATTACAGGGATGCACCATACGTTCCTCGCTGTTGACTTGCAGCTAAGTAGCGGTCCGTTGGGTGGTACTTATTTATGGCCAATGCTTGCTTTATCCAACATTGCCCAAGGTTCCGCAGCGCTCGCGGTAGGTCTCTTTACTAAAAATAATGAGAAGCTACGTGGATTGTCGATTACATCGGCCATTTCCGCTTATCTAGGCATTACAGAACCGGCGATGTTCGGGGTGAACTTACGCTACCGGTATGCGTTCATCAGTGCACTTGTCGGTTCGGCCATTGGCGGTATTCTTCTTGGAACTTATGGTGTACTCGGAAAAATTGGAGTTGGGGGATTACCCGCTATCATCTCCATTCAACGAGAATTTTGGGGTGTATTTGCAATCGGTATGGTCATTGCTATCGTCGTGCCGTTTGTCTTATCAGCCATTATCACACTAGCAAAACGTAACAAAGCATAAGTTTGACAATATAACGGGGAGCGTATCAGTGTGCGCTCCTTTTCGTATTTTCACATCTAGACTGGAGGAAATCGTATGCCAACTACACTTCCGTGGTGGAAAAAAGCCGTAGTATATCAAATTTATCCGAAATCTTTTTACGACACGACCGGAAACGGTGTTGGAGATTTAAATGGAATTATCGAAAAGCTTCCGTATTTAGAGGAGCTTGGTGTAGACGTTATATGGCTTACACCGATCTATACCTCTCCTCAAAACGATAACGGCTATGATATTTCAGATTACAAAGCGATCCACGAGCCGTACGGAACGATGGCTGACTTTGAACAATTGCTGGCAGCTGCACATAGCCGTGGGATTAAAATTATTATGGATTTAGTCGTGAATCATACGTCCGCTGAACACGAGTGGTTTCAGCAGGCGTCTGTGAACAAAGAGAGTCCGTATCGAGACTTTTACATTTGGAAAGAAGCAAAGGAGAATGGCGAGGAACCAACGAATTGGATTTCCAAATTCGGTGGATCTGCGTGGCAATGGGATGAAGAGACAAAAGAATATTATTTACATCTATTTGACGTGACGCAGGCCGATTTGAACTGGGAAAATGAAAAGGTCAGGCAAGCAATTTACGAAATGATGCACTTTTGGTTTGCTAAAGGAATTGACGGTTTTCGGTTGGATGTTATCAACTTAATCTCCAAGGATCAGCGTTTCCCGGATGATGACGGCAGTGCTGCACCGGGTGATGGGAGAAAGTTTTATACAGACGGGCCCAGGGTGCATGACTATTTACGAGAAATGAACGATGAAGTATTTAGTCGCTACGATGCACTAACCGTTGGAGAAATGAGCTCGACTACTTTAAAGGAGTGCGTTCGATACACACACCCTGATAGCCATGAGCTTGCCATGACGTTTAACTTCCATCATTTAAAAGTAGATTATCCGAACGGTGAAAAGTGGGCAGTTGCACCGTTCGACTTTGCCAAACTAAAGCAAATTCTGTCAGAGTGGCAAATAGGCATGCAAGAGGGTGGCGGTTGGAACGCAACATTTTGGTGTAATCATGATCAGCCACGCATCGTGTCGCGCTTCGGAAACGATGGAAAATACCATCAAGAAAGTGCGAAAATGCTTGCAACAGCCATTCACTTGCTACAAGGGACTCCTTATATTTACCAAGGGGAAGAGATCGGAATGACGAATCCTTCCTTTACCTCTATTGATCAGTACCGTGATGTAGAGTCACTTAATATGTATGAGAAGTTTAGGGAGAAAGGGGTTAGTGAAGAGGAGATTCTTCATATCCTACAACACAAATCTCGTGATAATTCTCGTACTCCGATGCAATGGTCTAGTGAACAAAACGGTGGATTTACGACGGGAATACCCTGGATTCCAGTGGCTAAAAATGCCGATATAATTAACGTAGAAGCGTCCCGAAAAGATCCAGATTCCATTTATCATCATTACAGAAAGCTCATTCAACTACGAAAAAAGTATGAAACGATTACAACTGGAACCTTCCGCTGGCACTTACAGGATAACACGCAGCTTTATGTATACACGCGTACAGATGGCGATGAGACCTTTGTTGTAGTCAACAACTTTTACTCAGAGGAAACAACGTTTGATACGAAAGAGTTGTTTCAATCGTGGGAGCATTCCGAGTTGATTCTTTCCAATTATCATGATACAACTTCCTTTAGTGGACAGTTGTCTATTCGGCCGTATGAATCTGTCGTCTATCGGTTACAGAAGCCGGTTTTTAGTTCGTAGTTTTGTTAGGGAGGGGAGAGGTCTTGAAAAAGTACCAATTTGTGTCACAGACCTTATCTGAGCACATCGCTTCAGGTCGATACAAGTCAGGGGATATTTTGCCTAGTGAAAACGATTTAGCCGAACAATTTTCGACTTCACGAGAAACGATCCGCAAAGCGTTGCAAGAGCTTGCTCAAACGGGGAAAATTCAAAAAGTGAAGGGAAAGGGATCTGTCGTACTCGATGTTGAGCGTTTTAATTTTCCGGTATCGGGTTTAGTCAGCTTTCAAGAGCTGCAACAATCTCTCGGAGAAGATGTTCGTACAAAAGTGGTTGAGCTAAGTTTAGGAGCCCCTACCCCTTCTATTCAAAAAGAACTCAAACTACCTAAAGGTGAAGACGTATGGAAAGTATGCCGTACCAGGCAAATTCAAGGTGAGTGTATCATTTTGGATAAAGATTACTTCCGTTCAAGCCTCGTGCCAAAGTTAACGAAAGAAATTTGCGAGTCGTCAATCTATCAGTACCTTGAAAAGGAATTGGACTTGACAATCAGCTTCGCAAAAAAAATCATCATCGTGGAAGAGGCGACAGATGAAGATCGGGAACTGCTCGACTTAAAGGGATTTACCCATGTAGTTGTTGTGCAAAATTTTGTTCATTTAGAGGATGCGACGCTGTTTCAATACACAGAATCTCGTCATAGACTCGATAAATTTCGCTTTGTTGATTTTGCTAGAAGACAACATGGGATCATTAAGCCTTAGAAAGAAATTTTTTCCAAGCGTATAGACGGGTGACGGACAACCTTCCCCTTTTATTTTCATACACTAATGTAGAGCTGTTGGATTGGGGCAATTTAGTCGAAGAAATAGTTGTATAAAGAGTAGCAACTGCGTGTTCTTTAGTGTGAGGTCTGCATCCTCCTGCGAACTATACAATAGAATCACTTGCCGCCCAAGCGAACGATTTGTTCAGTATTTATGAACGCGCGCAGCTGTTGTTACGCATACCGGAAGACACCTGAAAAATTTCGGGTGTCTTTTTTTCATCTTACTTTCTATATAGAGGATGAAAGGAGGCGATAACATGGTAGAAGAAGTGTTAGCGACGAGTCGTCTAACCCTGATCTTTGAAGAAGGCGTAGACGAAAACGGCGAACCACAGTACAAGACAAAATCGTTCACGACCATTCGTCCGACAGCAACACCAGAAGAACTGTACACGGTTGCTCAAGCGTTGGCTGCATTATCTGTGTATCCACTCATGGACGTGGAACGCACAGACACATCAGACATCGTATCCGCGTAACGTAACGAAAATGAAAGAGAGAGGAGGTGGAACTTTTGGCAAAAACGTTAGAATTGCAGTTTGATACAAATTTAGGAAAGGTTTCTCGTGTGAGTATTGCTGATCCGAAAGAACCGGTTGATATGGCTGTTGTCCAAGCATCTATGGATCAGCTCATTCAAGCAAATGTATTCCTTTCCACAGCAGGCTATTTCGTTAAAGCGAGGGGTGCGCGTCTTATCGAACGGAATGTAACAGATTACGAACTACAGTCGTAAAAGCAAGCAGTTGGCTAATGGAGAAAGGGCTGGTGGGTGGTTCACTCACTGGCTCTTTTTCTAGCAAAAAAATCAGTGTAACAGAAAGGAGAGTGCTTGTGGAAACGTTTGTTCCTTTTGTAGGAGAGGTAGGCTTTCCCATCGTTGTTAGCTTTTATTTACTTAATCGTATGGAAAAAAAGCTAGACGTCGTGATTGCCTCGATCAGGGAAATGAAAGGGCAATTGTAGTTTAACAAACACAAATCTAAATCCGAACCATGCTACAATAAGGATGCTAGCGTGGTTCGGATTTTTTTATAGAGAAGCTAGACTTATGAAATAAAATAGGATATACTGAAAATAGAACAAATGTTCGAGGAGTGAGTGATAAATGAAATTTTTACATACAGCCGACTGGCATCTTGGCAAGGTCGTACACGGTTACCCAATGATCGCGGAACAAAAAATGGCATTGCAGCAGCTACTACACATTATAGATTGCGAACAACCAGATGCTGTCGTCGTTGCCGGTGATTTGTACGACCGAGCCATTCCGCCGCTGGAAGCTGTCGATCTTCTTCATGAAACGTTCCAAGCGATTAATTTAGAGCGCGGTATTCCCTTACTGGCTATAACAGGAAACCATGATAGCCGCGAACGAGTATCTTTTGGTGAAGCTTGGTACCGGAGCCAACATCTTTATCTAAATGGAACGGGACTCCCTTCACAGCCAGTCATACTAAACAATACGGCCTTTCACCTCGTCCCCTACATGGAACCTTCTGTCGTCCGCCAAGCTTTTTCAACTGAAGAGCCTTTAGATCATCATGGAGCTATGGAACAAATTATAGAGGAAATACGTAAGAACTATTGGAATGAGGCCAAGCATCACGTCTTTGTTGGACACGCCTTCATACGTGGTGGTACACCATCTGAATCAGAACGAATGCTTGCTCTAGGCGGCGCTGAATATGTAGGAAGTGATTTATTTGCCCCATTTACATATACTGCGCTTGGACACCTACACCATCCGTATGCGATTAGTGCGGAGCGAATTGGTTATTCTGGTAGTCTATTAAAATATTCTTTTCAAGAAGCACAGCAGCCAAAAGGTGTGTGGCTAATCGATATTGAAGAGGATGGACATGTGCAACGTTCATTTCGCCCTTTGCATCCGGAGCGGGATGTACGTATTTTGCGTGGGAGTTTAGACGAGCTTTTACAAGCAGGCCAAAGCGAACCTACAGATGATTTTCTAAAGATTGAACTGACAGATAAAGGAGCTTTGCTTGATCCTATGCAAAAAATTCGGGTCGTCTACCCAAATGTACTGCAAATGGAACGGGTTTCACTTCAACAAACTGGAGGAAGTGTACACCTATCAGCATACGATCAAGCAACAAAGTCACCAGTAGACTTGTTTCAGCAATTTTACGAAGAGGTGTCTCAGGACGAGTATGAGAAAGAGGATGAGTCACTGGTGAAACAAACGTTTGAGCGTATTTTAGCAGGAGGTGAGCTCGAATGAGACCCCTTTTATTAACGATGCAAGCATTCGGCCCATATCGCAACAAGCAAACGGTTGACTTTTTAGAATTGAAGGATCGCTTATTTTTTGTCATTAGCGGGAAAACGGGTGCAGGAAAAACGTCCATTTTTGATGCCATGTGTTTCGCGCTTTATGGAAAAGCAACGAGTGACGACCGTTCTGGAATGGAATTACGAAGCCATTACGCACCTATTGAACTTCCTACCGAAGTGACCTTTACGTTTCAATTGCGTCAACGAATATATAAAGTTGTTCGTTCCCCCCAACAAGAGCTTCCGAAGAAAACAGGTGATGGCTTCACGACAAAACCGGCAAAGGCAACCCTTTATGAACTGGTTGAGGGACGTGAAACATTGCTTGGAAGTATGGTAAAAGACGTAGATGAATTAATTCGTGAACTGGTCGGTTTACAGTTACATCAATTCAGGCAGCTTCTTTGCTTACCACAAGGTGAATTTAAAAAGCTACTCGTTTCAGATAGTCGTGAAAAAGAAGCGATACTAGAGAAATTGTTTTCTACAGAACTATATAAAAATTTCTCAGAAGAGTTATTTCGCCAGTCTTCTCAAGTAAAAGAAGAACTACGCAACGCAGAAGAGAAAAAAACAAGGGCTCTCGGTCACTTTCAGTATAACGAAGGAGATCGTTTTGCTAAGTGGTTTGCGGAAGGCCAACAGGAAAACTGGACATCAATTTACGAAGGTTGGTTAGAAGAAACAAAGCAGTTAGTTGCAGATAAAGAAGAAGCAGGAATCGCTGCAGGAAAAGCTCTTGAACAATCATTAGAACTTTTGCAGCGTGCCAAGCACCACGAGACGCAAAAGAAAGCATATCAAGAAGCATCCGACCGCCTTCTATTACTTCAAAATAAAAAGGAAGAACAAGCAGAACGAAAGCAGTTTCTCCAGATGGCGGGACGATCTCAGCAGCTTTTGCCTTATGAAGAGAGTTGGCAAAAGGCTAAATCCACTGCAGAGAAGCGAAAGCAAGAAAAAGAACTGCTGCAAACTAAAAAAGAGAAGGTAGAAGCCTCTTACTCTACCGCTCAAAAAATATTTCAACAAGAACAGGCCAACGAACATGTGCGTGAAGCGTCTCGTCAAAAGAGGCACAGACTAGAAGACTTGAAAACTACTGTTGAAAAGTACCAAGAGCACACTAGTAACCTTCAACGTATGCAAAGTGAGCAGGAGCAAGTGGCCAAGCAATATGCCTTGAGCACAGAAAAAATTTCTAACCTTAAACAACAAATAGATAATAAACGGGTATTTCAAGAACAATTGCAACACGTACGCGAAGAAACATTTGCTTCCAAAGAATTCCTGCACGAACAAAGCGAACGCTTAGCTCTTCACGAACAAGCGGTCCAGGCTGAAAGAAGCCAAAAGGAAACAGATCGTAAGTTAAAAATAGCTACAACAGAGTTGCAATCACTGCAACAGCACGAAAAAGAATGTAGTCGAAAAATGCAACAGCTCCTTAAAGAAAAACAAGAAGAAGCTGCGTACGAGCTACGAATACAATTGGAAGACGGGAAGCCATGTCCAGTCTGTGGTTCCTTGCATCACCCAGCCCCCGTGCACTCGGCAGAAACAACTAGTCAGTCAGAGGAAATAGAATTGCTTCAAGCAGAGCATACAGCCGTACTACAAGAAATCAAAGAGGCTGAGCGAGAGGTAACTATTTTACAGACTGACTTAGCTCACTTTGAAAAGGCACGAATGGATATGGAAATTGACGTAGTGGAAGAGGAATTGCAAACGGAATTACGCCGGCTTCGAAAAATAGTCAAATCCGCGAGAAAGAAACTAGCTAATGACGAACAAACCATCGAAACCTTACAAATCAATTTGAACAACTTACAATTTGTTCAAGAAGAGTACGACAAGAATGAAGCGAGCATCGAAGCAGAACGAATCAGGTTAGAGTCATGTGAAAAAGAGTTGTCTGTCACTGAGGCAGTTCATATGCAGCTTAAGCAGCAGCTTCCAGACGGTGTGAACACGTTAGCAGGATGGGAGAAGCAGTATAAGTCATGCCTAGCCGAGGAAAAATCACTTTTTGAAGCATATAAACAAGCAACTGAGCATTTTGAAAAAGAAAAGGCCTCTTTAGAAAAGATAGCTACTCAAGTAGATGCACAACGAAAGTGGGCTGAGGAAGCTGAGCAAGAGTTTGTTACAGAAGATCTGGCTTGGAAGGACAAAAGAAACACTGCCGGATTCTCTTCAGACGAAGCGTACTTGGCAGCAAAAAAACTCGTGCATCGCATACCTGAACTAGAACATGTTATAAAAGAATATGAAGAAAATGTGACACATTGGCAACAACGAGTAGCAGCTCTGAACGACGAAATTTCAAAAGATGACGCACCAGAAGTCGCTGTAGCTAGTGAATCGGTCGAAAAGTGTAGAACAGAATGGAAACAAATCGAAAAACAACTGACACAGTATCGCTTCCTTCTTCAAGAAAATGCAAAGCACGCAAAAGAGCTTGAGCGCATTGAAGCAGAAGTGACAAAATGGGAGCAACAGTATCGAAGAATTGGTCACTTAGCGGATATGGCACGAGGACAAAATGCGAAGAAAATTAGCTTTGAACGATACGTACTTGCAGCAATGTTTGAAGGTGTGCTGCACGCTTCTAACGAACGCTTACTACTTATGACGAATGGTAGATACCGGTTACTTAGGAATAGCGACAGAGCGAAAGGCACTGCCCAAAGCGGATTAGAACTGTTGGTAGATGACCAGTACACAGGGCGAACTCGTCACGTAAAGACCTTGTCTGGTGGGGAAAGCTTTAAGGCTTCGTTAGCGTTGGCACTTGGCTTATCTGACGTTGTACAATCGTACGCAGGTGGGGTCTCGCTAGAAACGATGTTTATCGATGAAGGATTCGGTACATTAGACCCAGAATCGTTAGATCAGGCATTGGAAACTTTGTTTGATTTGCAAGCAAGCGGTCGCCTTGTTGGCGTTATTTCACACGTCCCAGAGCTGAAAAATCGTGTTGATTTAACACTTGAAGTGACAAGCACCCCACAAGGAAGTACAGTAGATTTCGTTCATAAAGACCAAATGATTGAAAGAAAGTTCGCTGAACAAAGATAGTGGGACTAGCACCGTCTTTTTAACGGCATACGACTCAGCTGAAAAAGTCCGAGATATGGAAGAAGGGGTGAATTTCATGTGGATTGGGATGGATTGTGGCGCTTCTAATGTAAAGATTGCCTATGAAGAGGGGAATCAGCTTCGTTTAAAGTCTTATCCTGCAGAGAAGTCACACTCGCTTCTTCAATGGTTACATAGTGCTTATCCGCAGTCCCGCATTGCTCTCACTGGAGGGGGTGCTCATTCACTTTTTGATAAGTTGCCGCCTGCGCAAATACGTATCTTTTCTGAATTCGACGCCATTGAAGCGGGGTTCCGTGCACAGAATCGTGAGGAAGCCGCATTACTTCTTCATAGTGGAACTGGCTCTTCTTTTTTCGTATTCCGTGAGAAAGAAAAAGGTGAACGCGTGCTCGGCAGTGCGATGGGTGGGGGGATGATACTTGGCTTGGCACGGTTTTTGTATGGTAACTCCTTTGACGAGAAGGATCTCTACACTAAAATTCAAGATGGAGACCGACTGCAAGTTGATCTCCTTGTGAAAGATATTTATACAGAAAGTTCTCCTGTTATGGGAGATCTTACGGCAAGCCAATTCGCCAAGGCATCTGAAAGTAGTCGCCCCTCCGATATGCTGGCCAGTACTGTGCAATCTGTGGCAGAGGTATTCGTCCTCTTGTCACAGCAATTAGCTGAGAAAATTCCGACCAAACGAGTGTATTTATCTGGAGGCGCTTTCTCTTACATAGCTCCCCTTGTAGAGAGAATAAAATCGTTTGAAGAGATGACTGGTTTGTCTTTCCAACAAGTTGAGCAAGGGATGTTTTTAGGGGCTAAGGGAGCAAGGGAATTGGCACTGGCGGAGATGAGAAGGAAGTGAAGGATTTTGAAATCATATTATACGATCGGTATGGCGGGTCACATAGATCACGGCAAGACAACGCTAACGAGAGCGTTGACCAATATTGATACAGATAGGCTTAAAGAAGAGAAGGAACGGAAAATTTCTATCGAGCCTGGCTTTGCTCTTTTATATGAAGACGAGAACTTGCACGTTTCCCTAATCGATGTACCTGGACACGAACGGTTTATTCGACAAATGATTGCTGGAGTGGCAAGTGTGGATGCCATTTGTTTAGTTGTAGCTGCTGATGAGGGCGTCATGCCACAAACTAAAGAGCACGTCGACATCCTCTCGTTACTTGGGGTGGACAAAGGGCTTATTGTATTCACTAAGTGCGATCGTGTGGAAGAAGAACTACTAGAACTTGCCAAGGAAGATGTCCAAGAAGCGCTTCAAGGAACCCCGTTTGCTGATGCGCCTAGTGTGTTCGTGGATAGTTTGTCTGGAAAAGGTGTGGATGCCTGCCGAGAAGCGATGTTTGCGCTACTTGCTGACGTTCCTGCACGTACTCAAACCGTAGGAGCATTCCGGATGGCGATTGACCAATCTTTCTCGATGAAGGGGCAAGGAACGATTGTCCGCGGAACCATTTTGGAAGGGACGCTAGCTCCTCAAGATACCGTGTTTCTCTTACCACAACATGAGCGAGTGAAGGTGCGCCAATTACAAGTTCATGGAAAGAGTGTGGAAAGAGTATTTGCTGGCCAACGAGCGGCTGTAAATGTACCAAATGTAACGAAAGAAGCTACATCCAGAGGACACGTATTAGTAGAGGAAGATTTAGATACGAGCACAATCTTAGATGTAGAATTGACCTTGCTACCCAATTTACAGCACCCTGTGAAGCAACGAATGCCTGTTACTTTACATATTGGAACCCATGAGCAGAGAGGAACCCTCGTGTTTTTTGATCGAAATGGATGGGAAGAAGGTCAAGATGCAGGTATTTGTTATGCGCAATTGCGATTAGATGGGGCTGTTGTTGCCAAAAGGAACGATCGATTTATCATTCGAAGACCTTCCCCAGTTGAAACGATTGGCGGGGGATTTGTTATAGACCCTTACGGAGGTCGGTACCGCTTCGGCGACGAAACTGTGTCGATGCTAAAAACAAAGGCAAAAGGGACGCCGAACGAACGCTTGCTTGAGCAGGCTGAACATAGGCACACATTTTCTAAAAAAGAGCTCGTTGAGGCAACTGGTGTAACAGAGAAAGAGTGGGAGGTCGCGGTTACGGATGGTGTTCTTGTATCTTTAGGTAACGATCTTTATGCAAGTGACCTCACTGTTCGAAGGGCAAGGGAGTTTGTATTGGACTGGCTTCTTCATTTTCATGAAGCCCACCCGCTTCTACAAGGGGCTGACTATGCGGAATTCATTCAAACTACCACGCGCCAGTTCAATGTTGAGCTTGCCAAGGCGATCACTATCTCTTTGCAACAGGAAGATAAGTTACGAAAAGAAGGAGCGATTGTCTCTTTACAAACGTTTATTCCGCATGTACCGAAGCAATGGGAAAAACGCGTTGCCCATGTCGTTCAAGCCATTAAAAGCGAGGGGTGGAATACGTCACCGTGGTCACAACATCTTGCGACACAGTCGATCCCAGCCGCGCTTCAACTCGAACTACAATCATTTTTACAAGAGAGAGAACTGCTTTTTCTAGCTGACGATGTAGTCGTTCATCATGACGTGGTGACAAAGAGTATTCAGTTGCTTCAAGAGCAAACGGGACCTACGTTTACGTTACAAGATGCGAAGAGCGTCTTGCAGATCTCGCGTAAATATCTTGTTCCGTTTTTGGAGAAATTGGACAGCTTAGGGTACACTGCGAGGAAAGATGGAGAACGAACGTGGAAGGAAGAAGTGAATCTCTAGGTGATCGCGCGGCTTCCTCCTTGTACAAGGCATTACTTTTCCTTAGGATGGATAGGTGTTCTGATCGTCCCTTTCTTTTGTATTCATTTTTCGTTTGTACTACACTATTTGTGTAATCTTTAAAGAGAGGAAGTTTTTATGAAAATCTCAATCGAATTTTGCATGCAGTGAAACTATGCTCCTAAAGCCGCTGGTCTAGCGGAAAGTATTTTTAACGAGTATCGTTCTGGTGTAACAGAAATGAAGTTGGTTCCAAGTTCAGGTGGGGCGTTTGAAATCATGGTTAATGACGAGAAGATTTACTCAAAACTCGAGGTAGGAAAATTTCCAGAGCATCAACTTATTTTGGATAAATTGAAACTACAAAAGTAAAATGTTCAGCAGCAGGTATGATTATTTCATACCTGCTGCTTTTTTCGTTATACTGAAGGAAATGAATGGACGAGAGGGTGTCTCAGTTGAAAGTTGAAGTTCGTTCTATTCCACCTATGCATGAGTTGTTGGAGCATCCTTCTTTCGGAAGCTTACAGCAGCATCGAACGTATACAGAGGCGAAGCAATTACTCAAAAATTGTGTAGATCAAGTTCGTGCACAGTTGTTACAGGATGTGTGGGAAGGGGCTCTTCCTTCCACAGACCCACGACAATTTATTGACGAGCTTTATCAGCTGGTGTTACAGCAAGCTAGTGAACAAACCCCGACAACGCTTTATCGTGTAGTGAACGGGACGGGAACGGTTCTCCATACTAATTTTGGTCGCGCTCGATTAAGTGAACACGTGATGGACCATGTCACACACATAGCGACCTCCTACTCAAACCTTGAATACGATGTAGACAAAGGGGAGCGAGGTAGTCGAACTCAGCATGTAGAAAAGCTTCTTTGCTCGCTAACCGGTGCGGAGGCCGCTTTAGTTGTCAACAACAATGCGGCGAGTGTGTATTTCGTGTTGAACTGCTTCGCTAAAGGGAAGGAGGTGGTTGTTTCGCGCGGTGAGCTTGTGGAAATCGGTGGCAGTTTTCGGGTGTCTTCCATTATGGAAGAAAGTGGAGCCTTGTTGCGTGAAGTTGGCACGACCAATCGTACGCATGTGAAGGACTATGCAGAGGTAATACGAGAAGAAACCGCTATGCTCATGAAAGTACATACAAGTAACTTTAAAACAATCGGGTTTACGAAATCCGTTTCCGTAGATGAACTTGTTCAGTGTAAAAGAGATACTCCACATGTTTTGGTGTACGAAGATGTGGGCAGTGGCGTGTTGTACGATTACCGGGCACACGGCATAGGCGATGAACCTACAGTAGCTGAAGCGGTTAAAGCGGGCTGTGATCTCGTTTCTTTTAGCGGGGACAAGCTTTTAGGTGGCGTACAAGCTGGTTTTATTGTCGGGAAAAGGGAGTACATTGATCAGCTGAAGCGTCACCAACTTGCCCGCGTGCTTCGGGTGGACAAATTAACACTTGCCGCTACTGAAGCTACGTTGCGACTTTGGGCGAGTGACGAAAACGACCAGCTTCATATTCCTACACATCAAATGCTCTTGGCAACGCAGGCTGAATTGCAAAAAAGAGTGGAAGCATTTGCAGATCGTTTACTCCATAAGGCACCACAATTGGGCTTCAATGTCACAGCAGAAGCATGTACGAGTCGCGTCGGAGGGGGAACCATGCCAGACGTTGAATTACCTTCTTATGCGTTAGCTCTTGCTGTTTCTGACGTAAACTCATGGGTAACTGCTTTGCGCAAAAGGGCTCTCCCAGTGATCGGAAGGGTCTATCAAGATCGTTTACTTTTTGACTTCCGTACCATTTCCAAGGATGAGGAAGTATTGCTTTTAGAAGCTTTGCTCGAAGTTTAAGAAAATAAGTAATAGACAACGGATCTCTTACGATTTTATGCGTAAGTGGTCCTTTTTTTTGTTGGCTGTTTTCTAAAAGGTTTTGCTTTATTTGAGCAGTTTTATTGCACAACAGCTGTATGATACGACGTAATGCAAATTAATATTGCTAAATATCGCTCCGGGAAATACATTTCGCTGGTTTTGAACTTACATTGCACAAAGAAAATGCTGAGTGCATTTTCAAGGATTCCATGTGTATTTCCTTACTAGTATTGAACTTATTACCTCAACCTTCTGAAAAGTTTGTATTGTACACTCCAGATGCCGTTCAATGGGTACTTGAATTTTTCAGAAACAAAGAGGCACCCATACTTTTGAAGCCCGTGATCAGGCACCGCCAAAAGAAGAAAAGCCCAAAACTGAACCTAAAAAATGCGGACGCAAACTGAAAGCAGAACGTGAGCAGTGGCTAGTTGAACAAGCTGAAAAAGAAGCCACTCTTCCCCTCTTAGAAAAGATGATCAAAGCTCAACTAGATGCATCTATAGGCTGTGTTCATGCTCAATCTTAATTTCTAAACCGTTGATTGGAGCGAAAGGCGGCGACTCCTGCGGGAAAAGCGTGGCCAGGTGAGATCCCACAGGAGCGGAGCGACGAGGAGGCTCACGGCCCGCCCGCGGAAAGCGTCCGCCTGTAGCGGAAATCAACATCCCAGTTCAACGGCTAAAAATCAAAAATTTAAAGCAACTACTATTCTGCTACTCATTGTTTTTTAAGATAGTGATTTATGAAATTGATTCAAATATTAAGCTCAATACTAGCGGAGGAAATACACGTAGACTCCTGTGGGAAAGCGAAGTGTATTTCCGCAGCGGTATTCTAGCAGTTTCTTCATTACGCCGCATCATGGGTTAACTGTTTAGTAAAAACAACAAAGAATATGAAAACAGCCTTTTTGTTTTAGATTTTACAAACCTGGGATGCTCTAGGTATCTGTTGACTTCGACAAAATTCGGGTCGTACCAGTTCCGAGTTTTGTACATGTTCAGGTGGGGGCGTGCATAAAGTGGAATGAAGGCGTTTTCTTTAGTAGGAGGGAGATAGGTTGAGACGTTTGACAGCTTTTTCGAATGTGTTGATGCAGCGTTATTTGCCGGATCCATTTGTGTTTGTACTAATCTTAACGTTTGTTGTATTTATAGGGGCTTTACTCGTGACACCGTCTTCTCCTTTAGAAATTGTTCAATATTGGGGAGATGGTTTTTGGAGTCTATTGGCATTCGGTATGCAAATGGTGCTCGTACTCGTGACTGGGTTTGTGTTGGCGAGTACACCACTTGTTAAAAAGGGACTTGGTAAGATGGCTTCATGGAGTAAGTCAGCTCCTTCTGCTATTTTGCTCGTCACGATCGTATCTTTAGTTGCTAGCTGGGTAAACTGGGGTTTCGGGCTAGTGATCGGGGCCTTATTTGCTAAAGAGTTAGCGAAGCGTGTGCCTAAAGTAGACTATCCACTACTCATCGCCAGTGCTTACAGTGGTTTTGTGATTTGGCATGCAGGTTTTTCTGGATCCATCCCGTTGACAATTGCTACGGAAGGGCACTTTGCTGAAAATCTGATCGGGTTGATTCCAACTAGTGAGACGATTTTTGCCTCATACAATCTAATTATCTTGGCAGTTTTATTCTTTTTAATTCCCCTTTTAAATGTTTGGATGCTTCCGAAAGAAAAGGATCGTGTCATTGTAGACACTGCTAAGTTAACCTCTTCATCAGCTCCTAGTCCGAGTGAGCTTAGCAAAAGAACACCAGCAGAACGGCTGGAATGGAGTCCATGGCTCTCAATCATTGCAGGAGCACTGGGGCTCATTTATTTATCCATTTATTTTGTGGACGACGGCTCACTAAACTTAAATATTGTAAACTTTTTGTTCCTTATTTTAGGTCTACTGCTACACTTTAGACCGATGTCGTTTTTGCATTCCGTACAAGAAGCGGTGAAAGGAGCAGGTGGCATTATCGTTCAGTTTCCTTTCTATGCTGGTATCATGGGGATCATGACGTCTTCTGGTTTAGCTGTATGGCTGTCTGAAGTGTTTGTATCTATTTCAAACGAAACGACATTTTATATGTTCGCTTTTTTTTCAGCGGGTATTGTGAACTTTTTCGTTCCTTCTGGTGGAGGACAGTGGGCTGTGCAAGCCCCTATTATGCTTGAGGCAGCTTTGCAAATGAACGCAGATGTCGCTAAAACGTCCATGGCTGTGGCTTGGGGTGACGCGTGGACAAATATGATTCAACCTTTTTGGGCGTTGCCAGCTTTAGCGATAGCGGGGTTACGCGCAAAGGATATTATGGGGTATTGTGTCGTCATTTTAATGGGTAGTGGCATCGTAATTTCGTTAGGATTGCTACTGTTATAAGCAAGGAATATAAGCAGGGAGGCTGACCGACTTATTTAGGTCAGCCTTCCGCTTTTCACTGTATAGCCTCGGGCGGGAAAACATACACTTGGAACTTTTCTACATGTCGTGGTGACTGTTGTGTTTTTGTCGTTTCTGTTGATGGATTTTCACTTTATGGGAGCCGCTTAATGGTTCGGGTTGTCCTGGCTGAGCGTCTTTTGGTTGGTTTTTACGTATGTCTTTTCCGTCATTTTTGTTCATGGGTATCATCCCTCCTCATTTTTAACGTGCTCTTAGTGCTTAGAGTGTATGTGTTACATATTTTGCCCTTATAGTGCAGAAGCTACTGGCAGATTAATGAAGGGAGGATGCTTTTGATGGCGTATCATATGGACAAACAGGAAGCGTTCCAACACGCACAAAAAGGAACGAAAGAAGCGGTAGATGCGGCAACCGATATTTTACGGGATAGCTCCAGTTACGGCCACCAACTAGCCCATTTGAAAGAAGAGGTTATGGAGGCGCACCAACAAATTAACAATGCACTAGGAGTTGCTTCTGAGCACCAAAAAGAACAACTTCAACAGATGCAAAGTGATTTACAAAAGCTCATTCAACAAGCGGAGTTTGAATAGTAGAAAGTTGGAAAGGACTCGCCTAAGACTGAGCGAGTCCTTTGTTATGGTTACTGGTTTGTTTTTCGTTTTTTATTGAACATGCGTTCTTGTGTTGTTAGAGGTTCATTGGCTAACTCTTCATTATATCCTGCGCCTTTCCCTTGAGCTTTCGCAGCATTGGCTCCAGGGCGTACGTGGTTGGCTTTCCGTTTTGACATGTGACCATCACCTCCTTGTGCTAGTATGTCTCAATTTGCACAACGATACGTTCGTTACGATTTTCCAACTGGCGATGTTTGACGGATAAGATTCTTGATGGACAAATCATAGCATTTGGGTAAAGACACTAAATTGGTGGACGAACCATGATGTATGATCGACTAAATCTCGCATTTGATGGACAACCCGTCGCATTTAACGGATAAACAAGCAATGACTCCCATTCGATAAGCACACCTTATGGAAAACGATAACTTTCTCGTTATTTACTTATCATACAGGTTGTATTACGATAGGAACTGTGGAAAATGCATTCAGTTTGAACCAATGTAGAGACTGTCAAAGAGGGGGAAATAAAATGGCAACTCATGATGCATGGAACGCACGGACTTCTTTTGAACTCGGGGGCAAGAATTATTATTACTATGCGCTCTCTCAGTTAGAAAAAGCAGGCGTTGCGAACATTTCAAAGCTACCGTACTCTATTCGGGTACTACTAGAAAGCGTACTCCGTCAAGTAGACGGCCGTGTCATTACAAAAGAGCATGTTGAAAATTTAGCAAAATGGGGCACTAGTGAACAAAAAGACTTGGACGTTCCATTTAAACCATCACGCGTTATTTTACAGGACTTCACAGGGGTTCCTGCGGTGGTTGACCTAGCATCACTTCGTAAAGCAATGGCAGATATGGGTGGAGACCCTGATCAAATCAACCCAGAAATTCCAGTAGATTTGGTTATTGACCACTCTGTTCAAGTGGACAAAGCGGGAACTGCAGACGCTTTGCAAGTGAATATGGACCTTGAGTTCCAACGAAATGCTGAACGTTACCAGTTCTTGAGCTGGGCGAAAAAAGCGTTTGACAACTATCGTGCGGTTCCACCAGCAACAGGAATTGTTCACCAAGTAAACTTAGAGTACTTGGCGAATGTCGTACACGCTGTTGAAGATGCAAACGGTGAAATAGTTGCTTACCCAGATACACTCGTTGGTACAGATTCTCATACAACGATGATCAACGGAATCGGTGTTCTTGGTTGGGGTGTAGGTGGTATCGAAGCGGAGGCAGGAATGCTCGGACAACCTTCCTACTTCCCCGTTCCTGAAGTAGTCGGGGTTCGCCTTACTGGTGAACTTCCAAACGGAGCAACGGCAACAGATTTAGCATTAAAGGTAACACAAGTACTTCGTCAAAAAGGTGTTGTTGGAAAGTTTGTTGAGTTCTTTGGACCTGGTGTACCGAATTTACCGCTTGCAGACCGTGCGACAATTGCCAACATGGCGCCTGAATACGGAGCAACGTGTGGCTTCTTCCCAGTAGACGATGAAGCATTGAATTACATGCGTCTTACAGGGCGTGACGAAGAACAAATTGCCCTTGTAGCAACTTACTGTAAAGAAAATAACCTCTTCTTCTCACCAGATGAAGAGCCGAATTACACAGCTGTTGTCGACGTTGACTTAACAGCAATCGAAGCAAACCTTTCTGGACCAAAACGTCCACAAGACTTGATCCCACTTTCAAATATGCAAAAGTCGTTCACTAACGCACTGACTGCACCGTCTGGAAACCAAGGATTCGGTCTTGAAAAAGAAGAAATTGAAAAATCTGTAGACGTGACATTGCAAGATGGCCGTGAGACAACGATGAAAACGGGTGCTATCGCGATTGCAGCGATCACAAGTTGTACAAATACGTCTAACCCATACGTGATGCTGGGTGCTGGACTTGTAGCGAAAAAAGCTGCGGAAAAAGGCATGGAAGTTCCTGCGTACGTGAAAACTTCACTCGCGCCAGGATCAAAGGTTGTAACAGGGTACCTTCGTGACTCCGGACTTCTTCCGCACCTTGAGCAGCTTGGTTTTAACCTCGTTGGTTACGGCTGTACGACATGTATCGGTAACTCTGGTCCACTTGCAGATGAGATTGAAGAAGCGATTTCTTCTTCTGACTTGCTCGTTTCTAGCGTGCTAAGCGGAAACCGTAACTTTGAAGGACGAATCCACCCACTAGTGAAGGCAAACTACTTGGCTTCTCCGCCACTCGTTGTTGCGTACGCATTAGCTGGAACTGTTGATATTGACCTTCAAAACGAACCAATCGGAAAAGACAAGGACGGGAATGATGTCTTCTTTGCTGACATTTGGCCGACAAGAGATGAAATTCAAGAAGTTGTTCGTAACACGGTAACACCAGAATTGTTCCGTGCTGAGTATGGGCGCGTGTTCGACGATAACGAGCGTTGGAACGAAATTCAGACGAGCAGTGAACCACTATACAGCTGGGATGACTCTTCTACGTATATTCAAAACCCGCCGTTCTTTGAAGGGTTAACAAAAGACATTAAGGACGTTGAGCCTCTTACTAATTTGCGTGTTGTCGGTAAATTTGGCGACTCTGTGACGACAGACCATATCTCTCCAGCAGGGGCAATTGGTAAAGATACACCAGCAGGTAAATACTTGCGTGACAATGACGTAGCGATTCGCGACTTCAACTCGTACGGATCTCGTCGTGGTAACCACGAAGTGATGATGCGTGGTACGTTTGCCAACATTCGCATTCGTAACCAAATCGCACCTGGTACAGAAGGTGGGCTTACAACACACTGGCCAACAGGCGACGTGATGTCAATATATGATGCGTGTATGAAATACCAACAAGCTGGTACAGGGCTTGCTGTACTCGCAGGGAAAGACTACGGAATGGGCTCTTCTCGTGACTGGGCTGCTAAAGGAACGAATCTCCTTGGTATTAAAACAGTGATCGCGGAAAGCTACGAGCGTATTCACCGCTCAAACCTCGTGTTAATGGGTGTACTCCCTCTTCAATTCAAAGAAGGAGAAAATGCCGAATCACTCGGACTTACCGGTGAAGAAGCGTTACACGTAGAGATCGGTGAAGACGTCAAACCACGTGACATCGTGAAAGTAACTGCTACAGCTGGAAACGGCGTGAAGAAGGAATTTGAAGTACTCGTCCGTTTTGACTCTGAAGTAGAAATTGACTACTACCGTCACGGCGGTATTTTGCAAATGGTTCTTCGTAACAAATTGCATAACGCTTAAGAAACAAAGGCCACCTTTTTTCCTTAGTGAAGAAAGGTGGCCTTTTTTTATGGACTAAAGCGTGAAATCCGTAGCTTAAGCTGGGAATTCTGGATGTCCCGGAGGATTAACGCTCTTATCCTGGGAATAACGCTCTTAAAACTGGATTAGCGCTCTTATCCCGGGATTAGCGCTCTTAAAACTGGATTAACGCTCTTATCCCGGGATTAGCGCTCTTAAAACCGGATTAGCGCTCTTATCCCGGGATTAACGCTCTTAAAACCGGATTAGCGCTCTTATCCCAGGATTAACGCTCTTAAAACCGGATTAGCGCTCTTATCCCGGGATTAACGCTCTTAAAACCGGATTAGCGCTCTTAAAACTGGATTAACGCTCTTAAAACCGGATTAGCGCTCTTAAAACTGGATTAACGCTCTTAAAACCGGATTAGCGCTCTTATCCCAGGATTAACGCTCTATTAGTTTTGGACACTGACCAACCGCCTTCCGCTTTTCTGTTTAAGTTTTCTTAAAGTTGTCATAATTGCAAGCGTTATTGTCCATACTACGTGGTATAGTATACATAAGGCAGGTGAAGGACTTTGAGAAGAACTCAAAAACGTACATTTGCGGAGCTTGTTTCAGAAAACAAGCAGGAATTGCTTAAAGATTCAGAAGCAATTCAACGTATTGAAGAGCGTCTTGAAGAAAAGTATGCAATGAAAGCAGTAAAATAAATCCAGATCCCTGCTCGCATAGTAAACCGTTTTTTTACGGAAGCTACTTTGTGAGGGGGGATTTTTTATGTCAAATCCAAAAAGAAGTTCTAAACACCGACTTGGAGAAAATCATCTTGGTATTTCGTCTAGAGGTTTTTCAGGGAACAAAGGGAAACAGATGAATTCTAAAGCTCGAGGTCACGCACAAGTTATGCAAACAAAAGGGGAGTAGTCCTCGCACATCGCGATACATTACAATATTGGAGGTGGACTCTACATGTTTATGGATAAACCAAATCCGGACGACCGTTCCGATAACGTTGAAAATTTACAGTCTGCTGTCCAGCATACGATCGAAAACATGGAGAAAGCCGAAGAGACGCTTGAATTCTCAACAGGGGAAGAAAAACAAGCAATTCAGCAAAAAAATGAGCGCCGCCGTGAAAGTATTGATGCAATGCGCAGTGAAATTAAGGATGAAGCTGCTTACCAACAACAACAAGGAAAGCAGTAGACTAGATGACCAGAAACATTTTGTTTCTGGTCATTTTCTATTTTCGTGGAATAATGCGGGATAGTACAGGTTGTACAGTTTGTTATGATAAAATATACAGGACAATACAGAACGGAAGAGGATATATGGTCGAAAGAAACTTACAACAACAATGGCAAAGACTACAGTATGAGCAAGAGTTAACGTTTAGAGAGAGGGCTGATCTATATGCAAACATCGGTCAAGCTCTAGAGGAAGAAGGGTATACTGATCGCTATGTGCTGCTCTGGATGGAGGCGGCTTTACGGGAAGACTCTACCCAGGAAGATGCGCGTTCTTTCTTAATTGAGCATGGACTACGACGAATGAGTGACGTGTTTGAAGGAGTAGAATTTCCTCCAATTCGTGAAACAGATCCAAGACAAACGAAGCAAAAGCGTGCATCCCACTACATACATAGTGCCGAAAAACTAATTGAACAAGCGCAAGGGGAAATAACGCGTCTTGAACAACAGTTACACATGGCTCTTGCAGCAGGAAATAAATCGACAGCAGATGAAATCAAGAAGCATCTTACTTTGCTTAACGGTACTGTACAACAAGCTCGGGCGCTCATTACTTCTGCCAGTGAATTTCAAAATTCTTTAACGGGTATTTTTCATACTTCAAGTGTGTACGAAGAGATGGTTGAATTGATTCGATCCATTGAACAAGCTAAACAAACGTGGGACGAGCAAATTCCACCGAGTCCTGCTTCAACTAGCGCACCACCAATGGAAGAGCTTGAAGGGATGATTGGTCTTTCTCAAATTAAGAGTAAGGTAAAGCAAATGGTCACGTTTCTTTCACTTTCGAAAAAACGTGAAGAATTTGGGTTCCGTCGCAAAGATCCATTAAATTTGCATATGATTTTGACCGGTAACCCTGGGACGGGAAAAACGACATTGGCGCGACTTTTAGCTCGTATCTATCACGAATTAGGTTTGCTTGCGAGGCCTGATGTGTTTGAAGTGGATCGTTCGCAGCTTGTTGGAGCGTACGTTGGTCAAACAGAAGAGAATGTACGGGAAGTGGTCGATAGGTCTCTCGGAGGCATTTTGTTTATTGATGAGGCATACAGCTTAAAGCGTGACGGCCAATCTGGTCAGGACTATGGTCAAACTGCGATTGATACACTCGTTTCTCTTATGACGAGCTCAGAATATGAAGGCCGATTTGCAGTCATATTAGCAGGATATACAGAAGAAATGCGTGATTTTCTGGATGCAAATCCAGGTTTACGTAGCCGCTTTCCTACTTCCAATCAACTTCATCTTCCAGACTACACAACAAATGAACTTGTTGAGATTGCAGAAAGTGTTGCTTTGGACAACGATTATGTCCTAACACCAAGAGCTATCAAAGCTTTTGAAGAGCGCATGGAAACGGAGCGAGTTGACGAAACTTTCGGGAATGCGCGCACAGCGAAAACCGTCGTATTAGATGCAATGTTCCAAAAGTTAGCTACCGCTACCGCTGACTCGACTTTGTTATCATTTGCTCTACTAGATGATGAAGATTTTGTTATGCCGAAAAAGGGTGAAGAAATCTTGTCAGGGCTAGAGGATCTCATTGGCTTACAAGAGGTGAAACAAGAACTAGAAAAACTAGCTTCCTTCGTCCAAGTGCAAAAAATTCGTCAAAAAGCTGACCAGCCAACAGTGCCGATTCAACTCCACAGTGTGTTCACAGGAAGCCCCGGAACAGGGAAAACAACCGTCGCCAAACGGTTTGCGAAGCTTCTTCATGAGTGTGGTCTTCTAAAGAGGGGCCATCTTGTCGTAAAAAGTCGTGCCGATTTAGTGGCTGGTTACGTAGGACAGACTGCGAGCAAAACACGAAAGGCGATCCATCAAGCATTAGGCGGTGTTTTATTTATTGATGAGGCGTATAGTTTGCATGCAGCGTCCAGGGACGACTTTGGCAAAGAGGCGATCGATACGCTCGTAGATGAAATGAGCAAGCACGGGGAAAATATTGTCATCATTTTGGCAGGATACGAAAAGGAAATGGATGAACTACTAGATAGCAACCCCGGTTTACGATCTAGGTTCAAAAAATTTTTCCACTTCCCTAATTACACACCTGAAGAATTACTTGAGATGTTTAGCACGACAGCACAAAACTACGGCTACACAATTGAGCAGCGTGCGAGTCAGTGGCTGCTTACGCAATTTCAGCGCAAACAGCTTTCCGGTAATGGACGAATGGTTGTAAACTTATTGTTTGATGCGATTCAACTTCAGACAGTACGTATCGCAAGTGAGGACCCGTTGCAATCCACGCTTCTTTCGTCGGATGTTGAAGCAGCATTTCAAAAGTGGAACGACTAACAAAGTAAGGAGGAATCAATGTGGTAACGAGTGAAACAAAAATCGTTGTTCGTTATGCGGAAACAGATCAGATGGGAGTCGTGTATCACGCTAACTATCTTGTCTGGATGGAAATGGGACGAACTGCCCTCATTGAGAATTTAGGGTTTCGCTATGCGCATATGGAAGAGGAAGGCGTACTCGCTCCTGTAACACAGGTCAACGTAGGCTATAAACAACCTGTACGCTATGGACAAACTGTGTCTGTAAAAACGTGGATCGCTTCCTATAATGGGTTACGGGTGACGTATGGTTATGAAATCTATGATGAAGAAACACTATATGCAAAAGGAACAACCGAGCATGTTTGTGTGCAGAAAAGTACGTTTCGGCCCATTTCACTAAAAAAAACGTTCCCAGACTGGCACGCTGCCTACGAACGAGCCGCTAGACGAGAAGGGGAGTAAGCAAGTGGCCTTCGGAATTTCAAAACAAGAATTAGCTTTATGGAAAGAGGCTGTTCGCGAAGGAAGGCTCGCTTTTCTTACCCATTACTGGTATGACGAACGCTTTCCAGACCATGATACAGTTACCAAAGTAAGCTGTCATTCGGAAGAAGTATTAGCAAAGTGGGGGAATCTGCATGGATTGGAGGACAGGTGGATAGACCGAAGAAAAGATGGTTATCCGCATTTTGATTTACTTGGGAACTTTCAAAAAGATATTTTACAAAAGGAATTTGAAATTGATTCTCCCCAATTAGGTGTGTTGGTAAAAAGAATCAATTTGTAGGAACATTCTCTTATAAAAAGGAGCTATTAGCATGAAGAATGGACTTTCTGTCTATGGTCTATTTTTGTTCATAAGTATAGTGGGCATGAGCTTTTTGCAATTAGATACTATGGAAGAACGGATAGAAGTAATCCTTTTCGGAGGTGCTGTCATCGTTCTTCTATTCGTCTTGCTTGCTTTATTTCAGAAAAGACCGCAAATCTTTATTGGAACAATGTTTGTTCTAGCGCTCACCAGTGTCGTTGTCATTTTTTTATATCCCATATTGTTTTAACGCTCTTACCCTGGGTTTAACGCTCATAAACCCGGATTATCGCTCTTATCCTGGGTTTAACGCTCATAAACCTGGTTTAACGCTCTTATCCCGGGATTAACGCTCTTATCCCGGGATTATCGCTCATAAACCTGGTTTAACGCTCTTATCCCGGGATTATCGCTCTTATATCAGCAGATGGATTCCTTTCTGCTAATGGACGTCTATCAGTTGTTAATTCAATAGCTGATTTTCTGTGATTTAACTCCTATATGAATCGCATTTCCAGCTTGCAATTAAACACGTCAAAAAACCAAGCCTCTTCATAAAAAGAGTACTTGGTTTACGTCATTGGAGGGTTGTATAGTGGGAGCTGTATATGAAAAGTTGTGCCCTTACCGAGTTGGCTCTCCGCTCGAATCGTACCGTTATGCTCCTTAATAATCTTCTTACACACGCTTAACCCAATCCCCGTTCCTTTTTCTTTCGTAGAATAGAAGGGAATAAATAAGTTTTCGATGGTTTCAGGTGACATACCAGGTCCATTATCTTCTATTGAGATCGTGACCCGCTCTCGGTCGGAATGCGTTGTCAATCTGATAAAGGTATCTTTTGCATTTGACAATTCTGCAGCTTCGATGGCGTTTTTTATAATATTGACGAGTACTTGTTTCATTTGCATTGTATCTAAAGTAACAAGAGGCTCATTCTTTTCTGGTATGTAGGAAATGTTGATATTGCGTAAGATCGCCTCACTCTCATAGAGAAGCGCAACATCTTGTAATACTTTTGTTAGGTGTACCGTTTCTTTCTTATGTCGCTGTGGTTTTGCCGAGTTTAAAAATTCGTAAATAATGTCGTTCGCCCGATTAATTTCATCTAATGCAACGTTTGCGTATTGCTCTTTTCCAATATCAACTAAGTATGGTTTTAACAGCTGTATAAACCCTTTGACGGTCGTAAGTGGATTACGGATTTCATGAGCAATACTGGCAGCAAGTTTCCCGACAGACGTAAGTTGATCGTGATCCATTGCTACATCTTGAAGTTCCTTAAGAGACTTTTCTAGCTTCACCTTCTTGTCCAGAAGGCTCACGTTTAAATTAAACAACTGTGTTTCTAAGCTCCGAATAATCTCCTGTACCTTTTCTATTTCCCGCTCTTTATTAAACAAAAATAAATGAACACGATCTTGCTTTTCATGTAACGTATACACATCATAGAGCGAGTGCCGGTTATTTATAGAACGCAACAGAAGTTCTATCGGTGTGGTAGATGGTTTTTCCAAAATAAATTGCTTTGCTTTTCGATAGCTTCCTACGTCAACCAATTCTAAAAAGTTTGTAGTTTTTGGGAACTCGTCCATAGCAGACTTTGATGCAGCTAATACATCGAATTGATCCGATATGTAAAAGTGCGGGAAAGGTAATTGAGAGAGCTGTTCAGCTACTAATTGCATGGCGTCCCTTCCTTTATGGTGATTCAAAACCAACCTTCATTCTATCATTATTGTAACATATTTCCGCAGTGTTGAAAGTTTTCGCATTTACGTGATTTGGGAAAAAGTTCGACAAGTTTTGCTCACAGATAGTACCCGATGAGGTCTGTATAATTTTCCAGTACTTTGCACAAAATTTTTACATAGGTGTTGGCAATGTGAAACGGGCTTAAGCTTATTATGTAGAGAGGATGTATGAAAAAGAATGAAGAGACAATACATACTCTACGTGTTCCTTCTTGTTTTATTAGCTGCTTGTGGTGTAAAGGATGACGAAGATGTAAAGGGTAAATCCAGTGATACACTCGTTCCTGTTGACGTGCAAATTATTGCGGAAAAAGGGATGCTGAATAAGGAAGTCTTGTTAGGCGCGCACGTAACTATGGGAGAAGAAAATATTAGTGACGCCGCTGAAGTCATTTTTGAAGTTTGGAAAGTGGGGATGAAAGAGGAAAGCAAAATGCTCCCAGCCACTGCAACCGAAGACGGAATGTACGAGGTAAAACATACGTTCACAGAAAAAGGGGAATATGTAGTTCAATCCCACGTGACCGCTCGGGACATGCATGTTATGCCTAAAAAAACCATTCGTATTGGTGATGTCGAACCAACTTCACAACAAGATGCGAGTGCAGGAGGAGAGTTATGATCACAAGTCTGGGTGTCTCCAGAACATGATAGCTGAATCATAAAAAGCTTTCCAGCATAATTGCTGGAAAGCTTTTTATGATCACAGGCAAGCCGCTTCCGCTTTTCTTTGTCTAGCTCCAGGCGGTAGGGGACCGCACTCGTTTGTGCCCCTCCGAGAAAGTCTGAAGAGCGACTTTCCCTCCGGTTCACAGACGAGCGGGTTCCCCTGACCAACCGCCTTCCGCTTTTCTTTGTCTAGCTGCAGCGGCTAGGGCACCGCGCGTCATTTCGTCCCCTCCGTGAAAGTTAAAGAACAACTTTCTCTACGGCGCCGAGATGAGCGGGTTGCCCTAAGCAAGCCGCTTCCGCTTTTCTTATCCCATCCATTTTATTTTTGGTTCTTCTCTTTTGAAAATTCGTATTAGGTTGGTGCGGTGGCGTATGATGACGAATGCTGTTAATAGGGAGACGACAAGAAGAAATGGTCCGTCCCCTAAAAATGATGCATAGATCACGCCGATGACTCCTGCTACCATGGAAGATAGCGATACGTATTTGGTTAAGTAGAGAGAAGCAAAAAAAGATGCTATTAGGAGTACGAAAATCAACGGATCGTACATGAGTAAGACGCCAGCAGATGTAGCGACTGCTTTTCCACCACGAAACCCTGCAAAGATAGGGAAGCTATGTCCGATCACAGCAAACATCCCTGCTAGTAGTGGATGAAGCCCAACATCAAACCAAAAGGCTAGTGCCGTAGCGAGTGTACCTTTTAAAATGTCAGAAATCGTGACAGCAAAACCCGCTTTTTTTCCAAGTGTTCGAAATGTATTCGTTCCTCCAAGATTCCCGCTACCGTGCTCCCGAATGTCTATTTTATAAAACACTTTCCCCACGATTAAGCCTGAGGGGATGGAACCGAGCAGATATGCAGCGATTGCAAGAATAACAACTTCCACAAGCGTGACCCCTTTACGTTCATCTACTAGTTGTGTACTTTTGTGTCATTTCTAATGGATAAGTGGCATGAAAGCATGCGTACACATTCATAATGGCTTTACTAGTATACCATGAGAAGGGGCTAATCTGAGAGAGTGAATTTTTAAAATCATTTTTTTCAATATTCCAATCGTGAAAATTTTCGGTCAAAGGTGAGTTGTGTGTTTCTATTTAACGGCTACAGAACGTTTGGCTACTCTCACTCTTTAGTAAATATTTTGTATCCACCATTTGAAGAAACGTGGTACGATAAGGGAGAGACTCATTTTTATGAACGTTCTGGAGAGGTTTGATGAACAGTATGTACAAGTTGCATACCGTCTGTGAATCCAAGTTCATAAATTCGTTCTTGTTCTTCGGTGTGTTCTTGGTGGTACATATCTTGAAGGTGTTGAAGGAGTTTTTGTTGCTCTTCAGACATTTGGCTAGCAAGTTTTGTTATCGTCTCTTCTATATGTAATTGTCTTTTCTGTTGTTCACTGCTCGGTAAATTGCGAATTGTTTCCAGCCGTTCAAATACAAATTGTTGAAATTGACGATGAAACGAAGACATGATTAGACCACCCCTTTTGCAAACGTCTGTTTTTATTCTGATACTGAATATAATATACTTTTTATTACTTTTTAGCATACAATGATTCGTGCATTTTGTAAAATGGAAATGAGGGTCGTCGATGAATCACGAACAAGTAGGGGCTTTTATTCGGAAATTGCGCAAAGAAGAAGGGGTAAACTCGATTGATTTCGCTCGCAGGCTCGGTATTTCTCAACCGAAGCTTTCTCGTGTGGAAACTGGTTTGCAAGCCATTCCAGTGGAGTTGCTTGCGCGGATATGCGAATTGTTAAATACTGATGTGAGTTCCTTTTTTCGTAAGATTGAAGAAAGCGAACGTGCGCTTTCTTTTGTGCAAGAACAAACGCGAGGTTATGAGGAGAAGGTAGTGGAGGGTGTACTGGAAGAGGAATGTATGAGACTGTTGTCCAATTTAACGAACGATCAAAAGCAAGCAATATACGTATTGCTTTCATCTATGCAAAATTCCTCTATTTAATTTATTCCTAAAAAAATAACACCTCTCGACAGGATAGAGTCTTCTCTTTTAATTCGGGAGGAAGCTGCCCGCTCCTACTTACCTCTTCGGTATTGAAAGGAAGTGAATGATATTGAACAACTTCATTTCCTCTATTCAGTGGCTTTTTTTCATTCTTGCCTCTTCCATCGTAGCACCTTTATCTATTGCTGATTTGTATGGTCTGACAGCAGGCGACACAACGCTATTTTTACAGCGAACGTTATGGGTACTTGGTATTGCGGGGATACTTCAAGTTGTTTTCGGACACAAGCTCCCGATAAGTGAAGGGCCTGCTGGGCTATGGTGGGGAATCTTTGTTGTATATGCTAGTTTGACCGGGACAATTTACGTATCTTCTACCGAAGCATTGCAGGCGATGGAAGGTGCTTTTCTCATAGCGGGGATCACGTTTATTCTCATTAGTTTATTTAGCGGTTTCACAAAAATCCTCCCTCTTTTCACTCCTTTTGTTACAGGGGTTTACCTTTTGCTACTTGTGCTCAGTTTGGGACAAACCTTCGTACAAGGAATGTTCGGATTTGATGTGAACGATGGTCGGGTTCATTTCGGTGTGCTTGGAGTCAGTATTTTCGTTGTCGTACTCACCTTTTTTCTGTCAAAGGTTTCTTATAAGTGGATTGGTTCTTACGCAATTTTGTGGAGTTTATTGGTGGGCTGGGGTGTGTATGCGTTATTTTCGTTACCCCAAGAGGAAACAGTAGCGTCCTCCGCGTCGTTCTCTTTTCCGCAAGTATTTGCTTTTGGAATGCCTACCTGGGATGCGAGTACAGTGATGACAAGCGTTTTTGTTACACTGCTACTCATGGCCAACACGCTAGCTAGCATCCGTGTGATGGAAGGGGTACTTAATCAAGGAGGAACACCTTCAGCTCCTGTTCATTACAAGCAAACGGGAATCGTTGCCGGCGTGAATCACCTTTTCAGTGGCTTGTTCGCTGCAGTCGGACCCGTTCCGATCGCTGGCGCGGCAGGGTTTGTCAAAGAAACAGGTCATGCGAAAAAAACACCATTCATTTTGGCAAACGTGTGGGTTGTTTTCATCGCTTCTGTACCCGCCTTGTTAACCTTTGTTAGCGGACTACCTCTAGCCATTGGATACAGTGTGACTCTCTATATATTCCTTGGCATGTTTATTTTGGCAGTCAATTCCATTAGCACAGGCTGTACAGAATCCTATCACTCTGTCACGTTGGCCATTGCTGTTGTTGCTTCAGTGGCTTCGTTTTCCTTTCCTGTAAATGCATTTTTAGAATTACCACCTTTCCTTGTTGCCTTTTTTCAGAACGGTATTTTAGTGGGAACGATGATTGCGCTTGTCGGGGAACAGTGTGGACGACTAGTAAAAAAGAAAGAGAAAATGAGGGAATAGGAACTTTGGAAAACAGGGCCTCCGAATTGTTGTAGACGATCGCATGTCTAAATTGTATAAATATTTAGTCGCTTGGAGGTGATTCATATACACGGCAATAGATTTTTGGTATATTTATCATATAGAAATGGGGGAGGGGAAGGAGCGACACGATACGTTCCTTCTCTCTTTTTGTCTTAGGACCGTTTTAAAAATGAGGGAGAAAGGATGAATGATCATGAGTGTTGAGCACCCTTCTAGAGATACATTGAAAAAGTGGCTAGAGGAAGCTAAGACGATCGCAGTTGTTGGGTTAAGTAATAATCCAAACCGTACTTCGTATCAAATAGCTGTTGCTATGGAGCAAGCGGGGTATACAATTGTACCGGTAAATCCAAACATTTCGGACTGGCAAGGAAAGAAAGCGTTCGCGTCCCTTGATGAGGTAGATATTGACATTGATATTGTAAATGTGTTCCGTCGCTCTGTTTTTGTAAAAGACCTCTTAGAACCTTTTCTTCGCATAGGAGCCAAAACATTTTGGACGCAACTTGGTGTTCAAGATGAGTATGTATATAAGCAGTTGACCGAAAAAGGTGTTCAAGTCGTTATGGACCGTTGTATAAAAGTAGAGCAGGCTATCACAGGCGCTACACCCAAGTGAAGTAAAGACTATCCATAAAACTTGTGGTACGATAAGTGTGCGTTTTTTTCGGGAAAGGGGAAGTAACATTGTCAGTACAGCACACGCAATATAATGATGAATCCATTCAAGTGTTGGAGGGACTCGAAGCTGTCAGGAAACGTCCTGGAATGTACATAGGCTCAACAGATGTTCGAGGTCTTCACCATTTAATTTATGAGATTGTCGACAATTCCGTGGACGAAGCACTCGGAGGATTTGGAGACAAAATAGAAGTCATTTTAGAGAGAGACGGCAGTGTGAAGGTAAGCGATGAGGGCCGTGGGATGCCTGTTGGGATGCACAAATCAGGTAAACCAACCCCAGAAGTGATCTTTACCGTCCTTCACGCCGGAGGAAAGTTTGGACAAGGCGGCTATAAAACGAGCGGAGGTTTGCACGGAGTTGGTGCAAGTGTCGTCAATGCACTAAGCGAATGGGTTGTTGTGACCATTGCAAGAGACGGCTCACTGTATGAGCAAACGTTTCGTGACGGAGGAAAGCCAGCCACTTCTTTAGATAAAAAGGGCCCCACACGTAAAAAAGGGACAACTGTCCACTTTAAACCAGACCCATCCATATTCTCTAATACAAAATTTCAATACGACCTCATTAAAGAACGATTGCAAGAATCTGCATTTTTACTTAAAGGACTTACGATGCGTCTCGTAGACAAGCGTGGAGAAGAACCGAAAGAGGACGTTTTTTGCTATGAAAGCGGTATCGAAGCTTTTGTAGAATACATGAATGAGGAGCGAGATGTCCTGCACCCCGTTGTTAGCTTTGAAGGGGAAGAACATAGCATCGAAGTAGAGGTTGCTTTTCAATTTCATGATGGTTACTCGGAAAGCATGCTTTCGTTTGTTAACAACGTTAGAACAAAGGACGGCGGATCACATGAAATCGGTGCGAAAACAGCCATCACACGAGCGTTCAATGAATATGCTCGCAAAGTAAATTTGCTGAAAGAAAAAGATAAAAACCTTGAAGGCACCGACATTCGTGAGGGTCTCGTCGTGATCGTCTCCGTACGAATTCCCGAGGCACTGCTACAATTTGAAGGGCAAACGAAAGGCAAACTAGGAACGAGTGAAGCACGCTCCGCCGTTGATTCCGTCTTGTCTACTCAATTAAGTTATTTTCTTGAAGAGAATGCCGAATTGAGTACAACGCTTGTAAAAAAAGCGATTAAGGCATTCCAAGCAAGAGAAGCGGCACGAAAAGCACGTGAAGAGGCTCGATCCGGGAAAAAGAAAAAACGAAGCGAAGCCGTTTTGTCTGGAAAATTAACACCAGCTCAGTCGCGCAATCCACAAAAAAACGAATTATATTTAGTAGAGGGCGACTCCGCCGGTGGCTCTGCTAAGCAAGGACGTGATCGCCGCTTCCAAGCGATTTTGCCCTTACGTGGAAAGGTCATCAATACGGAAAAGGCAAAATTACAAGACATTATGAAAAACGAAGAAATCAATACGATTATCCATGCAATTGGTGCGGGTGTCGGACCAGAGTTTAGCGTTGAAGATTCAAATTACGATAAAGTAATCATTATGACCGACGCAGATACCGATGGCGCCCACATTCAAGTCCTTTTACTTACCTTTTTTTATCGTTATATGAAGCCCCTTCTCGAAGCTGGAAAAGTATTCATTGCCCTTCCTCCTTTGTATAAAATCTCCAAAGGGAAAGGAAAGTCCGAGAAGATTTTGTATGCGTGGACAGATGAGGAATTAGATCGATTAATAAAGGAATGGAAGAACGGCTATATGATTCAACGGTATAAAGGACTTGGGGAAATGAATGCAGATCAGCTGTGGGAGACGACGATGGACCCAGAATCTCGCACGATCATTCGCGTTCGTATTGATGATGCGGCAAGGGCTGAGCGAAGAATCACCACGTTGATGGGAGATAAAGTAGAACCGCGTCGCAAATGGATTGAATCGAACGTGGCCTTCGGGTTAGAGGAAGATGTTAGCATTCTAGAATCAGATCAAGTAACACCGGTTCATAAGGAGCGAGTGGAATGACAGCAGAAGGGATTCAAGAACTTCCATTAGAAGAAGTACTCGGAGACCGCTTTGGTCGATACAGTAAATACATCATTCAAGAACGGGCGCTTCCTGATGTCAGAGATGGTTTGAAGCCCGTACAACGTCGTATTTTATACGCCATGCATGAGGATTCTAATACACATGATAAGGCGTTCCGAAAAGCCGCTAAAACGGTCGGGAACGTCATTGGTAATTATCACCCCCATGGAGATACGAGCGTATATGACGCCATGGTACGTATGAGCCAAACGTGGAAAATGCGTGATCCGCTCATTGAAATGCATGGGAATAATGGGAGTATCGACGGCGATCCACCAGCTGCGATGCGGTATACGGAAGCACGAACAAGTCATCTCGCTTCTCAGATGCTTGCAGATATCGAAAAGAAAACAGTCGATTTTGTCATGAACTTTGATGATACATCGGAAGAGCCGACCGTTTTACCTTCTCGATTTCCGAATCTGCTCGTAAACGGATCAACGGGGATCTCTGCAGGTTACGCGACAGATATCCCACCGCACAACCTAGGTGAGGTCATTGACGCAGTAATTATGCGTATGAAACAGGCAAACTGCAGCGTTGATGAGCTATTGACCGTTCTACAAGGTCCTGATTTCCCAACAGGGGGGATTATTCAAGGGGTCGATCAGCTAAAAAAGGCGTATGAAACGGGCAAAGGAAAAATCGTTGTACGCGGAAAAGCAACAGTAGAACCCATTCGTGGCGGACGAGAACAAATTGTTATTACCGAAATTCCTTTTGAAATTAACAAAGCGAACCTCGTCAAAAAAATGGACGAATTCCGTTTGGATAGAAAAGTAGAAGGCATTTCTGAAGTGCGGGATGAGACAGACCGAACCGGTTTACGGATCGTGATCGAATTGAAAAAAGAAGCAGATAGTGAAGGCGTCCTGCACTATCTCTTTAAAAATACCGACCTACAAATTACGTACAGCTTTAATATGGTAGCTATCCACCACCGACGTCCGATGTTGATGAGTTTGCCTTCAATGCTAGATGCGTACATTGCGCATCAAAAAGACGTCGTAACGCGTCGAACGGCGTATGATGCGCAAAGAGCGAAGGAACGGGCGCACATTGTTGAAGGGCTCATTAAAGCCGTTTCTATTTTAGATGAGGTTATCGCAACCATTCGTGCTTCAAAAGATAAACGCAATGCGAAAGAACGTTTAATAGCGGCGTATGATTTCACTGAAATTCAAGCAGAAGCGATTGTCATGCTCCAGCTCTATCGACTCACAAACACAGACATTACTTCTTTAGAAAACGAAGCGAGCGAGTTGCGAGAGAAGATTGTGGAGCTTGAGAGTATTTTAGCGAGTGAGGCTAGATTGGTAGCTGTTATTCAAAGTGAATTGAAGGCAGTAAAGAAACAATTTGCAACACCACGCCGTACAGAAATTGAAGAGCAAGTACAAACGTTAAAGATCGCAAAAGAAGTCGTCGTTGCTTCAGAAGACGTCATGGTCACGGTGTCAAAAGACGGCTACATCAAGCGAACAGGCCTTAGATCGTACGCAGCATCTGGGGGGAAGGAGCTCGCTTTAAAGGAAACAGACCGCCTTCTATATCAAGAAGAGCTCAACACGACAGATACACTGCTTCTCTTTACGAATCGAGGAAACTATTTGTATTGTCCAGTGCATACGTTGCCAGATATTCGCTGGAAAGACTTAGGTCAACACGTGTCACACCTCGTTCCGATTGAAAAGGAAGAGATGCTCGTAGGTGCGATTCCTGTCAAAGACTTCAAGCAAGATGCGAGCCTCGTTTTCTTTACGAAACACGGTATGGTAAAGCGTACGGAGCTAATGAACTACGAGGCACAACGTTATTCGAAGCCACTTGTCGCCGTAAACGTAAAAGGTGACGATGAAGTGGTGGATGTGCATATGGCAAAAGGAAATGAAGACGTGTTTGTCGTTACGCAAAATGGATACGGTCTCTATTTTACACTCGAAGAAGTGAATAGTGTAGGTACACGGGCTGCTGGTGTAAAGGCGATTAATTTGAAGGATGGCGACCTCGTTGTCACCGGAGCTTTGTTACAACAAGAGACAACTGATTTTGTCGTTGTTGTTACTCAACGAGCATCAAGCAAAAAAATGCGTCTCACGGAATTTGAAAAGACATCGCGTGCTAAGCGGGGTGTCCTCATGCTCCGTGAACTGAAGGCGAACCCTCATCGGATCGTCAAAGCTTTGTTCCCGCAACTAGATGAAAAGGTCGAGGTCGTCTTTGGAAATGGCAATACCGGGACGATTGATCCAAGTCAACTTCGCTGGAACGACCGCTATTCAAACGGTTCTTTCTTTGCAGATGAACATGAATACGGAGCCGTCGCTGAAGCTAGACTCGTGAAAAAGGAAGACCCTTTACCATAAATAATTTTACCTCCACTGGGAAACCTAACCTTAGCTTTTCCTAAAGTGGAGGTTTTTTTGTGAGAAAAGAAATACTTTTAGCCCTTGCCGCCTTCTTTTTTATGTCACTCCATGCATTAGCTGGAGCGTTTACGGAGCAACCCTTATTATCTGAAGCTGAGGGATCCCCTGGTACGGAACAAACAATTGACTCGAAGAAGATGGATGTTACAGGAGATGGAAAACAGGATCTCATTCAACTAGAAGGCTCACCTTACGAGCAGGGCAGTCCTTTTTATACGAATGTTTATTTAGCTGTGGAAACGAAAAAGGGGGCATTCCGGGTCGCGATTGATGATGGTTATGAACCGACGTTTGTTCTATTTGATGCCAATCACGATGGAGTAAAGGATATTTTTGTAACGATTAATACAGGGGGCAGTGGGGCGACCGTGAACAACCGTCTCGTGACCTTCGCAGGTGATAAGCAAAACCAATTAGGCGTGCCAAAACCATTGCCAGTCACTGGGGCATTTCAAGATAGCTATCAAATTGAAGTCACACTGGGGGGCAACGGCAAAACATACATGGTTAACGTACAAGATCGAAAGGCAGATTACGATCGTCTCGGTTTGTACGTGAACGGTAAGGTGAAAGAGGGAACGGGCATCATGGTCGATCCTTACAGCATTTTAGAACCTATTGCAGTAGAGGGGAAGGATGGATTCGGCTTAAAAGGGGTTCAACGGATTAGCGGCGCCTACCATGCAGATGGAATTGGCGATGTCACGTCTGTTTGGTATTACGAAAATGGAAAGTGGCAGCTCGTAAGCTCTCATTTTGAAGAACTTACCTCCTAGGTATTTGCACCAAGGAAAGTCAGTTTACATACACTGTATAAACGAGTCATGATCGCCGAAACAGAGGAGGCGTTATATGTGAGCAGTTTACAACCTGCAGATGTGAAAGTGACCTTTTTGCCACCCGCCACTTCCTTTTCTCCAGTGGAACAGCGAATGTATACAATGACACATTCGAAAGATACAGATGAAATGTTGGTTTCTATTGGATGTCACGTTCATCAAGCCGCCATTCATGAGGCGATGCGTGACGAGGTGACCGCAGAATGGCTACCTCGCACAGGTCAATACACGCTTTGGGGGAAAGTATATGTGAGCGGAGGAGAGTACGATGAAAAGTATTCCCAAGTCCGCTACCTTGTGTTCCAAAGAGAATTACCAAAAGCTTTACGAGCCATCATGTACGCAGACCGGACATTTTTCACGTACTTTCCATGGCTTTTAGACGCACCGATTTATGTTCAATTTGAATCGATATACCCAGCATTCCAATCAATTTTGTACATGGGGACGCCGCGTAAATATTTGACTTCTGATAGTGGTAAACCAGAAAAGGATCGTAGAGTTTCTCATTGAAAAACATGACCAGAATAAAAAAACTGCCGAGAGCCTCGGCAGTTTTTTTGAATTAAGGCTGAAAGAATCTCGATTGGCGTAAAATCAGTGGTGCAAAACCCGCGTTCGTGCGAAAAGAACCCGCGATCCGGTGCAGACATCCACATTCGCGTGGAAAGAACTCGCGATCCGATGCAGTCATCCGCATTCGCGTGGAAAGAACTCGCGATCCGGTGCAGTCATCCGCATTCGCGTGGAAAGAACCCGCGATCCGGTGCAGACATCCGCGTTCGCGTGGAAAGAACTCGCGATCCGATGCAGACATCCGCGTTCGCGTGGAAAGAATCCGCGATCCGATGCAGACATCCGCGTTCGTGTGGAAAGAACTCGCGATCCGGGATGGACATCCGCATTCATAAGGAAAGAATCCACTAATCACCTGTTGAAGGCCTCGCAACTAACGATGCAAGCCTGCTTTACTCTGATCTAATGATACACACCACCGTTATTTCCTTCGTCAGGATTAACCGAATCTTTAACCTTTTGAACAGTTTGGTGCACCATAGCATTCCCGATCATGACCACATCCGTGTCCACTGTTCCCCCAACTGGAACGTCAAATTGCAGTCTCTCTGCATATGGTGCTGGTCGATTCATCATATACGCAGAAGTGACTTCACAATATATTTCACGTGCTTTTTCTGCATTTAATTTTCCTGTCACAATTTCGTGCATTAGGTTGAGGGAAAGAATATTAGCTGCCTCCATGTCACAACGAGAAGAAACCTCTCCCTTTGTTCTTTCAACGATTACACTTCCATCAAATTTCGCCAGTTCACTAAACTTCTCTGGTGGTACTTTATAATCAATAAACTGTTCTATAACGTCCGTGTGGGGTTGTGGAAAGTCATGTGCGATCTCGTCACGATATACGATCGTTCGTTTCCACGGACCATTGCTGTACCAAATCAATCTGCTTGGAACAGCTTCATTTGGTCGACCATACTGTTCCATTGTAAGAACTGCCGATTTCTTAGACATAGCAGGCCAATCTGAAATAATTGATTGAACTGTATTCCTATCGACAACATAGGGAGTAGCTTTCTCTCCACTGTCCCCTAGCATTTGAACTTTAACATCACTAGCCATAGCAATCGCCGCGGTTTTCCATCTTTCTTCAGGCTCCATCAGAACCCCCCTTTTGGCGTTCATTGTTTTTACTATTCGCCTAAAATTTGTTACTAGTCATGGAAAAATATTCCTGAAAGGGTATCACTAATAGGGCGTAATATTATTATGTTAACTAAAATGATTATACTTGCTTGCTTATCTTTGATTATGTAGCATGGCATAAGGTAGAGAAAGTTAAGAAGAGAGGATGAAAGGAAGATGCAAAGAATCGAATTAGATGAAAATATTAGTTTTTCTTCAGTTATCCAAGGATATTGGCGCATTCTAGACTGGAAGCAAAGCCCTAGTGAGACGCTCCGCTTTTTACATGAGGGCTTGGAGCGCGGCATTACGACGACAGACCATGCAGATATTTACGGAAACTACGAGGCGGAAGCTGCTTTCGGTGCGGCGTTGGCACAAGAGCCTTCCATTCGAGAGAAAATTGAGATCGTAACAAAATGTGGAATTGAACTCGTGAGCAAAAATCGACCGGAAAACACCATTCATGCTTACAATACGACAAAAGAACACGTCATTACTTCTGCGGAACGGTCTCTGAAAAATTTCAATACAGACTATATAGATGTACTATTAATTCATCGGCCAGATCCGTTTATGGATCCTGGTGATATTGCCGACGCTTTTGATTTGTTACATAAGGAAGGGAAGGTTCGAGCGTTTGGGGTGTCAAATCATCGGCCACACGAACTCAGTCTCATTCAATCTCGTTGCAACGTACCGATTGTAACTAATCAAATTGAAGTATCCCCTCTTGCGTTGCACCATTTTGAGGATGGAGCGATTCATAAAGGACAACAGGATCGCATGCCCATGATGATTTGGTCACCGCTTAGTGGAGGTAGATTATTTAGCGATGACACAACCCAGGCAGTGAGAGTGCGCGAGGTATTAGAAGGGATTGCCAAAAGAGAAGGGTATGGCGGTGTTGATGAAGCAGCGTATGCTTGGTTAGCTGCTCATCCGGCGTCATTTTGCCCGATTGTCGGCTCTGGAAAGATCAAACGAGTTGAGCGTGCCATCACGGCTATGGAAAAACCGATGAGCCGCGGGGATTGGTTCGCGGTGTTCCAAGCATCAATGGGGCATGATATTCCTTAACAAAAAGTTGTTCGTTGATCGCGGATATCTGGTCCTGACCGCGGATATATTCCCATGATCGCGGATATATGCTTCTGACCGCGGATATCTGGTCCCGACCGCGAATATATTCCCCCGATCGCGGATATCTGCTCCTGATCGCGGATATCTGCTTCTGACCGCGGATATATCCCCCTGATCGCGGATATCTGCCCCTGATCGCGGATATATTCCCCTGATCGCGGATATCTGCCCCTGATCGCGGATATATCCCCCTGATCGCGGATATCTGCCCCTGATCGCGGATATATTCCCCTGATCGCGGATATCTGCTCCTGACCGCGGATATCTGCTCCTGATCGCGGATATATTCCCCTGATCGCGGATATCTGCTCCTGATCGCGGATATCTGCCCCTGATCGCGGATATATTCCCCTGATCGCGGATATCTGCCCCTGATCGCGGATATATCCCCCTGATCGCGGATATCTGCCCCTGACCGCGGACATATCCCCCTGACCGCGGATATCTGCTCCTGATCGCGGATATCTGCTCCTGATCGCGGATATATTCCTCTGATCGCGGATATCTGCTCCTGACCGCGGATATATTCCCCTGACCGCGGATATCTGCTCCTGATCGCGGATATCTGCTCCCGACCGCGGATATCTGTCCCTGACCGCGGATATATCCCCCTGACCGCGGATATATCCTCCTGATCGCGGATATCTGCCCCTGATCGCGGATATCTGCTCCTGACCGCGGATATCTCCCCCTGATCGCGGATATATCCCCCTGACCGCGGATATCTGCCCCTGATCGCGGATATATCCCCCTGACCGCGGATATCTGCTCCTGATCGCGGATATATCCCCCTGACCGCGGATATCTGCCCCTGATCGCGGATATATCCCCCTGACCGCGGATATCTGCCCCTGATCGCGGATATATCCCCCTGACCGCGGATATCTGGCCCTGACCGCGGATATCTCCCCCTGATCGCGGATATCTGCTCCTGATCGCGGATATATTCCCCTAATCGCGGATATCCGCTCCCGACCGCGGATATATTCCCATGATCGCGAATTCCCTACTTTAAACACGTGTTCTTTACTGAAAAGAAAAATTTTCCTTGACCAAAAGCTTGCTTGGAGTAGTATGATGTAAATGTTGTTTTGAAATTCGATCGTATAGGTCAGCATCATATATTGAAGAATTAATTAGGAAAGAGAGGCTGTCATATGTCAGTTGAACAGCGAAAAAAGATGATCATTTTGATGATCAATATGTTTATTGCCATCGGGAGTTTCGGCATTATTATCCCGATCTTACCGGCCTATTTGGAGTCTATTAATCAAGGGGGAACTGCGGCGGGGCTCATGATTGCAATTTTTGCCGGTGCTCAATTGATCTTTTCTCCTATCGCGGGGAAATGGGCTGATCAGTATGGTCGTAGAAAAATGATTATTTATGGTCTAACTGGCTTAACGATCTCTATGTTTGTTTTTTATGCCTTTGACTCCATTTGGTGGCTTTATGCTTCTCGTGTTATTGGTGGGATTGGGGCAGCATTACTTATCCCTGCTATTTTTGCCTATGTGGCGGACATTACTACATTGGATCAACGAGCAAGAGGCAACAGCTTAGTATCGGCGGCTATGTCACTTGGAATCGTCATTGGACCTGGGATTGGCGGTTTTTTGGCTGACTTTGGTCTGAAAATGCCATTTTTGATCTCTGCCCTTGTGTCCCTCGTTGCAGTTCTATTCTCTGTCGGTGTCCTGAAAGAGAGCGTGACGAAACAGACGTCTACAACTATGAATGTGCCTGATGACGAGGAATCTATGGCTAGAAAAATAATCCGTTCCGTTAAAATGCCCTACTTCATTCCACTCGTTATTACCCTTGTCATGAGTTTTGGTTTAATGGCGTACGAATCAGTTCTTGGGCTTTTCGTCGATAATCAGTTTGGTGCCACTCCACAACAGATCGCTCTGATGATTACAGCCGCTGGTATAATAAGTGTCGTTGTCCAACTCTTTATTGTTGATAGACTTGTGAACCGTTATGGAGAAGGAACTGTTCTCAATATCTTTTTAGGAGTAGCAGCGGGTGGCTTTCTTCTTTCGCTCTTTGCTTCTAGCTACACAGCATTCTTTGTCGTCACCCTGATTATTTTCCTTGCGACCTCTATCCTTCGACCGGTATTGAATACGCTTATCTCGAAATTGGCAGGGGATGAACAAGGGTTTGCGATGGGGATGAACAACGCCTATGTGAGTATCGGAAATGTGTTAGGACCTACGCTTGCGGGTATGTTATATGATGTTAAGATTATCTATCCATTTATTTTAGGTCTCATCCTTTTAGTTGCGACCCTCGTCGTCACGCTCACCTGGCAGAAAAACTTACTAAAGCGAAATCAGCAAATTAAGCTAAAAGAAGTGTAATGGTATTTGACGGGAAGCCTTTCTCCGATTACTTGAGCATCTTAAAGCCTCTTCTGAATTGACGGAAGAGGCTTTTTGAATGAGATGGACAGGTAGTGCCAAATAGGAATATAAACTGCAACCCAGTAAAATAGAATGATGTTTCTTTTGTTCATTATTAGAGGACTGATATCGTTAATAAAAACATTGGACAGAGAGAGACAGTACAATGAAATCACCGTATACTCAATGACTCAATGGGAATGTAATGACGAAAGATGGAGTAACGGTTGCCTTGCGATGAATGATTCTCTTATCAAATAGATCTTCAGACAAAAGTTCGGAAAGTTTGTCCTTCCTACCGCATATAATTGTTTCATTCCATCTTATATTCATCTCTTCGAATATTTAAGGGAAAATATGGAAATGGAGACGGTTAGGAATGGTTATCGGCTTATTGGTGATTTTTCTTCTTGTTTTGTTTTTGCCGTTGTTGCTCAGTCCAGTGGAAAAAAATCTAGAAATGTTCTTATTTGGGATGGGGCTATTTGCCGCTTTTATAAGTGGCGTCTTAAATAGATCCTTATTCATTGAGGCTACATTCGCCCCCGTCAATATTACTGTTGCCGTATTTGTGGCAGGGTTATTGTTCAAGTGGTTGCACAAACCTTTGGAAAAAACAATCATAGGCATTCGTCACCACATGCCTTATAGAGCTTTTATTGCTCTGACTGTTATATTTTTAGGTTTAATTTCAAGTGTCATCACAGCCATCATTTCAGCCCTTGTACTCGTATTGATTGTAGGTGCATTACGGATTGACCGTAAATCTGAGGTTCGTTTCGTTGTGTTAGCCTGTTTTTCAATAGGGCTTGGGGCAGCTTTATCGCCGATCGGTGAACCGCTCTCGACCATCGCGATCAATAAACTAGACGGAGGCTTTTACTATTTAATCGAACTAATTGGGTCCGAGGTTTTTGTCGCACTTGTTGTGTTTGGGTTGATGGCAGCCATCATGGTGAGTCAACCAAATAAAATACAAGAGTCAATTAGTGAAAAACGAACTAGCGAAGGGTATGAAGAAATTGTTAGCCGTGCGTTAAAAATTTATTTTTTCGTGATGGGACTAACCTTCTTAGGCGCCGGGTTTGAACCATTGATACGTCAATACTTTTTAGGGCTTCATCCAGCAATACTTTATTGGATTAATATCATTTCAGCCATATTAGACAACGCAACACTTACGGCTGCGGAGATTAGCCCAGAGATGGATACTTTTACAATACGAGCGATTTTATTAGGGTTGCTTCTTAGTGGCGGCATGTTAATTCCGGGGAACATCCCAAATATCATCGCTGCCAGCAAGTTGAAAATCACAAGTAAAGAGTGGGCTAAATTCGGTGTACCAGTCGGTTTAGTTTCGATGCTAGTGTATTTTTTTGCTTTTTTCATGTTTCAATAACTAGTAAACGAAACACTAGTTATCAACTAAAGAACAGTAGCGAAAGCACTAACAGGCTTTTGCTACTGTTTTTTCGCTTTATGAGCCGGGTTAAACCCGTTCGTCTGCTTGATCATCCCCGTATAGTTCGTTTAAATGTTGGATATGTGATAGTCCCCAACTATTCATCGCTTCCAGTAAGGGCGTCATGCCTTTTCCATATTCAGTGATCGAGTATTCCACTTTTGGAGGAATTACCGGATAGATTTCGCGATGAACAATATCGTGATATTCCAATTCCCGGAGTTGAGTGGTGAGCATTTTCTTTGTGATCTCTGGAATAGCTCTTTCCAATTCACTGAATCTCATCGTGCCGTTCTGGAACAATTGAAATAGGATGACAGGCTTCCATTTTCCTATTAGAATATCAAGGGCTGTTTCTACTTTACATTCACTTCCCAAACTTACTCCCCCTTATGGTTTACTTTTCTATACTATGGAACTTTTAAGTGCCTACTTCCTTTTAATGTGTCTACAAGATAGTATAACTTTATTAGTTGCAAAGGCACAAGGTGGAAACGAAAGGGATATGGTTAATTTTTACATAAATTGTTGGATATAGGATTTCTCATAAAACACAAACTAAACTGAGATTTCCACACAGGTGTAAACTTTCCATGACGAAAGGGAGGTGGTTAATACACACGCATGTAAGTTACAATTTTTTACTGTAACTACAGCAAAGCTTCGTTAACATACTGAGAGAACTTCCCAGTACGAAATAACATTATTTTTTGGAGGAATAAACAATGACTAAAATAGCGATCATTATCGGAAGCACACGCCCGGGTCGAAACGGCGAGGCAGTTTCACGCTGGGTATATGACATTGCAAATAAACGTACGGATGCCGAGTTTGAAATAGTAGATATTGCCGACTTTCATTTGCCATTACTTGATGAACCGATGCCACCATCAATGGGTCAATATACGAACGACCATACAAAAAATTGGTCAGCGAAAATCAACTCATTTGATGGCTATGTTTTTGTGACACCAGAGTACAATCACGCGACTAGTGGCGCACTCAAAAACGCAATTGACTACTTATATAATGAATGGAATAACAAAGCTGCTGGATTTGTAGGATATGGAAGTGCTGGAGGAACACGTGCAGTTGAGGGGTTACGATTGATCATGGCAGAGCTTCAGGTAGCAGACGTACGTGCTCAAGTTGGACTCTCACTGTTCACAGATTTCGAGAAATTCAGCGTTTTCAAACCCGCAGATCATCAAGTCGATTCAGTAAACGCCATGCTTGATCAAGTCATCGCTTGGAGTGGCGCTTTAAAGCCATTGCGATAAAAAGCTCATATAAGTTTCTTAAGGCAGGTTGGAACTCCAATCTGCCTTTTGCTTGCATATAGATGTCGCTTCTATAGGACAAGACATACACGCCGCTCCCTTGACATAGACTGTACAGGCTATTAGTTCTTGTGGAAGTGGGGTGGTTGTTCTTGAGCGTAAGCATATTACTTAGTTATATTTTTTTGGGGTTAACTTTAGCAGCTCCCATTGGACCCGTAAACTCGGCCAGACTTGATCAAGGAATTCGAAACGGCTTCTGGCATGCATGGATTGTAGGTGCGGGGTCGATGATTGCAGATGCTATTTTCATGCTGCTAGTGTATGTTGGTATGGTTCATTTTTTGGAGGTTCCTATTGTCAAAATCTTTCTCTGGCTTTTCGGTGGTTTTATTTTAATCTACTCGGGGATCGAGGGAATGTTACGGGCGAATGTCATTACTTTAGATTACAAAAGAAAACAAGATACATTATGTAAAAGTTTTCTCACAGGATTTATCATGTCTATTACGAGCCCGCTTTCCATTTTATTTTGGTTGGGAATTTATGGCTCCATCCTGGCTAAAACGGCCGAAGATAATGGAACTGGTGAACTTTTAATCTATAGTTCGATGATATTTTTAGGATTAACATTATGGGATGTTTTTGTTGCTGCATTGACTACAGGCTTCCGGAATTGGTTAAACGATAGAAGCTTACAAGCCATTTCTCTACTATCAGGTATATCGCTCGTTGGTTTCGGCATCTATTTTGGTTATGAAGGGGTTCGTGCGCTATTAAGTTAAGTAAAAACGTTTTTTTGCTGGAGTTTCCTGTAAAGCTACATATTGTTTGCTTCATTGTTTTTTGGAGAGGATGGTATGAATTTGGTGATTAAAAGAAGGTGGATGGAGGAACCGCCAAAAAAATAGGAAATAGAATACTCTAAATTCTCCAAGTACTGAAGTTAACCATCTCTGTTAGATCCTATTTCAAAAAAGACTCGTAAGGTTTATCACAAATAAAAGGTCGTTTACATAGATTACAGATAGGTTTAAGTAAGGAGGGCTAATCGTGGGATTACCAGCTATTGACATTGGATTCATGACCGATCATTTGTCCGCTCATGAAGGAGTCATTGCCAAGCTTAAGATGTATCACTCAATGACTCAAAATGGTACATTGAAGAAGATTTTGGCAACGCAGGTCACGACTATGCAAAAGCATGTTCATACGATGCTTGATTTAATTTATCCGAGCGAAGGGCGTCCACATTCGTTTGCGATGGATTCTTCCGGACACTTTTCTCATGAACAGCATCACCACACCGAAGAAGATAAACACATTGCCTTAGAGGCACATTCTGCAACAAAAAGCATGGCAAACTCAAACTTTTCTTCTGCTCTCATGATGAAAGATCCTCATGTGAAGCAAGCCCATTTTAAAATGGCATGGGAACAAGCGACGTTGGAGAAAGAGTATGCTGACTTAATTGAAAGTATGGGGTGGACCTATACACCACGAGTATCGAGTGAGAAGCAAATGAAAACGTATTATCGCTACCAACACCTACTAGAAGAATAGCATATGATGCACAAAAAGAAGCGAGAAGCCTATGACTCGCTTCTTTTCTACACTCGTTACTCCCACTATCGGATTCGCTTTCGGGCTCATCCATATGATCCATCCCATCATTACCCATATTCTTCCACTCCCGCCGTAAGAACGGAAACCCTATCCCAACATGTATAAAAAGTGTCCAAGTGAGGAATGTTAGGTAAGTGTAAATAGAAAGGAGCGATTTTAATGGACAACAAGTTTCAACAGTGTATTGAGGAATGTTTAGCCTGCTTTACTGAATGCAACGTGTGCTATGATGCTTGTCTGCGCGAGAATGATATCAACATGCTGAAAGACTGTATACGGCTCTCCAAAGAATGTGCTGAGATGTGTGCGTTTGCAGCGAATGCGATGGCGAGTCATAGCTCCTTTAGTGCAGAGATTTGTAAGCTTTGCGCAAGTGTTTGTGAAGCGTGTGCCACAGAGTGTAGAAAACATGCTGATCACAACGCACATTGTAAGTCGTGTGCGGACGCATGCGCAAAATGCGCAGAATCATGTCTAGAAATGGCTAGATAAAAACATGGGACACGCCTGATCGTAGGCGTGCTCCAACTCATCAGGCAACAGTAATTTCTCCTATTGATGTGGAACCCATCTATAGCCGACACCCCAAACTGTGAGCAAAGTTTCAGCAACTGGAAACCCTACATGACGAAGCTTTTCTCGTAAATTACGAATATGGGAATCAACTGTTCGATCGTCAGTAAAAGTACTGTATCCCCAAGCTCGTGTAATCAATTGCTCTCTCTTTAGCACTTGATTCGGATGCTGTATAAAAAGCTGAAGGAGCTCGAACTCTTTGTGAGTGACGGGAATCAATTGGCCGTTGTAGGCCACCGTATGACTCAGTTCATCTAATTGCAAACCTTTGCCTATTTGCTCTTGAGTTGTCTGCATTTTTTTTCTCCGTTGAACAGCCTCCATTCTAGCCAGTAACTCTTCTTCTTTGAATGGTTTTGTTACGTAATCGTCCGCTCCAAGACGTAATCCTTTCACAATATCCTCTGTTTCCGTCCTTGCGGTAATCATCACAATGGGGACATCTGACACATCCCGTAATTGTTGACAAATCTCCCATCCAGTGAGACCTGGCATCATTACATCTAACAGAACGACATCACATTGGTTATTTTTCACATAATGGATTGCGTCAAGACCAGTGTCAAAAAGTATACACTCGTAATGTTCTTCCAAAGTGAGCTCCAGTAATTCACGCATTCTTTTTTGGTCGTCAACAATAACCGCGCTTCGTTTTCTCATCTGTTTTCCTCCCACTCAAAACGTGCAATGGTACCTTTAGGATCATTCGTATGAAACGTAAATTGTATGCCGTGAGCTTTTGCAATACTCGTGACAATGGCAAGCCCAAGCCCGAGTCCATGTTTGCTAGAAGGCGGGGTTGTTGCATGCAGATACGGTTGACCGATTTGGCTTAGCACCTCCTTAGGTATTCCAGGTCCAACGTCAATGACTTCTAAACGATAAGTGTGACCTTTCGATGTGAAACGGACTTTTACCGGACCTTCAGTACTATACTTTTTAGCGTTATCAATGACGTTTACAAGCATCTGTTGGACCCGTTCTGAATCAATGGACACAATTCGATCCTCGTCCACTTCTTCTATGAGTGCTCTCCCCTCCTCTTCAAAGACAAGTTGGAGAGGGGAGAGTACTTTGTGAAGCCACCCTTTGACGTGAAGTTTTTCTTTCTGTATAGAAAATTGATTACTATCCACTTTTGCTAACATAAATAAATCCTGCAGTAAGAGCTCAACACGCTCAGTTTCTTCCTGGATGATGGAAAGGGCATAGTTTCTTCGTTCCTTACTCGTTGCTGTTTTCTGTGCGATCTGTGCATATCCTTGGATATAAGTAAGCGGTGTTCGCAACTCATGGGAGACACTGGCCAGAAATAGAGATCTCAAACGTCGATGCTGCGCTAAATCGTACGCCAAATCTTCAATAGATTGGGCAAGTAACGATAGCTCGTCTGAACCTGTTGTGTTCATCCCAACAGAAAAATTCCCTTGACTCATTTGTTTAGTCGCTTCTTGCATCTGCAAAAGCGGTTTTGTGATCCAGTGAGACAATAGAAGAATGACAATAGGCGTGATCAGAATGCCTGCAAATGCAATATAGAGAAAATGCTGACTCAGTTGCTGTACGTATTGTTGCACAATTTCGGTCGGTTCGATCATGAGTACCGTAACGTTTTCATTTAGGGGGGTGGCAGTCACAAGATAAGGGGCATTTTCCCAATCATCTTCAACAATCGTCGCCTCTTCGTAAGTAGCATAAAGAATATCTTCAGATAAGATTCGATCCGGAGAGGAGACACTGGTAGCCAAAATTCGTTTGTCACTCCGTTGTATAATCATCACTTCACTTGGCACGTTTTCTTCCATATATAAAACGTGTTGCATAGTCGTTGTAGTAAAGTGCTCTTGCAAAGCTTCTCTATGACTCTCTCCTTTTGCTGCAAGTTCCTCTATTTGACGTTGTATTTCATCGTCGACCATCGTACTGTGTAATCCATACAAAAGAATTCCCTCTAGTGCAAAGAACATGATGCAAAAGAAAAGCGAGAGCTTCCATGCAATTTGGCTCATAACACTGTTATCACCTCACACCTTAATAGGACACATTTCCGCTGATGTCCGTATTTTATCATGACCGATGAAGAAAGTGGGGGTGGGAACAGGCGAACCAGTCAAAAAACAGTCGTCGCGGTATAATAAAAACGATTTGCTCAAGGTGAAAAGAAGACGAAAAATGCTGGAAAACGTGGGTGGGATGCAGGCGGTCAACATGGTGGACGTCACAATCTCACCTGAAGGGCAGAAAATAATTCGTGGGTGTTGAGATGGAATGAGTCTTGTGACAGTAAAGCATTCGGGTTCCCCTTGTATTATTACACGCGAATCACCAAGTAATCACCTGACTTCATCCGCACAACATCCGCTTTCATCGCTTTCGCTATGTCTTGTGTCATCATTTTTAGTTCTTCTTCGTCTTTCGCTAATAAGGATAGTGTATTTCCATTTAACACTTTCTCTTTATGTAAGGTGAGAAAGGCTAGTATTTCATAGTTGGGCCTTTCGCTTGATTCACGCCCCATGGCTTATTCCCTCCCCGCTAAATTGGTTTTTAACACCTCGTGGCTTTTCCAAACACTTTCTAATAACGGAGTATTCTTAACCGTCTCTGTCAGTTTGTCGATATCCTTTATAACAGGGACTAAAGCAATCACCACTCGACCTTGTTCGTAATCTTTCCTTGTGAAATGATATCTTTTAAGCCCAATTGATCTCGTAGCCTCAAATACCATCGCCTGTCTTTGCCCGTAATTATCTAAGGTGATGCGAAAATGACTTTCACGCGGATAGACGACAACGGCAACCCCTTCTTCTTCAAACAACTTTTGCGCATTGTCTGTACCGAGAAGGTTGGATACGTAAATACCATCGACGAATAGCTCAGAACCTTTCACTTCAACTTTGCCTTCTTTTACATCAGCAATATCACCGACCGTTTTCCCTTTCGAAAAACGATGTAAGAAAAGGAGCACGATCACACCCACCAACACACCGCTTACCACATTGATCCAGATAATGTCTTGGTCTACTAATTGAATTGTGAGAGCGGTCGCAAAGGAGACGATTAATGCAAAATAATTACGTGCTTCAAACGTTTTAGCAATCCCATCAATGTAAGCATCACCGCGGTATGCAGATTCTGTTTCTTCAAGTCCTTTTAAACTTTCCCGCTCAGTTTTCCGAACGTCTCTAAATTGTTGAATGGCCAATGTAAGGAATGTGACGGCGACAAAATTTTTCGTTAATAAAGCCGGGATGGCTACAGCACCTAGCGCAGCGGCTACAAAACCTGTGATGAGATGGATTAAGTATCCGTTTGGATAACTCGGGTATTGCCTGTAATCCTCATTTAACGTGAAGGCACGAGACAGGGTGCCTACTACTATAGCTGTCACGATGAGCACGATTTGATCTGTTGACATAAGTCCCTCTTTCACAAAAGTTCACTCCCTCTTGCCAGTATCATTTCCTTGATTTATGAAGCTATTCGGTACGCGGAAAAAAGGTGACAAATGAACTGTCTAGACTGAAACGCACCACACGATATAGAAAAATAACTTTTTACGCAATCTCCACACTTTCTTCAAACTTTTTAATTACACTAACATTTGAAAGATGAACAGAAAATGGTGATTAAGATATATCAGTTTTTCAGTCAGCTTAGTAACGCAATGATGCAACCGTTTCTAACTGTTGTGCAAAGTTTTGAAGGTGTTCCCGTGTTATTTGCCTTTTTTCTAGGGATTGTCGGAGCGATGGCACCATGCCAATTAACTGGAAATATTGGCGCGATCACGCTATATGGAAATAAGTCTCTCCAAAAAGAGATCGCATGGGGCGACATTATCTTTTTTACACTAGGAAAGATTGCAGTATTTACAAGCTTAGGAGCTCTCGTTTGGACCTTAGGGAGAGAATTTGGGGGCGAGCTCACATTATATTTCCCTTGGTTCAGAAGAGTTATAGGTCCGATGTTCATCATTGTTGGTATCTTTATGCTCGGAATGATCAAGATGAAATGGACGTTAACACTATTTGAAGTTCCCAAAAAGTTTTTTAAAAAGGGGAAGATGGGTTCGTTTTTAATGGGAGTTAGTTTTTCGTTAGGATTTTGTCCGACTATGTTTGTTTTATTCTTTGTTACGTTAATGCCTATCGTTCTTTCTACTCCGTATGGGGTTGTTTTGCCAAGCCTATTTGCAGTCGGAACCTCTTTACCTTTATTTCTTGCCATATTTTTAATTTGGTATTTCGGAGCAAGTGGTTCGGTACTGAAAAAAGGAAGAAAGATTGGCTTATATGTACAAAGGGTGGCAGGGGTTATTTTAATTGTTCTAGGTATTCTCGATACAATCACCTATTGGACGATATAAGGATTCCACATTTTGTTTAGGCCCCTGTGGAACATACCGACAAATAAATGATGGAAAATATTCACTCTACTAAATATCCTAAGTTGACTACACAGATAAAGGAGACTACTTATGAGGGTTATACTTTTTGAGATTGGCGATTTTCCCATTCGATCTTATGGATTAATTGTTGCTCTAGCCATTTTGCTTGGCCTAGGAGTTTCTTATTACTTAGCAAGAGGAACAAAGTATCAAAAACATATCATCGATGTTTCGTTTTATGTCATCATTGGAGCGATCATTGGAGCACGCTTCTGGCATGTCTTCTTCTTTCAGTGGGAGACCTATAGTCAGAATTTAGGTCAGATCTTTCTCATTTGGGAAGGGGGTCTGGCGATCCAAGGAGGCTTAGTGGGGGGATTTGTGGCAGGAGCCCTTTATTCATGGCGTCACAAACTGAATTTTTGGGAATTTGCTGATATCATGGCACCGGGGATTATTTTAGGACAAGCCATCGGTAGGATTGCTTGTCTATTAAATGGGGATGCATTCGGTTCTCCAACAGGGTCCAATTTCGGTCTTGTTTTTCCTGAAGGAACGATGGCATACAATACCTATGGTTCACAGCCGCTTTGGCCGGCAGAAGTATGGGAAGGACAATGGGATTTTATCGTATTCGGTCTTTTGCTCATTTTGAAAAATAAAACGTGGCCAACAGGATTTATCTTCCTATTCTACAACATCCTTTACTCGATTGGTCGATTTATGCTCGGTTTTCTTCGGGGCGACTCACCAAGATATTTGTTTGACTTAACAGCAGGACAACTAACGAGTGTAACGGTTATTGTGGTTTCCTTGCTCTTAATGGGCTTCTTCTATTTAAGATCTAAAAAGGTGGCAGCGAAATAACCTACAGCGTGAGATAGAAATATTTGAGGAAACAATCGTTTTTTCATTTTTTTCACAATACTATCACACCTCTTGGATAGTATATAATTACCAAACTTTGAGGAGGTGCCACACATGTCATGGATTCCATTGTTGCTTTTAGCTGCGTGCCCGATTATGATGTTGTTCTGTATGAAAGGAATGTCTGGAGGGAAGAAAGAAAAATGTAATACTTCGAAGGCTAAAACAGGACTTGAAAAACCGAATGACGTTCAGACCCTCGAAATGCAAGTGGCTGAATTAATGGCAAAAAACGAAGAGCTTACAAAATCAGTGCAAGCATTGAAAAGTTCCCCTTCCCACAATTCAGGGCAAGTGATTGAGTTAAAACAGAAAAGAGAAATATCTTAAGTTTAATACAAATAGGAAAAGAGCGGACATCTGCTCTTTTTTTTAGGCTGTTTTCTAAAAGATTGTTGCTTTTTTAATGAAATCTCATTACACAGTAGCATTATGATGCGACATACTGCTGTGTTGATTTCCGCTGCAGGCGGACGCTTTCCGCGGGGCGGGCGGTGAGCCTCCTCGGCGCAAGCGCCTGTGGGGTCTCACCTGTCCCGCTGATCCCGCAGGAGTCGCCGCCTTCTGCTCCAATCAACGAACAGATGGCGAGTCAAACCTAGCGGAGGAAATACACGTAGACTCCTGCGGAAAAGCGAAGTGTATTTCCGCAGCGTATTCTAGCAGTTTCTTCATTACGTCGCATCATGAGATTACTGTATTGTAAAAACAACAAAGGATACGAAAAGAGCCTTTTTTTACTTTAAATGGACTTGATTAACAGAATGGCTGTTGAAATAATAGATGGGAACCAACATTATAAAATGAGGTTGACATATGGACAAAGTGAAAATTTTAGTTGTTGATGATGAATGGAATATGAGAAATTTACTTCGTATCCATTTAGTGAAGTCAGGCTTTTATGTGATTGAAGCGGAAAATGGCGGTACCGCTTTGGATAAAATGAATGATCAATTGTTCCAGCTAGTTATTCTAGATTTAATGATGCCTGGACTAGATGGAATCGAAGTGTGTCAAGAGATTAGAAAAAGGGATGCTTCGGTTCCGATCCTCATGCTCACGGCTAAAACAGAAACACGGGATAAAGTGAAAGGACTCGAAACAGGGGCTGATGATTACTTAACGAAGCCTTTTGAAACAGAAGAATTCATTGCACGTGTACAGGCTTTATTAAGAAGAGTACAAAAGACACCTGCTGAAGAAACAATGGATAAGAAAATCTCTTTAGACGGTCTGACCATGGATGTAAGTGAACATGTCGTATCGGTGGACGAACAGCCTGTTCATTTAACACCAAAGGAATATGAACTTTTAAAAATGCTGCTCACTCATCCTAAACGAGTATATAGCCGTGAACAGATTCTTTTCATCGTCTGGGGAATGGACTACTTTGGCGACGAGAGAACAGTCGACACACACATTAAGAGCATTCGACGAAAACTAAAAAGGGCGGGACTTCCTTATAACCCTATACAAACGGTTTGGGGTGTAGGATACAAAATTATAGGATCGAGTGGCCATGAAAGTTAATCGCATTGATGTCAAGTTGGGTTTAACGATGATGACTGTATTCCTTCTTGTATTTCTCCCCTTTGGCTTTGTGATTAATCAAGTTTTTTCTGATTTTTACTATAGTAAAGTCAGGCAAGAAGCGCAAAAAGTGTCCTTCAATTACGCGAAGATCTTAACAGATAACCGAAGCGATGTATCTCTTCGTATGATTGAGATGGTGAGTGAGATTTCTCAAAATAAGTTAGTCATTACGAATTCACAAGGGCAACTCATTTCTCATGCAGGGGTAACAGGAATGATGATTACCCTTCCAGAGGACGCTTTACCAACACTCAGTAACGGGGACACCGTTGAATTTGAATATACTGAGCCAAATTCCAATAAACGCTATCTCATTTTAGGTCAGCCCATTCTAAATGAAGATTCTTCCTTCTTTGGGGGACTCTTCGTCTTATCATCAATTGAGGATGTTCGCCAATCACTACAAACTGTCAGAGGCTTATTCATGCTTTCGGGAATAGGGGGATTCTTTTTAGCGCTAGCTTTTACAGTCGTTGCATCACGTAAACTTTCCGCTCCACTAGTAGAAATGGAAAGGGCGACTCGGTCGATTGCTAAGGGAAACCTGGAAACACAAGTGGTCGTCCGCTCACAAGATGAAGCGGGTTCACTCGGGAACGCAATTAATGATCTGTCGGGGGAACTCAAGAGGTACCGAGACTCAAGGAGTGAATTTTTTGCCAGTATCTCTCACGAATTGAAAACACCTGTATCTTATCTAAAAGGTTATGCTGAAGTGTTGAAAGAAAAGCTCTATCAAACGGAAGAAGAGAAAGAACAGTATTTGTCTATTATTGAACACGAAGCAACCCGTTTAAGCCACCTCATTTCTGATCTGTTTGACCTATCAAAAATGGAAGAAGGTAAATTTGATCTACATAAGGAATGGGTGAACCTCTCCGAAATGCTCGAGAGGTTGAATTTGAAATACTCAATGATTGCAAACAAAAAGGGGTTGGGATTTAAAATCAAATCGGATGACCCTATCCCATTACTGTTTGCTGATCAGAAAAGGCTTGAAGAAATTTTCACAAATTTATTAGATAACGCAATCCGCCACACCGATGTTGGTGACGTCACACTTCTTGTCACAAAAACACATGAATCCACCATTCGTATGACGATCAAAGATACGGGACATGGAATTCCCGAAAAAGAATTACCTTTTATATTTGAGCGGTTTTATCGCGTGGAAAAATCTCGTTCAAGACAATTTGGAGGCACTGGGTTGGGTCTTGCGATCGTGAGTAAATTAGTAGAGCTACACAACGGGCAGATTGAAGTGGAGAGTAAGGAAGGAAAGGGGACACAGTTTAAGCTTACCTTCCCCATTACTACAGGGTAGAAAGTAGGAACAACATTGAAATGGTTAGATTGGATCATCGTCATCCTACTAGTAGCCATCGGGATCATTTGTTTGAGTATATCGTTAACCTTAACTAGTGGCGTTAGTTCATTCGATACGTATGTATCTTCACTACTCTCTATTTTCTTATGGTTTGGATTACCAGTCCTAGTGCTATCCATCATTTATTGGTATGTGAAGAAAAGATAAAGGAACTCATAGGATCTACCTGGACTAATTATTGAGACGAGTTTCGTCCTCATTATAAAAAAGCAACGCGTATTCCTTAACGAACACGCGTTGCTTTTTAGGTTAAGCAAAAAACGTTTGATACAGGAGAAAGATATTCAAACTAATGATCAAGGCAGCAGCTCCCCAAGCGACCACATTCACCCAAGTTGAATTTCGAAGACTGCCCATTAATTCTTTGTTACTCGTAAACATAATAAGGGGGACGAGTGCAAAGGCAATGCCAAATGATAACACAATTTGGCTCATCACTAATGCATCTGTTGCGTTGACCCCAGATCCAATAATAAACAGCGGTGGGACCATCGTAATCGCACGTCGCAAATACAAAGGGATTCTGAAATTAATAAATCCTTGCATAATCATGTCTCCGCTCATGGTCCCGACCGAGGAGCTCGACAACCCAGCTATCAGTAAACCTGCCCCAAAAAGGATTGCTGCCGTCGAACCAACTAGTTCTCCTAACTGAACGAAGGCGACGTCCAAATCTTCAACAATTATGCCATTTTCAAAAAACAAGCTCGCTGCCATAATCAGCATACTGGCGTTTACGGCTCCGGCAATGACCATGGCTAGAAGGATATCAATAAACTCAAACCGGAAAATCCGCTTCCGCTCTGCGTCAGTTTTTCCCACCACGCGACGCTGAGTGAGACCGGAGTGTAAGTAAATGGCATGCGGCATCACCGTTGCACCTAATATTCCAGCTGCTAACATCACGCTTCCAACCCCGTCAAATTGAGGGGTGAATAAACCTTGAAGGAGGGGTCCAGCTTCTGGTTCAGCGAACACGACCTGCATGGCAAAAGCAATCGCTATCATGAACAAGAGCCCACCGATTCCCGCTTCTAATGCTCTAAATCCTCTCCGTTGCAATTCCAAAATTAAAAAGGAACCAACTGCTGCTATAATGGCGGCAGGTAAAAGGGGAATCCCAAAAAGCAAATATAAGCCGAGCGCTGCACCAATGAATTCTGCTAAATCTGTGGCGATCACGACAAGTTCAGCTTGAATCCACAATCCGAATGAGACCGGTTTTGAAAAACGTTCTCTCGATACTTCCGGAAGATTTTTTCCTGTTGCAATCCCTAATTTAGCAGATAAAGATTGGATCAATAGTGCCAAAACATTGGAAAACAAAATTACCCAGAGCAATAAATATCCGTACTCACTTCCAGCCGCAATGTTCGTGGCAAAGTTTCCAGGGTCAACGTAAGCTACCGCCGCAATAAAGGCAGGCCCTAAAAAGGGTAGAAGTTTCTTCCATCCTTTTGTTTTACCCGCCAATACATCATAAGCAGGATCTTGCTTCGATGCCATTCTGTTCGTTAACGGCGACTCCATATGGCTTTCTCCCTTTCTGTTTGTTTATCGAGTATTTATAAATAATATGGTTAACACCATCATTATTATAACCTGGAATTTATTTTTCCCTAAGGCAAAACAAGTGACTGAAGTCATCATATGCTGATTCTCTGCATTTGTCAATGAATTCTCGCAATAAAAGAACAGAGTGGATCATTTTTTGGGGAGACCTACCCTAACAATTTATATGTATTTTCTAACAAAGTGCACAAAGATTTCACATTTCCTCAATAGATTCTGCACAACTATTTTGTATGATTACTAACGAACAATCATTGGAGGGATCAAGATGAGTAATAAATGGAAATGGTTAGGGATTACTGGGTTTTCACTTGCGCTTTTATCTGCGTGCAGCGCCGGAAACGGGGAAGAATCGACTAGTTCTGAACCAGAAAATAGCGGCAGCGGCTCATTTAAAAACGCTTTTAAGGTCTATGAAGCTTCAGCAGGACCAATTAATTTAGAAGCGAAGGAAACGACAATTGATTTAGGTAGCACAAATTTTGAAGCTTGGACTTACGGAAACACGGTGCCAGGTCCGCAAATACGGGCAACTGTAGGGGACACAGTTGAAGTAAACTTACAAAATACCTTACCTGAACCGGTCACGATTCATTGGCATGGGATTCCTCTTCCAAACAATATGGATGGCATTCCGGGTGTAACACAAAATGCGATCCAACCTGGTGAAGAATTCACTTACAAATTCAAGGCAGAAGACCCTGGGACGTACTGGTACCATTCCCATCAAAACGGATCTGTCCAAGTGGATAAAGGATTGTACGGCACCATTATCGTAGAAGAGGAAGAAAAATCATACGACAAAGACTTCACACTCGTTTTTGACGAATGGCAAACAGGAAGCTCTATGGAAAGCATGGACTCTGAAGATGAGGATATGTCCGGTATGGAAGGCATGGACTCTGAAGATGAGGATATGTCCGGCATGGAAGGCATGGACTCTGAAGGTGAGGATATGTCCGGTATGGAAGAATCGGGCTCAGAAGCTCATGACATGGCTGAAATGTATGACACGTTCACGATTAATGGGAAAACAGGTGACAGTATCCCAGAAATTGAAGTAGAAAAAGGGGAGCGCATCCGATTACGTCTCGTGAATGCAGGGAATATGGAGCATATGATTGATGTAAACGTACCTGGGTTTAAAGTGGTCGCTACTGACGGTCAGCCTATAGAAAATCCACCAGTCATTCAAGACCAACTCATTCGAATCGGTCCTGGTGAGCGTTACGATATCGAATTTACTGTCGAGGAAGAAGGTAGTTGGCACATAGATTGCCATGCACAAGATATGGAAGGGATGGACGGGATGGAAGACATGTCAACCGTCATCCGTACTGCGGGAGCCACGGATACAGATCAAAAGGAAGCAGATGACGCTGAATCAATGCCTATCTTTGATTTCACTTCTTATGGTGAATTAGCTGAGAGCCCGTTTTCACTTGACGATGAATTCGACGTGGAATATGAAATGGACTTAAATACTCGCACTGGTGAGGATGGAGAAGCAGAGTATACGATTAACGATAAGGTGTTTCCAAATACGGATCCGCTCTCAGTAGCAGAAGGGGATAAAGTCAAAGTTACTTTCCAAAATAACTCAACTTCTGACGTACACCCGATGCATCTACACGGCATGTTTTTCCAAGTGTTAAGTAAAAACGGTGAACCATTAACAGGAGCACCCATTATAAAAGACACGTTAAACATTCAGCCCGGTGAATCGTACGAAGTGGCCTTTTTAGCCGATAATCCTGGCGATTGGATGTTCCATTGCCATGATTTGCATCACGCATCAGCAGGGATGGTAACGTTAGTAGAATATGAAGGTTTCGAACCTGACTTCACTCCAGATCCAGATGCAAATAATCAACCAGAATAATAAAAAAGAGCCGCACTCCAACGAGTGCGGCTCTTTTTACATTTTCCTTTATTATTGTTCTACAGTTTCTATAGTCATGCCTTGTCCTTCATTTACGATCTGTTCCCATTCATTTCCACCATCTGAAGTCATATACATATTTACCTTCATTGTGCCAAATACGATCTTCTCAGGATTTGCAGGACTTTCTGCAATGTAGCTTACCGCATCTTCAGTCAGTTCAGGAATTGGCAATGTCTTCATGCTATCCGGATTTGCAGGATCTACCTTGACTAACTCTGCATTGTTTTGATACGTACCGACGAGCAGCATACCGTCACTCGTGAACGTGACACCTGTTATCCCCACTCCATCAAGGATCGTTGTAAACGAATCCCCGTTATCCTCAGAGTACAACAGACCCGTTTGTGTTCCTACAGCAACAACAGCTGGGTCGCTTGGATGCACTGCAAGTGATGTCGGCGCTTCTTCCAGACCGCTCATAGCACTTTTCGTCCATGTTCCTGCGTCATCTGTAGAATAATACAAACCTTCTTCACTCATTTGTGAATTAGGAGCAGCGTTAAACGCATAGAGTGCATGAGAAGCGTAGCCAGCTGCGAAAAGATGAAAGTCTGATTCGCCACTTAAACCAAGTGTTTGCAGGTCTTGTCCATTCTCTTCAGCCTTCACAACTCCAAAAGGATTCACTAAATCAGAGTCTGGTCCAGGATGTCCACTGCTATAAAAGCCATCATCGACCTTTGAAAATCCCATATAATCGTTTTCAGGAGCATCTGGTGTCGTCCACTGTCCACCTGAGAATGTCTTTAATCCTGAATGGGCTGGTGCGTAAATGGTCTCACCGTCTGCTGATATGCCTAATCCATGTAGATCCGGTAGTTCCACATTACCAGCACTTTTATTGCCTAAGAAGTTAATTGCGATCAAGGTTCCTAGTGCAATGACCAGTACGGATAACCATAAGATCATTGTAGATTTTCCTTGAGAGGAATTGTTTTTTCTTTTTTTTGTTGACTTTCCCATAACTTTTTTATCCTCCTATGATGTACTCTGAACTACTTTACACAATAAATATGAAGAAAATATGGAGATCCTCTAAAATATATCATAGTTTGTACATGTTTTTATCTCGTCACGGTACACAAATGTTTAATCTCGATTATATTCGGTTAATATACCCATAGATTGCATTATGAAGAGAGGTGCATGTACATGGAAAATGATCCACGTCAAAACAAAAAATCTCATCACAAATCCGAACACGAGCAAACCGATCACCATGACCATAGCGGAGGCAATCACGACCACAATAGTCACCACGACCATGATGGAGGAGGCCATGATCACGGCAGTCACCACGAGCATGGCGGTGAGGGACACGACCACGGCAGTCACCACGAGCATGGCGGTGGGGGACACGACCACGGCGGTCACCACGACCATGGCGGTGGGGGACACGACCACGGCGGTCACCACGAGCATGGCGGTGGGGGACACGACCACGGCAGTCATCACGAGCATATGATTGAGGATTTTAAAAAACGTTTCTATATATCACTAGTTTTAACCGTCCCAATTTTGATCTTGTCACCTATGATACAAGACTTTCTTGGGTTTAGTTGGCAGTTTCCCGGAAGTATGATAGTGCTGTTTGGGCTAGCCACTATCGTCTTTTTTTACGGCGGATGGCCGTTCTTAACAGGCATGGTAAGCGAAATCAAGCAAAAAAACCCTGGTATGATGACGCTCATATCACTCGCTATCGTCGTGGCTTATGGCTACAGTACGTTAGCTGTGTTTAATTTAACGGAGAGTAACTTCTTTTGGGAGCTTGCCACACTGATTGACATTATGCTCCTTGGTCATTGGATTGAAATGCGTTCTGTCATGAATGCATCCAACGCATTGGAAGAGCTGGCAAAGCTCATGCCAAAAGAAGCGCACTTACTAAATGAGGACGGAAGCGTAACAGATGTTCCTATTTCACAAATTCAAGAAGGAAACCGCGTCCTTGTAAAACCAGGTGAGAAGGTTCCTGCTGATGGACAAATTAGTAAAGGGGAATCTTCCATTGATGAATCCATGTTAACTGGAGAGTCCATTCCTGTTACTAAAACGAAAAACGATCAAGTCATCGGTGGTTCCATTAATGGAGAAGGATCGCTCACTGTGATTGTCCAGAACACAGGTGAGGAAAGTTACCTGAATCAAGTCGTCAATCTCGTTAGTGAGGCGCAAAACTCAAAGTCACGTACACAAGACTTGTCAAACAGAGCTGCGAAATGGTTGTTTTATATCGCATTATTGGCGGGTATACTCACGTTTGTCATATGGATTTCACTAGGTTACCCGCTAGCTTTCGCACTAGAAAGAACGGTCACTGTGATGATCATTTCTTGCCCGCACGCACTCGGACTGGCTGCACCTCTTGTCGTGGCAGTCTCCACTGCAAAGTCTGCCAAGCGAGGACTGTTAATTCGTAATCGAGCAAGCTTTGAAAATGCAAGAAATCTACAGGCTGTCGTTTTTGATAAAACAGGGACACTCACTGAAGGGGCATTCGGCGTGACTGATATTGTGACGACAGATGGCGTAGATGAAGAAACGATGTTACGCTTTGCAGCATCGCTAGAATCGCAATCTGAACACCCGATTGCTCGCGGGATTGTGGAAGAAGCCAGTAACAGACAGTATACAGTAGTAGAACCTGAAACATTTGAGTCGCTAACCGGTAAAGGCTTAACCGGTACCGTCGATGGTAAAGAAGTAAAAGTCGTTAGTCCTGGATATGTGACCGATCAACAAATACCTTATCCTGAAGACGACTTTAATGCGATGTCAGCGGACGGCAAAACCGTTGTGTTTGTCATTATTGATAATGAGCTACAAGGGATGATTGCTCTTGCTGACCGAATTAGAGAAAGCTCCTTCAATGCTATTAAGCGATTGAAGGAAATGGGTATTGAAGCGATGATGCTAACAGGTGATAATCGCCAAGTAGCGCAATGGGTCGGAAAGCAGCTTGATTTAGATCAAATTTATGCAGAAGTTTTACCCCATAACAAATCTGATAAAATTAAGGAGATTAAGCAACGTGGAGTAAAGGTGGCTATGACTGGTGACGGTGTGAATGACGCTCCCGCATTAGCGAACGCTGATTTAGGAATTGCTGTCGGGGCTGGTACAGATGTAGCAATGGAATCAGCAGATGTGATTCTTGTGCGCAGCAACCCTGAAGATGTGGTTTCCATATTTGAAATGTCGAAAGCGACCTATCGAAAAATGATCCAAAACCTTTGGTGGGCTGCTGGCTACAATATTTTGGCTATCCCACTAGCAGCCGGTGTTTTATATTCATTCGGTATTTTGCTTAGTCCAGCAATAGGTGCTGTTTTGATGTCATTGAGCACCGTTATCGTGGCGATCAATGCCAAACTATTTAAAGTTTGACACAGAAATAGATGGGATAACCCGTCTTAACGCTAGTTCAAAACACAGTTTCTTAATAGAAAAAATAGTACGCATTTCTTTTACTTGCGTACTATTTTTTTGGTGTGCATTGACAATCTAACAGTCGTCAGAATATAATTTAATCAAATGATCATTTGATTAAGAGGTGATGAAATGGAAACGAAACATACTGATCTTTGCGAAATAGAATGTGTGGAACAGGAGAAGGTAGAGCGAGTGCAAAATGAACTGACCGCTATCCCTGTTTCCCCGATTGCCCAATGGTTTAAAATATTAGGTGATGAAACACGTCTAAAAATTGCGTATTCATTGGCTGAAGCTAAAGAATTGTGCGTTTGCGACGTGGCTTATGCTACCGGATGTTCAATAGCCACAGCATCGCATCACTTGCGGACGTTAAAAAAAGCAGGGCTCGCGAAGTATCGTAAAGAGGGAAAACGTGCATTCTATTCATTAGATGATGCTCATGTCACAATTATATTAGAATTGTCCAAAACTCACGCTCAACATGTAGCAAGGAGTGAAGCGGATAATTGAATGGTATAAATTATCTTGGAGAGAGGATGCCAACTGTTTTTAGATGGGGGAGCGATGTTCATACACTACGTTCGTAAACTCGATATGTGCGAATTTAATTTACTCAAATTCTTATGCATGGAAGGCAGGAAGATAAATGGGACACCATCATCACGGTCATGATCACGGTCATGATCATTTTCATGGACAGCGTAATCAAAACAGAAAAGGACTTTTAATTGCTTTAGTCATTACGACTGGGATCATGATATTAGAGTTTTTCGGCGGATTGATCACGAATAGTTTGGCATTATTAGCAGATAGCGGACACATGTTATCAGATGCAAGTGCCCTTGCACTCAGTTTAGTAGCGATTTGGTTCGCTAACCGTGCTGCTTCTTCAAGAAAAACGTATGGATACTATCGATTTGAAATATTAGCAGCACTACTGAATGCGGTAACACTTTTTGTCATTGCCGGGTTCATCGTTTATGAGGCATATGGTCGGTTTTTTGCACCTCCTAGTGTAGCAAGTGGTTCCATGATGATCATCGCTTCTGTTGGACTGCTGGCAAATATCGTGAGTGCCTGGTCGCTAATGCGTAATGGAGATGTAAAGGAGAATGTAAATTTACGAAGCGCGTATCTTCACGTGCTAGGGGATGCTTTAGGATCTGTCGGTGCAATAGTGGCAGGAATGCTCATGATGCTATTTGAGTGGTATGTAGCCGACCCAATTATCTCGGTTATCGTAGCTTTGTTAATTCTGAAAAGTGCTTGGGGGATTCTGCAACACAGTATTCATATTTTGATGGAAGGAACTCCTCTTGCGGTCGACCATGAAGAAATAAACACTTTATTACTAGGTATCGATGGTGTGAAGGACGTTCATGACCTACATATCTGGACAATTACATCAGGACTTGACTCGTTAAGCTGTCACTTAGTCGTTCATGACGAAAAAGACGAACAACACATTTTACAAAACGCACTTCTCTTAGTCCGCGAACACTGCAAAATTGAACATGCAACGATTCAAATAGAGAAATCGAAGCTCGAGCACGGGGAATTACCTATATAATTCACATCGAAGGAGTAAGGTCTGCTGGATGCTTCACCTTATTTAGACCCGGCCAGAATAATGACTTTGGCGATTTTATCCGTCAACCTGAAGGACGGCTACACTTTGCGGGGGAGCATACTTCTTCATTAAATGGATGGATAGAAGGAGCTGTTGAGTCCGGTATTCGTGCTGCGTTTGAAGTTAATCAACGGTCAGTATGATAGAAAAGGGAGTAACTCTTCTCCATCATGCAACTTCCGATAATTTATATTATGTAAACTAGAAATCATAAACTATAAAAGAGGGTAATCGTTTATAGTTTATTCTAACCCTACGATTCCTATCAGCGAGGACGCAAAATAAAATACAATTACACCTAGCAAAACGAAAAGCCCTATCCGCCTATTTTCAGACTGGTTGACCACAGGTAGTAAGTCCGTTGCAGCAACATATAGAAAAACCCCTGCTGAAAAAGAAAGACCCATTCTTGCAAACGACTCACTAACCCCTTCAGGAGCAATTCCTGTATGGCTTACTATCCATACTATTCCCCCTCCTAGAATGGTTGATAACGCCAAAACAGCTGAAGCAATAAATGCCTTTTTCCTATCATCAAACGCTGCCAGAATAATCGATGAGATTGTTAAACCATCAGGGATTTTATGTAGTAAAACCGCTGTAAATACAAGAAAACCTAACGCTCCACTCACTTCAAAACCAGCTACAATCGAAACCCCATCAAAAAAGCTGTGAATACCCATGCCCAAAAAGGCACCTAATCCAGCTGTTTTTTGGCTCAATTTTTCCTTATGCGTTTCATACCCGAAATGAAAATGAGTGGTTAGGATGCGTTGAAAAGCAAACACTGTAAGAAATCCGAAAAGTATAAAAACAGCATTTCCGGAGGCATCATCTAAACCCTCTGGTATCAAATCAAGGATCGCAATAGTTAACAAAAAACCCGCGCTAAACGCCATTAAATAGTTTAATGATCGTGCAGACCACTTCTTCCTAACAACGATAAGCCCGCCAACAAGGTTGGCAAACGCAGTAATCAATACAAGCGCTACGACTGTCCATGAAATCATTTTTAGCTTTTCACCCTCTTTCTAAAAACAAAATATCTAAGTAACCCTATTGTAATAGGGTTACTTAGATTTCAAGCAAATAAACTTATTTAAGTGGGTTAATTTTTAAGAGCCTCATTGCATTTAATACGACAAGCACTGCTGCAATTACATCTGCTAGCGCAACGAAAAGCAGTGATGCCCACCCTGGTACAATCAGGATCATCGTTAGTATGTTAATCCCATTCGAAAACCAAATATTTTGCTTAATATTACGAACTGTTGCCCGGCTTAACCGAACAGTAAATGGAAGTTTTGTCAAATCATCTGCCATTAAGGCAATGTCAGCCGTCTCAAGGGCGGCATCAGTACCGGCCACACCCATTGCTATCCCTAAGTTTGCGGTTGCGAGTGCCGGTGCATCATTAATACCGTCACCAACCATCGCGATTTTACCGTGCTTTTGCTGTAATTCCTTCACAGCCTTTACTTTATCCTCAGGTAATAATTCTGCACGGAAGTCATCCACACCAATTTTGCTAGCAATTGCTTGGGCAGTCGCCTGATTGTCACCCGTCAACATAATTGTACGTTCAATGCCTGACTCTTTAAGACGAGCGATGGCATCTTTACTTGACTCACGTACTTCATCAGCAACAGCAACAATCCCGATAACCTTTTCCTTTGTACCTAAAATCATAGCCGTCTTTCCTTCTTTTTGCAATCGCTCGATATCTTTCTGGACTTGGTTTAAATCAGTACCTAACTCGTTAAATAGGCGGGGGTTTCCAATATAATAGGAAACTCCATCCACTTTCCCTTGGGCTCCTTTCCCAGTAATGGCTGAAAAGTCCTCTGCTTCAGGTAATGTAATTTTCTCACGCTCTGCGCGGCGTACAATCGCTGTAGCCAATGGATGTTCCGAATATTTCTCCAATGCCGCGGAGATTGCCAAAAATTCCTTTTCGGATATGCCATTTACAGCAATGATATCTGTTACTTCTGGACGACCTACAGTAAGTGTCCCTGTTTTATCGAAGGCAATCGCCTTTATAACCCCTGCATCTTCTAGGAATACACCGCCCTTAATTAACACACCATTTTTCGCGGAGTTCCCGATCGCTGAAATAATGGAAACAGGGCTAGAAATGACGAGGGCGCACGGACATGCTGCAATAAGCAGAGCTAATCCTCGATAAATCCAATCGGCCCATACTCCACCAAAAAATAATGGGGGAACAATAGTAATTAATACAGCAAGTACAATGACGATAGGCGTATAAACTTTGGCAAACTTATCAATGTACTCTTGGCTTTTCGCTCTCTGTCCCTGGGCTTCTTGGACAAGATGAATAATCTTAGCCAAAGTTGTATCATCAACACGTTTTGTGACCTTTACTTGAAGGGAACCTTGCTGATTGATTGTACCGGCAAAGACTTCGTCGCCTGCGATCTTTTCAACCGGCATTGATTCACCAGTAATAGCAGCCTGGTTAATTGAGGACGAACCTTTAACAATGGTTCCGTCCATCGCAAGTTTGTCACCTGGTTTAACAATCATCACGTCATCCACTAGGATTTCTTCAACGGCAAGTCGCATTTCCTCGCCATTCCTGATAATGGTTGCTTCATTTGGCGCTAGATCCATTAACGCCTTAATCGAATTCCGCGCTTTTTCCAATGTGTAGGCGGAAAGCGTATTGCTTAGCGAGAAGAAAATTACAACTAATGATGCTTCAATCCAAGCCCCAATCGCGGCGGCCCCAATAACCGCAATAGTCATGAGGACGTTCATATCAAAATTCAATTTTCGCAAGCCATATAAACCGCTCCGTGCAGTCTTATAGCCACCAATAATAATAGAAAGAGCTAATAAGCTAACTTCTGCTACCTCGTAACCAGCTAATCCAATGAGCCAGCCTGCGAGGAAGAGGACCGTTGATATACCTGTAATAATTGGATTTTTATAGGCCTGCATGAAAGACTTCGGTTCATCCTCGTCTTTTACCCCCATAGGTTTAGCGGTTACGCCTTCTTTCTCCGCTTCTTTTATAACCTTTTCGTATGGGACTTCACCTTCAACAATTAGATTTGAGGCACCGAAGTTTAAAGTGGCTTTAATGGTACCTGGCAAATCTGAGACTCTCTGCTCAACCTGAGCAGCACAATCTGGTCAGTGAAGTCCTGATAGTAAATAAGTTGTTCGCGGTGCTTCCATTGCTTTTTCTGCTACTGTCATTTGTTTTTTCTCCTTTTATTTACAAAATTGGTTTTTCGAAAAACTTCCCTGTTCCACATTATTTTACTATTTAATTAATTATTCTCGTGGAAATTTTTCGTCATTATATACAAAATATTCCGAATACCTTAGTCATTAAAAACTGGAACCCATAAAATTATTAAGAATTCCAGTTCGATGCGTCTTCTACCTGAATGCATACCTTATTCATTTAAGCGATATTCCCCAGGGACCACAACTTTATATTGATAATTTAATAAATTTCCACTTGATGTTTTCGCCTCCACTTGCATAATCACTGTACCTGCTGCATGTAGAAGATTCCCTGTTAATTTAAACGTGTTTTTATTTACTTTAAAAGCATCATACGCTACTTCATAAGATGGTGGCATGGAAAGCACAACATTTACACTCTCTATCTCATCTTTAAAGCTAAGTGTTAGCTCATTAACGCCTATAAATTGAGGTGAGAATGTGACATCTAATTTTGCATCTTCGTTAGAAGTGCTTTCCAAGTAAACTCCTTGTTCTGCAGTACTTGGAGAACCCACTACAAGAATAGAAGCAAATAATAAAACGAAAAGTCCATAAACAAATTCAACTTTTAAGCGTCCTTGAAACTTACCGACAAAACTACTTACCATTCTTTTGATATATTTTCGTTGCATAAATCCGATCATAAGAATGACAAAAGTTAGTAAAGTTTTAACTAACAATGCCTTTCCCCATTGACTATCCACAAAGCTTTTAAATGAAAAGGAAGGAACGTATTGGAATGTCATATATACACCTGTAAAAGCTAGAACAACTATACTCCAGAAAGCAATCCTTGAAAATTTTGACCCATTTCGTTGAATATATTCAAAAAGTTGATCCTTACGAGGGATAATAATTATTGCGAGTATCCCACCTAACCACAGTGCAGCTGCAAATATATGCATTTCATTTACAAGAAGTGTTGGCCACCCTCCGTATCTTGGGTACGATGAATGTCCAGTAATAAATGGTATGAGGGAGAGACCGGCCCCATATAACCAAGGTTGCCCTTTTTTATATAGATAGCCAACAAAGAATACTGCAACCTGAATGATAGGTACCCAAACGAATTTCAATGAGATAAAGTCGGTTAGATTTAAATCATTTAATTCTACTTTTAATTCGTATAAAATAATTGAGATTCCAACAAGGCTGGTGAAAAGAAAAAATGCACTATATATTTTCCACCTACGGAATAATGCCTCATCTTTTCGTGAGGTATATGCAATCACACTCCCTCCAAAAAGAATGGAAGCTCCTGTAAGCCATAACCAATACCCTAACTGTTTTACTCCGATGTCTGGAAACCAACTTTTTTTGACTGCCGGACCGTTCTGAACTTCTGTAATCGGTGTGAACTCATTAACTGCAAAATAAAATACATCTATGATATCAGGTGTGCTTACATCAGCATTTTCAGCAGGTCTTGCATACCAAGTGACCTGATATGTACCATCTTTAATAGGTTGATCAATGGCCACTGTGAGATGGTTGGGATTTTGTGGGTCTACCACTGGCTGCTGTAATAGTACATTTCCCTGTTTATCGTCAAATAATCCTATGGCCGTCAACTGAGCTGGTTGGTTAAACCAGAGATCAATTTGTTTCGGCTGGCCCGTTATAATTTCACCATCAGAGGGTGTTTGTTTAATTAATTTTAGCCCCGTACTTTCTTCAGACATTTCAGGGGATGAAATTTCATATGCAATTTCATCTTTAATAACATATCCGTCCAATGCCATCACTTTGATCTCTACAGTATATCTGCCTTTAGGTAATTTTTCTGGAATGTCCGCTGTAATATGTAATTTGCTATTTGGATCATTAATAGTTTTGCCTATATTATATTCTTCCCCATTACTTCCATATAATTTTATCGAATCGGAGTAAGTAACGACAGGATCTCCAAACCATATGTCAATAGTACCTGGACTCTGTTCTAGCTTCTCCCCATCTTCTGGACTTGTTTTTTCAATTGAAGAGTGAGCGAGTGCGCTATTGGGAATGAATAAGAATAAAAACAAAAGACCGACTGTAACTTTTATAAATTGATAAATACCGTTCAATAAGATCACCTCTAACTAATAATACCAGTATATAAAGATTTCGTTGATTGCGATTAAACCTAGTAACACATATGCAGAGTTACGAATAATCCCCTTCCATTTCGGTTTATTTAGAACCTTTAAATCTAACTCAAATCCATAAATTATTAGACAAAGAATGAGTATGGGTGAGACGGTCACAAATGTATATAAAAGTGGAAGAAAAACGACATTAATAACATTGGCATCTGAGAGAAACGATAATCGTATCGAAATGACTTGACGTATAGGATCATTATAAAAAGGAAAAATAAACCCAATTAGAAGCGAAACCACGCCCGCATTCATATTTATCGAGTATTTTTTTCTTTTTAAGTAGAATATACTTATCAAAACTAAGATCACAATAAGGCCTAATACCTTTGTTAAAAAACTGGATATAAGAAGAAGCCAATAACTTCCGAACAATGGGACGAATAAAGTGATAACCATTAATCCTATATAATTACCTGAAATAAAATAAAGCAACTCTCTTATGTAAGTGAACTTGTTGTTCCTTAATATAAATAAAAAACAAATAAAAATGAAATTGCTCACAACTTGACTTAACGTAAAAACTCCCATGACCCCTAATACAATTGCCTTCAAATAGATTGCGTCTAGATCCGTGTAAAAAGGCCATATATTTCGCTGAAAATAGGAAGTGATTGCTGTTAAAAGTTCAACCCAGTCAGAACTCATAAAATCCTCCCATAGAAAATGATTTACCCTTAAAAAGACAACCTAGATGAGCAGGTTGTCTTTTTAGAATTGAAAATGGTTCCGCACTTAAACGCGACGACAATAGATATACGAATTTTACCGTGAATCATGATGAATGACAAGCAAGACCGATTATTTGAGTGGTTCTTTTTTATATTTGTTAACAGTCTCAACTATAAACTCTTTTGTCATTGGACCTATATAGTGAAATTGTATAATCCCGTTTTCGTCAATAAAAAAGGTTTCAGGTTGACCAATTACACCGTAAGGATTAGCCATCGAATCGTTATAGTCTAATAGATAGGTTGAAGTGGAATTGAATTCTTCAATAAATTCCACAACATTTATCTTAGGCTCTGCCCGACTTAAAATTAAAAGTTTGGCTTGATCTCCATACTCTTCTTCAAAAGCTTGAAGCTCAGGGGCCTCCTCCCGACACGGAGGGCACCAAGAGGCAAAGAAGTTCAGTATAACAAACTCTCCTCGGTAGTCTGACAAGCTTACTTGTTCTCCGGACACACTTTCTAAAGTAAAATCAGGAGCAGGATCCCCCGCTTTTGCAGCAGTTGAATTTTTACCTAGATTAATTGCCATCACAGCAAATGCAGCTCCTATTGCTACTATAATAAGTATTCTTACTAACTTACGGGCCAATCCAATCACCCCCACTCTATCTTTTACTAATCCATCTTGATATTTTCCAATTGTTTCGATATTTTCTTCTGTTGGTTATGTATACGAATAACATAACCAAGAATCCCCATCCAAACAATCAATACTCCTATAAATAAAAAGTTCATCATTATCCTCCCTTTCTTTTATTATATATTGATTTCTTTCATTTTCTCCTTTTGCTTTTCATGGAAAAAACGGTAAATTAATAATGTGAAAAATAGAAGCTGAAAAGCAAGAATACTAAAAAACAATGTTTGTGACATTTCAGTTGGCATATAAACGCCATTCTTATCAATGACCTTCGGATGAATCGTTCTCCACCACATGACAGAAAAATAAACTAGTGGCACATCTATAAAACCAATAATCCCAAATATAGCGGCAAATTTTCGATGGCGTTCATCCCCATCAACAGACGCTCTAATGAATAAATAGGCAATGTAAATGAACCATAGGATCAGTGATGTAACTAAGCGTGGATCGTCCCAAACCCACCATGCATTCCAAACAGGCCTTGCCCATAAGGAACCAGTTACCAGTACGAATGTCGTAAAGAGAACCCCAATTTCCGCTGCCGATAGTGCAAGATAATCCCATTTTTTATTTTTTGTATATAAATATAGAATTCCTCCAACGAACACAATCCCAAAAGCGACAAAAGCGACAAACGCACTTGGGACGTGGAAATACATGATCCGTTGAATATCCCCCATATACTTTTCGGTTGGAGCATAGAAAAAGGCCATGTATAACTGAATAAAAATAGCGATTGCGGTAATGAAAGTAAGTGGAACTTTTGTTGCGTTTAGTACACTATTCATAAAGTTACACCTCCAATAAGTAATCGAATAAAAACAGTGGAATGATGGTAAATAATACGTTATAGCTTACTAACAGTGTAAGCCATAAATTTTGTGACATCTCCACTGAAGGATATAATGCCATTGCCGTTAATTGAACGATTCCTAAGAATAGTGGAATGCTAAGTGGAAAAAGCATGATTGGCAATAATAATTCTGTAATCCTACTTGATTGTGCAAGGGTCGCTAGAAACACACCCATTGCCACAAATCCCCAACTCCCCAATACTAATGTCGCGATTAATAGCCCTAGTGACTGGGGGTAAGGCTGCTTAACAAACATAAAAAAAGCAGGTACGGAAATGGCGATCACTACGAATACCAACAGCAAATTCCCCAAAAGTTTCCCGAGATATAATGCCCCTTTGTCTAATGGAGAAACTAATAGTCCAACTAGTGCGCCATTCTCTTTTTCGGTTGCAACGATTCTGTTAAACCCTAACATGGCAGATAGAAGAATAGGTAACCAAAGCACCCCAGGGGCTAATGTCTGCATGGCTTCTAAATTTGTATCGAAAGCAATATTTAAAAACACTTGAAATAGGAGCGCAAATATTACCATTGAGTAGAGGAGCGACTTTTGACGGAATTCTATCGTTAAATCCCTCTTCAAAATTAATAGTGTCTGTTTATAGAAATTCATTTTTCTACCTTTCCAATAAGGAGCGATACGTATTTATAAAAGGTTCAAAGGAACTTTGTGAACATTTTTTATTTAGTACTATTTTCCCATCATGCAGGAGAATGGCTCGCTCACAAAGTTCAAAGGCATGCTTTACATCGTGACTCACTAAAATATATCCGTTCCCCAGATGCTTATGTTCTGCAAGCATCCCTTCTATTATTACTTTGGATTTTAAATCCAACCCATCAAACGGTTCATCTAAAAGAAGGTACTCAGGTTGATGGACTAACGCTCTTGCAATGGATAAGCGTTGTTTCATACCTTTAGAATATGTACCGACAGGCTTATCCATTACGCGTCCCAATTGAACTTTGTGAAGCAAGGAGTCAATATAACGCTCGTCAGCTTTCCCATAAAGATGCTGATAAAAACGTAAATTTTCTTGAGATGTTAAAGAATCATATAAAAAGTTTTCTGGAAAAACGACTCCTACATTATTCTTCCATGATCTTTCACTTATTCCATCGGGTAACATAAGATTGCCACCGGTGGGCTTATGTAATAACGCAATGATTTTCAACAACGTTGATTTCCCAACGCCATTTCCCCCAATAAACGCTATTGATTCACCCTTTTCCCAAGAAAAACTGATTGATTTTAAGATTTTTCTATTATCAATCGCAAACTCAAGATTATGAAGTTCTAAAATGATGGTCACCTACCTGAGTTCAGCTATGATCCTTTTTATCTTCTCTTTGATATCGGCATAACTCTCCGTATATGTTTTTTCACTAATTATTCTCGATTGATAATCCTTTTCTAACTGAACCATATCCTTTAATAATAATTCCTTCTCCGTTTTGAGCCATGTGCGCTTAGGCTTTACATGGTTATTGTTGCTCTGCTGGTTGTCTCTCTTCAGTCCAATTAATGTCATAGTGAGTGCCACTATGATGATCAAAATTGTTATGATTGCCTTCCCGTATCCTTCCCCATGATCACCAAGTATCTTATATCCATCCTCTGTAAAGCCTGATGGTGATGATTCCGCAACCGGATTGGAATTCTCTTGTCCGCTTGTTCCACCAATATAAGTAAAACCAAGTGTCCAAGGTGTATCCGGGTGCAGATCTGCTCTCGTAAAACGTCTAAATTCTTGACCGTTCATTTCAAATAAATCAGATTGTGTTATTAAATTGTTTGCTTGAAAGGAGAATACCCCAGGTTGTATAATAATTTGATTCATTTCAACTACATAAGCTGTTTCAAGCGACCATTGAGATATATTCTCGATGAGAGGCATATTATACGTAATAATAATCCTTTTTTCTTTCCCCGCATCAAGACCTGTAGTATCTACAATTCCTTTTTCGGTTACTTGCATATTCGTTTCTTCTAGCCCCGACTGTAGTTGCAAATCTGAATACCCTTCAGGTAAATATATAGGTAATTGCTCTTCTTTGTTCTCCCCGCTATTATTAAAGGTCATAATCTGAACAAGTTGAATGGTATTCTCGCTAATAGGCGTCGCGATAATACTTTGATCAATTATTCTAACGGGATATTTCCCATCAGCAAATGTTTTATCCGGACTTAAGAGAAAGGGGAGCATGAGCATGAGTGACAAAATGATAAATACTTTACTTTTCATAAACATCCTCCTACTTGACGCAGCCTTTTTCGAGTGCTAGGCGAATTTCATTATCTACCATTTTTTCAATCTCAGTTATATCGTCTTTAGAGTGTGAAACATATTTGGCTGCCTCTAAGGTTAGCTTGTTTTTCATCTCTAAATAGTCCTGTTCATTAATCTTTTCCATCTGGTAATCGTATTCTAATTCAGAAAGCTGTAAAAATGCTTGTTCTTTTCTATCGTCAAACTTATCTTGTTCATCTTCTACCCTTCCGTTCTTTTTTTTAAAAAAAGGAGAGGATAGCACATATATAGCGATAACTGCAACGAGACCCATGAAAACTTCAGCACTCATCTTGGTGTTCTCCTTTCTTTTACAGCCAATTTTTCAATTCCTCTTGGACGTTGCTTGCTTCACCAGCACTTAAGACTGTGTTTTGTGGGGAGGATTGTTTCGATTCGTCTTGTGACTTCTTCCACTTTTTTATGAGAAGAGCGATAAGCACTGCTCCAAATGCAATTCCAATAGCTGGTAAAGCCCAAACTACTAAATTAAATCCTTCGGGTACAGGGTAAGCTAGAATTCGTTCACCATACTTTTGCACTAAAAAGTCAATAACTTCTTCCTTATTCATACCCGTTTCCATTAAAGATGTTATTTCTTGTCGCACTTCATATCCAGTAATGAGTGTACAGTAGTCTGCAGTCATAGAGTCTGTACACCCCGGTGGATGAATTTCCTTCGCAACATCTAGCATCTCGCTGCGTGAAACTGAAACCTTATCTTCTACTGCAAAAGTTTTCTTTGGTAAAAGTACTAGTAAAGAAAATACGAACAGTGAAATAGAAAACCACGTACTTTTAAGCTTTTTACCCATAAATGATCGGCTCCGCTTCCAATGACCTTCTTCTTCTTGCAGAACGCTTCGGCCATAAGGAGATTAATGTTCCAAGAATGAGGATATATCCACCTGTCCAAGTCCAAGACATAAGAGGGAATATCTTCACCTGAACAAACGTGGTTTCCTCTCCCTCGGACCAACCGTTTAGTATGACATAGAGGTCCTCTTGTATTGAACTTACTACGGATACTTCTGTTGTTGGCTGGGCTCCGTTGTTATAGAAGACTTTTTCTGGTCGAACAACGCCTATTTCTTCTCCATCTTTCTCTACCAAAAATTCAGCATATACTGTCTGTTTACTTTCATCTCTAATTTCCGTGAGCCCTCTACTATACAACGAGTATTTTCCTAGTTGGATAGCATCACCTTCATTTACTCCACTTTGAATATCGACAGAGTAGGCACCGGCACCTGTATATCCGATTGCGATTAAAATAATGCCAAAATGAGCAACGTATCCACCGTAACGTCGTCTATTTTTAACAAATAGCATAAAGAATGAGCGAATGGTTGATTCACCCGTTACTTTCACTCTAGCCGTTACTGCCTTTGCAAACTCAAGAAAAATAACCATCGCGACAAAGCTTGTACTTGCTAAAGATAAAAGCGTCATCCAATTGGTTACCCCAGCAACTAACAGTGCTATAGCTAAAATGACTGTTAGAATAATCGGATAGCTTAAATTTCGCAACACAGACTTTAGCGACGACCTTTTCCATGCTACAACGGGACCTACCCCCATTAAAATAATGACAGCAATGAAGATTGGAATATTGACACTATTAAAATATGGCGCACCTACCATTACTTTTGATCCTGTAACCGCTTCCGAAATAACAGGATAAATCGTACCCCAAAATACCGTAAATGCGGATGCCACTAATAAAAGATTGTTTACTAAGAAACTACTTTCTTTAGAGATATACGATTCAAATTGAGCATCTGACTTTAGGACAGACCAATTAGAAGATATGTTCCAAATTGAAGCAATTAATATAATCCCAATAAACGCTAAAAAATATGCGCCGATCGGTCCGTTAGCAAAAGCATGAACAGACCATAATAATCCGCTTCTTGTTAAAAATGTTCCAAATATTGTAAGGGCGAATGTGATGGTGACAAGAATGATGTTCCACCTTTTTAGCATCCCCTTTCTTTCCTGTACCATTGTAGAATGAAGAAGTGCTGTTGCTGTAAGCCACGGAAGTAATGAAGCATTTTCCACCGGATCCCAAGCCCAGTAACCACCCCAACCTAACTCTACATAAGCCCATTGTGAACCAAACAATATTCCCATACTTAAAAATAACCATGAAACTAAAATCCATTTTCTAGTGACCTTAAGCCATACGGCATCGGCCTTTTTTAATAGTAGCGTAGCCATACCATATGCAAAAGGAATAGCAAATCCAATATACCCCAGATACAAAGTGATAGGGTGTACTGCCATTCCTGGGTTTTGTAATAACGGATTCAACCCATCCCCTTCATTCATTTGCTCGGGATTTAATGCGAAAGGTTGTTCAATCGTATTAAGTATGAGCACAAAAAAGCCATTGATCATTAACAAAATGGCTGAAACCCACGGTAAATATTGGCTGCTATCTTTATGTTTGGACCACGTGACCAGTGCTGTGTAAATACTTAAAATCCAAAACCATAAAAGTAGTGAGCCGGCATTTCCTCCCCAAAAGGCGGTGACTTTATAAAACAACGACATATCAGTGCTCGCATAGGAAGCAACATAATCGTATCTAAAATCGCCTGTTACTAATAGGTAGATCAATGATCCCGACGCTAAAGTCGTTAAGAAGACAAGGACAAGGACCGAAGACTTTGCACTTTTAAGCCACCGAATGTTTTTCGTGCGTATTGCCATAAAATGACTTATTAATCCGTAAACTATGATAACCACTGAAAATATAAGGGCTAAACGACCGATGTCACCCATTAGTTGTCACTTCCTCCTTGTTCTTCAGTTGCTGGGTGGTCTTCTGGAATTTCTTCCCCTTCTTCCTCCATTGCCTCGTATTTAGAAGGACATTTCACTAGTAATTCAGAAGCAATAAACACACCATCAGCGGTCAATTCACCTTCAACAATGGCCTCCCACCCGTCATTTAACGTATCAGGTTTCACTCCATCATATTGGATAGGGACACGGTAACCATTTTCCCCATTTTCCCCTTCTAACTCAAAAGTTAATAACATAGTAGATGAATCAAATTCAATCGACTCTCCAACAATCTTTCCACTTACTTTAATGCGAGTACCCACTGCCTCCTCTTGTTTTTCATCCAACTCGTCTACAGTCAGATAAAGAGTTGCTGCATTACCAATACTTATGTAGATAAGAGTACCAACTACACCTATAAAGACACCTAGGGCTATTATCATTTTGGTTTTCTTTGCCAATAAAACCACCTCGTTTTTTTACTTCTATGCAATTTTACATTACATTACCTGTGTATTCTAGGGGTTAAATTTGAAGATTTTGTGATGTTACTACTTATTTCTCCTTACATCTCTGTGTTAGTCATTCAGTATAATACCCAGCCCCATGGATAAACGGAGCTGGGTTTTATTTATCTTGATAGCTAGGACGGTTCCAGTACTTTATTGGATGTAAAGTTAACGCTCGTCTTTTTGCTGTTTTTTGTTTTTACTCAAAAAAGTCACAACAACGAATTTAAAATCCCAAGCTCTCATTCGATTGTTTAACTGTTTTGAGCCTTTTTCAAATTCACGACGTTTCCAACTTCACTTTTTGAATTTTTCAGGTGATTTACTTCCTCAGTTAATTTCTGATTTTGCTCCATTAATTCAGACATTTTATTTTGTAATGGTTGCAGATCAGACTGTTGTGGTTGACTTCCCAGATCTTCTTTAGATTCTTTGTTTCCAGAGAACATACCTTTCATACAGAATAACATCATAAGAGGGCACGCAAGTAAGATTAAGAGTTCCCAACTCACACTCCTCACCTCCTCGATTCAGATTTTTTCTTCTATTATGGACAAAAAATATGAGGATTGTGTGAAAAACAAAAAAAGTTATACAATCCTTCCCCTCACTTGCTTCATCAATTCATATGTTTTTCTTCAAACGTTAACCTATAAAAACCAATAAGTGAATGTGTCGTTAATACCCGCTAACAAGAATATGATAGCAGCAACCTTTGTTAACCATCGATTCAATGATTTCGTTTTCTTGAAAAATTTCTGTTTTATCATGTCTGAACTATCGACTAGTATAAGAACAAAGAAGATTAGTGGAATCGTTGTGCCAATTGCAAAAACGGTAGGTAATAGTAATCCACCAGAACTCTGAATCCCTAAAGGTACAAGGAGTCCAAAAAAGAGCCAAACTAATGTTGGACAAAAAGCAAGGGCGAATGCAACACCAAAACTAAAGGAACCAACAGGTGTTCCTTGTGGAATTTTGCTTTTCATCCATTCACTAAATCTTATTCCAAACGAAGGGCGAAACCGTGAGAACCCGAGAAAATATAATCCCGCCAAAATCATGATCGGTCCAATTAACTTTCGAATGGTAATAATAAACGAAGCATTTCCGTTCACCGTTGTTAGCTGTACCCCTAAATAAATTGCCACCCCCCCAACAATCGTATAAATCAACGTTTTCCCTGCGATAAATGCAAACGTTTGGATCCATGTTTGCCTTTTGTTTGTTGCATCCCTAGAAACCAAAGCGAGTGCACTAGCATTGGTTGTGATTTGACAAGGTGATGTAGTTGCGGCTAGTCCAAGTAGTAAAGCCGTCAAAATGGGAATATTGATTTGATCGGTTATGTTAAGGATTGGCTCAGCTACCTTCGTACCGAATTGCGTTAACATTGTATACCATTTTAAGCTTAATTGATGGAGAAGTTCACCCATTGTTATCACTCACTTTATTAGACTATTAGACTATCCTAGTATGTAACGTGTCTAACTTCTAGTGTAAATGGAGATTTTGATAAAACTGTGATGCTTCAAAAACCATTTGAACAATCATTTACGTTGGAAAGGTTTTTAGTCTCGTAGCTGCTCTTCAATCGTTTTTGTAAGAGGAGAATTAACGTCACCAGTATGTAAAGTACTAACGGGTTCTATTAGTACGATTCCGCATTCTTCGTCAGCAATTGGATTGTGCATTGTGTTTTTTGGGATCACACAGAATTCTCCTTCTTCTAATACGATCACATCATCATTTTCAAGTTCAATCTGTAAACGCCCATAAACAACCATAAACAGTTCATCTTCATTTTCATGTTTATGCCAAACGAATTGACCTTTTAACTTAGCTACCTTTACATATTGATTATTTACCGTTGCCACTACACGTGGAGACCAGTATTCAGTTATCTTTTCTAGTTGCTTTTTGATATTTGTAATTGGGACAGGGTTCATGGAAATCATCCTCTACTCTTCATCCTCCTTGCGGCTGTGCAAATTGCTCTTAAAACCTTATTTTTCTTTCTATGAATCCACACTCGCTAAGAAATTGCGAACAACCCTCATATATTCCTCCGTCTCCTCAATATAAGGCATATGAGCACTGTTTTCAAACACATGAAATATTCCATTAGGCGTCAGTCTACTAAAATATTCTGTAGACTGCGGAGTTGCTTCATCATAACGACCACAAGTGTAAAGGGTTGGTACGTCGATTTCTTTTAACTGTGAAGTGCAGTCAAAATCTTTTAAATTCCCAGTTACATAAAATTCTGAAGGCCCCCACATAATGTTGTAAACCTCTGGATTTCTATAATGAGCTCCTTTTTTCAAAAACTCAGGGTACGGATTAATACGGCAGACGAACCGCTTGTTAAACTCGGCAGTGGCGTCCTTATATTCTTGCGAGTCCGTCGTTCCATTCTCCTCACACCTTGTTAAGGTTGCCTGGACATCTTCTGGTAGCAGTTTGCGGTTCCGTTCTTGGTCTTCTGCCCATAGAGGCGCACTTAAACATGGACTCGAGAAGATAACACTTTTCACTCCGACTGGCTTCGTTAGTACATAGGCAGCAGCTAACGTAGTTCCCCATGAATGGCCAAGTATGTGCACTTCCTCGAGAGATAGAGCTTCTCGTATTTGCGCTAATTCTTCAACAAACCGCTCAATATTCCACAAAGACGTATCTGTTGGCCGCTCAGACTTCCCGCAACCTAATTGATCGTAAAAAATGACAGGACGATACTCAGCGAGCACCTTTAAGCCTTGCATTGAGTAATGAGATGACCCTGGCCCGCCATGTAATACGATCACTGGAGTTTTGTTCGTATCGAGATCGTGTTTCTGATACCAGACCTTCCCTCCCGTTACTTCGACGACACCTTTTTGAACGGACATGTGCTCTCCCCCTAATTCTCTTTACTACTTTATGATCAATCAGATAGACAAAAATGGGACTTATTGCATAGAGAACCAAGTAAAATGAAGTTAGAATGGTAAAACGGTAAGAAATAGGGATAGGCAATTGGTGTAAATTTCAACTTCAACACAGTACTCCAAGTCCTCAATCTATTTTCTTTTTTGAAAACGTCCAATTGACAAGAAAAATTCCGACGATAATGAGGAATCCCCCTACGTAAACATACCATTCGACCACTTCGCCTAATATTACCCACCCTGACAAAACACCAAAAAGTGGAGCTAAGAAGAGAAATGCACTCGTTTTTCCAGGATCCCCTCGGTTAAGTAAGTAAAACCAGATAGCAAATTGGACGATGGATGCCATGATAGCAAGCCACAACACAATCAATACAGATATCGTGTTGATGACAAATTTAGGTGTTTCCATCGTTATACTCATTAGTAACAAGAAAAGCCCACCGAAAAGCATTTGATACGCTGTTAACACCCAAATGTTAAAACGATTTCCCCATTTTTTGATTAAGATTGTTGCAGTGGCCCAAGAAATGGATGCACCAAGTCCGAGCAGAGTTCCGATTTGTAATTGTAAGTAAAATCCTAGTGTGATAAACACACCCATGAATCCGACCAATACGCCGATCCAGTGTGAAAATCGATACTTTAGACCGAGGAACAAACTACTTAAAATAACAACAATTAGGGGATTAGTGAATGCTAGAATAGACGATTCCCCTGCAGTGATTGTTCTCAAGCTTAAAAATATACTTCCCATTACCCCGGCGGTCTGGAAAAGGCCAACAAAAAAGATCCTTACCCAATCAGAAAACTCCTTCGGTAGAGGCTTCTTGATAACAAATAGCGCCATTAGCACACCCGCAAATGTAAATCGAATCCCCACTAGAAGAAGTGGTGACAAGTAGTCCAATCCAATTTTTCCAATCGCAAACGACGACCCCATAAGAGAAGTCGTTAGTAGAACAAGGAATCCAAAAAGTATTGGGTTCATCCTTCTCACTTCCTTTTTTATCGACCCTAATACTTTATGGAAACAGACTCATTCATTTAGCTTATCGAGGCCCAATTTTATTTGGCTAAGCTACGATTTCCCTTATCTCAACATATAGTACATTGGTTATTTCAAAAAAAGGAGACATTAGCATGGGAGAAAAAACTTTAGCTTGGCATGAAACCCTAGAGCTTCACGAGTTAACGGCGTTTAAGTCAATCGGATTAATGAAAGCAAAGATGGGGATGAAACAAATTCAAGACAAGCGTTTGCTCGATATTTACAAGAAAGCCATACATGATCTTGAAACAAGTTTAAAGGAACTTGTGCAATTTTACCCATACACCCCTAAACCTGGGCATTCAAGTGAGTACAGAGCAGATAATGGCTTCTACGCAGGAGACCTACTCGCATTTTCAAAGGCAGAAGTAAGAAATTATTCAGTAGCTATTACGGAAACAGCCACTCCAATGCTGAAAGATATGTTAACTAAACAATTAAACACAGCCATCAAATGTCACACAAGGATTTTCAACTACATGTACGAAAACGGGTTGTATCCTTCTTACGATATGGAAAAGTTACTTCAAGGTGACGTCAATCTAGCGAATAAGGCATTATCCATGTAGTGTATTCGCTTGTATGGGAAATTCCCATCCCCTTTCCTTTCGAGCTTAAATTTTATTTGTATACATGGGGGAAATCTTCTTTTCATGCAAAAAGTCACCCTGGAGTTTCGAAAAAAACAGCCTTTTCCAATAACCCCAGGGTACTTTACATATAAATATCTGTATTACTTAGTTCGCGATAAAACACCCGTCCGGACCGCAAACAAGTCCCTGATTCCGGCGCATCTCTTCTTCCGCTTTTTCCTTTTTGAGCTGTCCTTTTTGCCACTCGAAATCAATTTCCTGACCGAATTTTTCTGGATAGCGAATGTACCAGCGTTGTTTTCGAATCGTGAAGTTATCTGGGTCGAGTAAGACTGCATCATCCAGTTCGCGCAAAGCCTCCTCGTTTCTTTCCTGTTTTACATATTCCATCCCGAGCTTAAACTTTGTTTGTGCGAGTTGAATTTGTAAATCAGACTCCGCATTTCTAGTGGACCATTCTTCAAATTCAACCTTTTCCACTTCTTTATTAATCAATTGTTCAACGGCTTGAATATGTTCTGGTGTATCAACGTGAAATCCTTCTTTCAATAGACGAATTGTTCCGTTTTCGTCAATAAAAATACCATTTGGCACAATTTTGAAATGAAACAGGTTCACTAATGTATTGTTTTGATCGACGACGGTAGTAAAGGTGGTTCCTTTCACATGTGGTCTAACCACTTCTGCGCCTTGACCATCAACAGCGACCGAAAGGATTTCAAAGTTTTTGTCTTTGTTTTGTTCGTATACTTTTTGCCAGCCTGGCAACTGTGCACGGCAACGTCACCAAGATGCCCACATGAAAATGAGTGTGTTTTTCCCACGATAGTCACTAATCGAAACTTTGTTGCCATCAAGATCTTCTAACTGTAGATCGTTCATTTTTTCTAGCAGCATCGTTTACCCCTCTCCTTCATGTAAATGTTATCTGTCATAAAGTATTCAACAGCAAAAAGAACAATCCCTCTTTGTGGATCAAAATGCTTTGTACACGCTATAACAGACTATCTTTATTCTTTCATAGGGGGCTTGGACAATTCAAAGATAACGCTCGATCACTTACTTCAATTCAAAAATCATCACTTCCACATTCTGTGATCATATATTCTTTGGGTTAAGAAGAAACTAGTTATAAGCATTTTTAGTGACAGATTCATTTGACTTCGAGATAATCATGAGGAACTCTTCTTATGTGCAATAAAATTAGTTGATTATATGACCAAAGGATGAGAAGAAAATGAAAGTTGTTTTAGCATCACCCAATTTCCATCAACCTCGTGGGAATACCGTGACAGTCAGACGTATAGCAAGCGGGTTGGAGAAACTAGGTGTCAAAACGGACATCGTTTCCATTACAGAAGAAGGCTCCCTCCATTCCTTCCCTTCCGCCGATATTGTACATGGATTTCACGCCCATCATTTTTACACCTTTATGCAAAAGTTGGGACGGACATTAAACCCCTACATCGTCACCCTAACAGGAACTGATTTAAACCACGACCTGTTTGATAAGAGCAAACGAGCAGATGTTATGACTTCGTTAAATGGTGCGAAAGCCATACACGTCTTTGATAACAAAGCGAGAGAAACTTTACTGAATGAAATTCCACAAACAAAGAATAAAATAGTGACCATTGCACAAGGAACCGTTGATTTCCCAAAGGTTCACCTCCCGTTTGCAAAAGAAAAAAACACTTTTTTGTTTGTTTTGCCTGCAGGAATTCGAAAAGTGAAAAACATCCCTGCTGCTATCCATATGATGCAGGCACTCCATAGAAAGTTCCCGCGTGTTCGTCTTTGGCTAGTAGGCCCCATAATCGAGGAAGAAGAAGGGCGACTAGTCAAAGAACTTGTAGACCGGCAAAGCGATTGGATCAGCTACCTCGGTCAGCTCCCGCACTCTAGTATGGGTGCCGTTTATGAGCAGGCAGATGTTGTGTTAAACACCTCCCATTCCGAAGGGCAATCCACTGCTCTTTTAGAAGCAATGGGATATGAAATACCTGTGATCGTTTCAAATAATCAAGGTAATCGCAGCATTGTATCACACAAAGAAACAGGGTTTTTGTATCAAACACCAGATGAATTTCTTGAATTTACCGAGCAAATCATGAATAATAAACACTTGAAGCAAAAGATGGGGCAATTGGCAAAACAATACATTGTCGCGAACCACTCCAATACATACGAAGCAGAAACGTTACTTCATATGTACAAAAGGATTCTTGACATAAAGTGATCCATCTGCGCCTCCGTATTAACTGATGCTACACCTATTCTCGTAAAAAGGAGAGAAATATACATGTCTAGAGAAGAAATCGTAAAGCTTACTTCCCTCTCAACTAAAGGTGGCTGAGGATGCAAAATTGGTCCTGAAGACCTGGCGCAGGTGCTGCGTCATCTACCTAAAAATGTCCCTGACCCTAATTTACTCGTCGGCTTAGACACTTCTGACGATGCAGGTGTCTACAAAATTAACGATGAAACGGCACTCGTTCAAACGCTGGACTATTTTACACCGATCGTTGATGATCCGTATATGTTTGGACAAATTGCTGCTGCAAATGCGCTAAGTGACGTGTATGCCATGGGCGGTAAACCAATTACAGTTATGAATATTGTCGGATTTCCAATTAGTACTTTAGATAAAAGTATTTTGGCCGATATTCTAGCAGGTTCTTCCGATAAAGTGAGAGAATCCGGAGCTGTTCTAGTAGGCGGTCACTCCATCGATGATCAAGAGCCTAAATTCGGTCTTTCAGTCACTGGAACGATTCATCCAGACCGAATACGTGCCAATATTGGTGCAAAACCAGGTGATAAACTCATTTTGACAAAACCGATTGGGGTTGGCATTTTAACGACTGCCATTAAGAGAGATCTTCTCAATAAGGAAGAAATCGACGAAGTGTCTACTGTCATGGCAACCTTAAATAAAAAAGCTGCTGAAGCGATGGCTAACTACTCTGTAAACGCTTGTACAGATATTACTGGTTTTGGCCTTCTCGGTCATACGTTAGAAGTCGCAAAAGGAAGCGGTGTGGGCATTACTGTTACCCATAAAAATGTCCCTGTCCTCTCTAAAACAAGAGAGCTCGCTGAACAGAACGTTATCCCAGGTGGCACGAAGAAAAATCACCAATGGTTAGTTGAAGACGTTGAATACGACAGCAATATTAGTGAGCTTGATCAACTCATCCTCTGTGACGCGGTAACTTCAGGTGGATTGCTCATTTCACTACCTGGGGAAGAAGCTGAAGCACTGCAACGTGATCTACAAGCAAGCGGTGTGCAATCGGCGATCATAGGCGAAGTAACTAGCGAAAATAAAGGACGTATTCACGTAGTGTAGTGTAAAAATAAGGACTCATACCGAGTCCTTATTTTATGAACAACTTTTTCAGATAAATTCTAGTTAAATGAGGTGCAAATGATGAAAAAATGGGGCGTTTTAGCGCTTACCATTGGTATAATCTTTCTACTTGCAGCGTGTAGTGGCGATGCAAGCTCAAGTAATGAACCGAATGATACATTTACAATCGGAGTGATTCCTGCGCAAACAGAAGGTTCTATGCAAGGAGCCATGGATAAACTACAATCTCTTTTAAATGAAAGCTTAGAAAGAGAAGTAACTGTTGAAGTGTATCCAGACTATAACGGTGTTGTTGAAGCTATGAATTACGACAAAATCGATATGGCGTATCTGGGGCCGTTAACTTACGTCATTGCTAATGAACAGAGTGGTGCAAAAGCGATCATTACTCAGTTAATCGACGGAGACCCATTTTACTATTCCTACTTGATCACACATCGAGATAATCCGTGGAATTCAATTGACGAGTTGTTAGAAAATCCAGGAGAAATTGATATGGCTTTTGGGGACCAAAATTCTACCTCAGGGTCTTTAATCCCTTCAATCGAGCTAAAAGACCGTGGCGTTTATGAGTCTGAAGATAATTATAAGTTTAATTCTGTGCGCTTCACAGGCTCACATGACGCCACTGCTTTATCTGTTCAAAACAAACAAGTTGATGTCGGAGCCATTGATAGCGCCATTTACAATCAACTAGTGGAAGCAGGAAAAATCGACGGGGACCAACTCAAAGTGATTTGGGAGTCAGATCAACTATTCCAATATCCATGGGCTGTTACCAAAAATACGGACGAAGAAACGATTCAAAAGCTACAAGAAACCTTTATAGCAATTGAAGATCAAGAAATTCTCGATGCGTTTGGAGCTTCTGGTTTTACAAAGGCCAGTAACGAGGATTATGAGAGCATTAAGCAAGCTGCTGTAAAACAGGGAATCATTACAGAATAGAGCTGATTTATGGTGTGGTTTAAAAGGCGCAACGCTTTTACATTTATAATACTTACGCTGTTTGTCTACATCAGCATGAGGCTGACAGAGTTTGACCTAACGAAGTTTAGAGATTTCCGTAATATGATTGACTTCCTATCACAGTGGTTTCCCATGGACTTCACTCAACTGCCATTAATGCTACAAGATACGTTAGAAACGTTGGCCATGGCCTTTCTTGGAAGCTTTTTTGGATTACTTATTGCTTTTCCACTAAGTTTTGCGGCCGCTCGGAACACCGCACCATCACCATTTCTGTATCACACTTCTCGTGTGATCCTGAGCTTTGTTCGCTCTGTTCCAGAAATCGTTTTTGGTTTGATTTTGTTAACTACACTAGGTCTTGGTCCGTTCCCAGCCGTCCTTGCGATCATGTTTCACAATATCGGTGTACTCGGCAAATTAGTTTCAGAGTTAATAGAAGCAGCTGACTCTGGGCCACAAGAAGCAATGAAGGCAGTCGGAGCAAAAAGTTGGCTTGCTCACCTATTCAGTGTCTTGCCACAAATTTGGCCGAACGTCCTTTCTCAATATTTTTATCGGTTCGAAGTTGCCATCCGAACTTCCCTCATTTTAGGGTTTATCGGAGGCGGTGGAATCGGACAGCGATTGTTTAACGATTTTAAAACCTTTCAATACTCGTCAGTGTCGCTTGACGTGTTAATCATTATGATCATGGTTGTGATTGTCGACTTTTTTGGAAGCTACGTTCGGAACAAGTCTATTTAAGGAGGTCAGGTCAAAATGCTGGAGATGGAAAATATATCAGTTCGTTACCCTAAATCGAAACAAGACGCACTTTCTGGGATTAATGTGTCCTTTCGTAAAGGCGACTTTGTTTGTATTCTCGGTAAAAGTGGTGCGGGCAAATCAACACTTATCCGTTGTATTAACGGCTTGCAAAAACCGACTAATGGCGAAGTCTATTTAGACAAATCCCCTATATTTAGTGCAAATGAAGAGCAACTACGAAAGGTAAGACGGGAGATGGGCATGATTTTTCAGCATTTTAACCTCGTCCCCCGTTTAAGCGTCTTGCAAAATGTGTTAACTGGGATGTTTGGCTACCGTAGCTCTTTTAAAAACTTAATCGGTTGGTTTACTACTGATGAACTTGAGCGTGCTAAGCAGATGATAGCAGATGTCGGGCTCTCTGACATGATGAATCGAAGAGTGGAGTATTTGAGTGGCGGCCAAAAACAACGGGTCGGTATTGCACGTGCTTTAGTGCAACAGCCACGAGTACTACTCGGGGACGAACCCGTGGCTAGCTTAGATCCTGGAACGTCGGACCGTATTTTTACTCTCCTCCAGGAAATCCACCACAGACTTGGACTCCTTACTGTAATTAATGTGCATGACTTCGATCTTGCCAAACGCTATGCCACTCGAATTCTGGCATTAAAAGACGGAAAGTGTATTTTTGACGGCATCCCAGACGAATTCAACGGTGACGAATATCGCGAAACGTATGAATCCTCACCTCAAAGTTTGTTATTCAGCTAGTAAGGAACAACCAATAAGGAGGCTGATCGTCTATGTTAAAAAGCCCATGAGTAGTTGACTGCACAAGGATCGTGTACGATTCTAATGATAGTAGCGTGATCACCACTTCAAAGAAGGTAAATGAAAAGTCTGTAGTTCTTACATTTGATGATGGCCCGAGCAAAGTACTACCACACCTTCTTGACGTATTAAAGTCTGAAAATGTTCCTGCTGTTTTCTTCTGGCAAACACGCCTTCTTTACGCAAAAAGACCGTGGAGAAGAATGCTGGACGACGGACATCTTATTGGAACACATACAACAAAGCACCGGAATTTAGTTCAGCTTTCTTATGAAGAACAGTACCTTGAAATCAAAAACAGTAAGGAAAAGATTGAGAAGATAACTGGGATTGATGTACAGTACTTTCGCCCACCGTTCGGACAATATAATGAAGATACGATTAAAGCGGCAAAGGAATTAAACGTGACTCCGATCATGTGGAGAGTTGCTTCACTGGACTGGGAATTAAAAGAAGATCCCGAGCAAATCATCACAAATGTCGTAGAAAACTTAGAAGACGGTGCGATTATCCTTCTTCATGAGCTACAGCAAACGTTAGACGTCCTGCCCGAATTAATTAGAGCGATACGAGCAAAAGGCTATCGTTTTTCTTTGCTGTAGAGTAGTGCGTCGTTTCCAAATTAAAAAGTATCCCTCAACAGGCTTAATACACGAACACTCGTGCGTCGGCTTATGAGGGATACTTTTATTATGATTGGGCAAATTCCGTTACTTGCTCTTCAGGAATAAACCCGACGGATCGACTCGACTCTTCACCGTCTTTTATTAAGATTAAGGTTGGGATACTTTGTACTCCAAATTGTTGAGCTAGATCTCCAGATTGATCTACGTCCACATAGTAGAAATCAACCGCATCAAGCTGCTCATCTACGCTTGAGACCACCGGCCTCAACATACGGCAGCCTGGTCACCAGTCCGCTCCAAATTCAAGTACGAGTGGTTTGCTCATGTTTTGTTTGAGTTCGTTATATTCCTCTGTAGTAATGGTCTTAGCCACTTTTTGAAACCTCCTTTGACTTCATTGTTTAGCGTCCCTATTCAGTTTAATCGTTAATCATCTAACCAGCAAATTTTTTGGCTTGTCCCAAGTACTTATCCCTTATAGGTCTTTTTTAATATGCATGCTCTATAACCGTATTGTATAAAAACTTCATCCATGCTATAGTGAATACGCGATGAGCTGAATTGTGTAAGTCGATAGACATACTGAGCAAAAGTAAAATGCACGAATGTGGCGTGCAGTCTACCGCCTCAATACGCAAGGAGACGCCCCTTATTGAGGGCGTCTTTTTTTGTTTTTGAAGTTATATGCTCATTAACCTCGGTTGACTTTAATAGACAAGGACCCTGCGGCTCGTACCCCGTTTCTATATTCCCCTGATCGCGGATATCGGCTCCTGTTCGCGGATATATTCCCCTGATCGCGGATATATTCCTCTAATTGCGGATATCTGCCTCTGACCGCGGATATCTGCCTCTGACCGCGGATATCTGCCTCTGACCGCGGATATATTCCTCTGATCGCGGATATATTCCTCTGACCGCGGATATATTCCTCTAACCGCGGATATATTCCCCTGACCGCGGATATATCCCTCTGACCGCGGATATATTCCCCTGACCGCGGATATATCCCTCTGATCGCGGATATCTGCCTCTGACCGCGGATATCTGCCCCTGACCGCGGATATATTCCCCTGATCGCGGATATATCCCTCTGATCGCGGATATCTGCCTCTGACCGCGGATATATCCCCCCGATCGCGGATATAACCCTCTAACCGCGGATGGCTTCGGTTTCCTGAAGTTATCCCCTGGGGGTAACTTCTTATCTCAATATGAAACGCTCGTATCCATTGGTAACATCATAAATCTGGATGAACGTGGGCAAGTTTCCACACACCCTTTTTAATTAATGAGCTTCCATCTCCAACTCTTCAATCCTCTTTTCCACGTATTTTGTATCTTTATGCGCAAAATAGGTTTCTGCTTTTTCAATAATAACAGCCGTATTATACTCTGGAATCCCTGCGTATTTTTCATACACACCCTTTGGTATTAATGCATTTCCCTCTGGCCAATGGACCTCGATATTCCCGGATTTAACTGATACAAACTTTGCCTTACCATGAAAAGATCCATATTGATTGTAGACCACGATGGAATCGCCATCTTGAATGTTATGTTTTTTACCATCTTCTTCATTCATAAGTACATCATAGCGATCTGCATCGTTAAACGGATCAGAGTCACTGTAAATCATGGAATTAAATTGCTTCCCGCGACGAGTTGTTACATAAAAGTGTCCTTCTGGTTTTCGTAGTTCAGGAAGCTCTGCCGCAATCAAGTTTCCTTTTCCATCAGGTGTTGGACATTCTCCACCTTCACATAACCAAGCACCTCCCCATTGGAACACATCGCCTTTTTGATCTAAGTGCTGAACCCCATCATACTTCGGTGCTGTCCGAGCAATTTCTTCCCGTATTTCTTGTGCTTCCTTAACATCTATCAGATGCTCTTGTTCTGGCCTTACTCGTTTAGCAAGATCAACATAAATTTCCCATTCCGCACGGGCTTCACCAATACGCGGACCCTTAATTTCTGGGGAAAGGTAAACCATACGCTCGGTAGACGTGGAAGTTCCTCCACCAGGCTGCTCATATCTAGTCATTGCAGGCAGCACTATAACAGCCTCTTTCGCATCAACCAATGTGGATGTGTTGAAAATAATATCCTGATGTACACGTATATCCACGTTCTCAAGGCACTGTTTAACGAAATTCGGATCAGGCATTGTCTCTAAGAAATTCCCCCCTGACATATAATAAAGTTTTAGTTTCCGGTCATGGTCATCTGGCAACAGTGCATTTTCAAGTGATACGCCGACAATGTCCCCTTGCCAATCTGGAATGTCGAATCCCCAATGCTGTTCTATCCGTCTTCGATTTTCCTCGTCCATTCCCCCACCCGGGAGAACGAACGGATCAGCTCCCATTTCACCTGAACCTTGCACACCGGAGTGCCCTCGGATGGGCATGACACCACAGTGTTCTCGCCCAATAAAGCCGCGAAGCATTGCGAGATTAGCAACTTGTGAAACGTTATCCGTGCCAAAACGATGCTGTGTTAAGCCCATTGACCAAACAAAAACTGCTGACTTAGATTTTGCCAATAGTTCAGCCAGTTCGATCATGCGCCCTTTTGATATTCCAGATGATGTCTCAAGCTGCTCCCACTTATAAGAAGTAGTCTTTTCTTTAAGTTCCTCAAATCCATTGACGTGTGCTTTTACAAAGTCGTGGTCAATGGCAGATCCAGGTTTACTTTCTTCCATATGAAACCAGTGTTTCATCACCCCGTGTATGAAGGCAATGTCGCCGCCGATATTGACCTGGTATACATCATCCGCTATTTTTGTTCCGAACAAGGCAGAGTCAGGGATCGAAGGAATCCAATAGTGATCCATTGAAGGTTCATAATATGGATTGATAATAATAATTTTCGTTCCTTTTCGTTTAGCCGCATACATATACTTTGTTGACACAGGTTGGTTGTTGGCTGCTACTGATCCCCAGAAAACGAGGACATCTGTTCCAATCCAATCTTGGTAGTTACAGCTTGAAGCTCCTATGCCAAGAGACCGAGTTAATGCCGTTTTGGAAGGAGAATGACAAATACGAGAGGCATTATCGATGTTATTGGTCCCAAGGAATCTGGCCACTTTTCCCGCGGTGTAATAAGTCTCATTTGTAATCCCCCGTGATGTTAAATAAAAAGCGTATTGCTTCGGATCAAGTTTTTTTAGCTTGTATGCAATGGTATCAAGTGCCTCACTCCAGGTCAGGCGTCGAAACTTCTTCTCCCCTGGCTTGCGGATGAGTGGAAACGGAATCCGCCCTAATTTTCGAAGTTCCGTACTGCTCATCTCTCTTAATTCGTCAATGTCTGAATAGATAACTTCCTCTTTCATGGCTGGCATAGTATTTAATCTAAGTACGTTTAATCTTGTTGTGCACAAATGGGGCCCAGTTAATGTCTGGTCACGGAGTCCTAATACGCCAAGCGCACAGCCATCACAAACGCCTTTTGTCAAAATGCGCGTTGCATAAGGAAGATTGTCCCGGTTTTCCCATGCCACTTTCATCGTATCGCGAATATGATGTGGTTTAATTTTACCCAGTCCAAACGGTACTTTACTTACCCACAGTTTAGGATCCGGCGATTTAGGTAATGTAACCGGACCTGTATGTTTTGTTTTCCCCAACTAAATCCCTCCGTTCTTACTATTTCAATATAAAAAAACTTTTAGCAAGCAAGAAACAAACTTACCATCAGTTAGGTGAACCCTCCCCACTGATGGTGACTTCACTTTTATTACGCTTCCTTAGTTATGCCAGTTAGTTTAGCACTTGGATTTTCTTGTTCTTTCCTTAACCTTTTCATATCAGCACGGATCCACAGAGATAAAGCAAATGCGATAACGAATAACACACCAAAAATGTACATTGTCATGTTGTAACTATTTGTAGAATCATAGATAGTTGATAGAAGAATTGGACCTACGACTCCTGCTAGTGCCCATGCTGTTAGAATATAGCCATGAATTGCACCGAGTTGTTTAGTTCCAAATAGGTCTCCAATATAAGCTGGTACCGAGGCAAATCCACCACCATAACATGTTAAGATAGCAAAAATCAGAACTTGGAACAAAATAGCACTAAATGCTATCGGTAATGTAAAAAAGGCTACGATCTGGATAATAAAGAAAGCCGTATAAACGTTAGGTCTTCCGATATAATCAGATAATGATGCCCAGCCTATTCTTCCACCGCCATTGAAGAGACCCATCAGCCCAACCATTGTAGCTGCTGCAATCGGCGTCATACCTGAAACCTCTTGTGCCATTGGAGAGGCAACCGCAATGACCGCTATTCCGGAAGTGACGTTAATAAACAACATCGTCCATAGCATCCAAAAACGGCGTGTTTTGATTGCTTCATTCGCTGTCAGTTGTGAGAGATCCGTTCTCACTTTCACTCGTTTATTTGAAGATTGTTCCGCTTCGTTATACCCTTTTGGAGCCCATCCCTCAGGTGGCGGAGATAAATATTGAGAAGCAAGCATCATGACGATAAAATAAATCGCACCGAGAACGTAAAAAGTTGTTGAGATACCTACTGATTCTATCAGTGATGCAGCTGCAGGACCGCTTAATAGTGCCGCAAAACCGAAGCCCATGATGGCTAACCCAGTTGCTAGACCACGTCGATCTGGAAACCATTTAACGAGGGTAGAAACCGGTGCGATATACCCAATACCTAAGCCGATTCCCCCGATCACTCCATAAAATAGATACAATAAAGGTAAGGATTCAATTGCTGTTGCAAAGCCTGATCCAGCTACACCAATACCAAAAAATAAGGCTGCTAACATGCCTGATTTTCTTGGACCTTGCTTTTCCACAAATCTTCCCATAAATGCGGCTGCCATCCCTAACATAAAGATAGCAATACTGAAAGCCATCGAAATTTCCGTCGTTTCCCAACCAAATGCTTCAGCCATAGGGTTGGTGAAAACACTCCACGCATAAGCGGATCCTATAGAAATATGAATACCCACTGCGGAAGCTGCGATGAGCCAACGATTTTTTACCTTTTGCATGTGATTCCTCCTTAAATGTGAAAAAATTATAAAAAAAAACCACCGAACCCTTCCATGACACTCATAGGTATTAGGTGGTTTTCCTCTCGGTTCGGATATTCTTAAATATCAGAAATCATAGCTAGGAACAGTTCACTCTTGATTCTGAGATACCTTCACACTATATATTAGAACATTCTGACAACAGTATAAAGAAACATTACCATGTAAACGCATTCAATACAATAGCCTTCTACCATATTCCTATTAATAAATTAGTCTGGATATGTGCTGATTTAGTGTGTAAAATCTGCACCCTGGTAGTGTTTTTCCAGACTAGTAATGGAATTCGACAGGTTCGACAAAACTCTCACTCTTCTGTTCTGGTGTGTGCTATACTCTTGGGTGAGGAGGTGAACAAATGTCAGAAGAAATGCAACAAGTTAAGCAAGCGATTCGCGAATTGAGTTCGTTGGTTAGCCAAGGTTTTGCTGATGTGAACAAACGCTTCATTGACATGGAAGAACGGATGGACGAGCGCTTTGTACAGATGGAGAAGCGAACAGACGAGCGCTTTGAAGAAGTTATAAAGCGACTTGACCGGGATGAAGAAGACAAAAAATTTCTTTATAATACCGTTGCAAAGCATGACCTTCAACTTCAGCAGCTTTCAGAAAAGCTTCACAACCTCACTTCGTAAGTGTTTCAAACTCTTTCAAAAAAATCCACAACTAGATAACAACTACCTATAAAAAACACCTCTTGTTTGGAGAGGTGTTTTTTACATTAGAGATGATGTAGGAGTCCAACACACTGGAATAATCAAACTTTTAATGCAACTGAATATTCGTTTCCGATGGTGCGTATCCTTGCAGCAGTTGCGTCCAGTCTTGTTCGTTTAACTGTGGCACCGGGAAGTATCCTTGCTGGTTTTGATATAAAAAGAGCTCGTATGCCATTTCAGCGAAGTTCGGCACGCTGTCAACGAGTACTCGCCTGACAACCGGATTGGCAACCTCTAGCGCAGTTGCTGTTGTCTTGGAAGCTGCTGACTTCATCATAGCGAGCATATATCCGGAGATTCCTGCATCATTTACCTCAGTAGCTGATTGGTTGGGTTTTTTAGGTTGTTTAGACTTCATTCCGTATGTGATCTCGTTAGACACTTTCATCATGTATGGTTTCATTTCTTGTGATGGTTTTTGTGCTGTAGCATAGGCTTCGACGACTCTGTTGTATTGAACGGTTACAAATGCGTATTGACGTTCTAAGATTTGCACAAGACCCTTCTCTTTTATGGATCCTTTAAACAATAAATATTGATCCAGTACGTTAATGTAACAAGACAGTATGTCGTGACCGTTAATTAGTTCGTGACCACCGCGGTCTATTTTCACTTCAGCTTGTGTAGATGATGTAGTGCCATCTTGATGGCTGCTTTGTCTATTCACTAACAAAGACCTCCTCGCTTTTTTACCTATGTAAATTCTTTCATTCTTACTCAAGTTTTATCCATAAAAAAATTCGACAAGTACCATGTACTTGTCGAATTTAGGCTGGTCTTAAAAGATATCGAGGTTAACGAGTAAGGCAACGAGAATTTGCAACAGAAGTTGGATATTCACAGCAAGGTCTGTGTCAGTTGTGCTGATCGTCACTTTGCGGGAATTTTTCACATACGTTTGTTGGTAGTTGAATTGTTTAATTTGTGATTTTTGCATGAGCTCTTGTGCTATTTTTTCTGCTTTCTCGCTGTCGCCGATAGAAATGTTTAGTACGAGTACGATAGAGGCTTGAAGAGCAGCTTGTAAAGAAACAGCTGCACGTGTCACTGTAGAAGTGATCTCGACCTCTGCAGAATCGATAACAGTAATGCATTCCTCGGAATACTGAACCGTTTTGTTTTTTTGATCTGCCTCTTGCTCTACAGCTGCGTCATCAAGAGATGTTGGGTTTCTACGGAATGATTCTAGCGCATTCCATTCTGTATTTTCTTCATCATGACGTCTCTTACACCCGTTATAACAATTTTTTTCGGCTCGCTTATCACAATCGGAGCGTCTACGGTAGCGAACCGGTGCATCTAAATTATTCTTTTTTCCCATTACTATTCCTCCTTTACTTGAGTAACTCATTAATTTGGCGTTGCACATCTTGGGCGACCTTTTTAATTTGATTTTTTTGGCTATCAGGTAGATTTCTTAACGAGTCTTTATCCACCCCATTTTTCTTTAGCACATCTTCAACGAGTATGTTCATCATCTCGTTTTTTTGCTTGAGGCCACCTTGTAAAAATTCTTTGAGCTCTTTCTTCATGCTCTGCCACCTCCCTCTCCTGCTTACACCATTATTGTATGGGGACTTGTACAATTAGGAACGACAGATGCCCTAGGGTTAATGCGGAATTTTCCGCTAGCGGTAGGTAAATAGTAAAGTATTGGACAAAAAGCGAATACGTGTTAACTAAACGTGATTGTTGTAAGCTCCTATGCTTTCATCCCAAGCGTACAACGTAATAATTGCCGAGATGATTGTTGCAAAGTCAGGTAGTATAGCATTCATGGAAACGGTCAATCTAAAGGTATGTGTCGTTGGGAAGGAGTTGTGCAAGTTGAGATGTTTACGAGGAGTACGATACACTTACACGCTTCAAATCGGTTTAGTGCTGCTTGTGCTCGTTCTTTTGTCCGGTTGTGTGGAAACGGAAGTACTAGACGAGACAAATATTATAAGTGGATTAGGCTATGATCTAGCATCGAACGATCTTATTATAGGAACAGCCATCGTTCCCGTTTACCAGCAAGATGCACCAACAGAAGAGACTGTTTTTAGCTCAGAAAGTGAAATTAGCCAAGATATTATAGCAGATATGCAGAAACAGTCCCCAAATCCTCTTGGTCCTGGTTCGATGGACGTTGTGCTAATCGGGAACAAGCTGGCGGAGGATGAAACGAATCAAATTTTTGACTCTCTACAGCGAAATCCAAGTGTAAGTACAACGTTACGTGTAGCCATAGTAGATGGAAATGCTGAGGAGTTATTAACATCTAAGTTTGGCGAATCAGAAACAGGTCTTTACGTAAGTCAAATTCTGCAACATAACATGAGACGAGGAGACTTGCCTTTAAGTAACTTACATTTATTCTTCAACCTTTTATACGATAAGGGCGCTGATTCGTACCTTCCGCTCATAAAGAAAGAAGGCACTGGGGATAAGGAGAAGGGAAATATAGCAATCACGGGCGTTGCGCTTTTCCGTGATGATAAAATGGTTGGAAAGGTAGCACAAGAAGACATGTTTAGTTTTAAACTACTAGTAGACATGTACGCAGAAGGTACTCTTCTCGCTCCCTATAATGAAGGAAAAGTTGCTGTCAAAGGCATAAGCTCAAAGCATGAATGTGTTGTCAACAAAGAGGAGGATAAGATTACGATGAACGTGGATATAACCGGTTTCATAAAAGAATATTCTGGTCCTTCTTTAACAACAGAACACTACAAACAAATTGAGAAAAACTTACAAGAAAAAATTGAAGAAACTAGCTTACGTTTGTTGGAACAATTTCAAGAACTAGGTATCGATCCTGTAGCCATTGGTCAAACTGTCAAGCAACAAACAAAAGGGTTTGATTATAAGAAGTGGAAAGAGGAAGTGTATCCAGAACTAGAGTTCACTGTGAATGCTCATGTACAAATTACGGAATCTGGTGTCACAGAATGAGCTTATACGCTTGCTTATAAACGTTTAAAGCCGATCCTCGCTAGTCAACTAAAGGATCGGTTTTTATGTGAAACAAAACAATCCCACCTCTGATGAATACTTGTCGGTTGCAATCGTCAGTAAAGAGGTTGGTAAAGTATTCTGCACAAAGGACTTTTGTTGCCTGTACAAAATAAATCCATTCGTAAAATCTCCAAATGAAAAAGCAACCTGTTTCTCAACCGATTGCTCGCGTTTTTTCTTCGTAAATTCATTTTTTTGTCCGTGCTAATTTTTCCTTATTCATAGTTCCTGGTGGTTGTTCCAGGTAACCGTGCTTGATCATTAAATCAGCTCCATCTTTGGCGTACTGTCCAATTTCTAATGAGAGTCGTTCATAATTACCGACAAGGTCGTTTCTTTGACTAGCCGAAGCTGCAACCGCATAGTTCCCAATTCCTGCTGTGGTAAGTAAACTCATAAAAAATACCATCAATTTATCAGAAAAAGGCGGGACTGTAGAGTTTGTCACGAGTTCACTTGCGGAAATTGGCGAGTGTATGTCGTTCTGGAGCATGGTATCTGAAAAAATTTTAACGTGCTTTGCTGAAATTTCTTTTCCTCTCATCATGTATTTTTGAACATCTTTATTTGGTGAAACTTGTGCGAAACTAAGTGCGATACGCTCTCCTAAAATATTCGTTTGCGTATTCATATGCAAATGTGATATTTCAACCGCACTCAATGGTCTCTTCTCACTAAATAAATGAAAACCACTCAAATAATTTTTCTTATCAACAAAATCTATTTGTTTCGGATACGGGATAAAGGGGGCTCTCACCAAAGTGCCCTTTTGCAAACCAATTTCTACAGATAGATCGTATAACTCAGCAGATTCTTCTAATACGTGCTTAAAGTAGTGTCTAATATCCCTTCTTGCACTCATGACAACTGCCCCCGAGTATGTAACCATCCCGACTCTCCCCATATTTTGAATAAACATTAGGAAAAACACGTCATTATACAGACGTGGCGCATCCAGATGAACATCCGTCTTACTAAAAGCATTTGGCAAAGGAATGCCTTCTTTTTCAAACAGGATGCGTAGTTTTTGTAAGTGTGATATTACCATACTTGACGCCTTTTCGATGGTGGGCGCAATCTCAATATCTTCATTTTTCTCCTTGAAATATTGTAAAAAACATAAGCACATACTGTCGTTAATATAAGCAGACCAAAGAGCAGCTAGTTCTGAGGAGACCAATTTTATTTGTTCCTTATTCTCCATGTACTTTACCTCCTGATTTAATGAGACTATAATTTTTCGTATTATGCATAAAAGCAGGCATTTTATACATAATCAGATATGGAATAAAATATCCATTTATTTTACCGTGTGCAGGTCCCCAGCAACTCACTCTTTTTTCGTTTGTACCAGTTTTTCTTTATCTACTGTTCCAGGTGGCTCCTCGAGATAACCATTTTGAATCATTAAATCAGCCCCTGTTTTTGCGTACTTCCCGATTTCTAAAGAAAGTCGCTCATAATTGACGACTAAATCACTTCTTTGACTTGCTGAAGCAGCCGCTGCGTAGTTTCCGACACCGGCCGTACTCAGTAAACTCATAAAGAATACCATCAATTTATCGGAAAAAGGGGGTACGGTTGAATTCGTAATACTTATATCTGAAGAGATGGGTGGTTGAATACCATTTTCCAACATAACATCCGAAAAAATTTTTATGTGCTTTTCAGAAATATCTTTCCCTCTCAACATAAAATCCTGAACTTCTTTCGTCGGGGACGCTTGTGCAAAGCTTAATGCGATACGTGATCCCATTAAATTCGTTTGAATGTTCATGTACAGGTGAGAGATTTCGATCGCATTGAGAGGTCTCTGCTTATTAAACATACTATATCCACTTAAATAGCTTTTTTTATCGACAAAATCAACTTGTGTTGGGTACGGAATGAATGGAGCTCTGACGAAAAGTCCTGTTTTCAGGCCAATTTCTGATGAAAGATCAAACAATTCAGCTGACTCCTGTAACCCGCCCATAAAATAGTGTCTAACATCCTTTCTAGTGCTGACACCAGTGGCGGCACTATACGTCACCATCCCCACTTTTGCCATATTTTCAACAAATGTGAGGGCAAACATATCGCTGTACAACTGCTCGGCATCTACATTCACATCTTCTTTTCCAAATCCGATGGGCAATGGTAGTTCTTCTTTTTCGTATAGCTCTCGCAATTTTTGTAAGTGAGTTGTTGACATATGGTACGCCTTTTCAATTGCTGGAGCTATTTGTGGATCTTTATTTTTTTCTTTGAAATATTGTACAAAGCAGAGAGACATCGTATCGTTTATATAGGCTGACCAAAGAGCAGCTAGTTCAGAAGCAGTTAGCTTTACTTGTTCCTTGTTCTCCATTATGTAATCCTCCCTTACGTCGTCATAGTTACAACTTGTTTTGCTTATGGTTATTGTGAATGAAATGAAAGGAATTATACCTTACGATTGGTAATCACAGTAGATTTAGGATGACAAGGAGACTTATTACGCTTACCCCACTACAGCAGGTAAAACGAGCAGCCCTCCTCCAACAATGACCATTATGAAAATACTCGCGAATACGTTCCCTTCCTTCCATACTGCAAAGGCAAATCGAAACGTATAAGTAAGGAGATACAGTGAGGCAATGTACATCCAAAACATGAACTCTCCTCCTTCCATCGTTACGACTAGAGAATCCTGGCCCTTACATAGTAGGTTGTATTTGTTTTCCGAAAGTGTTCATTTCTACGTGAAATGTTACAGTTACGTCTGCCTTCGAGTATTTTTCGCTCCACCTATAATCTTTATAGTCTTGCCACGTCCAAAACTGTCCGCGGACGGTGTCTGACCACAAGAAAGGTTCGAATTTTCTTCTTTGTGAAAAATGAATGATTGTGTACGCCTCTTCCGCTAATTGTTTCTCGATAGAAGCTTTTAAGGTCTCCCTGTTTTTTTCATTCGTTACGTAATCAATTTTGCTCGGAACGCTTAATATGTGGACACTTACAGGGACGGTAACATCTACTGCCGGCCGCTCTTCTTTTGTTTGTATATCCACTTTAGATGATTCGCTTTTAACTAATCGCGTAGAAACAATTTTGTCTGTTTGAAGTGGATCGACGAAAGTTGTGAGCATGGTGTCCATCCTAGATCCCGGTCTAAGCAATAGAGCGGACCTTGTCTGTTCACCGTTCAGAGTTTGCATCATACGGCCGTCTTGAATGACTGCTGCTCCAATCATTTGGGTAGGATTCCCACCCCTCTTATCGACTTCCCCCGCTTCATACTCATCGCCAGTTTTTAGCTCAGGCTGTAACTGCGTCGCTGTTGCATACATCATCAGGAAGGTTGAGTTTTTACTTTGGCTTTTTTCCAAGTAGCGGTTCAATGTTGATTCTGGCATTAATCCTGTTTGATTCCATCTACTGACCATTAACTCGAAAAATTTATGCGGTCTTTGTTCAAGTTGTGGCTCATTAGCACGTATAAAATCTTGAGCTCGCTCCTTCGAAATGACAAGATTAATATTTCGACGATATTGCCGTTCCCGCATGGTTGATTTAATGACTTCCTCGAACTTATCAGATCGCGCTAATGCTTCACTAAGAATGAGATTTTTCACGTGAGAAAATTGAATTTCCTTTGCATCAGATATGTTGGCTAGCTCTCTTGCTGCATTTATATCTGGTGCGCTTATTGTAATAATTTCCGATGGTTTCTCATCCACCGAACTGCCCAAGTTCGGAACTCCCTTACTTGGATTGGCAAGTTGAAACGTAATCTCCAACAAATCCTCTTCCCCTAGGTCAACACCCACAGCAATAGGAAATGTAAACTCTTCAAGTTGCGAAATATCATTACAACCGGCAATACTGAATAGACACATAAACACGAAGAAAAGCTGATTCATTCGTCTCATCCCACCCTCCTCCGTTTCCTTCTGTTATCTAAAATCCATAGGAGTACTGGCAGAACAAGAATAAAAAGCCAATTGAGTTGAAGCAATAAGCTCTCACGTAAAAAGAGAACGTTTTCGATGTTCGATTCAGGAACTAAACCAAGAAAGAAAATGACTCCTGTAAAGGGTAAAAACAGCGGTCCAAATGCTTTTAGTTTCAGCATATAAGCAAAGATCGTGACAGTAATATAGAGATAAATTGCAGTGCGTGTAATCGTTGCGATCGCCCAGAATCCTAAAAATAACGACTCGGCGTTACTAAACACACGACCTAAATCAACAATGCGCGTTAATTGTTGAAAAGGAAAAGCAATGTTTTCAACCGAGGGATAATCGTACACCATCAGAAACGCAGCATAAAATATCGTCAATTCGATCGTCACAATGAATATCCCAAGCAAGCTGGCAATACGGAACTCTCTATGAGAGCGCAGACAAGGATACAGCACAGTAAACAATATAAACTCACCCACAAGATAACTGTGCCTGCCTCCCTCGTAGAGCAACTCACCCATTCCAGGGCCACCAAACGGTTTTACATGATGCCATTCCATTGCATGCCATAAAAGGACAAGCAAAATGAATAAAGCAATGAACAAGTACGGAGCGGTTAGCCAAGACGTTCTTCCCAAAACCTCAAGACCTTTGCTCGCAATAAAATAGCCAACAGCAAGTAGAGATACGTAAAGAATGACTTGCGGTGTTTTCGGGAAAAAGAGTGTATTTAAAGTATCCACTGTTGACCTTGAGTAGGATACAGTCGTGCTAAATATAAAAATAAACAGTAGCAAACTAATAACAAATCCAATATAGTTTCCGGTTAGATCATAAGTAAGCTGAATTAGATCTTTATTCTCGTGTCTCTTTAACACGCGTAAAAGAAGAAGAAAGGGGACGATAAGCAAGATTGCAGAGATAATTGGAAACATCCAAGTCGCCGTCAAACCATAGGGGAATAAAGCAGTTGGTGTCACATCTGTTTGCTTTAAGCCTACAGTCAATAAAATAAGCGCTAAAAGTTCACGTGTTCCTATTTTTCCATTGGAGATGTTCATCGCCTCACCCTCTCTTTCTCTACTTTTTCTCCTCTTTGTTTCTTCAGTGGAGATAGATTCATCGGACGCAGCCACATTTTCCAAACAGGTGGACGCAAAATCAAGTCCTTGGAAGATTGTGTATGAGGTGCCATCGGCGAAATAAAGGGGACCCCGAAAGATTTCACAGATGCTAAATACGCAACACAAGCTTGTACGCCGATCGCAATACCAAAAAATCCGAGGACGGAAGCTAACCCAATAAATCCAAAACGGGTAATTCGCACGGTAAAGTTAAAGCTGTTTGTCGGGATGGTATAGGAGGCTAAACTAGCTAGTCCAACTACAGTAATAATGACAGGACTTGCGATGCCTGCTTGAACTGAGGTAATCGTAAGGATTAGAGCGGCAAGAAGCGAAACGACAGGTCCCCCTTTGAATGGCATCCTCAACCCTGCTTCCCTGACGATGTCAAACGTAAGTTCAATGAGAATAAGTTCGAATATAGCTGGAAAAGGCACCGTCTCTCTAGTAGCTGCGATTGTGAATAGTAGTTCGGTCGGTATGGCTTCTACATGGTAGTTTGTTACAGCAATATACGTAGCTGGTAAAAAAAGCGCTATGAAAAAGGCAAATAATCGAACGAGTCGCATTAAGTTTCCATAAGCCCAGCGTTGATAATAGTCCTCCGCCGTGTGGAAAAATGACCAAAAAGTAACGGGCGTAATGAGAGCTTCTGATGAGCTATCCATTAACAGCACGACATGTCCTTCTTTCAAAAAACTAACGGCACGATCGGGACGCTCAGTCACAAGTGTAGTGGGTACGAGAGAGTATGGCCTTTCCTCAATGTACTGCTCGAGTATAGATAAGTTCTGAATGTGTTCAGCTTGAATGTCAGACACTCTTTCTTTAATGTTTTCAACGAGAGCAGGATTTGCAATATCCCGAATGTACATCATGTATACGCTCGTTGGCATCGAGTCACCTACTGAAACCTTCTCTGTAACCAACTCTTTTGTTGGAAGCTGTTTTCGAATCAATGCACGATTCACGTCGCTAGATTCAATAAATGCTTCTTTAGGGCCCTTCATACTGTCCTCTATTTCTGGTTTTTCTAAGTTTCTATGAGGAACGTGTGCTGTATTAATCGAGTATGCTGTTTTGTCGCCGTCAATTAAGATGAGTGTTCGTCCTTGTAGGAGGGCTATTGTAGCTTCTTGAACGGTCTCTACCTTTCTTTCATCCCACCCTTGTAACTTCACTTGAACGCTGTCTCCGCTAACAAAAGAGTTTAAATCACCCGTGGTCAACAGTGGGGCGACGTGCTCCTCAATGAAAAATTCCTTCACGAGTCCTTGAAGAAATAAAATGGCTACACTCTTTTCTGCTATTGTTCTTACGACAAAATCTTGGTTTGCCGGAAAAGAAAATTCATGTTGAAGCGTTGTTACGTTTTCTCGTAAATTTTGTGATAGTCGAATCATCGATGTTTCCATAAAACTCACTCCACACGTAGTAATATCTGTAGTGAGTAATGTGACCCTTTGAACGAAATGTTATGCATAGGTGAACACCAAACGATACTTCTATAACTCTCTAAGTCTGTCTAAATGCTAAATGAGTGTGGATGTAGCCCTAGAAAAGGACTGAGCGCGAACAAATTCTCACCTCAGCAGACGATAAAATGCTAGGTGAAAAAAAGGAATGGACAGAAGCGAGGCATGTATAACTATTTGGATAGAAAAAAGAGTGCTGTTTCGCACTCTTTCTCATGGGGATGATGTACCCTTTATGCTATTGGTATCTTGTGTGTGTACGTAGCGTCCTTTTTTTGGAACAGCTAAACGTTTGAATTCATCAACGTACTGATCTAGTTGGTGAGGTAACATGTCCCCTTTCATCGGTACCCCATGTCCTGTAGCCAGGTGTGTAGGTCGTTTGGAAACGATCCAGCGTGCAGATTCCTCAGCTGCGATCCAGTCTGGTGTGTAATATTGGGGTGGACCGTGAAGGATTTGTTCTTGTTTCCAAACCGCAACTAGTGATTCTTGCTTCACAGTTGTTAAAGCATCCCCAGCTAATAGCAGCCGGTCACGTTCTCGGAATAACGAAATGTGACCGGGGGTATGACCAGGTGTGGAAAACCAGGTCCATCCGGGCAGTAGGTCTATAGCGCCCTCTTCTCCACTGAGAACGCGGACGTGCGCTGCGAAGGATTCACACTTGCGTGGATATAGTATGGATGATAAAGCTAGCGCCCCTCCCCCTACTGTTGGATCTGGCGGGAGATAAGGGTTTCCTTCCGCATAAGTTCTTTCATTTTCGTGCAAATAAATAGGAAACTCACCGTGTTGCAGGAAGGAAGAAATCGCACCGATATGATCAAAATGCGCATGCGTTAAAATGACTGCATCCGGTGTTTCCTTTTGAAATTTATTACGAAACCAGGCACGCAATGTCGAAGCTGATAAGGAAACGCCTGCATCTACCATAATGACTCGTCCTTCTATTTGAATCACATACAAATTAACTAAAATAGTTTTAAACCCTATACAATCGTCTGTGACTTGAAATGAATGCGTTAGCTGGCCCACGTTCCATCACCCTCTCTATCTTCTCCTTTCTACCATTTCAATAAAGCCATTATTCTATACAGGTAGTTCATGGATAGCGCCTAAAAAGCAGCGTGCAAATTTGTGCTTTGCTTTAGGTATCTGTAGGTTTCCACTTCTCTTCAGTTTGTTCTTCTCTTGAAGCATAAATGAACTTGACGATGTGAATCACAATGGTCTTCGTAACGGCATAAAACGGAATGGCTAAAATCAATCCAAGAATACCGGCTAGTTTTCCTGCACCTAGTAACAAAATAATAATCGTCGCCGGATGGATTTTCAATTGCTTGCCAATGATGAGCGGTGACAAAACGTTCCCTTCAATTTGTTGGGCGACCACAATGACGACCACAACAAAGATGGCTTTTGTAGGCGAATCAAATAAGGCTACGATGACAGCAGGAGCCCCCCCTAAAAATGGACCCACGTACGGTATAATATTGGTCACCATGACAATCAGGACCATCACAAGGGCATAAGGTAAGTCGATAATTAAATAACCAATAAAAGAGAGTGTTGCGACAAATAAGGCTACGGTCACTTGCCCTTGTATATAGGATGCCAACGTTTTGTTCGTTTCTTGAATCGCTTCTTTCCCTGGCTTCTCGTACTTATGTGGGAAAAAACGCAGAACAGACTCTGTAAACTTATTCCCATCTTTAAACATGTAGAACAGCAAGAACGGCACGGTAACGACCGTAATGGTAAAATTCGTCATAAACCCTAACACTGCACCGATTCCATCTGTAATTTGTCGTGGTAATGTTTCAGCAAATTGTGCGGCTCGCTGCTCAATATCTTGAATGGAGACGTACTCTTGTTGCATTACCCATTGATATTGCGGACTATTTGCAAGTGAATTAAAGAGTGCAATCGTATCATCTACGTACTCTGGTAGTTCGTTCGCCAAGTCAATAAACTGTTCTGTTACCGTCGGCGCGATGATATTAATGGCAAGCACGATCCCCCCGATAATGAGTCCATATACGATGATGATAGACAGTGTTCTTGGAATTTTTAGCTTTTGAATTAAATTAACGAGTGGATTCAGTAAGTAAAACAGGAACCCAGAGATGAAAATAGGGAAAAATAGCGTAGACAAGAACAAGCCTATCGGTTGAAATATGTATCCAATTTCACTAGATATGTACAAGATGGTTACAAGAATTAAGATTTGTAATAACCAAAATTGGAGCTTTGATTTCTTTGCCATGCGGTTTCTCCTCCGTTACGTATCTAGAATAAACATTTAGTAAAAGAGCTTTCTTTAGTATGTATCGTACCGTTCTTTACGTGAGAATGTAAAGTAATTCCTCGTTTCCCAATAAAAATCACCTTTTTCCCTGTGAAAAAAATGCAGGAGAACTATGATAGCTCTTCCTGCATTTTTTGTATACACGTTTCACTTCCACTCACAATGATTCGGTCTTCCATTTGTAACACAGTATCACCGTGAGGCGTAATTCCTTTACCACGCCGGTAAACGTGAAGCACGAGTACATCACCCAAGAACGGGAGCTGCCTAAGCGGTACACCCTCATAACGATAGTTTTGTACTGATATTTCTTTTAAGTTATCTTGTTCTTTCGTAATGAACCCTAAAATACTTGGGCTTAAAATTAACGCCTTCAATAGAGTTGTTGAAGCATCGGTAACTGAAAAAGTCGTATGATCTTCTTTTAGACGTTCTTTAACGAGAGGGTCTTCCAATCGTACGATACGGTGTTGCACAGGCAGGTCACTAAATTGCTTAGCCAGCTCTTCATTGACTGTGTCATCATTCGTAGCTAAAATCATTTTCGTGTGCGAGTGAGCACCTGCCTTTTCGAGTGCCTCTGCAGTGATTTCGGGCACTTCAATGAGCGGAAAGCCATGCACAGTGTGTACTTCTGGAATCAATTTTTCTTGCTTCTTACTGTAAAGAACAACTGGTACACCTTTTTTTTGCAAATCTAACGAGAGCGGAATCGTGTAGCGATTGGCACCAACAATCCCAATGCTTTCTCTTATCACTTTTTTCTCTGGAGCGAACTTGTTAAAAAGGATTGGTGAAACGAGACAAGTTGCCACAGATACGAGAATGATAGCACCATTTAACGCTTCAGAAATAATGCCTAACTCATAAGACACACTCGCCGCTACAACCGCCAAACTCATGGTAGAAGTTAAGATGAATCCGGAAGAGATCGTCTCTCTCCACGGGAACCATTTACGAATGAGCAAGACTGGTAATGTCCGGACGATATACAATGCGACGAAAACGACTGGTATGACTGCAAGCACTGTCATGTCTTCAAATAATGAAAAAAGATTTAAATCGACTCCGACCATTACAAAGAAAATCGGAATTAAAAACCCATACCCGAATGAGTCCAGTTGGTGAACAAAATCTTTCGGCGGTTGCAAAAGAGAAACGAGTACACCTGCTAAAAATGCACCTAAAATGTTTTCCGCACCTAACGTTTCACTTAGGGCAACTAGAAAAATAATAAGGGCAAATACGCCGCGTGTCCCAATTTGTGTAGTTCCTCTTCGTAAGGACTCGTAAAAAGAACCTTCATTAAATCGCCTTAGGACGAAATAGAGGAAGTATGCTGCCACAAAGAGTAACAAAATCCAGAACACGGTTGCTGTATTTCCGGATTGATAAGCAAGAAAATAAGCAAAAAGTAACATCGTTGTAAAATCAGATACAACTGCAACGAGTAACACAGTCTGTCCTAACGGTGAGTCAATAATTTCTCTTTCTTTTAATACGGGAACGACTACCCCTAAAGAAACCGTAGCTAAAATAATGGTCATAAAGAACGGATCATCTACTAGTCCGAATTGCATCATCAATAAAGACAGACCGTATGATAGTGCCAGCATACCTGCAAAAATGACTACAGAAAGTACAAGAGGATTTACGGAGACTGTCGGCGTTCCCTTATTTGTCGAAGATTTTTCTATAGAAGATTTCTTCCTTTTCTGCCGCATAGTGGAGAAGTCAATTTCCACACCGCTTAAAAACATCAGAAAGATTAAGCCTAAAGTTGATAAGATTTCAAGCCAATTATCTTCTCGAATGACGTTAAAGCCACTCGGTCCAATCACGATCCCAGCTATAATTTCTGCAACTACGACTGGGATAAAACCGAGTTGAAATCTTTTAAGTAGTAATGGTAGAAAAAAGGCTATTGCCACCACGATCATTAATGAACTCATTGATTCTCCATTTTCCATAGTAGGGACACCTCCTAATCGCAATACTCAATTTTCTATTTGATCGTTTATAAGAATTTAGTATTGCATGTGACAAATTAGAAGTAAAGGAAAAAACATTATTTCCTTAGCTCTTATAGGATTGAATGAAAAAATGTAGATGTACGAACTAATACTTGCGAATTTCTCTCTTTCTCACAACATAAAAAAGACACCTAGCAAAGTTCACTAAGTGCCTCGGTATTGATCTCCTTATTTCTTCTTAACGAAATTGGTTTTCAGCTTGCTCGCATGCACGAAGCGCTTGTTGAACTGCGTTGTTTACGCCTGCTCCAGCGCCTGTCGTAGCATTACCTTGAGTAGATTGTGTCGTTGATTGAGTAGCTTGGTTTTGTTGTTGATTTGCAGAGTTAGCCGCTTGCTGAACTGCGTTATACGCGTTTTGAAGTTGTTGCTGATTAGCACCTTGCTCTTGTGCAGCCGCTTGTTGTAGCTGCTGAGCTGCTTGCTGTAGCTGGTTTTGTGTTCCTTGTGGATTTTGCTGAGCTTGCGTGAGAGCTTGCTTTGCTTGCTCGAGAGCTTGTTGTGCGTTTTGCATAATGAAAAAAAACCTCCATACAAAATTTTCTATAAGCACGACGCTTACGACTGTTACTATGTGTGGAATTTATGGTTTATATTCATATTTTTTACAAATAAACAGAAATACTTTTTTCTTCTATGGTTTCCTTAGTACGAGTGTACTTTGTGCTGGAACGCTTACTGTAGTTTCATGCAAAACTCTAAGCGGTTTCGTACCGGCTGCCTTACTGTTAATGAGAACTTGCCACGTGCCTTTGTCACTGAGTTGAACTTCCATGTCTTCTTTATTTGCATTATGCAAAACGACTAACGTCTTCGCTTGGTCTTTGTTTGCTTTTGCATCGAGAGTATATCCTACTGTTCCGGCAGGGGTATCTAAAAATTGCAAATTCTCCTCGATCTTATCTTTAGTAGGCATACGGAACGATTTGTACGTATTTCGCAACTCGATAAGCCCCTTCACATAATTAACTTCTTCAGAAAATTCCGCTCTTCTTTGCCAGTCGAGTTGATTGATACCATCTGGCGATTGGTAGCTATTAGGGTCACCGTCTTTTGTACGCATAAACTCTTGACCTGCGTGGAGGAAGCTGACACCTTGACTCGTGAGTACAATACTCGTCGCCAGCTTGTGCATTCGTTTTAGTTCTTCCTCTGTTGCGTCAGGGTTTGTTTTTTTGAGTTTATCCCAAAGCGTTAAATTATCGTGCGCCTCGACATACTGGACGACTTGTTCCGGCGAGCGATACGTGGCCATCTGCTCATCAAACGTAAGCCCACCAGCTATTGATTGTCGGATGAAGTCTTCCGTGCCTTGTTTTCCGTTCACAAATCCAGGTTCTTTGTCATCCCAGACGCTACCCTTTATTCCATCTCGCAATGCATCATTGAATTGACCGATGCTCGGCATATCTTCTGCGTTCTTTTGATTCGCTTTTAGTTTCGCATCTAACGGCGTGCCGAGATCCCAGCCTTCTCCGATGATGACGATAGACGGGTCAATTTTGTCTACAGCTTCGCGTACTTTGTTCATCGTTTCCGTGTCAAGAATCCCCATTAAGTCAAAGCGGAAGCCATCCATATTGTATTCTTCTACCCAATAGGTGACAGAATCAATAATGAACTTTTGCATCATATTTCGCTCCGAAGCCACATCGTTACCTACACCCGTGCCATTCGCCAGTTCTCCATGTTCGTTGTAGCGGAAGTAGTAGCCTGGGACGATTTTTTGGAAAGAAGATTCTTCGGCAGAGAATACGTGGTTGTAAACAACGTCCATCACAACACGCAAATCGTTGTCGTGCAGCGTCTGGATCATGTCCTTTAGCTCGGTAATTCTCGTTGTTGGATTGTACGGATCCGTTGAATAGGATCCTTCTGGAACGTTGTAATTTTTCGGGTCGTATCCCCAATTATACTGTGGGTCGTCAATTCTTGTTTCGTCCACTGTACGATAATCGTAAATCGGTAAAAATTGAACGTGTGATACACCCAGATCTTTTATAAAATCAAGACCGGTTGTCATGCCATCAGGACCACGAGTGCCTGTTTCTGTAACACCAAGGAACTTGCCTTTGTTTGTAATACCGCTTTCCTTTTGGATGGACAGATCCCGGACATGCAATTCGTAAATAATCGCGTCTATTTGGCTTGTGAACTTCGGCTTTTTCTCATTCCACTTCTTAGGATCCGTCTTGTCTAAGTTCACGACCACACCGCGATCGCCGTTTACAGTGACTGCACGAACGTAAGGGTCTACCGCTTCGTTCCAGTCATTTCCGATCTGTACACGATAGTTGTATATTTGCCCGTCTTGGTCGCCTTGCAAACTCGCTGTCCAGGTTCCACGTTCGTCCTCTTCCATCGGTACAATCTCACCCTTTGTATCTTGCCAACTATCATATAATACGAGCTGGGCAACGCGCGCAGTCGGAGCCCACACGCGGAACTTTGTCTCGCCTTTTGTGTACGTATTTCCGAGATCGTCTCCTTCATAGAAATAGTGTTCATCAAAGCTTTCGGAGCGAACAACTGCACCGACTGTAATCGGTGTGGTACCAAATTTATCGCTTACGAGTGCGTATTCTTTTTGAAAATTAATTGGCTTATCTAGGTTAAGCTTAAGCTGATTGGGCTTCCCTTCCACTGCTTTGACTTGCGGGGAAAGCGTGTTATCTTCTTGAATACTTAACCCGTCCTGCGCCATGTCATCTTTGGCAATCGGGAAGTTCGCTGTTAACAGCACTTGGTTCATTTCATCCCATTCAGCTTCTAAAATACGAGGCGTTGTATCAATTAAATTAGGATCTTCGTACACACGTTGCTGGCCTTGAACTAGCCATACGTGGGCTTTTCCCTCTTCATCAAAGCTTGTAACGAAGCGATCGTTTAATTCTTGACCTGCCCAATCGTTGTTTTGTTCGCTCTTACGGAGTATAAAGCCGAGCCCTTCTATCCCATCACCGTCTGCAAGTTTGACAGTAGCTGTTTTTCCAAATTCATCTTCTCCCAAAAAACCAAATCGTTGCCCGTCTTTTCCAGGGTTCCAAATCCACAGATTCCAGTTTTCGTAGTTCTCATCATATCGATAGTAGTGAAAAGTCACGTGTACCTCTTCAAAAGAAGGAACGTCACGATACTCTCCATCGGGTGGTGAAGTATACATAGTTCCATCACCTACTTTCCGCTCGCAGGATGCGAGTGGCGCTGCGTTACGCCAAGGATGGCTCGTTCTTAGCAGAGTTACCTTACTATGGCCCCACATCCGTCTGCATATTAACCGCAATTCGACCAAACTCATCCTCGCCAGTGAGCTCATATTTTTGCCCATCTTTCCCTTTAGGCCACACCCATAAATTCCAATCCTTCGTGGTGATTGTGGCCTCTTGATAGTGTATGATGACCTTCGTGCTTCCGACAGTCTCCGAAGATGCAAACGCTTGCATTATGGCGATAAAAAAGTTGGTATACATAAGACCACCACTGACAACTCAAACAAATTATTCACATAGTTGAATGAATTTCATAAATCAGAGCCCCTGCGACACAAGGGTTTTCAGGCACAATAAATAGAGTACCTCTCCCCAAGTCATGTGTACAGATTGTCCTCTGGCCGATGAAGGCATCTGCCAAAAAGTATATAAAGTAAAAATCACGACAGATCTTCGGAGATATACAGCACCCGCCCGTGGGTCAAAAACATGAAAAAAGTTGAAAAGGCCTCTATAGCCAAAGAACATCTTTCAGAGGGAGCAAAACGGATTTTTTGGATATTTATGGTATAATAAATAACAAGTGAGGCTGAGCTCAGTACCTCACACATCCGCGGTCAGTCGATGCATTACATGTTCTTAATCATTAACACGTGAGGAATGTTGTCCTCCATAAATACGTCAGACGCTGTTACATAACCTAGTCTTTTATAAAAATCCTCTGCCTGCGTTTGCCCGTGTAATTTTGCTTTGGAGAGTCCTTTTTCCTTCGTCATGTTCTCTAGTGTTTCGACAACGACCTTGCCAAACCCATGTTTACGGTGGGAGGCTACTACACAAATTCTTTCTAGCTTACCGACTCCGTCGACAACGCGCAACCTTCCACTAGCAACGGGTTCGTTGTCATCGTACACAAGAATATGCTCTGCGGTCTGCTCGTACTCATCAAATTCATCTTCTGCTGGAGTGCCTTGTTCTTCGATGAACACCGCTGTTCTGATTTCAAATACTTGAGCTAGTTCGGTTGAATTCGTTACATGTTTTGTTGTAATCAAAAATGCTCGCCCCTCTTTGTGTAAAACTCGTTTTATAAAGTTATTATACAGTCAAGCCCCACGCTTTGTATCGAGCTTTGAGTGATTCTATATAGGCTTGTGGTAATAACGGTGTTGCACCGCGCACGATCTCTGTCGCGTAGTGCACGGGAGGTGGTGTCTCCTGTTGCTTGTCGAGCACAAGAAAGGTAAGGCACACTCTTTTCTCACCGCTTTGGTCGAGCGTGTCAACGATCGCTGGACGGTAGTGTCCTTTATGTACGCCTTCTCTATGAAACAAATATTCTATACCCTCCACGGTCGTTTCATACAGTATTCCTTCCACAACCGAATCATGGTCCTCCACACAATCTGCTCGACCACCGTCTTCTACGGCAAACGTGTACGCATGGCGGTAGTGTGGCAAGGTGACGGCTTCTTTGCCAAGAGAAAAATGGGCGAGCTTCCCGGCCTGCTCGATTCGTTCTAGATCCATACATGATCCGTAGGCAAAATAGTAGCGTGGTTTTTCCGTTTTGTTTAGCCACTCTTGAAGGCGGACATTTCCGTATGCTACCCATTTAATTGACTGAATATTAGAATGTTCTCCTTCGGCTACAAATGCTTGTATCTCACCATTATCAGTGAATACGGTGACAGGAGTATGTGAAGAAGTTTGCTTCCCTAAGACATGATAGAGCCTTCCGTATACAGTGCTCCCTTCTTCTTTTTGAACAAGAGTCACCCCCTGCTCCGTTTCCCAGGCACTCCATCCTTTGATCCACGCTTGTTCAGCAATACACATAGGCTTTGCAGCACCTGTTTCACCGTAAACAAACAAATACATTTACGTCCTCTCCCTTTTATCTCTGTAGTAAAAAACACAAACCCCTAGGTCTGTGCTTCCTACAAAACAATCTATTCGAAATAGGTTTTATAAAACCCTCCAACTACGCCTGTATCGTCTTTGACAAAATAAAATTCTTCCGTTTCATTTTGCAAATCGTACGTTTTTCCAGGCGTTAAGCAGCCGGTTACTTTGTATTTTTTCGCATCCGTATGACGGCAAGTGATTTGGCGAATCGGTGCTGTTTCTTCCCAAGTTTCGTGGCGCAAAGTCTGTCATCCCTTTCACGTATTCTTTGTATCCGTAGTATAGCGAACAAACGACCCTGTGACAATGTCTGCCCTATTTTCTTGACTGCTAAAAAACTTTCCTGTTGTCAATAAGCGCAACTTCCGATATGATATGGAGAATTTAACTTATAAGGAGGTACTTTTTATGTTTTCTATTTTTGCTGACAAAGGTGTATACCATGATCCGTTTTATCGTTTAAACATTCGTTTTCATGCTTGGGAACAGACATTATTTAAAACCACCGCGGTAAAACGTCTGAAGCACTTGGCGCATTACGGCGCTAGCTCTTTCGTTTCGCCAGTAACACATACCCGGTACGAACATACGACGGGTGTTTGGGTGTTAACTGCACACTTTTTTCCAAACGATCCTTTGTTACGGGCTGCGGCAATTTTACACGATCTTGGTCACTACCCGTTTTCACATACGCTAGAGAAGCCACTTGGACTTGATCATCATGAGGAAACAAAGCGTAGAATTCGGAGTAAAGAGGTGAGGGGAGTTTTGCAAGAGGCTGGACTTGACGCTGAAGACGTAATCAGATTATTGGATGAAGACAGTGCCCTCTCTCATAGCAAAAAAGGCATTTCAATCGATCACTTAGATAGCTTCATTCGCGACACACAAATGGCTGGTTTCGGAAAACTCACCCCAAGTGACTGTATTCATCGTGTTCGCTTTATAGATGGGGAAGTCCACACAACAGAAGAGGTTGCAATTGAAGTGTTAGAGAGAATTGCTTATGATCACTCCATGTATTGTCATCCACTTATCTTAGCAATTGATCATTTGCTAGCCGAAGCAGTTCGCCAAGACAAGTCAATTCGTCAAAAAGTCGAAACGTATGAGATTGAAACCGATGCTGATTTACTAACCGCTCTTCAACAGTCTACCGTTCCTCAAGTTCAAAAAATGACTGAGGCACTTCTGCACCACCCTGAACGGATTTTTATTACAAAAACCAAACAAGACGGTGCTTTTTACGTTTCTGTTCGAAAAACTTATTTGAAAAAGCCCTATGTAAACGGAAAGTTTTATCAAAATTATACAAAGTCGTTGTCCATTCCAGACGCCTTTTATGCGTGTATGAAAGAAGAGAGCGTGAGTTAAATCAGAACGCCCTCTTTTCGTCTGATTGTTTAGAAAGCGCTTTCTTATAGAATTTCACTGTTTCACTTCTTTCTCCAAGTCTTCTTTCCTCACTACCCCAAACTTTTGTAACGCCTGGTGAATCCTTCTTTGCCGTTTTGCAATTCTTCCTGACATGTTTGTCACTCCTTTTCTTTGACCCTTACCACAGAATATGCAGTCAGGGCAAAAAGTTGCCTGTGGGAAAAATTCAAGCCGACCTACATAACTTGCTTCTCTAAATAAGTGCACTGGATAAGAGCGTTAATCCTGGGATATGAGCGTTAATCCCGGGATATGAGCGTTAATCCCGAGATATGAGCGTTAATCCGGGGATATGAGCGTTAATCCCGGGATAAGAGCGTTAATCCGGAGATATGAGCGTTAACCCCGGGATATGAGCGTTAATCCTGGGATATGAGCGTTAATCCCGGGATATGAGCGTTAATCCCGGGATATGAGCGTTAATCCTGGGATATGAGCGTTAATCCCGGGATATGAGCGTTAATCCCGGGATAAGAGCGTTAATCCCGGGATATGAGCGTTAATCCCGGGATATGAGCGTTAATCCACGCAAAAAAACTCCCCTTTGAAAGAAGATTTATCAAAGAGGAGTTCTGTATTATCCAAGTAATAATTTTTCCGGGTCTTCAAGGAGCTGCTTCACTTTCACAAGGAAGCTGACCGCTTCTTTTCCATCGACGATACGGTGGTCGTAAGAAAGAGCCACGTACATCATCGGGCGGTTTTCCATTTTCTCTTGATCAATGGCAACTGGACGCCATTGAATTGTGTGCATCCCAAGAATTCCGACTTGTGGGCCGTTTAGGATTGGTGTAGATAGTAAGGATCCGAACACTCCACCGTTTGTGATGGTGAACGTACCTCCTTGTAAGTCTTGTAGGCCGAGTTTATTGTCACGCGCTTTTTTAGCCATGTCAACAATGTCACCTTCAAGCTGTGCAAATGATTTACGGTCAGCATCTCGTACGACCGGAACGATTAATCCATCGTCAGTGGAAACGGCCACACCGATATCGTAAAACATTTTCTTCACGATCTCATCGCCATCGATCTCTGCGTTGAGCAGCGGGAATTGACGAAGAGCAATCACGACTGCTTTTGTAAAGAAAGACATGAAACCGAGGCGTACGTCGTTTTCTTCAAAGAAAGCGTCTTTTCTACGCTTACGCAAGTCCATTACAGCAGTCATATCAATTTCGTTGAACGTCGTCAACATCGCAGCCGTTTGCTGAACATCAACGAGACGTTTTGCAATCGTTTGGCGGCGACGAGACATTTTTTGGCGCTCAACAGGTTTTGCCGGATCGACTGGCTTTTCAGCTGTTGCCGGTTTGGAAGCCGGTCCTTTTGCTGGTGCACTAGCCGGTTTTTGCTCGTAAGCGTCTACGTCCTGTTTGCGAACGCGTCCAAGTGGATCGACAGTTGGTACTTGGGTAAGGTCGATTCCTTTTTCACGAGCAAGCTTACGTGCTGCAGGTGAAGCGACTGTGCGCTCGCTCGGTTTCGTTTCTTCCTGCGCAGGCTGTTCTTTCGCTGTTTCTTGAGCGGGTGCTTCTTCTTTCTTTTCTTCTGCTTTTTCTGGAGCACTTTCTTTCGCTTCAGCAGGTTGACTTGATGCTCCGCCTTCCCCTGCTTCTACAATCGCGATCGCTTCGCCTACTTGCACGACGTCGCCTTCTTCTTTTAACTGTTCTTTCAGGACGCCAGCTTCTTCAGAAATAATTTCTACGTTGACTTTATCTGTTTCGAGTTCGACGATATATTCGCCTTTTTCTACGGTGTCCCCTGGTTGCTTTAACCATTGGGCCACCGTTCCCTCTGTAATCGATTCTGCTAGTTCTGGCACTTTTACTTCTGCCACTTTGAAAGTCCCCTTTCTAGTCTTTGCCCTATTGTTGTAACGCTTCCGAGATAATGCGCGCCTGTTCTTTTTTGTGCACAATTGGGTCTCCCTCAGCGGTTGAGGAACGACGGCGTCTACCAACGTACTTGACCTCACAGTTGGAAGAAGCAAGGACTTCTAAATATGGCTGGATGTACGTCCAAGCTCCCATATTTTTTGGTTCCTCTTGTACCCAGACAATCTCTTTCAAGTTCCGGTAGCGTTTGATGAGCTCTTGAAGCGGTTCTTTCGGGAACGGGTATAGTTCTTCGACCCGTACCACGCTCAACGTATCATCAGCCTCTTTATCTTTTAATGCATCGTTTAAATCGATCGCCATCTTACCCGTTGCCAACACAAGACGCTCTACTTTTGTTACCTTTTCGCCCGTGTTTGGCTGCTGAACGATCGGTCGGAATACGTCATCAGTAAACGACTCTTTACTACTTGCAACGACTGGATGACGTAGCAAGCTTTTTGGAGCCATAATGATCAATGGACGAATTTCCTCTTTTCCTAATGATGCAGCTTGACGACGGAGTAAATGGAAATACTGTGCAGAGCTTGACAAATAGGCGACTGTCCAGTTATTCTCTGCTGCAAGCGTTAAGAAGCGTTCTAAGCGTGCACTCGAGTGTTCCGGTCCTTGCCCTTCGTATCCATGAGGAAGTAGCACGACAAGTCCACTCTTTTGTCCCCATTTGGCACGACCTGCAGAAATGAATTGGTCAAAGATGACTTGAGCAGCGTTCGCAAAATCCCCATACTGTGCCTCCCAAAGGACAAGCGTTTCTGGAGAGAATACGTTATATCCATATTCAAATCCAAGAATAGACCCCTCTGATAAAGGAGAATTGTGCACTGCAAAGCTCGCCTTTGCACCACTCAGTTGGTGAAATGGTGAGAACACTTCACCCGTCTCAGTATCATGTAAAATAACGTGACGATGTGCAAATGTTCCACGTTCAGAATCTTGACCTGATAGTCGAATCGGCGTGCCGTCCTGTAAAATAGAACCAAATGCAAGACTTTCAGCGTGCGCCCAATCAATTTGATCGTTTTCGAAGGCAGCTTTACGACGTTTTAAAATTTTATCAAGCTTTTTGAATACTTGGAAACCCTCTGGCCACTCGATCAATTCTTTGTTGATTTGTCCCAGTGCATCCAAACTAATGGCAGTTTGCAAGGTTGGGAACCCTTTTTCAACCGTTTCAGGCGGTCTCATCTCTGTGTCAGCGTCGTCTTCTTGAGGAGGAACTTTGTCGTAAGCTGCTTTCAGTTTAGACAAATGATCGTCTTCCCACTTTTGAAGATCATCTTGCGAAATCACCTGTGCCTCTTGAAGATCTTTCGCATACAAACTTTTGATGGTTTCGCGTCCGTGAATGAGTTTGTACATCAACGGATTCGTCACAAAAGGTTCGTCCATTTCGTTATGTCCGTAACGGCGATAACCGATTAAGTCAATCAAGAAATCCTTTTTAAACGTCTGTCTGTATAAGGATGCGAAGTGAGCTGCGTCTACAACAGCTTCTGGATCGTCTGCATTGACGTGCACAATCGGAATTTCGTACCCCTTTGCTAAATCACTTGCATACTTAGTCGATCTTGAATCTGCGCTCTCTGTAGTAAACCCAATCATGTTGTTTGCGATAATGTGTATCGTGCCACCCGTTTGATAGCCACGTAATTGACTCATATTCAACGTTTCCGCTACGATCCCTTGGCCAGGAAATGCAGCGTCCCCGTGAATGAGTACAGCGAGTGCGCTGTCTTCGTTTTGTTCAGGGAAACCAGCTTTTGTACGCTTTTCTTGTGCCGCTCTTGTAAAGCCTTCTACAACAGGGTCAACGAATTCTAAGTGACTCGGATTGTTCGCTAGCGTAACCCGTGCGCGCACTGTGTTCTCTTCTTTAATTTGTCTATTGAGACCGAGGTGATATTTTACGTCCCCTGTCCAACCGTAGTTAATGCCAATGGAACCTTCTGATGGAACAAGTTCTTTGTTCGGCGCATGTTGGAACTCAGAGAAAACAAGCTCATATGGCTTCTCGAGTACATGAGCCAATACATTTAAACGGCCACGGTGAGCCATTCCGATGTTAATCGTTTTCGCACCAGCCTTTACGGTGTCTGCGATCATTTCGTCGAGAAGGGGGATGAGTGTGTCGACTCCTTCCACAGAGAAACGCTTTTGTCCGACAAACGTACGGTGTACAAAGTGCTCAAAGCCTTCTACCTCGATCAGACGTTTCACGAGTTGCTGTTTGCGCTCGTTTGTCATTTCTGGTTTGTACGCTTCAGACTCTACCATTTCCCGAAGCCAAGCTCTTTCCTTTGAATCGTGTACGTGAGCGAATTCAAAAGCAAGCGATTTTGTATACATTTTTGTTAAGTGTTGGATTGCATCGAGCCCGTTTTGAAAATGGTTGGCATGAACGTCTCCTACAACTGCAGCTGGTAGGTTGCGCAAATCATCTTCTGTAAGATCATACGCTTGGTAATCAATGCGCTCTGTATCTTTTGTTTCGTTTTGTAACGGATACACGTCCGCTGCAAGATGTCCATATGTACGGATAGCTTCCGCTAATTTGGAGGCGGCGATTGTTTTTTGCAAATCGCTCGTAGATACACTCCCAGCTGTTGCCGGTGTATCACTTGCTTGTTGCATCGTCGGAGCTCCCCATTGTTGAAACAGATCCTGTAGTTCAGCGTCCACCGACTCTGGATCTTCCACGTACGCGTCGTACGCCTCAATAATGTAGCCTAAGTTCGGTCCATGAAAGCGATCCCATGGGCCGGGTAGGCCTCCTGCTTTCTTGCTCATGGTTTTGTAAACCCTCCAAATGGAAATTTTACTGTTTCTTTATTGTTTTACACACCCACAGGATGTGCTCGTTGATTCCGCTTAAAAAAAAACGGAGTCTTCGCACAATCTTCGGATGCTTTAACTATTCGAACACTTCACACCACGCTCATAACTAATGTCAGAGTTACAAAAAAACTCTTTAAGAACCCTAGCATGAAAGCATGATACGAGTGAAACGCTTACACGTTTATTTTACCACTGCAAAGCATGAACTACAAAGAAATTCGCACGTGTTTCATAAGATTTTCAGAAATGATACCGATCCACAATTCTCTTGTAGTCTATAAAATTTGAACACAGAAAACAATAATTGACAAAATTGCACCTCCATCATACACCCATTGGTGAAAAAAGCCAACCTCTAAAATAAGCGAAAGCGATAGACCATAAAACTCCACTCTGTGTGCCCCTTTATATTGTCACTTTCGCAGGGAGTTGCTACGATAGAGGTGGAGTTGATGTCATATGATTCGAACAATAGAGACGATAGGTGACCGTGCTCTTCTTGTACGCTGGAAAAGCGACACGCACGAGCTACAGCAAATCAATCAACACGTCCACTTAACTTATGCATACTTACATAAGCACCCCTTTTTGGGTTTTCTGGAAGCGAATGCTGCGTACGACACATTGCTAGTTGTTTACGATGTGCTTTCTATATCCCATCTAGAGGCAAGAGAAAGACTTCAACAATCGTTGCAACAGATGGAAATAAACGATTCAGTCTCTCGTCCCGATACTCGCACACATCGAGTTCCGGTTTGCTACGATGAACCATATGCACTGGATATACAAGACGTATGCAAACAGCTCGGTATATCAAAACAAGACCTTATCCAACTTCATACAAGGAGGTCGTATCCGATTTATTTTCACGGCTTTCTACCTGGCTTTCCTTTTATGGGACCCACTTGCTCTCGTCTTCACATCAATAGAAAATCCTCCCCTCGGGTTCGTATCCCACGAGGGTCTGTGGCGATCGCAGATGATCAAACGGGAATTTATCCTTCGCCGTCTCCAGGTGGATGGCACATTATCGGGCAGACTCCTTTATCCCTTCTTCCAGAAAGAGAGGGAGATCCCATCATGAGAGCCGGGGATATCGTCACGTTTTTCGCCATCTCTGCTGAAAGAATGAAAGAATGGGAGGCATCGCCATGAGTGTAACGATCCTTTCTCCTGGCCCACTGACAACGATCCAAGACCAAGGACGATTATTAGCTAGAACATTCGGCTGGAGTCAAAGTGGAGCGATGGTCCCTTGGTATGCATTACTCGCTAATCAACTCGTACAAAACCCATTGTCTACGCCTGTATTGGAATTTGCCTACAAAGGACCAACTCTAGCATTTGAAGAAGACGCTATCGTTAGCGTTGTCTGGCAAGAAGGTTCTTTACGCCACAACAAACAGCCCTGCGTTTCTTTACAATCCATACAGATTCAGGCTGGGGATGTGCTCGACGTCGGAGTGGTGACGAAAGGCGTGTACGGATATGTTGCGATCCAAGGGCTGTGGTTAAGTGACGTGCTTTATGGAAGTAGCAGTTCTCATACAGCTTGCGGATTGGCCTCGTCTATCGGTCGTCCTTTTTCAAAGGACGAGAAAGTGCCGGTACGATCGACAAATACGCACGTACGAAAAGTCCAATTATCATCTCATTGGGTAACGTCACAATATGGGGCACCTATTCGCTACGTTACAGAAGGAAGCACAGAAAAACTAACGAGTTCTTTGCAAAAGGTTTTTCAATCAACAATGTACAAAATCTCTGCTTCTACAAATCGGATGGGCACTCGCTTAGAAGGTGATCCTCTGTGGCGGAAAGCTCATGCCCTACGAACACAAGGTGTTATAGAAGGAAGTATTCAACTCCCTCCAAACGGACAACCGATCATACTCGGGCAAGATGCACAAGTGACCGGTGGCTATCCCCTACTTGGGGTTGTCGCATCCGTAGACCGACCTCGCCTCGCACAGATTCGCATCGGACAAAGCTGTAGTTTTGAGCGTATTTCGGTGACCTCTGTACAAGAGGCGTATCGAGAACAACACCAAAGAAAACAAATGGCCATACAAAGATTAGTAGGTTTACAAAAGGGGGAAATTTCGTTATGAAAATTGATTTGAATTGTGATGCAGGTGAAGGGTTTGGTGCTTATTCGTTTGGGATGGATGAGGCATTATTTTCGCATGTGAGCTCAGTGAACATTGCTTGTGGTATGCATGCGGGGGACCCGGTAACGATGCGGAAGACAGTTCAATTAGCGAAAAAACATGGATTGGCTATTGGAGCCCACCCTGGTCTAGACGATCGAGCTGGCTTTGGTCGGCGGTGGACGGATAGAACACCTGATGAAGTGTATGCCCTCGTATTGGCCCAGTTAGGTAGTTTGCAAGCATTTGTGGGTGAACAGTCAGCCTCTCTCCATCATGTCAAAGCACATGGAGCGTTGTATCACAAAATTCATGAGGAAAGAGTGTATGCTGAGGCATTCGTAGAGGCTATCAAATCCTTTCGTGATGATCTCCTGATTTATGGGCAGCCAACGGGTGTGTTGCGGGAAGTTGTGGTAGCGGCTAGACTCCGGTTTGCATCGGAAGGTTTTATGGACCGTTGCTATGAGGAAGACGGCACCCTCGTTTCTCGTTTGAAAAGCGGTGCAGTTTTGGAAGACCCACGAGTGGCACTCCAGCAAGCCCTGCAAATGATTGAAAGAGGAACGGTCACCGCTAGTAATGACAAGGTGATTTCTATGCCTGTTGACACGTTGTGTGTTCACGCGGATACGTGTGAGGCGTTGAATTTTATTTCAGCCGTGACTAAGGCACTTACGGAGCGTGGAATTTCTTTAGAGAGAATTTAGTGACTAGAACTCTTTTGATCTTTAGGTTTCTTTACGTCGTCAAGTCGCTCTAGCTGTTCCTCGAATTGTTCTCGCTTTCCCTGTCTTTCCAATGGCAAAGTTTTTATAGTTGTCCCGCTCGCTCGACGACATCTTTTTTGACTTTTTTGCTAGTCGTGCTGCCTGTCGTTCCTGTTGCTCCAGAGTACGCTTTAATTGAGCCTTTTTCGTTTTTTCCTGAAATGTACGTTTAAATTATGCAAATAAGCCCTCGGTCTCCCGAGGACGTACTTACTCATTTTACAAATTTCTGGGGCGTGCCCGTTTCTAGTATGCGCCGCCCCCGAATCCACCGCCGACGTATGCTGCTCCTACAATAATGAGTAGGATAAATAGCACAACGATTAATGCAAATCCGCTTCCTCCGTTCATTTTTTCACCCCCTCTTCAGCTTTCAGTTTCAAAAAGTAATTAGAAGAAAAATGGAATGAAGGCTAGAGCCGCAATGGCACCGAGCGCAATTCCTGCACCCCATCCCCAGCCGCCATAGCCTCCATAGCCGCCATAGTAGGGGTATCCGTAGCCGGCAAAGTTTGCTCTGCCAAATGGACGCAGGTATACTCTGTTGCCTCCTACTCTTTCAATGACACCTCTATGCACTTGCCCGTTAAAGGTTCTAATTTGTACAGGTCTGCCGATTCCTTGACGACACATGCTGTGATAACGTGTAACAGACATGGATTGTTACACCTCCTCTTTTTATAGCCATTAACAGACTATGCATATTTGTCCATAAAGGAATAGACACCTGTACGATACTTCACGGAAATAGGCGTTGTTTATTACGTTTGTAAATCAACAGGGGAACCACAACTCAAATGATGACATAGCATAGAAGCAACTCATTTTCAAAAAGGGGCAAACGTTTTATGACACTAACCTATCAAGATGCGTTAGCTTATGGTGGAATTGCCGAAGCACACCCTGGTGGACACGTTCTAACAAAAAAAATCCTCAAAAGCGAAAAAATTATTCCTGGCGCGAAAGTTCTTGATGCAGGGTGTGGAACTGGTTTAACCTCTCTCTATGTCGCCAAAGAACTGAAATGTACAGTATATGCCGTTGACAAACACCCGCAAATGATTCAACAAGCGACTAAACGCTGTAAGAAAGAAAAACTGCCGATAAACATAGTGGAAGCAAGCTTAGAAAACCTGCCTTTTGAAGATGAATCATTTGACTGGATTATTGCGGAGTCCTCTACCGTTTTTACGAGCGTATCGAAATCATTAGCAGAGTATTTTCGAGTGCTCACACCAAATGGATCACTTTTATGTATTGAAATGACAAAAGAGGATTCCTTAACTAAAAACGAGGAAGACAGAATAAAGAAGTTTTATAACATTGAAAAAATGTTTTCTGAAAAAGACTGGATTCGAGCCATCCAACAGGCGGGGTTTCATAAAGTAGACGTGCTAAAATCAAAAACGATTCTCCAAGAACTCCAAGAATACGATATGAATGAAGACAAGGGGACTACTTCTTCACAAGTGAAAAAGATGGACCGTAAAGTACAAAACGTATTACTAGACCACAGTCAGCTGCTACTAGACTATGCAGAGGATCTTGGCTACAGAGTTATGAAGGCGACGAAGATGGAGTAGGGTTTTCGAAGTGTAGAGAGAAATTGGGGAGGGGCAATGGTAAAAATGGACTCGGGCAGGATAACAGAACCGCTGTCATCATGACCAATGCAGATTTAGGTGTACATCGAAATGAAGGGCATCATTGGGGAGATCGTTCATTCACTAAATAGTTAGAGGGACTCCCACATAAAGGAGGTCCCTCTTTTTTTATGAGTACCGCTAACTTTTCCGACAAAATTCGGGGCGTGCCAGTTCCGGTAATGAGTTACTTTTTCGACAAAATTCGGGGCGTACCAGTTCCGGCAATGAGTTCCTGGATGGTGTCGAGATCTCCTTCGTGGAAGGATTGGACGATTTTGCTTCCTACGATGACGCCGTCGAATATATTTGTCATCTCTTGTACGTGTACTGGTGTGGAGATGCCGAAGCCAGCGTAAACGGGTAGGTTGCTGACGTTGCGGATGCGGTCGGCAAATTGTTGTAGTTCTTCGATCGGGAACCCTTCGCGTGCGCCGGTTGTTCCTTTTACTGTCACTGCGTAGAGGAAGCCTTTTGCCTCTTTTGTCACCATCTCTACGCGTGAATCTGGACTTGTTAAGGTGACGAGTCGGATGAGGATGAGACCTTCCTTCTCAATTGCGTTGGAGAGTAGTGACTCTTCCTCATAAGGTAGATCCGGTACGATGAGTCCGCTCACTCCTACAGCGTTGGCACGTTCTAAAAATGCATCTACTCCGTAGGCAAATAGCGTGTTCGTATACACCATTAACAAGAGCGGTGTGTTTAGCTCTTCCTTGACTCCATCTAATGTTTGAAATACTTTTTCTGTCGTCACTCCTGCAGCTAGTGCCCGGATACCAGCAGCCTGAATGGTCGGACCGTCTGCTACCGGATCAGAAAACGGGATGCCGACCTCAATGCACGTAGCGCCAGCTTCTTGTAAAAAGAGTAGCTGTTCCGGTAATTTTTCTAGTGAGGGGTCACCGGCCATGACGTACGGAACGAACGCTTTTCCGCCTTGTTGTTGAACGGTTTGTGTTCTTTCGTGGATCGGGTTCATTGCGCGTCTCCTCCTTTTAGTAGCTCTCTCACTTGATTGACGTCTTTATCGCCTCGACCTGACAAACAAATAACGAGTGTTTCTCCTTTGTTCATCGTTTTGCCGAGCTTTTCTGCGTATGCGACCGCATGAGAACTTTCGAGCGCTGGAATGATGCCCTCTTTTTTCGCTAATAATTGAAAAGCTGCTAGGGCTTCTTCGTCAGTAATCGACGTGTACTGAACACGTTCGATATCTTTCAGGTGGCTATGCTCTGGACCTACTCCGGGGTAGTCAAGACCTGCAGATACAGAATGTGCTTCTTGCACTTGTCCGTCGTCGTCTTGGAGTAAATACATTTTTGCACCGTGCAAAACGCCAAGTTTTCCTTTCGTTAAGCTAGCAGCATGCTTTTCTGTGTCAATTCCACTTCCCGCAGCTTCCACTCCGTATAAACGAACCTGTTCGTCCTCCACAAAAGGATAGAACATCCCCATGGCGTTACTTCCCCCACCGATACACGCGACAACTGCATCAGGAAGCGCGCCTGTTTTTGCGTGTAGCTGTTGCTTTGTTTCAGCACCAATAACACTTTGGAAGTCCCGTACGATTTGTGGAAACGGGTGTGGACCTAGTACTGAACCGATGATGTAATGCGTATCATCAACGTGAGCAACCCAGTAGCGTAACGCTTCGTTAACAGCATCTTTCAACGTAGCACTCCCTTGTGAAACGGAAACGACTTTCGCACCAAGTAGCTCCATACGAAATACGTTCAATTGCTGGCGCCTTACATCCTCTTCCCCCATAAAAATGACACATTCCAAATTGAGCAACGCACAAACGGTTGCGGTTGCGACACCGTGTTGACCTGCACCTGTTTCTGCGACGATTTTCTCTTTGCCCATTCGTTTAGCAAGGAGCGCCTGTCCGACGGTGTTGTTAATTTTGTGTGCGCCTGTGTGGTTGAGGTCTTCGCGCTTCAAATAAATGTCCGGTCCGCCGATGTGCTCTGTTAAGTTTTTAGCAAAGTATAGCGGTGTTTCGCGTCCCACGTATTCTGTCAACAACTCGTTCATTTCCTTTTGAAACGCCGGATCATTTTTTACAGCTTGGTAGGCTTCCTCAAGCTCTAGCACAGCGTGCATCAACGTTTCGGGAACAAATCTTCCGCCGAATTCTCCGTAGTAACCTAAATGGGTCGGGAACTGGTATGTGTTGCTCATTTTGTTCTCCCCTTTACTGCCTGTAAAAAGGCTTTAATTTTTTCTAGATCCTTGACACCGTCTGTTTCAACGCCGCTGGACGTGTCGATCATGGCTGGCCTCACTGTTTCGATAGCTGTTTGTACATTTCCTGAGTGAAGTCCTCCTGCTAAAACGAGTGGCGCTGGAAAAGACATCCCTTGTAGCCACTCCCACGGAAATGTGGTGCCATTTCCTCCACGATACGGACCGTTTCCGCTGTCGACGAGAACATAGGACGTTTCATACTCATCTAGCTTTAGCGCATCCTGTTTTGACTTGAGTGGTAACGCCTTTATTACGGGTAATGATAACGACTGACAAAACTCATACGTCTCTTCTCCGTGGCATTGAAACATCGTCAGCCCGCATTCGGCGATCTCCTCCATGACGTCACGACTTTCATTCACAAACACTCCAACCTTTTCGACGTCTACTGGTAGCTGATCGATGATATGTTTCGCTTCTTCCTTACTAATACGCCGCTTACTTGCAGCAAATACGAACCCGATGGCATCTGCTCCATATTGAACGGCAGCTTGAGCGCTTTCCAAATCACGGATTCCACAAATCTTAACCTTCGTTTCCATGATTGCGTCCCCTCTTCTCTATTTGAAAAGATTGGAGAGCATTAGAAGGATCTTCCTGGCGCATAAGTGATTCACCAACAAGTAAGCCATCAGCATACACATCGCGCATCCGGGCTACATCCTCGCTTGTTGCAATGCCGCTTTCTGCAATGAAAAATGCCCCTTTGTTATGAATGAGTGGTCCGAGCTTTTCTGAAGTACACAGATCCACTTCAAAAGTAGCTAAGTTTCTGTTGTTCACCCCGATTAACGTTGCCCCTATACGGAAAGCAGTTTCTAATTCTTCTTCGTTGTGTACCTCCACAAGTACGTCCGCATCAAAAGAAGATGCGTACTCATGTAAAGCTTTCAACTCTGCTTCTGTCAAAGCACTCACGATTAAAAGAATAAGGCTCGCACCTTTTACCACCGCGTAGTCGATTTGCGATTTATCTATAATAAAATCTTTACATAGTACAGGAAGATGTGTGGCATTAGCCATTTCCTCTAAATCATCGAAGGAACCTTTAAAATACGTCGCGTCTGTTAAGCACGAAATAGCACTAGCGCCGCTTCTTTCATAGTGCCAAGCTCGTTCCTTCGCTACTGCATCCGGTGCAATATCCCCTTTTGAAGGTGAGGCGCGTTTGAATTCGCTTATCACTGCCAAATTTGTACGTATCGCAAGTTGCTTCGTAAATCCGTGTGGCACCTTCACTCGGCTTGGTGGTGTCACGCGCGGTAGCTCGGCAATTTCCTCCCGCTTCGTTTCTAAAATGCGATCTAAAATGGTACCTGTTTTCGTCATTGCGCGACCTCCTGTATACGATCCATCGATTGTTGCAACGTTTCAAGTGCTTCTTTCGCACTGCTATTTTCGATGATTTGACGAGCTAAGTGAACTCCTTCTGCTATCGTGTTTGCCTTTTCAGCGACATACAAGCCGATACCTGCGTTAAAGAGAACCGTATCCACATAAGCTTGAGGTGCTGTTCCGTTCAGTATATTTTGCAGTAATTGTGCGTTTTGGGTCGCGTCACCGCCACGAATATCCTGTAAAGAATAGCGAGCTAATCCGACGTCTTCTGGGCAAAGGATTTCCGTACGAATCTTTCCTTCTTCTAGAAAGACGAGCTTGTTCTCTCCAGATAGACTCGCTTCATCAACTCCATCTGCTCCGTGTATAACGACTGCCCGTTTTCTGCCCAGCTCGTGCAAAACGTGTGCAAATTTCTCAAGCAAGTCACCGCGATACATGCCGAGTACCTGATACTGTAAAGGAAATGGATTTGTTAGTGGACCAATTAAGTTTAAAATGGTCGGTACACCAAGATCTTTCCTTACTTTCATGACCCGTTTCATGCTTTTGTGAACATGCTGCGCAAACAAAAAGGCAATGTTCGCTTCTTGTAGTACACGTTCGGTTTGTGTAGCTGACAGTGTCAGTGAAATATTAAGTACCTCCAACACATCAGCACTCCCACTACGAGAGGTCACGCTTCGGTTGCCGTGCTTCGCAACGTGGCAACCAGCAGCTGCTAACACAAACGCGCTTGTCGTACTCACATTAAAACTTTGCGAGCCGTCGCCCCCAGTGCCACAGTTATCCATATACGCGATTGGCTTTTTAGAAAAAGGCAGTGCTTTTTCTTGGAGCACATCGACTAGCCCAACAATTTCATCTACTGTCTCCCCTTTTGTTCGTAAAGAAAGGAGAAAGCCAGCAATCTGTACATCGGGGGTCTCTTCTTTAAACATTTCACGTGCTGCTTCTCTCATCTCATCTCGGCTCAAATCGCTTCCCTCAACTACCCGTTGCAAAAATTGCTTCACTTTGTAGTTACCTCCTTAGAATGTTCGATCTGCTGGAAAAATCCAGCGATTAAGTCATTTCCTTTTCCTGTTCCGATTGATTCCGGATGAAACTGAAATCCAAAGATCGGCTTCGTACGGTGACGAATCGCCATCACTTCACCATCATCCATGCTCGTTGCTGTCATCGCCAAACTACTAGGACACGTCGCGTGGTCTGCAGTTAAGGAATGGTAGCGCATCACTTGAAGAGGCTGTGGCATGTAAGCGAAAACCCCTTCTCCGTCGTGTTGGATGTTGGACCGTTTCCCATGCATGATTCGCTTTGCTTGGCGAATTGTGCCACCGAAGGCTTCAAATATCGCTTGGTGACCTAAGCAAATGCCGAGCATCGGAACTTGCTCAGCACCTTTTTGAATAAGGTCCATCATCATCCCCGCATCTCTCGGGTGGCCCGGACCAGGGGAAAGGATAATGGCCTCAGGCATCTTAGCTAGTAGCTCTTCTGCCGTTTGTTCGTCATTGCGCACTACTTCAACTTCTTTGTACTGCGCGATTTGCTGGTATAGGTTATATGTGAACGAATCGTAATTATCAAGTAGTAAGATCATTTACGCTCCTCCTAACAAGGCTTTCGCTTTGTGTAACGTCTCTTCGTACTCGCTTTCTGGAATTGAATCATGGACAATTCCCGCTCCTGCTTGTACGTAGGCAACATCATCTTTCAAAATCATCGTACGAATGACAAGGGCAAAGTCTAAGTTTCCGTTGTACGAAAAGTACCCGAGTGCTCCTCCGTACGGGCCACGCTGCACAGATTCTAAAGTGTTAATCCACTGCATGGCACGAATCTTTGGAGCTCCGGATACGGTCCCTGCAGGTAAACAACTCATTAAAGCATCAAGTGGTTGAACACCATCTTGCAAAGTACCCGTCACTTCTGATACGAGGTGCATCACATGACGGTAACGATCTACCTCTTGATATCTATTCACATGTACTGAGCCCGTTTTGCACACTTTCCCTAAATCATTTCTACCTAGATCGACGAGCATATCGTGTTCTGCTTGTTCCTTCTCGTCATGGCGGAGCTCTTTTTCTAAGGCAGTGTCCTCTTCTTCTGTCGCACCTCGCCGTCTTGTTCCAGCGATCGGGTTCGTTTTGACGTTATCCCCTTGCACACTTACGAGACTTTCCGGTGAAGAGCCAAGAACGATGTAGTCACCAAAGTTTACATAATATAAATACGGTGAAGGATTTTGTCTTCTTAGCTCCCGATAGAATGAAAACGCATCTCCACTGTACGTACGCTGTAATCTTTGGGATAGCACAATTTGGAATACTTCTCCTTCTCTAATCAGTTCCTTTGCCTTTAGCACATTCGCTTCAAACTCTTTCTTCGTACAATTGGACTCGATTTGACCAAATTCAATTCGTTCGTCGCTTTCTCTTTGCGGAGTTTGTATTTCTGTTTTCACCTGTACACATCGAGTTTCTAACTCTTCCTCAGTTTCTCCATTTCTGCCGATTGCAACGATATGGACAGTTTGTTGTTTATGATCGTATGCCACCACTGTGTCGTAGATCAAAAGGTGTGCCATCGGTAGCGACGCGTCATTATTTAGTAACTCCCCAATCTCCTCCACTTGACGGATGCAGTCATACCCAACGTAACCGACAGCCCCACCAAGAAATGGCAATGGCGGGAGACCTAGCGTCGTCGTGTCTACTGTCTGGACAAGTTCTGCTAGTATATCAACAGTCCGCTCGTGTTTTTGACGAGAGACCTTCTTTCCCTGCTCGTGAAAAAGAATCGTATGCTCTTCTTCTGTTGTGATCAGTTCTATTGAAGGATTTACGCCAAGAAATGAATAGCGTCCTTTTTGTTCGTGCTTTAAGGAGCTTTCAAGTAGAAAGCCTTTTGTACCTGATAAACGCTTCTTTATTGCAATGGGTGTTAACGTATCCCCATCAAATTGAATGGCCTTCATCGTACTATTGTGTGCCATTTCGCTCGCTCCCCTCTTCTCTCCTCGTCTAAACAAAAAACGCCCTCTACACTCACATCTAGTATAGATAGATGCAAGTGTAGAGGGCGAAAATTCCGCGGTACCACCTCTGTTTGAGCTTAACGCTCACACTTAATTAGGGACAATCATCCCTGTTCGCTGTAACGGGCGAACCCGTCTTCTTCTACTAAAGGTTACCTACACCTCTTTCAAAGAAGCTCTCGAAAGTCCATTCCGATCTGCTCGAACGACTGCCTTGCACCTACCGGCAGCTCTCTGTGCGTCAATGTGCTGATCGTACTCCTCTTTCTCGTCGATTTGACAAGTGAAACCAAATAAAAAAACACCTATCCAATAAAAAGGACGGAGTTTCCGCGGTGCCACCTTTGTTAGCCAGCTTGTGCTGACTCACTTTGCCTCTGTAACGGAGAGAAACCGCCATAACCTACTAGGATTCGTTCAGTTTGGTCGCTCAGAAGTCCATTCGTCTTCCGCCTACACTAGTTCCCACCGACCACTAGCTCTCTTAAGTAGACCTAAAAAGAGTACTCTTCTTCGTCAACGCGCATTTCCATTTTGTTGTTGTCTATTATCATATGACGTGTGTGCTAAGATGTCAACTTTTTTCAAAAAGCATGATCTATAATTTGAACGGCTTTCGTGCACTCTATAACCAACACACACTATTGTTATAAGGAGAGACCTATGGAACATATCGGGAGTATCCATCATGCATTTCAAAAGAAAGAAGCTTCGTCTGAGGGTGATGATGGGAAAACGAGTGCTGTGTTAGCCTTATCATCTATACCGCTTGTTATGACGCTTGGCAATTCTATGCTGATTCCAGTTTTGCCAACTATGGAAAAGCAATTGTCTATCTCTTCATTCCAATCAAGCTTAATCATTACCGTATACTCCATCGTAGCTATCTTGTTAATCCCAGTTGCTGGATTTCTCTCAGACAAACTGGGACGGAAAGCGATACTAATCCCGAGCTTAATTATTGCAGGGGTTGGTGGTTTAGTCTCTGGGTTTGCGGCTTGGTTTATGAAGGATGCCTACTTCATGATCTTAATCGGGAGAACATTACAGGGGATTGGTGCTTCTGGTGCTGCCCCGATCGTCATTCCACTAGTTGGCGACATGTTTAAAAGTGAAGAAAAAGTGAGTAGCTCGCTCGGGATTATTGAAACTGCTAATACACTTGGAAAAGTACTAAGTCCGATTTTGGGTGCGCTTTTAGCTGCATGGATTTGGTTTATCCCATTTTTTTCATTTCCTATTTTCTGTCTAGCAGCGATCTTGCTTGTCGCTTTTCTTGTAAAAGCACCTAAACAGGAACAAAAGAACAAAACTACGGTGAAAGAGTACGGGACGAAATTGAAAAAGATTTTTAAGGACAACGGTCGCTGGCTATACACCACGTTTATTATTGGTGGTGTGATGATGTTTGTGTTGTTCGGTGTCCTCTTTTATTTATCAAGTACGCTTGAAGATGCATACGCCGTAAAAGACGTAAAAAAAGGATTATACTTAGCTATCCCACTCGGCGCCCTCTGCTTGACAAGCTTTGGTACAGGCATGACCATCAAAAAGAACAAGGTGTTAATGAAGTGGCTTACTTTTAGTGGCATTGTGATTTTAGGGATTGCTGTAGTGCTCACTAGCTTTTCTGATAACTTGTGGTACTTAATATCCATGTTTGCAGTAAGCGGAATCGGTATCGGCATGGCACTCCCTTGCCTGGACGCCATGATTACTGAAGGTATTGAGAAGGAACAACGAGGAACAATCACTTGTCTGTATAGTTCGATGCGGTTTGTAGGGGTTGCTCTTGGTCCACCGATTATCGCTATCGTCATGAAATCATACGAAACCCCCATGTTTTATGGCCTCGCTGGATTGTGTGCGATCTCTGCACTGTTATCATTCTTCGCGATAAAACCAGAGAATGATGAGGGTGCTCCACAAGGGAATCCATCTTAAAAAATAAAAAGGAGCCAGCGAATCGGGCTCCTTTTTTATTACTCTGGGTTTTTTTTCTCGGCTTTCGTGGGTGCTTTATCTTTCATCTCTTCGGCCATTTCTGTGTTGAGCTTTTTAGTCGACTGCATTCCAGATTTCGTTTTGCGGTTTCGTTTCGTCACGATAACGCCTCCCTTCTTCTTTCTTAGGTTGGCTTATCTCCGAAAAGGTCATCCCTGTCAGGTGAAGGAAACAAATTCGAAATAAACATCATCGAAAACGGGAACTACTAATTAGTGGGAGGTGAGCGAAAATGAACAAGAAGGATAAAACAAGCCGAGGAAAAAAAGCACCTGGCGTTAATCCTCAAGGGTACGGTCAAGATGCTGAATTAACAGAGAGTCCTAAAAGTGAATTAGAGAATAGAGCTAAAAAATCTAATACGAAGATCTAACATACAGTACCCTATACCTGGCTCCGTAGTCAGGTATTCTTTTTTTATTAGAGCTGTTGTACTCCAAAAGTAAATAAAGCAACTAGTGTAGCCAAGCCTAACCACAAAAAGGCACCTTGCCAAAACCAACTCTTCATAGATAATGCCTCCTCTGCTCTATGTAAAAAATAAGGGACGCGCAAGTAAATCCAGCGCGTCCCTCTTATTCATTCAACAAAAGAGGGGGGTGTTGAATGTTTATGAAAACGATTCTCAATATCATTATAAATGGTTGTTCGTATTTGTCAAGCAGCCATTGCATTTTTTCTTCCGCTCCACCACGTACTAATTTGCCAATTCCCTTCCAGTAAAGATGACTTAAGTCTTAGGCCTTCTCCCAAACAGCTTCCACCTTAACATCAGCTGCCTTCATAAGTTGGACAACAGGACAGCTGTTCTCCGTTTTTTCGTGTAACCATTTCACCTCTTCATCTCCTTCATCCAAATGAACAGATACTTTCATTTCTACAGATTGGAAGTAAGGACGAATATCGTTTCTCGTGGACATTCCCTTAGGGTCATAGCGTCCCACAACCGAAAAAGTAATGTCGTGTACGGTGAGGCCTTTTTTGTTAGCAAACGCCATGGCCGTTATATGTTCACAACCTGCGAGTGCGGCTAAAACCGTTTCAAGTGGATTCGCACCTTTGTTCGTCCCACCCACTTTAACAGGTTCGTCCAATTGCAACGTATGTCCACTTCCACTGACAGCCTGTACATGAAGGCCACTTCCATTTGCATCAATGCGCACCGTGCGTTCACTCATGAAGAGCTTTCCTTTTTCTTACGAGTACGAGCAGGTGCCTTTTTCTGTTCCTTCGGTTTTGTGCGATCAATAGAAGCTTGTAGTGCCTCTAGCAAGTCTGTCGAAGTAGTTGCCCGCTTCTTTGGCTCTTTTTTCTTCGCCTTAGTTGTCGTTTTGGATGAGATTTGCTTTAGCATTGCTTCTCTATATTCATCTTTGTATGCAGTAGGGTCAAACGGTTTTGTGAGCTGATCAATGAGAAGCAGGGCGGTAGATAATTCCTTCTTCGACCAGTCAATACGTTCAGGAACATTTGGGACGTCCTTCACATCGCGCACTTCATCGTAGAAATGCATTGTTTCGACTACGAGACATTGATCAACAATGCGAAGAGCTGCCAGTTGTTGCTTTGCCCGTAAGACAAACGTCGCAATCCCGATACACTTAGATTCCTCAAGTGCACTGCGAAGAAGCGCGTAAGCCTTCTCTCCCCCATCCTGTGGCGAAATGTAATAGCTTTTCTTGAAGTAAAGTGGGTCAATTTCATCTAATTTTACAAAGTCGAGAATATCGACTCCACTAGCATCAAACTGCTGTTCAATTTCTTTTCTTTCACTTTCCTCTACAGTGATAAACTCGCCATTCTCAGTTTCAAAGCCTTTTTCAATGTCTTCATTTCCCACAACTTCTTCGCACGTACTACAAAACTTCTGGTACGAGATCGGTGTGTGGCATTTTTTGTGCAAGGTCCGAAAATGAATGCCTTTATCTTCTGTTGCCGTGTGCAGTTTAATCGGTATATTCACTAATCCAAATCGGATACTGCCTTTCCACATCGTATGCATGGCCATCTCCCCTTCACATCTTTTTATACACTAGTGTGTGTCCGTTTTCGTGCATACATGCTTCTTGTTCGTTGGAAACTATAACCGATAAAAGGTGTGTACAGTGTTTTAATAATGGAGGAATCAGAAATGGAGCAAGACGTTCGGCCTATGCTTGTTTCGTCAAAAAACTGGCCAGCTGACAATCAAGACTCATGGTGGTTCGAACCGAAATACGACGGTTATCGTGCCCTCTTAAAAATAACAAAAACGACGATTCGCTTAACGAGTCGAACAGGCAAGCCACTTGACGATAAATTCCCAGAAGTTATCGAGGCAGCTTCTTCCCTACAAAAGGGGCTGAATGATCATTTGCCTGTATGCTTTGATGGGGAGGTGGTAGCATTAGTATCAAACTATCGTAGTGTGTTTCAAGTAGTGAAGTCTCGTGCTGCTTCGAGTAAAGTTACTGTGCAACATGACAAGAGAATTTCCTATGTAGTCTTTGATATGTTGGAAATGAAAGGAAAATCACTGCGCTCCGTGCCAATAGAAGATCGGAAAAAACAATTAGGGACGTTCATTGAAAGTCCTGTTGACATAACCCGGTCAAGTTCCATTCAACGTATTGAATTGCATACAGACGCAGAGAAACTTCTCTCACATATTTGGGAAGAGCGTGGGGAAGGGATCATTGCCAAGCGCAGGAACAGCGTATACCGAGCTGGAACACGGAGCGAGCAGTGGCAAAAAAAGAAGCTACGGCGTAAGGTTTCTTGTTTCTTTCTAAGCCTGCAAACTTCTAACGATAATATCGAAGTGGGCGTATTTGGAGATGGTAACAAAGTGGTTTCACTTGGGGCGTTTCGAACGGGCATGCAACCCCATGAAAAGCAAGCAGTCATACAACTGTTAAAACAAAATGGAACGTACGAAAACGGAATCTACTATCTACACCCAGCCCTTTGTATGGAAGTCGGGTATACTGAATGGTCAAAGGGAAAGAGAGAATTCCGAGAACCACACTTTCTTGGCTTTCTTCCCGATAAACGTGCTGAGGAGTGTACGTGGGAACAATTTTTACTGGATGGAGCTTTATTACCAGAGGAAGTACCTCTTACCCATGTAAGCAAACCGCTTTGGGATGATTTTTTAAAGCTGGACTACATTCGTTATATTCGTGAAGTCTTCCCATACATACTGCCTTTTTGCCATAATCGGGTGCTGACTGTTATTCGCTATCCACATGGGATGTACGACGAAGGGTTTTATCAAAAGAACCGTCCAAAATCGGCGCCTAGCTTTGTACGTCAATTAGAGGGTGGGATCCGCTGCGATTCTGTGGAAACGGCAATTTGGCTCGCGAATCAACTCGCAATGGAGTGGCACCTTCCCTTCCAGACGTTGCGTTCGCAAAAAACAGATATGATATTGTGGGATTTAGATCCTGCTGATGAAGCAGATTACCGATCTGCCGTTATAGCAGCTCATTTATTGCACGACGCCCTCTCCTCTTTTCATATCACATCTTTCGTAAAAACATCTGGGAGAAAAGGAATACAAGTATACGTTCCGTTGCAAAAACCGATTACGTATCAAGAAGCTAGTGTCATCACATCTTTTTTTGCAAAATGGCTTGTAGAAAACGATCTAGATCGGTATACGATTGAACGCTTCAAAGAAAAGAGAGCAGGGAAATTATATGTGGACTACATTCAACACGGAAAGGAAAAAACGGTCATTGCACCGTACTCGCTACGGAGAGGAGATCCAGACCTCCCCCCTACTGTCGCCACGCCTCTGTATTGGAACGAGTTAGAGGAACAAGATCGACCACCTAAATTCTCGCCAGATGATGTGTTGCGCAAAATAGAAAAAACCGGTTGCCCATTTGCTACGTTTTTTTCCGTAGAAAACGATCAACCGGTCAGAACCCTTATCCATGAAATCCGATCACGAACATCCTAGAAGCATCCACTTTTACGTTTTTGCGAGTCTTTTACTTCTTGTTCAAAACGAGCATATGCGGTGGCCTCATCGTGAAAGATTTCTTCAACGTCAGTATGCCCAGTTGTGACATCGATGTGGCCCTTTTGTTCGTACGTGGCGTTACCGATCAAATAAACGTATGCTTCGTCATCTGTGTTGTAGGCGACACACTGAACCTTGCCGCCTGGATTCCATACGTCCACTTTCTCGCCAAAATTGAAACGTCTTTGTAGGCAGGCTACGTACGTTGAGGCACTCATCGCAGTTCCACAAGCGTTTGTAAAGCCTACGCCACGCTCATACGTTCTTACAAACAAACCGTCATCTGTCGGAACAACATAGCTAACATTTACACCATCTTCAAAAAATGAGTTTTTCTCATTCAGCTGTTTGGCAACGGTCTCTTGTTCAGTTGTTTCTAGCACCTCTTCATCTACAAATGTAACAAGATGAGGGTTCGGAATGGAGACAATCGTGTACAGACGGCTTGAAGGTCCGAAAGAAAGTACTTGATTTTGGACTGACTCTTCGTCCCCGAGCCACCCACTAGTAGCTGCTCGGAACGAAACAGGAGATATTTCTACTTTCATTGCTGGCACACCCGTAGCCATCGGGGCCTCTTTTCCTACATGAAGGGTCTTTTGCTTCGTCTCTACTAGAAACATATCTTTTCCGTTCGTTTCAGAGACGTAACGAGCGACACAGCGCAGCCCGTTCCCACACATGGAAGCTTCCGTACCGTCTGCGTTCATGACGATCATCTTCGCCTCCGCGTGATCACTTTCAGATACAAAAAGAATACCGTCAGCGCCGATACCCTTCTCTCTGTTGCAATACGTAAGGGCAAGTTGAGCACGCTCTCCTTCAGTAAGAGTAAAACTTTGTGTTCGTTCATCTATTAATAAAAAATCATTTTTAGAGCCATGAACCTTTAAAAATGGAATTTTCATCTGTATCCCCCCAGAAGCAACAAAAACATTGTCTATAGACTGCCACACAATCGCCAAAAGTGCAATAAAAGAAACAAAGATCGACCTTTTGAAAATATAGTATGAGTGGGTGATAGCTATGTTTACAAATTAAAATACGCCCACTTTTTAAACAAATGCCTGTAATAGAAAGTATACAAAGAATAAAAAGGCTGAGACTGCAAGAAATGGATTCACGTCCCGCCACTTTCCTGCTCCAATTTTGACAATTGGGTATAAAAGAAACCCGATCGCCATTCCGTCAATGATGCTTTGTGTAAACGGAATGGTAGCCAGTAAAAAGACAGCTGGAAATGCTTCCGTTACGTCATCAAATGGAATGTGCTGAATGTCAAGAATCATGAAAAAGCCAATGATGAGTAGAATTGCGGCAATTGCACTCGTCGGAATAATTGAAATAAGCGGTAGCATGAAAAAGCTTGCTATAAACAAAATTCCGGTAACGATTGCGCTACCGCCACTTTTACCGCCTGATTGAATAACTGCCTGTGTCTCTATACTCGCAACAGTCGGGCTAGACCCCACCAATCCCGCAAAAAAAGTTGATAAGGCTGTTCCACGGAGTGCCGGTACGTAGCGATCTACAGTATGAGACGCACGCGTGTGTGCTTCAACGAGGCCAATGTTTTCAAAGAGAAGAACAAGTGTAAACGTGAACACTGCAATCCAAAAGGAAGAAGACAAGAATACGGAAGCATCTACGTCTGTCATCCAGGCAAATACGTTTGCCCATCCAGGTAAATACGTTCCAGATGGTTTAGCAAGATCTCCTGTAAAAAAGCTCGCGACAGAGATAACGACGAGCCCGATAAAGAAGTATCCATTCCGCTTTCTCACAAACAAAATGAGCATAAGCAAAAAAGCGGCCATCGTCCAAAGCACGTCTCGATTAGTTAAATCCCCTAACCGAACGAGAGATGAGTCTCCCGCTACAATGAGACCACCCATTTCCAGTCCGATAAAAAAGATGTACAAGCCGAGCCCCACTGTCATTCCATACTTTAACGATGCTGGCAAAAGGGTGATGATTTTGCCAGTCAGCTTTGTAAACGTAAGTAAGCTGAACACCGCGCCACTGACAACGACGCTGAGTAATGCTTCCTGCCACGAAAGACCAAGCTGTCCAACGACTGTATACGTAAATAGCGCATTAATGCCCATCCCTGGAATAATTAAAATTGGCGTTTTAGCGTAAAAGCCCATTAACAAACAGCCAATCACAGCGCTCAAAATGGTCGCATACAAGCTCTCCATTGCAGGTACTCCAGCTTCTTGCAAAATAAAACTATTTACCGCAATGATATACGCAGTCGTAAAAAAGCCAATCACGCCTGCGAGACACTCTTTTTTAGAAAAAGAGAACAAAGATGTTTTCATCGAAGGTTCGATCCTTATGTTGTTTAGCCCTCTCCCACCCGTTTAAATAGCGCAACTCTTTTGAAGACGTCGCACTTTTAAACCACAGTCGTTTATTATACCGCGTCTCACTAGTTATGTATACGAGAAAGTAATAGAAGGGCTGAAATAGAAAGTGTGCTTTTGTTTTGTCCTTAAAGTTTTTTCCTATTCATTCTCAACTTCCGCATAGTTCTTCCTTACCTAGGTATATTAAAAATGGAGGTGTTATGAATATGTTTTTTCACGTAAAAGAGCTTCAATATAACGCTAAACCAGAGCGTCCAGATCCGGTCTATGCCAAAAAACTTCAAGAAGTACTTGGAGGTCAATTTGGTGAAATGACGGTTATGATGCAATATTTATTCCAAGGATTTAACTGTCGAGGAGAACAAAAATACCGAGACATGTTATTAGACATTGGCACAGAGGAAATTGCCCACGTAGAAATGTTATGTACGATGATCTCTCGACTACTAGACGGGGCACCTGTTGAAGATCAAGAGGAAGCGGCTAAAGATCCACTCATCGGGGCTGTGTTAGGCGGTATGAACCCACAACATATGATCGTATCAGGCTTGGGTGCTACCCCAACTGACAGTGCAGGTTACCCATGGGTCTCAAGATACATGGTGGCAAGCAATAATTTGTTAGCAGATTTTCGTGCAAATTTAAATGCAGAATCGCAAGGACGTTTGCAAGTCGTTCGGTTGTATGAATCTACCACAGACCCTGGCGTACGAGACATGCTATCCTTCATGATCGCTCGTGATACGATGCACCAAAACCAATGGCTAGCGGCAATAGATGAACTGCAATCGAAAGGGGATATTATCGTCCCAAGCACGTTTAACCGCGAATATGAGAAGCAAGAAGTGTCCAATCAGTTCTGGGACTGCTCTAAAGGAACAGAAAGTAGCCAAGGTCGATGGGCAAACGGACCGATGTTTGATGGCACTGCCAACTTCGAGTACTTAGCAAACCCAGAACCAATGGGGGAAATTCCTACGTTAAATCCGGCACCGCCAAATATTCACGGAACACCGCCAACTCCTCCACTATAAATAGATATTACAAAAACACCTCCTATCGGTCGAATCCGATTTAAAGGAGGTGTTTCTTTAAATGTCGATAAACAGCATTCCTAAGTCTGAGCATTCTCCTCTGAGTCTGCGTTTCGAAGCCTAAGTCTGAGCATTCTCCTCTGAGTCTGCGTTTCCGGTGCCTAAGTCTGAGCATTCTTCCTTGAGTCTGCGTTTCCGGTGCCTAAGTCTGAGCATTCTCCTCTGAGTCTGCGTTTCGAAGCCTAAGTCTGAGCATTCTCCTCTGAGTCTGCGTTTCCGGTGCCTAAGTCTGAGCATTCTTCCTTGAGTCTGCGTTTCGAAGCCTAAGTCTGAGCATTCTCCTTGGAGTCTGCGTTTCCGGTGCCTAAGTCTGAGCAATTTGCCGCAGAAGTCTGTATACGGTCTTGGTCTGCGTATGGTATTCCTACATGAAAAACGAACTAAATTTCGGGGAGTTAGTTCGTTTTTCTACCCTACTGAACCTTTAATACATTTCAAATTACCCGTTAATCTGTTTCAACACGTTCACCATTTCAATAGCGCCAGTCGCTGCTTCTGCCCCTTTATTCCCAGCTTTTGTTCCCGCTCTTTCAATTGCTTGCTCGATCGTATCTGTAGTGAGTACGCCAAAAATGATCGGGATGCCACTTTCCATGCTGGCAGATGCCACGCCTTTTGCTACCTCGCTGCTTACAAAGTCAAAGTGTGGAGTCGCCCCACGAATAACCGTACCAAGTGTGACGACGGCATCGTATCGATTTGTTGCCGCCATTTGTTTTGACATGAGTGGAATTTCGTATGCACCAGGTACCCATACGACCGAAATATCGTCTTTTTCTACACCATGGCGCGTTAACGCATCCACAGCACCACCCAGTAGTTTACTCGTAATAAACTCATTAAATCGACTTACAACGATACCAATCTTCTGACCTGTTCCTACTACATTTCCTTCAAATACGTTCATCTTTGTTCCTCCTCAAATGTTTTGAATCCTGGGATAAGAGCGTTAATTCCGGGATAAGAGCGTTAATCCTGGGATAAGAGCGTTAACCCCGAGATAAGAGCGTTAATCCTGGGATAAGAGCGTTAATCCCGGGATAAGAGCGTTAACCCCGAGATAAGAGCGTTATTCCTGGGATAAGAGCGTTAACCCCGAGATAAGAGCGTTAATCCTGGGATAAGAGCGTTAATCCCGGGATAAGAGCGTTAATCCCCAGATAAGAGCGTTAATCCCGGGATAAGAGCGTTAACCCCGAGATAAGAGCGTTAACCCCGAGATAAGAGCGTTAATCCCGGGATAAGAGCGTTAATCCCGGGATAAGAGCGTTAATCCCGGGATAAGAGCGTTAATCCCCAGATAAGAGCGTTAGTCCCAAAATAAGGGCGTACCTTTGCTTATTTTGTAAAGTGCAAGAAATGCCCTAGCTTTTCGTGCTTTGTGCGTAAGTAGTTTTCGTTCTCTTCCTTCGTTGGCATTTGGATCGGAACGCGGTCAACTACTTCAAGACCGTATCCTTTTAAGCCGGCGATTTTGCGCGGGTTGTTCGTTAGGAGTCTCATTTGTTTCACACCAAGGTCTCGTAGCATTTGTGCCCCGACTCCATAATCGCGTAAATCTGCCCCAAAACCGAGCTTATGATTCGCTTCTACCGTGTCATAGCCTTCTTCTTGCAGTTTGTAAGCTTTCAATTTATTAATGAGCCCGATACCGCGACCTTCTTGGCGCATGTACAACAGAATCCCTGCGCCTTCTTTTTCAATTTGGGCGAGCGCGGCGTGTAACTGTGGTCCGCAGTCACATCGGAACGAACCGAGCACATCTCCGGTTAAACATTCTGAGTGAACCCGAGTGAGTACGGGTTTCGAAAGGTCTGGTGTGCCTTTCACTAAAGCAATATGCTCTTTACCGTCTACCTTGTTTGTGTAACCGATGGCGCGAAACTCTCCAAATTCAGTCGGCAACTTTATTTCTACTTCTCGTGTTACGATTGAGTCGTACTGTAGACGATACCGAATCAAGTCTTGGATCGTAACCATCGTTAACTTGTGCTCATCTGCAATCTCGCGGAGCTCGGGAACGCGAGCCATCGAACCATCCTCATTCATAATTTCACAAATCACACCAGCTGGTTCACTGCCGGCAAGTCTTGCTAAATCAACTGCAGCTTCCGTGTGTCCCGCTCTTCTTAGCACACCACCGTCTTTTGCAATTAAAGGAAAGATGTGACCCGGTCTTTTGAAATGCTCTGACTGTGCATCCTTTGCAATCAATTTTTGCACTGTATGTGATCGCTCACCTGCAGAAATACCCGTTGTCGTCTCGATATGATCGACACTAATGGTGAATGCGGTTTGATGCGAATCAGTATTTTTATTCGTCATTAAGTGCAAATCAAGCTCTCGTGCGCGCTCTTCCGTAATTGGTGCACAGACGAGCCCCCGCCCTTTTGTCACCATAAAGTTAATCACTTCTGGAGTCGCAAATTCAGTAAGCGCAATAAAATCGCCTTCGTTTTCGCGATCCTCATCATCACACACAATAATGACTTTCCCATTTCGTAAATCTTCTAAAGCTTTCTGAATAGAATCAAACATGTTCCTCACCCTTCCATAAAGCCTGATCGATGTAATGTATCCATCGTGATCCCACCTGATTGCTGATCGTGTTGTCTCGGAATACGCTGTACATATTTTGCCAAAAGATCTGTTTCAATATTGACAGATTCGCCAACTGATTTTTTTGCAAGAATGGTTTGGTCACTCGTATGGGGGATGAGGGATACAGTCACTGTCTTCCCCTCCACTCCAAAAACGGTTAGAGAAGTCCCATCTATTGCAATCGATCCTTTATAAATGACTGTAGTTAGCAACTCTTCAGGAATTTCGATGTGCACATAGATCGCATTTTGTTCACGACGCTTTGACACAATGGTTCCTACCCCGTCCACGTGACCCGACACGAAATGCCCACCGAAGCGTCCGCCTGCTGCCATGGCACGTTCTAGGTTGACAGGATCACCATTTTTCAACGTTCGCAGCGTTGTAGAGTGAAAGGTTTCCGGCATTACATCAGCTGCAAAAGAAGACGATGTAAACTGGGTAACCGTCAAACAAACTCCATTAATTGAGATCGAGTCTCCGAGGTGAACATCTTGTAATACAGTAGAGGCGTCAATGTTCAAGGTCATATGTTCGCGAGCTTGCGCTATATTTCGTATCTTTCCGACTTCTTCAATAATCCCCGTGAACATGTGACGTCACCTCCTTTTTCTTGTACGTTGCCTTTATGTTTTCCCCAATTCGGATCACGTCTTCAAGTGATAGTGTGTAGGAGTCATTCATCTCGGGAACGTTTCCCCGATCAGCAAAGCTTCCTGCAGCTATATCCCCAATTAGGCGCGGACCGGTGTACACGATAAGTTTCTGAAACAAACCTGCCTGTAAAAACGAGCCGTGAATTTTACGCCCACCTTCTACATACAAACTCACAATGTCTTCTTCATACAAAGTGGACAACAAACTCTCTAGGTCTATTTCAGTTTTGGTATTTTGTACAAATACACGGATACCTAGATGGCGCAAAGCACTTACTTTTTCTTTGTCAGCTTTTGCGGTCGTGAAAATCCACGTCTCTGCTTGCTGATCTGTGACAACTTGGGCTTCAAAAGGTATTGAAAGCTTTGAGTCTACGATGACTCGAACAGAATGTAGTCCACCCTCGGGGCGACGAGTTGTGAGAGAAGGGTCGTCGTGAAGAATCGTACCGATACCAACTAAAATGGCATCGTAGCGATGACGATCATCGTGAACGTCTTGACGGGCTTCTTCTGTAGTAATCCATTTGCTTTCTCCAGTTGTCGTACTCGTTTTTCCATCAATAGTTTGCGCTACTTTGAGCGTTACATAAGGAAGACGTTGGGTGAGCGTATGAAAGAAAAACGTGTTTAACCTTCCAGCCTCTTCTCCACATAAACCGACATGTACGTCTAGACCTGCTTGCCGTAAATGCTCGATGCCTTTTCCCTTCACAACATGGTGAGGATCTTTCATCGCGACAAATACGGTACGAACGCCAGCCTCAACAAGTGCATGCGCACACGGCGGCGTTTTTCCGTAATGACTGCAAGGTTCTAGCGTTACATACGCCGTTGCGCCTTTTGCCTCGTCTCCAGCCATCCTGATTGCCTGTACTTCAGCATGAGCCCCGCCAGCCCGGAGGTGAGCCCCCATACCAACGATTCTTCCGTCATTTACCAACACGCAGCCTACTGCTGGGTTTGGTGACGTTTGACCCATCGTAGCTTTAGCGAGTTGAATCGCTGTGTTCATGTGCATTTCGTGACCCATCTTCTCTTCGACCCCCTTTCTTTTTTAAACTGGATCTGTTAAACCTGCCTGTTGATTGCATCATCAACAATGACCTTTAACACAACCCTGAAAATAAAAAAGCCCCGTCTTTTTTTGCAAGACGGGGCTTTCTTTGCATGTGTAAATAAACGTCCGTTAGTACAAAGACTTTTAAGGAATACTCATGATTCACGAGAAATTCGCCGTTCGTCTGACTACTGTAAGCAACGAAACGCATTTTTCCTTCTCCCATCCAGACTTTCACTGTCGGCCGTGGGTTCTCACCACTGTCAGCCGCACCGTTACCAGTGCGGGTCACGGGCTAAGCATGGAACGCCATGCTATCACCGTCGGTAGGGAATTTCACCCTGCCCCGAAGGAAATGTACTTATCCTGTTTCCAACATCATAGCAGAGTTGGGGTCATATTGCCTAGGGAAAGGTCTTGTAGGAGGAAAATAACTTGATACTAGATCCACTGCTTCGACTACTAAAGGATTTGTTTTGGTAAATTGATTCTGAACTCCCACATAATGAAAGTGAATCCTCACAAAAAGAAATAGTTTGCTCGAAAAAGGGTAAGTACGCAGCTATGAGACGGCTCTAGCTGCCGATAAAACTGAACTTGTAAGGATCCATTACTACAGTTCTCAAAATACACCTGTGCCACAACTGTTTTCTCTCCTTCTAGACTAATTTGTACGAGATTCCAGCCCCTTTTGGAAGGAAGGAGTTGATAGAGTTCCTTCGAAGTGGTTTGTGTAGTTTGCAGTTCTACTGTCGGTTGCTTGTTATCGGCAGACCATCCGTATAAAAAGGTTTGTTTATGCACGCCGTGTTCTATTCGATGCTTACATTCACAGCGATCTCGTTTTATGTGAACAGTTGAAAGAGCTTGTCCACTAGCACTCAAGGCATACGTTCGCTCCGTACCCGTATAAGATAATCTATAGGTTAGATTCTGTTGTAAAGAGTCTTGTTCCCCATCTACTTGCAAACGTGACCACCCGTATAAAAGGGAGCCTGTTCCACATACAAAGGGAACGGCTGCTAGAAATAGTAGAGAAGGTGTGGCCCATTTTATCGTAGCCAAAAGAATACACACGCTCATGACGAGCCACGGTACAGACCATTTCGCCCAATAGTTCGCTTCGCTTTTTGCAATATGAAGGTTGTCCAAGAAACGCCCCTCCTTTCCTCCACTCTACTCTATGAATCTTCTAGTAGGATTATGAAGAAAGAAGACTTTTTCAATGCCACCTTTTGACACATATACTTTGCGTGTCTACCTTCCCTTTTGCTGTTCCGAGAATCGCGGGTGGTTACAGTTCTCAAATTTCTTCCACTACAGGAAAGTTTCATTTTCCCTCATGAACGACCCATCAACCGAATACATTGATAGCAATGTATGCCTGTCCGAAGTAATGAGGAGGTTAGACGGTGTCGAAAATAGAAGCTTTTTTGCTCGGAATCATTCAAGGATTAACAGAATTTCTACCGATTTCTTCAACAGGTCACTTATATATTGGAAGACAGTTTTTCGATTTAGAGGAAGCGGGTTTGTTTTTAGATACGATGTTGCATCTAGGTACCCTTTTGGCTGTGCTTGTCGTGTACCATAAAGAGCTCTTGTCTATTTTACGAAATCCTTTTCAACCGCTCACACTTCTTCTTGTTATCGGGACCATACCCGCTGTAATTGCAGCACTGTTGTTTGGGGATGTATTAGAATCGATTAGTGTAAGCGGCGTGACCATTCCGTATGAGTTCCTGTTTACCGGCTTCATCCTTTTCTGGGCAGTTAAGAACAAGGGTGGGTCCAAATCAATGGAAGATTTGACTTGGCGCGACGGTCTTATTATTGGTAGCTTTCAAGCGGTGGCAATTCTTCCAGCGGTTAGTCGTTCTGCTTTAACCATTGCTGCGGGACTGTTTTGCAAAATGGACCGCGCAAGTGCTGCCTATTTCAGCTTTTTTCTCTCAATTCCAGTCATCTCGGGTGGTGTCGTATTACAAGGAAGAGAGTTATTCCAAGGTGGCGTGGAAGTCGTCCCCTTTTCAAGTTTGCTCGTCGCTACTATAGCTGCCAGTTTGTTTGGTTATTTTGCTATTGTTTGGCTTCTAAAGTTTTTACAGCAAAAATCACTCACACCCTTTGCAATTTACGTGACGGTACTTGGGCTTGTAATTCTTGTGCTACAACAAGTGGAGGTGTTATAAGTGGAGACGCTTACGGAGACAGTTTTAGCATCCTTTCACTCAATAGGAGCTTGGGGCATTTTCCTCGGGTTACTCGTGGAGGTCATCCCCAGTGAAATTGTTCTGAGTCTCGGCGGAGCGATGGTAAAAGCCGGTCACTTCGGTTGGATCGCTGCTGGTGTGGCCGGAGTAATTGGTGGCACCTTAGCGCAACTTATCCTTTATGCCATCGGAAGATACGGTGGCCGCCCCTTTGTCATGCGGTATGGCAAATGGCTTTTCCTCCATCCGCACCACATCGAAAAGGCAGAGCGCTGGGTTGATCAGTATGGAACGGGTATGATTTTCTTTGCACGCTTCATCCCGATCGTTCGGCACGCGATAAGTATTCCGTGTGGACTCGTACAAATGAAGCTTTCTCAATTCGTCTTATACACGTTCGCTGCGATGATTCCGTGGACCGTTTTGTTTCTACTTATCGGGTATCAGTTAAGCACCCATTGGCATCAAGTGGAGGCAGTAGCAAAACCGATGATGATGCCCATTATTTTGTTTGCACTTATCGGCATGTTTCTTTTCTTTTGGTGGACGAAACGGAGTGAAAAAACGACTGATTAATGCGTCGAATCACGTCGAAAAATAATGATAAAACACCGTAAAAAAACCTATTCCCTTTATCAAGAAAACACAGTATGATACGTGTAGTGAAATTGAATAGAGTGGGAAGGCAAATGGTGCGCCACCTTTAAGGTTCTAGTGGGTTCGATTCCCACCCCGAAATTTTGATTCCATATAAAATTTCGAGGGGGGTCTTTGTATGTTAAAAAGACGAGAGTTGAAAGATTGCGAACAGCTCTATCCACTCCTATGCGACCCGGCGATTTTCCCCTTTGTGAGACAAAAAGCACAATCGTATGAGGAGTATCTATTTCTAACAAAACACACGTTGGAAGAAGAGGAGAATGGAAACACCATTTCTCGTACCATTTTGGATGAATGGAACCAACCGATCGGCACTATTTCTTTATTTGACATTGAGGGTGGCGCTGGCTTTTTAGGCACTTGGATCGGAAAACCTTATCACGGCAAAGGATACAACCGATTGGCAAAGGATGCTTTCTTTGATGAGCTTTTTTACGATTTGGATATTACTACGGTGTATATGCGCATTCGCAAGCTCAATATTCGTAGCAAAAAAGCTGCAGAAAAATTACCTTATGTCGTCAACGCAGTCGAAACACACCCTTCTATTTATGAAGCTGTGAATGCACCCTTTGAGGAGCCTGTGTTTGACTTATATATGGTTCCGAAAGACTTGTATGTGCTTCATACGAAACGTGTGGACCGCGTGGAAGTAGTTTTAGCTGAGGATCGTTTGGAAGCTTAATAAAATAGTAAAGGACAGAGGATCTACCCCCTGTCCTTATTTGGTTATTTATTTTCAGATTTGTTCTCAACTAAATCCCGATACAAATTGCGCAAAATATGCGTTTTATATGTTTCTAGCTTTTTTCGTTCTACTGGATGATACCGGATGCCATTTTCTTTTAATTGTTGAACAAACCAGCCCTTCGATCCAAAGTATGCCAAAGCGATCTACCCCATTTCCCCTTTTCTAATAAGGTATGAATGAGGCATGGCGAGTAGACGAAACTTTTAGCCATTTCCCCTAATTTATTCTGTGTGCGCCTGCACTATAATGCTACGTATATACATAGTCAATTTGAGTAGACGAAATTCTTTAGCGTTGTTCCTTCGTGTCAAGCTCTGTCCCAGTGGTTACTGAGAAACTATGCCCTTATGTAAATCTTCATGGTATACTGTTTCCTGCAGCAAGGACTGGAGGGACATATATGAAGAGAACCTTAACAAAAAAAGACAAAATGAAACAATTTCTTATAATCTTCCTCCCGATACTTTTCACACAGGTCGGACTGTTCTCTATGAGCTTTTTTGACACCTTTATGTCCGGGCAAGCGAGTCCGGCAGACTTAGCTGGCGTGGCAGTTGGTTCTTCCCTTTGGATGCCTGTTTTTACGGGATTTACAGGTATCTTACTTGCGACCACACCGATTGTCGCCCAACAAATTGGTGGTGAACGTTATGAAAAGGTCGCTCCCTCTGTCATGCAGGCTATTTATGTATCGATTGCGATGGCTATACTTGTGCTTACCGCTGGCGCCTTTTTACTAGATCCAGTTCTGAACTTGATGTCGCTCGAGCAAGAAGTAAGGGATGTGGCAAGAGGCTACTTGATTGCCCTCTCTTTTGGTATCTTTCCTTTATTTATTTATAACGTACTACGCTGTTTCATTGATGCTTTAGGGATGACACGGGTGACGATGTGGATTACGTTGACAACAGTACCCTTAAACGTGACCACAAACTATATTTTTATTTACGGAAAATTCGGTGCCCCGCAGCTTGGTGGAATCGGAGCAGGTGTCGCCTCTTCTGTGACGTACTGGTCTATTTTCTTTATTGCTCTGTGGATCGTTCGAAAAAAGATTCCGTTTGTGAAGTACGGCTTATTTTCGAGTTGGGTTCACATTGATTGGAAAGAATGGCGTGCGTTGTTGACCATCGGCATTCCGATCGGGAGCTCAATCTTTTTTGAGACGAGTATTTTTGCTGCCGTCACTCTGTTTATGAGCGTATACGATACGGTCACTATCGCCTCACACCAAGCAGCGATCAATTTTGCTTCATTTATGTACATGGTGCCACTTAGCATTTCCATGGCACTGACCATCGTAGTTAGCTACGAGGTCGGCGCAAAACGGGCGGCAGATGCTCGTCAATATAGCATGATTGGCATTGCATTCGCCGTTCTCATATCGTTATTCAGTGCCATGATTCTTATCGTCTTCCGCGAACCGATCGCGCTTATTTATACAAACGACAAAGAGGTTTTCACACTGACAAGTACGTTTCTAATTTTTGCTGCCTTCTTCCAGGTGTCTGATGCTTTGCAAGCACCTATTCAAGGGGCGTTACGTGCATACAAAGACGTAAACACAACGTTCTTTGTCACGCTTGTATCTTACTGGGTGTTGGGACTACCAACCGGTTACATGCTAGCCAACATGACGGAACTCGGGCCATTTGGTTATTGGATTGGCTTAACAACAGGCCTCACGCTCGGAGCTATCGGATTAGGCGCTCGATTATGGCATGTACAAAACAAATTCCGAAAAACAAAGCAGATCGCTACATGATACTAAAAAGGGAAGCGAACGTGCTGCGTTCACTTCCCTTTTTACGGTTTATTTAACAGAATGTTTATGTAAAACTTCAGCACCGCCACCTACATGAATAACGTTACCAGTTAAAAAATCTGAGTCTTCTTGGCAAAGGAATGATACTACTCTAGCAACATCTTCCCCAGTTCCAGGTCTACCTACAGGCGTGAGATCGTCTTGAACGAGCAAAGCTTCTTCCCTCGTTGCTTCCTTCCATGGAGGCACAATATCACCAGGACAAACCATATGAGCAGTAATTCCGTTCGTTGCCTCTTCTTTTGCGATTGATTTTGTAAGAGAAGCCGTCGCTGTTTTGGCTGCAGCAAAGGCGCTCCGATAAGCCCATCCTGGTGCATGTTCTACTTCGTCAAATCCGAACGTTACAACTCTACCATATGAAGCTTCTCTTAATAATGGCATGAGCGGCTTTGTTAGCCAAAGTAGCGCATACACATTTCCTTTAAACAACTCATCCCACTTTTCTTCGTCATAGTCAGCAAATAACATACGGTCTCTTACAAACGGACCTGCGTTATGAATGCATGCGTGCAATACATCGGTTTTCATTAAAATTTGTTCTGTTATATGCAAACAATCTTCTTTTTTCGTAATGTCTCCATAAAGTAGTTGTATTCGGCATTGTTCTGTTTCTTCAAGCGATTTCGCCCACCGCCTAGCCTGTGATTCATCACTACGGTAATTGACGAATAAATCGAAACCATCCTTAGCCAATCGGGTGGCAATCTGATGTCCAATCCCTTTCGTACCACCTGTTAGAAATGCATACTTCCTCTTCATGAAACCCGTTCACCTCTTTTCCAACTACTTCCTGACATTTTCATAACGAGAGCATACACTAGGAATAACTAACGCCCAACTGTCCGGAAAAAGGAGGGAGCACGATGCTACCTTGGAAGTTCCAATTTCCTTTTCAAAATTCCACTTCACAATCACCCTTTTCAAATATGAATACAGACCAATTCACTTCATACTTTGAGTCCATGATGAAGCAATTCTCACCTGAGCAAATGGCATCTGTTCTTCAACAAAACCATACACCGCCGAACAGCCATTCAGCAAGCGATAGTGGGCTACAAGAGCAAATTTTTGAAACCCATGAAGATGTATATGTACGAATGCATATAAAAAAAAGAGAGTGGCTTGAACAAATGAGGCTCCATTACACATCCAACCAACTGATTGTGTCCCATGCACCTGAGCATGACGATGAATGGACGTGGACACTACCAGCTATTGTAAGACGAAAAGGAGCAAAAGCCACTCTCAAAGAAGATGTACTTGAAATACGCATACCGAAAAGCATTGACTACCAATGGACAGAGATTGAACTCCCTCCTATTGAGGAAATTTAGTTTCGATCACAGTACAAAAGTCATCACTTGATTTGTAAGAGTCTGTCGTTTGCAGAAGCTTGTCATAACAATAAAATGGTTCGCCTTTTCCTTGAAATAACATCGTACCTACCTTCACATAACCAAGCTTTTCAAATAAGCGCTGCGCCTTTTTGTTTAGCGAGTATGTATCGGTTTTCATATACATTGTACCACGAGTAAGCGCATACCCCTCTGCAAAACGAATTAGCTTAGAAGCAACACCTGCCCCTCGTTCGTGAACATCGACAGCCAGACGATGAAAAATAAACGGTTTTGTATAGGATTGACGCCAATCTATTTTTGCATAAGGAGCAGGTTCCTCTTGGTCAACCGTAATGGATCCAACGAGTTTCCCTTGTTCATTTTTGGCAACAAACAGGGTGCCTGACGCAATATCAGCTGCAAAATGATCACGTTGCGGATACTCACCTGTCCACTGATCGTTTTCTTCCAGTTCCATCAAGACCACCGTTTCCTTAACAATGTCCATTATAGAAGGCAAGTCCGCCATTATTCCTTGTCTAATATTCATGCTGTCACCTCTTTTTAATTACACACGGTTAGTATAGCCAAACATGCCTTAGATTAGAAACGATCAGGATATGCTTGCTCTGACCGCGGATATCCGCCTTTGATCGCGGATATATTCCTCTGATCGCGGATATCTGCTCCTGATCGCGGATATATTCCTCTGATCGCGGATATATTCCCCTGATCGCGGATATATTCCTCTGATCGCGGATATCCGCCTCTGATCGCGGATATATTCCCCTGATCGCGGATATCCGCCTCTGATCGCGGATATATTCCTCTGATCGCGGATATATTCCCCTGTTCGCGGATATCTGCTCCTGATCGCGGATATATTCCTCTGATCGCGGATATATTCCCCTGTTCGCGGATATATTCCCCTGTTCGCGGATATCTGCTCCTGATCGCGGATATATTCCTCTGATCGCGGATATATTCCCCTGATCGCGGATATATTCCCCTGTTCGCGGATATATCCTCCTGATCGCGGATATATTCCCCTGATCGCGGATATATTCCTCTGATCGCGGATATCTGCTCCTGATCGCGGATATATTCCCCTGACCGCGGATATCTGCTCTGAGTATTGCACTCAGGCTCGATTAGATTAGTCTAGATTCACCGCTCAAGTGTGTGAGTTCGCAACTCTACAATTCGGTAAAAAAAAACGAGCGTACCCACTGGGGGCGCTCGTTTTCTATCAATCTAGTCAATTATTTTCCTACAAACATTTGTGTCCAATAGTTTCCATTTTCTACGTACCCTACCCCAATATGTGTGAAGTCAGGGTTCATAATGTTTTGACGGTGTCCTGGAGAGTTCATCCAAGCAGACATAACGCTCTCTGGTGATGGTTGTCCCATGGCGATGTTTTCAGCAGCTGTGCGGTATGTGACTCCGTAAGACTTCATCATATCAAATGGAGAACCGTACGTAGGGCTGTTATGATCAAAGTAATTGTTTTGTTGCATATCTAATGACTTATCGCCTGCAACTACGCTTAGTTGTACGTCTAATTGTAGCGGTTGAAGTCCTGCTGCTACTCGCTCTTCGTTCACGAGAGCAACAACTTCACGTTCAAACGCACTGACCTCACCAGACTCGTCTGCTGCTGGTTGCTCTACTACTTCTTCAGCTGGTTGTGGGGCTGGAGTTGGCTCCTGCTTCTCTGGCACTGGCTTCGGTTCAGGTTTTGGCTCTGGCTTTGCCTCAGGCTTTGGTTCTGGCTTCGGCTTCGGCTCAGGTTTTGGTTCTGGCTTTGGCTCTGGCTTTGCCTCAGGTGTTGGCTCTGGCTTTGCCTCATGCTTTGGCTCTGGCTTTGCCTCAGGTTTTGGCTCTGGCTTTGCCTCAGGTTTTGGCTCTGGCTTTGCCTCAGGTTTTGGCTCTGGCTTCGGCTCAGGTTTTGGTTCTGGCTTCGGCTCTGGCTTTACTTCAGGTTTTGTCTCTGGCTTTACTTCTGGAACTTTTGTTTGGAATTGTGACCAGTCAAATTGAAACTTTCCACCAAAAATGCTTTGCAACTTGCTCTCGAAGTCTCCAAAATTACTAGTTTGATAATAAATAGCTTTCTTTATATAGCTTGTATCTTTTGAAGATGCGTCTGCTTGTTTCACTCCTGCACCGGATACAAGTAACGTAGCTGCCGTTGCAACTGTGATCATTAATTTGTTCTTATTCATAATAGTAAATTCCTCCTAGATGATAAGAATTGTCCAGCTTCAGCAGGAACCTGCTTTCGCTTTCGTGTGTGTTGTTTGCTACGGCTTCATCATAGCACGTACTTTTTGTCATAAAGGAGGAAGGTTCTGGTTGTTAGTATGTATTTCGCCTTACGAAACAGTTGATTTGCCCAATAATCCTTGATTTTATTCAGTTTCTAAAGGAGTTACTTCCCTATCTAAGAAAAGAGAGATTGGAAGGGGGAGGGTTTCCTTCCTACATTTGCACAAAAATAGGTATTGACGACTTTTTTTACGGTACTCGTTCCTAACATATGTGACAGAAATGTTTCAAACATCACGAAGTTCTTGATAAACTTTTGCATAAAATTCCAATAGGCGCACTTTCTCCTCATCTAGTAAAGAAGATTCTAAAATACGTTGCAAAGCAAACACTAGTTTCCTATCTAATGACACACGCAGTCGTGGATGGGTAGCAGTGTCTAACAACTCCTCGACTATCGCTTGTCTGAGTAAATGCTCAGCATCTCCAGCTTGCTCTTGCCGATCCTTCCAAAGTGAGAGAAAGGATTTATATAAATGGTTACTCACATGATCACCTCATACATACTTTTGTTTTCTTCTTCCCATACTATACTAAAATAGAACGAGGAGGGATTTTCATCGCTTCAGCTTATCATTGTCCCAACTGCAAAACGAATAAGACACGCTTCCATGTGATCGAACAAGTACCAACTAGCGTCAAACTGGATCCACAAACTGGTGAGGTGACTGCCACGTATACTTCTCAAGAGGAAAGTGGTCCTCTCCATATGCCGTATAAAGGACCCGAACGAAAAGTACAATGTGCAGTGTGTGGTCTCAATGAGGATGAGCACCGTTTTATACAGTATGCGAAAAGCCAAAAATGACTTGGCGTTTGCCGAGTCATTTTTTTGTGAGTTCCTCAAAAGGAAACACGATCGTATAAGGTTCTCCAGGTGAAAAACGAATTACATCAAAGTAGTAAGAAAACGGCTTGTTGTCTTGGAATAGACCGCTGATGCGCACTCTCCCTTGTAAATCACCCTCTACTTCTAAATCAATCGTATCTAAACGTGAAAATTGAAAGGGTTCCCACATCGTCACTAGTTTCTCTACGTCCTGATCTGCCATAATATGTGTAAGAATCACTCTGTCATGATTCTTCATCGCAACAAACCAAGCTTGAGCCGTATCTTCAATTGAGCTCACAGAAAAGTGATGATCTAGTAAATGCGCCGCCTTTAACATCATGAGATGGTGCGAGACGTCCATTTTATGTGACGCATGTGTAGTACTCCCAAGGAAATGAATGCAAAAGTGACCTGGAAAATCATTTGGCAATGCTCCTGCACCGTGTGGCATTCCATGCATGCTCGCAGCAATCCACGTTTCTCCAGATAGAACGATAATCGCCCTCCGCTTCCAACTCCATTCCCCTCCGTACACATCTTTCATAATGTTTGTGTCCTTTTTAGTTACTGGTTGGACATCAGCGTGTTGGGAACCAGCTCTTCTTTGAACAAGAAATGACTTTCCTGTTTCGATATCTAATACAGTGAATGTGGATTTGTTTGGCAAAAGCTTGTTCGCCTCTTCCCAAGAAAGTAAGGACACGTGGTACGGCAAAGGGGTGCGAGGGTCTGGACGCATGTCCGCCTCCACCTTCCCAATAGAGAACATCATCAGACAAAGAGACAGAATGAGTAATTTTCGAGGCATCGTATTCTCCTTATTAACTATGAGATGCCAATAGTATGTCCCGATATTAAAAAGAATCTGATGACAAAAGTCACCAGATTCTTTACATTTTAAGACCCTTGAGACGGTCTAGGGTGTGATTTAGCTGATGTTTTCGTAAGTGACTTTTTTTCCCCCTCACCAACAGCAGCTTCATTAGACGTTCGTAACGGAATCTCTCGTAAGAAAAAGGTTAAAATAAATCCAACGCCAATTGCGATCGCACCAATAAGAAAGACAAAGGAGATCGAGCTCCCTAGTGCTTCAATTAAAGAACCGATGAGTTGATCAAATACGACCAGCTCTTCACCACTTAAACTTGCGCGGACCGATTCGATTTGGTCTTGATTCAAAAGTGCTTGTGGATCTGCAAACTGACCAAGTTCCCCGGCAAGTGCAGGATCAGAAGGAAGAGACATACCCGATTCTTCTAAGTTTTTCGTAATAGATAGGTTCATGAGCGAGCCCATAATGGCCACTCCTACCGTACCACCAATTTGGCGAAAAAGTTGAGAGGACGCTGTTGCTACCCCTAAATACTTATGATCCACAGCATTTTGTACCGCCAGCGTAAAGACCGGCATGCTCAATCCAAGTCCAGCCCCAAGTATAATAATTCCTGCAATGACAAGCCAAAAAGTTGAGTCTGCGTTCAAGGTAGATATAAACACCATGCCTGCACCCATCACGAATAAACCAATCGAAGCAAAAATCCTATATTTTCCTGTCTTTGTTATCAACTGGCCACCAATCGTACTCGCGGCCACCATACTTAAGGTCATTGGCATCATAATGAAACCAGATTCAGAAGCAGATGCACCCATAACTCCTTGAATGAACATTGGCATATACATGATCGCACCGAACATTCCCATACCGAGAATGAATCCTGTAATATTAGATAAAGTAAATATGTCATTTTTAAACAATTCCAATGGCATCACGGCACTTTTCGTTCGTCCTTCTGTCCAAATAAAAAAGATTAAAGCAATAATCGTGGCGACAAACAAACCAATAATAGGGAAGCTAACCCAATCATAGTCTTGCCCTCCCCACGTGAATGCAAGTAAAAGAGGAACGATCGTTAGTGTTAAAAGAATAGAGCCTTGAAAATCGACGGGTTCCCTTTCTCTCTTTTCTTGGGCTGGAAACAACTTAGCAATCATACCAAATGCTACGAGACCAAAGGGAAGGAAGATCCAAAACACCCAGTTCCAATCTGTATTGTCCACGATCCAGCCACCTAAAGTTGGACCGAACACACTGGCGAGCCCAAATACGGATCCCATAATCCCTTGCCAGCGCCCGCGTTCTCTTGGTGCAAATAAGTCGCCAACAGCTGTAAACGCTGTAGACATGATCATCCCAGCACCAAAACCTTGAATCCCACGGTAAATAATTAACTGAATGGTTGTTTCACTTAAACCACTAAGAAATGAGCCTAATGTGAATACGCCGATTCCGATTAGGATAAAAGGCTTCCTACCATAAATATCAGACAGTTTCCCCACAAGCACGGCTGTAACGCTTGAAGTTAACATGTAAATTGTAAATATCCAACTGTATAAGTCAAAGCCACCTAAATCTGCAATGATTGTTGGTAATGCAGTCCCTACAATGGTTTGGTTAAGAGCTGCAAAGAGCATCGCAGACATGATAGCGAGCATAATCATAATCTTTTGTCTCTGTTCTAAATGTTCCATAGATGTTTCCCCTTCCTTGCTGTCTCCATTTAGTCAATCGATCTGGACATTTTTTCAAATAAATGAATCATCGTATCAAGTTCTGCATCTTCAAATGCTTGAAACTTTGATTGTAAATAAGCAGATTTTTTCGCTTCTACTTCCTTAAGAAAAGCTGTTCCCTCTTCTGTCAAGGACAGGTGCACAACACGCCGATCATTTTGAGAACGTCTACGTGTAATATACCCTTTTTGTACGAGAGAATCCGTTACGGTCGTTATGTGACTCGCACTAACCTGCAACATTTTGGCAAGATCGCTCGCTTTCTTATCTCCGTCAGTATCTAAAATATACAGCACGGCAAATTCATTTATGGATGCGAACTCCCCAAAAACTCGTTGCATTTCCTTTCTCATTTGGCGGACAGAAGATCGGAAAGTTCTTTCTAGCTGAATTAACTTATCTCTTCGCAATATCATCAACCCTCGAATAGTTTACTTGGTGAACATTTATACTATAGTACCATCTTGGTCTTTAGTCAACCGAAATAACTTATTTGATGGATCGCTCGCTATGCTATACTTAGGAAAACAGTAACATTGAATGAGGAGTTACGTCATGATCTTTCGAGGAGTGTGTGGATGGAGTATACAGGAGAGCGCGTGATTATCGAAAAAATGAATCCGACCAATACGATGTTGTTGGAGCATATCGCACGGTACACGTTTGCAAAAGATTACGCGACAGGACGAGTACTCGATCTTGCGTGTGGTTCCGGATATGGTACGAAAATGCTCGCTAAAGGCAAGCGGTCGTCTGTTTCTGAAGTAGTCGGCGTTGATATAAGCGAAGAGGCAATTGTATATGCAAACAAAACATATTATCACCCAAAGGTTTCCTATATAGAAGGCAACGCTACCGATCAAACATTGCCCCATCTGTTAGGTAGTTTTGATACCATCGTAAGCTTCGAAACGTTGGAGCATTTCGAAGATGAGGAAGTCTTCTTACACAATGTATATACATGTTTGCGGCCTGGGGGTACGCTTATCATTTCCACTCCTTTTGGACAAGGAAGAGACCTACCCACGCAAGAACCATTTCACGTTCACCAACTTACAGAAGAAGAGTTTCTTCACTTATTTCCTCAATATGAAACAACGTTTTATTACCAAAAAGGGGTATTAATTGAGCCGAAAAAAGAGAATAAACGCTATCCAATTGGCATCGCTTTATGCAAAAAGCCACCACAAGCTGTACGGTAACAACTGTGGTGGTTGATTATTGTTGTGATTCACGTAAAAATGCTCTTAATGCGTCTTTGTTCTTTTTCATATCAAGCTGAAGAACAGCTCCAGCCTCTGCTTCCAAACGATTTGTAAACCCATTTGAAACTGGAATGCGTAACGTCTCAATGTCACCTAATCCTTGCATCGCGATCGTAGAACCTATCGATATCCAATCCTTTATTTGTAAATCAGTCTCTACATACTTCGTTGCTTCTTTGACCAGGGATGGAATTTTGATCATCCCGTCAATAGACTTGATTTCTTGCAGGACAGCCTCTTTTACCTCAACAAGAATTTCTTGTTGCCTTTCTACTCGCCCAAAGTCATTTTCTGAATCGTGCCGAAATCGTACGTATTGTAACAAGTCCTCTCCTTTTAACGTCTGTATCCCAGGCTCTTTAGCAAAGTCCATACCGGTCACCATGGCTTCTGTTACGTCTACTTCGATTCCTTCTGGCACAAGTTCGTTCATCATATTTATAAACCCATCAAAATTGATAGACACTACATGATCAACTTCAATATCAAAGTTTTCTTCAACTGTAGTCTTTAATAGAGTTTCTCCACCGTAAACATAGGCATGATTTAATTTCGTTTCCCCGTAACCCGGAACATTCACAAAGCTGTCTCTCATAAAGGAAACAAGCTTGACCTTTTCACTCTGTGGATCGTACTGTGCTAATAAAATGGCATCCGAGCGGGCAGGTTCATTTTCCCTCTGATCGACACCTAATAGGAGGAAGGTTGTCTTCTCCTCTAGAAAAGAGAGTGAAGATGAAAAATCATTTTTCTCACGTTCGTCTAGAACTGGTGTCTCTTCTATGCGGTTATCCTTATCATCGGTGAGGGGATCATTTTCCGTCGACGGATCAGAAAATAGCCACGGCGTACAGGCAGTCAGAACGAAAACTACGACAAGTAAATTGGATATTATTTTTTTCAAGTCGACGGCCCTCCTTTTCCAATCGTTTACTAACATTTTGGAACAATCAACTGCTCAATATACTTCCCCCTTTAAAAAGGCAAAAAAACTGCTGACCTCTTAATAGGTCAGCAGTTTTTTTGTTTAGGCTGCATCATCGCTCTTTTCACCAGAAGTAGAAGTATTTTCACCATTCAATACGTTTTCTGCTTCTTGTACAAACGGATCATTATTTAGAGCATATTGTTGCAATGCTTGAAATAATACCGTCGTGCCTTCCTCGGTGAGTATTCCCGTAACTTCAAGGTCTTCAGCTTCTTGGAAGGCTTTCACAGCTACTGTCGTCTCGCTATCGAAACTTTCATCAACAGTACCCGGTGCGTAGCCTAGCAATTCTAATATTGTTTCTATTACTTGAACGTCTGCAGACACGACACCTTCTTCGTACGTGTTCTTCGTATTTACGAGCGGGAGTTGATAATAAGCAGGGAGTGTGACTTCCACATCCGGTTGGACGCCTTTTTCATTAACCCAATTCCCATCCGGTGTCAGCCATCTCGCTGTCGTGTATTTCATATTCGAGCCGTCCTCAAAGTCGATAGCCGTTTGAACAGTGCCTTTTCCAAATGAAGTTTGGCCAATAATCGGTGTATCAAGCGTTTCCTGCATTGCGGCTGCGACGATTTCAGAAGCGCTCGCACTTCCTCCATCGATAAGAACGACCACCGGTTTATCAAAAGTACTCTCTGCCTTAGAAACGTAAGTTTGCTTCGTTCCAGACCGTTCCTCAATAGATAGAATTGGTTCTCCATTAGGAATAAACAATTCACTCATGGCAGTGGCTTCCGGCAACAAACCACCAGGGTTCCCACGCAAATCTAAGATCAATTGTTCCATTCCTTCTTCTTCGAGTGTCGCTATTGCTTTCTTCACGTCGGCGGTAGTATTCTCTGAGAAATTCGTAACTTGAATTGTACCAATGGTCTCAGAAACCATTTCCTCATAAACGGTTTCAAGCGGAATTTCGTCCCGTGTCAAAGTCACTTCAAACGGTTCATCAGTTCCTGGTCTTTCAATTAATAACGTCACCTCAGAGCCTTTTTCACCACGGATAATTAAACTAGCCTCTCGTGCATCCATCCCTTGAATGGATTCTCCGTCAACTTCCAAAATACGATCGTTCGGGAGAAGACCCGCCTTTTCAGCAGGTGATCCTTTCAGAGGTGATACGATAATAATCGTATTATTCTGCTGTTGAATTTCAGCTCCTATCCCTTGAAAGGATGAGGATAGTGTGTCGTAAAATCCCTCTGCTTCTTCGATATTCATATAATCAGAGTAAGGGTCGTCAATGGCATCAAACATTCCATTAATAGCACCTTCGACCAATACATCTTGATCTAATGGTTCAAAGTAGGTTGCCTGCAACTCATCGTACGCCTCGTATAATTTTGAAAATTCATCTCTCGGCTCTGGCATTCCGACTTCGACAGCCTTCTCTTCCCCATACGTAAGTGCAAAAGTCGTAATTCCAGCCGTTGCAAAAATCGTTACGAAAATAAGCATAACGAAAGGAAAAGGTTTAAATCGAACCCAACGATTCGACACTTGTTCTTCCTCGGATGAATCAAGTACTCCTTCATCCCTTGAATCGTCCATTGGATGGTTGTTTTCTGTTTCTATAGATTCGTCGGTAGTGGTATCTTGATTGGATTGCTCATGTTTGTCCATTTGACCCACCGCACTTTCTTTAAGAATTACTGCACAATAATTTTGTACCTTCGACCATCATAGCAGACGGATATCATTTGGACAATGAAAAAGATGTATTCACATGCTCGGCGTCGTTCTCGCCACAAGCGTGCTCGTAGCAATTCCAACAGTGCAAACTGCGAGCAACGACTGAAAGAAAGCTTCCCACCCAATCACATTCGCCCCAGCTAACAGAACGAGCCCGTCTATGAAAAAAATGATTATGCCTACATTCCAAGGGATGAGTCTGCCTGTTAACTGAGCTGCCAAATCTGTTCCACCTGTACTCGTCTCTTGTGAAAGCATCACACCAATTCCAATACCTACAAGTAGTCCTCCTGAAATGGCACTAATGATAACAGAAACATCAAGCCAGTTTCTAAGTGGTGCTAACACATCAATAAGAAACGAAGAAATGAGCAACCCATGTAAACTGTTATAAAAATACGGCCTATATGAAAACCATGCCCATATGTATAGCGGTATGCTCGCAAACACCATAACGAGCCCTGCAGGTAGGCCCCACACGTAATGCGCAAGCAATCCGACACCAATCATTCCGCCATCAATTAAATGATAAGGTACGAAGAACGCATTAATTCCGACAGCACACAGAAGACTACCCAGTAATACAGCTATAGCTTTTCTAAGCATCTGATCCCCCTCCTAGAGGTTTGCTTACCTTTCACTATATGAAAGAGGTGTGTATAACTTGTACAAAAAAAAGACAACAAAAAAAGCACTCGCTATAGCAAGCAAGTGCTCAGACGTTTTTACTCTTGGATCGCTGCATCGAGAGCAACTTCAATCATATCGTTGAAAGTCAGTTGGCGTTCCTCAGAAGATGTTGCCTCGCCAGTTAAGATATGATCGCTCACGGTCAGTACAGATAGCGCTTTTCTACCATATTTAGCTGCAAGTGTGTACAATGCAGCCGTTTCCATCTCTAAAGCAAGAATTCCATACTGAGCCCATTTCTCGTGTTCAGCATTGTCATTATAGAATAAATCTGCTGTAAATACGTTTCCTACTCTTAATTGGAGACCGCGCTCCGATCCGACATCAAATGCCTTTTTTAAAAGAGAAAAGTTTGCTGTCGGAGCATAATCAATCCCACCAAAAGTAATCTCGTTCATCTTGGAATCCGTGGAGGCGGTCATAGCTAAAATTACGTCGCGAACCTTTACATCTTTTTGGATAGCTCCACACGTTCCTACCCGAATTAAATTTTGTACGCCGTACTCCTGCATCAACTCGGTAATGTAAATAGAAATAGAAGGAACCCCCATACCAGTTCCTTGTACTGACACGCGCTTACCATTATATGTACCGGTGTAGCCAAACATGTTCCGCACTTCATTGTAGCACGTCACATCTTCTAAAAACGTTTCCGCAATATATTTCGCACGAAGCGGGTCCCCAGGAAGCAGAACTGTTTCCGCAATGTCACCTTGTTTTGCACCAATATGAATACTCAATTCTAATTTCCTCCTTTATTGCCAAGTAAGCAAAAAACACTATACCATATTTTGCAGCACGTTTATACATTTTATCCTATAGTGGGTGCACACCTCCTACGTGAGAAGAAGGAATTCCCACTCATGAAGTTTAGCGCTATCCGTATATCTTCTTCAAGAAAAAGAATCCTACAAGTAGGGAGGTGTTCCGAGTGGGTAAGAAACCGCGCAACAGTTTAAGACAGAAAAAGAATAACCATGTTCCCCCTGAAGTACTCGAAGCGAAAGAAGTCGCACATAAAAAAGAATTCACATCTGCCAAACGCAAAAATGGACCTGGAGACAATACAGAGTGATTAGGTGTACCACGCCGAGTAACCTAAAGTAACCTTATCTTAGGGGTGAGCACCACCCCTCCTCTTCTTTTCATAAGACACGTAATCTTCGTACTTCCTTCCAACCACCAGGCTTTAATTCATAATAAATCGGGCTATGCGATCCTCTTTCCACAGACACAATATCTCCAGTACCTACAAAGCGTGCTGAGTAATCTTCCGGCATCCGCTCACGAACGTTTAACAACTGAAATAATTGATACATCACATCCTCATGTGTTTTCCCCTGAAAACTTTGACGGAAAACGATTTTATACCCCCTTTTCAACCCATATCTTGGTGTTTGAAACAATGTAAGTTGAAAATCCTCTGTTTCTCGAACAGGGTCGCATTTAACAGGAAACATAAGTCAAGCGCTCCTTTCACGACAAGTGTTACTACCATTTTCGACCTCATCACAAGAATCCCTTTGTCTATCTTGCTCGTCTCTTGTCGAATTTAGACAAAAGTCTAAATATCCGACTTCTTTCATAATATAAACGGGATTCAGTCTTTATAATTTACATGGAGGGAAGTGTCTTTTGTCACAAAAACTCCTTTACTAACTCCCTTTGTATCTCTTGAAGAGGAAGAGGAATTTCAGCAACTTCTGTCAACTTGCATGGAGGAGAGAATGACACCGCTCGTGACGACGAACCAAGAAAGGGAATGGGTTCGCTCCATACGTAACGCAACGATTTTACACAACAAAGATAATGTCACACGAACGAAAGCCTATTTACAGCTTTACGCACAGCATCCAGAACTTCACTGGTCGTTACTTGCACATCTTGTTAGTCGCAACGGTGGTTATCAAATGACAGATTTAAAAGGGGAAACGTTAGACTCTCTCCTCTCGCCAAAAAATCACGCTACCTTGTTTTCCTTTCTTGAAACCGCCAACGCGTGGATCTTTCAAGATGCTTTCCCACAATTAATGTGGTATGCGCTCAATAAGCAGCGTGGTTTCCACATACCTTCTACATTGTTACGACATTTTCACGTATCTGTTTTCAATGAAGCAGCTTGGATATTTTTTTTGCGATCTCCCGCCACACGCAAAGCTTTCTTGACGTGTGCACTTATCGAAAACGAACAACGTATGATTGAGGTACGCCATCTATCACGAAAAGAAAGTCAAGCAGTCGTTTCATCGTTCCCGTTTCGAATTCAAAATGTACTCCCCTTTACACACGTCATCTTTCCGTATAAAAAGAGTGTACTACTCCTTTCTCCTCGCGTTCGCGGTGTAACGGTTTCCCAATTTGAACTAGTTACAGAGCGTATTCGTATAGGGCGAGTGCTCTACACCCTTTTGTATAGTCAAAAAAGCACATTGAAATTTGCGGGAAATTGGGCAAAAGAAACTGCCCATACAGGAAGTCGTGAAGATCTGTGGCCAAAGATATACTCCCGCCACAGAACAAGCAGTAAAAAAATATGGAGTCCGCGCCTTTCTTCTGTTTGGCCAGCAGTCAACATTCCAGATTGGCAACCGGAGGACTGGTGTAAAACAGCGACCTTACCTGACACATTTCATTACGGGCAAGCTTCCTACTGCCGTCTCACCGATCACACGAGCGCCTTACGGAAAGCAACCGTCGCATTACAAACCATGGATTGGATAGGAGATGCGCTTCACGAATTCTTCCAATAAAAAACTGGCTACTGGGTTTCCCCTAGTAGCCAGTTCATTTATCCATCTTCCATTTCTTCGTCTATAACACATTTAAGAAGCAAATATTCGAAAAAAATATCAGCTAATTCGTTTGATTCATCCTCTGATGGGACGAACCCGCGTTCGATGAGTTCACGAAAAATAAACGATGCCATTTCTTCTGTATCAATGTACACTTCCATCTCACCCAAGTTCATCTCCCCTTTTACTTCCATCCTATGAGACAACAACTTTTTTTATGCGTTAAGAGAGGAAGGCATGTTTCTAAAAGGACAAGCATAGACTGCACTATCTTGATAATTTAGGGGGCACTATACATGTCAGAAGAAAAAATTCTTCAATATATGGAAACTTTTACGAAAGGTGTTTTCATCACGGTTGTGACAAGTGGTTTCTTTGTTTTTATGCTTATGATGACGACGCTCGTTTCTCGGTAGGAAGTGACTTCCATTCGTTCGCAAGTTGCTTTAGCTTCCGCAAAATCATCCCCTGGGCCTGATGATAATGGTCGTCACCAAATAATTGGTGTAAATAGCGATAATCATTGTATAAGTCGAGTAACGCATTCATTTTTTCTCGCTTTTGTTCGTGAAGTTGCACTAACTTTGTTTTAGAAAGCGAAACTTTTGGTGGTTGCTTTGTTAAGTTTTGCTTAGGTGGTTCCTGTTTCTTTTTTTCTGTATGCATACCGATCATTTGTGAGTATGTTTTTTTCTGATCTGGTTTGACTACGAGTGTCAAGTCTTCTTCACCCACTTCTAACCATTGACCGTCTTTCGTACGTGACAGTTCATATACGATATCTTCCCAAGCATCTTCTTCGTAGCGCCATACTTCTGTCCGAAACCCGACCACTTTATACAAGTCGGATCCTCTTCCTCTCACCTGCACGATATCTCCAAAATTAAAGGCGTAATACAGTTCGATGTGTTCACGTTCATGTGCTTCCTCTTCGTATTCTGAAAAATGTGTTAACACTGTCTCCATAAAAAGGCCTCCGCTGCCGTTCACTTCATAAACATACACACCTTCTAATTCCTTTACGTTTGTAATTTTTCCTACTGTACCGTACAACGTCACAACAACGGTATCACCTATCTGAAACTTCGGTTGTTTTCGTTTGCTCATAGCCTCCCATCTCCTAGACCTGTCAGAATTAGTAGTAGTATATGCAAACCACACAAAAAAGGGGAAGAGATGAGCGAATCATCTCTTCCCTTTTTCTTCAATTTCTTCATACTCTTGCCACGCGTAATCAAATACAGCCAGGGACGGTAAATAATCAACCTGCTCTTCTAAGTATCGACTTACCTCATCGTAATCGGAAGTATGCTTTGGAAAGCTGTGGTCTTCGTACGCATCGTTCGCAAATTGCTGAATCGCATTCTTTGCCTTCGGGTTCCGGTGCGTCATGAGAAAATGGTAAAAAGAGCGTCGCATGTTGTTCACCCCTACTTTACGACTTTTCTCCTCACTGTATCAGATTCTCAAAAAAAATCTAGATTTCAGCAGCTACTTTTTAATTTCTATATTTCTTAAAATATTCAACAATATGACTCGCTATCCAAACTACAAATGGACAATTTATATTTATATATGAATACTCGACTGTCTGTCCAAATCACTGCTTAACATATTGTGGATTTTGTCGATAAGACGACAGAGACACATGAAACGAGGGGAGTCATCGGAAGTGAAGACATACTGGAAAACGATTCGAGGAAAGATCTGGATTTCCTACAGTATCAGCTTGCTTGTGATTGTATCATTGGCGGGAATATCTTATATGAATTTAAGCCAACTGAAAGCAGAGCTTGATACGATTTTGGAGAAAGAATTTAACGTACAAACAAACATCCAATCATTGCAAAAGTCTCTTGTCGATATTGAGACAGGAGAACGTGGTTTTGTCATTACGGGCGCTGAGTCATTTCTTGCTCCATACGGTAATGGGAAAGCAACGATAAAAGATATCTTTCGTATTCTCGATGAAGAATTAGCATCAGATTCTGTTCAAAAAGAACTATTGTCCTCAATCCAGACCGAATACCAAGACTGGATCGCTTGGATTGACGGCGTTGTGGAAACGCGGCGAGCATCTGAAGAAGAAGCAAAGAATCTTGTCATCACGATGCAAGGAAAACGAGGTATGGATGCAATTAGAGATGGGTTAAATCAACTCCAAACAACCGAGAAAGATCAATTGAATTCACGAATTGCTAATCTGAATAGCAATGTGACGTTGTTTCAGTCGATTATGTTTGGATTAAGTGGTTTAGCCATCATCATTTCCATTGTCTTCGGTACTTTCTTATCGAAAAACATTAAACGAAATGCCACGGTCATCGGGCAGTCCATTACAGAGATTGCTGCAGCCGGTGGTGATTTAACAAAACGTATTCGTGCGACTCACAACGACGAATTCGGTATACTAGCGCACCAAACGAATGAGCTTATTGAAGGTATTGCCCATATCGTGACAAGTGTGGCTAAACTGTCCGAAAATGTATCAGCATCTAGTCAGCAATTGCTAGCATCAAGTGAGGAAACATCGAAAACGATCGCTTCCATCGCTGACAGTACAACCGAAATTGCTTACCTTAGCGAAGGAACAAAGGATAAAACAAATACAGCTTTGACGGAATTGGAATCACTTCACACAGCAAATCAAGAGCTTCAACTACATGTCGTCAACGTGCAATCCGCATCAGAAGATATGCGTGTTGCGGCTAAAAAGGGATCGTCGCAACTTCACGCACAAAAAACGAGCATTCACACCATTTCTGGAACGGTTGAGCGAAACTCTTCGTTGATGACCGGACTCGGTGAAGATTCCGAAAAAATCGGTGACATTATCCAAACAATCACAAACATTGCAGACCAAACCAATTTACTTGCTTTAAACGCAGCTATAGAAGCGGCACGAGCTGGTGAACATGGGAAAGGCTTTGCTGTTGTCGCTAATGAAGTAAGAAAACTCGCTGAACAATCACAACATGCTGCTGAGGAAATTACTCATATTGTTGAAACCATACAAAGTGCGATACAAAATGTTCTTAGCGAAAATGATACGGTGATGCAAGAAGTTCAGACAGGTGTCAAACATACAGACGATGTACACACAGCGTTTACAAACATTGCGAGTAAAACAGAAGAAGTGAACAGAATTATTCAACTGATGGCTACTCATATGTACGAAACCGAGCAACGATCAAGCGCGCTAACGGAGTCGTTTCAAGCCGTGCAACAAATGGCTGTTGCGACTGCAGAGCATACCGAGACAAATGCAGCTGCAAGTGAAGAAGGCTCTGCCGCTATGGAACAAGTAACAGCTTCCGCAAGTGAACTAAGTAAACAAGCAGAACAATTGAATACCTTGATAGCCAATTTTAAAGTGTAAATAAATGGAAGGGAAGGTTAGCCTATGCTGACCTTCCCTTATTTTATTTGCTAAAAAGAGGATGTTCAAAAATGCTGTATTTCTTCCTAATTTAGCAAACTGTTGCACCGATGATGATTAACAAAATAAACAGTACGACGATTAGCGCGAACCAGTTTCCACCTCTTACTGGGTACTCCTGGACTGGATAGGCACAGCAGTAGTTGTAATTATCATAGTAAGGATACATGGGCACACACTCCTTAATTTTTTCTGTATTCACTCATACTGTATGTTTCAAATGGGTTTTGGGTCTGTGCTTTTGCCTAGTCGACAAGCTCAGAAAAACTGTTTCGTCATACGAAGGAATATGCTATACTGTCAGAAAGTTTTAAATATGAGGAGGATGTTTATGTCTACGAATATCTCGACAGTTACCCTTTCTGTTCAGGAGGCGCGGGAAGGTTTTAAAAAATTAGATGAAAAGCTATCACATTATGGAAACATTTTAGGTCTGGTGAACTGGGATGCTCGCACAAAGGCACCGAAGAAAGGGCGAGGTTTATTTGCCAAAGCGAGAGGGACATTAGCTGAGGAAGTGTTCGCTCTGTCTACTTCTGAGCAAATGGGACAGTTTCTAGCTCGTTTACGCGAAAAAGATGCGCAAACAGAATTGGCACAGGAAGAACGCGCCGCTGTACGTGAACGTGCGAAAAGCTACGAACGGTCAAAAAAGGTTCCCCCAGAATTAAACAAAGAGTATGTACTGCTTAGCTCCAATGCCAACCAAGCGTGGGAACAAGCACGAGAAGAAAACAATTTTGAAGCATACCGCCCGTATTTAGAGAAAATGGTCGATTTACAACGGAAATTTGCAGAATTGTATGGCTATGGGGACCATCCGTATGATGCGTTACTAGCAGATTACGAGCCTGGTTTCACAGTCGAAATTTTAGACGAGCTCTTTCAATCGCTTCGTGACAAAACGGTCTCGCTCCTACAACGTATTCAAGCAGCACCTAACCAGCCAGATACGTCTATTTTCGATAAGAAGTATGACGCCAAAGCACAGGAAAACTTTAGTAAGTATTTACTTCCTCATCTCGGGTTTGATACAGATGCAGGGCGATTAGATGAGACGGTGCATCCATTTGCCCTCGCCGTCAATACAGGAGACATTCGTTTGACTACTCGTTATTTAGAGGATAACGTTCGGTCTAGTATTTTCGGGACGATTCATGAAACGGGACACGGCTTGTACGAGCAAAACGTGAACCCTACATACGAAGGCTCTTGCCTACGTCGAGGTACTTCTTTCGGGATTCACGAGTCGCAATCGCGGTTTTTAGAAAACGTCATTGGACGTAGTGAGCCGTTTTGGTCTTACTTCTTCCCTGCTCTTCAAGCTACTTTCCCAGAGCAGCTACGGGGCGTTGATCGTTCTGAATTTGCGCGTGCAGTAAATGCCGTGTCTCCTTCACTAATTCGCGTTGAAGCAGATGAGCTCACGTACAATTTACATATCATGATTCGGTATGAGATTGAAAAGGGATTGATCGAAGGGTCTATCGAAGTGAAAGACTTGCCACAAGTGTGGAATGAGAAAATGCAGGAGTATCTCGGCGTCGTACCAGAAACAGACACAGAGGGCGTTCTCCAAGACGTTCACTGGTCTCACGGAGGTTTCGGTTACTTCCCTTCCTACTCACTCGGAAACTTGTATGCAGCGCAAATTTACTACACAGTAAGAAAAGAGATTCCGAACTTGGATGACTTGTTACGCGCCGGAGATGTGAAAACAGTTGTTGCCTGGTTAACGGAAAATATTCACCAGTGGGGGAAGCTGTATGAGCCAACCGAGCTTGTTGAGCGAGTTACTGGTGAACCGCTTAACGCCTCCTATTTAGTTCAATACTTAGAGGAAAAGTATACGCGCATTTACGACTTATAAGTGCAAAAAAGGACGATTCCATGATTGGAGTCGCCCTTTTCCTTATGCTTTCACCGTAACCGTTAAAATAGCGTCATTCCCTGCTTGCACAGAGGAGATTTCATGTTTATTTGCAGCCTCAATTTGGTCGGCATTCGTTAAAATAACTGGCGTGATCGTACTTTTCGCTTCCGCTTTCACTTTTTCAAGATCAAACGTAACGAGTGGATCGCCAACAGAGACTCTTTTCCCTTCAGATACATGCGCCTCGAAGCCCTCACCATTCATCGAGACCGTTTCTAGTCCAATATGGATCAAGATTTCAAGCCCATTGTCGGCTTTTAATCCAACCGCGTGTTTAGTCGGGAAAACTTGAATGATTTCTCCGTCTACTGGGGAAACGACCTTGCCTTCTGTGGGCTGTATCGCCACTCCGTCTCCCATCATCTTTTGAGAGAAAACCGGGTCTGGCACCTCTTCTAGCTGGACAATAGTACCAGTTAGCGGTGCTTTCACCGCAACAGTTGGTTCAGCTTGCTTTTTTTGTCCGAATAGCTTTTTAAACATGGTGACACTCCTTCTAGGTTCAGGCTAAAAAACGCCGTCATGAAAATAACTTTTTATACTGTCCGTAGCCCTCTTTTTCAAGCTCTTCTATTGAAACAAATTTAAGTGCTGCAGAATTAATGCAGTAACGCAAACCGCCTGCCTCTTTTGGACCGTCGTTAAACACATGTCCTAAGTGGGCTTCACCTTTTTTTGAACGGACTTCAGTGCGTACCATTAAATGGCTTCTGTCTTCCAGCTCCTCAATCTCCTCCAGCTCAATTGGTTTTGTGAAGCTTGGCCACCCACATCCAGCATCGTACTTGTCGAGTGAACTAAATAAAGGTTTTCCTGAGATCACGTCCACATAAATACCATCACGCTCTTCATCCCAGTATTCATTTCGAAACGGTGGTTCCGTCCCGTTTTCCTGTGTGACATGGTAACTCATCGGAGAAAGTTTTGCTCGTAACGAATCCTTTTCATTTCCCATTATGCTTCACTCCAATGCTCTTGTATAAAGGTTGCGCGCCCAGAGCCTACACGGTATCTATTGTAATGGGCTGGATTCTTTTTATAAAACTGTTGGTGATAATCTTCTGCAGGATAAAATGTAACGGCGTCTCGTATGGGAGTAACTACAGGTTTACTAAAACGCCCACTTTCATTCAGTGCATGCTTTGATTGTTCTGCAATTTGCTTTTGTTCATCTGTATGAGTGAAAATGACTGTTCCATACGATTCACCACGATCTGCAAATTGTCCACCTGCATCTGTCGGATCAATTTGTTGCCAAAATAACTCCATAAGCCTCTTATAAGGAAACACAGCTGGGTCGTAAGTAATTTGTACAGCTTCAACGTGACCCGTCGTCTCACTGCACACTTCTTCATAAGTAGGGTTTTCTGTATGCCCCCCAGTATATCCTGACACAACAGCATGAATGCCGGGTTGTTCATCGAAGGGCTTTACCATACACCAAAAGCAACCACCTGCGAAAGTAGCTTGTTCAAGATTTCCCACACGTTCCCACTCCTTACCTCAAATTACACGTTTCCACCTTATCTCGGCATTTTACTCCTTTTTTAAGTAGAAGTAAACGTGTTTGCTCATCGTTTGGAAGCAGCACGGATCATCACGCTAAACTAAGAGTTACGCGGAATGTATAAGGTAAATCTGATGTCATCATCTGCGAGATCAAAAGAAGAAAGCTTCACCTTTGCCCCACTTTGTAAAGTCAGCCCGTCTAAATCAACATAAACACGTTCTTGATTCGGGAGGATTTCTACCCACTCCGGAAACTGATAAGAATCACGAATATACTTTAACACATAGTCTACCGGTAATTGCAGTTGACCAATAGAGATGGACTCTTGTCTTAAGAGCACGTCCCCATTTTCTTGTACGAGTGGACTGAAAGCCATTTGCAGTTCAATTTCCGTACCGAAAACAGCAAGCGAACCATTTAAATTAACGGTATCACTAAAGGTTAGCCAATACGAGATAGGTCCATTTACATTTTGTTCCTCTATGTAATCATTGACGATAGCTGATAAATCCTGTTTTGTGACTTGTGCGTTCACTTGGGCATACTGTGAGAGCGCCCCTTCGCTGGAATTCCCACTTGCTCTTTCTTGTTCTGTAGGTTCCCCAACAGGCATGAATATCAACACAGACAACATGATCACAACAGACAGTAGTAGACCAAGCAAGAGAAAAAATCCTCGCTTCCACGCCTTATTTTTCATCTACGTTTCTTCCTCCTCATTCTCGTCCATATCTTCTATTTATCTAAGAGAAATTGAATTTCCCCACTTCTCCAGGTTCTACTCAAAAAGTAGCTATCGTGATCTCTCAGGATATAAACTCGTAGCCAACGTCATTCGGATGAAAAATTCCTCGTATAAATATTCTTCTTCACTCCCGAATAATCGCTCGTCAAATAGAATAACGTTCCTATGAACTCATTTTCCACTATTGCCTTTGTCGTCCCATTCCATTCATTTATAAAGAAATAGAAATAGCAATCGTGTACTCTCTAACGTATTGCTATTAAAAAACACCCTGCTCCAAGCGTACACCTTGAAGAGGATGATATAAAAACGTGTTCGTATGGTCTCTAATTAGAGAGACGTCATAGTCTTATAAAAGTCTTGAATAAAAGATGTGTAAGAGAAATGCAAAGCGACATCGTGCTCTCGGTATGTCTCCATCGTTTTCGTACGACGAAAGTCACCAATCGATTGCCCAAAGGCCGCTCCAGGCGCTGTCACAACAATGGTTGGAACGCGTTCATACCTAATCTGTGCATGGTGACGAAGCGACCAAAGAGCGACCACATCGTGAATCGGGCTTCCTATCGAAAAATGAAGCAACTTTTTGTAGCCTTGGTAGTAATAGTCTAACATTGGTTGAAAGATGGTGCTAAATGGGTGCTTACGCGCTTCCAAATAGGATTGAATTTCCCAAGTCATTTGTGGGGTGATGATGGCATAGTCTGTGATGTCTAACGGAATAATTTGAACTGGCTTTGATGACTGTCTTAATACTAAATTGGCTGCATAAGGATCTCCGTAAAAATTGGCCTCACTCACTGCAGTCACATTTCCAGGTGAAAAAAACGCTCCTCCCATTACAGTAAAGGACTCGACTTTCTCCATAATTTCTGGAAACATAACGAACATAGTGGCCAAGGATGTACATCGCCCTACATTTGCAACAACAAGTGACTCTTCAAAAGATTGTAAAAAGTGATATAGCTCAAAAAAGTTACCGAAATCATATTCGCTCACGCTGGGATTTAAGGGACCTAATCCGCTCCACCCATGAATTTCATGATAAAATTTCGGCTCTATGCCCGTGAGAGGAATCGCCGCTCCCGCAAATACGGGAACTTCCCAATGGTTTGTGAGCTGCCGAATATAAGCAGCGTTTCGTAACGCATCGTGCTTTGGGATGTTACCGTAGTCCGCTACGATCGCCACAATATTTATCTCTTCACTTGCATAAGCATACATAAGTCCCAATACATCATCAATACCGAAATCCGCTACATAAATAACGTTCACCTTTCTTCGCTTAGGCACGGCATACACTCCCTTCTATTTCCAATCTATTCTTCAAAAGGGAACCGTTATGCTTCATCTATGACATCATATCCTAAAAAACAGCCCATCTTTTCAGAAAGGGCTGTCTACTCGTCTATATAATAAAAAAATGCATACGCTCCTGGTCCCGTGTGTGTACTGATAATCGGGGTCGTTTCCGTAATGTCACACGGTAGGTTGCAGCGTTCATGAATAAGTTGTTGTAAAGCCTTAGCATATCCTTGCGCATCGGCGTGTGCAATGCTTACTCCCTTTATAAGACCTAACTTCGCATCTTGCTGTAACTGATTGATCATGAACTGGAAGCCTTGCGTTGCTTTACGAACCTTTTGGATAGGCGTGTACTCCCCATCAACCAAGGAGGCAATCGGCTTAATTTTCAAAAGAGAACCAAGCAAAGCTCTTCCCTTCCCAATACGCCCTCCTCGAGCTAAATATTCTAACGTATCCACTATAATATAGAGTTTTGTTCGTTTGCGAATCGCTGACAATTTCTCTATAATCTGCTCGAATGGGGCGCCTTCTTTTGCTAGTTCGCCAGCGGTTTGCACTTGAAAACCGAGGGCGCGAGACACAAAAAGAGAATCAATGACCGTCACGTTTCCATCGACAAGATCAGCCGCTTGTTTTGCTGTGTGAACGGTTCCGCTTAGTTTATCTGTTAAGTGGATACTGATCACATGATCGCATTCCTGTAACAACGCCTCATACACATTGACGAATTTTCCAACAGCTGGTTGTGAGCTTTTCGGCACATCTTGAGATGACTGAATAAGTTGAATCCATTCACTAGGCGTGATATCAACGCGATCCTGATACTCCTTACCGCTTATAGAAACTGTTAATGGAACGACCGTAATTTGTAAGGAATCAAACACCTCTTGAGGTAAATCGGCCGTTGAATCGGTAACAATCCGTATGTTCATATTTCCCCTTCTTCCCTACATCACGACGATTTTATTCTTTTATACGTCACAAACTTGTAAGATACGCCTACTTCTGTGCACTTTGTCCCTTGTCTTTCATTTTCTATCTTCCATTCCCCATCATTGATAGGCGAGAAAAATGTGTCGCATGAAAAGACCGCATCAATGTGGGTAACGACGAGTTCATCTGCAAAAGGTAACACCTGCTCAAACAAATGTGCCCCCCCAATACAGAACCATTTCACCCGTGAATCCTGTTCGCTCACGATCGATAGCCACTCATCTACACTATGTAAGATGGTAACCCCTTCAAACTCTACATCTTTTTGCCTTGTAATCACGTAATTTTCACGATGTGGGAGGGGTCTACCAATAGATTCAAACGTTTTTCGACCCATCACTACAGGAGAATGTAACGTAGTTTGCTTAAAATGTTGCAAATCTTCCCCTATATGCCATGGAAGACCGTTATTTTTCCCAATACCTCCATTCGCATCCATTGCCCAAATTAAGCTAATCATACGCTAACCGTTCCTTTAATGGCAGGATGCGGTTCATAGTTTTCAAAGGAAATGTGATCGTAGCGAAAATCTTCAATAGATGTGATGGATTTGTCTAACATAAGCGTTGGCAACGAACGTGGGGAACGCTTCAACTGCTCTTTCATTTGCTCTACATGATTTTTATAAATATGGACGTCACCAAAAGTGTGGATAAATTCTCCAACTTGTAATTCCGCTACTTGTGCAACTAAGTGCGTTAGTAAACTGTAAGAGGCAATGTTAAAGGGTACACCTAAGAAGACGTCTGCGGATCGTTGGTAAAGTTGACAAGATAACTTGCCATTTTGCACGTAAAATTGGAACAAACAGTGGCAAGGTGGCAATGCCATTTCTTGCAACTGTCCGACATTCCAGGCAGAAATAACGTGTCTTCTTGAATTAGGATTGTTTTTGAGCTCATCAATCACGTGCTGTAATTGGTCTACTGCATTGCCATTTGGCGTAGGCCAGCTTCGCCATTGTTGACCGTACACTGGGCCAAGCTCGCCATTTTCATCTGCCCACTCGTTCCAAATGCGCACACCATTTTCCTGTAAATACCGTACGTTCGTATCTCCTTGTAAAAACCAAATGAGCTCGTGGACAACTGATTTTGTGTGCAGCTTCTTTGTAGTGAGCAGGGGAAAGCCCTTCTCTAAATCAATACGCATTTGGTAACCAAATGTACCAATCGTTCCAGTCCCCGTGCGATCATCTCGTTCTTCCCCATTCTTCAGCACATGTTCTGCTAATTGAAGGTATGCCTCCATAAGTAGTTCACCCTTTTTTAATTACGTAATCGTTCTTCTAATTCTTGAAAGTAAACAAACGTTTCTGGAGCCTTTTCATACAACTCTTGTTTCGTAAGTGATGTGTAATAATAATAAGCAAACGTTTCTGCAAAGTACTCTTCTGGATAATTCGAAAAATAGGCTTGGCCTGGAAAGAGTTGAGGAGCCTCCTTTTTCCACGCTTGTATGAAGTGTACATCATCTCTAGCAAACTTGTAAACGACCTTGTCAATCGTATGGGCGAGCTCGTGTAGTTCTAAATTGACAGAACCGTGACCATTTCCTTTTTGGCTGGCACCTATTTTCGCATATACAGTCTTTTGTCCACCCATTCCGGGAACATCATCCCAAGTTAGGAGAGAATTTTCATAGCCACGAGGTCTAACACCTTGCAGACGTTCGGTCGTAGTAAAGTCAGTAAGTGCACCATTAAATAAGCGGATAGTAACTTCTTGGTTAACAAGTTCTTGGAGTAACTCAGCTGGAAGTTGGTCGAGGCGTTGAATCATATGAGCTGCCTCCACTTCGTTAAATGATTTTTCAGGTAAGATAAGAATACGCCCCAAGACATCCTCATTGGTCAGCGTCATATTTTGATAAAGTGCGGATGATGTTGAGAATGCTTGCAAAGGTCTACCTATCTGCAATAGATTTGAAGCTTGGAATCCTACGAGGGGTATACAAAGTAACACTAAAATAAGTGGCCATCGCCGTTTCAATTTGCATGCACCTCCTGAATAGATGTTCTCCTAGATGTAGTGTTCATGCTGTTTCAACAGGTATGGGTGCGCAGTGTTGAACTCCAAAGGGAATGTGAGTATATTTCTATGTGAATCATAGACTGTGTTGTTCCTAACGCTGAAATCTTAGTTCATTACACTCTTAATAACTATGTATCTATTATAACAGATTACTAGAACTTTCTGAACCTTTATGTCAGAAATTTTACTATTACAACGTTTTAAAACCACCCATGTTCTGGCGGAAACCACGATAGGTGATTCCAAAATAAAAAGAGGAGATCTATTTATAGATCTCCTCTCCTCATTTTCACATTAAAGCTAAACTTCTAGTCCATAGTTACGACACAGGGAGGCTAATCCACCTTGAAATCCACTTCCGACTGCATTGAATTTCCATTCTCCGTTATGTCGGTAAAGCTCACAAACGACAACGGCTGTTTCCACAGAAAAGTCTTCTCCTAAATCAAAGCGAAGAATCTCATTAGAATTGGCATCATCAACGACGCGAACGAACGCATTTGATACTTGACCAAAGTTTTGATGACGTGCTTCCGCATCATGAATGGTTACCGCAACGGCTACCTTATCAACGTGTGCAGGAATTTTCGTAAAATCTAGCAAAATTTGCTCATCATCCCCGTCCCCTTTACCAGTCCGGTTATCTCCCGTATGCTCTACACCGCCAGATGGGTGTTTCACATTGTTGTAAAATATAAAATCGATATCTTGTTGTACAGAGCCAGATGCACCTACTAAGAAAGCTGACGCATCTAAATCAAATTCCTGCGTACCGTCAAATTGATTGATATCCCAGCCGAGTCCAATGATTGCTTTTGTTAAACCCGGGTTTGTTTTCGTTAGATCAATTTTCTGCCCTTTTTGTAAGTTAATCGTCACGAAAGCTCGCTCCCTTACTTTAATAAGTGTGTGATCGTTTCTAAGTAATGTGTATAAAGAGTACTAAAAATTAAGCTGAATAGCGTTTGACGAGCTCACGGATACCTGTATCTTCTGTCCCGTTACCCGTCGCCGCAAATTTCCACTCTGAACCTTGACGATACATCTCCCCTACAATTAAGCTAAGCTTTCCAGAATAATCTTCTGACAAATTGTAGCGAAGTAACGTATCGTTGTTAGCTGGATTTACAACTCGGATGAAAGCATTTTTAATCATACCAAAATGTTGTTTACGTTTCACTACATCATAGATGTTCACAACAAATACAAGTTTTTGGATGTTCGATGGTACCTTATTTAATTCGACATACAATTGCTCGTCATCACCATCTCCATCGCCCGTTAAATTGTCTCCAGTGTGTACAATGCTTCCACATTCACTCTTCAAGTTTCCAAAGTAGATCACTTGATTTGTTGTACGAACTTTATCGTTTTCGTCTAGCATCAGGACTGATGCGTCACAATCAACGTTTTGGCCACCACCACCGCCAAATAACGAACCGAAGAGTCCGCCACCTCGGGTTTCTACAGGATCCCAGCCGAGTCCTACAAGTACACGAGATAAACCTGTATTCCCCTTCGTTAAGTCAACACGTTGTCCTTTTTGTAAAGAAATCGCCATACTATTCACTCCTTATTCCTGTTTAGTTTAGTTATTTGTACGACTAGCAGATGCATTTTGTTTCATATTTTGAAACTTCTCCTGTAATTCTAACATTTTAACCGATCCTTGCTCACGTAACCGGCGATTCTCGTCCTCAATAGACTTCGTTTCTTCCATCCCTTTCATAATGATGTTCCACGTTTCTTCAACAGTTTCGAGCTTAATGGATGGGCTTCCTGCCAATTTTGCAATTTCTGTACTTTGCGAAGAAATATTTTGTGCATTCTTCACAAGCATCTCGTTCGTACGGCGGTCAAGTTCACTCATAGAGTCTGCCACTAATTTCTGACGTTTAGCAGAAACAGCTTGAATAAGACCGTTTTTAAAGATTGGAATAGTAGTCACGAATGCTGAATTAATTTTTCCGATCAGTTTTGTGTTTCCACGCTGCAACAATCGAATCTGCGGGGCGGTTTGTAGAGAGACCATTTTGGCCATTTCTAAATCGTAAATACGCGTCTCTAATAAATCGACTGCATTTTTCAAAGTGTCCAGCTGCATCGTCGCCAATTGGTCTCCACTCGTAGCCTTTGCTTCCAATTGGGGAAGTATCGTTGTTTTTAGCTCTTCTAATTTCATTTCACCAGCAACAACGTACTTCTCAAGCGTGATGTAGTATCGATAGTTCTCTTCATACATCCGATCCAACACATTCGTAGACTGAACCATTTCATCTTGATATTTAGAGATTTCCACATAAACTTTATCGATTTCTCCACCGATCGTTTGGTATTTAGAAAACAATCTATCTACGAGTTTTTCCCCTCGCTTGAAAAGTTTTCCAAATAACCCCTTCCCAGTATTTTCGAAGTCCTTTTTATCAAACTTGTCCATGATTTTCCCGAGTTGCTTTAATAACACACTCGAATCTTCCAGCTTTGTGCCTCGCATGTTGTGAAGAATCTCATCTGAAAACTTGGAAATTTCCTGCGCTGGCTCCTTACCGAATGCGAGCATTTGCATTTGATCTTTTTCGTCAATAGATAGAGCGAGTTCTTTAACTTCTGGTTCTTGTCGTAACTTTTGCTTTAATTCGGGAACTTTTGCTTCCGATAATTTTTCTTCAGGAAGTTGTTGCATGTCCAGCGTTGCTTCCGTATTCGTCACCAATCATCACCTCGTGAATTTTTTCATACCCCACGTCATTTTCTTTAGAAATGACGGTTCCTTAAATGCTTGATCAAACACAACATCCTCCAGCCAATGAACATCAAACAGCTCGTCATCCAAATGAGGCTCAATATCGTTATGACCCGGTGGATTATATAAAAAGACGTCGATACCCATCTTCGAAAGAATTCGCAAAAGAGCTGCATCGTGTCTTGATAGCGTTCCATTTTGCTCATTGTTATAAAGGACGAGCTTAGGTACTGCTTGAGAATAATCAAACTGTTGAAGCATACGCATCATCTCATCTGGAATGTGCATTGCTTGTGTGAAAAGGAACACTTTCACGTCTTCATCTGTGTCAGAGCCTTGTTTTGCAAATTTCGGATCTTGACAAACATCCCGAATGATTTCGGCGAGACCTTGTTGCAATCCTTCTGCTAGGTGCTTGTACTGCCAATAGTGCGCTTGACGCATTTTCTTAGGAGAAAGCTTGCCAGAACGATCGAGCGCATGTTGGTAGTGATAGCGGAAATCACTAGTAATCGTTTTGGAAAAAGGGAATTTTTGTACGAGTAAAGAGGGCTCTAGTGCTACAATATCGTGCAGGCGATCCCAATACTCTTTACGATCCTTGGATACACCTTGAATTTTCACAAAGACACTAGGTATGTGAACCTCGCCATTTTCAACATGGAAGTTCGGACGGACAAACGCTCTCTCTTTTGTCATAAGAAATGCCTCGTCATACGTCGTGCGTAATGTGATGGCCTTCGGTGTGTATTCACGAAACTGCCAAGGTTTGTACAATGACGATTGCTCATTGTGTAACACACGATCCATTTCTTGGCTCGCCCTATACGCGACAGTAGCTTTCCTTTGCCTTTTCTCTGTAGGAAATGGTACTTCTTCATCATCTCGTTCAGGAAATGTTTGTACGTAGCTTTTGTCTGGGAACCACTCCAGTACGTCTACACCTCCAGGATGAACAGTGACCACATCGCACCCGATATAGCATAAGTAAATAAGAAAATATTGCTGACTTTTTGAAGCGTCTCCATACCAAAGAATATGAGGCATGCGCTCTTCAACAGAAATATCGTCGAGCATTGGAATAGCATGGTTTGCCGTCCACTTAACAATATCAATCCAAACTCTTCTAAAAGTGTCTGCTTGAAACCCTAATTGCTCTTGTTCTTGAAACGTATGCAATGTTTTGATTAACGCCGTTCGAAGACCTCTATGGATAGCAGGATGACTATGCTTAGGGAGAAGACGTTTTCCATCTGCAAAAGCAATGAGGCGGTTTATTGACAAGTTCTGTTGACTAGCTGTTTGAACTAATTCTTGTGCGTGTTGAAATTTTTGAGGATCAATCGTACGATCTAACCGCTTATCGTCAAGTATCGTTATTCCATATTCGGGTAATGAGGAAAACTCTAGCAGATCATTATAATACTGATCTACGTCGAGTGGGACGCCTAGCACGCGAACAAGAAGTTGACTTATATGAAGTGTTTGCCCCGATAGTTTAAAATGTGGTCTTTCTGAAAAAGGTTTTATTAACCAATCTTTCCATTGTGTTTCATCATGAATAGAAAGTGGTTTCGGGTCAAATTGCCCAATGGATTGTTCATTTGCCATCTGTTCCCAATCCCCTTTTACATTCTGCTTTATTCACTTTAGTGTACCATACGTCAAAATTGTTTGGAAACAGTTTACTCTGAGGGCCCAACGATGTGGGTCAGAAAAGGTTCGCTCACAGGCCGTGAGTGGCTATACGTTGGGCCCATGGACAGTGAGGTTTTAGTAGAGATCCATTACTAGGACGTCACGGTATTAGCCTTTCATTCTTTAGTAAACAACTACAATCGTCACCAAAAAGGCCCCTTTAGAATATACAGACAGTAATTCAGTTTGAAAGGGTGTTCTTTATGAGATGGCGCTTTCCACGTGGAACTAGAGAAGAAGCCGAGGTGGTGCAGTCCGTACTTACGAGCGGAAGATGGATTCTGCTAGACTTAATCGTATATAGTGCCATTATCGGATGGCTCCTTTCTTCGAAGTTATCATTCTGGCTTACTTCACCGATTTTTTATGCTACTGGTGGTTTATTGTACTTAGTTCTTCGTCGTTTTTTTCAAGACGATTCAGAAGGTATTGCATAATCTCCTCCCCAGCAAGCGGACCTGTATGATTTGTTACGGAGAGATGTGGTTGTTGATTCGCCCACCGTGCAAGTTCTCCATGTCTAGGAACGATCCCACTTGAGGCAATGCTTAGCATATCCTGATCAATCCAAGAGTCACCCGCTACAAGAATAGTTTGTAAGTTTAATTTTGATTGGATATATTCAACAGCACGCCTTTTTTCACAAAAATACGGTAAAATGTATAGGCGATTTCCGTGTGGCAAACAACGATACCCGTATCTTTGCACAAATTCTTGTAACCTATCAGTCTCTTCGACCACACCGTCCCCTTTTACTGTTATATAGATTCCGGACACGATCCGCGCTTGTCCGTATCGTGGCAGTTTCATCATCCCGCAAAGCTTTTCGGGAGATACTGTATTACCCCACATTTTATCTGTAATCTGTTTATACTGTTCTTCTACGGTACCTCTGCGGTATAGCTCGCCCCCGTTCACACAAACAACGTACGGAAACGCATACCGTGAGAACGGTTTCTGTAACCGAGTAAACTGATCCAGGGAACGGGCAGTAATAGGAATAATATGATGATGATATTGTGAAAGAAGAGTTGCCACATTCTGCGTTATAAAAGAGGTAGCTCTTTCTGTTTCTTCTATACGAACCAACTCGTCATGAGCCTCTGTTTTTCTAACCCATTTTTTTGAATAGACGATCGTTCTATCCAAATCGATAAAAATCATGTGTTTGCACCTTCTAAAGGTTGAATCAACCCTACAGCGGCATAATGTCCAGTATCAGTTTCAATTACATCTACCTGTTTTTCTTTAGCAAGCTGTAAAATGTGCTGCACCTGTGGTGACGAGGCATTATTCACCAGAACTTTCCAAGGGACTCTCCGTAATAAAACACGTGTCGTTTCACCAATACCTGGTTTGATAAAATGAGCAGTTGGCAACCCCCACTCTTTCTGAAGTTTATGCACAACGTACTCACCTTTGAACGACATCTTATCAACTTGATCCGTCACTTGCGGCTGTACAGCTGAAAACCAATTCGCAATTTCCTGAATATACCCATTTGTGACGTCGTACTTTTGCCATTCCTGATAAACTTTTACTCCATGATAATCATTCGGTGCTAAAAATTTCTCATTCCATATCGTTCGACTAAGCAAACCAGTAACCGTTGCATTTAAACATGCATGGGGAAGTAACACGTCTCTTTCCGTTCCAGAAACGGACGCACACCTCCCAGGGTCTGCTAATACAGCAAGGTCCGAGGAGATAGCGGGCGTATACCGTTCGTTCCAAAAGTTACACGCTTTTTGTAACTCTCTCGTTATCGTTCCTTTTCCTGTCCATCCATCAAAAAACTGTAGCGGAAGACCGGGGTGTGCCTCTACAATCGTATGGATGGCATTCTCATCAAGACCCCGATCTCGTAAGATGGATACTGTATAGTGAGGGATGGAAGCGCCCCATGCTTGCTGAATATAACGCTTAACGAGCACCCCAGCTGGTGTACCTGCTCGCGCTAAGCTCACAAGCACAAAGCGACCCCCATACTTGTCCCAAAGATTCTTCGCACAATTTGCGACGAGCTGTGCTACTTGTTTCCCTTCACGGCGAATAGCTTGTTCAAAAATAATCGAATACGTCTCAGTTGGAAGGGTCTCTCTTAAGAGTGTTTCGCTATAATGGGACGTTCCTAATTGGATCCCTCGCTCTCGTTTCTCTCTCGTTTCTTCAACCGAGGCATCGGACAAATCAGTCAACAACACCGTGCAGTCTTCTGCGGAAAAACTCGTGTGAGTAAGGTTTTTCATGTAAGTGACCCCTCTTTTTCCTTTGCGAGTGTGTATACGTGTACATGCTCAATCCCCAGCTCTTTGCACGTTGCAACGACACTTTGCACATGTGCTGGGTAGGGCATTGTCTCGAGTAATAGGAAGAGCTCATCGTACATCCCTTCTCCTACGTTATACACGTATTCAGTTAGCGACTCTCCCTCTATAGAGTCAAACTGTAAGCCATGTCGAACAGCGTAATCTGGCGTATCTCGAACTAATATAGGGCTCCTTGTCGTCGATTGCATTACAACACCTTCACCCATAGAAAGAGCAATACGCATTGGCAGGTACATAAATTCCCCTGTACCGAGAACTAGCGTTTGACTTCCCTTCCGTTTTTCCCGCAAACACTCACCTACTTGATGACACCATTGGTCCACTCGAATTTGATCTTCACTTGTCAATCCAAAGCGTCCAGTTTCCCTTCTACGCGGGAGGTTCGTCTCGTCTAGCGGCAGTGCATGTAGGGAAGAGAGAGACGATACCTTTAGTACAACATCCGAGTGTGTTGAGCACTTCTCCCACTGTGGATCCGTATCGGTTAAATGGCCAATTTGTTCGCGCTCTCCCTTCAATAAGGTAACTGTATCAATTCGACAACCTAATTTCGCTTCTAATGCAATAAACGCTTCTTGTTCGGGTGCAGTTCGCCAATCCAATAAACTAGCTACAACATAATGCTTTCGAGGGATTTTGTCGTGTAGTGATTGTATCGTGTTCATGATTGTGTTCCCGGTTGAGATTTCATCATCTACCAACACGAGCGGTCTATCAAAATGGAAATGGGTTTGCGTTGCGTAAACGTCATGGCGCGTTGCATGAGAGTGCTCTTCTTCAAATGAAAAAAGTGGTGTCACATTCGGAAAGCGCACGCGGGTAGAATGCAAAAAACTCGCATTTTCAAATTCTCGAAAGACAGCGTGCGCAAGTCCTGTAGCTGTTTCTGCGTAACCGAAGAAGGAAACAGGGGTATGTGGCTTCCATCTCGTTTTTCTTTTGGAACAAGGAAGAACTTCAGCAACTTTATTCGCTAGCTGCGAAGCAAACTGAAAAGCAACAGCTGGATTTACTGCGATATGCTTTCCAATCACTTTACTCACAAACAAATAAGCACGTTTTGGATTTTTTCGTGCCGCCATTTGAAAAAGTTGGTCAGGTGTGTAATGTAGCTCGTCCGCCTCTAGGTGTAACTTCATTTGTAAGGAGTCGACGACTTTGTAAGTCAAGGACCTCATTGGCAAATTGTTTATTCGATACATGGGGTTGCAGCACTCCAAAAAGATAAGATTTTAACAATGTTTCTTCTGCCCAGCCTCTATGCGGGTTCGTCTCGTTCATTTTATTCCCTGAAGCACTCTTCATCACACCACCTTCACCAGGTGCTTCAACGATTTGAACAGCATCTTGGTACTCTTCGTAAGAAATCGCTTGATAGGCAAGAACAGGTAACGCTTGGGAAGGATGAATAATCGTTTTACCAACAAATCCATTCAAGTGATCGAGCGCAATTTCATCACAAAATGTATCAAAGGTACGAGACGTCGACAAAAAATGTTCAAACACAGGGGCGGTGACAACAAATGGAGATGTTGGTTGTCGGAACTCACGCAATACAGCTGTTAACACATCGCGTACAACAGCTACATCGTATATCGTACGCGTATTGGGTCTACGTATCTTATAAGCACCACTTAGATCTGTACCACCTACTCTAACAGCAAGCACTTGCTCTTTCGCGTTAAGAAGTTGAACATTCATGTCATGTAAAAGTTCATCACGCCAGAGAGGATGTGTCAAAGCAACAGATTCCAAAATTGGCATTGTTACCCAATTGGTGTTAGAGAGAATAGACAACACTTGCTCCCCATCTTCTAGCGACCACTTTGGATACACAACCCCGGTAAATACCTGTTGTAAAACAGGATCTTCTACCAACTTACGAAGCTGCTCTAAAGAACGCACACGTAAAAATAGAGGCAGTCGCTGCTCTTCAAGTTGGGCAAGTTTTCTCGCTTCAACTCGTACAGCTTGCTCTGCTGCAGGTAGATCAGCATCTGAAATTGCATCTTCTAGGCAAACAACAGCACTCGTGCACCCTTTTAGTTCGAGAGAGGCTAGTTTCGATGACCACTCTGGGAGTAACGCAGGGAAATAAATAGTTGCTCCTAGGGAAAAAGCCTTCTCGACTTGGGATGAAGGAGAGCGGGGAGTCTCCAAAAGCCATCGTTGTTGTTCACTTTCAGTTAAAAACGAAAACCTCTTCACAAGTGCCAGCTCCATTTCATCATGGTAAGAGAAAAGGGAACGCCCGATATCGGTTGTTCCCTTTTACAGTTATCCTTCGCTTTGAACTGCCTTTTTAGCACGCACATTGTGCACAATAAATGTAACAATAAAGGAAACTGCAACGATCACAAAGAATGCTTCTTTTGGTACTTCAATCTCAAACACCGATATGAACATTTTTATAGCAATTAAGAAGATAAGCACATAAGACGTAGTTTCTAATTCCGGAACTTTGTCGATTAGTTTTAAAAACACACCGGCAATTCCACGCATCATGAGGATACCTAACATTCCACCAACAAGAAGCACCCAAATTTCGTTACTAATGGCAACAGCGGCTAAAATAGAGTCTACTGAGAACGCAATGTCCATTAGTTCGACAGCAACAACTGTTCCCCAAAACGTGCCGAACATGCGGATGAGGAGCCCTTTTTGGTTCAACCCTTCTATTTCCTCTTCTCCATTTTCAGCGTTTGCCTTTTCTTTACGCTTATCAATGAAGTACTTGATCGCGATCCAAGCTAAGTAGGCACCACCTAAAACTTTCACCCACCAAAACTCAATTAAATAGACCGCCATCCCGATGGCTAAGAAGCGGAAGAAGTAAGCGCCTAGCAACCCATAAAACAAGGCTCTACGACGTTGTTTCTCAGGTAAATGTTTTACCATCACTGCTAAAACGAGTGCATTATCTGCTGAGAGAAGACCTTCTAAAATCACAAGTGTCCCGATGAGTCCCCACGCAGTCGGACTCGAAAGCGCCTCCACCCACATTTCCCAATTAAAGAACTGGGCATACGTATTTAAAATACTTTGTATAATCTCCATGAATGTTTCGTCTCCTCCTAAGTTGCTAATCTCTATTGGATATCTAAACCAAAGTCAATCGCTAATGCGGCGAGTCCACCTTGGTAGCCACTCCCAACAGCACTAAATTTCCATTCACCGTTATGACGGTACAATTCGCCTACGACAACGGCTGTTTCAATAGAGAAGTCTTCAGCCAGGTCATATCGGATTAACTCTTCCCGAGACTCTTTATTTACGATCCGCACAAACGCATTAGAAACTTGCCCAAAGTTCTGTCCACGAGCAGCTGCATCGTGGATCGTGATACAAAAAGCAATCTTCTGAATCTCTCCTGGTACAGTGGATAACGACACTTCAACCTGTTCATCATCACCGTCACCTTCTCCTGTGCGGTTGTCCCCTGTATGCACGATAGTACCGTTTCCACCTTTTAAGTTGTTATAAAAGATGAAGTCCTGATCTGAACTTACTTTTCCGTTTTCTCCGAGCAAAAATACGGATGAGTCTAAGTCGAAATCAACTCCCCCATCGTACTTGTTCGTATCCCAGCCGAGACCGACGACTACTTTAGTAAGTCCTGGGTTCCCTTTTGTTAAATCTACTTTTTGACCTTTCGCTAATGAAATTGCCACTTTAATTCCACATCCTTTTTCAATTTATTTTTTTAGAATTATACACATTTTGTCGGGTGGCTATCCGTTTGGACAAGCGACTTCTTTTCACTCTATTGTAACCGATTTTCATTCCATTCTGGGGGGGTGTTTTGATCCCAAAAAATAGACCCCAGATCATAATGATCAATGAACCCATCATCTGCTTTATGGTAATGAAAGTTAAACCAGTATCCTTCCTTTGGTGGATGATCACGGCGCACGTGAAAACGCAGGACGTCCTCTCCAGTCTTTTCATCGTAAACGTGAAACAGCTTTTCGGAACGTTTTCCTCCTTGCTTCGTAGAAATAGCCAGAATGGAAGCATCCATTTCACTAGTTTCCTTTCGTATGACTTCTTCTATGAAAGGTAGTATGAGTGTTTGAAATTCTTCGTCGATTTTTTGCTGAATACGAGGGCCAAACTTTGCTTCGGCTCGTATTTGTGCAATAGAAAGTAACGGCTCGTATGGATCTGCCTCCGTCTCCAGTTCTTGCTGGGAGAACACATCCGGCATAGACACTTCAGTCTGTTCTGCTCTTTTTTTCTGTTTTAACTCTTGTGAAACGTCGTACTCATCAGCAAACGAAGGAGTCACTGTTCCAAACGTCAGTACAGTCACGAGTGCAACAATCGACTTCTTTAACCACTCCTTTTTCAATGGTCTCCCTCCTTCAAAACAAATAGGCTATTTCACTAGTATACTTGATGTTTACGGACATGTAGCAAAATGGTTTCATTTTTCAAGAACATTTCACATCTTCATGAGCTTTTTCTTGAAAAATTGTTCTTCATTATCCAACTATGGTAAAGTAGAAATACTTATAGGACTTATTTTTCATGAAGGAGGATGTGAAAATGGAAGCCGTCGATTGGGCCTTTTTCATCAGTTCACTTGTGATGCTTGCAGCTTTCGTTTATTTGGAAATTACGGACTAACATCTTGGAAGAACGAGGGCATTCGCTTCCGTTCTTTTTTCTTTCCGTTGAAATAGGGTTGACCCTTCTTGAAGTCAACCCTTCGATTCGTTCCTTACATTACTCACAATGCTCATCAAATGTTCGAACAAGACGTTCAAAGATCGCTTCTACTTCTTGTCCTTCAATCTCTTCACGCGGAACAAAGTGTACTACCTCATTCCCTTTCAAAAGCGCCATAGACGGTGAGGATGGCTCATAATCTCCAAGAAGTTCACGCATTTTCCCTGTTGCTTCACGGTCCTGACCCGCAAACACCGTCACAAGGTGATCAGGTGTATGCTTTGCATGACGCACCGCATGAACAGCTGCAGGTCTTGCGAGTCCGGCTGCACAACCACATACAGAGTTGATCACGACAAAAGTCGTCCCAGACACTTCCTCAAAGTACTGCTCGACAGCTTCTTCTGTTGTGAGCTCTTCAAAGTCATTTTGCGTCAACTCTTGGCGCATCGGTTGAACTAGTTGTCTCATATAATCTTCATATGCCATCGACATGTTTTCTTCACTCCTTGTGTTCTGTTACTTGCTTTCTCGCTTCAGTCATTTGCTTCCAAACGGATCCTTTTGCTTCCTGTCCCCCAGCTATACGTTCTATCGCTATTTGGACTTGTAAGCTAACCTCAAATTCTGGATCGTCCTTAGCAGTTTCGAGAGCAGGAAGAACCGATTCATCTCCCACTTCATACAAGAACATAGCAGCACGCCAGCGAACGAGCTTGTTTTTGTCTTGTAAAGCTTTTGCCATCTCATCCATCGCTTCAGGAAATCCTAAGTCACTTAAACAGTCACCAGCAGTTCTTCTGACTGTAACGGTCTTGTCTTGCAGACCTTTATATAGATAAGGGAGAACGCTTCGATCTTCAATCATTCCTAAATAAACGACAGCAAGACGGCGAATGGATGCTTTTTCGTCTTCTAAAGCTTTCTCTAGTACCGGTAAATCGTCCAAAGTAGGATCGTCCATTTGCTCTAATTTCTCGTAACGCTTCTTCCAATCCTCACTATCTAAATCTTGTGGCGTCAGTTTCAAACGCTTTGGTCTGAGCGCCTCTTTTGCATCAGGGTTCTTCGCAAATCGAACGAGTCGTTCCAATCGCTCAGACGGATAAGACGCTTCCACTTCTTCCACGCAATCCCGCCCAATGTTTTCTAGGTCATCTCCGAAACGTAAGCCTTTTTCTACCCATTTTCTAAGAAAGACAACATTGTCCCCGTCAAGTTGCGCCGCCATCATCGACTGCTGAAAGCGATCCGAAAGAGCAAATCGCTTTTCCTCATCAGCCGACTGTAATTTCACTTGAATCGGGATGTCCTTAAACGTCAATACAGATACTTGAATTTCGCCAAAGTGTTCGTCAACTTGCTGGCTTGATTCTGTTTCTGCTACATTTTCACCAAGAGCTTCTCGCACTTTAGGAAGAATCTCCTTCCAATCGTGCTTCGGATGGCGTTCGACAGCAAGAAAATCTGCCACATGATAAACGCCTGTAACGCCATCAATGGCAAGGATTCCTTGAATGAAACTTGGTGCTTCCTCGACATCCTTTGCTTTATAATTATAATTTTTTCCTGCCGATAAAGCTTCGTCCAACAAGATCTTCATTGTATTTGGGCTTGGGGTCGGTTCAATGGATTGTATTTTCATCCTCGTCCGCTCACTCCCTTCCAGTTCTGTCCGCATTGTAACATATTATTGATCGAACTGCCTTTAAACGTACTTACTCCCTATGAATTGACGCATTTTCTCAATCGTTTTTTGCTCCTTATTGAAGATCGAACCGTCTACAGTCCATTCCTGTATAAAAGCCTCAACGAACTGCTTCATCATATCATGACGGGATTGGGCTAGCTCTTTTGCAGTTTCCGTGTGCATCCGATCCTTCAGAAGAAACAACTTCTCAAAGAAGTGATGAAGAGTAGAAGTTTTGCCAGTTCGGTATGCCGCTTCGGTCATGTTGTCCCGAATCGGGAGTTGGGGTGCAAACATCGGGTGTCCTTTCGCACCTCCATAGGCAAACGTACGTGCAACACCAATTGCTCCGATCGCGTCTAATCGATCAGCGTCTTGTACAATTTTTGCCTCAATGGTTGTTGGTGGGATGCCATGCCCACCTTTAAACGAAATACTGTCGATCTGTTTCTGGAGCTGCACACATTCTTCATTAGAAAATTTGTGTTTATATAAAAGGCTCAGGAATGCTTGCTCCGCCTCTTCCTTACCGCCTGTGTACAGTTTTTCATCCAGTACATCATGCAGGAGAGCGATTAAGTAAACCGTATGCAGATCTCCCTGCTCCTCACTAGAACGTATTTTTTCCGAGAGGGCTATAACGCGCGCTATATGAGCCCAATCATGACCAGAGGCATCTTTTTCATGGAACACACGCACTTCGTTTTCTAATGCATGGTAGTCATTCAAATTTTGGTTCACCTCGTTAAAAAACTCCTTCCACGACCACTTTGACATTGGAGAACGCAGTTGAATCCATTTAAAATAACCCCTCAATTTTTCCATCTGACGACACACTCATCCCGTAGGCTGCAGGCTCTTTTGGTAAACCAGGCATCGTCAAAATATTTCCCGCGTAAGCTACGATAAAACCAGCCCCTATAGATGGCTTCAACTCCCGAATATGGAGAGTAAACCCTGTAGGCCTGCCTAGTGCTTTCGGATCGTCAGACAGAGAATTTTGCGTTTTCGCCATGCAAATAGGCAAGTGTTCGCAACCAAGAGCCTGTAGTTGCTTCAGATCTTTTTTTGCTTTTGAAGAAAGCTCTACAGTAGCAGCACCGTATACTGTTTTTGCAATTTTTTCAATCTTCGTGAGCACGTCATCTTCCAAGTGATACAAACGTTGGAATTGATTTGTACGTTCACAAGCCTCTACTACTTTTTTTGCAAGTTCTGTTCCGCCTTTTCCGCCATCAGCCCATACAGTAGTTGGTACAGCGTCCACGTTCATGTCGGAGCACAGCCTTTTTATTTCAGATAACTCATTTTTATGATCGCCTTCAAATTGATTAATAGCGACGACAGCGGAGAGTCCGAACGACTGCATCGTTTCTAAGTGCTTCTTCACATTCTCAAAACCGTTTTGGATCGCTGCAATATTTTGTTCCTTCACAGAGCTAAGTGGGACACCACCTTGAAACTTCAAAGCGCGAGTTGTCACGACGAGCACGACAGCGGACGGCTTAAGATTAGCCTGTTGACATTTAATATGTAGAAATTTTTCAGCACCAAGATCTGCTCCAAATCCCGCTTCTGTAACGGTATACTTGGAGAGCGCTAAAGATGCTTTTGTCGCTTGTACACTATTGCACCCATGCGCAATGTTGGCGAATGGACCTCCATGAATGAATGCAGGTGTTCCTTCTAATGTTTGAACAAGGTTTGGTTGAAATGCGTCTCGTAATAGTACAAGCATAGCGCCGTCTGCTCCAATATCTTGAACGGTTACAGGATTTCCCTGATACGTATAAGCTACGATGATTCTTTTTATACGTTTGGCTAAGTCTTGAAAGTCGTCTGCTAAGCAAAAAACTGCCATTACTTCCGAAGCTACAGTGATATCAAAGCCGTCTTGGCGAGGTATACCGTGAAGCGGTCCTCCAAGTCCAATCGTAATTTGACGGAGGGACCTGTCGTTACAGTCAAGAACACGTTTCCACACAATACGTCGTGGATCTATACCAAGCGTATTTCCTTGATGTAAATGATTGTCCAAAATGGCTGCGGCCGTATTATGTGCGGTAGTAATAGCGTGCAAGTCGCCTGTAAAGTGCAAATTAATATCTTCCATCGGTACGACCTGGGCGTAGCCACCACCAGCAGCACCACCCTTTAGACCCATAACAGGTCCGAGCGACGGTTCTCTAAGGGCGATTGATGCTTGTTTTCCAATGACATTCAATGCATCACCTAAACCAACAGTGACAGTAGATTTCCCTTCCCCAGCCGGTGTTGGATTCATTGCTGTTACTAGAACAAGCTTCCCCTTCTCTTTTGAACGAAGGCTATCCATAGCTGATTTTGTTAGTTTCGCTTTATAACGTCCGTAACGCTCAAGCTGCTCTTCTGTAAGTCCACGTGAAGCAGCAATTTCCTCGATTGGTTTCAGCGAGTGCTGTTGTGCTATTTGTAAGTCTGGATTCATAGACATTCCTTTTACCTCCTCTGTTATGACCTTGATTGTTCGCTCATATACACTTCTTCATAAGGCTGGACGACGACAAATCCATTGCCTTCAAATTTCATTTGGACAGAGTCACCACTTCCTCTGCCAAAGAACGTTTTTAGTTGGATGTCTGTCACAAACTCTGGTTGCAATTCACCTGACCAAAGGACTGTGGCATTGGGATCAGTGAAAATGGGTTTACCGGGCGTAACCCGCAATGTAAGTGGGTCATCGAAAGAGGTAAATGCCATCATGCCAGGACCTTCTAAACGGATTGAAAATAAGCCGCCTGCCATCATCCCCGCTACTTTTCTCATCATTTTAATATCCCAAGAAACGGTCGGGGCAAAGGCAAGTAGATCGTTTCCATTAACGACGACAGCTTCATCTTGTTCTAAGTCTAAAATCGTAATTTTCTTTCCAGAGTCAGCCACATAAAGCTTCCCGTGACCAGAAGCCTTCATTAAGGCAGCTCCTTCACCAGAGAACGTCTTTTTCAAAAACTTTCCTACCCCATGTTCCAGTATACCTTCACGAGTAAACTTAATAGAGCCTGCGTAAGCTACCATAGATCCCATCTTTGCCCACACGTAATCTTGCAAATTGATCTCCAGCATTCTTTGTGTTTCAAGTTCAAAAAACGAATTTTTTTCTGGATTTTCAACGGTGGCCTGTAAAAACTGTGAAGTGCGGTATTTTTCAGAAGACATAGCCGATTTACTCCCCCTTATTTGCTTATGTACTACTTGTTTCAAAACTGCTACTCAACAATTTTCCTTTGTCCGTTTCGCCAATAGTAGCCACGAAAATGAAACAGCCTGTTGTAGCAAAACAGGTAATTGAGCTGCCTTTTCACCAGAGAAGGCTTCTTTCCAAATTCCCTGCTGTGCTACAATTTTCCACCCTGTTTGTTCCAGTAGCTGTCGCCACTCCCATGGCATCATTGTATTACAAATTGCCTTTTTTTTCATAAGTCTGTTAAAACTATTTGTCCTAGGTCCTGCTGTAGGTCCTAAAATTGATGTGCACAGCCAACCTCCAGGCTTCACCACGCGGTTCATCTCTTCTAACACATCGATTGGATGTTCAACCCATTCAATCGAGTTAATCGCCATACACCCGTCAAAGGCGCGTTCTGAGAATGGCAAACTCGTGCTACTTCCAACTTCAAAAGAATTTCGATTTCTGGATAAACCCGCTCGGTTCAAACGATCCTTTGCCAACTGAATCATTTCACTTGAAATATCGATACCGGTAACTGTAAATCCTTCTTCGGCGAGTAGCATGCTCCCCATCCCATCTCCACATCCTACATCGCATACGTGATCATTTCGTTCAACATGGTTAAGTAGAAAAGGAACGATCGTTTTACGACTTCCTGTGAGCCACATTTTTTCAGAACGTTGTGCCCAATCGTTTGCTCGCTCGTCCCAAGCTGCTTTCGTCAATTGCGTCCAGTCTTCCATAGCCAATTCCTCCTGTTCACGTGTAATATTTTACCTATTTTTGGACACACTATCACTACAAAACAAAATCTATCGTCTCTATTAGAGGAGGGTACGAATTGGAACAGATCGTGGCCGTTCAACGTCATCAAGGACAGGTTGTCGGCTTCCAAACGGACAGCGGAAGAATCATCTCGTATCGAAAAGCCATTTTAGAGGCCGAACAAGGTGATCTAGAAGGTGTCTTTTTACAACAAACAGTCGGCTTAGATCATTCGTTCTCTCATTTACCAACGCTACCTTAAATAGATGCACCAAAGGGGCTTCTCTACTTTGAGAAGCCCCTTTGGTTTTTTAGCTATTCCACCTGTTCACGAATTTTCTCTAAGGCAGTTTTGTGCTGTTCACTTTCTTGTAAGTACAGCACAAGATCGCCAATTCGGTCTATGGAATCCCAGCTTAAATGATGTTCAATACCTTCGACATCTTCATAAATATGCTCTTCTTTTACCCCGATGACACGCAGAAACTGTTCCAAAAGTTCGTGTCGATCTACAAGACGTTTGCCAATCTTCTGCCCTTTTGAAGTGAGCATAAATCCACGATACTTTTCATAAACAAGGTACTCATCTTTGTCAAGTTTTTGAACCATTTTCGTTGCCGAGGAAGGATGAACCGATAGAACTTCGGCAAGGTCGGATACTCGTGCGTACCCCTTTTGATTTATAAGTAAATAAATTTGTTCAATGTAGTCTTCCATACTAGGTGTTGGCATACTGCACCCTCCCTGCTATGTATCATATCAAGTGTACTATAGCGTAGAAGGATGGACAAGGACAGGAAGTGTTCACCAAGCGATCCCAAGGAACTCCTATGAAAATAAATGTTATGTAATTGTCTTACGTTTGGATTTGTGTGCGGAATTATTCTAGATGTAACTCCTTGAGTGTGGATTTGCGCGGGAATAGACTGGATTCATGCCTGATTGGATTTTAGTGCTCATCCGCCGGTTCCAGGCCCGAATCATGCTCGACCAACCTAGGCGATCGTTTTCCCCAAAAAAACATCGGCTGTTTTCACATTAAAGAATTTAAAAATATGCTATCGCCCCTTACTCCTACCTTGACTTTCCATCTAAAATTGTGTATAGTATAGCTATCACGGATGGGATATGGTTTCGTCTTATCCAGTTGGGTAGTCACCGTACTTCTTGTTCGATGATAATATGAATGAAGCACGTCTGCAGTGCTGTAAAGGTTTAGGAGGATTTATACATGCAAAACGGTAAAGTAAAATGGTTTAACAACGAAAAGGGTTATGGTTTCATCGAAGTAGAAGGCGGAGACGATGTATTCGTTCACTTCACAGCAATCGAAGGCGATGGCTACAAGTCTTTAGAAGAAGGTCAAGATGTTTCTTTTGAAATCGTTGAAGGAAACCGTGGACCACAAGCTTCTAACGTCACAAAATTATAATCTCTTACCAAAAAAAACCCGAAGGCTAGCATTTGCTAGCCTTTTTTTGATGCGATTTTTAATTGTTTCCCCGTCATTTGAAGCTGCTGACCAACTGTACAAGTCTCTATACAAAATCGGTGTGCTCTCTTTCGACCCTTTTCTTTTCGGAAGGTGGAGCGTACAAGACACCCTTCACAGTACGTATGCATAAGGTCTTCAATATTTTCAAGAGCCACATGACGCTCGATAGCATCCACCTTCTTTCTACTCATTTTCTAATTCTATCGTAGCATAAATGTCTTGCCCCTCTAAAGCTCGTTTAGCAAGACGGTGTGCGGAATCGTTGTCGGCACGGGAAATGACTTTCCAAACAGGTCTAAGCGCTTGCTGCTGAACAAGTTCTTCTATGCGATCGAGCCAGTCGCACAGCTTAACATCATAGCAAGGGTAGTCTCCTTTTAGTTGCAACATGGCTCCCTTAGCGTCACTGTGTACGGTGCCCGCTACCCCACGAATTCCCTCTAACTGCATCCAGCGAAAGGCTTCGTAAATGGCAATGTACTCTGCTTCGGAACTCGTTTGAACGCGGCCTATATGTGCACTTTGACGGTGACGGTGTACGGAAGTGGATGTCACCCATTCCACTTCAAAGCCGTATGCCCCTTCATAATTCATTGGCGAGAAGCTTCCGTCTGTCCATATGGAAAACTGTTGAACGACATCCTTCTGCTGACTTTGTGCAAGGAATTCCTTGTATGTCCATGTCATTCCTGTTTCCTCAATCAGTTGAAGCGTGTTGCGGTCAAAGCGTTCTCCTGCTCGAAAAAGTGCTTGCTTTGCATATTCTATAGCAAACCAATCTGTCTCTACTGTCACAAACTTTCCTTTTGTTAACTCGTATTGAAATTGGAGCTTCACATCCAACTTGAGTTCCTTCTTTCTCAAATAGCTTCTTTGTAGCTTAACACAAATACATTGAAGTACTCACGGTTTTTCAAGGGGCGGAGTTACACAGAATCCTAACATTATGTCAATGATCCTATTGGAGAACAACTTAGGATACTTTATTTCTAAATGATTTGGGGCTTTACTCGCACCGCCTTGATCACAACTAGACTGCTTTGGGATAAGTTCACACGAATGGTTGAGTGCTCAGCTCATGAATGTTTTCTATGTGTAATGAGAACAGCTCATACTTACTATTATTATTGTGCACACTTCTTTAACACATGCTATAATAACGAAAATTTCTATCACGAGAGGGAGCACACTATACATGATGCTTACTTGTACTGTAGATGCCTCATTTGATCCAAAAACAACGAAAGCGAGTGGGGCATTCGTTTGCAAACAAGAAGGTAAAACAACGGAAGCATCCTTTGCTATAAGTGCCCAAAATAATCATGAGGCAGAGTGGGTAGCACTACTGGAAGCATTAAAAGTCGCAAAAAACCTAGCACCCTCGACATTATTGATCGTGATGGATTCCTCACTTGTCGTAAATGCGATAGAAAAACGCTATGTAAAAGCAGCAGGTTTCCAAAAATGGCTTGCTACTTGCCTAGAGCATTGGGATACATTCCCGCTCGTTTTTATCAAATGGGGGTCGCCAAAGGAAATGAAAAGAGCGGACACATTGGCAAGAGAACATCTTTATAAACAATGAAAGCAGTTCACTGGCCTACAGTGACTGCTTTTTACCTTTCATTGGCGACGATGATTATTGAAGAATTTCCGTTTGGACTAGGTGATGAGTTTGCATAAATAGAAATGCCTGTTCTTCCGATTGAGTTTCTCCCTGTACAAACTGCTCTAATAAGTTGACGTAAAAACTACCATCAAACGTTCCCTGTAATTTAACGGTCCAAGTAAATGCAATGAGTACTTGATTATCGGTCGCATTTGTAGAGAGTTTCCCGAAATATAAAAACTCTCGAACTTCTTCTCCAAAACGGAACCCTTTGTCGTGCAATTGACGTAACTTCTCTTCAATAGGGTCGCTTTCTTCAGTTGAAAAATACCGCATCGTGATGTAGCTCCCTCTCAGCCGAAAAAATTATTTTCCTTTTTTCGACATTTTTCTCTAAAAATCAATTTATTTGGTAAAACTATAAAGCGTGGAGGTGAAAACACATGGCAAACAACCAAAACCAACAAAAACAACAACAACAACAAAAGAAATATGGCGCAGAATTCGCTGCTGAACAACCACAAGCGAAGCGTCAACAGCAACAAAAGCAACAAGGTAAGCAGCAATAACTAGACATCATGCTGGGAGGGAGCGTCAAACGACTCTCTTCCTACCCAGCGTGATCCACATGTGAAAACCACCTAGATAAGATTGGTTCAACTCCTACGAGCTTGAGCCCTCCGACACGCTTTCGGCACACTTCTTCAGCAGAAGGTGCGTAGGAGAAAATAGCTTGTCCATCGAGCGGTGCATCTTGTCGAATGGTCGCCAGCCTTCTTCCTAAAGATACATCCTCTTTTGCCCCTAAGACAGACTTCTTCTTAGCCGGTGTCAGTTGATCGACTGCCCCGTATAATCCATCGATAGAAGCGAATTGCTGTAAAAATTTTATCGCTGTTTTCTCCCCAACACCCGGCACGCCAGGATAGCAATCAGATGTATCACCCATAAGTGCCTTTACGTCAATCCATTGAGCAGGTTCTAGTCCAACTTCTTCCACAAATCGTTCCTTCGTCCATTTATCATAGTTACCGACTCCTTTTTGTGCAAACCACACAGACACGGAGTCATCGAGACATTGAAGCAAATCTTTATCTCCTGTAGCAATCATCACGTCATAGGATTTAGAGTATTGATGAGCCAACGTTCCGATACAATCGTCAGCTTCATACCCTACCAAGCCCACATTAGGGACGGATAAGGCTGTCGTCGCATCTTTTGCTAATTCAAATTGCGGAATCATCTCTTCAGGCGGAGCTCCCCGATTACTTTTATACCCATCATATAACTCGTTTCGAAACGTCTTTGACCCCATATCCCAGCAAACGATGACACGGTTTGCCGAAGAAGCGATCGCAGCCTCTGTCACATGGCGTAAGTAACCTTGTACTGCGTTCGTTGGAGTGCCCTCCTCGTTTCTTAAAAAGCGCCCATGTACGCTCGTTGCATAAAAAGCCCGAAATAAAAAAGCCATACCGTCTACTAATAAAACACGAGATGTCATGTAAGTGATTCTCTCCTTTCTCTACTGATGCTTCGCGTAACAAATCGTTGTAATTTGTCTTTTTGTTCTACTAATAATGGGAGTTTGTCACTTTGTTCCATTACATCTTTTCGGTCGTGAAGAAGTAAATCTAACGCCTCCATTTGTGCAGTTCTTTTCTCACTCACAAAAAGTTCTAAAGAACCCACAAACGTAGAGAGCATCTCCTGGCAAATAGACTCTACGTCTTGCTCCCATTTTTCTTGAAGTGTGATTTGTAAAATGGACTCTATTTCCTTTCGACCACCTTGCTCAAAAAACGCTCTAGCGCCTTTATAACGCTTTTTCCAACCCATTTCTTTCCTACCAGCAAGAGTCGTCTTTGGTTGTGGGACGTCAAACTGAAGACGAGATGCATCCCACTCAAACTGATCGAGCCAGCGTTCATCAAAACAGAATTGATCGTTCCACTCTTCTTGCCATGCGGAAACAGTTTTTTCAAGAGCTTGTTGCAGGCGAGCAAATGTCGCACGCATTTCCTGTACGATTTCAAAAGCAATATGCTCAATTAGCTCATTGTACGCTTGCTGTAAACCTTCTTGCTGCGCTTTCATGGATCCTTGCAGACGACCTGGATAAAAACTTTCTGTAAACCACTCACTAAACCGAAGACGTACACGTTGATTTACATAATAAGTGAGCTCCGCTGCTTCCTTTCGCACACTTGTCATGAAAGGTGTACTTGATAGTTTGTGGAGTTCCTTTTGAATGACTGTCACACGATCTTGTAAGCTAGTAAATTGGATCTGCTGCTCTTCTTTGGAAGAGGACGACATCTCGATCGTTTCTTCGAGATATTTGAAAGCTTGCTTAACAAGACGACGCGCTGAAGTATGGACGTGCTCTTTGGCAAGTGCCGGACCCTCTTCGTACAGTCTGTGCTCAACCTGTCGAAACTCTTGAGTAGCTTCTTCCCCAGACTTCTTATTCCGCAAAGCCGTTTTTGCAGAGATTGGATACAATGCTGGTTGCCGAATACCTACTTTAGCAAGCTCCCTCTCTACAAACTTAACGACACTGTCCAGCTCCTCTGTCGTTTCAGCTAAGTCTGCCGCGTTCACGAGAAACGTTAGCATTCCGATCGCATCCCCATCAAGTAAACGTCCGATTTGCCGTAAAAATTCTTCATCCGCCCGGGCAAACGCGTGCGAGTAATACGTCACATACAAAATCGCATCAGACGTACGCAATAAGTCAAAAGCAACGGAGGTATGCCTAGTGTTCACAGAGTCAATACCAGGTGTATCACGCAGGACAATCCCTGCTTCCGTAAGTGGACACGTTTTATATAACGTCACTGTATCTACAAAGCAAGACGTCCTTTCCTGCGCTGTAAAACGAGCCAGCTCAGATAATGAGGCGTGCCTATCCGTACCAATCGCCGCTCCCCATTCAGCAAGTCCTGTACGAAGCGCCTCCAAAAATGGCGATTTTTCTGAAGAGACTTGGAGCGTTTTGTGCAATTGGGAGACGTTTGTTACTGTATACTCATCGCCGAAATATGGACGCAAGTCATTCGTCAGGCGCTCCCACGACTTAAATCTCACAAACATTGTCTCTTCGTCTTCCGCTCTTTCAGGCAAGCGGATTTCTGTGATGGCAGCCGTTGTTGGATGCGGAGAAGAAACGATCCATTCCTCTCCGAGAAGCGCGTTTGCTACGGATGACTTACCAGCGCTAAAAGTACCAAAGAGCGTAACAGTGTATGTTTGATTGTCAAGCTGCTTCGCTTTTTCAACGAGCCGTTTTGCGTAACTTTCTAGCAAAGGAATGTCTTCCAATATTGGCAGTGCAGCTTGCCAGTCTATAAGTTCGCTAGTTTGCGTGGTATGGACTGGTCCCTTTTCCACCGTCGTATTCAATACAGACTCAAGGCGGTCTTCCTTTTGGTGAGGAGTTGCACTCATAAGCTTTTCTTCAGCCCACTGTAGTACTTGTAAGCCTCTAACCTCACCCACCTGCTGTTGGTGAGAACTCAGTGTTTCTAATGCCGTCGCCCACCCATCAAGTGAGTTCAGCTCATATTGGAGTTGTTCTCTTTTCTGTAGCTCATCCACAACTAGTGATTTTTCTTCAGCGATCCTTTGCAGTTCACTAGAAGCAGTCGAGGTCAGTACTTCATCCATCAAACTTGTTGCTTCCAACCACCAGCGCTTCAGTTGTTGCTTGACATGATTGGATAGTGATCCTGTATAGTGCAATAGGGAATCACCAGAATCACTAGCTCCCTCTTTTACGTAAGCTTCTATATCCTCTTTTTTTAGAATTTCCTTTACGCTACGAGTCGGCATATCCCCTTGTTTTACTAAATCATTTTGAACGAAAAAGGTGCGCATCTCTTTTTCGAAAGGAAGAACAGCCTGTGCTTCAACGGTTGACAAAAAGGCGTCAAAAAAAGCATCGAGACGCTCTTGTTGAGTACGCGCTTTTTTCTTTGCCGACGAGAACAAACCGACAGAAAACCCTTTTTGCATCGATTCTAAATAGCTCCCCGCGAGCTCACGAATTTCGTAAGGCGTGAGGTTTAGATGATGTAAAAAGGTGTCCACACGCTTTTTCGCTTGCTCTTTCCTGTTAGCAGTTTTTTGCTGAAGCTGTTCGTGCTGTTCTTCAAGCTTAGCTAACCGTTCCTTAAGTTCTTCATTCGAAGTTTCTGGTGCAAAAGAGAGAACGTCTTCTTTTGCATGTGTCAGCTCTTGCTCACATGCCTTTAGAAACAACTCCCAACGCACATCCCCTGATCTTTTCACAGCACGCGTAGTTAGCCACTGAAACAATTCGTTTTCTTGATGGAACGAATGCGAGCGGTACTTCCACGAAGTTGTGAATAAAGGCATACGATTGACGTTCGCCTCATGAAGTCCTTCTTTCACTTGCTGTAAGAATGTGTCGAAGCTCATTTCCTCTTCGTTATGCTTATCTATTTGGTTAATGAGGAACACGGTCTGTACTTGTTCCTGAAAGCATCGATGCAAAAATTTCATCCCGTCTCCACTTAACACGTGGTGATAGTCTGATAGAAACAAGCACACGTCTGCGCGCATGATGGCTTCCTCTGTGCGTCGCTCGTGAGCTGGGTCCGTTGAGTCTACCCCTGGTGTGTCTAAAAAGCATAATGACTTCGGTATATTGGACTGGAACGGTAGTCTTAGGTGGACCCGTTCTATTTTGTCACCATCAAGCAATGCGTATTCGATATCCTCTCTCGTCGTTACAGAGAAGGTTTTTTTCTGACCTGATGTTGTTTCCATTTCGATATGAGGTCGATCACCATGCTCAATGTACACAACGTTGGCACTCGTTGGAATTGGGCTAGTTGGCAGCCACTCTTCAGTCAATAGTGCGTTCAAAAATGTCGATTTCCCGGCTGAATACAAACCACACACTGCAACAAAAACTTTATCTTCTACTTCTTGTTGTAAAGAAGCTACGTAACGTGCGAGCAAACTGCGAGTACCAAATACTTCGACAAAGTCTTTCGCCTCTAACCAACGTGCTTCCCATCCCTGTTGTTTCGTTTTCCTCATGACTGTACACTCCCGAATCAAAAAAAGTCTCTTCCATTTTCCCATACAATACGCGTATTGTACATGGAATGCATAGGAAGAGACGCAGGTGAACAGATTCTTTACTCACGAACGCGGATTCCTGACCCGGATCAGTGGATTTTTCAAGCGCCGATGCAGAAATTATAGCTTCGGGCGTTTTGGGATGAAGCGAGCTTTTTCTGCAAACGGTTCGTCGTAATTGGTCCATGTTTGCAACGCGCGTTCTTCTTCTGGAATTCGGATAGAAAGAATGATTAAGTTGCAAACAAAGAAAAATAAAAACGTAAAGTAGGCTTGAAATAGGAGTGGTAACGTAGCAAGCTCTAACGTGACGACTACATAGTTCGGGTGACGCATAAATGTATACGGCCCCCGTGCAATGACCCTTGTATTCGGGAGCACTAAAATTTTTGTATTCCAAAATCTACCGAGTGAAGTTATCGCCCACACTCTGAGCCATTGAGCAAGCAGGAACAGAAATAGAAACAACGGGGCGTATGGACTTAATGCTGGTTGGAGTGTTTGGACTTCCAACACTAGTGAAACGAAGAATGACACATGCATGGCCACAAGCAGTCCGTAATGTTCTTCCCCGAACTCCTTCGCCCCTTGGTCTTTCATCCAGCGCTCATTTCGTTTCGCGATGAACAGCTCTACACCCCGTTGGCAAATAAGAAACGAAAACAAAATCCAGAACCACATCATGTTATACTGTCTCCTCCCATTTCAACAGCAGTAGTTCAGAACTAAATCCAGGTCCTAAAGAGGTCATGAGTCCCCATTCCTTTTTTGTTCCTGTAGCTGCTTCTTTCATTACATTTTCTAACACGTACAGTACGGTAGCGCTCGACATGTTACCGTGGTCGCGAAGAACATCTCTGGAATATGATGTTTTTTCATCTGGAATGGAAAATGCGTCTACATAAGCGTCCAACACCTTTTTTCCACCAGGGTGTGCTATGAAATACTCCACCTCATCTAAGGTGAGCTCGTTCTTCTCTAAAAACGACACCACATTGGACTGCACCCAGTTTTTCACAATCGATGGAATGTCTCGTGAAAATACAACATACAAGCCATCATCCTTCACATCCCACCCCATAACCCCAAGAGAATTAGGTTTCAACGTACTTTGAGCATCTACACAGGACGGAATGCGATAAGTAGGCTGCACAGATTCCGTAGATGCCCCGTCACCACCAATGCACACACAAGCAACACCATCGGAAAATAGACTTGTCCCTACAAGGTTACTTTTCGACAGATCTCCCTTTTGGAACGTTAAGCTACAAAGCTCTAAGGCAATCAATAGAACTTTTGCTTCTGGATACGCTTTGCAATACTCACAAGCCCTCGCTAACCCGCTTGTCCCACCTGCACAACCTAATCCCCAAATTGGAATTCGTTTCGTTGTTTGACGAAAAGGGAGCTTGTTCATAATGCGTGCTTCCATACTCGGTGTTGCCATTCCGGTTGTGCTCACGAAGAAAATCGCGTCGATCTCTTCGTAAGGAATAGGACTTTGCAAAAATGTACTTTCCCGCAAACATTTGATTACAACCATTGTGCCTAGCTTTTCAGCGGTTTCAAGGTAGGCATCATTCTTCTCCGCTAAGCTATGGGGAGTCTGAAACCACGTTAAATCCTTTGAAAAACGTCGACTCTTTATATTGCCGTTTTGAAATACAGTGAGCAGTCGATCAATATCTCTATAAGACTCTGCAAATATCTCACGCGCAAACTCAACTACAGAATCTTGCTTAACTTCATAAGGCGGGTCCATATGAGCTACTGATAATAGTCTTGGCATGGTGAGACCCCTTTCTAAGAACAAACCTATACTGGTTACTGTCTCCAAACTGACCAATATTTATGCGATTATTGTTTTGTAAAATTGATAAAATCAGTACCTTTCCCTCTACGCTCCTCCCTAAACAAAAAAACTGATCGCAATGATAACGACCAGTCTGCTGAAACGTGTATGTGAATGTAGGACTTTTTAAAACCCGTGAATCGTCATACCACCATCTACGAAAAGCGTCTGACCCGTCATATAACTTGACGCGTTCGATGCTAAAAATATGACAGGACCAACGAGCTCTTCCAGTTGACCAATCCTCTTTAGTGGTGTTACTGATAAAATATTTTGAACATACGCTTCGTCTTCTAGCAATTTTTTGGTCAACGGTGTCTCAAAATACCATGGACCGATTGCGTTTACACGGATGTTTTCAGCCCCCCACTCAAGTGCCAACGTTTTTGTCATTTGAATAAGCGCTGCTTTTGAAGCACCGTACGCGACCCCTGTTCGCAATGCACGTGTGCCCGCAACAGATGCGATGGAAATAATAGAACCCCCGTCCGCCATGCGTTTCTTTGCCTCTTGAGCACAAAAGAACGCAGAGCGACTGTTCGTGTCAAGGATTTGTTGCCACTCTGCCTCAGTGACATCATCTGCCTTTGATCGAATGTTCATACCGGCGTTATTTACAAGAATGTCTACAGATGGGACAAGCCCATCCACTTTTTTGAAGCTTGAACGAATCGAGTTGATATTAGAAACATCTGCGGAGACAATGTAGCTTTTGCCCCCAGCTCGTTCTATCAGCCGCGCCGTTTCCTCTAGATCGGCAACGGTTCGCGACATGACAACGACTTCGGCACCCGCCTCAGCTAATCCAATGGCTAAAGCTCGTCCAATTCCTCTCCCAGCACCCGTAACAATGGCCACTTTTCCGTCTAATCTAAAATGTGCCACTTATGTACCTCCTTAAAAATTTTCTTGTGCAGCAGAAGCAAGAGAAGTACATTACTCCTCCTGCTGTTTCTTCACCTTTTCGTGTGTATGGTGCAAATGAAAAATGATCGGTTGTAATTCATGTTCTCCACATAACCCACAACGATCGGACTGATGCTGTACCGCGCAACAGTGTACACAATACCAGTGTGACATAAGAATCCCCTCCTATATAGCTATTACAGCAGTCTATGAAAGAGGGGGATGCGAGTGAACTGTTCAGTACTTTTTACAGGTTGTATAGTGTACGATATTTGTTTGACATATGTTGAATAAAATACTTTGCACTCAAGGCTTCCCCTGTCGCGTCTTGGATGACGTCTAATGGCTTCTTTGTTTTCCCAAACTGATGCACGTTTGTCGTTAACCACTCGCGAATAGGTAGGAATTCTCCTTTTTCAACGAGCTCATCAAACGGTAGTGCTTGTTCCATAGCGTTGTGCAGTTGGGACGCATAAAATAATCCGAGTGCATAGGAAGGGAAATAACCGAAGCTTCCTCCAGACCAATGCACGTCTTGCAACACCCCGACCCCATCATGAGGAGGACGAACTCCTAAATATTCTTCATATAAAGAGTTCCATACTTCAGGTAAATCCTTCGTATCTAAGTTTCCAGTAATCAGTTGTTTTTCAATTTCATACCGGATCATTATATGTAACGGGTACGTCAACTCGTCAGCCTCGATACGAATTAGTGACGGCTTTGATTCATTGACCGCAAAATAAAAGTCGTCCAATCCTACACTATCCAGCGCTCCACCTGCTGCTTGCTGAAGCGAAGGGTAATGAGTCTTCCAGAAAAGTGGATTTCGACCTATGAAGTTTTCATAAAATAACGATTGCGATTCATGGATCCCCATCGATGTTCCATCAGCGAGCGGTGTTCCTTCAAGATCTATAGAAATATTTTGCTCATAGATTGCGTGCCCGCACTCGTGTATCGTACCAAACAGTGCAGTCCGGAAATCACTCTCATCATATTTTGTGGTGATCCGAACATCTCCACGGTTAATACCAATTGCAAATGGATGCACGGTCTCGTCTAAACGACCTTTGGAAAAATCGTAACCAAGTTCCTTTAGTACGGATAGACTGTACGCTTTTTGATTTTCTTTTGGAAAGTGAAAACGGACAAGGTCTGAATTCGGTTGTTTCGATGCCCCAGCAATTTCCTCTACTAGCGGAACAATTGAATTGCGGACTTCTGTAAATAGTTCATCAAGCTTATTTACTGTCATCCCAGGCTCGTATTGGTCGAGAAGCGTGTTGTACGGGTTCCCATCTTTTACTCCCCATAGCTCGATAAACTGCTTATTGTATTGTACAAGCTCTGCTAAGTATGGTTGAAACATTCCGTAATCTTGCTTTTCCTTCGCTTCCTCCCATACACTCTCGGCTTTTGATTGGAGCACAACATAACGCTCGTAATCCTTTTGTGGAATTTTACGATTTAAATCGTATTCTTTTTTGCACTCAGCTAGTACAAGCTTCGACCGTTCTGAAAGCTCGTCCTCACTTGATAGTTTTTCCAAGAAAGAACCCATTTCATTAGAAGTTGTCCGTCGGAATAGTTCGGACGAGAGAACCCCGATCGTCTCCGAGCGCTGGTCAATTCCCTTTTTAGGCGCTCCCGTTCGTAAATCCCAGAACAAAACAGACAAAGCTTCTCCGTAGGCATGATTTTGTTTCACGTACTCTAAAAACTCGGACTCAGTTTGCTGAATAGTCATTGTTATTTTGCCTCGCAAGCTTCCTTGCCAGGCGTCACCTCTCTTTCACCTATGTTCATTTCTTATGTATTACCTTTTCATCTTATCAGAAAGTTCTACCATTAGCTTGTTCTACACTGTTCAATGGCTCATTCGCGAAAAAAACGTGGTGAATCGTCTTCACCACGTTTTTTCCTGCCTGTGTAAGACAGTTATACTTCCACAACGGACTTGCTTTTCTCGTCTATAATACGCAAATTGTTTCGCTTCTTCTAATTGCTCTGTTGCCATGTTCAATTGAGCGAGCACGTTGGGATGTTGTTTAAAGGTGTTTTTAGAATACGCCAACGCTTTTTCGATTATTACAAAAGACTGAGGGTCCACATTTTCCACCTCCATGATTGAAAAACTGCAAGCGCATTGATCTAGCGCCCCCAGCTCCATAGAAAAGTATATGTAACGTGTGACCGTCCTATTATTTTTTCGGTCGTTTTCCCCAGTATTGATAAAAGTCTGTTCGGATAAATCCGTTAAACAGCTTCCGTTTTTTAGTGGCTTTCTTCCCATAGTGCTCTTCAAACTGTTCATCTCCGGTCAGGACATACACAGACCATGTTTCATAAGGCTTCAGCGTTTCCCCAAGTTCACTGTATAGACTCTCTACTTCTCTTTTCCCCATCCGTTCTCCCCAAGGTGGATTGCACACGATGACACCATTTTCCCCTGTCGTCTTAAAGTCTGATGCACGCATTTGCTTCCATTGAATGGCGTCGTACAAACCTGCTTCTAACGCATTTACTTTGGCGATCTCTATCATCTTCGGGTCAAGATCCGATCCGAAAATTTGTAGTTCTTTTCCATAGTCCGCGCTGTCATCAGCTTCTTGGCGAACTTCCTCCCAAACGCTTTTCGGAAACATCTTCCACAATTCACACGCGAAGGAGCGGTTAAAACCTGGAGCGATATTTTGTCCGATGAGTGCGGCTTCAATGGCAATTGTTCCTGATCCACAAAACAGGTCGACAAATGGCTTGTCCGGAAACCAATTCGTCAACTGTACGAGAGCAGCCGCCAATGTTTCCTTAATAGGCGCTTCCCCTTGTTCAAGACGATACCCCCGTTTATGTAAGCCTGTCCCACTTGAATCAATAGTTAACACCGCCATATCTTTACGCAACGCAATTTCAATGGGAACTGGCGCACCTTGCTCTTCAAACCACGTCACTTGGCGATACTTTCGCTTCAAGCGTTCAACGATAGCCTTTTTTACGATCCCTTGACAATCAGGTACACTAAACAAAGTCGATTGAACTGATTTTCCTGATACCGGGAAAGCTGCATCTACTGAGATAAATTGCTCCCATGGCAGCTGAAGCGTTCCTTCGAACAGCTCATCAAACGTTTTGGCACGAAATTTTCCAATTTCAAGACGAATGCGATCGGCCGTGCGCAGCCACATGTTAGCTTGTGCGACATCGCGAGCGTCACCACGAAAAGTGACACGACCGTTTTCGACCTCACATTCATAGCCAAGAGCTCGTACTTCCTTTGCCAATATGGCTTCAATTCCCATTGCGCACGTGGCGATAATTGTATAGTTCACATAGCTCATCCTCTCTAGTTCTTATAATAGAAAAAACTCCCCTATATAGGAGAGTTTAGCATTTAGAATCATGGTCATTTGACAACGTTCTGTAAGCCATGTTCTGTCCCATTTGTACTCAAGCGACTGACCACGTCTCGTACTCAGGGGGTAACCATCTATCTACAGTTTTGCTGTCTCCTTCACCTGTTCATTTCCAGTAAAGGAATGCCCCTACCAATATTTGGGTTTCTCGCTCGTGGGGTTTACCTCGTTCCACCCTTACCGTTTCCAGTAAGGCTTCGTCACTGTGGCACTTTTACAGGGCAAGAACACCATATCCGAAGACGTAGGTGTACTCCCGGCCGTCAGTACAAGATGTACTGCCCTGACTTATGAATTGGTCAGGCACGATCACTACGCGCATCTCAGCTACGTGCGAGCATGGACTTTCCTCTACAACGTAATAACGTTACAGCGGTTACCCGAACGTTGACATTAGAAAGTATAGTACGTTTACTAAGGAAAATCAAGTGTCCTAATTTTCGGAAATAAGTATAATTTTATTGGGACTCTAATTACTCGTACAGCTTACTTCCAAATACATGCTTTTCAAGATTGGAAAGCCGCTTCAAAATATCGAAGTTCGTCGTTCCTGCTGGCTGTGCAGTGGTGGTGGTTTTCGTCCGTTGTTGGGTTGCTTGGTCAGCTTGCTTTTTCAATCTTGAATTTTCCTGTTGTAATTCGTCAATCATTTCGTGGAACGCTTCGTAGTCTTTTATAATCAGATCTAGGAACTGGTCGACGTCTTCTGGTTTGTACCCACGCATTCCCGATTTAAAGTCTTTTTCAAGGATCTCTTTAGCCGTCAATTTAATGCGTTCTGTATACAAGTGCATCACCTCTTTGTCTACACTATTTTTCCAAAGTTCTCTTCGCTTGTCAACGAGGAATGATGACCTAGTCAAAAGTTTGTTCATCTTCTTCTACCACATTTTGCAGGTCGTCAAACGTAATCATTTCTATCGGGTACGAAACGGTTGTTGCTTCAAAGCGAGCAGCCTCTAAAAAAAATCGCGGGGAGCCTTCTCGTTCCACGTCGTACAGAAGTATAGCCCCCTCTGTGTGATCGAGAACAAATTGATGATGCCTTCGTAATTGATGAGCCCCTTTGTACGATTCATGGAACACAGCATTATGATAGTCCGCATTTGCAATAACTTCATGAAACCATTCTTGATTTCCCTCTTTCCACCGACTTTCCATCTCGAGAAAGGGTTGGATCACGGCAAGCTTTACGTCAAACCCTTCGTCTTGCAAAGCAAACACTGTTTCGGCCGCCCATAACTCTACACCGAGTTGACCGCTAATAAGCACCCATTCCAATCCTTCATCAATCTTTTGTAAGAGAATGTTTCTAATCGCTTTTTGTATGTAGAAAACTTCTATTGCGTCACGTTTGAAGATTCCTAGCTCGAACGATTTGTATCCAGACACAAACCACGTTGACACGATACCACTCCCCTATTCAAAGAAAAATGACTTCGACAACAGTTGTTGCCGAAGTCATTAAACTATTATCTACCGTACGGATATGGTGCCGATCCAGGCGGATAGAAATTTTGTTGGTTTGTAACTTCTTGAGCTACAGACTGTGATTGTGGAAAATAGTGATTATGCTGGTAATTTTGGTGATTAACCGTTACATTGTGTTGCGGATGAATGTGCGGAACTACTGTATTTGAAAACGTATGATTCACGCACGTTTTCGTAGGATGCACCACCGGTGGCATCACGCAATCTGGACGTTTTGGACAATGCATAGGACATGTCTCCTTTCAATTTATCTTCCCTACTACAGTATGTCGAGTAGGGCGGACATGTTCTAGACACCGGCCTATGTTTGTACTTTGGACCAAGCCCATCATAAGTGATGGTAAAAAGTAGCCTTCAAATACTATATCTTAGCACGAAAACGTATTACAGAAATAAAGCGTAACCATCGCTGCGGAAATTCCCCAATAATACAATCGTTAGTCCAATCAACAGAAAAAACAGTACGAGTAAAGTGCGATTCATCTTGCTGGCTCCTCTTTTTTAAGCATTTCTCGGTTCATTGTACAAACGATTCGACAAAGAAACAAGAGATTTTTCGACAAACACATCACAATTTCGTGACAGTTCACCAGCATACGACTTATTTTTACTTTTCTGCATTTTTCTTTGTAGAAAGAAGTTGAAATCTGCGCTTGCCTGGGAAATGTCCGCACAGTTTTTTTGTTATTATTTCCGTATTCATCTCTTATTCCGAGAATTAATTTCCTCACTCACTCTTTATGACAACGAGATTAGGTAAGGCTTTGCTTACGTAAAAGGCGTTTTAATCTGTATATGATGGGTCCTTCATCATCTTCCATTGTTCCTATTTCTTGCACTATTTGAAGTGCTCGCTCCGTATAGTGCAGCGCACGGGTAAAGTCGTGAACATCGTGTTCATAAAACTTTGCACACTCAATGCAGGCTGTCACGACTGCTGGGTGTGCAGGCATGCCAGCAAGTTGTTCCCAACTGGGCAAAGCTTGTTTTTTATTGAACTGTTTCTGGATAGAGGTGGCATACCATTGCATCGCTTCGAGTGTCCTTTCGTTCGCATCTCGTAAACTAGCAAACTGATCAGAAGCTCGATGGAATGCCCCCACAGCATACCACCACCTAGCTACTTCCCAGCTGACAGACGGCAAAGCTTTTCCTGGATGTAACACGGTTTCAGAAAGGTGTGCATACAGCGTGACAAGGGACAATATATCATCTTCGTTATGCTTCATCAGCTGCAGCATGCCCTCAGGATTCTTTCGTTCTAGATAATCCTGATAAATCATACCAGCCAGATGACCCGGAACGTCGTCTTGTCTATGTACACCAAGAACGTTTCTTTCCATCTCTTGCAAGCGTACAGACTCCATTGAAGGACGATACAGTCGTCTAGACGCGTGATACAAGTCGACGTGTCCAACTTGTGGTAAAGCTTGTACTTCGTCACGTAAGCCAGCATGTTTGCCTGAGAAAATGGGCCAGTCAAAACTTTTTCCATTAAAGGTAACCAAGCAATGTGTCTTGCATTCTTGTAGAAATGCTTGAAACAGTGCTGGTTCATTTCCTGGTGCGGGGAGAACGTACTGCGTCAAGTGAACACGATGATCACGAATCGATACAGTACCAATTAGAAACATGTGATTACCCGCACCATGACCGAGGCCAGTCGTTTCAATATCAAAAAACAACACTTCTTCTTCGTGTACTCCCCTTGTAGATAGCGGATGGTCGCCTTCTAGTTGTCTCCATGAACGAATTGCGTCGAGCCCTTGTTGGAACGTGTAATCCCCCCAAGTTTGTGCGAGCGGCCACGATTTTTTGCGAACAAAACAAGACCCTTTGCCCGTAAAAGAAACTCGAAACACTCCGGAAGTGTTCCAAAGTTTTTCTTCCTCCGAAACTACTTTTTCAGATATAGAGGCGACCTCCTCCTGCTTTGGTGCCGGTGAAGAAGAAAGATGATGCTTCATTCTTGAAAGTTTTTTTCTCACATCACCCATGGGCCTCTACCTTAGATAACGAAATAAGTTGCTTTAATAATTTGATCGTCTCTGCCTTAGCCCGTTCTGTCCTCGGATCCATACCTACGCAGGACGGACAGCCGCTTGTACACGGACATTGAGAAATTGCCCCAACCGCTTCCTTCACGATCTCTTGCCACTTTGAAAACACTTGTTTACTTAGTCCAACGCCACCAGGATAGCGATCATAGAAAAAGATTGTTGGTTTTCCGTTGTGTGTTGCTTTTATTTGTGGAATGACATGTACGTCACCGACATCACACATCGCATAAATAGACACAAGATGACGCAGTGCATGACTGGCACCCAGTAAACCTTCTTCCATACTTTTCGAGTCGGACGGTTCGTCAAATGAAATCCAGCAGCTCGTCGTGTGTAGTTCTTCTTCAGGTAAATGAATAGGACCTGATCCTACATTGTCGTGTGTGTTGAATTGGATTTTCTTAAAAATAGTAGCCATCGCTCTCACAGACACATCTCCGTAGTGAATTTCCGCTGAGGAAAACGGCTGAGATTTGTCGACTTCAAGTACATCGAGTGAGACGGCCAAATTGGCGTCTGTAAAATAATCTACGTTTACTTCACGCACATACGCCTTTTTTTCTTCCCAATCGAGAGTTTCCACTTGATACTGTATACCTTGATGAAGGTAAATCGCTTCTTCATGTAATAGGGTTAACGCACTAAAACGATCCATCTCACCTATAATTTGATGGTGAGGAGTATTTGTTTGATCAATGATAACAACGTTTTCTTGGGAAGCGGAGCGCAAACTCACATTGTGAGCAGGGAACGCATCTGTCATCCAGTACATTTTGTCGCCGTTTCGATACAATACGCGTTCCTCTTCCAAGTAATCGAGGCATTCTTCTAAGTCATATGCGCCGAACTTCTCGTCCAACGAAAACGCAAGCTCGTACGCCGCACACTTTAAGTGATCCATAAAAATGATTAAGTTATCTGGGTCAATTTGCGCCTCTTCTGGTGTTTGTTTGAAGAAAAAATCAGGATTTTGCATAATGTATTGATCTAGCGGTGAAGAACTTGCTACAAAAATGACGACAGATTCTTCGTTTCTCCGCCCCGCTCGTCCTGCTTGCTGCCAGCTGCTCGCAATACTTCCAGGGTATCCAGTCAAAATACACACTTGCAGCTGTCCGATATCGACACCGAGCTCGAGCGCATTTGTACTGATCACTCCATAAATGGAGCCATCTCGAAGTCCTTGTTCAATTTCCCTTCTCTCTGAAGGCAAATAACCACCTCGATACCCTCGAATCGACTTAGGTCCAAGCTCACGAGTAACGAGTGTCTGCAAATACTTCACCAAAATCTCTACACGAACACGACTGCGTGCAAACACAATCGTCTGAATATGTTCACGTAGGCAGGCTTCTGCTAACTTTCGTGCTGAAACTAGCGCGCTTTCCCGGACCATCAAGCCACTATGCACAACGGGAGGATTATAAAAGTAAAAATGTTTCTTGCCAGCGGGTGCTCCGTTGTTGTCAACTACCTCTACCACTTCGCCAGTAATTTGCTCAGCAAGTTGTTTTGGGTTTGCGATCGTAGCGGATGTACAAATAAAAATAGGGTTACTTCCATAATGCCTACAGATTCTCTTCAATCTACGAATGACGTTTGCCACATGGCTGCCAAAAACACCTCGGTATGTATGGAGTTCATCAATGACTACGACTTTCAATTGTTCAAAGAACGACACCCATTTCGTATGGTGCGGCAAAATAGCAGAGTGTAACATATCTGGGTTTGTCATCACAATATGACCGGCTTTTCGAACCTTTTGTCGTATAGAAGCTGGTGTATCCCCGTCGTATGTAAAGCCCCGTAGCGAAATCGGTAGTGAATCTCCTAACTCTTGAAGCTCAGCCTTTTGGTCGTTAGCTAGCGCTTTCGTTGGAAACAAATAGAGCGCACGTGCCTGGTCGTTTTCGAGTATGGACTGCACGACAGGCGCATTGTAGCAAAGCGTTTTTCCAGAAGCGGTCGGTGTAATTGCGACAAAGCTTTGTCGCTGTCTTGCAAGCTCAAATGCACGAGCCTGATGTGTATATAATGAGGAAATACCTCGGGTTTTGAAGGCTGCTTTTAGTGCGGCGTGCATCTCTCCCGGGAAAGGGACCGACTTTGCCTCTCTCGCTGGTAACACTTTATGGTAGACAAATTGAGCCGCATGTTCTGGGGACTCCTGCAGTTTTTGTAAAACATCTTGAATGGTTTGGTGCTTCCACATTTCTCTCCACCTCATACGTATTGTACCGAATAAACGTTCGTTTTCCTAGACATTTGTCACGAATACTTCCCACCTTTCATACTGTGACAGTGAAGAAATTGCAGGAGTGAATAGGAGGCTTTAATAATGAGCGAAACACCAAAGAAAAAAGAGGACTCACAAGACCCCTTTGGAGAAGTATTACGTTCAATGAACCAATGGTTTGGAGAAAAACCCGTCCGCAATTTAATGCAGAGCATGGACGGATTATTCGATGGAAGTCCATTCTCTAGCACCGCATTTTCTGTAAACACTCGCGAAACAAACGAAGCACAATGGATTGAGGCCAAGCTACCTGGTATAAAAAAAGAGAACATCGGCGTCGAGGTTTTTACGAATCACGTATCTATTTCAGTGACAGAAGAAGAGGAAACAACCGTTCATGATGAGAAATCGAAAAGAACTGAAAGTAAAAAATCGAAACGGGAACAAACCCGTACAATTCCCTTCTCTCCAAACACTGACCCCCAAAACATGAAGGCAAATTACGAGGATGGATTACTTACGATTCGGGTTCCTAAAAAACGTGGTAAACGGCTTTCAATTGAATAGTAGTAACAAGATACAAGCAGGACAAATCTCGACAGGCTGTTTGGGCGCGCGTTTCAGGCTCGCCCGTTGTTGCACTGAGTCCGGATATGTTTCTTTTAACTCTGAATGGACCGCGGATATCGGCTCCTGATCGCGGATATATCCTCCTGATCGCGGATATTTTCTCCTGATCGCGGATATATTCTCCTGATCGCGGATATATCCTCCTGACCGCGGATATCGGCTCCTGACCGCGGATATATCCTCCTGATCGCGGATATATCCTCCTGATCGCGGATATATCCTCCTGATCGCGGATATATCCTCCTGATCGCGGATATATCGTCCTGACCGCGGATATATCCTCCTGATCGCGGATATCGGCTCCTGATCGCGGATATATCCTCCTGACCGCGGATATCGGCTCCTGACCGCGGATATATCCTCCTGACCGCGGATATCGGCTCCTGATCGCGGATATATCCTCCTGATCGCGGATATCGGCTCCTGATCGCGGATATATCCTCCTGACCGCGGATATATCGTCCTGATCGCGGATATCGGCTCCTGACCGCGGATATATCGCCCTCTACTTCGTGGATAATCACTAACCAGAACCATTCATTTCCGCGAACAGCACCCGGCTGTTCGCGGAACTACCTGCTCTATCCTATCAAAGCTGTCATCAGTGCCTTTTGGGCGTGGAGTCGATTTTCTGCTTGTTGGAAGACGGCGGAGTGTTCGCCGTCGATCACTTCGCTCGTGACTTCTTCTCCTCTATGTGCGGGTAGGCAGTGCAGAAAGGTAACATCGGGTTTTGCCAGCTCTAATAGTTCAGTGTTTACTTGAAAGTTTGCGAACGCTTCTACACGCTTTTCTTGCTCACTTTCCTGTCCCATGCTTGCCCATACGTCACTGTAGATGACGTCAGCTTTTCCGGTGGCAACTTGGGGGTCATCCGTGATCAAGACGGTGCCGCCTTCCGTGTTGGCGAACGATTGCGCTTTTTTTGTAATGCTTGGATCCGGTTGATACCCGTTTGGAGCAGCGATCGCTACATCCATCCCCATCTTACTGGCGCCAATCATAAGGGAGTGTGCCATGTTATTTCCGTCCCCGATATAGGCGATCTTCACGCCTTGTAGCCCACCTTTTATTTCCTGAATCGTTTGCAGGTCAGCGAGTACTTGGCACGGATGGTACGTGTCGGTTAACCCGTTTATGACCGGGATGCTAGCATAATTCGCTAGTTCCTCGACAACAGACTGGGAAAACGTACGAACCATCATGCCGTCCAGATAGCTTGATAGGACGCGTGCGGTGTCGGGAATCGATTCTCCTCTACCCATTTGGATATCCTCTTTACTTAAAAACAAAGCCGTCCCACCTAACTGATACATCCCTACTTCAAAGGATACGCGGGTTCGTGTCGATGACTTTTCAAAAATCATCCCGAGGGTTTTCCCCTGTAAAGGCTGCTCCATTTTTCCCGCTCGTTGCTGCTTTTTCAAGTAGTTAGCGAGTTCTAACAAATAAGTGATTTCTTCCTTTGAGTAGTCGACCAGGGTGAGAAAGTCGCGTCCTTTTAGTTGTTGTTCGAGACTACTAGATTGGATCATCTGAACACCGCTCCCTTCGTTTGTAGATACTCATTCATTGAAATAGGCGGTTCTAACTTGATGTCTGATGCTTGCACGTAAGCTAGTAGCGTTTCCAATGAAGTGAAGCATGCGACATTTGAAGCCAAAGCTTTTGCTCGCAGCGCAGATTCATCCTCATTCGTACTTAAAATGAACTGAAGTTTGCCTTCTACGCACAACGCTTCAGCCTGTTTACTAGTCACTGTCTCGCTAACGAACAATCCTTTTTGTTCCAAATATTTCGCAGTGGTCTGCGTGGCTACGATGTTCACGTTGGCAACGAGCGATAGGATCGAATCGAGTCTAAGCAAATCGTTACGTGCCACTGACAAAAATAAAGTGTCTTGCTCGATAATATCTCGCAACCCGTTTTCCTTCCAGCCGAATGCTTTGGCCATGGCCGCTTCCACAGTGGACCCAATTCCGATCGCTTCTCCCGTTGACTTCATTTCCGGACCAAGCAGTGGGTCAACGCCAGGCAATTTGTTACTCGAAAAAACGGGCACCTTCACGGCATAGTAAGGAAGTGGTTTGTGTAAGCCTAACTGCCAGCCTTGTTTTGACAACGCTTCCCCCATTTGGACCCTTGTCGCTAAGTCAATCATCGGCACGCCGCTCACTTTACTGACGATGGGAACGGTGCGGGATGCGCGCAAATTGACCTCAAGCACATCAAGCTGTTGCCGATCTTCGCTCATAATAAATTGAACGTTCATGATGCCTTTCACTTGTAACGCCTCAGAAATGCGTTGCACAATCTTGGTGATCGTTTGCTTATGGGTTTCCGACAAGTCTTTGCTTGGGAATACTGTGATGCTGTCGCCAGAGTGAATTCCCGCTCGCTCGATATGCTGAAAAATGCCCGGGATGACGATATCTTCTCCATCACAAACCGCATCGACTTCCACTTCGAATCCAGGAATAAATCGATCGATGAGTAGTGGGAAAATTGCAGAACCGTGGGACTGTTTGCCTAATCGCGCTACATACGTAAGCAATTGTGACTCGTCTGCGATGATCTCCATATTTCGTCCACCTATCACGTAGGAAGGTCTAATTAATACGGGATACCCAATTTTAGCAGCCACCGCCACGGCATCCTGTACGTCGGTCACAGTTTCACCAAGAATATGAGGGATGTGTAACGTTTGGAGCAGCTCGTAAAATTGCTCCCGATCTTCTGTTTTCTCTATGGCCTCCAAAGAAGTTCCCGCGAGTGGCACTCCAGCTTCACTCAACCCCTTAGCAAGATGAATTGCCGTCTGTCCTCCAAATTGTACAAGTACTCCATCAGCCGATTCCTTTTCGACAATATGTAATACGTCTTCTTCTGTTAATGGTTCGAAATACAAGTGGTCTGCCGTGTTGAAGTCCGTACTTACCGTTTCTGGATTGCTATTAATGACAATGGTCTCGATCCCTTGTGCCTGTAGTGACTTTGCGGCATGCACTGCACAATAGTCAAATTCGATTCCTTGCCCAATTCGAATCGGTCCAGAGCCTAGCACAACCATTTTTTTCGCTGAGGCTAATGGCTTCACCTCATCCACTTCGTTCCAAGAGCTATAAAAGTACGGCGTATTGGCGGAGAACTCGGCAGCGCACGTGTCAACCATTTTGTACGAAGGAGTAATCCCTCGTTGTCTAGTGTGCTCGTGAACTACGTTTACTTCTACACGTAACCACTCGGCCAGGCTGTTGTCCGTGAATCCGAGTGCTTTTGCCCGTTTCCACTCTGATTCCGTTACCTCATGCCAGTTCTTCTGTTTCAAATCGGCTTCGATCTCAATGATGAGTGCGATTTCGTGTAAGAAAAACCGATTGACACCTGACAATTTGTGTACCTCATCGACTGAATAGCCGCGCCTAAGAGCCTCTGCGACGACAAACAATCGTTCATCCGTAGCGATAGCTAGTGCTCCATTGATTTCGTCGTCTAGTAGCTGTGTGACGGACGCTATTTCGAGTCGGTCCACGCCAATCTCTAATGAGCGTACTGCCTTTTGCAAAGCGGCCGGGAAATTACGGGCGAGTGCCATCACTTCGCCTGTCGCTTTCATTTGCGTACCGAGCAGTCTGTCGGCATCGGCAAACTTATCAAAGGGCCAGCGCGGAATTTTGACAGCCACATAGTCGATCGCTGGTTCAAAACTTGCGTACGTGTCATGCGTAATCGGGTTGACCACTTCATCCAAGTGATACCCGAGTGCCAATTTGGCGGCAATTCTCGCAATCGGGTACCCAGTCGCTTTCGAAGCTAGGGCACTTGAGCGACTCACTCGTGGATTGACTTCGATAATGACATATTCGTCACTGTCTGGATGAAGGGCAAATTGAATGTTGCACCCTCCGACAACGCCAAGCTCACGAATGACTTTGCAAGAGGTTGTGCGCAGCATTTGGTATTGGCGGTCGTTTAACGTTTGCGACGGGGCCACCACGATGCTGTCCCCTGTATGCACCCCAACCGGATCGATGTTTTCCATATTACAAACGATGATGCATGTATCGTTCGCATCCCGCATCACTTCATACTCGATTTCTTTCCAGCCTTTTACACTTTGTTCAATGAGCACTTGATGTATTGGACTTGCCCGCAATCCATTTTTTACGATCGCGACAAGCTTTCGTTCATTATCCGCGATCCCGCCGCCCGCTCCCCCGAGTGTGTAAGCCGGACGAATGATGACTGGATAACCGATTGTAGAAGCAAACCGAAGCGCTTCTTCAACTGAGCTAGTCGACGAGCTATCAGGCACAGGTTCGTCTATCGATTTCATCAATGCTTTAAACAGGTCACGATCTTCCCCATTTTGAATCGAATCCAAAGGGGTTCCTAACAATTCGATGCTATAAGTAGATAGCACACCTGCTTCTGCTAACGCTACGGCCAAATTCAACCCAGTTTGCCCACCCAACGTTGGCAGCAGCCCATCTGGACGTTCTTTTTTTATAATTTCGGTTATAGATTCTCGCGTTAAAGGTTCTAAATAGACTCGATCCGCAATCTGTTCGTCCGTCATAATTGTGGCAGGGTTGTTATTGACGAGGACGACCTCGATTCCTTCTTCTCGTAAAGCTAAGCAAGCTTGCGTACCGGCATAGTCGAACTCCGCCGCTTGCCCGATGACGATCGGTCCGGAACCAATGACAAGAACTTTGTGGATGTGTGTGTATTTAGGCATGTTGCATCTTTTCCTTGTTCGTGATTTGATCGATAAAGTCTGTGAAAATGTGTTGCGTATCATCTGGTCCAGGATGAGCTTCTGGATGAAACTGGACAGTCGTGATCGGCTTCTGCTTATGAATTAGCCCCTCGACTGAGCGATCGTTTATATGAATATAAGATGCCTGCCACTCATCTTGATGAAGTGAATCTGTATTGACGACATATCCATGGTTTTGTGAAGTGATTGACACTTTACCCGTTTTCGTGTTTTTTACCGGGTGATTGTTACCGCGATGTCCAAACGGCAGACGCTTCGTTTTTCCTCCGTAAGCGAGCGCAACAAGCTGGTGACCGAGACAAATGCCTAGCGTCGGGTAGTCTTCTGTTATTTGCCTAATGTTGTGAATAATATAGGCTGCATCTTCCGGATTGCCCGGTCCGTTAGATAGCACGACTCCATCGGGGTGCAGCTGGTGGATAGTCGTTGCGGTTGAATTAAAAGGAACGACCGTTACGTCGCAACCAAGTTCAACCAACGTGTGGACGATCGAATGCTTATAGCCAAAATCGACTACGACGACGTGTGGTTGATGCGTTCCTACAAAATTCTTTGCTTTCACACGTACGATCTCTGTGACAGATACTCGCCTCACTAAGTTAGCGTCGACCGCCAGTTTTTGCGGGGTGTCCAGTTTGCTCGATGTGATCTTGCCGAATACTTCCCCGTGCTCTCGAATAATCGTCGTCAATGCTCTTGTGTCTAGATCGTACAGGGTCGGGATTTGATAGCGATTGACCATCTCCACGAGCGAATAACGAGATTGATAATGTTCGGGCGCGTGACATGGATAGGCGACGATTAAACCAGCTAGGGAGGGCTTTATCGACTCATGATGAAGATCATTACATCCATAATTCCCGATCAATGGATACGTCATCGTGACAATTTGGCCGGCGTAAGAAGGATCTGTCATCACTTCCTGGTAGCCAGTCATTGCTGTGTTAAACACCATTTCTCCTTCTGTAACGGTTGCCTCTCCTAGCCATTTTCCTTCTAGAACGTCACCTGTACTTAATACGAGATAACCCGTGTTTCCGTTCACTTCGTCACTCCTCTCCAATCAAATGTATAACTATTCTTCAAACGGAATAACAATTCAATCGTGTGCAAAAATGGGCTCTTCTTCCTTCTTTGCACCGATCTTCACAGCCTGTCGATGAATCCACTCGGTGTTGATTTGGAATAGTTGTTCAGCCGTTTTGATTTGCTCTTCCACCCGGTTCTTTGCTGTTCCACCGACAACGTCCCGTGCATTGACAACAGATTCTGGTGCGAGGACTTTGTAAATGTCCTCGTTCATTAAAGGAGAAAATTGCTGAAACTCCTCAAGCGACAAGTCTAATAAAAATTTGTTTTGTTGAATGCAGTATAAGACAACCTGGCCGACAACAGCATGCGCCTCACGGAACGGCAAATCTTTACCGACGAGATAGTCTGCTAGATCTGTTGCATTGGAAAAATCTTCAGCGACCGCTTTGTACATGTTTTCTTTTTTCACGTGCATCGTGTCGATCATCGGGGCAAACAACGCCAACGCTCCTCTTAGCGTCTCAACCGTATCGAACATGCCTTCTTTATCTTCTTGCATATCTTTGTTGTACGCGAGCGGTAAGCCTTTTAGCGTCGTCAGCATGCCGATGAGATGGCCATACACTCGACCCGTCTTCCCACGCACGAGCTCGGCGACGTCCGGGTTTTTCTTTTGCGGCATCATACTACTACCCGTGCAAAAGGCATCATCGAGCTCGATAAAGTTAAACTCGGCACTCGACCATTGCACAAGCTCCTCGCAAAGGCGCGACAAATGGGTAGAGACGAGTGATGCGTTCGCTAAAAACTCAACGACAAAATCGCGGTCACTGACAGCGTCTAAGCTGTTTTGACAGACGCCATCAAAGTTCAATTTGTCGGCAACGAGGCTTCGGTCAATTGGAAACGTCGTGCCCGCAAGTGCGCCTGCTCCGAGTGGCGACTGGTTCACGCGCTTCCAGCTATCTGAAAGGCGTTCGATGTCGCGTTGAAACATGAATACGTAGGCCATCATATGGTGCGCGAACAGGACTGGCTGTGCTCGCTGCAAGTGCGTATAGCCCGGGAGAATCGTATCGAGATGGGCCTTTGCTTGGTTATGCAAAGCTTGCTGCACGCCAAGAAGCAACTGACTAATCTCCACAATCGCCTCGCGCAAATACAATCGCATATCGAGGGCCACTTGGTCGTTCCGGCTCCGACCCGTGTGCAGCTTCCCACCGACAGGGCCAATCTCCTCAACAAGAAGCTTTTCGACATTCATGTGGATGTCTTCGTGCTCCTCGGTTAGCTCTGCATCACCAGACTGAATTTTTTCTGCCACCGTTTGTAGTCCAGCTAGTATGGCAGTAGCATCACTTTCCGATAAAATGTTGCAAGCGGACAGCATCTCAACGTGCGCCATGCTTCCTTGAATGTCGTGCTTCGCTAACTGTTGATCAAAGCGGATCGAGGCTGTGTATTCGTCTACTAGTTGATTTGTTGGTTTTGTAAAACGTCCGCCCCATAGCTTCATTGCTTTACCGCTTCCTTTATGTCCATTTTGATTTGCTCTGTGTAATCGACCTTTTTGGCTTTGTTAACAGAGGCGTTCACTTGCGTTGGTAAGCCCCACAGTTTAATAAATCCGAGTGCCGCTTCGTGGTCAAAGAGATCACCAGAATTGTAGGTGGCTAGATCAAAGTCATACAAAGATTGAGCCGATTCGCGCCCAATGACTTGAGCATGCCCTTTGTATAACTTCACCTTCACCGTACCGGAAACGTTTTGTTGCGTTTGCTCGATAAATGCAGTGAGTGCTTCAGTTAACGGCGAGTACCATAATCCGTCATAAATCGTTTGTGCTAATTTTTGCTCGACTATTGGTTTGAATTGGGCTACTTCTCTTGTCAAAGTTAACGCCTCTAGCTCTTGGTGTGCAGCGATCAACGTCAAGGCTGCTGGACACTCGTAAATTTCGCGTGATTTAATCCCGACGAGACGATTTTCTACATGGTCGATTCGGCCGACGCCGTGCTTGCCTGCGATACTGTTTAACTGGAGGATGAGTTGCTCTAACGGTAATGCATCACCATCAAGGGCGACCGGTTGACCTTTGTCAAATGAAATGTGCACGACTTGTGGCTCGTTTGGTGCATCGATAGGATCAACTGTCAGCTCGTAAGCATCGTATGGTGGCTCTGCCCACGGGTCTTCTAAAATTCCGCATTCGTTACTGCGCCCCCACAAGTTTTGGTCAACACTATATGGACTATCGATATTCACTGGAATCGGAATATTATTTTCTTTCGCATAAGCAATCTCTTCATCTCTCGACATCGCCCACTCGCGAACAGGAGCGACTACGTTCAAATCAGGATTGAGGGCAGCAAAGGCGACATCGAAACGGACTTGGTCGTTCCCTTTTCCGGTGCAACCGTGCGCCACCGCCACAGCTCCTTCTTTTTCTGCGATGTCCACTAATACCTTCGCAATGAGTGGGCGCGACAATGCCGAGACGAGTGGATATTTGCCTTCATACAAAAGGTTCGCCTGTAATGCCGGGAGCACATACTCTTTCGCAAATAAAGCCTTTGCATCCACCACATATGACTTAATCGCCCCTACGTCGAGCGCTTTGTTTTTCACAAACTCCAAATCTTTTCCCTCACCGACATCAAGCGCAACCGCAATTACGTCCACGTTATATTTATCCTGCAACCATTTGACAGCTACAGATGTGTCGAGCCCACCTGAATATGCTAATACGATTTTGTCTTTTGCCATTTTCAAATCTCTCCCTTGCATGATGTTGAGTTTTTATTGAGTCATGTGGATTATTATGCATTAGTAAGTATATTAATTCAAGTGTGAACCGGGAACATTTTCAAAAAGATAAGGCTTTGTACCGGAATTCGAACTATCGGAGCATTATTCCACATTGTTTGGGGGGCATTTAATCAAAACTATTTCAACATTTATCCATTAAATCACTGCTTTTATCCATCGAATCCCCCTTTTGGCTGCAACCGAATTCATTTGACTTTTACTCTTTTGGTAAATGGTATGTGGGGAAGGAACTTTATGAGGTGGCTAGTAAGGCAGTTGTAAAGATCGAAGTTACAAGGTTTCGTCTGTGAAGAAGTATTTCGAGGCTTGGAATTTTCACAAAAAAAGCTGGTTCTACTTAGTAAGGCATTTTCTTAGACAATATAACTGTACGGGTATATAATCCGACATGCAAAAGTTTATCTTCAAATAAAATATCTCTATATGAAGGTAAATGCGGTGGTGGCAACTACTTTGTATTTTCACGAATTTTTCTCAAGAACATATACATACTAAACTGTGCTTGTAAAAGAAAGGGGTATTTGACATGAACTCTATTTTATTTGATTCGTTTACACTTGGAAGTACAACTCTAGATAATCGATTAGGAGTTGCCCCTATGACACGGACAAGTGCAACACCAGAGGGACTCGCGACTGACCAAATGGTGAACTACTACGCAAAATTTGCCCGCGGAGGGTTTGGCTTACTTATTACTGAGGGTATTTATCCAGATAATAAGTACAGTCAAGGGTATTTTGATCAGCCAGGAATTATTAACACGGAACAAGTACAAGCATGGAAAAAGGTTACGGATGCTGTTCATCAAGAAGGCGGCAAAATTTTTGCCCAGCTCATGCATGCCGGTGCTTTATCCCAAGGAAATCGATTCACAAAAGAACGATTAGCCCCTTCATCTGTACAGCCAAAGGGTGAACAAATGCAATTCTATGGTGGTGAAGGACCTTTTGCCCTACCAAAAGAAGCAACAAATGAGGATATTGCAGATGTCGTTACATCCTTTGTTGAGGCATCGAAGCGTGCTATAGATGCGGGATTTGATGGTGTCGAAATTCACGGAGCAAATGGGTATATATTGGACCAATTCTTAACTGATTACACAAACCAACGGACAGATGAGTATGGTGGCTCAACTAAGAACCGTGTCCGGCTATTAGTTGAAGTATCAAAAGCAGTTCGTGAAGCAGTAGGAAAAGAATTTACAGTGGGTATTCGAATTTCACAAGGGAAAGTGAATGATTACCAACATAAGTGGGCGGATAAAGAAAAAGACGCTGAAATGATCTTTGGACAGTTAGGAAAAGCAGGGCTGGATTTCATTCATGTTACCGAATATGAAGCTTGGCAACCCGCTTTTCCAGACGGAGAAGGTACAGAAGCAACAGATGCTGCTTTCGGTGATGGCAGGTCAACACTTGCCGCATTAGCGAAAAGATATAGTCATTTACCTGTCATTGCGAACGGAGGTCTACATAACCCAGAAAAAGCAAAAGAGATGATACAAAAAGGAGAAGTAGCTGTGATCACTCTAGGTCGTGGAGCACTTGCGAATGGAGACTGGGCAAACAGAGTGAAAAGTGGGGATCCGTTAGAAGAGTTTGCGCCAGAAAAAGTGCTAAGTCCTAATGCAAAAATCAAGGACTTTGAAGCTTAATGCTTTTGAAAGGGAGACAGTGGGATGAAAGCAAATTTTGATTTGAGTGGCAAGGTATCACTAGTTACACGGGGGAACCTTTTCATTGATGGAGGAGTTACCCATTACGCGTTTTAACAATGAAACACTGAATTCTGTGAGGATTATTAAAAAGCTTCCCTTTCATAGCGGGAAGCTTCTTTTTATAAGGTTAGTCTATTCAATTTTAAGGGTTCCTACTTTGGCACTGCTTATGACTGAACAGACCCCTCGCCCTCCGACTCCAACACCGACAAATCTTCCACCCGCTCAAAACTCACACGTCCAAAGCGCTCTTCACGCACATCACGAATGATTGCTTCACTGACGCGGTCCCAGTCGACTTCTCCGCCTTTTTGCAGAATCCCGCGCCTTTGTCCAAATTGCTCATATTGCGCTTCGATCTCATCTGGAACTTCGTCCACACCGAGTCGTTCGCATAATGCTTGCTCGTAGTGAGTGGCTAAATAGCGGAGGGCAAATGTCGCTACATCGTGTAGCGGAAGCAGTTGGTCTTTGATCGCCCCGGTAACCGCTAGCAATAGCCCGACGCGTTGTTCTTCAAATTTGGGCCATAGAATCCCTGGTGTGTCTAATAGCTCCATGCCGCGCTTCGTTTTGAGCCATGCGTTTGATTTGGTAACGCCAGGTGTGTCGCCTGTTTTCGCCACTTTTTTACCGACCAATTTATTTATGAGCGTCGACTTCCCTACGTTTGGGATCCCGACAACTAGCGCTCGCATCGCTCTCGGTTTCAATACGCCTTTTTTTCGTAATCGTTCACGTTTCGGTTCTAGTAGCTCCTCACACGCCTCATAAATACGTTCTACATCTTTTTGCTGGTGAACGTTGACGGCAATAGCACGCAGATTGTCCGACGTAAAATGTCTTACCCACTGCGCTGTTACGTCAGGATCTGCTTTGTCTGATTTTGTTAATACAAGTACAGTTGGTTTTTGGTGAAAAACTTGCTCCATCATGGGGTTACGCGAAGCTTGTGGTACTCGCGCGTCAACGAGTTCAATGACGACGTCCACTTGCGACAACGATTCCTGAATTAACCGTTTAGCCTTTGCCATATGGCCCGGGAACCATTGAATAATTGCCATCTAACTTCACTTCCTTTTCAATAAAAACATTCATGAGTGTGCACTCAACCATGCAGGAAACTAGTCACAAACCAGTCCAGTTGTGATCAAGGCGGCGCGAGTGGAACCACCAATCAACATCCGAAGTGGTTCTCTAATCGCACAATGAACATAATTTCAGGATGCTGCGTAACTCCGCTCCTGTTCCTCAGAAAAAAGAGCCGCCTGTCTCGACGTCGGCTCTTCATTCCACAATTCCCACATCTTCAAATGGCCAGAAGACAACGTTTGTCTTTCCAAGAATCTCGTCAATAGGAACTGGACCGATGTGGCGACTGTCTTTACTTAGCCTGCGGTTGTCTCCTAAAACAAACACATACCCTTCTGGAACCGTTTTTTGATCAATGAGCTCCTCCAGTGTAAATGACTCTGTCAAATTTCCCTGTAACTCTGGTCGTTTCATTTCGTCCAAATACGGTTCTGGTACTGCTTCTCCGTTGACGTACAAGGTGTCATTTTGGTAGGAAATTTCGTCACCCGGAAGACCGATGACACGCTTAATATAATCTTTCCCTTCAGGAGCATTAAATACGATAATATCAAAGCGGTCGGGCTCGCCAAACTGATAGCTGAACTTATTCATAATCATTCGGTCTTGGTCCTGCAATGTCGGCATCATAGAGTAGCCGTCAACAACAATAGGCGCAAAAAGAAAGTACCGAATTACCGTTGCAAGCGCAATGGCAACGAGTAACGCCTTCGTCCACTCCCAAAATTCATTCTTTGTTTTAGCCATCCGTTCTCCACCCTCGTTTCTTGGGCCCACATGGTGTGGGTCAGAAAGGCGTTTCGACAGGACGTCGAGAAATTAGCCTTTCATCCTTAATTGTATCGAAGTCTGACGCATGTGAAAAGAGGAAGCTAATTTCGACAAAATTAGAGGTGTTTCGTTCCCAAAAAAAGGAAAAAACCCCTTCTCCAATTATGAAGAAGGGGGTTCTTTGCTTGGTTATCGAATTTCTTTAATACGCGCAGCTTTTCCGCGTAGGCTACGTAGGTAGTAAAGTTTCGCACGACGAACTTTACCGCGACGAACCACTTCAAGCTTTGCAATTTTTGGTGTGTGAACAGGGAAAGTACGTTCAACGCCAACGCCGTAAGAAATCTTACGAACAGTAAACGTTTCAGAAATCCCGCCACCACGACGTTTCAAAACAACACCTTCATAAACCTGAATACGCTCGCGAGTTCCCTCGACAACCTTAACGTGAACTTTCACAGTGTCACCAGGACGGAACGCAGGAAGATCTGTACGAAGTTGTTCTTTCGTTACTTCTTGAATTAGTGGATGCATGATCTTCAACTCCTCTCAACCGAATGCTCTTAAAGAACTAGGTTCTCCAGCGGAACATTGTGATCTGACTATGCCATAGACGCAGTCAACAGACACAATTATACCATAAAGTTCATTCATTAGGCAACAAGCTTTTGATGTTGTTGGCCCTGTTAAACTTGCCCGTTGATTTCCGCGGGGCGGGCGGTGAGTGCTGCTATGAGGACGCGACTCAATAGACTGAAGCTTACTTTTCTCGCTTCTTTTGTAACCATTCCCGCTGGCGATCTGTCAGTTGTGCGGTGTCGAGCAAGTCTGGTCTGCGCTCCCACGTCCGTTCGACTGACTTTACTTCACGCCACGCCAGAATGCGTTCATGATGACCACTGAGAAGTACGTCTGGAACGCGCAAGCCTTCGAACTCTTGTGGACGCGTGTAGTGTGGATGCTCCAGGAGACCTGATTGAAACGAATCTTCCTTTGCACTCGATTCATTGCCTAGCACGTCCGGCAACAAGCGAATAATACTGTCCATGACGACCATCGCGGGAAGCTCCCCGCCCGTTAGTACGTAATCTCCAATCGAAATCTCATCCGTCACAAGCTGCTCGCGAATCCGTTCATCGTAGCCTTCGTAATGACCACAAATGAAAATAAGTTCCTCTTCTTGACTTAATTCCTCTGCCTTTGCCTGCGTAAAGCGCTCGCCTTGCGGACACATGAGTACGATGCGACGACGTTTCGCGGTAGATTTACTCTCAATCGAGCGAACCCCAGCAAAAACAGGCTGTGGCTGTAGTACCATGCCTGCTCCGCCACCATATGGATAGTCATCTACATTTTTGTGCTTGTTGTCGGCGTGCTCACGAAGCTGGTGCACCTCAACGTGAACACGCTTGTCTTCTTGCGCTCTATGCAAAATAGACTGCTGGAGAACGCCATGAAACATGTCGGGAAACAAGGTCAACACGTGCATGTTCATTCGTCAAGCAGCCCTTCCATTGGCGAAATGAGAATTTCTTGATCCTGGATAGAAATACGCTCTACAACTTCATCAATGTAGGGGATATACGCATCTTTCTTTCCTTGACGTTGCACGACCCACACATCATTCGCTCCAGGAGTTAAAATTTCCTTTACCTTTCCAATCGTCTCACCTTCTACCGTTTTCACTGTACAGCCGATGATTTCGTGGAAATAAAAAGAACCCTCTTCTAACGAGTGCAGCTGGTCTTTATGTACCTTTACTACTGACCCCTTCACCTTCTCCGCTTCTTCTACAGAAGAAATTTCTTCAAAAGTGAGCAGATCAAACTGTTTATGCTGACGATGGGTACGGACGGTCAGCTCTCTTCCCTCTTTACTACCAGCAGGAAATACAGTCAGCACATTGCCTACCTCATACCGCTCATCCGCAAAATCTGTTCGGGAAACGACCCGTACCTCACCACGAATTCCGTGGGTGTTTACAATCTTACCTACATTAAACCATTCCATTTTAACTTCACTCTCCGCCGCGAATTTCCAAGACTTCATCATTCTTTATAATGATCTCTTTCGGGGAATCCATCCATGGGGTACCGACTTCGACCGTAACCAATTCTTTCGTTTCACCCGTTTTCAGCTCATATCCAAGAGGCAGTTTATCTAGCTGCTCCAATTGAATCTTAAGGCGCTTCATTTGCTCTTCTCTCATGCTCACTTGCTTATCAAATTGTTGTTGGACGAGTTGCTTTTTGTCCTTATAATTCCGCTCCATCTTTCTTTGTTCAAAAGCAAGCTGTTCTTGTTCTCTCTCTAACTTCTGTAATTTATGTTCAAATGAGGCTCGGAGTTTTTGCTTCGTTTGTTCGGTCAACACTTGCTTTACAATCACTTTCCGAAAAATTTGCACGGGTACTCCTCCTCTGAAAAAGTTTTTCTATGCGAAAAAAGAGGGGTGCGTCCCCTCTTTTTTCCTAGTCTAGCTTCGGCGGCTTCGAATCAACCGCCTTTCGCTTTTCACAGTCCAGCTGCAGGCGGTAGCGAACCGCACGTCATTTCAGCCCCTCCGAGAAAGTTAAAAAGCAACTTTCCCTCCGGTTCTGAGATGAGTGGGATTCGCTGATCAACCGCCTTCCGCTTTTCACAGTCCAGCTGCAGGCGGTAGCGAACCGCACGTCATTTCAGCCCCTCCGAGAAAGTTAAAATACAACTTTCCCTCCGGTTCTGAGATGAGTGGGATTCGCTGATCAACCGCCTTCCGCTTTTCAGTTAGTCTACGATGTCAAGTGTTATGGATTTATCTTCATTTTTAGATTTTGCGGTGGCGTGCACGAGTGTGCGTAATGCCTTCGCTGTACGCCCACCTTTTCCAATCACTTTGCCCATGTCCTCTTTTGCTACCGACAACTTGTAAACGATTCGATCCCCTTGATCTTCTTCAACAATCCGAATTGCCTCAGTGTTGTCTACAAGCGGAGTAACCATCGTAGTGATCAACTGGATCATGGTCGATTACTTCGCTTGTTTCGCGTTGTGGAATTTTTCCATGATACCTTGAGTAGAGAACAAGTTACGAACTGTGTCAGATGGTTTCGCACCGTCTTGTAACCATTTCAAAGCAAGCTCTTCATCAATCTTTACCTCAGCTGGTTTAGCTACTGGATTGTAAGTTCCCACTTGCTCGATGATACGACCGTCACGCGGGGAACGAGAATCTGCAACTACAACACGATAGAATGGATTTCTTTTAGAACCCATACGTTTTAGACGAATTTTAACTGCCATAATAAGCACCTCCGAATAGTTTCAACAAATACGTATAGTAGCAAAGTCTTAATTTGCTGTAAAGTATTTTCTCTTAACGTAAAGTATTTTAACTTAACAGCAGGGGTGAAGTCAAGTTTAATTGTTAGTGGTCAGCTTTGAGGAGTAAATACAGATAGTTATTTGGCAGCTTCCAGTTTTTATATGTTAAAATTTACCATATAAATTAAATTATTTTTTGCCAAAAAAGGAAGCCTAAATTAGTTTTTAGCTATTTTATTTTGGCTCTGTTAAAATGGCTGTTGATTTCCGCTCCAGGTGCTCGCTTTCCGCGGGGCGGGCGGTGAGCCTCCTCATCGCTTTCGCTCTTGCGGGATGAAATGCGGAAGCGGTCCGTTTTGCTCCCTCTGAAAAATGTTCTTTGGCTTTAGAGGCGCTTTTTGCCTCAAAAGACGAAGGTTATTTTCAGACGGGAGCAGACCGCTGTAGCCACGTCCTGTGGCAACGCCTTCCTGACCCACGTCCTGTGGGCCTCCACTCCAACCAACGATTTGGAAATCAAGATTGAGCATGAACACAGCCTATAGTTTAGGCAACTTGTTGTTGATTTAATAAGGCATGGATACGATCAGCAGCTAATTTTGAAGCATTATAAACTAAGGTCACAAAGTCAAAATGAACTTTGGCACATTTTCCAGTCCGATAACGAACGCTGTTCAGTTGAAAATATTCCTTTGTTATACGCAATGATGGACTGATGCCCCTTGTAGCCATACCAAAAGACGTTCTTCCCTTCACTGTTCTTTTTGACGCCCCAAGTAGGGTTTTGAGGGACTTCAGCACGTAATTCCGCTACAGATGCATCTAATTGAGTTTCGATTTTCTCTCAAAAAGTGGAAAATCCACTTCTTTTTCAGCTTGTTCGGAGACTCAGGGAGGAATGCTCAGACTCAGGGAGGGATGCTCAGACTCAGGGAGGAATGCTCAGACTCAGAGAGGAATGCTCAGACTCAGGGAGGAATGCTCAGACTCAGGGAGGAATGCTCAGACTTAGGGAGGAATGCTCAGACTTAGGGAGGAATGCTCAGACTCAGGGAGGAATGCTCAGACTCAGAGGGGAATGCTCAGACTTAGAGTGGAATGCTCAGACTCAGGGAGGAATGCTCAGACTCAGAGAGGGATGCTCAGACTCAGAGAGGAATGCTCAGACTTAGGGAGGGATGCTCAGACTCAGGGAGGAATGCTCCGATCCACTGCTCACGCTCTGCCTTCGGTTTTCGACCGCGTTTTTTAGGTTCAGTTTTGGGCTTTTCTTCTTTCGGCGGTGCCTGATCACGGGCTTCAAAATGGGTGGCGTCAATAGCGACCGTATCATCTGTAATAAAGCCCTCATCAACTGCTTGGAGCACAACTTGTTCTTGGGCTTCTTCTAAAATATTGGAATCACTCAATTTACCTAAAAGTCGCGAGTAGGAAGGTTCACATGGGGTATTGTCTGAAACTAAAAAACCGCAATTTAACTTGAAGTTTAGGTCATCCTTCAGGCGTTTAATGAGCTGTTTACTAGTAGGAATCCCCTCAACATAGCGGATACAAACTGAAATGACCATAGCCGCATAATTTAATTTTTCGGGAGCACCCAACCGAGACTTTTTGGTCACATTGTGGTAAATTCCATCCAAATCTATCGCTGAATCTCTTGATAACGTTGGGTAGGTTCCATCTCGTATCATTCTTGGATACTAAACAAGCTCTCTTGTCGTATACTAACCATTGGGAGTTCCTCCAGTCTTTTGGTTCGTGCTTACTTACCATTATACAAGACTTGGGGAGGTGCTCATTTTACTATGTCTCAAAACCCTTGCGCTGCATGGTCTTTGATTTGTGAAATTCATTCACCTATTCTCTCTTTAAAAAACTCACCTTCAATCTCCACAAATTTAATACTACCCCCATTATCAGAAACTAGCAGTCGACCTATGTATTTTCCATCCTTTTCAAATTTAAAGTCTATTCGTTTGCCTTCTTCATTACCTAGACTTCGTATGTTAAAATGATCCGTTACTATTATTTGAGGATCGCTATCCTGGGATTCTTCAAAAGAATAAGCGATGCATCTATGGTTCTGATCACAATAAATGTTTGCCAAATCGTATGTCTTCTCTATCACTTCCTCACTGGTTAAATTTGATGGAAAGTGGTTAAGTACTACAATACTAAGCACAGTGATTAGCAGGAGCGAAATAATTACTATGTAACCATATTTCTTTTTCAAATTTTTATCCTCCAAACCTTTCAGTATAAACAATTGTACTACTAAGGTAAATTGAAATTTAGAATTCACTACTTTAATATTAAAGTGAATAAAAAATGCCATATAAATCCTTATGGCATTCATTTTTAGTTTTATCTAACGTGCATATTTACGAACAATTCGACCCTTACTAATCTCCTATGGTGAAACTCTCTACCCAAGTTTCTGTTAATACATTTGATTTGTTAGATGGCGACCATGATAATCCAACAAATCCTATGTTTACTGAAATTGCAGCGGTACCCCCAGAGCCAGATGATGTTTCATGTCCATAAACACCATAAATCGAACCAGTCAATCCACTATCTCTTTTAGCATATCTCACTTCTTGATAACCATAGCCTTCATAATCATATCCCGAAGCCCACCTTAATGTGTTCATTGACCATTTTACATTATTTGCTCCAATAACTTTTTGTAGTTCTGCAGTACCAGTCTGATCTACACCGTACCTGTAAGTCACTCGTTGACCATTATTTCCTTCAACAACTGTCCCTCTATTATCTACTCCCCAGCCGAATAAGTCTTCATAATTATTGTCGGGCATTTCAGTCCACTCGAAATCATTGAAAAAGTTATATCTATATTCAGTACTTGTAGAGGCGCCTCTAGTTACATATGTTCTTCCCTTCAGGTGACCACCATCAATTTCATCATTTATTTCATAATCCGAGGTATCTGAATAAGCGGATGCAATACTTGCAATTCCCTCATCCTTTTCAGGTTTCTCCTTCTTAGTTTTAACTTTTATCCCACCTTTCTCTACAATTAGCCGCTTCAACCCAAGGGGCATATCAGAAACCTCTTCTTCTTCAAACCCCATTTTAGTTAAAATCTTGTCTAGCCTTTTTTCCTTCATTTTGTCAATTTTTTCAGTAGCAACTTCACTAAGGAAAATCCTACCGTCTTCAGTCTTCTTTACACTAATATCGTCAATTTTCATGTAGCTAAATGTATCATAATTGTTTACATTCTCTTCCCCGTGAACAATTGGAACATTTCCAGTAACTAGCATTCCAACAACTAAGCAAGGTAATAACTTTTTAAATTTCATTTAACTTCCCCCTTTTCATATTGCGGTTTTATTGACAGATTAAGTAACATAGAGATTTCAGCAAGTATCGGTGTAAATCAACCCCAATAAAATTGAGAGTACCACCTAACACTTAGAAAAGTTTGAAAGAGTTTCAGGAAAGTGGTTAAACATTTACTTTTCTAAAAAATTTTCTGCTTTTCTTGTTAGATTTTTCAACTGTTCCCTAGTGGTTGATTGGAGCAAAGCCATGATTAGTAAAATCAACTAAATGCATCACACAACTACAAGGACTATTTGCTCCCTTCCTGCTTTCTCCTCATAAACCAATTATTCCACAGGTTTTATAATTTGTGTATTGGGAAAATTCAATAAAAATACACTGATTTTAGGACCAAAATCAAGCTCACTTTCCCAACTTGGGCAAGTACCCCTCTAAAAACACGCAAAAAGCAGGGGGTATTCCACACTACTTGCGCAACTTTTGCCTAAACTATGTAATTTTATTCACCGTTCTCAATTAACCCTAGTTAGATTTCACATAATGCAAAACAGGAAATCAAAGTGTTATGAACACCGTAGCATTTTGTTAATTGGCGGAATTGTAATTTTTTCGATCAAACGTTCTCCATCACAGACGTAAAAAAAAACAGCCCCCCAAATCGAGAGCTGTCTCACCACTTATCACTGCATAAACGGAAAGTTCATTCCGCCGCGTTTTTTTCCTTTTTTGCCTTGCATGTTGGTCATTTGTTTCATCATTTTTTTCATTTCGTCAAACTGCTTGATGAGGCGATTGACTTGTTGGATCGACGTACCGCTTCCAGCTGCGATCCGTTTTCTCCGGCTAGCATTCATAATCTCTGGGTTCTCTTTTTCTGCGTTGGTCATTGATTTGATGATCGCTTCGACGTGGTTCAGTTGCTTCTCATCGATTTGCATGTTGTCGAGACCCTTCATCTTGTTGGCGCCAGGGATCATTTTTAATAGTTCATCAAGTGGTCCCATGTTTCGGACTTGCCCCATTTGCTCTAAAAAGTCGTCGAACGTGAATGACATCGTGCGCATTTTTTGTTCGAGCTCTTTTGCCCTATCTTGGTCGACGTTATCTTGCGCCTTCTCGATCAGGCTCATCACGTCGCCCATTCCGAGAATTCGTTGTGCCATCCGCTCTGGGTGGAACGATTCGAGAGCGTCCATTTTCTCGCCCATCCCAACAAATTTAATCGGTTTTTCCGTAACGGAACGAATAGAAAGAGCTGCTCCACCTCGTGTATCCCCGTCGAGTTTCGTGAGCACAACGCCTGTCAAACCGAGCAAATCATCAAAGGACTTCGCGACATTAACAGCGTCTTGCCCTGTCATTGCGTCGACAACGAGCAAAATTTCATCTGGTTGCGCGATTTCTTTCATTTGCTTCAATTCGTTCATTAAGTCTTCGTCAACGTGCAAACGGCCGGCTGTATCGAGAAGAACGACATCATGGTGCTCTTCCTTAGCTTTGGCAATTGCTTCTTTTGCAATCGTTACGGGACTTTCTTTATCTCCCATTGAAAACACGGGAAAGCTTAGTTGTTTTCCGAGTGTTTCGAGCTGTTTAATCGCTGCAGGACGGTAAATGTCACCGGCGACGAGAAGCGGATTTTTGTTGTATTTTTTGCGCAATACGTTTGCCAGTTTCCCAGTGGTCGTCGTTTTCCCGGCACCTTGCAAGCCGACCATCATGATGACGGTAGGAGGCTTAGCGCTAAGGTTGATTTTGCTTTGTTCTCCGCCCATGAGTGTCGTCAATTCTTCTTTTACGACTTTGATAACTTGTTGACCTGGGGTAAGACTTTTCATGACGTCCTGGCCGATTGCGCGTTCGGAGACTGTTTTCACGAAGCTTTTTACAACTTTAAAGTTTACGTCTGCTTCCAAAAGAGCCAAACGCACTTCACGCATCATGTCTTTGACGTCTTGCTCAGACACTTTGCCTTTTCCGCGAATTTTTTGCATTGTGGCTTGCAAACGTTCGGATAGTCCTTCAAATGCCACCTGCTTCGCCTCCCTTTCTTACTCTAAATCTTCTATTTGCTGTAGATAGGATTGTACGGTTTGTTTGTCGATCGGTTCTACCTCGGTTGCCTTTTTCAACTGTTTGAGCAGCTCATTTCGCTGCTGATATTTTTGCACCAGTCCGAGTCGCTCTTCATAGTCTTCAAACATCGCTTCACTTCGTTTCACATGGTCATAAACCGCTTGACGGCTTACTTCATATTGTTCAGCGATCTCACCGAGTGAAAAATCATCTAAATAGTAGAGTCCCATGTATTTTTGTTGTTTCTCTGTTAGGAGCACATGATAGAAATCGTACAAATAGTTCATGCGCGTCGTTTTATCAATCATGCTCGCTCCCCCTTAGGCCCACACGATGTCGGTATGAAAGGCGTCGCGTTTAGCCTTCACCTTTAATGTTAACCCAAACCCCTTTACATTCAGTGTATCGCCCCGGTCATTGTTGTGTCAAACGTGTTGAGATTAGGACCCCGCCGAGTCTTTCTCTTCAACTAAATCGGAGAACAACCCGTATACAAAATGCTCTGCTTGGAATGGTTGCAGGTCGTCCATTTGCTCTCCAAGTCCGACAAATTTCACTGGGATGTGGAGCTCGTGACGGATGGCGAGCACGATGCCCCCTTTTGCGGTTCCGTCTAGCTTTGTCAACACAATGCCAGATACGTTCGTTGTTTCGTTAAAGAGCTTCGCCTGGACGAGGGCGTTTTGTCCAGTTGTCGCGTCTAAGACGAGTAGCACTTCATGCGGCGCTCCTGGTACTTCGCGTTCGATAACACGCTTCACCTTGGAGAGCTCGTTCATTAAGTTTACTTTGTTTTGCAAACGACCAGCTGTATCGCATAGCAATACGTCCGCACCGCGCGCGCGAGCTGCTTGAACTGCGTCATACATGACCGCTGCTGGGTCCGAGCCTTCTCCTTGTTTAATAACAGGTACGCCGACTCGCTCACCCCATACTTCTAATTGCTCGATGGCTCCGGCGCGAAACGTATCACCGGCTGCGAGTACGACACTTTTGCCTTGCGATTTGAAGTGGTTGGCGAGCTTTCCGATTGTTGTTGTTTTTCCAACACCGTTGACCCCTACGATCAAATAGACAGTGAGGCCATCCTCGTTCATTTGAAGAGTTGAGGATGTGTCGTCCCCAGCTTCGTAGATGTCAACGAGTTTCTCAGAGATCACTTCTTGAACTTCGCGAGGGTCTTGAATGTTTCGTCGTTTCACTTCCGTCTTCAGTTGCTCAACGAGTGTCATGACCACATCAAAACCAACATCTGCACCGATGAGGATTTCTTCTAATTCTTCAAAGAAGTCCTCGTCAATTTTGCGGTATCTCGATACGAGGTCATTCACTTTCCCCGTAAAGTTATCGCGCGTTTTTGTTAATCCGTCTTTAAACTTTTCGGTGACACTATCGGTTTGGTGTGTGATTTTTTCTTTTAATTTTTTGAAAAAGCTCATGAGGTCGACACTCCTTTTTATTGCAAATTGATGTTTGTGTGTGAGTACAGGGTCATGACACCTACGCGGGTTCGACCTTCTGACCGCGGATATATTTCTCTGATCGCGGATATATGCTCCTGATCGCGGATATATTTCTCTGACCGCGGATATATGCTCCTGACCGCGGATATCTGCTCCTGACCGCGGATATATTCTTCTAATCGCGGATATCTGCTCCTGATCGCGGATATATTTCTCTGACCGCGGATATCTGCTCCTGATCGCGGATATATTTCTCTGATCGCGGATATCTGCTCCTGACCGCGGATATATTCCTCTGACCGCGGATATCTGCTCCTGATCGCGGATATATTCCTCTGATCGCGGATATATTTCTCTGATCGCGGATATCTGCTCCTGACCGCGGATATATTCCTCTGACCGCGGATATATGCTCCTGATCGCGGATATATGCTCCTGATCGCGGATATATGCTCCTGATCGCGGATATCTGCTCGCGATCGCGGATTTCTCGCCACGATCGCGGATTCAGAACGGTTTCCCGCTCCACTGAACGCGGTTGCCTGCTAGTCACTTGGTTTCCCTTCGGGGTTCGCGGATGTGTTTTTCACTTTAGACATTGATTAGGTGACGAGGTGACGCTCTTCTAACTTCACGCTAACGAGCTTGGACACACCAGATTCTTGCATCGTGACGCCGTAGAGGACGTCTGCTCCTTCCATTGTGCCTTTTCTATGGGTAATGACGATAAATTGCGTTTCTTTGCTGAATTGTTTCAAATAGTGACTAAATCGTGCAACGTTTGCTTCATCAAGCGCTGCCTCTACTTCGTCAAGCACACAAAACGGAACCGGGCGCACTTTTAAAATCGAGAACAGCAAGGCGATGGCTGTTAGTGCGCGTTCTCCACCAGAGAGTAGCCCTAAGTTTGTTAGCTTTTTTCCTGGTGGTTGCGCGACAATATCGACGCCAGTTTCTAACAGGTCGTTTGGGTCAGTTAATCGCAACTCTGCGCGTCCTCCACCAAACAGCGCTTGGAAGACGCCTTCGAATTGGGAAGAAATCGCATAAAATGTCGTCGCAAAGCGTTTTTCCATTTCTTCATCCATCTCTTCAATGACGTCGTGCAATGTGGCTTTCGCTTGCTCCAAATCGTCTTTTTGCTCCAGAAGGAATGTATAGCGCTCGTGTACGCGTTCAAATTCCTCAATGGCCCCTAGATTGACCGTTCCTAGTTCTTCGATGGCGCGCTTAATGAGTTTCACTTGCTTCTTCGCTTCTTGCAGGGGTTCCTGCAGCGGAAACTCAACTTTTGCCAATTCAAAAGAAAGCTCATACTCTTCTCGAAGGATGCCTAGCTTCGTTTCCAGCTCGACGTCAACTCGATTTGCTCTTACCTGCTCCATGGAAACTTGCTCAGTCACGTTTCGATGCTGGCGACGAAGCTCCTTCGCTTCCAGTACGAGTTGCTCCAAGCTTTCTTGGGCATCCATGCGCTCTTTTCGCCGTTCTTTCAATAGTTGAAGCGTGCGTTCTTTTTCAGCAGCCTTTTCTCGAGAGGAAATTTCTAGCTCAGATTCTCCTGAGGTCGTTGAGTTCATTTCGCTCGTTAACCATCGCAATTCATCGTCTAGCTTTTTCCACTCTGCTTGCCACGCCGCACGCTCTGTTTCCATCGTTTCAAAGCGTTCTTTTGCGTATTGCAGTTGTTCGCGCTTTGTCGCGACTTCAATCTTCACTTCGCCTAATTGGTCGTGAAGTTGTTCCTTCGAGGCGGCGTGTTCTTGTTGTTGCTTGGTCAAATATTGAATGGTGGCGTCTAGATTAGCAATGGTCGCTTCTAGTTCTTTCAAGTGAACGGAAACAGCACGTTCTTTTTCCTCAAGAGACCTGGCGTCGGTTGAGAGCTGGTTTTGCTCTAAATCGTATACTCGCAAGCGTTCCTGTAACGATTTCGCACGAGCTTCCACCTCGCGCTCGTCCCCTTTAATCGCTTGCTCTTGAAGTCGTAGTGCTTCTCCATCTTCGCGTGCTGTTTGCAGAAGCGTGTTCAGTTCACGTAAACGTTGCTTATGACTTTTCACTTTATCTTCAAACTGTACAGAATCCTTCTCCATTTGAGCGAGCTTTTTTTGCAAAGACTCCAGCTCTTTTTTCCGAGAAAGCACAGAATTCGGGTTCTTCTTTTGTGCTCCACCTGACATGGAACCACCGGCGTTAACTACGTCGCCTTCTAGCGTCACGACTCTATACCGATGGCCAAGGGCAGAAGCAATGGCATTCGCCCCTTGCAACGTTTTGGAGACAACAGTCATCCCGAGCAAATTTTTCACTATCGATTCATAAATAGGGGCAGTTGTAACGAGATCGCTCGCCACCCCGATCCAATCCGAATGACTCGTTACACGCTGAAGCTGTTGCTCAGGAATATTGCGCGCCTTCATTGTGGAGAGAGGCAAAAATGTAGCACGTCCGGCTCGGTTTTTTTTCAAAAACGAGATAGATTCTCGTGCAGTTCGCTCGTCTTCTACAACAACGTGTTGAAGAGCAGCACCGAGAGCCATTTCGAGCGCTTCTTTATACCCCTCGTCCACTTGGATTAATTCGGCTACCGCGCCGTGCACTCCTTGTAGCGATTCTCTTGCCTTGAGTACTTCCTTTACACCTTGAAAAAAGCCAGCATACTCTTCCTCCATCGCTTCCAACATCTCTTTTTTCGACTTCGTTTGCTGGAGGAATTGGTACGCCCTGTATAACTGGGATTCAAGTGATTCTATTTTTTCTTCCAGCGTGTGGCGCTCTCTATCTACTCTTTTGTAGTTTTGCAAAGCGTTTTGCACTTTTTCCTCTGCCTGAATACGCTTCTCCTTTACATCGCGGACTTCTTTTTCAATCTGCTCACGTTGTTGCAGTAATGACGAGTTTTCCTCTTGCACCTTATTTTTTTGCGTAGATGTACGTCGTCGTTGGTCATCTATATGCGTTTTTTCATGCTTGGAACGTGCTTGCTCGTTAAGACGCTCGATGTATTCACTTTTGAGTGATTCTATTTTGTCCTCTATGCCTTCTTCAATATGAGAAAGGGTTGCGGTTAGTTTTTGTAGTCTGACTTTCGCCTCTTTCAAGTCGGCTTCTAGCGTATTTACATTCGTTTTCCGGGTCTCTATTTCGGATTCTGTGGCAGCAAGTTTCTCTTCAAGCTCGGTTCTAGCTTGCCTCATTTGCGCTTGGTTCGTTTCGGCATTTTTCTGACGTTCTTGTAAAACCCCTTTTTGGCCCTCCACTTTTTCCAAAGCTTCAGAGGTTTCAAGGAGCACTTGCTGCAAGTTCGAGATCGAATCGTCTAGCGCATGGATCCGTCCTTTCATCTGTTCCTCTGCTGCTTCTTTTTCTCGTAAATGGGACGATGTTTCCATGTCTAGCATATTCAATTTTTCTAAAGAAGACTCACACTCTTGCCATTGAAGGTGGAGTTCCTCAATTTCTTGGGCAATAACCGCTACTTCGACACGCTTTAGCTCTTCTTTTTGCTCGAGAAAGTCTTTGGCAACAGACGCCTGCATGCCCAGCGGTTCGACTTGACCTTCAAGCTCTCCTAAAATATCGCGCACACGATAAAGGTTTCCTTCTGTTTCGGTCAATTTACCCTCTGCTTTTTTCTTGCGATTCTTGTATTTCAACACCCCTGCTGCTTCTTCAAAAATAGTGCGGCGCTCGTCCGATTTAGAGTTCAAGATTTCTTCCACTCGTCCTTGACTGATGATGGAAAAGGCTTCTCGCCCTAAACCAGAATCCATAAATAAATCGATGATGTCTTTAAGACGGCACGATTGCTTGTTTATGAAAAATTCGCTATCCCCGCTTCTATATACACGACGAACGACGTTGACCTCATCGTAATCTAGCGGTAACGCCCCGTCCTCGTTGGACAAAGTAAGACCGACCTCGGCAAAGTTAAGTGGCTTTCTACTGTCGCTCCCGGCAAAAATAATGTCTTCCATTTTTCCACCACGAAGAGACCTCGCCGACTGCTCACCTAACACCCAGCGAATGGCGTCTGTTATATTACTTTTTCCACTTCCGTTCGGACCCACAACAGCGGTGACCCCGGGTACAAAATCTACTGAGATGTGCTCAGCAAACGATTTAAAGCCGATTGATTCCAATCGTTTTAAATACATGTTGCAGCCACCCCCTTACCATCCTTGTTCTTTATTTTGAAAGCTTTCAATTGCCAATTTGGCCGCATTTTGTTCAGCTTCTTTTTTCGACCGCCCCGTTCCTTCACCTAGAACGTCGCCGTTATAATGCACCTGTGCAACAAAAATTCGACTATGGGCAGGACCTTGCTCATTGACGATACTGTACTCTAGCCCACCTGCCCCGTCGCGTTGTACGCGCTCTTGAAGCTGGCTTTTAAAATCCATCACATGCGAAAAAGCACCACGCGCCACTTTTGGAAACACCCATTTTTCAAGGAACGCTTGGACTACATGAATTCCTTGGTCTAAATAGAGGGCCCCTACAAACGCTTCAAACACATCTGCTAATAAAGCCGGACGATTTCTTCCGCCAGTCAACTCTTCTCCTTTTCCGAGTAACACAAGCTCTGAAAAGCGTAATTCGTTAGCAAAAATAACGAGTGATGGCTCGCAGACGATGGCAGCACGTAGCTTTGTTAGTTCCCCTTCGGACATCGTTGGATACTGTCCATACAAAAAATGGGATACTGTTAACTCCAACACCGCATCTCCTAAAAACTCCAATCGTTCGTTGTCCTCATGAGGCTTTTTGCGATGCTCATTCACATATGATGAATGGGTAAATGCTTGTTCAAGCAACGCTTCATTTCTAAATGCAATAGAAATGGTTTGCTGAAACCCAGTCAATTTCTCTTTTTGGATTTGTTTTTCTTTTTGCCTTTTGCTCATGGCTCCCACCTACTTCTTCCTTTCCATCTGTTACAGACACACTTATCAGATCCCCGGTTCAAAGGGGCAAATGCTATCGTTAAATAAAAAGCTCCGCATGAAGTACGGAGCTTTCCACTGTCAAAGCGTGTCTTACATACTGCCTTTTATGTAATCCACAGCGTCACCCACTGTGACGATTTTTTCTGCTTGTTCATCTGAAATTTCCATTTCAAATTCATCTTCAAGCTCCATAACAAGTTCAACGACATCAAGGGAGTCTGCACCTAGATCATCTTTGAAAGAGGCTTCTGGCTTGATTTCTGATGCATCGACACCGAGACGGTCCACGATGATTTTGCTTACACGATCTAATACGTCTGCCATAAGGATTCACCTCCCCTCAAGTATTATAAGGGATACTTTGTCTTTAAACAATCCTTACATGACCATTCCTCCATCAACGTGGAGCGTCTGACCGGTCATGTATCGACTTTCTTCACTTGCAAGAAAGACGGCTGCGTTTGCAATGTCTTCAGGTTTACCTAATTTACTTAAAGGAATATTGGTTAGCATCGCTTCTCGTACATCGTCACTTAACTGGTCCGTCATGTCTGTAGAAATAAATCCTGGTGCAATCGCGTTGACACGGATGTTACGCGCTGCCAATTCTTTGGCTGACGTTTTCGTTAAACCGATGACGCCTGATTTCGCCGCTACATAATTTGCTTGCCCTGGGTTTCCTAATACGCCCACAACTGATGAAATGTTAATGATCGTTCCGCTGCGCTGCTTCATCATTGGACGCGTGACCGCTTTGGTCGTTAAAAATACACCTTTTAAATTGGTATTGATCACGTCATCCCACTCTTCTTCTTTCATACGCATAAGCAAATTGTCACGTGTTATCCCAGCATTATTGACGAGAATATCCACTCGTCCAAATGATTCCACAGTTGTTTTGATTAAAGCAGACACTTCTTCTGCATGTTGCACCCCTGCTTGTACTGCGATCGCTTTTCGACCGAGCTGTTCTATTTCGGCCACGACTTCTTTTGCTTTTTGCTCACTTCCAGCATAATTGACGACTACGTTTGCGCCTTCTTTGGCAAACGTCAGGGCGATCGCTCGTCCAATTCCACGAGAAGCGCCTGTTACTACGGCAACCTTTCCTTCTAATCTCATCTGTTATGGCTCCTTTCTCCTCTGAAGCTAACTGTTAGTAGGCTTCTTGTTCTCCCTTTGTTTCACGTAACGTCTCTAACGTCTTTTGTAGCGTTTCTTCATCGTAAACTGGAAGAACGGTCGCTTTTCGTTCGATTTTCTTGACGAGTCCAGAGAGAACTTTACCAGGTCCGACTTCTATGAACGTATCGACTCCAAATTCCAGCATAGATTGAATGGTCTGTGCCCAAAGAACGGGGGAGGTGATTTGCTTAATAAGCAACTGCTCGATTTCTGCGTCATCTCTGACATGTTGTGCAGTGGCGTTGGCTACTACTGGTACTGTTGCTTCCTGGAACGAGAACCCTTTTAAAACTTTTTGTAGCTGTTCCCCGGCCGGCTCCATCAGCTTAGAGTGAAATGGTCCACTCACGTTCAACGGAATGACGCGTTTAGCTCCTTGTTCCTTTGCTTCCCGGCCTGCCTCGTCAACTCCTTCTTTTGTCCCTGAAATAACGATTTGTCCAGGGCAGTTAATGTTGGCCAGTTGCACAAGGTTTCCTCTTTTCGAGACCACTTTGCACACTTCAGCGAGGCGATCTTCAGGCATGCCGAGAACAGCGGCCATCGCCCCTTGTCCATTCGGTACTGCTTCCTCCATAAAAATGCCGCGCTGACGAACGGCATAAACCGCATCCTCAAATGAAAGTACACCAGCTGCTACAAGCGCCGAATATTCTCCTAAACTATGGCCTGCTACGACATCGAACGTGACGCCTTCTTTTTTCAGCTTCTCTAGAATGGCGACGGATGTTGTTAATAACGCCGGCTGAGCATTGTACGTTTCTGTTAACGTTTCAATTGGGCCTTCAAAAATAAGCTTCGTAAACTCTTCTTGTAAGCGTTCATCTGCACGATTAAAAACCTGTTTCACTTCTTCATAGTGCTCAGCAAGTTCTTTTCCCATGCCCACTGCTTGGGAGCCTTGACCTGGGAATAATAAAGCGGTTTTCCTCATACTTACTCCTCCTTTTGTTCAGCCACTTGTATGGCTTGGGATACGTTGGCTCCTACTAAAAGACGAGCTTGTCGAATTGCATGGAAGACAGCTTGTGCGTCAGATGAGCCGTGCGCTTTGACGACAGGCGCCTTTAGTCCAAACAACGACGCACCCCCATACTCTTTGTAATCCATTTTCCCCTTTAGTGTTCTCAAATCTTTCATTAACACTCCTGCAGCTAGTTTTGCCTTTAGGGAAGAACTGAACGTTTCCTTTAGCATCGAAAACAGGGCTGATGCCGTTCCTTCAATTGATTTCAGCACCATGTTTCCTGTGAATCCGTCTGTTACGACAACATCTGCTACACCATGCAGAAGGTCTCGCGCTTCTACGTTTCCGATAAAATGAAGGGAGGATTCGTTTTGAAGGAGCTCAAACGTTTCCTTCGTTAGCGCCGTTCCTTTTTGATCCTCGGTTCCCACATTTAGAAGTCCTACTCGTGGACGCTCAACGTTTCGTACACTTTTTGCATAGGCATGTCCCATGAGAGCGTATTGATACAGGTGCTGCGGCTTTGCTTCCACGTTAGCCCCAACGTCTAAAAATACAAAGCCGTTTCCATCTAGCGTAGGAAGCGTCGGAGCTAGTGCCGGCCGTTCGACCCCTTTTTGCCGTCCGACAATAAGCAAACCGCTAGCAACGAGGGCACCTGTGTTTCCTGCAGAAAGACAGGCATCAGCCTCTCCTTCGCGCACAGCACTAGCCGCACGCACCATGGAGGAATCTTTCTTTCTTCTAACGGCTCTAGTCGGCTCGTCATCCGATGTTATCACTTCTGTCGTTGCATGAACGACGACCCGATCGTGGGAAGAAAGTGTTGCTGGAATAACAGCTGGATCTCCGAATAAATGCATTTCTACATCTGGGAATGCTTCCAACCCTTTATGTACACCATCCAAAATGGCGTGAGGGGCGTGGTCTCCGCCCATTATATCTATCGCGAGCTTCATTCCGCTTGGCCTCCTCTATTGTCGTGCGAACGATACATTTCAAATTCGCCGGTAAAGACAAGCTCTTGGTTCACAGTGCTTTCTACCAGTACGATCGTACGACCTTTTTCTTTCTCGTTACGAGTCACCTTAGCTTTGGCAACGACCCTCTCCCCGCGCTTAACAGGTCTCGTAAACGTAATGTTTGACTTCGCAGTTAGAGCAAGCTCATCATCAATAACTGCAACGGCCAGCGAATTTGCTTGAGCAAACAAGTGATGACCACGTGCTATACCGTTTCGTTTAAACACGTGTTCCACGCCGACATCCAAAATAGAAATGGCACTCTCATCGAGCTCCACATCCACCATTTCTCCGATCACTTCATCTATAGGAAGCGAACGAACTTCTTGATCGATACGTCGCTCTGCTACTGTCCGAATCCGTTCACGCAATTCTGGAATAGAAAGTTCCATTCGGTCGAGTCTGATCGTTTGAATGCTCACAGAAAATCGCTCCGCCAACTCCTCGTCCGTGCAAAATGGATTGTCATCAATGGCGGTTTGCAATTGTTTTTGTCGCTCTTTTTTGTTTAGCTTCATGTACATCCATCCAGTTCTATTATGACTAGAAACTATGACTAGGTACTAATAGTATAAACAAAAAACGATTCGGAAGACAAGAAGAAAAGGACTTGTAAACTTTGTGGAAGGATTTGATGGTTTTTAACGAACTTTCCCTACTAACATTCGCTCTTTTTTGCTAGAATAGTAGGCGTACCATTCAAAAATGAAGGAAGGGAGGAACGACAATGTCTGAAAAGGAACTAGGTCAAGTTATGCAGGCTATTATTGAGCTAGATAAAAGCATGAAAAGAGGCTTCGCTGAGGTCTATTCTGAACTAAAAGCAACAAACGAAAAAATGGACAATGGTTTTGCTGATATCCGTTCGGAGCTAAAAGCAACAAACGAGAAAATGGATAAAGGCTTTGCTGAATGCCACGCTCGTATTGATGAAACAAACGAGAAGATGGATAAAGGCTTTGCTGAATGCCATGCTCGTATTGATGAAACAAACGAGAAGATGGATAAAGGCTTTGCTGAATGCCATGCTCGTATTGATGAAACAACCGAGAAGATGGATAAAGGCTTTGCTGAATGCCATGCTCGTATCGATGAAACAAACGAGAAGATGGATAAAGGCTTTGCTGAATGCCATGCTCGTATTGATGTAACAAATGCTTACGTAAAAGAATTACGCTCTGAGACAAAAGAAGGCTTTGCTGAGCTGAACAAACGCTTAAAGCGTCAAGAAAAAACCCACGACTTTCTTTACCGGAAGATCGGCGTGCAAGAGCTGCAACTACAAGAACATGAAGAAAGGCTAGACGAGCTCTCTTCGTAACGATCACCACCTATTGATACCCACAGATGAAACCGACTTAGAAAAACCTTCACTGCACCATAACTCATTTTTACAACCATTTTCAAGGGGCTAACCAAATTAGAGGTCAGCCCCTAGCTATGAACAAAGCCCTTATGCGTCGCAACTCATAAGGGCTTCGTTCATATGGTGATCTACAGCCTATATTCAACTCCTGGTCCAAGCGGAATTCCTAGTAATGCAAATGCAAGTAAAAGGAGAGTCCAGACAACAAGGAAGATGATGCTGTAAGGAAGCATCAATGAAATGAGTGAACCTAAGCCAGCTTTTTTATCGTATTCTTTCATGAATGCAAGCACAATAATGATATACGGATTGAGCGGAGTAATGATATTCACCGACGAATCCGCAATCCGATAGGCTGCTTGGATAAGAGCTGGATTGTAATCTAGTAGCATAAACATCGGAATAAAGATCGGTGCCTCAAGCGCCCATAGTGCGGAACCGCTAAATATGACGAGAGCCAATACTGACGTAAACAGCGTAAATCCAATTATAACCGGAACAGTACTCGTCAAATTCAACGATTCTAATATCCCTGCTCCACTCACGGCAACCCAAGTTCCCATGTTGCTCCAATTAAAATATGCTATAAATTGCGCGGCTGCAAAGATTAACACGATAAATCCGGACATATCTTTCATAGCTTGACCCATGTATTTTGAGACATCACTAGACTTTGTGATTTTCTTCACCGTAACCCCGTATGCCACACCGACTGTAATGAATAAAAACAAGATAATCGGGACAATTCCTTGTAAAAACGGTGAGGGGATGATTCCTCCCTCTTCATTTCGTAGCGGAGAATCCGGGATAAATAACACGAGAGCAAGAACAGCGATATAAATAAGTGCCGCAATCCCAGCATTTCTGAGACCTTTACTTTCTAATGGGCTGACTTCGTCTAATGTTTTGTCCACTTTCCCTTTATACTCCCCGAGTCTAGGTTCTATGATCTTTTCGGTAATAAGTGCCCCAGTAATCGCGAGAACAACAACCGATGCACTCATGAAATACCAGTTATCTACAGCTGTAACTATCACCGAAGAATCCACGCTTTTAGCCGCCTCGGTTGATATCCCAGACAACAACGCATCTGTTCCGGCAATAATAAAGTTCGCAGAAAATCCGGCACCAACTGCAGAGAACCCAGCCGCGAGCCCAGCTAACGGGTGACGACCAACAGTAGCAAACACCATGGCTGCTAACGGTGGAATAATTACAAACGCTGCATCAGACGCTAAGTTTCCTAAGATTCCGATAAAAATGACTACATAAGTAACGAGGGACCTTGGTGCGTTTAAAATAGATTTTTTAATAGCACTTTCGAGTAACCCTACCTTTTCTGCTAAACCGATTCCGAGCATCATGGCTAACACAACACCTAGTGGCGCAAAGCCTGTAAAATTCGAGAGCATGGATGTCAAAATGTACTGCAAGCCTTCTGTAGAAACTAGACTCCTAATCGGTAGTTCCTCACCTGTACCAGGATGTACAACAGTTGTTCCAAAACTGCTTATAAGCCAAGATAAAAGAATGGCAAGCACGGCTAAAATGACAAATAGCATAAATGGATCGGGCAGACGGTTACCCACTCGCTCAATCGTATTTAAAAAGCGCGTCAAGCCCTTGGACTGATTTGTATTTGTCTCATCAGCCTTTTGTAATTTGGCCAAGAGTGATCCCTCCCTTATTTTATTTTGGTATATTTCCCTATTCATTCCTAAATATATAATTCTATATTTACGTCACAATTCCTTCATAATTTCGACATATTTTTCAACTCACAAATTTACAAGGGATCATTCACTCGCTTCCTTTTTTAAATACGCAGTGATTATATTAACTCCCCGCTCCAAATCTTCCAAAGAAGCGTGTTCTTCTGGGTGATGGCTTAATCCATCGCGGCACGGAATAAAGATCAGTCCTGAAGGCCACTTTTTTGCCATATTCATCACATCATGTCCTGCCCCACTCTCCATCACAAAGCTTTTGTAACCTACTTCTTCTCCTAGACGCTTCAGCTTTAACGCAAGCGCTTGATCCAATGAGACGGAAGCGTTGTGAACGAGAGTATTGACATTTATTTTGACATCATATTGATTTTCAAGGTTTTCACACTGATCACGTATTAAACTTTCCATCTTTTTCTTTAGCTCATCGTCGACACTACGGATATCAATACCTACTTTTACAAACCCTGGTATGACATTCATCACATTCGGTTTTACTGTTAGCGTGCTCACGGTGGCTACAATTGGATAAGAGCTTTCATTTGACAGCTGTTCTGCTTTTTCAGAAACAAATGAAACTAGTGGGGAAATGGCAACGAGAGCATCTTGACGTTTCCCCATTGGCGTTGTTCCCGTATGGCCCATTTTCCCCTCGACCTGTACTTGTAAGCGAATGGGGCAAGCAATGGCTGTTGCCACACCAAACTGGGCATTGGCATCTTCAACGCGGACCCCTTGCTCGATATGGAGTTCTACGAAGCTTTTAATCTCATCTTTATTTCTTTCCGAGTGTGTGATGTTACTCCAGCTTAGCCCTCTTTCTTCAACTGCTTCCCTAACTGATATACCATCCTGATCTCGCACATCGGCAAGTGCATCCGTTTCAAGAATACCCGACATCGCTTTACTACCGATCGTGGAAACGCCAAAGCGCGCCGATTCCTCTGATGCAAAGCAAATTACTTCAAGTGGGAAGGCGGGTTCAAATCCTTCGTCCTTTAATTGTTTAATAGCTCCTAAGCCGCACAACACGCCCGCTACACCGTCATACCCGCCTCCGTTTGTAACGGTGTCGACATGAGATCCGACTGTAACAGCAGGCAAAGTATGGTTTACATCCGATTCCACATCCCAGCGTGCAATCCTGTTTCCGGCCTCATCCTGTCTTACCTGCAAACCTAGTTGTTCCGCCACAGAGCAAAACACATCGATCGACTGCCATTCTTCTTCAGAATAGCTTAGACGGGTAAAGCCGTTCGGTTGCTCCATTGTATCTACTAAGTTTAACTTTTTTATGTGGTCATCCAACCACCTTCGCATCTTTGAATCGATCAATTAAACTTCTCCCCCCTTACCGGAAACATTCCATAAAAATACCGTAATATATGTATTAGACATCCACCTTTTAATTCCTTCTAATTCTATACGAAAAAAGGGGATAACTCAAAAATATGAGTTATCCCCTTAGCTTAATCAAAAAACACTTCCTCCGGTAACGTCTTTCGCAAGCTTTCAAAAGCATCATCTGTCCAAAAGCGTTCTTCTTGTACGATGGCTTGCGCGTCTTTTCTTGCCGCTTCTAGTATTCGATAATCATGGACTGGATCTCCTACTTGAAAAGAAGGCACACCACTTTGTTTCTTCCCGAAAAAGTCTCCAGGTCCTCGTAATTCTAAGTCTCGCTCGCTCAACTCGAAGCCGTTTGTCGTTTCCGTCATAATGCGCATGCGCTCTTGTCCAATTTCTGTTTTCGGTTCAGCAATGAGTACACAATACGACTGGTCACTCCCTCTCCCAACTCGTCCACGGAGCTGATGAAGCTGAGATAACCCAAACCGTTCAGCGTCATAAATGAGCATAAATGTCGCATTCGGTACGTTCACCCCGACTTCTACTACCGTTGTCGACACGAGCACACCGATTTCTCCATCGGCAAAGGCACGCATTGTTTCGTCTTTCTCATCGCCGTGAAGTCTCCCGTGCATAAGTCCAACCTTTGCTTCTTTCCTAAGAGCCTCAGCTAGCAATCCATGGAGCTCAACAGCGTTTTGTACGTCAAGCGTTTCCGACTCTTCAATGAGCGGACAAATGACGTACGCTTGTCTTCCTTTTCGTAGCTCCTGCTTCATATGCTCCAAGACTTGATCCCACTCGTCTTTTTTTGCCCATAGCGTGTCGATCGGCTTTCGTCCTTTCGGTAACTCATCGATGATCGACGTGTCCATTTCGCCAAACGCAGTAATTGCTAACGTTCTTGGAATTGGTGTAGCCGTCATAAATAGGACGTCGGGAGTGTAGCCCTTTTCACGAAGAACACGCCGTTGGTTCACCCCAAAGCGGTGCTGCTCATCTGTGATGACGAGCCCTAAGTTTGCAAAGGAAACGTCCTCTTGAATAAGGGCATGGGTGCCGATGATCATGTCGGTCTCCCCATTTTGCAACCGTTCGAGAATCGTTCGGCGCCTGACTCCCTTCACTCTGCTCGTTAACAAGGCTACTTCCATACCGTAAGAGGCAAACCAGTCTTGTAGCGTATCCGCGTGCTGCTCAGACAAAATTTCCGTTGGAGCGAGTAAAGCGGTTTGGACACCACTCGTACACGCAGAGTACATCGCAATGGCCGCAACTAACGTTTTTCCAGATCCTACGTCCCCTTGTAGTAAGCGATTCATCCGATATGGAGCTTCCATGTCGTGAAGGATTTCGCGCACTACTCGCTTTTGAGCGGTCGTTAACGTGAACGGAAGGGAGTCTACGAAGGAGCGTAGTTTTTGTTTGTCGTACGGTTTGGCGACGCCTTCAGCTGCTTCGCGATGAAGTTTGCGTAAAGCTTGCATTTTCAATTGAAACAAGAAAAATTCTTCGTACACAAAACGGCGGCGCGCTTGTTTTAATTCACTTTCATTGGCGGGTTGGTGTAAATAATTGAGTGCCTTTGCACGTGGGAGCAGCCCGTACTTTTTCAACGCGGCTGCTGGCAAAATTTCCTCCACTTGCTCACCATACGTTTCGAGTGCATTCGCTATGTATTTGCGCATATCATGAAGCTTAATTCCTTTTGTCACATGATACACGGGTTCAAACGTTTCTGGCGAGTCGTTCTGTTCAAAACGTATGTAGGAAGCTGTAATTGATTGTCGGTATCGATCCCATTTTCCAGACACCATGATCGTTTGGTTAGGCTCGATTTTTTTCTTTAGAAATGGTTGGTTAAATAGATGGACTTTGACTAGAACACGCCCTACGAGTAAGTGTAAAGTCAGTTTAGATTTTTTTGCACGATAATACTGCAGGGCAGGCTCGCTGTGAACGACACCCTCAACGGTTACGCGCGCTTCGTGAGCTGCTTCTTCCAATGGCGTAATGGTATGGTCTTCGTAACGAAACGGAAACGTAAAGAGCAGATCACGAACGGTCGCAATCCCTAACTCCATTAGGTTTGCTTCCATTTTTGGACCTACTCCCTTTACGTACCGAACAGGTAGGTTATTTAGAGTCACCTTTTCCGAGCGGAACCCCAAAGATCTTCGCCTCTAACGCGCGACCTGTTGGTGTTGCCGCCAACCCTCCTTGTGCAGTTTCTTTAAACGCAGTTGGCATTCGCTGTCCTATTTCGAACATCGCAGCGATTACTTCGTCACACGGAATTCGACTCGTCACACCAGCGAGTGCCATATCAGCAGCCACCATGGCGTTAGCCGCTCCCATTGCGTTTCGCTTCACACACGGTACTTCTACGAGGCCAGCAACAGGATCACAAACGAGTCCTAGCATGTTTTTGAGCGTAATCGCCATCGCATCAGCACTTTGTTCAGGTGTTCCGCCAGCCATTTCAACGATCGCAGCAGAAGCCATTCCTGAAGCAGACCCGACTTCAGCTTGGCAACCACCGGCAGCTCCGCTAATAGACGCGTTGTTTGCCACAACAAAACCGAACGCCCCTGAAGTAAGGAGAAAGCGTACCATTTGTTCGCGTGTTGGATGGAGTTGTTCTTTCACAGCAAACAAAGTCCCCGGTACGACGCCAGCACTTCCTGCAGTTGGTGTCGCGCAAATCGTTCCCATCGCCGCGTTCACTTCGTTCGTTGCCACTGCTTTTGAAACCGCATCTAACAGCAAATTTCCTGATAACGGCTTCTTGTTTTTCATATAGTTTTGAATGAGTACCGCATCGCCACCAGTTAATCCTGAGTGCGACGTCACCCCATTTAACCCTCGTTCGACAGCTTTCTCCATGACTGCTAAATTTTTGCCCATTCGCTCGAGAATGTCTTCTTTCGAGCGTTTTGTCACCTGTGATTCTTGCTCAAGCATCACTTCACTAATCGGCATGTTGTGCGTTTTTGTGTAATGGATAAGTTCAGCTACATTTTTAAAAAGCATCTTGAGAACCGCCTCCTCTAAAATCTATTAATCTACGACTCTCGTCACTTGCAAAATATTGGGTTGTTTTAGAATTTCTGCAATCACGTCATCACCAATTGCTTCATCGACTTCGATCGTCATAAGTGCCTTTTTACCGAGCTCTTTACGGGAAACTTCCATTCTTCCGATATTCAATTCATACTGGGCAAGCACTTTGGAAACGTTTGCAATACAACCGAATCGATCGTTGTTCATGACTACGATCGCTGGATAGTTCCCGGAGAGGCGCAAAGGAAAGCCGTTTAACTCGATAATTTCTATCATCCCACCGCCGATTGAAATCGCGACTACTTCTAATTCTTCATCGTCATCCCCAATAATTATGCGAGCAGTATTCGGATGATCAAGGACAGCCTCTTCTACGTGGAACTCTACTTGAAGACCTGCCTCTTTTGCGTGTACGTGGGCTTCAATAATTCGAGAATCGTCTGTGTTATAGTTCAGCAATCCACCGATGATGGCCACGTCTGTTCCGTGTCCCTTGTACGTTTGGGCAAACGATCCGTATAAATGAACAGAAGCCCATTTCGGTTGACGTCTAAACAAATTTCTCGCCACTAACCCCATTCGTGCAGCGCCTGCTGTGTGCGAACTTGATGGACCGACCATCACGGGCCCGATAATATCAAACACACTCTTATATTTCATGACGCTTCCTCCCCTAACCTTCATACTCATTTGTGATCATCATAACATATTTACAGCCCGAATACGTTGGAAGAATTCGGGCTGTACATGTTCAGTATTTTGTTTTGTCTAGCTACAGTCGCTAGGGGACCGCACGTCGTTTTAGCCCCTCCGAGAAAGTTTGAAGAACGACTTTCCCTCCGGTTCCTCTGAACAAGCGCCTTCCGCTTTTCTTATTCTACAGAGAAGATAAACGGGTAAAGTGGTTGTCCGCCTTTATGCACTTCCACCTCTACGTCTTCGTACGTTTCTTCTAAATAAGCAATGAGCTGACCAACCACATCGTCTGCCGCTTCTTCACCAACGAGCACCGTCACAATCTCAGCGTCATCGTCTAGAAGGCGAGCGAGCAAACCTTTTGACGCAGAGAGCAGATCTTGTTCTTTCAGGACGATGCTACCTTCAGCAAGACCCATGTAGTCTCCTTCAGCAATCTCAATCCCATCGATCGTCGTGTTGCGAACTGCATACGTAACTTGCCCCGACTTCACTTGTTGCATCGCCTCGAGAAGCTCTTCTTCATTCGCTTTTGCATCGAGGATCGGATTAAAGGCGAGCAGTGCACTTAACCCTTGTGGTACCGTTTTTGTAGGGATAACAAACGCTTCTGTTTCCACAAGTTCAGCAGCTTGCTGTGCCGCAAGAACGATATTCTTATTATTTGGCAAAATAAAGACCGTTTCAGCATTCACTTCTTCAATCGCCTTCGTGATATCCTTTGTACTCGGATTCATCGTCTGGCCACCTTCAATGACAGCATGGGCGCCAATGCTACGGAACAGCTCGGCGATGCCATTTCCCATTGCCACTGTCACGATACCGTACTTCTGTTTTTCCTTTTGTTTTGGAGATTTTGCTGGAGCAACTGAAGTACCGCCCGTAATCTCAGCGTGCTGCTTGCGCATGTTTTCAATCTTTATGTTGATCAAACTTCCGTACCGTTGTCCATAAGAAAGAACTTCACCTGGATGCTCAGCATGGATATGTACTTTCACTAGTTCTTCATCACTAATCACAAGCAGTGAATCGCCAAAACGACTAATTTCTTGGCGATAAACCTCCTCGTCAAATGTTTTCTTCTCTTCTTCTAGTACAACCATAAACTCAGTACAGTAGCCAAATTCAATATCTTCAGTTGATATATGACCTTGTGCGTGTTTGTGGTGCTCGAGTTCTACAAGATCGTTCATAGACGGCTGCTCTACTCTGCCGCTAGAAGGTAGCTCTTCACCTTTTAACTGGGAAAGAAACCCTTCGTATACGTGAACTAAGCCTTGGCCTCCACTGTCTACTACACCGACTTCTTTTAGTACCGGAAGCAGATCAGGTGTGCGCTGCAATGAAGCTTCTGCCTCTTGCAAAACTCCCTCCATAAATGGAACGAATTCTTGCTCGCGCTCTGCAATTTGAACAGCTTTGATCGCTGCATCTTTTGCAACTGTCAAAATTGTTCCTTCCACGGGTTTCATCACTGCCTTGTATGCCGTTTCGACACCTTTGTTCAATGCATCAGCAAATTCCTTCGTAGTAAGTGTGGGCTTTTGCTCGATGTGCTTGGAAAAGCCACGGAACAATTGTGAAAGAATAACGCCAGAGTTTCCGCGCGCACCCATCAACAAACCTTTTGCCAGGCTTGTACCTACCGTTCCTACATGATCAATTGAAAGATGCTTGACTTCTTTCGCTCCCGAAGTCATCGATAAATTCATATTCGTTCCCGTGTCACCGTCTGGAACCGGGAACACGTTTAACGCATCTACTTTACTAGCATGTTTCGCGAGTTGTTCTGACCCGTATATGAGCATATCGCGAAACTGACTACCATTTATTTTTGTACAAGACACAAACTTTCCTCCTCAGTTACGGGCTTGCGACGAAGACCCCTTGAACGTAGATATTGACAGAACGGGCAGCAATACCCACTGTCTTCTCTAGCGTATATCGCACTTTTGACTGCACGTTATGAGCCACCTCTGAAATTTTAGTCCCATAGCTAACGATAATGTACATATCAATGTGCATGTCGTCATCCTGTTGTCTTACGATGACACCACGCGTGAAGTTCTCTTTTCGCAAAATGTCCGTTAGACCGTCGCGAATTTGGTGTTTACTTGCCATTCCAACAATACCGTAGCAGTCTACGGCAGCTCCCCCAGCAACTGCGGCTATCACTTCATTGGAAATGTCAATCTGACCGAATTTCGTCTGCAATTCAATCGACACAGTGAACCCCCCCTATCGTTTCTTCATGGCTAAGCTTTATTTTACTATAAGGAGAAGCAACGTTCAAAGGATATTAGCAAAGGGCAAATGGGTTCCTGACCTTTGAACGCGGATATCTGCCTCTGATCGCGGATATATTCCTCTGATCGCGGATATCTGCTTCTGATCGCGGATATATTCCCCTGATCGCGGATATATTCCTCTGACCGCGGATATATTCCTCTGATCGCGGATATATCCTCCTAACCGCGGATATCTGCTTCTGATCGCGGATATATTCCTCTGATCGCGGATATATTCCTCTGATCGCGGATATCTGCCTCTGATCGCGGATATATTCCTCTGATCGCGGATTTCTGACACCTTTTCGCCGATTTCTGAACAACCGGATCTTCCAAAGCAACTCACGGGCTTGCCTCACAGCTAATATATATTGAAATGCCCCCTCACTTATGGTACATTTAGCAAGTCTCTGTTTAAGATAATGAAAAAACGAAGGCAAGATAAGTGTATGGATTGGACTTGGAGGTGTAATACATGCCGAAACAATGTGCAGTCACTGGGAAGAAAGCATCTTTTGGAAACTCTCGCTCTCATGCGATGAACTCTGGTCGTCGTAAATGGGGCGCTAACCTTCAAAAGGTTCGCATCCTTGTTGATGGTAAACCAAAAAAAGTATACGTTTCTGCTCGTGCCTTGAAATCAGGTAAAGTAGAACGCGTGTAATTAGAAAAGCGGAGGCGGCTTGCTTTAGGATATCCCGCTCATCTCGACACCGTTGTAAAAGTCGTTCTTCAGACTTTTACGGAGGGGGCGAAATGACGCGCGGTGCCCTAGCCGCCGGAGCTGGACAACGACAAAGCTACACAAAAAAGTCGCCGACTACTGGCGACTTTTTTTCTTTACCTGTTCATCTAGGCGTACACCTATTGTTTTTTAAATGATCCTAGCATCACTTTGACAAGTCCACCTAGAAACTTCGGCAGTTTGATCGTGTAAAACTTCACGGCAGAGTCCCTCCTCATCCGTTCATACGGACGTCTATTTCGGGGCGCTTCCATCACGGCTTTGTACCAGTAACAGAACCCCTTCTTTAAACGAAAATGATCCATGTTGCTTTATAAGTTCGTTACTAATACATAGTGTGGAACCGAAAGAAATATGACAATCATTTAATTCGTACTTCATTCCGTGTAAAGTAAGTCCAGACACGTCCCCATTTAGAGGCAAAAAAGAAACGTACGGTTTTTCTTCGTCTCTCTCCACATTGTATGTACCTTTTGTGTAAATGCTCTGTTTGTTATTGACGTCTTTTATGATGGTTGGCGCCGAAAGAAGCCCTTGTTGTTTTTGTCTGGCCAAATAAAATAAGGTGGCGTATTGATGGTCATAGCGTCCGCCTGTCGCCCCGTACAAGACAATTTCTGTCACGTCTTCTCGGGACGTTAACCAGCGCACCGCTAGCTCTAAGTCTGTCTCATCTTTTTCTCGGTGTGCTATTTCAAGTTGCTGTAACGTTTCTAGATGAGCGAGTTTTGCTGGGGAGTCTCCTGAGTCAAAGTCGCCTATCGCTGCTATCAAAGGAAGTCCTTCTTTCACAATCGAAAACGCTCCCCGATCCACCCCTACCCATCTCACCTCCTCCTGTTCATCATGTAGCAACGAAACATCTAGCTCTCCCGCTAGTACTAAGCAATAGCGCATCGTCTCACGTCTCCTTTACTGAAAAGAAAGGAGCTAGGCGAATGCCTAACCCCTTGCTCGCAATTGTTTAATCGTCTCCGCACGATCTGTCGCTTTCATAATTGCTGAACCACTAACAAGTACGGTAGCTCCTGCTGCTGCACACGCTCCTGCTGTTTCCTCGTTTACGCCGCCATCCACTTCAATTTCGTAGGAGAATCCTTTCCCCTCTTTCAGCCTACTTAGCTCCCTAATCTTTTCTAGAGCCAATGGTAGGAACTGCTGACCACCGAAACCAGGGTTAACGGACATAACGAGAACTAAATCTACCATATCTAACACCGGTTCGATCACACTAACGGGAGTCGCTGGATTTAGCACGACGCCTGCTTTCACCTCAAGTTGGTGTATGTGCTGAATCGTTCTATGCAAATGAGGGCAAACCTCCGCGTGAACGCTGATCAAATCAGCTCCTGCTTTGGCGTAAGTCTCTAAGTAATCATCTGGATTGTTGATCATGAGGTGCACGTCAAGCGGTAATGCTGTCAAGGGCCGAATCGCCTCAATCACCGGTGGGCCGAATGACAAATTGGGTACAAAATGGCCGTCCATCACGTCAACATGAATCCAGTCAGCTCCTGCCTTTTCTAAAGAAGTGACCTCACGAGCGAGGTTGCCAAAATCGGCTGATAGAATCGATGGGGCAATAAGAACGTTCTTCATGATGATGGATACCTCGGCTTTCTGTCCACGATTTCTTGATAAAATTCTTTATAGTGTTCGTATCGATAGGCAGGAATTTCACCATTTTCTACCGCAGCTTTCACGGCGCACTTTGGTTCATTTTGATGCGAACAGCCTCGGAATTTGCACTGCGAGGCTCTTTCCACAAATTCAGGGAAACAATGTGGAAGTGTCTCTTTTTCAATTTCTTGAAAGTCTAGCGAACTAAAGCCAGGCGTATCCGCAATGAGCCCATCTCCAATTTCTAAAAGTTCCACGTGACGCGTCGTATGCTTACCTCGTCCTAGTGCTGCGGAAATGTCGTCCGTTTTCAACTCTAAATTCGGTTGCAAAGCGTTTAATAAAGAAGATTTACCAACACCAGATTGGCCTGCGACGACACTCGTCTTTCCTTTCACATATGGCAAAAGCTCCTCTAATCCTTCATCGATCTCGGAGGAAGTTTGCACACAGGTATATCCAATCTTTTGATAGTCCTCAATGTATTTCTGAATTTCTTCCTGATTTTCTTCGCTGATCAAATCCATTTTCGTAAAGCAAATAATCGGAAGAATGAACTTTGATTCAATGACGACAAGGAATCTGTCCAATAACTTCGTATGAAAATCGGGTTCCTTAACAGAACTGACAAGAATCGCTTGATCTACATTAGCTATCGGAGGGCGCGCGAGTTCGTTTTCTCTTTCTGCCACAGAGGTGATGACACCCTCTGTCTGGTTGTCCGCTTCAAACTCTACATTGTCACCGACAAGCGGAGTAATGTTTTGCTTCCGAAATAAACCGCGCCCTCGACATTGAAACGTTCCTTCATCCGATTTCACATAATAAAAACCGCTCATCGCCTTTCGAATGGTCCCTCTTGGCATAGCCTCACTCCTCGCTCGCTTGTTCTTCGTAAGGAATAACATCGTCAATAATTACCTTGCTATCACGAACGACTTTAATTCCTGCACGTGTCCCTTCTGCAATTGTAAATTCGTACGTTCTTTCCACTGTTTCTTCCAAAGTAAACGTTTCAAATGGTTCTGTCATACTATTGTTCAAGTCATCAATGTATACTTGTACTTCTTGAACAGCGCCTTCTTCTGCCGGTAAGTACTCAATGGTGAATGTTCTTGACACCTTTTGTGGAGGTGCTTCTTCCTTCCCTTTACTGACCGTAACGGATACGGTGTCTCCATCAACTAACCTAGACCCTGGCTCTGGATCCTGGGAGATCACAAGGCCTGCTTCAATAAACTCATGGTACTCTTCACCAGTTACTTCTATTTTGAGGCCAGTACTCTCCTCATATTCTGCCAATTGCGCTCCTGTATACTCGGTTAGATCCTGTAATTCAATTTGTTCTTGACCTTTGCTGACCGTGAGGACAAGTTCAGTTTCCTCTACCACAACTTCGCTCCCTGCCTCCACGCTTTGGTCAAGCACTGTACCCACATCCTCTTCACTAAAGATTTCTTCCTTCACAATGTTTTGGAACGGGATATCCTCGAGGAGACGAATGACTTGGTCGTATGAGCGGTTCGTGTAGTCGCCTACTTCCACCATCTCTTTTCCAGAGCTTTCCACGAGTACAATTTCAGAGCCTTCTTCTTCACGTGAACCTGCATTTGGATTTGTTTCAATCACGAGTCCCGCTTCCACTGTATCACTCGTTTCTATTTCTGTTTCATCCACTACAACAAAGCCCGCCTCTTCTAATAGATCGATTGCGTCATCCACTTTTTCACCAGATACATCTGGCACTTGTATCATCGTCGGCCCAAACAAAGCCTGAGAAAAGGCATACGCAAACAAACCTCCTATCAAAAGCAGTACGATTAAAACAGCCACGATCCATGGCCACTTTTTTCTCTTCTTTTGAACTGCTTCAGGTTCGGGTTGCACAAGAGCACGTTCTTTTGTTTTTGTATTGACAATCGTATCTTCAGTCGTCCCATCAAGTTTCGAATCATCCGAAATAATTGGAATGGCCTTCGTGGCATCCTCGTCTTTAGGAGTCGCGAACGGTCGTACGTGTTCGTTTTCTGGGAGCAACGCCGTTTGCAAAGCTGCTTCCATACTTTCTGCTGTCTCAAATCGATAAAAAGGATCTTTTGCTGTCGCTTGTAGCACGACGTTCTCAACCGCCTGAGGAAGGTCTGGTGCCCAACGTTTTAAGGAAGGTGTTTCGCTTTGCAAATGCTTTAAGGCAATGGACACTGCAGACTCCCCGTAAAACGGCAAACGTCCAGTGAGCAATTCGAACATAACGATGCCGAGAGAGTACAGATCCGATTTCTTTGTCGCCATTCCACCACGCGCTTGCTCTGGTGACAAATAGTGAACAGAGCCTAATACAGAATTGGTTTGCGTAATGGAAGTGGCACTTAACGCCATCGCGATACCAAAGTCGGTAATTTTCACCGTACCTCGTTCGTTTATAAGAATGTTTTGTGGCTTAATGTCTCTATGGATGATCCCGTTTTGATGGGCATGGGCAATCGCGTCTGTTAATTGTTCCATGATGCGCATACTTCTCTCTAACGGAACAGGGTGTTGTTTTTGTATGTATTGTTTTAATGTCATGCCTTCGACGTATTCCATTACAATGTAGTACAAGTCATCTTCTTCGCCGACGTCATAAATACTGACGATGTTCGGATGAGCTAGGCTTGTCGCTGATTGCGCTTCTCTTCTAAAGCGACGGATAAATTCATCGTCCTCCGAAAAATCCATACGCAACACTTTTACAGCAACATCACGATCCAAAATTATATCGTGGGCTAAATAAACGTTGGCCATCCCGCCGCCGCCAACCATCTCTTTTACTTTGTATCGACCACTAATGCGCTTACCTATGATCATATCGGGTCGACCTCAATTTCTTCGTCAGATTCCATACGAGCAAGAATGAGGGTAATGTTGTCTTCTCCTCCACGTTTGTTCGCAAGGGAAATCAGCTGTGATGAAATGGTCTCAAGTTCTTCTATACTCGTCATACTCTGCTCTAGCTCTTCGTCATGCACTTTGTTAGTCAACCCATCTGAGCAAATTAAAAGCATATCGTCAGTCTCGAGTAAAAGCGTTCTTTGGTCAATTTTTACGTCTTCCTCTGTTCCGAGCGATCGCAGGATAACATTTTTGCGCGGATGGTGTTCAGCTACCTCTTTTGAAATTTCACCTCTGCGCATCAATTCGCCAACTAAAGAATGATCGTCTGTCATTTGCTGAAAACCGTCCTCGTTTCGGACGTACAATCTACTATCGCCAATGTGAGTGATGACGGCATGTCTATTCGTTACGACAACAGCAATAAGCGTTGTCCCCATTCCTTGACACTCTTCATGTTCACTTGCGTAGCGAAATAGATGTTCATTGACTTCCTTTACTTGGGCAACAAGCCATTCTTCTATTTCACTTACCTTAGTGGGAATGGTTGCAGCGAGAAATTTTTCAGCCATCTGCTCTGTTGCCATTCGACTTGCTACGTCCCCCGCTTGATGGCCGCCCATTCCGTCGGCAACGACAAGAAGACAGTGTCCTTGTTCGTGTAGGAAAACACCGCCATAATCTTCATTGAGTGAACGAACCTTACCCCGATCGCTTTGAAAAATTGCTTTCAAAAAGTGTCACCTCATTTTCTCACGTTAAGAGAGTATAAATTGGCAGCGGAGAAAATGATTCGGCGCAGTTGCCAATTTTAGGAATTAAGTATAAGTGCAACTACACCTCTGTCTTCGCCTTTCAGGATCGACAATCGGCGCGTTTTCTTTATAGCTAGTCATAAAATTGTTCGGCACGGAAACCCTTTTCTCCTTGTTTTTTGTAACTAATTCTTTAACTTTTTGTCATAATTTGACGGTTTCTTAGCTAATTCCGTCATTTTTTCTTTAAGCACGCAATGAAAAACCCATCTGTTTCTGCGTAGTGTGGCAAGATCGTGATGGTGCCATTACGTACGTAAGTTTGTAGTTTAGCGGGCAGTCTTTCTTGCCATGAGATATCGATACTAAGCTCGGGATGGTCTAGTAAAAGTTGTTCCACCACTTGCTCGTTCTCTTTAGGCATCATTGTACAAGTACTGTAGACGAGCGTACCACCTGATTTTATATACGGCAAGACGCTTTCGACAATTTTTCGTTGTAATTGAGAGATGCTTTCGACATCTTGTGAAGTCTTCGTGTACTTCACCTCAGGTTTTCTTCTAATGACCCCAAATCCTGAGCACGGGGCGTCAACGAGAACACGATCGAAGCTTCCTTCAACAACGCCATCAAGATTTGTCGCATCGGCGGTCTTTACCTCAATGGAGCTCAGTTGCAATCTACTAGTAAGGGATTCAATGAGCTGCTTCTTATGCGGATGTACATCGAGAGCAACGATTTCACCCGTATCACCCATTCTTTCTGCGATATGGGTCGTCTTTCCCCCTGGTGCAGCACAAGCATCTAAAATTCGCTCGTTCGGTTGCGGATCAAGGGCTCGGGCTACTAGCATGGACGCTTCGTCTTGAATCGTAAACAACCCACGTTCATATTGCGGGGCAAACGCAAGATTCCCCTTCGTATTGACGATCGCCTCATCAAGTAGCTCGCTCTCGTTAACAGCATAGCCACTTTCCTCAAGTTCCTTAATAAGAGAGTCGCGTGTTGTTTGTAGCAGGTTTACCCGAGCGGTTTGCTCCGGTGGTTCATTGTTTGCATAACAAAGTCTTTCTACATCCTCTAATCCATATGCCTCTATCCACGCCTCCACGAGCCATGTTTCGTGACTTGTTTCGATTGCTAGTCGCTCTGCGTCTGATACTCCTTCGACTGCCCGTATTCCTTGACGAGACACGTTGCGCAATACGGCATTAACGAGACCAGCTACTTTTGGATGTGTCCGCTTTTTCGCGATTTGTACAGCTTCGTGGATGGCTGCCCGGTCTGGAACTCGATCTAAAAACAACATTTGATACACCGTCATTCGTAGTAACCATCTGATCCAAAGCTTAATCCGTTGTTTTTTGACAAAGGGTTCCAGCTGGTAGTCTATGTATCGCTTATGTGAAAGAGTTCCGTAGACGAGCTCCGTAAAAAGGGGCCGATCCTTTTCTTCGACCTCGTTCGCGACGTGTTGAACAGCGAGGTTAGAGAACTGTTCTCCCCGTTCAACTTGCTCTAATACAGAGAGAGCTTGTTTGCGAACTGAGGGTGTGTACGTTTTTTCAGTCGACATCTGGCAATACATCTCCTACTTGTAAAGTACTTCCCGCGCCTTGAAGGAAGTTCGCAATCTCCATCGGCTTTTTCCCTGCCGGCTGTACGGTGAGCAGAGAAACGGCCTCTCCCGCTCCCGTTTGTACGATCAACTCTGTGCTCGATTTTCCAACAACGGTCCCAGGCGCAGCTTCCGGATTAGGTGAAGGCACCGGGCGCACTTCCCACAGCTTGAATCTCTCTCCACGATGCATCGTATAGGCAACTGGCCAAGGTTGTAGACCACGAACATGGTTCCATACCTCTTCGCTTGAACGAGTCCATACAATGCGCTCGTCTTCTTTTTTGATGTTCGGAGCAAAGGTCGCTTCCTCTTCGTTCTGAGGGGTAGCCGTTATGTCACCGGCAAGCAGTTTAGGGAGTGTCTCCACGAGTAATTGTGCTCCTTTGTCTGCGAGCTTTTCATGCATCGTCCCAACATTGTCTTCGTCTGTAATTGGCACACGTACTTTGGAAATCATATCTCCTGCGTCCAGCTTTTCTACCATGTACATAATCGTCACGCCGGCTTCTTTTTTGCCTTGTAGGATCGCATGATGGATCGGCGCTCCACCACGTAGCTCTGGCAGTAACGATGCATGCACATTAATACAGCCGTGCTTCGGTGCATCTAACAAACGTTTCGGAAGCAACTGCCCGAACGCCGCTGTCACAATCAAGTCTGGCTCTAATGCCAAAATTTCATCGAGAAGTGGATCCTTCGCAATCTTTTCAGGCTGGAAAACAGGTATATGGTGCTGTAAAGCTTCTTTTTTTACTGGTGGTGGCGTTAACGTTCTTTTCCGACCAACAGGACGATCGGGCTGCGTCACGACCGCCTGTATGTTATAACCTGCTTCGAGAAGAGCTTGTAAGCTTTTCACGGCAAAGTCTGGCGTTCCCATAAATACAATATTCGTCACAATGCTCTTCCTTTCTATTCGGGGCTCACACGATGTGAGTCCGTAGCGCCATTAACATGTGTTCCTTATTCTTGGCTCTTTTCTAAAGACTGTTTTCTAAAAGACTGTTGCTTTTTTAATGAAGTCTCATTGCACAATAGCAAGATGATGCGACGTACTGCTATGTTGATTTCCGCTGCAGGCGGACGCTTTCCGCTCCAATCAACGAATAGATAGCGATTTACAAAATTCCCTTATTAAGTGCTGAGTTCAGTACAAACAAGGAAAAGCATGTGCACTTTTGAAATGCACTCAGTATCTACTTCGTGCGATGTAAGCTCACAAACTAGCGTAGTGTATTCCCGGAGCGGTATTCAAGCACTATGAATTTGCATTACGTCACATCATGGGATAACTGTTTAGTAAAAACAACATAGTTTACGAAGACAGCCTTACTCTATAAGGATTGACTGACTTCCCGAAGAATAAAACCCTTCTTCACATGAACATCTGCGGATGAACGTCAATGGTAATCGAAATCTGCTTCGATTTTGAAGCAAAATGGAGCAAACCTTTTTTCAAGACGGCATGCAGCCCTTTTTCTCGTTTATATTTTATCAAACACTGATACCGGTACCTATTTTTCAAGCGTGCAATCGGCGGTACAGTCGGGCCGAGCACAACAGCCTCCTCCGAAAGCGATTTACGCAAATAGCTCGCAAACTTGTGCATCACGTCGAAGCCTGCATCTGGTGTATCGCTAGTGACCCCAATCAACACTAGGTTTTGGTAAGGAGAATAGCTGTTTTCTCTTCGATACTGCATTTCAGTTTGGAAAAACGTTGGATAATGTTGCGTCTTACTAAGCTGGATGCTGTAGTGATCTGGAGTGTACGTTTGCACAATCACTTCACCAGTTTTCTCGTGTCTACCCGCTCTTCCGCTAACTTGCGTTAACAATTGAAAGGTTCGCTCGCTCGCCCGAAAATCCGGAATGTGCAGCATCGTATCTGCTGTCAATACCCCTACAAGCGTAATGTCGGGAAAATCCAGTCCTTTAGCGATCATTTGTGTACCTAATAGGATATCCGCTTTTTTAGCGCCAAAAGCGTCCAACAATTTTTCATGTGAACCTTTTCGACTCGTTGTGTCCACATCCATCCGAATGACGCGCGCATGTGGAAGAAGCTTCGTCAGCTCTTCTTCCACCCGTTGCGTACCCGTTCCGAAGTACCGAATTGATTCGCTCAAGCATTCCGGGCAAACTGCTGGAACGGGGGCAGTACGCGTACAGTAGTGACACTTCATTTCATTTGAGGCACGATGATACGTCATCGACACGTCACACTCATCGCATTGCAATACGAATCCACAGTCACGGCACATTAAAAACGAGGAATATCCGCGCTTATTCAGAAACAATACGATTTGCTCTTTTTTGTCCAAACGATCTTCCATCGCCTCTAGTAGTTGTCTGGAAAACATCGAACGGTTTCCTTCTCTGAGCTCACTACGCATGTCGACAACGGCTACTGCGGGCATCTCTCGTTCGTTCATTCGGCCGGGCATTTCTAGTAACGTATAAACACCCTTGACCGCGCGCGCATAACTTTCGAGCGACGGCGTGGCACTACCGAGTACAACAGGGCATCCGTGGTACTTCGCTCGCCATTTGGCTACTTCGCGGGCATGATACCGCGGGGAGTCTTCTTGTTTGTAAGTGGCCTCGTGCTCTTCATCAATTATGATGACGCCTAGCTTCCCGAACGGGGCAAAGATCGCTGAACGCGCTCCAACAACGACATCGACTTCTCCTTCCGCGATCTTCCGCCATTCATCGTACTTTTCTCCCTTGCTAAGACCACTATGGAGAACCGCAACCCGATCACCAAATCGCCCTTTAAAGCGATGCACCATTTGTGGTGTGAGCGAGATTTCCGGAACGAGCACGATCGCTTCCTTTCCATTTTGTAGGCAGAAGTCAATCGTTTGTAAATACACTTCGGTTTTTCCGCTGCCTGTTACGCCGTGAAGCAAAAAAGTATCCGGTTTGCCGTGCTGACACGACTCGACTATCGTATCCATCGCCACTTGCTGCGGTGGCGTTAAGGAGAGAGCTGTTGTCCGTGCGAATTCTCTATCTTTGTAAGGATCACGGGCAACGGAACGCATCTCAAACTCTACCAATCCATTTTTCTCTAACGTGCGTACAACCACTGACGTAGTGTTCGTTGCCACGTACACATCCTTAACTGCCACGCTTCCCTTTGACAAAAGGAATGCGCATACCTCCCGTTGCTTCGTAGCTTGTGGATTGAGGAGTTTCTCAAACGACCGGCCTTCAGTTGTAAGGGCCACCCACCGTTCTTGCTTAACAGTTTTTCGATCTTTAACGACAGAACGAACAGAAAGGTGTCCTTTTCTAATCTCCGCCAGAGCACCTTTTCCGAATCCCTTTTGCTCAAGCTCTTTATACGGAATTTCCTCTCGCTCTTCAAACAAAGGTTGCAAAGCTAAAGGAAGCTCCTTAAGTGGAGACTTCCTCACGAGTAATTTTTCATAATCTGCTTTCAACGCCGCAGGTAACATCACCTGATGGGCATCCATTAAGAATGAAACCGTCTCCTCGGAAAGCCACTGCGCACATTGCAGCAGTTCTTCAGACAATACAGGCGCCAAATCCATAAAGGACTGGATCGGTTTTAATTTCTCCACAGGTACTTCGGTTTTTTCAAGGACTTCCACAACAAACCCTTGCACAGCCCGATTACCAAACGGGACCGTCACCCGCATCCCCGGTTGACAAATCTCTTCATGCACTTTTGAAACGAGGTAATCGTACAACTTATCCGTCGATAGCGTTTTAACATCTACAATGACGCGGGCAATCACGGCTGGATCCTCTTTCCTTGTAGAGAAAGCACCTGGTCCAAAATAGCTCGTGCTACATCAAGCTTATTTCCAAAAGGTACCTCTGTCTTTCCACCAGTGACGTCGTATATCGTTACCGCGCTCGTTTCATGGCCGAATCCTACCCCGTCTTTAGATACATCATTCGCTACGATCATATCGGCACGCTTCTTTTGTAATTTTTTTGTTGCGTAATGCTCAATATCGTTCGTCTCGGCTGCAAACCCAACCAACACCTGATCATCGCGCTTATGCCCGCCTAATGTACTCAAAATGTCAGGCGTTTTGCGCAAACGTAAGACGAGTTCATCATGATTCGTCTTCTTCATTTTTTGCTCATGCTGTTCCACCGGTGTGAAGTCTGACACGGCCGCACATTTAATCATCACATCCGCTTCTTTCGCTACTTGTAAGCAAGCGTTTAACATATCTTCTGTGCTTGTCACATGTACGACATTTACTCCTGTAGGCACGTCTAAAGAAACAGGACCTGAAATGAGGGTCACTTTGGCACCTAGTTCCCTGGCGACTCGAGCGAGAGCATAGCCCATTTTTCCTGACGAATCATTGGTAATATAGCGTACCGGATCTATACGCTCTTGCGTCGGTCCTGCTGTGATGACAACGTGCTGACCTGTAAAGGGAAGTTCACGTTCGCGACAGAATGCCTTCTCTACAATTTCAAGAATGTCTTCAGGCTCTGCTAATCTTCCTTTTCCGACCCAACCACACGCCAATTGCCCTTCTCCTGGTTGAATAAAGTGGACGCCCATTTGCTCGAGACGACTCAAGTTATCGATAACGGCTGGGTGTTCTATCATATTGACGTTCATAGCAGGAGCAATGTAAACAGGCGCTTTTGTCGCGAGCAAAGTCGTCGTCACCATGTCCGAAGCAAAACCGTGTGCTAATTTGGCAATGGTGTTAGCCGTTGCAGGAGCCACCAAAACTAAATCTGCCCAGTCCGCTAAGTCAATGTGTGCGATTCGCTCCGGATCTTTCTCGTCAAACGTATCTGTGTAGACCGGTTGACGTGAAAGCGATTGGAATGTCAGTGGTGTCACAAATTGTGTCGCAGCTTCGGTCATAATCACACGTACGATCGCACCTCTTTGTGTTAGCTTACTCGTCAGTGCTGCTGCCTTAAATGCTGCAATCCCGCCTGTTACGCATAAGACGATATGTTTCCCGTTCATGATGTTCCCCCTCTTTGGTTTCAATAGTTTACTGGTTTTTGAGGATTGATCTGAAGCTTGTCCATTTTGCTCGTTGAAGGGATAAATTAGGAGTCATTCTTTGTGGATTTACCTACTAAATACAAAGGGAACAGTTCCGCACACATACGGAACTGTTCATCTCTAGCGCTCAGTTACTTCTCCATCGTCAACTTCCCAGAGTCAATTTCTTCTAAGGCCATGCCGACAAACTTTTCAGAGATGTAGTCATCATTTAATAACTTTTGGTCTTCGTACTGTAGTTGGCGGGCACGCTTGGCTGCGACCGTAACTAGCGAATACTTTGAGTTGATTTTTTGCATAAGCGAATCAATAGGAGGAGCTAACATTTGTTCACCTCTAGTCTTTTTTTATAAAGCTTTTCGACACGTTCTCGTCTACAATGTTCAGCGACGACGATAGACTCTACTGTTTCGCACGCTTTCTCAATGTCGTCATTTACAACAACGTAATCGTATAAATGCATCATGTCGAGCTCTTCTTTTGCTGCATTCATGCGGTTTTGAATCGAACTTTCTGTCTCTGTTCCTCTTGTCACAATGCGGGATTGTAGCTCTTGTAAATTAGGCGGAACAAGAAAGATAAATAATCCGTCTGGAAACTTTTTGCGAACTTGCTTAGCGCCTTGTACTTCAATTTCTAGAAATACGTCTTTGCCTTCATCGAGCGTCTTTTGCACATAATCAACCGGTGTACCGTAGTAATTGTCAACGTACTGCGCATACTCAAGTAGCTCATCGTTTTGAATCATTTCATCAAAGCGCTCTCTCGTAGAAAAAAAGTAATCGACACCATCTCGTTCGCCTTCTCGCATCGCTCGAGTGGTGACAGAAATCGAGTATTCAAAGTTTGTATCTTCTTTTGAAAAAATGGCTTTGCGTACAGTGCCTTTTCCAACACCAGACGGCCCTGACAAGACAATGAGCAATCCTTTTTCTTTCATGTCTCTCCTACCCTTCGTCAACGAGATCTTCACGGTTCGTCAGCCGTTGTGCAACCGTTTCAGGCTGTACCGCTGCTAGGACTACGTGATCTGAGTCCATGATCAGCACTGCTCTCGTTCGTCTTCCATATGTTGCGTCAATGAGTGTACCACGATCCCTCGCATCTTGCACCAACCGTTTAATTGGTGCTGATTCGGGACTAACAATCGAGATGATACGCCCTGCAGACACAATGTTTCCAAATCCTACGTTTATTAGTTTCATGGTCAGCCTCCAGTAGCTAGTGACAGTTTTGCCTTCCTGTTACACGGCTAATCTCAGTTACTCTAAATTTTGGACTTGTTCGCGGATTTTTTCAAGTACTGTTTTACACTCGACGACAAAAGATGAAAGCTTGGCATCTTGTGATTTGGAGCCGATTGTGTTTACTTCCCTATTTAATTCTTGGATAAGGAAGTCCAATTTCCTGCCAATCGACCCGTTTTCGTATAGCGTTTGCTGAAATTGTTTGATATGACTTTGCAAACGAGTACACTCTTCTGAAATATCGGCTTTGTCTATCAACATCGCCATTTCGGTCAGTAGGCGCTGTTCTTCTACTTGTTCGGTAATGCCCCATTCACTTAATCGCTTTTGGATCCTCGTTTTGTACGCCTCGGCCACGTTTGTCTCTATACTTATAATGTTAGCTATCAGATTGTCAAACGTCGTCATTCGTGCCTGCAAATCGTCTTGAAGTGCTTTCCCTTCTTCGCGTTTCATTTGCTGAAGGTTCCACGTAGCTTCCTGACATACTTCCTCTACAAAAGACGTCCACTCCGACGCATCTTCGTTTTGTTCGGTCACGCTCAGCCATTCTTCCCGCTGCAACAGATCATGTAGACTCACATCACCAGCAAGCTGCTCGGCTTCCTTTATTTGTCGCAAAGCCATCACGAGGCTGTGTGCGAGCTCCACGTTAGCAGCATATCTTTGTTTCGTGAAGGCATCGCCCGTTACGCTAATCCATACTTCGACCCGCCCCCTTCCAACAGATCGTTGAATGATTTTTTTTAACGGCTCTTCTACATGCTGAATCGACTTTGGCAGGCGACAAATCACTTCGGCGTAACGATGATTCACCGACTTGATTTCGACGGTTACGATTCGACCATTGCGCTCTTGCTGACTCCGACCAAAGCCTGTCATACTCATGACCAAAAGCAGACACATCCTTTCTGTGTGATGAGCGTTTATGTAACTCGAAATGTTTAAGAGGATAGCGTAAGCTTGTTTCTCCAAAGTTATGGTCCTGTTATCCATCAAATAAAAAAGGCTACTTTCGAGGAAGGCTAAGGGCGCCACGTCCTCTGGCAACGCCTTCCTGACCCACGTCTTGTGGGCCTCCGCTCCAATCAACTATTTTATCAATGGTTTGTCTTATTAAAACCGATGACAAAAGCAACAATTTTTTAGTAAAGAGCCATAAAAAAAGAAGGCAATCGCCCTTCAAAAATGAGGAGCCATTCCCTTCATAATCTTACCATAAACCGAACTGTAATGCCTAAATACTTCGTCTACGAACGTCTTGCAAACAAAGACCCAATCCAGACAAACGTCGGAATGGCTGCGAATCCAACGATAAAGAGCCAGTCTGTTAAGCGAATCGGAACTGTGTGGAAAATCGGCTGGAGTGGTGGGAAGTAAATAACAACGAGCATCATGACGAGCGAAATCAGTACTGCCCACACTAAGTATTTATTTCCAAATGGATTGCGCGCAAAGACAGAGCGATCGCTTCGGCAGTCAAACACGTGAATGAGTTGTGCCATCACGAGCGTGGCAAATGCTACTGTTTGTGCGTAAACTAAGTTCGCTTCATTGCCTTGATATGTGATCAGGAATGCGGCCAGTGTGGCTAACCCGATTAAAAATCCACGCGATAGCACCTTCCACCCCAATCCTCTTGCAAAAACACCCTCTTTTGGATGACGCGGTTTGCGATTCATGACGTCATCTTCTGGTTTATCCAAACCTAAAGCCATCGCCGGTAAGCCGTCCGTCACTAAGTTTACCCAAAGAATTTGGATCGGGACGAGTGGGAGTGGTAAAGCCATCAGCATCGCAAAGAGCATGACGAGAATTTCCCCCACGTTGGAGGCGAGCAAGTAGCGAATAAACTTGCGGATGTTCTCGTAAATGTTTCGCCCTTCGTGAATGGCGGATTTTATCGTCGCAAAGTTATCATCGAGCAAGACGAGTGAGGACGCTTCCTTCGATACATCTGTCCCAGTAATTCCCATCGCCACCCCGATGTCTGCCGTTTTAATAGCAGGTGCATCGTTTACGCCATCACCGGTCATCGCGACGATATGCCCTCTATTTTGTAGCGCTTTAACGATTTTCAGTTTGTGCTCGGGTGAGACGCGGGCAAAAACAGTCGTCTCATCAACGACTTCCTCTAATTCTTCTAAACTCATTTTGTTCAGCTGGACGCCTTCTAGCACTCTATGCTGCGGTTCTAAAATGCCTAAGTCCGTCGCAATCGCTTTTGCCGTAATGACGTGGTCTCCGGTAATCATGACTGTTTTAATTCCGGCGGCTTTACACTCTTTGACAGCTTGACGTACCTCTTTACGCGGCGGGTCGATCATGCCTTGCAACCCGATAAACTGCAACTCTTTTTCCAGCTCATCCACAGCACCGACTCTGTACCCTGCGTCAAGAGGCTTATACGCAATCGCGATCGTTCGCAACGCCTGTTGATTCATCGAAACGATCGATTGCTGTACCTTTTTTCGGTAATCCTCGGAAAAGTATTGACGTTTTCCTTTTGAAAGAATGGCGTCACAGCGCTCGATGACGATATCCGGAGCCCCTTTAGTTACTGCAAAACGTTTACGGTTTTCATCCTCTACAATTACCGTCATCATTTTCCGTTCAGAATCAAACGGGATCTCGTCAATAATTTCAAATTGGTCGAGGATTCCTTGGCGCGAGAGCCCTGCCTTCAAAGCAGCAACGAGGAGTGCGCCTTCTGTAGGATCACCATCGAGTACGTACCCTGTGTCTCCTTCTTTCAAGTCCGCATGGTTACACAGTAGCCCGAAAGTGAGTAACTGATGAAGGGCGCGGTCTTCTTTCGGGAGAATGTTTACACCAGTGTCTTGATTGGTAAATACACCTTGTGGCTCATACCCATTTCCTGTCACTCCATACAAATGGTCGTTCGTCCAAAGCGTCGTCACCGTCATTTTGTTTTCGGTCATCGTTCCCGTTTTATCTGAACAAATAACCGATGCACAGCCTAACGTTTCTACAGCTGGAAGTTTCCTTACAATGGCATTTTTCCGAATCATCCGGTGAACACCGAGTGACAAAGCAACAGTCACGATGGCAGGTAACCCTTCTGGAATGGCTGCTACTGCCAAGCTAACACCGGTAAAGAACATCGTGTACACGTCATGCCCTTGCAAAACGCCAACGAGTACAACAAGAACGGTTAAACCGAGTGCTGCCGCGATCAAAATCTTCCCTAACTGCTCCAGTTTTCTTTGCAAAGGGGTAATCATTTGCTCCGCTTTTTGGATGAGATCGGCAATTTGCCCCATCGCCGTCTTCATACCTGTGCCGACAACAACACCGACTCCCGATCCACGCGTAACGAGCGTGCCCATAAACGCCATGTTCGTCAAGTCACCAAGTGATGGGCTCTCCTCGTGTAACACTCCGGTCGTTTTTGTGACTGGCACAGACTCCCCTGTCAGCGCAGATTCTTCAATTTCTAAACTCGTTGTTTGCACTAAGCGGACGTCCGCCCCAATACGATCCCCACTCGTAAACTTTACGATGTCGCCCACAACAACTTCTCGAGAAAGAATGCGAATCCATTCCCCGTCTCTAAGTACAGTCACTTGTGGAGCGGACAGTTCCTTTAATGCATGCAGAGACTTTTCTGCTTTTCGTTCTTGATAAAACCCTAAAAAACCATTTAGCAGCACAATCGCCATAATCGCAATGGCGTCGATGTATTCGCCTAAAAGACCTGAGATGAGTGTCGCTGCTAATAACACGAGCACCATGAAATCTTTGAACTGACTAAAAAACAACAGTACCGTGGATTGCTTCTCGCCGTCTTCCAGCTCGTTAAATCCGTACTGTTTGCGCCGTTTAGTCACTTCTTTTTCAGATAACCCGTGCTGGGCACTCGTTTGCAAGACATCTTCAATTTTTTCTTGATCCAACTGGTGGTAATTCATGCGTCTGTCGATCCTCCTTCTGAATGGGTTGTCCTCCCTTGATCATATTCACCCTTGTCCTAAATCATGCTTATGGAGGGTGAAAAGCGTTTCTGTCGGGCCCACACGACGTGGGTGAGAAAGTCGTTGTGACAGGACGTCACGCCTTTAGCCTTTCATCCTTGGTTTTGTTTGCTATAATTGGGGTTAATGTAAATTGAGAGTAGAGGTGCTACCATGAGTTTTGACGGATTATTTACACGCGCGATGGTGGCCGAATGTGCTGAGCGTCTTGTAGGTGGAAGAATTACAAAAATACACCAACCGTTCCCACACGACATTACAGTAACTGTTCGAGCAAACGGGAAAAACGACCGATTACTCTTATCTGCTCATCCAACGTTTCATCGCTTTCATATAACAGAAGAGACTTTACCAAACCCACAGCAACCTTCGCTATTTTGTATGGTGCTTCGGAAGCATTTAGAAGGTGGTATTTTGGAGGAAGTTACGCAGCACGGACTAGATCGAATCGTCACCTTTGTCGTGAAATCCCGGGACGAACTTGGGGATTGGAAAGTGAAGTGGCTCCGCATCGAGCTCATGGGACGACATAGTAATTTGTTTGTTATAGATGCAGAAAGCGGAAAAATTTTGGACGCGATGAAGCATTTATCACTCGCCGTGAACCGGCACCGAACTGTGTTACCTGGACAGCCGTATGTGTTCCCGCCCGCTCAAGATAAGCGAGATCCGCTGCTTGCAACAGAGGAAGAGATCGCCCGCGTTGTCGATTATTTAGCAGGAAAACTGGATAAACAACTCATTGCCAACTGGGCAGGCCTCTCCCCCCTACTGGCAAAAGAAATTGTGCTGAGGGCTGGACTGGCCAATCGGGAGACGCTTCCGAAGGCGTTTGTTGAGGTTATGACACAACTACGCGAAGGCAACTATGAGCCGACCGTTTATCGTCGTGGTGAGAAGGAAGGTTTTTACCTGTTCCCACTGCGACAGATGAAAGGGTCTGGGCAAGCCTTTGCCACAGTAAACGAAGCGGTCACTGCCTTCTATCGCCAAAAGGCAGAGCGTGATCGGATGAAGCAACGTTTGCACGACCTGGAGCGTGTGATTCGCCAAGAAAAAGAACGAAGTGAAAACAAGATTCCTAAGCTAAAAGCCACATTAGAAGACGGAGAAAAAGCGGCTACCTACCAGCTATTCGGTGAGTTATTAACGGCGCATATGCATGAAGTAAAGCGCGGAATGAAGGAAATTTCGGTGCTGAACTATTATGATGAGGACGGCGGAACGGTCACGATTCCCCTCGACGAGAACAAACAGCCTGCTGAAAACGCGCAACGTTACTTCCGGAAGTATCAAAAAGCGAAACTAGGCATCCACCATGCAAAGGAACAGCTCGACATAACCGAACGCGAACTCGACTACTTTGAAGGTTTGCTCCAACAAATGGAAGTCGCCTCGCATGAGGATGTAGAGGATATTCGCGAGGAGCTAACGGAACAAGGCTACTTACGAGACAAACAAAAAAACAGAAAGGTGCGCAAGCCGTCAAAACCTTCCTTAACTAAGTACACAGCGCCAGACGGCACCTCGATTTACGTCGGGAAAAACAATAAGCAAAACGAATACGTGACGATGAAATTTGCCCGCAAGCAAGATTGGTGGTTCCACACGAAAGACATTCCAGGGTCGCATGTTGTCATCCGCGAACAAGAGCCATCAGAAGAAGCGATCCACCTGGCCGCAGAGCTCGCAGCCTACTTTAGTAAAGCACGTGCCTCTAGCTCGGTCCCTGTCGACACGACGAAAATCGCCAGCGTCTGGAAGCCTAACGGTGCAAAACCAGGGTATGTCACGTATGAGGGACAACAAACTCTTTATGTGACGCCAGATGAGGAGAAGATTCTTGGGCTAAAGAGTGAGCAGACATCGTAAGTGAGGTAGGGAAACGGCTACAATTTGTCGATAAGTATTACGCTAAAATCACGGGGATTTTTTTAGCAATAGGCTTGCTTAGCTTTTTCTTCAAAGTAAGGAAAAGAGCCTCCGCCCTAAGTTGGGCGGAGGCTTTGTACGTGAGTCTGCGTATTTTGCCCTAAGTCTGAGCATTCTCTGCTGAGTCTGAGCATTCTCTGCTGAATCTGAGCATTCTTTACTAAGTCTGAGCATTCTCTACTGAGTCTGAGCATTCTCTACTAAGTCTGAGCATTCTTTACTAAGTCTGAGCATTCTCTGCCGAGTCTGAGCATTCTCTACTAAGTCTGAGCATTCTCTACTAAGTCTGAGCATTCTCTACTAAGTCTGAGCATTCTCTACTAAGTCTGAGCATTCTCTACTAAGTCTGAGCATTCTCTGCCGTACGGAAAAAATTGAACTTGTCGTTACTGGTCTATAGCTACCGAATGTTACGCGTACAGATGACACGCTACAAAGTGTTGGTCTTGTACTTCACGTAATTTCGGTTTTTCTGTTTTGCATTCGGGTTTGACGTGTGGGCATCTTGAGGCATACACGCAGCCTTTCGGGGGGTTCACTGGACTTGGGATCTCCCCGGTTAGTGCTTTTCTTTCTGCAGTTTTTGATGCCACATCTAAATCAGCTACAGGGATTGCCTCCATCAATGCTGTCGTATAAGGATGCAAAGGGGTCTCATACAGCTTCGCACTCGTCGTGAGCTCCAGCATATTACCTAAATACATGACACCGATGCGGTCACTGATATATTTTACCATCGACAAATCGTGTGAGATAAATAGATAGGTTAATTTCTTTTCTTTCTGTAAATCTATGAGCAAATTCACAATTTGCGCTTGCACAGACACATCCAACGCCGAAATCGGTTCATCTGCGATAATAAAATCCGGCTCGACCGCTAGAGCACGGGCGATTCCGATTCTTTGTCTTTGACCCCCGCTAAATTCATGGGCATAACGGTTCGCATGCTCGCGATGAAGTCCGACCGTTTCGAGGAGTTCATACACCTTTTCCATACGTTCTTTTCCTTTATATAACCCATGAATCACGATCCCCTCAGATATAATGTCGCCAACCGTCATGCGAGGGTTCAGAGAGGCGTATGGGTCTTGGAAGATCATTTGCATCTTTTGGTTCATTTTCTTTACTTCATTTCGCTTCATTTTGTGGACGTCTTTTCCATCAAAGAGTACCTGTCCTTCCGTTGCTTCATACAATCGAATAATCGTTCGTCCGGTCGTTGACTTCCCACAACCAGACTCTCCGACTAACCCGAGAGTTTCCCCTTCATAAATTTCAAATGAAACGTTGTCGACTGCCTTTAATGTATTTCCATTTTCGATATGAAAATATTTTTTTAAGTTTTGGACTTCTAATATTTTTTTCACTAATTCATCCCCCCTTACCCATTTGATGCATCGTGAAGCTCAACCGTTGGATCCACCCTCGGAGCCCGCTTATCTAGTAACCAACAGTTGGCTGCTTGCGTTTTAGATAATGGGGACGCTTCCGGATCATATTCGTCGCATACGTCCATAGCATATTGGCACCGCGCAGCAAACGCACAACCCTTTATCGAGGTAGCTAAATCAGGAGGCGTGCCATCAATAGACGTGAGCCGTTGTGTTTGATCTTGATCTAATTTCGGAACGGAATGCAGTAATCCAAGTGTGTATGGGTGCTTTGCATTGTTGAAAATGTCCTCTGTCGTGCCGTTCTCAACTATTTTCCCTGCATACATGACATTCACCCGATCAGCAAATTTCGCTACAACGCCTAAATCATGGGTAATCAAAATAATCGCCATGCCCATTTTTTCCTGTATTTCTTTTAGTAAATCTAATATTTGCGCTTGAATAGTAACATCCAATGCAGTCGTTGGCTCATCTGCTATTAAAAGATCAGGCTCACAAATAATGGCCATCGCAATGACAATCCGTTGTCTCATGCCTCCACTTAGCTGGTGAGGGTATTTGTTACAACAATGCACAGCGTTAGGAATACGCACCAATTGAATTAATTCGATCGCCTGCTTACGTGCCTCTTTCATGGTGATCCCTTTATGGACAACGAGCACTTCAGCGATTTGATCGCCTACCTTCATCGTCGGATTCAATGAAGTCATCGGATCTTGAAATATCATTCCGATTTTCGATCCTCTAATTTGAGCAAGTTCTTTTTTGCTCATCGTCGTTATTTCATTCTCATTAAATAAAATCGAGCCCTTTTTGACGGAACTTCCTTTTGGGGGAAGTAGTTTCATAATACTTTTGGCGGTAACCGATTTCCCTGAACCTGATTCCCCCACAATAGCCAAAACCTCTCCCTTGTTCACATGGAACGAAACGCCTCTTACGGCATGAACCGACCTATTTTTCGATTCGAAATGTACGTGTAAGTCTTTCACTTCCAATAAACAGCTCATTGAAAATCCCCCTCTACTATTTTCTAAGCTTTGGATCAAGTGCATCCCTTAGCCCATCACCGAGTACGTTAAAGGCAAACATGGTGAGTGAGATAAATAAAGCAGGGAAAAATAATCTCCAAATCTCTCCTGTAAGCAAGGTAACAAGCCCTTCAGCAGTCATCGTTCCCCAACTCGCTAAAGGTACAGGTACTCCCAAACCGAGAAAACTTAGCGTAGCTTCAGCGAAAATAGCTCCTGGTACAGACAGTGTAATACTGACGATAATCGGACCCATTGAATTTGGAATTAAGTGTTTAAAAAGAACCCGAAAGAAATTTGCCCCTAACACTCTCGATGCCAACACAAACTCTGATCCTTTCAACCTTAATATTTCCCCGCGTACGAGGCGTGCCATCCCAATCCATCCAGTTGCTGCCATTGCAATAATAATCGTGACCAAACCAGGCTTCAATACGACCATGAGGAGAATCGTGATGAGCAAATGTGGTAATCCGTATAACACATCCACAATTCGCATCATGACTTCATCTGTTTTTCCACCCTTATAAGCAGCAATTCCTCCCCAGATGACACCGACGATGAGGTCGATTAAAACCGCTGTAATGCCAATAAATAAAGAAATTCGAGCGCCTACCCACGTTCTCGCAAATATATCTCGTCCTAAATCGTCTGTTCCAAACCAATGCTCTGCTGATGGTGGCAAGTTAGAGTCAAGCAACGTCTGATCTGAATAGGAGTACGGCACAAGAAAGGGTCCTATAATAGCCATCGTAATTAATAAAACAATCAATGCAAAACCAGTCATCGCCAGTTTATTTTGTCTTAACCGGATAAAAGCGTCCTTCCAGAAAGAGATACTAGGCTTGTCGTGAATTTGTTCATCTGCTACTTTTTTTCCTTTATATCGAAACAGTTTATCTGGTACAGTTTGCAAGTCTAGTCCCTCCCTTTCATGAAGCGAATACGAGGATCAATTAGTCCGTAAGCGATGTCTACTAGAATGATGAAGAACACTAGAATACCGCTATAAAACACAGCTGTACCTAAAATAAGCGGATAGTCTCTGTCAACAATTCCCTCAACAAAGTATTTTCCTAATCCAGGGATCCCGAATATTTGCTCGATGACAAAGCTGCCCGTTAAAATCGTCGCTGTGATAGGGCCTAGAATGGTCACAACCGGAATTAACGCATTTCGTAAAACGTGACGGAAGAGAAATCTTGGACCTCTTACCCCTTTAGCGATAGCTGTTTGAATATAGTCCATCGATAACACTTCCAATAAACTAGACCGGGTAAGACGGGCAATATAGGCCATCGGTGCCATCGCTAACGCCAAACTAGGCAACACCGTATGACTCCACGTCCCCCAAGTCGCCACCGGAAACCATTGAAGCTCAACAGCAAGATACTTAATTAAGATTGTCGCAAAAATAAAACTTGGGACAGAAAGACCAATGATGGCAATCACCATCGACATGTAATCAAGCCCACTGTTATGTCTAAAAGCCGCTATAATTCCTAACAATATCCCAAAAAAGGTAGCAAAGAGAATTGCCTGTATACCGAGTATGGCTGAGACAGGAAACCCTGAAACAATCAATTCGTTGACAGATTGGTTTTCCCACTTAATCGATGGACCGAAGTCAAATAACAGCGCCCCTTTTACGTATTTCCAATATTGAACGAGGATTGGATCATTCAGTCCGTAATAGTTCCTCAAATTTTCGAGCACTTGTTCTGGAATTCTCGCTTCGCTCGTAAACGGATCACCGGGTATGGCATTCATTAGGAAAAAGGTTAAGGTGATAATCGCAAATAGTGTGATGATTACTCCAAAAAGTCTTTGAACGATAAACTTGCGCAAGACAGACTACCTCCTTATCAACGCTCTGACAACCTGTTCGTAGATTCACTATCAACTACTTAGTCTACTTGTCATCAATAGCAGAGCTGTAAAGTACACACACTTGCTAATCCAAAAGAAAAAGGGGTAATAACTGAAAAAGTGTGCTTTATCACACACTTTTTCAGTCGATACGTGTTCATGATCTCGTCATGTGATCTGTAATAAAATAACGAAATATCAGAAAGTACTTCCGGCTATTCTTTGTAGGCTTCACGGTAGTCAATCGCTTGAATTGGGAAGCGTAGTATCCCCTTCACATTTTCTTTTTGTAAATACACATCCGTACCGTAGTAAAGAGGAGCGATCGCCATTGCGTCTATCAAGACTTTTTCAGCGTCAACCATTAACTGTGCGCGCTTTTCTAGATCAGTCTCTACTTCTGATTGTGCGATGAGATCATCGTATTCAGGGATGGAGATATTGCTGTAGTTGTAAATATCCCCTGTCGTAAATTGACCCATTAAGTTGCTCGCATCGTCGTAATCAGCACCCGTACTATAAATCGCAAACTCGTAATCACCTGATTTTACCGTTTGAATAAATACTTTCTGTTCCATTGTTTGCAAAGTGATGTCGATACCTAAGTTCTGCTTCCACATCTCTTGCATTGCCTGAGTAAGCTTGTTATACGTATCGCTCGTTTGGAACAGCAATGTAGTCTCTGGGAACGAAGATAATCCGAGCTCCTGTAAGCCTTCCTCTAGCAATTGTTTCGCCGTTTCGACGTCATTGTCCTCATAAAGAGCATCTCCAGCTAGACTTCTAAATTCGCCCGCCCCACTGCCAAGACCTGGCGGAATGAAGGCAAGTGCTGGTGTTTCGCCACCTTGAGTGACCCGATCGACGATTAATTGACGATCCAACGCAAGTCCGAGGGCTCTTCTAATTTTTTCGTTTGCAAATAGCTCTGTGTCATTGTTATAGCGCAAGTAGTACATTCTCGCAGCAGGTGCTTTTTCAGCTTCACCTGAAGCGATCAAGTCGCTCTTTATGCTATTAGGGAAGTTGCTTGAAACATCAATTTCACCCGCTTGGTACATGCCGTATTCGGTGTTTTGATCGTTTACCATCGTCCACTTTAGTTCTTCTAACTTCACCTTGTCTTTAGCCCAATAGTTTTCGTTAGGTACCATGACTAATTCTTGGCCATGATCCCAGCTTTGGAGTTTGAACGGACCATTTGAAACAAATGTGTCAGCCTCTGACGCCCATTCAGGATTTGACTCTGCTACTTCTTTATTAATAGGCAGCACACTAAAGAAAGAGGTGAGCCCTAAGAAAAAGGAGGTAGGTCGCTCTAACGTGACCTCAAAAGTAGTTTCGTCGATAACTTTCATACCTAGCTCGGCCGGATCTGTAATTTCTCCGCTGTTATACTGTACGGCATTTTTGATAAAGAACAAGTTGCTTACTAAAGGTGCGGCTGTTTCAGCTCGAAGCGACCGTTCCCAAGAATAGAAAAAGTCTTCAGCCGTCACTTGATCACCGTTCGACCACTTAGCGTTTTCATTTAAGTAAAAAGTATAAACAAGCCCATCATCGGAAATTTCCCATTCCTTCGCCACCCCTGGAACGGCCTCGGCGTTTTCATCTAGACGAACAAGTCCTTCGAATAACTGATTCGCAATTTCACCAGCAGTCCGATTATCAATTAATGGCGGATCCAAACTCGGTGGTTCAGTTAGTGCGTTAACAATCAAAACTTGCTCTGCCCCGCTATCGTTACCTGGTGTGTCATTACCACCATCCTGGCCATTCGTGCTTTCCGAATTACTACAAGCGGAAATGAGTACAGAAACCGCTAATAGCAGCAGCATAAAAAAGTGTTTTTTTGTGAACCTCTTCATGTTTCTCCCCCTCTTATAAACGAATCATCATGTAAAGTCTTCCAAACGGTATGTCCAGCCAACTCCTTCCTAAATTGCTAGTTTTTTATAGTTAAAAAGGGTACGATCAACAAGTGATAGATCCCTTTTTCACCAAACGTGATGAATATAAATCTGAAAACACGGAATTTAAATGTAATTAGAAGATTTGGAAAATTAATGTTATAACGTTCCTCCATCTTTGTATAAATATAACTACACTGTAAATATTCATGCAATAATCGTGTGATTATTTCCTAAAATCAGATATCTAATTGGAACTATAATAAAATTGCTTCAGGAGCATGTCAACTGTTTTTTTCTGAATCATCAATTTCTAAAATATATGAATATTTTAAAACCTATTATAACCTTTTGGCAGCAAATATTCAATCCTCATTTTTGATCTGCATAAGTTACAACAACCACTTTTTGTTCGTCTACATTGGTTATTCCACATGGTGAGAAGGTGATTTGGCGCAGTAACACAGTAAGGCCAGTGCCTTCATCCTAAGTTGATTGGGGGTGCTTGCACACAAGCCGTTGACGAAGCAGGGTGAGAGAAAAAAGCAGTAGTTGCTGGGAATAGGTAAAATTGCTTAAATAAAACGCCGTAATATGGTAAACAGCTCTTAAATTGGGATTAACGCTCTTATCTCCGGATTAGCGCTCTTATCTCCGGATTAACGCTCTTATCTCCGGATTAACGCTCTTATCTCCGGATTAGCGCTCTTATCTCCGGATTAGCGCTCTTATCTCCGGATTAGCGCTCTTATCTCTGGATTAACGCTCTTATCCCCGATTAGCGCTCTTATCTCCGGATTAACGCTCCTATCCCCGGATTAACGCTCTTATCCCCGGATTAACGCTCTTATCTCCGGATTAACGCTCTTATCCCCGGATTTAACGCTCTTATCCCCGGATTAACGCTCTTATCCGAGGATTAACGCTCTTATCCGAGGATTAACGCTCTTATCCGAGGATTAACGCTCTTATCCGAGGATTAACGCTCTTATCCGAGGATTAACGCTCTTATCCGAGGAATAAACTCTATTCGAAGATCGACTTATAAAGAAAACCCGCGGAACACGCTGTCCACGGGAAGGTATATCTTATTTAGAAGAGGAAAACTTCTTGTGCCACTCTTTCACTGCTCGTACGTCTACTTTGTCTCCATCTAACAACGGAAGTAGATCATCAAATTGATACAAGCTGTGTGCTTCCACCTCTAACTCAGCAAACGTTTCGACTGCTTTTTGCAATCCGTACGAGAACAGCGATGTGATGCCTACCACCTCGTATCCTTCTCTCGTACAAGCCTCTACTGCATTCGCGCTACTTCCGCCTGTTGAGATCAAATCTTCCACGATCAGCACCTTCACACCCCGACCGATCCCGCCTTCGATTTGTTTGCCCAGACCGTGAGCTTTCGGTTTGGAGCGTGCGTAGCCCATTGGTAAATCGAGTTCTTCGGCGAGCCAAGATGCGTGTGGGATGCCGGCAGTTGCTGTTCCGATCACCGCGTCTACGCCGGCAAACTCACGCAAAATTAATTCCTTCCACTCACTAACAAGCTGTCTTCTCACCGTTACGTCGCTGAACACGTTCCGGAAGTCACAGTACATTGGGCTCTGCATACCACTTGACCAGACAAATCCTTCTTTCGTGTCTACTTGCAAAAATCCTTTTTCCATGCACATTTGGAGCCCTGATGTTGTCACATTCATGAACGTACGCCCCTTCCTTGTTCGAACGCTTCTAGCATCGTTTCATACGCTTCGTTTCGATTGAGTTTTCCCGTGATCGAGCGTCCGACTACGAGGTGATCGCTTTCCCTTCGTCCAGCTTCTTCTGGTGTCGCGACGCGTTTTTGGTCGTGGGAGGCGTCTGCTTGCAAACGAATACCTGGTGTCACGATCGTCGCTTCTGGATAGAGTGCACGAACTCGGTCACTTTCCCACACGGAGCACACGATGCCGCCTACTCCCGCTTGTTTCGCTAAGCGTGTTTGGTGCGCCACCCACTCTTCTGGGCTTAGCTCGGTTTGAAAGGTTTCGCGAAGCATATTCTCTTCCATGCTCGTCAATAAGGTCACAGCAAGCAGCTTCGTCGTCGGGTTCTCCCCTTGTACTTCCTCCACTGCTTCCCTGGCTCGCTTCATCATCTCGACACCGCCGTTCGCACAAATTGTAATAAAATCAACGTGTAGCTGTGCTAATTGCTTTGTCGCTTTGTAGACCGTGTTCGGAATGTCGGTCATTTTCACATCTAGGAAGATGCGGCAGCCTTTTTCTTGTAGCACCTGCACAAGCTCGTTCCCGCCTCGATAATAAAGCTCCATGCCGACTTTGACAAAACGGTTTTCCGGTGCTAACTCATCCACGATCGCAATCGCCTCGTCCGTTGTCGGTACATCCAATGCGACGTAAATCATACGCCCACCTCCTGCCGTTTGTTCCACGCCCAGCCGCTACCAGTGATCGTTTCTTCCAGCTCGTTTGCGATATCCACACAAATCGTCGGTTGTTTGAAGTGGGCTGTTCCGACTGCGACTGCGTCAGCCCCTGCTTGCAGAAATTCAAGAACGTCTGCTGACTTGTCTATGCCGCCCATCCCAATGATCGGCACATTTACAGAATTTCTCACTTCATACACCATGCGCAAGGCGACAGGCAAAATCGCCCCACCACTCAGTCCGCCTACTCCATTAGCCAAGATCGGCGTACCAGTTGTCGGTGAAAACCGCATACCAACGAGTGTGTTAATCAAACTAAGTCCGTCTGCACCACCTGCTACAGCGGCCTTCGCACAGTCCACAATGGAAGTAACGTTTGGCGATAGTTTCATATAAAGAGGCACCCTCGACACTTGCTTCAACCGACGCGTTAATTCTTCAATCTTATTAGCGTCTTGCCCGAACGCGATGCCACCTTCCTTCACGTTTGGACAAGAGATGTTTACTTCGATTGCGTCACAAAGACCACTTTCTGATAAAGCTTTCACAACGGTTTCGTAGTCTTCCTCGGTCGACCCGGCTACGTTTGCCAAAATAGGAATGTCGTATTGTCTGAGAAACGGGAGCTTTTTTTGCAGTATGACGGCGAGACCTGGGTTTTGCAGGCCGATCGCATTGAGCATTCCATGAGGGGTCTCAACCGTTCGCGGTGTAGCGTTCCCCGTGCGTTTTTCAACGGTAATCGCCTTTGTCGCAATCGCCCCAAGCTCATTCAGGTCAAACCATTTCGCATAATCTTCCCCAAAACCGAAGCAACCCGATGCCGGCATGAGGGGGTTTTTCATGTTCAAACCTGGTAGGTTAACAGCTAGACTCATAGTGCCACCTCCTGCAATGCAAACGCTGGTCCGTCGCAGCAAATTCGTTTGCTGTCCCCATCATGTAGGGGCTGAACGCACGACAGACAAGCGCCAATTCCGCAAGCCATACGTCCTTCCAGCGCGGCATAGCCTTCCTTCTTCCAAAGTGCCTGCACCGCTTTCATCATGCCGTGAGGACCACACGTGTAAAGAACGTCATGCGCATCCTCTTGCAAGAGTGCTGCCACCCCATCTATGACAAGTCCTCTGCGCCCGTAGCTTCCGTCGTTCGTGTACACACGCACGTCGCAGCCTAACTCGACAAAGCGTGCCTCGTAAAACCGCTCGCTCGTAGTGGCAAATCCGATAACCACACAAACATCGATCCCTCTACCCCGCAGCACCTTCGCTAGTGCAAACAACGGCGGAATCCCGACACCTCCGCCTACTAAGACGACGCGCGTCTCAGTAGAAAGGTGGTAGATCTCAAAGCCAGTGCCTAGTGGCAGCATCCCCGTGAGCTTTGCGCCTGGTTGCAGGCTCGTCATCGCCTCGGTCCCCGCTCCAACGCGCTTATAGACGATCGTACACATGCCTTTGCTTCCATCCGCAATACTGAACGGTCGCGCCAACGAATACGAACCTCCTAGATCCAAAAAGGCAAATTGTCCGGGAGTGAAGCCCTCAAATTGAGGAGCCTCGAGTTCTAATTCAAACACCGTGTCCGTCAGTTGACGCTGAGATGTAACCGTCAAGGTGTGCTTTCTCATACGAGCGTTTCCTCCCGTCTGTTTCTCGAAAGTAAGGAGAACTGGATCGATTCGACCGCTGTGCATAATGCTTCTAGCGTATCTAGCGACGTGAGACACGGAATGCCGCGCTCAACCGCTGCTCTGCGTAGTTGAAATCCGTCACGAACTGGTGTGTGTCCTTTCGTCCATGTATTGACGACTAAGGCGATTTCACCAGAACGGACCGCTTCGTATACGTTGTTGCCGTCTTGGCCGATTTTTGCCTTTACTTCGTCGATGCGAACACCATGGTTTTTCATGAACTCGGCTGTTCCTGATGTTGCACATAACACGTAGCCGAGCGACTGCCATCTTTTCGCAAGGTGCAGTGCTTCTTCTTTGTCTTTATCCGCGATCGTAAATAGAATTTTCCCGCCTTCTTTCATCTCAATACCGGCGGCGAGGAAGCCTTTGTACAAAGCTTTCGAGAACGTAACATCTGTACCGATCGCTTCTCCTGTTGACTTCATTTCTGGGCCGAGTTGCACGTCAACGCGGTGTAGCTTGGCGAACGAGAACACCGGCATCTTCACAGAAATGTTTTGCTCGTACGGGTGCATTCCTGCTTTCAATCCGAGCTGGTCAAACGTGTAGCCGAGCGCGAGCATCGTCGCCCATTTTGCTAACGGAATATACGTCGTTTTTGCTAGGAACGGAAGTGTTCGGCTCGCGCGTGGGTTCACCTCAATGACATACACACCCCACTCATTTGCAACAAATTGCAAATTCAGAATTCCTTTTGCCCCAAGCTCCTTCGCGATCAATGTCGTTTGGCGGACGATTTCGTTTTGAATGTAAGTTGAAATTCGTTGTGGCGGATACACCGCGATTGAGTCGCCAGAGTGCACACCTGCTCGCTCCACATGCTCTAAAAGTCCCGGTAGCAAGACGTTCTCGCCGTCTGTAATGCAGTCTACTTCAACTTCGATTCCTTTGACGTACCGGTCAAGTAGCAAAGATTTGCCTGCTTGGAACGGTTTTTCATCCGTGATCATGCGACCGAGCTCTTCGTGAGACTCGACGACATGCATCGCGCGACCTCCGAGTACGTACGAGGGGCGCAAAATCAACGGATAGCCGAGCTTTTCAGCAAGTGTATATGCTTCTTCCTCTGAATGAGCAATTTCGCCTTCTGGTTTCGCCAAGCCGATGCGTTTCACAAAGTCCTCGAACCGTCCTCGATCTTCTACCTCGTCGATTTGATCGTTTGAAATTCCGAATAGGTGGACTCCTCTTGCTTCGAGTGCTTCGGCAAGACCGATCGCTGTTTGCCCACCGAATTGGACGAGTACGCCTTCTGGTTTTTCTTGCTCGACGATGTGCAGGACATCTTCTACTGTCAAAGGTTCAAAATAGAGGCGATCGCTTTGCGAGTAGTCTGTCGATACCGTTTCTGGATTGTTGTTGACGACGATAGCCTCATAGCCTGCCTCACGCACCGCTTGTGTGGCGTGTACGCATGAGTAGTCAAACTCGATGCCTTGCCCGATACGAATTGGGCCTGAACCAAGGATGAGCACACTTTTTTTGTCTGTCGGAATCGCTTCTTGTTCTGTTTCGTACGTCCCGTAAAAGTATGGTGTTTTCGCTTCAAACTCCGCCGCGCACGTGTCGACCATTTTGTAAACAGGTGTGATGCCTTTATCTTTACGGAACTTCTCCACTTCCTCGTACGATGCGTTCCAAAGTCGAGCGATTTCATCATCAGAGAAGCCGGTCTCCTTTGCACGTCGCAGTTTGCGCTCGTCCCAAGGCGCTTTCTCTAACGTTCTTTCCATTTGTACGATATCTTGCAATTCATAAAGGAAGAATTCGTTGATTGAAGACCACGTGGCGATCTGATCTACGCCAATTCCACGTCTGAGTGCTTCTGCGATGTAAAACAAACGCTCATCGCCTGGCTTTTCAATACGTTTTTGCAGGAGCTCATGAGAGATGTCTTCTAGTGGCAAGCGCAAATGCGAAACGTTCATTTCTAGTGAGCGTACTGCTTTTAAGAGCGATTCTGTAAACGTACGCCCGATCGCCATAACCTCACCTGTTGCTTTCATTTGTGGGCCAAGCGTGCGGTGCGCAGTGAGAAACTTGTCAAACGGAAAGCGTGGTAGTTTCGTCACGACGTAATCGAGTGCGGGCTCGTAGCTTGCGTATGTCGATTCTGTAATCGGGTTTTCGAGTTCGTCAAGCGTATAGCCGACAGCTAATTTGGCCGCGATTTTTGCAATCGGGTACCCTGTCGCTTTACTCGCGAGCGCGGAGGAGCGACTGACGCGCGGGTTTACCTCGATGACATCGTAAGCAAAGCTCTCTGGATCTAAGGAAAACTGAACGTTACAGCCTCCCTCAATTCCGAGCGCATTCAAAATACGAATTGCGGAGTTACGAAGAATTTGATGGTCCTTATCGGTTAGCGTTTGTGATGGAGCGACAACGACGGAGTCACCTGTGTGCACACCAACCGGGTCAATGTTTTCCATATGACACACAACGATCGTGTGCCCGTTATGGTCGCGCATCATTTCGTATTCGAGCTCTTTTCGACCGGCAATCGACTTTTCGACCAAAATTTGCGTAACAGGCGAGGCTTCTAGTCCCGTTTTGGCACGTTTGATGAGCTCTTCTTCGTCTTCACACAATCCGCCTCCTGTACCGCCTAGCGTATAGGCAGGACGCACGATGACTGGATAGCCGACTGATTCAGCAAATTTTTTCGCTTCTTCCACTGTTTCACAACTTTCGCTCTCTGGAACAGGCTCGCCTAGCTCTTCCATCAATTCACGGAACAGTTTACGATCCTCGGCTTTTTCAATCGCATCCAAATCGCTACCAAGAAGTTCAACACCGTATTGAGCGAGAATACCCATTTTGGATAACTCAACCGCCAAATTCAGAGCGGTTTGCCCTCCTAGTGTTGGGAGTAGTGCACACGGTCGTTCTTTTTGGATGATACGAGTGAGGTAAGAAGCAGTCAGTGGCTCCATGTACACTTCATCAGCAATGGATTCGTCTGTCATGATCGTCGCCGGGTTCGAGTTGACAAGGATGACGCGGTAGCCTTCTTCGCGGAGAGCAAGACACGCTTGCGTTCCTGCGTAATCAAATTCGGCTGCTTGCCCGATTGAAATCGGACCAGATCCGATGACGAGAATCGTTTGTAGGTCGTTACGCTTTGGCATTCGTGTTTCCTCCTTGTAGGACAGGTTGTTTTGACGTGCGGCGGTCGTTCATTTGTTTGAAAAACGGTTCGAAGCATGGGGCTGCGTCGTGCGGCCCTGGTGAGGCTTCTGGGTGAAATTGTACGGATGTGACCGGGTTGGTTTTATGAATTAATCCTTCTACAGTGCCATCGTGAAGCGCTGTATAGCTTACGTCAAACTGTTGCAATAACTCTGGTGAAGAAACGACTGCGTATCCATGGTTTTGTGACGTCATCCACATTTGACCTGTTCTTTCGTCTTTGACAGGATGGTTTGCACCGCGATGGCCGAAGAGGAGTTTTTCCGTGTCTCCACCGAATGCGCGCGCTAGTAGTTGATGGCCGAGACAAATTCCGAACACAGGCAAACGCGCTGTTAAGTCTTGAATCATCGGCAATACTTCATCAACATCTTTCGGGTCTCCAGGTCCGTTCGACAGGAGAACACCGTTCGGGGCATACGCCAAAATCTCTTTCGAAGATGTATGGTAAGGCACGACCGTCACTTGACAGCCAGCTTCTTGCAAACAAGTGAGGATGTTTCGCTTCACACCAAAATCGACAACGACAACGTGGTGTCCTTTACCAGGAATCGTGTACGGGCTTGGCGTTGAGACGCTACGGACGAGCTCTTCTCCTTTGTACGCTTGAAGCTTGTACAAGGCGTCCTCTACGGATGTGCCTTCTGGAAACCAGCCACCCATCATGACACCTTTCGTTCTAAGTTTGCGAACGAGCGCACGCGTGTCCATCCCTTCTGAAATCATGACATTGTGCGAGCTCAAGAACTGTCCAAAGCTCTCCACTTGGCGCCAATACGCTGGTGTACGGTGAAGCTTTTTAACGATTATTCCTTTGGCAAAGGGGCGTGCGCTTTCGGAATCCTCTTTGGACACGCCGACATTGCCGATCATCGGTGAGGTCATGACGATAATTTGGCCAGCGTAGGAAGGGTCTGTTAGTACTTCTTGGTAGCCTGTCATGCTCGTTTGGAACACGACTTCTCCGATGATCGGTGTATGAATCTTCCCTAGTGTCTCGTTTTCGTATACTGTGCCATCTTCTAGTACAAACATTGTCATACCCGTACCTCCTCAAATACAATGTGTCCGCCAACGATCGTCATGACGGGAATTCCTTGTACGTCCCAGCCAGAAAACGGCGTGTGACGTCCTTTTGTCGCAAAGTTGTCTGGTTGGATGGTTTGCTTTTTTTGTAAGTCAAGTAGAGTAATATCTGCGACTGATCCTGGTTCGATGATGACTTGCTGGACGTTGAAGATGTTACGTGGTACTGTCGTTAAGCTTTCTAGCAATCTCTCGAGTGAAAGTGTGCCCGGCAAAACAAGATTCGTATACAGTACCGAGAAGGCAAACTCGAGTCCAACGACGCCAAATGGAGCGGTCGTGATCTCCCCTTCTTTTTCAGCCGGTGTGTGCGGCGCGTGATCTGTCGCAACGCAGTCGATCGTCCCGTCAAGCAAACCTTCTAGCAAAGCAGCTTGATCCTCTTTTGATCGAAGGGGTGGGTTCATTTTGTAATGACCGCTAATTTCCGTGATGTCGTCTTCGCACAGTAGTAGGTGGTGCGGTGACACTTCGGCTGTTACTGGGATACCGGCTGTTTTCGCGTCACGGATGAGGCGAACGCTTTCCTTTGTGCTCACGTGGCAAACGTGGTAGCGGCAGCCTGATTCTTCCGCCAGCAAAATATCGCGACCAACGTGGATGCTTTCAGATAGTGAGGAAATGCCTGGAATGCCGAATCGTTCAGAAACGGCTCCTTCGTGGAACACGCCTCCTTCTGCGACGAGTGCTTCTTCTTCGCAGTGGGCGACGATTGGCTTTTGTAGATGGGCTGCACGCTTCATCGCTTCGAGCATCGTGGCAGGATTTTGTACCCCTTTGCCGTCATCTGTGAACGCGATGCAGTCGGTCATTTCATTGAATGGGACGAGTTCAGCACCGGCTAGCTGTTTCGTAATGCTGCCGTATGGGGAGACGCGAACAACTGCTGTTTCTTCTACTCGTTTCTGGAACGCTTGGAGCTTTTCCGCTGAGTCTGGTGTCGGATTGGTGTTTGGCATTGGAAATACGTGCGTGAAGCCGCCTTTTGCTGCTGATGCCGTTCCAGTAGCAATCGTTTCCTTTGCCTCGCCGCCCGGTTCGCGCAAATGAATATGTACGTCGATTAGGCCAGGCGAGCAGTGAAGACCTGTACCGTCGATTTCTTGGGCATTTTGTGTTGCTAACTCGTAAGGAGTCGTGACGGCTACGATATGCTCTCCCTCGATCCACACATCCTGACCCTTCCATTCGTTGTTGTCTCGCAATACAAGTACGTTTCTCAATACCTTCTTCATCGTGACACCAGTCCTTTCGTTTTTTATTACAGGCTTGCGCGTTACTCACCGAGGTTCATGTGTTTACTACCGAGAACCAAGATTTCACTACCGACTCTCCCCTCCTCACACCGACATCGGTGCATCCTCCACTTGCTTCGATTGATTTGTCATAAGCTCATGCAAAATCGCCATGCGCATGAACACGCCATTTTTCATTTGCTGAAAGATTCTTGAGCGCTCAGAGTCAACCATGCTCGATTCTATTTCTACACCCCTGTTAATCGGAGCGGGATGCATAACGATCGCGTGAGGCTGCATTTTGTTCGCGAGTGCTTCTGTTAAGCAAAAAGTACGCGTTTCTGCTTGGTAACGAGTTGGATCTTCTACTCGCTCCCACTGATTTCGTAAGCAGTACACGACGTCAGCAGAAGAAACGGTCTCATGGAGTTCAATCCGCTCTCCATACTGCAAAAACCCCTCGTCCCAGCCCCAATCTGGAGCACTGAACGTCATAGTGGCACCAAGTTTTTGCAGAAGCTTTGCGTTAGAACGGGCTGCGCGGTTGTGCGCGATATCCCCGATGATCGCAACTCGAAGATCTTTCCATGCACCAAATTCTTCATGCATCGTCCAAACATCTAGCAAACTTTGCGTCGGGTGAGCCCCGCTTCCGTCCCCTCCGTTTACTAAGGAGAACGAAGCGTCATCCAAAAATTCCTCCCAATACCGGGTCGTGCTATGGCGCATGATGGCTATGTTCATCCCGATCGCCTCAAAAGTTTTAACCGTATCAGCTAATGACTCGCCCTTTTGCGTGCTCGACGTCCCCTCGTGCAGAGTGAGCACCTGATAACCAAGTCGTTTCGCCGCAGCCTCAAAGCTCACACGTGTCCTCGTACTCGGCTCAAAAAACAACTGCCCAACAAACACAGGTTCTTTCATCGTCGGCGGGGCCTCTCCACCCTTCCAGCGCTTTGCCTGTTCACAAAGTTTGAGGACACCCTGTTCAGTTAACCCATCAATATCAAGAAGATGATTCATCCATGTTCACCCTTCCTATTTCGGGAACTGGTACCACCCGGATTTTGTCGAATTCACTTCGAGATGCTATTCGACATATTTCGGGGCGTACCAGTTCCCGCAGTTCCCGCAGTTTACGCGGCTTTCTTTGTAGAAGCTTCGAACATCTCTTCCTTTTTCGGGACTTCCCGACCAGGTAAGATGAGGTTGAGTAAGATACCGACAATGGCTGCGAGTGCCATGCCTTGGAGCGTGAAGTTTTCTGTGAATTGAACGAACGCTCCCCCGATCCCGATGACAAGGATGCATGAAGGAATGATTAGGTTACGTTTTTCAGACATGTCTACTTTGTTGTCGATCATCATGCGAAGGCCACTTGTAGCGATAATTCCGAATAAAAGGATCGATACGCCGCCCATAACCGCTGTCGGTATGGTCGTAAGGAAAGCTGAAATTTTCCCGATGAATGCGAATGAGATGGCTAACACAGCTGCTCCTCCTAGCACAAAGACGCTGTAGATTCTAGTGATGGCTAAAACACCGATATTTTCTCCGTACGTTGTATTGGGTGGTCCACCGAGGAAACTCGCGATAATGGTTGCTAATCCGTCTCCAAAAATGGAGCGGTGCAGACCTGGTTTGTGCAAGAAATTTCGCCCGACGACTTTACTCAATACCATTTGGTGACCTGTATGTTCAGCAAATGTTACGAGTGCGACAGGTACCATGAGCAACACGATGTCCCACGAAATACTCGGTGCGTAGTGAATAAACGGTATCGTCACGTTTGGTAGTGCAAACCAAGGAGCGGCTGTAACAACAGAGAAGTCAACGAGGCCGACGAATATACTCGTTACGTACCCAACAACAATTGCGACTAAGATCGGAATAAACTGTAGGAATCCTTTTGTGATTAACGAGCAACCAACCGCTGCTGCTAGTGTGATACCCGCTACAAGTATGTGCTTCCCGCTATAAATAAGATCAGCTTGTGGTGCACCTGGATTTTCATACATCGCCATCCCTACTGCTGTCCCGGCAAGTCCGAGACCGATAACCATAATAACAGGGCCAACAACGATCGGTGGAAGGAGCGCAATGAGCCAGCCCGATCCGGCAACCTTAATGCCTAGTGACACTAACAAGTACACGATCCCGACGACGAGTCCGCCCATCATCGCTGCCCCAACGCCTTCATTTGCAATAATGAAAGACATCGGCGCGATAAAGGCGAAGGATGACCCAAGATAAGCAGGAATTTTTCCCTTCGTACAAAGAAGGTAAGCAAGCGTTCCAACCCCTCCTGAAAGAAGTGCAATGGAAGGATCTAGACCGACGAGCATCGGAACAAGAACAGTCGCACCGAACATCGCAAATAAGTGTTGGAAGCTAAGCGCTGCCCATGTCTTTCCACTCGGTTTTTCATGAACGTCTAATGTTGGTTGTTGTGTATTCATAGGGGGTTCCTCCTTGTAATTGAGCAAAATAAAAACCCTTTGCCATAGAGTAAGCAAAGGGTTTTTTTTGAGCGGACTTGTGGACAGACTACGCCCACAATCACACCTTTTTCGTTCAAAAGGTGTTCGTTCGCTTCCCTCTTTTGCGTCTCTCTGGACAGCATCTTAAAAAAGGACTATATATGTTTATTGTTTTTCTTCTATTATAACTTGTTCCGTCCCGTCAACTTCTTCTAATTGAACGACGATCGCTTCTTCTGTAGAAGTTGGAACGTTTTTGCCGACGAAGTCTGCTCGGATTGGAAGCTCTCTATGGCCTCTGTCTACGAGTACGGCGAGTTGGATACGGCTCGGTCTGCCCACGTCCATGCAAGCGTCCATCGCCGCTCTTGCTGTTCGGCCGGTGTACAACACGTCATCAACGAGAATGACGGTGCGATTTTGCAACGAAAATGGAAATTCTGGTTTTTGTACGACAGGCTCATCTTGCTTTGTGGATAGGTCGTCTCTGTATAAGCTTATATCGAGAACACCTAGTTCAATTGTTTTCCCTTCGATTTGTTCAATGCGTTCTTGCAATCTCCTTGCGATGTCTGCTCCTCGCGTTTGTATGCCAACTAGAACACATTCTTGGATGCCTTTGTTTCGTTCGATAATTTCGTGCGCAATTCGTGTTAGTGCGCGACGCATCGCATCACCGTCTAAAACAACTGCTTTTGGCAACTTGTCACCCCCATCAAAAAACCCCCTCACCGTAACAGTGAGAGGGATTTGTTCGTACGAAAGTTGACAAACGATACACGTATCGCTTGTAATCCGTTTCCTTCTCAGCCTCACGGGACTGTACTTAAAGGGACTATTGAGTTCTTGAGACTAGTCTAGTCTAACTTTGTCTATTCGTCAATGTTTTTTTAATTCTTCCACGACGGCCGCTAGTTCAGATGGCAATGGCGCTTCGCATTCGATCAGTTCATCTGTCATCGGATGCACAAAGGAAAGCCGTTGTGCGTGCAAAGCTTGTCCATTTAGCGCCAATGTTTTTTTCGGACCGTACTTTGGATCCCCAGCAAGCGGAAAACCGATGTATTGAAAGTGAACGCGAATTTGGTGGGTCCGACCTGTTTCAAGCTCGCATTTCACAAACGTAAAGCCTTCTACTCGCTCTACCACTTCAAAGTGAGTCACAGCTGGCTTGCCGTAGTCAATGACACCCATTTTTTGACGGTCCTTCGTGTCTCTTGCGATGGGTGCGTCGATTGTTCCTTTTTCGTGCTGAATAACACCATGCGCAATCGCAAAATACTCGCGCTTTAACTGGTGGTCTTGCAGCAAATCTTGCAAGCCTTGATGAGCAACATCATGCTTTGCGACGACAAGCAAGCCTGATGTGTCTTTATCAATTCGGTGAACTATGCCAGGTCGCAATTCCCCATTGATCCCAGACAAAGACCCTTTGCAATGGTGTAGCAACGCATGAACGAGCGTCCCTTTCGTGTGGCCTGCAGAAGGATGAACAACCATTCCCTTCGGCTTGTTGACGACGAGAAGGTGTTCGTCCTCATACTTAATATCTAGCGGAATATCTTCCGGAACCATGGCAATTTCAACAGGCCTGGGTTCTGTGACTTGAATTTTGTCACCGAATGCTACTTTATAATTTGTTTTTATTTCTTTTTCGTTTACAAGGATATACCCATCCTGAATCCACTGTTGAATTTGGGTGCGGGAGACGTTTGGTAACTGTTCTTTCATGTATTTATCTAGTCTAGTGGATACAGCATCCTGGTCATCGACCGTAAATTTATGAGTTGACATGTGGTTGTTCCTTTTCTTTTGAAGAGTCTTCGCGCCAAATGATGATCATAAGTAAAATAACACCAACAACCAAACTAGAATCGGCTACGTTAAATATCGGAAATTGATAAGTACCGAAGAAAAACTGAAAAAAATCAACTACCTCTTGTCGGAAAACACGATCGATGAGGTTCCCAATGGCTCCCCCGAGCATGAACGCAAGAGCAAGCTTTGCCAGCGGTTTTTCCTTTGCCCATCGTTCCATATAGAAGATAATAGCGATCACAACAATAACCGTAATAATGTAGAAAAAAAACATTTGTCCTTCTAGTATGCCCCACGCAGCACCAGTATTACGATGCGATGTAATATAAAAAAAGTCGTCTATTACGGGGATGCTTTGTAGCTCTGTCATGCGTGTCACAATCATCCACTTTGTGAGCTGGTCGATCGCGATAATGACGAAGGCGAGTATGTAAAACAGCTTCGTTCCCTCCACTTCCTGTATTCTTTTCGCACTTTTTAAGGCGAGAAAGAAAGCGCACAAATTCTAAAAAAGCTGTGCGCTTATTTTATCCAATAGAGTTTCACTTTATTGTAGCACAAGTCCGGCCCTAGGAGGTACTGATTCACGGAGCAAATTGGTCGTGGAGGGAAACTCGCCCATATGATTGTAAGTTTTCGAAGCATTGGAGAGTGCGTGCGGTTGGCAACGTAGCAATATGATAATCCTCTAATGGCATACCTGTTTGCTCACACACTCCATACGTTCCGCTCTCGAGCTTCCCAATGGCATGCTGGGTATCAAACAATTCGTGTTCCATCACTTGCTTAAGAAAAGGATCAAGTGGAATGGAAAGCGAATAGTCTAGGCGTCGCTTTAACTCTTCCTCTGATTTACGAAGTTCTTCATACACAGTGTGGTTCACGATATGATCTCCTTCCTGATCCATTCTCTAGCTCATGAATGTTTTTCGTCGTACGTATAGTATGACCGAGTGCGCAAGATGTTTCCGAAGTAAGATTTTCTAATTTATTGGCTATTTCAAGAAACTACTTATCCTTGCTAGCAAAGCGTACGTTGCTTATACTTTTGGAAATAAGGAACAGCCGCGGAGGAATAATTATGCAAATAACATATGAATTTGGCGCAGAAGTGATACAAAAATTACGGAGACATTTGAATGTACCTATTAACATTATGAACACAGAGGGACTGATTGTAGCGAGCACGGACGACTCACGCATCGGTCACATGCATCGTGGAGCAAAGCAAGTATTGAAGGAAAAAAGAGATATCATTTTGTCACCTGAAGACCTGGCATCTTATCCTGGTACAAAGCCTGGCGTCAATTTACCGATGTATCATTTTCAAGAAATCGTTGGAGTGATTGGTATTACGGGGCACCCAGACCAAGTTTTGCAAGCAGCAAACATCATTCGTACTGCTGTTGAAATGGCGGTAGAACAAATTCACTTGCAAAGCCAGCTCTTTTTCAAAGACAGCGTGTTGAACAATTGGTTACAGCAAGTTTTTCATCCACTTGGTGTAGACGAAAGCCGACTTGAACAAGAGGCACACTATCTGTTGAAACTACGTATAGATGAACCGGTTACAATCGTTGTATTCGAAATCATTCACGCAAGAAAATTTGCAGAAACAATCAAAAACAAACTTAATGCTTGTTTGTTTCTGTCCGTTTTGAATGAAAACGAAATCGTTTTAGGATTAAAAAACACAGTCACAAAACCCGACGTTCAACACCTCATCCAGACAGAAGCTTCCTTTCAAATTGGTATCGGCAAACCAGGAACATCCGTACTCGGGATGAGAGCTTCTTATTTTCAAGCGAAGCATGCCCTCCGATTGAATCAGCGCAAGCAAAAAGATGATGTCAACCATATAAATGACTGGGAATTAGAACGCCTCCTCGATCATATAGACACGGACGTTTGCCATGAGGTACTCGCACTATACACATCTAAACTTCAAAAGATGGAACAGAGCTACATCGAAACGTTGCAAGCGTATTTCGAATCCCATTTGCAAACAAAGGCTTCGGCAGAGAAATTACATATCCATCGCAACACGCTACTGTATCGGTTGGACCAAATTAAGCAAAAAGTCGGGCTCGATCCGCGAAATTTTCGCGAGGCGATGATCCTTTTTATCATTCATTTTCAGTTGGACGAGTAAATTCATACTTGTGCAAATGCACAAAAAATAGGTGTAAGTAGTCAGAAATTCTATCCATTCGTCTAATTGCACCGACCCCCTCTTTCCTATTAAATAGAAAGTAACAATTAAAAGGGGGAATCGTATGAAAATTGTCATTTCTCCAGACTCATTCAAAGGATCTCTCACAACAGAGCAAGTAGCAGAAACAATGGGGCGTGCTTGCTTGGAAGTCGTACCACAAGCGAATGTGGTTATCAAACCGATGGCTGATGGTGGCGAAGGAACGATGGATACGCTTCTTTTTACCACAAACGGGAAGCGCTTTCAGGTGACTTGTTCGGGTCCGCTCGGTGACAACATTGAAACTGCTTATGGGAAAGTTGAGCAAACAGCTTTTTTGGAAGTCGCTAGCGTGGCGGGTCTAACGCAAGTGCCTGTAGAACAACGTGATCCTTATAAAACCACATCTTACGGTCTCGGCGAATGCATCAAACACGTGCTGGATGCTGGGTTTGCTTCGATTCTCATCGGACTCGGGGGAAGCGCTACCAATGACGGCGGACTTGGCATGTTGCAAGCGTTAGGCGCAAAATTTTTTGATCATCAAGGTAACGAAGTCGATAAGTTTGGCGAAGACCTGCTCGCCATTCACCGTGTTGATCTATCGGGATTAGATTCAAGACTGAAAAACACCACCATCAACATCGCATGCGACGTTGATAATCCTCTTTGTGGTCCACGCGGGGCTAGTGCGGTTTACGGCCCACAAAAAGGCGCGACTGCGGTCCAAATTCAAGCGTTAGATGAAGCCTTGCACCATTACGCCGAACTGATCGAGGCATCGATCGAAAGCGTGCATAAACACGTGCCAGGCGCTGGTGCTGCTGGTGGACTCGGCTTTGCCTTTATGGTACTTGGAGGTGAACTTGCCTCAGGTGCTGAACTTATTGGTAACGTCATTCGCCTAGAGGAAGAAATCTCTACAGCAGACCTCGTCCTAACCGGAGAAGGCCAAAGCGATGAACAAACATTGTATGGCAAAGCACCAGGATTTGTGGCAAAGTTAGCTAACACGCACGGCGTTCCCGCTGTATTAATCTCTGGAAGCGTGCGCGATGACCAGCATGCTTTACTAGAACACTTTACAGGGTGTTTCTCGATCACAAGAGGCCCTGCCACTTTAGAAGAGTGCATGACGTTAGGGGAAGATTTGCTCTATGAACAAACAGTAAACGTTCTGCACCTCATACAATCATTACGGTGAGTACTACGAATTAGGGAGAGGGTACTATGGAAGGGTTCAGTCTCTTATTAGTGATTTTACTTGGGGTTTTGTTTGTTATTTTTGCTACGGCAAAGCTAAAAATTCACCCGTTTCTATCGTTACTGTTCGCCGCATTTGGTACAGGTATTTTAGCTGGTTTGCCATTAGCCGACATTGTCACAGCTGTTAACACTGGTTTCGGCGGTCTCATGGGAAGTATCGGTTTAGTCATCGTTTTCGGTACGATCATTGGGGTTATTCTTGAAAAATCTGGTGCCGCTCTCCGTATGGCAGAAGTCGTTCTTCGTCTCGTTGGAGAAAAGCGTCCACAGCTGGCGATGAGTCTGATCGGAAGTATCGTCAGTATTCCTGTATTCTGTGACTCCGGCTATGTTATTTTATCTTCTTTGAAAAAAGCATTAGCGAAGCGTGCTAAAGTGGCAGTCGCTTCGATGGCGATTGCGTTATCAACGGGACTTTTCGCTACGCATACATTAGTGCCACCAACTCCAGGTCCGATTGCAGCAGCTGGAAACATTGGTGCAGAAAACTATCTAGGCTTAATTATCTTGATCGGGATTATCGTAGCGATCCCTGCCGTTACAGTTGGGTATATCTGGGCGATGAAAGTCGGAACAAAGATCAAAGTCGAAGGTGAAGACGACCTTCAATACGATTACGATGAAGTGATTAAGGGCTTCGGAGAGATGCCGTCCACATGGAAATCATTTGCTCCGATCCTCGTCCCTATTTTGCTCATCGGATTTGCTTCACTCGTCACGTTTATTGGTTGGGAAGGTTTCATTTTTGACGTTTTCCTCTTCCTCGGATCACCTGTAGTCGCTTTACTTGCCGGGATTTTCTTCGCCTTCGCATTGTTGCCTAAATTTGACGAAGAAACGCTATCTGGCTGGGTTGGAGAAGCCCTTAAAGATGCTGCACCTATTTTGTTAATTACCGGTGCTGGTGGTGCGTTCGGTTCTGTTATTAAAGCAACACCTGTAGGCGACTTTATTCAAGGCTTTGCGAATAGCGGACTGTTAAGCGGTGCCTTCTTCTTGCTGATCCCGTTCTTGATTGCTGCTGCCTTGAAAACAGCACAAGGATCGTCAACGACGGCACTTGTTATTACGTCGTCCTTGATGGCACCTCTACTCACCCAAGCCGACATTTCCGGAGCGCTTCCACTTGCACTTGTTGTCATGGCTATTGGAGCTGGAGCGATGGTCGTATCACACGTGAATGACAGCTACTTCTGGGTTGTGAAAGAATTCAGCGGCATGACCGTCGTTGATGCGTATAAAGCACAAACGATGGCGACACTATTGCAAGGGATTGTGGCGTTAGTTACTACGATGGTGCTTTGGATGTTGTTTGTATAATAGTTTTGGGCGGAAGTTGCTACTTTGTGGCTGCTTCTGCTTTTTGGTTTGTTCCTCGTAATAGCCTTTCTAGTCCCCTTATACCCTCTTCAGTAACCGGCTTTTGTTTTAATTGTGCTTCCAAATACGCGTCCCGCTCCCGTTGATCCTCTTCAAACCAATCTGGTACAAGCTCTGTTCTCGTCCTCGACAGTGGCTAATGCTTCCGATCTTGGAAAGCTTTTTCATGCTCGTGCCAATCAGCTATTGATCGAATCCTGATCTTAGGAAAATCTACCGTTTACTCAGATTGCGGAGACGTGTTGTCAATAAAGATGAGGAATCTGAGAAATTGAAATAGGGTTTTTTGACAAAGAAAATAGAACACCCTCTCTACCTACAATGGTGGAAAGGGTGGAAACGTGTCCATATTTTCAAAGATTTCAACTTACCTATCATTCACCAAAATATAAGTTGCCTTCACAGGTCCATGAACGCCTACGACTAAGTTCATTTCAATATCGGCGGAATTACTAGGTCCGGTTATGAAATTTATACATGAGGCAATGCTTTCTCCTTTTTCTATACTCTGATGAATAGAGTGTGCGACCTGCGTAATACGAGGAACAAGTGTACTTTTTGGAATAATGGCTATATAGGTTGTTGGTAAGAGACTGACCGCCCGTCCTTTTCCTTTATCACTATACAATACAACCGTACCTGATTCTGCAAGCGTTTGATCGCTAAATGTAACTCCAATATTTGCCTTTTCCGCTAATTCAATATTCTTCCTACCTATTAGTGGGTCCCACATGTTTACATTGATATTTTTTTCTGGCCACTCGTCTTTCATCAAGTGACCCATTCCATACTCTTCAAAACGGGGATCCTCCCAAGTAATAATTGGACCGCCCCCGTAGTTCGATACTACCTGATCAACGACATGGGGCAATTCACCTCCCGAAGTTTCAATAAAATCGGTATGAATTTTTGAGCATTGTTCTTTCAGTACCTCAACTAATTGGTTCTGAGTGTATCCACTGAATACTTTCCATTGGGGTTCGTGCTTCCATTTAGGTCTTGCGAGAGCATCGTCACTCATATCCCTACCTAAGTTTTTCGAGATGTTTTTTAGCATTTTTTCCCGGTTATAAATCACTCCCTTTGTCATTCTTTATCACCTCCGTAGTCACGATCTTTAAACCAATCGCGAAATCTATTCTTTTCAGGTGCAGGGAACTCTCGAATATTTGTCCAAGCCTTTAGTGGACCAGGGCCTTTGGAAATCTTGTGATTCACTGTAAATGGATTCATAGCCTTCGGTGCAAATTTAGATCCAACATTATAAAGCTGTTCGGATGCCGAACCGAGACCAAAGACCTTCATTGCTAGTTTTTCAGAGATCGGAGCTTTGCCTTCTCTCTCTACGATGACTTGTCGATGCTTATGTAGCAGCTCATGAAGTGGAATTTTTACAGGACATGCTTCTGTGCATGCGCCACATAGAGTAGAGGCATATGGGAGTTCTTTATAATCATCATAGCCACCTAAAAGTGGTGAAAGAACAGCTCCGATTGGGCCAGAATAGATCGATCCGTACGAATGTCCCCCTACGTGACGATATACTGGACATACGTTCACACAAGCTGCACAGCGAATACACTGTAATATGGACTGAAATTCCGTACCTAAAACTTTGGATCGACCATTATCCACAATGACTAAATGAAATTCTTCAGGACCGTCTACATCCCCTTCTTGCTTAGGTCCTGTTAATGCGGTGACATAGCTCGAAAGCTTTTGTCCAACAGCACTTCGAGTGAGCAAACTAACGAGCACTTCAAATTCTTCAAAGGTTGGTACAACTCTTTCCATTCCCATCACTGTAATCTGAGTTTTAGGAATGGTGGTGACTAACCTGGCGTTTCCTTCATTGGTTACTAAACTAATCGTACCGGATTCGGCAATCGCAAAATTGCAGCCAGTAATGCCAATATCGGCTGTTAAAAACTCCCTTCTTAATAATTCTCGTGCATGCAAGGCTAATTCTTCTGGTTTCTCTGTTTGCTTGTATCCTAATTTCTCTTTAAAAACGTCTCGAATTTGTTCTTTGTTTTTATGAAGAGCTGGAGCCACTATATGGGACGGAGGGTCATGATCATCTACTTGCAAAATGTACTCGCCAAGGTCTGTTTCAATCACTTCACAGCCCGCCTCTTCTAAACAGGCGTTCATGTTTATTTCTTCCGTTACCATCGATTTTGATTTAACAACCTTTTTTCCGTCTTTTTTCATAACCACTTCTTTTATATATTGGTTTGCTTCTCCAGCTGTTTCAGCAAAAAATACATGACCGCCTCTTTCTGCTACGTTGTCACTTAATTGCATTAAATAATAATCTAAGTTATTTAAAACGTGTTGACGTATTTCTTCGCCGAGAGAGCGCCATTCTTCCCAGTTTCCTAATTCTTCAGCTGCTTCCAAACGTCTTGTTCTCAGGCGTTCTTGAGCATCTGAAACAGCACCGCGCATAAAAGCGTTGTGAATGCCATCGTCGATCCTTTTTTTGAAATGGTCCGTGCCAATTTTCATAGCCATGGTTTCCATCCCCTTCCCAATGAAATAAATTAGCTAGCGACTGTTTAGGACCTCTGCAATGTGCAATACTTTAATTTCTGCACCTAACCGCTGTGCCCGACCACCAATGTTCATTAAACAGCCGCAATCAGCACTGACTAAATAATTCGCTCCTGTTTGTTCCATATAATGAACTTTTTCGTCCACCATTTGCTCAGATATTTGGCCCATTTTTACTGAAAACGTGCCTCCAAATCCACAACAATTATGATTTTGAGGCAATGGAACCACTTCTAGATCCTCTACATTGTTTAATAGTGTTAAAGGTGCATCCTTTACTCCTAGTAATCTAGTCATGTGACAGGATGTATGAAAGGTTGCTTTTCCTTGTAGCTTTGCACCGACGTTTTCCACCTTTAATACTTCAGTAATAAATTGTGTTAGTTCAAAAGTTCTCGCCGCCAACTGTTTGGCCTTCTCTTCCCACACCGAATCGCCGGTAAAAACCTTTGGGTATTCACGAAGCATCGTTGCGCAGGAACCAGAAGGTGTCACAACATACTCAGAATGTTCGAAGGTTTTAATCATCCTTTTCATTGCCTCTTTTGAATCTTTTACATAACCACTGTTATAGGCGGGCTGACCACAGCAAATTTGTGCTTTTGGGAAATCAATCTCACATCCAAGGTGTTCCAGGAGTTCAACTGTTGCCTTTCCTACACCCGTCTGGAACATATCTACGAGGCATGTCACAAATAATGAAACTTTCAATTCCTCTCCCCCCTTATCGTTAAAAATGTGTGATCAATACATCTGTTTCTTCATTCAGTTATGAAAAAAATCTCTCCGATTACAGTTAGTTTTTATAACAGAACTGTTCATGGAGAGATGTTCACTTATGATAAGGCGCTTACAAGGCTTCAGTCAAGTTTTCGGAGCTTCTCTGCGAAATGCTTTCCGTTTTCTATATAGTGATAGGTACCTGACTTCATTCTATCCAAATCGTTTTCCGAAAGCTTTCGTATTTCCTTGGCAGGGACCCCTGCGACTAGCATACCTGGTGAAACAGTCATTCCTTCTCTCACCAGAGATCCCGCAGCTACGAGCGCTCCTGCTCCTATAACTGCACCGTTCAGAATGGTACTTCCCATACCTATTAAGGCATCCTCCATAATAGTACAACCGTGTAAAATGACATTATGACCTACTGTTGCATGTTGATGGACCATTGTAGGAAAATTTAGATCTGTATGCACAACGGTTCCATCCTGAATATTTGCACCTTTTTCAATGGTGATTTTTTCATTGTCACCTCTTAGTACAGCATTGAACCATACAGAGGAATTTTCTTTAAGTTCAACATTACCAATTATATGTGCACCAGGAGCGATGAACGAACTTGAATGAATAATCGGATGTTTGTCATCTAGTGAGTATTGAATAGTACATCCCTCCGTATACTTTATGACTTAAGAATAGGTAAACACTGGTTTGCGTTTTTCAAGGAATGCTCTTACACCTTCCCGATAATCGTCAGTTTCAAATGAATCGAGAACGAGCTTTGCAATCTCTTCAGTATCTTCTGATTCACCGTCTAAAACTTTTGAAACGACATACTTTGCACCTCTAATAGTAAATTGTGCATTTTCAGACAATAATTTAGCGTAATTATATGTTTTAGCTTCTAGTTCGTCATGTTTATAAACACGATCTACTAAACCAATTTCCTTTGCCTCAGATGCATCTAATAATCTACCTGTGTAGAGTATATCTTTCGCCTTACTCGGCCCTACTAAATCCACAAGATTCTTTGTTCCTGGAAGGTTGTATACAAGGCCTAGTTTGGCAGGGGTAATGCCAAATTTCCCACTTTCATCACAAAATCTAAAATCACATGCTAAACTAATCTCGCACCCACCACCAACACAAAAGCCTTGTACCATGGAAATCGTTGGTTTTTTGCACTCCATAATGATCTTCTCGGCATCTAAAGTCGCTTGGTTATATTTATCGGCACCTTCTGCCGTATAACGGAGTGTTTTAAATTCACCTATGTCTGCCCCAGCTGAGAAAGCTGTGTGATCCCTACCTCTAAATATAATGACTTTTACTCCCGAATCTTCATCACACTGTTTAGTTAATTTGGAAATTTTTAACCACATGTCATAATTTAGAGCGTTGCGTTTCTCAGACCGATTTAAGTAGATTGTTGCGATATTATCCTTTTTTTCTACAAATATATAATTGTCAGACATACTTCCACCCTTTTCTTATTTAATAACCCCTTGTTCTCTAAAGAGACTCAGTTGATCACTCTTAAAGCCGATTGAGGATAATACTTCATCCGTATTTTGACCAATAGTTGGAGATGAAAACCTAATCTCACAAGGCGTTTCTGAGAACTTTGTAGGTGAGGCAATTGTCTTCATCTTCCCGATAATAGGGTGTTCAATTTCTTGTATCATGTCTCTAGATATAAAATGCTCATCATTCATAGCATCTTCAAAATTATTAATAGGGCCTGCCGGCACACCCGCTTCTTCACACTTCTCTAACCAGTACGACATATTTTGTGTTTTTAATACGTCTTCAATCAAATCTTCTAATAGATCCACATTTTCATTGCGCTTTGTATTATTTTCAAAACGTGGGTCGGCCATACTCAATTAAGAGCATCTAACTGCTCCTTTGCTGGTATTAATGAGTTAGTTGGGTACACTTAAATTTTAATACTACCGTCACTGGCTTTTTCAACTTCCTCTGCAAACTACCCTGCTAAAAGTGAGCGATAGTCCTCTCTTTCTCCAGTCGGGTTTGCCCATTGATGTGCTAAATTCAGATTTTTGTAAAAAAAGCTCCCACTAACTCTTGACCTAATTAATCTTGCCAAGTGCCTTCCTTGACGGCCTTCCACCTACCTGAGACACTTCAGGATGATGAGAAGGAAAAGGAACCAAGTCTAAAAGACCTGTTTCCTTTGGTAAAACCGAATTTTTATTGTCTACTTCTTGGATCGCGACGCACAGGTGTAACCGTCAAGTAGAATTAAACACTTTTCCACAATTAATTTTAAACAGCTTTCCACAATTAAGATTCAACAGATTCTTCATTAAATAATGCTTTTCTATACTTCATTCGAATGCTATCAGCCTCTTTATCGAAAGTCAGTATCTCACTACGGTGTAGGAGACGGTCTAAGATCGCTGTAGTGAGAGTGGGGTCACCTAGAAACTTCCCCCACTCACTGGGTCCTTTGTTTGATGTTAATATGAAAGCAGCCTTATCGTATAAGTCATAAATGAATTGAAAGAATAGATTCGCTTCTTGGGCCTCGTACGTCATATACATCACGTCATCGATTATGATTAAATCTGAATCTACAATCCTTTTATAACGCGTTCTAGATTTACTCGTATACTCTTTTGTTTTCAAGATATACATAAGCTGGCTCATGGAGACGAAAGACACTTGGTAACCGCTCTCCACGGCATGTATGCCTAATGCAATAGATAAATGCGTCTTACCTGCGCCTGTTGGCCACATCATAATTAACGTGAAACATTCTTCTATCCAATTCAACTCCTTTAACACATTCAATTGCTTCTCACCAATCGCAGATTGTTCTTTTATGTCATAACTCTCAAAAGTCATTTTTTCTGGGAACTCAGCCCATTTCATCAGTCTCTCACTGTTCTTTTTCTCACGACACCTCATCTCATAGCTTAAGAGCTCATGGACAAATTCATGGTAGGTCCAATTTTTCAATTCTGCCTTTCGGAGTAAGTTAGGTAATTCCTTGGCCGTCTCAGCCAGACGCAAAGTGCGGCACTTGTCTTGTAGTAATTCAAACGGATGACTCATCAATCTCTACCTCCGGCCAAAACTTTTAAATAAATATCTTCAGAGCGTTCCGGAGCGATAATGTCTTTATATTTTTGGTTGGGTTCAGCGACTATAGGAGATGTGCTTTGACTCTGAACAGAAAGTGCGTGCGCGATATCTCTGAAATCATTTGCACTCGTCATATTAAGCTTTTTCATCTCTTTCAGCGCTTGCTCGCTGTACCCCGGGTATTTTCTTATTGTGTTTTGTAGCACTTTCAATTGATCTAACATATGACGTGGATACTTTTCTTTCAATTGCTGTACGAGCCACTGAATGTTTTCTTTATCTACAAACACCCCTTCTACTTCTCGAATGAAGGTCTCTCTTTTGGACATGTTCCGTTCGCGATGAGCAGTCCTCTGCCTTCTGGAATCTGATGTTTTGCCAATATAGACCCTGTCTGCTTCAGTTTAATATACAAAATCCCTTCATCCTCTTGAAGATAAACGATATTGGAAGCGTCTTGTCTGTACGTTCCTCGAGGAACACTGTAACGGTTCCCACCGAAACGAATGACGTTGTCCTTCTGGATCCTTCTTGTTATACTAGCTGAGAGAACATTTTCAAAAATGTAAGTACCAGAGACTTTCCTTAAGTGCTGCTTTTCCAGGGCGTGCACTTCAGAAGGTCTCTTTTTTGTATTGTGATGAACCTTGTAATTGCCCGTCCGCTTCAACCAAGCGTTACAGGAGATATTCCAGTCTGTAATATTGTCAAAGACGCGATTTTTACTGAAGTTATTTTTAACAAATTTAACGACTTGTTCAATTTTTCCTTTTGACTCTGGATCGCTCTTTCGACAGAGATGGATGGTGAATTGACGGGTTTGGTGATACTTCGTGAATTCTGCTGTCATAATGAGGTCTCCCGCATTTTCACTTATGGCCAACAACGCATCTTGGTCATACACCATTTCCGTTGGGATCCCCCCGAAATGATGAAAGGCGTTTTCATGCATTCGAATCACATCAGCTGTTCGAAACGGCCGGTCCAGCCACTCTACATATTTGAATTGAGAATGGGAGAGAACAAATGCGATAAAGAAAAGTCTCTTGTTACCCCCGTGCTTATCCTTCACAACGGTTTGCCCGAAGTCCACTTGTGCTTGTTGCCCCATGGGCAGCTCTGGAACGGATGAGTAGGTACGCTGTATACTGACTCTTGGAATATGGTAGATATCTCTCATGTCATTTAAATAATTTCGTACCGTGTTTTCCGCCACTCCTTTGAAATTCAACTTCTCCTCCAGCCAATCAAATGCCTGAGCACCTGTAAGATCAGGATGTTCCCGCAACCAACCAAGAAGGTCATTATGGTATGGATCTAACCTCTTCTCTCTCGTTTGCAGAGAGATAGCAAACTCTTGAAATTCCTCTGGTGTCATTTTCAAATAATCTATCACCCTATTTCTTGATATATTCAGTTTTCTAGAAATGGCACTCTTTGAAAAACCTTCTTTGTATAATCGTTGAATGTCGATGTAATTCATGAAGCGGTTCACTCCTAACTCCTCACCTTCAATAGACTAGTATAAGTATATTAAAAGTGAGCCAATAGTAGGGAACTGTTTAATCTTATTTGTAGTTTTCTGCTCATTTCTATTTGAGGAAAACTGTTGATTCTAGTTTAGCGTTTACAACAGGCACCGATTTTACATGTTCATGTTTAATTAGAGCCAAAAATAAAATAGATAAAAACTAATTTAAAATTACTTTTTTGGCAAAAAAATAACTTAATGTATATGGTAAATTTTAACATTAAAAATTGAAGGCCGCCATATAACTATCTATATTTACTCCTCATAGCTGAATCTAGTGACGGAGGTTTTACAGGACGTAGACAAACAACTAGCAGAGAACCGGGATAAAAAGAGATTTGAGTTAAAGGAAAATAAATGGTGCCAGCAGGAAACGCTATTCGGATTTGTGGAAATCCAAAGAAGATACTATCGAGATCGCGAGACAGGGCAATACGTGTTCCTACTCGATCAAACCATTCAATTCAACGGTGGAGGGTTCTCTCCTAACCTAGAAAAAATGGCACTAGAAATGGCAACGCAAGGCTCCTATCGCAAGGCCTCTCATGCGCTGAAGCAGTTTCTCGGTTACAGTGTGATGAGCCACGAATCCGTTCGTCAGCGAGTCCTAGCCGCTCAGTCTGTTCCCTCCCCTTCCGAAAAACGTCACAACGCGTCTTGTTTGTAGAAGTGGACGGCTTGTATACGAAATTCCAACGCTCTTCAAAAAGAGGGAAGGAAGTGAAAATCGCAGCGGTACATGAAGGATGGAGTCGCAATGGGAAGCGGACCTCTCTAGTCAACAAGAAACACTACGTACATAAAGGCAAAGCCCCTTTCTGGGAAGGGTTTGAGACGTTCTTACTCGACCAGTATGGATACGACCCGAAGCAGACTCTATTGATCATCAACGGAGACGGAGCGACTTGGATTCAGCACGCGAGAGATCACTTCGGACCCTCCGCTTTTGTCTGTCTGGACCGATTTCACATCGCGAAGGAGATCAAAGAACTGTTTCATGATCATCCGCGCTATCGTGAGTTGCGTAAAACCTTAGCCCGTTACGATGTAGACGGTTTATTTCTTGAGCTGAACAGTGCGGTAGGTACTCTGCAGACGGAAGAACGAGAGGAGAAATTGGAGAAATTCATTGCGCTTCTGACCAAAAACAAAGAAGGACTTCAGGATTACAGAACGTGGTTGAGCCTAGAGACAAACACCTCGACAAAGGGCATGAGACCGATGGGAAGAGCAGAAGGCACGATGCACGTGTTTGCCAAGCGCTTTAAAGGGGGTCGTGCCTGGTGTGAGACAGGCTTGATGAGTATGTTGGATGTGTTTCTGGCGAGTTTGAATGGCTGGTCCATTCAAACTGTAGCTGGGGTCCTACTGGAAAGACTCGAAAAATCAGAAGGCATTCAGAAACGCACGCGACAAGTCCGATCTATTCCGAAGCAAGTAGCCGAACTCGTACGTCAAAACATACCAGTAGCGAAGCCACTTTATGCCGCACTTAAGGGGCTAGCTGGCTAAATTAGCAGAAATACAAAGATGAGCAATGCCAGCACTTTAGAAACCGCTTACAAGACAGGGCGTAAAAGGCTTTTAGAATATACTTGGAATTCTTATATAAAAAACTCCCGTTAACTCTTGACTCAATCAAGTGACTTGCAAAATCTGTGGAGGTAATACGTTTGTGGAGGCAACCGATTTTATAAATCTTCTACCAGTCAATAAGAAAATGGCATTCGGTTCTGGGAAAATGTACAACGTTTGTTTGGACTGTGAGAGGTGTTGTCGATAAAAATTAAAAATCCTGAGAAGTTAAGATGACAATAAACACCCTCCCCCATCAAGGTGGAAAGGTGTTTATTGTTTCAACTTACCTATCTTGAACTACAATGTAAGTCGCTTTCACCGGTCCATGAACACCAACAACTAAGTTCATTTCAATATCAGCGGAGTTACTAGGTCCTGAAATAAAATTTGATGCATGAGGAAATCTGTTCGCCATCCTCAATGCGCCTGTGAATGCTGTGAGCCGCTTGCGTAATACGAGAACAATCGTGCTTTTCGGGATAATGGCGATATAGGTTGTCGGTAATAGACTGACCGCACGTCCTTTTCCCTTATCGCTAAATAAGACAGCGGTTCCTGATTCTGCAAGCGTCTGATCACTAAACGTGATGCTGACGTTTGCTTTTTCTGCTAGTTCAATATTTTTTCTCCCTAGCGAAGGATTCCAAATGTTGACGTCTATGTTATTTTCGGGCCAATCGACCTCTAATAAATGGTTCATTCCGTACTCTTCAAAGCGGGGATCATCCCAAGTCATGATTGGCCCGCCGCCATAGCCAGCTACTACCTTTTCGGAAGATACTCCTCTGACGTCTGAATAAAATCAGTGTGGATTTTTGAGCACTGCTCTGCGAGTATGTCCACTAACTGTTTTTGTGTGTAGCCTCTATAAACTTCCCACTGAGGTGCGTGCTTCCATTTTCGTGTTGGAGTAGTAGTAGTATTCGCTTCTCTACCTAAGTTTTTCGAGATATTGTGAAGCATTTTTTCACGATTATAGATCATTCTTTGTCCCCTCCATGATCGCGATGTGTAAACCAATCCCGGAATCGGTTTTTTTCTGGGGCAGGAAATTCACGGATCGCTGTCCACTCCTTTAATGGACCTGGTCCTTTGGAAATTTTGTGATCTACTGTAAACGGGTTCATAGCTGTCGGTGCAAATTTAGATCCGACATTGTACAACTGCCCAGATGCCGAGCCCAGACCGAACATTTTCATCGCAAATTTCTCAGATATCGGTGCTCTTCCTTCCTTACAGATAAAAAGCTATAGTAGACCTCCTGTACTGCCGTATTATAGGTCGAACTTTGTCGCGAAGATATTTTCTTTGCTCACAAAAAAACCTCTCCACCCTATTGATGGAAAGGTTTTTTTGGTTGATTTTATCCAGCATAGTGCTCTGTAACAACTGCCGCACAACGCCCACAAAGTTCTGGGTGTTGCCCTTGGCTACCCACTTCAGTCGACACCGTCCAGCACCGTTCACAGCGTTCGCCTTCTGCTGGTGTTACAAGAACTGATGCATGTTGAAGTTTCAACGCTTCAGTAGGTGCGCTTTCTGTTGACACTGAGTAACGAGACACAATGAAGAGCTGATGAAGTGGCTCTTTCATCTGCCCTAGAAGTTGTTTCGTTTCTTCATTCACGAATAGGCTCACGTGTGCCTGGAGTGATTTCCCGATTTTCTTTTCGTTACGGGCTTCTTCTAGCGCTTTCAGTACGTCATCGCGTAGCTGTAGAAACGTGTTCCAGCGTGAGAAAAGTGCCTCCGCGTGTGGTAGCTGCTCCGCTTTCGGTAAGTCTGTTAGCTGAACGCTATCCTCCGTCACTTCAGGAATGTGTGCCCATACTTCGTCTGCTGTGTGTACTAAGATCGGTGCTAGTAGCTTTGTTAAGCTGACAACCGTATCGTACATCACCGTTTGCATAGAACGACGGGCGTGATCATTTGGTGCCTCGACGTACACGACATCTTTTGCCACATCCAAGTAGAACGAGCTTAAATCAATCGTGACGAAGTTGTTCACTGCATGGTAAATCGTCGCAAAATCGTATGATTCGTAGCTATCGTTTACTTTCGCAATAACTTCTTGTAGACGTGCGTACATGTACTGATCCATGTCACGCAAATCTTCCACAGCCACGCGATGCTCAGACGGGGTGAAGTCAGCTAAGTTACCGAGTAGGAAGCGGAACGTGTTACGTAGCTTCCGATACACTTCAGACACTTGCTTGAAGTTTTCCATAAACACTTTTACGTCTGCACGGTAATCTACTGAAGATACCCACAGGCGCAACACGTCGGCACCATACTGCTTCGTCACCTGCTCTGGAGCAATGACGTTGCCGATCGATTTAGACATTTTCCTGCCTTTTTCATCAACTGTAAAGCCGTTTGAAACGACTTCTTTATAAGGGGCATGACCTGTAACAGCCACACTCGTAATCAAACTAGAGTTGAACCAGCCACGGTATTGATCAGAGCCTTCGATATATAAATCTGCAGGATGTGTTAACTCTTCCCGTGCGGCTAACACGGCATAATGCGACGAACCAGAATCAAACCAAACATCCATAATATCTTGTTCTTTCCGGAATTCACCGTTTGGACTTCCGGGGTGAGTAAATCCTTCTGGAAGGAGTTCTTTAGCATCCCACTCAAACCAAATATTTGATCCATGTTTCGCAAACAATTGAGCAACATGTTCAACCGTGTCCTTCGTTAAAATATCCTCCCCATCCTCGGCGTAAAACACCGGAATCGGCACACCCCACGCACGCTGACGGGAAATACACCAATCACCGCGATCGCGAATCATGTTATAAAGGCGCGCTTCTCCCCAGCCTGTATACCATTTCACGTTTTGAATTTCGCTCAAGAGCTGCTCACGGATCGGTTCAATGGATGCGAACCATTGTGCTGTGGCACGGAAAATGGTCGGTTTTTTCGTACGCCAGTCATGTGGGTAAGAGTGTGTAATGAACTCAAGTTTTTCAAGCGCATTCACTTCTTGAAGCTTTTCTGTAATCGCTTTGTTTGCTGTATCGTAAAATACTCCTTCAAAACCAGGTGCTTCGTCCGTAAAGACACCTTTTTCATCGACAGGGCATAGGACGTCTAAACCATACTGCTTCCCGACCAAAAAGTCGTCTTCCCCGTGACCTGGTGCCGTATGAACACAGCCTGTTCCACTATCTGTTGTAACGTGTTCACCTAAGATAACGAGTGATTCTCTGTCGTAAAACGGATGCTGACAAACAACACGCTCGAGATCCGCTCCCTTTACGGTTTTCACAGTTGTTACGTCCGTCCACTCAAGCTTTTCAGAAACTGTTTCTAGTAGTTCTTTTGCTACAACATAAGTGGAACCATTTGCCTCTGCGACCACGTAATCTAACTCAGGGTGAAGGGCGATGCCTAAGTTTGCTGGAATCGTCCAAGGTGTCGTTGTCCAAATAACTACCTTCGTTCCTTCTTTCAACACGCCTTTGCCATCAGTAACCGCAAAGTTTACATAAATAGATGGAGAACGCTTTTCTTGATACTCGATTTCCGCTTCTGCTAAAGCAGATTCACTAGACGGCGACCAGTAGACAGGCTTTTTCCCTTTGTAAATAAAGCCTTTGTCCGCCATTTCACCAAATACACGAATTTGCTGCGCTTCGTATTCCGGCTGGAGCGTAATGTACGGGTGATCCCAGTCACCGCGAATCCCTAGCTTTTTAAAGCTTTCTCGTTGAATATCCACTTGCTCTAGCGCATATTCCATACACTTTTGACGGAATTCAGCAACCGTCATTTCCTTACGATTCACACCACTATTCGTTAGCTTTTGCTCGATTGGTAGACCGTGTGTGTCCCAACCTGGAACGTACGGAGAGTCGTATCCCGACATGGAACGATAGCGAACGATCATATCTTTCAGCACTTTATTGAGGGCGTGCCCCATATGGATATCTCCATTAGCATACGGAGGGCCATCGTGCAATACGTACTTAGGACGGCCATTTGTCCGCTCCTGAACTTTTTTATAAATGTCCATCTCTTCCCATCGTGCTTGCATTTCCGGTTCGCGTTTCGGCAAATTTCCTCGCATCGGAAACTCAGTTTTTGGCATTAGTAGGGTATCTTTGTATTCCACTGTAGTTCCACCTTCCATATATAAGTCATCAGGTTGAAAGATTAGCAAACAAAAAACACTTCTCATCCCCAAATTGGGACGAGAAGTGTTTTCCCGTGGTACCACCCAGTTTGACGCATAATGCGCCCACTTTCGCTGTCGTAACGTGACAGTACGCTCATCATTACTAAGGCTTTCCCGTTCATATGAGACTCAAGGGGGATTTTCGACATTTCGCTCTTACTAGGCTCACACCATCCCTAGCTCGCTACAAAGAGTGAAGAAATGCTTACTGTCCCTTTCAACGCCGTTCCTCTATTCAACATGTATGTGCACATTATATGCAATTTGGGAATACAACGTCAAGAGCGGGAGGACGAGACAGATCGACTTTCGTTCTCTTCATCCTTCACGGAGATGAAGTCCGTAGCGTCCTTCTCGTAATCTAACAATTCATCCCAATCATCGTTTTCGATAAGGTCCAGCTGTGCTTCGATGAGCATTTTAAAACGAGTACGGAATACTTTTGACTGTTTCTTCAAGTCTTCAATGTCAAAGGCAATTCTTCGCGCTTTTCCTAATGCTTCGTTTACGATGCGGTCCGCGTTTTTCTCTGCTTCTTTAACGATGAGTTTCGCTTCTTTTTGTGAGTTACGCTTGACTTCTTCACCAGCTTCCTGGGCGATCACGATGGATTTATTAAGCGTTTCTTCAATATTTGTAAAGTGCCCGAGACGATCAGTAAGCTGGCTGTATTTTTCTTCGAGCTCCTTTTTCTCGCGAAGCAAAAGCTCGAAATCTTTTATAATCTGGTCGAGAAATTCATTTACTTCATCTTCATCGTATCCACGAAAACCTCGTGTAAATTCTTTATTATGAATATCAAGTGGTGTTAACGGCATTTTTGGGGCACCTCCGCGAAATAATTCAACTAAGTACATGATGCAATTCTTTCTCTAGTATACAACGTTTCGACAGGACATGGGACGATTCCTTTATTTTCGTGAATTTTTTTGGACAAGAACAGACAACTTCCACTTTCCTTTTTTCGTTTGCCCTTCAATAGTCTCGATCGTGACCCTACCAAACCCTCGAAGCGAGAGCACATCCCCTTGTCTACATTCTACGTTTGGTTTCGTAAGTACTTGCCAGTTGTGCTTCACTTTATTTTCACGAATTGCCTCACTCACTACAGATCTTGAAAATCCAGTAGCAGAGGAAAGCACGGTATCAATGCGCAACGAAGAAGCGGTCACTTCCCTCTTCGTCCCATCCTGTTGAACAGGTAACAACTGTTCAAGTTCTCGTGCTTGTAGGCGAACGGTTGTATTGCCAACTTTTGTGAGCTGCAATTCAATAAAGGAAGCGATCTCCTTTGCACAGACAAATTGCACACGCTCGCCATCAAACAGTAAATCGCCGAACTTGTCTCGATCAAGACCGATTCCTAATAAGCTTCCTAACAAATCTCGGTGAGTCATCGTCACGAATTTCTTCGCATAATCGACCTCAAAAACTTGGAGATGTGCCTCATCCTCTAGCGATTCGACATACGGAGGGGCAATAACAAGACGCTTCCTTTCAGCCTGCTCACTTCCGCCAAAAAAACCATACGTGTACTCGTTTTGTTCGATGCCAAGCACTTCTCGGGCAATCACCTGTTGCCTTGGGTCTAAAAAGTCGCTACACTTTGCCACGTATTGTTCGGTGACCTGGTCGCGCCATTCCAGTAGTTGATCGATAAACGCATGCTCCTCAGGTCGATAATGGTCGTACACTGCCATGTAAAACTTCCTCCTAATACAAATAGCTGACCCTCACTTAGAGAGCCAGCCCCGTTTTTACACAAAATTGAGTAATAGTATTCGTAGTCCATCTACCGCAAATCGAAGCACTAAAAGCGCGACGATTGGAGAAATATCAATCATCCCAAGCGGTGGAATGAAGCGACGGAACACGTCTAAATACGGCTCACAAATGCGACTCAAAATCTCGCCGAACTTAGACTCTCTAGCCCCAGGGAACCACGACATAAAAATGTAAATAATTAAAGCAAACGAGTAAATCGATGCTAACGTATTGACCACACTTATGATTTGATAGACCAACTAGTTCCACTCCTCGCATAGTAATGAGCAGGAACTCCAATCCCACTCAGACACTGACCTTATGTAGTAATGATTATGGAGTACATAGGGTGATGATGTTTGCCTTGTGTAGAACGGCGTAGAGCAAACGCCTTCCCAGTTACTCACCCGACTTGTTTCTTTTTAAATTCAAAATTGCTTCACGCCTTTTCCCCAACGAGAGATGACCCAATACGTATGTATGTGGATCCTTCTTCGATAGCCAATTCAAAGTCTCCGGACATGCCCATAGACAGTTCATTACACGGGGCATAAGGTAAGTTTTTTTGCTGTATAGACTCTTTTATTTCACGAGCTAATCGGAAAGATCGACGAATCGCTTCTTCGTCACCACCGACCGGGGCCATTGTCATCACTCCGACAATAGAGATCTTGTCCATCTCTGCTAGAGCCTTTACAAAAGCATCCAACTCATGGATAGCAAGTCCATGCTTTGTAGCTTCATCGGTTGTTTTCACTTGCAAAAAACACGGCACCACCCGAGTCGATCGCTTCTGAATTTCCTTTGCCAAGGAAAGACGATCCAACGAGTGTAGCATATCAATAGAATCGATCACCATTTTTACTTTACGAGACTGCAGTGAGCCGATAAAGTGCCACGTTGGTTCCGTGCCAAGAGCTTGTATCTTTTGTATGAATCCCTCGTCGCGATTTTCTGCCAAGTGCTTGATGCCTGCCTCGTAAGCTTCTTTTGTTCGTTCGACAGACACATACTTCGTGACTGCCACTATGTTCACATCGTCAGGAGAACGATCTATCCGGTGGCACGCTTTTTCAACTTTTGCTTGAATGGTGGCTAAATTGTTTGCTACAGATGTCAAGTTAAAAAGTCCTCCTTACACTTTCCAGCCGATATACGCTAAGATCCTTCCTGCTTGACCTTGTTCTTTTCTGTGGGAGAAAAACTGGTCGTTATGACAGGATGTACAGTAATCGGTCACACGAATACGTTCAGGTGCCACGTCAGCTTGAATTAGTAATTGCTTGTTCACTTTACGCAGATCAAGGGCGTACTGTCCACTCGTAACTTCATTATAGAAGGTTTGTCCCCCGTGTTCCATCACTTCATCTACTCGACTGATCACTTTGTCGTCCACAATGTAACACTCACCACAAATAGATGGGCCTATGACGACTTCTAGGGAGGACAACGATGCACCTTGATTGGTTAACTTCCGCACCGAATTCCCGGCTATATTTCCGACCGTCCCCCTCCATCCGGCATGACTCACACCAATCCATTTCGTTTTTGGATCAAAAAAATAGAGGGGTACGCAATCTGCAAATAGGAGTGTAAGCAGTACCCCACTCTTGTTGGTGATCAGCCCGTCGGTAGCTGTGAGCGCCGAATGTAAAGAATCGCTGCCGCAACCAGCTTCCCGCCGAGTGACCTCCCTAACGTTCGTTTCATGTGTTTGTTCTGTGCTTACCCAATGGGACAGGGGCACATCCAATTCTTGCGCAAGACGTGTTCGATGCTGCTTCACATGTACCGGATCGTCACCAACGTGAAAGCCGTATTGCTGGGCGCGGTTGGTCACCCCTGCTAGTAAAGAAGGAAAGGCCGTGGTCCAAGGTGAAATGTCAAAATGCGTCCGAGAGACTTGTTTGAAGACGTCCATTCCCGTTTCACTCCTCTTCTCACTCCAGTGTACCATATCAAGACACCTCGTGAGGAGGAGGAGTTACTGCGTATGTCCTTCTATTTGTTTTGGAGCCTCCGCTTGCTTTGATCGTACAAGAATAACGTCTTCCCCAATTTTTAATATTTGGTTCCACGGTATAACAACTTCCTCATCCTTACCAAAAATCCCAAAATACTTTCCGCTCCCATATAAAACGATCGACTGAATCGCCCCTGTTCGTACATCAATTTCTATATCGCCAATGTTCCCCAACTTTTTACCGTCCGAGATGTTGATGACATCCTTTGCTTGAAATTCGGAAATGCGCACAACTCTCACCTACCCTTTAGATCTATCACTCTAGTGTATGACGTGGAGTGCCCAGAATGAACGAATCTTTTTAACGGTAAGTCGTGACGTACAAACTTTTTAGTAGGTATTGTCTATCGGGGGATTCCTTCGTGCGAAAAGCAGTTATTTGCCCATAAAGGCGGATTCCGGACCTTGACCATTGAATTTTCTCGCCATCCAACAAAAAAGAGTGCCCCGACGTTCAAAGGGCACTCTAAGCTTTTATTTAGTTTTCACGATTGGATATTTTTGTTCATTTGTTTAATGGCTGCTTTTTCTAAGCGAGATACTTGCGCCTGTGAAATGCCGATTTCGTCAGCCACTTCCATTTGCGTTTTCCCTTGGAAGAACCGTTTTCGTAAAATGAGCTTCTCCCGTTCATTCAGACGGCGCATACCTTCTTTTAACGCAATTTCTTCAATCCACTGAATATCACGATTTCGTTCGTCACTAAGCTGATCCATGACAAAGATTGGGTCTCCCCCATCGTTATAAATTGGCTCAAATAAGGAGACGGGATCTTGAATAGCATCCAAAGCAAATACAATCTCTTCGTGTGAAACGTCCAACTCCTTTGCAATTTCTTGAGCGGTTGGTTCTCTTGAGGTTTCACTCATGAGGCGCTCGCGAACTTGTAAGGCTTTGTACGCGATATCCCGTAAACTTCTGGATACACGAATCGGGTTGTTGTCACGTAAATAACGACGAATTTCCCCAATGATCATCGGAACGGCATACGTAGAAAATTTCACATTTTGTCCTAAGTCAAAGTTATCAATGGATTTCATAAGTCCGATACACCCGACTTGAAATAAGTCGTCTACAAACTCACCACGATTATTGAACCGCTGAATCACACTCAAGACGAGACGCAAATTTCCATTCACAAGCTTTTCACGAGCTTCATACTGTCCTGATTGCATCTCTCGAAAGAGCTTACGCATCTCCTCATTTTTCAATACGGGAAGTTTTGATGTATCTACACCGCAGATTTCAACTTTGTTTCGAGTCAACGCTATTTCCCTCCTGTCAGGAGCTGCTGTACAAGGTTCAGTATCTCCCCGACAAGGAAAAATATGCACATGGAAATGCGAAAGCGGGTTGCTTTGGTCATCCCACTCGTCTTAGATCCGCAGTGAATGTCGTTCTTCAGACTTTTATGGAGAGGCTGAAACGACGTGCGGTGACCTACCCGCTGTAGCTAGACACGTAAACTAGACGACAAAAAAAAGCGAACCTCAAAGAGATTCGCTTCAAAAAATTGGGGGTGAAGTTATTGGTTCTTTAAACCATTTTATTAAATTCCTTCCTCAATCTTTTAATAATCCTTTTTTCTAAACGCGAAATATACGATTGCGAGATGCCAAGCATGTCTGCCACGTCTTTTTGCGTTTTTTCCTCTTCCCCAAGTAAACCAAAGCGTAGCTGCATAATTTGTTTTTCTCTATCTGACAACTCGTGAAGGGCTTTTAACAACAATTTTTTGTCTACACTAGCTTCCAAGTCTTTCGTAATAATATTGTCTTCTGTACCTAGCACATCGCTAAGAAGGAGCTCATTCCCGTCCCAATCGATGTTAAGGGGCTCGTCGAATGATACCTCCGAACGAATTTTATTATTGCGCCGTAAGTACATTAAAATTTCGTTTTCAATACAACGGGACGCATAAGTAGCTAATTTGATTTTCTTTTCCGGGTTAAACGTGTTGACCGCTTTAATAAGACCGATCGTTCCAATACTAATTAAATCTTCAATGTTAATCCCTGTATTTTCAAATTTCCGTGCAATGTATACGACAAGGCGCAAGTTGCGTTCAATCAGCACAGAGCGGGCAGCTTTATCGCCGTTCGGTAACTTTTTTAACAGAAGTGCTTCTTCATCCTTACTAAGAGGTGGCGGTAATGCCTCACTACCACCGATATAGTAAATTTCATCTGATTTGACACCTAAACGCAATAAAAATTTTGTCCATAATAGAGATAACCGTAATCGCCATGTTTTCATGTTCAAGACCCCCTCTTATGTAGTTGTGACTGTTTTTCAGGAAGCATCTTCGAGTACATTCGCTTCACTCATCATTTTTGGGTGGACAATGGCTTCAAACGACCCATCCGATGCTAGCACGTCTGCAGTAAACGCAACAAGTGCCCTTGAGGCGTCATAGGTTGCAGTTTGTGAAGTGATCTCAATGCGTTCCACTTTCCATGCGACCATAAATTGCTGCGTTCGGTCGACGGTTTGATAGGGAATGAGGCGCAGATAAGCTTGTAGGGCACCCGGCAGTTCTACGTCACCTTCGAGATACTTGTTCGGATCTTCTGACACTTTGCGAATTTCATCGGTAAGAAGATGACCTACTGAAGCTAACGACAAGATCATGACTGGCTTTTTAGAAATGGGATCTGCAAGACGATTCCCACTGTCTACTAGCCCCTTTACCGTAATTTGTTGTCCGAAAAAGGTCACTGTTACACTAACCTCTTGATCGTAGCGAATGGCTTCTGTTGTCCATTGGTCAGCTTGACGACCCGTAATCCACCAAATAACCGGAAATCCAACCAAAACCCATAACCAGCTCAGCGGATCTCCAAACCCTTGTACTTGCGTCAACCAGTAACTTTCATAGATGCTGTCGTCAAACTGAATAAAATAGTACGCCCCAATCAACCCACCACCAAACAAAAAGGAAACGAGAAAAAAGGTTACAATTCTTCTAAGAAAAACACGAAGATTGCGAAAGGAAAAGGCAACCAATACAATCAACCCGGCATACGCCAACTTAAACAGCGGATGATTCACAAATCCTGCATAAGGAGTAAACGACCCCCATACGAGCAGTGAAGCAACAAAACTCGCAAACACCAGTCGACGAAATGGAAGGGGTTTTTTCACGAGCAAGGCAGTCGTTTGTAAAATAAGTGCGTCGAACAACCAGTTCAGTAACCAAATAACATCGACGTAATAAGTCAGACCACCTTCCCCCTTTTCCCAATTCGTTGTGAGACAAAGTATAGCGTCTCTCGTCAGAAAAGTGTGTCACTATTTGTCTTGGACAAGCGAGAAATTTTCGGAGTTTACGAGGAATTTTGTCGGTTGGGAGGAAGTTTGCGTCCTTATTTTGGATTAGCGCTCTTATCTTGGGATTAACGCTCTTATCTCGGGATTAACGCTCTTATCTCGGGATTAACGCTCTTATCCTGGGATTAACGCTCTTATCTCGGGATTAACGCTCTTATCTCGGGATTAACGCTCTTATCTTGGGATTAACGCTCTTATCTCGGGATTAGCGCTCTTATCTCGGGATTAACGCTCTTATCCCAGGATTAACGCTCTTATCTCGGGATTAACGCTCTTATCTCCAGATTAACGCTCTTATCTCGGGATTAACGCTCTTATCTCGGGATTAGCGCTCTTATCTCCAGATTAACGCTCTTATCTCGGGATTAGCGCTCTTATCTCGGGATTAACGCTCTTATCTCAGGATTAACGCTCTTATCTCGGGATTAGCGCTCTTATCTCCAGATTAACGCTCTTATCTCGGGATTAGCGCTCTTATCTCGGGATTAACGCTCTTATCTCAGGATTAACGCTCTTATCCCAGGATTAACGCTCTTATCCCAGGATTAACGCTCTTATCTCGGGATTAACGCTCTTATCTCGGGATTAACGCTCTTATCTCGGGATTAACGCTCTTATCTCGGGATTAACGCTCTTCTCCTAGTTGTCATTTATATTTTTCAAAAAAGAGGATTATAGGATTCCCGTTCCGAATAACATACATATACCTTTTAGAAATGGAAGTGACGCGATGTTCGTTAAAAAACGGGAGTTTCCACACGAAGTTGTAGTACGAAATGCGCTTTTAAGAAGACTACCAATGAATCACAAAAAGCGGGAGTTGATTAGAGCTGATAACGCAAAGGATATAGCCGGTTACAGGGGTGAACGAACATTGGATTATTATTTAAAGCCCCTTTCTAATCAGAATTTCACCATCTTTCCAAATCTACGGCTCATCCTCAACGAACAAGCTTTCCAAATCGACACCTTAATTCTTACACGAAGTTTTTTCTTACTGATTGAAGCGAAAGACATCACAGGCACTCTAACTTTCGACTCGATTTTTGACCAGTTTACAAGAACAGATCGCGATGTTGAGACTCGCTACAAGCATCCTATCACACAAGTAAAACGCCAAGGTGCACTATTAAAGAGCTGGTTTCAACGTTACGGTACACCCCCATTGCCATTCAACTATCTTGCCGCGTTTACAAACCCTACCACTATTTTAAAAACAAACTCGATCGATCATCCTGAGAATAAAAACATTTTACTTGTGGAAAATGTTTCCCACCGTATTCTTGAGCTAAAAAAGGCAAATAAGTTGGACATTATGAGTACCAGCGAACACCGGAAATTAACTAGTAAACTTCTTCAAAGTCATACAAATGCAGCTCCTAACATGTTACAGGAGTATAACATCTCCCCTCAGGAACTTATTACTGGGGTTCAATGCGAGAAATGCTCCAGCTTTACTATGAAGGAAATGGAGAGATCGTGGGAATGTAGCGTTTGCCATCACCGTTCTCTTACTGCACACAAACCAGCTCTATTAGATTATTTTTTGCTCATTAGTCCGACCATTACAAATGCAGAATGCCGGGAATTTCTAAAGATAACTTCAAGGCACAAAGCAAAAAGGTATATTCAATCTATGGAAGTAACTGCTTCAGGATCAAAAAAGGGACAAAGGTATCATTGGAGAGGCTACAAACAAGTCAAAAGTGGGCTACCGCTCTTATCTCGGGATTAACGCTCTTATCCTGGGATTAACGCTCTTATCTCCAGATTAACGCTCTTATCCCAGGATTAACGCTCTTATCCTGGGATTAGCGCTCTTATCCCGGGATTAGCGCTCTTATCCTGGGATTAACGCTCTTATCCCTGGATTAACGCTCTTATCCTGGGATTAACGCTCTTATCCCGGGATTAACGCTCTTATCCCTGGATTAACGCTCTTATCCCAGGATTAACGCTCTTATCTCCAGATTAACGCTCTTATCTCGGGATTAACGCTCTTATCCCGGGATTAACGCTCTTATCCCTGGATTAACGCTCTTATCCCAGGATTAACGCTCTTATCTCCAGATTAACGCTCTTATCTCGGGATTAGCGCTCTTATCCTGGGATTAACGCTCTTATCTCGGGATTAGCGCTCTTATCTCGGGATTAGCGCTCTTATCTCGGGATTAACGCTCTTATCCTGGGATTAACGCTCTTATCCCAGGATTAACGCTCTTATCCCAGGATTAACGCTCTTATCCCAGGATTAACGCTCTTATCTCGGGATTAACGCTCTTATCTCCAGATTAACGCTCTTATCCCAGGATTAACGCTCTTATCTCCGGATTAGCGCTCTTATCCTAGGACAAATCCACAATTGCAAAAAAGCACGGCACTCTCAAAAGGAGGCCGTGCTTTAAACTTTTACATTCTATTAGTTTCTACGTCGATTTCGATTGCGTAGGAACGTTGGGATATCGAGTGTTTCTTCTCCTTGGGAGGATCCTCCGCCTCTAGTTGGGGCTTCGTGTGGCGCTTCTTCTCGTTTCACTTCGCGTTCACGCTTGACAGGTTGCGGTTTTTGCCCCGCTGCTACAGATGGTCGGCCCATGGTAGCCGTCTTTTGAACTGTCTCCTCGGAGAAGCCTGTGGCGATAACGGTGACGATAATCTCGTCCTTCAAGTCTTCGTTAATGACTGAACCGAAGATCATGTTCACTTCTTGGTCTGAAGCACTTGCTACGATGTCTGCAGCTTCTTGTACTTCATACAAGCTTAAGTTTGTGCCCCCTGTGATGTTCATGAGAACACCTTGCGCGCCATCGATGGACGTTTCTAGTAATGGGCTAGAAATGGCTTTCTTTGCGGCTTCGGCTGCACGGTTTTCTCCGTTTGCAACACCGATTCCCATAAGTGCAGACCCTTTTGAAGACATGATCGTTTTCACGTCTGCGAAATCGAGGTTAATTAATCCTGGGACAGCGATCAAGTCAGAGATTCCTTGTACACCTTGGCGAAGCACGTTGTCTGCTTCACGGAATGCTTCCAACATCGGGGTACTCTTGTCCACAATTTCAAGAAGACGATCATTCGGGATGACAATTAATGTATCAACAGCATCTTTCATTGCTTGAATTCCACCGGCTGCTTGATTAGAACGTTTTCGTCCTTCAAATGTGAAGGGGCGCGTAACTACACCTACTGTGAGCGCACCAAGATCACGGGCGATTTGGGCAATGACTGGCGCTGCACCGGTTCCTGTTCCGCCACCCATTCCAGCTGTGACGAATACCATGTCAGCACCTTTTAGTGCTTCTTCAATCTGTTCTTTACTCTCTTCTGCCGCTTTTTTTCCAACTTCAGGATTGGCACCTGCACCAAGACCACGAGTTAGTTTGTTACCAATTTGCATTTTGACTTCTGCTTTAGACAAATTTAAGGCTTGAGCGTCCGTGTTCACGGCGATAAAGTCTACACCTTGTACACCATGCTCAATCATACGGTTTACGGCGTTGTTTCCACCGCCGCCGACACCGATCACTTTAATCGTTGCGAGTGAGTCTAGGTTCGTGTCAAATTCTAACATCATTTTATCCCCCTAATCCTTCGAGAGTATTCCGTTAGTCTTCAAAGAAGTATCCAAGGAATCTTTTCATTCTAGTTGTCATTTTTTTATCAGGATCTTTTGGTGTTCTCTTCGCAGGCGGAGCGCTTTGTTCCCGGCGATTGTCAGCAGCGACCTCGACCGGTTGCGGCTCCGCTCCGATATCACGCCCTAGTAATTTCGCACTCTTGTAAGCAAATTGAATCAATCCTACAGCGGTCGTATATTGTGGCTCCCTCACGCCGATGTAGTCAGGTACTGCCATACGTACTCGGTTTTGGAATACAACACCGGCAAGATCCAAAACCCCTGGCATGTTGCTTAAGCCACCCGTTAACACAAATCCTCCAGGCACATCCCGCACCCCTGCTTTTTGCAGTTCGTGCAGCACTAGCTCAAAGCATTCTTCTAATCTAGCTTCTATAATATCAGAAATTTCTAGCTGATTAAATTGTTGATGCTGGTCGCTACCAATCATCGGAACGCTGAACACTTCTTCTTCAGACGCTTCGTCATAAAAAGCGTGACCGTATTGCACTTTAATCTTTTCTGCGTCTTCTGTCGTCGTTTTCAAACCAATTGATAAATCCTTCGTTAAATGGTCTCCCCCAACAGGAAGAACGCTCGTCATGAACAGGTGCCCTTGTTCAAAATACGCGACGGTCGTTGAACCTCCGCCCATGTCGACGAGTGCGACACCTAGATTACGCTCATCCTTTGAGAGTGCAACCGTACTTGTAGCTAAAGGTTGCAATGCGATGTCTACGATGCGCAAACCCGCTTTTTCTACACAGCGAAGGATATTGTGTAAAACCGTTTTGGATCCTGTTATTAACGTTCCTTCCATTTCCAAACGAACACCAATCATGCCCCGTGGATCAGAAATTTCGTCGAGTCCGTCCACTATAAATTGCTTCGGCGTGACACTAATGATTTCGCGCTCTGGTGGAATTGAAACGACTTGTGCAGCGTCCAATACGCGTACAACATCTTCATCTGTAATTTCTCGATTATCACTTGATACAGCCACCACCCCGTGACAAGGCTGCAATGCGACATGGTTTCCGTTAATTCCAACGATACAATCCTCAACCCTCATGCCTACCATACGTTCAGCTTGATCTACAGCCTTTTTTATCGATTGCACGGTTTGATCTATATCGACAATGGCGCCTTTTCGCAATCCCTCACTGGAAGCTTTTCCTACTCCGATTATATTGAGAGAATCCCCTGCCATTTCCCCAATCAATAGCTTTACGGTGGATGTACCGATGTCTAGACTTACATATAATGTATTGCTGTTCATACTTTGGCACCTCCTTCTCCTTACCGATCAAAGTCTACCTCACAAGTCAAAAGAAGAAAGCTACTAGTGTAAATTAATCGCATCTCTTTCCTCAAACTTATGTGGTAAATTCTTATGTAAAGTCACTTCTCTGGTCTCATATGTTATGTGCGGACGATTTAAAGAACCTTAACGCCCTTACTGACTTAACATACATTGATTGTGCTTCCTACTTGAGTATTCGAGAAGACTTTTCAAATTTCCTTTTTCTTTTTTCGATTTTTACTGTTTTCCCCTTTTTTGTACCCAGCGTGAAAGCAAAACACGGCGAATGACCGCAATATTTTGGAATAAACGGTATCCAAAGGCGAACACAGCTGCTAAGTACAAGTCTACACCAAGATTAACCCCTAGAAAAGCTAAACTTATTGCTAACAAAATGTTAAAGAAAAACCCTGTGACAAACACCCATTCATCATACGCGTGTTGCAGATGAGCGCGTATTCCACCGAACAAAGTGTCAAATGCTGCCAGCAATGCAATAGACAAATAATTTGCATAGACCTCAGGAATTTCTAATTCAGCGGAGAAGCCTAAAAACAGTCCAATCGCTAATCCTAGTATCGCCAGCCACATGTTACGCTCCCCCTTCGTCCTCTTCTACTGCTTCCATGTATCGAATGCGAATGGGAGCGCCATAAGCTGGGAGGGTTACACGCGAGTCCGGACGCCCCACCTCAAGCAGAAGGTCGTCAATAAAAAATTCATCTGTCATTCGAGAGGAAACAAGCCGGTTATATAATCGTTCTGCATCTTCCATCGTTTCTGTAACCACTTGAATCTCCATTGGATATCGATATAGGCTTTTACCGTCTACTTTCGTTTCCCCATTGATATCACGTATCACGCTCGTATTGACAAGGCGCTGACCTTCTATCGCGATATGCTTAGCTTGATACCGATTCAGCTCGTTCACCAATCGTTTTAGCAAACCCGGCGAAATCCCTACAAATTCATCTCCGAACAGCAACTCATCACTCAAGCGATCCAATGTAATTGTGATACCAGGACCGACTATTTCAGTAAATCCAGCCGCTTTTTTTAATTCTTCCAAAGTTTCACGAAGAGCTTCTTCTTGCGTCCGCTCTCTTTGTACATCATATTGTGTTAGTGTTGTCTCAGATTCTCTTATTTGTTTAATCAAATCTGATTGTAATTCTTTTTCTGTTATGAGCACTTGTCGTAACTCCCAATTGTCTCTATTATCGGTGTCTTTAGCTGCAGGTTCATTGACCGCTTGTAACTGTAAAGCGAGCAAAAATCCGACACATCCTGCGATGATAAAAATACTCCATCGCTTCTTCACGACTTCACCTCTGTCCAGCTCCGGGAGCAATCGCCCTCCGCTTGTTGTTACAAAATTGCATCCATTTGTAATTCATCATAGGTTTGCAGTGTGAATTGCACGTTATCATTGACTAATTGGTCTTTAACTCCGCCAGTCAGGTTGAGGGCGGCCGTTAGCACTTCTGCGTCTCCGATGGCACTTATTTCAAAAGGAGCAGGGTACTGTACGCCGTCTACTGTAATAACAGGACCATCACAAACAATGTAGGAATTTTGGGAAATTCGTTGTCCGTTAATGCTCACAGCAGTAGCCCCCGAAGTATACAATTCGTTGATAACTTGGAACACGTGTCCCTCGTGTACGATATAATCGTTCACATTTCCATCGTCTTCTGGATCGTACTCACTATCTGCTAGCGTGACCGTAACGCCAGGTCCCTTCACATCAACAAGACCAAGGTACATCCGGTACTTTTCGGCGTCTTCCACTAAGTTAAAAAACAGCTCCTGGTCCTCGGCCAAGTCTTTTTCAATTGATCTAATTTCTTGCTGCTTTTCTCGTAGTTGTTGTTGCAGTTCTCGCGTCCGTTCCTCTTCTGTGACAACTTGGTTCCTAAGCGCATACGTTCGCTCCCACTCACGACCTGTCTGTTCAGGGACAGGTGTTGTCTCCGTCGCTCGTTCATATGAAAAAGCGATGATGAATCCTAGCACGATAAACACGAGGGCCATAATCAAACGGTTTCCTTTACGTATCACTTTCCGCGTCTCCTTCTTCAGTCTGTTCGTCTGCTTCCTCTGTATTCCCTTCTAACTCATAAGTACGGAAAAAAGAGCCCACCTCCAAATCAATTACTCCTTTTGCTTCTGGGTCTAGTTGACTAACGATGGATGGATAGTACTGCATCTTTTCCCCAATTGAGCGAATCGTCCCCTGTACCTCGAAGCCGTCGTTCATGAACAAGGTAAGATAATAAGGATCCGTGTCCTTAGGAGTCAAGTAAACCTCTGAAATACTATGTACAATCGCTGAAGGGAGTGTTTTTAATTGAGCCAAAAACGCACGAAAAGTCTCTTGCCCTTCAAAGCCGTATAATATGGGGGCTTGTACAGGTAAATTGGTTTGTGCATCCTCTAAAACGTCGCCATTTTCTAAAATCGGAAAAAAAGTTTGCTCTCGCCTAACATAAGCCATTCTTGCGTATTCTTCCACACTAATTTGAATCGTTTGCGGCCAGTCTCTCGTCACTTGAACGGATTGAATGGGCGTTAACGTATCTGTAATACGCTTCTCTATAGCTTCTTCATCAACTTCCCACATGCTCATCTCGTTAACTAACTGTGAAGCACTTGCGATCTCATCTTTGGACAGAAATTGCTCCCCTTCAATGCTGATCGTTTGTATTTTACTCCAAGGACTTTGAAAGTAGAGTAACGTGCACAGAAAAAGAAAAAAGAGAAGCAAAAGCAGGAGAAGACGCCGGTTCGCTCTTTTTTTACGTTCTTGCTTTAATTTAGGAATCCGATCTTCTATGGATACTACGGATTTCACCGACGTTCTCCACCCTTTACGTTTATAGTTTTTTTCCTTTTGTTTCAGAATGAGGTCTACCCATCCATTCCACTTCTGTTTCCATCGATACATCATACGATTCTTTCATCGTTTGTTTTACATGGGCAATCAGTGCCAATACGTCTTTTGCATTTGCTCTTCCTGTATTCACAATAAAATTCCCGTGAAGATCTGAAATCTGGGCTCCTCCAATAGTGTATCCTTTGAGACCTTTTTCTTCCACAAGCTTCCCTGCGTACAACGGGAGTGGATTACGGAAAATGCTGCCTGCACATGGTTTGCTCCACGGTTGCGTTTCTTTACGGTATTCCTTATTCTTCTGCATTTGTTCGACAATCTGCTCGCGTTCTCCTGCCTTCACTCGCAAAACAGCTTCTACAACAATGCCTGGGCGTTCGTTTTGCAACACGGATGTTCTGTAGCTGAATGCCATTTCTTCATTCGACACCCATTCCAGCGTGCCATCTTCAAAAAGAACATGCACTCGCTCAACAATGGCCTGCATATCCGATCCATGGGCACCAGCATTCATATAGACAGCTCCACCCACAGAGCCTGGAATTCCACTAGCAAATTCTAACCCAGACCACCCTTGTCGACTCATCTTAGTAGATAATACAACGAGCGAGAAGCCACCTCCTACTGTCAAAAGTCCCTCGCCTGTTACATCAAGGTGATCCATTCCTTTACCTAATTGAAATACAATCCCTTCTATTCCTTCGTCAGAAACGAGTAGATTAGAGCCTCTTCCGATGGCTTGCCAAGGAACATGATGCTCGGTAGCCACCTTGAGTGCAGACTGCAACTCTTGCACAGAATGGATGCTAATAAAGCAGTCAGCATTTCCTCCTACTTTCATCGTCGTATGGCTTTTCATCGGTTCATCCCATTTGACAGCGGTTAGTTGTAGCGAACGAATAGCGTCTTTCCAATCCGTCATATTCCGCCCTCCTATTTGTTGTTCTTTTTTTATATATAAAGTAACGTTCCATTTGCAAACCGAAAAAAGCGAGGTTAGTCTGAAACAAGTCAGACGCTTCCTCTCGCTTTTTTTGTTTAGTTACGAGCAATGTACAAAACTCGCTTCCACCGTCTTCTATTGTACTATATTCTACTCGTTTGCCAACCGTTCGCATATGACTGTTAGAAATCTGTAATGAAGACCAAAAGGATCGCTACACTTTTGCGTAGCGACTAATGTTCAATAACACGCCGATGGCCATTAACATAAGGGTTAAAGAAGAGCCACCATAGCTTAAAAATGGAAGCGTAATCCCTGTGACAGGCATCATGCCGGTAACAACGCCAATATTAATAAACACTTGAATCGCTACCATCGCGATAATCCCAACAGCTAGGAAGCTACCATATAAGTCTGGAGCCCCTAAAGCAATGCGAATGCCGCGCCACAATAGCAAGGCAAAGAGAAGCAACACAAATGTCCCACCAATAAAGCCCAACTCCTCAGCGATAATCGCAAAAATGAAGTCAGTTTGCGGTTCAGGTAAGTAGAAAAACTTTTGCCTGCTTTGTCCTAGCCCGAGTCCGAACAGTCCACCAGGCCCAATTGCATAGAGAGATTGGATAATTTGAAAGCCTGTACCTAAGGGGTCGCTCCATGGGTCAAGGAAGCTCGTAATCCGATTTATCCGGTATGGTGCACTTAAAACGAGTCCGACAAATCCAGCTACAGCGAGCAAACCAAGGAACAGAAAATGTTTGATTTGTGCACCTGCAATAAAAATCATCACCACACTTGTTGCAACCATAACAGTTCCGGTTCCTAAGTCTGGTTGTAGCATAATGAGACCAAATGCAAGGAATACAAGACCAAGTGAAGGAGCTAATCCTTTTTTGATCGTCGTAATAAACCGTTGTCTTTCGGTTAAAAATTTTGCTAAAAAAATAATCATAGCAAGTTTCATAAACTCAGACGGTTGAACGGAAAACGCTCCGACTCCGATCCAGCTTTGTGATCCGTTTCGAACCATACCGACTCCAGGTATAAGAACAAGTCCGAGCAAAACAAAACAAACGATGACGAGAACTTTTGACCACGTACGCCACGTCCAGTAATCAATGTTCATAATGAATAACATCGCCAACACACCGACGCCTGCAAAAAGCAGCTGCCGTTTTGCAAAGAAAAAGCTGTCATCAAATTTATAATCTGCCCAGATTGCGCTCGCACTGTACACCATAATAAGCCCAACAGTCAGGAGTGTAAGCGTCGTTAAAATGAGTAAATAATCAGGAGTGGATTTTTTGTAGGAAGGCAAGCCGAACACCTCTTTTCAGGAAGTAGAGGGGCTAAGACCGGATGTCGAATAACCTGATGTCAGATGCCGGAAATTGGTGTCCGACCTCTGGCTTCCGACCTCCACAATAGGCCAAGCCCCTACTCTACCTTATGCACGGCTTTGATAAACATGTCTCCTCGTACTTCAAATGTTCTGTACTGATCCCAACTTGCACAGGCTGGAGAAAGTAAAATAACATCTCCTGGCTGGGATTGAAGAAAAGCCTCGTCCACCGCTTTTTCCACATTATCGACGAGGTTGATCGCTTTTATTCCTGCCCGTTTCCCAAGCGAAGCTAATTTTCCCTTCGTTTCACCAAAACAAATAAGCGATTTGACATGTGTGAGGGACGTGAGAAGTTCGTCAAACGATTGACCACGATCAAGACCACCAGCCAGCCAAACAATGGGCTGCTGGAACGACTGCAAAGCTTTTTGTGTCGCTAAATTATTCGTCGCCTTCGAGTCGTTATACACGAGGCGCCCTTTTACATTACCAACAAACTGTAAACGATGTTGTACGCCTGTAAATGTTTTGAGTACATCGCGAATCGCATCCGTTGAAACACCTACATATTTAGCGACCGCTATGCTTGCCAATACGTTTTCCAAATTATGCTCACCAGGTAGAGCTACCTCTTCCGTAGACAAAATGTGCTCTTCTTGTACCCACAGTGCTCCGTCTTTCACATACGCTCCTGTAGACACTTCTTTTGTAGTAGAAAACGGAACAAGTTGTGCCTTCGTTCTATCGGCAATTTTCTGTACTGCTGCCTGATCTGCATTGTAAACCAGGACATCTTCGGCAGTTTGTTGCGAGGTAATTCGCCCTTTTGATTCCCAGTAATCATCTATCGTTTCGTGGTAATCCAAATGCGCTTCGTATAAGTTCAACAGCACGCTAACACGAGGACGAAATTGATCCGTTCCCTTTAGCTGAAACGAGGAACATTCCACGACCATCCAGTCATCTTTCGTTACTTTTCTCGCTACGTCACTCGCTACTGTACCAATATTTCCAGCAATCTTTGAGGAGAAGCCTCCTGCGGTCAACAGGCTGTCGATTAACGTAGTGGTAGTCGTTTTCCCGTTTGTTCCCGTAATCGCCACGATAGGAGCTTCACTTACTAAATAGGCAAGCTCTATTTCAGTAAGAATCGGAATCCCCTTGGCGACGGCTCTTTGTACAAGAGGGTTATGATAAGGAATTCCAGGGTTTTTAACGACCCATTCAAACCCTTCATCCATGAGCGAAATCGGATGATGACCACAAATTACTTTCACCCCATCTTTCAAGAGGCTTTGTGCTTGTGGATTTTCTTCTAAAGGCTTTTGATCATTCACCGTGACGAAGGCTCCTAACTTATGCAAAAGCGTGGCAGCACTGACCCCGCTCTTTGCTAACCCAAGCACTAATATTTTTTTATGTCGAAATTGTTGAATTGATTTCACGTTCCCCACACCTCAATATAAATTCCGAGCGCTGCCAACAACAGACCGACAGACCAAAATGTGACGACGACCCGCCACTCACTCCAACCGACAAGTTCGTAGTGGTGATGCAAGGGACTCATTCGAAAAATTCGTTTTCCAGTAGTTTTAAAAGAAATGACTTGAAAAATTACGGATAGCGTCTCGATCACAAACACGCCTCCGATGATGACAAGAAGTAGCTCAAGCTTTGTTAAAATAGCGATCGCTGCAAACGCTCCACCAAGTGCAAGCGAGCCGGTGTCACCCATGAACACTTTTGCCGGATGCGCATTAAACACCAGAAAACCAAGCACAGCACCGACAACCGCCACCGCAAAGAGCGTAATTTCCAACTCATTAAGGTTCCAAGCTAAAATGGCTAGTGCACCGAAAGCAATGGCACTCGTACCGGAAACGAGTCCATCCAAGCCATCTGTTAAATTGACAGCGTTAGAGAAACCGACAAGCCAAAAAATGATAATGAATGCGTAGCCCCATCCTAGATCGATCGTGAAATCGACTAAAGGAATATGTAACTCTGTAGACTCACCTTGTTGTCTTAACACTAGAAAGAAAATAATCGCGATAATCACTTGTCCAAAAAGCTTCTGTTTGGACGTGAGACCGAGATTCCGTTTCATGACCACTTTAATAAAATCGTCTAAAAAGCCAAGAAGTCCAAATCCAACTGTTACGAACAGGAGAAGAAATATCTCATATGTAAGGGATGTATACTTGCTCGTCATCACTAGCGTAGCGACGACAATGGCAAGAATGATCATGATGCCACCCATCGTTGGCGTCCCTGTTTTCTTTTGATGAGATTTTGGACCTTCTTCTCGTATACTCTGCCCAAATTTTAACCTACGTAAAAAGGGGATAAAAATGGGAGATAGGAGCACTGTGATTAAAAATGAAATAGCAATCGTAAATAAGAGGACCTGTTGCAAATGGCTCCCCTCCTTCTTTGAATTAGGCTCTTTTCGTATCCTTTGTTGTTTTTACTATACAGTAATCTCATGATGCGACTTATAGCTTTGTTGATTTCCACTCCAGGCGGACGCTTTCCGCGGGGCGGGCGGTGAGCCTCCTCATCGCTGCGCTCTTGCGGGGTCTCACCTGTCCCGCTGATCCCGCAGGAGTCGCCGCCTTCCGCTCCAATCAACGAACAGATAGCGATAAAAAAATCCCCTTACTAAGTAGTAGTTCAAAACAAGCGGAGGAAATACACGTAGACTCCTGCGGAAAAGCGAAGTGTATTTCCGTAGCGGTTCGAAGCACCTTTATGAAGTTTTTGTTATATCGCATCATATAGCTACTGTGTAATGGGATTTCATAAAAAAAGCAACAATCTTTTAGAAAACAGCCTTGAATTAAGAAGATAAAAGGCTAAGTTCGCGACGTCCTAGTAAGGAAGGAACACTCACATCCTTGCGAGCGCAACGCTTTTCTAACCCACGTCGTGTGGGCCCTTAGTACAAGCTCTACACGTTTGTCACTGCTTATCTTATGAGATAGAACTGGAAAAGAGACGTATTTTAATAAAGTTTATGAATAACGCGCTTCCAAACATTCTTTCGCGACAAGCCGGTCATCAAAGTCAATTGTCCGGTCTTTTAGGATTTGATACGTCTCGTGACCTTTGCCTGCGATCACGATCACATCGCCACGTTCCGCTTGTTCAATGGCGTAAAAAATAGCTTCTCTTCGATCAAGGATGGACGTGTAGGAACGAGAGGGTACGCCTTCTTCCATATCATGTAAAATCTTCTCTGGCTCCTCAGTTCGTGGGTTATCGGAAGTGAATACAGCGTGATCTGCTACTTCACAAGCAATACTCGCCATGATCGGACGTTTCTTGCGATCACGATCACCTCCACACCCGACAACTACCCATAGTTTACGCTCAGTAATCTGTTTAGCCGTTTTCAACACATTCCCTAAGCTATCCGGCGTATGGGCGTAATCCACGATCACCGTCACATCATCTGCAAGCGCTGGGACGAGTTCAAACCGTCCAGGGACGCCTTTGATTGCTTTCATCGCTTCTATACAGCGTTGTGGAGAAACACCTCTCGTTAAGCAGACTGTCATCGCTGCCAACACATTATACACCATAAATTCGCCCACAAGCGGAAGCGTTAAATGAAAGGTTTCACTTCCCACTTCCACCGTGCATTGTAGCCCTTTTGCATCAAAGCTCCACTCGGGCGCACGCACATCGGCATGCTTGTGCAGACCATAAGTAAACACAGGTGCGGCCGACGTCTCGACCAGTTGCGACGCATAGCTATCATCCGCATTAATGACCGCAGCTTTTCCGTTCAATAGTGCCATAGATCCTAGTTGTGAAAACAATAAACCTTTTGCGTATAAGTAATCTGTCATCGTGTCATGAAAATCAAGATGATCCTGAGTTAAGTTTGTAAACGCAGCCACATCGACGTCAACACCATGCATTCTCCCCTCAATTAGCGCGTGCGATGATACCTCCATGACACACACATCCACACCAGCCTCCACCATTTCGGCAAAAATCCGCTGTAATGTCAAACTATCCGGTGTCGTGTTCTTAGTTGGATACGACCGATCACCGATTTTGTAGTACATCGTCCCGATCAAGCCTGTCTTGTTCCCTAGATTACGAAACATTGCCTCAATGAAATGAGTGGTAGACGTTTTGCCGTTCGTTCCTGTCACTCCAATAACAGACAGCTTTTGCGAAGGTGCCCCGTAAAATATCACCGCGAGTTGCCCCATCATGCGCCGTGAGTTAGGTACGACGAGAACAGGTACATCTACATTAACTGTACGCTCAGCAACGACAAGCGCTGCTCCGTTTTTTACCGCTTGTTCGACAAAATCGTGTCCATCCACGGTATACCCTTTTATACAAATAAATACATGACCCTTTTTCACAAGACGACTATTTTGCTCCACCCCAGTAATGTCAAGCGCCTTTACCTCATCAGGCAAAGAACCAAGGAGTGAACGTTGAAAGAGATCACTTGCTTTCATAAGCGCCTTCCTCTCGTTCAGAAATTCTTCTCTATTCACTATGTATGTTTAGCGTGTATCGTGACCTATTCAGCAACTTCCCACTATGTAAAAATCCTCTCTATTGTACATGAATAAGCAAGCGATTGCTACGTTTTCACAAACACCCATTGTAGCGAGAACGAATCCTCATTTCAAAAGCACGGATCTCCGCTGAAGCCATTCCCTTTTAACAAAAGCCGGCCTACCTAGGCACCTACGAGATCTGAGGAGTTCATGAACTTTGTCTAAAGTTGGCATCGTGCGTTCTGTGTCCTGCATCACGGTTTTCTTGCTCGTGATACTTGTGATTTCGTTTTGAAGCTAAACATCCACTACAAAAAAGCACACACCAAATCAATCCGAGGTGTGTACTTTGTCCATCCATTGCGGATTTCGACTCACAATCGTGTGTTCCGACCTTTGATCACGTTCACTAGCTCTAATCACAGATTATTCTTCGTCTAAATAGATACGGATCTTCGAGTTTTCTTTCACCTTAACTCCTGCTTGCGGTGATTGTTGGACAACTGTATCACCCTCCCCAGATACGTCCAGTTGAAGTGGCACGAACATTTGTCGTATTTCTTTTGTCGTCAACCCCACGAGGTCTGGTACCTCTACGAGTGGCGTGTCAAGCCATGTATATTCTTTCTCAATCTGGTTCTTTCGTGGCTCCACCCCAAGGGCACGCATGCTGTCTTCCATGATGTTCCCAACGATCGGTGCCGCTACTACACCACCAAACTGCACCGTATTTTTCGGGTTATCGATGGCGACATACACGACAATCTCTGGGTCGTCTGCAGGCGCAAACCCCATAAACGATACGACATAGTTATTTTCCAAGTAGCGCCCGTCTTTCGCTTTTTGTGCCGTACCCGTTTTACCTCCCACTCGATAGGACTCAACGAAGGCTCCCTTTCCCGTTCCTTGCGCGACAACGCTTTCAAGGGCATAACGAATTTTTTCTGACGTTTCCTCTGAAATCACTTGTCGTTTCGCTTCAGGTTCTTTGCGCATCACGACTTTGCCGGTTTCAGGATCGACAAGCTCTTTTGCAATGTAAGGTGTATACAGCGTCCCTCCGTTAACTGCTGCAGCAACGGCGGCTACTTGTTGAATCGCTGTTACGGAAACCCCTTGGCCAAAAGCTGTCGTCGCTTGTTCAACAGGACCGACATTTTCTAAGTCGAACAAAATCCCCTTCCCTTCCCCTTGCAAATCAATGCCTGTTTTCTTACCAAAGCCAAAGGCATCGATATAGTTAAAAAGCGTTTCTTTTCCGAGTCGTTGTCCAAGCTCAACAAAACCAGGGTTACATGAATTTTGGACGACTTCTAAAAACGTTTCCGGTCCATGCCCGCCAGCTTTCCAGCAGTGCAGACTTGTTCCATCCACTTCTATATAACCTGGATCGTAAAAAGTATCTTCCAACAAATTCACTTTGTTCTCTTCCAAGGCCGCTGCAAGTGTAATAATCTTAAACGTCGAACCTGGCTCAAATGTACTCCAAATCGGTAAATTTCTGTTATAAATTTCAGGAGGGACTAGCTCAAAGTTAGCCGGATCAAAATCAGGTCGAGACGTCATACCGAGAATTTCCCCATTATCTGGGTCCATCGCAATCGCCAGAGCACCATCAGGGTTATATTCTGCCTCTGCATTATCCAGCTCCCTCTCTAAAATCGTTTGAATATCGGCATCAATCGTCAGCTTCAAATCCATCCCGTTGACTGCCGGTTGAAAGTTACCGCCAGTATCATCCATTAGCTTCCCTTTACCGTCCGCATTAAATTGCACGTACCCTTTTTCTCCTTGTAACTCTTCATCATAATACAGCTCCAATCCCATCAGACCTTGGTTGTCGATACCCGCAAATCCAAGAACGTGGGACAAATAATCACCGTACGGATAGTATCGAACCGAATCTTCTGCAATATAAACCCCACTCAAGTTCAAATTTTCGACTTCTTTCGCTTTTTCTGGTGTGATTTTTCGTCCTTCTTTCATTTTGACGCTACTTTCATTTCTCGTCACATACTCATAGGCCTCTTCGACTGTGAGATCCTCTAATACCCCTGCCAGTGCTTCTGCTGTTTCTTGTGGATTCTCGATTTGTCTCGGAAACACATACACAGTGGGTGCACTTTTGTTCGTAGCCAACTTCACACCGTTCCGATCCAAAATATCTCCCCGCTCAGGCTCAAACGGAATGTTTCGACTCCACAATTCCTCTGCCTTTTCAGTGAGCTCCCCACCTATAATTAGCTGCACAAACCCCAGTCTCAAATCAATCACGGCAAAAATAAGCACGCCAACGATGAGCGTGAGTACGAGTCGTTTCCGGACAGTGACTTGAGAAACACGTTTCACCTCTCGTCCCTCCTTTGTTCTGAACTCATTCAGACGGATTCTCTTACACTGTATGCGGAGCATGTCCCGAGTAGTACGAGCGAGAGAAAGGAAGATAGCCAAGTCTTGATTCGCACCTGATTAGTTTCGATTCTTGATTGGAGCCTGGATATGTCCTGAATGAGTCTGGATTTGTGTTACTTGGTTCGTGGCACGCGTTTATTAAGTGCCTGACTCGCCCAGTGTGATCCTTTGAACTACAAATGAATCTCCAAAAAAATAAGCCAATCCGCCTTCTTACAGCGTGATTGGCTCTGGTGTTTCAGTTTGCAACTTTCTTCTACCTATTACGTCCCTTCTTCAACAACCGGATTAATTTCTACTTCTTCTGTTTCCGGCATATTTTCGTCTCGAAAGCTTTCATAAGGTCGTTGAAAATTAATGACAAATGGACCCGTTTCTTCGAGCGGTGTGCCTGCTGGAACGCTTTGGTCGACGACGTAGCCGCTTCCTGCTGCATTTAATTCAACGTTGGTGAGTGCAATCCATTTCATCACGTCTTGGAATGACCAGCCGATTAAATCTGGAATGAGGATATCGCCGTCTGTTTTGACAAGGACTCGTTCACCTGCCATCAGTTCAGTGCCGGCCACAGGCATTTGTTCGGTGATGTTTGAGCCCGAACCGACCACATTTAATTGAAAGCCGACCTTATCCATCACGTCTATTGCTTCTTTGACAGACTTGCCCTTCACATTAGGCACTTGATCACTTTTCGTTTTTTTGATATCGCTCGGTTTAATATTTAAATAACTTAAGCTATTCGACATGACAGGTTTAAATATTTGTGCGACAGGATTTGATGAGTATTCACCATTTAATTCCGGTTGCTGTACCGCGACAAGCATAATCAATTTCGGATCGTCGACAGGTGCTCCGCCCAAAAAAGAATAAATATAATTACCCTCGCCAGACAAATATTCTTGTTTTTCATTGTCATAGATTTGTGCTGTACCTGTTTTACCAAACACATCATACCCTGCATCTTTCAAGCTATAAATGTTGCCGGTACCGTTTGCGGAAGTGACGACTGTTTCCAGAATATCACGCACCTCTTTAGCCGTTTCTGCAGTAATGGGTTCGTTGACAACGACAGGTTCCGACGTTGTCACGACTTCTTCTTTGTTTGGGTCGAACACTTCTTTCACAATTTGTGGCTTCATCATCTTTCCATCGTTGGCAATGGCGGTGAATGCCTGAATTTGCTGGATGGGCGTTACTGATGTTCCTTGCCCAAATGCAGTGTTCAGCTTCTCGAGTTCCCATTCGTATTGTATTCGTCCTGGGATTTCACCAGGCAGACCGATCCCTGTTACCTGATCAAAGCCGAATTCTTGTAAATAACGATACAAATTGTCGTATCCCAGTTGGTCTCTAGCGATGAGCGAAATACCTACATTCGATGACCTTTGTATTCCTTCAAGGAACGTAATGGGTCCCCAGCCAACACCTTCGTTATAATCGTTGATGACACCACCTGGAACTCGCAAACTACCAGACAGAAAGGTTTCGTTCGCTGGAAACTTTCCTTCATTAATCGCAGCAGCGAGCGTGAACGATTTCATTGTTGAACCTGGCTCAAATCGCGATTCCACATTTTCATTGTACCAAGAGTCTTCTAGTCCCACTCGTGTAGCAGGATGGAAGCTCGGACGTTGCCCCATTGCGAGGATCTCACCCGTTTTTGGGTCTGCCACAATCGCCATCATCCGTTTCGGCTTATACTTTTCATCCACCCGGTTCATGGCGTCTTCTAAAAACGTTTGTATTTTTTTATCGAGCGTCAACGTAACGTTTTTCCCATCGATTGCTGGTGTGATTTCTTGCCCATCACCGAAGAGCGGCAAACCATAGTAATCTTCCCGCTCCACTACTTTGCCATCGGTTGCCTTCAGAAGGTCATTTAAACTTTTCTCTAATCCTAACTCCCCGACCATCGTGGTTGTGCCGTCATCCTCATTCGTTACGTACGATGTATAGCCAATGACGTGAGAAGCAAACACTCCATTCGGATAAAACCGCTGCTGTTCTCGTTGAAAGAGGACTCCAGGTAAGTTCATCGATTCAATTTTTTCTTTTTCAGTTTGGGAAAGCCTGCGACCTGCGTTACCAAATTCAACTTGATATCTGTCGCGTGAGATCCCATCTTTGAGCTGTTCTAAAATAGCCGATTCTTCCATATCCAAAACGGTCGCTAACTCACTGGCCGTTTTTTCTGGGTCCACAACATGTCGTGGTTCATCTTCATCCTCAGTAGCCTGCTCAGCCAGAACTGCAACTAGTCGAAATGAGCTCGCGTTTACAGCAATCGGCTCTCCGTTTCGATCCAAAATACTCCCACGATTTGCCTCAATAACAGAGGATGTACGATAATTTTTCTCCGCTTCTACAGCTAACACACGACCGTCAGTCTGCCCACCAATTTGTAAAAAAGCAAAACGAATGATTAAAATAAGAAAGAGCAGCCCAAATCCTGCAAAGAGAAAGGCTGCTCCTTTTGTCATGTTGGGTTGCTGATTCATTCCCCTTCCACAACCTTTACGTTATCTTCACGCAATTCCAATCCTTGCTCTTTCGCCTTTGCCCAGACACGCTCATAAGTGCTCAATTCACTCACTTGCATGGAGAGATCTTCGTTACGCGTTTGTTGGTTTTCAATGTCAGCTTCCACTGTCGCGATGTTTTTGTTCATTTCATACAGAGCGGATTGATTATTAATCACAAAATACGCCAGTCCAGCCAAAATGACGGCACAGAGAATCACAGTAACCCATTCTCCGATCGTAACACTCACTGCCTTTTGACTTGAAGACACCTGTCTACGTTCTTGCCTCGTCTCATATGCTTGTTCTGTAAAATTGCGAGCTACTTGACTCATAGAGCGCCCTCCTCTTCTGTTATCTATTCGTTTTGTCTAATGGGGCCGTTGTACGTTCTGCAACTCGTAGTTTGGCAGAGCGCGCTCGGCGATTTTCACTTTCTTCTTCCTCTGTCGGTAAAATTGGCTTTCGTGTAACCAATTTCATCGAGGCTTGAAATCGAGCATCATCCGGTAACACAGGCAAACCTTTTGGAAGTTCCCTCGGCGTACTCCACTGCTTTATCAGCTGCTTACAAAGTCGATCCTCTAAAGAATGAAACGTAATGACAGACAATCGCCCAGCTGGTGCAAGCAATAACCTTGCTGCCTCTAGAGATTCTTCAAACGCACCTAATTCGTCATTGACCGCAATGCGTATCGCTTGAAACACTCTCTTCGCTGGATGTCCACCTGTTCGTCGCGCTGGAGCAGGAATCGCTTCTTTAATCAATTCGACGAGCTCCCCAGTAGTTTCGATCGATTTAGACGCTCGACTTCGTTCAATGGCGCGAGCAATTTGTTTTGAAAATTTCTCCTCACCATATGTATAAAAGATCCGTACTAACTGTTCAAACGACCATTCGTTTACTACTTCCTTTGCCGATAAGGGCTGTGACTGATCCATACGCATATCAAGCGGTGTATCAAACCGGTAGCTAAAACCACGTTCTGGCGTATCAAACTGTGGAGAGGAAACGCCCAAATCGTACAACACTCCATCCACCTGTTTTACACCCCGGCTCGTCAACTCCTCGTGTAGATGGCGAAAATTAGACCGAACCATCGTCACGTTTGAAAACCTAGACAAAACTTGTTCTGCATTACGTAAGGCCGCGTCATCTTGATCAAACGCATACACATGTCCACTGCCAGCAAGCTTCTGAGCAATGAGCCTCGTGTGTCCCGCTCCACCGAGTGTACAATCCACGTACACGCCGCCTTCTTTTACAGCCAGTCCCTCTACCGCTTCTTCGAGTAGTACCGTTGTATGCTCAAACATCAAAAAACTTCCTTTCTAGATGTCGGGTGTCACTTTGAATCCGTAAAGCCTAAACAACCGCCCTTCGCTTTTCGTTTGTCTAGCTACGGGCGGTAGGGGACCGCACGTCATTTCAGCCCCTACGCAAAAGTCTGAAGAACGACTTTCACTCCGGTTCTGAGATGAGTGGGTTCCCCTAAGCAACCGCCCTTCGCTTTTCGTTTGTCTAGCTACGGGCGGTAGGGGACCGCACGTCATTTCAGCCCCTACGCAAAAGTCTGAAGAACGACTTTCACTCCGGTTCTGAGATGAGTGGGTTCCCCTAAGCAACCGCCCTTCGCTTTTCGTTAGATATCAAAGTCCATCATATTTTCTGCAATTTCATTAAAGGATTCCTCTGATTGAGCAAAGTATTCTTGCCAAAGCGGTTCACTCCAAATTTCGATACGGCTCGAGACGCCGACAATCATGCACTCTTTTTCAATAGCAGCATACTTTCTCAGGCTTGGGGGTAAATTGACGCGTCCTTGCTTGTCCAATTCACACTCCGATGCCCCGGAAAAGAAGAAGCGAGTAAAAGCTCGTGCGTCTTTTTTTGTCATGGGAAGCGTTTTTAACTTTTCTTCGACTACTTTCCATTCATCCAGTGGGTATACGAATAAACATTGATCCAGACCACGTGTGACCACGAACGTCTCCCCTAACTCCTCGCGAAACTTCGCAGGTACGATGAGGCGTCCTTTTTGGTCTACGTTATGTTGGTGCTCTCCCATGAACATATCCGTATACCCCCACTTCTTACCTCAAATGTACCACATCGCCCCACTTTTCTCCACAGTTTTTTGTTTTCGCTTTCTATGAACTAATTCCTTCACGTTATTCACATTATCGCTCGTCAAAACGCGCGGGGAATCGACGGATGGAGGACATTTTATGCAAAGTATTGTGGGTTGGTGGTGGACTGTGGGGAAGCACGAAGGAGATTTGTAGAAATATGGGGGTTAGCGCTCTTATCTCGGGGTTAGCGCTCTTATCTCGGGGTTAGCGCTCTTATCCTGGGATTAACGCTCTTATCTCCGGATTAGCGCTCTTATCTCGGGATTAACGCTCTTATTTCCAGATTAACGCTCTTATCCCCGGATTAACGCTCTTATCTTGGGATTAACGCTCTTATCTCCGGATTAACGCTCTTATCTCCGGATTAACGCTCTTATCCCCAGATTAACGCTCTTATCTCGGGATTAACGCTCTTATCCTGGGATTAACGCTCTTATCTCGGGATTAACGCTCTTATCCCCGGATTAACGCTCTTATCTCCGGATTAACGCTCTTATCTCGGGATTAACGCTCTTATTTCCGGATTAACGCTCTTATTTCCAGATTAACGCTCTTATCTTCGGATTAGCGCTCTTATCCCCGGATTAGCGCTCTTATCTCCGGATTAACGCTCTTATCTCGGGATTAACGCTCTTATCTTCGGATTAGCGCTCTTATCCCCGGATTAACGCTCTTATTTCCAGATTAACGCTCTTATCTCGGGATTAGCGCTCTTATCTCGGGATTAACGCTCTTATCCCCGGATTAACGCTCTTATCTCCGGATTAACGCTCTTATCTTGAGATAAACTGACCATTAGGATGTATGGATTCTTCTGATCACAGCACATCACGTTGATTTTGCAAAACTCTCTGGTTGATGAATACACTAAACAAGACCGAGCCACACGGAATGTGTGGCTCGGTCTTGGATTCCCCACATGTAGTGGTGCAAAGTGGGGGTTTTTTTATTTGTCGGCAAGGTGAACGACGGTATGACTTCCGTCAAAGGAATAGGGTTGACTAATTAAGTCTTGAATTAGTTGCAACCCATACTCATTCACAAACGGGAGCAAGTTCCACGTTCTTTCTTGGTAGCCGCCTTGGGGTTGGAATCCTGCAACGACTTGCTCCATTCTATTGAAAGTCGTTCCGTGCTTACGGAGTGTTGATTTTCTTACTTCCTTGTGCAGTTTTTCGAGTTGGACCTGTAAAAGGAGTTCGTTTTTCTCTGTAAATAGGTTGAGTCCTCGGTCGTACTCGCTCACAAGCTGCTGAATAGCTTTGTGTTGTTGTTGTATGTGCGCTTGCAGCGTTGTGATCGTATCGTGAACAGATTGAGGCGCAAACGCTTTTTGCAATTCTTGTTGCTTTTCCATCAACCCGTCCCCAAAGCAGTTTTCTATAGATAGATTCAGTTTTTTTCGTGCATTTGCCATGTGCCCTGTTTCTAATGTGATCGAAAGGCGCGGCATCACGATCGGCATTTCTAATCGAAACGTAGTGAATAAGTCCGTCAGCTCTCCCCAGTAGGCGATTTCCCCTGGGCCTGCAATAAACGCCAGGGTAGGAAATACGTGCTCTTGCATAAGCGGTCTCGTTACCACGTTGTTGCTTAACGGAAACACTTCTTCTTCCTCAAGCATTTGTTCCAGCTGAGCTACGGTATAGGTTCCACCTGATTTTGTTCGGAATACTCCTACTTCCTCCGTGTGGTATAAAAGAGCGCGTTCTCCTTCTTCCTGTACAAACAAATGAGCACAATCTGACTCTGTTTGGATGAGTGGCGAGAAGTGGGAGCTTTGCAAAGCTCGTTGTCTTTTTTGTAAGTTTTCACTAATATCTCGAGAACGGTGCAACAGCTCTTGGAAGAAAGGTTTCTCCAGTTTTCGCAAGTTTCGGTCGCTGGCGTCAATCAACAGCAAACCTTCTTCTTGAAAAAAGAAATGAACGAGTTTAGCAAAGTATGTTGTCCAAGTATCCCCTTCTTGCAAAGAAGTAAGCAGTCGCCTTTGTATCGCTTTTGTGTGTGGAGTCTCACCTAACGCACGACAAACTCGGTGTATATAGCTCTCCATTTCCAGGTGCTCGATGGGAGTGTCGTGCACCATTTGTTTGGAAAGAATTCGCTTCGGGTAACCCCTTTTCTCCCACCGTGATGCCTCATGAAAGAATAGATGATTCACCTCATCAAAATCGTGATCTTCGCCAGCTATCCAAAACACGGGCACAACAGGTATATGTAGTTTTTCAGACTGTTCCTTTGCTAACCGAACAATCGATATCAATTTGTGTAGTGTGTACAAGGGCCCCAGAAGTACGCCTGCTTGTTGTCCGCCAATCACGACCGAAGAACAAGGGTCTGCCAACTGCTGCAAAGATTCTTCTACCTTTTCCCCAACACCGAGTGGCTCCATATAAGATCGAATCACTTCAGCAAGCTGAGAACGCTCATGTCTACTATTTTGAAGAGATGCCGCTCTTTTTTGGAGGGATGCATCATCAAATCGATACGGAAATGCAGAGGCCACAGACGCTTCTCCCGTAAGATATGCTTGGACAAAAGATTGTTTATTGGTTAAGTGAAGTTTCGTGAGTTCCATAAAGTCTTACTCCTCTATATCTAGGCTACAGACGCAAGGAAAACGCCTTCCGCTTTTCATTATATAGTGCAAGCGGGTACATCCTCGCTTACACTTTCCTTCTTCCAGTCAACATTCCACAGCTTAGTATAGCACGGGGCTAGTTGGAAAGAAAAAAAGGTGCTCACGTGATAGGAGATTACAAAATACCCATTGATTCCATTGCATACACCGTCATGCCATATATAAATAAGACGAAATGAGTACTCAAGAGCGTCAAAAACGTGAACTTTAGTAGAGCTTTCGTGACCCGTCCCCATAGCAATTCATCGCGACGTACTCGGTAAATGATGACAAAAATCGTAAAACCGACGACGAGCGCACTGTACATCCACCAAACGGCAAAGTTTCCAAAGAGGAGACCGAGCAAAACTTGACACCCAATGAGTAAAAAAATAGTTGTAAGCGAGATGGCCACCCACACCGCCAGACGATGTGAGTGACTGATGATTTTCACGATGAGGAAACTCCCCATGTATACAAGCAGCGGAAAAGTAACAAATAACGCAATCAATTGAGAGATGAGCCACATGGTTACACCTCTCCTTCCTTTGCTAGAACGATGTTGGCGATTGCATGGGTGACAGCGACACGCGCTATATCTCCTCCTGAAAGATCTGTAATATCTTTTAAAAACGCGCGCATCTCCGTAGTTGTCCCACGCGCTACATCTTGTGCCATAGAGGAGATGTTGTGCCGAGTCTTGTCAATAATCGACGTTGTGTAAGCCCACATCGCCTCACTGTCTTCTCCAATAACAGGTGACAATTCCGATACGAGCGTACGTAACGTAGCACGTAAATGGTCATTGTTGACAAGCGCCCCATTTTGGCATTGAAGAAGGCTAGTAAGAGGATTGATGCATAAGTTCACAAGCAGTTTCTGGCGGAGAACGACCTCGATATTTTCTTCTTTTATAAACGGAAATGATGAATCTTGTACGGGTGGTTTGTACGATTTATCTATACGGATGTTACCGATCCCTTTATGGTGGACACTCGCATCAGAAGATTTCCAAATCCCATGCTCCACAACTCCGAAGTGAAGCGAAGGAAGCGCTTGTTCTGTTTTATAGCGTAAATGCCCAATACCATTTTGCAAAAACACCCAACGTTGTGCTCGCAGTAATGGTGGTGTAGCCATAAGCGTCGCCATCACGTCGTCAAGATGCGTTTGTTTGACAGCGATCCATACTTCGTCAACGCTATGCAAAGTGGAGGTGTCTGACGTTGCGGTTATAGGGACGAACTCTTCTTGTCCCTCTCTCACTAGCTTAATTCCTTGTTCATTGAGTAACACGGCCTGCTCTCTTCTTCTTGTTACGACTGTCACATGATGCGACTTTCGTAAGTAGGCTGAACTCAGTAGCCCTACAGCCCCACCACCGATAACGACAATATGCATCACATGAGAGCCCCCTTCTCTTTTTCTATCAGTTTAGCAAAATTGTTCTAGGAAGGAAACGAAGTCCTCCTGCTAAAGTTACAGAAAATAAGAAATAGAAAAGGAACCGGCTACAAGAACCGATTCCTCTACTAAAACAATCATCTATTTATGTGGAATAGGGGCGCAGTTACGCAGCATCCTAAAATCATGATACTTATCCTATTAGAAAAACAACTTCGTATGCTGATTTATACACTTCACGGAGTTTCACCCGCACCGCCTTGATCAAAAATAGACTGCTTTGTGACCCGGATTGAGTGCTCAGCTCATGAATGTTTATACCGGAATCACGCCGTGTTTACGTTGCGGAACCGTTCTTACCTTTGATTCGTATAGATCAAAACGATCGAGTAGCTCCTCACGAAGGTCATTCGGTTCCACGATTTCGTCTACAATCATCTCACTTGCGACCTTGTCTAATGAAACAGACTCCACATACTCGGCATGTTTTTCTTGAACGAATGCGAGACGCTCTTTTCCTTCCAGCGCTTCGATTTTATTCGCATACACTGCGTTTACAGCCGCTTCTGGACCCATGACCGCAATTTGTGCACCTGGCAAGGCAAGTGTGCAGTCTGGTTCAAACGCAGGGCCAGCCATTGCGTAGAGTCCTGCGCCAAACGCTTTTCTAACGATCACGCTAATTCGCGGAACCGTCGCTGCACTCATAGCTGAAATCAATTTTGCTCCGTGGCGAATGATGCCTGCTCTTTCCACTTTTGTTCCAATCATAAATCCAGGAACATCTGCGAGGAACAAAAGCGGTATATCAAACGCATCGCACAATTGGATGAACCGGGCGCCTTTATCTGCCGAGTCCACAAACAATACGCCACCCTTTACTTTCGGCTGGTTAGCAACAATTCCAATCTGCTTCCCGCCAAGACGGGCAAACCCTGTGATGAGCTCTTTGGCAAATTCACGCTTCATTTCGAAGAAGCTATTTCCGTCGACAAGCGCTTCAATTGCTTCATACATGTCGAAAGGGGCTTGCGGATGCGTTGGAACAATTTCTTCTAATGAGCGCTCGGCCGACGGATTTACAGCAGGGACAGATTTTGTTCTGTCTCCATAGCATTGCGGCATGTAAGCAAAATACGCTTTTGCTTTACCAATCGCTTCCGCTTCATCTGAAACGAGCACATCGCCAACGCCACTAATGGTGCAGTGCATGCGTGCACCGCCCATTTCCTCCAACGATACTTTCTCTCCAATCACCTTCTCCGCCATTCGCGGCGATCCTAAATACATGGAAGCATTACCATCCACCATGATGACACAGTCGCAAAACGCCGGTATGTACGCTCCACCAGCTGCTGAAGGTCCGAACAATAGGCAAATTTGCGGTACCACACCAGATAAACGGACTTGGTTATGGAAAATGCGACCCGCACCTCTTCGATTAGGGAACATTTGTAGCTGGTCTGTGATGCGTGCGCCAGCAGAGTCTACCAGGTAGAATAACGGCAAACGAAGAGACTCAGCCGTTTCTTGCATACGAATAATCTTTTCTACCGTTTTTGCTCCCCACGAGCCAGCCTTAATCGTCGAATCGTTGGCGATGACACATACTTTTCTTCCTCCAACGCGACCAATCGCCGTAACGACACCATCTGCAGGTAGTCCCTCTGCTTCACTGTTTGCATACAACCCGTCTTCGCGATACTTTCCTTCATCAAAAAGTACCTCTAACCGCTTGCGCACGAACCACTTATTTTGGCTAGCCAATTTTTCGTGGTACTTTTCCGCTCCACCTTGTTGCAAAGAGGCACGATCGTTCTCTACGGTAGAAGAACTCATTACGCCCCTCCTCCTTCCACTTCCATAAGCGTATCTCCTTCGTTCACAAAGTCCCCCTCTGCAAAGGAAATCGCGGAAACCGTCCCTGCAACTGGGCTTTCGATCGGAATTTCCATTTTCATAGATTCTAGAATGACAACCACGTCTCCGATTGAAACTGTATCTCCTACGCTCTTTTCGATTTTAAACACTGTCCCTGCCATTGTAGATGGAATTGTCGTCATATGCTTTGTTCCCCTTTCTGCTTCTGCAGCTCTGTAAGATAGTTTGTCGTATAAGTTTCCTTAATAAACTGTTGATCTACTAATACTTCTTGTAACAAAGGAAGGTTTGTCTTCACACCCTCGATCGTCGTTTCATTCGACCACTCGTGCAACAGACGAACTGCCTCTTCTTTATTATCCCCGTAAGCAATAATTTTTGCGAGTAACGGATCGTAAAACGGGGTCACCGTATTATCTTCGCGATACCCAATATCGAGTCTAATCCCTTTTGCTATAGAAAGCTCCCACCTAGACAGCTTCCCTGGAGAAGGAAACATGGTTTTCGGATCTTCTGCATACAAACGCCATTCGATACTGTGCCCACTCGGCTTAATTTCGTGCTGGTGAAGCGGCAAAGACTCCCCTGCAGCAATACGTAGCTGCCACTCCACGAGGTCAATTCCGATAATTTGTTCAGTAACGCCATGCTCGACTTGCAGGCGCGTGTTCATCTCAAGGAAATAGAAGTTTTCGTCTTGGTCTACGATCCATTCAATCGTTCCTACATTTTCGTAGTTGACCGCTTTTGCTGCCTGAATAGAAGCTTCGTATAATTTTTCCTTCGTCGCTTGAGACAAATGAAGTGCCGGTGCCTCCTCTAACACTTTTTGATGGCGGCGCTGGATAGAGCACTCTCGTTCATACAAATGTACAACCTCTCCACTTCTGCTTGCGGCGATTTGTACTTCTATATGGCGAGCTCCTTCAATCCACTTTTCTAAAAACACTTCTGGATTTTGAAAATATTGCTCTGCACGTTTTTTTGTGGAAGCGAACGTACGGACAAGATCTTGTTCTGAATGGCAAACGACCATTCCCACACCTCCACCACCTCCACTTGCCTTCAACATAACCGGGTATCCTATTCCTTCTGCTAGAGAGATTGCCTCTTCCTCTGTGGCAATTTGTCCTTCACTACCAGGTACGACCGGCACACCAGCACGGTTCATAATATTTCTCGCCTGTACTTTTTCCCCCATTTGTCCGATCGTTTTTGGCTGTGGACCTACCCAAATAATCCCTTCACCTAAAACTTTCTCACAAAACTTTTGATTCTCACTCAAAAAACCATATCCAGGATGCAACATCGTACATTGCTCTTCCTTCGCTATTTGCATGAGAGCATCTTGATTTAAGTACGATTTGGCTGGGGGTGATTCGCCAATTCTTCTTGCAACATTAGCCTCTTCTACATAGGGTAGTGCCGCGTCCGCATCGCTATAAACAGCGACAGTCCGTATCCCCATGCGCTTCGCTGTTGCTATGATCCGTGAAGCAATTTCACTCCGATTCGCAATGAGAAGCGTGTTTGTCATTTCTCTCCTACCCCTTTCTGTCATTACTTTCTCTACAATTCTTCCTTCTTCGACAAATACAGAACGAATTCCTGCATAAATTGAAAACGCTTACTAATTTTTGAGGGCAGAATTTTTTGTTAAGTTCATGTATAATAGTAGAAAACCGCTTTCAAGCTGGAAAAATCAAAAAATAGATGTTTTTTGTTAGGGGGAGACACATGGCAAAGAAAGTAGAACGGCTTCATGTTAATTTTAAAACACTTGAAGAATTTAAGAAATTTCGAGAATTTGGTCATCAAGAACTTTCAATGATGGAAGATTTACAAGACAACTTGATTGAGAATGACAGTGAGTCACCATTTTATGGGATTTACTTTGGTGAGAAGCTCGTGGCCCGCATGAGTTTGTATCGTGTAAATGGCAAGTACGACCGCTATTTCAACCCACCACAGGACTATTTGGAGCTTTGGAAATTGGAAGTGCTTCCTGATTACCAGGACCAAGGCTACGGCACAAGCCTCGTTCAATTCGCAAAACAGTATGGGGTTCCTATTAAAACCAACGCGCGTATTAAGTCGCAGGAGTTTTGGGAAAAGATGGGCTTTCAACCTGCTACCTACGACATGGAGCGTGACAAAGGTGAAAACCCGCTTATTTGGTTCCCTGAAGGTGTCACTGAACAAAAAGCGAACAGCTAATCATCATGATTAGCTGTTTTTTTATTTCTTCATACACCCATGTTTGATGTTCCTTCCTCTGTTACCTATCCTCTATGATACGGAACAGAACTCACTACTAGCGCACGGGCTCTTTCTAATATTCCTTGGAGTTGTTCCACTTGCTGGGTGAGTGCCATCTTTTCCCTTTTCAACTGCTCGTTTTCCTTCTTTAACCCTTCATATTGCGAAGAAGGTAGTTCATAGTGATGTAATTGTGTAGTCAACTGTTGCAAAGCATCCATGCAGTGTTGAATAGCTGGGCGAATTTCACTTTCTTTTTCTTCTGTCACCTTTGCCTCGGCTTTCTTTTGTGCTATCTCACCAAAAGAAACCTTTTTTCGCTCTTTTCGCATTTTCTTTGCTTGTTCAATACCGTCTTGATATTGTTTGCGTAGGTATGAATTCCAGCGAAATCCGCAAGCTGCTGGTGTTCTCGAAAGACGCTTCCCTACCTCTTCAAAAGCTTGGAGTTGTGTGCCGCCATTTTCTATGTGCTCCAAGACAATTTCAGCTAGACAGTCATCCTCCTCGTTTGTCCATGCATCTTGTCTAGTATTCGTCAACGTCATCATCCCTCCCCTTTTTTGGTCAAGTTTCAGGCGCCAGCACGCTGATAGTCACTCCGGGTGTTGGTGCGTTCTTACCCGTACTTCCCCCAACGGTCCTAGATAAGCGCCTTTCACTTATTGATTTGTGACATATATATGCACGTAATAGGAAAGATAGACGAAGAGGACTAGGTTGCCTGCAATTTCTCCACAAAAAACATTCATGAGCTAAGCACTCAATCACCCCTGGAAACCGATCACAAAGCAGTCGAGTTGTAATCAAGGCGGTGCGAGCGGAGCCCCATGTCATTATCAATCAACATCCGAAGTTGTTTTTCTAATAGGATAACTAACATGATGTTAGGATTCTGCGTAGCTCCGCCCCTTTTCCACAAAAAACATTCATGAGCTAAGCACTCAACCATCCCTGGAAACCGATCACAAAGCAGTCGAGTTGTAATCAAGGCGGTGCGAGCGGAGCCCCATGTCATTATCAATCAACATCCGAAGTTGTTTTTCTAATAGGATAACTAACATGATGTTAGGATTCTGCGTAGCTCCGCCCCTTTTCCACAACAAAAAGGGTCACCGTTTATGTAAAAACGTGTTTATAGTTTCTAAGTGTTCCGGACCACCCCAGCAAGCCGCACAGCGAGCCGCTTCTTTCTGCATGCGTTCACGCAAACCGATCTCCCTTCTTTTTTGGGATGCAGCTTCTTTGTAAGCACGGACAACAGCGGGGAGTGCCGATAAAAAAGGTTGATAGAATGTTTGTTGCTCTTCCTTTGTTTCACATATTTCATGAATAAATCCAAAGTCTTTCCACTCTAGGGCAGTGTGCTTTTTTCCGGGAACGACCCAGGAAAGTACTTGATCTTGCGCGAATGCTTCCAATAATAGATTTGTCCCACCCCACCCAGTCGGGATCGATAACTTTGATTGAATCCACCCACATGGAAAGGTTGGACTTATCGCAATTCGATAGTCACAACTAGACGCGAGTTCCATGCCCCCTCCAACAGCAGGGCCATTCAATTTTGCTATCGTTATAACAGGCAGTGTGGCAAGATTGTATAAACAATCTGCCATTCTTTGAAAAATAGGTAGGATCTCGGTTGGTGTCTCCTTTTGCGCGAACGCTCGTACATCTCCGCCACCGCAAAACGCATCTCCGCTACCTTGTATGATGAGAAGTGAAATGCTTTTGTTCGAGCGGATGTTTTCGCAAAGTTGTTCTAAACCAAACATGATGTCTTCGTTAATCGCGTTTTTCACATGAGGACGATCTAAAGTGAACGTCGCCATTCTACCCTCCACTTTCCATTTCCAACTCATTTTCGGTCCCACCTTATTTCGTTTTTGCTACTATTATGACTTTATATGGATTAAACGTAAATGGTAGTGATGCGCGGCTTACATTTCTGGATCGCGGATATCTGCTCCTGATCGCGGATATATTCTCCTGATCGCGGATATCTGCTCCTGACCGCGGATATATTCTCCTGATCGCGGATATCCGCCTCTGATCGCGGATATATTCCCCTGATCGCGGATATCCGCCTCTGATCGCGGATATATTCCTCTGACCGCGGATATATTCCTCTGATCGCGGATATCCGCCTCTGTTCGCGGATATCTGCTCCTGATCGCGGATATCTGCCTCTGTTCGCGGATATCTGCCTCTGTTCGCGGATATCCGCCCCTGATCGCGGATATCCGCCTCTGATCGCGGATATATTCTCCTAATCGCGGATATCCGTCTCTGATCGCGGATATCTGCCTCTGATCGCGGATATCTGCCCCTGACTGCGGATATCTGCCTCCGACTGGCGGATTCCCGACCACGAGCACGGATTTTCCGTCCTCAAATCGCGGTCCCCACTACTCTTGTAAAAAACAAAAAAGCTGGCAAAGAGTTTTAGACTCCTTGCCAGCTTCCGATAGGAGATGTTAGCCGTTGACTACATCTTTACCTTTGTATTGTCCACACGCTTTGCATACACGGTGAGCAAGCTTCATTTCTCCACAGTTCGGGCATTCCACCATGCCTGGAACTTGAAGCTTGTAGTGCGTACGACGTTTGCGCTTTGCTGTTTTTGACGTTCTTCTGAAAGGTACTGCCATCCTTCCCACCTCCTTACAAAGATTGCAGAATTTTTACAAACGTTCGTAGACTGACAAACGTTTTTAATCATCCTGAGTAATGCTTTTACGGTACTGAAAAACTAGTTATTTTCTTTGTCCGTAAAGAATTTTGCCAGATCACTCAATCGTGGGTCAACCTTTTTTTCGGATTCTTCTTCTATTTTTTTTGCTTCGTCTTCTGTTTGTACTTCCCATCCTTCACCGGAAGGAAGTGGACCGCTCGTCGCTTCATCACTGAACACTTGCAGCGGTACCTCAACTAGAATGAGTTCGGAAAGAATAGGTTCGAGGTCGACTACGTCATTATCTAAAAAATGAACGTGTTCTATCTCCTCTTCTTCCTCTCGATCTCCGTGCAAAAGAAATGTTTCGATCGTGTCCACAGAAAAAGGGACATTGACAGGCTGCAATGTTCTGGCACAAGGGCTTTGCAACACCCCTTCTACGTGCAACTGAAACGTAATTCGAGAAGCATGCACGACACCACGTCCTGAAACGTGAACGGGTTTTACGTCTAGTAAGTCGGCATGGTCTTTTGCTAAGTACGAAAAATCATAAGTTTCATCAAGCGTTACTTCTCGAAGCTTTTGTAGTTGTGAAATCGACCATTTCATGTGTTCATCACCTCTGGAAGTGGCTCGTCTCGATAGAAAGTTGCACATGGTTCCTTTAAGGCAACAAAATCAATTATATCGAGGCGGATTTTATTTGTCAATGTTTCTTCTTTACAGTATAATAACCTACTACTACTAGGCGATGCAACGTTCACAAACTTACATTAAAGAAGCAGTTAGGGGGAATACAAATGCGAGCTGTCGGCTTAGTCGTCGAGTACAACCCATTTCATTACGGACATGCCTATCATGTCGCACAGTCCAAGCAAGTAACCGGAGAAGATGTCGTCATTGCTGTTATGAGTGGACCCTTTTTACAACGAGGGGAACCAGCTATTGTGAATAAATGGGATCGCACAAAGCAAGCACTCCATCAAGGTGTCGATATTGTCATGGAGCTACCATATGCTTTTGCCACCCAAAAGGCAGAGATTTTCGCTGGAGGAGCTGTGGATATTCTTTCGGCAATGGGTGTGAATTCTTTATGTTTCGGAAGTGAAGAAGGATCGATTGAACCCTTCTTGAAAGCGGTATCACAAAGACAAGAACATCAGCAAGCGTTTGACCAGCTCGTTCAACAAGGGATGAAACACGGGTGGAGCTATCCACACGCTGCCTCTGTGGCGCAAAAAGAATTGCTAGCAGAGGAGGAGGAGTATCTTCTTGAGAAACCGAATAATATCCTCGGCTATCATTACGTTGAGCGTGCACTCCATCATCACCCACACATTCACTTACATACGATTAAGCGACAAGTTGCTGGTTATCATGAGGAAACGTTCAAAAGTGAAAAGATCGCAAGTGCAACTGCCATTCGTCGCGCTTCCCAAACGGAAGGGCTGCAGGCTATAGAAGCGTACGTTCCTGCGACGACATACGACAGCTTATCCCACCGCTTGGAGAAAGATGGATTTTTTTGTAATTGGGAAGTGTTCTGGCCTGCTTTACGCTACCAGCTCCTCGCGCAAACAACTGAAAAGCTGCGCGGGATTTATGAAGTGGAAGAAGGCGTTGAAGTTCGCCTACAGGAAGCAGCTAAAGAGGCTAACACCTTTGCACAATTTATGAAAACAGTGAAAACGAAACGCTACACTTGGACGAGATTACAGCGCATGTGTACGCATATTCTTACGCAAACGTCTAAAGGGGAGATGCGCGAGGTGACAGAGCCCCGAGCACTTCGTCTACTAGGCATGACAGAAACCGGACAACGCTATATTCAAAACAAAAAAAAGGAGTTGCCTCTACCTTTGCTTGCTAACGTTCGCCGCGACGATGAACCGCTTGTACAGCTCGATATACGTGCCCAGCGTGTATACGAAAGTGCGCTGTTATTTCACCCACAAGCTTTGCGCAAACCAGATTACCAAGATGAGTTCAAACGTGTGCCTATTCGGCTTACGGGCGAGCCAGGCACTAAATAAATACGAACGTCTGCCAAAAAATGCGCCATCCATGGCGTAATGTTTACAAGCACTAACATCCTGTTAGTGCAGGCACGCGTGTCACAAACAAAAACGCGCCCGTCACCAAGACGAACGCGTTTTTATTTGTTTAAGAACGCTCCTCCAAAGACTGTAAAAACTCTAGCGCATCTTCAAACGTATCCACTGGTACAACTTTCATGTCCGTTCCAATATCTTTTGCCGTTTCTACAGCTACTGAGTAATTAGAATCAGCGGCACCTTCTTCGTTAGGGGCTAGAAAAATTTCAGCCTTTGCATTATCGGCAGCGACAATTTTTTGTCCGATTCCTCCGATAGGGCCAACTTTTCCATTCACAGCGATCTCCCCTGTGCCTGCAATCGCATAGCCTTTCGTCAGATCACCTTCTGTTAACATGTCATAAATTTGTAAACTAAACATGAGACCTGCGGAAGGACCTCCAATGTCTTCTGAAAGGATGGTAACGTCTGGGTCTGGGTCAATTTCTTTATCATCTACTAAACTAATGCCTAGGCCTACTTTTCCTGGATTATTTTCAAAAGTTTGTAATTCCAAAGTATCCGTCACTGTTTTTCCATCTCGTTGGAACTCAACTTCGATCGTATCTCCCGCTTGCATCCCCTCTACGTAATCGATAAATTCCTGTGAGGAGGCAAAACTATTCCCATCTATTTTCACAATCCGATCGGCTACTTCTAAAACACCTTCAGCACCCATACCTTCCACAACAGACACTACATAAATGCCGTTGTACTCCACTTCGAACGGCTTTCCGGCATTCTCATAAGCGACTTGAATAGCTGCCTCTTGTGAACCTTCCATTAAGTTTAATTGATAGAACTCGTATTCTTCATCAGTTTGGTCGTCGCGACGAATTTGCTCTTCAGGGTAGATGTTTGTGTAGTTTTGGAACTGAGCAAACAAATAATTAAACGGATTAGCCGGTCCCATCCGTACGGTAGTTAACATAAAGCTTCCCTCTTGGTTGTCCTGAGTCCCTTCCACTTCCACCATAGGAGCGAGTACGGTCGCTTTACCGGGTGTCGATATGTAGTATGGGAGGGGAATAAAGGAAATTGCGATAGCCAGTATCGTCATGATGGCTAAAGTCTGTATCAAACGGGATCTACTCATGATGAAACTCCTTCCATTGTCCAATTGCGTTCCGGATCGTCGGTAATGCTTTTCTTGCTGCCTCTTCTCCTATCGTAATGATTTCAGATATATTTGTAAACGCACGTGCACTGTATTCATTTACTTTTGGCTCAATCCATACCTCTGCATGTTGTTTTTTTACACGAACGACTTCTGTTTGCAACAAATCAATGCTCCGCATAATTACATCATAAATAGAGTGAATCTCCGCTTTATGTTCATTAGAGGCTACGTCCACTGCGATCACTACATCGGCTCCCATGTCACGGGCGACTTCTGTTGGGACCCGATCCAATACACCGCCATCAACTAATAAACGCCCGTCCATCTCTTCGGGGACAAAAATACCTGGAATAGAAATGCTGGCTCGTACGCTATCGGCAACAGAGCCTGTTCGTAGCACCACTCTTTCACCCGAACGTAAATCGACAGCAACGACAGACACAGGTATATGCAACTCTTCTAACTGCTTGTTATGTGTAAATAAACGAATGAATTCCTTTACTCTCTCTCCTGATAAGAGTCCCATCCGTGGCAGCGTAAAGTCCAAATAATATCTTCGTTCAAATGATTTCGCCAATGTATATAAACGATGTATTTCGTGTCCTGCTCCATAAAAGCATGCCACGAGGGCCCCCATGCTACTCCCAGCCAAAAAGTGAATCGGAATTCCTTCTTCCGTTAACACACGAAGCACCCCTAGATGAGCAAATCCCCTCGCTCCCCCTGATCCAAGGGCTAACGCAATTTTTGGCTCTTGCATACGGTTTCCCCTCCTCTCGCCTCACTCATTCTTATGGTCTAATTCTTTGTTCTATGAGTATATTGGTTACTATGAGACAAGCATTACGCGCAAGCGACTGATAGAGGGGGAAAACTTCTTGGTATCACCGTCAACAATTAAAACACTTATACTTGCACTTTCGGTCACCGTCATGACGGCATCGCTCATCTCGTTTCCCCAAGAGGCGTTTGATGCGTCTATTCGTGGTCTGAATATGTGGTGGGAGATAGTCTTTCCTTCCTTGTTGCCGTTTTTTATTATTTCAGAAATGCTTATCGGCTTTGGAGTTGTCCGTTTTATTGGTGTTTTGCTTGAGCCACTTATGCGGCCAATCTTTCGCGTGCCTGGTGTCGGAGGCTTCGTATGGGCAATGGGGATGGCAAGCGGCTATCCGGCGGGCGCCAAGCTTACAGCTAGACTCCGCCAAAACGAGCAGCTTACACAAATTGAAGCAGAACGCCTCGTCTCATTCACAAATTCCTCCAACCCATTATTTATTTTCGGTGCCGTCTCTGTTGGTTTTTTTCATAATCCACAGCTCGGTATTATGCTGGCTATTGGTCATTACGTCGGAAACATTCTTGTTGGTTTTTTGATGAGATTTCACGGGCGTGACGAGTGGAGACGACAAAAGGATGACAGAAATTCATTTTCCATCCTAGCGGCGTTACGTGCTTTGCACAGAACACGAATACAAGACAATCGACCGATCGGTAAGTTGTTAGGAGATGCGGTACTTTCCTCCATCCAAACGTTGCTGATGATCGGTGGGTTTATCATCATTTTTTCTGTGCTAAACAAATTACTTTTTCTTTTAGGCATTACGGCTATGCTCGGCCAACTCGTCCAGTATATTTTGACGATCATACAGTTTCCTGTAGAATTGAGCATTCCGTATATATCAGGGTTGTTTGAAATTACACTTGGTAGTCAATTAACTAGTCAGGTAAAGGATGCAACTTTGATGCAACAGACCGTTCTCGTTAGCTTTATCCTCGCTTTCTCAGGATTTAGCGTGCAAGCTCAAGTAGCAAGTATCCTTGCAGATACCGACATTCGCTTCAAACCGTTTTTCCTGGCCCGCATCGCACACGGATGTTTTGCTGCTGCCGTCGTATTTTTCTTGTGGACCCCAGTGTACGAGCGATTTTTGTCTAGCGGTGCGCCATCGAACGCTTTGCCTGTTTATGCACAACCGTCCCTCGGGTTTTGGGATACTATGTTGAATTGGTTACAAATGTATGGACCACTCGTGACCATTTTTGGACTTCTTTGCTATGTCGTCATATACGCAAGACGGAAGGTGTTAAGATTATAAGGGAAATGAGCATTACTTTAGAGTTGGTTCAAGGGTTTTTCTGTTCATAGTTGCGGGTTCATACCGCGTTCAAAGTCGGTTACCCGATGTTCGAAGGCTTCTATCGACACGCAGCAAAAAAGCTTACAAAAGGGACATTCCCCTCCGTAAGCTTTTTTTCATTTTGCAAATTTTTGATCGAGTGCCACTCGGACGGGTTCTGGAACGAGTTCTGATACATTCCCATTATACTTCGCTACTTCTTTTACAATACTTGAACTCAAAAAGGAGTACTGGTTGTTTGTCATAATAAAGAACGTTTCCAGTTCCTCATGCAGAACTCGGTTCATGGACGTGATCTGCATTTCGTATTCAAAGTCTGAAACGGCGCGCAAGCCACGAACGATGACGTTAGCGTTTACTTTTCTTGCGTAGTCAACAAGTAACCCTTGAAATGTGTCGATTTTTACATTCGGCAAATTGGTAACCGACTCCCGTATGAGTTGTTGTCGCTCTTCTGTCGTGAACAACGAGTGTTTAGAAGAGTTATTCAGCACACAGACGTATACTTCATCAAACACTGTAGCCGCCCGTTTAATAATATCGTAATGTCCGTTTGTTAACGGATCAAAGCTTCCCGGACAGACTGCAATTTTTCCCATCACACGTATCCCCTTTACTGAAAACGAAAAACGGTCACGCCAATCATGCCGTACACCTCTCGTTTTGCCACTATAAGTTCAGTTTTTGGTGAAGTCAACTCCGTTTTTGCGTCGTGTTCGCATACTACTTGAGCACCCTCGTGTAGTAACTCATTTTTTACTAACGTATCGAGTATGTTTGGGAGAAGCCCTTTTGCATAAGGTGGATCAAGCATCACGAGGTCGAACGCTAATTCTCGCTTTTTCAAGGCGGAAAGTGCGACTTTGTAGTGTGCTTTATACACTTCTGCCTTTGCTTCGTAACCACAACTGCGTAAGTTTTCCTTTATAGCTTGAAGCGCACGCATATCTTTGTCCACAAAGATTGCCCCGTCCATCCCCCTACTCAATGCCTCAATCCCTAAGCCCCCACTCCCCGCAAACAAATCGAGAACACGGCCACCGTTGAACATGGGGCCAATGGTATTAAAGATCGCTTCTTTTACTTTATCTGTTGTCGGACGCGTCGTTTTCGTAGGTGGTGCAACGAGCGAACGGCCTTTACTATTTCCTGCAACAACACGCACTGTAGACAGCACCTCACCTTTTCTCTCACATGCTACCATAAAACGACAGTGAGGAAAATGTGTACTTTATTTTTCCACCACTACAGAGAGCTAAAGCATCTCTCATGATTTCCTTATGGAAAAAAGGGAAATCATTGGAGAATTTATGTATAGGGTTAGAAACTTTGGTCATACTGATACAGACAACATCATTACGAGATGTTGTTGCCAACCGCGGAGAAGACTTACGTTTCCCCATAAGTTCTTCCTCCGGTTTCTCCTCTCCCTTTGCCTTCTATCCTCTTCTTAAATCAAGAGGAGAAGAAGGACCCTGTAACTCTTAATGAGCTACAGGGTTTTTTTATTACGGGAACTGGTACCACCCGATATATGTCGTTTTTTGTCGAAATAAAATCCAGGAAAACTATTGGCACTGACATACCGTTCGACAAAATTCTGGGCGTACCACTGTTTCGAATGGGGCAAGCCGAGGGTCATTCCAGAGTGATGGATTCGTTCGTTTCTTGCCAACGGTAGGGTGTGATTTCTTCTATCCAGCCTGTGCCAATCCAGAGTTCGTCCTTGATACGTAGCAGTGGGTTTTCTAGCAGTCCGTATCGTGCGTCATTATAGAGAAAGCTATTTTGATTTTCGTAGAACCGGAACGTGTCTTCTCCGCGACGCGCGAGGATCATTTGTTCTTCTGAAAAGCGTTCCACTTCGTATCCAAGCGCAGTAAACATGCGCATAAACGGTGTGTAGGGATTGTCCTCAATCCATATAATGTCCACATCATTCTGGAATTCCTCGTTAAATTGTACAGGTCGCTTGTCATACCAAAACAGAGGAATCTGTTTTTCGGAAGTTTGCGCTGTAAAGTATGAGGTATCCATTCCGTACACTGCAGACAGGAATTCATCTAGCAATCTCCTATTTAATAAAGGGGCTTTCTCTACAGACTGCTTCCACTTCTCCCACTGTGTCTCGTCAAGAGACTTTTGTACAGATTGCAAAACGGGCTCATTATCAATATCTCCGATCATAAGGGCGACTACCCAGTCTACTACTCGTCCATCAACAGGTTGTGTCATCTTCCCTTTTACAGTCGCTTCTAGTACAAGTGTTTTTAGCCCGTCTTCGGTCGTATCCTGCCCAACTAGCACTGTATTGACAAAAGAACGAGACTCAGGCAAATTTGTATAGATTAAGTGGATAGGAACATCAACATTGAGTGGGCTGATCCTTGCCAACAAGGGTTGCTCGCCAAGTTGAACATCCTGCCACACACTGAGTTGATCATCATCTGTTGCCAGCTTCTTAAATGTGTCAACAGGTAAGCGGGTTAACGTATACGCTGGCACAGACAGCGTCTCCTCATAGTAGGCAATCACTTCAAGGACATTCCCACCTATTTGCCTTCCGTTTACAAACCAACTGGAAGGGCTGGTAGATGATTCTTCAATCGTTATCGTTTCAGAGTATGTATCTGGAAGCGTTTCTTGCCATAGAGGAAACATTCCTTCTTTCACGATGCCATTAAAAGGTACACTGTAACGATATTGGAAAGCTAGCCCCTCATCCACCCCAGCTTTCCTATCATCAGCTACACAAGCCACTTCTTCATCTCCTAAAAAACAACGCACGTCTTTGGTTGATGGGGGAGGCGACACGTTGACAAGTGAAGGGTAAGTCTGTGTAATGTTGAGTGTATCGTTACGTACAACAATATCTGTCGTGACACGAAAGGTTGCCTCTTTTTTGGAGGACTGAGAAGAAGTTGAGGTTGATTGGAACCATTGCCATCCAAGCAAAGTAAAAAACGTCAACAAAGTGATTAGAAAAACGAAGAAGGTTTTCAACAGACTAGCTCCTTGTCCAGGGAATGTTAAGATAAAATCTTCACAGGAAGAAAAAGATTTGGTAAAGTTCAACTATCATCAAACATTTTTAACTGATGGTTTATTTGAAAAGATAACGGGATTGCCCAAACTTAATAGGACTTGCGGTTCACAAAATGAAGGTGTTCACACAGGTCTGTCCCAGATCACACTGAAAGGAAGAAATACGCATGATGCAACGATGTATCGAACTTGGAGAAGGGTACGCAGATGTGTACGAACTGTTTTCTCTCGCTCGTAATATGCCGGGGAGAGTTCACAAGTTTATTGTCCTCCATTCTATAAAACAGGACAAACCGGTCGCCTCGTTTGTCCTTATTTTGAAGCCAACGTCACCTGGAGATTTTCAGCCAATCTATCTTTGTAGAGAAGGCATTCACTCTACAATAAACGGACAACCAACGAAACGATACTCCATGTTCCAGGATGTAGCGTCCTCTTATGGTCTCTCTCTCGTTGAACTCGAAGTGAAGGGATCTGATCAGTTCGCTGAGCTCGCGCTTTACTATCAATATCTCATCGGTATCTTCCGCTTACAGCATCTCCTACCCCCACTGGCATAAAAAGCACCATCAAGATCGTGAAACAGATATCAAAAGAAGCAAAGTGAACCGCTACCCATTTGGTGGCGGTTTTATAAACAACCGGTTAGCTATGCCTTGAGTTTATAGTCGTATTCTTTCGCTTTATCAGGACTGGAATTTTCATATTGTGTCTCCACAAACGGTTTAAAGGAAGGCTCGACATGCCTTACAAATGGAAGCTTGTTGGCTTTTTGAATAGTCCACTCGATTTGATCTTGATCAAGATAGATAACGGCATATTTCAACTTTTTAGATACGTATGTCACGTGACCGAATCTTCGCAAGCTACGAACAGGCTTCAGTGTATGAAGGTAAATGACAATCGCTTGTCTGTTGTTCCCTACCAATAGCCCGCACCTCATTTCTCCATTACATTGGTTTGCTTTAGCATAGCATGGAAGTATACATGGTGCAACGAACGGGAGAGTCAATGCGCAGGGGGTTATCGTTCAAATCATGGGAGTGTCCGTCAAACCCCGTCAAAGTTTTATTCAACAAAAAACCCCCTTCTCAAAGAGCTTTATGCTCCCAAGAAGCGGGTCAACTTCCTTTATGCTGAACATTGGCACGAACCGCCAGATCCGCAACCACCGGAACAGCTTGATGCCGACGTGAAAAATGGATTGCCTGTTGTTACTTTCACATGCTCACTGACCGCATGTCCAACTAAAAGGCTCACCTCGTCCAAAACCGACTGTAACGAGGTTTCGGCGCGTTTAAACGCCGACATTTCATCGTCTAAGTCCATCTCCCGCTTTGCCATCCGAACTTCTTTTGAGATTTTCTTATAGTCTGGATGATATTTCCCAAAACGCTGGACATCGTCATATAAATCACGCCACTTTAAGAATGCACGAATTTTCTCTTGAGTCGACTCGTTACTTCTCACGTTCTCAAGGGCTTGCTGGTATTCTAGTGCAAGTTCACTAGTTGAAATCGCACGTGCCAATTCTACGGCCTCTTCTTGAAGAAGTACACGTTCATCCGTTGCAAACAAAGGCTTCACCCCCTAGTGCAAGTATAACATGAAAACGGGGAGAAACGCGAAGCACCAGCCTAGGGAATGTTTACCCAAAATTGTTGAGAGGGCTCCAATCGTTTTTCGCCTTCTCCTATGACAACAAGTTGAATGGAATGGGAACCTTTCCCTAGATTCTCTAGTTGAAAAGCTGGAGCAAAAGCCCTTTTCACAAGCTTGCCATCTACATAGACGAGAAGTGTGATTAACGGCTTTTCTGTATCATTCTCAACAAATGTATACTGTGGGAGTTGACAATCTATCCACACTTCTTTTCCTTGCACAATATGTGAAACTTGCCACTCATTGGACGCTTCGGTTGCCAACACTCCTTGCACATTTGTGGAGGCAAACGATGCGTATTCTTTAGCGGTTACACTCTCAGGTTCCGGAATCTCATCTGTGCAACCAGTTAGTAACAATAGTCCTGCTCCGGTCATTTGTAAAATGTGTTTCATTACCGACTTCCTTTCCAGGATGAATTCTCACTAGTTTCCCCCATCTGGAAATGGCTATGTATAGCAACAAAATTGGGACCTGTTCTGAACCGGTGTAACAGGTTTGCCTTGGTGCTGCTCGCGAATTCTTTGCCCCGGAACGTGTATTCTGATCCCTGCACGTGGATTCTTGTCCCAAAAAGACTCGGCATAAGCACCAGGGTTAATTCGACGGGCATTTTTTAAATGCTTTGAGACCTCACTGCGAGGCCTCATTGGACTGATTCATCGTTTGAAACATGCTCATCATCATCGTAGCCATTTGCACACCGCTGGAAAATTTTTGCACACGGTGTGGGATCGTTTTTTGGAAATAGTGAAGACTATCGACCTCAAGCTGCTGTAATTGTTCTGGTCTTTTCATCAGCTTACGGTACCAGATGGGTTGTTCTCGTAAAAATCTGAGCCATTCCTCATTTTGTTTAATGGTTCGATATAGATCTTGTCTCAAGCGATGTCCCTCCTCTTGTTTACCTTAATCCTTTCGAAACGAAAAGAGTCCGGGTCCACTGCTGTTTGTACTGGATGCTTGCGATGATGAGCTACCTTGAAACTGTGATAGCACTCCTTGTATTGCCGTAATGGCTTCATTCGCACTGTGCAAATGTTTTTGAATCGTTTCGGCATCCATCTTTTTCACAGAACCTAACAACACAGATAGCATTTCACCACTAGACTTGCTTCCTTCTTCATCTGGTTTCTTCTGTTCTGCTAGGGCACGGGCCTCTTCAGATTTGTACTCATCCCATTTTGGATCGTCTTCTCCAAATAAAGCCCAGTCTTCAAAATGCTCTTGCCACGAGCTGTTCCCTTTCCGCACTTCTTTAACGAGACCGGGATGCTCCTTGACAAACGATTTAAATTGCTCCACAGACGGATGAAGTTGTTTTGCCATAGGAAATCACCTCAGCTTCTGCACATGGTTACTACATATATATGTTGTTGAACTTGGCCATGTGCTATTGTAGGAAAAGCAGGATGAGTAAATTGCCTATACACCACAAGGATTTAAACATATGGAGGGGATTGGTACTATGGAACTGGAACAAATAACGTCTTTTCTACAAGGGGCATCTGAGGAGGAGCAGCTTGTTCTCCAACAAGTGATAGAAGGATTACGAAGAAAGAGAAGCGGGGAGTACCGTTCGAGCATTGCCAGCGTACTTCTTTTAGAAAAGGAATTTGACCTAGAAGAACGAATAGCCAAAATGAGAATGCCGCTTACTACCCTCACACAAAATTCGCTCAGCATCGCCCATGGAGGGTTAACGGCTACTTTACTTGATACTGTCATGGGTACGTATGCAAATCTTCTTCTAAAGGGCAAAGGCAAAGCGGTTACATCTGAATTTCAAATTCACTACACCGCTGCTGGCACCGGCGACTACCTTGACGCAACGGCTACGTGCATTCATGCAGGAAACACCCGTCTCGTGATGGAAGGACGAGCCTTTCGAGAGGACGGCACACTTGTAGCGTTTGCAACAGGAAGTTTTCACGTTTTGGTTGATAATTGAAAAAAGGCTCCAACGGGTACCCTCGCCTGTTGGAGCCTTTCTTGTGTAGGAACCTGAACTACTGCACATCTTCCCACGTTTTCCGTATGAAATTTTGCGTATAGTAGCGTTGGTACACACCCACTCCTAAATGCGTATAGGACTCGTCTAACAAAGTCTCACGGTGGCCACGACTGTTCATCCAGCCCTCCATAGTAGCAGGGGCATCGACGTATTCTGCTGCGATGTTTTCACCTGCTTTTTCATAAAATACTTCTGCTGTTTCTAACCGATCTGCCAGACTCCCAGAGATCGGTGAATCGTGCGCAAAAAATTGCTCAGCTACCATTTCTTGGCTGTGGGAAAGGGCCACTTCTGACGTTTCTTCATCCCAGCTAATCATCGGGACATTGTTACGAATTCTAAGTACATTTGTCATCTCAAAGATTTGCTGGCTAGCACCATCTTCTGCTTTTTTCTGCTCTTCACTCGGCCGTTCTGCCGCTTCGTACAATGGGCCACGATACATCATCTCGTAAGGCTTATGTTGTACTAGCGTCTTCTGATCCAAAAAACGCACACTAGAGAGTGACTCGCTAAACTTATCTAAATAAAGCTGGGCATACACTTCCCCATCTCCTAATTTCAGCAGCGGACGATAATTCATATCTTCATCTGTTAACTCAAACTGATACGACGTACCTTCATATTCAAAAGATATATCGTTGTAAATTTGGAATTCGCTATAAATTTCAGATAAAGATTGTCCGATAGAAAATGGAGCCACATTCAAATCATCCCCTAGTGCGAACACCGTAACAACGCGGTCCCCTTCTACACCAACCTGGGCATACTCAGTTGGATTTTTCTGATACACCCACCAGTCATAATCATAAAAAGAGGGATCAATACGATCAGGTTGTCCAAGTAAAGATACGACCTCCTTTGTATCCTTCCCGATCAAAGTAGAAAGCCCAATTGTCGGTCGCTCAAGTGACGTCTCTTCATCTTGTAGTTCTTTTTTAGCAGAAGGAGGTTCCACGTATTGGCTCGGATTCGTTTCTTTACCAGATATAAGTACATAGACCCAAATAAAAAGTATAACAACTAGGAATACTCCGATACGTATAATAGTTTTCACATCGCACCGCCCTTTCTCTCTACTCTATGAATGCTTTCTTCTTTTTAGTATAGCATCTATAATGTAGAGAAAAAGCGATTTCACTTCAGTGGACGACATTTTGTGAAGGCATTGAAACTTTGGCAAATGTCGACTATTATTAAGGGGCGGAACTGCGTTAAAGGAGGCTGTACATAATGAAGATTGAAAATACAGAGCTTGAATTAAAAAAGGCTAATCTGTCTCGATTAGATGAAATCATGCAAAATTTTGGTCTATTGCGTGCAGACCAATGGGATTATGAGCGCGTCACATACGATCGTAGATTTGAAATGAAAGAAGGCACTTTCTACCTTCGCGTTCGTGCGTTTGCCATCGAAGGGGATGTGGGCGGTCGTCGTGATGCGATGATGCAAATCATGGTTCCTCTTCTTGGAAAGCATTACTACCCACATGGTGTTGAGTATGGGGACGGGGAACACTTCCCTAAAACACTTGTCAATCAATGTAATCGCATTCTTGCTGAAGTGAATGAAGTGTTAGAATCAATTGCTGAGTAATGCATGGTGGTTTCCATCATGCATTTTTTCTTTGTTATCGAATTATGACTTCTATGCAGGGAATTCTTTTGATTGTGACCAGTTTCCATGAATGGTTGAGTGCTCAGCTCATAAATGTTATCTACGAACGAGTCTCCTCCACCCACTCCCTATTCTTTTGCTACATAGGGTTTCAATAAGTACTCGTTCTACCGATACGTTAAAGAATGCTTCTATTTCTTCTTGAATGACCATTTGCCAATGAGTTAGCTTTTCTGTCAATCGGTGGGCCCGTAATACTCGAACTTTCACTACAATCGTCCATAGATCTCCTTGTGTATGCACATCTACCCTTTCGCAGTGGAGCTCATCTCTAAAGGGCAGTACGTGTGAGAAGATTTGTTTACAGGCAATTTCCGATGCTGACGCCTTCATTCTCCATTCCCCCCTGTGAGTGTTGTTATATTGTATTCGAGACCAGCCCAAAAGGTTCTTCAACGCGCCCAATCCCAGGTCTTTCCGCCGGTTTCCGACTCATCTCATACTGTGATGCCGGAACTGACTAGTACATGACAAGCACCGGTGTGTCTGGATCTACTAAAGTGGGTCTCTGGATTTGTGTTCGTAAGGGATAGATTTGCACATTTCTAGCCTTAGCATGCTGTCGGTGTATTTTTTATGTAATTTAATAACTGTACTCTCTTCCTCCTTCGTACTATAATAAAGTTAAAACATGTGTACGGTTATGATGAAAGGAGCAGCAGATTGATCCCGTTTATTCGTAAGCATCCGATTTGGTTTATTTTTCTTTTTCTGGTGCTGGCAGTTGTCTTGTTTTTTATTTTGCCAGCATCTGTACCTATTCTAGTTGCCTTTGTAACAGCTCTCTTGTTACATCCTCTTGTCCGCTTGCTCCATACTAAGACGAGAATAAAACGAGCAAGTGCAGTCATGTTCGTGTTCATTGGATTTTTAATTTTCCTTGGTTTGTCTATTTACTTCATCGTGACGCGTGTGATTACACAAGGAATTAGACTGATTGAGAATATCCCTACATACGTAGACAGAATTTTCCAAGGGGTGTCTGACCTTGAAGCGTGGGGAGAGCGGGCACAGGATTATTTGCCTAACGAATATGTGGCGGAAATTACGTTACAAGTAGAAACATTTTTAAAGAATGCACAAACAGACATTATTAGCCAGATTAACCTAGACTCCGTCATCAATTTCTCGAGTACGTTATTAACGAACATACCGAACGTTCTCATCGATGTGCTTGTCTATTTGATTGCACTGTTTTTGTTCCTATTAGAGCTCCCACGCTTAAAAAAGGGCCTCTACCAGTTTTTCACTGAAAAAACAGCTGACAAGGTCGATTTCATGGCGTCCCGTTTATCGTACGTTGTATTTGGCTTTGCCAAGGCACAATTTCTTGTCAGTCTTTTAATTTTTATCGTTTGCCTCATCGGATTGCTGATCATCGCCCCAGAAGTAGCATTACTTATGTCCATTATTATCTGGTTGATCGATTTAATCCCAATCATCGGAAGTATTGTCATTTTGGCTCCTTGGTCCATCTACCATTTCCTTTCAGGGGATGCGTCTCTTGCTACCGAACTTGCGATTTTAGCTGCAGTTCTGTTGATCATCCGTCGCACTGTTGAGCCAAAAGTAATGGGCAGACAAATTGGGTTATCGCCATTAGCCACACTGATTGCAATGTATCTTGGGTTAAAGTTACTCGGTCTGCTAGGATTTATTCTCGGTCCACTCCTTGTGATCGCCTTTAACTCAGCACGTGAAGCTGGGATAATTAAACTGAATTTCAAGCTTTAACACGAAAAAACGTGTCGCTCCCATGTGGCGACACGTTTTTTTCTTTGTGCTACGTACCTAAAATTGCTTTAATAACAGACGTCGTTTCCCCACCCTCATAAATTACGTATAGAAGCAAATAAACGGCTACGCCTGTAATGGCTGTAGAGAACCATACTATGCTCGTAATCGGTCCCATTTTGCGGTGCAGTTTATAGTTCTCTTTATAGCCTGTCGTTAATGAGATGATCCCGAAAACAGCACCTACTGTAGCGAGGGTAATATGGAAAATCAGAAAAATGGTATAGTATATTTCCAGCTCAGCTGGTCCACCAAAAGACGTATTCCCAACGAAAATGGTACGACTTGCGTAAATCAGGAAGAAAATTAACGCCAAAATTCCCGCTGTTGTCATCGTACGCATGTGGCTATCAATTTTTTTCTTTTTAATTTGTGCCCAACCGATGGCAACAAAAATCGCGCTCAACACGATAAATGTCGTCGACAATGTCGGTAAAATCGGTACACCCATGCCTCACACTCTCCCTTCGTAAATCAAGACAAGTACGTATAACGACACTTGTCATTTTTGTTAGCTATTCCTCAACTAGTTTATTCGAGTCGTACGAAAGGATTGGATCTCCCTCTTTCTCCGTTTCTTTTCGGAACCACTCAAAGAAAATTTTTGCCAAAATGATCCCATACACTACTTCTTGAATAATTTTCATTAATACTCCACCGAGCTGCTGATCATCCACCAATGGCATAGTATTAAATAATTCTGGGCCTGTTAGATTTAATCCAGCTAACGCATCCTCCGACACACAAAGTGCCATCGCCTGTGTCCACATTGTAAAATTTGAATACGTCCCATACAAAGGCGTATCGGCAAAAATGATGAGCGCACAAGCAGGCGTTAGCAATACTCCACTTGCAAAAATATACCCTACCTTCTTAATTCCGGTTAATTGTTGCTCTTCGCTATAAGTGTTCCATAAAGGCCACCACATGAACATAGCGAGCATGAACAGAACAATCGTATAGGTGATATGTAGTGAAGGAGATATTTTCACAGCATCAAAGATCATCGGAATGTGGTAGACGGAAAATACGACGTTAAACAAAAGAAGTGCCATTATGGGCTTTGTGAAAAAACGAAAGAATTTATTTAGCCATTTCACCTGGAATACATACATCCATAAGGCATTTGGAATCGAACGTATAAGTAGCGGAGGGATAATCAAATACAAGATTGCCATCTGCGTCATATGAGCTGAAAACATAATGTGCCCAAACAAGTCAACCGGTGACCCTTTAACAGCATATAAAGTGATCATAGCTACTACGAAGTAAACCCCTTGTTTTCTTGTGATAAGGGCTTCTCGTCCATATCTGCTCGGAAGAAAAACAGTCACCCAAAAGAAAACAAACGTGACAAACATAACGAAACCGAAAAACCACGGGCTCCACAAGGCGCCAAATCCGAAGATAGATAAATTCAAAACGTGAAAATGTCACTCCTTAACTTCAAATTGAGTAAAATCACATGATGTTTGACCAAACACGCAACAAATTAAAATAGCAGGTCATTGACGCAATTGAGAGAACGCATCCCCTTCTACACAAAGTAGAGCTTATCCTCTATTATACCGTGTCACAAAAATGAAGTGCAATTGACTAGAAAAACTCCTACCCTAATTTTATTGGACTTTCAAAAAGTGTTCAAAAATTTAGGGATGTTAAAAAGCGAAAAAAAGCAACCGGAAGAGTACCGATTGCTTTTTCATCTCACAAATTCACGATTGTCAAAAATGTGAGTATAGTCAAGAACGCAACGAGTACACCAGAGTAAAGAAACAGCGTGACGGTTTCGTGACCTTTATGACTCATGTGCATGAAATAATACAGTTGAAAAATCACCTGTACGACGGCAAGTAAAAGAATGAACGGAGCAACGAAACCTCCAGCCATCTCAAACTCAACAGCAGCAAACGCCACAAAAGTGAGCGCTAACATCATGACGAACGTAACTAATTGAAATTTCATATCTTCTTTATTCTTTTTCTTACGGTACGCCACATCGACGCGCGGGTTACCTGTATTGTGTTGTTCCATACATTATCCCACCATTCCCATAAGATACACTACTGTGAAAATGAAAACCCATACGACATCAATGAAATGCCAATAAAGACTCGCTACGTAAAACTTCGGAGCGGTGTACAAGTTCAACCCGCGTTTTGCATTGCGAACCATTAAGGTAATAATCCAAAGAAGTCCGAATGTAACGTGAGCTCCGTGGAAACCAACAAGCGTGTAGAATGCTGATGAATAGCCACTAGTCGTATAGCCAAAATCTTCTCGAACGTAGTTGGTGAACTCATAAATTTCTAATCCAAGGAAGGACGCCCCTAATAATACGGTAATGCCTAGCCACAGTTGCATTTTTTTGAAATTAAAGTTCTTCATATGGTACATCGCATACACGCTAGTTAACGAGCTCGTTAACAAAATCAATGTGGCAGCGAGAACAATCGGAAGTTCAAACAGTTCATTAGACACTTCCGGATCGCGCAACGCCAAGTAGACTGCGAAAAGTGCGGCGAAAAGAACAGTCTCTCCCCCTAAGAATAACCAAAAACCTAAAAACTTATTGCGTGATTCTAACGTTGCTTTTTCGGGTGAAGAGGGCCACGTTTCATACGTGAATTTTTCTTGTGATTCCATTACCCTTTAACCTCCTCATCGTCCAGCAAATCCTCTTTATGAATATGATATCCGTGATCATCCTTGACGGAACGAACAAACATGGAGCCAAAAATGATCGCCAAACCGAGGACAAGGACAGGAATTCCCCAAACATAGTCACTATTATACAAGGCACCAAAGCCTGCCACGAACATTCCGAAAGAAATCATAAATGGAATGAAAGAATTGTTCGGCATGTGGATATCGCCAACAGGTTCTGCAGACGTTAATGCCTTCTTACCTTCCCCTTTTTCAATCCACCACGTATCTAGACCACGTACAAGCGGTAATTGTTTAAAGTTGTAAAACGGTGGTGGCGATGAGATCCCCCATTCCAATGTTCTTCCATCTCCCCATGGGTCGTTTTCAACTTTCTTCCCTTTCACTTGCGTCATAATGATGTTGATCAGCAAAATGAGCGTGGCGATTGCCATGAAAAAGGCTCCAACAGTACTCACAAGGTTTCCAGTAGAGAATCCTTGCCCTGGAAGGTACGTATAGATCCGACGAGGCATCCCCATCAGTCCTAAGAAATGTTGTACAAAGAACGTAAGGTGGAAACCTGTAAAGAAGATCCAAAACGTGACCTTTCCGAGTTTCTCACTTAACATTGTACCGAATATTTTTGGCCAATAGAAGTGCGTACCGGCTAAAAGACCGAATACAACTCCACCCACAATGACGTAATGGAAGTGGGCAACAACGAAATACGTGTCATGGTATTGGTAGTCCGCAGTTGCAACCGCGTTCATAATACCCGTAACCCCACCTGCAACGAACGATGGAATAAATGCAATTGCGTATAACATCGGTGTTGTGAAGGAGATACTCCCGCCCCACATCGTAAAGAGCCAGTTGAAGATTTTAATTCCCGTCGGAACAGCAATCGCCATCGTAGCTACGGCAAAGATCGCGTTGGCAATTGGCCCTAAACCAGTTGTAAACATGTGATGTGCCCATACCATGAAGCCTAAGAAACCAATTAATACTGTCGCAAAGACCATGGATGAGTAACCAAACAGGCGCTTCCGTGAGAATGTTGCAAAGATCTCTGAGAAGATACCGAAAGCCGGTAAGATTAAAATATAAACCTCTGGGTGACCGAATATCCAGAATAAATGCTCCCAAATGATCGTGTTACCACCAGCTGCCACATCAAAGAAATTCGATCCAAATAATCGGTCGAAAATCATGAGGAATAGCGCAACTGTTAGTGGAGGAAACGCGAACAAAATAAGTGCAGACACTACGAATGAGCTCCACGTAAAGAGAGGCATACGCATATAGGTCATCCCGGGTGCACGCATGTTAATAATCGTAACAAGGAAGTTAATTCCCCCGATTAACGTACCCGCACCAGATATTTGCAATCCAATCGTGTAAAAATCTACTCCATTTCCTTCTGAATTCATGGCTAGCGAGGCATAAGACGTCCACCCTGCATCAGGTGCTCCACCTAAGAACCAAGATAGGTTCAAGAACACACCACCAAAGAAAAACAACCAAAAACCTAATGAATTTAAGAATGGAAACGCAACGTCACGCGCTCCAATTTGCAACGGGACAACGGCGTTCATAAACGCAAAAATAAGTGGCATTGCTGCCAAAAATATCATGGTTGTTCCGTGCATCGTTAACACTTCGTTATATAAGCCACCGACAAGAAAGTCGTTGTTTGGAACCGAAAGTTGGATCCGGATCAACAACGCTTCTACTCCGCCTACGACGAAGAAGAATCCGCCTGCGAGCAAATATAAAATGGCGATTTTTTTATGGTCAACAGTTGTGACATATTCCCACAACGTTGCACCAAATCCCCTTTTGTGTGCCATGGTGCTCACGATGTAACCCCCCTACGTGTCTTAGTCTTGGACTTTCAACTCTAATAAGTATGCTGCTACTGCATCGATTTCATCTTCCTCTAGCTGATAAACACCCGTCATTTTGTTCCCTGGTTTGAATTGTTCAGGGTCGGAAATCCATGCCTTGAGATTTTCTTCATTATGCTCCAAAATCCCGGCAATTCGAGAACGCTCTCCGAAATTCCCAAGGTTCGGTCCTTGGGCGGATCCCTTTTCTGTCGGACTGTTGGAGTGACAACTAATACAGCTTTGTGTGAAAATTTGTTCCCCTTGTTGTGCAAGTTCCGTTTGTAAATCAGGAGCTTGTGCGTTCTGCATGTCAGTTACCCACGTGTCAAACTCCGCTCGATCTAAAGCTTTCACTTTGAAATCCATAAGAGCATGGGAAGGTCCACAAAGTTCGGCGCACTTACCGTAAAAGAGACCACCAGCCTCCTCAGACTTTGCGCTGTCAAACTCTAGCCAGAATTTGTTTATATTGTCCGGGTTAGTGTCCAACTTACCGCCGACTGCTGGAATCCAGAAAGCATGTTTAACATCAGCAGACGTTAAATTAAAGTACACTTTCTCATCCGTTGGCACAACAAGCTCTTGTCCTGTTACGATGCCTTGGTCTGGATATTCAAATTCCCACCAGTACAAGTTAGCGGTTACGTTGACGACGATAGCGCCTTCATCTTTACGTACTACAGGAGCTTCTTCACCTTCTTCGCCACCAGCAACCGCTGTTTCCTCACCTTCTTCAGGTTCCACAGCTTCTACTTCTTCACTTCCCTCAACATCAGCTAGATAGAAAGTACTAGTTACAGTAGGCACTGCTAACACGAGCAAAAGAAGAATCGGAATCACAGTCCAAATGATTTCGAGTTTGTGATTACCTTCCACTTGTTTCGGAATAGAGTCGTCCCCTTTTTTCCGACGGAAGCGGAAAATGACCACGAAGAAAATGATCATGACGACAATAATGACCAATACCATAATGATGGTACTTAATATCATTAAATCATACTGTGTTTGTGCGACTTCTCCCGCAGGCTGCAATGTAGATACAAATGGTTCTCCACAACCCGCTAAAACGAGCGTCGTAAGTACAAGCATTGGCAAGTACCGCCATTGTCGCAGCTTTTTTCTCATGACGTCATCAAACCCCTCTTTCATCAATAATTTTCCTCTTGGAACTTTATGTCAATTCTTCACATGAAAGAAAGAATTGCTTAGGTAAATACATCCCCATCCAGCTATACCTTATTGTTCGTTAGTACTGCCACATCTTATGTATCCCCATCCTAATTTCGGATGGAAACCAAACTATTAAAATGGAATAAACGTCACAATTACCATAGAAACAAACAGTATGGTTAAGTAATTAAGCGAATACACAAACATTCCCGTAGCCCACTTAATATCATCTTTCGCCCGCAATCCTTTGAGAGCAAGCACGAGCCAACCGATGTTCAGTGCTGTCGCTATAATAAGAAATACGGTACCAAGCGGGTACAAATAAAAAGGAAGTGGTAACAAGCACGCAACCCAAGCGATCATTTGTCGCTTTGTCACAGCAAACCCATGCACAACAGGAAGCATCGGTATTCCTGCACGCGCATACTCATCTTTTCTGCGCATCGCTAATGCTAAAAAGTGAGGCGGCTGCCAAATAAACATGATTAGAAAGAGCGCGATGGGTACAGAAGTCAGCTGCGGTTCTACTGCAGTCCATCCAATCAGTGGGGGAACTGCCCCTGAGATGCTCCCAACTACTGTATTAAAGGTTGTTTTACGCTTGCTCCACATTGTGTACAACACACAGTAAGTAAATGCCCCAATTAATCCAATAACTCCTGCCATAGGTGTTGTCAAAAACAACAACACAGAACCGATAGCAATAAAAAATAACCCCAGAGTTAATGCAGTTGCTGGTTGAAACCGACCAGACACAGTTGGACGATTTTTTGTGCGCTCCATTTTCGGATCAATATCACGATCAAAGTAGTTATTATAACTACAAGATCCCGCTATAACTAGTGATGAGCCAATCATCGCATACAAAACAATATCGAAATTCGCGAAAAACGAGCGTTCAGTAAAATAAAGGGCAAGCCATACTCCCGTGAACGTTGTCATCGCATTCGAGTTTACGATACCGATTTTTATGAGCGCGAGGAAGTCTTGCCAGGCCGATGTAGTCGTTGCTGCATTCAATGAATGCTTGTCATCATCCATAGTAGTTTCGTTTACCAATTTCGTGGTAGCCATTTTCTTCCCCCTTTCGAACAGTAGACGAGTGTCTACTTTATACCCACACGTATGTGAGTAGGACATGCGCACGTAAACATGCCTTCCTTTACTATAAACAATTTTATCCTTTTAAGCTATGGTTTGAGAAAAAAACAAAGGATTTTCAAAGTTTCGACACATTTACATTCCACATCATTTCTTTATAATCAATCACAATTTAAACACACTATGTTTCTTTTTTGTGACAAATTCCCCGAGGAGATATGGAGAATTTGTGTCACCTTAGAAAACCCCTCCCATTTCCCCTACTCATCCTACATAATAGGTACGAGCCATCACGGGTGACTTACTCAATTCCTTTAAAGTCGTATACAGTTGCACATACTACAAGGTGATCGATTCTTTGTAGACGACAAATTACTTGTTTTCTCTTGTCCTTACTTTATACTGATATGGGATTGTGATACAGTTATTTGTTTTGAAATAAAATGTTTTTATAAAAAGGGTGACACACAACATTGAAAAAACATAAAGGATTGAAGATACTAGCTGTTATTACAACGCTCGGGATGCTATTTGTTCTACTCGGCGGTGCCCTCGTGACGAAGACCGATTCTGGTGACGGGTGTGGAAGTTCTTGGCCGCTATGTAACGGAGAACTCATTCCGTCAGACATTACACCTGAACTCGTGATTGAGTTAGCTCATCGTCTCGTCTCTGGTGGTGTAGGTTTTCTCTTATTAGCTTTAGTGATTTGGTCATGGCGCACTTTAGGTCATATACGAGAAATTAAACCGCTCGCTGTCATCTCGTCATTTTTCTTGATTTTCCAAGCATTGCTCGGTGCAGCAGCCGTCATCTGGTCACAGTCAGAATTTGTTCTTGCTTTGCACTTCGGGATTTCTCTCATTTCATTTGCCTCTATTTTGCTTTTGACTTTTGTTATTTTTGAAGGAGGACAAGCGGAGAGAAAACCGGTATTATTTGATCGAAGGTTACGTTTCCACTTCATCGGCATCATACTATATGTGTATGCGGTTGTGTACACAGGCGCACTTGTTCGCCAAGCAAACGCCTCACTTGTTTGTCCTGATTGGCCAGGCTGTTCGAACACCGCTGGTCGGTTTTTTCCCACAAACTTTTACGAGTGGGTGCAAATGGGACACCGCGCTGCTGCTGGACTTGTTTTCGTCTGGCTAGGTTACATTTTATTTATCGTCTGGAAGCACTATCGGGCAGAAAAAACACTTTTGTACGGTGCTATCGCTGCATTTGTTCTTGTCACGCTTCAAGTGACAGCAGGAGCTCTTGTCATTTTAACCCGTTTAAGTTTACCGATGGCTCTTGCCCATGCACTCATCATTTCGTGTCTATTCGGTCTTCTAAGTTACTTTATCCTGTTAATAGATAGACAACGGGCATATGAGAGACGCCAGCGAAAAGAAGCCGACCATACTTCAACCGCAACAACGAATTAGTAAACCCTTGGGACTAGCGCCTTTTGTCAATTTTAGACCGATTTCACTGTGTACTTCTACGTGATGCGCGGCTAAACTGCACACTGTTTTCGCTTCTCGATTCGATCCTTTGCACGAAAAAACGCAAGCCCCCATCTCAGAGGCTTGCGTTTTTTCGTTTTTACTCGTTACTTCCTCTTCACCTCAATCAAAAGATCACCGGGCCCAATGGCATCACCAGCGACCACGTGAACCTTCTCAACAATTCCAGAGAATGGTGCTTGTACGGTAGTTTCCATCTTCATCGCTTCTGTAATAAGTAGGTAGTCCCCTTGTTGTACGGCTTCTCCTTCTTTCACAAGCGCTTCGATGACGGTTCCTGGCATTGTGGCACTGATATGTGATTCGTTTCCAGAATCCGCTTTTACTTTTCCGGTTACAGATGTTTGGGCGTGTTCATCACGGATCACGACTTCACGCGGCTGTCCGTTTAGTTCAAAGTACATCACTCGAGTTCCGTCAGCTTGTACTTGTCCGATGGAGAGCAATTTTACAATTAACGTTTTCCCTGTTTCAATTTCTACTTCCACTTCTTCTCCGAGGCGCATGCCATACAAGAATGTAGCGGTATCGAGAACTGAGACATCGCCGTAACGTTCCACAGTTGTCATATACTCTTGGAACACTTTCGGATACAAGCAGTAGCTAATGACTTCATGGTTCGTAACCGGGCGTTTTAACAAGTCGTACAGTTCGTTGCGTACCTGTTCAAAATCGATGTCTCCCATCAATTCTCCAGGTCGAACTGTGATCGGTTCCTTCCCTTTCAAGATGGCTTTTTGTACATCTTGAGGGAATCCACCAACTGGCTGACCGAGTTCTCCTTTGAACATCTCTATGACAGAGTCTGGAAAATCAATTGTGGCTCCCCGTTCGAGCACAGCCGCTTCGTCAAGATCATTTTGTATCATAAATAACGCCATATCTCCGACTACTTTTGAAGATGGGGTCACCTTCACGATGTCTCCGAAAAGGTGGTTCACGCGCCGGTACATGTCTTTCACTTCATCCCAACGTGTTTCAAGGCCTACTGCTTTCGCTTGTTGCTGGAGGTTGCTATATTGTCCTCCTGGCATTTCGTGCTCATAAATTTCTGGATGTGGGCTCATCATACCACTTTCAAAAGGCGCATAAACTTTGCGCGTATCTTCCCAGTAATGACTCAATTCCTTCGCTCCATCTAAAGATACATTCGGTCTCTGGTCATCCCGAAGAGCATAAAGAAGAGATTCCATACTCGGTTGAGACGTCATACCGGCCATCGTACTAATTGCGGTATCCACAATGTCCACTCCAGCGTCGATGGCTTTCATATACATGGCGATCCCGTTTCCACTCGTGTCGTGTGTGTGCAAGTGAATCGGAATCGTGACTGATTCTTTTAATGAAGAGATGAGGCGATACGCTGCCTCTGGTTTCAACAATCCGGCCATGTCTTTTATGGCCAAAATGTGTGCACCTTGCAACTCGAGCTCTTTAGCAAGCTGCGTGTAGTACTTCGTATTATATTTCGTACGAGTTGGATCTAGTATGTCTCCTGTATAGCAAATGGCTGCTTCAGCGAGCTTTCCTTGCTGTCGCACTGCATCAATCGCCACTTCCATTCCCTTTACCCAGTTCAAACTGTCGAAAATTCTGAACACATCCACCCCAGCGTAGGAGGATTTTTCTACAAACTCGCGAATAAGATTGTCCGGATAGTTTTTATAACCAACCGCATTGGAAGCGCGGAGCAACATTTGGAACAGCACATTAGGTACCTTTTCTCGCAATGTCAACAATCGATGCCAAGGGTCTTCTTTCAAAAATCGGTACGCTACATCAAAGGTAGCTCCCCCCCACATCTCCAACGAAAACATGTGTGAAAGGTGATGCGCACTAGCTTCTGCTACACGTTGCAGGTCATACGTACGGAAGCGTGTAGCGTGCAAAGATTGGTGTGCGTCCCGGAACGTCGTATCTGTTAGCAGCACTTGTTTTTGCGCGCGAACCCATTCAGCGACAGCCTCAGGTCCTTTTTCATCGAGTAACTGTTTCGTACCGTTCGGAGGCGCAACACCGATTCTTTTTTGCGGAATCCGCGTTGGTGAAAATACCGGTTTCTTATCGACCGTAATGCCTGGAAATCCATTGACAGTAATATCACTTATGTAGGTAAGCATCTTCGTCCCACGGTCTTTTCGCTTCGGGAACAAGAATAGCTCAGGTGTTGTGTCAATAAAGGACGTGTTGTAAGAGCCATTTCGGAACGCCTCGTGCTTCATCACGTTTTCCAAAAAGGCGATGTTCGTTTTAATGCCCCGAATCCGAAACTCTTGCAAATTACGAATCATCTTCGCTCTCGCTTGGTCGAATGTAAGCGCCCACGTCGATACTTTCACGAGAAGTGAATCGTAATAAGGCGTAATCACAGCACCTTGGAATCCGTTTCCAGCATCCAAACGTACCCCAAATCCACCACTGGAACGGTACGCCATAATTTTTCCTGTGTCTGGCATAAAATCATTCGCTGGATCTTCTGTTGTGACTCGAGACTGAATCGCATAGCCGTTCAATTGTACTTTTTCTTGATCTGCAAGACCGATTTCAGGATCTCCTAAATGGTGTCCCATCGCTACATAAAGCTGTGCCTGCACAAGATCAACACCCGTCACCATCTCGGTGATCGTATGCTCAACTTGAATGCGCGGATTCACTTCAATGAAATAAAACTCGTCGCCAGCTACTAAAAATTCGACGGTACCTGCATTCACATAACCTATTGAATTCATGAGCGCAACAGCTTGTTCGCAAATCTCCGCTCGCAAACGATCATCAAGACTGACAGACGGTGCAATCTCTACCACTTTTTGATGGCGTCGTTGAACCGAACAATCGCGCTCATATAAATGAAAAACTTGTCCGTGAGCATCTGCCAAAATTTGTACCTCGATATGTTTTGGCTTCTGAACGAACTTCTCAACGTACACTTCATCATTACCAAACGACGCTTTCGCTTCTGAGCGTGCTCGGTCAAACGCAGATTTCACATCTTCTTCTCTTTCCACAATTCGCATACCACGACCGCCACCACCGAGAGCAGCTTTAATAATGATCGGAAAACCATGATTCCGTCCAAACTCCAACACAGTCTCTGCATCGTGGGCAGGACCGTCACTACCAGGAATAACGCGCACGTTCGCTGCAATTGCCGCTTGGCGTGCTTTCACTTTGTCTCCAAAAGTGTCTAAGTGGTGTTCGTCTGGTCCGATAAATACAATCCCTTCTTCGCGACAGCGTCTAGCAAACTCCACATTTTCCGAGAGAAATCCGTAACCTGGATGAATCGCATCGACATCACTTTCTTTTGCAATGCGTAAAATATCTTCTATATCTAAATAAGCATCAATCGGCTTCTTGCCTTTTCCAACGAGGTACGCTTCATCAGCCTTGTAGCGATGATAAGCACCTGAATCTTCTTTTGAATAAATGGCAACTGTACGAATATTTAACTCGGTACACGCGCGAAAAATCCGAATTGCAATCTCTCCACGGTTTGCCACTAGTACTTTTTCAATAGATTTTGTCAAAGAAACCACCTCTAATTTTTAGAATAAAGCAGACATCCATTCACGTTTTTAGTTCGCAGAGTACACTTTGAATTTCGAAGTGCGTGTAGATCCTTCTTTCGGGAGTGGCTCGTCCTTCTTCTCATTATAGTTTTGCGAGTAGTTGGTAAACATTGAAATATTCACTAAAATACCTAAACCAATAGACAGTACTAAAAGAGCACTACCTCCGTAACTTATAAACGGAAGCGGTACACCCGTCACCGGAATTAATCCCGTGAGTCCCCCTAAGTTTATAACGGTTTGAATGGCAATAAGGCTCGAAATTCCAATCGCCAAAAGCTTCCCAAAGGCGTCTTTACATCGTATCGAAAGAATAATACCGCGAAACACTAAATATCCGATTGCACTCAACGTAAACAAAACACCGATAAGACCAAGTTCCTCAGCAATGACCGCCATGATGAAATCGGTGTGGGCTTCAGGTATATAACCATTTTTCTGGATCCCTTTCCCTAAACCTACTCCTGTTATGCCGCCTAACCCAATGGCAATGTAGGCATTCCGAACTTGGCGTCCCCCATCCTCTTCTTCAAACGGATTTAAGTAACCAGCAATTCGCTCGGATTGATAATCTTTAATTAAATCTGGCTTCAACAAAAAGACTGGACTTAATAATGCGGCGAGAATCATCAGAATACTGACAAGCTTCACTAAGGTTTTCATGCTTGTCCCAGAACAAATAAGTAACGAAATCCCTACGGCAAACACAATGGAAGCCGTCCCCAAATCCGGTTGTAAAGCAATTAAAAACGTAATGATCACTAAGTAAATCAGAGGAGGAACAACCCCTCGATTTAATTCGTTTATGTACGCTTGTTTTTTCGCATAGATCGCCGCCAAATACACGATGACGACCAGTTTCACTAGTTCTGAAGGCTGAATACTTCTGATACCGATGTCAAACCAGCTTTGTGCCCCACCAAAGGCTGTACCTAAAACGGTGAGTAGCCCAAGCACAATGACAGAGCCGAACACAATCGTCATTAATATTTTGTTAGATTTGTACATTTTATACGGCAGAAGAGCAAACAATAAAAATGCACCATACGCTAGCGCAAGGTTTTGCATATGTTTCAGAAAAAAATAATCGCTCGGCACGCCCCATCTTTGCGCAGGGGCGACCATACTAGCCGAATACACCATCACCAAACCAAATATACTTAACACCGCATACACGACAATCAATGAATAATCGTATGATTTTAAGATGCGCTTTACCATGGACACCTCTACCTTTTTTGAGGATGGACGAAAGGCTAATTTCGCAACGTCCTAGTCAGGAACCTCGGCTAACTTCGCGGCGTCCATGCCGCAACACCGAGCCACTCACGTCCTACGAGCGAACGCCTTTCTGAACCACATCGCGTGGATCCTCTCTCTCGTATTCTACAAAACACCAACACATTCCTTCATGGTACGAAAAAAGCATGCGCACACTTATCACTACTGACTAAGTGCTCAATCCATCTAAAAACAAAAAACTCAAACGGTTTGTGGAACTGTTTGAGTTTCATTGTGCTATCTTTTTTGACTGGCTTCGTGAAGTGCGGATAATTCTTGCTCAAGAGCATCAAGCAATGCTTTTCCGTCTTTTTCGGTCACGAGACTTAGGCGAACCGCGAAATCAATTTCACGGGATAATCCGAACATTTGTGTGTCGAGCACTTCTTCATAAAGCGGACATTGTGGCATCGTTAAATTGTCCATCTGCACTTTAATGAGCTGAAAGATCTTGTCTGCATCTTTTTTTAAAAGCTCTAAAGCCTCTTCACGATGATTAGTAGTTGTAACCTCTTGTGGCACGTCGATCCCCCCGCAACATTTCCGTGACGTTCCTAGTATAAATTCTACCTTCAACACCGAAAAATTGCAACAATCAAACGTCGACGAATACGGACGAATTGTGACACTAGAACATACTAAAATCATATGTTCGACTAATGAGTTCCATTAATTTCCACCCAGCTAAGCTATTTCCTTTCTCGTCAAGTGCCGGTGAGTACACTCCAATCCCACACACGCCAGGAACGATACCTAAAATTCCGCCGGAAACACCAGTCTTTGCGGGAATACCTACTTTGATCGCAAATTCTCCTGATGCATTGTACATCCCGCACGTGACCATAAATGTTTTGCAAATTCGCACGATATAAGGAGGTAAAATCGATTCTCCTGATGTCGGGCAAATTCCGTCTCTAGCGAACACTGCCCCGATACGAGCTAACTCTTGACAATTCATTTCTATGGAGCATTGTCTCGTATACAACTGAAGTAGCTCTTCCACATCCCCTTGAATCACTTGATGCTGGCGTAAAAAATAAGCGAGCGATCTGTTTAAATCTGCCGTTTCAAGCTCACTTTGCTGCACTTCATCGTTAAAAGTTAACGTATCTTTATCGGTGAGAGCAGATAAAAACTTCCGAAATCTCTCCCAGCGCTCCTCCAGTCCATCCCCTGGCATTAGAGCAGTCACAGCCAGTGCCCCAGCATTAATCATCGGGTTTAAAGGCTTGTTCGGTCGATTCGTTTCCAACTTCGCAATCGAGTTAAAAGGATCACCCGTCGGCTCCATGCCAACGCGGTGGAACACCTCCGCCTCCCCACGCTCCATTAAGATATAAGCTAGACTTAGCACCTTGGAAATACTTTGAATCGTAAATGTTTCCTCCGTATCGCCTGCTGTCACACACTCTCCCTCCAGCATGTGCAGAGCAATCGACACTTGGGAAGGATCCACCTTTGCTAAAGCCGGAATGTATTCTACGATTTGTCCATACTCAGTATACGGGCGCACCTGTTCGACAAAGCGATCAAGATCTCCGTGTGTAATCCGCATCTCTCCACCTCCGTTTCTATTACGTTCTACCTGCAGACAGGACGTTATGCATGCTGTGTGCTATACTAACAAAAAAGCGAAAAAGGAGCCACGGACTTATGAGCGATATATTACAAATAACGGGGGAAGTTCACTACACTATTACCCTAGACCCATCAGTATGGATCTTCGATGATCGCCGCGTCGATATGGAGAAATGGTTAGCTGGGGATCATGGAACAGAAGAGAAAGTTGATTCTGCAAAAGTGCTATCAAAGGAATGGGAAAAAGAAATTAGGGAGTCGAAAATAGCCCCTCCTACTGTGAAAACAGAGCGGAAATATAAAAAGCAAGAGATTCTAGAAGGAACATTCGGTATGCCCCTGCAGCCTTTCTTTGAAAACGCTGAGCCAACAGATGGCGCCAGTCGGGTGGTCGTGGAAACAGTAGCGGAACCTGTCATTCTTCCTCTGGACAAAGCTTTAAACAGCATCGCCGGTTTTTCGAACAAAGGAAAACCATTACGCGAGGACGGACCGGTTCATTTGTACTTTGCGGATGGGTCGAATAAGGATGAACCGATAAGGAATGTGCGTGGGTTTCGGTTTGAGTAGGATGAGGAATCGGTAGTAGACTCCTCATTCTCAGTAGTAAAGGTGGAAACCTGGTAGTAGAACTCTTTACCCGAATATAAAAAAGCCTTGTTTAGGAATTTCACACTAAACGAGGCTTTTCGTTTCTCCTGTTCTACAACAAATCCGCCGCCAACTGCGCCAAACCCGATCTCTCCCCTTTCACCAAACGCACATGCCCCGAAACCGTTTGCTCCTTAAACTTCTCCACCACATACGTCAATCCATTGTTGTACTCATCAAGATACGGATGATCGATTTGTTCTGGATCGCCCATAAAGACAATTTTACTGCGGTCGCCTACGCGGGTCAGAATTGTTTTGACTTCGTGTTTCGTTAAGTTTTGTGCTTCGTCGATAATGATGAACTGATCTGGTATGCTGCGTCCTCGGATGTAGGTCAACGCCTCCACTTCTATCGATCCCATTCCAGCTAAAATATCATCAAGCTCGCTTTGCTTTTTCGTATTAAATAAAAACTCCAAGTTATCGTAGATCGGTTGCATCCACGGTCGGAGTTTTTCCTCTTTCTCCCCCGGCAAAAATCCTAGGTCTTTTCCGACGGGGACGATCGGTCTCGCGACGAGAAGCTTATTGTATCGTGCTAAGTCTTCTGTTTGATACAGTCCGCATGCGAGCGCCAACAACGTTTTCCCTGTTCCTGCTTTTCCAACAAGGGTGACGAGTGGAATGTCTTCTCGCAGTAAAAGCTCCATCGCCATCGTTTGCTGGACGTTTCGAGAGCGAATCCCCCACGCTGATTCTTGTGTAAATACAAGCCTTTTCAAATAAGAGCGAGAATCATCTACCATACAAATGGCTGAACTACTCGGACGAAGCTCGTCTTTAAGTAGCATAAATTGTTTTGGGTACACACGCTCTTTTGTTACAGCTTCTATGGGTAGTTTTCCGTGTTGAAACAACTCCTGGAACTCACCTTCTGAAACGGTTCGCTCAATAAAGCCCGTATAAATATGGTCCATCTCTACTACACGATCGCTCAAAAAATCTTCTGCTTCCAACCCAAGCGCGTCTGCCTTCACGCGTACGAGCGCATCCTTTGAGACTAAAATCACAGGTCGTCCATTCTCTTTTGTCTTTTCTTCCAGAGATAAATTTTTCGCAACGGCTAAAATTCGGTTGTCATTCGTCTTTTCTACAAATACTTCTTGTAGCTGCTGAAATGAACGGTGATTTAACTCAATACGCAATACTCCACCCGTTTCAAGCGGAATTTTTTCGTGTAATTTCCCGACCTTCCGTAAACCGTCGATGAGCTTCGAAACTTGTCTGGCGTTCCTTCCAATTTCGTCCATATATCGTTTTTTGGAATCCACTTCTTCTAACACTACTGCAGGTATGACGACCTCATTTTCCTCAAAAGAAAGAATCGCATACGGATCTTGTAGTAATACATTTGTGTCTAGAACGTAGATTTTGCTCAATCGGCTGCCTCCTGCTCTTGTCTAGGTTCTCCGTTACGGCTACCATGTCTCTCTACCCGTGTCGGAATCGTTTGTAATGGCTTGGTAAACTATATGTACTTATGTATAAAGATAGAAGGTTTCCTCCAAACTAACAGACAAATCGACAAGCAAAAGGAGGATTTCCAATGAAGAGTTTAGGGTGGTTTACGTACATCTTTGTTTTACTATTCGTGTTATCTGCCTGCGGAGGGAACGGGGACGTGAGTAGACAAGCGAATGATCCTTCCATCCAAGGAAATGAAGGAGAAAATCTTGTTCGCGTTAAAAACAGCAATCCGTTACAAGAAAGAGACATGAATGATTCCTGGCAAGAAAAAGCAGACCACTTAGTGTCTATTGCGTCTGACGTTCCAAAAGTTCGTGACGCCACTGCGGTTGTAGTCGGAGACTTAGCTGTGGTAGGGATTGATATAGATGGTGAAGTGGATCGTTCGGAAGTGGGCACGATTAAATATTCCGTTACAGAAGCGCTTCAAGATGACCCCCATGGAGCTGACTCTGTAGTCGTTGCAGACCCAGACATGTATGCCCGTCTCCAAGAAGTGGCAGACGACATGCAAAATGGGCGCCCATTTGAAGGCGTGTTTAATGAGCTATCGGATATTGTCGGACGAGTGATGCCGGAAATTCCGGGACAATTACAAAATCCAACTCCAAAAGACGCAGTAGAAGATTCGAAAGATGGTGCGAATCAGCAAGAAAAAGAAACGCTTGAAAAAGAGCAACAAGAACAGTCAAACGGCAAAAAAAACGATGGCAAAACAAATCAATCAGCCGGTTCATAGCACGTAGAAAAAGGCTAAGTAATCATTGCTTAGCCTTTTTTAATGCACGATACACTTGTTGATCCAAACGCTCGACCGCACGAGGGTCATACGTTTTTTCGTACTGAGGAGCCTGCGTAATTTTCGATCCATAAAATAAGCTATCGTCGATTCGTCTGATGTGGCACCGAGCCCGCGCTAATTTAAGAGGAACTCCTTCTAACACTTCGTCGATGGACACATCCACCCGTATACAAAACACCGTTTCCTCGGCAAAAAACTGGAGAGAACAGAGCGAATTGTTCTCGATATTTTGATATAGACGACTTTTTCGATCGATAGCTACATCGATGGTTGACTCGTCTTTGATCCAAACCCATGAAACCGCATTTTGTTGCGGGTGACCTGTTTCATAGTCGATTGTAGCGATCATAACAAGCGGGTCATTTTGTAGCGCGTCTTTCATTTCGGTTGTTAATGTGCTCTCCGTTCTGTTTCCCATGTGTGTCCTCCTCGTTCTTTCAAAGTATCCTACTCACCCCGAATATGCTATACTATCGCTAGAAATTTAAGACAATTGGAGGGAATATGCTTGAGAGTACGCTGTTCATTATGTGATGTTGTTGATACACTATCCGACGCATCCCCACTTGCAAAAAAACTACGCAATCGCCCCATTCATACATACATGTGTAAAGAGTGCGACGACCGAATTACTAGAAAGACGGAAGAAAACCAACAAAAAAAGCTGAGCGAGTAAAAACTAGCTCTTAGGCGGTGCTCGCTTGCTTAGACTTTCCTTACAAATTGGAATTTTGAGTGGCTCTTCTCGCTCTCATTTTGTATATTTCAGGCACTCTTTTCTACAAAAGTATATTCGTTTTTGCTGAAGGTAGACTTTGTTCCTTTGCTAGGAGTAATCGAGTGGTCTGAAATAATAGAAATCCTTTTTCATCTCATCATATCCTGCCTACTTGCCCTCGTTTTTCTACTCCTCATTCGGCTCACGCCACCAAAACAAAAGGATATACTTTACGTATACGCCATTTTGCTCACAGTTCCTGCTTTTTGTCTGCCCCCAGAACCAACTATCGAAATATCTATTTCAACACAAAAAAGTGCCCTCCACCACGTGAGCACACTTTTTTATTACGCTTCTCTTCTTTTTTTCTCTTGACTAAGACGGATTTTGTAAATCCCGAGCACAACAATCGCCACGACGAGTCCCTCTCCTACAGGCAGGAACACCGCAAAGAATGTCAAAATAGAACATCCCAATGCGAGAAGCACATAGATAACCGCTGTCTTCAGCGGGGGGAGCTTACGGGCAAAGCCGAGTTGGTACGTGACGATTGCCAAAATGACAATCGTTCCGTACAGCAACCACATCCCAAGTTCAGGCTGATCACCAACTCGATACAAGCTCGCAAAAAAGCTCATTTTTTCTTCAACGTTCGTCAAGTACCTTCACACCTTTTTGCTTCCGCTTGGATGCTCTTTCACGTTCTGATTGATTGAGCAACTTTTTGCGGAGACGAATGGATTTAGGAGTGATCTCACACATTTCGTCTTCGTTTAGAAACTCCAATGCTTCCTCTAATGATAACACTTTTGGACGCTTTAACGTAACTGTTTGGTCTTTATTCGCTGAACGGACGTTTGTCGCGTGTTTTTGCTTCGTTACGTTTACTGTTAAATCGTTGTCGCGGTTGTTTTCGCCAACGATCATCCCTGCGTATACGTCAGTTCCTGGAGCAACAAACATCACGCCACGGTCTGCTAACTGTTGCAAGCTGTATGACGTGACTTGCCCTGTTTCCAAAGCAACGAGTGCACCTTGCTTACGCGCACCCGCATCGCCTGTCAGCATTGGCTCATACGACTCGAATGTGTGGTGATAAATTCCGTAACCACGCGTTATCGTCAAGAATTCTGTGGTGTATCCAATTAATCCGCGGGACGGAACTTTAAAGGATAGACGCACTCGACCACTTGCAGGAGGCTGCATATCCAGCATTTCACCTTTACGCGCACCTAAAGATTCCATCACCGACCCAGTGTACTCCTCTGGAATATCAATGTGAACGAGCTCAAAAGGTTCTTCTGTTCGACCATTTACTTCGCGCAAAATCACTTCCGGCTTCGAAACGGCTAGCTCGTATCCTTCACGACGCAAATTCTCTAACAAAATCGATAAGTGAAGCTCACCACGCCCAGATACGTACCAAGAATCAGAGTCTGCCTTTTCAACACGTAAGCTTACGTCCGTTTGTAATTGTTTTTCAAGTCGCTCTTCAATTTTTCGAGCCGTAACAAATTCGCCTTCTCTACCGGCAAACGTACTATCGTTTACGACAAATTTCATTTTCAACGTAGGCTCATCAATCGTCAAGAACGGTAGTGGTTCTATATTGTTGACGTCACAGACCGTCTCCCCTACTTGTAAGTCTTCAATTCCAGAGATGGCTACGATATCTCCGGCGTACGCTTCTTTTACCTCTACCCGTTTCAACCCTTGGAAAGAGAAAAGCTTCGTTACACGGAAGGACGTTTTTGATCCATCACGTTTGAGGGCAGCCACTTGTTGACCAACCGAAATGGTTCCTCTAAATATGCGCCCGATCCCAATTCGCCCTACATAATCGTTGTAATCTAGCAACGAAATTTGGCATTGAAGTGAAGAGCTTACATCATTAGATGGCGCTGGAATTTGGTCAATGATCGCTTCGAAAACTGGCTCCATCGTTGCTTCCTGTGTCGTTGGGTCTGTGCTTGACGTTCCATTAATCGCTGAAGTGTACACAATCGGGAACTCCAATTGATCCTCTGAAGCGCCGAGCTCAATTAAGAGATCCAAAACTTCATCAATCACTTCAGCTGGACGTGCAGATTCACGGTCAATTTTGTTCACAACAACGACAATCGATTTTTGTTGTTCCAATGCTTTTTTCAAAACGAAACGCGTTTGTGGCATACACCCTTCGTATGCGTCGACGACAAGGAGAACCCCTTCTACCATCGACATAATCCGCTCAACTTCTCCTCCGAAGTCGGCGTGTCCAGGTGTGTCCATTACGTTAATTTTTGTGTCTTTGTAACGAATCGATGTGTTTTTTGCTAAAATGGTAATTCCACGTTCCCGCTCTATATCATTGGAGTCCATTGCACGCTCTTCTACAACTTCGTGTGCTTGGAAAGTTCCAGATTGCTTTAAAAGTTCATCGACTAATGTCGTTTTCCCGTGGTCTACGTGGGCAATAATTGCGATATTTCTAAGATTCATGACGTTCGTTCCTCTCTAGAGTTGACTATTTATTTGACAGACGCATAACAAGCGACTTCGTTTTTTCGTAATATCTCAGGCGACTTTCCAGTGTCTAGGAAACAACTTTCTCTCCGGTGCTGAGACGAGTGGGTTCCCCTAAGCAAACGCCTTCCGCTTTTCGATCAACTTGACTAGTATATCACAGTTTTCTGCGGTAGGAAAAATGCAATTGTTTTCTTCATAATGTTTTTACGGTATAGTAGTAATTGAAAGGATGTGTCTATAGTGGCTAACATTCAATGGATTTTTGTCTTGTATAGTATGGTCGTCGCTGGTGCTCTTGGTGCTATCGGGATTGCCCTTGCCGAACGAAGTATTCTCGGGATGATCGTCTCCTTTATGATTATTATTCTCTGCATGGGTGCCGGTTTTACTACAAAAAAGAAGCAAAGAGAACGGCTACAACAAAAAGAGGTTCCGGCAGAATAACATTCTGCGGAACCCTTTTTTATTTCGTTGGTAGTATGTAGTCTCTTTGAATGGCCTCGTGAGTAGTTCGTTCTGCTGCAAACACAGAAGTTTGTCCTAGTAATTGAACAGGTTCTCCTTCTACTGTCGTTAATACGCCACCCACTTCTTCTAACAATACCCATCCTGCGGCAAAATCCCAACTCGATAATCGCATCGTCATATAAGCATCAAGTCGTCCGCAAGCTACATAGGCAAGCTCTAATGCTGCTGAGCCATACGACCGAAAACCGCGCGCGACTTTCACTAAAGGAACTAAACGCTCATGATCGATGCGCTTGTTAGGGGTTAACCATGTTGCATTAATCGAAAGAATAGAGTCCTCTAAGTTTACTGGTCGAAGAACGTTCAATCGCTTTCCATCAACGTAAGCTCCCTCACCTTTTCGTGCTTCAAAGAGCTCATCGTGCATGACATCGTACACTAGTCCAACTTTCCCTACACCGTCTTCATACACTGCTATAGAAATGCAAAAAAACGTTTGCTGATGAACAAAATTCACTGTCCCATCAATAGGATCGATTATCCATATAATGCCGTCCGTTGATTTCACTTCATCCCCGAAACCTTCTTCACCTAAAATAACATGTGATGGGTATTTTTCTTTTATCCGCTCAATGAAATATTGTTCTGTTTCACGATCGACATTTGTAACGAGATCGTTTCTATTTGATTTTGTATCCACTGTTAGTTCTTGCTGAAGAGATTCTCGAATCCGTTCGCCTGCCTCGTAAATCCAATGTTTTGCGTCTTCATAAATCGTTTTCCAGTCCGTCATAGAGTTCCTCCGCATACAAATTAATCCAGCACTAATGAACGATCAACGACCCATTAGTACCCGATTGACCTCCCCCTCCAGGAGAAGGGGAAATGGCATAATAGTAGTAGCATACTAAAAGAGAGGGGAGAACTTCAAGCAAACTGCAAGTGCGTCCTTCCACAGCTTACAGTAACACACAGACATATGCAGATCTTCTTAACTGAAAGGAGACCTGCACACATCCTTAATATATCCTGAAGTTAGGCCCGAGTTTGCAGCCACTGTTCACGAAGCGCCCGGAGCTTATCTTTAGAAAGGCGCATCTGCACATCGTCACTCGCTTCCATTGCCTCAAATAGCACAGCCAATTCGTAATCCATTTCAAGGCGAAGAGTAGCGAGACGTTCTTTTGTCGGAAATCCTTTTGGCAGTTGCGGCATTGTTTGTTTCACAGTCCTCCACCTCCGTAAGAACTCTATGACGTTTTCAGACTTTTCAATTCTTTATATTTCTATTGTATGTGAAGACAAGCTTTTGTGCAATAATGAAACCGCCTAGAGAACTCGTTTGTCTCTGCCATATGTAAACAGGAACATTTGACTACTTAAATCGAGGATTTGTCCCATTGGAAGCGCGAATTGTTGTCAGCATCCTGTTCATACAATGGCCAAGCCTATGCTAAGCTATAAGAAACTACATTTATGAAGGAAGTGTACAGCGATGACGTTTCAAGGATTTACAAAAAGTGATTTTGACACGTTTACGATCGACGGACTTGACGACCGTATGGAGGCGATCCAAACACGAATTCAACCGAAATTTCAAGAGATTGGCACGGCATTAAGTGAAGATGTTTCCGCTCTAGTTGGAAAAGAAATGTTCTTACACATCGCCAGACACGCCAGACGTACAGTCAATCCACCGAAAGATACGTGGATGGCACTTGCAGACGACAAACGCGGCTACAAAAAGCACCCTCACTTCCAAGTCGGTTTATTTGATGATCATCTCTTTATTTGGTTAGCATTCATTTATGAGCTCCCGAATAAAGAACAGATCGCTACGAAGTTTTTGGAGAATAGTGAGGCCGTTCATGCGAGGATTCCTAAGAATTACGTTATCTCGCAAGATCATATGCAAAAAGAAGCTGTTGGGATGGACAAGCTTGGCGTACAAGATCTCGAAAAGATTTTGACCCGCTTCCGAGACGTCAAGAAAGCCGAATTTCTCGTTGGGCGTCACATCTCTGTAGATGATCCTCTTTTACAAGACGGAGAACGTTTTTTAGCAGAAGTTAGAGATACTTTTGAGCAGCTTATCCCGTTGTATGGGATGGCTTATTCTAATTAAAAAAGTGACTCGGCGTGTGAGTATCTCCACAACGTCGAGCCATTTTTTGTTTTTCTATCGCTTCCCTTTCTTATTCACCAGTTCAGGTGCCTTCACCCATTCCTCGTCTTCCTTTTCCTTTGCGGATTTAACGACGGGATACGGATCAAGCCCACTTTCCTCACGAAACTGCTGAAAATAGCGCTTTTCATCCGCTTTACCCGGAACTACCTCTTTGAAAGCCCGATACGCGTCCATTACTTCTTCCCGCTTTATTCGTGAGGCATATACCTTTTCCACTATTTCATAAAAGTGAATGACCGCAACAACCTCTTCTGTTGACCAGTCAAATTCAATTGGATAGCTATATTCCATCGTTCGCCACTCCTCAATAACTTGTCACATCTTTCCATATGCCCATTGTAGCAAAATTCTCCTTTGAACGGAAACGGAGTAAAAAGACTTTAGTGCAGGAAAATGGAATGCAAAAGTAGAATTATTTCCCTATTACCAGAAAAGGTTGGTGAGAAAATGAAAGCAGCGTTATTAGTTATTGATGTCCAAAACGGAATCATGAATCATGGTGATTTCACAGAAGAACTTTCATTGATGGAAAAGATCATTGAGGATTTCAAAGGAAGTGCTAATCCAGTAATTTTCATGAGGCATTTGGATGACATAGAGGAAAGCCCACTATATAAAGACTCTGTTGGCTCTGAGCTACATAGTTCCCTAAGAGATTATGCTGATTATGTAATTGAGAAGCAAACACCTAGTTCCTTCTTCCAAACCGAACTAGCCAATATATTAGAGAAATTAGGGGTTCGGCACCTTTTTATAACGGGTTTTAACACCGAGTTTTGTTGTATGTTTACGGCTATATCTGCGTTTGATAGAGGATATAAAGTCACGTTCATTGAAGATGCTACCGGAACCGTTAACACAGACGAAACATACGAGATGAAAGGTCTGGATATTAAAGACTTTGTTGGGACGGTCTTGCATTGGTCAGATGTTATTGAAGTGTTAGACTACGAGGAATATGTTGAAGAATACAAAATAAAAGACACCATTTGAAAAAAGGGATGCCGAGTCATCCCTTTTTTCGTACCCAATTATACAAAAAACCTACTAGTACTCCTACTACACTCGTCCTCCTTCATCTGCTATACTTACATCTTAGTGAGCACGGCGCGAATGCGTCTGCAGCAATTGACATAAGAAAGAGGAGTTATGCCACATTGTCACAATATGAAACTCCGTTGTTCACCGGATTACGGGAACACGCGAAAAAGGATCCTGTACAATTTCATATTCCTGGACACAAAAAAGGCGCTGGTATGGATAGCACATTTCGTGAATTTATGGGCGATAAAGCGCTATCCATTGACTTAATTAACATTGCCCCATTAGATGATTTGCATCAACCGAAAGGCATGATTGCCGACGCACAAAAGTTAGCAAGTGAAGCGTTCGATTCGGATGCTACCTTCTTCAGCGTACAAGGGACAAGCGGCGCCATTATGACGATGGTGATGACCGTGTGTGGACCTGGAGAAAAAATTCTCGTCCCACGTAACGTCCATAAATCGGTTATGTCTGCGATCGTGTTTAGCGGAGCAACGCCGATTTTCATACACCCTGAAGTGGATTCTAATTATGGAATTTCTCACGGAATGAGCACGGAATCTGTAGAACGAGCGCTCACTCAGCATCCAGATGCAAAAGGACTGCTCGTCATTAACCCAACCTATTTCGGGGTCGCTTGTGATTTGCGCGCCATCGTCGAGCTTGCACATTCGTTTGACATTCCGGTGCTTGTCGATGAGGCTCACGGCGTGCACATCCATTTTCACGAGGAGCTTCCGCTGTCTGCGATGCAAGCTGGAGCGGACATGGCTGCCACCAGCGTCCACAAATTAGGCGGAGCACTTACACAAAGCTCTGTCTTAAACGTCAAAAGTGGTCTAGTATCTATTGAACGTGTGCAGTCTATTTTAAGCATGCTGACGACGACGTCCACTTCATATTTGCTGTTAGCCTCATTGGATGTAGCTCGGAAACGGTTAGCAACCGAAGGCCGCGAGCTGCTCCAAGAAACGATTCGCCTTGCGGAAGACACTAGATCTCGCTTGCAAAAAATTCCCTATTTAACTTGCTTTGGTAGAGAATACTTGCACTCAAGTGCGACATTTGACTACGACCCGACAAAGCTAACGATTTCCGTGAAGCACCTAGGGATGACGGGATATGAGGCTGAGCGCTGGCTTCGCGACAACTATCGTATCGAAGTCGAGCTTTCTGACTTGTACAACCTCCTTTGTATTGTGACACCTGGTGACTCACAATTTGAGATGGATGTATTAGTCGAGGCGTTAACGAGCATGTCCGAGCAGTTTTCACCACACGCCCATACGAAAGAAGTGACAGTTCTCTTGCCAGATATCCCTCTGTTAAGCATGTCACCACGGGATGCCTTCTACGCAGAAACCGAGCTCGTCCCATTAGACGACGCGATCGGCCGCATTATCGCAGAATTTATTATGGTCTACCCTCCTGGAATCCCGATCTTCATTCCAGGCGAAATCATCACAGAAGAGAACGTGTACTACATTCATAAAAACATCGAGGCTGGACTTCCGGTGCAAGGACCAGAAGACCCAGAATGCAAAGTCGTTCGCGTGATTAAAGAGCAGCGAGCGATTCGGTAACGAAAAAAGAACGGGCCGGTGCGGCTCGTTCTTTTTTCGTTATTTTTGATTAAGATCCCAAATCACACCGAAGATATCCTTCACTTTAGCGTACTTTGCTCCCCAAAACGTATCTTGAATCTCCATAAGAACAGTACCCTTCTCACTCAACGCAGCATACGTCGTTTGGATTTGATACTCGCTATCAAATTCCAAAACTGGTGAGATGTTATTCCCCACCTGAACAGACTGCCCCGGAAATTGGATCTATGTTAATCAAATTCTATCAGATCCCTTCTTTGCAAAAATAACTCTCAAAAAAAGAACCCAGCATCAGCTGGGTTTTACTCTTCTCCCTTTGTTTCCCCTTCACCTGTACAACTCGGACACTGTGCGAATAGCACTGACACCTTTTCATCGTCAAACGTGTCAATCATCGCATTACAAGAAGCGCAGACAATCGTTCCCATGCTCCTTCTCCCCTTTGTTCGTGATAAAAAATGTAGTACACTTTTCGAATGTAACTCTATAATAATATAACACTATTCACATTTCAAGCTTAAATTGTATGTCACATTAAGAATACGGTTGTCTTATTACCTCTCCGCTTCTTCAGTCGGTGAACTATCAATGAGATCTGGGTCTACTGGCGCGAATCCCTTTGTAGCTAATCCTTCGACGATTCCTTGTAACGCTTTGGCTGTCCAAGCGCGATCATGCGTCAGTAGGTTGGCGCCATTTGTTAGTAGTGGTGTGTTTACCATAATATCTGTTAAGGCGCTGGCATTTTGGTACTCTGCTTCCCAGTCGTATCCGTACGTCCAGTTCATATAGGTCATTCCTTCTTCTGCCACAATCGCTTTTGATACGTCAGTGTTTTGCCCAAATGGGGCGCGGAAAAAGCGTGGGCGCTCTCCCGTAATTTCTTCAATTCGATCGCTTACGGAAATGATTTCTTCTCGTTGTTCGGCTTCGGACAAATCTTGAAGTGAAGCGTGTGAAATGGTGTGGTTTCCAATTTCAAAGCCGAGTTCGTGAATCTGTTTCAAAGTTTGTGCTTGTTCTTCCGATCGCAAAAAGCGTCCGTTCACAAAAAAGATGGCAGGCACGTCCAATTCGTGTAGCGTTTGTGCCATTTGTAGTCCATGTTTGTCTGGGGCATCGTCAATGGTTAACAGATAGACTTGTTCCGGTGTACCTTCCTCTATCGGCGCAACAGTCCAGTTTGCCTCATTGATACGGTACAAAGGTTTTTGTACTTCTATCGTCTTTTCTTGGTCGGTTGGTTCTGTTTCTTGGGAACTTTCGTCCGTCGTTGTGTCTTCTTTAGGTGACTCTTCTTTCACTTCTTCATCTACTACTTCTTCTACTTCTTCTTCTACAACGACTTCTTCTGTTATGTCCTCATACTCTGGTGCAATTCCTGCCTCGCTTAACCCACAACCACCAACTAACATAGAGAGTGGCACGAGCATTGTCCACTGCTTTTTCACGCTTGCCAGCTCCTTTACGTATTGCTGGTGCCGAGCACATCGTTTGACACAACTCGTGCAAAACCTTTACAATGCAGGACGTGCTTTTGGCTTCTCTTACCAGTATACATAGAGGATGTAAATCACTCTACCCCCTTTTTTGGATGAACCTAGGGTAGAACGCTCACACTATAGTAAGGAAAGGATGAGATATACATATGAAAAAACTGACACCAGTCTTTACAATTTCGGTGACACTCGCAGTTTTGTTCATTATTTGGGGACTTATTCCCGAAACGGTTTTGCAAAATGCGAGTCTCCGGGCAGTCACACAAGTAGTGAATGACGTCATTTTAGATCAATTTGGCTGGTTTTATATGATCTCTACTACCATTTTTCTTGGCTTTGTTTTGTTTTTAATTTTTTCAAAGTACGGAAGCATTCGGTTAGGACAGGACGATGAAAAACCAGAATACAGTTATTTGAGCTGGTTTGCGATGCTATTCAGTGCTGGGATGGGAATTGGTCTTGTCTTTTGGGGCGCTGGCGAACCGATGTTTCACTATTACTACCCACCGACTGGAGAAGCAGCTACGGCACAGGCAGCAGAGGACGCCATTCGCTATTCCTTTTTCCACTGGGGACTTCATCCGTGGGCGGTGTACGCTGTTATTGCTCTCGCTTTAGCTTATTTTCAATTCCGGAAGCGAAAGCCTGGGGTGATTAGCACGCTAGTGGAACCGGTGTTAGGTGATCGTGCACAAGGCGGGATTGGAAAACTCGTAGATATTCTTGCGGTGTTTGCGACTATTTTTGGTGTTGCCACTTCATTAGGCATTGGAGCTGCGCAGATTTCTGGAGGGTTGAATTACGTCAATGGAGGGATCCCCAATACGTTTTCGACTCAACTCATCATCATTGCGGTTGTGACGGTGTTGTTTCTGTTATCAGCGCAAACAGGATTAAATCGAGGAATTAAATACTTAAGCAATGTCAACATTATTTTGGCCTTGCTACTTATGTTGTTCGTATTTATCCTCGGACCGACGAATTACATTTTGCAGTTGTTCTCTACTGCGTTCGGTAAATATTTGCAAACCTTGCCAGACATGAGCTTGCGACTAGCCCCTTTTGATCCGGACAACAGTTGGTACAAAGATTGGCCAATCTTCTATTGGGCCTGGTGGATCTCATGGTCTCCGTTTGTTGGTTCGTTTATTGCCCGTGTTTCGAAGGGAAGAACGGTACGGGAATTTATTATCGGGGTATTAGGAGTTCCAACAATTTTTGGAGCAATTTGGTTTTCTGTATTCGGTGGGAGTGCGATTTACTTCGACTTTTTCGAGAATAGTTCTATTCTCGGCCCCATTGAATCGATCGGGGAAGAAGTCGCTTTGTTCGCGCTCTTTGAGAACTTCCCATTGACGATGCTCATATCAATTTTAGCGATTTTCTTAATTAGTACATTCTTCATTACATCAGCAGACTCTGCCACGTTCGTACTCGGCATGTTGACGACAAACGGCAGCTTGAATCCACCGAACTCCGTCAAATTTGTTTGGGGCTTAATCATTTCTGCTACGGCTGCTATTTTGCTCTCGATTGGAGGGCTAGCAGCGTTACAGCGGGCATCGATTATTGCCGCCCTACCGTTTACCGTTGTGCTGCTTCTCATTGTGATCTCGCTAGTTAAAGCCTTTGCCAAAGAGATGAAGAACGACTAACTCATAAATAGCCACCTTTCCGTTATAGGAGGGTGGCTATTTGTAAAGCATGAAAGATCCATTGACCTGCAAAAAATGTGGCAGCACTCACACACGTTAGTACAAAAGAACGTTTCGCATAGGCGAGAAATTTTTTTGCGATCAGATAGGCTATGTAAAAAAACACACCAAACATGAGCAGATCAAAAACAGTCCCGTCGTAGGAAGACGCCCACAACGAAAGTGCCAGCACACTCCACCATCCCCATAAAAGTAAGCAAAGTAGAAATGATCTCATTATGACTCCTACCTTTCACAAACCGTACAAGCCTTGTTACTTGAGCATATGCGGTACAGTGTATTTCCATGAATGTTGATGGTAACTTCATACTTTACATCGTGCCGGTGTCTGAGCATTCCTCCCTAAGTCTGAGCATCCCCCCCTAAGTCTGAGCATTCCTCCCTGAGTCTGAGCATCCCTCCCTGAGTCTGAGCATTCCTCTCTAAGTCTGAGCATTCCTCTCTAAGTCTGAGCATTCCTCCCTAAGTCTGAGCATTCCTCCCTGAGTCTGAGCATTCCTCCCTAAGTCTGAGCATTCCCCCCTAAGTCTGAGCATCCCTCTCTAAGTCTGAGCATCCCTCTCTAAGTCTGAGCATCCCTCCCTGAGTCTGAGCATCCCTCCCTGAGTCTGAGCATCCCTCCCTGAGTCTGAGCATTCCTCTCTAAGTCTGAGCATTCCTCCCTAAGTCTGAGCATCCCCCCCCCAGTCTGAGCATCCCTCCCTAAGTCTGAGCATTCCTCTCTAAGTCTGAGCATTCCTCCCTGAGTCTGAGCATTCCTCCCTGAGTCTGAGCATTCCTCCCTGAGTCTGAGCATTCCTCCCTGAGTCTGAGCATCCCCCCTAAGTCTGAGCATTCCTCCCCAAGTCTGAGCATCCCTCCCCAAGTCTGAGCATCCCTCCCTAAGTCTGAGCACCCCCCTAAGTCTGAGCATTCCCGTTTTTGCTATGCAAAAAAGCATCCGCTGCACAAAATGCAACGAATGCTTTTTCAATAAGATGTACATTACTTCACAATATGAATCGGGCTTCCGATCGCTACTTCTGCTGCTTCCATTGTGATTTCTCCGAGCGTTGGGTGCGCGTGGATGGTCATCGCAATGTCCTCAGCTGTCATGCCTGCTTCGATCGCTAGACCTAGCTCTGCAATCATATCAGAAGCGGATGGGCCAGCGATTTGGGCACCGATGACGAGTCCGTCGTCTTTGCGTGTGACGAGTTTAAGGAATCCGTCAGAGTTGTTCAAAGCGAGTGAGCGTCCGTTCGCTGCGAATGGGAATTTCGCCGCATTCACTTCATAGCCTGCGTCTTTCGCTTCTTTTTCTGTGTAACCGACTGTAGCTAGCTCAGGATCTGAGAAGACAACGGCTGGAATAGCCAAATAGTCGATTTCAGCTGGCTCACCAGAGATCGCTTCAGCTGCTACTTTTCCTTCATAGGAAGCTTTGTGCGCAAGCTGTGGACCTTCTACGATATCACCAATTGCGTAAATGTTTTTCACATTAGTGCGTGCTTGTTTGTCGATTTTCACGAGGCCTCTTTCTGACATTTCAATGCCGACTTCTTCGAGACCCATTTCATCTGTGTTTGGACGACGACCGACTGTCACGAGAACGTAGTCTGCTTCAACTGTTTCTTCGTTACCTTTTGCTTCGTACGTTACTTTTACGCCACTATCAGATTCTTCAACACCTTTTGCCATCGCTTTCGTAACGACAGTAACGCCTTTCTTCTTCAAGCCACGCTTTACGAGAGAAGACATTTGCTTCTCAAAGCCCATTAAGATGTCGTCTCCGCCTTCAAGGATGGTGACTTCTGATCCAAGGTTTGCATACGCTGTGCCAAGCTCAGTTCCGATGTAACCACCACCAATGACGACAAGCTTTTTCGGTACTTCTTGTAGATCCAAAGCGCCAGTTGAGTTCAATACGCGCTCTGAGAATTTGAAGCTCGGAATTTCGACAGGGCGAGATCCAGTTGCGATGATCGCGTTTTTGAACTTATATGTTTGTGCGGAATTTTCATCCATGACACGAACTGTTTCGCTATCAACGAAATATGCTTCGCCTTTCACGATGTCTACGCTGTTCCCTTTTAACAGGCCTTCTACTCCGCCTGTTAACTTTTTCACAACACTCTGTTTCCACTCTTGTGCTTTTGAGAAATCAAGCGTCACGTTTTCTGCTTGGATCCCCAAATCATCACTATGCTTGGCATGTTCAAAGCGGTGCCCTACATTGATGATGGCTTTTGATGGAATACAGCCTACGTTTAAGCAAACTCCACCAAGTTCACCTTTTTCTACGATTGTTACTTTTTGACCGAGTTGAGCTGCACGGATTGCTGCTACGTAGCCTCCAGGACCTGAGCCAACGATGAGCGTATCTGTTTCGACAGGAAAGTCTCCTACTACCATTTGTTTACGCCTCCATTAATAAAAGTTCAGGATCGTTCAACAAGCGTTTAATAAGGTTCAACGCGTTTTGTGCTGTAGCACCATCGATGATGCGGTGATCGAAGCTAAGTGAAAGGGCTAATACTGGAGCAGCTACGATTTCACCGTCTTTGACAACAGGCTTTTCTGCGATGCGCCCGATACCAAGGATCGCTACTTCTGGGTGATTAATCAGTGGAGTGAACCATTGACCGCCTGCAGATCCAATATTCGTAATCGTGCATGACGCCCCTTTCATCTCCTCAGCACTTAGTTTACCATCTCTTGCTTTTGTGGCAAGTTCATTGATTTGATCTGAAATGGCAAACATGCTCTTTCTATCAGCATCCTTCACAACTGGCACCATCAAACCTTTGTCAGTATCTGCTGCGATTCCGATGTTGAAGTAGTGCTTATGAATAATTTCGCTTGTTTCGTCGTCGATTGACGTGTTCAACGTTGGATACTCGCGAAGCGCACTCACTAACGCTTTGACAACGTATGGTAAGAAAGTGAGCTTAATGTTTCTTTCTGCAGCCACTTCTTTGAAGCGCTTGCGGTGTGAAACGAGCTTCGTTACGTCAATCTCATCCATAAGCGTCACGTGAGGTGCTGTATGTTTCGATTTCACCATAGCTTTGGAGATCGCTTTCCGGATACCGCTCATTTTCTCACGAGTTTCCGGATATTGACCTTCAGGAATCGCTTGTTTAGCTGGTCCCGTAGCTTCTTCAGCTTTTGCTTCAGGTGCTGTCGCTTCAGGTGCTTTTTGTCCGCCCGCTTTGAAGCTGTCAATGTCGTCTTTTAGAACGCGACCATTTTTGCCGCTACCCGCTACTTGGCGAATGTCGATGTCTTGTTCGCGCGCGTATTTACGGACTGATGGCATCGCAATGACGCGACGATTTGGATCGACTTCTTTTTGTTGAGCTGGCTCACTTTTAGGTGTTTGCTCTTTTTCTTCAGACTCTTTTGCTGCGTCCTTTTTCGGAGCTTTTTCTTGTTTAGGCTCTTCCTTCTTCGGCTCTTCTTTTGGTTCGTCGCTACCAGTATCGCCACTGTCGTAACCAGGTGCATCAAACGTGATGATCGTGTCGCCTACGACTGCAGTCACACCTTCTTCGACTTTAATTTCTTCTACTTTACCGTCAACAGGACAAGGAATCTCTACGACAGCTTTGTCGTTTTGTACTTCACAAAGGACATCATCTTCTTTGACTTCATCGCCTGGTTTGACAAACCACTTGACGATTTCCCCTTCATGAATTCCTTCCCCGATATCTGGTAGCTTAAATTCAAATGCCACTATGGGGACCTCCTTTTAGGTTTCGGTTTATTTTAAGCTCTGTTTTGCTAATCATTAAAAGTCTAATACTTTTTTCGCTGTTACTAGAATGTCTTTATAGTTAGGTAGCCATACTTCTTCCGCTTGTGAGAACGCGAATACTGTGTCAGGAGCTGTTACACGCAATACTGGAGCTTCTAGGCTAAGAATCGCACGGTCGTTAATTTCCGCCACGACATTCGCTGCTACTCCTGCTTGCTTTTGTGCTTCTTGTACAACGATCACTCGCCCTGTTTTTTCAACAGAAGCAATAATCGTATCAATGTCTAGTGGACTCACCGTACGAAGATCAACAACTTCAACGGATACATCTTCCTTCTCAAGCTCGTCTGCTGCTTTTAGTGATTCCTGCACCATCGCGCCGTAAGTCACGATCGTTAAGTCTGTACCTTCACGTTTAATGTCTGCTTTGCCAAGAGGAATGGTGTACTCTTCTTCAGGCACATCTTGGCGGAAAGAGCGGTATAGCTTCATATGCTCAAGGAAAATAACCGGATCGTTATCGCGGATCGCAGAAATAAGTAACCCTTTTGCGTCGTATGGAGTAGATGGAATGACCACTTTCAAACCTGGTGATTGGGCCATTAATCCTTCTAAGCTATCTGCATGCATTTCCGGCGTGTGAACACCACCACCAAATGGTGAGCGAATCGTAACTGGTGCATTGTAGCGACCACCAGAACGATAACGCATACGTGCTAATTGCCCAGAGATCGAGTCCATGACTTCAAAGACGAACCCAAAGAACTGGATCTCGGGTACTGGACGGTATCCTTGCAAGCTCAAACCAACAGCAAGCCCCCCAATTCCTGATTCAGCAAGCGGTGTATCGAATACGCGATCTTCGCCGAATTCCTTTTGTAAACCTTCTGTCGCACGGAACACCCCGCCGTTCACACCAACATCTTCTCCAAAAACGAGGACTTGCTCGTCATTTTTCAGTTCGGTGCGAAGTGCGTCCGTGATCGCTTGAATCATCGTCATTTGCGCCATGGCTTACTTCGACTCCTTCTCTTTATAAATTTCCATTTGTTCTTGTAGATTGTGTGGTAGTTCCTCAAACATATTAGAGATCAAGTCAGTGACTTTTTGCTTTGGAGCAGCGTCTGCCTTTTTGATCGCATCTTTAATGTCTTCTTTCGCTTGCTCAATCACTTCGTTTTCCATCTCTTCGCTCCATAATTTTTTCCCCTCAAGGAACTTACGGAAACGAACGAGCGGATCCTTCTTCTCCCACTCATCTTCGGTGTCAGACGTACGATAGCGGGTTGGATCGTCACCTGCCATTGTATGCGGACCGTAACGGAAGCAAAGCGTTTCGATAAGCGTTGGACCTTCCCCGTTAATCGCGCGCTCACGAGCATCCTTCGTCACAGCATAAACAGCAAGCGGGTCCATCCCATCAACAACAACGCCAGGAATACCAGCTGCTAACGCTTTTTGAGCAAGTGTCTTAGACGCAGATTGTACTTCAACAGGGGTAGAAATAGCGTATTGGTTGTTTTGAACGAAGAAGAGTGCTGGCGCTTTAAATGCACCGGCAAAGTTAATTCCTTCATAGAAATCCCCTTGACTTGTTCCACCGTCACCTGTATACGTAACGGCAACAGACTTTGACTTGCTTTTCTTCATACCTAGTGCTACACCAGCTGCTTGTATATATTGCGCACCGATAATAATTTGTGGTGAAATGACGTTGACGCCTTCAGGAATTTGGTTTCCCTGGAAGTGTCCACGAGAGAACAAAAACGCTTGATATAGCGGCAAACCGTGCCAAACAATTTGTGGAACATCACGGTAACCTGGAAGGATAAAGTCTTCCTTCTCAAGTGCAAACTGGGAGGCAATTTGAGATGCCTCTTGACCTGCTGTTGGCGCGTAGAAACCTAAGCGTCCTTGGCGGTTTAATGAAATAGAACGTTGATCAAGAATACGCGTAAATACCATGCGCTTCATTAATTCTTGCAACTGTTCATCTGAGAGGTCTGGCATAGCATCTTGATTCACTACTTCGCCTTCCTCATTTAAGATTTGAAACGTTACAAACTGGGCATCCACAGACTCCAATTGTTTCTTTGGATCAAACTGCATAGATTTTGTTTTGGAAGCCATTCGTTGTCACCTCTTCCTTTCTCACTAAAGGTCTTCATTACTCATACTTCTTAGGGTACCCAAAAGGTTTCTTGCTTAGAGAGGAATTTTCCATTTCCTTCGACAAAATGATGTATAGAATCTGTATTAGCAGAGAATCTATATTTTAGTAATACACTCTCTCTTCACTTAACAGTTTACACTAGATGAATTTAATCGGTCAATGTATGAACACTGGCCTTTCGAGAAATTCTCTTACTTGCTTTATTTCATTTGTAACACTTCTGTATTAGTTGAAGGGTGGATCTCTGTACTACAAACAACCTTGTTAAGTTTTTCTTTGTATTAGTACAATAAAAAAAGGACCCTATGAAAGGATCCTCTTTCCACTATTACACCTCTGCTTCTTCATTATCAACGAGCCCAGCGTTTTCATAAAATGTACGTTTCGCTTCATTATAATTATTTGTCGCATCGTTAAAGGCATCGTGCTTGGCAGACAGATCTTCGTAGGAAGCATTCACTTCTTCGATTTGTGCCTTTAACGCCTCCAAAGTAAGCTCTTTATCTTGAAACAACTCATACAGTTCTTGATCCAATCGTAGCGATTGTTGATACGATTCATTCAATGCATCGTACGCTTCGTATCTTTTCGTCATTAGATCAAGAAGTGAACGAGCTTCTTCTTCCGCGATGCCTTCTTCCATACCTTCTACAATATCAAATGCGCCTGCGAATGTATTTTGGGAAGATTGAATGGCTTCTTGCTCTGTCATTACTAGCTCTTTTCGTTCTGCCACTGAAGCAAGAGCTTTATCGGAAATTTCTACAATTTGATCAAATTCTTCAAGGCTCAGCTCAATTATTTGATTGTAATACTCAGATTCCTGCCGTTCGCGTTCTTGAAGTGGTTCTTGTTGGGCTACAAATGCTTCTTCCACAACAACCGTTTCTTCCATAATATCGAACAGCTTTTCTTCCGGAGATGCCTGCTGTGTGCAAGCGGCGATTACCATCGTCATCAGTAGGACAAGAATCGTAAGAAATAGACGCGATTGCTTTTGTTTCGACATACACTGACCTCCATAACCTGACATGTTTTACTATATCGATGGCTGCTACGTTTGACAATAGGCTTGTCCAACCCTTTTGTAATTTGTAGCTAGTATATTCGGGAGATCTTCGTATATGACTAGGCCCTCACCTATACAAAAATCTTTCTTCTTACATACGATGAAAGTAGTCGCCCGGCAAGGAGGCGGCAAGTATTTCGAAGGAGGAGTATATTATGTGTGGATACGGTGGATACGGCTATGGAGGATATGGCTACGGAGGCGCTGGTTATGGCGCTGGTGGCACCTTTGCGCTTGTAGTCGTACTGTTTATTTTGCTCATTATCATCGGTGCAGTTTGCTGGGGATAAACTCCCATAAATTTCAAAAAATGCAAGGCTCGTAGTTGGAAACTTCTACGAGTCTTTTTTTTTGCACAAGGGAGTTGAAGTGTGGGCTTGTTGTTCTTGAGTTTCTAGGCTTTGTCACGTACACTTACAAGAGCTAAATTAAGTTCATGAGGTGAAACACACATGATTACAATGAAAGACATCATTCGTGACGGACATCCTGCACTCCGTAAACGTGCAAAAGAGGTACCTGTTCCACTAACAAAAGAAGATCGGGAACTTCTTTTGGACATGCTTGAGTTTCTCGAGAATAGTCAAGATCCCCATCTTGCAGAACAATATGATCTGCGAGCTGGTGTTGGATTGGCTGCTCCTCAATTAAACATAAGTAAGCGCATGTTTGCAGTACTTATTGAGGATGATGATGGCAACGAATACCGGTACGGTTTAGCAAACCCGAAAATTGTCTCCCATTCCGTCAAGAAAGCATACTTAACTTCCGGGGAAGGTTGCCTTTCTGTTGATGAGAACATTCCTGGATATGTCCCACGCTACGACAAAATAACCATTACAGGCATCGACCATAATGGCAATGAAGTAAAGCTTCGCCTCCGCGGACTTGTCTCGATTGTGTTTCAACACGAATATGACCATTTAAACGGTGTGATGTTCTACGATCATATTGACGAAAAAGATCCTTTTGCTCCGATTCCGAACAGTAAACCGATCGGTGACGAGGAGTAAGGATACAGATACTAGCAAAAAAGCTCGGGCTTTTTGTAAAATAAGCCGAGCTTTTTTGTGTTCTCGCGGATATATTCCCCTGATCGCGGATATCTGCTCCTGATCGCGGATATATTCCCCCGACCGCGGATATCTGCTCCTGATCGCGGATATATTCCCCTGATCGCGGATATATTCTCCTGATCGCGGATATATTCCCCCGACCGCGGATATCTGCCTCTGATCGCGGATATCTGCTCCTGATCGCGGATATATTCCCCTGATCGCGGATATATTCTCCTGATCGCGGATATCTGCTCCTGATCGCGGATATATTCCCCCGACCGCGGATATATTCCCCTGACCGCGGATATCTGCTCCTGATCGCGGATATATTCCCCCGACCGCGGATATCTGCTCCTGATCGCGGATATATTCCCCTGACCGCGGATATATTCCCCTGATCGCGGATATATTCCCCTGACCGCGGATATATTCCCCTGATCGCGGATATATTCCCCTGATCGGGGATATCTGCTCCTGATCGCGGATATATTCCCCCGACCGCGGATATCTGCTCCTGATCGCGGATATCTGCCTCTGATCGCGGATATCTGCCTCTGATCGCGGATATCTGCTCCTGATCGCGGATATATTCCCCTGATCGCGGATATATTCCCCTGACCGCGGATATCTGCCTCTGATCGCGGATATCAGCTCCTGACCGCGGATATCTGCTCCCGACCGCGGATATCTGCCTCTGATCGCGGATATATTCCCCTGATCGCGGATATATTCCCCTGACCGCGGATATATTCTCCTGATCGCGGATATATTCCCCTGATCGCGGATATCTGCCTCTGATCGCGGATATATTCCCCTGATCGCGGATATATTCCCCTGATCGCGGATATCTGCCTCTGATCGCGGATATCTGCTCCTGACCGCGGATATCTGCTCCTGACCGCGGATATATTCCTCTGATCGCGGATATATTCCCCTGACCGCGGATATATCCCTTTGTTTATGTATTACACTTAGTAATCCGTCCACTTTCCTAATCCAAAAATGACTTCTTTCGCATTCCAACCTTCATCCCTAGACTCTCGGGGAATTTAGTAGAAGCCACATTATCTGATCTATTCAAACTAAAGCCATCCACTGTCTATTTTAACAACCCCAACTCGCGCAATCCTTTCACAATTCCATCCTTATCGACGTCATCGGTTACATAATCCGCACACCTTTTCGCCTTCTCATGCGCATTCCCCATCGCTACACCGTGCCCGACTGCTTCTAACATTTCTAAATCGTTGAGTCCGTCCCCAAACGCATACACATCTTCCATGCGAAAGCCTAATTTTTTGATCATCTCTTGAATACCACGCGCTTTGGATCCTCCTTTTGGCAGGACATCCATGGAATGTTCATGCCATCGAATAAAGTGCAGCTCAGGATATTCGTTCCAGTACACTTCCTCTTCTTTTTCATCACAAAAGAGAAGCGCTTGGTAAATAGGGTCTTCCTCATAATAAGTAGGTCCCATTTCAGGATGTTCAAATTGAAGAGAACCCATCGCACTCGTAATTTTCTTGTGTTCTGCTACAGACGCTCGCATCGTGTGATCGCTCAAGTACACAAGTGGATGCCCTAGTTCCTTTGCATGCTCCGTAAGTGTCTTCAACGTATTGGGTGGCAGCGCATTCCAGACAATTGGCTCGCCTTCAAAGACAACATACTGCCCATTAAAACTAACAAAAGAGTCAATCCCCAATTCCTCGCGTAGTCCAGAAAACATAAAGGGAGCTCGACCAGTCGCAATGGCTGTATACACCCCATTTTGTTGTAGTGTAGCAATTGCTTCCTTTGTAGATACTGGTAGCTGTTTATCATGGTCAAGCAAAGTACCGTCTATATCAAAAAACACGATTTTGTTATGCATTGTGTCACCTCCTCTGATTCATTGTCCTGCTGCAAGCTGTAACTGTCAAATCTTCTTTCCATCAATCCCCATGAGAAATTTGCCCCACTGTGAGGGAAACTACTTTCAAAAAGAAATTCGCGTGCAAAAGGAGTGTACTAGTACATGATTAAAAAGCTCCGTAAAAAACTAAAAAATCAGTGGAAAGACATGATGAAAAAAAAATGCATAGCCTAACAGCCTATCTCCATTTCTAGCACCTGCACTCACTTGCATAGAGGAGGAAAAATAGTGTAAAGTGAACACAGTTACTTTTTTGAACGTGCGAAGTTACGCTGGACACATTCATAGACACAATATGTGTTTAGCGATTAGTCATGAGGCGCTCAGAACGTTGAGTACCTCGTTGTTCACTCACACGGTGTGAGTGGGTATGTATGGTCAAGGGGACACGCGCTTCGATAGCAACTCAAACGGGAAGCTATGATTAGCTGCTTTCTTGGCAACATACTAAAATGAACGTACGTCTCATCGCTTTTTTACTGAGCTCGCTTATTACGTTGTTTGAATGCCGAATGCCGTGCTAACAACGCCCGGTCACACTTTTGTGAGCACAAAAAAGGTATCTGTACGGGTGTAAGTTTAACTATATAAAAGGAGAGAAGAAATATGGTATACAAAGTGTATTATCAGGAACCGAAGCAAGAGGTTCCTGTTCGCGAACGGACTAAATCTTTATATATGGAGGCGGAGTCTGAGCGCGAAGCAAGACTTCGTTTGAAAGACAAGCCATACAACATCGAATTCGTACAAAAGGTTGACGGGGCATATTACGAATACGAATCTCAAAGTGAACATTTTAAAATTATGGAGAATGTGTAAACAGATGAAATTCGTTCGAAACGACCAAACCGCCGTATTTGCCCTTGGTGGTCTTGGAGAAATCGGTAAAAATACGTATGGTATCCAATTTCAAGATGAGATTATTTTAATTGATGCGGGGATTAAATTTCCTGAAGATGAGTTGCTTGGCATTGATTATGTCATCCCTGACTACACATACATTGCCAAAAACGTTGACAAAATTAAAGGCTTATTTGTTACACACGGACACGAAGATCATATCGGGGGCATCCCGTACTTACTACGCGAAGTCAACATTCCCATCTACGGTGGCAAATTAGCGCTTGGACTCATTCGCAACAAGCTGGAAGAGCATGGTTTGCTCCGTTCGACAGAGCTTCATGAAATTCAAGAAGACGATGTCATTAAATTCCGTAAAACATCTGTCACATTTTTCCGAACAACGCACAGCATCCCAGACTCATATGGGATTGTCGTCAAAACACCCCCTGGAAACATTGTGCATACGGGAGACTTTAAGTTTGACTTCACGCCAGTTGGTGAACCGGCTAACTTAACAAAAATGGCTGAGATCGGAAAAGAAGGCGTTCTCTGCTTACTTTCAGACAGTACGAACAGTGAGATACCTGATTTTACGATGTCAGAGCGCCGCGTTGGTGAAAGCATTCACGACATCTTCCGTAAAGTGAAGGGTCGAGTTATTTTCGCTACGTTCGCATCAAATATTCATCGCTTACAACAAGTGATTGAAGCTGCTGTGGCAAAAGGTCGTAAAGTAGCAGTGTTTGGTCGAAGTATGGAAAGTGCCATTACCATTGGGCAAGAACTAGGCTATATAACAGCACCAAAAGATACCTTTATTGAGTCCCACCAAATTAATCGCTTACCGGCAAACGAAATAACGATTCTTTGTACAGGGTCTCAAGGGGAAAGAATGGCGGCACTGTCTCGCATCGCGAATGGAACACATCGTCAAATTTCAATTATACCTGGTGACACAGTCGTCTTTTCTTCATCACCCATTCCAGGAAATACGATTAGTGTTAACAGAACCATCAATCAGTTGTTCCGCGCTGGTGCAGACGTGATTCACGGTTCACTTAGCGACATCCACACGTCTGGTCACGGTGGACAACAAGAGCAAAAACTCATGCTTCGCTTAATGAAGCCAAAATTCTTTATGCCGATCCATGGTGAGTTCCGCATGCAACGCACACACCAAAAGCTAGCTGCGGATTGTGACATTCCTGAAGAAAACAGCTTTGTCATGGACAACGGTGAAGTGCTCGCCCTCTCGAAGGAAGATGCGCAAATCGCCGGGAAAATTCCATCTGGTTCTGTTTATATTGACGGAAGCGGCATCGGAGACATCGGGAATATCGTGCTACGCGACCGCCGCATTCTTTCTGAAGAAGGGCTAGTTGTAGTCGTTGTCAGCATTAATATGAAAGACTTCAAAATGGCCGCGGGTCCTGACATTATTTCGCGCGGATTTGTGTACATGCGCGAGTCTGGTGACTTAATTGCCGAAGCACAGCAGCTACTGGCCGGTCACTTAAATAAAGTGATGGAACGTCGCACGAGCCAGTGGTCTGAAATTAAAAATGAAATTACCGAAACACTCTCACCTTTCCTATACGAGAAAACAAAACGTCGTCCGATGATTTTGCCAATCATTATGGAAGTGTGATGAATAAAAGCCCCCGCAGCTGGTCCAGTTGCGAGGGCTTCTTTTATATGCCTAAAACTTTCTTTTCAAAGCGAGAAATGTCTGTATCGGCTCCAATAACGATAAGAATATCCCCTTCTCGGATCATGTCCTCTGCTTGTGGAGAAACGATGATTTCCTTCCCTCGCTTCATCGCGACAATGTTAATGCCATATTTTGCACGAATATCTAAGTCAATAATCGTGTTCCCCGCGAGTTGTGGCGTTGCAACAACTTCTACAATGCTATGCTCGTCAGACAGCTCTAAATAATCTAATACGTTATTCGACACGATACTGTGCGCGATTCTTCTCCCCATATCGCGCTCTGGGTGAATCACTCGATCAGCACCAATTCGCCGAACAATTTTCTCATGGTAATCATTTTGCGCTTTCACAGTGACGTTGCGAACGCCAAGCTCTTTTAGCAGTAACGTTGTCAAAATACTCGATTGGATATCATCGCCGATCGCAACAATGACGTGATCAAAGTTACGAATACCTAAGCTTTTCAAAACAGACTCATCTGTAGAATCAGCCACGACAGCGTGTGACGCATACGAAGAGTATTCGTTAATTTTGTCCTCGTCTTTATCAATCGCCATCACTTCCATACCTTGTTCTACGAGCGCTTTACATATACTTCCACCAAAACGACCTAATCCAATCACAACAAACTCTTTTTTCAACGTAGGTTCCCCCTGTACAAGTCGTTCCCTTCATTCTGTTTCTACTGTAGCATATAGAAGCAAATACCGGAATATAGCGACGATTATTTCTTCCCTTTCACATACTCAGCATCGAATAGAAACAGCTTTAAGAGTAAAAGTAGCGAAGGGATCAGCAGAAGCAGCCCGGCGATAAACGCAATGATCAGCGCCCTACCCATTGCTTCGTTTGTCACACCAGATGCAATGGTAATGTATGGATCGAGTAAGTAAGGCAAATGTGACGCCCCGTAGCCAAAAAATGCGAAAAAGAATTGTAGCATAACACAACCAAATGCCCAGCCAAAATTTCTTTGTTTGTAAATAAGGTATGTCGCGATTAAAAAGAATAAAAGTGAGAACGCAAACATCCACCATAAGTCGACAGCTTTCATAAAATGGCGCTCGTTTTGATCACTTAAACCGTAAAATACGAACAAACTAGCTAATAAGGTCGGTGGCGCCCAAAAAAGAGCAAAACTCCGTAACAACGAGCGCGCCGGCACATCCTCGGCACGGTCAGCGTAAAAGGTTAAAAACGAAGCCGAAATGAATAGCACCGACACAATCGATAAAATGACAACGCTCCACGAGTAAGGACTTGTAAACAGTTCGCTCGTTAAAAACACAATCTCGTCCCCACGCTGTTCGATAAAGCCGCCTTCAGAAATAGTAAGCGCCGTTGATAATGAAGCTGGAATAAGCACCCCTGTCGCCCCATACAAAAACAAATACGACGTCGAGTTTTTCGATCCGTAATTCCCGAAAGCATAAAACGAACCTCTAATACACAACAAAATGATAGCGATACTTCCTGGTAAAAGTAAGGCAGTTCCATAGTAATAGGCAGTATCTGGGAAAAACCCTACAAGCCCAACGAAGAAGAAAACGAAAAAGACGTTCGTTACTTCCCACACCGGTGACAAATAACGGCTAATTAAATCGTTCATGATATGATCTTGCTTCTTCCACTTTCCGTAAAAAGCGAAGAAGCCTGCACCAAAATCGATGGATGCGATAATAACATAACCATACAGGAACAGCCACAACACGGTTATCCCGATCAACTCTAAGCTCATGTTCCTCTCCCCTCTCTGCGCATTGAATCTGCAAGGTATTCCCAATATGCGCGCGAGGAACCCTCACTTTCGCGCGCCTACACCCGTTTTTCGCGCAACAACTTATCGATACGTGACGTTAAGCGGATCGCTCTATACCGAACCGCTGCTCTAGCTCTACTTCTGGTGGCTTTTTCTTAAACATTCTTACTAACACAACGGTTGAAACCGTACCTAACACTGCATATAAAGCAGCGAACATCACTAAGGTGATCCCAACATCGCCTGATTTCGTTGCCCCTTCGGCTACTGTCATAATGCCGTTTAATATCCACGGTTGGCGACCCACTTCGGCGTACACCCATCCGAATTCAATCGCTAGCATTGCTAACGGTCCACCTGCCACGACGAGCGCAAGCAATGGCTTGTTGAACGGGTTTCCCTTCTTCCACCACCATAAAAGGATGAACAAACCTGAGATAGCCATCGTGTACATCCCAATCGTCACCATCAAGTCAAACATGTAATGAACCCACAATGGTGGTATCTCATTTTCCGGAAACTCATTGAGACCGATTACTTCTGTGTCAAATGATCCTCCTGCAAGGAAACTCAAAACACCAGGAAGGCGAATCGCATTTTCCACTTCATTTTCCTCGTTAAGCGTACCGAATAGCACTAAGTCAGCATTCTCTTCTGTTTCAAAGTGCCACTCCGCCGCTGCCAATTTTACCGGTTGATATTCCGCTAAATACTTTGCAGATAAATCCCCTGCAAACGCCGTTAGCCCCGCGAACAAGAAACTAGTTACCATCGTCAGTTTTAAAGCCTTTGTCACATAGGCCCCTCGATTGCCACGTAAATACGCAAACGCTGCAATCGCGGCAAGAATAAATGATGCAGTTAAATAAGATGAAGCGACTACGTGAAACACTTTTGTTGGAGTTGCTGGGTTAAACATCGCCTCTAACGGACGAATATTGGTCAACACACCATTAACAAGATCAAACCCTTGTGGTGCATTCATAAACGCATTCACGGTTGTAATAAAGAAAGCAGATCCGGTAGCCCCTATCACAACCGGAATGGTTAGCAACCAATGGTACCAAGGATTTTTAAAACGATCCCACGTATATAAATAAATACCGAGAAAGATCGCTTCAAAGAAGAACGCAAACGTCTCCATAAATAACGGTAAGGCAATGACTTGTCCAGCTACTTGCATAAAGCTAGGCCAAAGCATAGACAGCTGCAAACCAATAGCTGTTCCTGTTACGACACCAACAGCGACCGTGATAGTAAAACCACGTGCCCATCTTCGAGCTAGTAAACGATAGTAAGGATCGTTGCGTTTAATCCCAATAAATTCTGCAATCGAAATCATAATTGGCAGTCCGACGCCAATGGTTGCGTAAATAATATGGAAACCAAGCGTTAAAGCGGTAAGCATTCGACTCAAGATGACGCTATCCAGTTCCACAACTACACACCCCGTTTCGTAGTATTGATTACTTATATTGTAAACCCGCAATCAACTTTGTGAAACGTTGAACAATGTCGGTTTTGTGACACTCTTTGTTTCATCACTCTTACATAAAGGAACACAAAAAACAGAGACAGAAAGCAATTATTGCGCTTTCTGTCCCTGTTTGGTCACTTTATTATAAGGCGTCTACCATTTGAAATTGAGAACGTACGAGCCCATAGTAAATTCCTTTTTTCGCAATGAGCGCTTCGTGATTCCCAGACTCCATAATCTCCCCATGGTCTAACACATAAATGTTATCAGATTCACGGATGGTCGAGAGTCTATGAGCAATCAAAATCGATGTTCGACCGTTCAGCAATGTTTTCAACGCTTTTTGAATCTTCACTTCCGTCTCTGTATCAATGCTTGCGGTCGCTTCATCTAAAATGATGATAGCGGGATCTGCAAGCAAGGCACGTGCGAAGGAAATGAGTTGACGCTCTCCAACTGATAAGATGTTCCCGCGTTCTTCTACTTCGGTCTCAAACCCAAGCGGTAACCTTTGAATAAAATCGTCTGCCCCAACGGCACGTGCTGCAGCAAACACTTCTTCATCTGTCGCAGTAGGCCGTCCGAAGCGAATATTTTCCATAATCGTTCCCGAGAAAATAAAAGTGTCTTGCAGGACGATGCTAATGCGTGATCTAAGACTGGAAAGTGAAATGTCTTGAATAGCAACGCCATCAATTTTGACTTGCCCACCAGTAGCATCGTAAAAACGACTGACTAAGTTGGCAATCGTTGTTTTCCCTGATCCGGTATGCCCAACGAGAGCCACTGTCTCGCCCGCTTTCATCTCAAGGGAAACTCCTTTTAAAGCAGTACGCTTTTCATCATAAGAGAACACGACGTCTTCAAACTGGATATGGCCCTTCATGTCATCTAAGCGAACAGCATCATCTTTTTCAGCTACGATGGGCTTCTCATCAAGAAATTCAAAGATGCGCTCAGAAGACGCCATTCCCATTAACAATTGATTGTATACCATGCCAAGACGGGAGATTGGCTCCCAGAACATACCGAAGTAGAGAGCAAAGGAGACGAAGCCCCCGATGGTGAGTGTGTCTGGACCTGATTGGATCAAGATCACTCCGTACCAAAGTAAAACAGCTGTTCCTAACGCGTTTGTTATTTCAACAAGAGGACGAAACATCGCACTCTTTTTCGTCGCTTCTCGCCACGCGCTAAAGTTCTCATGGTTCACCCCATCAAAGAACACGGAGTTCTCGCGCTCTTGAGAGAACGATTGTGAAACACGCACCCCTTGAATGCTTTCGTTCAAATGAGAATTCAGCTTCGATTGGCGTAGACGTACCGTTTGCCATGAGCGGCGAATGTTCCTACGTAATGCTGTAGAAATGAGAAACATCAATGGCACCACTACCATGATCGCTAAGGCAAGCTCAGGAGAGATCGTAAATAAAATGACGACAATCCCGATTAACATGAGAATATCCATCAATAAGTTAATAACACCGTTCGTAAACAATTCTTGTAACGAGTTAATGTCGTTTAGGATTCGAACAAGAATACTTCCGGCTGAACGCTTATCAAAGAAGCGATGGCTCAATTTCTCCACGTGGGAGAACAAATGCTTCCGTAAATCATATATAACGTTTTGACCGAGCTGATTCATCCAGCGAATTCGAAAGTAGTTGGCTATATAACTCATCACGTACAAGAAGGCAATAAACCCCACCATGTATACGAAGAAGTTCATGTCATTATCGAGAATCGCGTCATCGAGGGTATATTGTCCAATAAGTATAGGAATGGCCAGTCGTACGCCCGTTGTGATCAACACCATCATAATCGCAAGCGGAAGTAAACCTTTCGCGTACGGTTTCATATACTCCATCAATCGCCACATTTGCGACCAGTTGAACGGCTTTTCAATGATTTGATCTTGTGAGTAGTTGAACCGTTTCAGCACATTCGGATGCACACTCTTTTTATCTAGTTTTTTGATTTTTAAATAGTCCGTTGCCATATAAGTTCACCTACCCCGTTTGCGACTGCAGGACGGCTTTTTGATCTTTGTACTGAATATCGTAGATGCGTCGGTACAGTCCTTGTTGTTGTATCAATTCGTCATGCGTGCCACTTTCTTCAATCTTCCCGCCATTCATAACGAGAATATTGTCAGCGTGTTTTAGTGAGGAAATACGATGCGCAATAATAAATGTCGTGCGCCCTTTCATCACTTCTTTAAGTGCTTTTTGAATCTTGAACTCAGTTTGCATATCAACAGCACTCGTCGCATCGTCTAAAATAAGAATACTCGGATTCATACAAATGGCACGCGCGATGGAGATCCGTTGTTTTTGTCCACCAGAAAGTCCTAATCCGCGCTCTCCTAAAACGGTGTCGTAGCCATCAGGCATCTCCAAAATAAATTCATGTGCATCTGCCCGTTTGGCTGCCTCTATGATCTCTTCCTCTGTTGCCTCCGGACGACCAAAGGAAATATTTGATCGAATACTTGAAGAATATAAAAACGGCTCTTGTAGTACAAATCCAATATTTTGGCGTAAGCTACGAATCTCATATTCTTCTACTGGATTACCATCAACAAGTACCTCGCCTGCTACCGGTTCATAAAACCTTGTGATCAATTGGGTAATACTCGTTTTCCCAGATCCAGTAGGTCCAATCAGACCAATTACTTGCCCAGGTTTAGCGTGGAAAGACAAATCAGTGATCGCTTCCTCGTCTTCCTCTGTATAGCGGAGTGTCACGTTTTTGAACTCGACGTCCCCTAACATGCGCTCGACCTTTTGAGGGTTAGCACGCTCAGGAATTTCATCTGGTTCTTCTAAAATCTCGAGCAAACGCTCACCACTCGCCTTCGCTTGTGAAAACTGATTGATCACGAATCCTAAGTTCATCAGTGGCCACATGATGTACCAAAGTAAACTATAGAAAGCAACTAACTCTCCTGGACTCAGAGATCCGTTAAAGACTAGATAACCACCAAATCCTAACAACAACACGACACTAATGTTTCCTAAAAGCTCCATAAGCGGCATAAATTTTGCCCACAAATCGGAAGTAAACAAGTACTTGTCGCGATAATCTCCATTTGACTTATCAAAGCGATTAATTTCGAAGTCTTCCCGATGCAAAGATTTTACCGTATTAATTCCACTAATGTTTTCTTGTACACGGGTATTCAATTGTCCGAACGACTTCCGAATTCCACGGAAAGCCGGATGTACGGCGCGGTCAAACTTGTATACGACAATAGCCAAAAACGGAATCGTAATCATCGTAACAACTGTTAAACTAATAGAATAGCTAAGCATCACGCTACTTGTGACTGTGATAAGCAATACGAAGCGGAGTAGCTCTGAAAATCCGAACGATAAGAAAAAGCGGAATCCTTCCACATCCGCAGTCAACCTCGACATCAAGTCACCTGTTTTAGCGTTGTCATAATAGCGAAACGATAAATATTGAAGCTTTTGATACAACGCGTTCCGCAGCTGATACACAGTCCTAATTCCGAATAAATCTCCTGTGTACTGGTAGAGAAACGTAGCCAATCCTTTAAAAATCATGATCCCTACAAAACCTAACGCTAAATACGGGATCAATTCATACTGACCAGCCCGAATCACGTCATCAATTGTTATCTGTAAAATAATCGGATACACCACTGTGATGATCGTGACGAAGACCAGAAAGAAGATCGACGTTAAGAAATACTTTTTGTATGGCCAATAAAACGACTTTAACTTACGAAACGTTTCCACTCAGATCCCCCTCTCTGACGGTGAATGCATTTTTTTGACATACTACTAAATATATCGGGTTTCGAAATAATTTTCTACCCCTTTTTTAACAAATATTCTAACGTTGGGAATTGGCGCAACTTTCACTCTCCACTTGTCCCTCTTTATCATAATCAATATCGATTGTCCTTTATCCCGCGTAGAGCTGGCTATTGTTACGATTTTTGTAGTAGAGTGTTCCGTGGTGTTGTGGAGTGGCTAGCTGGGGATGGGGAGCACGGACTAGCGCGCTTATCTCGGGATTAACGCTCATAAACCCCGGGCTATCGCTCTTAAAACCGGTTTATCGCTCTTAAAATCGGTTTATCGCTCTTAAAACCGGTTTATCGCTCTTAAACCAGGATTAACGCTCTTAAAACCGGATTATCGCTCTTAAACTCGGATTATCGCTCTTAAACCAGGATTATCGCTCTTAAAACCGGTTTAACGCTCTTAAACTCGGATTATCGCTCTTAAAACCGGATTATCGCTCTTAAAACCGGATTATCGCTCTTAAAACCGGATTATCGCTCTTAAAACCGGATTATCGCTCTTAAACTCGGATTATCGCTCTTAAAACCGGATTATCGCTCTTAAAACTGAATTAACGCTCTTAAAACTGAATTAACGCTCTTAAAACTGAATTAACGCTCTTAAAACTGAATTATCGCTCTTAAAACTGAATTAACGCTCTTAAAACTGAATTAACGCTCTTAAAACTGAATTAACGCTCAAAAACACCTACACAGATGCGACTGGAGAACGCTGTGTAGGTGTTTAAAGTTTAAACTTATAAGGTAGCTTGTCCTGGCTTCCAGTTTGCTGGGCAAAGACCACCAGTTTGTAGTGCTTGCAGAACCCGAAGTGTTTCGTCAACGTCACGACCGATGTTGTTGTGGTTCACAACTGAGTACATCATTTCGCCTTCAGGGCTAATGATGAAAAGTCCGCGAAGCGCAACTCCTTCTTCTTCAATTAATACGCCGTACTCACGAGATACTGTGTGATTCGTATCCGCAGCGAGTGGGTATTTTAAATCTCCGAGACCGTTCGAATCGCGGTTTGTTTTGATCCAAGCTAAGTGAGTGTGGATCGTGTCAGTTGAAACACCGATCACTTCTGCGTCAAGATCTTCAAACTCATCGTAACGATCAGAAAGTGCTGTAATCTCGGTCGGACAAACAAATGTGAAGTCCATTGGATAAAAGAACAACACTGTCCATTTGTCGTCTTTCATATTTTGCTCTAAACTTACTTTGCCAAATTCTTTGTTGGCAAGTACTGCTTCCATTTCAAAACGGGGTGCTTGTTTTCCTACCATGCGTTCAGCCATGAGGAATCCCTCCTACAAAGTTTAAAGTTTCACCAGAATCTGTCCCTGTTTTTTGTACATAGAAAAGTATAGACTATGTCCTTTTTCTAGTCAATATTATGTGAGAATTACTTTAAAGAAGCATTCATGCTCTTAGGATGCGAGAAGGCCATGCGTAATGCTCGCCTAGGACGAAAACACGCCTGCGTTGTGCTCGCAAGGATGCGAGTATGCATGCGCTGCGCCAAGGACGGCGTGGGTTTAGCATGCCTCCCTTACTAGGATGACACATAGTTAACAGGCTTCCTTACTGGACGTTGCAATTTTAGCTTGTATCCTTTAGTCAACACTATATCCACATTCCTATTAGTACAAACCTAAAACAGTATGACGAAACTGGCATTTCGTTCTTGTATTTGATACTGTACTCATACTGATTTGTATGTAATAGTAGTTTATCACATGGAAAAGTGGGAATAAAATAATAGGCATAATGAATTTTGGACTTGTTGTTATGAAAGGATGGATGAAGGATGTATTTAGGAGCAATCAGCAATTTGAATTTCGGGAATTTTGACTGGGAAGTATTGTTTATTGATGCTGGCTTACTTATTTTACAGATTATAGGAATTTATATCGTATTTCTCGTCGTTCGCTCAGTCGGAAACCGCGTTATCTCCAAAAGCTTTGATAGAGCATCAAAACGACATGACGTCAGCGTCAATCGAGCAAAAACTTTGGAAGGACTCACGAAAAATGTATTTTCATACGTACTGATCTTTATTTTCTTCGTTACCATTTTACAACTCTTTGAGTATGACATTGCTCCACTTCTTGCAGGAGCCGGGGTTGTTGGACTTGCCATTGGGTTCGGAGCACAAGGCTTAGTAAGTGATGTTGTGACGGGTTTCTTCATTTTACTAGAGAAACAACTTGATATTGGGGATTATGTGACGACAGGCAATTATTCTGGAATTGTTGAGCAAGTGGGGCTACGGACAACACAAATTCGTTCGTTCGACGGGACCTTGAACTACCTTCCAAATCGAGAAATTACAAGCCTATCGAATCATTCCCGGGGCAATATGCGTGCTCTAGTTGATATCGGCATTAGCTATGACGACAATATCGATGAAGCCATCCACATCATGCAAAGCGTTTGCGACAAAATCGCGGCTGAGGAGGATACGATAGAGGAAGGTCCAAACGTAATCGGGGTGCAAAGCCTTGGTTCTTCAGATGTCGTCCTACGCATTATTGCCAAAACGAAAAATATGGAGCAGTGGGGCGTCGAACGAAAGCTACGGAAAGCCATCAAAGAGGCATTGGATGCAAATGGCATTGAAATTCCGTTCCCACATCAAGTATTTATTCAAAAACCGAACGAAGAAAAAGAAGTTTCACGCGGCTAAAAATGAAAACACCATTTGGACCGATTCCAAATGGTGTTTTTATTTTGTCGTCAACGGTTGCCTCTTTGCTGAAATAGCTTCTGCAGCGTCTGAATGGCTACGGAAATGGCCGCTTCATTCGGATCCAATTTTGCTTCATGCAAGCCATGGACACTTTGGACACCTAGCCAAAACATACAACCAGGGATATCCCGAATCATATAGCCAAAGTCTTCTCCAGTCATCGCTTCTTTTGCGAGCACACCTTGCACGCCACTAGTCTCGTTAGCCGCATCCAACACCGCCTCTGCCTGCTCCTTCGCATTCCACACTTGATGGTACATACAGCCGTAATCAATCTTCGCTTTACAGTTAAAAGCCGCTTCTATTCCTTGGACGATTGCCTCAATTCGCTTTTTCACTAGCGCCATCGTTTCAGCAGATCTTGTTCGTATCGTTCCGTCTAATCGAGCTTGCTCGGCAATTACATTTTGTATGCGCCCAGCTTGCAGTTTCCCAACTGTAATCACGGCTGCATCGAGCGGATCGACATTTCTTGAGATGACCGTTTGTAGTTGGATAACGAGGTGACTCAATGCGATGACCATATCATTTGCCAAATGAGGATAAGCCGCGTGTCCACCTCTTCCGGTGAGCTCGATGAACAACTCAGACGTGTTGGCAAACAGTAGCCCCTGCTTCGTCGCTACCGTTCCTACAGGATATTCTGGGGCAATGTGAAGTGCGTACAATTCATCAGGACGATAGCGCTGAAACCATTCATTCTCCATCATTGGCTCAGCACCACCAGGACCTTCTTCAGCCGGTTGGAAAAGTACTAAAACGTTGTCTTCGATCGGCTGTTCAAGTAAATAGTGAACAGTGGCTAGCCCTATTGCCATGTGCATATCGTGACCGCAAGCGTGCATAAACCCCTCGTGTTCGGAAGCAAACGGAAGCCCTGTTTGCTCTTCAATTGGTAAACCGTCCATGTCAGCACGGTAACCGATTGTTTTTGTAGGGTTTACACCAGGAATATAAACAAATATACCGGTCCGCCATGTCTGGATGTGCATACGCCCTTGTGGCATTTCGTGAAGCTGATCTAAGAGATACTGCTGCGTTTTTACTTCGTGAAATCCTATCTCGGGAATTTTGTGTAAATTTCTTCTCCACGTAACGGCCTTCTTTGCTAGCGTATCCAAAATTCTCCCTCCTTGTGTTTGGGACTTGGACAAGTTCTAAACGCCGATTCCGAGCGCCTAATCTATACCTCGATCGTGCAAGGAAACCCTCAGCGAAAAAGTAAGTTCGCTGAGGGTTCCAATTTCCTTTATAGAGGATGTTCAAAAAGTCCGGGAAAAATAGTTGTCATATTTATTCGTCAGCTTGCTCCTCCACTCCTCACGTATTCACACATACGCTCCGGTGCTTGGAGTCTGCGCTTCCACGAACTTCTCGGCTCTTTTTGTCCCCCTTTTTGAACACGCACTTATAGTTTCCGTAGTTCTTGCTTAATTTCGGTTTTTGATTTTGTTTTTTCGTCGATTTGCTTTAATACTTTCGCTGGTGTGCCTCCGACCACTGTGTTTGGTGGTACGTCTTCGATAACGACCGCTCCAGCTGCCACTACGGATCCTTTTCCGACTGTGACTCCTTCCAAAACAACTGCATTTGCACCGATAACGACATCATCTTCTACGATCACTGGCTTTGCGCTTGGTGGCTCAATCACACCGGCTAAAACTGTTCCTGCACCGATGTGGCAATTTTTACCAACCGTTGCACGTCCTCCGAGCACGACGCCCATGTCAATCATCGTACCTTCACCGACGACAGCGCCAATATTGATCAAAGCGCCCATCATAATGACTGCTGAATCACCAATTTCTACTTGGTCGCGAATAATGGCACCTGGCTCGATACGTGCGTTGATTCCTTTCAAGTCGAGAAGTGGAATGGCTGAGTTCCGACGATCGTTTTCCACGACGTATTCCTCGACTTTCGCTGCATTTGCTTGTAGCGCTTGTTCGATTTCTTTCCATTCGCCGAACACAACGCCTGTGCCACCTTCGACAAAGGTTTTGGCAGAAGGACCGAAATCGATACCTGCTATGTCCCCTTTGACGTAGACTTTCACAGGTGTTGACTTTTCACTATTTGAAATGAATGAGATAATTTCATTTGCATCCATCATTTTCACTGTTGTTCGCCTCCATATGTATCAAGTGCTTTTCATTCATTACTGTATCAGAGAGAGAAAGAGCTAACAACCGTAAGCATATGTTCATCGTGTTTTTTGATCTGTTACTAATTTCAAAAAAGCATCGACTTGCTTCAGCTCTAGGGATGTTTTGTGCGCAATGCACCATGTGTCTCTCCCCAAAGATTCACCATCATCGTTAAACAACGGGACAACTTGCAAATCTTCCTTTACGTCGTGTAGCGTGATTTCAGGCAAAATGGCGTACCCAATGCCGTGCAGTGCCATCTGCTTACACGTTTCAATTTGATCGACGACAATCGTTTTTCGCGGAGCGTTTTGAAACGTTCGATGCCACCATTCTTGAATTTGTTGGTAGTAGTTGGAGTCGCTTTTAAACTGAATGAACGGTTTATCCGTCTCTTTTAGCTCTTCGACACATGTAATCGTTTGGTCGACCAAAAAGAGCGGGTCGTGGAACAGGTGAATACGTTCCCCTTTCCAATCGGGGCGTCCCCTTATGATGCCAATATGGGCGTCGTCTTCGTACAGGGAGCGGACGATATCACTACTCCACCCTGTAAACAACGAGAGCTTCACTTGTGGATACAACGTCACGAAAGTTTTGAGCCGCTCAGGTAACCAGTGCTGACCGACGATCGTTGCGCACGCAATTTTTAGCGTTCCGTGAATTTCCGTGTCAAGACTCGCTAACGTTTCTTTGACCATTTCTTGCTGTTTGAGCATGTTCTTGCAAAAATCGATGACGTATTCTCCGGCTGGTGTGAGTGTTAAACCTCGTTGGGAACGGAGAAATAAAGATGCGCCCCAATCTTTTTCAATCGATTGTAACCGCTGGGATAAGGCGGGCTGAGAAACAAATAGACGCTCAGAAGCTTTTCTCATCGTTTTCTCTTGCGCTAATACCACTAACAGTTCTGCTTCTGATCGGTGCATTTACGCTACCTCCTTTTGCTTGTGCGCTCTTGGTAGCCTTAGCATCCAAAGCATACTGATGACCGAACAGCCAAGTACGATCCAGTAGACGACATCCAATCCATTCGTAAACGCATCGAGCAAAAGCCGTTCGTCCTGTGCGGGCAAACTACTACCCACTTCATCAGACAACAACAAATTAATGGAATCTACCGTAAGCGGCGTTTCTGTATCGGAAGTAGAGACCTTTTGCATGACGATACTGTTCACGATTCCACCGAGCAGTGCTGCCCCAATTGTCGTTCCCATACTGCGCATAAACATGTTCGCAGCCGTCGCCACCCCACGCTCATGCCAAGGCACGGTAGATTGGATCGAGACGATGAAGGCTGTTGACGTCAATCCCATGCCAATTCCAACAAAGAAGGAACCAGCCGCCGCATGCAATGGGCTACTCGTCCCGTTCAACAGGACAAAAAACAAGCTCCCTACCACAAGAGATACACCTCCAATACAGGCAGTCGCACGCTCACCAATTTTTAACAGCAAACTTCCCGCGACAGTTGAAGCAATCGGCCATCCAATCGACATCGTTGTTAACGTGAATCCGGCAACAATCGGCGATGCGCCTAGCACGCCTTGTACGAATGGAGGAAGAAAGCTGGAAATACCTATCAAAATCACTCCGGTGGTAAGCGAAACCATATTTGCTATAAAGATAGATTTTCGTTTCCATAATGAAAACGGCAAGATGGGTGCTGGCTGTCGACGCTCGACTAGAACAAATAAAGTGATGGCGACGAGAGCCACCGCGATGAAAAGCAGCGCCTGCACAGATAGCCACGCAAAACCGACTCCACCTTCAACCAATACGTACATAAAGCTTATGAGGCCTATAGTCAAGAGAACAGCACCTGGTACATCCACTTTTTGTTTTTCTCGCACTGGCATGTTTTCATGAAAAAATACTTGAATACCGACCAAGGCGACAAGTCCGATCGGAACGTTTAGCCAAAACACGTATTCCCAACTGAACTGTTCGACAAGAATTCCACCTATTGCCGGACCTAGAACAGCAGAAATCCCCCAAACGCTGGAGAGGTACCCTTGAATTTTCGCCCGTTCTTCCTTCGTGTACAAATCTCCGACAATGGTAGTCGCCATCGGTAACACTGCCCCAGCACCAAACCCTTGCAGAAAACGAAATAAGATTAACATCGTCATAGACTCTGCTAATCCGCTTAAAATCGAACCTACTAAAAACACGATAATACCGAAAGTAATCATTGGTTTCCTACCAAACACGTCCGATAACTTTCCATAGATTAAAACGGTTACGGCATTCATTAACAAATAAGAGCTGAACACCCAGCTGTACAAAGAAAAGTCACCTAAATCTGCCGCAATCGCCGGCATAGCAGTCGCCACAATCGTCGCTTCTATCGCTCCCATAAACATCGCCAGCATGACGCAAGCTAGCACGAGTGGTCGTCTCGTTACTTTTTGTGTACTCAAAAGTTTTCCTCTCCTCTAACAAAAAACGTTCACGAGCACCATCAAGCAGTCTTCTCAACTCTTCCCCTTCTCCACAAAAAAAGATTGACCCCGTTTAGGAGCCAATCTTTTGAAAAAACGCTTTGATTGTCTACTTACGGCTTCGACATTTTCTCATGTACCTGAAGTTGAAACCACAAACGGCGTGTCACAATGCCCGCTAGCCGGTCTTCTTCATCAACTACGCATAAAAATGGATGGTCTATTAGCAATTTCAGGATACGTTTCATTCGATCCGTCTTTTTTACTTTAGGGACCTTGGTATCCATTACGGCCTCGATCTTTTGTTCGTATAACTTTTCTTCGTTCCAGCCACTCGTTTCGACCATGCTTTCCAAGATCAAAGGCAAACTCACGATTCCTACAACACGATTAGAGAAATCAAGTACAGGAAAAGCTGTATACCCACTTTTCGTTAACAGCAACAGCGCATGCGCGCACGTAGAGCCTGTCAATACATGCGCGACACGATCTTCAGGAACAAGTAAAACAGAAGTGTATGTATCTAGTGATTCGTTCAGTTGGAAAGAAACCATCCGAACGTTCCCCCCTTTATCCCGCTCTAACTAACAGTGACAAAAAATGCCACACGCCCGTTGAAAGCAGATCTGTTCAGGTATCCATCATACAATGGAGGTTCACTTATTTACCCACTTCTAGTGTATCACAATTTACCCTTGTCTGAATCGTCCTTTATCTGTTTCAATATTTTTCACTTCATAGTCACACCCACGACAATGGAAAATAACATTTTGATTAGACTGAGCGGTTAATGCTTTGTTTAACTCTTCTTCTTGAAAGCAACGCGGACACTTCACACGTGGCATCATCATGATCACCTCATGTAAAGTGTCCGCAAATAAGACAACAGTTATTCTTAGGGAATCCTCAAACTTAAACGAACCAGCTCAACACACGAAATGCGGAGAATGTAGTTGAAAACCAATCGCTCCACCGCTCTTGTATATTTCCCCAAATGCTACTGGTCGTTGTTTCACGAGAATCGGGATTTTGATTTTGATTGGGTTTGGGTTCTGGTTCTGTTTCTGGTTCTGGTTCTGGTTCGGGTTTGGCTTTGCGGTCGGTTGCTGCCTCGATCTCGCGTTCCTGTAAGGCTTCACCTGTGCCTTGCTCCTGCACCCATTCTTCGCCCGTTTTTCCTGGAAAATAATCTGAAAGGACGTACTCCCCCGTCACGCTTTGTGAAAGCTCGACTGCATAAAGAGGAGAACCGGCATAAAAATCGCCTGAAAACGTTTCCCCCACGTATACCGTTGATCCCCCATCGACACTGATTACTTTGGCGTTCTCAGTGAAAAACGGCACATATCCATAGCCAAAATCTGTACCAAACGTCATGTACTGTCCTTCTACATACCGGACATGCTCCTCAATAAACGTTTTCCTAACATCAGGCGCAAGAACATCTCCTAAAATCGAAAAAATTTCGTCCATTTCACGCGGTTTTTCCGTAAGCAAAATTTGCACATCACGTATCTCGTCCAACCTTTTCGTTAGCGCAGCGTGATCCACGTCCCCTTCACTAGCATTTACTCGATTTGCAAAACTAAAAGTCGTGATCAGAAGAACAATACACAACCATCCAACCACAGATTGACGAATTTTGCTCATCATACACCGCTCCTTCACCTGTCATATGCTTATTGTATCAACGAAAGAACGTCGAATTGACGGAATCGTTCGCAAAATAGTGACGGATTGTGAGCAGAAGTGACACAATTTGAAAGCGAATGATTTGAACATTGTCTAAACGTAGGGATTATTTGCGTTCGGAAGGGAGCATCTCATGAAATGCTTCGGATTCGAAAATGCTCCTTAGTCACCATTAAGCCGGGCTTATATAGGCCGTGTACATAATGAATGCAAGGATGAGTACCGTTGCAATTATGAACGCCAAAAAAACAGGATTTCGAACGTATGTGTGCTCCTGTACTTCTTGTGAGATCTCTGAATCCAAATCGCCCTTCAATGATTTTTGACTTTTCGCCACAGACAACGTGTAAACAAGCGAAAAGATAGCGATGACTACAGCAGCTATAGACAAAATCATCATAAAAATACTCATGCGAACGCCTCCTTCACTACATGTGTAATGTAGGTTACTTTTAGCTAATTTGTGTGCAGCTATGCGTCAAATGGACTGCCAAATTCGTACAACTACTTCTATGCTTTATTGCTAATAAGCAGACGGCTCAACACACACACTAACCAGTAAGGAGGAGGGCTTATGAAAGCAATTATTTTGCTCCTTGCCGCTATTTGTCTTCTTGGCTGTCAAGACGAAACGAATGCGACAATCTTACCTGAAGATGAGGCAAAAGGAATGCCTGTTGACATGCCTGCCCCAGAAAAAAAGGCACTCGATGTACCGCTAATCTTGCAAAACCCTGAACTCCGTTACGGATGCGAAGTCACGTCGACAGCAATGATGCTCCAATATGCAGGCGTATCCGTTGGGAAAATGGAGCTTTATAGACAGGTCGAAAAAGATACTACACCGCTCGTCAAACGAAATGGAAATATCATTCGGTGGGGAGATCCGCAAAATGGATTTATCGGGGACATGACTGGAAAAACACCCGGGTATGCTGTCTTTGACAAGCCTATAGAAGCACTCGTAAATCGTTACGTGCCCGCATTGAATTTGACTGGAGAAAACTTCTCTGCAATCATCGATCACGTCGGCAAAGGATACCCCGTTGTCGTCTGGACTACAGGCGATTACAAAACACCCGACCGCCCGGAAAGCTGGAAAGTCGGAAACAAAGTACTACACACACCACTCGATCTACACGCAGTCGTTCTCGTTGGCTACACAAAAGACCTTGTGTACATTAACGACCCACTATCAGGCAAAAAGAACGTCCGCGTTAACCGAAAACAATTTGAACAAACATGGAAGGCGATGCAATCCCGTGCCGTTTCGTATAATGGGACACCGTAATGATTAAGACTGCGGAACGTAATCTTAGGGGGAACTGGTGCTGAGTCTGCGTATTCTCCCGCTGAGTCTGCGCATTCCCCGCTGAGTCTGCGTATTCCCCGCTGAGTCTGCGTATTTCCCGCTGAGTCTGCGCATTCTCCGCTGAGTCTGCACATTTCCCGCTGAGTCTGCGCATCCCCCGCTGAGTCTGCGTATTCTCCGCTGAGTCTGCGTATTCTCCGCTGAGTCTGCGTATTCTCCGCTGAGTCTGCGTATTCTCCGCTGAGTCTGCGCATTCTCCGCTGAGTCTGCGTATTCCCCGCTGAGTCTGCACATTTCCCGCTGAGTCTGCGCATCCCCCGCTGAGTCTGCACATTTCCCGCTGAGTCTGCGCATTCCCCGCTGAGTCTGCGCATTCCCCGCTGAGTCTGCGTATTCCCCGCTGAGTCTGCGCATTTCCCGCTGAGTCTGCGCATTCCCCGCTGAGTCTGCGCATTTCCCGCTGAGTCTGCGCATTCCCCGCTGAGTCTGCGTATTCTCCGCTGAGTCTGCGCATTCTCCGCTGAGTCTGCGTATTCCCCGCTGAGTCTGCGCATTTCCCGCTGAGTCTGCGCATTCCCCGCTGAGTCTGCGTATTCTCCGCTGAGTCTGCGCATTCTCCGAGGAGTCTGCGTGTTTCTCGCGGAATTTTCGGGGCAATCAAAAAGAGGGTGCGGGATTTCCCCCGTCACCCCTCTAAGTATTAAAATGAATATTACCCTAGTTTGTTCGGTCTGCTATGGCTTGGTGTAGCTTTGCCAGGGTGCGCATGAGTGTTCGTTCCTTATCATACCCGTAGCATGTTACATCCACATCTAGTAATCTAGCATCGACCCGGCCGCGTCCTGCATGGGAAGAAAACCCTTTAAACGTACAAACGATGTGGCCGACTCCACTAGGAATTAACAAAATTTCCAGCTGCTTATTTGTCATTTGCCACACTCTCCTTTTTCTAATCAAAACATAACCAGATTGTTTAACGCAATAAAAAATTGAAAGGGTGGAGGAAGTTTCTAAAAATATCTCCGGAAAGACAACAAACTAGCGGCTTCAACTCCTCCCACCTCTCCCTCCTTTTGTGTTAGGATAGGGAAAACGAGAAAAGGTTGGACTTCCACCATGTCAGAGAAACTCTCGCGCAGGTCTTTTTTAAAACGCACGCTATGGACGCTTGGCACGACGGCAGCCATCGGTTCTGGTGGATATAATTACGCTAACAAGTTGGAGCCAAAGTGGGTAGAGGTGACCAACCGGACGCTTTCTCATCCACAAATCCCTCCCGCCTTGTACGGAATGACGATTGCTCAATTTAGCGACACTCATATCGGCTTTCAGTACACTCTTCAAGAACTTGAGAACATTGTAGAGCGGATTACCGATTACCAACCCGATCTCATTGTATTTACAGGTGATTTATTAGATGAACCTAACAAGTACGACAATCCCGAACGAGTGGTTCCTATTTTAAAAAAGTTGTCTGCTCCGCTCGGCACCTTTGCCATCTACGGCAACCATGACCATGGTGGCTATGGAACGGACTTGTATGCGCAGCTTATGCAGCAAAGTGGGTTTTCTTTACTTCAAAATGAATCGGTGCGCATCGATGCAAACAGCACCTCTTTTTGGATGGGTGGTCTCGATGACGCGATGCTAGGACGTCCAGACATTAAGGCTGTTGCTGACCACATGCCAAGTGACGGATTCCGCCTATTACTTAGTCACGCTCCAGACGTCGCGGTTGCTGCGAAGCGATTTGGCTTTCACATTCAGCTAAGTGGGCATAGTCACGGTGGGCAAGTAAAACTTCCGTTCGTTGGAGCACTAGTAAAGCCTCCACTTGCTGAGGAATATTATGAAGGATCTTACGAGGTGGGAGAGGGCGAACCTCTTTACTTATATGTAAATCGAGGATTAGGCACAACAAGACTGCCATTTCGTTTTCTAGCCAGACCTGAGCTTACATTTTTTACTTTAGATAAGGAAAAAAGGTGAGAGGGCGAAAAGTTGCCCCTCACCTTTTTATTGATTCGACGGATTCCCGCTCCCTGATCGCGGATATATTCTCCTGATCGCGGATATATTCCCCTGACCGCGGATATATTCCTCTGATCGCGGATATCTGCCTCTGATCGCGGATATATTCCTCTGATCGCGGATATATTCCCCTGTTCGCGGATATATTCCCCTGTTCGCGGATATATTCCCCTGTTCGCGGATATATTCCCCTGTTCGCGGATATATTCCCCTGTTCGCGGATATATTCCTCTGATCGCGGATATATTCCCCTGTTCGCGGATATATTCCCCTGTTCGCGGATATATTCCCCTGATCGCGGATATATTCCCCTGATCGCGGATATATTCTCCTGATCGCGGATATCCGCCTCTGACCGCGGATATATTCCTCTGACCGCGGATATATTCCTCTGACCGCGGATATATTCCTCTGACCGCGGATATATTCCCCTGATCGCGGATATATTCCCCTGACCGCGGATATCTGCCCCTGACCGCGGATATATTCCTCTGACCGCGGATATCTGCCCCTGACCGCGGATATATTCCTCTGACCGCGGATATATTCCCCTGTTCGCGGATATCTGCTCAACTGACTTCCGTTTTTTTATGTCGCATATAACAAAAATTGCTCTTGAATCTCATCCGCGTGTAATGGGCGGCTGAAGTAGAATCCTTGTGCTTTTTGGCAGTTTGCTTGTTGTAGAAAATCGACTTGTTGGACTAGTTCTACTCCTTCGGCAATCACTTCCAAACCTAGTGCCTGTGCTAAGTGGATGATTGTCGTCGTGATGGCTGCATTTTTCTTATCTGTGAGAATTTCTCGTACGAAAGATTGATCGATTTTTAAGATATCTAGTGGGAATTGTTTTAAATAATTCAACGATGAGTATCCTTTTCCGAAATCATCTACTGAGATCGTTAAGCCGATTGATTTTAGGCGATGCAGGATTTGGATCGTTTCTTCCGTGTCTTGCATGGCGCCTTCTGTAATTTCAATTTCCAGTCTCCCTGGATCAATGTTGTATTTAGTTAATTTTCTTTCAATCCGTTGCGGTAAGTCGTGTTGTTGAAATTGCTTTGGTGATAAATTGACGGCGACACGCACCGGTTCAAATCCGCTCCTCTTCCATTCTGCTAGCTGGCGACACACCTCTTCAAATACCCAATCACCAATCGGTAAAATCAAGCCTGTTTCTTCTGCAAGCATAATGAAGTCTCCCGGTGACACATTTCCGAGTTCACGGCTCCGCCACCTTAGCAGTGCCTCAAAGCTCGAAATCTTTCCATCCAGCAAGTTCACTTGGGGCTGGTAGTGTATTTCAAATTCGCCCCTCACAAGCGCTTTTCTTAAGTGACTCTCCATAGAAACAACGTTTGCCATCGGGTAAGACATATTCAATTTATAAAACTGATAGTGGCCTCTTCCCTTTTGCTTAACGCGATGGAGGGCGGCATCAGCACGCATTAACAGCATCTCCGCATCGTCCCCGTCTTCCGGATACAAACTTATCCCCATACTCGGGGTTACATACGTTTCTTGACCCACAAGAACAAATGGCTCTTGGAACGCATCTAATATACGATCTGCTGTGCGTGTAGTCTGGTCTTTGTCAGCGTTGAACATAAACAGGATAAACTCGTCTCCGCCTTGTCGATATACAACAGCCTCTTCCGACACAACACTCCGCAGACGATCGGCAACCGTTTGAAGAAGCAAATCTCCAGCCGAATGGCCAAACGTATCATTGAAATATTTAAACCTATCTAAGTCTATCGTCAGTATGGCAAATCGTTGTGTACGAATAGCATCTTCTGTTAGCGTGCGATCCATGTCAATCAACAGCTTCTTACGATTGTATAGACCCGTTAGCTGGTCATGGTAGGCCATATGACGAATTTTTCGGATTTGATCCATTTGTGGCTCCACATCACGGAAAATTAAATACGCACCAATCGTTTCTTTCTTCACGATGATGGGAACGATCTTGTACTGACAATTTATTTCTTTGTTGGACGGATGATGAAAACGACAATCGAAGTTCTCGGTAGCTGTTCCGTGCAATGTTTGTTCGAAATGGCGAGAAAATGTCACATAATCCTGTGCATTCATCAGTTCGTCAATTGATTTTCCTACTAAAGCGTTCTTACACTGTTCAAGAAGGGCATGGGCATTGGGGTTCGCTTGAATGATCACACCGTCTTTATCTAGCGAAAGAATCGCATCTAAATTGTGGTCAAACATGGAGCGATACCGTTCTTCATTTTCAGCTAATGCGTCTTCCCTTAACACCGTTTCTGTCACATCCCGTGTGACGGCAACGACTGTGTATACCTCCCCCTGCTCATTAAACACAGGGGTGAGGATGGTTTCTCCATAAAAAGTCCAATCTGCGTATACGTTCAGATCACGATATTGAACGGGTCTTTTTTCTCTACACACCTTTTCGTATTGTTGCTGTAGCTCATTTGCTTTTTCTTCTGGGAGGGCTTCCTGCAATAAAGAACCCATATCTTCTAATGTTAACTCTGTACGTTGCAGTCCACTTTCGTTTGCAAACAAGTAACGAAAAACTAGACCTCGTTCTACCTTCATAACAAAAAGCATGTCTTTTATGTGCTTGAAGGTGATGTCAAAAAACAACTTTTCCACATCTTGTTCTATTGACGAAGCTTGTAGCCAAGCTTCATTCCGATGCTTCAACTGGTCCATCCAATCATCCTTTACCTTCAAACCCCTAAATATCAGGACTTTTTTGTCTTCGTACTCGTTATATCGTACAAAGACCGCACATCTTTAGAGGAATTTCCTAAATATCGACAAAATTCACCCTTGGATTGATGTGGAGGTAGAAACATGATCCGTTTCACTACGAGATTTACGATTCATAAACGCAATAACAGCAGGTACAAACAGCGGCAAAAAGACAACTGCGTACAACAACAAACCTGTCAACACAACGGTTGCTATTTGTAGAAGTGATAGGACGCCACTTGGAATCATCGCAGCAAACGTTCCTCCAAGAATAACAGCGGCACTCAAAATGACACCGCCCATTTTGGTTAGTGCAAGTCGAATCGCTTCTGTTGGTGACATCTCCTTGTACTCTTTCATTCGTTCTAACAAGAAAATAGAGTAGTCTACACCGAGCGCCATCAGCATGACAAATCCAAAGAAAGGTACCGTCCAGCTAAGGCCTGGATAGCCCATTCCTGCTGTAAATATCCACTCAGCCACGGCAAGAGAGGTCCAGTACGTCACGAGCAGCGATGCAAGTACAGTAAGGGTAAGTGCGATAGAGCGAAACAACAGCCATAATACGATTGCGATCGCCACCGTCATAAAAATAATCGTCCGGACATAATCTGCAGATGAAACGGCTTGTAAGTCGGCGTTTTCACTCGTTACGCCACCTATTGCCACCTTAGCGTCTTCAAAAGGGGTGCCACGTAATGACACTTTGATTGTGTCCTCTATATTAGCGATAATAGCCATTGCTTCCTCACTGTACGGATCCTCTTGCAAAACAACGTCCATAGTCATGAGCTTTCGATCTGGTGAGGTGTATTGGTCAAAAAGTGGTTGAACTTCCTCACTATCCAGTACGTCTTCAGGTACGTAGACGTATGAAGGGCTTTGTTGATCGCTGACGCCTTGTAAGTAGCCACCCGCTTCTTCCAGTCCGTCACGAACGAGCGTCATCCCACTCACACTCTCTTCCAGACCATTCGTTAATTGCGCTAAGTCTCCTTGTAAGCCAGCCATGCCTGTTTGAAATTGTTGCTGTCCTGAAGAAATGGTCGTTAGTCCTTCTGCGAGCTGAGGAAGCTGTGCGATGATCTCCGCTTGACCAATAGACAAGTTTTCTAACCCCGCTTGGAAAGCTCCTAGTTCATCAGTGACACGCGCTAGTCCTTCAGACATACGTTGCTGTCCGGCTGCAAAAGTAGCAAGTTGTGTTGCTCCTTCCTGCAAAGAAGTATTCACCGCCTGCAATTGCTCGTTGACAGCCACAAAGGTTCTTCGTGCTGTTTCCATTTGTCTTGCTAGCGACGCAAGTCCTTCTTTTACTTGTTGGAACGAGTCATCTTGTTCCAATTCAGGATAACGCTCTTCAACTTCTGCAAGTTGTTCTGACAGTGTCACTGCAGAGTTTGTCATTTCTTCAAAGTTGTCCGCAATCGAAACGTATTGCGTAGACAACGTCGTCAACCCTTCTGTCGCTTGACTGATGCCCACTGCAAGTTGCTCGGCACCTACCGCTAATTCGGCTGCACTTTCTTCAAGTACAGAGAGGCCTTGCGCTAATTGCTGTGATCCTTCTACGCCTTGACGACCACCTTCGTATAACTGTTCTAAACCATTTTGCAAAGCTAAAACACCGGAGCGAACGTCACCAGTTCCAGACACGAGCTGACTAAGCTGAGAGACAGCCGTTTCCAGTTCTGGTTGCGAATCACTTAGCTCATCTTGGGCAGTCTGAAGACCTGAGGTAATCTCCCCAAGGCCAGTGCTCCCATCAGATAATCCTGACTCCACTTCACCCATTTGCGCTTGAAGCGTCAAATCTTCTAAACTTTCACCGAGTGGACGAGTCAAGCTGCGGACACGATCCACACCCGGAACGACTGCTAGATTGCTAGTCAACTCATCTACGTACGGTAGCCAATCTGCTTGTTGAAAAGATTCACTCGTCTCCAACACGACTTGTGTGGCAAACGTTTCTCCAGGTGCGTAATGGTCACTAATCACTTGAAACGCATAAGAAGATTCCACATCATCGCCAATTTCATCCATCGAATTAAAGGATAAATTACCGTCGTAGCTCCACAACACTGGCACGAGGACAATGGCCATGAACAGCAGTGTGAGCAGTGGCTTCCCTGTTGAAAAGGTCCCAATTGCCTTCCAAAGACGACTTTCCCCATGACCACTTTGACCTGAGAAAGGCCAAAATAAGCGGTTGCCTGCTACTTTGAGGAAAAACGGAACAAGGGTGAATAAAGCGACTAATAAACACGCGATTCCGACAGCTACTGCTACGGCAGATTGGTACAAAGAGAATTGCGAAAATCCGATCGAAATAAAGCCAATTAAAACGGCTATACCACTATATAAAACGGTCTTTCCAGCGTGATGAAACGTCACAAGGATCGCTTCGTCCGTGGACAGTCCGTTTGCTAGTTCTTCCTTATAACGACTCAACAACAAAATACAATAGTCTGTTCCGATCCCAAAAAGAATAGCTACCATGAACGTTTGTGTGAAGGTCGAAACAGGAAATGAAAACTGATCAATTAAAATCGCTACGATCGATTGGCTGACGATATATGTCACACCCACTGTTAGTAATGGGACAAGTGGTGCCACAAAGGAGCGAAAAACGACTAACAACACGATGAGGATAAATGCTACCGTTAGCCACTCTGTTTTTTTTAAACCTTCTTCAGAATTGGAAATCACGTCATCATTGATCAAGCGCTCACCGGTTACGTACGATTCCACCCCATCTGTTTCGAGCTGAGCACGTAACGTCTTGACAGTCTCTTCTGTGGCGTCATCCACCGTCACCATCGCTAACATGGTCGTTCCATCTTCACTTTCCAATTGCGAAGCCACTTCCTCGCCATCTAAAGAACTTGTCAACGATTGTAGGCGGATGTCGTTGCCGTTTTTTTGCAAAGAAGTTAATGTCGCTAGGATCGCCGCACGATTATCTGCTGTAAGACCCTCTTCTTTTGTAAACACAGCAATAAGGGCATCCCCACCCTCTTCTTCACCTTGATGCTCCTCTAAAAGCTCCCTGGCTTCCGAAGATGGATACCCTTCTGGAACTGAAATTTGCCCTTGTTCTCTTACTAAATTTTGCATGGAAGGGGCTAGTATCGTCAGGAGAACGCCGACAACGATCCACATGCAAATAAATCCCCATCTCCACGTAAGTAAACGCTTCATGCTTTGTCTCCTCTCTTTTCAATTACTCGTAAAATTTTCTCATAAATGGCTAAAAAGGAATGGAGCTCATCTTCAGTTAACTCCTGTATATACGTGCCTACAAATTCCTCAACCTTTTGCTGAGCCAGCGCATGAACCCTTACCCCTTCTGAAGTAATGCTAATTGTATACACTCTTCCATCCTTGGCGTCTCGCTTGCGATCGACGTACCCTTTTGCTTGAAGTCGATCAAGCTTGGCTGTAATCGCACTTTTGTTGACTCTTAATTGCGTCGCTAATTCGGTTGGACGCAAGGGACCGTCTGTTACAAGCTGTCTAAGCAGGCAAAATTGTTCAAAACTAACCTCCTCCAACGTCTCTGTAATCAACTCAGAGATGTGCTTCACTGCAAACACGTGCACTGTCGCATACTGCTCTATAAACTTCTTTAATGTTTGTTCATTCAATGTGCGGTCACTCCTTTGTATACGAATTATTCACCCTATGAACTATGAATTTATAGTACACCCTATGAACTACTTTTCAAGTTTACACACGTCTGTCATTTGCCGTCAAGCTTTCCTATTTGTTTTTCGAAGTATATCTCTGAAAAAGTAAAAGGCCCTTATCACAGTAAGGACCTGACGTACTATTTCGATCGCGTCAGCAAATAAATAAAGTAAGGAGCACCAATGGCGGCTGTAAATACACCTGCTGGTACTTCTAGTGGTAAAAACAGTGTCCGACCAATTAAGTCAGCAACCATCACGAGCAGAGCACCTAAAAACGCAGAGGTTGGTAACAGAGCACCGTATGACGAACCGACAATTCTTCTTGCCATGTGGGGAGCAATCAATCCCACAAACCCAATTCCTCCTGCAAAGGCAACCGCTGTTCCGACGAGAGCTGTGCTTACTAATAGCAACAGAAGGCGCTGTTGCTGCAACCTATTGCCAAGTCCGATGACCACATCATCTCCGAGTTCCTGGACGGTTAAATGGCGAGCAGAGAAAAAGGCAATCCCGCATAAGGCAATGATGATCGGGGCGATGATGACGACCTGACTCCAGTTTGAACCATTCACTGTACCCGTAATCCAAATGTTCGCTTGGCTCGCTTGGTAGATGGGTCCTAAAATCATAAACATCGTTTTAAACGCATCTAATAGGGCTGATATTCCAATTCCAATTAGAATGAGCCGCAATGGGGCAACTCCTTCTTTCCACGAAAATACATAAACGAGTATTGTGGCAACCAACGCCCCGATAAACGCCGCAACCGGAAGCCACTGGATGCTTACGGTTAATGAGTTATTTTCGTCACTAAACAAAGCAAGAAAGGCAACGACAGACAGACTCGCTCCGGCCGTAATGCCAATAATGTCTGGTGAAGCAAGTGGGTTCCGAACCATCGCCTGTAAAATGGCGCCTGCTACGGACAATCCGATGCCGACGAATAGGGCAATGAGAATACGAGGCATTCGAAAATCCAGCACAACCAGTCTGTTGAAATCATCGCCTCCTCCTAACAAAACATTGGCAACTTGCAGTGGAGAAACTCTCGCATCGCCCAATCCAGCACTTATAAGGATAGCGACCATCGTCATGGCAAGTAATATACCGATGATCCATAATGATTTTAATTCTACTAGAAAAGAGAGTCTTTCTTTTAGCAAGCGAATACGGATGTACTTCATTTTGCCGTCAACCCCTTTCTTGCTACGTAAATGAAGAAAGGAGTCCCAATAACCGCAGTCATCACGCCGACCGGAACCTCTTGAGGCATAATCAAATAGCGTGCTCCTACGTCAGCAATAGTAAGGAGAATTCCTCCGAGAAGTCCAGAAAGTGGGATCAACCATTTATGATCGATACCGATTAGCTTACGGGCGATATGTGGAATGATGATCCCAATAAAACCGATGGGCCCTGCCACTGCCACTGCTCCACCCGCCAGTAAAATGACAACGACACCTGTTGCCAGCTTTACAACCCCTGTAGAAACTCCTAATCCTTTGGCGACGTCTTCTCCCATAGCGAGCGCGTTCAATTTGCCTGCTAACAAGAAAGCACTTAACCACCCTACAACAAAGTAAGGAAGCACTGACAAGAGAATATCAATACTCCTGCCTTGTACAGAACCAGCTAACCAAAAGAGGACTTGTTCGAGCGTTGACTCACTTAATACTAAAATTCCTTGCGTAAACGAGGAAAACATGGCGGCCATTGCTGCGCCAGCGAGCGTAATTTTGATTGGGGTAAGTCCTTCCCTACCTATCGAGCTAATGGCGTAAACCGTTACACCGGCTACGGTTGCGCCTAAAAAAGCAATCCAGGCAAAAGCTTGTAAATGAGTCACCTGAAAAAAACTAACGGCAAAGACGACCGCAAACCCAGCTCCAGCGTTGATTCCTAGTATGCTAGGGGAAGCGAGTGCGTTATTTGTAAGAGTTTGCATGAGAACGCCAGCCATCGCTAAACTCGCTCCTACAGCTGCAGCGATAAGCGATCGCGGTATACGTAATTCTTGAATAATAATTTGTTCATTTGACCCATCAAAACGAACAAATGAGTCTATCGTCATAGACAAAGACGTATTTGTATAACCTAGCACAATACTCATAAGCATAGCGATGAGTAAGATAACAGTACATACGATCAGTAATAGAATTGGGTGGCGTTGAATTTGGCGCATCGTGTCTCCTCTCCATTCTCTTTTTTTAGTCTACTTATCAATTGAATCGTCGTCAATGACTATGAGAATCAATTTCAAAATAGCATTGACAGACTACTAGCGAAAAATTTATAATGAGTGAATAATGATAATGATTTTCATTTATAATGAGCTTGGAGGAGAAAAATTTGCGAAAGAAAACGCTTTGGTATTTTGTCGGATTTGTATCTTTGTTACTATTACTTGCAGGTTGCGGAACGGCTAATAATGAGCCTGACACACAAGGAAGTAGTAACGAAGCAACCCGTGAAGAAAGCTACACGGTCAAACATGCAATGGGAGAAACAACGATTGAAGGCACACCAGAGAAAGTCGTCATCCTAACAAATGAAGGAACAGAAGCACTCCTTTCTATGGGAGTCACACCCATCGGTGCCGTTCAATCTTGGTCAGCTGACGGTGAGTGGTTTGACCACATTGCCGCAGACATGGAAGGTGTAGAAATTGTCGGTACTGAAAGTGAGCTCAACCTAGAAGCCATCGCCAAATTACAACCGGACTTGATTATCGGAAACAAAATGCGCCAAGAAAAAAGCTACGAACAGTTAAGTAAAATTGCACCGACCGTATTTGCCGAAACGCTTCGTGGCAACTGGAAGGAAAACTTCACTTTGTATGCTGAGGCGTTAAATAAGCAGGAAGAAGGGGAAGAAGTCATAAACGCTTACGACACACGAATTGAAGACATTCAGACAGCATTAGGCGAGAGTGTCAATCAAGAAGTATCTGTCGTTCGCTTTTTAGGACAAGATGTACGCATTTACCACAAAGATTCTTTCTCGGGCGTCATATTAGAACAACTTGGAATGGCAAGACCTGCGGAACAAGATAAAGAAGACTTCGCTGAGAAAGGGGTAACGAAAGAACGGATCCCTGCGATGGAAGGCGACGTCATGTTTTACTTTACTTACGAAACAGGTGACGGCGAAGCGACTTCAGTCGAGGAAGAGTGGATAAACGACCCCCTTTTCAAAAACCTTGAAGTCGCCAAGTCTGGGAAAGTGTATAAAGTGAGTGACGCCATCTGGAACACAGCAGGAGGCGTTATCGCAGCCAACCTCGTGTTGGACGACATTGAATCCTACCTAGTAGAGGGTAGCGAACAATAAAAAGCCTAAAAGAGGATGTTCAAAAAGTCCGGGAAACATAGCTGTCGAATTTCTTCGTCAGCTTGCTCCTCCGCTCCTCACGTATTCACACATACGCTCCGGTGCTCGGAGACTGCGCTTCCTCGAACTTCCCGGCTCTTTTTGTCCTCCTTTTTGAACGCGCACTAAAAGACTGCCTAGGAAATTTTCTAGGCAGTCTTTATTTTGTAAACCTGGCTTTTGAGCTGATTCTCTCACCCATGAGCCGGTTCCGCGGGTCTAGCTTCCGGTTCGGTGTTCAATTTGCGGTTTCCGCGTTCTATCCGCCGGTTTATCCACCCTAACTTCAAATCAGTAAGTGTTGATCGGTGGTTTTAGATGAAATGGAAATTACTAATCATTAGTACAACTCGGCTCCCCCACCAATCCACGTGCCAAGCAGTAACATCCCTATACTTCCACCTACAGAGATAACCCCGTACCCAAAGCGTAATCCGGTCGTCTGCAAAGATTTCCTTTGCACAATGTCTAAGGCAAATGAGCTAAAGGTTGTCAGGCCACCACAGAAACCGATTAGAAAAAACGTCTCCCATACGCCAGTGAACACCATGACGCCTACTCCTAAAAGAAATGAGCCAAGGAGATTGACAACAATGGTACCTACTTCACTCGGAAATGAGCGCCTCTTCACAAGTTGAATCAGGCCATGTCTAATAATCGATCCGATGCCCCCTCCAATGAAAACGAGCAGTATACTCATTGCACTTCCCCCTCTTGTTCAACAACTTGGAAAGATTTCGCTAGTTTTTGTCCTCCATACACTGCGATTAATCCAAGGAAAATCGTGCCCACTACATATAAGAATACCGTATCCCATTCACCTGCGCGCATTTGACCCACCACTTCAAAAGAGAACGTAGACATCGTCGTAAAGCCTCCACAAAAGCCCGTCATCCATATAAAGCGTGAAGCCGAAGAAAGAAGCCACACTGACAAAAAGCCAATCACAAAACTGCCAAGTACGTTAATAAATAAAGTCGCAAACGGGAAAGTTCCCACTTGAAAAATCGAGAACACATCTCGCAACACGGCTCCCGCTCCGGCTGCTAAAAAAAAGGCTACATATAATCTCATTCCATTCCTTCCTTCTGTGAATAGCTATGACACTTTCCCATCACCATCTAGTCAGTCGCCCGTTTTTTTGTACGTTACGGAGGACATGCGCCAATTCGCTCCGTTCCTCCATACACTATTATTGACAAAATTTCAAAGTTGGCAAGAGAAAGATATTTTAGAGAGGAGGAGCCTAAGTGCACCCGATGTATATACCTTACCGTACAACACACCCCCGTAACAATGAACGCTATTTTCCGTTTCTTCCCTTTGTCACAGGATTAGCGCTCGGGCCACTGCTAGTTTCACCATGGTTATACGGGGGAGGCTATTACAGACCACCTTACTACCCTCCGTATCCGTACTACGGGCCTACTGTTCCATATAGACCACATTGGTAAATGTAAACCTTCTGAGGTTAGATTCTTTGTCTATCTAGCCTCATCTTACTTTTTTGTATGGATTTTCTGGAAATCTTCTTGTACAATGAAGTGGACAAATATTCTAAAAAGGAGAAAGGAGCGTTGCAATGGGACACGAATCATCCCATCGCCCACACCCAACTAAACCCCTTACTGTGGACAACCTCACGCAGGCGATCTTCACCGTGAACCGCCACGCGAAAACCGCTATTAACCCGAAGTATTTATACTTGCTTAAACAAAGAACCATCGAAAAGCTGCTAAAGGAAGGAAAAGCGGAGAAAGTAGGTTTACATTTTTCTCGTAATCCACGGTTCGCTAAACAGCAATCCGACTGCCTCATCCGTTGTGGGAACTACACTTTTCACGTACCCCCAACGAAAGAAGATTTTCAGACGTTACCACACTTAGGTCAACTAGAAACATCTGTCCGCAATCCGAAATCGGCTCTAAATTTATCAGAAGCGAAGGTCCTCTTAGAGAAATACACAGGAATGAAAGAAAAAACTCCTACTAACGGTCCTAGACAAGGAAGACGCGCCCCTGCTTACCAAAGACCCGTTTTTAAACCTCTAGGTGAACGCTACGAATAATTTATAAACCCCTTTTGCTTAGGCAAAGGGGGTTTATTTTGAATGTTTCACATAAGATGGTACGCAAAAAAGCGGACTTTACCTGCCTTTTTGCGTACGTTATGCATCGATGTGTCCCTACTTGTTCACAAACAATCTATCCAAATTCGCTACGAGCTTATTAATTTCTGGCTTACTCACTTGGGCATCTGCTCCTACAGCTTCTCCCTTATGGCGAAGACCTTCTGTAATGAGTGAAGAGAAAATAATAACAGGTAATGCGCGTAAGGACGCGTGATCCTTCATTCGTTTCGTTACGTGATGTCCATCCATTTTTGGCATTTCGATGTCTGTAATGACACCGTCTACGTGCTCAGACACGTGCTCCCCAAGTGATTCCAATTGCTCTATCAACTCGGCGCCATTCTCAAACATCGTCACTCGTTCGTACCCTGCTTCCTGAAGCGTGCTCAAGAGAAGCTGCTGAAGAAGTGGAGAATCTTCCGCTACGTACAAACGAATTTTGCCCCGCTGCGTTCGATCTCCTTCTTTGGCATACACAAACTTCATGCCATTATCCATTTGAATGGACGTCACAATTTGCTCAAAGTCAAGTAATAATACAAGATGATCTTCTCTTTCGATGACACCGATCACTTGATTTTTTACACCCCGTTGAACTTCAGAAGGCTTCTTCATCTCCTCCCAGCTCACTTGGTCGATTTGTTGCACTTGATGAACGACAAACACATACGTTTGCAAATTAAACTCTGCTACGATCCACTTCTCTTCTTCCTGAGGTGGCGCCTGCACCCCAAGCACTTTAGAGAGATCAATAATCGGTAATATATCGCCACGCAACTGCATCATCCCACGAACATGCTTGTGTGCATGCGGAATTTTAGTCGACTTTTTCGGAGTAAGCACTTCGCGAACCTTCATCACGTTGATGCCATATAAGTTCTCTCCAACAGTAAACTGTACAATCTCCAGTTCATTTGTACCAGACTCTGTAAGAATAGATCGTTTTTCCTCCATGACTGCTTCATCCTTCCTTAAACCACTCTTTGGAGGAACTACTTGTAAATCATTGGACAGCGAAAAAAATCCTCCATCTATAAAATAGATCGGAGGATTTCCTAAAATGTTAAGTTCATTCTCTTCATTAGAACCCTTTTATGCTTCGTCCAAAACGCGGCCAAGTCGTTTGCGGAGCATCTTCATCCCGCTTCCACCTGCCTGAAAATGACGAAGTTTTCCTTCTTTATCAAACACATAGTACGCAGGTACGTATTGATTTTCAAACACATCTGTTAATTTGTGGTCACTGTCAACAAAAATGGATTGGCTAATATCGTGTTCAGCTGCCGTTTGTTCAATAACCCCCATGTCCAGATCTTTTTCAGAGCGAGGCATATGCACAGATACAACGTTTAAATCTTCCTTATGTTCATCTCTCAGCTCATTCACTTCCGGCATAGCCTCCTTACAAAGGTGGCAACTAACTGACCAGAAGTGAATCAGTGTAGGCTTCTCACCAATAAGCTCTTCCTTTGTCACTTGTCCGTTAAGCCAAGCAGTTTCTCCAGTCAATTCAGGCATTGGTTCACGTAGTTTCATCGTAAAAGTCTCTCCTTTTATGTTGACTATTTCATAATAATTATTATTAACAAATACAAACTATATTATATGAGTACGTAGCAAAAACTTCAACTCTTATGCTTACCTATTCACTAGAAGGCCATACAAATGAACCGTTTACACCCTGAATAGATCAATCTGACATGGTGGATTCGTCTTCCCGAATTCTTTCTAAGAATATAAGACCAAGGACAGTTAATACGATTAAGGAACCTAAGGCTGTTCTGCTCGCGATGTTTCCATAGTCAGCCAGTGCCCATGTAATCGAACCATAGAGCACCGGACCAACGATTGAAGACACTTTGCCCGAGAAAGCAAACAAACCGAAAAACTGGCCGCGCTTTGCTTCTGGTGTCAGCTCGACAATGTACGCGCGCGACGTCACCCATGTAGAACCTAAAGCGACTCCGAACAAACTTCCTGCAATCCAAAACATCCACTCTTCTACAGCAAAAGTTCCGATACTTAACGCCACAATGAGCAGATAGGCTACGATCCGCACACTCACTTTCGGCCCTTTAGCTTTGGCGATAAATCCAAAGACAAAAGCTCCAATAATACTCGACACAGTACTCACGAGATAAAGCAAAATAAATTGACTCGTCGTGAAGCCGACAATCGCTTTCGCATAGACCGCCATCATCGCAATGGTCGTGGCAATCGCATCATTCAAGAAAAAATATGCAATCATAAACAAAAAGATTGATCGATACTTACGCATGTCTTGTATCGTTGTGGCAATCTCTTTATACCCCGAAAAGAAAGGCTTCTTCTCTACTACTTCTTTCTTCTTCTCTTTTGACCAAAAGAGAATCGGTAAAGAGAACACGAAGAACAAAATAGCAGTTGGAATAAATGCCTTCGAAAAGTCACCATCCCCTACATACAAATAAACAGATAGCCCAACTAGTGTGCCCATATAACCAACAGCCACGCCAAATCCGGAAATAAGCGGGATTTCCTTCTTCTCGCCAAGGTCACTAATCATCGAATCATAAAATACTTGGCTTGACTGGAAAGTAAACTTGGCGAAAACAAAGCACAGAATGACGAGCAACAGCGTAACAGGTAAAGCAAACAGTTCCCTACCCGTTTCCCAACTAGCAAATAATCCCATCCCGGCCGTTAACAGGGTAGTGAACACCATAAAGATAAAGATTGGTCTTTTTTTTCGTCCCGTTCTGTCAATCGACACCCCATATAGCGGCGAAAACAACACGAGTAACAAACTACCTAACGCATTTGCGTAAGAAATCCACGTGCTCGAAATTTGGTTCAATTGCTCACTCGTTCCCACCGTCTCCTGCAAATAAAATGGAAAGAAGATCGTCGTAATGTTGGAAGAAAAAATAGTGCTCGCAAAATCGAATAAGGCCCAAGAAAAAATCGGTAATGAGAAATAAAGCGCCTTCCAACTTCTCTCTGTTCTTTCCATGTAAAACACCCCTCCCATCAGCTCATTTCCTTCATTATACGAGCATTCTCCAGAAATAGGGCGCGTTTACAAAATATTTATACAAAGTTACCAAAGAACGAAGGTGCTATCCTCAGATGACGAGCTCCCATTCTTGATCGGTTCGTCTATAGGTGCTCACCCCTCCAATTCGTAGTACCCTATCCCGCGTCCGGTCATCTAGGGGGCGGTCTGCGAAATGTGACGCGGCGCTTTCTCTTTTGCTTAGCAGCCCGTCCTATTCGAAACCAGCCTTTCCGTTGAAAAAATAACGTGAACACAAGAGCAATCACCAACATGAAGGCTAGCACCAATGGATAGCCGTATGGAAGCTGTAACTCAGGCATATTCACAAAGTTCATACCGTACACGCCGGCAACAAACGTTAAAGGCATAAATATAGTGGTGATCACCGTTAAAGTCATCATAATTGAATTCATTTTGTCGGAGTTGATCGACAGGTAGTTGTCGCGAATGTCTGCAGAAAATTCACGAAACGATTCCAACATTTCAACTAAGGTGATGAGATGATCGTAAACATCTTGGTAGAACAAGCGCCTTTCCTTTGAAACAGGCGAGCGCTCGGTATACAGCATTCTGTAGAGAACGTCACGCATCGGCAACACAGTGCGTCTTATTTTTGACATGTACACTCGAGTGTCAAACAAACGCTCCATCAGTTCTTGTGTATCTTCACCTCCACGGTTATCTTCTATCGCATTTAAATCGTCCTCAACTCGATACACTGCGGGAAAATAATCGTCCACCATTCGGTCAATGACCTCGTGCAAGACGGTCATAGGTCCGCGCTGCAAGTCTTCACTTTTTTTGATTTTGTGCCAAACATTTTGCACGTCTCGGAGTGCGTCATAGTGAAATGTTACTAAATAGTTCGAGGAAACGAAGCAGTTCAGTTCTAAGCTGTCTAACGTTTTTTGATGGAGAGCGTGAAATACAAAAAACGTGTAGCCGTCGTACACATCCATTTTCGGTCGCTGAACGTATTTCTCTACGCAGTCTTCTACAGAGAGAGGATGAAAACGGAACTTCTTTTGCAACGTTTGTTGTTCTTCTACTGTTGGTTGAGAATAATCCACCCAGTACCAAGCGATATCCGGTGATTGCAATCGTTTCCATCCGACACTCGTTTCAACCGTTCCATCTTTCCATATCGCGATCGTTTGGATCAAAGTAACTCCTCCCTTCTATCTTTTTACTTTCCCGTGCTACAATGAATGAAACGAATGAATCTACTGTCATATAGCAAAGGAGCCTGACTATGGAAAATCGTCTTAATCCCACTGTGCATGAACTTAAAATCTCCGGTATTCGTCAGTTTTTCCAAAAGGTGGCCCAATATGAAAACGTGTTAAATTGTACGATTGGTTTACCTGATTTTCATACACCCGACCACATTAAACAAGCGACAAAACAGGCTGTCGATGAAAACGCAACTACATACACTCCAAACGCCGGCAGACTTGATCTAAGGGAAGCGGCGTGTGCATATGGGATACAAAAATACGGCTATGACTATGACCCTTTGACAGAAGTGATCGTGACAGTCGGTGCTTCACAAGCATTGGATGTGGCGTTACGGACGGTTGTTTCGCCAGGCGATGAAGTGCTTTTGCCCGCGCCCATTTATCCGGGTTACGAGCCGCTTATTCGATTAGCAGGTGGACACCCAGTCTTTCTTGATGTAAAGGATACGGGGTTTCGATTGAGCGCTCAATCAGTACAGCAAGCGATCACAGAAAAGACGAAGGCACTCATTTTACCCTATCCTTCCAATCCAACTGGCACCACGATGCAAGAACACGACCTAAAAGAGCTTGCCGATTGTTTACGTGGCACAGATATCTTTGTCATAGCTGATGAGATTTATAGTGAGCTCGTCTATGAGTACCCCCACGTATCGATTTCCAGCTATTTACGTGAGCAAACACTTGTCATTAACGGTCTTAGCAAATCTCACGCCATGACAGGTTATCGCGTTGGTTTGCTATTCGGACCGGCGTCTATCTTACAACATTGCTTGAAAGTACACCAATATAACGTTAGCTGTGCTTCCTCTGTCTCGCAAAGGGCGGCACTTACGGCACTTACAGTTGGAGTGAATGACGCCTTTGAAATGAGAGAAGTTTACAAAAAACGGCGCGATCTGTGTATGAATTTGTTGACTCAGTGGAGTGTTGAAGTAGCACCTCCAGACGGCGCATTCTATCTGTTTATCAAAACACCTTCCGTTGATTCCACAGCGTTTTGTAATTATTTACTAGAAACGGAGCGCGTGGCTGTCGTCCCTGGAGATGCCTTTTCTTCATTCGGTCAAGGATATATTCGCCTATCGTACGCAAGCCACGAAAACGTATTAATGGAAGCATTGCGCCGAATGAAACCCTACTTAACCGGAGAAAAAGTGGTGCCATCATGACCTACAGAGAAACGTTTTTTTGTTCGCAAACCGAAGACACCGGCTAAGCAGATTACGGTACGCCTATATAGGAAAGAGGATCGCCGGGCGCTTCGGAAAATTCAAGAGGAGTCGTTTCCACCCTTCCCTTCCGATTATTTGTTTACAGAAGGGGGGAATCGGTCCCACTCTCAGATTACTTTTACCTCTAAATTCAATGCAAAAAGACGAACTCCATAGCGGAATTCGTCTTTTTAATCTATTCACCATTGGGGGGAATGGTAGTAACTACTTATTTACACTTTACCCATCCCAACTAGTGACTAAACGAGTACAAAGGCCTATTTTAGTCTTTGTTCAACTAATTTTTCTACTTCGTCTGCTGTTCCGAGTGTCAGTGCTTCTTGTGCGATTGCTTGCATGTCGCTTCGTTTCACACCGCGAATAAAGGAGCGAGCACGCAAAATCGATGTAGCGCTCATGGAGAATTCATCCAGCCCGAGTCCAAGCAAAATTGGAATGGCGGTAATGTCTCCGGCCATCTCGCCACACATCCCTGCCCATTTGCCTTCTTTGTGCGCCGCTTCGATCACGCGGTTCACGAGGTTCAAAATCGCTGGGTGGTAAGGCTGATACAAGTAAGAAACCCGCTCGTTCATTCGGTCGGCAGCCAATGTGTATTGGATCAAATCGTTCGTCCCTATACTGAAGAAATCGACTTCTTTGGCAAATTGGTCTGCAATGACTGCGGTCGACGGGATCTCCACCATGATTCCAACCTCAATCCCCTCGGCAACCTCTACGCCTGCCTTTTGAAGTCCAGCCTTTTCCTCTTCCAACATCGCTTTCGCTTGTCTGAATTCTTCCAACGTAGCAATCATTGGGAACATAATTTTTAAGTTTCCATATGTGCTCGCACGTAGCAAAGCTCGTAGCTGCGTTCGGAAAATGGTTTGCTCTTCTAAGCATAGGCGAATTGCACGGAAACCAAGAAACGGATTCATTTCTTCAGGCAAGTGCAAGTACGGTAACTCTTTGTCCCCACCAATATCTAACGTACGGACGACGACAGGTTTGCCTGTCAATCCGCTTAAAACCGCTTTGTACGCCTCAAACTGCTCGTCCTCTGAAGGGAGTTCGTCTCTCCCCATGTACAAAAATTCCGTGCGATACAAGCCGACGCCTTCTCCACCGTTCTCCTTGACACCGTCTAAATCTTTAGGTGTTCCGATGTTTGCAACGAGTTCAACTTCGTAGTCATCCTTCGTTACGGATGGCTCATTCACTAGTTTTGCCCATTCGGCTTTCTTACTGTCCCACTCCGTTTGCTTCGCTTCATACGCTTTCAAAACTTCCGCTGTTGGGTTGATATAGACTTCCCCTTCAATGCCGTCCACGATGATCACATCACCGTTTTCCACTTCAGAAGTAACCGTCTTCGTTCCCACAACAGCTGGAATCTCTAACGAGCGCGCCATGATAGCGGAGTGAGACGTACGACCACCGATATTTGTCGTAAAGCCTTTGACAAACTCTTTATTTAACTGGGCTGTATCTGAAGGTGTTAAATCTTCGCCAATGATCACCACTTCTTCAGCAATCATGCTCGGATTCGGTAATTCTACCGATAACAAGCGAGCAATTACACGCTTCGTCACATCTTTAATATCACTTGCACGTTCTTTCATATAGTCGTTTTCCATTTGTTCGAACATCTGCACAAATTGATCCGCAGTTTCCTTCATGGCAAATTCCGCATTCACACCACTACTTTGTACACGGTCTTTTACAGGATTTAGAAACTCCGGATCGCTTAATACAAGTAGATGCGCTTCAAAAATAGCGGCCTTGTCTTCACCTAATTCTTCTTTTGCTCGATCACGAATGGCTTCAAGTTCCTTCTTGGCTGTTTGAATTGCTTCCTCAAAACGGGAAACCTCTTGCTCACGGTCGTTGACTTCCTTTTGTTTCACAGTGAGGTCAGGCTCTACTAGTCGGTATGCCTTCGCAATTGCAATCCCGTTCGAGGCAGCAATCCCTTTTAGTAGGGAAGACATTACTCCGCGAGCCCTTCTTTTTTCAAAGTTTCGTCGAGCGTATGGAGGGCTTCGTCTTGATCGGAACCTTCTGCAGAAATGGTAATTTGAGCGTCTTTTCCCACGCCTAGGCTCATCACGCCCATAATCGACTTCAAGTTTACTTTTTTACCTTTGTATTCTAAGTTGATTTCAGAGTCAAATTTACTTGCTGCTTGCACAAGAAGTGTAGCAGGACGCGCATGCAAACCTGTTTCTGCAATAATTGTAAATGTTTTTTCTGCCATGAGAAAAAAACCCCTTCCTTCTCTATGTAAATGTTAGCTCAGCATTAAACGTATCCAAAACGACACGTTTCGTCAACTCTTGAAGCTGATTTTCACTCATTTTTTAGTGTAAGCGGTATCATTTTTTTCATGCATAAAGGTTTTCATCCATAAGTACTTTTTTTGACTTACACACACTCACTGTCCCCCACTCATCTAGGTAATCAATCATCATTTTGTGTCATAGACTAAAGATACTCTACAAAAAGAGGGTGTTATGCTATGTCACAAGTTGTCCCTGTTTTGATTTATGCAGTCGGTATTTTAACCTTTAGTTTGATCGTACTTCGTTCTAAACCAGTTCAGCAGTTCGATGAGCAACGAGGTGAGTCTCCAAACGTCATCCCTACGCCTAGATCACACCAAAGCTATCACGATCCCTCATAAATCATTTTACGTGTCATTCCACCATCAACTATAAGCTCTGCCCCCGTCACAAATGTTTGTCCTGGTTGAAACAGATGAGTAGCCCCCGCTCTGGACTTTCCGCGCCAAACCTTAAAAAACACTTTGCGCATAAACTAACTATGCACAAAGTGTCCGCAAGACATTATTTTGCAAAGCGGTGGTTGCCGATGGTGGTCGTTGTTTCTCTACTAAACACCCAATCACTCGTAGAAGTAGCAGGGTTATAAAAATAAAGAGATCCTAATCCTTGTCCTTCCATCGCAACCGCTTCTTTAACGGCTTTTTTACTTTCTTCATCTGCAGCCTCGTTAATCGCACCATTCAATACCGGGGTGAACGCATAAGCTCCACCAACAACTTCATTGATAACACCGGAAATAGTATTTGGAAATTCATTACTGTTTACACGGTTTAATACGACGGTCGCTACAGCTACCTTCCCGGCGTACGACTCACCTTTCGCTTCTGCATTGACGAGTCGTGCAAGAAGCGAAAGTTCACTTGCTGTATACCCATCAGGAATGGAAAGGGATTGCCCTGGATAAATAACGTCTGTAGATAATTGATTGACTTGTTGAATGTCTTCGATGGATACGTCATACTGTTGGGCAATTTTCCAGATGGAGTCTCCCTTCTGAACTGTATAGCCACCGTTCGCTTCCGCTTGTGAAGTCACACTCATTATTGAAGCCCCTAGTAAAGCAACTGACACAAATGTTTTTACTTTTTTTGAAAGCATAGACTAGTACCTCCTAGAAGTTGATAAGTCTCTTGGGTAAGGGGGGGCTTACACAATTCCCCTCCGCTTGTTTGTCAAACTAGATGCCTTGTTTCGAGACTAGCAACATACTAGAAAAATTTCATCAAGCAATTGTTTCCATTTTCAGCTTATCTATGCCCAACCTTGTCACCCTTGAACTCAGTAATTTCTTCCAATACAGTCTTCTAGCACATAATTTCAAGAAAAATCCCTTTTTATGAAGTGCGTATCTCACTTCTTGTGCGGAACTTTTGTCCACTCGACTAGAAAAGAAATAATCGACGACACATCCCTATACGCGCAGTTAAAAGCACGCTCAGATTGTCTGGTCATAATATTAATGGCTATCGGAACTTGCATATATTGTCCGTTTGAAAATTTAACCATCGTGCCTTCGTGATATTTATGTTGGGAATGAACATGATGTGGAAAAATCCAGATACACTCTGCGTCTTCAGGAGATCGCGTAGGAAAGCAGAAAAAATGTTTTTGTGGTTTGATCATAAGAGGTACCTTTTTCTGATAACCAAAATTATAGCGAACCGATTCTACTAACCCGTTGTATGAAGCACCTTGCTGTAAACAGGCCTCTTTCACTAGTTCTAATGGGCGTACTGTTGACACATGCTCATTTCCATGAATGTCATACCATTTTGAGGCATACTGTGGATCTTTCGCTGGGAGTAAAATCATTGTATTCTCCGTAATACCCACTTTGTTTTCTTCTAACAAACTCCATCCCCTTCTTTCACATAAAATGAACCCTTTCCTACCCGGTTACCTTTGTAGAATATGTAAGTTCGTCTCCTTACGCCTAGCTTTTCAAGCTGTTCTCGTTTTATGAGTCCCATACAAATTCCTAGAGCGGACTCTGAGCAACCAAAGTTGGGTAATGGTAAATCTACTTGTAGTATAGCAGTAATTTACAACCTCTTCAAAATATTTTAATTTTTGTATATTATCATTGTTCTCTTTTGTAAAAAGACCGTTTCTGTGCAGGAAACTGCTTCTATTCTCTCTTTTTTAAAAGAAACGAAACGAATGGCAATTCGATCAGTTCTGCTTTTTTTCGTATGGTAGTTGTGTCCTAGGAACGAACTATGGAGGTGCACCCCTAAAAGGAGCAACGCGTTGAATTTTGACCAGTGCTGTCAACAATTCGAGCCAATGATTTATGCCCATATGCGATCTCTACACATTTATACAGAGCGGAATTTGTTTTTACAAACAGGTCGGATCGCACTTTGGGAGGCATATGAAGCTTATGACGAAACAAAAGGAGCCTTTGCGCCTCTTGCTTCGGCCCAAATTCGCGGTCGATTATTAGACGAGTTAAAGCGTGCGAAACGATGGGAACGAGAAGTGTGTATAGAAAAAGATACGTTTTGGGAACAGCAAGGGGGCGTTACCCAGCCCGAACTGTTCGACCAAGATGTGCTCCTAGAATATTGTCGTCATCTCTCCACGCGCCAAGCGCTATGGGTGACGGAAACCATTCTTCACGACAAATCGGTTACACAGATCGCAAAGGAACAAGGGGTCTCTCCCTCTGCAGTGAAAAAGTGGAAAAAGGAAGCGAAAGCCTCTATAAAACGAATGCTAGAAGAAAACCAACGCTAGCTGCTCATTTTTGCTTTCCTTTGTTTGTTGTTTGCTCTTCTATAAAGAATTTTGAGGAGTTTTAAAACACTTCTCTTTCATTTTTCTTAAAAATCTGGCAAAATAGGAGAAAGCTATTTTTAATGCCAACAGAACGTTGGTGACTAGGTATTGTGACGCAAGGTTCCAAAGTTGCATTGCCTAGTATCCATACTATAGTTTCATCACCTATATGGTCGTTCGTAAAGGGGAGAGCAAAGTGAAAAAGGCTGAAGTGGGTAACGTTATTGAGTTTAAAGAAGGTTTAAAGGGGATTGTTGAAAAAGTAAACGAGAATTCTGTCATTGTAGACTTAACCTTGATGGACAACTATCGTGATTTAGAGCTAGAGCAGCGTACTGTAGTCAACCATAAAAATTACAAAGTCATCGATGATTCTAGACCAGATTAATGACATTGTCTTGTAACAAAGTTTGTTTGGCAGCTATTTTCATCGTTTGCACACACGAAAACAGCAGTGTGACGGAGGGGAGAAATCCTCTTTTGTCCATTGCTGTTTTTTTCATGGGATGGTCGTCATTCCAAGTACATTAAAACTAAGCAAAATAGAGCGTATCAAAAAGACTTCTTCACGATTACAACGGATCAGCAGGACGATTTCCGTTCTGAGTTTCATTTTTCCTTTGTCTTTCGCTCTCTTTCTCGTCCACACGTAATCAATTCCATACCCAATAAGCAGACCTCCTATTAATCCAAGCGTGGCCGAAAAAATAGGACCAATCGGCAATACGAATCCATAAATAAGAGCGACAAGCATGGAAATGGTGCCTAAAACCCCCGCTAAATCTACTTCGCTATGTCCGTCAGATTGGTGAATAGAATCGACTGGATGTATGTTTTCTCCTTGCTGCTCTAACGGGACTACCATTATTTGATGATCTTTAAGTCCTGCATTTTTTAGTTTGACAAGTAACATCTGTACCGAAATAGAGTGTTCAAACGTTGAAACAACATACAATGCACTAACCTCGCCCTCTTACAGCGGCATTTTGAAATATGGTGGCTGATAGTGTCTGCGTAAGTACTTAGAAACTTCTTGTTCGTAGAGCTTGTTCAATTCGACTGTTTGTGTGTAAGCAGAGTACGCGAAAAATATGTAAATGGATGGGATAAAAAGGGACCATTGTGGTACGGTAAATACTGACGTAGAGTGTTGCAGATCTCCAACCATTACATAGTACATCGCAACATATACGTGACTCTTCGTTGCAACTAGAAACCACAGCGAGGTACCCAAAACTGCTAATAGCATATTATTGCAGTAAAAGTGCCCTAATCCTGGCGTAAGGAGCGACCAGATAATTGCTAATTTCGGATTACGTTTGTCATTTCCATCTATTTCTATGCCGTCCGCAAATTTTTCGTTGCTCTTCTCTCCAAATCGTGCCAAGTAGGACGTTTTGTTCAATTCAACACACCGTCTATAACAATCCCAAATCCCAAATACGTAAACAGCGATATACACCGAAATAAATTGTATATCGATGACTTCCTTCGCTTTATCAATTTCTCCTACCATAGAGTAGAAAATGGCTTGATTCAAATTGGAGAAGCTATTCATAAAAAGTTCCCATCCAATCAATATAACCCCGCTTAAAAACTTGTCCAACAGCAAGTAACCAAATCCAGGAAATGCAGCAGCCCACCACGCTACAATTAGAGGGCTTCTTCGGTGGAGGAGGGACATCGTGTACGGATTACGATACACCCGCTTGTACCCTGTTAATGGACGATCCATCCTCTCCCCTTCCTTTCTGAAAGTACAATTCTTTTTATACGTGCGTATTCAAAAAGGAGCGCAACGAAGCTGATGAAAATTCGACAGCTATTTTTTTGAATACCTATACGTTCGCATTTTCTCTTTGAAGAATGTTGACACATGCTTAAAAAAGTTACTTGCAATAACAGTATGGTTGAATAGGCAAGGAACTATGCGTTTTTAGCCGGCAAGCGCACGATCTTGTTTCTAATCGAAGACTCTTCTTATCCTGGGAATGAAAAACGGGTGCCCGCTAAGCACCCATTCCTGTTCCTAAGAATTTTTCGTAGAAGCTAACTCTTTTTTCGTTTTCACTTGCCCATGTGGATGTTGTTCTTCTTTACGTACTTTCCATTGACGCTCTTGCTCATGCTTCGATTGGCTCATGTGACTTTCGCTCCTTTTTCAAAAAAATCCGCCACACCTGCCCATGAATTTGATAAAATGAGAATCACTAGAGAGGTGATGCAGCGGTGCACAAACAGTGGAAAACGACTCCCTTTCTACTCGGGGTCGTCATCGTTCATGCCTTGTATTATGTTGCCTTTCAAAACGAGGAAGTATTTTGGTATGTATTCACAGTCTCTATGCTTTTTTTGCTAGTCATGAGTCTTACGTCTTCATCGGTACGCTCTCTACTACAAACTCGCCCAACAACACGAGGTGTAGTCATAGGTGCTGTTATAGGATTACTTCTCTGGGCAGTAGCGACTCTCGGTTTATTCGTAGTGGCATCATTTATTCCGGTCTTGATTGATGAGGTAAAACAACTATTCGCCACGCTTGGTCCAACAACATGGTGGCAATGGATAAGTGTATTTCTCATTGTCATCCCGGCTGAACAACTGCTCTATCGTGGCTGGTTTTCCTCTCAGCTACAAACGTTTGGCTTGACGGGGAGAGTGGTGTCGATCACCATGTATGCAAGCCCTCTTCTTATCATGTCAGGGTTTCCCATATTGGCCGTTGCAGCAGTAGTAGCTGGGGTACTATGGGAGTGGATGCTCTTGTCTACGCGTTCGCTTTACAGTGTCATCGTTTCACATATGGTGATGGATGGTTTATTGCTACTCACATGGCCAAGCATTTTGAGCATGTACTTTTCTTAATTTGGAGGGATGTAAAGATGAAGAAACGGTTTGGATTACCTTTGCTTCTTGCGCTTCTACTCGTGCTCGCAGCTTGCGGTACAGATACGACTACGGAGCCAGACACATCGGAAGAAACACCAGAAGAACAACTTGATGAAGTAGAAGAAGGCAACGGTTCTGAGAATGATGGAGCAGATGGAGAAGCTGCTACACCTAACGCTGAGGAAAGCCTCACCTTTACCCAAGACGGTGAAGAAGTCACGGTAGCAGCCTCTGTACAGACAAGCCCAGAGCTGCCTTATGAAATGATGGTTGCACAAGGATACTCCCTTATTTCTGAGGAACCAAATAAAGATGTTGTATTCTTTGAACAAGACGATAGCATTTTCATGCGCTTAGAGTGGTTTGGAACAGATAACGTAGACATGGACATGATTTTAAACTCAACTGAGGCCCAAGTAGCCGTTGTAGCTGAAGATGTTTCCACGTCTGAAGCTACACTGGGCGAACTAAATGCGTCCGTATATACATCCGAAAGTGACGTGCAAAAGGCTACTGCGTATGTAATGGAAGATCTTGGCTTGAAAGCAGTGATCTATACACCAACGGAAGTCGATCATACCGCTGCTTTTAAGGCGATGCTTGATACGGTTGAAGAGGTAAAATAAGTAGGTTTAGAAGAGCGCCTGGATGCGTGTATCCGAGCGCTCTTCTTTTTTCTGTTAGCAAATACATATTTCCAAACATGGTTGAGTGCTCAGCTCATGAATATTTTGTATGTGCAAACTATTTGTTATACTGCTTCATTTTTTCACATTCTGGTTCGTTCCCTCAAGTGGTCTCAACCATAGTAGAAATAAAAAGAGGAGTCCGACGTAGCCGAAAATCGGGTATAAGGCAGAGAGCAAAGTCGAGTAATCCACTAGACTCACCACATACGTTGCCCCGAAAATGACGGTGATTTTCATAGAGCTACTCCAAGAAACCAATTCAGACAGTTGCCGTTCTAATCCAAACGTATTCCCAATCACTGACGTAAAAATCTCCCCATAAATAATCAGTATAAAAATCCAATACAGTCCGCTGGCAAGCTGCTTCATCATGACAGCCATCGGTATTTCATAAAGGGTTACATTCTCGAGGAGTGATAAAGTTAGGTGACTACTCATTAAAATCAATCCTAATAACAATCCGCCGATACGTCCTCCCCACCGAATTACGTCCCGATCGTCAATTTCATAAGCCACCGGTACTAAAACTGCTTGAGCTAATGACAAGTTAAAGGCAGCATAAGAAAAAGGTGTCAAGAATGCCTTCCATCCATCCTCTGCCACCGGTACAAATAATGCCATTTCTGTAAATTGCGGCAACTGGATCGCTAAATAGAGCATAACAAAACTGAAGATCACCATCATCGGGACGACAAACGTGTTTACAAGAAACAAACCTTTTGAACCGATCAATAAAATAAGTATCGCAAGGAAAATGGTAATAAACACTCCGAGCATTTTCGGATAGCCCAGCTGCTCCTCAAACACTGCACCGGCCCCGGACAGCATCACCGCATTTACCCCGAACAAGATCATCATCATGACGATGTTGATGCCACTTCCAAACAACTTACCAAATAACACTTGGTTCAACTCTTGGTATGATTTAGATTTTGTTTCAATCGCAAGCTCCATCAGTTTTGTTCCAAACACCATAAATAAATAACCGCTTAGTACAATGCCTAATAAGCCGTAAAAACCAAATCGCGTAAAAAATTCTACGATCTCTTTTCCGGTAGCGAATCCCGCACCGACGACCGTTCCCACATATACAAACGCGAGTTGTAAGCTTTGTCCCCATTTCCCTCTCACGAACCTCACCTCTTGTCCATGTATATGAACGGGTGGACAAGAGTAGAAGGAAATTTAGCTGCAGGTATTTACGCATTCCGCTCTGAGTCTGCGTATCACACTCTGAGTCTGCGCATTCCGCTCTGAGTCTGCGTAAATTGCTCTGAGTCTGCGCATTCCGCCATGAGTCTGCGCATTCCGCCATGAGTCTGCGCATTCCGCTCTGAGTCTGCGTAAATTGCTCTGAGTCTGCGCATTCCGCTCTGAGTCTGCGTATCACACTCTGAGTCTGCGCATTCCGCCATGAGTCTGCGCATTCCGCTCTGAGTCTGCGTATCACACTCTGAGTCTGCGCATTCCGCCATGAGTCTGCGCATTCCGCTCTGAGTCTGCGCATTCCGCTCTGAGTCTGCGTATCACACTCTGAGTCTACGCATTCCGCCATGAGTCTGCGCATCACGCTCTGAGTCTGCGTATCACACTCTGAGTCTGCGCATTCCGCCATGAGTTTACCGGTGATCGAGCTGTAATCGCGGCTTCCAAGCTCCGAATTGCCGATTCTTGCCCTCCACCCGTCGATTCTTGCCCTCTATCCGCCAATTTGGTTTGGCCTCTCTGCTCGTGATCAAGACTTATATGTACTTTTTCCAAAGAGCTACTATCCCTCGTAAAAAAACTCCAAACTAGGTCTGGAGTTCTTCACTCATCACATTTATAGAACTTTATCATCAATTGTTTGCAAGTAAGCGTCAATCTCTTCTGTTACTTCACGAAGACACCCTGTTTCAAATGGTGAACGCAACTTGGCAGATGCAACTAATTCTAGGAACGATTCGCTTCCTCCACGTTTGCAAAGCGCTACATAATCGTCCCAAGCAGTGTCACGGTTTTCGCGCATTCGTACCCAGAATTGGAAAGCACATACTTGAGCGAGCGTATAGTCAATATAGTAGAATGGCGACGTGTAAATGTGACCTTGTCGCTGCCAGAAACCTCCACGCTCTAAGTAATCAAAGCCTTGGTAATCTTTATGAGGCATGTACGTTTTTTCGATTTCACGCCATTTTGCTTTTCGCTCCGCTGGTGTTGCCGATGGATTCTCGTATACCCAATGCTGGAACTCATCCACACTAACTCCGTACGGTAAAAAGAGCAAGGCGTCACTCAAATGTGAGAAGTAATATTTGTCGACATCCTCTTCGAAAAAGTTCTTCATCCACGGCCATGTGAAAAACTCCATACTCATGGAATGAATTTCACACGCTTCATATGTGGGGAACGTATACTCAGGCACCGTGTAATGCCGGCTGCTATACACTTGGAACGCGTGACCCGCTTCATGTGTTAATACATCGATATCCCCGCTAGTTCCGTTAAAGTTCGAGAAAATAAACGGGGACAGGTAGTTCTCAATGTAAGTACAATAACCGCCTCCAGCCTTGCCCTTTTTCGCCTCAACGTCAAGTAATTCTTTGTCTGTCATAAAAGTGAAAAACTCGTCCGTTTCTTTAGATAGCTCTTTGTACATGGATTTTCCTTGTTCTAAAATCCATGCAGCAGATCCCTTTGGTGTCGCATTTCCGGTCGTATATTGAAATGCTTCGTCGTAGTAAGTGAGCTCGTCTACTCCGATGCGTTCTTTTTGTCGCTCTTTTAAGCGTGTAGCTAGCGGAACGACGTGCTCCTTCACGCCGTTACGGAATACTTTGACATCTTCCGCATTGTAATCTACCCGCGTCATTCGAAAATAAGCGAGTTCAACAAAATTCTTCATTCCAAGTTTTGCAGCCATTTCTGTACGAACTTGGACTAAATCGTCATAAATTCGATCGAGTGTTTCTTCATTGTCAGCGAGAAATTGAAAACGTGCTTCTGAAGCTCTACGGCGCATGTCACGATCTTTAGATTCTGAGAACGGGGTGAGTTGCGCTAACGTTCTCTCTTCCCCTTCAAAAGGAATCTTTGCTGAGGCAAGTAGTTCTGTGTATTCACTTGATAGCTTGTTTTCCTTTTGTAAGAGTGGCAAGATTTCATCAGAAAATGTTTTCAACTCTGCCTCTGCAAGCCTGAATAACTGCTTTCCAAACTGTTCCTCTAGTTCCCGGCGAAACCTTGAATTGACAAGTCTATCGTAAAGCTTGGACTGTAACGATTCCATATAAGGAGCGTTTTCGTCCATAAATGCCTGCTCTTCTTTATAAAATGCATCTGTTGTATCAACGGAATGGCGGATGTACACGAGATTGGAGGCTGTTGAGAAATCATTCCGTAACGCATTCATTGTACGAGTGGCTTCTACTTGGTCTTCTACCGTTTCACTTTTGTCAAACAGCTGTAGTGTTGCATGAAACTTTGCTTGTATCTCTTCTAAATTGGGACGTTCGTACACGTAGTCTTGAAATTTCACCTGTTGTTCCTCCTTCACAAACGCACCCCGAAACAAATGGGCACATCTTTGTATACCTACGTATGTTTCGCAGGGATGAGGAAAGCTTTCGACAATTATTGAGCAGAATCCTCCTTTTTCTCTAATATTAGAATCAAAAAGAGAGCTCGATTCGTATCGAGCTCCTCTGTTATGTGTTACTGTCTGTTTCTAACTTCTTACCCGCTTCTTTTCCAATTCGTTTCATCCAATGAATTGCTTGTTCCTTTTCTTCGTTAGACAAAGAAGACAATACTTCGTGAATTCTCGCCTCATGTTTGGGAAAAAATTCATCCAGCAAAGCACGACCTTCTTGCGTAATTTGGCCGTAGGTGACGCGGCGATCTTTTGGACAGGCGATTCGCTTAACTAGACCTTTTTTCTCGAGTTTATCCACAACGTACGTAATACTCCCACTAGCAATAAGGATTTTCCCTCCGATTTGTTGAAGCGCTTGGTCGCCTTTGTGGTAAAGAAGTTCCAACACGGCAAATTCAGTCGGATTCAGCCCTTCCTTCTGTATATAGGTGTTTACGTATTCGTTTATAGATTTGTATGCCCTGGATAAGACGACAAATAATTTTAAGGACGCACTTGTTTCTTGGTTCATGTTTATACCGCCTACCCGTTTACTAGTTTCTTTCTATTATAGAAGTTTTGTTAAAAATACGTCAATCTTCATTTCTTTTGAGCTCCTCGATTGGGCTCACACTGTGGGGGAATTGTACAGCTGAAAAGGCAAAATCCTTTACTCTCTTTGCTCTCTTGTCAGTCCTTTTTACTACAAACTACTCGGAAATTATCATTGCACTTCGCTATTACAACTGGGTGCTTTTCAAAATAGTTCGCTAAAATCTCTGCCATATCAATTTGCACTTCGCGAACGATTGTTGCCCCTTTAAACATCGTGTAGTCGCCTCCACCACCTGCACGATAGTTGTTCATGACCACATCTACTTGATCGTCAAGTTGGAGAGGGACCCCATTTTTCTCTAACTTGACAACGCGATTTCCTTCAGGTAAGGAAACGTCCATTTCGTACTCGATCCCTTCCCACATGTCATAATTGTAGTGTTGTGGTTTCGGCTCGCAAAAGGATGGATTCACTTCAATATCGCCGTTTTCCGATACTTGAAAATACGTTGCTGATCGCTCCAACGCCTCGCGTATTTGCTTCCCTGTAAGCCGAAGGACCGTTAACGTATTCGGATACACATAATTCGATACAATGTCTCGCATTGTCACTTTCTTTGGAAGTCCAGCAGGCTCGTTCGTAAACAACGCCGTATTGGAAACGTCCGTATTGGCTGCATCCATTTGCACTCGCTGGATAAACTCAACAAAAGGATGCTCACGAATACGCGCAGCTAGTGGATGGGAGATTATCATATCACCTTGTACTTCACCGATTTGTTTATCTAACCATATTTGTGTTTGTTGTTCGTAGTGATTGACCTTTTGTAAAAGTTCCTCGTCGGGTACTTCATCGGCCGTTGATAGCAGTGATGATTTTTTTTGAACAATTTTCCATGTACCGTCAACATCTTCTAACGTGATCTCCACCTGACCAACAGCTCGTCCATTATTACCTGGTTGGACAATGGCTACCCCGTTGACATCAGATTTTGCAAGCAACCGGTGTTGATGACCGGTAAGCAGTACATCGATTCCTGCCATTTCCATGCACAGTTTATACCCTTGATTCTCACCTGTATGTGTTTCAGTAGGTTCACCTGATTGCAAATCTGATTCGAACCCTCCGTGGTAGCTCACAATGACCACATCTGGATTCTCATTGTCTCTAAGCCACGCCACCCATTGCTTCGTTGCCTCGTATGCATCTTGGAATTCGATGCCTTGGATGTGTAGAGGATTTTCCCAATTTGGGATGTAATGGGTCGTCACACCGAGGATAGCTACTCGTACACCGTCTTTCGTCTCCTTCACTACGTACGGTGACCCAAACACAGGGCGACTAGATTCTTCGCCTAACAAGTTGGCACTCAACCAGGGGAATTGCGACTCATTCACTGCCTGGTGCAACGGTTCGATTCCATAATTAAATTCGTGGTTCCCAATCACTGCCGCATCGTACGCCAACTCATTGAGAAGAAGTACCATCGGGTTACGCTCTTCATGTAGTGAGCGGATGGTATGGTAGGTCATCGGAGTTCCTTGAATAAGATCCCCGTTATCAACAAGCAAAACGTTCTCATTCTCCTGCCGTACTCGTTTCACAATAGTGGAAACGCGACTCAATCCAACCGGAGCTTCCTGCATCGTTCCATATAAATACGGAAACACATGGCCATGCAGATCGCTCGTTTCCAAAATAGTCACGATTGTACGTTTTCCCATATGAGATTCTCCTTCCTGATAAATAAAGCCAAAGCCGCATAGAGCAGCTTTGGCTTTATGGGTATTAAAAGGGTTACACGATCCGTCGTCTAATCATAGATGATAGGTAGTCGATGATGATAACGACGACGATGACAACGAGCAAAATCATCCCCATCTCTTCCCAGTTTCTGTTCATCTGCGCAAATTGAATCATCGTCCCAATTCCTCCAGCACCGACAATACCAAGAATGGTGGAAGCCCTGATGTCAATTTCAAAACGATAGATAGCATAAGAGAGGAACTCTGGGATGACTTGCGGAATAACCCCTTTAAACAGAATTTGAAGTTTTCCCGCTCCGCTTGCTTCCATCGTTTCGACAATATTCATGTCGATGGATTCAATGACTTCAGAGTATAGCTTTCCTAGCATACCTGTAGCCCCGATCGCAATGGCTAAAACCCCGGCAAAAGGATTAGCCCCTACAGCTACAATAAATAGAATCGCTAAGATCAAGTCTGGAAAGGCACGGACCGCACTCAAAAACCACTTTCCAAGCGCAGTGGCAAATTGGCTTCGACCAATATTCGCCGCAGCCCAAAATCCAAGAGGAATAGCGATAACTGCCGCTGTTAGAGAACCCGCAAACGCGATAAAGATCGTTTCCAGCATACTCAACAAAATTTCACCTGTTGCTGAGAAATCAGGAGAGAACAACCGTGGAATGATTCGATCTAAGCTGGAGATAAAACGCTCACTCACAGCCGCCCAATCAATATTTATCTCTAAAAACGTCCATACGTATAAAAACGCAATGATCAGCCAAATCATCCACCGTTTGGCTACATTTAGAGGAGAACGCTTTGGCTTAGGTGGTAACACAAACTGCGCCATTACAAAATCGCCTCCCGTAGCTTTTTCGAAATCCACTCGATAAGTACAACGATGGCAAAGATCACAATGATGACGACCATTGCATTGTCATAATTGTAGAACTTCATTTGTTGTTGCAAAATCAACCCAATTCCACCTGCTCCAACGTATCCGAGGATAACAGATGCGCGGATGTTAATCTCAAAAACAAATAAAGTAAAAGAAGCAAATTGCGGGAGCACTTGTGGAACAAGACCATATGCGATCATTTGCAATGTGTTCGCACCACTTGCGCGCATCGCTTCTAGTGGATTCATATCAATGGACTCGACCGTTTCACTTATCAACTTCGCAAGAATACCAAGTGATAAAATCGTCAAAGCGAGGATCCCTGGCAAAGCACCAATCCCGAAAATTTGCACAAAAACAATGGCTAGCACAAGGTCTGGAACGGTACGCATAATGTTCAAGAATCCACGTGTTGCGCCGTACGCTACTTTGTTTTGCGTTACGTTTCTAGCCGCTAATAAGCTAAGTGGAATACACAGAATCATCGCAATCGTTGTTGCAATAATGGCCATTTGAATGGTTTCCCCTAAAGGGCCCCATATTCCGCCGATGACAGCCCAGTTGGGTGGAAAGAACTTTTCAATAACACGCCACATATTCGGAAGCGCTTCTTGGAAAAAGGCAGCAAAAGTGGCACCCGTTTGAATTCCACTTACAATATAAAAGGCAGTAACAAGCAAGAAAATGACGGTCATCTTTGTCTTGATTTTCGGCTCAGTCACAGACGGAATAAAATTTTCCTTCTTTTCCTTTTCCAATTTCAAGCCGTTTGGTTCCGTCACTCTTCAGCACCCCCGCGAAGGTCATCCTCGCGAATGGCACGACCGTAAATTTCTTCAAATGTTTTCTCTGTTACTTCACTTGCGGGACCATCAAACACCACTTCACCAGCACGCATTCCGATAATTCGGTCTGCATACTCCATCGCCATGTCAATAAAGTGGAGATTTACAATGGTTGTAATCCCATCTTCTTTATTAATCTTTCGTAAGTAAGTCATGACTTGGTGTGATGTTGGTGGATCCAATGACGCAACAGGCTCATCAGCCAAAATATAATTCGGTTTCTGCGTTAGCACACGTGCGATACTCACACGTTGCTGTTGCCCTCCACTTAACTCATCAGCACGGTTGTACAGTTTTTCAGCAATATTCACCCGATCTAAGCTATCATAAGCGAGTTTCACATCTTCTTTACTGTACATATTTAAAATACTTTTTAAAGTCCCTGTGTGTCCTAAACGACCTGCTAATACATTTTTCAATACGCTTGTTCGCTTTACAAGATTGTAGTTCTGAAAGATCATACCAATTTTCGTGCGTAGCTTTCGTAGTTGCGGCCCCTTTACTGAAAGAACGTCAGAATCATCTATAAGCAATTGCCCTGCAGTCGGATTCACCAAACGGTTAATACTACGAATGAAAGTCGACTTCCCTGCACCAGATAACCCTACGATGACAACAAACTCGCCGTCGTGAATTGTCACATTGACATCTTTCAACCCTTGTGTGCCGTTTGGATACACGAGGGATACATCTTTAAATTCTATCACGGTTAAAACCCCTCCACGTTGTAAATACAAGCGCTTTGCTCAGAAAAAGAGGGGAGTCCAGTGGCATCCCCTCTTCATAGTAAAGCTAAATAGCTTCTTACAAGCTGTCTAAAGTAATGGAATCTCTGAAGCGCTCGTATGTGTCACGAACGACCTGATACTCTTCGTCAGAAGCCTCAGCGATCGCATCCCAGTTATAGACTTCGTTCATGATTTCAATCATTTCTTTGTCTTCGTTAAAGGATAAAAACACGTCTTTAATTTCTTGAACAAACTCAGGGTCAAGCTCTTTCGTTACAGAGATTGTGTCATTCGGAATCTCTGCTGTGTAGTCAAGAACAGTAAGTTGTTCCATGATATCAGGGTATTCTTCTTCAAGCTGAGTACGAACATCATCGAACGTAGTGGCTACGTCTGCTCCACCTTCGTATACTTCGACCGCAGCTGTATCATGACCTCCAACTTGAATGGCTTCAGAGAAGAATTCAGTTGTCAACTCATTCGTATCTGCTAAATCAAATTCTTCCATCAATTGAGCAGCTGGGAATAGGAATCCAGATGTAGATGTGGCATCAGCATACGCCCAACGCTTACCTTTTAAGTCCTCTAAAGATTCAATACCGCTGTCCGAACGCACAAGGTACTGTGCTTTGTACGTATCGCTACCGAAACGAATTGATTTTAAAATGACATTGACGTCGTACTCTTGGCTAGCTAGAACGTATCCGAAAGCTGGAATAAAACCAAGATGAATATTATTAGAACCCATACCTTCAATTAGTGCATTGTAATCAGTCATGACAGATGCTTCTACTTCCATGCCAAGTTCTTCCCCTAATTTATCCGCTAGAGGTTGTACTGTGTCAGCAATGGTGTCTGAATCTTGAGACGGAACAAACCCGATTTTCAACACTTCTGGACGACCTTCCTCTTCACTGCCTGAAGAAGATCCACAAGCTGCTAGCGTGAAAGCTAGTACGAGTACAAGCATTGTGCTAATAAATTTCTTCATTTCCTAATTTCCTCCTCAAAACTGTAATCGTGAACCACACAACTCTGATTATGCACGATTTGTCGTTATTTTGCCATAACCTTTTCAGTTTTTTTACAATCAATTTAAATTTTCCGTCGTAAAACTAGCAAAACCTGATTATATCAGCATTGATGTCTTTTACATTCTTTACAATTTGCACTTACACTATGTACAACAATTCAAAATCCATCTGTTGCCGATCCAGCTAGTCGACAGAATCCTCAGTTTGCTATACTAAGGTTGAAAGGCTAAAATCGCGACGTCCATGGCGCAACGCCTTTCTGACTCACGTCGTGTGGGCCTAAAATGATATGAACTCTTACGGAGGAGCGAGGCGATCTCCTTGAAATTTGTTAAACGAAACTTTCTACTCTATTGCACGATTGTACTCATCCCCACTATCACGCTCCTTTTTGTATATGTTTGGTCGAACATACAAGAGAATGAAGCGTTACAAAACCAACAAGCGGATTGGGTTGCGTCTATCCACGAAAGGCAAATTGATCAATTTCTAATGGAAACAGTAGTAAGTACCGAGGTTTTAGCGTTATCCTCTTCATTTCTTTTTACCCCTTCCACTGGGGAATTTGATGAACTGTCCGCTGTTCTCGCAAATGTTCGGCAAACTGATCCGAGATATGGAGGCATCTTTGTACTAGACAAAAACATGTCGCTTGTGGCAGGGTCCAATGATGACGTGGAATTTCCCTTTGAAAAGAGCGAATCCATTCAACAAGCCGCCACGCTTAAGAAGACTACCATTTCAGAATCGGTTTATGAGTTAGATAAGGGTCAAGAGGTATGGGCGGTCGCGTCGCCGATCACCTCCCCTAGCAATGAAGTGCAAGGGATGGTAGTCTCCTTGTTGCGAACAGACTCCATTCGTAATATTTTGACCGTTTTGACTCCGAATCACTCAGTCGTTCTTCTTAACGGTCAAGGACAACCAATGATTGATTTATCGAAGTACTCCATGATTGGGCAACCTTGGAAGTCTATTCCTTTAGAGCGGCTTCCTTGGGTTCTCAATGTACAACTAGTCCCCGTAGACATTGAACAGCTTGTTCGTAGTTCTTTTCTCATATTTATGCTTGTATTTGTTATGACACACATTTTGTTTATTTGGATCAAATACATTTTATTAAAGCGTCAAACAGAGCGAGAGCGTGTCCAGAATGAGGCACAAAAGCTTGAACTTGTTGGGACTTTAGCAGCAAGTACAGCTCATGAAATTAGAAACCCACTCACTGGTATAAAAGGCCTAATGCAACTCTTTTCTGAAAAATACAAGAGCGAAGAAGATCAATTTTACTTTTCTGTCATCGACAAAGAAGTGACGCGTATTAATGAGATTGTGAGTGAGTTTCTTATATTAGGCAAACCTACTGCTCAGCACTCGGAGTTGATCGTCATAGACGACTGTATTCGCGAAATACAGCCGCTTATACAGTCAGAAGCCCACCTACACAACGTTCGCTATCAATTTCGACCGTCAAACGAGGCGCTTACCGTACTAGGCGTTCGCGACCAACTGAAACAAGTACTCTTAAACTTAACTAAAAATTCTTTGGAAGCTACTGGGGAGGGCGGGGTACTAGAAATGACCGTGCTAGGTTCAAAAAAAGATGTTCGTATCATCATTGCAGACAATGGAATTGGAATGACGAAGGATGAGCTACAGAAGGTATTTCAACCTTTCTACACGTCTAAAGACGCAGGAACCGGTTTAGGCTTAGTCGTTTGTCGTAGGATTATAGAATCATTTAAAGGTGATATTTTCATTCAAAGTGAAAAGAAGATAGGGACAACAGTCACGGTTCATTTACCACTTTCAGGTCAGCAAACGTTTGATGAATATACAAGCCCCTCGACCACTAAATCGCTAGATATATAACACATCCGTGAGCTGGGCACGCAACCATACATGGAAACGGGTCACAAAGCAGTCGAGTTGTGATCAAGGCGGTGCGAATGAAGCCCCATGTAGTTTATCAACCAACATCCGAAGTCGTTTTCTAATGAGATAGATCGTGATGCGCTAGAAGTCAGCGTAACTCCGCCCCTCATCCAAAGAAAAAAAGGATTCGGACACTCACAGCATTTGAGCGTCTGAATCCTCTTTGCTATTAAAGACGAACGGTGCGAGCCGGTCTTTTTAGTACGAGATTCATCTTTTGAAAAACAAAAGATACTTCTGGTTGTTTTTTTGTTGAATTAAGAACGAAACGATGATATTGATTTAATAGCTTGTCCAAGTCTTGTGATGCTACTACTGTTTTATCATGTGTAAATCCGTATTCAACGGCGAATTCTATCATAGTAGTCCGTTTCTCATGAATCATTCTCTGCCAGCGCACTTCCTCACGCTTCCACATAGTTTTACACCTTCCTCTTTTCAAGCGTCTTGCGCATTCCGCTATTTATACCCCTATCGTTTATTGTCATTGTGTTCATAGATTGTGTCTTTACATGTATATCGTGCACAAATTCAATCGGGTACAAGAAGCATTATGGCAAGGTTTTATATGAAAGTAAATACATTCGCAAAATTAGACAAAAGAGGAGTTTATTCGCATTTCTCCCCTTCCATTCGACACATTTTTCGCGTGTAGTCGACATGGAACTATAGGAATTTTCCGACTCCATTCCTGCGAAGTAGATGAAGCAGTAAAAAGACGGTGTGCGGAGTCCTTCTAGCGAATAAATAATAGATACAGTGTTGTCTCACAATTCCCAAACCTAGAATTCTTAGTAAAAAGCGTGCTGTTTCCACCTTTCCACTGCGAAAAAAAGGTACAATGAAGACAGAGGTGAAACGATGATGAAGCGATTAGTACTCGGTAAAATTGCCTACCGTCTCTTCAAAGACGAGGCTACTCACTACGCAAAAGGAGATAAGGACTCCCGCGAACTTAGTGACAGAGCAGAACAAAAAGCTAAGAAGAAGAAAACACTACTTCGAGGTGTTTACGAGGACGTGACACTATTTATTGAGGCACTCCGGGCATGGAAACGCGGGGAATATACAAATTTTCCATACAGAACCATTGTATTGCTGATTGTTGGCCTCCTTTATTTTTTGTCACCTGTCGACCTGATCCCAGACTTTTTCATCGGCCTAGGTTTATTGGACGACGCAGCTGTCGTGGCATTCATAGCTAAACAGGTACAAAAAGACTTACAACCATTTCGTAAGTGGAAAAATACGCTAATTATCGAAAATGGGCACAAAAAATAGCCGAAAAGTTCGGTTCGGCTAGACCGTTTTGATCCTTTGGACCGGTGTTGTCTTCCAAAGAAACCATTCACGAGCTTGGCATTCAACCATATATGGACACTGTTCACAAAGCAGTCTAGTTGTGATCAAAGCGGTGTGAGTGTAGTCCCATATAGTTTATAAATCAACATCCGAAGCTGTTTTCGTATTCTTTGTTGTTTTTACTAAACAGTTATCCCATGATGCGACGTAATGAAGAAACTGCTAGAATACCGCTGCGGAAATACACTTCGCTAGTTTTACATCGCACGAAGTAGATACTGAATCCATTTCAAAAGTGCACATACATTTCCTTGTTTTGAACTGAACTCACCGCCCGCCCCGCGGAAAGCGTCCGTCTGCAGCGGAAATCAAGATAGCAGTATGTCGCATCATATAGCTGTTGTGAAATAAAACTTCTCAAATAAAGCAACAACCTTTTCGAAAACAGCCTTTTATTTTTTGCGAAGTTCTACTGTTTGAAGGGGCAAGTTAATATGAAAGACGGTTCCTTTACCTACCTCACTCTCTACCTCTACTGTCCCATGGTGCTCTTCTACAATTTTATAACTCACCATCAATCCGAGACCCGTTCCCCGCTCTTTCGTGGTATAGAATGGTTCCCCAAGCCGCCTGATCTTTTCCTCAGGTATGCCCGATCCTTCATCTTCAATGGTTACTTGTAGTTGCTTATTTTGAAGCTTTCGAAGAGAAATTGTTATAAATCCACCTTTAGGCATAACCTCAATGGCATTTTTAATAATGTTGATAAACACTTGTTTCAATTGATTAGGTTCACAATACAGGTTCGGAAGGTTTTCCTCATAGTACGTCAAAAATTGAACATTCGTCATCATCGCCTGTGCATTTAACAAGTCTACCGTTTCCCTGAGGATTTGCGTAACATCCTTCTCTAAATAATGCACCGCTTGAGGTTTTGCGAGTATGAGAAACTCCGTAATAATAGATTCAATCCGTTGCAGTTCTGACGTGATCACATTAAAATACATGGAATGATCCTCTTTCACACTACTTTCTAATAGCTGAATAAACCCTTTTAGGGCAGTCATCGGATTGCGAATTTCATGAGCGATGCCTGCAGCCAATTCCCCTACAACGTTGAGCGTATCAGACTTTCGAAGTCGTTCCTCCATTTCGAGCTTATCTGTAATATCTCGAAATACGGTAAGGTTAATCCCGGGAATAATATTCAGTTTCGATGAGAATTCAAAGTGCTTTTCCCTCCCCGATTCTAAGATGAGAGGGGACGTTCCGTGATCATGCCCATTTTCATATAAATTGCGGAGATGGAGTGCGATTTCGTGTCGTTGTACTCCTTCTTTTCCTAACAAGTCCGTAACCGTTCGAATGGGGTCATCCTTATTCTCGTGTTCTAACCAGTTGTACCCTAGTTGATTACAATCGATCACTTCAAACCGATCATTCCATAAAAACATACCGTCCAGTGCACCCTCAAAAATTTTTCGGAACTTTTGCTCACTTTCTCGCAAATTTCTTTCCATTTCCCGTTGCTCACTTACGTTGCGGAATATAGTCATATTGTAGCCGTCCATTGAATGCATTTTCGCCGTAAATTCAAGCAACTTTTTTTGACCGTTCGGCATGAGAAAAAGCAACTCTTCTCTAACGCCGCCGTCTTCTCTTAGATTTTCAAGCATGTCGGTATAACGTACATCTTTTTTGTAAACGAAATCTCCCCATTTTTTTGTTAACAATTCGTCATACTCACACTCAAAAATCCGGCATGCTGCTTCATTGGCACGCACGATATTTAAATCAGCATCCCACAATACAATGCCGTCTAATGCTTTCTCAAACAAATCAGTAAACAGCTGCTCGTTTTTCAAGATGAGCCGCTCCATGTTCCGTTTTTCAGTTACATCCCGCATGATCGATAAGTAGAGGCCGTTGTGAATGTTAGAGCTTGTCGTAAATTCAAAAACAGAGACCCCTTTATCATGTCTTATTGGGAGTTCGCCTTGTGCACTCCCTCTTTGTTTTAACACTTTCCAAAGTTTGTCAATTTTATATCCGTAAGAAGGAATAATCCAATCAAGTAGTTTCGTTCCAATGATGGCAGCATGATCGGTATAAATGCTCCGACAAAAGGACGGATTCGCATCTTGAATGATCCCCTTTTCATCAAATAACAACATGCCATCCACGGCCCGGGTAAACACATCTGCAAACATGTAATTAGAGATCGTCCGCTCACGCTCTAATGCCTTGTGCGACGACACATCTCGAATAATAAAGAGATCGTTTCCACCTTTTGCCTCCTTAATAGCCACGTATTGTATATGTTTTATATGACCATTACATAACGATATAATCAGTTCATCACGGTGCGTGCCATTCAATTCGAGTAATAACCGTTGATGCTCTAGTAAATCTTTAGGCACGAGTGGCATATAGTCGTGAATGCTGCGACCGACGATCTTTTCACGAGACTGATCTAATAATTTTGTTGTCGCCTTATTGACATCTATAATGATCGACTGCTCGTTACATAAAACGGCTGCATCTAATGCATGTTCGTAAAACATTTGTAAGTATTGTCCCTCTTCACGTGATCCGGTTTCTTTTTGCTCGTAATCCCTTTCAGTGAATGGATTGCCCACTTTATTCCCCCCGCATGACTCTTTCATTCTTTTCTTCAAATGCCACACTCGACATCTTTATGTAATGTACGACTTTCTGATACTACTTATTTCGACAAACAGGCACCCATCCCCTCTTTCAATTTTTCATATGTAAGAAACCGTAATCGATTTGTGATAATTTGTTGCCGTTCTGTACGATTCTAGCGCTAAGAAACGGGTAAAGTGATAGACACGTTTCAGTTTTCGCTGGCAAATAGGCAAGCGGCTCTGCTTCGATCGTACGATGCATATCTTCCTTACCGGAACGCCGCGAACTGTAACTTACTTCCATGGAGGTGCTCATCATGCGCGACGCCTATTTCGACAACGCAAAGTTTCTATTGATTGTGTTAGTTGTCTTTGGCCATTTCATCCAAACGTCTATTGCAGACCTTGAAGAAGCCGCAATTTTGTACAAAGTGATCTATACGTTTCATATGCCTGCATTTGTTTTACTTAGTGGTTTTTTCACAAAAGGATTTGATAAACCAGGTTACGTAAAAAACATAGCTCAAAAATTGATTCTTCCTTACCTTATGTTTCAGCTTATTTACTCATTGTTTTATTACTTTTTATTAGATCAGGCGACAATGAATGTGGACCCTCTTAATCCAAACTGGGCGTTATGGTTTCTTGTTAGTTTATTCTGCTGGCATGTGATGCTCCGCTACACATCAAAGTGGAACCGTGCGGGAGTGCTTGTAGTCGCCATCATTGTTGGATTAGCGGTCGGATATGTAGGATGGATTTCAAACTATTTAAGCTTATCGCGAACATTTGTTTTCTTTCCGTTTTTCTTACTCGGTTATTATGCGAAGAGAGAGCACTTTACAGTATTATGGAAAGGTTCTATGCGCGTGATCTCACTTGTCATCGTCACACTCGTTACCGTATTCTTTACTTCCTATCCTGAAATAAGTGAAAAATGGCTGTTTGGTTCCAAGCCTTATGAACAGTTTGCAGCATTTGGCATTGAAGGAGCAGGCAAACGACTCGGTCTATATACGATTACGACCATGATGGTGATCGGTTTTTTTGCTCTCGTACCGAGGCGTCGTTTCTTTTTTACTAAGTTTGGCGATTCCACCTTATTTGTCTATTTGCTACATGGGTTTGTTGTTCGAACGTTCCGCGAAACACCATTTGCGAACGCCAACTCGCTCCTCTTTATAGCACTCTTATTTGTCGTATCGTTTTTCCTAGCACTCGTTTTAAGCAACAAGTGGCTCAAGGCCATGACACAGCCGCTTGTGGAAGGGAAAACGACCGGACTTCGCTGGTTACGTAAAAGGCGGCAATTGAAAAGAACAGGGAAGAGTCATTCGAAAGAGACAACTTCATACTAAAGGGCCGTGCTCCTCTCAACTAGCTCTTACATTTGATATAATAGATAGATCTTAAACATCCAAGAGATAGGAGTATGTTGTGTGAAGGTTGTACTCAGTTCACTAAATGCCAAATATATCCATACAAATTTGGCAATCCGTTATTTAAAAGCGTATGCTGCGCCTACTTATGAGGTAGAGCTTGCCGAGTATACGATGAAAGATCCGGTCATGTCGATCGTAGCCGATATTATGTTAAAAAAGCCCGATGTTGTCGGGTTTAGTTGCTACATTTGGAACATTGAAGAGACCATTCTTGTAGGTGAAATGATTAAAAAGGTTTCACCAAGCACCAAAATTATTTTCGGTGGTCCTGAAGTAACGTATGACGTAGAAGAATGGATGACAAGATTACACACCTATGTAGATTTTATCGTATTTGGAGAAGGTGAAAAAACGTTCCTTCACTTATTGGAAGCACTCGATGGTCACCGCTCAATCGCGGAAGTAAAAGGAATCGTGCGTTGGCAAAACGACCAGCCACGCATCCATTTCCCACAGGAGAAAATTGACTTGAAAGACATTCCTTCTCCCTTCCGCTTCGAAGGGGACTTTTCACAATATCCAAGCCGCATTACGTATATCGAAACGAGCCGAGGTTGTCCTTTTCAGTGTCAATTTTGCCTTTCTTCTATCGAAGTAGGCGTCCGGTACTTTGACAGGGAAGCGATAAAGGAGGAAATTCGTTTCTTGATGAGTCATGGTGCCAAAACGATCAAGTTTGTTGACCGTACATTTAACATTAGCAGGCGCTATGCCATGGACATGTTCCAATTTTTAATCGACGAACATGTGCCAGGCACAGTCTTTCAGTTTGAAATTACGGGGGACATTATGCGCCCGGAAGTAATTGAATTTTTGAACGAGCGTGCACCTGTAGGGTTGTTCCGTTTTGAAATTGGTGTGCAGTCCACGAACGATGCAACGAACGAGCTTGTCAAGCGTAAGCAAAACTTTGAAAAACTAACACGGACCGTTCAAATGGTCAAATCGGGAGGAAAAATTGTCCAGCATCTCGATTTAATCGCTGGACTACCTGATGAAGATGCTGCTTCATTTCGTAACACATTCAACGACGTGTTTGCGCTACGTCCAGAGGAATTGCAGCTTGGTTTCCTCAAGTTGCTTCGTGGAACAGGCTTGCGTATACAAGCTGAACAATACGAATATGAATACATGAGCAGAGCCCCTTATGAGATGTTACAAAATCGTGTGTTATCCTTTGAAGACGTCATTCGGATTAAGCAAGTAGAAGATGTGTTAGAGAAGTACTGGAACGATCATAGAATGGATCGCACCGTAGAGTATTTAGTCGATCACGTGTTTTCGTCCCCCTATGACTTCTTCCAGGAGTTCGGAAGCTATTGGGATGTACGAGGTTGGTCGCGTATCGGACATCAACTCGAGGATTTGTTTCGCAGATTGTATGCCTTCCTCTCGGCAAAAGGGATTGAAGACCTGGCATTTGTAGAAGGATTGATGAAAATGGATTATTTATTTTTACAAAAGCATCGACCAAGAAAGCCTTGGTGGGAAAAAGAGCGCAGTAAAGACGAACAAAAAGCGCTCACCTCTTCAGTAATCGGGAATCCCCAATTACTGAATGCTGTCGGACTTACAGAAAAAGAACTATTTAAACATACGATCATTGAGGTGTTACCCGATGACTACGATACGTACGCAAAAACGGGGGCACGCGTCAGACAGCCTCAATTGCTTATCGTCAATTATAAAGATCGCTTGCCGAGATTTCACTTTTCTCCTTTGAAAGCTCATTTTTGAACCGAACCAGGGTTTTGATCTTAATCCTCAGTTATACACTCAAAAAAGCTGTGCACATCATCGCACAGCTTTTTCTCATGCTATTTCCTTTTTTTCGGTTTTTCTGTAGCTAGTTCATATACTTTAGAGGCATTCGGGTCTCCAAACTCTTGCCCAAATTCGACGCGACTGTTGTTCAATGCTTTTGTAGCACTAGGTTTTTTCTGCGGCTTCTGGTTCGGATCGCGCGTCATGAACGGTTCTTCCTTCCCTGCTTGCTATTGCGGTTTGCACCTTTGATCGCTTCTTCCCCTTGAGCGTACTCTGTAGAGAATTCGGTTTCCCGTTTGTTTTCATAAGGTGTTTTGTTGGATTTATATGCTTGATCCCGTTCTGCTTTACGTTTTGCCATGTACATTCTCCCCTTTCGTTTGTAGTATGCACGAAACGAAAAGGATCAATTTCAAGCAGGTTTTCCCACATGAACAGGTGAAACACTGTTCCTAACCGGTACTGCTCGGACGGCTATCCGATGATCACTCGCTCTTTAGGGTAGCTGTATTTAAGTTTTTTATCGTTTCCTCCTAAGGCAAACAGGAATGAGAGGAGCCCTACACGTCCTATAAACATGAGCAACATGATCAGGATCTTTCCGATTACGCTTAGATCAGGGGTAATGCCCAGTGTGAGACCTGTTGTACCAAAGGCAGATGCCACCTCGAAAATGAGCGCAACTAGCGGTTGGTCTTCCGTGATAGACAAAATAAGAACAGAGGCGAAAAAAATGAACACTGCGACAATAAAAACAGCTACCGCTCTATAAATATCTTCTGTATACACTTCACGTTTAAATAGCTTAATCGACTTGGATCCTTTAGCAAAATGAAACAAGAAGATGAGACATAAGGCAAATGTAGTGGTCCGGATTCCACCACCAACCGAACTGGGTGATGCTCCGATAAACATAAGTGCGCTCATAAATAAATGAGTTGCTTCAGTGAACTGAGAGACATCGAGGGTTGCCAAACCTCCACTTCGGGTCGTTGCAGACTGAAAAAAAGCATAAAAGAATGCTTCGTGCCATGGTAACCCTTTTAAGTATGCTCTAGACTCCAATAGTAGGATCATAAGGGTACCTACTACAAGCAAAGCGGCAAATGTAGTGGTTGTTAATTTTGTGAATAATGAAAAGCGAAACGGCTGTCCTTCTCTTCGCTTTAGAAACTCTTTCACTTCAATCAGCACAGGAAACCCAATTGCGCCTAAGGAAATAAGCAAAATATTAATGAACTGTACAAAATAGTCTGTTGAAAAGTCCTGTAACGAGTTCCCCGTTATATCAAAGCCCCCATTTGTTGTCGCACTTACAGACATAAACAGACCTTGCAAGAAGGCTACTGCTACCCCGTCATAATAACGTAGAAAATACGTACCTAAAATGAGTGCCCCTATGAGTTCAATGACAAGAATAATAACAAGTATTTGCTTTAATAGGTTCACAACCCCTGAAAGATTCACCTGATTTTGATCCGCCATCATGAGACGACGCTCTTTTAGTCCTATTTTCTTTCCGAATAGCATCCAAAAAAATGTACCTAACGTCATAATTCCGATACCACCAAATTGCAGCACAAACATAAGCAGAAAATAGCCTGGAACTGTAAAAGTATCTACAATGGAAACAGTCGTTAATCCTGTAACACTAACAGCACTAACTGCCGTAAATACTGCATCTAACAGAGACCACTCCATACCTTCTCTTCTTGCAAAAGGCAAACTCAATATTATGGTGGAAAAAGAGACGGCGAGAAAATAATAACCCGCGATGACTTGAAACGGAGTTAACCGGTTAAATCGTTGCATAAATGTATGCCGCATACTTGAAGTCCTTTCCGTTGACTGTAACAGTAGTATTTGTCTATATGGTAAAGAAAAACAAACAAATTTAAAAGAGAAAGTTGAGTGAAATTAGCTGTATTACATATAGTAAGCAGAAGAAAGTTTAACACCATAAGTCGCGAAAGGAGAATATTAACATGGCACAACAGAAAAAACATCCATTTTTGGTGGATGGAGTCGACTCATTTCTAGAAAATGTGAAATACGAAATGGCCCAAGAGTTTGGAGTAAGTGAACCAAAAAATAAGCGCCAAAATATAACAGGCAAATTAATGCGCGAGTATCGTCCCACCAAATAAAAGGACAGGCCTATTGCCTGCCCTTTTTTAAATGAAAGTTTTCTACATATGATGATGGAGATTTAATTTTCATCCTCGTCATCACGATCATCATCCTTATCGTCTCGATCACTACCTCTATTGTGATCGTCTCGGTCTCGGTCTCGTTCGCGGTCTCTATTGTCGTCACCGTCTCGATCATCGTCTTTGTCGTCGTCTCGATCACGACCTCTATCGCCGTCATTGCTTACGTTTGGTTGTGTAGGTGGCCTTGGTTTCTCAATCCCTCTACCGTTCCCCTTATCTTCCTTCAACTTATCTGGTGGGGCTTTCTTGTTACGGGCTTTCTCTTTTTCTGGCGGACCTATTTTCTCAGTATTTTTATCGTCATCATCTTTTGTTACAGGTGGCGTAGAAGATTCCTCATTTTGTCCTGAAGACGATGGTATGCTCACATTCTCACTAATCGTTGCTTCATCAATAGAAACATCTTCTTCAGTTTGTTCTTGTTCTTTTTCTTCCTGCTCACGTTTTTTTTCATCATCTTCTTGTTCTTTGTTGTACAAATAGCGACCCACTGAGACGCCTTCTTTTTTAGCAAGTTCACTCACTTCTTCTTCGCTTTCGTACCAATAGACGCGAAAGCCGAGGGATTCGAGCTGCGTTTTGACCCCTTCCTCTTCATTTTGCCAAGCAGAAGAAGGTGATTCACTTGGATCTACAAATCGTTCTGATACGATAAGATCAGTGGCTGTCGCGTCCTCAACGTATCCTAAGGCTTCGGTCGTTTCTGTTATCTGACGTAGAAGTTTCTCTACTGTTTCTCCTTGCCACTCTTCTACTCCCCCAAGCTGTTTCAATACTTTTTCTCCATCAAGGTTGTTTGCACTAACTTCGATAACTTCCCATTCGTCCGTTACTGACAATTCCAGGCTAGGATTAATATCAATTGTAAAAATGGCATAGGCTTCGTACCTCGTAAAGAAGGGATATAAAACGGTTAGGAAAAGAAGAGCAAAGACTGCAGCAACAACCGCTATTCTCGGAAACGCCCCCATCGAAATAGACCGAGGGGGATCTAAGTGCACCTCATCACCAATTTCAACTTGTCGTAGTGGTTTTGGACACTTGCGGAAAGCCCCGTCCGAAGTCAATAAAGTGACGGATTGCTTCCCGACTTCGACCACAATCCCTTGAATCTTCATGCCTCCCTCACCCCCTTCACGTAATCTTGTAAATATGGGTAATCGCCTATGAGTAAAAGCACCATAGAAATAATATACTTTCTATTGCGCTCTAACGTTTTCCGACTCTGATCTACTTCTTCAGCCAGCTTCTTTAGTGGGAGTTTCTTCTTCTCCCGGACAAAAGAAAGGAGATCGTCACGCTGCACAATTAATTTCGCAACGTCAATGGCATTTTCCCTCGCATCACGATGTTTAGGCGTAGCGGATGTAAGCTCGTTAAAGGTTATCCCATATTCTTGCAACACGTCCACGAATTGACGGATTTCTTCTTTTCTCGCGTTCGTCTCCATTTTCGAAGTATGTGCCTGAACAGAAATCGATGCTTCCATACTAACAGCACCTGATTCTTCCTCGTCACCAACTCTTGTATAAGGAAGATGCTGGTGACGTTGCTCCTTGCGTATATAGTCAATGACTCTACGCTTAATGAGCACTTCTGAAAAGGAAAGAAAACTTGCCCCTTTTTCAGGTACAAATTGATCAATCGACTGATTTAGTGCTTGAAGACCGATGCTAAATTCGTCATCTGATTTTGTAATATATCGTTTACAAACAGAGGAAACATTCTTTTTTACAAACGGCTGGTACTCTTGTAGCAATTGCTCACGAATGGCATTATTTCCTGTTTGGGCCAGCATGACTCTCTTTTCTAAATTTCTTCCTGTCTTTTGCTTAACTAAAAACACCAATAATGAAAGCACTTTGCCTCACCTCAACATGGACACATTATAGCACAGGAAAAACTGTTTTCTTGTTACAAATTGACTATAAGATTTGTTCCATGATTGAGTGTTTTAAGCGCAAAAAAAAACACCCTCTTTACGTTCGTTACAGTATTCGTTACATACTGTTGAATTTTTTGGGGTGTGTTTCATAAGGAATTTTATTTATTTTTATTCATCAATAAAAGGGGGGATTCACGTCACGTTCTCGGTGATGGTTCGCTCTGTTTCATTCGCTTAGCATGCCGACGGGAAGCAAAATATCCAAACAGCGCAAACCCGACGAGGATCGACCAAAAGATTGACTTCCACAATGTGGACTCTGGGAAGTGGGGGTCAATTAGAGCAACATCTGGGTGCGCAAGCGTATGAACGGCAAGCTTGACACCGACCCAGCCGACAATAAGGAAGGCAGACATCTCCAGCATGGGGTACTTTTTCAGTAAATCGACAAACACACCAGCAGCAAATCGCATAATGACAAGCCCGATCAAACCACCGAGGAACATGACGATGAACTGTCCACCATCTATGCCACCTATGTCAAACCACCCTGTCTCCGGTAGTGTCACAGCAAGCGCAACGGCAGCCAGCATAGAGTCAATTGCAAAAGCAATATCCGCAAATTCAACTTTCGCAACCGTCCACCAAAAGGAACTACCCGATTGTTCTTTCGGTTCTTTATGTTCTTTATGAGCTTTTCGTCTCAAAATATGATTGAGTGAAATAAACAATAGGTACAAAGCACCGATAGCTTGCACTTGCCATACGTTCACAAGAAATGAAATCATCAATAATGAAGCAAATCGGAATACAAACGCTCCTAGTAATCCGTAAAACAAAGCCTTTTTTTGTTGCTTTTCAGGTAAGTGTTTCACCATTACCGCCATAACAACTGCGTTATCAGCAGCCAATATCCCTTCCAAACCAATTAACACAAGCAAGACCCAACCGTACTCTAACAACAAGGTTCGTCATCTCCTTTTTCCGCATCCATTTTCTTATGGTAGTATGCCCGTTCTTTACACAGTTACTAAAACAAGAAAAGACCTTTGCCTCCTCTGGTTAAAGAAAGGCAAAGGTCTTGCGACACATGAATTCATGTGAACAAAGCCGATGATGATGGACATCATGAAATGACGACTTTGCATTAGGTTTCCCTACACGCTACTCCCCTTTGTACGGCGAAGCTCTTCACTTGTTAGTATATAGTATGTGCAATACCTTTCGATATGTCAACGGAAAACAACAATTTTTAGCACACCGTCCCACTAAGGTCTACTTTGAAAAGAAAAGGATGATTTTCCGAATGAGCCACCCTATGGAAAGACCTGGAATGAGGGCGAGCATAGGTGTAAAAACAGGACCTGGGTAAACAGAACCCATTGTAAAAGACCCAGAATACATTAGCCCAACAGTGATAAAGTAAGCTCCAAAGGCAAAGGGAAGAAAAGTGAGTTTTTCTGAAGCGGGCATCGCATCTCGATAAGCGTCCCACATGGCAAACATGTACAAACATGGATAAAACATGAGCCACTGATAATCCATGAGTGCGTATGCTTCTTCGGTTTCTCCATTAAAGCTTAACAGAATACCCTCATTAAATTGACTTTGGACGTTAATTAACACTTCCAGCACGACAAATAATACGCCTTTTACAAGTTGACCGGTAAGTAGTTGGGCAAATCCAGGAAGAGCCACACTCCAAAGAATGGCTTCAAGTTTACTAAGCCTTTTCATATCGAGCGCATCTCCAGACTCTCCCTGATCCTACACTGTTTACATTTTGTATAACGAACCGTGAGGAATGAAAACTGGCGTAGTATTGTAGTTGTATTAATTAAGGCTCCGGTCGTTGTCATTAGAGGGTCCCCCTGCTCTCCGCGTCACATAGTGCCATTAGTGTTCGCAAAGCATGCACATGTTATGAAAAAGAAACCCTTTGATCTAATGAAATTATTCTCGATCGTCTTTACGCAACCTCCGAAGGCTATCTTCCAACAGTTGAATGGCCTCTTCACGATCACTCGATTCATCCACTTCTTCTATAGAACGGAGAAGTGGCTCATACTTTTTGAGCCGCGATGGTTCTTGTCGTCGTTTTAAATACTTTTTCATTCTTCTTGTCGTCGGGTCAAAGAATGAGTAGACGACTGGAATCACAATTAAAGTTAAGAACGTACTGAAGACAAGCCCGCCGATCACAGTAATGGCCATCGGTTGGTTGATCTCGGTACCTTCGCCAATACCAAGTGCAAGTGGGACGAGACCGAGAATGGTCGTCAAAGCCGTCATCAGAATCGGCCGAGTTCTCATTTTCACCGCTTCGACAATGGCATCGTATGTCGCTGTTCCTTCACGTTTCCGTTGATTAATCATATCCACTAAGACAATGGCATTGTTTACTACAATTCCTGCCAATACGATCAATCCAATCATCACCGTCACACTAATCGGAGTTTCGGTGACGAGTAATGCATATCCGACACCCGCTACCATCAGTGGGACAGTAAACATAATAACGAACGGATATTTGAACGATTCAAATTGGGCTGCCATGACAAGATACACGAACACAATAGCTAACCCAAAAGCTAATAGCAAATCATTAATGGCGTCTTCAAGAAGTTCACGATCGCCTCCAAATGCAATTTGCGTACTATCAGGTAAACCTAACTCTTGAATCCTTTCATCGACAAGTTGTGATACTTCACCCAAACTAACGGTGGAAGCGTATGTAAGCGTAAATTGTACAGCGTCTTGTTCATCGATTCTGTTCAATGCTACCGGACCTTCACCTTCTGTAACAGAGGCCACTGCTTGCAATTCAATTAGTTGACCTGCGCCATTTCTCAGTTGCAAATTGTTCAACTCATCAATCGTTCCATATGCCTCTTCCTCTAGCTGGACAAATACTTGTTGGACTTCATTGTTTTCATTTACAATTTGTGTTGCCGTTACACCACGCGTCGCTTCCCCAACGGAGGAGGCAATTTGAGCAGGAGTTAGCCCTTGGACGCGCGCTTCTTCACGATTAATTTCGATCTGAAGTTCTGGGATGACTTCTTCACGATCTATCGTCAGATCACGAACCTCTTCCAGCCCACTCAAAGCTCCTTCTAATTGAAGGATCGCTTCATCCAAACGGGCTTTGTCTGAGTCACGTACAGAAAATGATAACTCATCCGGCGAAGAGCCCGCTGCCGATTGCGTCGCTAAATTTAGCTCTGCGCTATCATTCACATTTGTTGCCGCTTTTTCCATTTCCTCACGAATATCATCCATAAAGGCTAGAGTGGAGATGTCACGATCCGCTAAACCCTTCATTTTCACATAAAGCTCAGCTTGATTCGAACTCCCTGTTCCTTGGAAAGAACCTTCCTGAGTCGATCCAATTAGGCTAACAAACACATCAACAGGCTCTCTATCTTCTAGTATCTCTTCTATAGCCGCTACCGTACGTTCCGTTTCTTGTAACGACGTGCCATCATCAAGACTTACCCGAATCGTAAAAAATCCTTCATCCGTTGCAGGTAAAAACTCTGTACCGACGCGAACAAATCCAACAACACTTCCTAAAAGGACAAGCACAGTGAGCATGATGACGGTCCATCGTCTTTTGAGCGACCATTCGGCGATACGCTCCATCGTACGTGCCGGCTTTGAAGCTACCCTGATCGTTCCTTTGTCTGATTTGGGCGCTCTAAGCAAACGACTAGCCAGCATCGGCACTACCGTCACAGACACGACCAATGAAGCTACCAAACTAAATGAGATCGTTAAGGCAAATTCGAGAAAAATCTCACCGATGATACCAGAGATAAAGACGACAGGTAGGAACACAACGACTGTCGTTAACGTCGACGCTGTAATTGCGGAGGAAATCTCTTTCGTTCCGTCCACTGCTGCCTCTTTCGGCTTCTTTTTCAAAGATAGATGCCTGTTGATGTTCTCGATCACGACAATAGCGTTATCAACGAGCATACCGATTCCCAGCGCGAGTCCACCGAGGGTCATAATGTTCAGGCTAAAGTCTGCAAAATACATTAACACGAACGTTAACACGACAGAATACGGAATCGCCACCCCTATAATAAGCGGACTTTTCACGTTGCGAAGGAAAAAGAACAGCACAAGCATTGCAAATAAACCGCCCAATACGAGCGAAGTCGCAATGTTTTTAATAGCGATTTCTATGTAATCCCCTTGATCAAATAAAATATCTGCTTCAATATCTGCAAACTGTTCTTGTGTGAGCAGGTTATTGAGTTCATCTTCAAAATTGGATGACACACTAGCAGTATTCGCATCAGCTTCTTGCAAAATACTGAACAAGACTGCGTCAAATTCATTAGCACGAGTAATGGTACTTTGATCCGGATCTGCAATGGCCAGCGTGGCGACATCGTCTACTGTCACCTCATTACCTGTATTAGGATTTGCCGTGATGACAAGTTCGCGAATTTCATCAATTGATTGAATTTCGCTCACGATACGGGTCGAGAGTTGCTGCTCATCACGAACAATGGGCTCCCCAGGGGAAGAAATATTGTTTGCCCGAATGGTGTTCACCACTTGTGTGGACGTCAAGTTATTATCGGTCAGTGCCCCTTCATCAAGGGTAACCGTAATGTTCTCTGTGACAGCACCAGATGAATCTACACTCGCAACTCCTTGGATTTTAGCGAGCTCTGTCTGTAATTGCTTGGCCAACTCTTGGACATTGCTTCCTTCCGTTTCTCCTCGAATTGCCAACTGAATAATGGGAAATTGCGACGGGTCGAACTTTAAAAATCTAGGCGTACTTGCCTCATCAGGAATAGGCGTTTGGTTAATTCGACTGATGACTTCATTTTCGATTGTCTCAATGTTCGTTGACCAACTAAATTCCAGGAACAATAAATTCGAACCTTCCTGTGAAGTCGATTGTATAGATTGGAGACCAGGTAGCGTACTTAGCTGGCTTTCCAATGGCTTTGTTACTTTCTCTAGCACTTCTGTCGGCGAAGCCCCTTCATAGTTTGCAACCACAACGGCAACTGGTGGATTCAAATCTGGAATAAGTTTTAATGGAATCCGGGTCACACTCACCGTACCTAAAATAAGAATTAACAACATCGTAACAAAAGTAAATACAGGTCTTTTTACCGCAAAAGCACTCATCACCGTTCTCCCTTCTATTCACCCAACGTCCTAACAAGTTCTTCTTATAAACATTCATGAGCCGATCACTCACCCATTGATGGAAACGGGTCACAAAGCAGTCTAGTTGTGATCAAGGCGGTGCGAGTTGAGCCCCGAATCATTAATTAATAAAGGATCCAAAGTTGTTCTCTAAAAAGGATCATTTCCATGATGTGAGAATTCTGCGTAACTCCGCCCCTTTTCAAAAGAAAAACGCCTTTTGTTTGACCGAACGAAAAGTCGAATTTGTATATAGTCACTTTGCTTCCACTATACAGAACATGTATGTAGACTCGCAAGGATGAACGCTATCTAGCAAAGGTTCATGTCAACATCGGATTTGGGTACACTACCGGAAAGAACAACGTGCGGGAGCGAGTCTATGATCTTCTTTCTTACTTTAGCAGTCGGTAGTGTGCTTATTTTAATTAGAAGCTACATGTACGTTAGAAGTAGCATTGTTTGGTTTGGGTGGTTAGCTATTGCGGGATTGGCTTATCTATTTGAACTCTTTATTTTCGTTGTTGGACATAGTTATGCTTACAACCCAGGTGTCCTACCAGAACCTTTCTATGATAGTACGCTAGGTGCAATTAGCTCTCAAGGTTTTGCAGTACCCATTGCTGCCGTCGCTACCGGAGTCTTCCAATTAAATTGGAAATGGATGGTTGGCATCATTGCCTTTTTCTTTGGGATAGAGGTGCTGTTTCTTCGACTGGATCTCTATGAACATCGTTGGTGGGAAACATGGATGACAAGTATTAGCCTGTTTGTAGCTTTTCCCTTTTGTAAATGGTGGATGAGGAAGTTATGTTCTTCTCCGTCTGTTTGGCTCCAGTTTATATCCATCTATCTATTTCAAGTCTCTATCCACACGACATCTATGTTTTTCTTAATGGCAGTCTTTCATCTTTTCACCTTTTGTCCAGGTTGGTTCAGTGATCCATCCCGTGATGCTGTCGCTTTGATGGCATCATACTCTGCCGTCGTTTTACTAGCTTACACTTACCTCATCTATAAAAGGCTAGTTACTTTCACCATATTGATCGTGCAAGCTGTCGGTTGGGTTTTAATCGAATTCGTATTAATATGGGGAGATGTCCTTACTTATGCATCTCCCCTAGTAGCGATTGGATCCTTCATTTTACATGTCAGTTTTCTATTCGTTATGTGGACCTTATTCCGAGATGGACTACAAGGATGGAACTTTTACTTGGGTAACAAAAAGGAAGCACCAGATTAGGGGGCTTTCTTTCTCCAACAATGTATGAAAGGTCTCTTATGGGATCTGCGATTCACTCCCCCTATCGATTTCTCATAAGAGCATGTGTAATGGGCAACCTACAATGAAGGGTACATAGAAAGGAGTTAGTTGACCTATGAATTTTATATGGGGACTTGCGGGGATTTTTGTCATCCTCTTCATCGGCTTCTTGCTTTCCAGTAAACGGACTGCCATTAAGCCAAGAACTATTTTGATTGGCCTGGCTATTCAAATCTTAATTGGATTTGTTGCACTAGAATTTGAACCTGGCATCCGTGCAATGGAAGTCGTTGTAAATGTGGCAAATGATGTATTAGCATCGGCAAATGAAGGGTTAGTCTTCTTATTTGGTGGGATACTTCCGGAGCAAGGAGTCATTTTTGCCTTCCAAGTGTTACCGATCGTCATTTTTTTCTCCGCTCTTATTTCGGTACTTTACTATTTAAAGATCATGCAAACGCTCGTACGTTTTGTAGGTGGGGCCCTATCCAAGTTACTTGGGACTCGTAAAGCGGAATCGATGTCGGCAGCTGCGAACATTTTTGTCGGACAAACTGAAGCACCACTTGTCGTTCGGCCTTATATTCATCGCATGACAGAGTCTGAGCTATTTGCCGTGATGGTTGGTGGACTTGCTTCTGTTGCAGGATCCACTTTGTTCGGCTACGCGAGTCTTGGAATTGACCTCAATTATTTATTACCCGCGAGTTTCATGGCTGCTCCTGCTGGACTCGTTATGGCTAAATTGTTCCTTCCTGAAACAGACCAAAGAGAGGAACCAAAAGACTTTCAGATGGATGCTGACAAGGAATCTTCCAATGTGGTCGACGCAGCCGCAAGAGGAGCAAGTGTCGGGCTAGAACTTGCGCTCAACATCGGCGCTATGCTTCTCGCCTTTATCGGTCTCATTGCGCTTATCAACTTGTTGTTTTCATACGTGGGTGGTGTGTTTGGGTTTGAGGAGCTCTCGCTACAATTAATACTCGGGTACATTTTTTCACCCATTGCTTTTGTGATTGGCGTTCCTTGGAATGAAGCGGTACAGGCAGGGAACTTTATTGGTCAAAAGCTCGTCCTAAACGAATTTGTAGCTTACGCAAATTTCGCACCACAAATGGAATCGTTCACCGAGAAAACGCAAGCGATTATTACGTTCGCACTTTGCGGGTTTGCGAACATTTCTTCATTAGCCATTATTTTAGGCGGACTGGGAAGACTCGCTCCCGATCGTCGCAACGATTTAGCAAGGCTAGGTGTGCGGGCCATCATTGCCGGATCGCTTGCTTCCCTTGTAAGTGCCGCTATCGCCGGGATGTTTATTTAAGGCTCTTTTCGTATCCTTTGTTGTTTTTACTATGCAGTAATCTCATGATGCGACGTAATGCAAATTCATAGTGCTTGAATACCGCTCCGGAAATACACTACGCTTTCCGCGGGCTCCGCGCTGAGCCTCCTCGCGAGCAAAGTACGCTCACTGCGGAGGCCCACAGGACGTGGGTCAGAAAGGCGTTGCCACAGGACGTGGCGCTCTTAGCCTTTCCTCCTCTCTGAGTCTGAGCATCCCACTCTAAGTCTGAGCATTCCTCCCTAAGTCTGAGCATCCCTCCCTAAGTCTGAGCATTCCTCTCTGAGTCTGAGCATTCCTCTCTGAGTCTGAGCATTCCTCCCTGAGTCTGAGCATCCCACTCTAAGTCTGAGCATTCCTCTCTGAGTCTGAGCATCCCTCCCTAAGTCTGAGCATTCCTCCCTGAGTCTGAGCATTCCTCTCTGAGTCTGAGCATTCCTCTCTGAGTCTGAGCATTCCTCCCTGAGTCTGAGCATCCCACTCTAAGTCTGAGCATTCCTCTCTGAGTCTGAGCATTCCACTCTAAGTCTGAGCATTCCTCTCTAAGTCTGAGCATTCCTCCCTAAGTCTGAGCATCCCTCCCTAAGTCTGAGCATCCCTCCCTAAGTCTGAGCATTCCTCCCTAAGTCTGAGCATTCCTCCCTGAGTCTGAGCATCCCTCTCTGAGTCTGAGCATTCCTCTCTGAGTCCGAGCATTCCTCTCTGAGTCTGAGCATCCCACTCTAAGTCTGAGCATCCCTCCCTAAGTCTGAGCATACCTCCCTAAGTCTGAGCATTCCTCTCTGAGTCTGAGCATTCCTCCCTGAGTCTGAGCATTCCTCCCTGAGTCTGAGCATCCCACTCTAAGTCTGAGCATTCCTCTCTGAGTCTGAGCATTCCTCCCTGAGTCTGAGCATTCCTCCCTAAGTCTGAGCATTCCTCCCTAAGTCCGAGCATTCCACTCTAAGTCTGAGCATTCCTCCCTGAGTTTCCGAACAAGCTGAAAAAGAAGCGGATTTTCCACTTTTTGAGAGAAAATCGAAGCTCAATTAGATGCATCTGTAGCGGAATTACGTGCTGAAGTCCCTCAAAACCCTACTTGGGGCGTCAAAAAGAACAGTGAAGGGAAGAACGCCTTTTGGTATGGCTACAAGGGGCATCTGACTATCGGCACATCGAGTCAATACATACTACAGACCCTTTTCTCATTGGGTAGTCTGAACGATGGAAAGGCAGCGATCCCACTATTAAAGGGAATTCATGAACGTCTTGCTCTTCCGACATACGCTATCAGACCATGGACGCTGGCTATGATTATGACCCTATTTATGAACAAGTACATCGAATGGGGCATCAGTCCATCATTGCGTATAACAAGCGAAATGAGCCAGAACCAGGACGTGGCGCCCTTAGCCTTTCCTCCTTGTCCTACGGGAAAAGCGTGGCCAGGTGAGACTTGTCTAGCTACAGCGGTCTGCTCCCGTCTGAAAATAACCTTTGTCTTTTGAGGCAAAAAGCGCCTCTAAAGCCAAAGAACATTTTTCAGAGGGAGCAAAACGGACCGCTTCCGCATTTCATTCCGCAAGAGCGCAGCGATGAGGAGGCTCACCGCCCGCCCCGCGGAAAGCGAAGTGTATTTCCGGAGCGGTTCGAAGCACTTTTATGAAGTTTTTGTTATGTCGCATCATATAGCTACTGTGTAATGGGATTTCATTAAAAAAGCAACAATCTTTTAGAAAACAGCCTTATTTTAAAAAGTAATGATGTACCACAGTTTTGTGGATACATCATTACTTTTTTTTGGAACAAACAACGCAAAACAGGACTGACGTTGGGTTACTCTCAACTTTCTAGTACAATGGACAAGAACGATTTGTGAAAAAGCAAAGGAGAGTTTTTAGTGAGACCCTTTCTACTGCCTATCGTAGGGCCTCGTATCGTCAAGACAGCGATTGCTACCTTTCTAACTGCTGCGATCTGTATAGCCTTAGAGTTACCACCCGCTTTTGCCGTCATTACAGCAGTCGTAACGATTGAACCCACCGCAGGGGATTCAATTAAAAAAGGAATTGTTCGCCTTCCAGCGGCAGCGATCGGAGCACTCTTTGCGATTGGATTTTTTGCACTATTTGAAGAAACAGCGTGGACCTACGCGTTGAGTGCTGCGTTTACCATCGCACTTTGCTACAAACTGCGGTTACACGCTGGAATTTTAGTGGCGACATTAACAGCAGTTGTCATGATCCCGACGTTAGACCATCATTACATAGAAGAGTTTTTCTCGAGAATGTCCACGACTACTATAGGACTGCTTCTTTCCACTGCAGTGAACTTTTTCATTTTACCTCCACACTATGAACAAAAGGTAGAGAAGGAAGCAAATAATCGCCTCATACAGTTGAGCAACATAACAAGAGATGTGTTTGGCTGGCTCTGTGAAAGTCGCCCTATTCAGCGACGCGATCTTGTGAACCAAGTATCTAGCCTTGTTCAACAAATAGACCAATCTGAGGAATACGGACGATTTCAAACAGTGGAATGGACATATCACAAGCAAAAAAAAGAACATGAGCTACACCTAACCATACATATGGAGCGACTCGCGATGGCCCGTCAAGTGGTATACCGCTTTTCTCACCTGCTATCCCTCGATAGAGAAAAAGTACGGTTATCCCCAGAGGAGAAAGTCGCATTGATTCGCTATGCCTCAAACTTATCTACGCTTTTACAAGAAGAAGCCTTTCAAAAAGTGAACGACATACAAGCAACGAGCAACTGGTTTTGGCAACAGATTGATCCTATTCAAGACAAAAGAAATGAGCGTTCCTGCTTTGTGTACGAACTTTATGCGATTACACAACTTGTCGAGCAGCTGCAGCTGGACTTGCAGATGAATTGTGCAGACCCATCGGAGGTTTGATCCATTGAACCGAGTTTTTGATCCTTTTTCTTTAACATGTCATGAGCATAACCTTTCTTTTTTGAATTACGATCGTGTATGATTTATATGGAAGTGTAAAAAGTGGAATAGAAGGCATTCTCCAAACGAAGCGCATAAAGGAGCGAAATACTATGAAGTCTATTCAAACAAAAGAAGCCTATGAGCAAGCTATTTCAAGCGATCAACCCGTTATCATTAAATTTTACGCTGACTGGTGCCCAGATTGCAAAAGAATGAATATGTTCATAGACGATATTGTATCCGAATACAACGAATCTGATTGGTTTGAACTCAACAAAGATGAATTACCTGACATAAGCGACGCCAACGAAGTGATGGGTATTCCAAGCCTTTTGATCTTCCAAAGTGGTGAAAAAATCGCTCACCTACACAGTGCCAAAGCCAAAACACCTGAGGACGTAGAAGAGTTTTTAGCAACTTCCCTACGCTAAAAAGCAAACTATAGGGCGGAGTGTCTTTTTCTCCGTCCGTCTTCTTAAAAAACCGTTGACACTAGTTATTTCCCGCTGTATAGTAATACTTGTCCTTGTGTTATTAGGATATTGTCAGTAATTATTATTCATGACTTTTTCCAGCATGATTCCGTAGCTCAGCTGGGAGAGCGCTACCTTGACAGGGTAGAGGTCGCTGGTTCGAGCCCAGTCGGAATCATAGGGTACCAAACCCCACAAACGGTAGGATTCGCTAATCATGCGGGTTCTGTCGTTTTTTTGTTTGCACCGGAAATTGCTTTTAATCAGCCGGTTTCAATACTTTAACGAAAATGGTGTGCCAACGTATCGACCCGGTGGAACTATCTAATAAACCTTCTAACTTCAATCTTCAGCACTCCAAAAAAAGAAGAGATCGGGAACCAAATCTCTTCTTTTTCTTACTTATCCAACTCCGAGCAAAGACCACACTAGTGATCAGCCAACACGCCAGGTTGTCCTGGGCCATCGCCTTTTCTTTTCACAAAGATTTGTAACAAGATCAATACAATAAATACACTAAAGCCAATGGTATCTGTCACGATTCCAGGGTAGATTAACAGTAAACCAGCTGCGGCCGCAACGATTCTTTCAACCCAGATCAGTTTACGGAACCAGAAACCGATAATTCCCGCTCCGATAAGAATCATACCAGATAAGGCTGTGAACGTAGCCCAGGCAATTTCATACCACGTGCCTTCTATCATCAGTAGCTGCGGTTGCATTACAAACATGTACGGTATGATAAACGCACCAATTGCTAGTTTTGACGCGTTCACTCCTGTACGGATCGGTTCTCCTCCTGATACACCAGCAGCAGCAAAGGCAGCAAGTGCAACAGGTGGTGTAATATCAGCGACAATACCGAAGTAAAACACAAACATGTGTGCACTTAAATTTTGAACACCGAGGGCAATGATGGCAGGTGCGGCAATTGTTGACGTAATAATGTAGTTCGCCGTTGTTGGTGAGCCCATTCCTAAAATAATCGAAGCGATCATCGTAAAGAACAGTGTTAGCAGCAATTGGTTGTTAGCCAATTCCACAAGTTCATTCGCCAAGCTAAGACCTAGGCCTGTTCTCACTACAATCCCAACGATAATTCCCGCACATGCCGTTGCAGCAGCCACACCAAGTGCAGTTCTAGCTCCATCCACTAAGGCAAACACGAACTCTTTCGGATCGACAATCCATTCTTTGTGCTTTACATAATGGATGATTGTATGCACAGATGCTACTACAATCGCTACGAGGATCCCCCGTAACAGCGCATCCATAAAGTCATTTCCGATTAATAAAAAGTATCCGAATCCCAACAGCGGTGCGACCATGTAAACCGCGCGGGCAAACTTCTTCTTCGTTAATTTTTCTCCATGGATATTTAAATTCGAATGTAACATATAAATAGCGATGGTCACGACGATGGACCATAAAGCGGCACGCGTTACGCTCATTCCAGAGAACAAGAACACAATGACCGCTATAATAGGAATTAACAAGTAGAGTTGCTTCAACACTATTTTACGATCTGGCATTTCCTCGTCAGTTAAACTACGCAAACCAACACGTTTCGCTTCAAAGTGAACCATAATCCAAATACCAGAAAAATACAGAAGCGCAGGAATTGTCGCTGCCTTCGCAATCTCCCAGTAGTCGATACCGATAAATTCAATCATAAGAAAGGCTGCTGCCCCCATGATTGGTGGCATTAGCTGCCCACCTGTTGAGGCGGCTGCTTCAACCCCACCGGCAAATTCCTTCTTATACCCTAGTCGTTTCATCATTGGAATTGTGTAAGAGCCGGATCCAACAACGTTCGCAACTGAACTACCTGAAATGGTTCCTTGCAACGCGCTCGAAAAAATCGCAACCTTTGCTGGGCCACCAGTAGATTTACCAGCCAGAGTCACAGCCAAGTCATTAAAGTAGTTTCCGACCCCAGTTTTCATCAGAAAAGCCGCGAATAAAAGGAATAGGAAAATGAACGTTGCTGATACGCCTAACGGGGTACCTAAAATACCATCTGTTGTGAAGAACATCGTCGTAATCAACTGTTCTAAGCTCACACCTCTATGCTGTAAAAATCCTGGCATCTGTTGGCCAAAAATGGCATAGACGATAAAAAATCCAGCGATAATAACAATCGGCAAACCGACTGCACGTCTTGCTCCTTCTAAAACGAGGATTGTCGCAATCATCCCCGCGACAAAGTCCATCGAATCGATTCGCCCAACTTGCGAAACAATTTTGTCGTAAAAGATAGGCCAGTAAGCTCCGACAGCTACCGAGACCACCGCCAAAATCCAGTCGTACCAAGGTACCGTTGTTCTTGCAGATTTTCTACGAGCAGGAAACAATAAGAAAATAAGAGCAAGAGCAAATCCTAAATGAACAGATCGTTGAATGTACGCTGTGTATTGTCCTTGGATCGCTGTATACACCTGGAACAACGAAAAGGATAAAAGAATGACAAAGACAAGCTTTCCCTTCCAACCAGAGAGAAATCTTGTATTGGATTCTGGATCATATTTCTCAAGTAATTTCTGCTGCTCTTCCTGTGAAACTTGCTCATGATGGGTCATCAAGGTTCACTCCTTTCAGTCTTTGCCATCCTGTGAGCTTACTTACTTTCATCGTTACCCAAGAACCTGGCTCTAACGTATCTTGTAATAGTACTTCTTGATCACCAATCGAGATACGGTTCGTTGGTGATTCTATCCCTAAACGCATACTAATTTCGGAAAACACTCTATTCATCCCTTGTATTCGGTACTTTCCGTTTTCAAAAGAGAACGTTTCCCCCTCCTCCGCATTGGACGGCATCCCGATGGAAGTATCTTCATACACCAGTTCACGCAATGCAAACTCGTTTTCTCCAATTACTTCGTAAGTTTCTTTGACGTCAGAAAGATGAATGGAATGCGTATACGTGTGGGTAAATGTTTGGTTTCCTTGAAGTGGGAAATAGGCAAGAACATCACTTGTGTTTTCGCGATAGAACACAACAGATGGGGAAGTCGGTATAGACATTCCGGCAATATATGTAAAACCGAACGCAAAAATGAGTATATAAACAAACCGTTTTGTTTTCTTCACTGCGTATTAAACATCCTTCGTTTCACTCATTAAGTTGAAAACTGACCCGCGTGCATGCGGGTCAGTCAAATGTTATTCTAGAAGACCTTGTTCTTTGAAGTATTTCTCAGCTCCAGGATGGAAGTCGATTCCGATTCCTTTTACAGCTGCTTCGGCACTAATCAGTTCACCTTTGCTATGTGCATTGGCAAGTGCATCTGTGTTTTCAAAAATTGCTTTCGTCACGTCGTAAACGACATCTTCTGACAGCGATGCATCTGCAACGAGCATCGCAAGAACAGCTACAGTCGTCACTTCTTCTTCAAGACCGTACGTTCCTGCTGGGATGATCTCTTCTGCATAGAACGGGTAAGCAGCGATCAGCTCTTCAATTTTCTCTTGCGAAATTGGAATAATGCGAACATCGACAGTAGCTGCCAAGCCTTCAACAGCTCCAGTTGGCGTTCCTGACGTGATAAATGCAGCATCGATGGTTCCGCTTTGGATACCTTCAGTTGATTCAGAAAAATCTAGGTTTTGTGCTTCAATATCTTCCATTGTCATTCCGTGAATCTCGAGAATTTGTTCTGCACTTGCGTACGTACCAGAACCCGGAGCTCCAACAGAAACTTTCTTTCCAGCCATATCTTCAACAGATTCAATACCAGAATCTGCCGTTGTCACCATTTGAACCGTTTCTGGATATAAAGCACCGATTGCTTGAATACTGTCGATCGGTTCTTCAAACATTACCTCACCATTTACCGCATAAGAAGCCACATCAGTTTGTGAAAATGCTAGTTGTGCTTCTCCTGCCGCCATACGGTTCATATTATCAGCAGAAGCATTTGTAGAAGGAGAATCTGTGTTAATTCCTGTTTCATCCTCAATAATCTGCGCCATTGCTCCACCAAGCGGGTAATATGTACCAGTAGATCCACCCGTTAACAGCGATAAGAATTCAGGAGTCCCGTCTTCTCCACCGTCACCGTTTCCACCACTGCCTTCCTCCGTATCCGAGCCACAACCAGCGAGCACAAGTGCAGCTACCAACATTGTCCCAAATAGCAGCATAAAACGTTTTCTCTTCATGTCAAGTTTCCCCCTTATTTGTCATATATTTAACACATCATCTACTATACTACCACATTCACCCGCGTTCATTCAATTCTAACATTGTTCTGAATTAAATAACAATTTAAATATGAAACCCCTTTCAAAATGCATTCCACTTATACTATGATACAATGTACGAGGTTTCCCAGATGACAAACAAGTAGAGAAAGGACTGATAGGATGGAACGTGGCAAAGTTCTAGACGATTCACTTTTTAGTCAGTCACTTGGAGAAGACGTCCCCTTTTTTGTCTACCTTCCACCGAACTATTCTACGTTATATAAATACAACGTGGCCATCGCGTCGGACGGAAAAGATTACATACAATTGGGACGTGTCCCTCGTATATTAGATGAATTTGCAGAAAAGGAAGATTGGGATGAGTGGATTTTCGTTGGCATTCCGTACGCTAATGTGAAGGAACGGCGAGCGCGCTACCACCCAGATGGAGAACAAATGAACGCGTATCTCCGTTTTTTAGCTCACGAGCTCGTTCCGTATCTCGATCGAGAATACCCCACCTTACACATGGGAAATTCACGCGCCTTGCTAGGTGATTCGCTTGCGGGGACCATTTCGCTGACAGCAGCCCTCACCTACCCAAACACATTCGGTCGCGTGATGATGCACTCGCCGTTCGTGAATGATCGCGTGCTAGAGAAGGTACAGCAAACGCAAGATCTATCCTCGCTCACGTTGTTTCACGCGATTGGAAAAGAGGAAACTAAGGTGCGCATGACGAATGGAGAAACGTGGGACTTTCTCACAACAAATCGAGAGCTAAACAAGCACCTGACTCCTACTGTTGGTGATTATGTTTACCGAGAATTAGACGGTGACCATACATGGAAAACGTGGCAGCCTAATTTGAGACACGCCTTGAGTTATACGTTATACGGAACCGAACTAGAGTAACGCTGTCTGTTTTAGCTATCATTTGCTATAATAAATCAACACAATAAGTACGAACTACACAGCCTTTTCTGTGGAAAAGAGGGAGCTACGGGAAGTGCAAATCCGATCGATAATCATCGTACTGGATAGGCAACCTCACATAGATTGTTCCTGATTTTTCTTCGAGAGTTCGCCTCTTATATGTTTTGAATGAAAAAGGAGGTAGTAAACATGAAATACGGTATTGTTATTTTTCCTTCTAAAGACTTGCAGGATTATGCCAATTCTCTTCGCAAGCGATACGACTCAAAATACGCATTAATCGTGCCTCATCTCACATTAAAACAGTCATTTGAATCAACAGACAAGGAAATACAGGAAATTTCATCTATTTTGCGAAACGTGGCCGCCTCCCATCGTCCATTCCAAATGGAAGTAACGAAGGTGAGCTCTTTCCAGCCAGTTAATAATGTCATCTATTTAAAGGTGCATCCGTCTGAAGAGCTTTGCAGCTTGCATGAAGACATTAACGATCAACTGCCTATGGCTGCCCCTGAGTACCAATTCGTCCCACACATCACCATCGGACAAGATCTGTCTAATGATGAGCACTCCGATGTATTCGGACAGTTACGCATGACAAATGTACAACGATCGGAACAGGTGGATCGCTTCCATCTCCTCTACCAACTCGATAATGAAGCATGGACTGTCCATGAAACATTTCGTTTAGACAAGGGAGCCTCTAACGAATGAAGGCTGTACTTGTCACGGATGATAAGCAATTACAAGATGCATTCTCTGTCCGAAAAGAAGTGTTCATTCATGAACAGTATGTCCCTGAAGAAGAAGAAATCGATCATCATGAAGGTGAAGCCACCCACATTGTTTTGTACGACAACAATACTCCGGTAGGCGCAGGACGATTTCGTATCGTTGACGGTAAGGGCAAAGTAGAACGAATTTGTGTTTTACAAAGTCATCGTGGACGAGGTGCTGGAAAAATGATTATGGATGCCGTTCACGACGAAGCCGCTAAACACGGGGTGCAAAAGCTTGTACTCAACGCGCAAACGCATGCGATTCCTTTTTATGAGCGTCTAGGTTACCTCATCACATCCGCTGAATTTTTGGATGCAGGAATTCCTCATAAGTCGATGGAAATCATTCAAGAAGCAAAATAAAAAAAGTGTGAAGAGACGTTATCGTTTCTTCACACTTTTTTAAATTTCTCACAACGTTTACGGGCGCTGTTGTACCCACAACCGGTAATTCTCCACGTACAACTCCAATACCCCGTCATCAACTAATGGAGAAATATACGCACTCACTGCTGTTCGATAGAGTGACCAATTTGTAGGTGCCTTCATGCTGACACGGAATGTTTCACAAACGGTTGCAACCAGTTCGTCAAAGGTGATCGGCTCCTTTGCTAGTTGTAAAAGCGCCTCTTCTACCTCTTCATGACGTTGCAAATTCATTTGTATCGTTTTGTGATACTCTTCTTCAAATGGTCCGTGACCTGGAATAGCACCTTCGTACGCTGTTTCCAGCAGCATATGTAACGTTTCTTTCGTTTGTTTTGCATTTACGATGTACGGTACTCCGTGCTTTTCTAATGCTTCTCTACCAAAATATGCATCGCTTGCATACAACACGCCATTATAGGCCACAGAAACTTGGTGTGTACTATGACCTGGTGTTGGTAAAATGGCCAACTGTAACCCTGCCAAGTCGGTCTCACCAACGTGTAGATGCTCGTCTACTTTTACTGCGGGTCCTTCTAAAAACTTCACCCGATACGAAGCTGGTGGTTCTGCTCCGTGAAACAAATAGAGGGGTTCTAGGTAAGGATGCTCAAGAATCATCGCTTCAAAAGAAGGAGCGTATACTCTCGCATGCGTCTTGTTCACAATCGACAGTGCACCCCCATAGTGGTCTGCGTGGGCATGTGTACAAATTAAAGCCTGTAATGGCAGTCCCTCTTGTTGTAGCGTCCGTAGCACCTTGTTGGCCGCTTGCTTATCGAGTCCAGCATCAATGAGAACCCCTGTCTTCCCGTCCGTGATGTAGCCGATATTGACTGCACCTTCCATCACAAAGCACCCTTGTTTCAACTGCCTCCACACGTAGCGCACCCTCCTTATACCGTTTCGTCAAAAAAATGACCCTTTAGTTTCTTTTGACTTAGTATATCAAAGGGAGATGCGGAAGCTAAGCTATCTTCGCAACGTCGGGTTGCAACGTGTAGCTCATCACCGTCCTGTTGATGCGAGACATTTCCCATATACTGTGTTTTTTGTCGCTGATTCTTGTAGGGTGGGGTTGGAGTTATCTGTTTCACATTTCCCACTAAAGGGGTTTCCGCTCTAAGATGATTTGACTGAAGTGGGATCGTACCGATGGGTAAAATGTAGCCCATTTTCCAATCACCTCCTTTTTTCATCCTATGACTCTTTGGCTAAAAAAAGAATACAAGGGGATTTCCGTTTCGATCTGGACATCCCCAAGCGAAAAACGTGATCACTTTTTTTTGTTGATCATATCAGAAATCGTATTAAAATCAAGTTGTTTCCCATCCGCCACGATCGTTTTCACGATTCTGTCTTCTGTTTCCTTTGGCACTTTCTTGTTCGCAATTTGCGATACCCGCTGTATCACTTGACGCACCGTTTTTTCATCTTTAAAGTCCGCGTTCTGTAAGGAATTCGCAAGTTCCAACACTTCGTTCATGTTGACTCCCGTTTTCTTTTCTATGTTCTTAAAGAATGAATCCATCCATTTCCTACCTCCTTGTAGTTTCACACAGTATTGTATGTGCTACCTATAAAAGAGGTGAGGAATTCACTTAATTTTCGAGCTTATCCATAAAAAAGAGCCGCACCCCTTTTTCAGGATGCGACCTTGTTCTTCCCTCTATTACATAAAACTTGCACCAACGATAATCAAAAGAATGAACAATACGACAATCAACACGAACGTTGATCCGTAGCCACCACCGTAGCCGACGCCGCCGCCGTAACCGCAGCCGCCACCGAAGCCACCGCCGTAGCCGTAACCGCCGTAACCCCACATATGCTGTCACCTCGCTTATGCTGAACTCACTTGTAACATATGCAAAGGTAGGGAAATGTGTATAGGCGGCTAGCTTCTTTCGTATGGAAAAGGGGAGGAGCTATGCAGAATCCTAAAATCATGTAATCTGTCCTATTGGAGAACGACTTCGAATGATTTGGGGCTCCGCTCGCACCGCCTTGATCACAACTAGACTGCTTTGTGATCAGTTTCCATGCATGGTTGAGTGCCCAGCTATGAGTGGGTTTTCTGTTGGACAAAGATTTTTTCATCAAGCAAATCAACGACAAGGGTCCCTTCCTCATCCATTTGAGCAAGGTAAATATCCTCTATTTGTATTCTACGATTTTGCAACATACGTGTTACCTCGTCTTTCGTGTAAGATAACGTTTCTAGTGCTCCTACATCCCATTTCCCGTTGTCGATAATCGCTTGTGGAGGGGTTGCTTGGTGAAAAGGAGGTGACATGTAATCACCGTATGTAAGCGGTTGCCTTTCTCTTTTCAAAAGCACACTCAAATCACCATTCGTGTCTAACGAGGCAAATTCAACATCTGACAATTGAAAAACACTTTTTTTACGGAGCTGCTCTAATAATTCTTCTCCACTATAATTTTCTTTACGCATATTTGCTTCGATTATGTTGCCATCTTCAATAAATACGGTCGGCTTTCCTTCAATAAAATGCCGAAATGAACGAAAACGAACGTTACAATAGTTAATGAGTATCGGGACTAGTGACCAGATTGCCAAACTCGTCAGTCCCTCTGTAAACGAAAGACTTCTCGTGAAGGAAAGCGTACTCGCAATATCACCAATCGCAATTCCCGCTACATATTCAAAAAAAGACAACTTGGCAAGTTGCTTTTTGCCAAGAATTTTTGTAATAAAAAAGAGAGCAACGATCAGAAAAATCGATCGACCGACAATGTCAATATGGGGAGGCATCACGCATCATCCCTTCGGCTTAAACAAAAGAGCACCTATAAAGGCAAAGACGATCGCAGCTGAAATACCCGAACTCGTCACCTCAAACATTCCCGTTAGCACACCAACAAGGCCATGCTGTTCATATTCCTGCATGGCACCGCGCAACAACGTGAAACCAAAATTCGTAATTGGAACAGTGGCACCTGCGCCCGCAAAGTCAGCGAGTGGTCCGTACCAACCTAGTCCTTCTAAAACCGCACCAGCTACAACGAGTATACTAAGTGTATGTCCAGGGGAGAGCTTAGCCACATCAAACATGAGTTGACCGATGACACAAATCGCTCCACCCACGACAAATGCCCAGAAAAACATGGCGATCATAGCCCGCTTCCCCCTTTCCCATCATCCAATTCGATGCTCACAGCATGAGCAATACATGGAATGGACTCTTTTTGCTGAAAGGATATGGGGGAAAGTAGCGCACCGGTTGCAACGAGTAGGATTTTCCTTAGTTCCCCTGAACGAAGCTTGTTCATCAGGTGACCGTATAGTACAGTGGCCGAACAACCTGCCCCACTCGCCCCAGACTGTACAGGCATCGTTTCGTCATAAATTTTCAACCCACAATCTTGTAGCTGCTCTTCTGGAACGGCATACCCTTCTTTTTGTAATAAGTCCAACAAGGTTTCACGACCAATTTTCCCAAGATCCCCTGTAATAATAGCGTCATATGCGCTTGGATTAATGCCTAAGTCCTGGAAATGTCCGACAATTGTATCACTGGCAGCTGGAGCCATAGCGCCTCCCATATTAAAAGGGTCTTTTAATCCATAATCCTTCACTTTTCCGATTGTGGCTGAAGTCGTCACGACCGCATCCCCTTGTACGGTATCTCTAGGTTGAATTAACCCCACACCTGCTCCGGTAACCGTCCATTGAGCTGTAGGGGGTTTTTGCCCTCCGTATTCTGTTGGATAGCGGAATTGGCGTTCTACGGCAGCATTGTGGCTTGAAGCACCGGTAATAATAGATCCGGCCCCACCGTAGTTTACGAAAAAACTTGCTAAAGCCAACCCCTCCATTGACGTCGAACACGCCCCGAAAATGCCTAAGTAAGGGATTTCTAAATTGCGCGCTGCAAAGCTTGTCGGCGTAATTTGATTAATCAAATCCCCGGCAATCATCATATGGACATCTTCCTTTTGTATTCCAGCCTTCTCAAGGGCAATTTGTGTGGCTTCTTCTAGCAAAAGTCTGTGTGCTTTTTCATACGATTTCTCTCCCATACGCAAATCGTCATAAAGTAAATCAAAATCGTCTTTGAGCGGGCTTTTCGCCTCGAACGGCCCTCCCGTTACACCTGTTGCTGTAATGGCGGGGGTGTTTTGGAATTTCCACGAACGTTTTCCAACGAGCATTTTTATACGACCCCCAGTTTCATAAGAGTTACCTTCACTAGGGCTATGACAAACGCGCCAAAAACCCCAAACAAAATGACGGAACCTGCCAGCTTAAACATGTTTCCACCTACCCCAAGCACAAACCCTTCTGTCCGGTGCTCTATAGCTGCCGAAATGACAGCGTTCCCAAATCCGGTTACCGGTACAGCACTTCCAGCTCCAGAAAATTGTCCAAGCTTATCATAAATGCCAAATCCCGTAAGAAGCATCGCTAAAAACACCATCGTGGCCACCGTTGGATTTCCGGATGTTTGTTCTGTAAAACGGAAAAAGTAAATGTAGAAATAGGAAATCGCTTGTCCTATCGTGCAAATAACCCCCCCGACAAAAAAAGCCCGTGTGCAATTTTTTAATAGTGGGCGTTTTGTTTCATGTGTGGATTCAATTTGCTTATACCACTGCTGTTTGGGAGACATATTTTCCTTTGCCAACTAAAGTCCCTCCTATGTTAGCTCATCTCGTAGCTTTACGATTTCTTCAAACCTTTTCTCAGCTTCTTTGTTTGTGTATGTTCCATTTTCCACTTTTTCTTTCAAACGTATTGTCTCTAAGAAAATCTTGTAGTCACTAGAAACAGTAAATTTTTCATCAGGAAAATGAGACTCTAAATAATTCGTTAGTGTCTTTTCAATCTTTTTCATGTGAAAACGTTGCATGTGCTTCACCTTATACGCCACGAGAAACTCTTTCTCTCCTTCTACCACGGACACATCATACAACTCTTTAAACTGTGAAACCTTCTCTTTGACTTGCTTCGCGGTTTCTTCGTCCTTTGTACTGTGTCCAGCTCCAACGATCAACTCATCCGGATTCGTTGTTTTCAGAAGCGCTAACGAGCTGTCATTCTGTTCATTTGAGCATCCTGTCACGATCAATAACATAGCCACAAATGATAGCCGGATTACTCGAGTACTCTTCACTGTCATCTCCCCCATTCAATTCATTGTTAGTTTTTTCAGGAGGGTGCTGTTTATAAGTGGGAAAAACTTGAAAAACAAAAACGGATGATCCGAGTCAAAATCGAATCATCCGTTTTTTTATTTATTCGCGCTGGTTGCTTTTCTTCTACTACTACCACAGCCACAACCCTTTTTCTTCGGTTGCGGACGTGTTTTTTTCAGAGGCTTCACTTTCGATGTTCGCTCCATACTTTGAGAACCTCCTTTTTCCTATCCATTCATTTTTTGTGCGCACACATATGTGTAAGGTCATTTCGCTTACTCTTTCAGCCAAGTTTGTACAATTGTTTCGATAATTGCAGCTATGCCAGCAATCGCCAAAATAACGAGAACGTGCCTCATTACATTCGGAAGCCACACCATCCCCCCATACAAACCGATGCTTACCCATATACCTGTGCACCAATAGCAAGTGAGCAACTCCCCCACCCATCCGCGCCATCCATTTCGAGGTTGCACGTACGTGTCTGTTTTGCCGTCTACCGTTTCTTCCCACTCATCTAAAAACGGACGGCGCAACCAACCCGTAATTTGATCAAAGACGAGCAAGCGAGTTAATCGAAAACTGGCAAGACATAATAGGAGAAAGGTAAGCCATGAGAGCTCCATGCCTCCACACTCCCTTCTCTCCACTATATGTAAAACAGAACCGATTTTGCTACCTGTCCTAACATTTTTCAAAGGCTGTTTTCTAAAAGATTGTTGCTTTTTTAATGAGATCTCATTACACAGTAGCTGTATGATGCGACGTAATGCAAATTCATATTGCTCTAATATCGCTCCGGAAATACACTTCGCTTTCCGCGGGGCGGGCGGTGAGCCTCCTCATCGCTGCGCTCTTGCGAAATGAAATGCGGAAGCGGTCCGTTTTGCTCCCTCTGAAAAATGTTCTTTGGCTTTAGAGGCGCTTTTTGCCTCAAAAGACAAAGGTTATTTTCAGACGGGAGCAGACCGCTGTAGCTAGACACGTCTCACCTGGCCACGCTTTTCCCGTAGGACAAGGAGGAAAGCTAAGGGCGCCACGTCCTGTGGGCCCCCGCTCCAATCAACGGTTTACAAATGAAGATTGAGCATGAACACAGCCTATAGTTTAGGCAACTTGTTGTTGATTGAATAAGGCATGGATACGATCAGCAGCTAATTTTGAAGCATTATAAACTAAGGTCACTAAATCAAAATGAACTTTGGCGCGTTTTCCAGTCCGGTGACGAACGTCGTTCAGTTGAAAGTATTTCTTTAAGTAAGCATTGACTCGTTCAACAGCTGAACGGCGTTTGAACAACTTTTTCCAAGCTTTTGATCCACGAGCGGGCGCTGTATATCTCCGTAGGTCGTTGGTGATTTTGACTTTATATACTTTTTGGCACACGTCTTCGTTGGCTAAAGGGCAGTCTGCATACTCTTTAGGACGAGTGTATTTCAGTGTCTCGTATTTGGCATCAAAACTGTCATAGCGATACGAGTGCTCCCGTAAGCAGAGGCGCATAGTGTTTATTAAATCTACTGATTCTGGCTCATTTCGCTTGTTATACCAATGATGGACTGATGCCCCATTCGATGTATTTGTTCATAAATAGGGTCATAATCATAGCCAGCGTCCATGGTCTGATAGCGTAATGTCGGAAGAGCGAGACGTTCATGAATCCCCTTTAATAGTGGGATCGCTGCCTTTCCATCGTTCAGACTACCCGATGAGAAAAGGGTCTGTAGTATGTATTGACTCGATGTGCCGACAGTCAGATGAAATGCTCACACTCAGAGAGGAATGCTCAGACTCAGAGAGGAATGCTCAGACTTAGGGAGGGATGCTCAGACTTAGGGAGGAATGCTCAGACTCAGGGAGGAATGCTCAGACTCAGAGAGGAATGCTCAGACTTATGGAGGGATGCTCAGACTTAGGGAGGAATGCTCAGACTTAGGGAGGAATGCTCAGACTCAGGGAGGAATGCTCAGACTTAGGGAGGGATGCTCAGACTTAGAGAGGAATGCTCAGACTCAGGGAGGAATGCTCAGACTTAGGGAGGGATGCTCAGACTCAGAGAGGAATGCTCAGACTTAGGGAGGAATGCTCAGACTCAGGGAGGAATGCTCAGACTCAGGGAGGGATGCTCAGACTCAGAGAGGAATGCTTAGACTCAGAGAGGAATGCTTAGACTCAGGGAGGAATGCTCAGACTTAGGGAGGAATGCTCAGACTCAGGGAGGGATGCTCAGACTCAGAGAGGAATGCTTAGACTCAGGGAGGGATGCTCAGACTCAGGGAGGAATGCTCAGACTCAGGGAGGGATGCTCAGACTTAGAGTGGAATGCTCAGACTCAGGGAGGGATGCTCAGACTCAGGGAGGGATGCTCAGACTTAGAGTGGAATGCTCAGACTCAGGGAGGGATGCTCAGACTCAGGGAGGAATGCTCAGACTCAGAGAGGAATGCTCAGACTTAGAGTGGGATGCTCAGACTCAGAGAGGAGGAAAGGCTAAGAGCGCCACGTCCTGTGGCAACGCCTTTCTGACCCACGTCCTGTGGGCCTCCGCAGTGAGCGTACTTTGCTCGCGAGGAGGCTCAGCGCGAAGCCCACGGAAAGCGAAGTGTATTTCCGCAGCGTATTCTAGCAGTATCTTCATTACGTCGTATCATGGGATTACTGTATAGTAAAAACAACAAAGGGTACGAAAAGAGCCTTTTCAAAAGATGGGCATCGCTCTCGGATCGAGTGTTGCGCTCCTTTGGTTGATACTGTTCAGAATTCAAAAGAAGCGCCCCTCACGTTGTAGCTCAACAAGGACGCTTCTTGTAGTTTATAGGCCAATTACCTCTATAGAATCGATAGATGTCCAAGCTATTTTAAACGTTCTTCTCCGCTGTGGATGTTGAAACACAACCCCTTCTTCATCCGCATCCACCACTTTCACGTCAATCTTATCCTCACCGACAGTTATTTGGCATACCGGTTTCGGCAGAATAGACGGTAACTTACTCAGATGCCAAATCATCTCTTCTTGTGTCATATCACGAAGCCTTTTCTTTCTACTTCCTTCATTTGGTTCCTCAGTGCTAACCTCTTCTGCTTCTACCACATGTACCGTGTCAGAACCAAGTGGCTCGTCAACATCCTCCGTCTCTTTCGTATCTGTGTCTATGTTTGCGCTTGTATCTGCAGCTGCCCCTGTGCCTTTGTGAACATCAGCAACTGTTTCTTCCATTATTTCTTCATAAGCTGACTCTTCACGATCGTATTGCTTTTTTGTAGGTGTACGATAGTACGATTGCATGTGGGGGATAGGCGGCGGATTTGTACCGACTAACGGAACGTGCGAACCTTCCTTAGAAGTACTTGCCTGACTTTTCTTCTTATGTGATGACATGGAACTTTCCTCCTCTCTCTACAACATATGCAAAAAGTAGATGGACGTTGAGTCCCATAAGCAAACGTACAAATTTCCACGAAACGACAAAAAAGGGGCTCCCCCATTATGATGGGCAGCACCCTTTGCTATGCGGAATTACAAAATATGATATCCGCTATCGACGTGAATGTTTTCTCCCGTGATGCCACGAGCTAGTGTACTGAATAAGAATGCGGCCGTGTCGCCTACTTCCTCTGGTGTTGTCGTACGGCGTAGTGGCGCTTGTTCTTCAATTTCTTTTAAAATGGAGTTAAAGTCGCTTACTCCTTTGGCCGACAGCGTGCGAATGGGGCCTGCAGAGATACTGTTGACGCGAATTCCGTCTTTGCCTAAATCTCCTGCTAAGTAACGAACGCTTGCATCTAGAGAAGCTTTCGCAACACCCATTACGTTGTAGTTCTCGATCACGCGCTCCCCACCAAGATACGTTAACGTCACAATGCTCGATTCATTTGTAAGGAGCGGGCGAGCTTCTTTCGCAATGGCAGTTAACGAGTACGAACTAATGTTGTGCGCCAACAAAAAGCCATCGCGCGTTGTGTTCAAATATTCGCCGTTCAATTCTTCTTTATTAGCAAATGCGATACAGTGTGCGATCCCATCAATCTCACCAACTTTTTCTCCTATGGTTTTGAATGCTTGGTGAACGGATTCATCGCTCGTTACGTCACATTCCAAACAAAGGGCGTCCTCTTGAAGTGAGGTTGCTAAATCACGTACACTTTTTTCAAACCGTTCACCTGCATATGTAAAGATAAGTTGTGCACCTGCTTCGTGAAGAGAACGGGCAATCCCCCACGCGATACTTCGCTTATTTGCGACACCCATCACGACAATTTTTTTATTTTCCAATTTAAGCATGTTTGTTGCCTCCTTAAATGCTACTTACTACTAAGACCTAGTCATAATTGTACAAGATGTTACCGCAAAAGAGAAGTAGCTGATTTCTATTTGAATATGCACCGTTTATAAATATCCCATAAACGTCGTTGCTAATCCTAAATAAATAAGAATACTAATCACATCATTAATGGTGGTAATAAATGGTCCTGATGCCACAGCAGGATCTATTTTTAATTTATGCATTACGAGTGGGACAAGCGAGCCAGCCAACGTCGCAACGAATAAGGAACAAAAAATGGCGGATCCTACCAATAAACCGAGCACCCAAGATCCTTGCCACAATGCGACAACAAAGGTAACTACCACCCCACACGTTCCCCCTGTTACTAGACCCGTTCCCGCCTCACGAAAAATGAGCTTCGTTACGCCTTCCTCAGCAAAGTTTCCTGTCGCTAGTCCACGTACCGCAACGGCCAGAGCTTGCGTGCCACTATTACCAGCCATCCCTGCAATGAGTGGAATAAAGACGGCCAAAACCGTTACTTTATTAAGTGTTTCTTCAAAGTTTCCAATTAAGTTTGCCGTGAAAAGTCCTAAAAATAATAAAATAATGAGCCAAGGTAGACGTTGTTTCGCCGCTATAAAAGGATTTTGATCGACTTGATCGACGTCGGAAACACCGGCAAACTTTGAGTAATCATCGGTCGCTTCTTCATCAACAACGTCTAAAATATCATCCACTGTAATAATACCGAGCAATCGCTTCTTTGAATCTACAACCGGCAATGCTAAAAAGTCGTAATCTTTCATTTTCCTCGCAACTTCTTCCTGATCCTCCCCAACAAATACAGATTCCACATTGTTATACATCATATCCTTAATAAACGTGTCCTCATCGTGAACGATCAAGTCACGCAAACTCACGACTCCAACTAGTTGATTAAAATCATCCACTACATACACATAGTAGATCGTTTCCGCTTCTGGCGCTTCTTTTTTTAAAATGTTCATGGCACTCTTCGCCGTTTGTTGTGAGAAGATCGCGATGTATTCTGTTGTCATGATGCTTCCCGCGGTATACTGGTCGTAGTGAAGTAAATCTTGCAAATCTTCAGCTACGTTATCGTCCATCGTTGTGAGGAAGCTGGTTACTAATTTGTCGTCGAGCTCCTGCAGTACATCGACTGCATCGTCTGTATACATATGCTCAAAGATGGATGCCGCATAAGCCGTCTCCATTTCGTTCATGATACTCTGCAGGAAGTCTGTTTCCTCATCAACGTGCTCGATCAATAATGCCATTTCTTCTGGAGATAAAAAGCTATAAAAAGTAACGCGCTCCTCTTCTGATAACTGTACAAACAGTCGCGCCTGATCGTACGGATGTAACTGTAAAAAATGGGATCGAAACGAATCATAAGCTTCGTCTTGCAGCCATTTTTTTATTGAAGGATCGATTTCCACACGAGGTTCGGTCATAAGGAACACTCCTTTACAGTAGCTCTTAACGCCTTCTATAGCAAAGGCGCCTGCACCGTCATACATCATATCAAAAAGGGGGTACAAATTGTATCTCTAAAGAAAGGAGAAAGATCATGACATTTGATTGTATAGGAGACATTCACGGTTGCTGGCGAGAACTCGACTGCCTGCTCCAAAAACTCGGATACATAACAGAAAAGGGAGTCACGTCACACCCTGACAATAGAAGGGTCGTGTTTGTCGGCGACTTAACTGATCGAGGACCTGAAAGCATTCGTGTAATAGAGGAAGTGTATCGTCTCGTCCATAAGGATAAAATTGCCCGTTATGTGCCGGGCAACCACTGCAATAAATTATATCGATACTGGAAAGGGAATCCCGTGCAAATTCGCCACGGTCTTGAGACAACAGTTGCAGAATGGGAAGCGCTCACGCCTAAGCGGCAACGTGAGGTCAGGCATAAATTTCAAACACTGTACGAGAGAGCCCCTTTGTATGAGCAATTAGACGACGGTAAGTTAATCGTCGCTCATGCTGGCATACGAAAAGACGACATTGGCAACTACTCCAAGCGAGTGCAATCTTTTGTCTTCTATGGCGACACGACAGGCGAATTTCACCCTGATGGTGCCCCCGTTCGTAGAAATTGGGCAAAGGACTACGACGGAGAAGCACTGATCGTGTACGGACATACGCCTGTTCGTGAACCGCGGTGGATCAATGAAACAGTAAATATCGATACGGGGGCTGTGTTTGGTGGTGAATTAACAGCTCTACGTTATCCGGAAAAAGTGACGGTGGCCGTGAAATCGTCGCTCCCCCCCGTAGAAGAAAAATTCCGCTATGAACTTTAAGGCAAAAGTTCTACCGGGAACGGTGAATGAAACGTGAGCTGGCGTCCTGTTAACGGATGTATACATGAAACACTCGTACAATGGAGCGCCTGGCGCGTAACGTGCGTGGTGGTGGGGCCTCCGTACAAGTCATCACCTAAAAGAGGATGGCCTAAGTGAGCAAAATGAACACGAATTTGGTGCGTCCTCCCCGTATCTAACGTCATACGGACACGAGACCAATCCTCCCCCTGCTTCAGCACCCGATAGTGAGTGCAAGCATACTGGCCATCCCCTCGTACCTCCCGCTCAATAATACTCGTATCTTTCCGACCGATCGGTGCCACAATCGTCCCTTCTATTTCGTTAGGTAGAAATGTTCCTGCAACAAGTGCTTCATACGTACGCTGCAATGATTTAGACCGCTGTTGTAAGGCGAATAAACTATGAATGTATCGATGCTTGGCAATGACGATTAAGCCAGACGTATCACGGTCGAGCCGATTGACTGCATGAAACGTGGAAGACACACCTTGTGATGCGAGATGAGCGACAAAGCGATTCGCCACACTGCCCTCTGGGTGCTCCCGAGAAGGAATCGTACTCACGCCTGCTTCTTTATCAACAATAACAAACGCCTCGTCTTCGTAAATGATTGAGAGTGGCGTTGCATCTAACGTGAGCGTTGTCTGTTCTCTTGGGAAGACTACACGCACGACATCCCCCGACTGCACCACTTTCCTCACGGTTACTTCCTTTTCATTGCAAAGAAGAGAACCTCCATCAAATTTGACGGAGGCCAATGTGCGTTTGGAAACATGTTTTGTCGATAAAAATTGTTTTAGCGTTTGATCAGCTTCGTGCTGAGCTACCGTCCATTGAACACAGTACATCTGGATTATCCCCTCTCATCGGAAATAAACGAATCGTGGACTCGCTTCCAAAAAGGAAACGGTCTGAAGCGAGCAAATCTCACGCGTTCTGTTGCCACACGGAACTGGATCGCCTTTACATCTTTGTGTAACTGTGTCAGATGGTCAACCGTAACTAAAAAATCAGGACCACTAACAGGCTTCAACGTACACGTGTGATGTGAAGGCAAAATAAGCGGCGATCCTATCGTTCGAAACACTTTGTTATTAATGGACGCCATCTCTGCCAGTTGGATAGCCGGGATCGACGGGTGAAGAATCGCCCCGCCAAGTGCTTTGTTATAAGCAGTAGATCCAGAAGGTGTAGACACACACAAACCGTCGCCACGGAACCGTTCGAAATGCTCACCACGAATGTCGACGTCCATCACCATGGTTCCTTCTACACTTTTCACAGTCGCTTCGTTCAGCGCGAGCATCCAAGCTTCTTTACCACCATGATGGTAGCGAATCATCACCTCGAGTAACGGGTATTCAATCGTTTGATACGGCGTTTTCGCGATAGCAATGACTAGCTTTTCGATCTCCTCTGGCACCCAATCCGCATAAAACCCGAGATGCCCTGTATGGATCCCCACAAAAGCCGTTTTATCCAATCGTGAACGGTACCGGTGAAACGCATATAGAAGAGTCCCATCTCCCCCGACACTGACGACGATGTCCGGCTGATCCTCATCGTATTCTAGCTCAAAATCTTGTAAATACGTCCGAATTTTGTGGCTTAAAATATTGGATTTTTGGTCACCTTTTGAAGTCACTGCAAATTTCATCTTATCGTTCCCTCACCGTCTGATCCGTCTTGAGACTTCTCCTTTTTTCTTGTAAAGAAAGCCTGTGCCTCTTGGATTTCACCTTTAATTTGCGACATCTCTTCATCTAGTAAATAAGCAGCTTCACTCGCTCGTTGCAAACGATATTGAATATCTTCTGGGAACTGTCCGCTGTATTTGTAATTCAAGGAGTGCTCGATCGTCGCCCAAAAATTCATGGCAAGTGTACGTATTTGGATTTCCGTGTAAATGTTTTTCTCGCCAGAAATAGTCTGTACAGGGTAGCGGATAACGAGGTGATACGAACGGTAGCCACTTCTCTTTTTGTTGGAAATATAGTCCCGTTCCTCAACAATCTCAAAATCTTTTCGTTTTCTAAGCAAGTTGACTACACGAGAAATATCATCAACAAATTGACACATAATTCGCATCCCTGCAATATCCTGCATTTCTGCTTCAATTTGGTCGAGTGGAATGCCTTTGTTTACGGCTTTATCGAGTATGCTGGCGATTGGTTTCACACGTCCTGTTACGAATTCTATCGGGGAATGATCCAGTTCACCATCGTATTGCGAACGAATACCACGTAACTTAATTTTCAGTTCTTCAACAGCTTGCTCATACGGCGCAAGCAACTTTTCCCATTGTTCCATCGCGCTTCCACTCCCTTGCACTACTTAGCTGACGCGAAGAAAGCTTCCTCGACAGCTGCTACCATCTCATCCCCATAGTTTGCATTACCCTCGATGTTACCTATAAGGTTCTCTAAATTTACCCAGAAATGTGGAAGGGATACCGTCGATGCCCCGTCACACATCACTACCTCTTTCCTCTCATCCCATCCCTTTTTCAAATCAACCCAAATAGGCTGTGGCCAAAGTATATATGTATACCCTTCGTCATTCTCTAATATAGAAAGAAAACTCAAATCATCTGAGTGCGCTAATAGTTGATCAGCATCTGCTAATCCTTGGAGTAATTGACCGTTTGCTAGATGGGCTACGAGACGGTCTCCCTCGTAAGTTGTACGTTCCACAGTATAAAAAGTTCTCATAACAGGTGTCACCTTTCTTCAACAACAATTTTTCAGCAAAAGAAGCCAATATTAGTGTAACATATAGAATAAAAAGTGGTAGCCTGCCTATCACAGATTCCTCTTCTCGCGCCAATGCGGTTACCGTTCCTGATCGCGGTTGATTTTGCACACCCGCAAATTCTATACTAAATAGGTAGGTGTTTTCATTTGGCAGAAATGGAAAGAGAATTTAAAAATATGCTGACGAAAGAAGAATATGAACGACTTTTACAGGCTTTCACAGTAAAAAAAGAGGACCGCAAGCAACAAATAAATACGTATTGGGATACAGAAACATTCACACTTAGGGAACACGGAGCTGCACTTAGGACACGAAAAAAACCAGGAACAGCGGAATTAACATTAAAAGAGCAACACGCAGACGGAATCTTAGAATGGACGGATGCATTAGACGAAAAAACGTATGAGCAAATTCTAGTCCAGCACCCATTTGGTGAGGGTGAAGCCATAACTAGATTGGAAAACACACACAACATCGTTCCGAACCAATTACGTAAAATCGGTGAACTTACTACATTGCGCGTAGAACTACCATACAAAAGAGGGCTTCTCGTATTTGATGAAAGTCACTATGGGCAAACGGTCGATTTTGAAATAGAATATGAAGTAGAGAACTGGTCTGAAGGAAGACAAGCGTTCACTGAATTGTTACGACTGTATCAGATTCCGGAACGCCCAGCAGACAAAAAAATTGCTCGTGCGCTAAGAGCGTATGAAGTATCGAGAGGAGAGGGACAAGCTTGAAAATTCAAGAACAACAGTCGAAGCTACTCCAGGAAATTCAAGTACTTCGCACAATGGGCTCAACTAATGCGACGTCTAGCTCGCAAGTCGGTAGTTCATTTGCCCCTTTCCTTGATTCCCTTTTCGCTAGTAACGAAACACCGGGTAGGGTGACCCAAACGCCATTCGCACCACTCACCTCTTTCAATAAGTCGCTTGTTTATGGCATCACGAATCCTACCTTATCCACTCTACCAGCAATAGACAATGAGTCAGCATCATTAGTTTCTAACGATGTAGATGAAATTATTTCTTACGCTAGTCAAACATTTGGGGTACGCGAAGACATCATTCGGACCGTAATCGAAAAAGAATCGGGCTTTAGACAAGAAGCTGTCAGTAGCGCCGGGGCACAAGGCTTCATGCAGCTCATGCCGGCGACTGCTAGAGGACTTGGTGTAGAGGATCCCTTTGATGCAAAGCAAAATATTATGGGTGGAACAAAATATTTACGCCAAATGCTCGATCGTTATGGTGACAATTTATCACTGGCACTAGCCGCTTACAATGCAGGACCGGGTACTGTCGATAAATACGGAGGGATCCCACCGTTTCAAGAGACACGAAAGTATGTTGCTTCTATTTTACAAAGAGTTCCTTCATCAGTTGTCTAAACCATTCATCCCCTTCCATTTTATGGTGGGGATTTTTTTTGTTAACCGTACAACACTATGAGAATCCTATTGATAAGAGCGAAATTTCTTCACGAACGCTTATTATCTTCCGCAGAGCAGGCGGTTTATTTGAGTTTTTCCTGCTCGTTCGCTTACAATGACAATACATCTTGCATAGCTTATGTTCTTGTTAGATGTAGAGGGGGAGTACAACATGAAAGGAAATGCGGTGACACCTTATGAGGCGATTGGAAAAGAAACATTGCACCGTCTCGTCCACGCGTTTTATACCCGTGTAAGCCAGCACCCACAATTGAAACCTATTTTTCCAGACGATTTGACCGAAACGGCTCGAAAGCAAGAGCAATTTCTGACTCAATATTTAGGGGGACCTCCTCTTTATTCCGAAGAACACGGGCACCCCATGTTGCGCGCAAGACATTTGCCATTTGAAATTACACCAACCCGAGCAAAAGCTTGGCTCCACTGTATGCACGAAGCAATGGATGAAGTGAAATTGGATGGGCCCGTTCGCGAGGCTCTTTTTTCTCGACTCGCATTAACCGCACAGCATATGATCAACACAGAAGAGGATGATGGCGAATGAAGGTTGGGAACTTCAGACAGTCACGGACGACATCTTGCCATCAAAGGCCTGTTGAAATTTATTTTTTCCTTGATCCTTTATGCCCCGAATGCTGGGCTATGGAACCAACTATAAAAAAGTTACAAGTTGAATATGGTGACTATTTCACAATCCGGCACGTAATGAGCGGAAAACTCGCCTCTTTTCACGAACAAAGTCGAAAAAAGCCTGAGCGAATTGCCGAAACATGGGAGCGCACCGCCAGTCGATCCGGCATGAGTTGTGACGGCAGTCTATGGTTTGATGATCCGATTTTCTCACCATCGATTGCTTCAATCGCCGTAAAAGCAGCAGAACTGCAAGGTAAAAAGGCAGGAATCCGCTACTTACGAAAATTACAAGAGTGTTTGTTTCTTCAAAGTCAAAACATTACACACGAGACTGTCCTTACAGACTGTGCCAAACAAACTGGTCTAGATGTCTTTGAATTTCGAGAAGACCTGTTTCGACAAGGGGCTACAAAAGCATTTCAGTGTGACTTGCAAATCACGTCAGAAATGGACGTATCTGAAGTCCCCACCCTCGTTTTCTTTAATGAAAACATTGAGGACGAAGGTTTAAAAGTCTCTGGATGGTATACGTACGAAGTTTACGAGGACATTCTCTCCTCAATGGTTTCAGAGACGCTCACACGTCAAGAGCCACCTACTATAGAACAATTTGTGGAACGGTACCGTTTCGTGGCAACAAAAGAACTTGCCGTCGTCTATGATCTATCTGCCGCTGAAGTAGAATTTGAAATGAAAAAATTACTCCTACAACGTAAAGTGGAGCGCATCCCCGCTAAATTCGGGACATTTTGGCGCTATACAGAAACACCGGAATGACAGTTTCGCTGTCGATTCGGTGTTTTTGTTTATGGACCGCGGATATCGGCTTCTGATCGCGGATATATTCCCCTGATCGCGGATATCGGCTCCTGTTCGCGGATATATTCTCCCGATCGCGGATATCGGCTCCCGACCGCGGATATATTTCTCTGATCGCGGATATATTCCCCCGATCGCGGATATCGGCTCCTGTTCGCGGATATATTCCCCCGACCGCGGATATTGGCTCCCGACCGCGGATATATTCCCCTGACCGCGGATATCGGCTTCCGATCGCGGATATATTCTCCTGACCGCGGATATCGGCTCCCGACCGCGGATATATTTCTCTGACCGCGGATATCGGCTCCCGATCGCGGATATATTCTTCTGATCGCGGATATATTCCCCTGACCGCGGATATCGGCTTCCGATCGCGGATATATTCTCCTGACCGCGGATATCGGCTCCCGACCGCGGATATATTTCTCTGACCGCGGATATCGGCTCCCGATCGCGGATATATTCTTCTGATCGCGGATATATTCTCCTGACCGCGGATATCGGCTTCCGACCGCGGATATATTCTCCTGACCGCGGATATATTCTCCTGATCGCGGATATATTCTCCTGACCGCGGATATCGGCTTCCGATCGCGGATATCGGCTCCCGATCGCGGATATATTTCTCTGACCGCGGATATATTCTCCTGACCGCGGATATCGGCTCCCTATCGCGGATATATTCTCCTGATCGCGGATATTCACACTACGCAAAGAGGCCTCGCTCACTAGGAGCAAGGCCTCTTTGACTACGAACAAAGGGGATGGGAGAAATTTTTCACGGTCAAACAAAGGGGTATGTGTTTGCTTGTGATCAACTTCACATCTATACTATAGCACGCCATAAAATTACCGTGCAATAGATTGTTACTCTTTTCACAATATCGTCAAATTGAAAGGGGTTTCACGTAATGTTCATAAATAACAGTAGTGAAGGGGTGGTGTATTCTTTTCAGTCTTAGGCTGTGCACTGACTGCTCCGTCTTCAAAGCATCGAAAGGTCACATGCAGTAAACGTGACTGCTCTTCTACAATTTGATGTGACCGTTCTACCTTTGTCCTCTAGCCCATAGAGTGTACTAAGCCGAAAAATGAAAGGTGTTCATCGAGACGCCTGTCGTTTCAAAAGGAGGATCGTATGAAACGGGTTCAGTGGATTTTACTAGTTGTCCTTCTCGCCTGTTCCTTTGTTTTGAATGTGTTCGGCATGATGAGACTTATCCCACTCTTCATTACCGTCCCTGTTCTACTTGTTTCCTGGATCGTTTTTTTCCATATACTTAACAACCGCAATAGGTTCCGCCGCCATTGAACGACGACCATTGATTGCTACTGAAAGAAAAAAAGGCCGATGGAGACTCCCCATCAGCCTTTTAATCGACAGCAACAATTACGATAACAGCTGTTCCATTTTTTCTAGATTTTCGCGGAATAAGCCACATGCCTGTTCAATCGGCTTTTGTGAAGTCATATCTACACCTGCAGAACGAAGCACGTCAATAGGACCCTCTGAACTACCTGCTTGTAGAAACTTCAAGTAACGGTCTACAGCTGGCCCGCCTTCTTGTAAAATTTGTTGGCTAAGGGCAGCAGCAGCACTAAAACCTGTTGCATATTGATACACATAATACCCCATATAAAAATGAGGAATACGCGCCCATTCTAAGCCAATGCTTTCATCAATGTGCATATTGTTTTTGCCAAAATATTTTTCGTTTAGCGCGTAATACATATGTGTAAGTGCCTCTGCTGTGAGCGCTTCCCCTTCTTGCGCTTTTTGATGGATCATATGCTCAAATTCTGCAAACATCGTCTGACGGAAAACAGTCCCGCGGAATCCTTCTAAGTAATGGTTCACAAGATATAGTTGCTTCCGCTCGTCATCGATATTTTTCAGAATATAATCTTGCAAAAGTGCCTCATTACATGTTGAAGCTACCTCGGCAACAAAAATGGAATAGTTTCCGTACGGATAAGGCTGCGTTTTTCGTGTGTAGTAGCTGTGAACGGAGTGGCCGAATTCGTGTGCTAACGTAAACAAATTATTTACGTTATCCTGCCAGTTCATTAGGATATATGGGTTTGTTCCATAAGTACCTGACGAGTAAGCTCCAGAACGCTTCCCTTTATTCTCATGAACGTCTACCCAACGATTTTGGAATCCTTCGTTCAGAACACCTAAATATTCTTCTCCAAGTGGCGCTAACCCTTTTTGCAAATAAGCTTTCGCTTCCTCATAGGATACTTTCATATCAACGTCTTTCACAAGCGGTGTATACAAATCGTACATGTGGAGTTCGTCAACACCAAGCACTTTTTTCCGAAGGTTGACGTAACGATGTAACAAATCAAGGTTGTCATTCACGGTCTTGACTAAATTATCGTATACAGTCTCGGGAATTTCGTTTGTGCTTAAGGCCGCCTGGCGCGCAGACGAATAACTTCTTACACTTGCTGAAAAATTATTCTTTTTCACGTTTCCGCTTAGCGTACTAGCAAACGTATTTCGGAATCCCCCGTATGTATTGTACATCGCCTCGAACGCATCTTTGCGCACACGCCGGTCACTACTTTCTAAAAAGCGGGTGTAACGTCCGTGCGTCAAACTCACCTCTTCACCATTTTCATCTTTAATGGTTGGAAATTCTAGGTCCGCATTGTTCAGCATGCTAAACGTGTTTCCACTCGCTTGAAAAATTTCATTCGCTTGTGCGAGAAGCGCCTCTTTATCCGCATCCAAAATATGTGGGCGTTGTTTGTTCAACCGCTCGAATTGCTTTGCATACAAATGTAGTCCCGCGTGTTCCTTCGTATACCTTTTGAGCGTTTCCTCGGACAGAGATAGCAACTCTGGCTCAACGTAGGAAAAACTGCTAGCCACTTGTGTATACAATCCTTTCGCACGATCGTCCATTCGTTGATACGCACCGTTTGTCGTGTCTTGATCGTAGCGCATGTGGGAGTATACATAAAGTTTCCCCATTCGCTGTGTCACTTCATCTTGGTATGTCAACGCTTCAAACACTGCATCTGGCCCGTTTTGGAATGTCCCTTGAAAATTTTTCGCTTCGTTTAATAACTCTTTCACCTGCTCATACTCTTGATCCCATGCTTCGTCTGTTGCAAAAATATCTTCGAGCTTCCACGTATCATCTGCTTGAACTTGATCACGTGTCGGCAACGCACTTGTATTCGCCATTCATACCACTCCCTCTAAAATATCGTGTAAAGTAGCAGTCACCTCTTTGAACAAGAGAATTCCACACTTTTTGCTACCCTATTTTTTTTCGACAAATCTAGTCTATGTTCCTGCCTCATATCTTATTTTTTCGAGTGGCGAAAGAATTGGTTGCCAAATTGTGTGTAAAATTGTGTGTACGCTTTCGTAAGCTCTGCCTTTGTCAAAAACGGTCTTTGTGTATAAAACCTAGTAAGTCCACACATTTGCAACACCTCTTTATACTTCCCTATCGCCGACTCCCATGCCTTATCACAAACAACGCCAGGAAACACATGTTGCAATTCACGAACAATTTGGGCAAAAGGAAGTGCAGATCGTAACCCTAACCACACCACGCTCTGCCAATGTGGAGCAGCAGGTAACGAGAGAGAAACATTCACAACAGGAATTCCTACTTCGAGAGGAAATGAGGGATACGTAATTCCTAGTTGGAGGTAATAGGTCGTCAGCCGTTTCGGAAGCGGGCGTAGTGTCCATGTGGAAACGAGTAGCCTCCAAGATAAAATAGCCTCTTGTATGGATGTAGTTAAAGATGGACGGTGAGTGTTTTTGGAAAGTGGAAAAGCGTTTGTGATGGCAATGGTGGTATGAGGAGCATATGGGTACAAAAACGGAAATGTGTATAAAATTCGTTCATTCGTATGGAGAAGGCGCAAATTGCGATGTAATGAGGAGAACTTGGCGAGTCTTTGGAAACGGAAAGTCGATGGCTTCACACGATTTACAGCTGCTTGCGAGACAATCCATACAGGTGTGTAACCGGCAGCTACATATCCGTTTGTGCGTTGCTGATACGCTTCAGAAGATAATGGTGAATGTTGAAATTCGATGGCGTACCTCTTGTTGGCCGTGGTAACGAGTAGATCTGGTCGTTGTGTTAAATTCGGCAACATCGCTTCAATCTTCACTTCCGTGTGCTGCCATCCAGTAAGTACCTCGAATAATAGTGCTTTTCCAGACAAATGAACGGCCGTTTCTCCTTCCGAAAATGATACACAAGCCTCTCTTTGTTTATGTGCAAAATGCGGTAACGTTTCTGAGCCAATTTTTAAAATAACATCTTGTTGGCAAGCTGGACATCGAAACGCTTCTCTCTTTCTCCATTTCTTCACCTCATCACGTGGGATTGCAGGATCTAACCAAATAGCACGTCCTGTTTTCGTTTCAGCAACAAACAAATGTCGTACCCCTCTCTTCTATCGTCGTTTAGCATCCCAAGGCTTGCTAGCGGATTCCGACATCTCGATCGCAGATTCTAGCCTAATACCGGCTCGGAGTGTCAGGATTCCGCGCATTTTGTAGCCTTTCTCTTATTATTCGACAGATTGTAACCATTTCCTGCCTTAGAACTATAAAAGTGGCGAAAGAAGTCGTGAAGTGGACTCCAGTACACGACGCCAAAAAGGACGTTTTATAAACTCGTCTTCATGGAGAGGACGTGAATGGAGGAGATCTTTTTTAAAGTCTTCAATGAGCTTCGATGTACTGTGAGTGCGATATAAAAATGCGTTCACTTCAAAATTCAAATGAAAGCTGCGCATGTCCATATTTGACGTTCCAATAGAGGCAAGCTCCTCATCGACCATAATCGTTTTTGAGTGCATAAAGCCTTTTTCATATTCATAAATTTTGACACCTGATTCTAACAGCTCGTGAAAGTAGGACCTTGAAGCAAAATAGACAATCCATTTATCGGGGGTTTTTGGTACCAATAATCGTACGTCCATGCCACTGAGTGCAGCGATCTTCAAACTCGTGAAAATATCCTCATCTGGAATGAAATACGGTGAGGCGATGTAGACAGATTTCTTCGCTGACGTAATCATCGCAAAGAAGATATTTTTAATCACACTCCATTCGTTATCTGGACCACTAGCGAGAATTTGCACCCCGCCATGTTTGCTTTCTACGTCTAAAGGTGCATCTAAATACTCTGGAAGCAACAAATTATCATTCGTCATGTAATACCAATCTTGTAGAAAAATCAATTGCAAAGTACGTACAGCCTCTCCCTTTACGTACACGTGTGTATCCCGCCAAAAACCGAAATGCTTATTAAGACCCATATACTCCTCCCCTATATTTAAACCACCAACAAAGCCAACCTTCCCGTCCACAATGATAATCTTACGGTGGTTTCGGAAGTTCAGCTTACTGTTTAAAAAGGGGAGCTGTACCGGACCGAATGCGATTACTTCAACCCCAGCCTCTCGTAGTTCTCGTATGTAACGATTTGACAACCGCCAAGACCCTACCGCATCAAATAGAAACCGAACTTTCACCCCGGCCTTAGCGCGCTCCATTAAAATATCCTTAAGACGCTCGCCTATGCTATCATGGCGAACAATATAGTATTCCAAGTGAATATGATGCTTTGCGGCTTTCAAAGACTCAAAGATTTTATCAAATGTTTCTTCACCGTTCGTCAATATATGAGAAGCAGTGAGAAATGAAATCGGACTGTTTCCTAATCTCTGTGCAAGCATGAACAATTTGCGTTGATGTGGTGATACATGGGCAAACTGTTCGTCTAACTGCTCTTGATTCCAATCAAATTGATGGAAGGCTTGTTTGTCAAGAAAGTACTTTTTTCGATACATCCGCTCTCTGCGATAATTACGACCGAATAATAAATAAAAAAGGAACCCGACAATCGGAAAGCTTCCTAGAACGACAAGCCACGTCAGGGTTTGCGTAGGATGCCGATTCTCCAAGAAAATGACAAAGCCGATTGCTATAACCGACAATGTTAGCAAGATAGAAAACGTACTTAGGAAATCAAATTGCCGAAAATCAAACTGCATTGTTCTTTTGGTTACCCAGATAACTGAAAGCAGCCCCAAGACAAACAAAACAATTCGTACAGTATGTTTCATCGCATAATCACCACTTCCTATAACTGGTTACTTAAAAAGCCGATTCAATCGAATCGGCTTTTTAAGTAAAGTGTTGACGTAAAACAGCAAGGGCATTATCTTGTGCCACACTTGTTCCGTATTCTTCTAGACGATGAACCGTTAAAGGCGATTCTTCACTGTATTCAAGCAAAATGCTGAGTACGTTTTCAATTTCTTCCTCTGTTGCTTGTTCTTCCTCGAATAGAGTATACAAGTAGTATTTCCCTTCATACGCGTACAGGCTGTGGGAGAAAAAATCAGGAAGATCACGCTTTGCTAACGAAACAGCATCTTCAAAGTCATCGAACACGACGAGAAATTCTAACGTATCATTGTCTTCCTCTTCCATAGCAGCTTCCAACAAATCCTCGATATTCTCGTTCATACCACTTTGCTTTTTATCATCTGGCATCGGCAACTCGAACTTTTGTCCGTCTTTAGTAACTTGTGCTTTCGTCACGAGTACTTCTAGTCCTTTTTCAAGCGCCTGCACCTGAATCCAGAGAGGCCCTTCAACCATAAATTCTTCTTCTTGATGAACTTCATCCATCATTTCCCAAAAGAGTTCTTCACTCCGTTCGCGATTGTACCAAATTTCTTCTTTGTCAAAACCGCGCTCCTCTATATCCAAGTAAGAGATGTAAAACTTCACCGTATTCTCATTGATGCGTTCGATTTCCATGCTGCCTCTCTCCCTTCTATATGGATGGGGAAGGGACTCTCACCCATTCGGGTATTTAGTACCGCTTGTATTTACTCTTTGTTAGAAATTCAAAAGTGCCTTCAACAAGACTCTCCTCGATCTCAAATAGTAAAGTAGGTATCGACTATTGTATACCTTGTACTCCTATTTTATGATACTTTCGCTCGAAAGGGAACGGAAAAGGTTTGCCACAAAAAAAATCAGCATTCGCCTAGTTCATTTGCACTTTTTCCTCTAACTCAAAAGAAAGTGTACCATACGTGTACATGAATGAAAAAGCGTAACTGAAATGATCACTACTCTGACATTGTACGGCAGAATTAATTTTCCTTAGTACAGTTGCCTTTAAAGGCGCAAAAAGCACCTTCATGGTGTACACATGAAGGTGCTTACAGTTAACTTATTCGTTGACCAGCCTTTGTGCCTCGCGTAATTGAAATGTACGAACCTTTCGAGGCAAAAAGCGACGAATTTCATCTTCGTTGTACCCAACCTGAAGACGTTTCTCATCTAAAATGATGGGACGTCTGAGTAAACCAGGGTGATCTTTCACCAATTCGTAGAGCTTCTGCATCGGAAGACTGTCCAAATCAACATCTAACTTTTGAAAAGTTTTAGATCGAGTGGACACGATCTCATCGGTACCATCTTCGGTCATGCGCAAAATCTCTTTAATTTCATTAATAGAAAGCGGTTCTAAAAAAATGTTCCGCTCTTGATATGGAATGTCGTGCTCTTCTAACCACGCACGAGCTTTTCGGCATGATGTACAGCTTGGTGATGTATAAAGGGTTACCATTTTTCAACACGCTCCTTGAGACCAATTTAGTCATAATCGGTACAACAGCAGGAAGGTCAACAATCATCAGTATCAGTTTATAATAAATACAAACTGTAAATTGATAATAACTTCATTATACACGAATCCATTCCCGATGAATAGTCGTTGCAAAGAAAAAATGTGACAGTTTCTTGCAAGAATACTGTTTAAAATTTAAACTTTAGTATCTTTAGTATGCTATACCCCCGCACACGCGTACGTAAACGATCTTTACACAAATAGTTTCGACTTCGATTACCTAAAGTCCTTCTTTTCTCAAGTAAGCAAGTTTATTTGAGAAAGGAGATAGAGAGTGGATAGACGCGCGAACCCGGCGGAAGTGACCAGGATTGCCTGTTCGCGGATATCGGCTCCTGATCGCGGATATATTCTCCTGATCGCGGATATATTCCCCCGATCGCGGATATCTGCCCCTCACCGCGGATATATTCCCCCGACCGCGGATATATTCCCCTCACCGCGGATATATTCCTCTGACCGCGGATATCTGCTCCTGATCGCGGATATATTCTCCTGTTCGCGGATATATTCCCCTGACCGCGGATATATTCCCCTGTTCGCGGATATCGGCTCCTGTTCGCGGATATCTGCCCCTCACCGCGGATATATTCCTCTGACCGCGGATATCGGCTCCTGTTCGCGGATATATTCTCCTGTTCGCGGATATATTCCCCTGACCGCGGATATCTGCCCCCAACCGCGGATATATTCCCCTGTTCGCGGATATCAGCCCCTGACCGCGGATATCTGCCCCTCACCGCGGATATCTGCTCCTGACCGCGGATATATTCTCCTGACCGCGGATATATTCCCCTGACTGCGGATATCTGCCCCCGACCGCGGATATCGGCTCCTGTTCGCGGATATCGGCCCCCTATCACCTTTTTGGGTCAAAAAAAAGCCTAGAGATTGGTGGTCTCTAGGCTTTTCCTCAATCCAACTCGTCTAGCATATTGAGCGTATCTTCCCGTCGATCTTGATCATAATGCAACACTTCATCTACCGGTTGATACTTGGTTCCATAAAACTCGGTGTCTTTGTACGTATGAATCATGTTGTACGTCTTTTTCATAGCGTTATAAATCATCTCTTCTGATTCGTCATTCGGTGACCAGTACAGAATTTCCATCTGATTCACTTCATTTGTTGCTAAAGAACGACGACTATAGCCGATTGATTGTGCATGCTTAAATCCTTCGCGCTTATAAAACTTTAGACGTTTCTCGTTATCGGTATCCTCATAATCAACAGGTTCTACTTCAAGTATGATCGGCTTGTTTTTTTCTTTCATCTTCTGAATCATCTCGTGCCCAATTCCTTTGCCACGCGATTCTTTTGAAACAAACAAATAATCTATAAATAAAAACTCAGGAAGTTCTGCGTACATGAGTACATGGTATTGCCCCTCATCTTTATGGTAAATATCACTGCGTTCTTTCAGTAACGTTTCCATGTGCTCACGTGACTTCATTTCTTCAACAGGAAAATATTGATTTAATTTCTCATACCAATGCATGGACCTACTCCTTTGTAAGTTTTACAGTGCCCTTCTTATTCAAAGTATGCATCCTTACGAGAAAAAACATACAAGAGGTACGAATAAGCGCCCTTGTTAGATCAAATAGAAAGACTACCAATTGCGAACGGTTTTAGCTTGCTCTCCTTCCTCTACCCGTTTTTCCATGAGGTAAACATCAAAATGTAATTAATTTTACCTTAAATGGAATTTTCCACTTTGTCTTAGTAGTTCGTGGCACGCGTGCCTGGCGTGGTTGATTAAGTGCCTGGATTGCCCAGGTAAAAAAACGTACAGCAGCTTCATTCACTACCGTACGCTGTTCATTTAAGGTGTATAATCTACACCCTCAGTATAGGAGTTTCCTGCGTCCCAAAGTAAAAATTCATTAATACCATTGTCTTGAAGCGCTCTAATCTGGGCTTCAATTTCTGTTACACCGTACGGCAAATAGTTTCCTGACCCTAACCAGCTCGCCGTGAAATCTTGTAGCCATGGACGTGAGGTAGGCGCGTTTTCTAGTTCAGCTAGCTTCGCGTTTTCCACTTTTGCGTACTCATTAATCGTGTCATATGGTTGCAGGTCAGGTTTCGTAATACCAAAGTAACTCGTCCAGTGACTCGGATAAATCATGCTAGAAATGACATCAACATTGGCGGAGATCTCTGAGAAATTTTGTCCAATACCGGGTGCTTCAGGGATGGTAGCCGTGTAGCCAAAAATATCTACGGAAACATCTACATCATAAGGTTCGAGCTGCTCCTTTGCATACGCAACGAAATCTGTGACTGCTTGCACACGACGGTCTACGTTCGTTCCCTCTATTGAATCGTACTCCCCTCGACTGTACTCCAGAATTTCGTCGCGTGTTTCAAACCCTTCTGGAAACCGCACATAGTCGAACTGAATCTCCTGGAAGCCAAGTTTCGCAGCCTCAATAGCAATGCCTACATTGTACTCCCAAACCTCTTTAACAAAAGGATTGACAAACGAATCCCCACCCCCGTTTGTCCAAACTTCACCGTTCTCTTTAAAGGACCAGTCAGGTGTTTGTTTAGAGACAACTGAATCCTTAAATACGACGATACGGGCAATCGGATAGATTTGTTTCTCTTCCATATCTTCTAGCAGTGCACGTGGATCTTGAATGTAAGGCTTTCCTATCCGATAATACGGAGAGTCTTCTTCAGGTACGTACGTCACATTCCCCAAATCATCTTTTATGTCGATGACCATTGCGTTCAAGTCCGTCTCTGCCATCAGCCGCGTAAGCTGTTCATACCGACTTCCACCAGCAGAATACCCTGTCACATACACCCCTCTCACCGCATCAGGGTACTTGAAGTTCAACCCAGAATCGTAAACAAAACGAGGGGGCGCTTTTGGTAATTCTTTTAGCTGACCTTGCCACTCCTTCGTTTGGTGAATGGACACTTCTTGATTTTCCTCTGCTCGTCCTTGTAAAGACATGCTCCCTAATAAGGCTATCGATGCAATTCCTGCACAAAGTAATGATTTCCAGTTCATGCTGCCCTCTCCATCCTATGAACTCTCATTTTCTAACTTTATTGTAACAAGATTTTCATAGAAAGTCAGAAGCTTTTCATACATTTCACCAATTATCGAGGCAAATTATTTGACAAAATTTGAGTTTGCTATTTCTGTTATCAAATCAGCCATTCAAAAAGACTCGCCACCTAATGTGACGAGCCTGTTGTTTATTTCAAACTTTGTTGATATTGCTTCAACTCTCGCTCAGAACAGTATACGTAGTGCTCTGGAGAAACTTCACGCATTTTTACTTCTTCGTCTTCTGCATAATTATGAACGGAAGGATCGTAAGAAAATCTTGTGCGCGTGCGTTCTGTTTCCGGATCCGGAAGCGGAATCGCTGAGAGAAGCGATTGCGTATACGGGTGCAAAGGGTTTTTGTACAATTGTTCACTCGTCGTCACTTCCACGAGTTTACCGAAATACATGACGCCAATACGATCACTAATGTACTTCACCATCGAAAGGTCATGGGCAATGAACAAGTATGTGAGTCCCTTTTCCGCCTGTAACTGTTTTAGCAGATTTACCACTTGGGCCTGGATAGAAACGTCGAGTGCTGAGATCGGTTCATCGGCAATGATGAATTCTGGTTCAACGGCAAGTGCACGAGCAATCCCAATTCGTTGACGCTGACCTCCAGAGAATTCATGCGGATAACGATTGGCGTGCTCTTCGTTTAGTCCAACAGTCTCTAACAACTCCACAACCCGGGCGCGACGCTCTTTATCATTTTTCGCTAACCCATGAATATCAATACCCTCGGCAATCAAGTCGATCACTTTCATACGAGGGTTTAATGATGCATAGGGATCTTGGAAAATCATCTGCATTTTTCGGTTGAATTCACGAAGCTTTTTCTGTGACTTCTTCCCATGAACGTCTGTACCATTGAATATAACCTGACCATCTGTCGCATCGTACAAACGAATCACAGTTCTTCCAGTTGTTGATTTCCCGCAACCGGATTCCCCTACAAGCCCAAACGTCTCCCCTTTATAAATATCAAAAGTGATGTCGTCAATCGCACGGACTTCATTCGGTTTGCCTTCGTTAAAGTATTGTTTTAAATGTTTGACTTCCACTAACTTTTCTTGTGCCATTAGAAGTCCTCCTTCTGTAATGAAGGTTTGTCTTCAGGTTTCGTTCTGCGCTGACGAATAGTAGCAGGCGGTTCTACCTTTGGTGCATCTGGATGGAGCAACCATGTTTTCGCAAAGTGCGTATCAGACACTTGGAACATTGGTGGCTCCTTTTCTAAGTCGATTTGCATCGCATTCGGATTCCGCGGTGCAAACGCGTCACCCTTCGGCGGATTAAGAAGATCTGGTGGAGTACCAGGAATAGCGTAAAGTTCTTCTTCGTCAGCATCTAAGCTAGGCATGGAACTGAGTAGTCCCCACGTGTATGGATGCTGAGGATTGTAGAAAATTTCATCCACTGTACCAATTTCTACAATTTGCCCACCATACATAACGGCAACACGATCCGCAACGTTCGCCACCACACCAAGGTCATGGGTGATGAAGATAATGGACGTGTCAATTTTCTTTTGCAAATCCTTCATCAATTCCAAAATTTGTGCTTGGATCGTAACGTCAAGCGCCGTTGTCGGTTCATCCGCGATTAGCACTTTCGGATTGCAAGCTAGTGCGATCGCCACAACTACACGTTGACGCATTCCACCAGAAAATTGGTGTGGATATTGCTTGAAACGACCCTCTGCATTTGGAATTCCTACAAGGTTCAAAAGTTCAATAACACGCTTTCTTGCTTCTGAACGACTCATGTTTTGGTGTTTCAACAATGGCTCCATAATTTGCTTGCCAATTGTCAACGTCGGGTTTAGTGACGTCATCGGATCTTGGAATATCATCGAAATTTCTTTACCACGAATCCCTTGCATTTCTCTTTCCGAAGCTTTGGCTAAGTCTTTTCCGTCAAACACAATTTCACCTTTCTTAATTTCGGAAGACTCTTTTGGGAGAAGGCGCATGATAGATTTTGTCGTGACAGATTTCCCTGACCCTGACTCACCTACTATCGCTAACGTCTCTCCTTTGTGTAAGTCAAAACTTACCCCACGAATAGCCTTTACTTCCCCAGCAAACGTGTGGAAAGAAAGATGTAAATCATTTACAGATAATAACTTTGTAGACAACGGTATTCACCTACCTTATTCATTATTTTCGCATCTTCGGATCGAATGCATCGCGCATTCCATCTGCCAACAAGTTAAAGCAAATCATAATGAGTATCAGGACTATTGCTGGAAACCACAAATTTTCTGGGTATTGACGCATCGTTCTAAATCCACTCTCGATTAACGTACCAAGAGACGCTGTCGGAGGCGTTAATCCGAGTCCGATAAAGCTTAAAAATGCTTCAAAGAAAATAGCACTTGGGATGGTGAACATTGTGTTTATAATCATAAGCCCAAAAGTATTCGGGTAAAGGTGTTTCGCCATAATCCTACGATCTGACGCACCTAACGTTCTTGATGCTAGGACAAATTCTTGATTCTTTAGCTTCATTACCTGTGCCCTCACAACACGTGCCATACCTGTCCACCCCGTAATTGTTAGAGCGATAGTAATAGAGAGAATTCCCGGCTTCAAAATGAGAATCATCAAGATAACAACGATCAAGTTAGGAATTCCTGTCAGAATTTCGATAATCCGTTGCATAATATTGTCCGTACGACCGCCGTAATAACCAGAAACAGCTCCGTACGTTACCCCGATGACCATGTCAATAAATGCTGCTAAAAAGGCAATGTAGAGAGAAATTTGCGTTCCTTCCCACACACGAGTAAACAAATCACGTCCGAAGCGGTCGGTACCGAAATAATAGTACTCATCTTCCCTTCCCTTTTCCACGTACTCATTCACTCCGTCATCATTTTCACCGTCAAAAGGGAGCCAGCTAACATTTTCAAGTACAGGAATACGAGACGGCATGTAAGCTCTGGATGTATCTTGTTTTTCTGAATCGTATCCACTAATTACAGGCCCAAGAAACGCCATAATGATAATGATTATAATAAGGAACAAACTGATGATCGCTCCCCAGTTTTTCCGAATACGTAACCATGCATCCTGCCAAAAGCTAAGACTAGGCTTTACAATTTTTTCACTTACATCATCGTGAACGTTTGCGGGTTGAAAAAGTTCTTTAGGCACTTTTGTGATTTTTGGTTTATTCGCCATTATCCTTTCCCCCCAGCAACACGAATACGTGGATCAATAATTCCATATAGAATATCCACTACAAAAATAATTACAATAAACAAAAATGAGAAGAACATGGTCGTTCCCATAATGACTGGATAATCATTTTCTTGAATACTACGTACAAACTGATCACCAATACCAGGAATCGCAAAGATGTTTTCAATAACGAGTGAACCTGTCATAATACTTACCGCTAACGGACCTAATACCGTAATTAATGGAATTAATGCATTTCGAATTGAGTGGTTCACAGCGATATTCCAGCCAGATACCCCTTTCGCTCGGGCTAGTTGGATATAATCACTTCCTAGCACCTCGATCATTTCTGTACGCATGAAACGGGCTGCCGTCGCTAATGGGAAAATGGCGAGCGCGATTGTCGGTAAAATACTGTACTCTGGTCCTTCCCAAAAGGCAACTGGAAACCATCCCAATTGTGCAGCAAAATAATACTGTAGAAAAGCAGCGAAAACGAACGATGGCACCGCTTTTCCGATTACCGCTACAAACGTACTCGTATAATCAATCCAGCTATTTTGGTAAATAGCTGCAATAATCCCCAACATGACCCCTAAAAGCGTACCGAGAATAATCGATTGGAAACCGATTGTGAAGGATGGACCGATCCGATCCAACAACAATTCAGTAACTGATGTATTGTCAAATTGGAAAGATACCCCTAAGTCACCTTGGACTAAATTTCCCATATACGTGAGGTATTGAACAGGTAATGGTTCGTCTAACCCATATTTTTCATAAAGAAACTCAATCTGTGATGGAGAGAGTTTCTCCTGGTTGGCAAACGGAGTCCCCGGAAGGAATTTCATTAAGAAGAATGTTGCAGAAGCAATGATAAACAACGTAATCAGCATGTAAATTGCACGCTTTGTAATATACTTTGCCAACTCTCACACCTCCCATTATTTGCATTCAATCTAATTTTCAACATTGTTCGACAATTTCTATACAAGGGAAAAGAGAGCCCGTAATTACACGGTACTCTCTCCTTTCGCCACGTTCAGTTAACCTTGTGTTAGTTAGTTAGTTAGTTAAGAGACATGTATTTGTAATCCCACTGCGCTCCAGCTGGATGTGGTACAAGTCCTTCGATATTTTCTCTAATAAGGTAAGATGTTGAACGTTGGTAAAGAGGTACAATCGCTGCATCCTCTTCCATGAATACACGTTCAGCTTCTTGGAACGCTTCAAAACGTTTTACAGGATCAGTAGCAAACTCATTTGACGCTTGTTCAATTAGAGCGTCATACTTTTCACTTGAATACGCCATGCTGTTGTTAGATCCGTCAGTAATCCAAAGGTTTGCAAATGATTTCGCATCTAGGAAGTCAGCTCCCCAGCCTGCATTTTGCATTTGGTAATCAAGTGCAAGGTCTCTGTCAAGACGTGTTTTGAATGTTACTGGTGCGAGGTCAACTGTAAGACCTTCCAAGTTAGATTCCAGCTGTGCTTGAATGAATTGGTCAATGTTTTTCGCATTCTCTGTGTCTCCACCAAGAATTTCGAGTGTGATTGCATCTTGACCTAATTCTTCAAGTCCTGTTGCAAACAACTCAGCTGCTTGTTCAGGATCGTACTCATAGAAATCACCGTATGCTTCACGGAAATCTTCCCCTGTTTCAGGGTTTGTTACAAAGTTAGACGGGATAAAGTAGTTAGCAGCAACTGAACCATCTTTAATGATGTCGTTAACCATCGCTTCTTTATTAATCGCCATATTCAATGCTTTACGGATGTTTACATTTTGTAGTGCAGGGTCTTGTTGATTTAACTTCAACCAAAATACTGTTGCTTCTTCATAGATGATTTTTTCTGGTGCATCCGCATAAAGATCAGCGTTGTTACCAGTTAAGGTAATGAGATCAACATCCCCAGCATCCCAAAGGTTTGCAGCAGTACTTGCTTCTTTTACAACACGAACTTCAATTTCTTCAACATCTACATTTTCTGCATCCCAATAATCTTCGTTCTTCGTGTAAACCCATTCCTGTCCAGTTGGGCCTTTCCATGTATCAAGAACATATGGTCCGTTATAGATCATGCTACCTGCGTTTGTTGCATAATCAGTGCCAACTTCTTCGTTATACGCTTTGTTTTGTGGGAACAAAGTTGGGAAAGCTGTTACATACAAGAAGTAAGGAGTCGGCTTTACGAGCTCAACAACTAACGTTTTGTCATCTGGTGCGGTAACTCCCAATTCTTCAAGTCCAACTTCTCCAGCATTTACTTCAGTAGCGTTTTTAATAACGCCACCTAACATGTAAACACCATATTGTGCGTCATTTTCAAGTGCAGGGTCTAGAGCTTTTCGCCATGCGTAAACGAAATCGTTTGCAGTAACTGCTTCTCCGTTTGACCATGTAACGCCTTCACGAAGTGTGAACGTGTACGTCATTTCATCTTCAGAGATGTCAACACTTTCAGCCATCGCTGGGACTGGTTCATTATCTTCACTAATACGGTATAGACCTTCAAATACGTTGTTCATAATGGAGAAGGAAACCGTATCTGCTTCAAGTGCAGTATCCAGTCCAGGTGCTTCCGCAGATTCAGTAAGTGTTACTTTAGTTTCTTCAGTTCCACCGTCATCCCCACTACCATCAGTAGCTCCGCCGCTTTCTTCTTCACCGCCGTAGCAGCCAGCAAGAAATGCACTGAGCACTAATGAAAGGGCTAACAGTAGTAAAAATTTTGACTTCTTCACTTGTCAAAGACCTCCCTTTTTTCTTTTAGACTTTCAAAGGTTATTATACAGAATACGAAATAAGTGTAAATATTTTTGTTTTTACTGACTATTTACAATAAATAATCAAAAAACACACATGTAATCTTGTATAATAACGTTGCAAGAATCATTATGACACGATCCGACAAAATCTGCAATTACTTTTCTGAATATAGTATTTTATCGGGTATGTTCAAATGTTTGCGTTACCGTTACAATCCTACCAGAAGTCCAAATATTATGCTAGTATAAATATACAAGTGACAGAAAATTGAACACACGGAGGAATTTCTTTGCGACACCTTTTAACCTTTGTAACAACAAACATAATTATTGTACTAATATTACTCATTTTAGATCAAGTATTTACTTTAACGCGGTACATAGATGTAACTTTTTTAGCTGCATTAGTATATCTTTTGTTAGGGCTCCTCGTGTTTGTTGTGAAAGGTGGGTTTTTTGACACTTTGGCAAGCTCATTTCGAAAAGTGATGCCCAAGAAAGTGGTTGGTGATACTGAACCACTGCGTGCACCGAGCGAAACATTGAACGTTCCTTATAAAGGTTTGCTTATTCAGGCAGGATTATTCGCGCTCGTCTCTCTAGTTTCGCTGTTCTTTTATTACAATACTTGATTTGTTTGTGTCAATTTTCGTATAATAAAAAGAAATGATTGAACGTAGAAGAAGAAGAGTACTTTTCGACACGTAATTTCTAGAGAGTTTGTGGGCGCTGAAAACAAACAATTACACGAAAAGGAATGGACTTCGGAGTCTCATGTGGAACGCTTCTTGCAAGAGGTGAGTATCCGTGAGCGGGTTCCTCCACGTTATGGAGTGAGAGACGAGTAATTGTGTTGAGTTCAAAACTTTTCGAACTTCCATACTCGTAATAAGGGTGGTACCGCGGAAACCATTCGTCCCTTTTATTTTAGGAGACGAATGGTTTTTTTACGTTCAGAAAGGGGCTATTTGATGAAACGAATTTTTTCAGGTATTCAACCGAGTGGCACACTAACCATCGGCAATTATATCGGGGCAATGAAGCAATTTGTCGAGTTGCAAGACGAGTATGACTGCTTTTTTTGTATTGTAGATCAACACGCCATTACCGTCCCACAAGATCGACTCAAACTTCGCGAAAACACAAGAAGCTTAGCTGCTCTCTATCTCGCAGTAGGACTGGACCCAGAGAAAATTACGCTTTTTATCCAGTCGGAAGTACCTGCGCACGCTCAAGCAGGATGGATTTTGCAGTGCATTTCACATATCGGCGAATTAGAACGCATGACACAGTTTAAAGATAAAAGCTCTGGCAAAGAGTCTGTTTCTGCAGGTTTGCTAACGTATCCGCCATTAATGGCAGCAGACATTCTCCTGTATAACACGAATCTCGTGCCCGTAGGAGATGACCAGAAACAACACCTAGAGCTCACTCGTGATTTAGCTGAACGATTTAACAAGCAGTACAACGATGTGTTAACGGTTCCAGAAGTGCGCATTCCAAAAGTCGGCGCTCGCGTTATGTCCCTGCAAGACCCGAAAAAGAAAATGAGCAAATCTGATTCCAATCAAAAAGCGTTCATTTCCATGTTAGATGAGCCGAAACAAATCGAAAAGAAAATCAAAAGCGCAGTGACAGACTCTGACGGAATCGTCCGCTTTAACAAAGAACAAAAACCTGGCGTGTCTAACCTTCTTTCCATCGAAAGTATTTTGTCAGGAAACAGCATTGAAGACCTAGAAGCAAAATACGAAGGTAAAGGCTACGGAGAGTTTAAAGCGAGTGTCGCGGAGATTCTTGTCCAAACACTAGAACCGGTTCAGAAACGCTATTATGAACTTATGAAGTCTGAAGAACTCGACCGCATTCTAGATGAAGGCGCAGAAAAAGCGAACAAAATCGCCGGTAGGATGCTAAAGAAAATGGAGAATGCAATGGGATTAGGACGAAAGAAAAAATGATGGCCAACTTTATTCGCAAAACATCTTACTCATAACAAAAAGGAAAGGTTGTTCATCTTTAAAGTGAACCGCCTTTCTTCTACTTGTTTTTCTTTACATAATATCGAATCCGTAGAAACCCTCTCATTAAAAAATCGCTCCCCATGCAGGGAAGCGCTCTTTTAATTTACCCTCGAACCGTGCTCCATTTCCCACAACTTCTCAAAAAATGGTTGCCCTTTAATCATCGTTTCGCACAGGTGCACGTGTTTGTCTGACCATCCAGAGCATGCTTCTTGAAACAGCCTCTCCCATGCACGCGCAAAGTTCATATCCTGAATTGTCATATACTCATCAGGGAACCACTCAGTCAACCAATACCTCACCTCAGCGACATTTTCTGTGTTGTGCAATTGGTCAAGGGCCATAAACAATAATTGTTTTAACTGTCTTTCTTTTCGAGTAAGCCCCTTCATACTTTCTGGAGAAGGTGACAAAATGTGATGCTCTTTTGTTTGATTACGTATGGGGTATTCGGTCCACTTTGCATCCTGGTTTTCCAACATATCGTATACGAGCTGCTCTTGTCTTGGAATAAGACGACTTTTCCGAATCGGTACTTTATACCCAATCGTATCTACTGCCAGAATTCCGATTCCATCAGATACGACAAAGCAAAAGTCCATTTGAATACGTTCATGATTTTTCCGTAAATACGCCTTTTGATAAATAGCATCCAATAACGACTGCGGCAGCTCCATTAAATCATTTTCTATGTAGGAAAAAAACGCTGGAGACACTTTTAGTAGCGGAACTTGATCTAATAACTCGACTTGATCGTCCTTTCGCCACTCATGAAAATGGCACACATTGTACCCATTCTCTTCTCCTTCAAACCAATTGACCCATACGTCATGAAGATACAACATTCACTGACCCCTCGCTTCATAACTGTTTGTCCACAGTATGGACACGAGGCAGGCAAATTATTCCTTACTCATAACGATTTGAACAAGATTAGCGATTTCAATTCACTTGTATCCACGGAAGACGGGGAACCAAGTGATGGACAAACCAATCGGTAACAGACACACTTCGTACTGACTCAGAACAAAAATTGAATGTTCTACCCATTACACAACCCCAAAAAAAGAAGCCCAAAATGCGGGCTTCTTCTTCTCAAACGACTATTCTGGTACAACTGGTTCTTCTTGTGTTACACCAAGCTCATAAAGATAAATATCTGATCCAACTGCCATTGAATAGTTTACTATACGCTCATTGACCGGTTGTAAACTTGAACGCCAAAGTGTTGGGAATACAGGTACTTCTTCAACCATTAAGGCTTGCCATTCGTTGTACACTTCTTGACGGTATTCTGGGTCAAATGCTTCTGCAGAAACACCTTCCGCTAACAAACGGTCGTTTTCTTCACTCGCATAACGAGAGAAGTTAAACATAGCATCGCGACCATATAGTCCTTGAGGGTTCACGTCGTAACCTACACTCCATGCACCTTGATAAATATCAACTGCAGGGTCATCGTTACCACCGTTACCTACACGATCATAAAACGTGTTAAATTCAAGTAAACGACCATCTAATAGCTCAACTTTTAGCCCGACGGCTTCCCATGCTTGGATGTAGTACTGAGCTAATGGTTCTGCTGTGTCTCCACCTGACATGGACGCAAAGTTAATTACTAATTGCTCACCATCTGGATCTTCACGGAATCCATCGCCATCTGTATCCACATAGCCGGCTTCATCGAGAAGCGCTTTTGCTGCTTCAGGATCGTACGGGCGACCTGGATTTGTTTCATCATTGTAAGCTGGATGTGACGGCGGAATTAAAGTTGTCGCATTCCAACGTAGTCCATTGTAGAATCGTTTTCCAACGGCATCGTTATCGACCGCAGACCACATCGCTTGACGTAAGCTCTTATTGGCCATTTTAGCATCTGGGTTCGGTTTCACGACAGCGTTTTCAGCATCCCAAGTACCTAGCTTGAAACCGATATACGTATACGCAAGGTCAACCATCCCTAAAAATTCAACGTTTGACATATCCGCATTTTCTGGATACTGATCGACAGGGAAGTCACTTACTAAATCAACTCCACCAGATTCTAATTCTTGAACGACAACGTTTGGATTAATTACTTTTACCGTTACTTGATCAAGATTTGGTTCGCCGCGCCAGTAGTCTTCATTCTTCGTTAACACGACAGACTCACCAGGTACAATGCTTTCCACTACGTACGGACCGAAACCGATTGGGTTTTCACGCACTGCTGGTGAAGCAGACATCTCTGCAACTGGAATGCTTTCAAAAATATGCTTCGGCATTGGGGAAGTCCAAATACCACCCGTTAATAAGGAAGGAGTTGATTGAATAAACGTAATTTTTAACGTTTTTTCATCGACTACTTCAATCCCTGAAATTGAATCCGCTTCCCCGCTGTTGTATTCAACCATACCTTCAACGTTTGTGAAGTCGGAACCATAACGTGAACCGTCATATTCAGGGTCCCCGATGACTTCATAAGCGAACGCTAAGTCCTCTGCTTTGACAGGCTCACCATCAGACCAGTTTACATTATCACGGATTTTAAATGTGAATGTACGCCCATCTTCACTTACATCAAACGTTGCAGCACCGTCTTGTGTAAATGTATAGTTTGAATCAAAAGTTACTAATGATTCATCAAACCAGCCGAGGATCTCTCCGTCTGGGGTTCCATCATAGAAGATCGGACTCAGCGTTCCCTCAAACGCAGTGTCAGAAACTAAACCATAAGTGATTTCTCCACCGTCAATGGGTTCGCCAGTATTCGAAGCATCAGTGGAGAAATCTTCGATGGAATAAAGATCATCATCTTCTTCCGCAGCGTCATCTCCTTCTGTGCTACCCGGATCTTCTGTTCCTGGATCTTCACCTGGGTCCTCTTCTGCTGATTCACTGCTACATGCTGATACGAGCGCAAGCACTAATACGAGCATTAACGCGAATAGCCACTTTTTAAAAGCATTCTTTTTCATTCTTTAACCCTCCTTTTTTTATGCACTACAGCATTTCGTTTGCCACATTAACTAGTTGGCTGACGAAATATATACTCAACATCAAAATTTAAAAGTAATCATGATGTAAGTAACGAAGTTGATGATCTTGCGCGCAACGTGTTTGCGAGATTCCAAAAAGCTAGATTGGGTCGTTAAGGGTCAGTGTGTTTTACTGTGACCATGCACCAAAAGCTTTACTAGCACTCGCCCTCACACATCACCTCCTTAAAATTGTTCAACTCCTGTGTAAATTACCCTCTTCTTTGTCTAGCGTCAGTCGCTCGTTTTAATGCTTGACCGACATTGTTTACACTTAACATCAACAGCAAAATTAAGACGGATGCCGGCACCCAAATCCACCATCTATACTCAAGTGTGGTTGGGTTTGTCGCATAGCTAATGAGAGTTCCAAGACTCGGCGTACTTTCAGGGAAACCAAAACCTAGGAAAGATAGGCCAGATTCTATCCCGATGTTTCCAGCTAAGTTCAATGTCATCGTAACAATGATTAACGAACTGATATTCGGCAAAACTTGTGTAAACATAATTTTAAAATTAGACGACCCTAATGTTTTAGAAGCTTGTGCATAGTCAAGTTCTTTTTCTTGTAACGCTTTGGACCTTATTAATCTGGCAATTCCCATCCATAAAAATGCCGTCATCATGAGCGAGAATGTGACCACACTATATTTCGGAACAATTGCTACAAACACGATGATCAACATTAAAAATGGTAATATCATGAAAAAGTCAAGAATACGCATCATAATATTGTCAACAGTACCGCCGTAGTAACCGGCTACCAAACCAAATATAATTCCGATGGCTCCGGTCATGACTGTGACCAGTAACCCAATAGATAGTGAGTTCCGTGTGCCGATAATGAGTTGTCCAAAAATATCACGTCCACCGTAATCAGTACCTAATAGAAATTCTTCAGAAGGTGGTTCGTTAATCGCAAACAGATCTACTGTAACAATCTCTTCCTGTGATAAAAATAAGGATACCCCATATACGAATACAATAATTAATACGAGAAAAATGAGCGATATTAAAGCTACCTTATCTCTGACAATTTCTCGCCAGAGGATGCTAAAGCCAGATGGACTTTTTATCGGCTCGTGCGTCTTTTCGGTCACACTTACATTTGCTTTACTTGGTTCCATTTCAAATCACCTCAAAGTCTACAGAGTTACTATTTAATACGTATGCGCGGGTCTACGAGACTTAATATAATATCGGAAATGAGCGCTCCTAAAATAGCAGCAATCCCGAATAATAGAACGGTTGAAGTGACCACAGTATAGTCACGTAACGAAATGGACTCTAAAAATAGTTGTCCCATTCCTGGATAACTAAAGATTTGTTCTATAAAGATCGTTCCTCCGATTAACCCGGTAATTTCATAGCCGAAAAACGCAGCAATTGGGAGTAGAGAATTTCGTAAAATATGACGATTATACACTCTAGATTCAGGGGCCCCTTTTGCTCTGGCGGTAATGATAAAGTCTCTTTGTTTCGTATCAATAATTTCGCTACGTAAATACTGTACAGTCCCCGTGACGGTAATTAACGCGAACGCTAATGATGGGAGCAATAAATTATAAATCTTGCTCATCACATACTCGAATGAACCTGGTGTGAGCCCCGGTTCCACACTTCCACCTGTTGGGAACCAACCTAATTGGAAACCGAAGATCCAAAGCATCACTAATGCAAAGATGAACAATGGCGCTGCGAATCCTACATAGGTGTACCCTGTAATGAACCGATCAGCCCACGTGTCGTTATAGCGCCCACTCGTAATGCCAAGCGGGATGGCGATCAAGTAGGTGAAAAATAGCGTAGCTAATGAAAGCCAAAACGTATTCGCTATTCGTTGTGAAATTAATTCGGTTACTGGCATTTTGAAACGGAACGACTCTCCTAATTTACCTTGTACGGCATTAATCGCCCAGCGTCCATACTGTTCGTACCATGGGTCATTCAATCCAAGCTTATCTCGTCTTTCTTCAACCTGTGCTGGATCAATATCTGGACCAATCGCTCCGGACAGCGCGTCTCCCGGCATCATTTTCGCCATCATAAATACTAGAATGCTTAACAATATTATTTGAGGAATCATAATTAAGATTCGACGTAAAGAGAATTTCCACATATTATCAACCTTTCTCAGGCAAAGCTACTAAGTGTGTTTTAGATACCGGTTGTAATTGATAAGCTAAGCCCTCACCATCAAAGTAATCGTTATACGACTGCTCGTATTCCTTTTTCACTTCTTTTCGGAATTGTAACTGTTTATCGCGATTTTTCGGATCAATATCAGGAATTGCTGCGACTAGACGTTTTGTATAAATATGCTGTGGATCGGTAAAAATCTCTTCTGTCGTCCCTTGTTCGACATATCGACCTTTATACATAATCCCTATATGGTCACACATATGGCGAATGACACCAAGGTCGTGACCAATGAAGAGATAAGTGAGTCCTAATTCATCCTGTATTTCTTGCATAAAGTTTAGAACCTGCGCTTGAACAGATACGTCAAGTGCGGATACGGGTTCATCGGCAATTATGAGTTTTGGTTTTAAGGCAATGGCACGGGCAACGCCGATCCGCTGACGCTGACCACCGGAAAACTCATGTGGATATTTCAAAATACTCTCAGGACTCAATCCGACTAGTTCCAACAATTCCTGCACGCGCTTTCTCTCTTCTTTTCTCGATAACTTTTCGTAGTTACGAAGTGGTTCAGCAATAATATCGATGACTCTTTTTTTAGGATTTAAGGAAGAGTACGGGTCCTGGAAAATCATTTGTACATCTTTGCGCACATCCAATTTAGATCGACGAATATTCGTAATATCGTGCCCGTCAAACATGACCTTGCCTGATGTAATGTTATTCAAGCCGATAATCGCTCTCCCTGTTGTCGTTTTACCAGATCCCGATTCTCCAACTAGACCATATGTCGAACCTCTTTCAAGGGAAAATGAAACGCCATCAACTGCTTTGATATGACCAACAGTTCGACCGAATATTCCTCCCTTAACTGGGAAATGAACTTTTAAATTTTCAACTTCAAGAAACGACATGACGCTGATCCTCCTTGCTCTCATCAGGGAAGTAAAAATGTTCATAACAAGTACAACGCACGAAGTGACCTGGACTGATTTCATGTAACTGAGGGTTTTCCTCATGTACTGATTCGTCTATCCAAGGTACTCTCGCACTAAAGCGGCATCCTTTTCGAGGTAATTTTTGTAATGACGGAACGATTCCTTCAATCACATGAAGCTTTGCTTTTGATTTCGTTGAATTCGGGACTGAATTCAACAACGACCTTGTATACGGGTGCTTCGGACTTGCAAATAGAGTATGAACGTCAGCAATCTCTACTATTTGACCTGCATACATGACTGCCACTCTGTCCGCCATCTCGGCCACAACACCTAAATCATGTGTGATTAAAATAATTCCAGCCTTCATATCCTCTTTTAATTCATTTAATAAATCGAGAACTTGTGCTTGAATAGTTGCATCAAGTGCGGTGGTTGGTTCATCTGCGATCAGTATTTCCGGATCATTGGAAATTGCCATCGCAATCACAACCCGTTGCCTCATTCCACCTGATAGCTCATGGGGAAATTGATGGAAAGTATGCTCCGCGCGAGGAATTCCCACTTTATTGAGCAACTCAATCACTTTCTTCTTGCGTGCATTTTTTGAAAGTTTTTTATCGTGTAATAATAACGCTTCGCCAATTTGGTCACCGATGTTCATTAAAGGATTCAACGCGGTAAGTGGATCCTGAAATATCATCGCCATATCGTTTCCGCGTAGCTTGTTTAATTTACTTGGTGAAACATTGGCAATACTCTGACCCTTATAGCTAATATCCCCTTCAATTTTCGCGCGACTATGCAGTCCCATTAAGGAAAATGCAAGGGCACTCTTCCCACAGCCCGACTCCCCAACAATCGCTAAAACTTCATTTTTGTTCACTTTTAGCGAGACATCATCAACGGCTGCATAATAATCATCTTTAATTCGGAACGAAGTTTTTAAGTTGTTTATTTCTAATAACGTGTCACTCATATTTAATCCCCCTATCTCAAATTGTCTAGGCTTGTACGTTTGGGGAAACGAATCCTTTTAGTATGAATGGACTAATCTCCTCCGGGAAGGAAACCGTATCAACGGAGTTATCCTATTTACCGTTACTTCCTCATGCTTCTCTAGACTTTTCACCTACGAGTACAGGCGTGTTTCCGAAGATGAATACGTCTAACCTTTTTAAATTTTAAAGTAATTGATTCATCTGACTACTATACTATTACAATATTATTACGACGGCAATACTTTTTTGCAATTTGAAATCGGGGGAAATGCCAGAACAGTTCAAAATTCTTTGTATTAAGGGGGCTCTTCTTTGTCAATTGATAGAATGGTAATTTATTCACGGCTGTATGGAGAGGTGTGTCCGCTCTTACCTGGTCGCATGAGGGAGTACACCCATTAACACGAGGTTGAAGTCTTTAGCAACTGTGAGAGTAAGTAGGGTTGAGTCACTCCCTTGCTAAGCTCTTCACCTAAAACATCATCATTTTCTCAACAGCGAACAACCCATCGCACAAAACATTCGATGGGTTGTTCAGCTATCTATTCGATTGGAATATCACTTTTCTATCAATCTTCAAAAAGCTTGTCGGGAAATTGATTTGAGGGAAGATATATGATTTGTTTGGAAGGGCATTTTTCCTTTTTTGCGTAACGGCTCACCCACTCATATCCGATCGCATAGCCAAGAAACTTCGGATAGCCCCCGCCTCCTTGAAGTAATGATTGATGGAGGGAGTCTTTCCTTGGTAAATCTAAATTTGGCTTTATCCATTGCGCCCACCACTTTTCAAGTTGTTTCGTGTCATATTGCGTAGACCACGGTGAAACAAACGATTCCCCACAATATTCCTTCACTGCATATTCTGCAAGGCCTTCCATGAGGAGAGAATCTCGTAACGTAAAGTGGATAGGGTCTCCACGCTTTTGCATACGAGTGGTATGATGATATTCATGGACAAACAGCGCTTGAAGCGTGTCCTTGTTCCATTGTTGTTTCACAAACAAAAATATTTCTTTTCTCGTTGCAAAACCCGCTCCTGGCTGATCATTTCTTTGGAACAGTGATGGGGGGCGTGTGGGAAGTATGTAGATCGGGACATCTGGACCATCCCACTCCTTTCGATACGTAGTCCAAAATTGATGTAGAACGTTGTACAGTTTCTCTTCGGAAATCCAAGTTTCCCATGCTTTAGATCGTAATAGTCTAGGATCCATTCCGTTACGTTGTAAAATTTGTTGAACTCCTTCTTTATCTTCCATAAATTCAAGTAATTTTTGCTGATTCATTGGTTCAATCCCCATGCTCAACCCTCCCCTCTTTATTGTATGGGCAGATTAGGCATTCATTACGCAAAAAAAAAACATCACCTTCCTCCATCGGGAAGAAAGTGATGAGTTTTTATGCTTCATACTTTTTGAAGGCAAGTGTCGCGTTATGTCCACCGAACCCAAGAGAGTTGGAGATAGCTGCTTGAATGCTCGCCTTTCGTGCTTCGTTCGGTACGATGTCCAAATCGCACACTTCGTCACGTGTTTCATAGTTAATCGTAGGGGGAATGATGCTGTCACGAATAGCTAAAATCGTAAATATCGCTTCAATACCACCTGCAGCGCCTAGTAGGTGACCTGTCATAGATTTTGTCGAGCTCATCGCCAGCTTGTACGCATGGTCGCCAAATACGGTTTTAACGGCTGCGGTTTCGAACTTATCATTGTACTCTGTGCTCGTGCCGTGGGCATTAATATACTGAATATCTGTTGGCTGCAACCCTGCATCATCGAGCGCTTGTTGCATCGCCCTTGCACCACCTTCACCCTCTGGAGCCGGTGCCGTAATATGGTGAGCGTCACCCGTTGCCCCATATCCGACTACCTCTGCATAGATCGGTGCATTTCGCTTCAAAGCGTGCTCAAGTTCTTCTATGACGAGGATCCCAGCCCCTTCACTAATGACAAATCCATCCCTCTCTAAATCAAATGGACGGCTTGCTGTTTGTGGATCCGGATTTTTTGACAATGCTGTATTGGCTGAGAATCCGGCTAACGCCATGTTCGTTATGGGGGCTTCTGCTCCTCCGGTAATCATGACATCCGCATCTCCACGTTGAATGACTTTAAACGCATCCCCGATCGAATTGGCCCCTGAAGCACACGCAGTCACCGTACAGGAATTGATTCCTTTTGCTCCAAGAGAAATAGACACTTGTCCCGCTGCCATGTCTGGAATCATCATCGGGATCATGAATGGGCTCACTCGCCGGTAGCCACGTTTTTGAAACATCTCATGCTGCGTCTCAAATGTGTGCATACCCCCGATACCAGACCCTATCCAAACGCCCACTCTTTCTGCATTGGAATCATCAATTGTTAAATTAGCATCCTTCACTGCTTCAAACGAGGCAACGAGAGCAAAGTGGGTAAATCGGTCCATTTTGCGCGCATCTTTTCGATCAATATAGTCTTCAATAGTAAAGTCTCTTATTTCTCCTGCCACCTTTGCAGGAAAGTCGTCTGGGTTCACCATAGTTAGTGGTCCAATGCCGTTACGCCCATTTTGAATGGCGTCCCAGCTCGTTGCTACATCTAGACCAGTCGGATTTACGGTTCCTACGCCTGTCACAACAACCCGTCTCGTCATGTGCTCTTCACTCCTTCAACAATCTTTTGTAAGTTCATTATTTGCCCCATTTTAGACAAATTGCTCCCCACGTCAATCCACCACCAAAACCAACTAGTACAATATGGTCTCCGTCTTTTATCTTACCAGCTTCTACCTCTTCCGCGAGAGATATACCGATAGAGGCTGCTGATGTGTTGCCATATTTTTTTATAGTTTTAGACATTTTTTCTTCTGACAAATTAAGTCGTTCCCTAGCGGCATTCATAATACGAATATTCGCTTGATGCGGAACGAGAAAATCGATGTCGTCTTTCGTAAGACCAGCCTTATCAATCACATTCACACATGATTCACCCATTTGACGAACCGCAAACTTAAATACTTCGCGGCCATTCATGTACAATAAATCGCCCTCTTGGTACAGGTGCTTTCCGCCTGAACCATCTGATCCTAGGTCGTAGGATAAAATTCCTTTGCCTTCAGATACAGGTCCCATGACGACGGCTCCTGCTCCGTCTCCAAACAAAACGGCCGTATTTCGATCTTCCCAGTTCGTAATCTTAGATAGCTTCTCCACACCGATGACGAGGATGTGTCGATAAGCACCCGTTTGGATGAACTGACTAGCTGTTACGATACCGTACATAAAACCAGAACAAGCGGCACTTAGGTCCATAGCGGCTGCCTTTGTTGCGCCTAATCGTTCTTGTAGCTGACAACTTACGGAAGGAAAGGGTTGATCCGGTGTAACAGTAGCGACGATAATTAGATCCACATCTTCCCCACTGACACCAGCATTATCTAAAGCTATTCGGGCAGCTCTTTCCGCCATATGTGACGTATCGATGTCATCTGGTGCAATTCTTCGTTCTTCGATCCCCGTTCTTGTCCGAATCCATTCATCTGACGTATCCATCCGCTTTTCTAAATCGTAGTTTGTTAAGACTTGCTCCGGAACGTAGCGACCTACACCATGTATCCCCGCGTTGATCAATTCAGTCATCTCCTTTTGGTCCGCCCGTGGCTCACCCCAAAGGTATGTGCCTAGCGCGGTGATGTGTCATAAACACCGCATTTCTTTCACTACCAAGTTCTCTTCCCTTACTTCGCTTTGTAACTTTTCATATTTACGAGTTATGTGTTGAACTTTGCTATAACTTCATCCTATGACTAGGTACTAATTTTAGTCTACTCACACTCTTCCTCTTCGTCAAGTGTCCTACACTTTTTATGAAAACTGGGGAATCGTCTAAACCTTTTCCATCCTTTATGCATACACAAACAGAGAGGAGGTGATGGAGATGGCAGAACGTTCAAGATATGAACAAATGGACGAGAAGATGGCAAAATTCCTCTTTGGGGATAGATCAGAAAAAGAAGAGACTTCCGAAGAGGAACCGAAAGAAGAGGATGAGGAAGACGAATCTCATACTGAAAAAAAGCAGTTGGAGGCTCAAGCTCTGGACTTAGACTCTTTATTTAGTAAATTAAACTCAAAGGAAATGATGGGTACAATCGATTCCTTGATGAACAGCGCATCCCATCTAAAGCCAATGATGACAAAACTTGAGCCTTTTATTCAACGTCTTTTAAAAAAGTGAGATGACAAATCAATACAAAACATTTATGAGCATAGCACTCAGCCATGCGTGGAAACTCATCATAAAGCAGTCTAGTTGTGATCAAGGAGGTGCGAGTGAAGCCTTAAATAACTACCGGATTAAGTATCCGAAGTTGTTCTCTAATAGGACAATGAACATGATGTTAAGGTTCTGCGTAACTCCGCCCCTTTTTCCACATAAAAAAGAGAGGACACAAAGCGCAACTGCTCATGTGTCCTCTTACAGCATTACTCATTTTGGAAGTTCGCCTGAATCAATAAATTTCTGAATTTCTTCCTCTACACGAGATCTCACTTCTTCTCCTACATTTGGACTAAACGCCCCAAGAGAAATCACACCATCTTGAAAATCAAAAGTTGGGTTCCCTCCCTCTAACTCGCCTTCTAAATACTTATCTGCTACAAGTTCGTATAGTTGATCAACCTGCTGTATCGTGCTCGTTAAAACGGTCGCTTCCCCTAAATCAGATTGATCGGATACATAGCCAATAACATATAAGCCACGTTCCTTCACTTCTTCAATAACGGGTACATTAAACCCATCGCCTGCCGGGTACACAACGTCCACCTGTTTGGCTAATAAAGTGTCCAGCTGTTGAAGCGCCTTTTCTTCATCATCCCAATTCTCCACGTACTCGACAAACACTTCGACATCCTCTGCTTCATAAGCAGCACCCTCCACAAAACCAGTCACCTCTGGTTGCCAATCAAACGCGGCCAATACACCGATTCGACGTGTCTCGCTTTCCGCAGCGGCCACCATCCCTCCAAAGAAACCCATCGCCCGTCCTTCAAATTGAAGTGATGTCGTATTGACTTCCGTAGCTTGTCCGTTAAAACTGATAAATTGTATATCAGGGTATGTACTGGCAATTTCATTAAAAACTTCTGTATATTGGTTTCCATGTCCAAAGAGAAGCGTCACACCCTTTGAAGCGTATTCAACAACAGCTTGTTTAATCGCGGCTTCAGATTCAACGTCTTCTTTGTAGTACACATCAAGATCATATTTGGATTGAATAGACAATAGTCCCCGGTACCCCTTTGTCCCCCAAACTTGGTCATTAATGGTTTCCGGCACGAGCAGACCTACTTTCGGCGATTCTTGATCCGCTGGTAGCCCGCCTTGACACCCTGCCAGAACAAACACGAAAAGACTGAGGAATCCAATTTTCAGCAAACTCAAAAACGGTTCGCCTCCTCTCCAAGATCGCTAGTCCCTTTTGATCTGGGTCGCGTCTTTTGTCATCCCTCGTCATAGAGGAGAAGGGCAATAGCAGGACTTACAATCGATCGTTTCGTCCAATTTCACCTTTTTTCGACATAATTCCATTGTACCGCCGACTAGAATACTTGAAAAGATACTTTTTTTCACGAAAAGCGGAAGGCGGTTGGTCAGCGAAACCCACTCATCTCAGAACCGGAGGGAAAGTTGCTCTTTAACTTTCTCGGAGGGGCTGAAATGACGTGCGGTTCGCTACCGCCTGCAGCTAGACAACGAAAAGCGGAAGGCGGTTGGTCAGCGAAACCGCCCCTTCTCACTTTCCGGGTTCTATCCGCCGGGTTCGCGCGTCTATCCGCAATTCCCGGTGCTATAGTACGTGGATTCCTGGCCCTGGTCCGGACTCATCCATCTCACTGTGATCGAATTGATTGATAAGCTTGCAAAAATGCGTTTTTTCGTTTTTCTTCAGAAGAGCTTGAGTTTATAGTGGCAACAACACCACGTTCTTCTATATCACCGTGATCTGGAGGCCATTGACTCCAGTCTGCTTCATTTCCACTTGCTACCCACTTTCGAGCTTGTTTGCCTGTTTTACTTTGTAAAAAAGTCAGTTTCGCCGTACTGACCGCAAATTGCTCATACACGTAATTTGCCACTTCTTCAACTGATAGCGCGTCTTCCAAAATGCCATCTATTCTTTCCCCGCTTTTGACAAAGGTACCATCCAAAGTATACAAATTGGGTGTTAAAAATAAGTGCGTTTCTCCAGGTAATGAAGTAAGCATCTCGCTTGGATCTGTTAAGGGGTGTTCCGCACAATTGATGATACTGCACCACCTGTTGATAGCTAGATCGGTCCAATCACTTTTCAAGAACGCACATTCTCGCAGTTCCCCAACGTCGCCTACTACTAACACATCCGCACCACTCCACTCTATTTGGAAGGAGGAATTTTTCATTTGCTCAACGAATTCCTCCCGATTTATGGTGTGAAAATTAGCGTTTCTTCCAAAATAAAGTTGCTTTTGTTCTCGCTCCCTCTCTTCTGCTTCTGTAAGCGGAAGCGCCAAGACGGGAATTCCCTCATCGATCCACTTTCTTACACACTCAAATCCTAAAGGGTGAAAGGCCCCTACGATCATCACCTTGTCCATAAGGAATCCTCCTCAAATTATGTCCCATTACTCCACTATACGGTATCATGTGAGGAAGGATTACAATTCTTTTTCGTAAAGAGCAAACCAACGTGCTGCTCTTTCGCCAACATGAGGAAACAATTCCGGGACCCCTAACGTGACTGTAATGGAAGGGGGAAGTCCTTTTGCCTGAAGCTTTTGCAAATAGGGTGAAACTGGCTGATGTGAGGAAAACCACCAACGCATAGGCACATGATGTGGAATGTCATCCTCTTTTGCCTCCACTACTTGTTGGAACGTTTCATCATCGTGTAAGTCATGGGCCTCCATTACATCCTTTTTCCATTGTTTAAAGAAAAACACGTGTCTTTGTTCCCGCTGAAATTTTTCTTCTAAAGAAAGAATAGGGTTGACAAAAAATGCCGATCTTACTGGGAACCCATTTCTCAGTAGATCAAATCCCAACAAAGCCCCCATACCTTCTGCGAATAAATGGACACGTTGATTGAAAATTCCCTTTTTAGTAACGACGTGAATGAGCCGTTTGATCGTTTTCGTCGCGTGCTCACTCCCCCAATGCTTCGGATGTGGCTGCGTTAAACAAATGGTATAGCCCATTTTGGCGAACCATTCTAACCATAGTGAACGTGTTGGATGTTCTAGCCAGGTTGCCTGGTGGTCGCCGACAGTATGCCCCGCATCCCCGAACACAAATAGGAGGAATCCATTCGGCTTTTCAGGAAACAGAAGCACATGCCAACTCTCCTCGACGTCAAACCATTCAAGTTGTTGTTTATGTGTCATATGCATCCCTCTTTCCCCATAGTGTATGTCCTACGAGTCAAAAACGTTTGGACAAAATCCTACTGAAACGTTTTCAAAGAGGAACCATTATGGTACTCTTACAGTAATAGGTTGTAAACTGGAGGAACGAACATGAAATTTATTTGGACATTCATTTGGTCATTTCTGTTAGCACAAATGGTGACATATGTTGTAAGTTCAATGAACGGTCTAGTGTATAACTTCACACTTGGACTCATTTTATCTATTGGATTTACGCTATTGATATCCATCGTCCCTAGCCTTCTTCCCGAGAACGAAGTACACGAGTAAAACAAAAAAAGAGCCGACTCCTTATTAGCGGAATCAGGCTCTTTTTTGTTATTTAAATTTACTCTTGTATGTCCAGACACGATTGTGGTTTTTGTTTTCTGGAAAACGGTCACCTTTTCTCAGCTTTATTTTCTGTGGACTTTGGACCATGCTATTCGTCTCGCCAACTTCGACGTAAATGCCATTATTCGGTGCATGGTCCCCCGCTTTAAATTGATGTGACTGTCCCATGATTGTCCCCCTCTTTAGACACCCAACAGTGTTGAGCTAAAAAATGTACGTTTGTGTTGAAAACACACCCGCTCCCCTTATTGTACGCGGAAAGAGAGTGCTTAAACCTCTTTACACACTTTACCTATTCGTGTTAAATAGTAACGGGTGGATTAGGGCCTAGCTTAGGGAGGAATTACTTAATGGAAGCATTTCTTGAACTTTTGAAGTACACGTTTCTTGGCTTAATACAAGGATTTACAGAACCGATCCCGATTTCATCTAGCGGGCATTTATTATTAGCGAAGTACTTTTTGGGAATTGAAATTACTGGGTTAAGTTTCGAATTACTAATGAATACAGCCTCTCTTTTTGCTGTTTTGTTAATTTATAGAGAGACTTTGTGGAGTCTAACGACAAATGGGCTTCATTACTTACGTACAAAGGATCCGTCTGTCAAGAGCGATTTTAATTTTATTGTCTACCTTATTATTGGGACTATTCCCGCTGGGGTACTTGGTTTATTGTTTAATGACTGGATTTCAGACAACTTAACGAGTGTTGTTACGATTGGCATCACATTGCTAATAACAGGAACCTTCTTGTGGCTTATTCGGAATTTACGTGGACGAAAACAAGAGGGCGATTTATCTATGAAGGATGCAGTTATCGTCGGTTTAGCACAAGCTGTCGCACTCATCCCTGGTATTAGCCGTTCCGGTGCGACGATTGTTGCGTCGATGTTTCTTGGTATGAAGCAAGATACGGCATTACGCTTTTCATTTCTGCTCTATATTCCTGTCAGCGTAGGCGGTATGGTCCTTGGTATTTCTGACTTTGCAAACGACAACCAGCTAGGGCAACTACTTATCCCATACTCCCTTGCCTTTATAGCCTCATTTATCGCATCATACTATTCTCTACGATGGTTTATGAATATTATGGCACGAGGAAACTTGAAATATTTTGCAATGTATTGCTTTATCGTCGGACCAATAGTCATATTATCGTATTGGCTGTTTTCCTAACAAATAGCAAAGGCTTCCTCTTACCCGAGGAAGCCTTTTTCTTATTGAATTCCAAGTGCAATTTTAGCGTAACGGCTCATGCGGTCTTTCGTCCATGGCGGACTCCACACGATATTTACCTCCGTCTCTTTTACTTCAGGCAAATCTGCAAGGGCAGTTTTTACTTGTTCAACAATGGTTCCGGCAAGTGGGCACCCCATTGAAGTCAAAGTCATAGTTACGATCACTTTGCCTTCATCGCTTATATCTACTTCGTATACTAAGCCTAGGTTCACGATGTCGATCCCTAACTCAGGGTCAATGACTTCTTCCAGTGCGCCCAGGATACTTTCTTTCATCTCTTCGTTTAGTTCCAATGACTATACACCTCTGCTTTCTATTTTCAAACCTGTTATTAGCATACCAAAGTTGGCCTTATTTTTCGACTTTTTATATGGGGAGCACTTGTTGATTCCATTGTAAAAATGCCATTAATCCAGTGCGCGACACTTTATGGCCGGTATCAGCTTCCTCAATCCACACCGTATGTTCGGGATGAGATGTGTGATACGTCTTTGCATATTGAATTGGGACAACTTGATCGTTCGAACCGTGCCAGAAGAAGAGTGGGCGATCTTCTTGTTTTTCAGGATGGCGTGTTAAATCATATCCGTCCAATTTTTGCAACATGGCGTCAATTTCTTTTTGCGCGATCCCAATATTCTCTCTTCCAATAGAGTTTAAAAGACCGTTTGCAAAATCTACATACGAAGGTGAGCCCATAAAGCTTGCGGCAGCCGAAATCCACTTGTACTGAGTGAGCGCACCCAGTGTAGTAATGGCTCCCATAGAAGTACCGCCAACTAACCAATGATCTTCCTTTGAACGCCCTTCGTCTATGTAGACTGCTCGTAACTGCTTTAATTCTGCAATCGAAGTAAGGACAATTCTCCAGAAGTGTTTGCCGATGTATTCATTCGTTAAAGTCTCGGTCTCACGAACTCCGTGTGCTAGTGCATCCGGGAGTATGACACGATAACCTTGATTGGCAGCGTGATAAGCGACGTGCAAATTATGTTCTCTAGCGCTTGTCACCCCATGAAAAAACACAAACGTCGGTAACATTTCCTCAGCTATAGATGAGGAAACAACCTCCAAAACTGGAATCCCATTAATGAGCCGATCATCAACTTGAATCAAACTAAAAACTTCCTTTCCATTTACAAACCAAAAAGTTTTCTTTATTCTTTCTTCATATAGAAAGTGTATCATGAATAGAGTAAATATCCTTACCAGTTTGTTTGGACAAAATGAAATGAAATTTAGTTAGTGAGTATGTTCTACTTAAGGATAGTTTGAGTGATCAACCACAAAAAAATTGATTTATAAAAGGAGTACGATATTTTGAAACGTCATCTTATTGTTCTTGATTTAGACGGAACGACACTTACAGATAAGAAAACGATCGACACACCTACTGTAAAGGCGATTCACCGTCTTCAACGGGAAGGACACGCTGTCATGATTGCGACTGGACGACCTTATCGTTCCAGTGAGCCATACTATAAAGAACTTCAACTACAAACGCCCATCGTCAATTTTAATGGTGCATATATTCATCATCCGCTCGATAATTCCTATGAGTTGTCACATACACCTTTACCAATGCAAGTGGCTCATGACATTGTAGAAGCTTGTCACCAATTTGACTTCCATAATATTATTGCGGAGGTGATTGACGATGTCTACTTCCACTATCATGACGAACGACTTTTAGACATTTTTACGATGGGTAACCCGCAAATGACGACAGGTGACTTACGTTCGTATTTGACAACGGACCCGACCAGCATGCTTATTCATGCACCGGAGTCATATGTACATGGGATTCGTCACCATTTGTCTGAGGCTCATGCGGAAGTCATTGATCATCGCCGTTGGGCTGCTCCGTGGCATGTCATTGAAGTAGTTCACGCAGGGATCCATAAAGCGGTTGGTATCCAAAAAGTGGCGAAAGAACTCGATATCCCATCGTCACGTATCATCTCATTTGGTGATGAGGACAACGACTTAGAAATGCTTGAATACGCAGGGATCGGTGTAGCCATGGGCAATGCTACACCTGAAGTCAAACAAGTCGCGAATGAAGTGACATTGACTAATGAACAAAACGGGGTCGCCGCATTTTTAAACGACTACTTTTTCAGTTCCACACACCCGCTTTAGTAAATCGCGAAAACGCAGTCTGGTCTAAAACCTTCCAGTGTGGCTACACTCTCCTGTGCACATACTACGTGAGAAGACATATTACGTCTTCAAAAGCGATTTGGAGGGGATACGGATGGGTAAAGGAAAACATTCCAGACGTTTTGTTCAACAAGGGAAAAACGCGGTGAAGCAGCATGATCAACAGTTTACGTACCATTCAACGTATGCTGAGGCGGAAGCTGAAAAAATGCAAAATGTAAAGAACAGTTCTCTAGGGGGACATTAACAGATGGGAAACAAGCTTTTCCAACAGGCTAAAGAACAGGTAACCCAATCCATCGCCTCATTACAAAATCAATCTGCTGGTGATCGAACAATCGAAGAGGCGAAAAATGCGCTGTCCTCTGCATATGCCAATAGCACGCCTGCAGAACAAGAACAGCTTCGCAAAATGCAAATGCAGTTACAGGAAGCCCAGAGCCAACAATAAAACTTTTTACCAAAGTGTGGAGAAACTTTATGTTTCTTCACACTTTTTCTATTTACGGGAACTGAAAATTTGATCCTTTGAATCGGGGATTTGATCCTTTGGCACCGACATTTGATCCTTTGAACCGGGGACCCAAGAGGCTAACTCGTCAGCCAAAAAGTACAACAAACCCTCCACCATAATTTCGATGAAGGGTTGACGAAAGGTCTCTATTCATAAAACGTCTCTAACACGATCGGGTAAGCATGAATAATCGTATTGTCATCTATGCTTCGCTCATAAAATGTAGCTAACACTGCTCCATTATCGGGAAGGGATGATGGAGGAACTGTAATCTCTACGCGAAACGGTACCCATCCTTCTTTCTTTTGCACGGTGAGCACTTTCTCATCTACAAGCATGGTATGACCATCGTCTACTGTAAAATAAAACACGCCAGAATTAACGTTGGCTTCCCCTTTGACTACATAATGCCCTTCCTCCCCATACGTTCTTATACGACGGAAAGATTCATTTCGTTCGGGTAACTCCCATTTTTCTTCATCTATCCATACGCTTTTCTCAAGTTTTTCTCCATTCAGCTCACTCGCTAACAAGGTGACCTTTACTTTATACGTGCCGGGTTGTAACTCCTTTTCCGATGGATAGGTCCATACCTCTTTAAAGGTGAGTGTTTCTAGAGGCTTTACTGTCTTTGTCATTGGTTTATCCGAGAATTGCTTATCCGCGGAGCATGTATAAATAGATTCACCAGAGTTTGTATACACTTGTAATTCATACAGTTGCTCGGTTTCAAATTTGATTTCCTCTCGTTCTTCTCCAGCATTATACAAACGCAATTCGAAGATGGCTTCTTCCTGTCTCGCTTCAACAAAGACGTCCCACTGCAACGTTTCGTTTCCTTTTGCTTCATCCTGATAAGCTAACGTTTCGATTGGTAGCATAAAAGAAAAGCATACGAATAGCGCACAGAAGAGGTATTTCATGTTGCCCTCACTCCTCACATGTTGCGTGTCGTATGCTTAGTATGTTCAATTCGTTCAAATTCATTTTATTCTCTACGGAAAAATCCAAAAATCCCTGTAGTTTGCACAATGTTCGTAAAGGCACTTGGATCGACTTCTTTAATAATGTGCTCAAGGTCGTACAGCTCGTAGCGTGTGATCACGATCATCATCATTTCTTTTTGTTCATTTGTAAAGGCACCTTTAGCAGGAATCGTCGTAATACCGCGTACAAGTTTTCCATGGATCGCTTGTTTCATTTCCTCTGATTTCTTCGTAATAATATAGGCGGTTAGCTTTTCATGCCGTGTATGAATCGCATCTATAACGCGTGTAGACACATACAACGTCACTAACGTATACAACGCCTTTTCCGCATCAAACACTAAACCTGCAGACAAAATAATTAATCCGTTCAATGCGAAGAAGTACGTCCCTACAGGTTTATCCTTCATTCTGGAAAGAACCATGGCAATGATGTCCATTCCTCCAGTCGAGGCCCCCCATTTTAGCGTAAAACCAACTCCGATCGCAGCGATGACCCCACCAAAAACAGCATTTAATAAAATATCCGTCGATTGCGCTTGTACGGGGATAATTTCTAAAAAAAACGTCGTGAGGGCAACAGATATTAAGCTATATAACGTGAAAGATTTTCCGACCTTTTTCCACCCTAAAATAATCACCGGAATGTTTAACAGGAACAACAAAATTCCTGTCGATATAGCAAAGTTTGTGTATTGGTCGAATACACTTGATAGTAATTGAGCCAGTCCAGTAAACCCACTTGCAAAAACGTCTGCTGGAATTAAAAAATAGTTCATCGAGAGAGCATTTAAAAATGCCCCGATGAGGACGACAATGATTTTTTTCGATTCCATTAACACCATGTGCCGGCACCTTCCTTCATTTTCACTTCTCCGTTACGGAAACACCACTGGCTATTGTCATGCACGCGTCTACGAAAGTCAATAAGAGTTTTGCCTATTTTGTATCTAGTATCTACAAACCGTTTGCGATACACTTGACATAATCTAAGAAAAGGGGTATATACGGATGTTCTCTATTTTTTCCGATAGTGCTTGTGATCTTCCACAAGACTTCTTCCAAAAAGAAGGAGTCACGCTCATCCCGTTACAAATTGAGTTCAATGACGCAAGCTACACCGATTTAGTCGATATTCAACCGAAGGAAATTTATGATGCTCTACGACAAGGGGCAGTTGTGCGCACATCCCAACCTTCTCCGACAACATTTGCAGAGGCTTTTAGAAAAGCTGCCTTAAAGAAGGAAGAGGTACTTTGCTTAACCTTGTCATCTGTACTATCAGGCACACATCAATCTGCACAACTGGCGCTACAAGAAGTACTGGATGAGTATCCTGACTTCCGTTGTGAGCTCATTGATACGAAGTGCGCATCACTCGGTTACGGAATCCTCGTCCAAGAAGCCGTTGCTCGGGCTAAAAACGGTTCGTCCCTCGCTGAAACAGCAGATGACATTCGCTTTCGCATGGCACACATGGAACATTTATTCACAGTGGATTCATTAGAAACACTCATGAGAGGTGGACGTGTTTCTAAAGCTTCTGCGTTTGTAGGAGGACTTCTCAATATAAAGCCATTGTTGCACGTAGAAAACGGAGCACTCGTCCCGTTGGAAAAAACTCGTGGTAACAAAAAGTGGAAAAAGCGTATGTTAGAGTTAATGGCAGAGCGTGGGGATAGGTTGCAGGATCAAGTGATTGGAATCAGTCACGGAGATCATGAAGAACTTGCCCTAGAAATGAAAGAATCAATTCAGGCACAGTTCGGGTGCAAAACATTCGTCACTTCTCTGGTTGGAGGAGCAATCGGCGCGCACGCTGGCCCAGGCACGCTAGCTGTCTTCTTTTTAAATGAATACAAACCGTCTCTACTTGCTGAATGAAAAGTATGGTTTAAATGGAGAAAGCTGCGAACTGGTTGGACGATTCGTTGCGATTCGTTGCCGTGAAAAGTATAACCCTCTCATTTTGAGGTACGCTACCCACTAGGAGGTGCCTTCCTAGTATGAAAACATCAGATAACGACAAAAAACCTTTTGATAACCAAGCAAAGCAGGAACAAAAACGGGAACTCGCCCAAAAGCAAGCGAAGAAACCGGAAAATACTTACTCGAAAAAAACGGATCACTTATAAGAAAAAGTGCAGAACTATGTACGATGAGTTCTGCACTTTACATATTTACACCTCAATCCTTTTTTCCGTACAACGCTTGACAAGGACGTGCGGTACAATAATTCTCTTTATTGGCTCCTTCGGGTATTCCAGTTTCAATATTAAGCTTTTAGCTGCCTCAAACCCAAGGTCAAACGTATTAATATCCACGGTTGTTAGCGGTGGATGCGACATTTCTGAAAATAGCACGTTATTAAAGCTGATAATAGAAAGATCCTCAGGAATACGTAATCCGTATTCCTCAACAGTGTTCAGTACACCTAACGCCATTAAATCATCTGCGACAACGAGTGCTGTCGGTCGAACGTCAAGCTGCATTAATTCCAGTACAGCTTCTTGCCCACCTTCGCGCAAAAACTCTTCGTGTATTACATAATCGTCGACAAGATCTAGCCCAGCGTCTCGCAGTGCTTTTTCGTAACCTAGCAAGCGCTCAATCGTCACAACAAGATGTAAATCCCCGCCGACAAAACCGATATGCTGATGCCCTAGAGAAAGCAGATATTCTGTTACTTCCTTCATCGCTCGGAAATTATCGTTGTCAACATGCGTAATTTCCTCTACTTGTTTGAAGGGCTTACCAATCACCACGAATGGAAACTGCTGCTCTTGCAAATAAGTAAGAACGCGATCCTCTATACGAGAATATAACAAAATGACACCGTCGACTTGGCGCCCTTGCACCATATTGACGACACCTTGAAAAATTTCCTCTTCCGTTTTTCCTGTCGTCATATGGAGTGCGTATTGCTTCTCGTGTGCCCCTTCTGACAGACCGCGAAGTAACGTCGGAAAAAACGGATTTTGGAACACAACATCAGTTGATGACGGCATCACAAGCCCGATGGATTTTGTCGATTGATTGGCTAGACTTCGCGCAATCATATTGGGATGATAGCCTAGATCTTTCATCGCCTCTCGCACTTTTTGCTTTGTCGCCTCACTAATACGAGGATGATTGGCAATCACACGGGAAACGGTAGACGGTGCAACGTTAGCCAGTTTTGCCACGTCTTTTATTGTAACTGCCACGTTTTAAAGACCTCCCCTTCAGCGATAATGTCAGACGGGTCTAAACGAACCCCATGCTTACGAAGTTTTTTTCTTCTTCGAGCGTCTCCATGCTAGGACGATAAACGTGATGAACGAAGCGTAGACAGCTCCTAGAGATAAAATATATGGTAGGTTTAGTCCTGTCTCGTCTCGCAACGCATAAATTTCTGTTTCTTCACGATCCAACACGATATTAAATTCCCCGTTTTTTTCCCGAACAATATCGCCGATTAACAAGCCACTTAGTTCTTTTCCTGCTTCAAATTGATCAACTGGAAACGTTATTTTTTGCGTTTCCGATGTATTATTAGAAACGACCACTACTGTTTCATCTTCGTATTGCCGCTGAAAAGCGACGAGTCCGCCGTCTTCATACAGCACCTTCATATCACCCCGACGTAGAGAAGGGAGATCTGTCCGTAATTCAGCTAGTTTTTCAATATACTGGATGAGTTCCTCGTTTTCTCCACCAAACATCATCATACGACGATTGTCAGGATCCTCTCCTCCATCGAGTGCTATTTCACTGCCATAATACACAATGGGAATACCTGGAATGCTATACATGTATGCTAATGCCTGCTTCCATCGCGTCGGAGGGTATTGCTTTTTTTCCACCACTTCTCTCGTAAAGCGAGTCATATCATGGTTGTCGATAAAGTTCCCCATGAGGTACGGATTTTCGTAATATTCCTGCGCTAACTCCCAATTGTTGAGTAATCGTTTCATCGGATAGTCTGGCTCAACAAACGTTTGGCGTAAATCATCGTTTAAAGGAAAGTTGACAAACCCATCGATACCGAGTCCTGTATATTCCTCAATTCCACGCGGATCTGGATCCCATACTTCCCCGAGCAAATAGAAATCCTCTTTGACAGACTTCACTTCTTTAGAAAATTGGCGCCAAAAATCCTTTGGTACATATTTCACCGTGTCTAACCGCATGCCGTCAATGTCTGTTTCTTCAATCCAAAACTTGGCGGCATCGATTAAATATTGCGCGACTTCCGGATTTTCCTGTGCCAAATCCGGCAAACCGAACAGCCAACCATTTTCACGCTGTTCGATGTCGTCTTCATCATAAATAGGCTGATCTTCGTTAAACCAGTCCGCTTTCTCAGGATCGTTTACCCACGGGTTATTCGGTCCCGTATGGTTCACAACAAAATCCAAAATAACTTTCATTCCTCGGTCGTGCGCTTCCTGGACAAGCGTTTTGAACTCTTCCATCGTTCCAAAGTTTTCTTCCGTTTCATAAAAGTCTTCCGTCCAATAGCCGTGGTAGCCACCTTTTTCGTTGTTTACTACCGGTGTTAACCAAATCGTCGTAAATCCCATTGACTGGATTTGATCTAAATTATCAATGATTCCTTGAAAATCCCCACCTTGGTAAGTCGTCAGATCACCTACATCAGCTTCATAGTCATTAGAACGGTCCCCATTTGCAAAGCGGTCCACCATTAAAAAATAAATCATCTCATCTTGCCATTGTCGATCCTCTTCAGCAGCTACATACGATGTCGTTGTAGGGATTAGGAGACACAAGATGAGAAACAGAGCTAAGGTTTTTTTAGTCACTCTGCTTCCCTCCTTTTCATTTCATCTTCTCCATCTTACCCCTTTGTCCCCCCTGCTGTCAGTCCTCCAATGAGCCATTTTTGAAGAAATAAGAACACTAAGGCGATTGGGAGGGCGATCAGAATGGCACCGGCTGCGAATCGAGTGAAATTACTTCCAAATTGTTGGTTAATAAAATTAAACAGACCTAGAGCTAGTGTGAAATTTTCTGGGTCTCGTAATATAATTCGTGGTAGCAAGAAATCCATAAACGGTGCCATGAAGTTAAATAGAGCAACTACCGCTAAAATAGGTTTTGCCAATGGTAAGATGATTCGGAAAAAGATTCCAAAGTGTCCTGCGCCATCCATTTTTGCAGCTTCGTCTAATTCTCGTGGTAATGTGTCAAAATATCCTTTTACGAGCCACGCATTGAAGGGAATTTGCCCGCCGATATAAACGAGCATAAGCCCGATCAATGAGTCAAACAAACCGATCATATTCAACAACACGTAGATCGCGACCATTGCCATTAGTGACGGAAACATTTGTAGGAGCAAAAACGCATATAAACCATACTTGCGCCCAACAAATCGATACCGACTAAACGCATACGCAACAAATGCTGTCAGTGCAACGGACACGACAGAGTTCACAACGGCGACAATCAGTGAGTTTTTATACCAGATCAAATAATCTGATGACGGATCGGTGAATAGCCACAAGTAGTGCTCTAATGAAGGATTATCTGGAATCACACTTGCACTAAACATACTTGTTCCTTCATTTAAAGAAACCCCAACTGTCCATAGAAGAGGGTAACCAATAATGATCGCCATCAGTGCCAAAATGAGGTAGATGATCGTCACTTCAATAGCTGACTTTTGCTTCCTGGTCATTACATTTCACCCTCCTCTTTGAACGCGCGTGTTTTTCTAAATTGGAAGAATGCAAAGATACTTACTAGCAAACCGAGAATAATCGAGATGGCTGCTGCCATGTTGTATTGATTCAATTCAAACGTTAAGTTGTATACCCATGAAATTAAAATATCTGTCCCACCCGCATTTTGCCCTCGAACAGGTGGTCCTCCTGCATTAAAGAGGTAAATAATATTAAAGTTATTAAAATTCCCTGCGTACTGCATAATAAGAAGCGGTGCTGTCGCGAACAATACGTGCGGCAACGTAATAAACCGGAACTTTTGCCACCGTGATCCCCCATCGACGTCCGCAGCTTCGTACCAATCCTTTGAAATACTTTGCAAAACACCCGTAAATAACGCAAATACAAACGGGAATCCCAACCAAGTTTGGATCATAATAAGTGCCATTCTTGCGTACAACGGATCTTCTAACCATGGAACTGTGACTCCGAACAACGGTTCCATAATATCTTGGTTAATGGCGCCAAAGTTTCCGTTAAACATCGCCGTAAACACGAGAATCGTTACGAACGCTGGGACTGCCCACGGAAGAATAAGAATAGTACGAATAAGGCGTTTAAATTTCACGCGCGGATCGTTGACTAAAATAGCGAGGAACAATCCGAGTCCCACTTGTAACGTCGTCGCGACAACAGTCCAGACAATTGTCCATGCAAACACACTAATAAACGTGTTACGCCAAATACCGTCTTGTTCAAACAATTTAGCAAAGTTATCAAACCCAACCCAGCTGAGCAAGTTACGAGGGGGTTGGTTATTGAACGTATAATCAGTAAAAGCAAGAGCTAACGTAAACAGAATGGGCAAGATCACGATAAACGTCAACATAATGAGACCCGGTGTCACAAAAATATACGGAAAGCCTAGGTCCCAGCCATCCTTTAAAGATTTACGAATAGACGGGTTCGGTTCCCCAGCCACTCGACGTTCGGCGTTTTTCTTCGCGTCTACTATGTTATACACGTATAAGACGAGTGCAAACACCAGAATAAGGAGGGCAATGATCCCTTCAATGAGTAAGAGAATCGAATGATCTTCTCCTGCATACACCCCTAATGTACGAATTCCCCATAGTCCTGTAGTAATGAAGTTTCCTAGCGTGATAAGAAAGGAAAGTTCAAGAATAATGAATAAGACCCCTTTAATGTAGCGACGGTTGTACAATTGACCAAGTCCTGCGAATAGGACAGATAAAATGGTTGCAGTGAGTACGGATCCTGTCAGCTTCTTTTTCTTTGTTAGATCCCTTGGCATTGGAAATCCCCCTTTACGAAAGAGTGAGGTGGAGGGAAACAGTGCTCCCCTCCACCTAGTCGCATTAGCAAAAAACTACTCTGAATAGCGTAAACTTCTTACTGATTGGCAATCTCAATATTTGTTTTTATGATCTCGACAGCTTCGTTTAATACGTCTTCTACTGGTTCACCTTGTGCAATGAACGACAAAGCGTTATTAATCGGTTCCCAAATTTGTTGTACTTCAGGGTTGTTTGGCATTGGTTCGCCATATTGAATTTGTTCGGCAAACGCACTAATTAATTCGTCACTAGTTACCGCTTCACTTTCAAGTGCTACGCTGTTCGCTGGAAGTTCTCCTGCAATATCAAAGTAAAGGAGAGAGTTCTCTTCGTTTGAAACAAATTTCGCTAAATCTGCTGCCCAATATTGACGATTTTCTTCAGCGTAGTCAGACACTAACCAAGCCTTTACACCGACTAATGATTTTGGTGTTTCACCATTATCAAGTGCTGGCAAGATGGTTGTTCCTAAACTATCTCCAAGAGCAGCACTGTAATCACGCACCATCCAAGGTCCGTTAATGACGACACCTACTTGGCCCTCTTGGAACAAGCCGTTCAAAATATCAGCTGTGAGGTCAGTCGGGATGTATCCATTTTCATACCAAGACTGAATCATTTCTGCACCAGCAACTGAGCCTTCGTTATTTAATCCAATGTCCTCTATATCGTAGCTACCTGCTTCGCCTCCGAAGACGTAACCGCCGTTGCTAGCTAAGAACGGGTATGTGTAATAAAAGTTTGCTGCTTCCATTAAAAACCCGTAGTTTTCACCGCTCGTCTGTTCTGCAGCGATTGTCATAACCTCTTCCATCGTTTCAGGTGCTTCACTGACAAGATCTTTGTTATAAAACGTTGCATAAGTTTCAACAACCATTGGAATTCCCATGTATTCTCCGTCTACTTGCATTGCTTCAAGTGCTGCACTCGTATATTGATCTTCCACATCACTTAAATCAACTGGTGCTGCGAGTCCTCTTTGTACAATATCACCAATGCGGTCATGTGGTTGGTAGAATAAATCAGGTCCATTGCCGTTCGGTCCGTCTAACGAAATCGCGTCTACTTGATCTAGCATACTCATTGGTGTTTCTTCAATAGTAATACCAGTTTCTTCTTCATACTTGTCAAAAATTTGTCCGAGCGCTTCTAATTGTACATCTTGATCGTTCACCCAAACAGTTAAGCTCTCTGGCTTTTCAGGTTCTTCCCCTTCAGCCAGTCCTTCATTTTCGTTTTCTTCTTCGGTACCGCCTTCTTCTTGAACCTCTTCACGGCTAGGTCCACACGCCGCCAAGACGACAACCACAAGCATCATCATAAAAAAAAGCGAGAAAAATTTCTTCATTTTGACCCCTCCAAATGAATTTTCTGTAATTCCCTCGCAAACGTTAACACGACTATTGGTAGCCCTTACAAATTCACTGTAAGAAAAACCGTTTCCTCAATGAAAACGATTGCACAACTTCATTATAGCGTGATATTTCGTTTTGACAACCTTTTTTTCATATTGAACTAGTTTTCCCGTTTTGTAGATCTCTCATTGACTTTCTCCTTCATTTTTCATAGGCTTGAACTAATTTAACAGGGGGGTTCGTTATGCTTAAAGAGGCAATTTTACACAATCCGACACAACCTGATGCATACGCTTGCACCAAGGAATTATTGCACATCCGTTTGCGCACAAAAAAGGAGGATGTTACTTCCGTTACCCTTCATTTCGGTGACCCGTACGATTGGCAAGAGGAGCGGTGGCAATCTACAACAAAAGCGATGAGTAAAGTGGGACACGATGATTTATTTGATTATTGGCTCATAGAAGTGGCTCCACCCTTCCGTCGAATGCGATATGCTTTTCTACTGGAAGACGCTACTGAAAGTCTTTTCTATTGCGAAAAAGGATTTTACGATGAAGTGTTAGATGATAACGGCTACTTCTTCTGCTTTCCATTTTTAAATCCAGTAGATTCGTATAACGTTCCAGCTTGGGTAAAGGACACTGTTTGGTACCAAATATTTCCTGAACGCTTTGCAAATGGTGACCATTCTTTAAATCCGAAACATACACTTGAATGGAACAGTACAGATCCAACACCTGCTAACTTTTTCGGTGGTGACCTGCAAGGTGTGATCGACCATCTTGATTACTTAGCAGAGTTAGGTATTAACGGTCTGTATTTCACACCGCTTTTCACTGCTACGTCCAATCATAAGTACGACACGATTGATTATTTGGATATCGACCCGCAGTTCGGCGATAAAGAAACGTTTCGGCATCTCGTAAAAGCGTGTCACAAGCGTGGCATTCGTGTCATGTTAGATGCCGTATTTAATCATAGCGGTTTCTATTTCCCACAGTGGCAAGACGTCGTCGAAAATGGCGAAAGCTCCCGCTATAAAGATTGGTTCTATGTGCATGAGTTTCCATTGCAATTTGAGCCACGTCCTAATTATGACGTGTTCGCCTTTACACCTAACATGCCGAAATTGAACACAGAACATCCCGAGGTGAAAGAGTACTTATTAGAAGTCGGTCGCTACTGGGTGCGAGAGTTTGATATTGATGGATGGCGGTTAGATGTGGCTAACGAAGTGGATCATGCGTTTTGGCGGGAATTCAGAAACGAAGTAAAATCTATTAAACCAGATGTTTATATTTTAGGAGAGATTTGGCACAACTCTATCAATTGGTTACGTGGCGAACAATTTGACGCTGTGATGAATTACCCGTTCCAAACGAATTTGCTCGATTTATTTAGTAGAAAACGTCTATCGCCACTTACGTTCCAAGAGAAAATGACGAGCGTGTGGAAAGACTACCCGCAACCGGTAAACGATGTGCTCTTCAACCTTGTCGGTAGCCACGATACACCACGTATTTTGACGGAATGTAACGAGGACAAAGACATGGTGAAGGCAATCTTCACATTACTCTTGACGTCTCCTGGTTCACCGTGTTTGTATTATGGAGACGAGATCGGCTTAACCGGTGGCATGGATCCAGGATGCCGCAAGTGTATGCCCTGGGATGACGCGGAGCAAGATACAGAACTAAAAGCGCTCATTCAGCAACTCATTCAACTACGACACTCACAACCTCTCTTCGCAAACGAAGGTGAACTGCGTTGGTTGTATGACAGCAATATAGTAGCCTTCACGAAATCAAATGCGACACAGTCTGTACTTGTTGCTGTCAATCCGGGAGCATCTTCTTTTGAACTCACGCTTCCAGACGACGCTTACACAGCGGTAGGACCAGACGGTGGGATGACACTTGCGCAAGGGACACTGATTTGTCCTGCAAAGAGCTTCGGCTTGTTTCACGCTAAATTAGAAAGAACGGAATGAAGATGAGAGGCAGCCATCCTGCCTCTCATCTTCATTACAGGTGACTACCATGAAAAATCAAATTGATTCCCAAAAGAAAATGACGCTGTTTGCCCTTACTTGGCCGATTTTTATTGAAGTGATGCTGTACATGCTAATGGGAAATGCAGACACACTGATGCTAAGTCTCTACTCAGATAACTCTGTAGCTGCAGTTGGTGTGTCTAACCAAATTGTTTCGCTCATCATTGTGATGTTCGGTTTTGTCGCAACAGGTACTACTATTTTAATCGCTCAAAATCTAGGGGCTAAAAACGAGCAAACCGCGAAGGAAATTGCCGTCGTTTCTCTAGGGGCAAACCTCATCTTTGGTCTCATTTTAAGCGTACTGATGCTCGTATTTACAAACGGCATCCTCGGAATGATGGGGTTGCCTGACGGTTTATATTTAGAGGCCGATGCTTATTTAAGAATTGTCGGTGGATTTGCCTTTGTGCAAGCTCTCATTATGACAGTCGGTGCCATATTACGGAGTTACGGATATACAAAAGATGCCATGTATATAACGATCGGTATGAATATCTTAAATGTTATAGGTAACTATTTCGCGATATTTGGCCCGTTTGGCTTCCCGGTACTTGGTGTAGAAGGCGTCGCATTTTCGACTACCATCTCGCGCGCTATCGGGGTGGTGGTGGCTGTTGTGGTGCTCATGAAACGAATGCCCACTCCACTTCCATGGGCATTCTTGTTCCGGTTGCCAAAAGAACATCTGCAAAATTTGCTTAAAATCGGTATTCCGTCTGCTGGAGAGAATTTGGCTTATAACGGATCGCAAGTTGTGATTACGCGCTTCATATCTGAAATGGGTACTCTCGCTTTAACGACGAAAGTGTACACGCAAAACTTGATGATGTTCATCTTCCTATTCGCCATCGCGATTGCACAAGGAACGCAAATTTTAATCGGACATAAAATCGGCGCCGGACAAATGGAGGAAGCCTATAAGCGATGCTTGCGAAGCTTAAAAATTGCCATCGCCGTATCTCTTGGAATGGCACTACTCTTCTCCATTTTTTCTAAATCATTACTCGGAATTTTCACAGACAATCCAGAGATCATAGCGTTGGGTACAGTTCTAATTTGGCTGACCGTCATCCTAGAGCCTGGACGCTCTTTTAATTTAATCGTCATCAATGCGCTGCGGGCCGCTGGCGACGTCCGTTTCCCTGTTTATATGGGGATTTTGTCGATGTGGGGTGTGAGCGTCACGCTTTCGTACGTTCTCGGCATTGTATTCGGTCTCGGTCTCGTCGGCATTTGGATCGCCTTCATTGCTGACGAATGGTTGCGCGGAATCCTCATGCTCCTACGCTGGCGATCGCGAGTATGGATGTCGAAAGTGTTTGTTAAAAAGAAAGACTCCGAAACGAAAAGTACCGCATCATAGCAACACAAAGCCACTCTACTAAAGGAGTGGCTTTCTGTGTTTTGTGAGGAGCTAGCACGGACCATCATTAGTCTGGATTCACGCTCGTTTAATCTGGTTTCACGCCCGAATAGCCTCCTGCTCACAAGCCATTCAACGTTTTCTTATCATCCAAAGTTTATAGAAGCTACATTTAGCCTAAGACTCTACTAAATCAATATGATAGTCCCGGAACCAAACGTGAATTTGGCCTAAATGGGCTAACAATTGTGGGCCACTCATTAGTTGACCGTACCACGGAACGTCAAAACTTGCTCCTCCGGTTTCGATCAGGTCGTTCAGTTGTTTCTTATCAAAGAGTTCAAAAAGGATGCTGTCTTCTTTGACAACGAGTGTTTTCACCCAATCCTGTACGGCTTTTGTGTACGCTGGATGATGAGTTTTCGGGTACGGGCTCTTCTTTCGATACAAAACCTCGTCTGGCAAGATCCCTTCGAGTGCCTTCCGTAAGATCCCCTTTTCGCGGTTCCCAGTCATTTTCATTTCCCATGGAATGTTCCAAACGTATTCCACGAGACGATGATCTGCAAACGGAACGCGCACCTCAAGACTTGCGCCCATACTCATGCGGTCTTTACGATCGAGTAAATTGGTCATAAACCAGTGCATATTCAAGTAAAACATTTGCCGGCGCTTCGTTTCCAGTTGGTTTTCCCCATCTAGTAAAGGGGTTTCGTTCATCGTTTTTTCGTATTGCTCTTGTACGTAAGTCTCTAAATCTAGTCGATCGCGCCATTTCGATTGGAGCAACTGCTGTCTTGCCTCTGTGGAGCGCATCCATGGAAAGTGTTTTCGATCTCGATCATCAGGGTTATGGAACCAAGGATAACCGCCGAAGATCTCATCTGCACACTCTCCGCTCAACCCGACAACAAAGTCTTTCTTTATTTGCTTACAGAACCAGAGCAGTGAAGAATCTACATCGGCCATACCAGGTGTATCCCGAACGTGCACTGCTTCCGTTAAGTATTCTGCAAGTGTTTCTTGCGTGATGATGCTGTTGTGATGATTCGTTTCGAACGCTTCCGCCATTTTCCTTACCCAAGGGGCATCGTCGTTCGGTTGAAACTTACTCGCTGTGAAATATTGGTCGTTTTCTTCATAATCGATGGAGTACGTATGAAGGCTTCCTTTACCGTGTTTTTTATAGTAATTGGAGGCAATAGCAGTGATGGCACTCGAATCGACTCCTCCAGATAAAAATGTACAAAGGGGCACGTCACTCACTAGTTGTCTTTCTACCGCGTCGACGAAGAGAGTGCGTACGTTCGTTGCTGTTTCCTCTAGTGAATCTTCGTGTGGCGCACTTTTCACATCCCAGTAACGCCAAATTTTCAGCCCATCCTTTGAATACGTGCAAGCATGCGCTGGGCGTAATTCGTGAATATCTTCAAATATTCCGTGACCCGGTGTACGTGATGGCCCTAACCCGAGTACCTCACGAAGACCGTCATGACCCACCCTCGCCGGAAGAGAAGGATGCTTTAAGAGCGCCTTTAATTCAGATCCAAACACAAACCCCTCTTTCTCCGCATAAAAAAGTGGTTTCACACCGAGACGATCTCTCGCAACAAATACGTGCTCTTTGTCAGGATCCCAAATTGCAAACGCAAAGATCCCATTTAGAAACTCCACTACTTGCTCTCGCCATTCTACGTATGCGTTTAAGAGAACCTCGGTGTCCGAGTGCCCTTGAAATGTATAGCCTTTTCTTTTTAATTCAGCTCGCAAATCTTCCGTATTGTACAATTCACCGTTGTAGCAGAGTGTAAACGCTTTGCCTTCACTTGTTCGTGTCATGGGCTGTCGTCCACCACTCGGATCGACAACGATCAACCGTTTATGTCCAAACAACACTCGAGGATGCACAAATGTATTCGTTTCATCTGGTCCCCTTCGCGAGAGGGTGTTCGCCATCTCATTGACTACACTTTGTTCTACTGATAGATCTTTTTGAAAGTGACTCCATCCGGTAATACCACACATAGACTTTCACTCCTTAGTGTCAATCTTCAATCCACTTGACGCTTTCATCCGAGTTAAAGCAAATTCACATGTAGTTTATGTGTCGCCTAGACAGGTGTGCGCTTTTACCATGTATATGACGTTTATTAGTGCCCTTTCATGGAAATGGTGAAAAAGAAAGATACACCTTTTCATCGTCTCTCTAATAAGCTAACAATGGGTAGAATGCGAACGATGCTCGAGACCGAAAGAAAGACGAGCTTTCGATTCTTCGGAGATAAAACAAAACGACGTTTCATACGCTAGGCTGGAGGTTTTTTCATTGAATCAAAATCGAGCAAAACTTTTCAATAGCCAACTTCGTGCGTTCAATGAAGGGACTGTAGAATTTTTGAACGGCCAGTGGGTGTTTTTTGATGAGGAAACAGAGGATGCTCATTTATTAGACGAATGGATTGGTGTAGAGGCACAATGGTTTGATGGAAGGAAATGGCGTACCGGTATTGTGCAAGAAGATGGGGTGCTCAACCTTCAATCCACACTCATTTCCTTATCTAGCGAGGAAAAAGTGCGGATACGCAAACCGCTTATTCATTCCTTAGATCACTTATTGGATGACATTCATGAGGATGCGTTTATACAGTTTTTGACTACGCTCAACTCACTTGGCTTCTCTCTTTATGATTGTATCTATTGCCATAATCATTTGTCCTTTTTGTCGTCGCAGCGAAGTCCACACGGCGTAAACATGCTCATATTCGATAACGGAGAACAAATTTGCGGAGTACAGCACCATTTTGGCTACTTTCGAAAAATGACGGATCGCTTTGAATTCACTTGTACGACAGGGAAGCGATTAGTTATTGAACGGATCTCCTAAAATGACAAAAATGCAAAAACCCACTGTTTGTTCTGTTACAAACAGTGGGTTTTCCACATGCTATCCCATCTCAATGGCAAATGTGTTTTTTTCTAAAGCGCGCTGAAAAGCTTGTTCCTCCAACGGTTTTGAAAAATAAAACCCTTGTGCATAGTTCAAACCAATTTGTTGTAGCAAATCAAGCTGCTCCTTCGTTTCGACACCCTCAGCGATCACACGAATTCCAAGACCTGTTCCCATCGTAACGAGCGCTTGGACAATAGCGAATTCCTTCGGTGTGTTTTCCAAGGAATGAATGAAGCTCCGATCAATTTTCAACGTATCGATTGGCAGCTCACGCAAATATTGAAATGATGAATACCCTGTTCCAAAATCATCAATGGATATATTGACACCAATATCCTTTAAATTGTACATCACGTCAATGCAATGCCCCATGTTCCCGACCATAATGGACTCGGTCAGCTCGAGGTGAAGCGCTTCAGGAGGCAATCCTGCTTGCTCACACGCTTTCTGAACAAACTGGGCAAATTTCGGATGCGCAAATTGAGGTGCTGACACATTTACAGATACTTTCAAGTCTGGTTGAAGTTGTTCACGCCATTCGACCGCTTTTTGACACGCTTCCTGTAGTACCCAATTCCCGATCTCTAAAATAAGACCTGTTTCTTCTGCAATGGGAATGAATTGGGTCGGCGGTATAATGCCTTGGTGTGGGTGCCGCCAACGGACGAGCGCCTCGTATCCGGTACACTTTCCAGTTGAGAGCTCTAAAATCGGTTGGTACGCTAAGAACAATTCATCTTTTTCAATGGCTTTGTGTAAAAAGCGCTCAAGCTCTAGTCGATATAAAGCATCGTCGTTCATATGGTGAGAGAAACTCATATAGGCTCCCCCACCCACTTGTTTCGCACGGTTCATCGCAGCATCTGCATTGCGCAATAGCGTTTCCACCTGATCGCCGTCCTGAGGGGAAAAACTGACACCGATACTAGCTGTTAAGAAAAACTCATGTCCATCGTGAAAAAGAGGTTGTTTGACCTCATCTAAAATCATTTGGGCAACGGACTCTACTTGTTTATAAGAGACATTGCGCGCACAGGCAATCGTAAATTTATCCCCGCCAAATCTCCCTATGTAGGCACCTGCGGGTAACACTTTTTCTATTCTGTACGCGATTTGCTTCAGTAATAGATCTCCAATAACGTGACCGAGACTATCATTAATAATCTTAAACCGGTCGATGTCGAGAAACATGACGGCTATCGATTGATCACTGGATTTCACTTTGTCCAGCATCCCCTTGACGATCTCAGCAAACTTAATACGGTTTGGTAGCTGTGTTTCATGATCGTAGTAAGCTAATTGTGTAATACGATCTTCTGTTTGGATTTTGTCTGTGATGTCACGTCCGAGGCCGTACAAACCAATCCGTTCGCCTTGCACCATAATGGGCACATGCTTCATTTCAAACGTCTTCCACGTACCATTCGTTTCAATATTAATACGAAATAACTCTTCACGCCCGATCAATGATTTTAGAAAATGACGTTTCACACGAATGACATCTTTCTTTTGTAGAAACGGAATCGCACTTTTTCCGATCAAATCCTCCTTTTTCACATTAAACGCTTGTTCAAAAGATGGATTAATACTCGTAAACTTCCCTGTTAAATCAGTAGAATAAATGAGTTCACTATTGTTCTCGAACAAAGATTTGTAGATTTCTTGCGAACGTTGAACGGATTGGGCTAATTCGGCTGCATTGGATACTGCCGCTTCCATTAGTTGCGTAAAGAGCATCATCGTTCGGACTTGAGGGGGGATTTGATAGGAAACCTTTAGCGCTTCTTTTTTACTCGGTATAGTTTGTCCCTCCGCCATCGTGACGTATGCTAGAGCATGAACGTATACTTTTGGCTTTCCTCCTGACAAACTAACAATCTGACCGTTCCCAAAGAAACCGGTTGTTGGCGCAATCCGTTGAAAATGTGCAACATCTTGAGACGTAATTTCTTTTACATACCTTCTACGTGCTAAACAATTGTAAATGAAAATCGATTCCACATGTCCTTCTGAGAGGGTTTCAAGTTGAACAACGGACGTTTCGATCCATTTTTCAATATCGACAAAAGCAAAGGTCACTTGCTCGCCTTTATGTAATGGCGTCGACAGCGTCATTGTTCCGTCCTTTTGGATAGACTCAATAAAGGCTTGCGTCTGTTCCTCCCCTCTCATAATGACGAGCGGAAATTCAATTCCTGTCTCTGGTAACCCTTGTATAAACCGTTCTCCGATGTGTTTCTTTAAGAGATCACTCGGAAGCTCACCATCTAATGAAAATACTTCTTTTCCGTTTACTCCTGTAGCAGTAAAGCGTGTCCCGACCTCACGCCAATGGTACTGACCGTGTGTGGATACAGTGAGCTGCTCGCTTCGTAATGTAACGAGGAGGATGCCTGTTGACGAAATCCAGTCTTCTGTAAATACGAACGCCTCTTGAAACTGCCCATTATCCGCGGCCAACCCTCCTACGATCGGTGGGAATTCATTAGTGGAATCATATAGTCCATCTAAAAAGAGTTGCGAATCATATGCGGATAGCCCCGAGAACAGAAGCACTCCCTTTGTATGAGGTGTCTTGATGAGCTTTGTAAAGGCTTGTCCCACTTTAATAAGGTCTTCACCTTTCGTCTCAATGGAAAACAGTTGTACTTCCGTTTGGGTAAATACCGTAAAAGCTAGCACTACTTGGCGTTCACGATTCGTCCCTTGATAAATTTCACCGTCAGTCGTTACACCCATTACAATGGCGTGGGGGATCGTTTCCTGTATATCTTTTTGGAGCATACGTAAAAATGCCCGGTTTGGGACACCGGAAAACACTTGCACCAAAATGGTCTGTTCTCTAGCCAGATGGTTCTTCCGGGTAAAGCGTTCTAATGTAAGTTTGTCTTGGTATACATGTTGTATTGTTCTCATGTTTTTTCACCACACGAACGTTTCTTCCTTTGGCCCACACGATGTGGTCGAAAGGCGATGTGCTTGCTAGGGATGCGATTATGCATGCGATACGGCGTAGTTAGCATGCCTGCCTAACTTGACGTCGTGCTCTTAGCCTTTCCCCTATAAAGATAGCATAAATCGACAGAAAACGAGAGCCCTTTCAAAAAAATGGGGCTGTCCTAAAAGCAAAGTAACAGTCACCACAACCGTCAGATCATAGTGTTTGTCAAAATCCACAAACACTATAGCTGACGTAAAACCGTGGTGAGCTGTCACTTATCGGACATCCCCATCTCTTTTATCCTAAGTAAATTCCTTGTGGCAGCATCATCCCTAGCACTAGTGCACCTGCTAATCCAACGATAAACAATCCCCAACCAATCGATGCTGATTTGCCTTTTTTCGTCCGAACAAGCGTCAACTCCATACCTACAATTACCAATATTCCTGCCAATGCCTTCACATTATAAAGTGGGTCTGTTGGAATAAAAAGATTGATCCCTGTCCAGATAATCAAAATGTATAGAACACGCGTAATCATGTGGTTAATTTTTGCCGCTTTGGCGTTGCCTTTTTTGTACATGTTATACGCTACCAAAAACAAAACAATGCCAACGACCCATGTTGTAATGTGCAAATCTGTTACCATAAGTTGTTCATCCTTTCCTTGTCCATATAATACAAGCATACCACTTCCTGCCTAGTAGATAGAAGTAGCGTGTGCCATCTAGCCTTGTCCAATTCGTGAACAGCCGTGTGGTAAGACTTATTATTATTCCGTTACAACAGACTTTTTCGCTTGAGTCGTGATTGACCCTTTGAGTACGGGATTCGTCCCTTTGAGTACGGGATCCGTCCCATTGAATCAGGTATCTGCCCCTTTGAATCAGGGATCTGCTCCTTTGAATCAGGGATCTGCCCCTTTGAATCAGGAATCTGCCCCTTTGAACTCAGGATTCGTCCCTTTTCATCTCTGGACGTTTACCGTACGTGACAGCTCTCCATACGAATTCAAACGGACCGATCTGAAAATTACGCATCCACAGGTTGGCAGCTACGACTTGCACGGTGTATAAAGCAATGGCGAACAATGTCCCCTGAAGTAACGTAACTTGACTGTACAAACCAAAACCGATGTTATAAAAGACAAATGTCCCGATCAGCGACTGCAACAAATACATCGTAAAGGAAAGTTTCCCCATGTTGGCCAGGGCGTTGGCAACTCTTGTCACCCGACCGTTTTGCACGAGAGAATGCACGAGAAACGGGATGCTAAACGCGACAAGTGGTCCACCGATATATTCGTGTACAGTAAAGGGTCCTAATGAAAAGGACGTAACATAAGGAATAAGCTTAATCGCGATTCCAACAGTAAAGAGGATCCAGAACCATGTAAGCGCTCCTGTTGTCTGGTGCCCACGAAACAAATTCGTTTTCGCCAACCCCATTCCAATGAGAAAAAACGGAACAAGCATGCCGATCTGAAACACAATGATGGCAGACCCATTTGACTTCTGCCAATCCGTAAAGCGCATTTGTTGAATCTCTGCCCAGCTTCCGTATCGATACGCCTCAATGGACTGCTGGATGCCTACTACGTCTACCGGCATCCCCATATCTCCCCCTGAAGAAAGGGAAGCAAGGAACATCAAGCCACCCATCAACAATTGGGGTACGAGAAACCACAGTCCCCCAATGATCAAGAGTGGTTTCGCTGGCAACTTTATAAACAATCCACTCACAACACCTGTAAGCGCATAGGCAAACAAAATGTCACCGCTCCAAATAAACAAACCGTGTAATAACCCGACTATCGCCAGAAACAGCAAACGACGTATGTAGACCGAGAGAAAACGACGTCCTTCTCGAACACACTTTTCAAACAAAAACACGGTCCCGAACCCAAATAACAAAGAAAACAACGGATAAAAACTACCTTGCACAAACAGATCAATAAGGCTATACAACCAAAACTCTTCTTCCCAGTACGTGTAAGGATCGACGTACAAAAAAGGAGCGTGAAACGACATCACATTAATGAGTAAAATTCCTAATAAAGCAATTCCTCTCGTTACATCAATGGAATGAACACGCAAAGAACCCCCACCTTTCATCACTCACCAGTTACGCTTTCCATACATACGATATCAAAGACCGTGGCAAATGCCCATCGTTTTTGAAGCTCTCATCAGGAAAGGAGGGAGCAACCTTTGCCAGCAATAGTCGGTGTCGTGCAGGTCATTAGCATCAGCAGTAGCGCTGTCGTCCACATAGGCGACGCGTTTCAAATTACGCCCACCGCCACGAACAAAACATTTGCGGGGGCCGGCTCCTTCAACACAGGTGACGGCATGTACGTTGTAAACGAATACAGCACGACAAACACACAAGACCAAGATGTCGTAGACCTACCTATTGCACTAACCCTATAAAAAACTTTTCGACAAACTTCGGGCGGGAACTGGTACGCCCCGAATCTAAGGAGGATAACCGTGGCGATTCATATTCATCAAAACTTTCACATCCGTATGATTAAAATCGGCAGTGTAGCGAACTCCGGGGTCTTTCAAATCGGCTCTAGTGGCATCATTCGTTCCAACGCTTATTTGTACAACACAGGTGCATTTATTGAGCCCGCCCCACTACCAGGTGAAGTTGGCGACCTGGTGATGGATCATGTGACAGATGAAATGACAGACAAAGTGACAGAAGATGACCCGAGTGAGGTACAACCGAGCAATGTTGTCCCTTATACATTGTGACGACTTCAGAAGAAAGGTGTGACGCGTGATGAACCCCCATCAACCTCCCTATACGTGGAAAGTGCAAGTTCCCGGGCAAAGTGGCTCCCCCGTGCAACCAAGTAAAACGGCAACTCCTCAGTCATCTAGATTAGATTTGTTAGAAAAAGAAGTAAGGGAACTACGCCAGCTCGTGCAAAAACTTCAAGATCAACCAGCGATACGCGTTGATCGAATCGAATATAAATTTGATCAACTAAAGGTGGAAAATTTAGACGGCACTTTGCACATCGGATTATCCCCAACAGATCTTGAAAACATGGAAGATTTAGTACCAGGAAACGCTCCACAAGCCACCCCATACACTGATCCAAAAGGTTGGGGAGTCACGAAAGAATTAGAAAATGAAATGCTACACTACTTGGAAAACGATTATCATAAAGCAGTAGAGAGAGCCTGTGAACAACTCGGCATCCCAGTAAATCCAATGTACGCAGACTTTATGAAAGACGACATTCGGAAACAGTTACCTACCCGTTTACAGTACCATTTGCAACGAATGCCCCAAGCGCTTAGAACGGATCCGAACACGACGAATTTAAAAAAAGAAGTGAGTCTATTAATGAAACAAGACATTTACCAAGGAATTATGACGTTTTTAACGCAAGCGAACGCTACACAGTCTGAAACGCCGCAACCTAATCAAACTACTGAAGAGAAGGCAAATGGAGAGGAGGAAGAGGACAAATGATAGAATGGAACGTGACAAACGGAGAATTTGATATAGAGTCTATCGACTTCGGCGGTGTTGCTTCCTCCGCGATTGTTATTCTGGGAGATTGCCATACGATTCAAGCAGCCTCAACGTTCGACACACCGGCAGAATCTCTGATTATTGGCCCGTTCGTCCCATTTGCCCCGAGAGGTTAGCGATGTTTGAACGTACGAGTAAAGTAGACTATGTACATTCTAATACGCTGGTATCTGCTTCTGTGGTCCAAGTGGGCGATACACGGACAATCGAGGCGCACAGTTACGCACTTGCCTACCAAAGAGAGGCGCAATTTTTCAACGGGAAGGAAGGCGATTTAAAACAGTTCCCTATTTTTCGTGAACACATCCCACTTCCACCTGTATTCTTTGAACAGGTTGAAATCCAAACCCACAATCCCACTCGGCAACTCCGTGTCGGTAAGATGGACTTCACAGCGATTTCGTCGGCAGCCGTCGTTCATATCGGCAATGTAGAAGCCGTCTACTTAGAAAGTCGCGTCAAGCATATAAGGCAGCTGCTAACACAAGAACAATCGGTTGGCGGCATCGAAACCGGGATTTCCAAAGTATTTCAAAGACCGTAAAAATGCACACCTATGCCACTGCCTGCATACACGTAAACAGACACAATAGTTCATGACAAAAGAGGTGGTGGATACTATGCCTGCCATCGTAGGACCAGTCGTTATTAATAATCAGGTCGGCGGTGAAATACAATTCGGTGATACTTTTTACGTATCACCCAAATCAGCAACAAAACTTCTAAACGGATCTGGTGGTGGCAATACAGGCGGAATTGTTATTACTAACAACGGCATCTCTGTAAATAACACATTTGACGTCAACGGGGTAGATCAGCCGATTACAGGGAATGCGTGAACGAGAAAACGCGACAGGTGTTGGTGCCTGTCGCGTTTCGTGCGTGCGGCGGCGGGTTTGGTGTGCTATTGAACCCCCTGGAGCGGGTGTAACGCTCTTATCCTGGGTGTAACGCTCTTATCTCGGGATTAACGCTCTTATCCTGGGTTTAACGCTCTTATCCCGGGATTAACGCTCTTATCCCGGAATTAACGCTCTTATCCTGGGTGTAACGCTCTTATCTCGGGGTTAACGCTCTTATCCCGGGATGGATCAGTTGCGCGCTAGTAGATCCTCTTTCTTCTCTTCCTCTCGTATCATGCACGCTACTTACTCCCAGTCTCCACTATCTCCGCAACCTCCACCACATGGCCTCCATCAAAAAAGTACAGCACGCTTTCCTTCACCGGTTTATCGAGCATGACGCCAATCGCGCGTGCATACCAGTAGACTTGCTCTCTGTACCGCTCCAGCAGATGTGGCTTCGCTTCTTCAAAGCCCCCTGGATAGCGCCCTGTAATGGTGTCTGTTTTGTAATCCACCAGTACAAATCCGTCTTCTTCTTCGATCAAACAGTCGACGATGCCTTGAATCAAGACGGATTCACCCTCACCGTCGACGTCAGGATGCAGTTCTCTGGCTGGCACTGTATAGCTGAACGGGATTTCTCTCTTCACATTATCGCTATCTACCACGCGCTTCCCAATTGAAGAGGAAAAAAACTGGAGCACCCAGTCGATCTCAATTACTTCTTTTTGATCGTCAGTCAGCCAATGTTTTCTTACCATATTTTCCAACACCGTTTCAATCTCGGCACGGTGTAAGTTTGAATGAATTGGTACGTGCTGCATGACTAAGTGCATCAACGTTCCGCGTTCAGTCGGGGATACCTTATTCTCTTGCAAAAACTTCGGTCGATCGAAACGCGGCTTAGACACAAGGGGTCCGTCGAGCACATCTCCAGCCTCTAACCATTCCTTCCAACGCTTCAGCTCAGATACAGACTGCTTACTCTTCAAACGTGTCGCCCATTCGTGTTCGTACGTCCATTCCAATTGAGCAAACACTTCTTGAGTAAAAGGAGATTCTTTTTCCACTCGTTCTCCGTCGTTAGGAAGTTCAAATGATTCCCCGTCCACCGCCTCCCCTTCACTTGCAAAGTTTTCCGGGGTCAGCCATGAAAAAGTGATATCAACTTTAGCGTCGGCAAACGTTTCCCACATCGGAGTCGTTTGACACCACGTTGACTCTGCCCACACCTTTTTTCCGAGTGGATGACGCAGGAAGGCTGGGACGATCCAATCTAAGTAAGAAACCGCCTGTGCCCGTTTATACTCTGGCAGCAAAAGAGCTTCTCCCTCTAACCCTTCCGTCCATTTTTTTGCCGACGATTCCACACTTTTTACTGAACCTAGAAGATATAGTTTCTCCTTTGCCCGTGTCATCGCAACGTAGAGCACGCGCATTTCTTCAGCGAGCATTTCACCTTGCTTTTTCTCACGAATGGCTTGCTGAAAAAGAGAAGGTCGTGTAAAGCGCTTCTCCACGTCAATATACTTTGTTGCAAATCCGAACTGGGCATCAAATAGGTATGTTCCTTGCATATCGCGACGGTTGAATTGCTTCCCGAGACCTGCCACGAACACGTGCGGGAATTCAAGTCCTTTACTAGAGTGAATCGTCATAATCCGAACAACATTTTCTTCTTCACCGACTGCTCGTGCCGTTCCGAGATCCTCGTTTCGCTCTTGCAAACGACCAATAAAGCGCAAAAATCGAAACAACCCGCGGAAGGCTGTTTTCTCATACGAACGGGCCCGGTCATACAACGCACGTAAATTGGCTTGCCGTTGCTTGCCACCGACTAATCCACCGACAAAGTCTACGTAGCGGGTATCCCGATAGAGACGCCAGATGAGATCACTCAACGACGCTTTACGAGCAAACGCACGCCATTCGTTCAGGTGTTGTAGGAGCCAACGTCCCTTCTCTTGCCACGCAGTTCCATCCGCTTTTGGATGGGCAATCGCTTCACAAAATGCATCATAAAAGGAGGATTTACGTGACAACACGCGAATTTGCGCGAGCTCCTCTTCGGTGAATTCTACAATAGGCGAGCGCAATACACTGGCAAACGGTATGTCTTGGTATGGATTGTCGATGATGTGAAGCAGTGACAGCATCGTTTGTACTTCGGTTGCCTCAAAGTAACCTGAGCGGCTGTTTGCGTACACAGGAATGCCGCGACGCTTACAAGCAGCTGAAACTTCTTCAGCCCACGTCATCGAGCGAAGCAGAACGACATGGTCACGGAACTGAACAGGGCGATCCGCACCACGCTTTGCATCAAAAGTGTGCACACGATTTGCAACGTTTGATGCAATTTTCTCCGCAATCCATTCAGACTCTAACCGGGCGCGTTCCCATTCCGACGGGTCTTCATCGTTTTTTGTCTCTTCCCTTTCAAACGACACTTCCGCTTCGCCACCCTCTTCAAGAATGACCACGTCTACAGGCATTTCTTCCTCTGGATAGAGCGTGTTTTGCTGAAGACTAGCGGCCTCGTCGTATACGATTTCTCCGACGCGTTCTCCCATAATTTGTGAGAATACAAAGTTCGTTGCTTCCAACACGTCTTTGCGGCTTCGGAAGTTTTGCGAAAGATCAATCCGGGTGCCAGCTGTCGGGTCGTCTGCCGCTGTAAACCGACGATACTTGTCCAAAAAAAGCGTCGGTTCTGCCAAGCGGAAACGGTAAATAGATTGTTTCACGTCCCCTACCATAAACAAGTTCCCGCTCGCTTCATCACCCTGTTTGATACATCGCAAAATCGTTTCTTGCACAAGATTTGTATCTTGATACTCATCAACAAGTATTTCGGCAAAGCGGTTCCGGTAATTTACTGCGATTGGAGACGGTACCTTTTGACCGTTTTCGTCTGTTGTCTGGAACAACTGGATCGTGAGGTGCTCCAAGTCGCTAAAATCGAGTACGCCTCGTTCCTTCTTTGCCTCCCAGTAGGCTACACCGAAAGATTCCACCAGTTTATTGAGTTCCTGAATGATGCCTACCATCGCTTTTCCGTCGCGTAAATAAGCTGTTAATGAGCGTTGAAACACGGACTCTTGGATACCTTCTAACAATTTCTTTGCCTGCTGGCGGACTGCTTTCAACTTCTCTGCAGCCTCATCATCATAAACACCCTTTTTAACCGGCTTCGCTTTCGGAAACTTGAAGCCTCGCATGCCTTCTTCAAACAAAGCCCAATCGCCATGCATTCTCTCAATTAAGGTGTCTAGAGCCGCTACATCCGTCGCAAACGTTTCTGCTAGGGGCGACACACCCCACTGCTCACTTTCTTTCAGCCCCTTTTGCAGCAAATCGTACGTCGCTTGCATGTTCCGCTCAACAAGGTTTCTCACTAACCCAGCGTATGGCAGCTCATCAAACGATGTATCTTCCTCTCTGTCATACACAGCTACTACCTGTTGCAAAAAGCGCGCCGGCTCTGGATGGGCACGCGAAAATTCGTAGAGCTTTTGCACAAGCTCGCGAATTTCTTCATCGCCTCGATCCGATGTAAACGCATCAACGAATTTGTAAAAGGCTTCGCGTTTTTCCTCGTCTTCTTCTCCGTAGGCTGCTTCCAGTACGTCTTCTAACACTTCCTCGCGCAAAAAGGACAACTCCGTTACGTCACCTAACCGAAACGAAGGGTCCAGCTCGACAGTAGTCGCATACTTTCGTACAACCTCTAAGCAAAATGAATGCAACGTCGAGATGCTGGCGCTGGAAAGAAGGGCAATTTGCTTTTGCAAATGAGTATTCGTTGGGTCGAGGGCACACGCTTTTTCCAACGCTTCGCCGATCCGACCGCGCATTTCCGCCGCTGATTTGTTCGTAAACGTCACGATCAGGAGCTCATCGACAGACAACGGATGTTCGGGAGCGATCATCTTTTTGATCAGTCGCTCAACAAGTACGGCTGTTTTTCCTGATCCTGCCGCCGCTGCTACGAGCGTATCGCTTCCAGCTACGTCGATTGCGAGTTGTTGCGCCTTTGTCCACTTCATGTCATATCTCCTTTCGCGATGATGTGCGCCAGCCACGCGTCATCGGATTGCTTTGGTAAATGACGTACTGGCTTGTCCATCACATCATGATCTAACTGGCAAACGGAACGGAACGAACAAAACGTACACGGTGTTCGGTCTCGGTATTGATAAGGGGAAATGTCTACGTCCCCTTGCATCATCCGTTCGCTTCCTTCGCGAAACAGCGTGCGCACGTGAGAAGTAAGCGAAGAAAAATGCTCAATAGATGCGGCCTTGGAAGATTTTCGTAATGAGCCGTCCTTGTTCAAGCCCGCTGAAATCACTGGAGACGAACCACCAGAAAGCTGTTGATCCATTTCCTGAACGACGCCTGTGTCACCGAGCACATAGCCATTCATTTTATACGACTTCAGCCAATCCTCCCGCATCGCTTCCTCATTACCCGCTTTTTTGCCGTCGAGTTGTGGGTTGTGAATGTGAAAATAAAATACTCCAGCAGGCGACACGTCCGTCCCGATCCACTGTTTTCCGTTTGTTAAAACAAGATCTAAATACGTCAACATTTGCAAGCTTAGGCCGTGATACACTTCACCGAGATCGAGTCCACGACTGCTTGATTTATAGTCAATGATACGAATGTACGTGTTCCCATTCACTTCACCGCGATCAATACGGTCGATTCGGCCTCTTAGCTCCACCTTTGTTCCGTTTGAAAGTGTATAAGTAAACGGCGGCAACTCACCCTTCTGACCAAAGTCAACCTCTAGTCCTACAGGCGAAAAACCGCTTCGACGTGCTTGTTCACTTAAGGCAAATGTCGTTTGCGCTAGCACTTGCTCTAGCTTTCTAGCAATATATTGATACCTTTTGGAGCTACCTAAAATGTTGCGAAACAAAGCCGGTGCATATGTGCCCATCACCTTTTTCGCGACGTCACGACTGCCCTCAACCGTAACAGCACGCCAATCTCCTTCTGCGACAACCTGTTTATGAATGTGCTTCAACGCTTCGTGGAACAGCTCTCCCATATGTGGGGCGTGGAGCTGATAGACTTCACGCTCTCGCAGTCGCAACCCGTGTGAAGAGTAATGAGAGAATGGACATGAGAAAAAGCTTTCCATACGCGATACACTGGCTGATAGTTCTTCCCCGTATAAAGCCCGGCTCGTTTCTTCAGTAAGCGTTGTCGTATCGTTTTTGTACGTTAAACTACGCAATGCACGTTGGAGCGATTCCTTCCATTGTGATTGTCCGACAAGTGCATTGTACGTATCCCACCACAGGGCGCTCACTGCTTCACCCCGTTTTGCACGTTGGAATTGATGCGTGACGTGCGTAATGGCAGTGTGAGGATTGGCTATAAACGCCAGCTGCTCATCGTCTGAAAGGTCAGAGGGGTCTAACACGTATTTCTCCTTACGCGCTGTTGGAAATCGCTCTTGCAACCGTGACCACCACGGCGATGGAAGCACCCCTTTGCCTTCCTCGTCTGCAACCGGATACGAAACATATAACGCATCTGTCGGCAGTGAGAACACACGATAGGCAGCGAACTCTTCGTCTAACAATTGTTTATGGCTGGAAGGTGCCAGCTCGATCCCTTGTCTCGCTAACCATTCCCGCTCCTCATCGTCTAAAAGACCGTTCTCTCTTGGCTTTTGCGGCAATACCCCGTCCTGAAGACCAACCACAAACGCACAGCGCAAATTCGTCAAACGCGAGCGATCCATATGAGCCACCACTATTTGATCGACCGACGGCGGCACGTTTGAAAATTCCGCTGCCTCTAACCCTGTTGTAAGACACTGAATGAACAAGGATGTCGACACTGTTTGATCGCCGAAGATTTCTACAAATTCGTCCAGTAACTGCACGAGCATGTCCCACGCCTGTTCGTGCTCCTTCGCCTGCAATAAGTTACCACTTTCTTCGGCTTGCAAACGCCAGCGATCAAGCTTTGCTGGGACCTCTATTTCCTCACAAAACAAATAAAGTGCCTCCGCTTTTTCAGCAGCTGATTTCCGCTGCGCCAACCGCCTTTCAAGCCGAAGTAAAGGAGCACTAAGAAGCAATCTACTTTCGTTCACCTCTTGCTCAATCGCCTTTTCCTCTGTGGTGACAGCGGCGTTATGCGCTAACCCCCGATATTTTCGATAGCCCCACCGTGATTCTGTACGCCAGTCTCTTCCTTTAATACCGTAAGCGAGGCAATAGTTTTCGAGACGATCCATTTGCCCACGAATTTTCTTCTCGCTCTCACCATTCGGATATAACAACTCAGTTTTAGCAGCACGAAACACTGCTTCATACCGCCAATCCTGCTCAAAACAATCGAAGGCTGAACGAAGTAACTCCACGAGCGGATGGTGGAGCATCGATTTTTTCTCATCACAAAAATACGGAATCTCATAATCTGCAAATACAGATTCAATGACCGCATCGTACGCGTTTGCATTGCGAAGCAGTAACGCGATATCACGGTAGCGGTAGCAGTTGTGCTGCACGAGCCGGCGTATATTACGCGCAATCCCCTCGATTTCCGCGCGACGATTTTGCGCTTCTGCCAACACGACTGCGTTTGGCCCCTCATACGGCTCGATCGGGCGCATTTCAAACGTGTGTTCAAACTGTGTGAGTGCTGGCGATTTCCCTGCAGGTGGCGCTGTGAACACGACATCCTTCTCCACACCAACACCACTTGAACGGGCCATTTCATATAAAGTAGCGTACGTCTCACCCGTTGCCCTGAAAAGATGGGTTTCCTCTGGGAGACTATGTCGAAACGGACGATCCACAGTCAAAGCGATCGTCATATTCCGCGCTGTTTGTATCAACTCTTTTAACACGCTGTATTCCATCGGGGTGAAATCATGAAACCCGTCTACATACACATCCGCTGTTTGCAGGAAACGGGAGCGTGAAATTTGGGAAGCAAGGTGCGTGTATGTGTCTTCCTGATCGATGAAATGTTGATCCATACTCGCTTCAAACGCTTCAAACACCTTGCTAATATCTTGAAGCTTGCGCGTGCGAAACTCCCCGTCTGTCGACTCATCCTGCTCGGTTTGCAGAACTTCACGTAGCTGCTCAGGCGCGACAATATACCGTTTCATCTCCGTAAGTAACGAACGCATCTCATCAATGAAGCCGGCTTGCTCGCGATTTCCACTGTACTCTCTTAATTCATCCTTCTTTTCTTCTAAAATACTACGAATGAGCATGTGCAGTCCGGTCGTACCAAGCGGGGTCCCAGCAATCCCCCCCACCTCTTGCATGACGCGCCAAGCAAGCCGCGTCAAACTATATACTTGCGCGCGCATCGTTCCACCTTGCTCCGTCAACTCACAAAGCCGGCGCTCCGTTTGATAAGACATTTGCTCAGGTACGATGACGATAATCGGGGGACCATCACTTTTCGCAGTAATCTTCTTGGCAATTTCTTGATGGATAGCACTCGTCTTGCCTGTACCAGATCGACCTATGAAAAATTGCAAACTCATGCGACTGTGCCTCCTCTATTCCTGTCCATCTCTAGTGCTTTCTATTGTACTAGGTTGCGAGAGACATGCCTAGTTATCTACACGTTTTTACATCTGGCGATCGTTTCCTATTAGGACAATATTACCCGGTGCACAAACGTGAATAGGATGTCATAAAGGGGAGCAAATGCCCTATAGAACGGGGAGGAACTAACTACTATGCCTTTGACACCAAAACAACTACGCGGATCGGCAAGTTTACTCATCCTCACAGGTTTTTTTGTCGCTAGTAACATTTATACACTCATCCCTATTTCAACTGCATTAAGTACGAGCTTCTCAACAAATGCGGAACAGTTCGTGTGGGGAAGCACTTTGTTTACGTTTTGGTATGCATGCGGGCTCTTAACGTTTGGACCGCTATCAGATCGTTTCGGGCGGAAGCAAGTAATCGTTGTAGGGCTGCTCGCTTCCATGTTCACGACGTGGCTTGTTGCCTGGAGTCCATCTGTCGAGTGGCTTTTATTTGCCCGGAGTGTTCAAGGCTTTACTCTCGCTTCGTTTGCGCCTGTTTCGTTCGCCTACGCGTATGAATTGTTTGATGGGAAGTTTCGAACGTTTGTATTAGCCCTTATTAATACAGGATTTTTAGTGGCGGGGATCTTCGGTCAAATTGTGAGCCAAGCGCTAACTAGTTGGTTTGGATGGCAGGCTGTGTTTTGGGTGTTTGCTGTTTGTTACGGTCTCCTATTCGTTGTCTCGGCCTTTTTGTATCCACATACATCTCCTACAAGTCAGAAGAGCGCTGGGGTTTTGAAGCTGTATGGAACGTTTTTGCAAGACCGCGACCTTCGTCGTTGCTACTTCATCGTCGTCACACTACTATTTACTTCCGTGGGATTTTACGATGCTATCACTCGCGGATTCCCAGATGCAGGTGAGGCGATGTATTCCATTCGGGGCATCGGTTTATTAGGGGCAATACTGTCCTTTTTTACTGGGACACTGATTCGACGTTTTGGTAGTTATCGTACATTACAGCTTGGCTTCGTACTCGGTGCTCTCAGTACACTCGGCATGCTGACCTACTCCTCTTCACTTTGGCTCTCTGGGACTTGGTCGATTTTGCTCATCGCGGCAGTGTCTATCTTGATACCGACTGTCATTCTGATCATAGGAGATATGGCGAAAGACAACCGTGCGAAAGCGTTGTCCTTGTACTCCTTTCTGTTGCTGATCGGGGCGTCAATCGCTCCCCTCGTTTCTAGTCTTACTGGATGGAAGGGTTTTCTGGTCGTCACTTTTCTCCTCTATGTGCTCAATCTATGGCACGTACACCTATTACAAAAATGGGAGAGCACCATCAAAAAGCCCTTACCTACTCACCCAAAAAAAGGGGTGCCTCCACAGCTTTCCTAGCTGTAGGCACCCCTTTTGTTAAAACGAAACGGTTATTTCCTTAAACGGCCAAAACCGTAAACTGACTTGTCCGACGACCTCATCTATGTCCACAAATCCGAAATGACGACTATCGCGACTCCCCAACCGGTTGTCTCCTAACACAAAAATTTTCCCTTCAGGAACAGTCTGTGCGTTTGTCGACTCCAATCCCTCTAAAGTGAAGTCTCCCGTAAACGTGCCAACATCCCATTGCCCTTTCGACTCATCTAAAAACGGCTCTGGAATAGGTTGGTCATTGACAAATAATTGGTCATTTTCATAACGTATGGAGTCTCCAGGAAGACCGATCACCCGCTTCACGTAGTCTTCCGTTTCCGTTGCATGAAACACAATCACATCAAGGCGGTCAATCTCGCCAATAGTATACCCAATTTTGCTCACGATCAGTTTATCCCCATCCTGCAAGGTAGGCACCATAGACTTGCCTTCCACTTCGTAACTCGAAAAAAGAAATGTACGAATTAACAAAAACAATAAAATGCCGATCGCGAACGCCTTAATCCATTCTAAACCTTCCTTTTTCAATCCTGGACTCACGCCACCTGTCCCCTTCCTACAACTCATCCTGCTGTACTAATACTTTCTTCTGTTCCTCTCGCTCCACCTTATTTTGAAGCCATTTCTCTACACGCTTTCCAATAAACCATAACAAAATAATCGCCCCACCCATAAGTGCCGAACGAATGGGTTGTTGAAAGAGGGAGGGAATGTCTGAACCAATATAACTCACCATTAAAATCATAACAAATTTTCCCGCGGAAACGGCTAGCGAATATTGAATAAAGCTAATTTTCGACAGACCCGCCACTATATTCACAAGCGCGGACGGTGTGAACGGAAAGCAAAGAAACAAAAAAAGCGGTCCGAATCCGTGACGCTCCACCCATTTTACGAGCTTATTTACTTGTTTTTGCCGTCGAATAAACTGAAGGAAACGCGTATTTCCCCACTTGCGAATGACAAGAAACACAGCAATCGACCCGACACTCGCTCCAATCCAAGAATACAAAAACCCGAATATCGGCCCAAAGGCATTCACGTTCACCACGACAAACACGACGAGTGGCAAAAACGGAAGAAACGCCTCTATAAACGGAAGGAGAAGTCCCATAAACGGTCCAAGTGCACGAAACTGTCCGAACCACTCATTCAAGTTCTCCTCCGAAGAAATCCATTGAAAAAATGAAGAGAAATCCATCGTTAGCCCCTTCTCGATAAAGTCAACTTCCCTAAAACATATGTACAGACTGGACAAACCTAACATTCGGCTAACTCGTAACAGTAAGAACGAGAACATCTTGTTAGCCTATTTTTAGCAGTATTTTCAGTATAGCACAACTTGTATACCTCAAAAAAAGGCAAGTTTCACAAGATGTTCACAGACAAAGATTGGGAAAGTGATACCCTGAATAATATCAATGGCGAGACCCTTCACATTCAGGAAGATATTTATGATTGGCCAGAGGATCCTAATTATTGAGTACTATGCATTTGAACAAAGAGAAACCGCCTCAATGAAGGACGGTTTCTTTTTGTTCTATTAGTTCGCTGGTGTCGCTTCTTTCTCACTAGCACTTGTTTCTTTCACGTACTTCGTCATCCAGTCGACGATTGCGCCGTAGCGGTCCATTCGTAGTGATGGAGTCCCTGAGCGTGAGAGTTCGTGGTTTGAGTCTGGAAAGCGATAGAATTCAGTCGTTTTCCCACGGCGTTTCAATGCGATAAACAGTTGCTCTGCTTGCTCAATTGGGCAGCGGTAGTCTTTCTCACCGTGCAAGATCAGTAGCGGTGTTTCTATATTATCTGCATGCGCAAGCGGTGAGTGCTTCCACAGCGTATCTAGATCCGCGAAGTCTCCGCCGATTTGCCATTCTGTAAAGTAGTAGCCGATGTCGCTGACTCCATAGAAGCTCGTCCAGTTCGAGATGGACCGTTGCGTAACCGCTCCTTTAAAGCGGTTCGTGTGTCCGACAACCCAGTTGGTCATGAAGCCACCGTAGCTACCGCCTGTGATACCAAGTCGATCCTCATCTACCCAGTCAAAGTTTGCTACTGCGTGATCAACGAGCGCCATGACATCTTCATAGTCGCCTCCACCGTAGTCACCTCGTACCGCATCTACAAAGTCTTGCCCGTATCCTAATGAACCACGTGGATTTGTATAGAGAACACCAAACCCTGCAGCAGCCAGTACTTGGAATTCATGCATGTAAGAATGTCCATACATCGCGTGTGGTCCACCGTGCACTTCGACAACAACTGGAGCCTTTTCGCCTGCTTCAAGCCCAACAGGTTGAATGTACCAGCCTTGTAGGGTGTAGCCATCCCGTGTAAATGTAAATGAAACTGGAGCTGGTACTTCGCGCTCCGCAAGTACATCGGCATTTACTGCAGTAAGGGGGGGCACTTGTTTAGATGCCCCATCGACCCAGTACACATCACCTGGTTGTGTGGGCGTACTGATGGTAACCGCAGCACCGGAGCCGTCTTTTGCTACGCTTGCTCCTGTTACGTGCTGCTCACCAGTAAGCCATTCACTTACTTCTCCACCTACCGTAACTTGGTACATATTCGTATTTCCTTCTTTAGAGGCAGTAAAGGTTAGCGTATCGCTCGCTGCATTCCATTGAAGTCCGACAGGCGTCCCGTTTTGCTGAAAGTCACCGATATTAAAATCACCAATTGCTAAATCAAGTGATTGTGTAAGATTTGATGTGACGCCTGTCGCTACATCATGCAACCAAACATCAGCATGCGTTGCGTTTTTATATTCACCATGGTGCCCCAACCAGGCGATATAGGCTCCGTTCGGTGAAGGAGACGCAGAATGATAAGAGCCTCGGTCGCTTACTTGTGTCCACGTTCCCTGTGCCACTTCGTATGTAAACAAAGCGTGTTCAAAAGATTCATCACGGTTTTCTGCTTCATCCTGCCAAACTAGTAAACTCTCTCCATCTACAGTCCATCCGGCGAGGTTGTATGCTTGCTCTCCTTCTGTAAGCAAAGTCACTTCTCCTGTTGAAACATCAACGGTAGCGACCTGTGGCTTTTTCTCATCGTGAAAACCACGTGCATCTGATTTGTATTTCATTTCCACGACTTTTAGTGGTGCTGGCTTGTCATCCTTTTCTTCCTCTTGATCAATAGATGATCCTGGCAAAAGGCTCACTTGAAAAGCGATCGTCTTCCCATCAGGTGACCAGTGCGGGTTCGTCGCTCCATTCGGGATCTCTGTCAGCGGACGCGCTTCCCCACCATCTAACGAAAGTACGTAAATTTGTGGTTTTTTCTCACGTGTTGAAACGAAGGCAAGCTGGCTACCATCTGGTGACCACTGTGGATTCGTGTCTTTCTGGTTCCCGAATGTCCACTGCTTCGCCTCGGTTGCTCCAGTACGGTCTACAACAAATAGGTGCGCATCGTATCCATTCGTTTTTTCATTCATCGTCGTTTGAACAAAAGAAATTTTGTTTCCATCTGGCGAAAGTTGCGGATTAGCTACACTTTTCAGCTCGTAAAGATCTTCACGAGTTAAACGCTTCTTTTCTGTCATTGTCATTGCTCCTTTTTCAATAAGGTACCCCAGGCCCATACAATGTGGGGTCGGAAAGACTTCCTTATGCCTATATTTCGACAGTCGAACTTTCCTTTCCTGCTCATGATTAAGAAAAATAGGAAATGTTACTTCCTCCCCCAAAAAAGCATGATTACTTACAGTCCCAAAGGAAACTGCTGTTATCATGCCTTTCAAATGTACGTTAAGCTATGTGTTTACTATTCAATCGAGCTCTCAAGTTGAAAAATCTCAACGAAGTTTTTTATCTAGAAGAAGTCACGAAGAACATGGAGATGGATGCGCGTGATGTGGAGCTCTGATTAGGTGATTGTGAATACATTACCGGTATAGAAAAACTTCAGGTTCGTTAACGAAACTGTCTACCCGAATGTTCATTCATTTTTCTCTGTTTCGGATCGATCATCATATAGTACCCACGAGATGGCTCGCTAATTCTTTGGGCCAGTTTGGTTCGTAAAAATGATGTGCGTAACATTTGGTTTTCGATCACTGCATCTGAGATAGGTAGTATAACCGACTGACCATCCCGGAATAGAATCTCTGTCTCCCCAGCAATTGGACTTGAAAAATGCGCCACATGATCATGCGCGATCCACGCACATTCTTCTCTTGTCGGCGAAAGTGTCGGAAAGAGAAATATCTCGTTTGTTGGGTCTACGGCAATGGGCGCTTTATGTGTAATCCCTGTTAGCTGACGCGTCCCAGCTTTTCTGCCCTCGTAGCTAGAGCCAAAATAAGCACACCCCCGCTTGACGACTTCAATGGGACGACATGCCACCTGTAATTCGTCCCCCACAACGAGCGCTCTTGTAAATGATTTACTGCCATATTGATATGGAAGCAGTGCGAGCGTTTGGGGACTTAACTCAAAAACTTCTTTCGTGTTCATACAATACATCCTCCTCACCAAGAATATTAAGGTTGTCCTCTTCACCTTACCATAATGTGTTAAAATCTAACAGAATATTGTCGATGCATTTTAAATTTTTCGCATTCATTGAATCATCAGCCAAATCGGTTGAATATTTGCACATTACGCCATATAATAAGAAAAAGGCGTTTGGAGTGAGGAAAATGCCCCAAGAGCGATCTTATCAAGAGTTAGCTAAGTCCTATGCCATGAGAAATCAAAAGAAGGAAATGTTGTCCGTTGCAGATGTCTATATGGAGATGATGTGGCGGGAAGCTTGGTTGATGTGGCGGAAGGAAACTTTAATGGAACAAATTGATGATGCTCTTGTCTATGGTGATCGAAAGAAGTTCGCTCGTTTGTCAAAACAATTTCAACAGTTGGTTATAGAATTCGGATAACGTAAAGGCTGTCTCTTTCGTGAGACAGCCTTTACAAGTTACCTTAAAAGTGCTACTGACCTCGAAACTTCTCAATCGCATTCAATCGCTCAAACATCGTCGGGTGTCCATAACGGAACCATTTCACAAGGAGTGGTGGGTTCACTTCGCTTCTACCAGCACGTGTTAGTTCTTGGAATGCTTCAATAGCCGCATCAGGATCTTGCGTCATCTCTAGCGCATAATCGTCTGCTCGCGCTTCCTGATAGCGGGAAACCGCATTCGCAAACGGACTCATAATAAATAAGAGCAGTGATAACAGGAGATAAAAAAGTGGCAGGACTCGCAACTGCGTGACAGAATCCACTTTTAATACTTTCCCGTGACGTGAAACAATTCGTTGCATCCATTTAGCTAGTACGAAGAATATTGCGAACGCCGCCACCATATAACTTGCCATTCCTATATACAAATGCTTCTCCACGTAGTGCCCCATTTCGTGAGCCATAATGAACAGTATCGCCCGGTCAGATAACTGCTTTAGTGTCGTATCCCATAAGACAATCCGCGCATTTGAACCAATGCCTGTTACGTAAGCATTTAACGCGTTCGTCTCTTCAGACATATTGACTTCAAATACTTGGTCTGTCGGAATATCAGCCTCTTTAGCTAACTGCAAAATTTGCTCTTCCAGGTCTTCATCCTGAATCTCGGTGAAATCATTGTACAACGGATCGATGACTACTGGTTGCAAAAACATGAGAAAAAGGACGAGTGGGATAAGACTCAGCGATGCATACAGCCACCACCTTTGCCTAGCCTTTTGAATGAGAAGAAATAAAAAGTGAATGACCACAGCCATCACCGCAAAGTTCACCCAGAAATCGACCACTTCATCTCGCATCCACTGCGAAAATGTCTCGATTGAAATGCCGTATGACTTTGACAGCAAATGACTGATGTATGCGAGTGGAAACACAATGAGAAACGTCGCGACATTTAAAATAAATACATACGTGACGGTTTGTAGAAATCGGAATCTCGTTACCGACTTTGCCCACCGCTCAAAAGCACGCGAAGCCCCACTCAATAAAATAAGCAAGTACATCAGCCACTCGTATGGCGTTGATAAAAAGAATAATAAATTGCGAATGGATGAGTATTCTTCTGCCACCAGTTGCTCTCTTTCGGTTAAAAACATCTTAGGATCACTGGCGGTGCCCATATACTCTTGCGGAACTGTCCCACCCGCAAACAAAAATAAGTACGCGTACATGGCAAATCCAAACACAACATATGCGATAATTGCCCGATTAGCCCATTTTCGTGCCACGATAGAACTCCCCTTCCGTCCAAAATCACTTCCACCCTTAGTGTACGACAAAGCTTGTCAGATAAGAACAGGGGGTGTTTTTCACATTTAACAGATTCTATCCTTTGGCACCAGTCTTCGTTCCATCAAACGAAGACCCAAGCATACGCAGAGAGAAGTAACACTGTACCGAGGACTACACCAATCACATGTACACCGAACCACGCAAGTGCGATGGCGATGCCCGCGCCAATGAGACCGAATAACGGGTCTCCTGTTACGGTCATCACTCCAGGAAAAATGAGCGCCCCTAATGCTGCATACGGTACATTTCGTAAAACATTTTGCCAAAATATCGGTAGGTTATCGCCACGAAATACTAAAAAGGGAACTGCACGAGGGATGTATGTCACTAGTCCCATCGCCACAATTAACAGCATCATCTCAGGCGCCATGCTCATATCCTCCCTTTTCACGTAATACCACGACCCATTCTACTAGGACAGCGGAGACTAACGTGGCTAACAAAATTGCCCATCCTGCACTTAATCCGAACGCGACTAAACCACTATTAATGGCAGCTGCGAAAAGACCTAGGGAGACAATTTTTCCGCTCCCTTTCATGGAAGGCACGAGCAAACCGACAAACATCGCATACAAAGCGATGCCCATCCCCTCCTGAACGATTGCAGGTAACAATTCACCACCTACGTACCCAATACCGCTATTCATCACCCAGCTCCCGTACGCCATCACGATCAAACCGAATAAATAGCCACTTGTCAGCGTTCCTTTTTTCATCGCCGCGACACTAAACGTTTCGTCCGTTATTCCAAATGCGTACAAAGCCTGCTTACCCTTTGACTCATTTTCCGCTTTTTCTTGGAGAGATGCGGACATGAGGAAGTGGCGGATGTTGACAACAAACGTCGTCATGACAATCTCAACTGCACTTGTTCCCATTGCGATTAAATTGAGCGCCATATATTGACTTGCTCCTGCAAACACCCATACACTCATAGCAATAGCTTCCCAAAGAGTCAGCCCTGTTGACTTGGCGAGTAGCCCAAAAGCAAGTGCAATCGGCATATAACCAATTGCGATGCTCACACCATCGCGCACTCCGCTAATAAAAGGGGTCGAGTGGGGCTGTTGTCGTTCTACAGACAATTCCATGCGATATACTCCTCTCAAACTCGTTGATCATTATGTACGTTTGCTCACTTTCTTTTAAAATCAAGGCTCTTTTCGTATCCTTTGTTGTTTTTACTATACAGTAATCTCATGATGCGACGTAATGAAGAAACTGCTAGAATACGCTGCGGAAATACACTTCGCTAGGTTTGACTCGCCATCTGTTCGTTGATTGGAGCAGAAGGCGGCGACTCCTGCGGGATCAGCGGGACAGGTGAGACCCCACAGGCGCTTGCGCCGAGGAGGCTCACCGCCCGCCCCGCGGAAAGCGTCCGCCTGTAGCGGAAATCAACATAGCAGTATGTCGCATCATATAGCTACTGTGTAATGAGATTTCATTAATAAAGCAACAATCTTTCAGAAAACAGCCAAAATCAAAAACAAAGTGACTAGTCAAGATTCATAGTGTAAAATAATTTTAGTTCTATATAGTATACATACGGATGTTATAACAAACAACAACTTTTTTCGTAAGAAGGGGATTAGATGGACCACATACCAGAGCAACTTGGTAGTAAAATGAAAACATTGCGCCATGCAAAAGGCTATAGCTTAGAGGAATTATCGAAAAGAACGGGTGTGTCGAAGGCCATGCTCGGTCAAATTGAACGAGGGACATCCATTCCTACTGTCACCACTCTTTGGAAAATCGCCTCAGGACTCCATGTTTCATTTACTTCCTTATTTAGTGACGATCGACAAAGTCCTTCTGTTCTGCGCAGAAATGAACTTTCCTCGTTACATGACGAAGAAGGATACCGGGTACTTCCCATTATAAAATTTGAACCAACCAAACCATTTGAAAGTTTCTTGTTGGAAATTGACGCCAGGGCACGACATACCGCGCAACCACACGATACGTATGTAGAAGAGTATATTACGGTAACCAAAGGAACGTTGTCTATTGAGATTGGTGAAGAATCGATTGTTCTTGGAGAAGGGGATAGTGTGCGGTTTCAAGCCAATGTCACGCATGCATACGTGAACGAGGGGGATTCCGTAACACATGCTCATCTCACTATTTATTACAGGGAGAAAACATGAATTTTCATAACAAAAGAAGGAAGTAAGCGTTCACTTCCTTCTGGTTGATGGATACATAACCACATTTGATGTACAAACCAGCGTGTTTGATGGACAAGCAAGTACTTTTGGTGGGTAACATTCTATTCGAGTAGATAACTTCTGGCTTTTATCCTAGATTTGTACTTGCTCCTTCAATGAACGACGTAGTATTTTCCCTGTCGTATTTTTCGGGAGCTCTTCTAAAAATTCAATTTCGGTAGGGACTTTGTACTTGGCCAGTGATTCTTGGCAATAGGCAATGATTTCTGCTTCCGTAAGTTCCGGATCCTTTTTAACGATGTATGCTCTAACCAGCTCCCCTTGCTCAGGGTGCGGCACGCCAATTACCGCCACCTCTACAATGTGCGGGTGGTCATACAGCACTTCCTCCACCTCACGCGGATATACGTTGTAACCGCCTACAATGACAAGGTCCTTTTTCCGATCTACAATCGTAAAGTAGCCGTCCTCATCTTGTGTTGCTAAATCACCCGTATACAGCCAGCCCCCTTTTAGTGTTGCGGCTGTTTCTTCTGGTTGTTTGTAGTAGCCCTTCATCACGTTCGGACCGCGTACAATCAGTTCGCCTACTTCTCCACGGGGTACTTCTTCACCTAGCTCGTTCACTACTTTGTTCTCGACATTCATAATGGAAGTTCCGATAGAGCCTGGCTTTCTCGGACGATCTAGCGGATTAAAGCACGTAACAGGAGACGCTTCGCTCAAGCCGTACCCTTCTGAAATGGCAACATTGAATTTCTTTTCAAAGTTTTTCAGCAAGGCAACTGGCATACTGGCTCCACCAGACACACAAAGGCGCAACGATTCAAAATCCTCTGTGTGATCGTCATGCTGATACAAGAAATTGTACATGGTCGGTACGCCTGCGAATATCGTTGCCTTTTCCTCTCGGGCAACCTCAAATACTGCTTTCGGACTGAACTTCGGCACAATGAGTAGCATTGCCCCATTCATTAATGGCGCGTTCAAAGCAACTGTTAAGCAGAACACGTGAAACATCGGTAAAGTTGCAATCACACGGTCATTTTCATCCATCTTCAAGTAATCGCTTACATCTCTAGCATTGCTATACACATTCCGATGCGTCAACATCGCTCCTTTTGGTCGTCCCGTTGTACCAGATGTATAGAGAATGATCGCCACATCGTCCTCTTCCACAGGCTCAATCGCACAGCCTGTCCCACCTTCAGCAAGCAACGCATTTACAGAAAGCGCTTTCTCCTTGAGCGTGTCTGGAATCTCTATCTCTTCATCTGACGTAGGACAAACCACTATCGTTTTTAAGTGGGGTAAGCTTGGCGCTACCTTCTCAACGAGCGGAAGCAACACATCCAAACAGACGATCCCAGATACGTCTGCATCTTGCAAAATGTACGCACACTCACTTGGTGTATACGTCGGATTTACAGGAATGGTGACGCCACCCATCCGCAAAACACCGTACAATCCAATGACAAAATGCGGCGTATTACCGAGAAGAAACGCAATATGATCCCCTTTTTCATGACCACGCTTCTTCAACGCTTCACCAACTAATGAACTAGCCCCATTGGTTTGCGCATACGTAAATGTTCGATCTAGAAACTTCATTGCAGGTTTCGTTGGATTCGCACTCGCAATCTCCTCTAACCTTGACACAATCGTCATTGTTATCTCCCCCTCTGCTCCTGTTTAATGAATGAATAGCCATTCATTATTATCTCACTATTCATTATAGAGAAAATGTTCTATAGGGGCAATACAAATCAGCAAGCTCGTCCCTGTTAGCGCACATGAAAAAAGCCTAGAGAATCCTTATATTAAGGTCCTCCAAGCTATCAGTCTAATAAAGTAACGTCACAAATTCCTTTTTGGATATGTTACCAAAATAGGTTTTGATGTCTACATCTGCTAATGCTACTTCCATGCTTTCTCGCTCATATTTGCATCCAATCAACTGCTCTTGAATATCTTCTACGTCTCCGACACCGAAAAAGTCACCAAAAATGTGACAGTCTTCAATCATCCCTTTTTCTACTTGCAAACGTACGTCAATACGTCCTACTGGAAATCGGTGCGCATGCTGAATGTTAAATTTCGGCGATTGACCGTAGTTCCATTCCCATTGCTGGTACCGTTCCTGAGACAGCTTATGAATGGCTTGCCAATCTTCTTCAGTCAACTCGTAATAACGAATATGTTCCTCCCCACCAAATACAGATTGTAGGATGGCTCGTCTGAACTCGATGATGGTCATCGGTTCGTCAAGGAACTCAGAGATGTTCGCTACCCGAGAGCGAATGGATTTGATCCCTTTCGATTGTATTTTATCTTTGCTTACACGCAGTGCGGAAACCACATGATCAATTTCCGAGTCAAACATTAGCGTACCATGACTAAACATTCTTCCTCTTGTCGAAAACTGTGCATTTCCAGATATCTTACGTTCGCCTACTACTAAGTCATTCCGCCCACTTAGCTCAGCTGCCACCCCAAGATCTTGAAGCGCTGTGACGACAGGCTCTGTAAACTTTCGGAAATTGTGAAAACTCTCGCCATCGTCCTTTGTTAAGAAGCTAAAGTTTAAGTTACCTAAGTCATGGTAGACAGCACCTCCACCTGATAAGCGCCGTACTACGTGGAGACCTTCCTTATCCACATATTCTGTATTAATTTCTTCAATCGTATTTTGGTTTCTCCCGATGATAATCGACGGGGCGTTTATATAGAAGAGCAAATAAGATTCGTCTTCTACCGGTAAAGTTTTCAAGGCATATTCTTCAATCGCTAAGTTGATTCTTGGGTCTGTGATTCCTTTATTATCAATAAAGAGCACGTGTACCAACTCCTTTATAATTCTGCATGATTCAACAATCCTAGTGTACCGCACTACCGTTGCTATGTCTGGGTTGGCTACTTCTGATTTTCGATTTACTGGGTTTTAGTCTAGATTCAGTATGTTTGCGTCTGGACGTAGCCTATGTTTTTATTCATTCCCCGGAGAACTACATGTAGCTTTGTCATTCTTACCATCGTCGACAGAACATAGGAAAAGTAATCAGACAGACATATTGTTATATTACATATATTCACACATACCATCTGTTATAATACAATATAAGCAATAACAAAAATGGGGAGGAACAACTCATGAAGCCAGTTCTTGAATTTTTCCGTCAGTTACCGCCAAAGGTTTGTCACCAATGTGGAGAAAAAATTGACGAACAAGCGGATTGCTATCAAAACACCTGTCACCGTTGTGTCGATGAACAGCCACCCGTTATGTAATCATGAAAAAGAGCCCGAGCAATTGGCTACCCGGACTCATCCCATTCAACATGTTGATCTGCATTTATTAAACCTTTAACTCGCGACCATTACAGCGCCTGTCCTAATGATAGGCGTTTTTGCCAGTATTAAAGAATGGCTTCCCACGCTTGATTTGCGACTTTTTGACCTTGCGTAATGCAGTCTGGTAAACCAACACCTTCAAAAGAACTACCTGCTAAAAATACGGCTGGATACGCGGTTTCCAATTCATTTCTAACTTCCTGAATGCGCTCGCGATGGCCTACGGTGTACTGTGGCATACCTTCTTTCCACCGAGTGACTACTGAAAAGCTAGGATCCCCTTTCATGTAAAAAAAAGAGGACAGATCATCCAGAGCTATTTTTACGATCGACTCATCGTCTAAATCTACAACAGCCTCATCACCCGCTCTTCCAACATAGCAGCGAAGAAGAATGTGCCCTTCAGGAGTAGAATGAGGCCATTTTTTGTGTGTCCACGTACAGGCAGTAATTGTATAGTGGCTTCCTCTAGCCACGACAAAACCAGTTCCATCATACGGAATCTCGATTGCCTCTTTCGGAAACGCCATCGCAACGGTTGCCACTGATGTGGACGGAGTGGTGGCAAATGATTGCAAAGTCGGCACAGTTGGAAACAGCGACGGAATATGTTCATGCGGTAAAGTCACGATCAATGCGTTTGTTTTACTTACAGATCCGTCAAAACAATGGAGTGCGTACCCATCTGCTTCCTTTTCCACAAGTTGAATTCTCGTTCCCTTTACGATCTCAATGTCCGTTAGTGCTTCTTCTAGTTTTCTAACAAAAGTCTCTAAACCGGAACGAAACGTGTAAAACATACCTTTTTTCGTTCCTGCTTCCTGGCCTTTTTGCTTCGTGCGACTGTTGCGCATTCCCCGAATAAGGCTCCCATGCTCTTGTTCTGCATGATAAAACTGTGGATACGTGCTATGAAGACTAAGCTGGTCGATATCGCCAGCATAAATTCCAGAAAGCAAGGGCTCAACAAGGCGTTCAACTACTTCGTTTCCTAATCTTTTGCGGAAGAAATGACCGAGCGATTGGTCAACGTCCTCACTTGTCCTTGGTAGCACAAGGTCTAAAGCGGCGCGCGCCTTTCCTCCAGTCGAAAATAACTTCGTTTTCAAAAATGGTGACAACTCTGTCGGCACTCCCATGACAGAGCCACCTGGCATTGGATGAAGCTTTTCTCTGAAAGCAATATAACTCGTTCCCGTAGAATTCCTCACCAGTTCCCCTTCCAGGCCCACTTTTTTTGCTAATTCAACAGCACTCGTTTTCCGCGCTAAGAAAGAATCAGGACCCCGCTCAATGACAAAACCATCCTTTGTTACAGTCTGGACTTTTCCGCCAAGTCGGTGGCTTCCTTCTATGAGCCGAATACGAATGTCCGCTCCCGTTTCTCGTTTCCGTTCTTGCAGGGCAAAGGCTGCAGCTAAACCTGTAATACCTCCCCCAAGAATCGTGATGGTTTGTTTATGTCCCACTTCCATCGCCTCTTTACTCATTCATTTCGTTCCACAACTCTAGTTCCTTATATACGGAAAAGGAAGGCAGCCACAACCACCCCCCTCTTTATCATGCTAGGTGCTTTTGGTTAAGCCCGTCTGAGCTGTTTTAATACGACAGTGGCTAGGCAGTCAATGAATTCTGCTTGTGCATTAGGCATTTCTGGACGATAATATTTCGCTCCAATATCATCTGTTATCACTTTACATTCATAGTCATTGTCGTATAATACCTCAAGATGATCTGCTACAAAACCAACTGGTGTGTACACAAATGAAGTGTATCCATGCTCTCCGTGTAGTTGTCGTGTCAAATCTTGGACGTCCGGTCCGAGCCAAGGGTCTGGCGTATTGCCTTCGCTTTGCCAGCCGATCGCATACTTCTCTATCCCTGCACCTTTTGCGATAAGGTCAGCAGTTTCTTCTAATTGTTTTGGATACGGGTCGCCGTTTTGCAAAATTTTCTCTGGAAGGCTATGAGCTGATACGATCAGACATGCGTTTTTCCGTTCTTCCTCAGCCATACTCGCAAACGTATCTCGAACCCGCTTTACCCAGTAATCAATAAACTTCGGCTCTTCATACCAGCTCTCAACGGATGTAATGCGTGGTCCACCTAGTTGTGCTGCGGCTTCCTTTGCACGGCCATTATACGATTGAACGCTGAACGTAGAAAAGTGAGGAGCCAATACGATGCTAACGGCTTCTTCAATGCCGTCCTTGTGCATCGCTTCTACAGCATCTTCGACAAACGGTTCGATATGCTTCAATCCAAGATATGCTTTAAATTCTACTTGGTCTTGTACGTCATTTAGGTGTTCTTGTAGCTTTTCTGCTTGTTCTTGTGTAATTCTTGCCAATGGAGAAATGCCCCCAATTGCCTCATACCGACCACGCAAATCTTCTAGCATTTCAGGCGTTGGTTTTCTACCATGTCGAATGTGTGTGTAGTAACGCTCTAGATCTTCTTCTTTATATGGAGTTCCATATGCCATGACTAACAAACCGACTTTCTTTTTTGGCACGTGACTTTCACCTCTTCTTCATCTCATTCTTTCTATTGTGGCACAGGCAGTGAACACTTACGAACAAACTGCTCTTTAGGTAGCACACCGGACCAGGAATTATTTACTCGTATATTCATGGACAAAAGCTGTTAAACGTCTGAGCACATCAGGCTGTACTTCTGGGAAAACGCCGTGACCAAGGTTAAAAATGTGGCCTGGTTGGTGAATTCCTGCATCTAGAATCGGTTTCACTCGCGCTTCGATGACTTCCCACGGAGCTAGTAAAATAGCTGGATCTAGATTTCCTTGGAGAGTTTTCTTCACGCCTAGTTCACGTGCTTCCTGAATTGAAGTACGCCAATCCAGTCCAAGTACATCAATCGGAAGGTCATCCCACTCGTGGATAAGATGGCTCGCCCCAATCCCGAATAAAATAAGCGGAACACCTTCCTCCCGTAATTCCGAGAAAATACGGTGCATGACTGGTTGGATAAACGTCCGATAATCACTCGTGTTCACTGTGCCTACCCACGAATCAAAAATTTGAAACGCCGATGCTCCAGCTTTGATTTGTGCTTTTGCGTACGCAATCGTCATGTCGCCAAGTTTGTCCATAAGCGTAAACCAAGCATTTGCGTCACTATGCATGAGGGCTTTTGTCTTATTGTATTGCTTCGATGGACCCCCTTCGATCATGTAACTTGCCAATGTAAACGGGGCTCCAGCAAAACTGATGAGCGGAACGTCAAGCTGTTCTTTCGTTAGCAAGCGAATCGTGTCTAAAACGTACGGCACGTCGTCTTCTGGGTAAATCGGACGCAAACGGTCAATATCCGCTTGTTCACGAATTGGATTATCGATAATAGGACCTACGCCGGGTTTAATCTCCACATGGACACCCATGGCCGGAAGCGGAGTCATAATATCTTTATACAAAATGGCGGCATCTACGTTATACTGCTCAACAGGTAGCCTCGTCACATAAGCGCACAACTCGGGGTTGTGGGTAATTTCAAATAGAGAGTATCTTTCTTTAATGGCACGGTATTCTGGTTGAGAACGACCCGCTTGCCGCATGTACCAAACAGGTGTATGTGTTGTTTTTTCGCCACGGGCCGCTCGTAAAAATGTGTCGTTCACTGGGCAACTACCTTTCTTATTCTAAATACACTCATTCTGTTCTATAGCATCGTTACCCACTATACTAATTTTTGTTGAAAATGTGTAGTAGATGGAGGAAAGGTTCATGATTTTGCCCTATTTCTTTTTACCTATAGGTTCCGCTGACTTTCCTCGATGAAAAAATCCGCACGAAAGTTTAGACTAGAGGGCGTAGACCAATATACGTCCCCATACTGTAGTCAACTACTTCCCCTAGACACAAGCCTATTCTCGTGCGCGTACACGGCCGCTTGTGTACGATCTTCAACGTGCAATTTACTCAAAATATGACTCACATGTGTCTTCACTGTTTTAATACCGATGAAAAGCGTTTCACTAATCGCTTGATTCGTCATTCCTTTTGCAAGGCAAAGTAAGACTTCCAATTCGCGCTCGGTTAAGTCGTCGTGTAACTGTGGCTGCTGTTTTCGCACTCTACTCAATAGCTTCGCCGCCACTTTCGGCTCAACGATTGACTCGTTTTTCGAAGCTTTCCTTATCGCATCTATTACCTCCTCTGCCTTTGCCGTTTTCAATAAATAACTAAAGGCGCCTGCTTCTAATGCAGGGAACACGTTGTTATCGTCATAAAAACTCGTTAAAATAATCACTTTGACAGCAGGTAGAAGATTCAATATTTCCTCTGTAGCTTGAATTCCGTTCATCCCTTCCATAATCAAATCCATGAGCACAACATCTGGATGAACCGCTTCCACTAACTTTACTGCGTCTTCCCCGCTCGATGCTTCTCCGACAATATCCATATCCTCTTCTTGTATTAAACAAGATATTAAACCTCTTCGCACCATGTCGTGGTCATCAACTATGACAATTTTCATGACACCACCGCCTCCTGTTTCTTTCGAATGCGCACTTGTATGTATGTTCCCTTTCCAATACTAGAATGGATAGATAATAGCGCGCCCATTTCGTTGGCACGTTCCTTCATCGTCTCTAATCCGTAAGAAGTTTTTTTGACACGTTCTCTCTCAAATCCTTGCCCATCATCAGCTATATAGAGCGTAATTTCCTTTTCATCGTCCTGCAAACGAATCGTGATCGTTTCCGCATCGGCGTGGCGCAAAATATTGGCTAAACTCTCTTGAGCAATGCGGAATAAATGACTCTCTACTGTTGATGAAACGTTTGTTAGTTCATCAATCTCACCACGCACCTTGTACCTATACTTTTGTTGAAATTCTCTGGCAATTTGAAGTAGACCTTCAGACAAAGATTCATTTTCCAATTCAATCGGGCGCAAATGTAAAAGGAGTGCGCGCATATCTTGCTGGGCTGAACGTGCTCCTGTTTCGATATCCAGTAAGTGAGATTGTAATTGTAGATCTTTATTCGCTTTGTTGGCACCTGTTGAAAGCATCATAATGGCGAACAATTTCTGACTGATCGAATCATGTAACTCACGGGCAATTCTTTGTCGTTCCTTTAAAACCGCCGCACTTTCTGCCTCTTTAGCAAACTGTTCCTTTTCCGTGGCTACACGCTTTAACGTTTCTAACTGACTTTCTACATACGAGGCGAATTCATTACTCACATTGTGAATTTCTCCCCAGTATGTATCGACCTCTACCGCTAGTCTCTCCTGCCACTTTCCACGTCTTAATATTGTGAAGTAAGTCGTCAATCTTCGCATTTGCCGTTTCGTTTCCATCCTATGCCACCAGTGGAGATACACCATTCCTCCACCGAAAGTAACGATTGAGCTACCCAAAAAGAGAAATAGTAATGACCAGGTTACTTCTGTACCTATTAAGAATGGGTAAAGAAAAGCCCATCCTCCTAAGTAAAGAGCGACAGTCGAAAGCATTCCATTACCTAAAGGAGACTTCTGTGAAAATGGTAGTTTAGACTTTTTCAATTTCCACACTCCCTATCGACAAATAGACTTCTAGGCGAAGACGTTTTTTCGCAATATCATATCCCGGCGAGACGAACTCGTGTACAGATCCGCCAACTCCACTTACGCTGTTTCCTAAAAAAAATGCATCTAAGTCTCCTGTTCCGACTTTGGCTGAGATCGCTACTGGAAGATCTTCAGGTATAAGGACATGAACATCCCCCACCCACCCTTTTAGCACAACGTGAATTTCTTCTTCAGAGATATACGCTTTCGAAAAATCCATGTAATAATCGACGATAGCACTTGATAAGGTGGATGATTTCGCTTGCCAATCTGGATGATTAAAAGAAAGGCTACCTATCATCATATTCCCCTGTTTCGGAGGATTCCTTTTTGAAGAATATCTCTTCCACTCGGTACTCTTTGACCACTTGGAAACGCGCATTCTTTTTGGGAGCAACAACCACACAGCAAATGCAACCAAAACTATAGGCCATAAGTCGAACCAATCGCTGTACTGAAATTCAACTACTCCAAAATAACTGCCGGTTTGCAATCCACCTACGAGCGCAATCCAACTACCTACTGTTAGTAAATAAAACCTCCCTTCCTTCAAACCTTTTCCAGTCCAGTAAAGGCCCACTGCCGCCAGCCCAACACTGAGTAACAAGCCAAATTTCGACTTCATTTCCGAGGAAATGATCCCTAAATTCGACAGGAGAAAATACCCACCTACTATGAACAACAAAATTCCTACTATCCAGCGCCCCATAAGTCTCACCACTTTCTCTCACAATCTAGAAAGACATTCTCCAATCACTTTTACCAATGTATATTCTTTATATCACACTCCCCTACCTCCAACCACATACGCAAGGAGAGCACAACCCTCCGTCTAGAGACTGATTTTACACAACGCGGGCGACATCCATATGTTTTTCAGCCACTTCCACTCACTTATTCCTTCCCTTCAAAAAAGAATCACACCTCCTCTCTGTCAACATATTGTGAAGTACATGATGCAGTAGCCCAATAAAGAAGGATAGACATTTGGACTAACGGGACTTACTGATGCTTCTTGTTATACCGTTTCAACTGAATTCTTAACGACCGTTATCCAAATAGAAAGTAGACTTATATTTTAGAAGGAGGAACCCTTCATGGGAGTTGAATTCACTGCGCTCCACTGGATTTACGTTGTGTTTATCGTGCTTATCATCGGATTTATGGTGAAAAGAAGAGATACAACGATGGTATGTATCATCGGCATATTTTTGATTGCGCTTGTTGCTACAGGAGACCTCGCACAGTCAATAGGTAGCATATTTGGAAGCTTTATTTATGCCATTACACAACTACTCTCAACCATTCTCGTCATTTCGATTATCGTCGCTATGAGTCGAAGTATGACCGCAACAGGAATCAATAACGTCATGATTGCACCTTTCGTAAAGCTCATCCGGACACCCGCACTTGCCTATTGGACCATCGGGATTCTTATGATGGTCATTTCATGGTTTTTCTGGCCGTCGCCCGCCGTCGCGTTACTCGGAGCAGTACTCTTGCCTGTTGCCATTCGGGTAGGACTCCCCGCGCTTGGTGTAGCTGTTTCTATGAACTTATTCGGACACGGAATTGCCTTGTCAGGAGATTACATCATCCAAGCGGCACCAAAGCTTACGGCAGATGCCGCCGGGCTTCCTGTAGAAGAAGTCATGCTAGCTAGTATTCCTCTAGTGATTACTATGGGGGTTGTAACGACAGTGGTCGCTTATTTCTTTTTACGAAGGGATATGAAGGCTGGAAAACTACTAGCAAACACAGGGAACTTAGAGGCAGTTGGAGAAGAATTAGATAAAGAGCATCCAATTACAACAGGGCAAAAACGCTTCTTCGCCGTCTTAATCCCAGTGTTGTTCGCCCTTAACGTAGTCGCCATGTTCTCCTTTGACTTGTCAGGTGGTGATGCCACCGCACTAATTGGTGGAACATCAATCCTCATTTTGATGGCCGTCGCTTCCGTCACTTATAAAAAGAAAAGCTTAGAGAAGACAACGAGTTACTTAATTCACGGATTTCAATTCGGCTTCAAAGTATTTGGTCCCGTTATCCCGATCGCAGCCTTTTTCTACTTGGGGGATGCAGGTATTTACAGTATCATCGGGGAAGTGCTTCCAGCGACCTCACAAGGAATTGTCAACGACCTCGGAGCTGGTTTAGCTGCAATTGTTCCACTCACAAAAGAGGTGGGGGCACTCACTCTAGTTGTTGTTGGTGCCATTACAGGTCTAGACGGATCCGGATTTTCAGGCATCTCCCTAGCAGGATCGATTGCCAGCCTATTCGGTACATCAATCGGAACTGGCGAAGCGACTTTAACTGCTCTCGGGCAAGTGTCTGCCATCTGGGTCGGTGGAGGAACCCTCGTCCCATGGGCGCTCATTCCTGCTGCTGCAATCTGTAACGTTGATCCATTCGAGCTCGCCAGAAGAAATATCATTCCGGTCTGTATAGGTTTAGCCGCCACGACTATTCTGGCGATGTTTCTTATCTAAAAAGTAAAGAGGCCTGACCCCACATCTTCCTTTTACAGATGTCTTTGGTCAGCCTCTTTATATTTTTCGACTCCATCTTTTCCACCCTTATCCTTTCTCAGGATAAAAGAGAACCTTCACATAGGAACCTTTTCCATTTATTAAATTATCAAATGTTTCAGGGCCCTCTTCTAGATACAAGCGATTTGAAATAACGGGCTTTACATTAATTTGTCCTGTGCTCATATAGTAAATGGATGAGCTCCATTCTTTACCTGGAAACGGAGAAGAGATTGCGTTCCATGACCCTAATACTCTTAATTCATTTCGCACAATTTTCTCAAAATAGAAACGGTCGATGTTGATATCTGCATAAGGTATACCCATGAACACGATTTCTCCGCCTTTTTTTGGCAATGCAAATACTTGTGCGGATGTGACTGGAGATCCTGCTGATTCTACTGCCAAATCAACACCGCAGCCATTTGTGTGGTCCAGGATTTGCTCATGAGCAAGTTTTTCTAACGAATTTATTACTATGTCTGCCCCAACTTCTTTCGCAACTTTAAGCTTGGAATCATCAATATCAATAGCATAAACCTTTTTTGCACCGAAAATTTTTGCCCATTGAACAGCAAGTAATCCGATACTTCCGCATCCCATGATAGCTACTTCAGCGCCAGGCTCGATATTGGTGCGATAAAAACCGTGAGCAACAACGGATGACGGCTCTACGAGTGCAGCTGTATCGTAATCCACATTGTCTGGAAGGGGAACGATATTTTCTGCAGGTAGTTTTACATACTCTGCATATGCACCAGGGTGACGCGCGCCGATAACGGTTAGTTTTTCACAATGTGATAAATTACCTTTTTGACAGTTCTCGCATTTCCCACAATAGAAAGTTGGACACCCTGCAACGCGATCGCCCACTTTAATATTTACAACACCTGGTCCAACCTCTGTTACTTCCCCGGAAAATTCGTGACCAAACGTCATACCTTTCACATAAGGTCCTAATTTCCTATATCTAGAAATATCCGAACCGCAAATACCAACTGCCTTCACTTTGATTATGATATCATCTGCTCTTTCAATTACCGGTTCAGGTGATTCTTCAAAACGTATATCTTGTTTTCCATAAAGATTAAGGGATTTCATCTCTATTCACCCTGTCTATGTTCTAGTTGTTGTTTCTAATTTATTGATTCATTTTGTGTCTTTTTTTGTTTGAAATGATTTTATATAATGCAAAACCTACTATCAGTGTGTTAAAAGTAACTTGATATTCAAAGTAAAAATCACCTATTGCTCTGAAAGGCCCCAACATAAAATCTAAAAGCATATCAACCATTTTAGTACCCTCATTTCTACTACAAATTGATCATAATTTACTCAACTGGAGATAGAAGCACTTTAATCGCCTCGCCGCTTTTAATTACCTTGTAAGCTTCGTCCCATTGTGAAATAGTAAATTGATGCGTTACCATCGCTTTCGCATTCACACTTCCATTATTCATTAATTCAAGTGATGGTTCCCAATCTGCAGGCTTTTGACTTCTACTGCCGACTACACGGATTTCTTTTTGAATGATTTTTTCAAGGTCGAACTGGACGTCCGGTTGGGCAAAAAGACCGACTTGAGCAAACTGTCCCTTTTTACGTAACAAGTCAAGTCCTTGCTTCGCAGCTAGTACCGCACCGGAGCATTCAAATACAACATCCGCACCGTAACCATCCGTCAGACTATTGACAAGCTCTTTAATATCCTGCTCCTGTGTATTCACCGCATAATTGACGCCTAATTCTTCTGCTTTATTCAAACGAACTTTATCGTTTGTTAAACCAGTGATAATAACTTTAGCCCCTCGACTTTTAGCGACCTGAGCAGTAAATAATCCGATCGGACCCGGTCCAATTACAACAACAATGTCACCTTCGTTTATACCTGTTTTATTCACCGCATGGTACGTACATGCTAGTGGTTCTGTCATTGCTGCAGATTGATAATCTACATTTTCAGGAAGACGATGGACGCTGTCTTTACGTGCAACTAAATATTTTGCAAAACCACCATCCTGTTGAGTACCCAATCCTTTACGATGATTGCACAAGTTATAATCACCGGACTTACAATACTCACACTCTCCACAAATATAAAAGGTAGTTTCTGACGTCACACGATCTCCAACCCTAAATTCAGTAACACCATCACCAATTTCAACTACTTCACCAGAAAATTCATGTCCTAAAGTAACAGGAACCCTAACTGTATAATGACCCTCGTAGGTATGAATATCTGAACCGCAAATACCCGTATATTTTACTTCAATTTTTACTTGATCTTTTCCAGGTTTCGGCTCATCTTTATCACGAATTTCTAGATGGCCAAATCCGAGCTCTGTTTTTACAAGTGCTTTCATCTGAACTCCTCCTGCCCAACCCATGTTTGTTTTTATGAGCTAGATTAATTAAACAAGTTAAACAATTTATAAATTAACCAGTTAACTAAGTTACCACCTTGGTCAATACTTGAAATTTGAGCTGAACCTTCTGGCATGTTAAAGTCAGCATCGATTGCCATTTGTGTAAAGACTGGTGCAACATCTGTAGCGAGGTACAATGATAAACCAATCATGACAGTACCTACAATGACGGAATGAACAATATTACCTCTCGCAGCACCAACGATAAATGCTACTATAAAGGGAATCGTAGCCAAATCACCAAACGGCAATAAAGCGTTTCCTGGCAAAATGACTGCCAATACAACTGTAATTGGAACTAGGATGAGTGCTGTCGAAATGACAGCCGGATGTCCAAGTGCTACTGCTGCATCAAGTCCGATATAAATTTCTCTGTTACCAAAACGTTTAGACAACCATTCACGAGCAGATTCGGATACTGGCATTAAACCTTCCATCAGAATCTTAACCATACGTGGCATCAATACCATAACGGCAGCCATTGCCATACCAATTTCAATGACTTCACCTGCACCGTATCCTGCTAAAAAACCAATTGCTACACCTAAAAATAGTCCGATAAAAATAGATTCTCCAAAAATACCAAATCGTTTTTGAATAGAATCTGGATCTGCATTCAAGTTTTTCACAATAGGAACTTTTTGAAGTAATTTCACCAAGAAAATACCTGGTGCATAAGAAATAGTACTACCAGTTGCAATGGAGACACCTGGTAATTCGTAAAATTCACTAACCATTGGAGCTGTCCAGTCAGCGATTTTTAGTGTGACTACCTGAAATATTACTGCTGCGATTAGACCTTGGACGATGCTGTCTGAAATCGCATATACCATCGCAGCCATGAATGTATAATGCCAGAAATTCCAAATATCTACATTCATTGTTTTCGTCGTTTTCGTAACAAGCATGATGACGTTTACAATTAGACCAAGAGGAATGATAAATGCTGCTACTACGGATGCCCAGGCGATTGATGATGTAGCTGGCCACCCCACGTCAATAACATTTAATTCAACTCCTAATCTATCAACCATTCCTTGTGCTGCTGGTCCCAGATTATTAACGAGTAAATCTACTACTAAGAAAATACCAACAAAAGCCACCCCGATGGTTAAACCAGAACGAAACGCTTTCCCTGGCTTCTGACCAAACAATAAACCTAATAAAAAGATTGCAACCGGTAGAATGACTGTGGCTCCTAAGTCTAAAAACCCTTGTATAAAATCCACAAAACCTTGCATTTTATCTTTCCTCCCCCACATTCTATAAGTGGATCCCGATTTCCCTTAATTAAGGGAAATCAAGATTCTTACAACCTACTTCATTAGTTCTTCAAGAATTTGTTTTTTCGTGTCTTCAGTCCCAATACCAGTTAGAAATGAACGGGCATTTATAACTGGGAATGGATATTCCTTTTTCGTCATTGCTGTCGTTACTAGTAGATCAGCTGTGTCTACATAGCCACCAACTTCAGTAATCTTGATCTGTACTAGATCCAATTTAAGGTTATGTTCCTTTGCCATTTCTTCAATTGCACTATTCACAACGGTTGATGTTGCAATTCCTGCTCCACATGCTACCAATACTTGTTTCTTTTTCATTTGTACTCACCTCCTTAAAGTGCTACTAGATCTAATTTTTGTTCTAGTAATTGTTTAATGGTAGTTTTATCATTTTCACTTACTAAGTAATTCAATATATTCTCATTCTGGAAAACACCCATTAACCTTTGTAGTAAAGTAAGCTGTGAATGTGTTTCATCCATTGCAAGCATGAACACTATTTTTACAGGTGTAGTTTCACTATCATCACCCATCACCCCAAAATCAACAGCCTCTTTTAGAACACCTATACTGATTGTTTTTTTATTTACATGTTCACTATCAGTGTGTGGAATTGCTACAGAGACCCCTGCTGTTGGTAGACCTGTAGGAAATTCACCTTCTCTTTTAATAATTGCATTGATAAAGCTTTCTTTCACAAGGTCTTTGTCTACTAGATTACGACTCATTTCCGTTAAAACTTCTTCTTTCGCAGTGCACTCTATATCTAGTAGAATGACAGATTCGTTAAAATATAACCCACTCATCTTCCGCACCTCATTATTTATGTGTTATTACTTCCTTAATCAAAATATAATTTTATAAATTCATAAATTTCTTCAACTGAAGCCGCATTTATGACACGAGTTCGATCTCTCTCCGAACCTGCAAGTTTCATTAGCTGCGTTAATGCATGAATATGCTGCTGTTTATCTACTGCAGCAATTACAATCACTAGGTTAATGCTGTAATTTTCTGTGAATTTCACACTCTCTTCTAACCTTAGCAGGCTCATTCCAATTTCATTAACTCCTTCTTCAGGAGTGGCATGTGGGATGGCGATATCAGGCCCAATTACGATGTATGGGTCCTCTTTCGAGTGAAGAATCATCGCCTCAACATAGCGCGGATCAATTTTACCGCTCTCAATTAACGGCTTTGCACTCACCTGTACTGCTTCTTCCCAGGTTCTTACTGATTTTCTTACGCTTATGAACTGCGGGGTCAGTAATTCATGTAGACTAATATCTTTACCTTCCATATCTTGTATAATGGATGATTCTTCATCTCGATGAATATACTTTTGTATATCCTCTATTAGTCTTTTCTCATTATTGATAACGCCATGATTTTTTATAATATCTATTAAACTATGAACATTAATGTCATTAGGGATATATCCGTGCAACGCCAGCATCACTTGTTTTCGTAGACGATATTTCTCCTCGCGTCCAAGGAACGGTTTGGAAATAAACAATTTTTTGTCCGTTTCTAGAGAAGTCGGCGAGAACACAATATCATGATCCAAATCATAATCCAGAAATTCACGTACGGATAAGGAGTCTAAAAACACAAATCCAGGAAATAACTCCCTTAACTCGTTAAACATTAACTTTGAAACCGATACACCTTGAGGACATACAACAATCGCCTTTACCTTCTTCTCGATGCTGTCACCCTGTCTTGTTATCCACCCACCTATTAGCATTGTGATATAGGTGGTTTCACTAGCAGGAATTTCAAAGCCTATTAAATCTTCCAGAGGTCCTGTAGAACGTTTAACAAGATGGTGCAACTCTTTAAATTTCCCTCTCAAAGACTCTTGAATATCAATCATCTCTGTAAGCTGATATTTAATTCGGTAATAAGCAGGTTTTAAATGTTGCAAAAGTTTGTTCAACAATTGCTCCCGATCCTGCAAATAAATACATGCACTCTTTTCAAACAGACGAAGCATAGTATCAATTGCCGGGACTAATTTCGTAACAGTATCATCATCTGTTAAATATTCCGACCAATATACATTTGTAGTCAAAAGATGTAATGTAATGAACAAACGTTCTTCGACTGGAATCTGCTTTACATCACGAAAAATCTCCTCAGTTGCTTGATATTCCTTCGTAGTGGATAATTCGTTGTACTGAATAGAAAAGGAATTTATTTCATTTCCCTTTTCTATTCTCCTTAGAATTAATATTAGAATGAAAGGCATTGTAGCCATTTTCTCATCAGTGAACTTCAAATTCAGATTATTCTCCACACTTTCAATTCGATTATTGAATTCATTTATCTCTTCTGTATGGATATTAGCTAATGCTTTTATTCTGATTTTTCCATTTGGTACTTTCAGCAATTGGTAGGTTAATGTGATCAGTAATTTTCGAATTTGAAACTCTTTACCTTCTAGTAGATAACCAGACTTTCTTGAATATCGGATGTTTAAGTCATACTGATTTAAATACATCTGCACCCTCTTCAAGTCACTGAGAATGGTGTTTTTACTAATATCCAATTCAATGCTGAAGTGATTGAGTGAAAGCTCTTCGTTACTACTTAAAAGCATCATTATAATGAAATGGACACGTTGACTCTCTGAGAGAACTGTTGTGTCAACCGGTGCACCTTCCTCTTCCACACTTAGTTTTGTAAAAACAGATTGATCAATAATAAAATGACCTTGTCTTGTTCTTTCAATTACTGGGAGATTATTAGTCATCAACCACTCGTTGATTTTGTTGAAACTGTAACCAAACTGTCTACGGGTTAGGCTGTATTTTTTTTCCAAGGTCATACTAGTGACACTTGGATTACTAACTAACTCATCCAATATTCGCTTACCTCTATCACTAAGCGCCAACGACAACACCCCCTGCACTATTTATGGTAACACCAATCACCTTCGTAATGAATGCGCTTTCATCCCAAATTAGCGGACATTTAATGTACAACATCGTGATTTACATTAAAAAACACTATTTACTCGAACTGAGTATACGAGTCAGGAGCGGAGCGACGAGGAGGCTCCCTGACCGCCCGCGGAAAGCGTCCGCCTGGAGCGGAAATCAACACAGCTGTAAGTCGCATCATGAGATTACTGTATAGTAAAAACAACAAAGGATACGAAAAGAGCCTATCTAAAAAAGCAATCGGAGCAATTCCGATTGCTTTTTCTATGTGGACCTATCGTTACCACATCTCTATTTTTCTTGGACTGCTCGCTGAAATTTCCCGTGGGCTCTTTTATGTATGCGGACGCTCCAAGCAAATAGTGCCAATCCGAGTGCATACCCTGCTATTACATCAGAAGGAAAGTGTACGGCGAGGGCGAAGCGACTGATCCCTGCGAGCAATGCCAATACGCTACACAACAGAACAATACTTATTCGGATCTTTTGTGATTGAATGCTACGGCCAACAAAGTACGCTAAAAAACCGTAGATGATGATCCCAATCATCGCGTGTCCACTCGGAAATGCTAGTCCATCTTCAGCTATTAAAGAGATGTCCGGCCGCTCTCTTCCCATTTGCTCTTTTATAAAGTCTAGCAAAAGATTTCCTCCACCTACGACGGCAAAGACAAGGAGACCTCCAAGCGTATCTTTACGGACAATGACGAGATAGCCTATTAATAGCAGTGTAAGTGTAACGATGACCGGCAGGGAGCCTAGGACTGAAAACCCTTCAAATAGGGGGATATGTCTGTCATCTACCCATGAGAATAGTTGAAAAAAGCTTGTATCTAGCCACGTAATCCTCTCTTGTTTAACGAGCAATGCAATCCCCGCAAAAACAACGATCCCTATGACAAGCACGATCCACAAAGGGTCTATTTTGGTGCGTTCCATCCCTACATTATTCAATTTTTTACACATCCCTATCGTTTTGATTAAACCCTTTATAAAGTATCACATTTCATTTGCAGGAAAAAGATTCGCTCACTATACCGAAGCATGTGGTATACTAATCAGAAACATTCACATAATTTCGATAAGGAGGATGCTTACATGCTCTCACAAATTCTCTCAAAACTAGAATCGTACCAACAAGATACGGTGGAGATCCGCCGCTATTTACATCAACATCCAGAACTCTCTTTTCAAGAATACGAGACAGCGAAGTACATAGCCTCGTTTTATGAAAATATTGGTGTAACGGATGTTCGTACAAATGTAGGTGGCAACGGTGTAGTGGCTAAAATTCACGGCGCAAAACCGGGAGTGACGGTTGCGTTACGCGCAGACTTCGACGCACTACCTATCCAAGATGAAAAAGAGGTTCCTTATGCAAGCAAAGTGTCTGGAGTGATGCACGCCTGTGGTCACGATGGGCACACTGCCACTCTTTTAACACTGGCAAAGGTTCTACACGAACAACGTGAACAACTAGAAGGCACGTATGTCATGATTCACCAACACGCAGAGGAATACGCTCCAGGCGGCGCAATTGCAATGATCGAGGACGGTTGCCTGGAAGGTGTCGATGTCATTTTTGGTACACATCTGTGGGCAACGGAGCCGACTGGAAAAATTCAATATCGTACTGGACCTATTATGGCTGCAGCCGATCGCTTTGAAGTATACGTTCAAGGAGCCGGTGGTCACGGAGCACAGCCTCATACAACAAAGGACGCTGTAGCGACTGCCTCTAGCATTGTCGTGCAGCTGCAACAGCTCGTATCTCGTCGTGTAGACCCTATTGATTCTGCTGTTGTGAGTGTCGGATCTTTTGTGGCTGATAATGCCTTTAACGTTATCGCTGACAAAGCACGTCTTGAAGGAACCGTTCGAACATTCCGAGAAGAAGTACGTAACTTGTTAGAGAACGAGTTAGAGCAAGTCGTCAAGGGGGTTTGCCTAACAAATGGTAGCACGTACAAATTTCTCTATCACCGAGGATATCCTGCAACTGTCAATGACGAAGAGATGACGGAGTTCTTCGTTGAACAAGCAAAAACGTTACCAGATGTATTACAAGTGGAAGAGACACCACCACAAATGGGTGGCGAAGACTTTTCGTACTATCTACAGCATGTCAAAGGGACGTTTTTCTTCACAGGTGCAAAGCCAACCTATAGAGATGACGTGATTCCACACCACCATCCGAAGTTTGATATTGACGAAGATGCATTGCTTGTTGCCGCAAAAGCACTTGCAACAGCAGCCGTCCAATACCAAACATACGCTAAAACATCGGAAGCTGCGGCCCAATCTGCACGGTAAAGACATAAGCCATTCATGGAGCTGGGCACTCAACCATGCATGGAAACTGGTCACAAGCAGTCTAGTTGTGATCAAGGCGGTGCGAGTGGAGCCCCCTGTAGTTTCTCAATCAACATCCGAAGTGGTTTTTCTAATAGGATAAATCATATGATTTTTAGGATTCTGCGTAACTCCACCCCTTTTCCACAGAAAAAGATGGCGTCTACTTTCGAGTAGAAACGCCATCTTTTTTACTTTCCATTATTTTCGGCGAACCACCTAGCTCGAAAAGCATACTGTGCATACTCGCCAAGCCGGTCTAGTAATTGGTAATTGACAACAGCTCCCACTGCCGCTCCAACGACTGGAAGCATTTGTCCCATCTTTGCTAGATCAATCGTGTCACGATACTCTTGTTGTAATGTATGCCAATCAAGTGGTTCACGTCCTTTCGTAAACGCTCTGATCCGCTGCCACGTCTTCTCCCGGTGCTCTTCAGAAGAAAAAGCCAGTTGAAAGACGAGTAACAAAAACTGTTTTTCTTCGGCTCGCTTCGTGTCGTAACCGTAAATGGCTGCACATTCATGCAACCACTTCATCTTAATCCCTAATAACAGCGGAAAATCGGCTAGTCCTAATAAAATCCCCCCTGCACCCGTTCCAGCTCCTTCTATTGAAGCTGTCTTCCGATATACAGCAAGTCGTTCCTTTGCCAACTGCTCTGCTTGAGAAAGCAACGTAGCTTCAGGAAACTTACGTGTCGTTCGATAAGACCCCGCCATCGTTCCTTCAAACATCCCTTTCATCGCCTTTGTAATCGCATCATGTACTTTTTGTGGAACGTAACTGTTCATTTTGGTTTGGGTGTCTTTTGCCCAACGCTTCATCATTCCTGGCCTTTTCATAAGTTTTCGTTCCCATATTTGCAGTTCGTCGTACGCCCTTTGGTCCATCTCATTCATCTCATTCACCTACTACTCCCTACTGGTTTGTAGCCGCTTATAAAGGGCTTGTGTGACACCGAAAACGAGAAGCAATCCACCTACAAGTGCAATGAGGCTATGAAAAGGTGAGACAAACATTGCCACACCTGCAGATAATACGACCAGCTGGACCATTAATACGCCCCGAAGTAATTTATAAAAGGCCTGTTCTTTCCATTGGGGTTGCAACGGGTATAGCCTCAACCATAAAGTGGATACATGCTGTTTATATAGTGGAACAAGTTGAATAGCCGTCAAATACATCGCTCCCCACACAGCGAGCAATGAAGACCACTGTAATTGGAATACCCAGATGACGACAACTCCAATGACTGTCAACCTCACGACGAGCGGAAAATAATCCCCTTTGCGCACAAAAGTACGTAAGAATAAAAAGAAGTACGATGATTCCTTTTGAAACGCTTGACGTTGAAGAAGTATGTCAAGTGCGCGACGTCGCTTTACCTTTGCCCGTAATTTTGGTACGTCCGCAAATAAGTTGGCGATGCTATAAAAGGTCGACCAGCGCGCTTCTTCCTCCTTTAACAACCACTCCCATGGAAAGGGTCTTGTGCGCACGAGAAACCGTGATAAAAACGTAAGAAGGAGAAGTAATCCAAAAGCAACTGCACTATACCCCCAAGCTTCAACGCTCGCCCAATACAAAATTGCCGTATTGATTACGAAACGTACTATCGCGTCACGACGCAACACAGAATATTGTTGATCCTTCACTTCATGCCAACGAATCCACAAATTAATCCCTTTTAGGACGATAACGATCAACAATAACGGCAGGAATAGTAATTGTCCAGTCGTTGCGATATATAGAGGAAAAAGTACGGCAACTAGTAGTAATAAACCGTAAGTATGCAACATCCACGTAAGGAAAAACGCCTTTTGAAAGTATGGCGTCAATTGCTTTTCCATTGGTAACCAGAAAACAACGTCAGGTTCCTTTAACAACGTTACAGCTCGACTCAATGTTAATGCCATTCCCAGTATAAACGCTGTGAGGAAAGCACCAGGAAACGTCTCTGGAAGCGTGTTGACCCAATCTTGATACGTATACGCGAATCCACCAATTAAAATGATGAGTACAAACAATAAATGATCATTAAACATGTAGCGAAGATAACGTTTCACCTCTTGAAAAGCATCACGAAATCGATTCCGAAACAGTTTATCCATTGGAAGGTCCGTCCTTTGTAAATTCTACATACAAATCATCAAGTGTCGCATTACGGTTGCCTGCTTGTTCTCTTAGTTCATCCAATGTCCCTTGTGCACGCAATGTGCCCTCATGCAGAATGATAAATCGATCACAATATCTTTCTGCGGTAGCCAATATGTGTGTCGACATTAAAATACTTGCTCCGTCAGACTTTGCCTCATTTAACTGATCTAGTAGCGCACGAATAGCGATCGGGTCCAGGCCGACAAAAGGTTCATCAATGACATACAAATCAGGTCGCACCAAAAATGCGCATAGAATCATTACCTTTTGTTTCATCCCCTTAGAAAAATGCGCAGGGAACCATTTCAATCGCTTTTCCATGCGAAAAAGCTCCAACAGTATAGGCATTCGCTCTTGAAAAGTCGATCGATCCAAACCATATGCCATCGCTGTTAGTTCTAAATGCTCCTCTAATGTTAGTTCCTCATACAAAATTGGCGTCTCCGGTATGTATGTAAATTGTTTACGAAACTCATCAGGTCCATCCTGTAGCTGTTTTCCATTCAAGAGAATCTTCCCTTTTTGTGGTTCCATCAAGCCAATAATGTGTTTAATGGTTGTGCTTTTCCCAGCTCCGTTCAATCCAATCAGCGCCATAAGTTCGCCTTTTTTCACTTGGAATGATACGTCTCTTATCACCGGTGTTCTCGTGTATCCACCCGTTAGCTGTTCAACTTGTAACAATGTCTGTTCACTCCTCTTTAACCCAACTGCCTTCAGTTCAGTTTAGCAAAGGCTTTCGACGAACACCAATGAAACTCCTGCTCGATGGAAAAAATTACATGTTTATAAGAAGGTGATGCTGCACATTCTAATTATCGAAGGGGCACACAGCAACTCACGCAACTGCATTTGACATATAACATTGCTGAAAAAAGCAACGTTTGAAATGGGGATGGTTGTTATGGATAAGTGTAGTGGAAGTACAAACAGAACTCTGAACCTTTAACGATTTCCATGAAAATGGGGTGTTTGTTAAAGAGAAGTTTACTGCAAACTCGAAAACCTAATGTAGGGTAAGAGTAACGACCACGTACTGTAAAGTAACTGATTCTGAACCTAGACAAATGAGGTGTTGACGGCAGAGAAGTTTGTGTAGTCTACCAATAGATGAAAACCCCTTCATTGGGCAGGCACATACGTAGCCTGCCCTTTTTAATTTATGCTGTTTCACTTCGCCCGATAACTGATCGTGGATTCCTGCATATACCACTTTGGGTAGAGCAAACCACATTTCCTGGTATTTAGAACTCATTCCTCTTTTAAAACCGCCTCAATAATATATCTATCCGGCGCATCACCGAGAAAGCCAAATGGATAACACGTGGACAGTGTCAAAATTTCGTTTGGAGCAGTAGACCGAATCACCGTTGTATCATTGGCGTCCACTATCTTACTCGAAGTCATGATATACGTATACGTCCCACCCGGCATTCTGACAGTCAACTCATCACCTATTTTGACGTCACCGAGTTTCCGGAACACAGAGTCACGATGCCCACTTAGCAAAATTTGGTCTCCTTCTCCTGGAAGAGCTGTCGTACTGTAATGACCCACACCTTTTGCTAATTCATCCTCATCTGTTCCTTCTACAACAGGGAGTTCCGCTTTTATAGCAGGGATTTCAAGTATACCAATTACATCTCCTTCAATAGGCTTAGCTGAGGATTCTTCCGTTATATCAGCTGCAAAAGCTTTTTTTGTTGGCTCCAATGTTCTCCTGTCTGGCACACTTTTCCCCTCCACGATTTGTTTCGCTACATTTAATGCACGTTGTTCAGCATTTTTCGACTCAAAAATTTGATTAACCGCATAAAGAGTAAATGTGAGACCTGCGATGATGAGCGCGATCGATAGCCATCGAACAACATTAAGAAGATTCATGCGCCTTCTCCTTTTGTTCCATCGAATCAATGAACTGGAGCAAGTCGTCCTTGCGCATTCCTTTTGCAATCGCTTCTCTTAATAAGTGCAACCAATCTTCGTCGATAGATACAGGTTTTAATCTCGACGACTGTTTCATTAGTTCTTCTAACGGTGTGTTCAGTGTATCTGCGATGCGTGTTAAAATACTATACGACGGGTTTTGGTGTACACCTCTTTCTATATAACTTAAATAAGACTTTGACACACCAGACTTCTCTGACAGTTCTCCTAATGTCATCCCGCGCCGCAACCGCAGTTCTCGAATTGAAATACCCACCACTCTAATTACCTCCTATAGAGAACAATTCTTTTGTTCATTATAAAGAACAAAAGAATTTTTGGGAAAATAGAAATAAGGAGATATATGGAGTTAAATAGCGATAATCAAAGAAATTCGTTCTTTATATAGGTTTTTTGGATGATTTCAATGTTTTTAAATTGCAAGGAATCTAGCGTATACTTAATTTTAGTGTTCTTCATGGAGAACAAAGATTGAACAACGGCGCGATGACTCATCCGACAATGTGGGATAATCAGAACTTTATGCTCATCCAAGTTGTTTATATTTGGGATTTTGTCGAAATAATAGGTACATATACCTATGACTACCAACATGTACCTACAGAATTTTCAGATATATGGAGATATACTTTGATCATTGACTGAGTAGTAGAACGTGCATGCTGCAAGCGGCAAACCTATTGAAAAATAGGGACGCAAAACCACAGATCTACGGAGAACTCCTCTAGGATGGCTGGGTTGCCTGCATACGAAAAATGTATCCAGGAGGAGTTCAAAACATGGAAACGATACAAAAAAATGAAATCGACAAAGAATGGGTATATTTACTCTACACCGCTAAGCAAATTGGTTTGTCTCCTGAAGAAGTTCGAGCGTATTTAAACAATCCCGAACAGCATCTGCCAACAATTTCAAAAATAATCGCCCAGTGATCGGAATGATACATACTGACTCATCAATAAGGGTTATTTATAAAGAAAACGAGCGATAGCCTTTGACAGGTCATCGCTCGTTACTACCTCCATTAACTTTCCATTTGTGGAATTCTATAAACTCGCGAAACTGTTCTTTCGAGATACCCGATTCCATGACTTCATTTAAGACTTGCCGCCATTCGCCATCCAACGCGGGGGAGTCTCTACCAATCAACTCGTCAACAGGTACGTCTAGCACTTTAGCAATTTTCTCAATGAAGTGTATAGAGGGATTGGATTTAGCGTCCCGCTCCAGGTCACTAATATAACTTTTAGCGACTCCCGCTCGGTATGCCAATTCTGTTATAGATAGCTTTTTTACTTTACGAAAGGTTTTCACTCGATCTCCAATCATACAATCCCCCTCCTTACATACGGCATAATTGTAGCATGTATTTTATAGTTAGAATAGTTCCATATTTTTATGACTTCCCTTCGCTCATGACTTGGTTCCTTCCTTCTACTATGGTACAATCTTCCTTACTAAAGACAAGTGGTTACGGGAGGACTTTTTACGATGAACGATTGTATCTTTTGTAAAATAATAAGCGGCGATATCCCAAGTGCGAAAGTGTACGAAGACGATCATGTGTATGCATTCTTGGACATTAGTCAAGTGACGAAAGGACATACACTCGTTATTCCAAAACAGCATCACCAAGACGTGTATGCTTTGCCACCTGAAGTCGCTGGTCAACTGTTTTCAGTTGTTCCAATGATTTCCAACGCCATCAAAGATACGTATTCACCGATAGGACTTAACACGCTAAACAACAACGGGGCAGACGCTGGTCAATCGGTATACCATTTCCACCTTCATCTTATCCCTCGTTATGGCAAGGGAGACGGATTTGGGGCTGTGTGGAAAACCCACGATACTCAATACACTCCAGATGATTTGAAACAAATTGCTGGAGACATTGCAAATCGAATCCCTACAACTTAATCTCCTAACGCCAAACTTTGTTGTTTGGCGTTTTTATTTTTTGCTGCATCAGACTAGTTCGTTATCGAGGTCACTTTTCTGTCCGTTAGCGAACACACTTGCATCCATGTAAGCGAAACCCGTCTCGTCGTATGGGTCTCCATCTATTACCAGAATTGTGTGACACTTCGTATTCCCAAATTGAACAAATTGTGTTATACTGTGAGCAGTTGAGATGAGGTTTTTAGATTAGTAAGTTGAGATGAGGAGAGAATAGAATGAAAACAAAAGAACTTGTACTGTCGGCCTTACTTCTTGGAATGGGGGCTGTCTTACAAGCAGTCGTACCAGGTCTCGTTGGTGGAATGAAACCAGACTTTATTCCGGTCATGATGATTTTAAGTATTTTGCTGTTTCCAAAGTTGCAAAACACGCTGATCGTCGGGTTTGTTGCTGGTGTACTTGCTGGCTTAACCGGGATGGCTGGTGCCTTTATTCCAAACCTAATTGACAAGGTGTTGACCGCACTCATTTTACTTGGCCTTTATACATTATTTGCAAAACTACTTCAAAAAACGGCTGTTGCTGCGATTTTTGCTTTCGTAGGTACAACGATTTCCGGCTTGTTCTTTTTAACATTTGCTAGTTTCCTAATCGAATTGCCAGGTGCAGTCGGAATCATGTTCTATTCAATCGTGTTGCCAACAGCAGCATTAAGTGCCATCTTCATGGCAGTTATCTATCCAATTGCAAAATCACTCCATCAACGAACTGGCTCTGTAAACGAAGTGAATAACACACCTACTGTCTAACACCAACGACAGAGAATGTTTTTAGCGCCGATGTAAACAATAAAAGGAGAATCCATTCCCAGCTTGGGAGATTCTCCTTTTTCATTAGTTCATATAAAACAACAATAGGGCAAAAAAGAATGTGATCGCTGACCCAGCTGCATATGTACGTATCCTTTTTTGGAGAACAGGTTTTGGAGGATACATACGGGAACGATTCCATGTCAATACCATCTTCAGCATTCCCAAAAACAGGAGTACACTTGTGATAAATAGGACTGTGACAAATATCGTCATTCTTATCTCCTCCCTCGAAACCGCTCTACGCTACTATATGAAGCGGTCAAGCTCTGTATGTCCGTGTAAAAAAGAGTTTCTGAAAAAGAGGAGTTTTGTGAAATTTGTAGAACTTTGTATAAACAAGACGAATTCTTGAGGTGATCAACGTGGGAAAAAAATCATTATGGGTAGGGTTACTAGCTGGTGGTGCCATTGGAAGTATTGCTACTTTATTAACAACTCCCAATTCTGGTAAAGTCCTCATCCAACAAATTCGCCAACAAGCTTTTGAATGGAAAGCGTTGTTGTCTGATTCCAAAACAAGTTTTCAAGAAGTGACACGAGGTGTAAAAACTCTTACGACAGAGAGCAAACAAGCCTTATCTCAATTTGTCGGAGAAGTGAGGACAAGTGTAGAGGACTGGCATGAACATACAAACCCACACATGACCAATATTGAAGAAGAAGTGGAACAGATTCAACGAACGTTAGCACAATTAGAGGCATCCGTTTCAAAAAAAACATAACAGAAAAGAGGGAGCAGGATCCATGAAGGAAACTGGGGTCAATAGACTGACACAACCACCATACGATAGACGTGACGCCCTTCTTTTTAGCCAGCGAATGGCACAACTATCAAAGGCACTATGGAAAGCAGTCGAAAAGGACTGGCAGTGTTGGATTAAGCCATTCGACTTAAATTTAAATGAACATCATATTTTGTGGATTGCGTATCATTTAGGCGGTGCTTCGATATCGGACGTCGCAAAATTTGGGGTTATGCATGTCTCTACAGCCTTTAATTTTTCTAAAAAGTTAGAAGATCGTGGATTGTTATGTTTATTAAAACGACAAGATGACAAACGGAACACGTATGTACAATTAACTGAAGAAGGTGAAGAATTGTTACTGAAATCGCTGGAAAGTTATGAACCTGAAACTAACGCAGCTTTTAGTGGGGCTCTTCCTCTTCGCCATTTATATGGAAAGTTTCCAGAATTCCACGATATTATGGCTATCCTCCGTAACGTTTACGGTGATGATTTTATGGAAATTTTCGAGAAGTGCACTCATAACGTAACGTATGACTTTGAAGATCGAAATGGAACGTTACAAAAAAAAAGCAATGAGCCGTCTTCCATTCCAAAATGGGAACAAATCAGCTCTTAAGGGGTTTCGTTCTTTTGAGTTCGGAGATTTACACTATTCAATTGAATGTCAATGAAAAGATTTACAAAAGAACTATTGATTTTCCCTTCACTCCGTCGTAAAGTATGAAAAGGATTTTGAAATAGACGGAATGACGAAGGATGATTAACAGTGCACTGTTGGAAAACAATTACATTTACAAGACGTGATGACATTCACCGTATATCGCTTTTATCTGTAATTACTATGCTCTTATCCTTTTTAATTTTTTATATACCTGTTTCTGCTTTTATAGCTGCACCTGTGCTAAAAGATACAAACACACTTGTCCTTTTCATTTCTGTATATCTTATGTTTCCGCTCCATAAGTGGCTTCACACCGTTCCATTAGCACTGTGTAGAGTACATTGTCAATATAATTGGAAGCGAAAATGTTTCGTTATACCCTACGTTCAAATAAACTTACTTCAGCCTGTACCCAAGACGCTATACGTAAGTAGTCTTCTTTTTCCATTTTTCGTTATGACATCCTTGATGTTCGTGGCACTCTTTGCTTTCCCAGCGTATGCTCATTACACCACATTGCTGTTTGCCTTCCATACAGGGATTTGTGTCATTGACTTTGCATTCGTTCGATCTTTATTACTTTGTCCACGCCGTTCTTTTGTTGAAGAGAATGGTGATCGTTGCGAAGTATTAGTTGCAGAGTAAGCCAGTTTTAAAGAAAGGTAGGGGATCTCCCTATCTTTCTTTAATCATTTTTGGTATTCTTATAGGAGAGTGAAAAGGAGGTTTCAGGATGGTCTCTATTTTCTTTGTTTTTGCCGTTTTCTTCTTGTATTCCATTAACAACATGACGGCTTCTCTCATTGCACAGCGAGAGATCCCTGAGGACCGGCACGGAAAAGTATTTCGGACAATTAATGTTCTCGTCACCATACTGCTTGTGAGTTCTTATATTGAAATTCTTTTCACTTAAAAAGAAGCCCGTTCATTTGATCGGGCTTCTTTTTGATACTTGTTCAGACATGAAAAAGCCACCCTCAAATGAGAGTGGCGAATCTTTTTTATAACCAAGAAGCCCCAATGATGATTAAAAGGATGAAAAGCACAACAACAAGTGCAAATCCTCCGCCGTAAGCTCCAGCTCCACCCATAGTGGCGGCACCTCCTTATTTAAGGTATACGGTAAAAGCATCCTTTTTCAGGAGTACTTTCGCCTTTTCTGCTTATAGCCAAGCAGCTCCAACGATAATCAACAAGATGAACAACACGACAATCAATGCGAATCCCGCGCCGTATGCGTTACCCATCGTGACACCTCCTTTATAAGGTATCTACCGTATTCTATTCAACCACCTAGCTTTGCGACTAGGCGACTGTCTTCGTTTTTATTTTTTTCTTTACGGAACGTCCCTTTTAAAGGTATGCTGCCCCGACGACGATCAAGAGAATGAACAATACGACGAGTAGCGCAAATCCAGAACTATAACCGTAGCTCATTGTTTTGACCTCCTTTTTTGCTATTCGATAACACTATATGTGGAAACTATAAAAGTGGCATGGCGGATGCCCAGTTTGCTCGAAAGAAATTTGACGATCTCTATAACATCGACTGTTCGTCAATAAATTGTAATAGAATGTTCCTCATTCCTTTTTGACGGAATTGGCACCTGTGGTATAGTATTCAATATACGTTGGGCTTGTCCTTGTCAAGTGATTCAAGTTCAACAGTCCCTCCTCGGTCAGCCCACAACTGCACCGAGAGACTGGCTATAGCCACATCAACAGAGGAGTGTACAATTCTATGAGAAAATGGGTTTTAGGAATAACGTTAACTGCGGGTGTGCTCATTCTAGGCGCTTGTAGTAACGAAAATGATGATTCTGCAACGATCGCAGAAACTGATGCAGGGAATATTACACAAAATGAGTTATATGAAGAAATGAAGGCACAAGTAGGTCCTCAAGCTTTGCAAACACTATTGCTTGAAAAAGTTCTTAGCGAGAAATATGAAGTAACTGAAGAAGAAATTGATACTGAAATAGCGGGCATGAAAGAACAGCTTGGTGACTCGTTCCAGATGGCTTTAGCACAGAGCGGGTTCCAAGACGAGGATGCTCTTCGTGTGATGCTGAAAATGAGCATGCTTCAAGAAAAAGCCGCTTTGGACGGAGTTGAGGTCACGGATGAACAAATTCAAGAGGCTTACGACGCAAAAGAATACGCTGCACGCCATATTTTAGTGGCTGATGAGGAAGCAGCTAACGATATTAAGCAGCAACTAGACGATGGTGCAGACTTTGCCACACTTGCTGAAGAAAACTCTACAGATCCTGGTTCTGCATCAAAAGGTGGGGACTTAGGGGCGTTCGAAAAAGGCGTTATGGTGCCTGAATTTGAAGAGGCTGTCGCTGCCCTTGAAATTGATGAAATTAGCGAACCTGTACAAACAGAGAACGGCTGGCATGTTATCCAACGACTTGAAAAACCTGCGTTGGAAGATATGAGGGACGACATTGAAGAAGAAATTCTTTCCGGTATGCTTGACCAACAAACTGTACAAGCCGCAATGGCACGTGAGATTGAAGCGGCGAACGTATCCATTTCAGATGAAGATCTACAAGTAGTGATGGATTCTTTCCAGGCGCCTGAAGCACCACCAGCACCTGCGGTAGAAGAAGATACCGAGGGTGGCACAGCTGAGGAAGATACAACCTCAGAGGAGGATCCAGCGACTGGAGAAGACGCTGGTACTGAAACAGAAGAAAATACTGAAGATGAGTAATCCTCTTCTTTTAAAAAACGGTTGTCCCAAAAAAGGGCAACCGTTTTTACATTTTTATCCTTGTGAAACTTGTCGGTCTCTACGTTCGTCGCGCTCCTCTTCCATCCGTTTAACGAACACTTCACCTTCTTGCTCAATCCATTCTTGCTCTTGTTTCTGTTCATCACGTGTCGTTTTGACAGTCATAAACGCACTGAAGACAACTCCGATGACGACGGCAATCACCCAAAGCGGAAGATCCATGTCGTACCCTCCTTCACAAGTATCCTTTACTCCTAATGTATGAGGGGGTTGTCCAGTTTATGCTTATGTTGTCGTCTTTTCCAAAGATCGGGAAAAAGTAGGCTTATAGAAAGCACGGTTTTCTAATGCAAAGACTCGCTCCGTGAACTCACCTGGCTTCGCTCGATCTAGAGCACGATCCATCATATTCATCTTCGCATCAAGGTTATCAATATAATGAAGAATTTCTGCTTCTTTCACGAGTGGCGGCTTTGGACTTCCCCACTCTCCTTTGCCGTGGTGACTTAAAACAAGATGCTGCAACACGACAACTTCTTCTCCCTCAATCTCTAACTCTTTAGCCGCTTCGGCAATTTCAGTGACCATAAGATTAATATGACCGATCAGTTGACCCGTCGTTGTATATTCTGTTGCGACAGGTCCACTGAGTTCTGTCACTTTCCCGAGGTCGTGTAATAAAATTCCTGCATACAGCAAATCTCTATCTAATGATGGATACAAATCAGCCAGTGATTTAGCTATTCGCAACATGCTCACGACATGGTAAGCCAACCCAGACACAAATTCGTGGTGGTTACGAGTAGCGGCTGGATACGTCAAAAAAGCTTTGTTATGCTTTTTCATTAAATGGCGGGTAATGCGTTGAATGGCTGGATTGCGCATTTCAAAAATAAATTGCGTCATTTCCGATGCCATCTCTTCTTCAGACAACGGCGCTGTTTCTAAAAAGTCCCTAACAGTCACGCCATCACCTTCCGCAACGGGACGAATACTGCGTAAACGTAATTGCATCCGACCACGGTACGTTTGGACGTCACCTTGAATCTTCACAATCGTCTGCGGTGCATACGTTTTTTCATCTTCTAAAGACGCATCCCACAGCTTAGCTTCCAGTTCCCCTGTTTTATCTTGAAATAGTAACGTCAAAAAAGGTTTACCATTGCTGGCTGTCCCTTTTTGCATCGATTTGATCAGTGCAAATTGATCTAAAGATTCTCCTGATTCATAGATGGTTAACCCTTTGGCCATGCGCATTCTCTCCCTTCTTACTTCCATTGTAAAACAAGCTTACGGAGTTTGCATAAATTTCTTTTTCTCCACCTGTGGAAGCAACGACACGACAGGTACTTCCACTTCTGCCCATAATTCCGTAACCCAGCTGTGACAAGTAAATACAAACACTTGCCTGTCTTTTGCAATGTTCTTTAAAAACGGTAGCAATCGCCGCGCCCGTTCTTCGTCAATGTGGGCAAATAATTCATCTAATAAAAACGGGACGGTTCGCTTCATTGGCTGGTGAACGGCAAATGCCATTCGCATGAGGACATGGAGGAGTTCTTTTGTACCTTGACTTAGTTGTTCAACTGGATATGTGATGCCACTCCGATGAGTTGCCCCCAATAAACCTGTTTCTGGTCTGTATTGAATACTGGTGTACGCTCCATCCGTCACGATTGAAAACCACTCTGACGTTGTTTTAAGAAGCACAGGTAACGTATGTTGTTGAAAGTGGTTAGTGACTTGCTGCATCCAGTGAGTAGCCAACTCATACGCTGCCCATTCTTTTGCTGCGGTTCGTGTCTTCTCATCGACATCAATGAAATTTTGGAGGGCATCCCTCTCTATTCCGCTTCTCTCCACTTCTTCTCGAACATGACGCTGCGCTGTGTAGGCTTCTGTTAATCCGTCCACTTCTTGTTGAAGCCGCTGCAAAGCGCCCCTCAGCGTTTGTTGCTTATGCTCTGTGGGTGGTTCCTTTTCTAATCGTTCTTCCTGTGAAAACGACGACGCTGCTAACGTTGGGACTATGCGCGCATAAGCTTCCTGCGCCTTCCACTCTTGAAAACGCCTGTAGAAGTTTGCCTCATCTTCTACACCAGCCTCTTTGAATAATTCGTATATCTCTTCATGGAGTCGTGATTTCTCTGTTTGTAACAAGTGTATTCGCTGCTTTATCTGTATGAGGTCCCGCTCCTGTTCTTTGCGTTGCTGGGACCACTCGTTCCACTGCTGATAAGTGTGTTCAATGTTTCTCCATCGACTTTCTATTGAGTTCAAAGCAATTGCCGTGGCGTGCTCAGCCTCCCATGCCGTCAATCGCTCCAAAACTCCATCATATTGTTGCTGTAATGCTTCCTTGCGCCGTATATCGTTCAAACTATCTTTTTTGGCTACGTGCCACTCCCGCACCCGTTCCATATATGATTTTGGGTGGGCGCGAAGAAGCTCCTCGCGAAAAGGTAAGCCCAGCTCTCTTCCTAATTGCAAACTTAAGTTCGTTAAATTTTCCTGCTCTTCCGTTTGTTTCTCAACTTCTTGTACAAGGCGTTCTTGCTCTAACTTTCTCTCAGTTAGGCGATCATGTATCGCATCTTGCCGTTGTTCACTCTCGCTGTGCCGGTCTAAAAGTAAGCACGCTTTGATGAACTCATCTTTTGTGTGATTGCTCTGTGGTACCTCTTTAAAAGAGGGGTTCTGCCATAGATGTGCAGTCTTTTTACGAAAAAACGTCACCAGCCCAAATAGTACAATCGATACGATTGCCAAGATGCCAGCAACAGGTGCCGTCTCCTCAAACCAAACGTATAGAGCTACACTAAAGCAAAGCAGCACAGCAAAACCGATTTGAAGTCCCGACCATATTTTGTGCATGTAACGTTGTTGTGCTTGCAAGCGCTCGAATGTAGATCTTTCATCTTGGGAACGCTTTTCATTTTCTAGCTGTTGTTCGTACTCTGTGACAATCTTTTCCGCTACCTCTATGTCTTCAGAGGAAGGTTGTTCTTCTCGTAGATTTTGTTGTTGGCGCTGGAAAGAAACGATATCCTGTTCGATGGATTGCCGCTTTTCCCTTTTTTCCTCCAACGTGTAGACAAATTTTTGCCAAGCTTCGATACCGTGCCAAAGCGGTTCTAACGACGGCGGTGATGAGTTAGGTGAATGAGTAAACAACGCCTCTTCTACAGGTTGCCATTCTGATCTCCACCTGCTTTCCTTATTCCCCAATTCATCAATTTGATCTATCAGCATATCAGTACGTTCTTTTTTTTGAAGTAAGGCTTTCGTTTCTTCGTACCATTCACGACTTGGTAATTGCAGTGATTCTATGTGACTCTCAAGCGACTTTTGTTGTTCACGTAATGTCTCTAGTTCGGATTCATTTGAGCGTAAAAGATCTTGTTTTTCCTTATAACGCCTGTCTCCCTCAGACGGGAAATTGACAGGTGTTTTCGGCAAATGGGGTCTCAAGGCACGCTCCTCTTTGATCGTTGGCCAGTAGGAAGCCCATTCTATTTCACGATTTAATCTGTTGTGTGTGCGCTCGAGAGCAGCTCTTTTTTCCTGCAATTCCTCGAATAGCTGTTGCTCTCTTTTCTCCACTTCAAGATACAGATCGCCTTCTTTTCGCTTTTGTTGCCATTGCCGTTTAGCCTCTGTACGTCGTTTCAAATATTGATTGACGACTGGCTTTCTTCCTCTTGGCAAAAAGAGCTCTTCTTTTTTCGTTTGTAATTCCTTTTGTAAATGTAGCCATTGTGCTGAACCTGATAAGCCCGTGGAGAGCAACAATCTCCCAAATTCCTTTTCTGTTAATCCCTCGAGATCAGCCTGGTTTCGTGGGTGTAACCAAAAAAGAGATTCAAACTCTTTAAAGGAAAGAGACAGCCACTCTTCTAGCCAAGAACCATCTTGAATGGTGCCATCTACAAAGGTTACTGTAACCGTTTCTCTGTCATCTTTTATCCGTTCAATCGTAAACATTCCCGTATCGTCACTATCAACCGTTAGTTGTCCTCCAAACCTTCTACCGTCCCTAGGTGCATACGGTTGTTCACCATCTTTTCGCTTCGGCATCCCCCAAAGCATCGATGACAAAAAGTGAGCAAACGTCGTTTTACCCGTTTCATTCGGTCCGTAAATACATTGAGCTTCGTGATGAAAGGAATATATACCCGGAGTAAGTGTTCCAAACCCATACACGCGTGCCTCTAACCATTTCATCGCGTCACCCTCTCTTCATTTGATAAGACGTAAGGAGCTGCTTCGCATGTGATGTGATCTCTTCTAACTCTTCTCGTGAGAAAGAGCTTAAAGAAGCCTGTCCACGGACTGTAAATAACGGGCGAAACAGAGCATCAGGAACCGACGAATTCATTGCATCAATGAGCAAATTTGATAACGGATCTCCATCGGTAAGTGGCGAGTTGTTTGCCCCATCTGCCTCATACATCACCTCATATACCCATACAAAATCGTCCCGCTCGTGTTCCTCACTCTGGAGATGTTCGAGCACGACATACCGTTCCTCTTCGGTAAAAACAAAGTTCTCTGGCAATACGAGCCTTAGCGAAACAAGCTGTCCACGTTCTTTTTGGCGTATTTCTTGCTTCCAACTAAGCAAATCATCAATGACATACTCAAACCGATCCGTCTCGTTCACTCTCCACTGTTTTGTGGTCCAAGTAATATCATCCGTTCGGACAGCACGAACCGTTACACCAGTAGCGGTCCACTCAGCAATGATTATCCCTTTTTCACCAGCTTCTTGTTTGTGTCTCCCTTGAGGAATTCCAGGATAAATTATCGGTGGTTGTTCCCATAGTGTAGCGGCTTTATGTATGTGGCCTAGTGCCCAATAATCAAGCTGACAGGCTACGAGGTCTTCTACTGAAAAGGAAGCATATCGCTCGTGATCTGACGGACCAGTTGCGCTTCCGTGTAGTACCCCAACGTATACGTCAGCATGTCCCGTTCTCAGAAAGCTTTGTACAGGTGCGACCTTTCGATGACGCTCTTCATAGCTAAATCCTTGAACAGATAACTTCTCTCCAGACTTTGTTGTTACCACAAACTCGGTTACCTCCCCTGAAAATAAATAGGTTTGTTCAGGAAACTCTAATCCGTGCGTAATCCCTTGTAAAAAGTCATGATTTCCGTGAGCGACAAAAACTGGAATGCCCTCTGCGTTCAATCGCGAACACATTCTACGAAACTGTAACTCTGCTCGAAGCGTCCGCGTATCACGGTCGTACACATCTCCCGCCACGACGACAGCATCGACCCTCTCTGACATGGCGATGTCCACTAGTTGGTCTAGTACCCGAAATCCGCTTCCCTTCAGTCGCTCTGCAATGTGATTTGGCAATGTCCCTACGCCTCGATACGGACTATCTAAATGCAAATCAGCGGTGTGGAGTAGCTTCATGTCACACACGTCCTTTACTAGCTAATTGTTACCATTATAGCACAAATGTTCGGGTCTTAAACAGCGATGAGCACTTTCTCATGTATATACATTGCTGTTCGCAAATCTGGTTTTGTCTGTTTAGAGTACCTATTTGATGAAGAGGCACTTGAAGACATCTAAGTAAAAGACTGTTTTCTAAAAGGTTGTTGCTTTATTAATGAAATCTCGTTACACAGTAGCTGTATGATGCGACATACTGCTATGTTGATTTCCGCTGCAGGCGGACGCTTTCCGCGGGGCGGGCGGTGAGCCTCCTCGTCGCTTTGCTCTTGCGGGGTCTCACCTGTCCCGCTGATCCCGCAGGAGTCGCCGCCCTCCGCTCCAATCAACGAACAGATAGCGAGTCAAAACTTCACTTATTAAGTTGTAAGTTCAATACTGGTGAGTCTTAAAATGCACTCACCATTTTCTTCGTGCGATATAAGTTCAAAACCAGCGGAGGAAATACACGTAGACTCCTGCGGAATAGCGGAGACGATGAAGAGGAGGAAAGGCTAAGAGCGCCACGTCCTGTGGCAACGCCTTTCTGACCCACGTCCTGTGGGCCTCCGCAGAGAGCGTACTTTGCGAACGAGGAGGCTCAGCGCGGAGCCCGCGGAAAGCGAAGTGTATTTCCGGAGCGGTATTCAGGCACTATGAATGTGCGGTACGTCGCATCATGGGATTACTGTATAGAAAAATCAACAAAAGATTCGAAAAGGGCCAAGTAAAAAGAGATGACCATCAGGCCATCTCTTTTACTTTATTAAGACTCTTTCCCCATCTTAAACGCACGGAAAATGTCTTTCCAAGAATTCGTTTTGCCGTACATGAACACGCCACCCTTGTAGACACGACCTCCGAAATAAGCTAACAAACCAATTGACGCTACGAGCACGCTGATTCCTAATGCCACTTCCCAAGCAGGAATTGACAACATACCTACCCGTAAGAACATGAGAAGTGGAGTGAAAAAGGGAATATAGGATGCCACTGTAATCACAGGCATGCTCGGATCATTTAAGCCAAATATCGCTAAGAAAAATCCGATCATGATGATGTAGATCATAGGAGCAATCGCTTGTTGGACGTCCTCAGATCGACTTACGATGGAACCTAGGAATGCTGCGAGTGTCGCATATAATAAAACGCCAAGAACTAAAAATACAATTCCGTAAGTGAGTGTGACTGCGTTAGCCCCGGAGAGACCGATCATATCGAAAATCATCTCTCGTTGTGAGGCAGCTAAAGCTTGTGTCATCGTCAAATACCCGACGAGTAAAACAGAACCTAGCTGTGTGATCATGACGAGTACAATGCCGATAATTTTCCCAAACATTTGTTGGACCGGTGGAACGCTGGAAACAAGTATCTCCATAACCCGAGATGACTTTTCTGTGGCTACTTCTGTCGCAATCATGCTTCCGTAAATAATAACCACCATATACATGACAAATAGTATGACATACACGATTCCTTCTGTTTCATTTAACTCTTCTTCTGACTTCGCGCCTTCTTCGAGTGCCACCCGTTCTACAGAAACAGGCTCATTCAAGCTGGCTACTTCTTCAGCGGTCAAGTCAAGCTGTTGTGCGGTAAATACACGCTTTATTTCTTGTAAACTCGTTTCTACAGTGGTTAACGTGCTCGTTGTCATTAAGTCGTTCGCATACCAAGTCGCTTCCGGAAGGTTATTTTCATCGGCTCTCAAAACGACTAAGGCCTCATACTCTCCTTCTGAAACTCGAGCTTGCAACGCGGCTAAATCCTCAGTTCCTTCCACAAGCTCTAACTCAGGATCCATCACAGATACTTGATCCATTAATACTGGAAATAACCCGTTCGCCTCGTCAACGACAACGACTTGCTCTCGTTCCCCGTCTTCGGAGCCGTTGAAAGCGTCCATGATATTTGATAAATTCGCAACCACCACAACGAGCCCCATCATGATGACTGTAGAGATAATAAACGACTTGTTTTTCAATTTACTTAGGTAGGTGTGTCCAATCACTGTAAAAAATTTATTCATATTTTTTACCCACCTTTTCTATAAAAATATCATGAAGAGACGGCTCTTCTAATTCAAACTTACGTACAAATCCTTTGCCTTGCAGCGCTTCTTGCATCCGCTCGGCAACGTCTTCTCCTGTTACTTGAAACTGATATCCTTCTGTCTTTTCCTTTGCACTAACGACTCCAGTTATTTCCTTTAAGAAGGATAAATCAAAATCCGCATGCACCGTCACATTTTTCTTACCGAAAGAACGCTTTACTTCTCTTAAATCGCCTTGTACAACTGGAGAACCGTGGTGCATAATGCATAAATTTTGGCAAAGCTCCTCGACATGCTCCATGCGGTGGCTGGAAAATACGATCGACGTTCCCTCGCGCTTTAAATCTAACACCGCTGCCTTCAACATTTCTACATTCACTGGATCAAGCCCACTAAACGGTTCGTCCAAAATGAGTAGTTGCGGCTTGTGCAACACAGACGCGATAAACTGGATCTTTTGTTGGTTTCCTTTAGAGAGTTCTTCCACTTTCTTTTTTTTGTACTCTGGTACTTCAAAGCGTTCTAACCAACGATCAAGCTCACGATTCGAGTCAGCTGGTTTAACCCCTTTTAATTTGGCTAAATACGTAAGTTGTTGCTTCACTGTAAGTTTCGGATATAGACCACGTTCCTCTGGTAAATACCCGATATTATTTGTCGTTTTATACGAGATTTTTTGCCCGTTCCAGCGAATGGAGCCATTTGTTGGAGAAAGAAGTCCTAAAATCATTCGAAATGTCGTCGTTTTTCCCGCTCCGTTCGCTCCAAGAAACCCGAACATTTCTCCTTCAGGTACTTCAAGATGTAAGTCTCTAACAGCTATCGTTTGTTTACTAAATTGTTTTGTAACGCCTTCCAACGCTAATGCCATCTAAGCGGCCTCCTTTACTTTGCCTATATCCTTTACGAATAATTTTGGAAAAGGATTCACAAACTTTTTGTCGAATTACATTTTATGATGCTTACATATCTACGAACAGGTTTATACAAGGGAGTGAATTACAATGAAACAATATACGTTAACAGCCTTTGACGCCAAAGGCACAAAGCTACTTGATGAAAAGTTTGAAGCTGCGTCTGATGATGAGGCAAAACAAATCGGGACGGACAAATTAACGGAGAAGGATGCTCTGCACACAACACATCGGCTCGTCAATTCCGTTGGGAAGCTGCTTCTCTTTCGTCCGTAAGATTGTTGTGGAGGCACATGACTCTGCCTCCACGCTACACCAAGTCTTTCCTCTCATAAATTCTTAGGCAGAGCCACCAAGATCCACCATATATCACAATGAACACAAACAAACCAACACCGATTGTAGGTACTATAGGTAACGTGTTCCACCATTCCATCCAGCTTGAAAGCATGCTAATATTTTCGACAAGATTCCCTGCGAGTACAAGACTTAAAACAATGACAAAAGACATCCCAATTAGTAAATAATTATTTGAGAATCTGTAATAGATTGGTAGATAAACAGCAGTCGTGACCATAACGACTAGAAGACTCGTTCCAATCTCTCGACCCGTAAACGGCAAGTGTTCAATGGGGTTTGGAAGTAATAAAGTAAACAGAGATTGAAGAAGTAAGGTCATGATCGTAAAACCGAAAGTAGCGATCGCTGCTCCTATATATTTTGAAGTCACAATCTGCTTACGTGTGTATGGCAAACTGTTCATTAGCAAACTTGTATTCCCTCGCCGCTCGTAATAATGCGTGTTGATAATGTACATGACCGCGATAATAGAAATAGAGTACATGAACGGAATTTGCAAGAACAAATAGAGTACAACTAACCCTACATACATGAGCATCAATCTATTCTGAATGAGAATATCTTTTAGAACTAACTGACTCATGCTGATACTCCTTTTTTGAAGAAGTACATCATTTCTTCTAAGCCCACATTCTCAATGATGACTTCATCCCCAAACAATTCCTTTGCTCGCTCTACATCTTTCGTTAAAGCTTCAAATCCTAGCTTTGATTGGCGAATAGAGACAAATTCTTTTTTCGTATCGTTGTCTAATAACTCATTGGCTCCCTTGACCAACCCGTACTGTTCATTAATTTCATGAAGTGGGCAGTCTAGTAAGAGCTTCCCTTCATCCATAAACAAAATAAAGTCCGCGATTCGCTCTAAATCTGTTGTGATGTGTGTGGAGAAGAAAATGGTTTTTTCCTCATCTTGCATAATCTCTTGAAACATATCTAGCAGGTCGCGGCGCATAACTGGATCTAGTCCCGAAGTCGGCTCATCCATAATAAGTAAATCTGCGTGATGAGACAAAGCAAATGCTAGTGCTGTTTTCATTTTCATCCCTTTAGAAAGCTTCTTGATCTTTCTTTTCAACGGCAAATTAAACTTGATAACATATTCTTGAAACAAAGCTTCGTCCCATTGTTTATAAGACTTGGCAATGAATCTTTTCATTTGTTGGACGGTCAAATCTTCGTAAAACACGTTTTCGTCAAATACGAAGCCTATGCGCTCTTTAATGTCGAGTTCGTGTTTTGAATAGTCCATGTCTAAAACTTGAATGGTACCTTGATCTTGATCAATAAGCTGTAAGAGTAGTTTAATTGTCGTTGATTTTCCCGCTCCATTTGCCCCAATGAAGCCTGTGACATACCCTTTTGGAATGGTGAAGGTCAAATCTTCAACAGCAAAGTCTTTGAATTTTTTCGACACGCCTTGAAACGTTACTGCGGCCTCCATCACTCATCCTCCTCGTAAAGAAGTTGTAGCATCTCCACTAACTCATCCAGAGGGATACCTGTTGTTTTTCCAATTTCGATCGCCTCTGTCAGCTTCACCTCGATGATTTTTCGTTGCTTCTCTTTTAGCAAATCCTTATTTTGCGAAGAAACGAACGAGCCTTTCCCAACGACCGAATCGGTATATCCTTCTTTTTCGAGCTCCTCATACGCTCTTTTTGTCGTAATTACGCTGACTTGTAATTCTTTAGCCAATAACCGAATCGACGGCAGCGCCTCACCTTCTGCAAGCTCACCGTTTAAAATGTGCTGCCGAATTTGCGTGACGATCTGTTCGTAAATCGGTTCTTTCGCTTGATTGGAAATGATGATTCTCATGAGATCCCTTCATTTCTGTTCATACTGTATATATCATACATACACAATATATACGCGGTGCTGCCCTTTGTCAACACACTTTCCGTTTTTTGCAAAAATAAAAACCCTCTCATTCTGTGAGAAGGTAACCTTTGTTTTTTTTACTATAGCTTATTAAGTGAATCAATTTCATAATTGCTCTTTTTAAAAATACACAGACCAGCAGAATAGTAGTTACTTAAAAAGATGCCCCATTCGATGTACTTGTTATAAATAGGGTCATAATCATAGCCGGCGTCCATGGTCTGATAGCGTATGTCGGGAAGAGCAAGACGTTCATGAATTCCCTTTAATAGTGGGATCGCTGCCTTTCCATCGTTCAGACTACCCGATGAGAAAAGGGTCTGTAGTATGTATTGACTCGATGTGCCGACAGTCAGATGCCCCTTGTAGCCATACCAAAAGACGTTCTTCCCTTCACTGTTCTTTTTGACGCCCCAAGTAGGGTTTTGAGGGACTTCAGCACGTAATTCCGCTACAGATGCATCTAATTGAGCTTCGGTTTTCTCTCAAAAAGTGGAAAATCCGCTTCTTTTTCAGCTTGTTCGGAGACTCAGGGAGGAATGCTCAGACTTAGGGAGGGATGCTCAGACTCAGAGAGGAATGCTCAGACTCAGGGAGGAATGCTCAGACTTAGAGTGGGATGCTCAGACTCAGGGAGGGATGCTCAGACTCAGAGAGGGATGCTCAGACTCAGGGAGGAATGCTCAGACTCAGGGAGGGATGCTCAGACTCAGAGAGGGATGCTCAGACTTAGAGAGGAATGCTCAGACTTAGGGAGGAATGCTCAGACTCAGGGAGGAATGCTCAGACTTAGAGTGGGATGCTCAGACTCAGGGAGGGATGCTCAGACTCAGAGAGGAATGCTCAGACTCAGGGAGGAATGCTCAGACTCAGAGAGGAATGCTCAGACTCAGGGAGGAATGCTCAGACTTAGAGTGGGATGCTCAGACTCAGGGAGGGATGCTCAGACTCAGAGAGGAATGCTCAGACTCAGGGAGGAATGCTCAGACTCAGAGAGGAATGCTCAGACTCAGGGAGTGATGCTCAGACTTAGGGAGGGATGCTCAGACTCAGGAAGGAATGCTCAGACTCAGGGAGGAATGCTCCGAGCCACTGCTCACGCTCTGCCTTCGGTTTTCGACCGCGTTTTTTAGGTTCAGTTTTGGGCTTTTCTTCTTTCGGCGGTGCCTGATCAGATGACGAATCAAAACTAGCGAAGGAAATACACGTAGACTCCTGCGGGAAAGCGAAGACGCTAAAAAGGAGGAAAGGCTGAGAGCACCCCGTCCTGTGGCAACGCCTTTCTGACCCACGTCCTGTGGGCCTCCACAGGGAGCGTTCTTTGCGAGCGAGGAGGCTCAGCTCGAGCCCGCGGAAAGCGATGTGTATTTCCGGAGCGATATTTAGCAACATGAATTTGTATCATACAGCTACTGTGTAATGAGGATTTCATTAAAAGAGCAACAATCTTTTAGAAAAACAGCCTTTCTTTAAGACCAAGATACGACGTAAATTAACTATTCCGGTTAAATTCCTCTTGGTTCGTATCCAATTGTTTCAAAATCTCTTTCCAAATTCGTGGAGGTATCTCTTTTCCTAATGAATGAGATACCCGTGTTTTTTTCCATTGTCCGTTGATCAACTTACGATAGTGATAATGGTCTGACCCCTTTTTGTATTCTTCCCACCCATTCCACTCACAATATCGCTTTAAGTCCCTAAACCTCGGCAAGTTCCGCTCCAAATAGTAATTGTTCCACTTCTTGCGAGTTATCACATAACAAAATACGCATGGCATATGGGATAAGGGGTCGCGTATTCTTTGCTTGGAACATAAAAGGTTCGTTGATTAAATCCTCGGCGAATTCTCGTGCTACTTCCACTGCAGCTTGACGGCATTCCGCTTCTGTATTTCCTGTTGCATATTCGTTAATTGGCTGAATCCACACCCAATAAGAACCGTCTTCCTCTAATCTTATGTCAATTTCAAATGGATACCGTTCTAATATCTCAGCAAGCACTAAACGGCTTATCATAATGCCATCCGTTTCAGTTTGCTTACGCGCTCTAATTAGAGATGGGATGTAATTCTGAACATCATCAAAAACAGTCGTAAAGTTCTTACGAGCTGTAGAGAAACCGTACTCTTTTAACATACTCACCTCTCCCTTCACCTCCTATGATAACATTTATATGCACAATTTGTACAAATTGTGCAAACTGTATTCACACTTTAGAAATTTGAATGGAGGGACAAACAAAACCAGCCTGCAATTACTGTGCTGGCTGGTTCGGGGTACTATTAAGTTGTCGTATTTTGTCCAAAGAACAATTGCTGCATCTGCTGCAATTTTTTCTCCGTATACGCCTCAAATCCTAACGCATAAGCCCGTGGTTCCTTTGGATTAGCAAAGCGAGAAATAGCGCCAGTCACAGGATGTACCCATTTGCTTGAAGCGCCACATCCGAGCCCGATAATCGTTTGCAATTCTTCCATGATCAAAATATTGTAGAGACTCTCTTGTCCAGGCTGAGCGTACCCTACATTTTCCAAATTACCAAGGATGTTTTTTTGCCGGTACAAGTAATACGGTTTGTATCCATGAGGCTCTGCCCACGCTTCTGCCGTTTTCATCATACGCATCACTTCATCTCGGCTCGCTACTTTATAACGATCACGGTTTTGAGACATATGGGAGGCACGTTTAAAGCTGAGCGTGTGAACAGTTAGCGACTCTGGCATCAACTCAGCTGTTTTTGCAAGAGAATGCTCAAACGTCTCCACCGTTTCATTCGGCAATCCGATAATGAGATCCATATTGATATTTGTCATACCCATCTCGCGAGCTAAATGATACTTCTCGATCGTCTCTTCCACTGTATGATGGCGGCCAATTGCTTTTAAAGTGGCTTGCGTATAAGACTGTGGGTTGACACTAATGCGATCAATTCCCCACTTCTTCAACACGCGTAGCTTTTCTACAGTAATGGTATCGGGTCTACCGGCTTCTACTGTGACTTCACGAACCTTGTCCATGTTTGGAAACACTTTGTACATATGCTCGTACAACGCGTCCATTTCTTCTGCTGTAATACTAGTTGGCGTTCCTCCACCAAAATAGATCGTAGTAATTCCGATTCCGTGTTCGCGTAGCCATTCACCCGTGCGTTCCATCTCGACGTGAAGCCCATGCAAAAAGGCATTGACGTTGCCTTGTTTGCCTTGAATTGCATATGCAGGGAACGTACAGTACGCACATTTTGTTGGACAAAAAGGGATTCCGATATAAATGCTTACCTCTTTTTTTAACTTGTACAAATCGGGAATCGCTTTTTGCTGAGTGCTAACAATTCGGTGAAGTAAATCAATTTTTTCGGGATGAAGTTTCTGCTCCTCTTGAAGGCGATCGGAAATAATCTCTTTGTCCTCTCCAGCCTCCGACGCCTTATGCACGAGTTTTGTCGGGCGAACGCCAGTGAGAATCCCCCATTTTTGTTTCATACCTGTTTTTTGCTCGAGTGCCACTAGAAGAGCGCGCAAACACGCTTTTTTGACTTGATCCTCCTCGGCTTTTAGTGGGAAAGCTTCTTTTCCTACGATCGAGTGCTCGTCGTCTAACGTAACGCGAACACTTGACAGTTTCACTTCGAATGTAATCGTCAAATCGGCCTGTTGCTCCACAACTTTTGTATCTTCATAAAATAAGTCCACCACACGTTGGACCGCTCGTTCATATTTCGGGTTCGGTAAACCACAAATGGTTATATTCATTACTTTCCATCCTTTTTTATGATGTTTCGGTTAATATCGCTCTGAAGCTTGTCAGTGTGTCCAAAATAGAAGAGTGGGGGACGTTTGTCAAGCTTTGCATCATTACTGTGTCATGTATTCGGGGCACGATATCCGCGGCCGGGGGCAAATATCCGCGTTCAGGATCAAATTTCAATAAAAAAAGAGCGTCTCTTGTTACAACGCTCTATCTCTATATAAATCACTCAATAAAATTCATTTTCTTCAAAAACTCAATCGGCTGTTGCTTTCGAAAATGTTCCTGCATCATATAGGCCGCCCCGTCTTCTTCAACGGAACGTGTAATCCACCCGGCATTCTGCTTCACTTCTACGTCTGAGTTCCCCATGGCCACGCGCATATGAGCTAAGGACATCCAATCCAGGTCCTCCCTATTCGTCCCCATTGCCACAACCTCATCGCGTGAAAATCGATTGTGTTCCATTACATAATGCAAACTTGCAAACTTCGAAACACCTGCTGCTACGATATACAAACAGTCATCTCCAGATCGTGTCAACTCAATCTCATCTGCGAACATTGAGCGCAAAGCATCTTCAGCATCTCGTGCGTCTTCTGGGTGCTCAAACACGACATCTATGTGCAGTGGCTCTAATTGTTCGTCTTCAATGGCTGCACGCAGATCGTTCACAAATCGATGTTGGTACGGAAAGCGGTCACCTGGGGAGAAAATAGCGCGTGCCATTAACTGCTTTTGCTCAGGTAACTCGTTACTCACAGAAAAGCGCTCTTGGTTACAACGTACCGAACATGGAAATGAGTCTAAAAACGTAACGACGTCGTAGGTGACATCCTCTGGCACCCGTTTTGCAAAAATGGTTTTATTTGAAGCGGAAGAAATGAACGCTCCGTGATGACTAATAGACACAGTCGGTATTTTACACTGCTTCGCAATTCGTCTGGCAAACGCATGATGTCTCGAGGTAATGAGCGTTACTTGAATTCCCTTTTGTTGCACAAATTCAAACGCCTCTTTTGCCGATTTCAGTAGTTTTCCTTGTGGACTGACAATGGTGCCCTCAATTGATACTGCGAACAATCGATCGACCACCGAAATCCCTCCTTCTTCGCTGCACGTCTATTAATACACTTATGGGAGGATAGGGTGGTTTAGAACAAGACAGTGCGTGGATACTGACTAATTATCTATAAAATAGGTTTTTGTGTATTTATTACATCACTATCCCTTCCAAGCTCCTATCCGATGTTCGGACGCTCCTATCCGATGTTCGGACGCTCCTATCCGACGTTCGGACGCTCCTATCCCACGTTCGGACGCTCCTATCCCACGTTCGGACGCTCCTCCGACGTTTCGTACTCCTCCTATCCTGTACTTTTACTCTTACGCAGCATTCCGTATCACGTTTCAATAAAAAAAGCCAACCGGGTATGTTGGCTCAGTCTAAAAGTGACTATTCTTTACTCAAATGTTGGTAAGTTTCTTTATTGCAAATCACATATAGTACGGCATTATCCGGTATTGGCTGGTCAAGTCGTCTGTTAATGTTTAACGCGTCACGGTCAGCTATTAGTGTGGCACCCTGTTGGAGCAAATCTAGAAAAGCGTCATGGTACGTGATCCACTTTTCCTTTTTGGCTATCTTATAAAGGTCTTCCCCTTGTTGTCTACTAATTAGTTGGGTGTACACACTGCTAACACCTTTATCCATCGCCGAACGAACCGCTAATCGTGAGATAGTTTCTTGGGATAAAATAAATTCGTCTACTTTCACGTGCGAAAAATTGGAGATGTTTTTTTCTGCCATAACCTCTACAGTAGTATGTACAGTGGGTGCTAATCGCTCTACAGTAATCGATACGGATAAGGTCTTTGCATCTCGTAAGGAAGGCTCTTGAATATTGTCATCTGAAAAGATAATGGCTGCCCGCGCCTTTGAAATATTCGCCTTCTCAAAGGGCTCTTCCTCAGTTGGGTTTCCTTGGATATAGTGAACTCTGTCGAGTGTGACATCAAAGGGTGCCTTTAGCAAAGTATCAATGACCACAATGTCAATAGCCTTATCTGATTCCATTATCTCTTTTACTGCAGTTTCTGTTTTCTTTCCCCATCCAATAATAATGATGTGGTTTTCTTTAGTGTAGGCCACTTTTCCTTCCTCCCTATTCCGTCTGAAGATTGTAAATGCATCCACGATTTTTCCGATCACGACTCCTAGTAAGCCAATCCCTATTAAATACATAAGTACCGCGAACAGCTTTCCGGCTACTGTCACGGGAGAGTAATCGCCGTAACCTACAGTGGAAAAGGTTGTCATCACATAATAAAAAGAATTCAACAGACTTCCAAAGTTATCAGGTTCGAGGTAATACATAATAACGGTACATAAAACAATAAAAATAACGGTAGAGAGAAATAATGCAAGGTTTCTCATCTTAATTAGATTTAATCCAAGCTTTAGAAATAGATGCATTCGCTTGCCCCCATCTGAAGAGAGTATCCTCCCTGTTTCATAACATTTCCTCACTTCTAATTCAATTCGAACGTCCGATCATCCTTCAAATTAAGCTAAGTAAAACTGTTCAGCACTTACCCTACTATGCGCAACTTGATTCGTGGCACGCGTGCCTGCATGGTTTATTAAGTGCCTGGCTCGCCTAGCTATGCCCACACCAAAAACGCATGGATTTTCATTGAAGAAAATCCATGCGCTCGCAACTGCTTTAACATTTAACCAAGATTCATGTTTTGATACAGATCTTCCAGCGGTTTCATTGAAATTTTGTTAATTTCTGTAATGAGTTGACTCATTCGTTGTTCTGCTTCCATCAATTTAGAGATTTCAGCATTTTGTTGTACGAGTTGAGCTACTTTTTGCGCTTGTTCAACTTCTTCTTGCTGAATTTCTTGTCCAGCCATTTGCTTTTGCTGGAGCTTCATTTGAATGTCGCGGAAATTCTGGAACATACGGTTTGCTGCTTCGTCTTCTTGCACTACTTGGTAGGCAGCTTGTAGTTTTGTGTATTCTTCGCTTTGCCGTACAGCTGTCTCTAGCTCGTAGGCAACGTCATAAACATTTGTAGCCATTAGAGATCCTCCTCAAGGTAGGTTCCCCACCACTATACCAGACTCTTCTTAGTGACGAAAGGCATTGTGCTCGAAAAGGACACATGACAAAACAATTCCTTGATCACAAAGGGAGAATCGTCAGGATCCCAGCTTGAACGAGAGCTATGATGCCACCTAACAGCGCACCCAGGTAGGTAATCATCTTCAACTCCTTTTTCGCAATACTCACAATTAATTCTTCCAATCTAGGCAAAGAAAACGACGCCACTTGATCTGTGACGAGCTGCTCGATCTGCAATCGTTGTAAAATACCGTCCAGATTCCGTACGAGCGCGGTTGTAAACTGGGTCACTAACGTAGGAATCGTCCTATGTAAAAATGAGTGTCGCCACTCTTCGGGAATCTTTTCGATTGGAGTATCAAGTGCTTTCTGAATGGGTAAAAAGGTTTGCAGTAGCTTTTGCACCTGTTCTTGGTCGAATGAGATCTTTTGTTGCATCTCCTCTAAGCTACTTCCCTTCCACTTGTCCCATTCCTTCGTGAGCAAGCGAACCGTTAACGTCTTTGTTCCGTCATGTTGTAAAAATCTGATTAGCTCAGGCTGTATGCGATCGATCAAGTTGACGTTACCGAGCACCATTTGAAGCATGCCACCTAGCATACCGCGCTCTTCAAGAAAGTTGTCCAGCATTTTTTGTAATCGCCACTTGCCTTCTTCTGATTGAAAATAATCTTCCGTTCGACTTAATATTTCTGTAGCCAATTGCCCGGGTACCGCATTAAGATACTCAACGATTGATTCTGGTAATAGTTCACCGACCGTACTTTCCTTATGATTATCTACCCAAGTAAAAACGATCGATTCTGCTTCTTTGTGAACGGTTTGTTCCCATCGAGCGACCGAGCCATCGCCAAGATGTTCATCAACCCACTCTTTCCACGTGCTTTGCTGTGTGAAAAAGTCGGTCGCTTCGGATTGTGCCCATTCCTTGATCCCTGTTTGGAATTCTTCCGACTTTATTTTTTGTTCAATTTGGTCCTTTGTGACAAGGTGCTCTACCACCGTTTTCCCAAGTTGTACCGCGAGTTCTCCGTGTCGCTTCGGAATAAGACCAGGTGTAAACGGAACACGCCAAGATCCGATGCGCCACTCTGTATACGGTCTAAAAAGCATTTTAATCGCGATAAAATTGGTCATACCCCCTATAAAAGCCCCGACAACTACTAAAATGAGGACACTGAGTGCTCCCATACGATTCATCCTTTCTATTTCTTACCTTGTTGCACGATTTTCTACATCTATCATACGATACATTATCCGCTTTCGCCCAATTCTCCCATTATGGGGTGTCTACAATGAACACGGTTAATTTTACACTAAATTCTACTAACGAAACGCATCGACTCGCCATGAAGCTTCCTCCATCTATCCGTCAAACCTTGTCTGAACAAGAGGAGGGGGTGTTTGTAACAATTGGCAAAAAAACAGAACGAGTGCACCTCATGGAAGGTGATAGCCTCACGGTGGAAGTGAATGAAGCGTTTGTTCATACCTTTTGTCTTCCTTGCCCACTCACATTGCAATGGCATTACGACAAAGACAATCATACGGTAATCTTCGGACCTTTTCTAGCTATTTGGACAGAATGTGTTGGAAATGTCGACTCTCCGTCGTTTGCGGGAATGGAGCCGTTTTTGGAGGAGTGTACTTCATTTGGAGCCGATCACGGGGTAGGCGTCTTCGTTTTGCCTACAAGTCTTCCTCCTTCCTCTGAATGGCAAGGATTTTATTGGACAGAAACAGGAATTCAAACGGCAAAATTCCCATCACCACACGTTGTCTATAATCGAATTCACAGACGAAGTTACGAAGCTTCTCCACAGTTCGCCCTTTGGACAGAACGGTTTACTGAGGAGGGGATACTGTCGTTTAACCCTTCCTTTTTTTCAAAGACAGAGGTGCAAAGCCATTTAGAGACACAAAGTGACACGAGGTACTTGTTACCGGCGACTGTAGCGTGGGACAAAAAAGCTGTCCTAAACTGGGTGCGAAGTCATAAATCGTTTTTTTTGAAGCCGGAAAACGGAAGTCAGGGCAAAGGAATTGTCGTCTGTAGTAGCACAACGGAGGGGCTACGCATAGAACGAACACACCCTGCAAAGGTAAAAATCCTCTCACTTGAAAACACCAATGAGGAGATTTGGACCGAACTTTCCTCTTATATAAAGGGAAATGCGCTCGTCCAAGAAACGATTTCTTTTCGAACGGTGCAAGCATCACCCGTTGATTTCCGCTACATATTACACAGGCGAAACAACGAGTGGCGGATGACTTCCTCAGTGGCTAGAATCGGTCAGCCAGGCGGAACCGTGTCTAATGTTGCACGTGGAGGGACGATGGCGCGCACAAAATCCGTTCTTGATCTATGGTATGACCCCCGCACGGCGAAAGATATGGAGAAGCAACTCGCGAAGACCGTTCGCAAGCTCGCAGCTCCGTTTTCGGAATGGGAATGTTACGAGCTTGGTCTTGACGTCGGTATTGATGAAGACAATCGAATTTGGCTTATAGAGGTGAACAGTAAGCCTTCTAAAAAATGGACTCACGCAGAAAAGGCTATCCGCCCATCAACAAAACAATTGATTTTCCAAACGCTCGATGCGTTTTTGGAGTGAAACGAAAGGAGATCGTTACGATGAACACGTTAGGCTTTTTAACCCTTTCAGAAGAGATCCACCCTTTTGTATGGCGCTGTGCACAAGAGGCGAGCGCGTATGAACTTGATATTTTGCACATTGTCCCGACCAAGTTTGATCCTAAATCTGGTACGTTTTCTGCCAAGCGGTACAATCGGGATCAGGATTTTTTTGAAGATGTGGAGTGTGGAGTTCCCACTTACTTGTACGACCGATGTACTTACGGAGATGACGCCCTCTCCCGCCGCGCAAAGCCAATCGTTCAATGGCTAAAATCTCGTAAGGATGTGACATTTCTCGGATACGGTCTCCCTGATAAGTGGAAGCAATACGAGGCATTAAAGCGACATTCCAACCTTTCGCCGTATTTACCGAAAACGACCCGTGTTGAAGAGGCCGGAGAGCTCATTCCTTTATTGCAACAGCACGGGACTCTTTGTCTAAAGCCCATTCACGGTGCACATGGATTCGGCATTTACAAAATAGAGCAACGTAACGAGTCATTATACGTTGCCACCCAAAAGAAAGCAAAGCTTGTAGAGCACACTTTTCCGTCTTTAAAAGAAGGAATTCTTTGGTTAAATAAGTTAGTAACAAAATTTGATTATATGGTCCAGCCTTTTTTATCCTTACAAGACGATAAAAAGCAACCGTTTGACATTCGTGTATTTCTTCAAAAAAACGAAGAAGGCAAGTGGATTGAACGTGGCCGTGGCGTTCGTGTAGGAAAAGCAAACCATTTGTTAAGCAATCTTGCTGCTGGCGCCAAAACGATCCCTTTTGACCAATTCCTTAAAACGGTTCCTACTGCTAAGCGATCCTATTTACTATCTGAAATTGACAGTATTTTATACACATTACCCACTTATTTAGAGGAGACGTTTCATCCTTTATTTGAACTTGGAATCGACATCGCCGTAAGCGCTAAGGGCGCAGTGTGGGTATTAGATGTAAATTCAAAGCCAGGACGAAAAGTGTTACTTGAAACAAACGCCCAATTAGCAGATACGTTAGCGAAAGCTCCACTCGCGTACACTGCCTATCTTCTCCAAGCGAGTCAAGGTGGGACGATCACACCATGACGATGCAAAGATACCGAGTACTCATTAGCGATGCTACGGCGGTCACGATGGTTCCACATGATCTCTTTCGGCAGAACAACGTGGAGCTTGTGTTTGGTCATCATAAAGTTTCTTCTTTTGTCAAAGAACATCATGCCAAGCACGTGGTCATCCCTAAGGAAATTGCGGAAACGTTACACTTGCCCCAGGAAGACATCACCATTCATGTCTATGCTTCACGAGGATGCTTATATATAGGTCCGCTTGTCGGTATTTACACAGCTGGATTTTCGCCAGTGCGCATTCGTCCGATTGGGGAACGGACACCTTTTTTTGCTCGCCTCCTCCAAACGAAGAAAACAGTGGGCATGATCCCTTTCGTATTTGGAAGTGAGCACATCCAGTGGACCGATCAAACGATCAATGGGTGGGTGTGGGAAGAGGGAGAATGGCGACAACGCATCTTCCCCTTCCCAACCGTCGTGTACGATCGTCTTCCTAACAGACGGAGTGAACGTAGACGTAAAAATCGCATAACAAAAGATCGACTTCAAACAGATTATGGCGTCGCTTGGTACAATCATAACTTTTTTAATAAATGGCACGTGACAGAATTACTCGCTAAAGATGCCGCCACACAACGATTCGTACCAGATACAGTAAGACTTCGAGATGCAACTACTCTGGAAACCATGTTAAAAAAACACAAAACGGTCTACGTAAAACCTATACACGGGAGTCTGGGCAAAGGGATTTTTCAATGCTTTTATCGAGCCAAATCGGGTCACTATGATGTCCGCTATCAAGAAGATGGTGGGGAAAAACGGTTACGGCGTTTCTCCTCGGTTCAAGGAGTGTATGATTTGATTAAAGAGGAGCGCAAATCCGTTGCTATGCTAGTGCAACAAGGCATTTCCCTCATTCAATACGAAGATCGGCCACTTGATTTTAGAGTGCACGTCAATAAAGATCAGTTCGGGGAATGGGTGATTTCGTGTGTGGCCATTAAAGTAGCGGGTAAGGGAAGTGCGACCACTCACGTCAAAAGTGGTGGTGAAGTAAAGACGATTCGTGAGTGTGTCCCCCGTGACGAACAGGATGGTTTACTGCACACCATTCAAGAGGCAAGTCTGACGATCGGTAGTGTACTCGACCATCATTGGGAAGGCCTGATTGGTGAAGTTGGGCTAGACATTGGGATGGACACAAATGGTAGAGTATGGATTTTTGAGGCGAATTCTAGACCGGGTCGTTCCATATTCAAACACCCTGCCCTAGCAGAAGATGAAATCCGTACACGTGAGCTACCCTTTTTATATGCATGCTATGTGAGCGAACAACAGTGGATCGCCACCAGCATAGGAAGTTCGCAGTGATTCTAGCTTACCATCCCATAGCTAACGAATGGTCGTCGTCTACGTCGCACTATTTTGGTCAAACCACGCTTACTTCACATACTACTTATGCCGCTTCCCCACCTGAATTACAATGGGAGATACGGGATCAACAATGGACTCCGCTCGTGGGTATTGTCGTATCCGATCGTGCCGATTCTACACCCATCGGTCAACGCTCTTTTTACACCGGTATCGCCCGCACACTTTTTCAAAATGGTGCCATGACCGTGCTCTTTTCCATGGAGGAATTTCGGGAGGATGGACTAACAGGATGGATATATCATCCAGAGTCTAACCGCTGGCTCTCCCTTTCATGCCCGGTTCCAAATGTGCTTTACAATCGGATGGCGTCGCGCGGTGAGGAGAAAACAGCGCAATTTTATCGGTTACAAGCATGGTGTAAAAAAAATCACCTTCAACTTGTAAACAGTCGTTTTTTTGATAAGTGGGAAACGTACGAAGCGCTCTCCGACATAAAAGCTTTGCAGCCGTATACTTTGGAAACTAGCCGCGTGGAAGGTGCGGAAGCGACAAGAAATTTCCTGCAAAAATATGGCACCATCTATGTGAAACCACGCAACAACGGAAAAGGAATCGGCATAAGACGCGTTCACTTACTAACAGACGAAACCCTTCAAGAGGATACACCGAACACGACGCGGAAATTCAGCGACTTTTTGGCATGGTGGGAATCAATTGCCCCCCTTAAAGAAGAATATTTACTCCAACAAGGAATCGATCCGTTCAAACAAAAACAAAAGCGATTCGATTTTCGCTGCCTTGTCCATTGTCCTCTCGATGATTCCTCTACATTACTCGGGGTTGGCATTCGGCAATCAGGCAGCCAAGACATTACTACACATGTGCCAAGAGGCGGATACGTTCGAACCGAGACTACCTTTTCGCGCTGGATTCCGTTCCAACGACTTCAAAACATGGTGAAAGCAATGACCCCGGCTTTGAAGGAAAAATACGGCAAATTAATCGAATATACCGTGGATGCTGGGCTTGATGATCGCGGTAAACTGTATTGGTTTGAAGTAAACGCGAAGCCAATGCTTTTTAACGAAAAAAAGATTGAAGAGAAGCGACGTCAAGCATTGGCTACTTGGCTTTGTCAGCAGGCGGTGGAAACAAAACCCACATGAATCGGATGGCCTACGTCGTGTGAACGTAACGAACCTCATTTAGTATTGCGGGATCAATCAAGCAACATCGCGTGCACGAAAAACGTGTGAACCTAACGAGCTGCATCTAGTATTGCGGCTCTGAAGGTTAGCTTGTGTATCTTGGTTTTTATGGTACTTCTTGCCGTAACTTTTGTGTCACGCACCTTATTCCTGATCTGTCTCTTTGTGGCTCCGACTTATACGAACGAACTATACATCGTCAAAATACGTGTTGAATGTTCTAATTCATCGATCATCGCCCGAAACAGAGGATAATGGGCTTGATCATTCGGGATTTCAAACAGCATTTCTTTATACATTTCTACAGCTTCCAGTTCCCCTTTTAATGCGAGTTCTATCCCCTCTTCGAATGAACTGTACATAATCGGTTCCTTCTTCAACTGGTAATAGCGACCTGTGATGAGATGGTGTACATACTGAAACAGTTCGTAATGCTCCTTCTCCTCTTCCATTGCATGGTGAATAACCTCTTTAAATAATGGTTCCTCTGTTTGAAATTCAAGTTCTTTATATAAACTGTAAAAAGCCCATTCTTTTTCAATGGCATGCTGCAGTTTTTCTAAAAAAACCATCTCGGCTCCTCCTCTATTTCCGGTTTCCGATACAACCTATGTCCGGGCGAGTCGAAATATGTAGAAAAATTTGCTATACTGGCAAAAAAGGAGTGCTCCAGATGATTACTCATTTTCAATACAAACCCTTATATAGTAATAAAGCCTTGCCGGGTTGGACCTTTTCCTTTTTCACAGCTGGACAAAAAATCGAAGGCACTTACCACAAGAACGGAAAAATTGAATGGAGCTCTTCGCTTCCTTCAACAATAGATGAGTCAAAACTGTTTTCGGCTATACATGAATTGATGACCTATCATGAATACGATAAACGCTCCTAATCCCAAGTCAGTTCTCACAAACTGCCAGCAAGAGTATGCGGTAAGGCTGGCATACTAACAAAAGCCCCCTGTATTTTGGGCAAAAGGAGGGTTTACTCGTGGAGAAAAAAAAGGCGAGCTTCTTACCAGACACACCTAACAATGGGCGCGAAGATCATTACGTCGATGTAGACCGATTTTTTAATGAAGGATTTGCAATCGGTAAAATCCATCTTCTTCGCGAAGACAACAGAGGAGAAGAACATTTTGACCTGCCTCCTGAAGAACCGCCTAACCACTCGTAACTACTATTTATAAATCCAGGGCACTCCGTTTTGAAGGAGTGCCCTCATTTTAAGGAGTTTGCCATGTTCAACCGTTTACTCGCACGCTTTCCAAATGCACGCCTTGTCACACCCCAGACCCCAACTCCAGAGCATATGACCGCCTTTTTTGATGAAGTCACAAAAGAAACCTTATGGATTCCGAAGAAGGATTTATCAAGTGAGGTGTTCGATCTTTTAGAGACCCTTTTTCCAAACCAAGAACCAACCTTCACGAGTACAGCTTGGAATGCACGCAGTGAAGAGTGGAGACAAGCTTTGCTAGAAAATGGGGCGGTCCCATTAGAAGAACAAAAAGTACGCTTTCACTTTTTTTATTGTGAAGATCAGGAGGCGCTCGTTCCATTACAGGAAGGGCTTTCTAGCTTGTCAGATAGCGTCATTGGATGGTCCGGATCCCCTTCCCTACTCGTGGTTATAGAGCGCGAGGGCATGTGGCTTCCTGAAGACATTCTTTCGTTGCAAGAGGCGATTGAGTCTGATTTTTACATCAAAGTCCGCTCGTTCCATGGATTATGGTGGTCTGTAAATAACAAGCTACGTCACCATTTTCAACGGGAATTTAAGTGGGCGTCGACTTTTTTCCCGTCTCGCTCTGCCCCGCAGTCTATTCCAGAACTGTTCCCTCTTTTTTTGTGGAAAGAGCTTCACGATGAACAACGTCAAGAGTGGAAACTGCAGCTCGCACCTCTTCTAGAGGATCCGACGTTATTACATACGATGTTTGTGTACGTAAAGCATAACGCGAACGCCTCGGCTACCGCCAAAGAGTTGTACATGCACCGGAACAGCCTCCTGTACCGGATAGAAAAGTTCCAGGAGATAACTGGATTAGGTTTACAAAGTATTGAGTCAAGTATGCTTATTTATTTTGCCTACATGTATATTTTGCACGAAGAAGACCACTCTCTTTAGGCACATTACCAAAAGAGAGCGGTCTTTTTTTGGGCAAGTTGTCTATTGGGAAAACGCTCCTCAAACGATACACTAAAGCTAACATGAAAACGCTTTACAAAGGAGAGGAAACCCTATGGCAGAACTTCGCTTAGAGCACATTTACAAAGTGTACGATAAAAATGTCACCGCTGTGAAAGACTTTAACCTGCATATTCAAGATAAAGAGTTTATCGTTTTCGTCGGTCCATCTGGTTGCGGAAAATCGACAACTTTACGTATGGTCGCTGGCCTTGAAGAAATTACAAAAGGTGATTTTTATATTGACGATGAGCGCGTAAATGAAAAAGCACCGAAAGATCGTGACATTGCCATGGTATTCCAAAACTACGCCCTTTACCCGCACATGTCTGTTTACGATAATATGGCATTTGGCTTGAAATTACGTAAGTTTAGCAAGCAAGATATTGATGCACGCGTACAAAATGCTGCCAAAATTCTTGGTTTGGAAGACTATCTAGATCGTAAACCAAAAGCACTTTCTGGTGGTCAACGTCAGCGTGTAGCTCTTGGTCGTGCCATCGTTCGTGATGCAAAAGTCTTCTTAATGGATGAACCGCTCTCTAATTTAGACGCCAAGCTGCGCGTTCAGATGCGTGCCGAGATCGCCAAGCTTCACCAACGTTTACAAACGACAACGATTTATGTAACCCATGACCAAACAGAGGCCATGACGATGGCAACACGACTCGTTGTCATGAAAGATGGGATCATCCAACAAGTAGGCACACCGAAAGAAGTGTATGAAAAACCTGAAAATATCTTTGTTGGTGGATTTATCGGCTCGCCAGCCATGAACTTCTTTGCTGGGAAGCTTGAAGGAGGGCAATTTGTCATTGGTGATGCGAAAGTCGCTGTCCCTGAAGGCAAACTAAAAACTTTACGCGAACAAAAATTCGAAGGAAAAGAGCTCGTCCTTGGTATCCGTCCTGAAGACATCCATGATGAGCCAGTATTTGTAGAATCTACTCCAAATACTAAAATTAATACGACAATCGAAGTATCTGAGCTGACTGGTGCAGAATTAATGTTGTATTCTCAAGTTAGTGGTCAAGACTTTGTCGCTCGTGTTGACTCCCGCTCTGATGTCAAACCTGGCCAACAACTCGACCTCGCATTTGATATGAACAAAGCACACTTCTTTGACACGGAAACAGAACTTCGCATTCGTGCAAAAGTGACTTCACAGCAAGAAGAGGCGGAAGCGATCCAATCGTAACTTATATAGGAAAATGCGCACGGGTTTCAGATGAATTCGTGCGTTTTTCTATTTTATAAAATTTGGGTTCAGTCCTCGACCGCGGATATCGGCTCCTGACCGCGGATATATTCTCCTGATCGCGGATATCGGCTCCTGACCGCGGATATATTCTCCTGACCGCGGATATCGGCTCCTGTTCGCGGATATATCCTCCTGATCGCGGATATATTCCCCTGATCGCGGATATATTCCCCTGACCGCGGATATATCCTCCTGACCGCGGATATATCCTCCTGTTCGCGGATATATTCTCCTGATCGCGGATATCGGCTCCTGACCGCGGATATATTCTCCTGACCGCGGATATCGGCTCCTGTTCGCGGATATATTCTCCTGATCGCGGATATATTCCCCTGACCGCGGATATATTCCCCTGACCGCGGATATATTCCCCTGTTCGCGGATATCGGCTCCTGACCGCGGATATATTCCCCTGACCGCGGATATATTCCCCTGTTCGCGGATATATTCCCCTGACCGCGGATATCGGCTCCTGACCGCGGATATCGGCTCCTGATCGCGGATATCGGCTCCTGACCGCGGATATATCCTCCTGTTCGCGGATATATTCCCCTGATCGCGGATATATTCCCCTGATCGCGGATATATTCCCCTGACCGCGGATATCGGCTCCTGTTCGCGGATATCGGCTCCTGTAATCATACAACTGTATAAGGAAAAACAACCGTTTCCTCGTATGGACACTGCTGACAATACACATAATGTTTACAGGATAGCCTTCCTTTTCCTGTTTCCGCTCCATCCGTCATTTCAATACTTAAGTACGGACTGTAGTCATCGAAATAGTCGGCTACTCGCCCACCTTCTTGAAGTGGTGCTGTGCAGTTGGGACATGGAATCGCTAACTGCCACCATCCGTTACATACTGGACACTCCTCCATCGCATCTTTCCCCTTTTTCCAAAAGCATTTTTCTTAGTATCCGACCTCCTACCTATGCCTACTCGTGAAATAAAAGGAGAATTCCGGTCAGGCAGGAAATCATTACAAAAGCATTTCTCGCATATTTCGATGCAAAAACACCACAATAGTTAGTGTACAACGCAACAAAAAATCTTCTTTCAGACGAGGGCGGACATGGTGTCACTCCATACCCGCCCACCAAAAAACTACGACGAGGAGATGTCACAACATGCAACAACAACAATCTAACCGTAGCAACAGCTCAAACCAACTACTTGTACCTGGTGTACAACAAGCACTTGACCAAATGAAATATGAAATTGCATCGGAATTTGGTGTACAACTCGGGCCTGACGCAACATCTCGTGCGAACGGATCTGTTGGTGGAGAAATCACAAAACGTTTAGTTCAAACTGCTGAACAACAATTTGGTGGATACCAACAATAACAACTAAATAATATGGCAAATCCCCCGCTCCACTCGGAGACGGGGGATATTTTTATTTTTTTATTTTGTTTCAGTGGGAAATAACGGATTTAGCCTTACCATTTTTTTCGGATCGACCCATTCATTAAACTGCTCTTCTGTAACAAATTCAAGTGCTACCGCTGCAGCCTTTAGTGACGTCTCATCCGCAAACGCCTTCTTCGCAATTTTAGCTGCTTTCTCATAGCCAATATGTGGGTTCAGTGCCGTGACGAGCATGAGCGACTCATTAAGTGTTTTAGCGATCGTTTCTTCATTTGCCTCTAATCCCTCAACACAACGAACACGGAATGACTCCATGGCGTCCGCTAAAAGCTGGATGGACTGTAGCACATTATATACAATAACCGGCTTATACACGTTCAGCTCAAATTGCCCTTGACTAGCAGCAAAGCCGATAGTCACGTCATTTCCAAACACTTGAGCACACACCATCGTCAATGCTTCCGCCTGCGTTGGATTCACTTTCCCAGGCATAATCGAGCTACCAGGCTCATTTGCCGGGATCGTAAGCTCACCGTATCCGCAACGTGGTCCACTCGCTAAATACCTCACATCGTTGGCCACTTTGTGCAAGTCAGCTGCCAAAGCTTTCAGCGCACCGTGCACGTGAACGAGTTCGTCATGACTCGTTAAAGCGTGAAACGTGTTGGACGCAGCACGGAATTCATATCCGAACTCTTGCTTAAGTACTTCAGCAACATCCTGGCCAAATGTAGGTGGCGCGTTAATCCCCGTTCCTACAGCCGTACCACCAATCGCAAGCTCTAAACAATATTCAACACTCTGTTCAATCATTCGACCAGACTTCTCGAGCATCGCCCACCACCCACTCATTTCCTGCCCGAGAGTAAGTGGTGTAGCGTCTTGTAGGTGGGTTCGACCAATTTTGTAAGTCCTTTCGTACGTTTGTGCCTTCTTCCTAATGGTAGATTTTAGCGCTCGAATTCTTGGGAGAAGCGTCGACTGTACCTTATCGTAGACCGCAATATGCATTGCCGTCGGAAACGTATCATTAGAACTTTGAGCACGGTTCACATCATCATTCGGGTGAACACGTTCGAAAGACTCCTGCTTTTCAAGTCTTTCATTGGCCAAATACGCTAACACTTCGTTCACATTCATATTAGACTGTGTTCCGCTACCAGTTTGCCACACAACAAGCGGAAAGTGGTCATCGTATTTACCATCCAACACATCGTCACAAACGATAGAGAGTACTTCCGCCTTTTCACTTGCTAATCCATTTGTTCGTGCGTTTACGACGGATGCTGCCTTTTTTAAAGACACGAGCGCATACACGACCTCGGGAGGCATTTTCTCTGAGCCAATCGGAAAGTTACGAAGGCTCCTTTCGGTTTGCGCTCCCCACGCCTTGTCACCCGGCACCTCGATTTCGCCTAGCGTGTCACGTTCTGTTCGTGTTGACACCTGAACAACCCCTTTCAAACCTTCTCTCGATTATATACCCCACTTTGTGCAGGGATATGTATCCAAGGAGGGGATTTCCGTATAAAATTAAGTAAGATAGAATATATGATGGTCATCTGAAGTACCCACACTTAATCGAACAGCAAAATGTCTTCTAGCAGATGCTCTCGCCTAGATAAATGTTATAATAATTTTCAAATAGTCATCTGGAAGGAGCATTGTCATTGACGACTAATAAAAGGCAGACTCGTGTACGTGAACAACAGGAATCATATACTGATCCTTACGCGGCCTATCCACTTATCGAAGAACGTTACGAAGTCATTGAAGGCGTCCGATACGATTTAAAACCAGCCCCAACTGTTCATCACCAACAACTCGTTACGTCGATTTGGGGCTCTTTAAGTGACACTTGTGCGATGAACGGTGAAATTTTTGTATCCCCAATCGACGTCTATCTGAATGAGGATTATCAGTTCCAACCAGACGTTATTTTTATTACAAATGAAAATCGTTCGATCATTAAGAAAAAACGCATTGAAGGCGCACCTGATTTGATTGTGGAAATCCTATCACCTAGTACTGGATGGAAAGACAAGCAGAAGAAAAAAGAGGCGTATGGGCTGTTTGGCGTGAAAGAATATTGGCTCGTGGACCCCCATTTGCAGACAGTTGACCAGTTGGTTTTGATAGATGGCGAACTTCAACTTAACCAAACGTACGGTCATCTTGATACTCTGACAGCTGAACAATTCCCGTGCATATCCGTTGATTTTGAAAAGTTGTTTGGGGCGCTAATTAAATTTGAGGATGATGAGTAGCTCCCACTAGTAAATGAATGGAGGTTTTACTTATATGAAACCCCCGAAAAATGCCCGCAAACTAACAGTAAAAGAACAAGGACAAACTTACAATGAAAGTGACCACACAGAACAGAATCCGTTTGTAGTGGATCGATACGAAATCATCAATGGTAGCCGATACGATCTAAAACCCTCACCAACGTTTAATCACCAGAAATTAGTTACCCAACTCATGCACTCAATTCACAAAACTTGTTATGCTCACGGTGAGATTGTCGTCGCACCGATGGATGTCTTCTTTGATGAAGACTAGAATGGATTAACACCATGAAACTCGAGTAGCATTGATCAAGTTTAATCAACGCTACTCCGCAGTTCAAACGGATCAAGCCGTTTCAAAGAAGGGTGACAGTTTTGTCCATCAAACACAAACCTTTTTCCATCAAGTCCCGCTTTTTAACTACTCTCTTAGTAAAATAAAAAACCGAGTGTAGAAATTTATTCGCTTTCACACTCGGCTTTTATTGTATTCTTTACGACGTTTTTGCTTCCACCCGTTTCGTTGCTTCGCCCTTTTGCAATTGATACATCGCAAAATACTTCCCTTTCGCTTGCATTAGGTTTTCATGTGAGCCTCGTTCTACAATTTGACCACGATCGAGTACAAGAATTTGGTCAGCTTCACGAATTGTTGAAAGTCTATGGGCAATGACAAATGTCGTTCGCCCCTCTTTTAACACGTCCATGGCGTGTTGAATAATGCTTTCTGTTTCTGTATCGATGTTCGATGTTGCTTCATCCAAGATCAGAATCGCTGGATCAAAAGCAAGTGCACGCGCAAAGCTGATGAGCTGGCGCTGTCCAGCAGATAAGGTACTTCCCTTCTCCACAACAGGTTCATCTAATCCCTTCTCAGCGTGCTGTAACACTTGATCCCCACCTACAGCTCTAAGCGCCTCTTCAGCCCGTTCCCGGGAAATACGTGGGTCATTCAGCGTAATGTTAGAAAGAATTGTTCCGGTAAACAAATACGGATCTTGTAAGACGATCCCCATATGCTCTCGTGCAGTCTGACGCGGAATATTTGCTAAGTTCTCGCCGTCAATCGTAATACATCCAACCTGCGGATCGTAAAAGCGGAACAGCAAATTTAGAATCGAGCTTTTTCCAGACCCTGTATGACCGATCAAAGCGACCGTTTCTCCTTTGTTCGCCGCAAACGAGATGTTATGAAGCACGGGTTCTTCTGCCTTGTAACCGAACGTCACGTTTTCAAACGCCACGTTTCCTTCAATCCGCTTCGTCTTTTCATCGTGTACTTCCGTTCCGTCCACTTCCATCAGTTCGAATACCCGCTCTCCTGCGACGAGGGCAAGCTCTAAATTTGCGAGTTGGTTGACGATCCCGTTAATCGGTTCAAATAATCGGTTAATATAGTCAACGAAGGCGTATAGTACACCTACTGTTACAACCGTACCGACACCAAGCGTGGCACCACCGAAGTACCAAATCAGTCCAACAAAAACGAGATTGCGTAGCACCCAGGTTAAGTTATGTGATGTGAGTGCGTTCAAGCTTAACATTTTGTTTTGAAACTTGAAGTGCTCCTCATTCATTTCCTCAAACTCTACTTTCGTCGAATTTTCACGTCGGAACGCTTGAATGATCGGCATGCCTTGAATGGATTCGTTTACCATCGCATTAATTTCACTCACTTTGGAGCGAATGACATGGTTGTATTTTGACGCAAAAGACCGATACACTTTGATCCAAATCAATAAAATCGGAATCAACACGAGACACATTGCGGCTAGAGTTGGCTCTAATAAGAACAAAGCGATAAAAATCCCGATCATCGTGACGATACTCGAAAAGAAATTCGCTAACACTTGCACATATAACTCACGAATGGCTTCCGTATCATTCGTGACCCGTGAAACCACTTTCCCTGCAGGCAAGTTATCAAAGTAACGAACTGGCAAACGTGACAAGTGTTGGAACACATCGTTGCGCATTTTGTAAATAATACGATTGGCTGCCTTTTGCAAATAAAAACGCTGTCCATATTGGAAGAAGGACGCAAATATGAGTAAACCAAAGTAGATAACCATCCAGCCAACAATTCTCTTCATTTCTGGTGCGAAAAAGGCCACCACTTCTTGAGTGGAAAGTTGCGTCACGTTCGTCGTGTACGTGTCCTCACCTTGAGTAATGGTCATCATATTTCCGTTTACTTCACGCGTTCCGTCAATAAACGGTGGATTTTCATTTAAAAAGTAAAAACCCATTCCGACTTGCAAAACGCGGACTGTATCACCAGTCAACGAGTCTCCCTCACCTACATATTCTTCTCGTTTGTATAGCTCGCCATTGTATGGGACTGTGTCGTCATCTTCCTCAGCTACCTCGACCCAAGGCGTCTCAATACCGACGATGTGATCATCAATAATTGTCTTGGCGATAAACGGCCCCGCTAGCTCAGCCGCTACAGAAATCGCCAGCATGAAGAGGGCGAGGATAATCATCTTTTTATAGTAAAGCGCGTATTGAACGAATCTTTTTCCTGTTGTACCGGTGGATTTATTCTTCATCCTTTTCCACCTCCTGTAAATAGCTAGATGTCGCTTGTTGATGAACGTACTGCGTTGCGTACCAACCACCTCGTGCCATCAATTCATCGTGCGTTCCTTTCTCCACAATATGTCCGTCGTCTAACACGAGAATGACATCTGCATGTTGTACAGCACTGAGACGATGCGCTGTAATAATGGTTGTTTTTCCTTTACGTTCAGAACGAATGTTTTCAATGATGCGCGCTTCTGTTTTTGCATCAACTGCTGACAGTGAATCATCTAAAATCAGCATGTCAGGATCTAAAACGAAAGCCCTTGCAATCGAGATTCGCTGCTTTTGACCGCCGGATAAAGCAACACCCTTTTCACCGACAAGCGTCTCTAATCCGTCTTGTAAAAATGGTAAGTCTTGGTCCAAGGCGGCTAACTGAATCGCTTTATCGAGCTCCTCATCACTTACTTCGTCTTTTCCGTATGCGATGTTTTCCCGAACCGATTTCGAGAACAGAATATGATCTTGCGGTACGTACCCCGTCCACGCACGAACAGTGTCGACAGGTTGATCCGCTACATCTTTCCCCCCAATGGTCCACGATCCCCCTCCGACTGGATAGTATCGCAACCACTGTTTCACGAGGGTCGTTTTTCCACTTCCCGTTTTCCCTACGACCCCTAACGTTTGCCCTTTTTGGAGTGAAAAGTCAAGGTTATGAAGGCCTGGTTGATCGTTTGATGGATAGGTAAATGAATACGCCTTGAATTCATTAGGATCCGGTTTTTTTGCAGACTCTGCATCCTTTTTGTCCACAACATCCGGGTTATAGTTGAACGTCTCATTTAGACGATCTAAAGACGCGTTCCCCCGTTGCATAATGTTAATCAGTTCCCCGATCGCGAACATCGGCCAGATCATCATCCCAAGATAGACGTTAAAGGTAACTAAATCGCCTAGTGTGATGTCTTGTTGAAAGACGAGATAAGACCCGTAGCCAAGACCAATTAAATAGCTCATGCCCACAAGGATTTTAATGACTGGATCAAACAAAGCGTCGATACGCGCCACGTTCATGTTCTTTCCGTACACATCTTCTGTCATTTCTTGAAATCTCGTTTCATCAGCACGCTCTTGTACGTACGCTCGCAAGACACGCACACCTGCTACTGATTCCAGCACACGGTCATTCAATTGTCCAAACGAGCTTTGCGCTTCCATAAAACGTGTATGAATTTTAGAACCTAGTAGTTTGATAATATACGCCATAATCGGAAGTGGTAGCATAGCAGCCAGTGTTAATTTCCAATCAATCAAAATGACCATCGTCACAACGACCGTTAACATAAACGCACTCGCGTCAATCAAGGTTAATACACCAAAACCTGCTGTTATCGAAACAGCTTTTACATCATTTGTCGCACGAGCCATTAAGTCCCCCGTTCGATTTTTTTCATAAAACGGAGGTGACATGCGTAAAAGGTGAGCCATTAAACGCGAACGCAATTTACGCTCTACAAGATATCCTCCACCGAACAACTTATACATCCAGTGATAAGTTAAGGTATAAGATGTGACGGTGACACCCATCAAGATAGCGATGTACATCACAAGTCGATCACTTGTCATCGTACCTAAATACATATCATCAATCGCCAACCCGACGAGTCGTGGGGGTACAATATCGAAGATCCCGACCAAAATGAGCAAGGAAATCGCAATCGTATAGCGCTTTCTTTCTTCTTTAAAAAACCAACCTAGTTGTGAAAATACGCGAAACATGAGCTGATCCTCTCTCTTTCCATAGCATCAGGCGTATTTACCACACCTGAAACTTTTCTCTGTTCAAATTCCTAGATGCAAAATAACTAACCGCCTTCTGTCTCCTTTTGTAGTGTGAGTTGATTTTTCATGACAATTCTCATTTTGGTTTCTCCCCTTTTGAATAAGTTTTGCAAACACAAAAAGACATATAGCCGCTAGAGGCGATATGTCTCTCATACGAGCACTGTACAGACATTTGTAGACGAGGGACCGCTTAAAGGAAAAACGACCCTTATCAAAAACGTCCCATACAGGCACCATATAAAAAAGCAATCGACAACGCGGACGTACGCGCAGCCCATTGCCTCTAAGAAGATTGTTGTAGACTAGTCGTCTAGCAACGAACCTTACTCGGAACGGTCCGGAGAGTTGCGCATAGTAAAATTGTCAAAGAACCTAAGCTACCTACACCTACATACTCAATTCCTGTCATTTTTAGCATGTCACACCCTCCTTTCCAAGTTTTGTGTATTGCAATTCGTAAATAACATTACCACCAACCACTAACAGGGTCAATAATTTTTTGAACATTTTATGAAATTTTTGTAATTGACTTTATTAGGGAATGATCTTGCCGTCGAAACACTGTGATTTTCTTTGTGGGAGGAGTTGTAATATAAAAGAAATGGATTAGAGTTGGAGTGGTAGGACTGTATGGAATTTTTCTTTCGGATATTTTTTAGAAGATGATAAAAAGGAATAAAAAAACCAGAACCGATTAACATTTGTCCCGGCACTGGCTTCTTTAACGTTAGGCTACTTTCGTTTTTCGATCCATCGGTACGATAAATTTTGGCATCGCTTTAACAATGAGAATGACTGCAATCGTGCTAATCATAAAAGTCGGTACCATATAGCCTAAATTATAAATTAATGAATATTCTACAACCGGAGTCCCTTCTGGTGCGTATTCTCCCCAGTAAATAATCCCTGCATAAAAGTGAATTAAAAACCGTGCTGTGTTTGCCAAAAATGCGGCCAAAATCACATATCCTATCCAAGAGTTTTTCCCCTCTTGTAGCAATCTCCGGACTTTAGGTGCAAATAATGCGGATAAACCTAGTACTCCAAAAGCCACCGGATACTCTACAACAATTTGAATATAGTGAATAAAGGAAGCCCCTGTTATCATTTGCAAAAGACCGAGTAAAATCCCAGCCGCAAAACTCCCTTTTAATCCCCAGCGCAATCCAATCAATGCAACTGGCACCATGCTTAGCGAGATTGAACCTCCATACGCCCACCCTACGCTATAAAAACTTGCGACTTTGTCGAGAAGAAAGGCAATGGTAGCAAAAATCGCCACCTCAACGAGAAATAAAGTTTTTGATTGCATAAAAAAACTCCCCTTTTTGTGATCCACTTGGGAGGGAGTGTTTTAGAAATACAGAAAAACACCGCATTTCCGTATGTTTGAGGACATACAAAAAACAATGCTGGTTGGCGCATTGTCTTTTCCCCAACCACGATCCCTACGCTAGGCGTTACCTAACAGGTTCAAAGGGTCTGAACGTATTCGCTCACTCTCAGCCAAAAGGCTCCCCTTGTGGATACTGTTTATTTATAAATTACCTTACAACATAATCAACCGTCTGTAAACCTTTGAAAATAGCATGATCCAAATCCTTACCGCCATGCAAAAATCCATTTTCGAGCCATTTGTCACAACACAACCTCTTGGCACAGGGCACGGTCTTAACGCTCTTATATCGGGATTAACGCTCTTATCCCCGGATTAACGCTCTTATCCCCGGATTAACGCTCTTATCCCCGGATTAACGCTCTTATCCCCGGATTAACGCTCTTATCCCCGGATTAACGCTCTTATCCCGGGATTAACGCTCTTATCCCCGGATTAACGCTCTTATCCCCGGATTAACGCTCTTATCCCCGGATTAACGCTCTTATCCCCGGATTAACGCTCTTATTCCCGGATTAACGCTCTTATCCGGGGATTAACGCTCTTATCCCGGGATTAACGCTCTTATCCCCGGATTAACGCTCTTATCCCGGGATTAACGCTCTTATCCCCGGATTAACGCTCTTATCCCCGGATTAACGCTCTTTGGGCAGCTCTTCTTTCAAAAAATCATGCGTTTTTCAATTTTTCTTTTCTTCGATCTTCTGATTCCTGAACAATCACTGCACATGTAGCGTCACCAGTAATATTTAAGGCGGTACGTGACATATCAAGCAAACGGTCTACACCGAGAATAAGCGCAATACCTTCTACAGGAAGATTGACACTTTGCAATACAGTAGCTAGCAGAATGAGCCCCACCCCGGGTACTCCTGCTGTTCCAATGCTGGCTAAGACAGCTGTCAAAACAACAATCGCATACTCCCCAAACGACAAGTCAACATTGAAGGCCTGCGCGATGAAGACAGTTGCTACCCCTTGCATAATCGCCGTACCGTCCATGTTAATCGTCGCACCGAGAGGCTGAACGAAGCTAGACACAGACTTTGATACGCCTAACCGCTTCTGTGCCACATCCATACTTACCGGCAGCGTAGCATTACTACTTGAAGTACTGAAAGCGATACCCATTGCTGGCGCAAATCCTTTAATGAACTTCCACGGATTTTGTTTTGCTAGGAAATAAATAGCACCAGAATAGACGATGACTAGTTGAAGTATTAACGCAGCCACAACAACGATCATATACATGCCCATAGCTCTAATAGCATCCATCCCTTGGGAACCAATTGCCGATGCAATCAATCCAAACGTCCCATAAGGTGCAAATTTCATCACGAGCATCACAAGGTACATGACGAGATCGTTTCCTTGTTCCACCAATTTCAAAAGTCCGGCCGTTTTATCCCCTAGTTTCACAAGCCCAAAACCAATTAAGATTGCAAATGCAATGATTTGAAGAATGTTACCTGTCGCCATCGCTTCAAAGGGATTTTTTGGAATAATGTTTATTAACGTTTCCCAAACAGGTGGGGCTTCCTTCGCCTCAAAGGTCGCACCAGTTGTGTCATACTCTGTCAGAGAACCAGGTTGAATCACAACAGCAAGGATAATGGAGATAATAATCGCTATAGCCGTTGTTGATAAGAAGAACACGATGGTTTTAGTCGCAATACGTCCCATTTTTTTCGTATCGCCAAGACCGGCTACGCCTAAAATAATGGAAAACAGGACGATCGGGACCACTAGTAAGTTAATCAGGTTGAGGAAGATGGTTCCGAGTGGTTCAAAGATGTACGGATCCGCTATACCGGTGAAAAAATCCAGTGCGGTAAGGTTCAAGACTAATCCTGCGATGGCACCTAAGACGAGACCTATTAAAATTTTAACAGCTAAATTCATGCCTTCTCCTCCCTTTCTTTCGCTATTTTTTAAGACTTCAAATGGACGCTTTCGTATTTTACAATGAACCGTCCATTTTCTACAAGTGAAACCTTTTTTCCGATCTCATTCGCCCCTCTCCTCGCTTGATTTACTCCGCTTGGCGCAAAGTTATAGAAATAACTATGTAAGATGAAATATAGCATGTCCTGAAATTTCGACGCATAAGGACAAAAAACAACACATAAGGTTCATTATAAAAGAAAAGGAGGCACGATCTTGAGCGAACAAGAAAAGCAAAATTTATTGAAAAATACATCTAAAAACGCTAACAAATTTGTACATGACACTGTAGATACGGCGAATAAAGTGGTGAAGACCATCTCAGGGGAAGGAGGATTTGTCGGCAAAACAACCGACACCGCATCCGATCTTGTAAAGAATGTTTCTTCAACAGGTGAAAAGGCCATCGGAAAAGGGTACGACGCGTTAAGTAATGGGGTGAAAGGCGCCTCCTCCTATGCAAAGAAATCGTTTCAGAAGAAGAAAAAATAGGATACGTAAAAAGGAGTGCGCTGACAACAATGCGCACTCTTCTGTGTACTTTATAGAAATACATCCCCACCACTCTATTGCACTGCAAGAACCTCTTCCTCGGCAAGCTGTGATCTTTCTGTGGATACTTCCCATTCATCTCCGTCCGTTTTCATAACAACGGTCCCATCAAAGGCGTTGACAAATACCTTTGCACCACTCGTGACGTAGCGATTGTACACACTTTTGCTTTGAAAGATGTTCGCATTCATAAAAACGAGTTTCGGTGAGACCGCTTCAATGAACTGTTTACTAGAGGAAGTAAAGGCGCCATGGTGCGGGGCTTCCATTACAGTTGCACGTAAATCTTCTGGATGCCTCACTAGCAGATCCGCTTCGCCGTCTCGATACAAATCCCCTGTTAATAAAACGGACTGCCTACCGTAAAGAACTTTCATAACAGTGGACGAATTGTTCATGTCCCTTACCGTTCTCACTTTAGGCGCCTTTTCTTTCGTCTCTTTAGGTGGGTTATACACTTCAAACTTCAGTGACCCGAAGGTGAGTTCATCTCCATCTCCAATATAAGTGACAGACACACGATGTTTTTTTATAGTGCGTTCAAACCGCTTGAAAGTAAAGGTTTTATGTTTGACATTTGGCATCCACATCTCATCGATGAATCCTTCTTCTATAAGCTTTTGAAATCCGCCGATGTGGTCGACGTGTGGATGGGTAGCAATTGCCAAGTCTATTTTTTCGATGCCTAAATAATCCAAGTAGTCAAGAAGCTGATCTACAGTCTTTTTTGTTCCACTATCAACGAGAATTGTTTCTCCGTTAGGACCGTACAACAACATAGCAGATCCAGACTTTTCGTCATCATCTAAATAAAAGGAACGGAGTGAAAGAGTTCCATCAGGTGAGAGCTCCGGAAAGATCACATCCCGATCGACAGAACCTGCAGCGTTTACAAAGGCTGGTTTGGGTTCTTTCGACCATTCCGTATAGAGAATCCAGCTACTTGCGTACACCACAACACAGAGGAGAAAAGCATTCCAAAACACCCATTGTTTTTTGCTCATTAGATCCACCTCTTATCGCATTGCCATCTATGTGAATAGTATATGGTCTAAATACTCATTTTGACAAAATATTCCCTCAATTGTACATCCAATACCCAGCCGTGACGGATAATGAGATAAAAAGAACGCCAGTTGCTCTGATGCTGACGAGTTATTGACGACCGTATCCTCTTGAATGGTCGCTACATCTTGCGTGTGCGGATTTTACTAACTTACATACACATTCGTCACCTGCTTGTACATGATAACTGTCACCTAACTTTTTAAAAGAATACTGTTAGATTATGTAATTTTTATATTTACACTCGGATTTTCGGGAGATAACATTTACCAATTTATGGATATGCAGTGAGATAGCTTGTCTCAATAAAATGGGTGCTAGGCAAAGAATTCAGATAGTGGAATCAATTGGGAGCGATGCTTGCGAATCGTTTGTTCCATATGCCGACTTGCAAAGGTAGACGAAAAATACGCAATAAAACCAGCTAGTTCCCCGGCATAAAACTTTGCGATTACATACATAGGCGTTCCTATGAAAAGCTCGTGCACTATTACTGAAGAAGGATTCCACTCTAATTTAACAGACCAGAACAAATGACCACCCCATTCCCTTTTCACCTTATGATAGACCATTGTTGTCCGATTCCACTCAAAAGTTAAGTTGGACGTCCATTTCGTTTCGTTAGCATTCATTTCTACTTCTTGAGGCATTTTTCCGAGGCGGTTCTTCTACGAAATCTTTCAAGCAGAACAAAAGACAATGAGGAGGAAGCATGCTACACTCTTCCACACAGTCATCACTCTCTTGGTCATACTTTTTTTACTAAGGGGAAAGTTATATAGAATTTTGATTTCAATGAGGATGTTCAAAAAGTCCGTTCAGGCTTAGTAGGTCCTCGTTTAACACACACTGAAAGGGGTTTTATTATGAAAGCGGCGGTAATCCAAGAATACGGAGGACCAGAAACACTCACTGTTAAAGAGGTACCAAAACCACAGATCGGCCCTAACGATGTACTTGTGAAGGTGAAAGCAACATCTATAAATCCTGTTGATTGGAAAATTAGAGAAGGCTATTTACGTGAAATGATCCCATACGAGTTTCCACTCATCCTTGGCTGGGATGCTGCGGGTGTCATCGCTGAAGTTGGTGAACAGGTGAAAGGATGGCAAGTCGGGGATGAAGTGTTTACTCGTCCCGAGATCACACGCAACGGAACGTATGCTGAATACGTGGCTGTTCCTTCCCATCTCATAGCACCGAAACCGAAAAATCTTTCCTATGAAGAAGCCGCGTCTATTCCACTCGTTGGATTAACGACATGGGAATGCCTCGTGGATAACGCAAACATCAAGCCTGGGCAACGAATTCTTATTTTAGGTGGTTCAGGTGGTGTCGGTACTTTTGCCATCCAGTTTGCAAAAGCAAAAGGACTTGAAGTAGTTACGACTTGCAGTTCAAAAAACGTAGAATTTGTTCAACAGCTCGGCGCAGATGAAGTAATTGACTATACGAAAGATGACATGACAGCGATTGCACCTGTCGACGTTGTGTACGACACGGTTGGTGGAGAGACACTTACCCAAGCACACAACCTCGTAAAAAGAGGAGGATTTCTCGTTTCCATTGCAGGTCAGCCAGATCAGGAAGTTGCGAAACAAAAAGGATTCAAAGCTACTTATGTATTCTTAAATCCTGACGGTGAAAAACTCGCCAAAATCGGCATAATGCTTGAGGACGAGGCGATCAAACCGATTGTGGCCCACACTTTTGGGCTCGACCAAATTAGAGAGGCTCACGAGCAAAGTGAGACAGGACGTACTAGAGGTAAAATTGTCATAACCGTCTAGACTTACCAAAACCCATTCGCATCAGACGAATGGGTTTTTTTGTTATTCTACATATTTCGTAGGCTGTTTTCTAAAAGGTTGTGGCTTTATTTGAGAAGTTTTATTGCACACTAGCTGCATGATACGACATAACAAAAACCTCATAAAAGTGCTTCGAACCGCTCCGGAAATACACTTCGCTTTCCGCGGGCTCGAGCTGAGCCTCCTCGCTCGCAAAGAACGCTCCCTCTGCCACTTCATCCAGAAGAAGCCCTCCGATCACTTCTACCCTTTGGCTAAATAATTGCTGGCCATGTTGCGACACAATGTACAGGGAGGTGCCGCCATTTATCGACGGGTAATTCATCTGATCCCTCGCAAATATGTATAAACTTTCTCCTATCCATCACACTAATACCTAATTGGAGAATGAAGGTAGGTGATCGTGTTGTTTGCTCAATGTCGAGGCAACTTGCCTGTTTCGTATGAGGAGCGCCAGTCTTATTTGCGGGATTGTTTCGATAGGAATGCTGATTTTGTTCAGCGTGAAACAATTGTTTATGGGTTGCCTGTCACGTTCTATTTTTTCAACACACTTGCCGCAGAGACACAGCTTGAAGAACAAATTTTTCGCTTGTTTCAAGAGAACGAAAGCGTACACCCCTCGACTCTTTTACATGATTACTCGAGAAGACAGCCACAAAATCAGGCACAACTCAAGTCCATGCTAGTCTCTGGAAATATTGTCGCCACGATTTCAGGTGATGAAAACTGGTACGTACTTTCTTTGGAAAATACAATTGCTCGTCCCATTTCCGAGCCGGATTCTGAGCGGATTATTCGTGGAGCTCACGATGGATTCATAGAGAAGCTAGACACGAACATTCATCTTTTACGGTATCGCCTCAAAGATCCCTCCTTAACTGTGGAATTCATAGAACTCGGCAGCCGCACAAATACTCGTGTTGCCATTGTTTATATTCAGGATTTGGTAAATGACACGTTGCTCACAGAAGTAAAGCGGAGATTAGCATACATTGACACAGATATGATCATTTCACCAGGCTATATTGAGGAATTTATTGAAGATAATACGATGTCTTTTTTTCCACAGCTTTTAAACACGGAGCGACCAGATCGTGTAGAAGGAAATATTATGGAAGGAAGAATTGCTTTACTTTGTGAAGGAACGCCTACTGCTCTCATCGCACCGGCCACCTTTTTTTCCTTTTATCAGTCGCCAGATGATTACAACAGTCGCTGGATTCCTGCCACTTTTATCAGGTTGTTGCGTTTATTTAGTTTTCTCATTGCGATCACGCTTCCCGCCTTTTATATCTCTGTCATCGGATTCCATTTGGAGGTTATTCCGAACGATCTAATTTGGCCAGTGAAGTATGCGGTGGAGGGGATCCCTTACCCCCCACTAATCGAAGCGCTCATTATGGAAGTAACGATTGAACTCATTCGGGAGGCTGGGATCAGGTTGCCTTCCCCTATCAGTCAAACGATCGGGATTGTTGGTGGTCTCGTCATAGGCGATGCTGTCGTGCAAGCGGGGCTGATCTCCAATTTGATGATTGTGGTCGTCGCCATTACGGCTATTTCCTCTTTCATCGTCCCTTCCAATGAAATGAGTACAACTGTCCGTCTATTGCGTTTTCCGTTGATGGTGTTAGCGGCGACGTTCGGGTTTGTCGGGATTGTTTTCGGACTCATCTTTATTTTGATCAATTTGTGCAAGTTGGAAACACTAGGCGTTCCCTACTTTGCACCGTTCGCTCCGTTACGATTGACTGACTGGAAAGATACGTTTGTCCGTTTTCCATTATGGACGATGTCAAGACGACCTGCGGATGCAAAGCCTAAACTTATTGTTAGGCTTCGTGACACGAGAGGCTGGAAACAAGAGTGAAGGCACAAGAGAAAACCATTACACCTGCTCAATCCTTTTTCTTTATTTTACAAACTCAAATTGGGGTTAGTGTTTTGTCGTTGCCTTATGTAGTTTATGTCGGTGCAGGGACGGATAGCTGGCTTTCCATTCTTTTAGCAGGTTTCGCTATTCAATTATTTATTCTTTGTTTCGTTCTTATGCTTCGTGCCCATCCTGAACTGAATTTTTATGACGTGCTAACTGCTTACTGCGGGAAGCGTTTTGGTAGCGCGGTTATTTTCGTCTATATCCTTTATTTTTCATTGGTTGGTATTTTACTCGTGGTCCTCTTCGTGCGGATGATTAACCGCTGGGTACTACCGTTGACACCAACCTGGATCATCGGGTTTATGCTCGTTATCGCCGCTCTTTATCTAGCTAGAGAGCAAATTCGAATACTTGCGCGTTTTAATGTGTTTGTTACCCCGCTATTGTTCGTCTTACTTTTTCTTATTACGTATACCATCCAATACGTCAACCCGTTATACGTCTTGCCTTTATTTCAAGCAAGCTGGGCGGACATATTTTCTACGACTAAGGATGCCACGACTGCCATGCTTGGCTTCGAGATCATCCTCGTCCTCTATCCGTTCATTTCTGGAGATGCCAGAAAAAAACTCACAGCATTTTCGCTTGCCAATTTCGTACTGACCCTTTTTTACGTTTATGTAACTATCGTCTGCTACATGTTTTTTAGCCCTGTGGAACTCACGCTAATCCCCGAACCTGTTTTGTATATATTGAAGTCATTTTCTTTCCAAATTATTGAAAGAACAGACTTGCTGTTTTTATCGATTTGGATCGTCTGTGCCTTTACTTCTTTAGTGAACTATTTATATATCGCATCAGCGGGTCTAGCTAAAACACTTAACAAAAGGCACCATAAAACGGTTGTCACCTGGATTGCAGGACTCATTTATGTAGGGTCACTCTTTCCAATCGACTCTGAAGAACGAGTGATACAGTTTTCCTCCTACGTAACAAACAGTAGCTTTTTATTTGTTTTTGCGATTCCTCTTTTATTCTTTGTACTTGTCATGACATCTCCAAGTAAATTACAAAAATTTGCACTTGAAAAGGAGGAACGTAATTGAGGAGTTGGTCAAAACTTCTACGCGTATTACTCTGCATCACTACCTTACTGAGTCTAACTGCCTGTTGGGATCAAAACTTATTAAAAGATGTGAGTCTAGTTTTGAGTATCGGATTTGATAAAGGAGAGGAAAAAGAACTGTCCACATCCATCTCAACAAGGCAATTTGAAGGAAATATAGCTGCCGGGAGTACTGATAACGCTGTAAGGATCATCCAAATAGAATCACATACCCCGCGGGAAAGCCGTTCTTTACTAGATAGACGTGTCTCGGAAAAACTTGATTCCTCTAAACTACGCGTCATCCTATTAGGAGAAGAACTAGCGAAACAAGATATTTTCCCACTTCTCGATATCTTTTATCGTGACCCGAGGAGTGCGTTAAATGCCCGTATTGCCGTCGTAAGAGGAAAAAGTGAGGATTTGATGCGTTCGGTTGCTGACACACAAGGAACCGTCAGTGAATATGTGTCTGACTTACTTGAAAGTGCGGAACAATCGACCACCGTGTTTCGGGAAAATATTCAAACACTCAGTTCAAAGTTACTAGATCCAGGACAAGATTTTTCGCTACCGTTGCTGCAAACAACATCTGGAGAAGTGAGTGCCGAAGTCATCGGAGTGAGCCTATTTGACGGTCGCTCTTTAACTGGGGAGCTACTAGGTGATGATGCCACACTGTACATTTTACTCAATGATCGCCTTGAGAGAACTGCTCGATTAACAAAACCCATCGGTACCGAGAAGGAAGTGACCGACTACATTACTTTTGAGGTGCAAGAAGTCGACAGAGCCATTCACGTAACGGCTAACGAACCAGATGAGGTGTATGTAAACATGGACGTCAACTTGGAGATCAAAATTATAGAATATCCACCAAATGAATTAGCTTCTCAGGAAAAAATTGACCAATTAAATCAGTGGCTTGCAAAACTCCTTACTAAAGAAGCAACAAGTGTCGTACGGAAACTACAGAGAGCACGGTGTGATGGTTTTGGGATTGGGAGACGTATGATGGCGTTCAACAAAGACGTATGGGAGGATTTAGATTGGAAGGATACGTATACAAAGATGCCATTTTCCGTAGATGTCCATGTCGATATTGTCCAGAAGGGGGTTCTTAACTAACAGCGGAAGAGCTAATTGAGCTCTTCCGCCGTTAGTCCGTATAAAAGGGCTCAGTTCGCGCCGTCCGGTTCCGTCCGCATTTGAGTAGATATGCACTTTATAAATATTTTCTGTGTAGTCCTTTGCCGTCGTAACTAAACAGCACATCTTTGTTCTCCACGATCGTTTCCATATGTACCGTTCTGCCCCACAAGCGATGAATGTACGGAACGACCTTTTCTAAATAGGTGAGATCCAATTCAATCCCTTCGTACCAATGCTTCAAATACAACTCGCCGTTACGTAAGTAATCCCCGTCGTTCACCGTAATGTATGGAAAGCCTCCATTGACACGCATCGTCACGAGTTGGTCGCGTATCCCAGTCCAGTCTTTGTCTACAATTTTGTAATCCCTTCCCTGTTTTTGGAACAGGTACATATCCTCTCGCATGACTAAATCTTTCGTTACATAATTTCTTAAAAAAGAAATGTCTGATTCTAATTCACGAACTTCAAATAATTTCGCACGACCACTCCCCGGCTCAACCCCACGTTCTATCATCTCCTCTGTCGGGTTGTTCCATCGCTCTTCAATGTCTTCAAATATCTTTAGACCCAAGTAGTAAGGGTTAATTTGTGTACGTGAAGGTTGCACAACCCCAGCATTTAATTTTGCAAATTCTATGGATTCACCACTCGTCAAATCCATTTCACGTAAAATACGTTGATGCCAATAAGACGCCCATCCTTCATTCATAATTTTCGTTTCAAGTTGTGGCCAAAAGTACAGCATTTCCTCTCGCATCATCGTCACGATATCTCGTTGCCAATCTTCCAGTTCGCGGCTGTGTGCTTCGATAAACAAAAGAAGATCCTTTTCAGGTTTTGGTGGAAAAGGTTTTCTCCGTTTAGCTCCTGTACGTTTTCTTTTTGGTATCTCTTCGTCTAATGACCAAAGATCATCGTATGGCGACAACTTTCTGTCACCACTTTCTTCCCACTCATCTTCATCTTGTGTTGATAAATGAGGCTTTATGATCGACGGGTCAATGTGTTCTTCAATGGCTAATACCGCGTCCAAAGTCGCTTCCACAGCTTCCTTACCGTATTGCATTTCATACTGGCGTACTCTTTCCGCAGTCGCAGCCATACTCTCCACCATATCTCTTTTCGTATTTTGAAAGCGTAAATTGTTTTTAAAGAAATCGCAGTGTGCAAGCACATGAGCCACAATTAATTTGTTCTGAATGAGGGAGTTAGAATCGAGTAGAAATGCATAACATGGGTTAGAATTAATGACGAGCTCATAAATTTTGCTTAATCCAAGGTCGTATTGCAATTTCATTTTATGGAACTGTTTTCCAAAGCTCCAGTGAGAAAATCGCGTTGGCATTCCGTACGCCCCGAACGTATAAATAATATCCGCAGGACAAATCTCGTAGCGCATCGGATAAAAGTCTAGACCGAAACCTTCCGCAATCTCAGTAATCTCATCGATGGCCTTCTCCAGTTGCTTTTCATCTTCAACACGCATCGTACGGCCCCCTTTTCTTCCTTATCACAATGTATGAAGGGAATTTGCCGACTAGACGGAAGATCTGAAGAAGAATGAAAAGAGTTCATCATGAAAAAGTTTTACTTGTAGTTTGAGCTAAGTGCGTCTTTTCATCCTCACCACAATTATCCAGCTGAAAAAACATGAATTGCAAAAAGCCACTGGGTATTCCTCCAAATTCTAACGATCGCATCATACAGGCATCACCAACTTTTAGGCATCAAGTTTTTGGACGAAAGAGACACGATAGAAATAGCCCCACCTCGAAATTGAAAGGAGGGCGTAAAAAAATGAATTCCATTGATTACGATCGTGCTTTATACTACTTGCATCGCTCTCAATGGGATAACCTGCTTATTCTCATGGTACGCACAAAAGATGACTTTTTATCAAAAAAAATTGAGCATTTTTTGCACGCATACCATTTCTCACACGATTATGGAACCGTTGAACACGAACTGTATGATTTTCTCACCTATGTTGACCACGCACACGACATTTCGGATCAAGCCACACTTGAGCCGTTGTATCAATGAAACAAAGCATACAAAAAGGGTAAAGATGAGCTGGAACGAGGAAAGGGATGATCTGTAAAAGATCATCCCTTTTAATTTGAACTATTTTGATGTACATTTTGAAAAGCCTTTACATACAGAACGAGCTCATCGTACACGTTCTTCACCTGCTGTTGTGCACCTCACGAGCAGGTCACCTTTCTACATACGCCGTTATTCATCATCTTGCTGAAAATAGTCTACGTTGTATATGTCTGGTCTTCGATCTTTCAACTGTCGTACCGTACCATTTTGGCGTTGTCTTCGCAAGATTTCTAAATCCACATCGCCGATCAGTACCATTTCAATATTCGCGTTCGTTTCGCCGACAATCCCATCACGTGCAAATTCAAAATCGGACGGAGCAAAAATAGCAGACTGTGCGTATTGAATGTCCATATTTTCGGTTTGTGGTAAGTTTCCTACTGTGCCTGAGATCACCGTATAAATTTGATTTTCGACGGCCCGGGCTTGCGCACAGTAGCGAACTCGTAAGTAACCTTGACGATCTTCCGTACAGAACGGAACGAATAGAATTTTGGCTCCCATATCGGTTGCAATTCGGGCAACTTCGGGAAACTCAATATCATAGCAAACGCTGATGGCGATTTTCCCGCAATCTGTATCAAAAACGTGAATACCATCGCCTTCACTCACGCCCCACCAGCGCCGCTCATTAGGTGTGATGTGCAGTTTGTATTGCTTTTCAATCGTTCCATCGCGACGGAATAAGTACGCAATGTTGTAAATCTCCTCGTCGTCTTCCTTCACAAAATGAGATCCACCTACGATGTTGACATTGTAACGGACGGCCAAACTAGTGAACAGCTCAATATACTGCTCTGTATACTCTGTCAAACGGCGAATCGCTTGAGAAGGAACCTTTTCATTTAAAAAGCTCATGAGCTGCGTTGTAAAGATTTCTGGAAACACAACAAAATCCGAATTTGCATCGTATGCTACATCAACAAAGTACTCAACTTGATTGGCAAACTCCTCAAATGAGTCGATTTGCCTCATCATATATTGCACCGCACAAATGCGGACAGGGTTGCTCGTTTTGTAGTAACGCTTTGAAACAGAACGGTAATCGATGTTATTCCATTCCATTAGCGTAGCGTATTTCCGTGATGCTACATCGTCAGGCAAGTAATTTGGGTTAATTCTCATGAGCGAATATCCATTGAACAATTGGAATGAAAGAACTGGGTCATAGATTTTATGCATGCGCACTTCCTCCACATATTCCCGTGGAGACATTTCGTTTGCATGCTTATGATAATTCGGAATTCGCCCACCAATAATGATGCTCTTCACATTTAAGCGGCGCGCTAAGTCTTTACGTGCTTCGTATAGTCGATGCCCCACCTTCATGCGACGGTATTGTGGGTCGACCATGACTTCAATTCCGTATAGGTTATATCCGTCTGGATCATGATTAGTAATATAACCACGATCAGTAATATCGTCCCACGTATGACGGTCATCGTACTCGTCAAAATTAATTCTCAAGCTCGAGCAAGAACCGATAATGTCACCATCAAGTTCTGCAACAAACTGCCCTTCAGGAAAGATCCGGAGATGACTTTCTAGGTGCTCACGCTTCCACGGATCCATTCCCGGAAAGCACTTTTCTTGTAGAGCTAGTAACTCATCAATGTCTTCACGCTTTAGCATACGGACGATCATTTTTATTTCAAATTGACTTAAATCCAATTCATTCATGATGCCACTTCCTTTCTCTCAACCACTCGAAAAAGCGAAAATGCCTCTCTTTGTTGTAGCGTGTTTTGCACAAAAACGCAAGGTTCACCACACCACTCGTTTGTATGCTCACCTCACTTCTGTAAAACGCACAAAAATAAACGAGACTCTTTGAAAAGTAAAGAGTCTCGTTCGTTTCATCATACTTGTTCCACGTGTTCTTCATGCTCGATCAAACGATTTCGATTTAGTCGGCTCATGACGAGGCCACCACTCATGACAGCCACAACTACCACTAAAAATGTAGTGAAAAATAATTGGACACTCATGAACCCAGTCATCGCTTCAATATTATCAAAGTAGTTGTTTTCATATTCACTTCTTATGTTCATAGTCGTCGTAGCAAATTGCACAAAGAAAGTAACGACAAACGAATATACAAGAGAGAACACGAGCAAATACATCCACCGGAAGCCGAATCGTTTTGACCAAAGCGCCCCGATTGTAACGATCATGACAAGCGGAATAAAAAGTGCCCACGTTGAATCCAATAGTAACAACTCGCGAAAACCGGTCTGATCCATTACAGACTGATTCGTGTTTTCCCCAATACCCCATAGTGAATAATTTGCGTAGGAGGTCGGTCCACCAAAAATAGACTGCATCGAAAATATCGCAAAGTGTGCTAACCCAACGAACAGCAATGCATAGCGTCCTACGTAGGTCGACGCTTCCTCCTCGGATATTGACGAGAACTGTTGTTGTCCTAAGTACCTTTCCAAAAATGTTTGCAATTGTTCGTTACGAACGTCGACCACACTGTAGTAAACGACTAGTAGGAGGACAATGGACAAAACTGCAGCCCCCGTGCCAAACAGAAAACTTGACTGAAGCGGGCTGAGCGAGGTGAACATTCGTTTAGGATCACGTAAAAATTCCCACTTCTTCACGACCATTATTCCTAACCAACCAAATAAAAACGCTAACAAAAATCCATTTCCAAACGCTTCAAACGGATTGTAAGAGAGCGACACTGTTGTTTCCGCACCACGTCGCCATCCTTCCACTACTTCATTTTGACTTCCAAGCACACTCAATATAGCTAACAAAATGCCATACAACGCTCCATACATGATAATGGCACCCAGGTTCACCTGCTTGTTCATTTGTTTTGCAACAAGCGCGATCATGATCCCCCCAAGGAACAACACAGCGGAAACTACAGGTAAATAGGACACTAAGTTCGTCGATATCGTCCTCTCCAACATCTCCATACGCTCCGTCCCAATGGTTGACAGAAGCTCGGATGTAAATGAAAGCTGGTTCAAGGTAAGGAAAACGTCTATATCCCTAAAAGAGAGCATGTCGGTCATAGCACCTTGATCACTTGAAAATGAATAATACTGATAATTGCTTACAAAAAGTACTTCTAAATAATTTGTCACATCTGCTGACACAAAAACCGCCACGACATATAAAAGCAATCCGGAAACTGCTAACCCTGAAAACAATGCTAGCCACGAAATAGGTGAAGATTTTGTTTTCATCTTCGTGACAGTATCCTTCACAAGTGCATTTACTTTGTTTTCAAATTTATCTACTAGCAAATCAGAAGAAATCGTACCGCTTGACTGTATTGGCTCCTGCTTTTTAGTTGCGGCGGTCTCGTCCCATTCTTCTGGACGATTGACTTTTTCAACATACTCCCCTTTGTCAAACGGTGTGAACGGTTCTGTATCGAATCGATTATGAAGCGGCTGCGCTCCTGCACCTGCACCCGCTAGTAATTCGCCGCATTGCCCACAATGTAGCGCCGACCAACTAGACGCATGCCCACATTGGCGACACGTTTTTTGAAACGGTAGCCGATAAGACTTTATCTCGTTCCCATATTGTAGTACTCTACCGCACGTTCCGCAAAACTTATCGTCCTTATGAACAGGACGCCCACAACCGTAGCACTTCATGAAACTCCCCCTGATCCAAAACTTTGTTAATATTTTATCAAAAAGATGGGGAAGTTCATAGGAAATTCCACTATTTGCAAAAACATACGAGTCTTATAAAATGGCCTTTCTCTATAAAATAGCCTATAAAATAAACACTAGAATCATGCATTTATAAGACGTGGGATGAGATGTTCTGTTTTTAAAAAAGTACACTCCCACCAAAAAAAAAGCCCCCAATAGGAGGCTCACACACTAAGCAAGTACTTCATTCGCTGCTTTTCCGTATACGCTGATCTCGTCATAATAATTGGACCTTGGCTCTTGAAATTGCTCAAACGTAAACGGAAAACTAATTCCAAACTGTTGCAGCTTCTCTACGTTTTCCTCAAACATGTCCTCGTATTTCGCCTCAAGCTCTCCACGTTCGTTCATCTCAATGATAGAAATGATCGTTTGTAAAATGGATATAATTTGAAAAGCCTCCTTTAATGTTCCGATGTATCCTCTGTCTGTCGGAGCAATATGTAGAACATTCCACTTCTCAAAATCTTGAATTTGTTCATCTGAAAAGAAACGAGGAAAAATGGTGGTGTAAAAAGCGTCCACCAATTTTTGTATGTGTTCATCTTGCTCGTCAGTAGAAGCAATGGCTACTTTCACGTCTCATCACCCCTTTTTGTCACTTATGTGTAACGGTCTCGTAACATGACACTAGAATAACATAGATTTTCTTCAATTGAGGGTGGTAATTGTTGCAATTATGGGGGGCAGAACGTACCAGTCTAAGAATGTTGCGTGTCTACGGGATTAACTAGGACTTAACGCTCTTAATTCTGGATTAGCGCTCTTAAATCTGGATTATCGCTCTTAAACGTGGATTAACGCTCTTAATTCTGGATTAACGCTCTTAAACCTGGATTATCGCTCTTAAATCTGAATTAACGCTCTTAAACCTGGGTTATCGCTCTTAAACCTGGATTAGCGCTCTTAATTCTGGATTAACGCTCTTAAACCTGGATTAGCGCTCTTAAACCTGGATTAGCGCTCTTAAATCTGAATTAACGCTCTTAATTCTGGATTAACGCTCTTAAATCTGAATTAACGCTCTTATCCCGCGACTAACGCTCTTAAATCTGGATTAGCGCTCTTATCCCGCGACTAACGCTCTTAAACCTGGATTAGCGCTCTTATCCCGCGACTAGCGCTCTTAAATCTGAATTAACGCTCTTAAACCTGGGTTAGCATGTCCCGTACGCAGAAAAAACGCCCTCTTCACTAAAAAGAGGACGCGTCACAAACTGGATTATTGACCAAAACCTGTTTTAACAAAGCCACCAACTTGTACTGTACGTTTTGCTTGGTGCTTAACGGCTGCTTGAACGTCTTCAACCATTTTTCCTTCTTGGTCGATCGTCACGCTTGTTCCGTATGGGTTACCGCCGGCAGCGAAGAGGGATGCGTCTGTGTAGCCTGGTGCAGCAATGATCGCTCCCCAGTGCATCATCGTTGTATAGATCGCTGTAATCGTTTGTTCTTGGCCACCGTGTGGGTTCGCAGCAGATGACATCGCACTCACGACTTTGTTTGCTAGCTTGCCTTGTGCCCATAGACCACCAGTTGTGTCCATGAATTGCTTGATTTGTGATGCGACGTTTCCGAACCGTGTTGGGGAGCTGAAAATGATGGCATCTGCCCACTCAAGATCTTCTGGTTTCGCTACTGGAACGTCTTTCGTATCTTCTAAGTGTTGTTTCCAAGCTGGTTGTCCTTCAATAACAGCTGCTGGTGCAAGTTCTTCTACGCGAAGTAACTTCACTTCCGCTCCTGCTTCTGTTGCCGCTTCTTCTGCCCACTTGGCCATTTGGTAGTTCGTTCCTGTTTGGCTGTAATACACAATTGCTAATTTGACTGACATGTTTTCTTCCTCACCTTTCTGTTGTTCAGGTTGTTGTGATGCAAACCATGACTTAATACGAGTAGCTAGAGACAAAAGCGTTCGCCTCCTAAGACTGTCCTAGTATGACCGAAAGACACGCAAATTCTTCGTTGTTGAACAAATAGTTGCGAGTTCCCCCACATTCAGGGCAAACCTTTACGTCACGGACAAATATCTCAACTTCGAGACAATAGTATCACCTTGCTTATCTCGAAGTCAAGACATTAGCGTTCAGTAACCTCAAAGGCATTAAGGTTACCGAAGCTACTTAAAAATCAAAATTGTCTGGGTCCGCACCAAATCGTTGGTTTTCATTCATAAGGTCAATCGTTTTTACATCTTGCGCAGAAAGTTCAAAATCAAAAATAGAGATGTTTTCTTGCAAGCGCGCAGGCGTTACTGATTTTGGAATCGCAATAATTCCATGTTGCACGTGCCAACGTAAAATAAGCTGTGCAGGAGTTTTCCCGTACTTTTCAGACAGGTGCAAGAGCGTCGGATTTTCTAAAAAACGTCCTCTCGAAATCGGCGACCATGCTTCCACTTTAATATCTTGAGCTGCGCAAAATTCGCGAAGCGGCTCCTGTGATAATAAAGGATGCAACTCAACTTGGTTCACCGTCGGCTTTTCATTTGCACGAGCCATTAAATCTTCTAGATGGTGCGTTTGGAAGTTACTCACACCAATTGCTCGAACGGAACCCTCGTCATGTAAGCGCTCCAACGCTCTCCATGTGTCTTTGTATTTTCCCACGACTGGCCAATGGATTAAATATAAGTCAATAACGTCAAGTCCGAGCTTCTTTTGACTTGTTTCAAAAGCCCGAAGCGTCTCATCGTATCCTTGATCGGAATTCCACACTTTCGTTGTGACAAATAACTCTTCACGTGGCACACTAGCTTCTCGAACCGCTCTTCCCACACCTTCTTCGTTTTCATAAAACGTTGCCGTGTCGATTAGTCGATAGCCAAGGTCAATTGCCGTTCCGATCGTTTTCTCAATTTGCGTGCCCTCTTCAACCTTAAACACGCCAAGTCCGAATTCCGGTATTTGCACTCCGTTATGTAATGAAATATTCGAAGGTCTCACAGTCTCACTCCTTCACTTTAGTTTTCAGTTTTATTTTACCATTTTGAGAAGTTTGCTACTAATAAAAGGCTCTCCCAAAAGTAAAGCAGCAGCCACCAAGTGACTCCTACCAATTATTTCCACAGGATTTTCGTATTCTTTGTTGTTTTTACTACACAGTTATCCCATGATGCGACGTAATGCACATTCATAGCGCTTGAATACCGCTCCGGAAATACACTTCGCTTTCCGCGGGCTCCGCGCTGAGCCTCCTCGTTCGCAAAGTACGCTCACTGCGGAGGCCCACAGGACGTGGGTCAGAAAGGCGTTGCCACAGGACGTGGCGCCCTTAGCCTTTCCTCCTTGTCCTGCGGGATCAGCGGGACAGGTGAGACGTGTCTAGCTGCAGCGGTCTGCTCCCGTCTGAAAATAACCTTCGTCTTTTGAGGCAAAAAGCGCCTCTAAAGCCAAAGAACATTTTTCCGAGGGAGAAAAACGGACCGCCTCCGCATTTCACCCCGCAAGAGCGCAGCGATGAGGAGGCTCACCGCCCGCCCCGCGGAAAGCGTCCGCCTGCAGCGGAAATCAACATAGCAGTACGTCGCATCATATAGCTATTGTGCAATACAACTTCTCAAATAAAGCCACAACCTTTTAAAAAACAGCCTTTTTATAACGGGTCTAGGTGTTGAAACAAATCTCCCGCAAACGCACCTTCCGCTTTCGCATACATCCGTAACCGATGAAGCGGACGCGTCATCGCTACGTACAAAAGCTTCACGTCAAGTGGCTGCTCTTTCTTGTAAACCTCATCTAAAGAAACAACCGTCACGACATCAAACTCAAGTCCCTTTGACAAGTACGACGGCACGATCACAGGCTTTGTCGTATCGTAGGCTGCTTGTTCCTCGAGTAATTGAATATCCACAGCCTGTTGCTCAAAAGCCTTTCGCAATCGGTTCGCGTCGCGCATCGTCTTCACAATAATGGCGGAAGTAAGTAATCCGTCTCCTTTATCTTTCGCATATTGTTGCTCGAATTCACGTACAAAGCTGTACTCATCCATTCCTGTTATCACGATGGGAACATCGCCATGCCGTACAACAGGTTCCACTGCTGGCGTTTCCTCCACCATAAGAGGCAAAAGTCGGTTGGCTTCATTCATGACTTCAATCGTCGTCCGGTAGCTCTTTTGTAATTCGCGATATTGCGCTCGTGGAAATAATTTTTCGATGAGCACCTGCCAATCGGTCAACCCCCGATAAGAATGAATTCCTTGTGCTAAATCCCCAACGACCGTGAACATATCGGTTTCTAGCGCTCTTTTTAATGAGGCAAACTGCAAATAACTGTAGTCCTGCGCTTCATCAATGACGACATTTCTACTTTTTAGCTCGCGGTCGACACCGAAAATATCCGTTTGTAGCCAAAGGAGGGCAGCTAAGTCTTCTTGTTCGTACAGTCCTTTTTTTAGCATGCGTTCGGTATATGTACACACCCTCTGCGCGGTCTGTTCGTCGACCACTCCTTGAGCATACTGTTGCCATGCATCTGGATCGTGGAACAATTCTTTGTAGTAGGTGAGTAGCTTCTTTTTCGGAAATTGCTGCATGTATGAACTCACGCCCGTTCGCAAAGCAGCTTCCAATTGTTTTGTTCGCTCCGCTTGACGGTCGAGCGCTTCAGAGACGTAGGCTTTTCGCTTCGCATCGTTTTTGATTCCGTACAGTCCGCGCTCAATTTTGTTTTCAAAGAAATCCTTCAGTTGCTTACGCATGACTGGACGCTTTCTCCGTAAGTCGGCTTGCAAAATTCCCTTCACCTTGATCACTCGCTTCTGGTAAGGAAGATATACGAAATCCTCCTTCATGAGGCGCGCAAGCTTTTGTTTTCCATACAATTTATATTTGTCTACTTGAAAGTCTTTCCGTGGGTAAAACGTCTTCTCGATAGATCGCAAATAACCCCGAAGTACTTGTTCAAACTGCGGGGAGCCTTTTATGTGTGCAACGAAGGCTGCTTCTTTCACTTCTTCTGTTGGTTGTTCTACGAGGTTGATTAGCTTTTTGTCTGGAGCTAGCTTGATTTTTTGTGTCAGACAACTCTGCACAAAATCTGCGAAGGTGGTTTGACGTACCCGGTCTACACCGAGTTCTGGGAGTACCTCGGAAATGTAATCGATAAACAATCGACTTGGAGCCAGAATCATCAGTTCTTCAGGACGGAAGTGTTCCGCATATTGATAAATGAAGTACGAGATTCTATGTAGCGCAATCGTCGTTTTTCCAGACCCAGCCGCCCCTTGCACGATAATCGGCTTGTTTAAGTCGGCGCGAATGATCTCGTTTTGTTCCTCTTGGATCGTCGACACGATGTCACTTAGTCGATTGCTCGCTGATTTGGCAAGAGAGTCCTGCAGAAGTTCGTCTGTTGTCGTTAGATCGATGTCCCGGATGTCTTGCAAAGCACCTTCTTCGATCGTGTACTGACGCTTTGTGGACAGCTCTCCGTGATAGGTGCCACCTTCTGCCTTATAGCTCTCCCTTCCAATTCGACCTTCATAATACAAATTGGAAATTTGCGAGCGCCAATCAACGATAATCGGCTCTTGATCCTCGTGCTGGTAAAGCGATGTTTTGCCAATGTAATACACTTCGGTGTTGTCTTGTCCGTCTCTTAAAAAGTCGATACGGGCAAAATAAGGCTTTGGATGAAGCGCTTCCAACTTTTCGACATCACTTTTTGATACTTCGAAAAAGCGAGCGTTCATCAAAATTTGGTTATAACCTAAGCTTGACTCGAGCCAATCGACATCTTCAAAAGCGGCTTGAATATTCTCTTGAAACTGACTGGTACTCGTTTTGGCGGTTTGAATGACAGCTTCCATGTAGTGGCGGGTAAACTGTAACCGCTGACACTCGGCTTCGTAATCTGGGTGATCTTGAATAGACATGAATCAGGTCTCCTTCGTTCGTCTGTGCGCGGTGACACACAGGATATTAGGTGGAAACCATGATAGTCATTTCGCGAGGGCCCACACGATGTGGGTCAGAAAGGCGCTCGCTCGCAGGACGCGAGTGGCTCGGCGTTGCGGCATGGAAGCAGCGAAATTAGCCGAGGTTCCCTACTAGGACGTCGCGATCTTAGCCTTTCATCTTCTAAATATTTCGAACAGGATACAAAGTATTCTAACTTTTTCCACAGCTGTCGTCAAGGATAGCAACTAGTCTGAAAAAAATTAAGTGAATGTACTACACCTTGATTCTCTTATCAGTAAAAATAACCCCTAAAAGAATTAGTAACACCATTCCTTTTAGGGGAGATAAATTAACCTCTAGCTATCTATCGTCATTATTTTAATCTATTATAACGATTTTATCTACAACTATATCATCAGAAACTTTTTGACTAGATATTGTATACTTTTCGTCAAACTCCAGTCTTACCAGATCGCCTTCTTCCAACTCTTCCTTACCAACGATTTCGCCTACGTTTTCCTTCTTGATTTCTAAAAAGTGCCCCACTTCATTTATGTCGGAACTCTTCACAAGATCCGAGATATTAAATAGATAAGATCCATCTCCGACATTTACAACTTCAACTTCTATCGCTTCGTAACGATTACATCCGCTAAGAAGAACAAACGCAGTCAGGAAAACGAGAAGTTTAATCAATTTCACTGAATCATCCCCTTAAAATAAAGGTGATAAATTATAATAGTCAACAGCTTGATCAACCGGCGTGTAAACTTTGTAACCAAAATAGGTGCCTTTATGAATTCCTACAATAAGTCCACCTTTATAAACTGGTGCACCGCTATCTCCATTATCGCTACCGTAATCAGCAGCAACAAAATCATAGTGCCCAAACCAAGAATAATCAATGTCTTCAACTGTGCCGCATGTATTTCCTGTCGTTATTCCATTTTTACAGACGTATTGCCCGACATATTTTTCATATTCCCTCTGCCAATCAGTGAAATTATCTTTCTCGTAATTCCCAATACCTGCGTGGCTATCAATACTTAATTTGATAAGTCCTATATCTGTATTAGCATTGTCAGCTACTTTCTCCATGTAGCCGAAATATGTTCCTCCCTGGTTATAACGATCTCCACTATCCCCACAATGACCAGCAGTAACTAAGTAAAGATCACCTTGGTGCACAGCCGAGAATCCACTGGTACAGTAACCTACTCCATCTTGATTATAATCAAGGTTTTCAATAGCTAGCCCACCCTCTAAAGGTCGCTGGTAGTCATACCTTGACTCATCTGCACCGTTCCTTTTCTCTTCTTTGACCTTATATTTGAATTTCAGATTTTGTTTCAATACTGCTTTAATTTCACTGTTTAAAGGATACACACTAATCTCAACAGCGTTACTTTTCACGTCAGTTTTTACTGCCTTTATATTTACTCCCTGCTTTTTTAGTAAATCATAAAGTTTCCACACTGCATCATTTTGCTGTTGCAATTCTTCATAGCTACTTTCTACGAAGCGAAACTTTACTTTTTGCTCCTTTTTATACAACTTTGCTAGATCTTTAATTTCTTTCTTGAAATGTTTTAAATCTTTCGTGAATGAAATATATAGCGTTCCTTTCTCACTTTGGTCAATGTAAAGCCCCCCGAAATCCTCTTCCGTAATATTTTCGTTAACATACTCTAGAATTATCGGCATGAACTCACTTTGATGAGCAATTCGTTCATTAAGGTCTTGCATTTCCTCGACAGTTAAATACACCCCGTGCTGTTTTTTAGAAGCCTTATTGTTTTTCTCAGTCACAACTTGTTGAATATGTTCTAAATCAGCATTTAATCCCATTTTTTCTCGAAACTCTACATCTTGTTTAAACCTATTTTCAGACTCCCCTGCTAGAGTAGAATCTGTACTAACAAAAAAACTCAAAACTACGATTCCTACTATTGCAATAGCATAAGTCAATTTCAAAACAAACACCTCCAATAAAGTTAAATTTTCCATATACTCTAATTATAAACACTATTCATAATTCACTTCAAGGATTTTTCCTTTTTCGTTACTTCAATACAAAAAGCCCTTAAACAGAGAAAGACTCCGTTCAAGGGCTGAATCCATTGTGTAGGGTGTTTTACGCTTTAGTCAAATGCTCCAAGTACGGAGTTAAATCCACGTTCAAGTTAGCTGCAAGCTTCTTCCCAAGCTCTTCATCCACTCGGTAGAAGTTGCAAATCGCACGCAATTGAATGCGCTCTTCTTTTACTTGTTTCAGGTCGTTCGTTAAGTTGCGCTCTAGCTGTAGCTTTAGCTCCTCAGTGTAGCTGTTGTACACTTTCGTCGCTTGGCCAAAATCGTTCGGGTTATCGATTTTCGCACGCACAGCTTGATCACCAAGAATCGGTTGTGGATCTTCAACGTATGCAGAATCCTCTTTCGGACGATCGTCATAGCTGTTTGGCTCATAATTAATATGATCGGCTGGTTGTTTGAACGCCATTGCACCATCGCGTTGGTAGCTGTTCACTTGTGCAAACGGGCAGTTAATCGGAAGCTGTAAGTAGTTGGCTCCAACACGGTACCGTTGCGTATCAGAATAGGAGAACAAACGCCCTTGTAGCATTTTATCCTCAGAAGCTTGGATTCCTGGTACGAGTACACCTGGATTGAAACCAACCTGTTCTGTTTCCGCAAACACGTTTTCAGGGTTACGGTTCAAAATCATGGTTCCCACATGATGGAATGGGAAGTCTTCTTCTAACCAATCCTTCGTTGTGTCTAGCGGATGAAAGTCATAGTTATCCATGTCTGCTGGATCCAATAGCTGCACATAAAGATCCCACTCCGGATAGTCCCCGCGCTCAATTGCGTTGTATAAATCAGCACTTGCATGGTTAAAGTCTTCCCCTTGAATTTCAGCAGCACGCTCTAGGCTTAAATTTTTGACGCCTTCTTTTGGTACCCAACGGAATTTCACGTAAGTAGTATTTCCATACTCGTTTACAAATTTGAATGCATGCACACTAGAACCGCGCATATGACGATAAGTGGCAGGGATCCCTTCGTCTGTGAACAAATGCACCATCATGTTAGTAGATTCAGGTGTTAAGCTCATGAAATCCCAATAGCGTGTCGGATCTTGAATATTAGTTCGAGGATCTGGCTTTAAGGAATGGACCATGTCTGGGAATTTCATCGCGTCTCGAATGAAGAAGATCGGCAAGTTGTTCCCTACAAAGTCCCAGTTCCCTTCCTCTGTATAAAACTTAATCGCAAATCCGCGTGGATCGCGTAACGTTTCAGGAGAGTGTTGACCGTGAATTACCGTGGAGAAACGAACGAACAACGGCGTTTCTGTTCCAGGAGTTTGCAAGAAATTTGCTTTTGTATATTTTTTCATAGATTGTTTTGTAATGAAAACGCCATGCGCACCTGATCCACGTGCGTGAACTACGCGCTCTGGAATTCGCTCTCGGTCAAAGTGAGCAAGCTTTTCAATAAGTTGATAGTCTTCAATTAAAGTAGGACCGTTCGCGCCAGCCGTTCTGGAATTTTGATTGTCCCCAATCGGTACACCTTGGTTTGTTGTTAACCGTTTTGTCATACTGTCTCCTCCTTGGGTTTAAATAATCATTTTCTCTTTGTAATTATTATTAGGTAATACATTATCAATAGTACAGACTATTCTATCGTCCGTCAACGAATTTGCTTCTCTCGATCAGTTGTTTTTTGCTTGTCTTGAAAATGAACGACAATACCGTTTGTTTTCGTCTCTATGTTTCGAGGCAAACGCTCATGCAGGACGTCGCGAATCTCTCTAATCAGGTCATCTTTAACCGGTGGCTTTTCCTTTTGAGATGGGGCTTCTTCCTCCTCGTCCCCGCGTATACGATTGACTACCCTTATTGCGAGGAATATAGAGAAAGCAATAATAAAGAAGTCAATCATCGTCTGTAGAAAGGCCCCGTATTTCACAACTACTTGTCCAATCGTTATACTCTTAGTCGAAAGATTGATTCCTCCAACAAGCACTCCAAAAAAAGGCATAATCAAATCGTTCACCATGGAGTCGACCATCTTTCCGAACGCAGTTCCAATTACAACTGCTATGGCCATATCCATGACGTTTCCCTTCATCGCAAACTTCTTAAACTCTTTCCACACGAACAAACCCTCCCATCACGTCTACTTTATGAATGATGAGAGCCAGTCATGACAAAATACAGAACCTTTCCCCACACCAAAGACCTCAGTACAGATCACTGAGGTCAGCATGCTATCGTTCTAGTAGACAACTTGCTTGGAAAGGTTAACTTGATGAATCGCTTGCCCTTGCAAAGCTTCCATCGCTTCTGTCAAGGCTTCACCTACTCCAGGATGTGGTTGGTAAGCTTGTAAAATATCTTCTTTGCGCGCGAGCAGGTGAAAGGCTAGCGTACCGCTGGCGATTAACTCTTGGGCTTGATCCGCCACAATGTGAACCCCCACGACGCGATCGGTGCTTTCATCTACTACCCATTTCACAAAACCGGCGCGGGCTCCAGTTACCGTAGCCCAGCCATTTCCCGATAGAGAGAAGGTTCCAGTAGATACTTGTTCAAATTGATGGCGAGCCTCTTCCTCTGTCAAACCAATAGAAGCAATGCCCGGATTCGTATATAGCACACGCGGTGCCCCATATGAAAACGTATCCTCCTCTTGTCCACAAACGGTAGCTGCCACACGTTTTGCCGCAGCAATAGAATCATTCGCCCACACTGTCCCTGTTACACTTCCGACGGCGAAAATATGAGGCGTGCTCGTTCTACCTTGCTCGTCAACGTTGATGACGTTTTCTTGAATATCGATTCCTGCTTTCAGCAATCCAAGTTCCTCAGCAGGGACTACAGCACGTAAAGAAACCGCTAAACAGGCCGTTTCAAATGAAAGCGTAGTTCCGTCTAACAAACAAGCCTCTCCACTTACACGTTCTTCCTCATTCTCAAAGGTTACTTGCCTTACGCGATGATGAGTGACTGATCTTCCCTTTAAGTCCTTCTCCAAATGCGACACGAGTGTGGCGTCCCATTCCCATTCGGCTGTCTGATACCAAGTAACAGGAACTCCCAAAGTAGCTAGAGTACATGCCGCTTCTACACACCACGGCTCATGTCCTACTATGGTCAATTCTTCAGGAATTTGACCTGCATCATAAAGCTGTCTCATCGTGCGAACCACTCTTCCGTCTACCTTGATAGAATCTAGTGGCTGTAAAACGGTTCCTGTTGCGATGATACATTGTTCGAATTTTACCGTCGTGCTCTCCCGCTCTCCTTGAACAAACAAACGATGTTCATCAAGGAAAGAAGCATCTCCTTCAAGCACATCTATTTGCAAGGAATTCAGTAAGTGCTGAACTCCCTTTTCTAACGTGCGGAGTACTCGTTTTTGATAGGAAGCTAGCTTTTGAAACTGAAAATCTTCTCCTTTTGCTTGAGGAATACCAAGCTGGGTGCGATGTTTGCTTTTGGACCATTCAGCCGCAGCATGAGCCCATACTTTGGACGGCATGCATCCCTCATGTAAACAAACTCCCCCGAGTGCCCTCCGTTCAATAAGTGTTACTGTTTTACCGAGCTGTGCAGCCCGAATGGCCGCAGTATATCCTGCAGGGCCACCACCCACCACAACGAGTTCACAATCCTGTGTTAATTCTCCGACGACCATTTACATCAGCTCCGAACATAGAAGGATAGGAAACTCTAAATATCGTTTAACCTTGTTCGTAAACGCTACCGCCGTTCCTCCGTCTACTACCCGATGATCAAAGCTCATGGATACGTTCATCACCTGTCCGATGACGATTTCTCCGTTTCGAACAACAGGTCTTTCCTTTGTTTTGTGGAAGGCGAGCAGCCCTGTTTCGGGAGCGTTTAGAATCGGAGTAGCCCCTGTACTTCCTAGTGGGCCGACGTTGCTCATCGTAAATGTGCTCCCACCTAACTGTTGCGATGTGAGACGATTTTCTCGAGCGGCCGTGTTTACTTCTTTCATTTCCTTATCGATCGTGGCAATATTTTTCCTCTGCACATGACGAATCACAGGCACGATCAGCCCTTCCTCCGTATCCGTCGCCAATCCGATATGTACGGCATCTGCGACTACGACTTCTTCGTACGGTGGTTGAAACGCTCCATTGAAAACAGGAAAGTTGCCTAGTGCTTTTTCAATTGCCTTCACGAAGTAGGCAGCAAGCGAATAAGAAACACCGGTCGCCTCCTTTGTCTCCGCTCGTAAGGCAAGTAGCCGAGTCAGATCAATTTCTTCAAAATGAGTAACGTGAGGGATTGCCTGTGCGGCTTGCGTCATTTTCGTCGCAATTTGCTTTCTTCTTCCACGAATAGGTATCCGTTTAGCTTCCTTCACTTCATTTTCTGGGCTAGTAGAATTTTCTGATGGTACTGTTCTGTTCTCTGTATGTTGCAAAACATCTCCATCCAAAATCCGACCGCCAACCCCTGTCGGCACAATCTCTTCTAAACGGATTCCACGTTCTCTTGCTAGCTTTCTTGTGTAAGGTGTGGCTAAAGGTAGCGCTGTGACTGCTTGTTTAGTAGACGTCTGTGCTATAGATGCAGATGCAGATGCTACAACAGGTTCAAAAGTTTCCTTATGTTTTATAGGTACTGTCTCTTCGGTTTGTCCCTGCACTGTCGTTTGAATAGACAAAAGAACGGTTCCAACAGTTGCTGTCGTACCTGTTTCCACGTATATTCTTTCAACGGTCCCTTGTACTGGTGCCGTGATCTCTGCAGTCACTTTATCAGTTTGCACCTCTAATAGAGGAGCGTCCATTTTCACGAAATCGCCCTCTTTTACAAAATAGTGCAAAATTTCCCCTTCTGTCATGCCCTCTCCGATATCGTGCAACTTCACTTCCATACAAATGCCTCCCTCCACTCACATAGCATCAACTATTGCTCTTTTAAAACGTAACAGTCTGTTGGATCTGATCCATTACTCGTTGAACCGTGGGGATGTAGTGATCCTCTAGCGCAAATAAAGGAACAGGTACGTCATATCCAGCTACCTTCGCAAGAGGAGCGCGTAAGGAAAGAAATGCACCGTCATTAATAACCGCAAACACGTCATGAGCGACCCCACCCGTTTGGTGTCCTTCTTGTACGACGCATACCCGGCCTGTTTTTTGCACAGAAGCAATGATCGTTTCCTCATCTAGAGGAGATAAAGTACGCAAGTCGATGACCTCACAAGAAATGCCGCTTCCTTCTAATTTTCTTGCTGCGTCTAAACTAACAGAGATCATGGCACCCCAGGCAAAAATGGAGATGTCGGTACCTTCCTTCAAAACAGCTGCTTTACCGATTGGCACAGTGTATGCCTCTTCAGGCACATCTACCTTTTGAGCACGATATGTTCTCATAGATTCCAAGAAAAGCACTGGATCCGGATCGGCTATGCTCGCAAGTAAAAGACCTTTGGCATCGTAAGCATTAGATGGACAAACCACTTTTAAACCTGGCATGTGAGTAAATAAAGCCTCGGTCGAGTCGGAATGGATCTCTGGTGCACGGATGCCAGCCCCATAAGGAGCTCGAATCACCATAGGCACTCCGTATGCCCCCATTGTTCTCATTCGATAGCGAGTCACGTGGGTCATGATTTGTTCAAAAGCCGGATAAATAAACCCAAGAAATTGCATCTCGATGACTGGTTTGAACCCTGCCAGAGCCATGCCGACTGAAACGCCCACAATTCCTGCTTCACTAAGCGGTGTGTCGATTACCCTCTCTTCACCGAATTCCTGCACTAACCCATCTGTAGCACGAAAAACGCCCCCGTTCACGCCAATATCCTCACCCATAAGGAACACTGAGTCATCTTGCTTGAGAGCTGTGCGCAGACCATCGTTCACACCGCCAACGAGTGGCAGCTTCCGCGTTGCTGTTTTTGCTTGTGTCGTCATACTATCTCACCTCCTGAAGTCCCGAGTGCGTACCTCTTTTGCTTTTCGATAGCTGCAGGGGGATTTGCATACACATGGTCGAACAAATCTGGAAGACTAGCTTTCGGGAACGATTCCATTTCCTCTACGGCACGATTTACTTCCTCCTCCGCCTCTTCCACAATCTGTTTCGCTAGAGACTCATCCCAAAAATCATAGTTTTTCATAAACTTTTCAAAGCGCACAATCGGGTCAACGGCTTCTCTTTTTGCTAAGCTTTCCTCTTGATTTCGATATTTTGTCGGGTCATCCGCAGTTGTATGTGCTCCAAAACGCCATGTCACTGCTTCAATGAGAGTAGGACCTCCACCTGAACGAGCTCTCTCTACCGCTTTTTTCGTCTCTGCATAGACGGCCAGCACGTCACTTCCGTCGACGCGCACACTTGGAATATCGTAAGCGAGTCCTTTTTGCGCGATTGTTTTCGTACGCATCTGTTTCTCAATCGGAACTGAAATCGCATAGCCGTTATTTTGGTTAAAAAACACGACAGGTGCTTGAAAGACACTCGCGAAGTTCAACCCTTCATGAAAGTCACCTTCACTCGTAGCCCCGTCTCCAAAGTAGACGAGAGCTAATCGATCGGTTCCTTTTCGTTGCTCGGCCATCGCGGCTCCTGTTGCATGGGGAATTTGAGTAGCTATAGGTACAGCCGGGGGCATAATATGTTTCCCTTTTGGAGGAACGCACCCTTCTACACGTCCATTCCAATAAAGAAATACGTGGGGCATGGAGTGGCCGAATGTAAGCGTCGCAGCATGATCTCTATATGTAGGAAACAACCAATCTCCTTCACCTAAAGCAAGAGCACTACCGACTTGAGCAGCCTCTTGCCCCTCAAACGGAGCATAGGTGCCGAGCCTTCCTTGACGTTGAAGTCGAATGGCCTTTTGGTCAAAAGCCCTCACTCGTTGTAAATGTGTGTATGCGGTTTGCATAAACGACTTTGTAATCGAGTCTTTTAGCGAGTCATCACGTAACGTTCCTTCGTTGCTTACCCATTGTTGTATAGGAAATTTTTCTTCCATCACCCATCGCTCCCCTTCCTATTTACACATCGTACTAATTACGAATCGTCCATTTTGGGCGCTTTTGATGTGAGAAAAAGCTGCTTCGTTTTCTTCTTTGCTCAATTCTTTTTTCACAATACAAATCTGCCGCAATATGAGTAGAAACATTTTCTGCTTCCGCATGTCGATAGACGTTAAGGAGAGTGTCGTAGATCGTTCGCGTTTTTTGCAACACCCGTTCATCGTTAGGTCCGTACAGCTCATCTGCTACTTGAATAAGACCACCTGCATTCACAATATAATCAGGCGCATACAAAATTCCTTTTTCCCGTAACGCATCTCCATGCCAGCTTTCTAGCAATTGGTTATTCGCAGAGCCAACAACTGCTCTTACGTTTAAAGTAGGAATCGTGTCATCGTTTAAAATACCTCCGAGCGCACACGGAACAAAAAAGTCTGCTTCTGCCTCAAACAGCTCATCCTCTGTTACAACTCGGACGGTTCCCTCTGTTTCCTTTGCCTTTGACAAGATCGCATCAAGAGCCGTTTGGTTGATATCTTGAACGAGTAGATGCGCCCCTTGTTGTAGCAAAGATTCCGCTACCTTCATTCCTACTTTTCCTAGCCCCTGAATGGAAAGCGTTTTTCCTGTTACACTTTTCGTACCAAACAATACTTCGCTCGTTGCCTCCAGCCCATACAAAACCCCTTTTGCTGTCGGAATGGAAGAATCCCCACTGCCACCGTAAGCTTTCGGAACGCCAACTATACATGAAGTTTCCTTCAAAGCGTGTACGAAATCTTCTGGTGTCGTCCCCATATCTGTCCCTGTGTAAAACCGACCGTTTAAGCTTTCAACAAACTGCCCAAACGCGCGAAACATTTCAGGTGTTTTCTTTTGAGGATCACCGATAATGACCGATTTCCCCCCACCAAAGTCAACATCGGCAGCAGCACATTTATACGTCATACCTCTTGATAAGCGAAGAACATCTTCTAGTCCTTCCTCCACCGTTCGATACATTCGCATCCGGCATCCACCCAACGCCGGCCCAAGTGTTGTGTCATGAATAGCGATGATGGCACGAAGGTCTGTATCCGGATCATGACAAAATACAACCTGTTCATGCGAAGTCATTTGTGTAAACACATCCATTTTTTCTGCCTCCTATCGTCACGGTTAGAAAACGCTTTCATTTCCAACTTTAAAAGTTTATCTTCTTAATGTTGCTTGCTGAAGCAGTTGCTGAATTTTTTCTTTAGAAACGATTAGTTGTGTGACTGTACCTTTTCCAATGAGCTCATTCTTTGTTGAGGCTTCTACTAAAGTGACCACTTTTTGTGGTGTAACCTCTGTTACGACGGCCTCCAGTGTTACGATCGTACCCTTAGTGCAAGGCGCGACATGGCGAACGGTTACGGCTCCACCCATGCCTTCCTCATGCTCTTCTAAAAAAGGTAAAATACATTTTCGTGAAACCCACTCCATGTCAGAAACAAGTGAGGCTGTTGAGTAGACTGGATGAATCACCTTGGAAGAGAACACTGGATAATGATCCTCCGATACGGTGATGTGTAGCTCCTCACTGTATCCAACAACACAACCTGCCTTCATCTCATTTCCTCCTAAACTCACAAACATTTATAACAATTATATAACGTTATATTAACATGATGTTATATTAATGGTCAACGAGACGAAAGAAGATTCAAAACTTTACATACAGAAAACAGTCGAAAGCAGGGACTTTAGATCACCTGCTTACACTCGATAACATCGTTCGATCTGAGGACAACGCTTCGCCACGAATAGAACGGAACGCTTCCAACAAATCAGAGACAGTTAATTTCTTCTTCTCTTCCTCATCTGCATGGAAAATAATTTGCCCTTTGTCCATCATGATGAGTCGATTTCCTAGGTCGATCGCTTGCTGCATATTATGAGTTACCATCATCGTTGTCAATTTAGTAGATTGCACTATTTCTTTCGTAAGTTCTGTGATTAACTGGGCTCTAGCCGGATCCAAAGCAGCCGTGTGCTCATCGAGAAGCAAGAGGGACGGATTCGTAAATGTGGCCATTAGCAAGGATAGCGCTTGGCGTTCACCCCCAGAAAGCATGCCTACTTTGGCTGATAATCGATCCTCTAAACCGAGGGAAAGTGATGCGAGCACTTCACGAAACTGGTTCTGCCTCCTCTTTGTAACACCAGGCTTTAATGATCGTTTCACACTTCGCCCAAGCCCCATCACAAGATTTTCTTCAATCGTCATATGTGGCGCAGTCCCCGCCAAAGGATCTTGAAATACTCTGCCAATCGAACGGGCTCTTTTTTGCTCAGTCAAGTTCGTCATATCTATTCCATTTAACAAAATGCTTCCTGTATCTGGGCTGAGCACACCAGAAACGACATTCATCAACGTAGATTTTCCTGCCCCGTTGCTTCCGATTATCGTGACGAAATCCCCTGGTTGTAACGTGAGATGAATGTCGCGTAGGGCAATTTTTTCATTTGGCGTTCCTTCATGAAAAGTGACGTTGATTTGCTGGAGTTGTAACAACAGTCTGCTCCTCCTCTCTTTGTGCATAATAACGCTGTTTTCGCCTCTTCTGCCTCCGCTTGTCAATCATTCCAGGAGCAATGAGCGCGACGATAACCAATCCAGCTGTGATTAGTTTCGTGTCAGCTGCATCTAAAACGTTGTAACGAAGCGCTAAACCAATAACACTCCGATAAATGATCGCCCCTCCAATAACGGCAAAAGTCGTGCGTACAATCGACTTAGTTCCAAAAAGTGCTTCTCCAATAATAACTGACGCCAGCCCGATAATAATCATCCCGACACCCATCCCGATATCTGCAAAGCTAGAGTATTGAGCAACAAGTGCCCCAGAGAAAGCCACAAGCGCATTAGACAAACCTAAACCTACAATTTTCAGCAGATCGGTATTGGCGGATAAACTGCGAATCATCCGCTCGTTATCCCCTGTTGCTCGAAGCGCAAGACCTACTTCTGTCTTCAAAAATACATCAACAAGAAGCTTCACTATGCACACAATAAGAAGCATCGTAAAAAAAATTCCCCACGTTGAATTACTTTCCCCAAGACCGAGAGAAGAGACCCAACCATTTAGTATAGTCGACATCCCCTCAGCCACTCTTTCAATCGGTGTAAAAAGAGTTTCTGTATTTAGTAGGGGTATATTCGGTCTCCCTACCGTATCTGGTAATGTCGCTCCCATAATTCTTAAGTTAATAGAATACAGGGCAATCATCATTAAAATACCCGCTAATAACGAGTTAATTTTTCCCTTTGTATGTAACAGCCCTGTTAAACACCCTGCAAAGAAGCCGGCAAAAATCGACACAATAGTAGCCAACAAAGGGGAGTACCCTATCGTAATCATCGTTGCTGCAACTGCAGCCCCTGTCACGAAACTTCCATCAACTGTGAGGTCCGGAAAATCTAGCACCCGGAAAGAAAGATACACCCCGAGTGCCATTAATCCGTAAATTAAACCGAGTTCCACCGAGCCAAATAAACTGGCAAACACAAAAACCGCCCCCTACTTGTAAGTTCCCCTATTACTCTACGTACTCCGCGATGTCGTCCCAACTATCCTTTAGTTCAACCCCCATTTCCTCTGCTGCTGTTTTATTGATGACGAGTTTTAAATTTTGTGGATATTGAACAGGAAAATCAGACGGCTGTTTTCCCTCTAAGAGGATCTCAGCAGCTATTTGTCCAGCTTCGTATCCGATGTCGTAATAATTAAATCCATATGCAGCGAATGCCCCACGACCGATAGAATCGAGCTCTGCTGTGAGGAGCGGAATGTCTGCTGTGTTGGCTACATCTACTACTGTTTCAATCGCAGACACGACCGTGTTATCTGTCACAATGTAAAAAGCATCAATTTGTCCTACGAGCGATTCCGCTGCTTGCTTTACGTCAGCAGAGCTAGATACCGTCGCCTTAACTGCAGTGAGTCCAAGCTCTTCCATAATGGTTTCCACATTATTAACTTGAGCAACCGAGTTTTGTTCCCCGGCATTGTAGAGTAAACCAATGTTTGTGCCACCAAGCTCGTCTTTAATAAAGGAAAGTGTGTTTGGAATTGCGTCTGGGTGTGCGTCCATCGTCCCCGTAATGTTGGCATCAGGTTCATCTAAAGATGGTACGAGTTGTGAGCCCACAGGGTCTGTCACGGAAGTAAAGATAATCGGTATCTCTGAAGTAGCGCTTAATAATGCTTGAGCACTCGGAGTTGAATTCGCAAAGATGAGATCTGGACTTGCTGAAACGAGGTTCTGAGCAATTGTCGTATTTGTCGAAGGATCATTTTGGGCGTTTTGGTAGTCGTATGTAACATTTTTCCCTTCAACGAGACCATTGTCAGCTAATGCATCTTGAAACCCCGTTCTAGCATCATCTAACGAGGCGTGCTCAACAATTTGCGACATTCCAATTGCATAGGTTTCCTCTGTTGTGGAATTAGAGTTGTCGTCCTCTGTTGGCTCAGAGGTCGCATTACTCCCACATGCCGCCAACAATACCGTCGTAGCCATAACAAAAGGTAGTAACAATTGCTTCTTTTTCATCTCGAATCCCCCTTGGTTTTGTAATCGCTTTCATTAGTATATCTAACAAAAATTACCTCACCGTGAATATACCGTCATGTTACATGTGACCATTCAGAAAAGTCAAACAAATTTTATCGGACTTTTCTTTCTTCATTCAATAAATGACTTCTGTGCGCTGCTCAAACATCGTTCTGCTTCTTCCATCCATTGTGTGAATAATTCGTTGACAGTCGGTTCATCACGAATAAGAGCGGAGATTTGCCCCCCGTTTTGAAATCCTTCTTTTGTGTTTCCATTCATGGCCCCTTCAATGTGATAGCGCTCGTCTGTGAGTGCCTTCCAATATTCCATCGTCATGTTCTCTTTTTCACGATCCAGTAATTTACCTACGTATTCTCCTTGCAACACACGCCGCACCTGACCGACAGATCTTCCTATTATAGTAGTAGAGCGTTGGTCTGCAGCACACACTGCCTCCTTGTATGAGGAAGAAACCTTAGCGTCTTTCGTGACAATGAGGCGCGTACCGATTTGCACTCCGGAAGCTCCAAGGGCAAGCATAGCAGCAAGCGCCCGACCAGTACCAATTCCACCCGCAACGACTACGGGAATATGTACATGTTCGAGAACTTGCTGGGCCAATACAAGCGTAGTCAATTCATCAGTTGCGTTAATACCAGCTGCCTCTACTCCTTCTACAATGACCGCATCTACACCAGCCTGTTCAGCCTTTTGTGCATGGTAAAGAGAACCTACAACAGCAAGCACTGTGATGCCATTAGCATGCAACTTCTCCACGTATGGTGCTGGGTTCCCAGCAGAACAAACGACAGCTCGGACGCCCTCTTCAACAGCTATTTTCAAGCATCCTTTTGGATCAGGATGAACAGACAAAGGAATATTAAGGGCAAACGGGCAACTCGTCAGGGATTTTGTTTTTTTTACACGAGAGCGAACTTCTTCAATAGGAAGTGTACCGACACCTAACGTTCCTAAACCTCCAGCATTGGAGACTGCTGCTGTCAATTCGGCGTGGCTAATATTGCCCATACCTCCTTGAAGTATGGGTATAGAAATTCCTAACTTTTGTAGTAAGTCTTTCATCAGAAAACCTCCATCGTGTCCAGCTACGGTCACCGAAAGTCAGTCCGTCATGAGCGGGTGGTGCATAACGTCATAGTTAGCTCGACGTTCGAGTACTTGATCGTCCTCTACGAACACGGATTCAAAAAAGCGACTTGCCGGTTTTGCTAACAATCTGTAATAATCAGCAAATAACGTGGCTGCATGCGTTCCAAGCCATTTTTCTGGCAAAAGCTCTTCAGGTAGTCCTGGGTCGGAGAACAAAAACTTTCGATATTCATGCACTAAATTTGTTCGCTCAACAAAACAGACAGCGTCAGACTTCTTCCCGCTTTGGATATCTGATTTATCGAGCACATACTTTTTGCTATATTTTTGAATGAATTTATCGTATTTCTCATTGATTGCTTCAATGTCCCAACCAGTGTGCACGAGCTCTTCACTTTTTGCTGGCCCTTTGTATTCAGTTTCAAAATAATGAACATAAGGACGTATATCGTAAGCGTCCATTAAGGCAAACACTTGCCTCGTTAAATCATTCGGGGACACCCAACAACTGTTCGTTATCGTGCCAAACCCACTCCAAACAAGTTCTTTGCGGAGCTCGTCGCGAAGGTTTCTTTTTTCTTCTGGGATCGTATATATAAGCATCCGCCATTTTCCATCCCACTCATCCGGTTTAAACTTAAAAATACGATGAGCAGCTTCGTCAATTCGCTCTACGCCACGTTCTGTTAACGAATAATAGCTTCTGTTCCCTTCCTTCCGCACTTGAACCCAGCCTTGCTTCATCATGCGCGAAATAGATACCCGCACAGACTGTTCATGGTGTCCAAATTCTTTTAAAAGGCGAATCAAACTTCCGATCCATATTTCGCTACCGTAATGGCGAATGTAGTCTCCATACAACGTAAAAATCATTGAGCGCGTGTTCACTGTTTGTTCCATTTACAAACTTCCTTCTTATCTATAGTTACAACTAGTTTAACATCCTTTGAAAGCTGGTTTCCTTTTTTCCCGGAATGCATCTAAAGCCTCAATGCGATCTTTAGTAGGGATGGTCACTTCATACGCTTTCTGTTCGATCGCTAAGCCTGTTCGTAAATCACTATTGAGGCCTTCCTGGATGGCGTGCTTCGCTTGTTTGAGCGCTACCGGTGCCTGCTGAAGTAATCGCTCAACAAAAGCCTCTGTTTCTTCGCAAAGTTGCGCTCTTTTGCACACGTGTTCTACAATGCCTAACTGCTTTGCTTCCTGTGCTTCCATACGCTTCGCCGTAAAGATAAGTTCCTTCGCTTTTGCTTCTCCAATCAATCTTGGTAACCGCTGCGTTCCACCTGCCCCAGGAATGATCCCCCAGCCTACTTCCGTCAAACCCATCGTCGCTTCTTCTGCTGCAAAGCGGAAATCGCATGCCAACATGAGTTCAAATCCACCACCAAAAGCATACCCATTCACCATCGCAATCGTCACTTGCGGAAGCTCAGCCACACGTTGGAATACGCGAGAAATGGTGCGCACATTTCGACGTACTTGATCCTCAGTCAACGTACGTCGCTCCTTTAAATCAGCGCCCGTGCTAAACGCTTTATCTCCAGCACCGGTAAAACAAACAACATGCACCGAAGCATCTGCGGCGAGACTATTTACTTCTTCTTCTAACGTACATAACGTTTCATATTGAAAACAGTTCATTTGCTCAGGGCGGTTTATGGTTACCCACGCAACCCCGTCTTGTTTGTTGACTAAAATCGATGACATAAATTACTCTCTCCCTTGCTCTTCACGTTCAACTAACGTTGCAATCCCTTGCCCAACGCCAATACACATCGTCGCAAGCCCATACCGACTATGAGATCGCTTCATTTCATACAGCAGCGTTGTCAATATGCGAGCACCACTAGCCCCTAATGGATGACCTAGTGCAATCGCGCCACCATTTACGTTTACTCTGCTAGAATCTAGCCCTAATGAACGTATACAAGCAATTGACTGCGATGCAAAGGCTTCATTCAACTCTATTCGTTCCACATCCTGCAAGGAGACTCCTGCTCGTTCGCAGCATTTTTTTGTCGCTTCAATGGGCCCAATCCCCATGATGCGTGGCTCAACCCCAGCAGCTGCCCCCATACGATAGGTGACTAACGGTTGCAGTCCGTAGGCTTCTGCTTTCTCCCGAGACATGAGTAGGAGAACGGACGCCCCATCATTAACACCTGACGCGTTTCCGGCGGTCACCGTACCACCATCAAATAATGGTCGCAGCTTTTGTAATTTTTCTACCGTCGTCTCTGGTCTTGGGTGTTCATCTACGGTCACTTTGACGGTTTCTCCCTTTCGTTGTGGAACAGAAATGGGTACAATTTCTTCATTAAAGCGCCCCTCTTTCATAGCAAGGGAAGTGCGCTGTTGACTCTCGTAAGCAAACTCATCTTGCTCAGCGCGTGAAATGCCGTATTCCATTGCAACGTTTTCTGCTGTTTCAGGCATAGAATGGGCTCCGTATTTCGATTCCAAAGTAGGATTTGTGAATCGCCAGCCGATCGTCGTGTCATACAACGCTTGATTCCCGCGGGCAAACGCGTGCTCAGACTTCGCCATGACAAAAGGGGCGCGTGTCATACTCTCAACCCCACCTGCAATGATGACTTCTTCCTCACCAGCTAAAATCGTACGGGCCGCATACTGAACCGCGTCCATCCCGGAGCCGCATAATCGATTAATCGTTGTCGCTGCCACAGTTACTGGGAGCCCGGCTAGTAGCGTCGCCATTCGCGCCACGTTTCGATTATCCTCTCCTGCCTGGTTTGCACAACCAAGTATGACTTGTTCAATTTGTTGCTGGGGAAGATTTGGATTTCTTTTAAGCAATTGCTGAAGGACTTGAGCCGCAAGATCATCTGGTCTGATGGATCGAAGCGCACCACCATAACGCCCAATTGGACTGCGGACAGCGTCTACAATGACAACCTCCCTCATAGCCGCTTACCTTCCTCATCGTAAGAGTAAACACCTTTGCCAGCTTTTCTACCGAGTCTTCCTGCCTTTACATATTTCACAAGAAGGGGTGCCGGTCTGTACGTTTCTCCGAGTGTTTCATGTAAGTAGCGTAGGTTGTTCAAGCGCGTGTCCAATCCGACAAGATCTCCGAGTTCAAACGGTCCCATCGGATAATGGAGACCAAATTTGATCGCTTTATCAATTTCTTCTGGAGTCCCAACACCTTCTTGCAACATACGAAATGCCTCATTGCCAACTAAAGCAGAAATACGACTTGTGATGAATCCCGGGAACTCGTTGACGACGACCGTTTCTTTTTTCATCATTTCTGCCACCATTTTTGCCTTTTCAACTGTTGCATCTGACGTTTCGAGCCCTTTAATTATTTCAATAAGCGGCATGCTCGGAACCGGGTTGAAAAAATGCATAGCAATGACTTGATGAGGTCTTTTTGTAAATGCGCCAATTTCAGTTGGGCTCATCGTCGACGTATTCGTTGCGAGCAAAGTATGCTCACTAACATAAGCATCTATTTCCTCGAAAATTTTCTTCTTTAAGTCGAGTTGCTCTGGGACTGCTTCGATCACTACGTCGCAGTTTGCATCAGACTCTTGAAGAGAAGCTACGATGTGCAGTGAAGCCTTGACTCGCTCTGCTTCTTCTTCAGAGAGCTTCCCTTTTTTTCTTCCCTTTTGTATGTATTGCTCTATCGTTTGCGCTGTTTTTGCGCGAGCTTGTGGAAAAGGTTCGACAAGGGAGACGGAAAAGCCACACATGGCGGCTGTATAGGCTATTCCTGTTCCCATGACACCCCCACCGATCACAGTCATCTTCTTCAAAAGAGGTCCCTCCTTCATTGAAAAAAGAGGGCAGCAAACACTTGCATGCTGCCCATCATTTTACTCTATCCCAAACAAGTTCAACGGCTTTTCTCCAATGTAGCTGACAATACTCTTCGTCTCTGTATACAGATCAAGTGTTTCAACACACAACTCTCTACCAAATCCAGATTGTTTGTATCCACCAAACGGAGTACCTGGGAATGCAGAAAGTGGTGAGTTCACCATCACAATACCTGCTTGAATTGCGCTTGCTACACGATTTGCCCGGCCATGGTTAGTTGTCCAGACAGCGGAGCCCAAACCGTATACCGTATCATTTGCCAGTCGGATTGCTTCTTTTTCATCATCAAATGGCATGACGACAACGACTGGACCGAAGATTTCCTGTTGTACGACATCCATGTCCTGCGTTACGTCTGTAATGATTGTTGGTTCATACCAAGTACCACTTTCAAATCCATGCACCTGTGCACGTTTGCCACCCGTTAAGATAGTCGCACCTTGCTCCTTGGCACTTTGCACAAATCCATCAATCACTTGCAGTTGTTTTTCATCAATAATAGCGCCGATGTGTGTGCCAGCTTCCATCGTGTCCCCAAGAGTGAGTTTCTTTGTTTTCGCAACAAATTTTTCTAGGAACTCGTCATAGATGCCGCGTTGTACGTAAATACGCGAACGAGCCTCGCACGATTGACCTGTATTGTAAAAAATGCCCCAGAGCGATCCGTATACAGCTGCATCAAGATCTGCGTCGTCAAAGATCAAACTTGGAGACTTTCCACCGAGTTCTAACGTCACTCGTTTCAATGTATCTGAAGCACGTGCCATAATGTCTTTTCCGATTGGCGTAGAGCCAGTAAATGCCACTTTGTCTACTTGCTTATGCTCTACTAAGTAGTTTCCAACCTCTGAACCCGACCCTGGTACGATATTCACTACTCCTTCTGGAACACCAGCTTCATGGCAAATTTCAGTTAGCACAATTGCGGTCAAAGGTGTAGGGGACGCTGGCTTTAACACGATAGAACACCCTGCTGCTAAGGCTGGTGCAACTTTCCATGCCGCCATCATCATCGGATAATTCCAAGGAATAATTTGTGCACATACGCCCACCGGCTCTTTCTGTGTCGTGTTCGTAAACGGACCTGGAATGTTGTTTACGTGCCCACGATGGCTAATAATTGCTCCTGCATAAAATTCAAAGTCTTCAATCGCTTGCATCACTTGACCTTGAGCAGCAGAAACGGTTTTCCCACTATCTAAGACCTCCAGCTCAACAAGCTCCTGAAAACGACTTCTCATAATACCCGCTATTTTGTTCAGCGTACGAGCACGCTTTCCGACCGGGAACTTCTTCCACTTCCCAAAGTCAAAAGCCTTTCGCGCCGCTTGAATAGCAAGTTCAGCTTCTTCCTTTGTTGCTTTTGCATACGTCGCCACTGGATTACCTGTCGCTGGATTGTATGTTGTCGCTACGTTCGTTCCTTCCAGTCGCTCACCACCGATGATCATGGCGTAGTGATCTCGTTTAACAGGTAGAACCTCAAATGTTTTCTTTTGTGCGGTTGTCATAAAAAAATCCTCCTCACATTATTTTCCAGTAAAGTTCGGTGTTCGTTTCTCTAGGAATGCTTGCACTCCTTCTTGATGATCCATCGTTCTGCCGGCAATCGTTTGTCCGAATGCCTCTTGATCGAGAGATTCCTCTAATGTTCTATCAAACGAACCGTGCATCGCCTTTTTCATCCAGCCAACTGCTTTCGTCGGAAGCTGTGCTAAATGAGTGGCGAACTCTAACACTCGCTTCTCGAAGTCTTCTTTTGAAACGACTTCGGTGACGAGCCCAAGCTGTGCTGCCTCATCGGCTTTGACCTTGTTACCTAACACTGCGAGCTCAAGCGCTTTGGCTGTCCCAACAAGTCGAGGTAAGAAATAAGTAGCTCCCGAATCTGGAACGAGCCCAATATGAACAAATGCCTGTAAAAAGCTCGCCGATTCGTGTGCAATTCGAAAGTCACACGCAAATGCCAAACTTGCCCCGGCTCCTGCCGCAACACCGTTTACAGCTGCAACGACTGGCTTTTCTAATGAAGTAACAGCTTTGACGAGCGGATTGTACGTCGTTTGCAAATGCTCACCGTAGTCCACTCCGTCTTTCACGTCTTGTAAGTCTTGCCCTGCTGAAAACGCACGTCCCGCTCCTGTTAGTACGACAGCACGTACCTCGTCATTTTTTTGAGCGGAACGAAATGCATTCGTTAGCTCTTGTAGCATTTGAGTGGTACAAGCATTTAACTGATCAGGTCTGTTCATCGTAATGGTCAGAACACCTTGCTCAACTGATGTGACAATTGTTTCATATGTAGCCGTTGACATTCAGTTACCTCCCTTGAAATCGAGGAGAACGCTTTTCTTGGAACGCACGCATACCCTCTTTTTGATCTTCTGTTGCAAATAGAAGCGAAAAGTTCTTTCTCTCTGCAAACATTCCTTCTGCAATCGAGAGGTCTACTCCTGCATTCACTGCCTCTTTAATGAGGCGGAGCGCAATCGGGGCACCTCCAGCCAAACGATTAGCCCAAGTAAATGCTTCTTCTACAACTAATTCATCAGGGACAACGACCGAAATGAGTCCGTCCCGTTCAGCTTGTGTTGCTGAGAAGGAATCCCCAGTCCATAACCAACGAAAAGCCTTGGAGCGTCCCAACTGTTTTGTGATACGCTGTGTTCCACCTGCACCCGGCATCACACCCAATTTCACTTCAGGAAAGCCAAATTGGGTACTCTCTGCAGCAACAATCATATCTGCCGTTAGTGCTAGTTCAAAACCGCCTCCAAGCACAAACCCGTGTACGGCTGCCACTACTGGTGTTTTCACAGCTAAGAGTCGATCCCAATCGGCAAACTGATTTTTTAATTCAAAATCAACAGCCCCTTCGTTCGCCATCTCGTGAATATCAGCGCCTGCTGCAAATGCTCTACCGTTCCCTTTCAAGAGGATGATGCGAACAGAAGGATCTTCGTCGAACGCCTCAAATGCCGTTACAATTTCTCTAATCATGCCCCGAGAGATGGCATTCAACTGGTTCGGACGATTCAGTGTGACAATCCCGATCCGATCCTCACGAGCTACTTCTATCGTTTTGAAAGCTGTTTCCAAAACATCTTTAGACATTCGTTTCCTCTCCGAAATAGAACGTCACTAAATCACCGGCAAAGCTCATCACATCTTTCGCAGATGCTTTTGATTCCTCTGTACGACTAGCTGTTTTAAAGTCCTCTTTTGTTTCATACAGCATTTCACACATTAAATAGAAAGGACTTTCACCCATAGGACTACCAGAAATTTTCGTCACGCGTACTTCTTGCAAACCTGGAATCTTTTTCGTGATCGGCAAATGGGTTCCGTAGTAATACTCATCAAATTTCTCTACATCACTTGGTTTTTTGAACAATGCAACCATCTTAAACATGGGCATAGCCTCCTTTTTTAATTGGCTCTGTTAAACTTGCCTGTGGATTTTTGCTCCAGTTATAAAATCAACAATGACTTTTAACACAGCCTCAAACACTCTCTATAATTCTATGGAATCTACCTCAACTTCTTTACAAAGTTGAGACAGGTTTCATCGCTTCAAATGGATTCCGACACGCCTTACAATACAAAATACTGCGGCAGGCTGTCGGTCCGAATAGATTCTCCATCGTAGTAAATGGTGACTCACAGTACGGGCAATTCACTTGCCACATGCCAGCTTCTTCTTCAAAAACTGGCGGTGGCGCGATACCCATTCGTTTTAACGCTTCTCTACCTTTGTCTGTAATTCTATTTGTTGTCCAAGCAGGATCGCGCAAAAATTTCACAGATACCGCGTCTACTCCTGTTAAGGAAGAGATGGCTTTTGTAATGTCTCTTTCAATAATCTCGAGTGCTGGACACCCCATGAAGGTCGGTAGCGCGCAAACGACCACTCGCGACCCCTGAACGTCCACTTTTTCGATCATACCGAGATCAACTACACTGACTTCTTTCATTTCTGGGTCTGCTACGTGAGAAAGGGTTTCCCAAATTTGCTCGTCCAAGGTTCCCACTCCTTTCTCCTTTATCTCTACCAAACGGTTTGTGGGTCGGTTTCATATACACTTCGAAGCGTACATAGAGCACTCTCCAAATCTTCGGTGTGCTGCCCCCTTCTGCCGTCTAAAGTAACCTTTTGAACTTCTTCTAAGCTCACTTGTGGGACCGCTGTTAACTCGCTTTCCCAAACAGCCAACACTCTCCTTTTAAACTCTTCTTGCGCTGGTAGGAGCCCGTGCGTTACAAGTTCAACCTCTTGCGAACCATACGATACTAATTCATCAGAGTAACTCCAAAAGCGTTGAAGTGCTGCAGTCATTCTTGTTTTCGCCTCTCCATCAGCCTTCATTAGCGGACGAAACCACACACGCCAGTGCATAAGATGGAATACTTGCTCTGAAGCTACTTTTCTAGCTACTTGCTGAAGCGGAGTGTAGCTCGTTTTCTGTAATACCTTGCAAAGTTCCATTTTGTACAGGTCGTAGAAAAAGTGACGTACGACCGCAAACGCCCAGTCATAATGAGGATTTTCTAAGTACGTCCCCGTGCCATTTGCAAGCTCTACTAAACAACTATTCTTCCTCTCTGACGCAGGACGAAGGTGGGCAAGGTCATCAGCTCTTCCTGCCCGAAGTTCTTCCAGTAATTCATAGTACATCGCTGCGTGCCCCATCGTGTCCTGACTAATCGAGGAAAAGGCAACATCTTCCTCAATGTGCGGTGCCAATCCGAGCCATTCTGATCCTCGGTAAGCGAGTAAGAAATCGTCATCTGCCAGGCGAAATAAGAGCTCATGTAATGCTTCTGTATAAGAGGGGCTCTCCAGCGCTGCTTCTGCTGTTTCAAACACTTGGCTCATTTGTCATCCCCCCAAGACAGAATCTCTTTTTCATCTAACATACCTTGCTCGTATTCACGCCACTTCTTTTTCAAGTAGCCGTAACCCTTTGCTGTACGATAGTCTTTATTATCGAGTCGTTGTAAACTATCCCGCTCGTCTTCTTGTAGCTTTCTCACGTTCTCGCGCTTAACCACCCAAATGTCTACGACTGGCTCACGACGCATGAAGTTTTCCTGAGCCATTGCAAAAGCCATTTCCTCATTCGGAGCGAGTAAACTGAATTGATATTGAAGATCAGCTTTGTACGTGCGCTTACTAAACACCTCGTACACTTGGTAAAAATCCTTCTCAGTGCTCATTCACAGTCCTCCTTAATCGGCAGCAGCCCCGGCTAAAGCTTCGCGAACCCAACGGTGATCCTCGTATGCATTTCGTCGAAGCTGTAAGCGTTCCTGTGACTTCGGTCCTTCATTCCGGATGATTTTTTTGAAATCGCTCCAGTCTGGGTCTTGATAGATCCACTTTTTTACTTCTTTGTCATAATGCATCGTATCGTCTGGTAGCCTCAGTCCGAGTGCGAGCATTCTCGGAATATACTTATCAAAGAAGTCTTGACGCAGTTGCTCATTCGTTTTCGTACGGATTTTGTACTTAATCGTAACGTCCTGTTTAGAAGAGCCAGTTGTAGTGGCGGATGCCGGACCGAAAAACATGAGTAGTGATGGCCACCACCGGTCAATAGCGTCTTGAATCATCGCCTTTTGATCTGGCGTGCCTTCCGCAAGAGCTAAAATAATCGCCTCCCCGTGCTGTGCATGAAACACCTCTTCCGCACAAATTCGCTGCAAAGCGCGGGCATATGGACCATAGGAGGATTTCAACATGTTTGTTTGCGTAATAATGGCGGCACCATCCACAAGCCAGCCAATTAACCCTGCATCACCCCAAGTAGGAGAAGGCATATGGAAAACGTTATGAAACTTCAAATCTCCATTTAGTAAATCCTCAATGAGATCTTGACGCCCTTTTTCGAGTGGTTGCATTAAATCCTCTACTACTCTTAATAGCAATTGACCGTGCCCCATCTCGTCTTGAACCTTGGCCATAATTCCTAGCTTCCTTCTAAGTGTGGGCGCTTTTGGTACCCACTCCTTTTCAGGGAGCGCGCCCATAATCTCGCTAATTCCATGCATTGAAATGAGCTTAATGAGCGCCTTTCGATACTCATCTGGCATCCAGTCACCCGCTTCAATTTTCTCTCCCGCCTCGATTCGTTCCATAAATCGCGACTGCTTTTCTTCATAGGAAAGGGCAGAAACAGTTGTATCCATGCGAATCTCTCCTTTACTAACACTTTTTATACGAGTTAATTGAATATTGTTACATTCTATGTTTGATTTACTTTTGTGACCTTTCTTTCGTCTACAATACGACTGGCTTTCCCAAGCGATCTCGGCAACGTAAACGGCTCAACTACCTCTACATCCATTGTGATGAGACAAAAAGTTTTCATCCGTTCTTTAATGACTTCCTGCAACCAAACCGAATTGATGTTTTCCCTTTCCCTACTACGCTCCACAAACAAAGTGCAATACGTCATCGTATCTTTTGTCGTTAACTTCACTTGGTAATGAGGCTCGATACCGTCCACTTGTAAGAGCTGGTGCTCGATTTCAGATGGATACACATTGACCCCACGAATAACGAGCATGTCGTCTATCCGCCCTTTAACACGGGACATTCGAGCCGTCGTACGTCCGCACTGGCAAGGCTCTCTCGTGACCGAAGCAATATCCCCGGTACGGTAACGAAGTATCGGAAAGGCTTCTTTTGTTAAACTCGTGAACACAAGCTCCCCTTCCTCACCTTCTGGAACTGGCTCTAAAGTAAGCGGATCAATCACCTCTACTAAAAAGTGATCTTCTGCGATGTGTAGACCGTTTTGAGCTTCATGGCATTCCATTGCTACTCCAGGTCCTACCACCTCACTTAAACCATAAATATCACAAGCCTTTATACCAAACAGTTCTTCTAAATAGGCTCGCATCTCTTCTGTCCAAGGTTCCGCACCAAAAATACCAATCTGCAAACTACTATTCTCTGGTGCAAGTCCAAGCTGCTTCATCCGTTCTCCTAAGTGCAAAGCGTAAGACGGCGTACTGCACAAAATCGTCGGTCCGAAATCTTGTATGAGCTGAATTTGTCTGTCAGTTTGCCCACCGGAGGCCGGAACTACCGTGACTCCGAGAGCTTCCCCACCCGCATGCAAGCCTAACCCGCCTGTGAACAGTCCGTAGCCGTATGCATTATGTAGAAGATCACCTGTTTTTCCACCGGCTAATCTAATCGCACGACTCACCATTTGCCCCCAGTGGGATAAATCCTGTTTCGTGTACCCGACAACAGTCGATTTCCCACTCGTACCACTAGATGCATGAATACGTGCCACTTCTTCTCGCCCAACTGCAAACATGCCGAACGGATAGGAATCGCGTAAATCTTGTTTAATCGTAAACGGAAGGTTCCGCACATCTTGAAGCGATGTCATCCTAACGTTCTGCTGCTGGAGCTTCTCTCGATAAAAAGGCACCCGCTCACTGACTCTGTTCACCGTTTCTTTTAGCTTCTGTAACTGATCTCTTTCTCGCTCTGTACGCCCGTATAGTTCTTGAGGATCTATTTGCATCTCTTCACCTCTCCTTATTTGTAAGCGTTTGCAGTAAAACGGAATAAAAAAAACCTTACATAACACTTATGAACCGATTGACGAAATGATGTTATATATAACGTAACGAATATTTGTTTTTCTGTCAATTGTTTTCTGAACATTTAAAAACAATCATTTCACTTTTGTTTGCCCTATAGCTAAACATATTGGATTTCCAACTGAATGAGATCAACTCTTGACACCTTCATGAACCACACCAACAAAAAAGAGGGGCGAGAAAACTTTCTTCTCACTCCTCTTCAAATTGAATCTTATTTCACCACACGACTCACAATATGTCTTATCAATTTTGGAACTACCCCAAACGAGTACGGCTTATACACTCGCTCCGTCCACTTATGACCGTCCTTCCCGTAAACACCAACGTTGATACTCGGAATCGCGAGCGCTGACATCGCTTTGATCGGAAGGGGAAATAACGTATCCATAGCAGGAAAGTTCTTTGTTAACCGTTCCACATCCTCTTCATTTCCATGAAAGGCTAAAAAGCTACTGTCAGAAAGGAATGGGAAGAACCGTTTCACTTTAAATATTTCCTCGCTACCAAAGGTGTCTAACGCGCGTCCGATAGCTTCCAGTGTACTTTCATCATGTATTTCATGATTCGGCAAATACGGTGGCGCAAAATAGAGCACGACCCTCGGTTCTGTATTCGGGTCATGATGCTGCAACGTTTGAACGATTCTGAAGCTCACTTTACGCGAATCTTCTTCTGGGGTTTTGGATTGCAAAACGTCTTCAATAATTTGCTGAACAGGAACTCCTCGTGACGTTAACTCACGTTCAAATTCCTCGTACGTCTGCACCTTCAGTTTCCACGACAAATCCCTCGCTGGGAATCCCTTTTTATCGCAATCGGCACGGTATCGACTCCTTAACGTTTGCTCTACATCTGCCACAACCTCGATCGCTACTCGCTTCAAATGCTCTACAACTCGCCCGATTTGTTGTTCATACAAAAACACATTCAAAGAAATCCCGGCAGATAAGGGGGTTTGCACATTGTATTGTTCTTTCGTATCTCGTTGAAATAAAACAGTAGGTGGAATTACATACTCTCCGTCTACTTCCTCTTGATGATCGGGGTGCATATTTAGTTTCACATTTAACCACGAAGAAATCATCGTTGGATCAATCGCTGTAAAAGCATCGCCAACGTGAGCCTCTCTTCCCGCAATAAAAAAGGAAGGAAACACTTTTCCTGCTGTACCCGTGTAAATGATTTTGGATGTGTCTCCCTCGTACAAAGAAGTAATGAAATCATCATTCACGGCAAGCGAGTAGTCCAATCCAAAGCCTTCTTGCAAACGTAAAAGTTCTTCTCCGGCCGCCTTAATCCCCGCGTGCTCTGCTTCTTCATCAGGATTGAACAGCCACAGCAAATTACAAGGACGCTCTTCTAGTTCTATATAATGAAGCAAGTTAACTAAGTGCACTGCGATTCCACTTTGCATGTCTAGTGAGCCTCTGCCAAATAGCCAGTCCCCGGAAAGAGCTTCTGTCCGTATTTCACCCTCAGGTATTTTTTCCTGGAAGTACGGTAACAGTTTGTCAGGTTGATGTGCAATTTGTTGGATAGCTCCGTAGTCCTCTGTTCCTACCGTGTCTATATGGGCATGAAACAGGACCGTTTTCTTTGTAGGACTTGTGGCCGGAACGTAGACCCATACATTTTGTCGGAAGAACGGGTCTTCGCGAATGTCTTGCAGCCAAAGTTGATCAGGATGCTGTCGAAAATACGGAACGGACTGTAAGAAATCATACAACCATTGTGCCTTTGCACGTTCTCCCTCTGTCCCGTTATAGCTTTGTTGACTCACAAGCGTTTTTGTCAGAAGCTCCGCCCGTTCCTCGTCTGACAAGGTATGAAGCTGATCGTACTGCATAATACCCCTCCTCGTGCCATCATCTTACAAAATTCTTCTTCAAAAAGCCACATCCGCTAGCAAAAAAGACTCGATCTAAGTGATCAAGCCCTCTCCGTTTCAAAATAAATAGGAGCATGTAACTTGCAACCGGGGTTAAAAGCAGCCTGGCACGACGGACACTTCGAGTCACATGCCATATATTCATGCACGGTCAACGTATGAAGACAGCTCCCGCAAAGTATCCCTGGGAGATCCCACTCTTCTTTTAGAATCGGCGTCGCTGGATGATCCGCGAGCTCTTCGTGACATTCGTAACAAGGATAGTACGTATTACAGCAAGGAAAGCGAATTGCAATCCGGTCGATCTCCGCATGATAATGCTTGCAGCGTGTTTCCTTATCCATTTGGACTCCGAGTAAACGCATGAATTTCCCTCCTTGTATAGCATTAAGGATATCATGAATGGGCTAAATCAAAAAAGAAACTTCCATAAAATACCACCATATGTATCTCTTCTAGAGTCTGCGTATCTCCTCTAGAGTCTGCGTATCTCCCCTAGAGTCTGCGTATCTCCTCTAGAGTCTGCGTATCTCCCCTAGAGTCTGCGCATTTCCCCTAGAGTCTGCGCATTTCCCCTAGAGTCTGCGCATTTCCCCTAGAGTCTGCGCATCTCCCCTAGAGTCTGCGCATTTCCCCTAGAGTCTGCGTATCTCCCCTAGAGTCTGCGCATTTCCCCTAGAGTCTGCGCATTTCCCCTAGAGTCTGCGCATCTCCCCTAGAGTCTGCGCATCTCCCCTAGAGTCTGCGCATCTCCCCCATAGACAAAAAACTGACCCCATTACGGAGTCAGTTTTTTGTCTTATTTATCGTCACTAGATACGACAGCATGTCCACCGAACTCATTACGCAGTGCCGCAACTACTTTGCCGCTAAACGTATCGTTCTCTAGTGAGCGGTAGCGCATGAATTGACTCATCGCGATAACAGGGGCAGCAACTTTTAAGTCTAGTGCGGTTTCGACCGTCCATTGTCCTTCACCGGATGAATTCATGACACCACGGATACTGTCAAGCTTCGCGTCTTTGCTAAACGCGTTCTCCATTAATTCGATAAGCCAAGAGCGAATGACTGAGCCGTTGTTCCAAACGCGCGATACTTCTTTGTAGTCGTAGTCGAATTCGCTTTTCTCAAGAAGCTCGTATCCTTCTGCGATCGCTTGCATCATGCCGTATTCAATACCGTTGTGCACCATTTTTAAGAAATGTCCACTACCCGGCTTGCCTGTATGGAGGTAGCCGTTTTCAATCGCGATATCTTGGAAAAGTCCTTCGATGTGCTTCCACGACTCATCCTCAGCACCGATCATCGCACAAACACCTTCGCGCGCTCCGTCTGTTCCGCCGCTCGTCCCACAGTCGACAAAGTAAATGCCTTTTTCTTTCAGCTCTTTGCCGCGACGAAGTGTATCGTTAAAATTGGAGTTTCCACCGTCAATGAGGATGTCTCCTTCTGACATATGGCCTGCTACTTCTGCGATGACCTTTTCCGTTATGTCTCCTGCTGGCACCATCAACCAAACTACTTTAGGTGAAGGTAGCTCTGCTAGTAACGATGCTGTATCCCGCGCTACTGATACGCCTTCTTTTGAGATATTCTCTACGGCTTCTTTATTCAAATCTGTCGCGATGACGTCATGACCTGAATCGTGCATATTTAAAGCAAGGTTATACCCCATTTTACCAAGCCCAATTAAACCTAGTTTCATTTAATATTCCTCCTAGATGCTATGTATCCTTGTCTATTTCCAGTACCTATTGTACCCTCGTTACCACAAATTCGCAAAAAAGATGATGAACGGATTAAAAGGAGGTGGCTCGAGACCACCTCTTCATTTACGAAATGGCTCTTACAACGAAATCATCATGTTTTCCCACGAATACCTCGATTCCCAAAAGGTCCCAGATGGAAGACATGTTCTACCACTATCCCCAGTGTTCTGCACGTATGGAATTTCTCCACTCCCCCACACTATTTGTTGGGTAGTTCATTACCTACCATTTGTCTGAGGGGGTTATTACATTGAACATTTTACAAAAGATGTCTCAAGGAAATACGGTGAATCAGCAGCCGAAAATGAACACGCAACAAACCCAACAGCCAATCGGACAACAACCACAGCAACAAACTGTTAACAGTGCTATTCCAACTGGTCAGTTTCAGACATCAGATCAACGTGGTCCCCAGCAAAACCATGGAGGTCATGAAGTGTTTGATGGGCAGGAGGCAATTACGGGGCTTATTACGGTATTGGATCAATATATGATGTCTCGTCCGTACGTCAAAGATCCAGTTTTAATGGATATACTTGATCGCCAATACAATTATTTAACCGATCAATACAACCGGGCAGTGGGTGCGTATTCTACTGGACAAAAACCTTCTACCCAGTTCCATGTGTACAACATGAAGGATTCGCACGATGTGGTGTATGGAATTCAGCCATCACAGCCAAAAAAACCGGTTCAAAACTTAAACGAAGTCACAGATATGTGTATCTCTTCTAATATGCTGGCAACAGTGAAAGCTACTGTTTCCATGTTGAGCATGACAAGTCTAGAGGTAACCAACCCAGTATTGCGTCGCGTGATGGCGGATAGCATTCCAAACTTTGTGGAGATGGCGTACGAAATCTTTCTATACCAAAACAAAAACCAATACTATCAGGTGCCACAGCTTGCCGATCAAGATATGAATACGTTGTTAAAGGCTTATGCACCCTCGACTGGTGTGAATATTTCAGCTGCCGCCACCCCTGTTCAGGCACAGCAACAAAGACAAATGATGCACTAAAAGGAACCACACTAAAACGCGGTCGCACGCCTTGTACCCGCGTCCTAAGGCAAAAAGGAGCGCTCTATTGCGAGTCGCTCCTTTTCGTTATGAGGCAATCCGTTTTCCGTCGTAAATGGTCGGCTCTTGTTTATTGATTAAATTACGTAAGTTTGAACGGTGCAAGTAAATCATGACGAGGAACAGTGCTGCGAACGTGAGCACATGTTCAAGTTGATAAGGATAAAATGAGAACACAACTAATGACAACACACCGCCGAGTGAGCCAATTACAACATACTTTGTCACCCATATTAATCCGAAGAAAATAAGTAGTCCGAGCACTAGCTTGAATGGTGCTACTAAAATAAGTACTCCCGCTGTTGTCGCGACCGCCTTTCCCCCTTTAAATCGTGCGAAAACTGGAAAACAGTGACCTACTACAGCAATCATTCCAGCGAGCAATGGCGAAATCCCCGTATCGGAGATTGTAGCGATCCATACAGCGGCCACCCCTTTCCCAGCATCCCCTAGTAGGACTGCAACCCCTGCCTTCCACCCAAGACAAGATACCGCGTTCGTGGCCCCAAGATTTTTGCTTCCATGCTCACGAAGATCGACCCCATAGAAAACCCTTCCAATAAGTAGGGCAAAGGAAATGGATCCGAGTAAATAACTAACAATGATGACTCCCACTATTTCCATTCTCACACCTCCCTACCACTAGTATACGGGCGGTCTTATAGAAAGCTCCAGTGTTTTTTCGTTTATGGGCCCGGCATCTAATCAGCATGAACGCTTCTAACCAACAATTGTTGGCGCAGTCACACGCACAAAAAATAGGCTGTTTTCTAAAAGATTGTTGCTTTATTAATGAAATCTCATTACACAGTAGCTATATGATGTGACGTACTGCTATGTTGATTTCCGCTGCAGGCGGACGCTTTCCGCGGGGCGGGCGGTGAGCCTCCTCATCGCTGCGCTCTTGCGAAATGAAATGCGGAAGCGGTCCGTTTTGCTCCCTCTGAAAGATGTTCTTTGGCTTTAGAGGCGTTTTTTGCCTCAAAAGATGAAGGTTATTTTCAGACGGGAGCAGACCGCTGCAGCTAGACACGTCTCACCTGTCCGGCTGATCCCGCAGGACAAGGAAGAAAGGCTAAAGGCGCCACGTCCTGTGGGCCTCCGCTCCAATCAACGAACAGATAGTGGTTTACAAAATTCCCTTATTAAGTGGTGAGTTCAGTACTAAACAAGGAAATGTATGTGCACTTTTGAAATGCACTCAGTATCTACTTCATGCGATGTATAAAACCAGCGGAGGAAATACACGTAGACTCCTGCGGGAAAGCGAAGATGGTGAGACCCCGCAGAGAGCGTACTTTGCGAACGAGGAGGTTCAGCTCGAGCCCGCGGAAAGCGAAGTGTATTTCCGCAGCGTATTCTAGCAGTTTCTTCATTACGTCGCATCATGGGATAACTGTTGAATAAAACAACAAAGGATACGAAAAGAGCCAAAAAATAAGAAGCTCCGGGTCAAACCTAGAGCTTCTTAACACGTTATTGAGGAACTTTTTTCTTCAAAAGACCTACCATGATAGCCGTGACTAGCGAGCCGATCAAAATAGCAAGAATATACAGTAACGGATTCCCTTGCACAAACGGGATCACAAATAGCCCTCCATGTGGTGCTTGTAAACCGTTACCAAAGGCCATAGCGAGCCCACCCGCTACAGCAGATCCAGTAACGATAGACGGAATCACACGACCTGGGTCCGCCACTGCGAATGGAATCGCACCTTCCGTAATAAACGAGGCTCCTAAGAAATAGGCAGTGACTCCGGCTTTTCTTTCTTGTGAAGTGAATTTACTTTTAAAGAGTGTCGTTGCTAACGCAAGTCCAATTGGTGGCACCATTCCTCCAGCCATAACCGCTGCGTGGGGTGCATAGTTTCCGGCATCAATGAGCGCAATACCGAAGGCGAAGGCTGTCTTGTTTAGCGGGCCACCCATGTCAAATGCCATCATCGCACCTAAGATAACACCTAGAAGAATCAAGTTTCCTGTCCCTAGACCACTTAAGAAGTTTTCTAAGCCTGATGTTATGCTACTCAATGGGCCTACTAATAGCGACATGATAAGACCTGTTAAAAGAATGCCAAAAAACGGGTATAGCAACACTGGTTTGAGACCCTCCAATACCTTTGGCAAAGAACGGAAAGCGTACTTTAGAAAGACAATGAGGTAACCAGCAAGAAAACCAGAAATAATTCCACCGAGAAATCCTGCACCCCCAGTGGCCGCCATTAATCCACCGACCATCCCAGGTGCGAGTCCGGGTCTGTCTGCAATACTTTGGGCGATGAATCCGGAAAGAACGACGACCATGAGCCCGAGCGCATACTCACCACCAATAGAATTTAAAAGGGCTGCAAATTCGTTGTATTCAGCAGAGTCAGGATTAGCTGAGTTAATTCCCCAAATAAATGAGATCGCAATAAGGAGTCCGCCTCCAACTACAAAAGGAAGCATATTGGAAACCCCATTCATCAAATGCTTGTAAAAGCCGACACGACCCCTCTTTTCTTTTGACTTGTGAGTCGCTACGTCCCCTTGCAAATCTCCAGAGCTGTAAACTGGTGCGTCTCCTTTTGCAGCCTTTGTTAATAACTGCTCTGGCTCACGAATTGCTTTTGCCACAGGGACCTCAATAACCTTTCGACCGTGGAAGCGTGCCATGTCCACTTGTTTATCCGCAGCAACGATGATAGCAGATGCTTGTGCGATGTCTTCTTCGGTTAACTCATTTCTCACACCGTCAGAACCATTTGTTTCGACTTTCACGCCAATCCCTAATTCCTTTGCTTTCGCTTTGAGGGCATCTGCCGCCATGTACGTGTGCGCGATGCCTGTTGGACAAGCAGTTACAGCTAGGACGAGCCCTTCTGTTTTAGATGTATCTTCATCAGATTCCTTTGACATAGAAAAGATTGCTGTCACTTCAGATTTTGTATCCGCTTCCATTAACTTCCGGCGGTTTTCCCCATCCATTAAATAGGAAGACAATGATGACAAAGCGGCTAAATGATCGTCATTTGCACCATCTGTGGCTGCGATCATAAAGAATAAGTGGGCAGGCTGACCATCTAGTGAATCGTAGTCTATTCCATGCTTAGATCTAGCAAAAACAATCGTTGGCGTTTTTACAGCAGCCGTTTTGGCATGCGGAATCGCAATGCCGTCACCTACACCTGTCGTGCTTTGGCTTTCTCTTGCATGAATGGCCTCCAAGAATTGCTTTCGATCATTGAGGCGTCCTGTCTTCTCTAGCTTCGTCGCCATCTCTTCAAGTACAGCTTCTTTTGACTGTGCTTGGACATCGAGAATCATACATTCTTTTGCTAACAAATCCGTAATATTCAAAAGTTTCCCCTCCTCAAGTAAGTACAATTTCTCTTTTTAATTGTGCTACGTGCTCTTTCGTACAAAATCCATTAGAGAACGCTGTCGCACTGCCTGCTGCAACGCCTTGTCGAAATGCTTCTTTAAGGGAATCACCGCGTTGGTACGCCGTCAAAAATCCAGCCACTAGCGAATCCCCAGCTCCAACTGAATTTTTCACAGTCCCTTTAGGAGCGGTTGCCCGCAAAATTTTGTCTTCTGTCACACAAAGTGCTCCTTGTCCTGCAAATGACACAATGACGTGCTGAGCTCCTTTGTCTACAAGCTCTTTTGCATAAGGTATTGCTTCGTCTATGCTAGCAATGTCAACTCCGAAGGCCTCCGCCAGTTCATGGTGATTTGGCTTAATTAGCAATGGTTGATAAGGTAATAACTCAATCAATTCAGGACCGTTCGTGTCGAGTACCCACTTTGCTTTCTTGGTAGCCACTTGTTTAACAAACCGCTTATAGCCTTTTTCTTTCATATCGTCCGGTAAGCTCCCGGCAAACACGACTATATCTTCAGCTGAAACTTCAGCTAGCTGCTTTTGTAAATTGGCCACTGTTTCTTCTGGAATCGTTCCACTCGTACCGTTCAATTCCGTTTCTTCCATGTGCTTCACTTTGACATTGATCCGCGTCATTTCCTCAACACCAAGAAACTCTTCTTGAATGCCCTCTTTCTTTACCCAATCGCGAATGTATGCCCCAGTAAAGCCTCCAACGAACCCTAATGCTTTCGTTTTGGCACCGAGCGTCGTACACACGCGTGCGACGTTAATCCCTTTGCCTCCTGGATAAGCGTAGATTTCTTTTGCTCGGTTCAGTCCCCCGAGGGTTACGTCTTCCATGCGCATCACATAGTCGACAGAAGGATTACACGTTACCGTTACAATCATGATGTCACAACCTCTAGTTTGGAATGTTGTTGGAAACTGGACAAATCTATTTCTTTTTCTTCACACGTGATGATGCGAACTTCCTCTAATGAAGCAAAACGGGCAAATGAGACTTCATGAAACTTAGAAGGGTCTGCGAGTACGTAAGCCTCTCCAGCAAGTGCAATCGCCTGCTCTTTTATCATGGCTTCTTCGGGGTCTGGAGTCGTACAGCCATGCTGCAGGTGAATCCCGTTTGTCCCTAAAAATGCTTTGTCAAAGCGATACGACTGCATACTAGTTAGGGCACCTCTGCCGATTAGTGCATGTGTATTCGGTTTAACAGCTCCTCCGAGCAAATACGTCTGCACTCCTTGCTCGAGAAGTGTATTCACAAGCGAGATCCCATTTGTCACAACGACCAAATCCTCTACTGTTAAAAATGGAATCATTTCGTAAGTCGTCGTTCCCGCGTCTAAATATAAACAATCACCAGGCTGTACCGATTGAGCGGCCAGTTGCGCGATTTTACGTTTTTCTTGAAGGTTTTTGGTTGATTTTTGAGCTACTGTTTGTTCATCGCGCTTGCCCTTGAGTAGCGCAGCACCTCCGTGTACACGTTTGAGCTTGCGTTCTTCCTCTAATTGTGCGAGATCACGGCGAATAGTCGATTCAGAAGATGTAGTAGCATCGACAAATTGTTGCAAACGAACGACTTCGTTTGCTTGCAAAAGTTCTAGAATACGCGCATGACGTTCCGGCGTTAGCATGTTGTCCCCCCTCTGCACGAATAAGTATGAGATGAATGAAAGCGTTCTATGAACATAGTGTATGACAGGCTCCGCTAAAAAACAACCAATAACAATCATAAACAATCAAAATATGTCTTTTCGAGCGATCAATTTCATTCAAGTGCAGTTTCGCTAGTAAGAAAAATTTTGTCTATAACCGCGATCACCACGATTTATCCGCGATCACCACGGTTTATCCGCGATCACCTCGATTTATCCGCGATCACCGCGATTTATCCGCGATCACCTCGATTTATCCGCGATCACCGCGATTTATCCGCGATCACCTCGATTTATCCGCGATCACCGCGATTTATCCGCGATCACCTCGATTTATCCGCGATCACCACGGTTTATCCGCGATCACCACGGTTTATCCGCGATCACCACGGTTTATCCGCGATCACCACGGTTTATCCGCGATCACCTCGATTTATCCGCGATCACCTCGATTTATCCGCGATCACCTCGATTTATCCGCGATCACCGCGATTTATCCGCGATCAGCACGGTTTATCCGCGATCACCACGGTTTATCCGCGATCACCTCGATTTATCCGCGATCACCTCGATTTATCCGCGATCACCTCGATTTATCCGCGATCACCACGGTTTATCCGCGATCACCACGGTTTATCCGCGATCACCACGGTTTATCCGCGATCACCACGGTTTATCCGCGATCAGCGCGATTTATCCGCGATCAGCCCGATTTATCCGCGATCAGCACGATTTATCCGCGATCAGCACGATTTATCCGCGGTCAGCACGATTTATCCGCGATCACCGCGATTTATCCGCGATCACCGCGATTTATCCGCGATCAGCGCGATTTATCCGCGATCAGCGCGATTTATCCGCGATCAGCGCGATTTATCCGCGATCAGCGCGATTTATCCGCGATCAGCGCGATTTATCCGCGATCAGCCCGATTTATCCGCGATCAGCCCGATTTATCCGCGGTCAGAGATGATTTAAGCAAATTCCCACAAAAAAAACCCTACACATGATCGTGTAGGTTCAACCAACTTGCTCTTCTTTTTCTTTTTGAAAAAACGATGTCATGGCTCGGAAAACGTCTGGTTTTTGCTTTAAGATGTAGTAGCGGAATTTTTCGTTGCGAATGTTTTTAAATGCGGACATGAGCGTCGAGTTCCTTTGGTATTGATTGACTTCTCCGTAGCTAAACATGTTAGCGTGCTGCAGTATTTCCTCAATATACTTCACACACCGCGCGTTATCTGATGTCAAATTGTCACCGTCGGAAAAATGGAAAGGGTAAATGTTGTACTTACTTGCGGGGTATTTCGTATCAATTAATTCTAATGCTTTTCGGTAAGCGGAAGAACAAATCGTTCCACCACTCTCTCCTTTTGAGAAAAAGTCCTCTTCGCTGACAACTTTCGCTTCGGTATGGTGGGCAATGAATTCAATATCAACCGTTTCGTATTTCGTGCGCAAAAACCTTGTCATCCAAAAGAAAAAACTTCGGGCCATGTACTTTTCCCACATGCCCATACTACCACTCGTATCCATCATCGCGAGTACGACTGCTTTTGAATCTGGCTTCTTGACTTCATTCCACGTTTTGAATTTTAGATCTTCAGGATAAATCGGATAAAAACCCTTTTCTCCTTGCATCGCATTGCGCTTGAAGGCAGTCAACATCGTTCGTTTTTTATCAATGTTCCCCATGAGGCCGTTTTTGCGAATGTCGTTAAACTCTACTTTTGAAACCCATTCTTCGTCAAACTCTTTTCGCTTTAAGTTCGGCAATTCCAGTTGGCTGAATAACGCTTCTTCCACTTCTAAAATAGATACTTCCGCCTCATAGTAATCTTCCCCAGCTTGATCTCCTGCTCCTTGCCCTTGACCAGGACCTTTTTGCGGGGTACCGTCTCGTGCGATCACATCCCCTACTTGGCTTTCGCCGTCACCTTGCCCGACATGTTTGTTCTTATTGTAATTGTAACGAATCTTATACTCATCCAGTGACCGGATAGGAATTTTTACAACGTCTCGGCCATTTGACATGATAATATTTTCTTCCGTGATTAAATCCGGCAAATTTTGCTGAATGGCTTCCTTCACCTTTTCTTGATGTCGCTTCTGATCATCATGTCCTTTTCGGTGGAGGGCCCAATCTTCCTTTGACACCACAAACTGACGACGTTCTGACGCTGTCATCTGTCTCCCTCCTTCTTCTTTTGCGCGTCACACATTCCCTCATGGCTGCATACGATAACCTTGACGTTTACATACACTGCCCACTCTCTACACTCTTTTCAACTACAGTAGTAGATACAAAGTCGGGAATTACTCTATCTTATGCAAGGAAGGAGAAACATTGACAAACAATTTCGACAAATGGCCACTTGTCTATTTTTCATTTTGATGGTACTTGCTTTCGAGATGAAATGGTTTGAAATAATTAAGCCCGGAGAAAAAGTGTCAGTACACAAGCTCATTGGCAAAAATAGATTTGTCCCGCATGAAAAATTGCATTATGAAACCATCACCCACTCCCTGTACTACTAAAAAACAGCGGTGGCCCGTGTAGCCCCACTGTTTTTTTGCGATCCTTTTTCTATGCTTCTTCCACATACACAATCCAACCGAAGGCTTCCCTTATTTGCTCGGCCGCTCGTTCTGCACTCTCTCTTCCAGTGAATGTGCCTGTTACGATGCGGTACGTCGGATCAAAGTTTGTAGAATCGGCCCTTTCATATTTCAACCAGGAAAAACGCGCCTCGAAACGTTCTAGAGCATCGGCAAAGGCTTGTGCATTGGGGAACGTTCCAGTCACTAACCGATAGCGCGTTGTGTCAGTTTCCATTTCCTCTTCGCCTCCTGTTGTCCGCGCTGTTAATTCATAAAATTCTCCTAATGATCCGGAGACTGATCGTGCGCACGCTCTCCGGAATTCCTCACTTTTCAGGAGGGCAAGTGCTTCTCGATTTGTCATGAACTCAAACTCCATCAAGATAGAAGGCATATTCGTTTCGCGTAATACGTGGAAGTTAGCCGATTTCACACCTCGATTGACCGTCCCTAAATCGCTGATCAAATTTCTTTGAACAAGTTCTGCTAATTCGACTTCTTCTCGAGTACGCGTCGTGTATACGTATGTTTCTGTACCGCGCACGCTGTTCCAATCACTACCATATGCATTTGCATGATACGAAACGTACACATCCACCTGTTCACGGTTCGCCTTATCTGTCCGCTCTTGTAAAGGAACATCGACGCGTCCTGTTGGGTCGTGTGCAAGAAGGTGTTCGACTCCCGTGTATGTTCTTCTCATTTCTTCAACCGTGTATTCTACAACGGCACTAGTAAACTCAAACTCTCGCAAAGAACCGTCAGGAGCACGTTTTCCAGGCGTATTGGCACCGTGCCCAGCATCGTGCATAATCTTCATTTTCTTCACCTCGCTTGTACATACATTGTATTCACCTCTAAATAGAACAGTTCTAGGTCTAAGTTCGTGTTCAATTAGTAGACCTTTCGTCTGTTAAGTAGACTAAATCTCGAAAAAGTGACACCCATTAAACAACAACGCTGCCTCTCGTAATGAGAGACAGCTCCTACGTTCTTACCTATTCAACAAACTACCTACGTATCTGAGAAGCTCATTTGCACTGGAAATATTGTAACCATGTTCATCTACGAGACGTGCCACAACTTCATTGATCTTTTTCAACTGCTGTTCATCTGGCGTTTTCGTCGACGTCGTGATTTTCACCACGTCTTTTAGATCAGCAAACAATTTCTTTTGAATCGCTTCACGGAGTCGATCATGTGATTTATAGTCAAATCGCTTTCCTTTACGCGCATATGCCGAGATGCGAATAAGAATTTCTTCACGGAATGCTTTTTTTGCGTTTTCAGAAATACCGATCTGCTCTTCAATCGAGCGCATAAGCTTCTCATCTGGATTAATTTCTTCACCGGTGAGTGGATCACGTAATTTAGCCTTGTTGCAGTACGCTTCCACGTTGTCCAAATAGTTATCCATGAGCGTTTTAGCAGATTCCTCATACGAATAAACAAACGCCTTCTGTACTTCTTTCTTCGCAATGTCGTCGTATTCCTTGCGGGCAAGCGAAATGTAATTTAAATATGTTTCCTTCTGCTCCTTCGAAATCGAAGAATGATGATCAAGACCTTCTTTTAATGAGCGCAACACATCGAGTGCATTAATCGATGGTATCTCCTTACGAATAATCGTGGAGGAAATACGGTTAATGACGTAACGTGGGTCGATCCCACTCATCCCTTCTTCAGGATACTCCTTCTTTAACTCATCAACGTCCGCTTGATTGAAGCCTTCCACACTTTGCCCATCATACAAACGTAGCTTTTTGACAAGGTCGATATCACCCTTTTTCGGTTCTTGAAGACGAGTCAAAATTGAGAACATCGCCGCCACTTTTAACGTATGAGGCGCAATGTGCACGTCACTTACATCGCTCTCACGAATCATTTTCTCATAAATTCTCTCTTCCTCTGACACTTTCAAATTATACGGAACCGGCATGACGATAATTCGAGAGTGTAACGCTTCGTTCTTTTTATTTGCGATGAACGAGCGATATTCTGTTTCATTTGTATGAGCGATAATCATTTCATCAGCTGAAATAAGTGCAAATCTTCCTGCTTTGAAATTTCCTTCTTGTGTGAGGGAAAGCAGATGCCACAAAAATTTCTCGTCACATTTCAGCATCTCCTGAAACTCCATAATTCCCCGGTTCGCTTTGTTAAGCTCTCCATCAAAACGATACGCGCGTGGATCAGACTCAGAACCGTACTCAGCAATGGTCGAAAAATCGATGCTTCCCGTAAGATCGGCAATATCTTGTGACTTCGGATCGGATGGTGAAAACGTTCCGATTCCTACCCGTTTGTCCTCAGATAGAAAAATTCTCTCCACACGGACATCTTCAATACGCCCACCATATTCTTGCTCTAAACGCATCACATTCAATGGAGACAAATTCCCCTCAATGCGTATTCCGTATTCATCGTAAAATTCATCACGTAAGTGCGACGGAATCAAGTTCAAAGGATTTTCGTGCATTGGGCACCCTTTAATGGCGTAAATGGCACCTCGATCTGTTCGAGAATACCGTTCCATCCCTCGCTTTAGCAAAGTAACAAGTGTCGATTTTCCTCCACTTACCGGGCCCATTAATAAAAGAATTCGCTTTCTGACGTCTAGTCGTCTGGCTGCAGGATGAAAGTACTCTTCTACAAGTCGTTCTAGAGCTTCTTCAAGTCCAAACATTTCCCCAGAAAAGAAAGAGTACTGTCTTTGGCCATCCACTTCTTCGATGCCGGCATCTTTGATCATATTGTAGACCCGAGAGTGTGCAGATTGAGCCACCCATGGGTTCTCCTTCACAATATCCAAATACTCACTGAACGTCCCTTCCCACTTAACTTTTTCTTCTTCTTCTCGATGTTCTTCGATTCTTTTTAAGATATCCATTGTTGGACCTCCCCCAGCGTAGTCGAGACTATTACTACACTATGCAAGCCCTCTGCCAGGCATGAGTGAGGATTGTAAAACAGGATTTAAGTTTCGGTCGTTAAGTTTGGAAAGACGTTCTGCACACTAAAAAGCCACCTACCTAATAGGTGGATGGCTCTAGCAATATTTTAATGAGTGTTTTTCTACACTCCAGCAAATTCAGTATGATCTTTCATTTCTCCACTATTGTACAATCCTCATAAAGTGCTCCGTCATCCTCGCCAAAGCAGAATCACTCTCTTCTGAAGATTCTTCGCATACTCCGAAGTAAAACTTACACTTCGGCTCTGTTCCGGACGGTCTCACACAGCACCATGCTCCTCCAGCCAGATAAAACTTTAACACATTTGAAGCGGGCAAGGTAAGTGCGGTCACTTCACCCGTAGCGATTTCAGTTCGCGTTCCTTGGTTGTAATCCTCTGCAAAGAGTACTTCCCGTCCAGCAATAACTGTCGGTGGATTCTCTCTTAATGAGCGCAGAATCTGAGCGATTTCCTCCGCCCCCTCTTTTCCTTTCCGCGTAATCGAATGCAAAGTTTCGCGGAAGTGTCCATACGTTGCGTACAGATCTTGGAGAACATCGTACAAAGTCTTGCCTTGTTTTTTGTAATAAGCGGCTGCCTCCACTGCTAATAGTACCGCCTGAATCGCATCCTTATCACGTACTGCCGGATCGATCAAATAGCCATAGCTTTCTTCATACCCGAATAAGAACGTGTGCTGACCACTTTGTTCAGATCGCTTAATGTTTTCTGCAATAAATTTAAAGCCTGTCAACGTATCCTCTACCGAAACACCGAATTGATTTGCGATCGTTTCCCCGAAAGGCGACGTAACGATAGTTTTATACAGAATCCCGTTTTCGGGAAGAGTGCCGTTTGCTTTTTTTTGTGATAGCAAGTAATAGAGTACAAGCGCACCCGTCTGGTTACCAGTGAGCACGGTGAACTTGCCTTTATCATTTCGAACACACACTCCCATTCGATCTGCATCGGGATCTGTCGCTAACAAAATATCTGCATTTACTCGCTCACCGTAGTCTATAGCTAACTTGAAAGCAGCGGGTTCCTCAGGATTGGGAAGATCTACTGTAGAGAAGTTAGGATCTGGTTGCATCTGTTCAGCTACGGTTGTGACATTCTCATACCCACAGTTGGCGAGCAACTTAGTCACAGGTCTCCCGGCAGTCCCATGAAGTGGGGTGAACACAATTTGTAGTTCACTATCCCGCTCATTAGCTTGACATTGCTCTACATTCTGAACCATTTGCAAATAAGCTTGATCTATAGCACTGTCCAGCATGCGAATCAGTCCGCTTTCCTGCAATTCCGCAAAGAGCTTAGGTTGCAGTGACAGTTCATCTTCTACAGCATTTACATATGTAATTAATTCTTCTGCCGGATCAGGAGGTAGCTGAGCCCCGTCGTCTCCATACACCTTCAATCCGTTGTACTCAGGAGGATTGTGGCTCGCTGTGATCACGATACCAGCGGCTGCACCTAATTTTCTCACCGCAAAGGAAAGCTCTGGTGTGGAGTGTGGGGTTGGGAACAGATAGACAGGAATACCATGAGTACCCACCGTCTCCGCAACGACACGCGCAAATACATCAGACTGGTGTCTCGAATCGTAAGCAATGGCCACTCCTTTTTTCGCGGCATCTGCTCCTTTGTCTACTAGAAACTGGGCTAAACCTTCACTCGCTTTTCGCACCGTATAGACGTTCATTCGGTTTGTCCCTGGTCCAAGTTCTCCGCGCATGCCCCCGGTACCGAATTCCAGAGTACGATAGAACGCATCTTCCCTCTCGCGTTCAGTCATCTTCCTTAATAGCTGTTTGTCTTGCTCGTCTACTTTGTTATGAGCTAACCAATATTGATACGTATCTATTGTCAGCACGCTATTCCACCCTTTCTTATGTATATCATCAGCCGTTTGCACGAAAAATAAATTCGTGATCAGACAAGCAAACTCCTGTTAAAATTCAGGTAGTATGCATAATATGACAAAACTAGACAGTCGAAAGATCCACCGCTCATGTTTCTTTTCGCAAACCTTTGAGGTATACTAATCATAACAAAGTATGGGCAATTTGATTACATAATTAATAAGTTCAGGCATATTTTGACCGTCCTGGGCTTCTAAAGGAGGAAACGGTGATGGGAACAGTTCTTATTCTAGGTGTAACCGTTACGTTCCTAGTGGCCATTTTCACTGCAGGCTACGAAGACAAACCAGGTTCAAACCGTAAATAAATTAGCGATAAGAAACCTGCTGACCTAAAATCAGCAGGTTTCTTTTTATCGTTTGTTAAACCCCTTCTTCTCCACAAACTCCTTCATATACATCCGCGTAGGGTTTGAGAGCATTCGCACCATTTGCTCGCTCCACGTATCTGTCCTCTTCCCCTTCGTGCGTTCCGTATAGTACGACTGAATGATGTCATCGTACTCCTGTAGCGTCTCTTCGTAATGCTCGTCTTTGTATGTATTTTCATGGTACACGTGAGCTCTCGGAAGTCGTGGCTTTTGAGACGTTTCTTTCGCAGGCACTCCAATTGCCATGCCAAACAGGGGCAGTACACGATCTGGTGTTTCCAGTATCTTTGTAACCTCTTCTAAATTGTTGCGAATGCCCCCGATATAACAAAGACCTAATCCCATCGACTCCGCTGCAATTGCCATATTTTGTGCAGCCAGTGCGGCATCAATGCACGCCACCATAAATTTCTCTGTACTGTCTAGCATCTCGCTAATGTCTTCTCCCGCTCTCTTTGCCATCCAGTCATGTCTGTGTAAATCTGCGCAAAACACGAAGAAATGTCCGTTCTCCGCCACGTACTCTTGACTCCCGGCGAACTGGGAAAACTGCTTCTTCTTATCCGGATCGGTCACGCCAATAATCGAATACGCTTGTATGTAACTAGAAGTAGATGCTGCTTGTGCGCTTTGAACTAACGTGTGTATCGTTTCTTCTGTTAGTGGCTCTGATTTAAATTTGCGCACAGAGCGATGCGCTATTATCGTTTTTATCGTGTCGTTGATCATGACTCTCACACTCCTCTACGTCTATCTTTACAACTCTTCACTTAGAAAGCAAGAAACCTACTCTTTTCCGATAGAAGATCCATCAAAATAACTGCTACCAAAAATGAAAAACAGCGTAGCCAGGTTCCCCTCACTACACTGTTCTTCTCACTTCATCCCCGGAAATCCTTGTTGACGAAGGGCCTCATAAATTAAAATGGCTGCCGTGTTCGACACATTGAGTGCGCGCACTTGATCTGTCATCGGTAAACGCAATGCCCGTTCTTTATGTGCTTCGATCAATTCCGGCGGCAAACCGTTCGTTTCACGGCCAAACACGAAGAATACGTCTTTGTTCCCAAAATCGTATGTGAAGTCACTGTAGTATTGTTGACCGAATTTTGTTACTAAATAAAACTCGCCATCTGGAAATCGCTCAAATAACTCTTCTACAGCATCATAATAAGAGACGTTCACGTATTGCCAATAATCTAGACCGGCACGCTTTAGCATGCGGTCGTCTGTGGAAAAGCCAAGTGGACGAATTAAGTGTAAGTCGGTGTTTGTTGCTGCACAAGTACGGGCAATGTTTCCTGTATTAGCTGGGATTTCTGGTTGATACATAACAACGTGTAATGCCATAACTACTATCTCCTCTTTCTCAATCGTCTACAATGGTAAAAAATGTGTAACGTATGTTTGGGGTATAGGCTGTAGAATCTTCGTACGCCCAATAGCGATTGCGACTGTTGTACGTGTGCGCGTTCACTAATGGTTCTCCGTTTGCATCCTTTGCGGTCACAATCGTATTGTGATTGTACCTGCCGTCCCCTTCAAAATCATAACATATGACGTCCCCAAGTTTTAGCTCTCTTGCACTCGACACTTCTTTTGCACGCAATCCGGTCGTGGAATTTGCTAAGTAATTTTTCAAACTGTGGGCAACAGACCAGCTGTAGCTCCAGTTATTATTTTGCATCCACCAGCCCGAGCCCCGATTCGGATACCCACGCATCGGGGCGCCTCCCTCGTGTAAGCACTGAGAGATGAAATTGGTACAGTCGTTTTCAAACTGTTCGTACTTCGGGTTATAGCTGTTCCACCAGCGTTCTGCATATTGAACAGCCTTTCTTCTATCGTACGTAAAAGGAGCACGTATGACTGGATCGGTTACATCTAACTCATCGAGTGTTGTCGATGCGGGATCCTCAGGAGCTGATTCAGCCAATGGAAGAATCGCATCGTCCATCAGCTGTTCGCGGTAAAATTCTGCTTTCCGTTTCTCCAAAGCTTCTTCTACGTAGAAATGATCTTTTTGACGAATCAACCAATGATGGTGCAACCAATAATACACTTCCTGCACTTCGTCCTGCTCATCAATCCGGTCAATGGCACCTTTTGCCCTCGCTTTCACAATTTCAGCGTTTCGTTCTTGTAAAGACCATTTCTTGCGCTCCAACGTCTCCAAGTGATACAGACCGTAACGTTCAGACGGCTCATTGGACACCGCCTGCTCGACATAATGTGTGATAAAGGCTTGCAGCTGTTCTTTCATCGAACCCCTCCCCATCGGACCCACACGATGTGGGTTAGAAAGGCGTTAGCGTTTTTAGCCCTTCATCCTTTATCTATATGTCAGAGGTGGGCGCTTCGACGTTGTCCACTTTAAATTTTGTTATTTAGAGTAAAACGCAAGTCCCTTATCCATCTCTGCAAGTACGCTCGAGTCGGTTTCTCTCCCTTTCGCAAAAAGAATCTCCTCTTTGCCCGTCTCGGTTCCGATCTTTCCAAGTGCCCAAGCCGCCGTTCCGCGAATCACCGGTCGTGGATCCTCTTGCATGACTTGTACTAAAGTACCCTCTGCTTCTTCAGCTTTGTAATGTGCAAGAGCTAAAATCGCGTTACGTTGAATCGGCTTTTTCCCACGCCAAGAACCAGCCATCGTTCCGTACGTATCGCGGAAATCTCTGTTGGACATCGTCAGTAGCGGCTCCAACAGTGGCTTCACCTTTTCCGGATCTGGCAGAAAGTCGATTTGGTGTGCGGTATGCTTTCCTTTGTTCTTCGGGCAAACGAGCTGACACGTGTCACAGCCGTACAAACGATTTCCGAGCTTACTTCTAAACTCGTCTGGGAGAAAATCCTTCGTTTGCGTTAAATAAGCGATACAGCGTTTTGCATTCAGTTGTCCACCTTCGATAAGCGCTCCAGTCGGACAAGCGTCAATACAAATCGTACAATCTCCGCATTGATCTTCCATCGGTTCATCCGGCGCAAACGGAAGGTTCGTAATCATTTCGCCTAAGTATACGTAGGAACCGAATTCTTCCGTAATAATCGCGCAGTTTTTCGCACTCCACCCAATTCCCGCTCGCTCAGCTACAGCCCGATCAGAAAGCTCTCCTGTGTCGACCATTGACCGAAACCTTGCATGTGGAACGCGCTCAGCCAAATACGTTTCCAACTGTTTTAATTTTCGTCGTAGTACGTGATGGTAATCCTCTCCCCACGATGCACGACAAAATAACCCTCGTCGCTCCCCGCGTTTACTTTGCGGTGCCCCTTCTAATTTGGAAGGATAAGCTAGCGCGATCGCAATGATAGAACGCGGCTGCTGAAACGTCTTCTCTGGGTCAACCCGCTTCTCAATGTCCGGCTCCTCAAAGCCTGACGCATAGTCCAGCTCTTGCTGACGTAGCAAGTGGTTCTTCAACTCATCAAACGGTTTTGTTTCAGCAAAGCCAATCTTATCGATTCCGATCGAACGACTATACGCAATGACCTCTTCTTTCAAAGCTGCAAAATCCATCACACCAAACCTCCTTTCCTAACGTCTGTTTGTCATCTATGATAAACTACTTGTAAGTAAAATGGGGAGGGAAACTTATGGAACTGACCGTGCACCCATCCTTACAAAAATCTTATCCAGGTTGTTTGTTTGGGGCAATTTTTTATGAAGGCATTACTGTAGGAGAAACACCGTCCATGCTGAAGGGGCGGCTTCACTTCTTTCTGGAGACGACACATACAGAATTACAGGAGCAGGAAGTGACAACTAGAGGCGCTGTCCAAGAGTGGCGTGACTTGTTGAAACAAAACAGCGTTTCCGTTAGTCGATACAGACATTCCGCTGAGAGTTTGTTGCGCAGAGTAAAGAAAGAAGCCCAGCTTTCGGGACCACATTCCGCTGTAGACGTGAACAATTTATTTTCGATGCAATACGGTCTTCCTGTAGGATGCTACGATCGCGCCAAAACAGTTGGCAACGTCACTATACGACTGGGAACAGAAGAAGACAGCATGCCAGCCTTAAATGGAAGAGAGGTTACCCTTACAGGATGGCCAATTCTTGCAGACGATCGTGGCCCTTTTGGCAGTCCATATGTCGACTCACAAAGAACAGCCGTTACTGAAAAAACGACTAGCGCTTTGCAAATAGGCTTTCTCCCGCCAAGTTTTTCTCAAGAACAAGCAGACAGACTACTTGAATCGTGGGCAAACATGTTCACCCAAGTACACGGTGGACAAGCCACTCACACAGCTTACAAAGTTAATGTACATTGAACCGGGATTAACGCTCTTAAACCCGGATTAACGCTCTTATCTCGGGATTAACGCTCTTAAAACCCAGATTAACGCTCTTATTTCGGGATTAACGCTCTTAAACCCAGATTAACGCTCTTATCTCGGGATTAACGCTCTTAAACCCGGATTAACGCTCTTAAACCTAGATTAACGCTCTTATCTCGGGATTAACGCTCTTAAACCTAGATTAACGCTCTTATCTCGGGATTAACGCTCTTAAACCCAGATTAACGCTCTTATCTCGGGATTAACGCTCTTAAACCTAGATTAACGCTCTTATCTCGGGATTAACGCTCTTAAACCTAGATTAACGCTCTTATCTCGGGATTAACGCTCTTAAACCCGGATTAACGCTCTTATCTCTCTAACTCACAGGGTAAAAACAGGCACAAAAAAACGCTTGCTGCCCTTCTTGAGCACAAACGTGAAAGATCATATGGAGCGGGTGATGAGAATCGAACTCACATCATCAGCTTGGAAGGCTGAGGTTTTACCACTAAACTACACCCGCATATATTTTCTAAGGAACACATTCTATTATATATTGTGATCGCCACCAAGTCAATCCTTTTTTTATGAAACTCTGCAAAAAAACAAAAGTGTATTCCGACAGCTTCCAATGGATATAGATTGAACTAACAGAAGAATAAACTATAGAAAAGGTGCTGACATCATGGCAGAAAAATATTGCAAAGAGTCTAGAGTCGTGCAAACAGACTTAGTACTCCCCAACGACACGAACAACCACCACACTTTATTCGGTGGTGTGTTAATGAAACGGATTGATGCTGTCGCTTCCATTGCCGCCAGGAGACATTGCCGTACAGAAGTCGTCACAGCCTCCACAGATTCCGTTGACTTTTTACATGCGATTGAGCCGACGGATGCTGTCTCTATTGAAGCATTTGTCACTTATACAGGGAGAACATCGATGGAGATCTTTGTCAAAGTCATTAAGGAAAATCTAATGTCAGGCGAGCGAAAAATCGCGACAACGGCTTTTCTTACCTTTGTCTCACTCGACGAACAAGGGAATCCGACTGCTGTACCGACCGTTATGCCAGAAACAGAAGAGGAAAAGAAACTTTTTGAAACAGGAGTAGATCGAGCTACGATTCGTAAAAACAGAAGAAAAGAAAGCAATGAGCTCGCCGCGTTTATTTCATTACAAAAGTCTTGGGAAAAAATGTGACGTGGAAGCTGTTTTCAGCCCTTTTAAGAAGGGTGCACAAGGGCTGGTCTGTTTTAACGCAAATTCGAAACAGGAATTCCCCACTTACAAGGCGAATAAGGAAACGCAACCAGAAGAAGGAAGGGAGAGGGAAGATGAAAACACGTGTAACAGACCTATTTGGCATTACCTATCCGATCGTACAAGGTGGGCTCGCGTACTTAGCTTACGCTGAACTAGCAGCTGCTGTTTCCAATTCAGGTGGCCTCGGACAAATTACGGCAATGACGCTACGTACCCCTGATAGACTACGAGAGGAAATCCGCAAAGTACGAACGCTCACCGACAAACCTTTTGGAGTGAATTTTGCCATCGGAAGGCATGATGGGCAGTATAAAGAACTACTCGAAGCGGCGATTGCCGAGCAGGTTCCCGCCATCTCGATCACTGGCGCCAATCCCAAGCCTATTTTTGAGAGATTAGAAGGAGAAAATATTCGTACACTCGTCCTAGTGTCAGGGGTCAGACACGCGCAAAAGGCAGAAGAGCTTGGTGCAGATGCCGTCATGGCTGTAGGTCAGGAAGGCGGCGGACACCTCGGCCGCGACGATATTGGCACGATGGTGCTCATCCCCCGTGTCGTTGAGTCCGTATCGATACCCGTACTAGCGAGTGGAGGCATCGGCACAGGTAGCGGGTTGCTAGCAGCCCTTTCACTCGGTGCAGAAGGAATAGAAATGGGGACCAGGTTTATCGCTACTCAGGAATGTGTTCACGCTAGTGAGGCTTACAAACAAGCTGTTATCTCTGCAAAGGAAACAGACACCGTGATTATTAAGAAAACGTTAGGCTCACCAGGACGCGTATTAAAAACCGACTTCACCGAAGGAATTATCGCCCGCGAGCAAGCAGGCGCCACTTACGAGGATTTAAAAGAGATGATTAGCGGAATGGCAAACTGCAAATATATTTACGACGGAAACGAAGCAGCAGGCTTTGGTTGGGCAGGCCAAGTAGCGGGGCTCATCAACCATGTGCCTACCGTTCAAGAGCTATTCGACGAGATGACGAGTGAGGTTAGAGTTGGTCGCAAACGGATGGATGAGATTTTCGGAGAAACGATTACTAGCTAAAATACCAATTTAGTAGGGGGCCGCAACGCAAGCCCCCTACTCTCTTGTTACAAATCAATGTGCACAACCTTACACGTACCTTCACCCGAGAAAGAGACAGAATACAAATCAGGATTGCTCAACCTCTCCCATTCGTTAAATCCAACATCCTCATTAAAATATTTGAGTAATAGTGATAATAGATTCCCATGCGTCACCATCACTACATTTCCTTTACTCAACTCTTTAGCGTCCTGTAACACGGCAACGGCTCTTTCCATAGCTTCCCTACTAGACTCACCACCGTCCACACAAAAGTCAAGATCATCAAATGACTTTTGCAACAGCATCAGCCAGTCTGGATGCGGTTCCGGAGCAAGTACCCTTTCAGATAGACGTTCATCTTCTTCTATGCCTATCCCTACACTATTTGCCAAAGGTTCAATAGATTGCAAGGCTCTCACATACGGACTAGAGATGATTCGTTCAATTTTTAGTTCACCGAGATAATCAGCTAGCTCTTCCGCCTGTTCTCTACCCTTTTTAGTAAGTATTGCCTCAGGCGCTTGACCCTCCGCCTGACAATGTCTAACGAGATACATATGGCCCAAATTCCGTCCTCTCCTTTCCAAATTTAAGTATAAAACATAAAGGGGAAGAGATAATAGTAGTGTGGTAAATTCCACCTCAAAAGTTACACGCCACACAGATGGGAAGGGATGAAAAATGGACAACGGCAAGCAACAAAATAAATCTACTCCACAAAAGAACAGTAAAGATGAACAACTCGAAAATTTCCGCTCGAACCACGGTGGCGAGAAGCTAACAACAGATCAAGGGGTACGTGTTTCCAATACTGACGATTCCCTCAAAGCTGGCGACCGAGGTCCGACTTTAATGGAAGATTTCCATTTCCGTGAAAAGATGACCCACTTCGATCACGAGCGTATTCCAGAACGCGTTGTCCACGCTAGAGGTTCCGCTGCGCACGGCTACTTTCAAGTGTACGAGCCCATGGCTGAATTTACGAAGGCCAAATTTCTACAAGATCCATCCGTGAAGACACCTGTGTTTGTTCGTTTCTCTAATGTGGTCGGTTCAAGGGGTTCAGCAGACACTGTACGCGATATAAGAGGTTTTGCAACGAAGTTTTATACAGAGGATGGCAACTACGATTTGGTCGGGAATAATACACCAGTCTTCTTCATTCAAGACGGTATGAAATTTCCTGATTTGATCCACGCGATTAAACCAGAGCCTGATAATGAAATACCTCAAGCCTCTTCGGCCCATGATACTTTTTGGGACTTTGTCGTCAGCACACCAGAAACTGCTCACAATACCCTATGGCTTCTCTCTGACAGAGGAATCACTCGAAGCCTTCGCATGATGGAAGGCTTCAGTATCAATACGTTCAGGCTCATCAATGAGCAAGGGAAAGCACGCTTTGTCAGATTCCACTGGAAACCTAAACTCGGTGTTCACTCTCTCGTTTGGGACGAGGCTCAAAAGTTAGCCGGTAAAGATCCCGATTACTTGCGACGAGACTTATGGGATGCTATTAACATGGGCGAATACCCTGAATACGAACTTGGGATTCAACTCATAGAGGAAGAGGATGAGTTTAGCTTTGACTTTGATATCCTCGATGCAACGAAGTTTTGGCCTGAGGAAGTGGTTCCAGTCAAAATCATTGGTAAAATGACTTTGAATAAGAACCAAGATAACTTTTTTGCGGAAACGGAACAAGTAGCGTTTCACCCTGGCAACGTAGTAGCTGGAATCGACTTTAGTAACGATCCTTTATTACAAGGACGACTCTTTTCCTATACAGATACCCAGCTCATCCGTTTAGGTGGTCCGAACTTTCACGAGATACCGATTAATCGCCCGGTCGCTCCTGTAAACAACAACCAACGGGATGGGTACCACCGTATGACGATCGATCAGGGAAAAGTGAGCTATTCACCGAATACCATGCAAGGGAATTCGCCGGAACCCGCATCAGAAGCTGAGAATGGTTACGTGCACCACGTTGAGAAAGTGGAAGGCAAAAAAATTCGTAAACGTAGCGATAGCTTCAAAGATCATTTCAAACAAACCACTCTCTTCTGGAACAGTATGTCTGATCCAGAAAAACAACATATTATTGATGCCTTTCATTTTGAAATCGGCAAGGTCAAAGATAAACAAATTAAACAACGTGTAGTGGACATGTTCAACAACGTCGACGGACAGCTAGCTATCCAAATTGCTGCAGGTGTAGGCGTAGACGCACCTAAAACTCCAGGTGGATCAGGTGTTACGGATACGTCACCGGCCGTAAGCCAAGTAGGCACAGTCAAAGACGCCGGAACGAGAAAAGTCGCCATCCTAGCTGAAAACGGCTTTAACTACCCTGAAGTGACCAAGTTTATGGAAGGAGTACATAGAGCAGGAATACACACGGACATCATTAGCAAAAACTTAGGAATGATCACCTGTGCAGACGACCAGCAACTAGAAGTGACCAAAACTTTCCTAACAACAGGATCTATTATGTACGATGCCGTTTACGTCACCGGAGGCAAAAAAAGCGTGGAGAATTTAATGGGGCAAAAAGACGCCTTACACTTCATTAACGATGCCTTCAAACACGCCAAAACAATCGGTGCCACGAACGAAGGAATCGACCTACTTGCCTCAACAGAAATTCAAGGCGTTAAAACAGCGGGATCTGACAATACGGCAGAATTATTTTCAGACAAAGGAATAGTCACCATGCGTAACATGAAAGACATGAAGTCCTTTAGTGAAGGATTTACGAACGCCGTCGCACAGCATCGCCATTGGGAGCGGCAGGTTTAACCCCACCAAAAGGTTTGATGGATAATTTAGATGATTTGATGGACAAATTCAGTGATTTGATGGAGAACTCCGGTGGTTTGATGGACAAACTCAAGTCGTTTGATGGATAACCCATATGATTTGATCGATAAAATTTTAGTTGTTTGATGGGATGAAGAGTGTGGAAAATGTTAACTCATTCCACACTCTTTTTGTTCCTTCACCAACTACCCTACACTTTCAATCAATAAATACACCCCAGTAAAGAGTAAGATGACATACGTAAACAGACGAAACATCCGCTGGTTAATCCGCTTATACAAATTTTGCCCTAACATCAGACCAACCACAACAATCGGTAACGCTAGACCGCTCGACACCCAAACTGTACCGCTTGTCCCACTAAAGACCAGCTGCGTGACTAGACTAACTGCATAAATAAATAGATAGAAAGCTAACGTCGTTGCCCTCAACACCTCTTTTTTTGTATCCGTCACTGCAAAATAAAGCAATAGTGGTGGCCCGGGCATCCCTATACTAGTAGTGAGAACGCCAGACAAAACACCCACAACACGATCCCCAAAATAAGTTTGCTTCACTCGGAAATTTAGAATTAACAGTACCGTCAAAAACAAAATCAACACACTGACACCCAGTTTTAACACGTCAGCATCCACAGACAAAAAGATAAAAATTCCTACCGGTACTCCAATAAGGCTACCGATAATAAATCTCTTCATTATTCCAAAATCGATCTCTTTTCTAATTCTTGAAATAAGCGCAAGCGAAATCACAAGTGACAATACCAGATTTATTTGCACCGCTTCTCTTGGTTCAAATAAAAGAAGCAGAAACGGAGTAGCCATGATGGAAAAACCGAATCCGGTACTAGTTTGTAAGACGGAGGCGAAAAGAATAATTATGATAAAAACGACGACTGTATCCAACACAAACACACCTTAATACTTAATTAAATCAACAGACAGTTAGATTTATACCCATCTTAACACTTACAACTTCTATAGCAATGACTTATTCAATCATATTTCCACCTCACTTTCCGTTCTTCATATGGAACAAACCTTTCGCTATATGCTATAATGTTGACAAGGGCAGGTGATATTTTGAAATGATTGGTGAACGAATAAAAAAATACCGCCTACAAAAAGAGATGTCATTATCTGAACTGGCAGAAAGTGCTGGAGTGGCAAAATCATACTTGAGCTCGATTGAACGAAACCTCCAATCTAACCCTTCTATTCAATTTTTAGAAAAAATATCTGCCGAGCTAGGTGTCACTGTCAACATTTTGCTGCATGATGAACCGAGTGAAGAGGAAGGCAAAGAGTTGGATTCGGAATGGACAACACTCGTTCGAGAAGCCATGAGCTCCGGAATCTCAAAAGAACAATTTAAGGAATTCCTTGAATTTAATAGGTGGAAATTGAACAATCAATAACGGGACCTTAGAATAGGATCGAAATAGGAGGAAAGGCGTGTAGGTGACACAAATCATCAGGACGCTTTTTTGTGTTACAAGAGTCCTTCTGAGTTCGGCATAACCATTTTACTACATGCCAAAATTTACAATGAAAAAGACCTTGATTGATTATGGACGATCAGATCAAGGTCTCATGAGTCTAGTTCTCTTTAGGCGAACATCGCGCTTCATTCTTCTCTGGAACATAAACAGCGTAAGTCCCGTAGCTGTGAATACAACACCGGCGAGTAAGTAATTGAACAAATCCGTAGAAGTATCCGGCAAAATCTGACCATCACTTGGAGGAGAATTTAAGTCATCCTCATCAATCGGACGAACTGGATTGATTTCGTCTTCTTCATTTTCATCTGAGGTTGAATCTGGGTCTTCTGGATCTGGTCCCTCTGTTTCTGGATCATCTGGGTTTTCTGGGCCTGGCTCCTCTGTTTCTGGATCATCTGGGTTTTCTGGATCTGGCTCCTCTGTTTCTGGGTCTTCTGGATCTGGATCACCTGGGTCTTCTGGATCTGGCCCCTCTGTCTCTGGATCATCTGGGTCTTCTGTTTCTGGATCATCTGGGTTTTCTGGGCCCGGGTCCTCTGTTTCTGGATCATCCGGGTCTTCAGGATCTGGGTCCTCTGTTTCTGGATCATCTGGGTTTTCTGGATCTGGATCAGGGTCTGGATCTCGGGCCTCTACACCAAATAGTAGCTCAAAATTAAAGGCAAGACCTTGATACTCGTTCCCCAGTTCATAAGGAAAATCTACTCTAAACCGTAGATCTTCGGCAGAATTAGAAGGTAAATATCTAGGATCTAGACCCTCAAAATCTTTTAGTTTTCCTCCATATAGCAGTTCCGCTTTAGAGTTATCATCTTTATCTAAAGACCAAACCTTGAGCAAAAACTCATTGTACAAATCTACACCATCTTTTAAATCTTCATCCGCATTCTCAGTTCCACCAGTGAATTCCGCCCGTGATTGATACGTAAAACTTCTCTTCCCAGGATTTAAGATGGTAAGTGTCCGAGTAGCATAGTCACCTGGCTTCATGTTAGAGATCTTGAATAAATAGCTATCTGGTATTGTATCAAGATCTAGATTTGGGGCTGCATAACTCTTTGCTGCAGGCACGAAGCTTATTAGAGATAGCACAGAAACACATATAAATAATATTCTCAATAATCTCATCTCAAAACCTCACATATTTTAAGTTTCGGCACTTAAAATAGTTTGATTAAACAAAAGGTGGGTGAACACCCACCTTTTGTTTTTCATGACTTTCTTTTAGAATCCATCACCATTGTTCGCTTCTTCATTTGTTTCAACATAACCACTTTCGTCCATATCACGATCTGTTACTTCTTGACCATCCCATTGGCGAGCTTCAAGAGTGAAGGTTACATCTACAGTGTCACCTTGATATTTATTTTGCTCCTCAACACCACGATCGTCTCTTTCGCTGTATTCGACAAACTCAATGGATAGTTCAACTGCATCAAAGTCGTCTGGGTCTACAGGTAAGCCTGTATATTGATTTTGAGCCATAGAGGCAAGATTCACACGACCTTCCACCCAATAACCTGCAACCGCTCCAGATAATTTAGTAATCGCACCTTCGTCTTTAATACTAGGATTTGTTGCCTTGTAAATATCCGCCAAAGTTATCTCTTCGCTTGAACTGATGATCTCCTCTTTTGCACCTTCAATTCCAGTTTTTAATAGAGTTACTTTAAACTGAGATAGATATTCTTCTGCAGAGTTTTGCCCATAAGTATCCGGGTCTCCACCTTCTGGAAGATAATCAGTAAAGTCTATGCTATCAATAGATAATAGAACATCTTTGATTGCTAAAGAACCAGCGTTGTCAAGCTTGATATATCTCGTCATCGTATCCCCAGGTTTTAGATTGGATACGTTAAAGTTAACCGGCCCATCGTACTCATCCACTACAAGATCAAGAGTTCCTGCAGCTACACTAGCACTCACCTCTTCAATATCATTAAACGCCGCCCATGTTCCAGCTCCTACTAAGGACATACCAAGTGTGGCAGATAGTGCACCCATTGCTAATTTCTTTTTTAAAGTCATTTTCATTGTTCCTCCTATTAATAAGAATCTATCGATTTTTGAAGCTTGCATTTATGCTTGAGGAAATTACTCTTCTACTACTTCTACTATTACTTCTTCTACGTCATTGTCTCTTGACTCACCAGGCATTTGCGTTGCTTCAAAGACGAACTCGAGATTAGACATTTCACCTTGGTATTTGTTTTGGACCTGAAGACGGCTATTTGAAAAATAAGTATTGTCACTTTCAAACTCAACGTACACATCGTAAGTAATTGACGAATTACCTGCTGCTAAACCAACCGTGTTTTCATCTGTGTTAGTGAGTTCGTCAACCCCAGTACCAGCAGCCAACTCATTTAGATAACCATCAAAAACGTCTACATCTGGAGTCGCGTCATCACCCTTTTTCGTGATGACAACTTTAAATTGTGAAAGGAAATCGTCTTCAGTGTTTTCACCAGCAGCCTCCACACCTAGCTTTCCGGCAAGACCTAGCTCATCCTTGTCAGTCCACCCCTCTTGTTTCGTAGCGTGAACCAAAATCTGGTTGATGTCCAAAGAACCGTTATTTTCTAGTACTAATGATTCTGTGAAATAGTCACCAGGCTTTAAGTTACTTACCTGAAAGTCCATTGTAGTATCTTCACCAACAACTAGATCCAACGTCCCAGAAGCCAGTGTATTTTGTACCGTTTCCACATCATTAAACGCTGCCCATGTTCCTCCTCCGATAAGTGAAACCCCTAGTGCACCTGATAGGATGCCCAAGCTCATTTTCTTTTTCAAACTCATTGTAAAATTCCTCCCCAATTAATTTTCCACCCAAATAGGGTATGTATATTGAACTCTGATAGAGTTGCAACCGAATTAAGCTGATTTTTCTGACGGATCTGTTCTGGTAACGCTGTTGGTTTTTTCTTCAATCTCTCTAATGGCTTTGCGTATGGTGATAACAGAATAAGCGATTAGTAGAATGCCTGGTATAATAAGTAGCAGCCCTGTACCTAATGGTGAGCTAGCAAAGTTCAGAAAGTATCCAACAAGTGGAATGGTGATGCCAGAGTACTTTGCTACAACATTCTCTGCCACGACCGCATTCATATCAGGGTCCTCATTAGCGTCCCCTTTTGTACGGTAGTAGACGCTATCCTCATTGTTGACAACCTCAATAATTCTGTGGGTGACGATCTCATTTTCACCTTGTTTGAAACTGATTACGTCATTTTCCGTAAGATTCTTTGTATCGTTTAACTTTTCTACAAGAATGATAGAGCCAGTATTAAACGTCGGTTCCATCGACCCTGACAAAACGACCTTGAATTGATAGCCAAATAGTTCAGGTTCTCCGCCTGACGCTCTAGATGAGAAAACCATGAAGATCATGACTAGTAACAAAGTGATAGCAACCGCATACAAGCAATTACTTGCGATCTTTATAGTTTTTTTCAATTTATACACCTGCTTTCATAAGCTATAAGGATGCTTCTTCATTTGATATCTGCCCTATACATATTTCCCTAGCAAATTCACTTATCATCACGCTTGATTAAAATGACTAAACCTAATCCCTATCTATCAGGACCTTTTCCAGGTGGTGGGCCTGGCTTTCCATGAGAAGGACCTCTCTCGTCGTCGTTATTGTTGTCTCCCTCATCATCCTTGTCATTCCCTGATTCGCTGCCTTCTTCATTTTCCTTGTCATTCCCTGAATTGCTGTCTTCTGCATTTTCTTTGTCATTACCTGATTTGCTGCCTTCGTCGTTTTCTTTGTCATTTCCTGATTCTTTGTCTTCGTCGTTTTCTTTGTCATTCCTTGATTCGCTGTCTTCCTCGTTTTCTTTGTCATTTCCTGATTCTTTGTCTTCGTCATTTTCTTTGTCATTCCTTGATTCGCTGTCTTCCTCGTTTTCTTTGTCATTTCCTGATTCGCTGTCTTCGTCGTTTTCTTTGTCATTTCCTGATTCGCTGTCTTCTGCATTTTCTTCGCCGTCTGCAGTTCCATCATCACCTGAATTACCATCATCAACACTATCTGGATTACAGTCATCTACAATAATCTCTTCGCTCCACCCAATGTACGTGTATCCATTTTCATCAGGTTTGTTTTTAGCAGGGTGTCCTAGTGGTCTTCGAATCGTAAATTTGTAAGTACCATTTTCGGAAACTTGATCTGAGCTAATTTCTCCCCAACTCATTGACTCGATTACAGGAACAATACCTGTGTCAATCGGCGTATTCATATCAGAAACGTTGTATACATAAAATCTCCAAGTTGAGGTTGCATTTGCTTTATCACCAGCATTAAAAATTGTTGTATAGATCCTGCTACAACTGCCACCCGCTTGAGAACCGTCAAAGTCTAATGAACTTTTATCCCATTCATCATTGTCTGGAAGATCAAGGTCTGGAACATCCCATTTCACATGTAAAGAACTATCGAGTGATTCAATGTCATTAAAGGCAGCTCCTGTATAACCAACAAGGGAGATAGAAGAGATCACTGCAGCGTACCAAATCAAAAGAGCCTGTATTCCAAAAAACAAACCTTTCTGTTTCTTTCTGAATTTACGACTTCGTAAGTATCTAATAATGACTCCTCCCTTCCACTCGTTCTCGTTCTTAACAGTGAACATTATGTACAACGAGTTAGTTAATTCATTAGTTTGTTGCACTTTTATTTGTTTATCGTTGTTCGTTTTAACGAATCCACAAACTGAGTATATGACATATAGAACAGATTGAAAAAGTCGAAATATAGCCGTTTATTCGTTATAAAGAATGGTTTTCGTTCATTTCCTCGATTTATCTCTGGATTACTTACTTTTTCACAATTTTATACAGAACAAAATCGTTCTATATAGTGTACGACGCCAACAAGGTGAACCCCCACTACGGATTTCAGTTTCAATCATTGACATCATTTACAACACAAAAAAACGCCTACCTACAAAACTGTAGATAGACGTTAAAGTCCTTGATATTCCTGAATTCTTCTGTAATTGACAATAATAAAAAGTGATACCAGTGGCCGGGGTCGAACCGGCACTCCCGAGGGAACACGATTTTGAGTCGTGCGCGTCTGCCAATTCCGCCACACTGGCACATCAAAATGAAATATTAATTTTATGGAGGCGGCAACCGGATTTGAACCGGTGAATAAAGGTTTTGCAGACCTTTGCCTTACCACTTGGCTATGCCGCCGAATAAGCATTGGAGCGGAAGACGGGATTCGAACCCGCGACCCCCACCTTGGCAAGGTGATGTTCTACCACTGAACTACTTCCGCAAAATGGCTGGGCTAGCTGGATTCGAACCAACGCATGACGGAATCAAAATCCGTTGCCTTACCGCTTGGCTATAGCCCATTATGTAGGTCGGAATACAATATGCAAACCGGCTTAAATGTGTGCATGGGGCGACTGATGGGAATCGAACCCACGAGTGTCGGAACCACAATCCGATGCGTTAACCACTTCGCCACAGCCGCCATGAGTAATTTTGGCAGGGGCAGTAGGAATCGAACCCACACCGGAGGTTTTGGAGACCTCTGTTCTACCGTTAAACTATGCCCCTATCAAATGGTGGAGGGGGGCAGATTCGAACTGCCGAACCCGAAGGAGCGGATTTACAGTCCGCCGCGTTTAGCCACTTCGCTACCCCTCCACATATAAAAAAGAACGTGGTGCCGGCAAGAGGACTTGAACCCCCAACCTACTGATTACAAGTCAGTTGCTCTACCAGTTGAGCTACACCGGCATTAACTACAAATAGATAAAAATGGTGGCTCGGGACGGAATCGAACCGCCGACACATGGATTTTCAGTCCATTGCTCTACCGACTGAGCTACCGAGCCAAATAGTTTTCGGCTTCCGCTAAGCGGCGAATCTCTTCGTCAGCTTCTTCACTCACATCCTCACGTATTAAAATACGCTCCGGTGTTCCTTCAGACGCTTCCTCGATCTTCTTGCTTATCGTAACCCTATTATCATTAACAAGTTATTGTAAGCATTTATACAATCTCTCACTAACTTTTATCTTTTTAAACAATGGCGGTCCGGACGGGACTCGAACCCGCGACCTCCTGCGTGACAGGCAGGCATTCTAACCAACTGAACTACCGGACCATTTGGTTGCGGGGGTAGGATTTGAACCTACGACCTTCGGGTTATGAGCCCGACGAGC
>NZ_CP052135.1:0-835000 GCF_012955605.1 Bacillus fonticola | reverse complement strand
GAAACCTTAGGCATTCGGTGGAAGGGATTCTCACCCTTCTTTCGCTACTCATACCGGCATTCTCACTTCTAAGCGCTCCACAAGTCCTTACGATCTTGCTTCTCAGCCCTTAGAACGCTCTCCTACCATTCCTTACGGAATCCGCAGCTTCGGTGATACGTTTAGCCCCGATACATTTTCGGCGCAGAGTCACTCGACCAGTGAGCTATTACGCACTCTTTCAATGGTGGCTGCTTCTAAGCCAACATCCTGGTTGTCTAAGCAACTCCACATCCTTTTCCACTTAACGTATACTTTGGGACCTTAGCTGGCGGTCTGGGCTGTTTCCCTCTTGACTACGGATCTTATCACTCGCAGTCTGACTCCCAAGAAACAAGTCATTGGCATTCGGAGTTTGTCTGAATTCGGTAACCCGATGAGGGCCCCTAGTCCAAACAGTGCTCTACCTCCAAGACTCTCTTACTTGAGGCTAGCCCTAAAGCTATTTCGGAGAGAACCAGCTATCTCCAGGTTCGATTGGCATTTCACCCCTACCCACACCTCATCCCCGCACTTTTCAACGTGCGTGGGTTCGGGCCTCCAGTAAGTGTTACCTTACCTTCACCCTGGACATGGGTAGATCACCTGGTTTCGGGTCTACGACCTCATACTCATTCGCCCTATTCAGACTCGCTTTCGCTGCGGCTCCACTTTATCAGCTTAACCTTGCATGAAATCGTAACTCGCCGGTTCATTCTACAAAAGGCACGCCATCACCCTTTAACGGGCTCTGACTACTTGTAAGCACACGGTTTCAGGATCTTTTTCACTCCCCGCCAGGGGTGCTTTTCACCTTTCCCTCACGGTACTGGTTCACTATCGGTTACTAGGGAGTATTTAGCCTTGGGAGATGGTCCTCCCGGATTCCGACGAGATTTCTCGTGTCTCGCCGTACTCAGGATCCACTCTGGAGGGAACAGGATTTTAACTACAGGGTTGTTACCTTCTTTGACGGACCTTTCCAGATCGCTTCGTCTACCCTGTTCCTTTGTAACTCCGTATAGAGTGTCCTACAACCCCAAGAGGCAAGCCTCTTGGTTTGGGCTGTTCCCGTTTCGCTCGCCGCTACTCAGGGAATCGCATTTGCTTTCTCTTCCTCCGGGTACTAAGATGTTTCAGTTCCCCGGGTCTGCCTTTCTTACCCTATGTATTCAGGTAAGAATACTACCCCATTACGGGCAGTGGGTTTCCCCATTCGGAAATCTCCGGATCAAAGCTTACTTACAGCTCCCCGAAGCATATCGGTGTTCGTCCCGTCCTTCATCGGCTCCTAGTACCAAGGCATTCACCGTGCGCCCTTACTAACTTCTCTAAAAAATGCATATAAGCGGCAAATTTCGTCGTTAGCTTCATAGGAAGCTTCCTCGAACTTCTTGCTTTTCTGCACTTTTTTAACTCACAATCGGAGATTGTGGTTAAAAATAAGTTGGCTTTGCGTTGTCTGCGAATATGACAACACCAACTGTTTGGTGATTGAACTACGACTCGGTGTTCTTTCTTTTTACAAAAAGAATTGTCGTTTGCGTATGATCTAGTTTTCAAGGAACATGTTTTGAAGGATTGCCCCTTCAAAACTGAACACAAGTTCGCTGCTAGCGTCGTTTTGTATCGTCACCTAAGTGACGAGTTTTCCTTAGAAAGGAGGTGATCCAGCCGCACCTTCCGATACGGCTACCTTGTTACGACTTCACCCCAATCATCTGTCCCACCTTCGGCGGCTGGCCCCAAAAGGTTACCTCACCGACTTCGGGTGTTACAAACTCTCGTGGTGTGACGGGCGGTGTGTACAAGGCCCGGGAACGTATTCACCGCGGCATGCTGATCCGCGATTACTAGCGATTCCGGCTTCATGTAGGCGAGTTGCAGCCTACAATCCGAACTGAGAGTGGATTTGTGGGATTGGCTCAGCCTCGCGGCTTTGCGACCCTTTGTTCCACCCATTGTAGCACGTGTGTAGCCCAGGTCATAAGGGGCATGATGATTTGACGTCATCCCCACCTTCCTCCGGTTTGTCACCGGCAGTCACCTTAGAGTGCCCAACTGAATGCTGGCAACTAAGATCAAGGGTTGCGCTCGTTGCGGGACTTAACCCAACATCTCACGACACGAGCTGACGACAACCATGCACCACCTGTCACTCTGTCCCCCGAAGGGGAACCCTCTATCTCTAGAGGTAGCAGAGGATGTCAAGACCTGGTAAGGTTCTTCGCGTTGCTTCGAATTAAACCACATGCTCCACCGCTTGTGCGGGCCCCCGTCAATTCTTTTGAGTTTCAGCCTTGCGGCCGTACTCCCCAGGCGGAGTGCTTAATGCGTTTGCTGCAGCACTAAAGGGCGGAAACCCTCTAACACTTAGCACTCATCGTTTACGGCGTGGACTACCAGGGTATCTAATCCTGTTCGCTCCCCACGCTTTCGCGCCTCAGCGTCAGTTACAGACCAGAGAGCCGCCTTCGCCACTGGTGTTCCTCCACATATCTACGCATTTCACCGCTACACGTGGAATTCCGCTCTCCTCTTCTGCACTCAAGTCCTCCAGTTTCCAATGACCCTCCACGGTTGAGCCGTGGGCTTTCACATCAGACTTAAAGGACCGCCTGCGCGCGCTTTACGCCCAATAATTCCGGACAACGCTTGCCACCTACGTATTACCGCGGCTGCTGGCACGTAGTTAGCCGTGGCTTTCTGGTAAGGTACCGTCAAGGTACCGCCCTATTTGAACGGTACTTGTTCTTCCCTTACAACAGAGCTTTACGATCCGAAAACCTTCTTCACTCACGCGGCGTTGCTCCGTCAGACTTTCGTCCATTGCGGAAGATTCCCTACTGCTGCCTCCCGTAGGAGTCTGGGCCGTGTCTCAGTCCCAGTGTGGCCGATCACCCTCTCAGGTCGGCTACGCATCGTTGCCTTGGTGAGCCACTACCTCACCAACTAGCTAATGCGCCGCGGGTCCATCTGTAAGTGGTAGCCGAAGCCACCTTTTACCTTCAGATCATGCGATCCGAAAGGTCATCCGGTATTAGCCCCGGTTTCCCGGAGTTATCCCAGTCTTACAGGCAGGTTACCCACGTGTTACTCACCCGTCCGCCGCTAACTTTAGGGAGCAAGCTCCCTAAAGTCCGCTCGACTTGCATGTATTAGGCACGCCGCCAGCGTTCGTCCTGAGCCAAGATCAAACTCTCCATAAAAAGAGCAAGCTCTTAACTGTCTTACTTTAAAATCAACGACGACCTTATCCATTTGGATTTGGTCTTACTAGCAGGTTTGTGTTCAGTTTTCAAAGAGCAACAATCGCTCTGAAAGCGACCAATTCAATGTAACACACATCGCCATGCAGAGTCAAGAATAAATTCTGTTTCTGTCGTGGCGACGTGTAATAATATATCAAGCCAGATTTGATTCGTCAATAACAAATTGATATTTTTTTAAACTTCCTCAGGTATTTGGGTTGTGTAATGTCGATGAAACACTCCCTTACCCTTCGATTCACGCTGTTGAATAGAGATCATTTTACGACCAACAAGGTATTCAAGAAACACTGGTAGATCCACTGAGTACATCTGCAACTCGGTGTGTTCGTAGAATTGCTGGATTGTCCATTCTTTTTGTTCATCCATAACACGTACTAAATGCTCTGCACCGAGAGACAATTTTGAATGGATTAAGTATTCACTCGCTAAAAACAATAACTCTAGACGCTTGTCGATAGTTTCATCACTAGTGACAAGCTCCTCATATAGTTTATAAATTTCTGGTTCTATCTGCTTTACTTGCTTCCAAACAGTTACCTCTGGATGAAATCCTTTTTCGATCACAGACAGCCGAGCTAGGTGATGTAAAGAATGAATAATGTGGTTATAGGCATCTAAGTAGTGATGATTTTCGAAAAAGTCTTTACCATCTATATAACGCCTAATTAGCTTAGCAAACTCGACCCCCATTTTCACTTTTCTGCCGTAAAAAGGAAAGTTTCGTAATTCTGCTTTTAGCTCTTCCAAAAACTCGTTTCGATCAAAGAGTACCTTCCCACCGTAAAGCCAGTCAAAGATTTTGCGGTTGTTTCCTAGAAGGAGCCACTCTCTCATTTTCTCTTCACTAACTATATATAGCGCCGCTTTTTGCTCACCCATTACGTAGTGCTTGGCTTCAATAGTCTTTTGGGTTCCTTTATTTGTGATAACAAACAATACTGCATCGAACCCATCCGTTATTGGAGATTCATTTTTGTCTTTTTCAATCATGATGATTCCCATTGTACATGGGTGGCTTGCTTTTTCTTGATAAATAGGACGAAGAAGTTTTTCCAAATTGGAATCCTCCAAACTTATTAGACGTCTTTCGTTGAAAAAATTAATGATGCCGACAAGATATCAGTGGGCAAGTATGCTCTTCGATGATCTCTTTTAAGCAGGTTAGAACTATGATTGGCAATCTACCCTCATCATGTTGGGATAATTTCTTTCAACTTCATTAATTGCTTTGGAATTCAAATTCGACAGATATCGCGATTATCCTGCAAGTTTTTCCTTTGTTTCGTTCAACAACATGTTCTTAGCATTTCCCCTCAATGTGGTATAGTGTTTCGTAAGGAGGGTCAACCCATGGCAAAAACTTATTCTAGCAAAATTAATAAGATCCGTACATTTGCCCTTTCCTTGATTTTTATCGGAATAGTTATTATGTACGGCGGAATTTTCTTTCGAGAATCTGCTATTGCAATGACCGTATTTATGTTAGTGGGCTTCTTATGTATCATTGCTAGTACTGTAGTTTATTTTTGGATTGGCATGTTGTCTACGAAGGCAGTGCAAGTGACTTGCCCAAATTGCCATAAAGTAACCAAGGTGCTCGGACGTGTAGATATTTGTATGTATTGTGAAGAATATCTCACCCTTGATCCTAACCTAGACGGAAAAGAGTTCAACGAATCGTACAATCGAAAAAAAGAGCACACTCAAAAGGGCTAGTCTTCACAAGAAGGTAGCCCCTTTTTATTTTTCCATCACGTTTAAAACGCTTCTGCAATTTCTAGCGGATATCTGCTCCTGATCGCGGATATATTCCTCTGATCGCGGATATATTCCTCTGACCGCGGATATATTCCTTTGATCGCGGATATATCCTCCTGACCGCGGATATCTGCCTCTGGTCGCGGATATATTCCCCTGATCGCGGATATCCGCCCCCGACCGCGGATATCTGCTCCTGATCGCGGATATATCCTCCCGATCGCGGATATATTCCCCTGATCGCGGATATATTCCTTTGATCGCGGATATATCCTCCTGACCGCGGATATATTCCTCTGACCGCGGATATCTGCTTCTGATCGCGGATATATTCCCCCGATCGCGGATATCGGCTCCTGATCGCGGATATATGCCCCTGACCGCGGATATATTCCCCTAATCGCGGATATCCGCCCCTGATCGCGGATATATCCCCCTGATCGCGGATATCCGCCCCTGACCGCGGATTTCCGCCTCTGATCGCGGATTTCCGCCCCTGATCGCGGATTTCCGCCCCTGATCGCGGATTTCTGCCTCTGATCGCGGATATATAACACGAAAGAAAAACTGACCGGTTTACATTTCCGGTCAGTTTTTTACAGTTGTTCATGAGTATCTTTTTGTCTACAAGAACCACATACACCGTAAATTTCCATCCTATGGTGCCGTACCTGGAAGCCTGTCACGTGGGAGGCGATATGCTCAACTTCGTCTAACCCTGGGTAATGGAAGTCTACGATTGTCCCACAGGAATCACAAATAACGTGGTAGTGCTCTGTCGTTACAAAGTCAAAGCGACTAGATGCATCACCGTATGTGAGCTCTTTTACCAATCCAGATTCCCGGAAAACACGGAGATTATTGTATACTGTCGCAACGCTCATGTTCGGGAATTTCCCTTCCAACGCTTTATAAATATCATCAGCAGTTGGGTGAGACATGGATTGAACGAGGTAATCTAAAATGGCATGACGTTGCGGTGTAATCCGAACGCCGGAATCTTTTAGTGTCGTTAAAGCTTCTTGTAAATGCGCTTCAGCCACCGTCATGCACCTCACTCTCTAGTAATGAATATTACTTTATAATCTTTATAATTAGTGTACGCCCTCTTGTCTTCGTTTGTCAACGAACACCTATTTATAAAATAACTATTCGTGTAAAGTTGGTTCCATTCGTTGTAGTTTTTGATTTGTCCATCTCGCGGCAACAAAGAGAAAATCGGAGAGACGGTTTAAGTATTGTAAGACAAATACATTGTCCACTTCTTCTCCTAAGGAAACGGCATGGCGTTCAGCCCGACGTACAATCGTTCGGGCTACGTGCAGTGTTGCCCCTGTAGGATGACCGCCTGGGAGAACAAAGTTTTTTAGTGGTGCAAGTTCCCCGTCTAACTGGTCAATAACCTGTTCGAGGCGCGCGACATCCTCTGCCCCTACTGTCCACCTTACCTCTTTCCCTTTCGGTGTGGCGAGTTCTGCTCCAACATGAAAAAGCGCGGTTTGGATCTCCCGAAAAGTCTTCAAGAGTGCGTCCGAATAGGTTCTATCTGGTAAGTGACTCAACGCGAGACCGATCATGGAATTGGCCTCATCGCAAGTACCATAAGCCTCAACGCGCGCATCATTTTTCGATACGCGACTTCCGTATATAAGAGAAGTTTGCCCTTTGTCTCCGCCTTTAGTATAAATTTTCATGCTAATAACCCCGTTGTCCATCGATTACATTTTGGAGTTGCGACACTGACCAGCCTTGTTCTTTAATTAACTCCATGTTTCTTGAGAAAATTTCGAACGCACGCGGTAAATAATGTTTAGAAGTTCCGGAAATGTGCGGAGTGATCGTAATCGTTTGTTCTGTCCAAAACGGATGATCCTCTGGCAACGGCTCCGTTTCAAATACGTCTAAATAGGCATGGGCCAATTTACTTTCGCGGAGAGCATTCAACAACGAATCTTCGTCTACTGCGCTTCCCCTTCCCATATTCAAAAAGCCAGCTGTCTCTTTCATCACACCCCAGACGCTATCATCAAATACGTGTTTCGTATCGTTCGTACTAGGCAGAACTGATGCGACGAAATCGGCATTTTGTACTGCCGTAGTAAGCCCTGATATCGCATACATCTCATCGAAGTGGGGTCGCATTTGACCTGATGTATTGACGCCAACCGTCCGTACACCCAGTAATTTTGCAAGACGAGCTAATTCAGAACCGATAGCCCCCGCTCCCACAACACAAAGCGTTTGATCACAGCATTCAGTAGGCTTGACAGTTCGATCCCACACTTGATTTTTCTGTTGCTGTTCAAAAAACGCCCGATTCTTTATGTGATCCAAAAAGTACATGAGCGCATACTCTGCCATCGGCTTTGCGTGAATTCCACGCACGTTTGTCACTAAAATGCCCCGCTTTTCTATGAGATCAAACGGTATTCGATCCAGCCCAGCCGACATTACCATAATCCACCGCAATGATTTCGCTCGATCGATCCAGTCTTCTGTTACATCATCGGCATATGTAATGAATACTTCAGCATCTTCCACATGTGATTCTAAGTTTTCAATTCCTTTTGCAAACACAAACGTATCGTCTGGGAACTTTTCCATACACGCTGCTTGCAATGATTCCTTTGGCAACAAAGATGAGATCACTTTCATATCCCCACTCCTCCCTTTTTCTCTATTGTAGCAAAGGATAGGCTTGGGTATTAAATAAATTGTTCAAAAAAGGAAGGGCTGACTTGCAGTGAAACACTGCATGTCAGCCCTTTAAAGGGTTTTGAGGAGGTATGCCCTACTTTACAATATGTGATATGCAGTAAAGGGTTTGGACAAACGCCCCTTGTCTATAAAAATAGGCACATACACTAAAGAAACTTGATGACTTCAATGCCTTTCCTACTGTTAGTGTTAGGTGAGGTTCCCACTTTGAGATGGAGATGTGCCATTGCGTCGAAAAATTGTTTCTTGGTCGGCTAAATATTGAAACGCCTTCTTTAATGATGGCTCTTTTCGTATCCTTTGTTGTTTTTATTAAACAGTTATCCCATGATGTGACATACTGCTATGTTGATTTCCGCTGCAGGCGGACGCTTTCCGCGGGGCTCAGCGCGGAGCCCGCGGAAAGCGAAGTGTATTTCCGGAGCGGTGTCTTATGTCGCATCATATAGCTACTGTGTAATGAGATTTCATTAATAAAGCAACAATCTTTCAGAAAACAGCCTTAATGATAGAATAGGGGGGTGCGTAAAACTTACTAACGGAGTGATAAACTTGAATTGGAAACAGTCTGAAGCGTTACACGAGCAGGCTCTAGAGCACATCGTCGGAGGTGTGAACAGCCCATCCCGTTCGTATAAAGCAGTTGGTGGAGGAAGTCCGATTGCGATGGAGCGTGGGGAAGGCGCTTATTTGTATGATGTAGATGGAAACCGGTACATAGATTATTTAGCTGCGTACGGTCCAATCATCACTGGACATGCGCACCCTCATATTACACAAGCGATCCATCGTGCCGCTCAAGAGGGTGTTTTGTACGGAACACCGACTCGCCATGAGGTGCACTTTGCTAAAATGTTAAAAGAAGCCATTCCTTCTATGGAAAAGGTGCGCTTTGTCAACTCTGGTACGGAGGCGGTCATGACAACGATTCGGGTCGCGCGTGCCTATACCGGTCGGGACAAAGTCATTAAATTTGCAGGTTGCTACCACGGGCATTCTGATTTGGTATTAGTCGCTGCAGGAAGTGGCCCGTCAACACTCGGTACCCCTGATAGTGCCGGCGTGACAAAAGCAATCGCAAAAGAAGTCATCACTGTACCTTTTAACGACGCGGATGCTTTTCGCGAAGCAATGAACCAATGGGGTGGAGAAATTGCCTGCATACTCGTCGAACCGATTGTCGGAAACTTTGGCATTGTGGAACCGAAAGAAGGCTTTTTAGAAAGCATCAATCGGATTGCGCACAACCATGGTGCCCTTGTTATTTACGATGAAGTCATTACAGCGTTCCGTTTTCATTATGGAAGCGCACAAACTTTAGTGGGTGTTACACCAGATCTTACTGCACTCGGGAAAATTATTGGTGGCGGTCTACCGATCGGTGCATACGGTGGGAAGAAAGAGATTATGGAAACCGTCGCCCCGCTCGGTCCCGCTTATCAGGCCGGAACGATGGCAGGAAATCCAGCTTCGATTCGCGCTGGCATCGCTTGCTTAGAAGTATTGCAACAACCCGGTGTATATGATCAACTCGACAAGCTTGGAGCCCAATTAGAAGAGGGGATTTGGCAAGCGGCGAAGGGGACGGGCCACACCATTCAAATCAACCGTCTGAAGGGCGCACTCACCGTCTACTTCACAGACAAAGAAGTAACAGATTACGCAGGCGCAGAGGAAGCAGACGGCGAAAAGTTTGCGCAGCTTTTTCAGGAACTTCTAAAGCGCGGTATTATGCTCGCTCCTTCCAAGTACGAAGCATGGTTCTTAACAACAGCCCATACAGAAAAGGATATTAACGAAACGCTTATAGCAGTAAAAGAGGCGTTTCAGGCAATCACAAAACTTTAAAATCTACATACAAAAGGGACCGATCACACAACATGATCGATCCCTTTTTCTACTTACGTTTGGCAATTCTTTCAGATAACGTGTCGTCCGGCAAAGAAAAAAGCTCTCCGCCAAGCGCGTACGTACCAGCTAAGCGCCCAAGTGGATTGAGCGCATCCAAGTTGATCTTATAATCCGGTGTATACACTGATTCAGCAATATGAAACACAAGCACCCGACCGATTACGAGATAATCTGTCCCGAGTTGGATGATTTGCTCCAGTTGGCACTCCATCGATATCGGCGATTCTTTCACACGAGGAGCTTTCACTTTGTCACTCGCTTCTTTTGTTAGGCCAGCTTCCTCAAATTCATCGACATCCGTAGCCACATTAAGCGATGTCGTGTACATCGCATTAGCAAGAGTCGCCGGCACAACATTGACCACAAATTGTTCTGTGTTACGAATATTTTCAAGCGTATCTTTCGTTGTTCCATTTCGATCCCCTACCCCAGGTCCAATCGAGAGCGACAACATCGCTGGCTCACGAGATGCGACGTTAAAGAAACTGAATGGGGCAAGATTTGCTTCACCATCTCTATCTACAGTCGATACCCAAGAAATAGGACGCGGGACAACAGAACCGCTCAACAACTTGTATCGGTCTTTTGTTTGTAAATCATTTGCGTAAAATTTCATGAACTGACAAAACTCCTTTCATTTCTTACATCGGTGCGCTTCACATGACGAATCAAGAAAACTAACAAAATAAAGACAATCGTACATACGAGCGCTAACCCAAACCACGCCAACCGGAACGAGCCACTTACATCAATGACCCACCCAAACAAAGGAGGCCCGATGATGACACCCCAAGATGCCAAAGTAAGACTGTAGCCCGAAGCTAAACCAGCTTGTGCTTTCGGAACTGACTCTGATGCAGCATTCATCCACATTCCATTAAAACCTGAAACAGAGAACCCTAGCAAGGCTGTGACGACAAACACGAGAAAAATCCAACGATCACTAGGTAAAAACGCGAGCGCTAACGTGCATACCACGCCCAAGGACGCAATGATGAGTAGCACTTTTATTCTATCACCAGCAAAGTATCGATCACTAAGCACTCCCCATGTGACCCGTCCCAATGAGCCTGCAATTTCAGATACCACGAGCAGCATTCCAGCCGTTATAATCGGTAAATTAAGAACGTATATCCCGTAAAGCACAATATAAGTGTTAATACACATCTGACTTAAAGACAAACCAGACGCGACGAGGGTGATCAGAAATAGACGTGGTTCTTTCGTCACCCGTTTCATATTCCCCCATAGACTAGACACTGATTGGGATTGCGGCTGGATAGTTGGGGGATCTCTATAAAGCCAATAGGCAACAAAACCGACTAGGACTAATAATAGTCCAGCAAAAATGAGGGCCCACTGCCATCCGATGGCCACGGCTAGAGGCAATAGCAAGATTGCTGCCAGCGCTGAACCGCCCGTAACCCCCATTTGCTTAATTCCCATCGCCGTCCCCCTCGAGCGCTTGTCAAACCAGTACAAAATCCCGCGATTTGATGTAGGATGCATAGCTCCGTACCCACACCCACCTAGAAAAATCCAAAATAGCAGTAGCCAAAAAGTGGAGACGAATGCCATAAACGCAAACGACACACCTAAACAGAGACTCAGTACAAATAATAATCGACGTGATCCAAACCAATCAACGAGTAATCCAGACGGTATACTCACAAATGATTGACCGAGAAATAGAGCTGCTGGCAACATCCCAATTTGCGCATTGGTTAACGATAAATCTTCTCCAATTAACACTCCGAGTGGCGCGAGACTGCGTCCAACGAGTGCCACACAAATTTGTGTAATAAGTAACAAGGCAAGCATCCGCCACGCTTGCCCTGTCCCGTTCGTGTTTGAAGAGAGTACAGTTGTTTGACTAGACATCCACTACACCTCTTACGGTGACAGTCCCCCGCCGCTTTAACGTGGTGGGGGACTGTCATCTGATTTACGCTTGAACATTAAAATTTGTAATCTTTTCGTGCTCTTCCTTTTGCTTTTGAGAAAGTTTCACAGAATAAGAACCGACAATACAAATAGCAAAGTTAACGACTAAGCCAATAATTCCGCCATGGATTCCCATAAACGTTTTATACCCAGTCAACGTCATAATACCGGCTATGAGTGCCCCCGCTAACATTCCCCAGAATACAGGTTTAGCAGAAAGTCGCTTCCAGTAGATTCCGAGCACGAAGGCTGGGAACACTTGAACGAGTAATTCAAACTTCAGAACAAAAATTTCATACAGCGTTCCCGGTGGATTCCAAGCAATGATTAACAGAATACCGATGGCGATGATACCAACGACCTTACCTACCATAATCTTTTTTTGTTCTGATGCATTTTGGTTAATAAACTTCCCATAAATATCATTAGAGACCATGGAGGAAAAACTCAGTAACACAGAGTCAGCTGTCGACAAAATTGCTGCCACAATTCCTCCGAACATGATGACCATAATCCAATAGAAGATCGGGTTAATACCGGCTACTTCATTTGCCATGAGACCAACTAATTGTTCAGAGCCTTGTGTATCAAGGCCAGGGAACATCATAATTCCGATAATTCCGACAACGAAAACTAATCCTGTCGTAATCGGTGGCATTAACGCCATCCCTGCAAATGATCTTTTAAGCGTTCTTTCACTTCTTGATGAATAAATCCTTTGAATCGCATGAGGATAAATGGCAGCACCTAGTCCGGTTAGCACAATCATACTTAACCAGTTAATGGACGTAGCAAATGGAGGCACACCAATTTTTTCCGGCTCATTGTCAGCTAAGTATTGCGATACATCACCGAAGCTACCTCCTACAAGGTAAAGGGCACCCCCTAACAAAGCAAAGATCCCGACCATTAGTACAATCCCTTGAAACACATCGGTATAAGCTACCGCTCGCATTCCGCCCATCCACTCGTAAACTAGCATGACGATAATAAAGACAACTACCGCAATATGATAAGGAATCGTCCCGCCTGTTAAACCAGACACAGCTTGCCCAATCGCAACGAGCTGCTCCAACAAATAGTTCCCTAACCCCCATAACATTAGGATGATCGCGAGAATCGTTACTCCTTTTGATTTAAAACGGTCACTAATCCAGTCTGTTGGCGTGAGGTAGTTACGTCGCTTCGCAATCACATACATTCTCGGAGCATACAAGAGGTAGACACCGACAATGATCGTCATAAAGGGAATCGACTGTAACCAAGAAAACCCTGAACGATAACCGGCTGGCGCGTATCCTACTACCGTGTTGCCGCTATACTGTGTCGCATAAAGTGTAAAGAATAAGGCGACAATCCCGAGTCCTCTTCCTGCTAAAAAGTAATCGCTCATGCTATTGTGCAAGTCTTTCCCACGACCTGCAAAATACCCGATACCTAACATAATGACAGCAAATGCGATAAGAATGACGACACCATCCATACCGGCAAAGACGAGTTCTTCATTCATGATCTATTCATCCCCCTTCCGTCCATCTTCCTCTTCTTCAATTAGATTCCACTGGGTTAGACTGAGCCAGCACAAGTAGACACAGAGAAGGAGCATAAACACGAGACTGATAAACGCCCAATAAGGAAATCCAAAAATGAACGGTTCGATAGCATCTTCCGAATACCAAAAAGGTACACCAGCGATCACAATGACCGCCATAACTATCCAAATCCACGGCTTACGAACAGGCTCTTTTATCTTTCGTTTAGACATTTGAATACCTCCTTAAAAAATAGGATGATTTGCTATAAAACCTCTTTCGTGCTGTAGTAAAACCGATTAGAATTCTCGTATTGATCAATGTATTCTGAGTATTCAAGGGACAAATCAATATCATCCAAACCTTCAAGTAACATTTTCTTCAAAAATGCTGTGATGGAGAAAGAGGCTTCAAATCCTTCACTGTCAAATACCCTTTGCTGCTCTAAATCTACCGTAACCTCCCCTCCTGGAATCTGAATCGCCTTTTTCATGAGCGTTCCGACTTCTCCTGGTTGCAACACAATAGGCAGCAACCCATTTTTGAAACAATTATTGTGAAAAATATCTGCAAAAGACGGTGCAACGATTACCCTTATTCCATAATCAGCTAAAGCCCAGGGCGCATGTTCACGCGAAGAACCCGATCCAAAGTTTCGACCAGCTACTAAAATGGATGATTGACGATAAGGTTCTTGATTTAAAACAAAGTCACTACGCTCTTTTCCTTCTTCATCAAAGCGCCAATCGTGAAATAGAAATTGACCGTACCCAGAGCGTTCCACCCTTTTTAAAAATTGCTTCGGTACAATTGCGTCTGTATCCACGTTAGCCCGATCCAGCGGTACCATCCCCCCCGTGAATGTAGTAAACTTTCTCAAGTGAACACCTCCTCTTTATGAAACTCCCATTTTCGCACATCCACGAAGTGCCCTTTGATAGCGGCTGCAGCGGCCATTGCTGGACTAACCAAATGGGTTCTAGCCCCTCGTCCTTGCCTACCTTCAAAATTACGATTAGATGTAGAAGCACAGCGTTCCCCTGCATGAACAACATCATCGTTCATACCTAAACACATGCTACACCCCGATTCACGCCACTGAAATCCTGCATCTATAAATACTTGATGGAGTCCCTCGGCTTCAGCTTGCGACTTTACCGATTGAGATCCAGGGACGACTAACGCTCTAACGTGATTTGCGATCCGATACCCTTTTACAACTCGAGCAGCTTCTCGTAAATCTTCAATACGACTATTTGTACACGAGCCGATAAACACAACATCAAGGCCGATTGCAGTTATTGGAGTAAGCGGTTTCAAATCCATGTATGCTAATGCCTTCTCAGCAGATTCACGGGCTTCCTTAGATAGACTACTAGGGTCAGGAACAACTGATTCAATTGAAGTTCCCATACCAGGGTTCGTTCCCCACGTCACTTGAGGCGCTACCTTTCGTACGTTAAACGCGACCACCTTATCAAACTTAGCATCTTCATCACTGCGAAGCTGCTTCCATTTACTCAAAGCTTCTTCCCAGTCCTTCCCTTTAGGAGCGTGGGGTTTTTTCTGCAAATAATCAAATGTTGTCTGGTCTGGAGCAATCAGCCCAGCTCTCGCCCCCATTTCAATCGACATATTACAAATCGTCATGCGCTCTTCCATTGATAGTGACTCAATGACCGGTCCACGGTATTCAACTGTGTACCCCGTTGCAAAGTCGGTCCCAAACTGACTAATTAACGCCAGTATCAAATCTTTTGCCGTAACGCCTGTAGGTTTCTCACCTTCAAATTCTATTGCCATTGTTTTCGACGGGTATTGCTTTAGTGATTGAGTGACCAAAACATGTTCCACTTCACTCGTGCCGATTCCGAAGGCTAGTGCACCAAAAGCACCGTGTGTCGACGTATGGCTATCCCCGCACACAATAATTTGACCGGGCTGGGTTAACCCTAATTCCGGGGCAATAATGTGAACGATGCCTCGCTTTGTACTACGTAAGTCGAACAATGGAATATGATACATCTTACAGTTTTCTCTCATCGTCTCTACTTGCTTTTTCGCTAACGGGTCTGAGAATGGCTTTGACAAATCGGTTGGTGTTGCATGGTCTAATGTGGCGAGCGTGAGATCTGGACGCCGAACTTTCCGTCCCTTTTCGCGCAACCCTGCGAACGCTTGTGGGGACGTGACTTCATTCGTTAAGTGCAAATCGACGTATAGTAAATCAGGTTGATTTTGTACTGCCTTTACAATGTGTCCCTTCCATATTTTCTCATACAAGGTTTTCCCCAAGCTATTCACTCCCTTCTAGTTAAGATAGCGCTTACAGTTCTGTCTATAGAGAGACTAAATAATTCCTTCCTCTCGTAACGAGCGAATGTCTTCTTCACTTAAGTCCAACATGTGGCGGTATACATCTCCATTATTTTTTCCAACCGTTTCCGCGCCAGCTGATTTAATTTTGCCTGGTGTGCGACTCAACTTCGGTACGATCCCTGGCATAGGAAAGTTGCCCAACTGCGGGTGGTCCACATTCACAATCATCTCACGCGCTAAATAGTGGGGATCACTCACAATATCTTTCGCGTTATAAATTTTCCCTGCAGGAACACCATGAATTTCCAACTTCTCTAAAACAACTTCAGCTGACAGCGTCTTTGTCCATCCCTCTATTAATTCATCTAGCTCAATTTGGTTTTCTCCTCGCTTTACATGCGTCGCGAATTTTTCATCTTCTGCTAGTTCAGGTCGATCCATCGCTGTGGCTAAGCGACGGAATACACCATCTGCATTGGCTCCAATGACAACATACGTTTCGTCTTCGGTTGGATAAATGTTTGAAGGCGCAATGCCAGGTAACAAGTTTCCGGTTCGTTCGCGTATATGACCCGCTAGCAAGTAGTCCGGTATCATACTCTCCATTACTGAAAATACGGACTCATAAATAGCTGTATCCACAACTTGCCCTTTGCCTGATTTTTCCCGTTCGTGGAGTGCTGTCAAACATCCGATCGTGGCAAATAAAGCTGCCAATGTATCCCCAATTGAAATGCCTACTCGGGAAGGTGGACGATCTGGAAAACCAGTTACATTACGGAGTCCTCCCATTGCTTCTGCGACACTTCCAAATCCTGCACGCTTACTGTACGGTCCATCTTGTCCATACCCGGATGTTCTCACCATGATTAATCTTGGGTTAATGCTTGAGAGCGTTTCATAGCCTACTCCCCATTTTTCCATCGTACCTGGACGAAAATTTTCTATGACCACATCGACTTCTGTTACTAGTTTCTTAAACAGTTCCTGCCCTTTTTCATCTCGTAGATTCAGTGTTATCGAGCGTTTATTACGTGATTGAATCGGCCACCATAAACCAACATTGTCTTTTTCTTTTCCCCACTGTCGCATTGGGTCATGACGGTCAGGCGCCTCTATTTTTATGACATCTGCTCCGAAGTCAGCAAGCAGCCGTCCAGCAAAAGGTCCGGCAAGTAGCGACCCAAGCTCCAATACTTTCATACCTTCTAAAGGTTGTGTGTCCAAATCCATCATCTGCACCTCCGTACCTGTCTGCTAATAAAATAACATCTTTGTATACAATAGCGCAACATAAAATTCTAAATATTCTAATCGCATGTGTTGTAAACTCCCATATAACAACCTATTAGATATTTTACGGAAAATTCACCGTTGATAAAAATATCCACTTTGTATACAATTTAGTTTAGGGGGAAGATAAATGGATGCCTACAAAATAATTCGCAAGAAAATCCTATTAGGTGATTTTTCACAAGGACAACGATTAACAGAAGAATACTTATGTGAACAACTTAGCATTAGCAGAACTCCTATAAGAGAAGCCATTAGACGGTTGGAAAGTGACGGTTTGATCATGTCACTAAAACGCGGGGTCGCAGTGCGTTCTTTTACAAAAGAAGATGTCCGGCAAATATATGACTTACGTGCATTACTCGAAGGATACGCAGCTAGCCAAGCCGCACATAATCGTTCGGAAAAAGACATCAATAAACTTCAAGCTACGAATCACGCTTTTGCTGAGCAGCTTGCCGTGTATGATGAAGAGAACAAAGAGACACTAGAGTCAGTAGTAAACGAAAATCGTGCGTTCCACGAAGCGCTGATCGCATCAAGTAAAAATGCGCACGTACAAATGTTGATCAGTAAAGTAACCGTACTCCCCCTCGTCTATGGTCAGTTTCATTGGAATAGTGTAGTAGGCATGGAACGTTCTAAGGCGGCTCACGATACGCTTATTTCGGCTATCATGAAAAAGGACGGCGAGCGTGCTCGTTCAGCCATGTTGGAGCACATTTATCAAGGGCGAGATGCTGTATTAACCCATCTCACAAAAGACGGAAAAATTATTGAAGGGGCGGAACCAATATGATAGAAATTTGTGAAGTAGGTCCTAGAGATGGTTTGCAAAATGAGAAAAAACCTGTCAGCACAGAGGAGAAGGTGCATCTCATTGAACAGCTTATCGATGCAGGAATCCGCAAGATTGAGGCCGTTTCCTTTGTAAATCAAAAAGTCGTACCGCAAATGGCCGACGCAGAAGAAGTGATGAAGGCAGTCCCGAAACGTGAAGATGTTACTTACGCGGGGCTCGTTTTAAGTCGCTCCGGATTAGAACGCGCCTTACTTACGCCTGTTGATATAGTCCATGTCATGATCGCAGCGAGCGATCAATTTAACATGCGTAACGCTAGAAGAACTGTCGAGCAAGGCGTGGCGGAACAAACAGCAGTCATGAAAGATGCCGGTGCTGCTAAACGTCCAGTCGCGGGGGTGATTGGCACCGTGTTTGGTTGCCCTTTTGAAGGAGACATTTCTATATCCCGCGTTTTAAAAATAGCAGATGCATTTTTACAAGCAGGCTGTGAGCAAATTACGCTGGCTGACACGACAGGCCTCGCTAACCCAATACAAGTGCAAGCTGTGACGCGTGCTTTTATTGACGAATTCGGTGATCACACGCCACTAGGCATGCATTTTCATAATACTCGTGGTTTAGGGATCGCTAATTCATTAGCTGCTTATCAGGCGGGGGTGAAAATTTTTGACGCCTCCATCGCTGGGTTAGGTGGTTGTCCGTTTGCCCCGAAAGCGGTAGGGAACGTTTGTACTGAAGATCTCGTCCACATGTTTGAACAGATGGGGATTGGCACAGGTACTGACCTGAATAAATTAATTCAAACCGCACAATGGATGGAAAGTGTGATGGCACGCCCGCTTGATGGCATGGTGTACCGTGCTGTCGGAGCCTAATCCTTCCCGTGGGTAACATACGCTACATGATGAGCAGCGCCGGCTAGTTGGTCGGCACTAGCTCTTTTTACTAGACTGCTTTGTGACCCGTTTCCCTGAGTGGTTGAGCGCTTAGCTCATGAACGTTTTCTTTGCATAAAGATTCACAACAACTCATCCGTACTCCTTCATCACTAGGAAACAAACCTTTATATGTAAACGCTTACAATAAAAATACGGTTCCCTTCCACTTCCCCGAAAATGCATAAAGATTGATTTCTGAATATTGTTATGATATCCTTTCTTTACTATTTACAATCTCTTACTTCATAATTTTTGATGCAACTTTCCTCAACGCATCCTCGAAATGTCATGATGTTTCCGTATCATTTATTACACTCATTTTCAGGAGGTGACTTGGCAGCAAGGATATTTCTTTTGACTGCCTTTTACTTATGACCAAATGGACACCTGCACACTTTCAAAATTATCGAAAAGCCGAGCACGACGCTTGTGGGATTGTCGCTGCTTTGGAAAAAACAAACACACCTACGAAAGAGAACATTACAACCGTTATAGATGCACTTGTTACGATGAATCACCGCGCTGGATTTATTAACGGTGAAGGAGACGGAGTCGGGATCCACACAGATATTCCGCGTGCTCTTTGGTGTGAAAAGCTTGCTGAGGTCAACCGTGATCCTGTACTCGTCAATGATCCTCGTTTTGTCGTCGGACATGTCATGATTCGACCAGACCGATCCGGCGAGTTAATAAACAAGTTAACAGCGGAACTAAAGACAACCTATAACGCAGAGCTTCTCTTCTCGACAACTTCTGTAACCAATAACGAGGCTCTTGGTCCTCTTGCGCGCAGTGAAGCCCCAGTATTCTGGCAGTTTGCTATTTTATTAGAACCCACAACAAAAGAAACGATCGATGCGCAAGTTTTTGACGTGTCACTTGCCCTAGAAACGGATGAGGACGTTCACGTTGCTTCATTAAGTCCGTATCATGTTGTGTACAAAGTAATGGGAGCTGGAGATATTCTTCCTAATTACTATGCAGATCTACGCCATCCACTTGTTGCCTCCACGATGACACTTGGACACAATCGCTATTCTACTAATACGATGTCTACCTTTTTTCGCGTGCAACCATTTAGCGTGATCGGGCACAACGGAGAAATTAATACGATTGCTAAACTACAAGACGAAGCTCGTATGCTGAATGTCCCGCTCGTAGAAGGAGGAAGCGACAGCCAAAACTTGAATCGAACGTTGGAAACACTTATACACCGTGACGGCTACTCTCTCTTTGAAGCGGTAGATTTACTTTTTCCACCAATTGTTAATGAAATCCACAGCTACCCTGAACATTTGCATACGATGTATACATACATCCGTGAAGCTTGGGGTCATTATGCACAAGGACCTGCAGGAATTATCTCGCGTCATAAGGATGAAGCTGTCTTCAGTCTAGATTCACTCGGCTTACGCCCATTGTGGATGCTAACAACAGAAACTGCTTATTTATTTTCCTCAGAGCCTGGTATTCTGCCAACATCCGAAACTGTCCGTGATCCGAAGCCACTCTCTCCTGGGGAAAAGGTTGGTTTGAAATGGCATGAGGGAACGCTTGAAGTGTATTTCCATGATGAGTTTCAGGAAGAAGTATATCAACGCTTCTCCGGGCGTGTTCATCTATCTCAAAGCAGTGGTCGACTGACGACACCTATTCTTCCTTCCGTTGTCACAACAAAAGTCGAAGAAAAGATAGAGAACGGGCAGTACAAAGCGTTTGGTTGGGAGCGAGACCATGTGCAAATGGTAGAGCAAATGGCTGATAAAGGAGCGGAACCGATTCGTTCTCTCGGTCACGACGCACCACTCGCGGCTATGAATCCTAACCGTTCCAATGTAGCGGACTTTATTAAAGAAAGTGTGGCCGTCGTTACGAACCCAGCCATTGACAGGGATCGCGAAACGGAACACTTCTCGACAAGAACAGTGCTCGGGAAGCGCCCTTCACTTACCGAAAAGCATGATGCGAACTTTGTGTTGCAACTATCCACTCCGCTCCTTGTGGAAGGGATGTTTAGTAGCGAAACAATAGATGTGCTTGGTCAACCTACATGTGAGCAAGTAGTGCACGCCTTTACTGAACAAGGACTAACTGAGACGCTTTCCCTTACCTATTCCAAGGAAGAAACGGTTCAAGAAGCGCTAGACCGGTTGTCTACACAAGCATGTGCAGCCGTCCAAAAGAGAGCCTCTTTGCTCGTACTCGATGACGAAGGTGTGTTCCAAGACGGGAAGCTGTGGTTAGATCCGCATTTGGCCACGTCTGTCATTGATAAAGCATTAGTTTCGCAGTCGTTACGCAGGGACTGCTCTCTCCTATTGCGATCTGCTTCCATTCGCTCGTTACATGACTGCATGGTCGCTCTCGGTCTCGGTGCAAATGCCCTTAGTCCATACTATATGTTCCGGACTGTTACCGACGAGAAGTCGGAGCCAATTCTTAACTTATATCAAGCACTCGTAAAAGGTATGGAGAAGGTGATTTCCACTATCGGAATTCACGAACTACGCGGATACGGTCGTCTCTTCTCGAGTATCGGACTACACGAGGAAGTTGCGAATGCCTTACGTATCGTCAATTTCTTCGGGTCTGAAAAACTAGGTTATCATTTTGCCAAAATGAAAGAAGATGCTTATTTGCGTGAAGCGGAGTATTATAACGAAAAGGAAAGAATCGGCAAATCGTTCAATGCATTCCCACGCATTTGGAAGGCGATTGGGGATGTGGCGAAAACTGGTGACTATACGGCGTACCGCGATAAAATGACCGAACAGGAAACAAAAAATCCGACAACGATTCGTCATTTGACTACGTTGAAGGAGAGCGAATCTCCTTTGGAACCGTCTGGCGTTGATTTGACAGTCGGTACGCATAACCTTCCGTTTGTCATTGCCAGCATGTCGTTCGGTTCACAAAACGAAGTGGCATTTCGAGCATACGCAGAAGGCGCAGATCGCTTAAACATGGTAAGCATGAACGGTGAGGGTGGCGAGATCAAAGATATGCTCGGCAAGTATCCGAACACGCGCGGTCAGCAAATTGCCTCCGGACGCTTCGGGGTGAATGCAGAGCTATTGAACTCATCCAATTTGCTAGAAATAAAAATCGGGCAAGGGGCAAAACCTGGGGAAGGTGGTCATCTTCCAGGATCTAAAGTGACAGCAAAAATAGCTGAGGCCCGTAACGCCACTATTGGTTCGGATTTAATCTCACCTTCTAACAATCATGATATTTACTCAATTGAGGACTTGGCACAAATGATTCATGAGCTCAAAACCGCCAACGATCAAGCGAAAGTTGCGGTTAAAGTACCTGTCGTTCCGAACATTGGTACAATTGCAGTCGGAATTGCCAAAGCCGGTGCTGACATTGTGACAGTATCCGGATTCGACGGCGGTACAGGTGCAGCAAGAACGCATGCTCTCCAACACGTCGGACTTCCTGTTGAAATCGGAGTCAAAGCCGCACACACCGCTTTGAGCGAAGCTGGTTTACGGGATTCGGTGGAAATTTGGGCAGACGGCGGTTTGAAGTCGGCCACGGATGTGTTGAAAGTGATGCTACTCGGCGCAAATCGTGTTGGGTTCGGAACGCTTTCCATGATTGCGATCGGTTGTACGACATGTCGCGGTTGTCACTTAGATACATGTCACGTCGGGATCGCAACGCAAATCGAAAGCGAAGCGCAAGCAAAAGAACACGGGTTACGCCGTTTTGTTCCTCGCCAGTCTGACCTTGCTGTTGAAGGGTTAGTGAACTTCTTCACTGCATTTGGAAGTGAGTTACAATCACTTGCCGCTTCTATTGGGGTAAAACGCCTTCAAGATGCAGTCGGACGCTCAGAATTACTCGAGCAAGTTACTGGGTTTGACCAACTCGATTTAACCTATTTGCTTCAACCAGTTGAAGTCGCCACGTTCACTATGCCAAAAGTTGGCGTAGCAAAAGAGAAAAAGCTATTAGCTGCCGCAGTTGGTGCAGAGTATCTTGACGAAAAAGATGAAGAGCTGATGCAGTCACGAAATTTTGCGAGCGTTGTGTCGAATCAACGTATTCTTGGAAGTCGTGTGTCGGGACATCGTGTTCGTGATCGACTTGACGGGTCGTATCGTAATTTGCCTAACGTTGATTTGCGTTATTTGGAGGGATCCATCCCAGGTAACGGCCTCGGATCTTATAACAGTGAGGGCATCCATATTCTGGTGAATGGCGGTGCACAAGATGGTGTCGGTAAATCGAGTTTTGGTGGTCGAGTCGCCATCCTCAAAGGGCGTGGCAAAGACGGGCGCTATTACAATGGCTCCGTCGGAAAAGGGTTTGGCTACGGAGCGCAAAAAGGCACGCTCATCGCCCAAGGAAACGCGGACGCACGAGCTGGCATTCGCTTATCTGGCGCTGACTTAATTTTAGGAGGACTGTTAACGCAGCCCCTTCCCTCTCCGGAACTCGGAAACGTCGGCTCTCGTGCAAATGTAAAAGGATTTGCCTTTGAATATATGACGAACGGACGCGGACTCGTTCTCGGCGACCCAGGACCGTGGGCGTGTGCCGGCATGACCGGTGGCGTCGTCTACTTACGCCATCAACCAAACATGGGACTCACAAAATCTACGCTTAGCAGTCGCATGGCAAAAGGCGCGAAAGTCACGATTGAAGATTTGAGTGATAAAGGAGTAAAAGACATCGTTGAACTCCTGTCCACTTATATTAAAACATTGCGGGCTGCAGGTCAGGTAGAGGAAGCAGAACAGCTTTCGCTACTGTTAGAAAATCCACAGGAACATTTTGTGCAAGTCGTTCCCGTGAAAGAACAAGCAGATCCATCTGTTTCAACTGAATGATTTGATTTATGGAAAAAACGAACGTGTCCAGCTGCAAAACACTGGGCACGTTTTTTTGTTACTAGGACTTTTTTTATGTACTGTATGAGTCTGGATTTGTGTACGTAATTTGTGGCACGCGTACTTGGTATGGTTGATTAAGTGCCTGGCTCTCCCGTTGACACTTTGTCGACACATCTTTACGGAATGTCTCTTGATGCTAAGCGGGTTTCGTTGTATAGTACAAAGATGTTTACAGTATTTTTTGTGCTATAAACAAGTACTGCCAAAAAAGTGAGGCACAGAATAAAATATGAAACTTGGTGCTAGGGTTTTAAAGACAGGTGTAGCTATTATGCTTTCGTTATGGCTGTCTCAATTGTTCGGACTCCCTTCCCCACTCTTTGCTGGGATTGCGGCTATATTTGCAATTCAGCCAACTATTTATCGTTCCTATCTGTCTATATTGGATCAAATCCAGTCCAATTTAGTAGGGGCAGTCGTTGCTTTTCTCTTTGTTTATTTCCTTGGTAACGACATTCTCGTTATTGGCTTAGCAGCGGTTTTAGTGATTGCTATGAATTTAAAAATGAAAACAGAGCAGACCATTGGCTTATCGCTCGTTACGGTCATTGCGATAATGGAAAGTCCGGGAACTGATTTATTTCAATTCTCCCTTATTCGTTTCTCGACGGTGATGACGGGGGTTGTGTCTGCGTTTCTCGTAAACTTACTCTTTCTTCCACCAAAATACGAAACAAAGCTGTACCGCAAAATTTCCCATACAACCGAAGAAATCATCAAATGGATTCGCGTCAGCACGCGCCACGCTTCAGAGTATCACTTGCTTAAGGCAGATATTGAGAAGCAAAAAGAACAACTAATCAAGTTGGATCAGCTCTATTTAATGTTTAATGAAGAGCGCAGTTACTTGAAACGTACCACTCGTACGAAGGCACGGAAGTTAGTTGTCTATCGTCACATGATTTCAACGACAAGAAGAGCGTGGGACTTGCTCAAAAAAATTAATCGCTTTGAGAACGATTTGCACCATATGCCAGATGATTTTCAGAGTGTGATTCAGGAGCAATTGGATACGCTCACTGTGCAGCACGAGCAGCTGTATCTGCAATTTCTCGGTAAAATTCGTCTTCAAGATCATGACTTTGAAACAAATTATTGTGAGAAGCGCAAGGAATTGCTCAACTTGTTTCTTCGTTTCGAACGACTAGACGTGAACAAGGACGATAATGACATGTATCACATGATGCATCTCATTTCCGCCATCGTGCAATATGGTGAGCATTTAGATCATTTAGAAACGCTCATTCATAGCTTCCAATCGTTTCATGAGAAAGAAAATACGATTGAAATCAAAGATGAAGAAGAATAACAAAAGCAGCGACCCTATCACGAAAGGGTCGCTGCTTTTTAATTATATTCGTTACTCATTTAGCTCTAGAATTAATTGGATGCGGTCGGGAGAATATATCCGCGATCAGGAGCATTTATCCGCGGTCGGGGGAATATATCCGCGATCAGGAGCATTTATCCGCGGTCGGGAGCATTTATCCGCGATCAGGAGCAGATATCCGCGATCGGGGGCGGATATCCGCGGTCGGGAGCCGTTATCCGCGATCAGGAGCAGATATCCGCGGTCGGGGGCATTTATCCGCGGTCGGAAGCCGTTATCCGCGATCGGGAGCATTTATCCGCGATCGGGAGCATTTATCCGCGATCGGGAGCCGTTATCCGCGATCAGGAGAATTTATCCGCGGTCGGGGGCATTTATCCGCGATCAGGAGAATATATCCGCGATCAGGGGCATTTATCCGCGGTCGGGGGCATTTATCCGCGGTCGGGAGCCGTTATCCGCGGTCGGGGGCATTTATCCGCGGTCGGGTGCATTTATCCGCGGTCAGGTGCATTTATCCGCGGTCGGGGGCATTTATCCGCGATCAGGTGCATTTATCCGCGATCAGGAGAATATATCCGCGGTCGGGAGCCGTTATCCGCGATCAGGTGCATTTATCCGCGATCAGGTGCATTTATCCGCGATCGGGGGAATTTATCCGCGGTCGGGAGCCGTTATCCGCGATCAGGTGCATTTATCCGCGGTCGGGGGCATTTATCCCCGATCAGGTGACTTAAAAATTTGGATTTAGGCCCCTCCCCAAACAAGTTCCCCTCATGATGCATAGGGTGTCATGAAGGAGGAGTTTGGAATGAGTGAACGATGGAAAAGGTGGTTACTCATTGGTGGTGTCGTCTTATTGTTTGCGATTCCGTTCATTTGGGCGGCTGTTTCAAATTTGGACAAACCTGATTCAGAAGAACCGTCTACCGAGCAACCTGACAATGGGGAAGAGACAAATCCAGACGAAGAAGCAACGAATGATGATGAAGAAGGCGGTTATTACTGGGGCGTTGACTCTGCTAGTTTAACAACTTCCGAGCTACTCACCTGCACGAAGGAAAACTACGGGACTCCATCTGTGTGGGGACGTTACTTGGAGACGAAAGAGGGAGTTTCGGCCGGGCTAACGACCGAAGAAGTGCAGTTGCTTCATGATAATGGGATTCGTATCCTTGTCATTTACAACAACTTTGAAGACGCCACTGGTTATGAAAATGGTCTTCAAGAAGCTGAACAGGCTGTTTCATTCGCCCAGGAAATTGGCGTTCCAGAAGGTGTAGCGCTATTTGGAGATATTGAGCCCACTTACCCTGTTGACTCCGCTTTTATTCAAGGCTGGTATGACGGTGTGGCAAACTCCCCGTACACTCCGGGCCTATATGGGGTTTTTGAGTCTGATGCCGAGTTAACTGTGGCTTTTAATGCGGCGGCAGAGGAAAATCCAGATGTCGTAAACAATACCGTTATCTGGACTTCATACCCTTCCGTTGGGATTACAACAGAAGCAAACGCACCAACTTACCAGGCAGAGGGACCTGTAAATTCTTTGTTATACGGCTGGCAGTATGGGATTGAAGCCGAGACTTGTAACATCGATACGAACTGGTTCACTGCTGACATGCTTGATTATTTATGGGTTCCAGCAGAATAATAAAGTTAGCCAGGCTCAGATGAGAGACGCCTGGCTTTTCCCATTTCATCACTGTATCATCTTCAGATCCAACGCATCTCGAACAAGGTTTATTACCGTGAATGCGGAGTTTACCGCTCTCTGCCTGAATATGTGCACTTAGTCCATGGTATGTGAGCCTGGCATGGTTATTAAGTGCCTGGCATGGTTAATAAGTGCCTGGCTCAGATCCCGAGCGACTAGCCTTCTAGTTGCTGAACATTGAATAGGTCGTAGTAGGCACCTTTTTGGGACATGAGTTCTTGGTGGGAGCCATCTTCTATGATGCGTCCTCCTGTTATGACGACGATTCGGTCTGCATGTGTAATGGTTGATAGTCTGTGTGCGACGATGAAAGTTGTTCGATCTTTTGCGAGTAGTTCGAGTGCTTCTTGGATCATGTGCTCGCTTTCTAAGTCCAAAGCGGATGTCGCCTCGTCCAAAACTAATATCGGGGGATTTTTCAAAAAGACGCGGGCAATCGCTACCCGTTGTTTTTGTCCACCAGATAATTTCACGCCTCGTTCTCCTACTGCGGTGTCATATCCTTGTGGCAGTTCTTGAATGAAATCGTGTGCGTTCGCTGCTTTTGCGGCGGCAAAGATTTCCTCGTCGGTGGCATCAGGTTTGCCGAGTCGAATATTTTCTTTCACAGACTCACTAAACAAAATGTTGTCCTGTAACACGATTCCGATTTGATCGCGTAAGGATCGTACTTGTAATGTACGAACGTCTTCCCCATCTAACAAAATACGCCCCGACGTTACGTCATAAAATCGTGGCAACAAACTTATAAGCGACGATTTGCCTCCACCGCTCATCCCGACAAGTGCCACTGTTTCTCCCGATTGAATATGTAAATGAATGTCTTGTAATACGTCAAGATCCTCATCATTGTACCGAAACGACACGTGATCAAACTGCACATCCCCCCGCACTTGACGTACAGGTTTCGCGTCAGGGGCATCTGTAATATCGTAAGGTTCATCAATAAACTCAAACACACGATCCATACTTGCGATTGACTGTGTGAGTGTTGTGGATTGATTGACTAGGCGGCGAAGTGGGTTGTATAACCTGTCAATATACGCAATAAAAGCAACCATCGTCCCGAGTGTCAAATTTTCTTGAATCACTTGATAGCCAGAATAGCCAATAACGATTAAAGGCGCAATATCGGTAATCGTGTTGACGACCGCAAACGCCTTGGCATTCCATCGTGTATGGTCAAGCGCGCGTTCCAAAAAGTTTGCATTGTATTTTCCGAAGTTTTTTTGTTCAATGGGCTCAACTGCAAAGCTTTTTATCACTGGAATCCCTTGCACCCGTTCATGCAAAAAGCCTTGTACTTCCGCCAACGCTTGCGAGCGGAAACGGGTCAAACTACGTAATCGACCGAAAAAGTACTTCACACTGAACGCATAAAAAGGGAACAATAACAATGACACAAGCGTAAGCGGCACGTCCATCGTCAGCATAATCGCAACGGCAATGATGATTGTCGCAATATCTAACCATAAATTCATTAACCCAATCATGACAAAGTTCTTCGTTTGCTCAACATCATGAACTACACGAGAAATGACCTCTCCTGCCTTTGTATTGCTGTAATATTTTAAACTGAGCCGCTGAATGTGATCAAATAGCTGATCACGAATATCAAACAATATTTTATTTCCCGTCCACTGAGCAAAATATTGACGGTAATATTCAATTGGCGGTCTGATGACAAGAAAAAGAATCGCTGTTCCTCCCATCACCCACACTAGGTTATTCACTTTCTCATCACTTTGTAGTAAATCGTTATTCACAATATCATCCACAACATACTTCATTAATAATGGAATAAGAAGTGGGATCGCAAACTTCACAATCCCAATAAGTAAAGTCCCAACAATTTGCCATCGATACGGTCTTACAAACTTCATATACCTTTTTATACTGCCCGGTTGTTGTGCTTCTTTCATGCTTGTCTTCCTTTCCAGTCTCTAGCAAAGCAAAAAACCCGTTGACCCCTCAACAGGTTATGCGCCATTGCCTTTACCGCAAATACGTTAAATACCTCTCGTACCATTCGTCTATAAATTCTGGTGAAAAAGGACCCTTCCGCGCACGTATCCACCGAATCAGCTTGTCTACATTGTGCGTTAGTATGTGGTCAATTGATTGCGGATAGTCCATCTGCCTCCTATGTAATTCGTATTCATCTTCATCTAGCAAATCAAACGTCATATCTGGAAAGACTTTAATGTCTAAGTCATAATCAATATACTTCAGCGCTTCTCGATCATACAAAAACGGAGAACTAAGATTACAGTAATAATATATACCGTCTTCTCTTAACATGCCAATCACATTAAACCAATGCTGGGCGTGAAAATAGCAAATAGCCGGTTCTCTAGTAATCCATGTCCGTCCATCTGATTCAGTTACGGTCGTGCGATCGTTTCCTCCAATGAAAATTCGGTTTGTTCCTTTTAAGCATAACGTTTCATCCCATACTCTGTGCAAATTTCCATCATGCTTATAACTATGAATTTGAACGCGTTCACCTTCTTGTGGAATGGCCACGTCCTCCCCCACCTTTTGCTGTCCAGCTCTTCATCATCAACCATCCGTTTCTTTAGCTTTGCCTCTCGAAAAGCCTTTCTTTTTTTGACCCACGTGCTATAGAACCTCGCTTTTTCCTTTATTATAACGGACCTCGACGAGAAGGCAAAGGGATTGAGCTAGTCCTTAAACAGGCGAAGATGATTTTTCTTCTTTTTCATACTGTTGAATGAGCTCTTCTGTTTGCTTTGTGAATAGGAGCTGAATGGCTTCAAGCTCTTCTCGCATCTGGCGTATCTCCACTTTCACACAGTGGAGGCGGTCTGCTTTTTCGAGTTGCTCTAACTCTAACGCAATTTCTTCACACCTAGCTAACTCGTCTTGCAAATGAAGCCATTCCCCCATCGTATGTAATTGCTTTTTCACAACACAATCAAATGATTTCAACCGAAACCCTCCTCAATTCTCTTGTGTTTGTAACATTCGGTTTTTTCTCTGTCGAACCCTTTGACGAGGATTGTCTTGTTTTCGGGGAAAGTTTTGATGACGGATGCGCATCCCCCCCTGAGTCTGCGCATTCCCCCCTGAGTCTGCGCATTCTCCCCTGAGTCTGCGCATTCTCCCCTGAGTCTGCGCATTCCTCCCCTGAGTCTGCGCATTCTCCCCTGAGTCTGCGCATTCCTCCCTGAGTCTGCGCATTCTCCCCTGAGTCTGCGCATTCTCCCCTGAGTCTGCGCATTCTCCCCTGAGTCTGCGCATTCCTCCCTGAGTCTGCGCATTCCCCCCTGAGTCTGCGCATTCCCCCCTGAGTCTGCGCATTCCCCCCTGAGTCTGCGCATTCCCCCCTGAGTCTGCGCATTCTCCCCTGAGTCTGCGCATTCTCCCCTGAGTCTGCGCATTCTCCCTAAAACAAAAAACGACTGCCCTTTTAAAAAGGACAGTCGCTCTCGTTGGTGTTACTGTTGTTTGTTTTGTTGTGCAGAAGCTTGTGCTTTGCCAGCTGCTGCTTGAGCGTTTTGTTTTTTCACTTGTTGCGCGTTAGTCTCAGAAGCGAACTCAGCACCGAATTGTTGTTGAGCTCCTTGCCCTTGAGCAGATTGCGCGTTTTGTTTTCTAACTTCTTGCGCGTTAGTTTTTGATGGGTTGTTGTTGTTGTTTGCCACAGTAATCACCTCCACGAATGTTACTATGTCCGAGAGGCGTTTTTTCTATGCTGACAAATTCAAAAAAAATTTTGTTAGACGAGAAGCGAGCGTCCCCCGTCGACGATGATCGTTTGACCGCGAATCATACTTGCTTCTTTTGAGACTAAAAACATGACGGTGTTCACCATATCATCTATTTCAACCATGCGACCTGCAGGTGTTTTCGTTGCGGCATCTTGAAGGAGATCTTCGCGATTTGGGAAGTGCTTTAATGCGTCTGTGTCGATGGCACCGCCAGACACTGCATTCACTACGATATTTTTTGGTGCCAATTCAACAGCTAAGTAGCGCGTCAATGCTTCAACCGCCGCCTTCGATACACCTACAGTTGTGTAATTTTCCAAATAGCGGATAGAGCCAAGAGACGAGATACTCACAATCGCTCCTCCTCCGACTTTATCCATTAATTGTGCAGCTCTTTGCGCGCAGAAGAGAAGTGCCTTGGAATTAATGTTCATCGTCCACTCCCAATGGCTTTCCTCTAACTCCATCACAGGTCGCAACACTCCTGATGCTGCATTCGAGACAAAAACATCTAGTCGGCCAAAGATTTCTTCAATTTGCTCAAACAATGAATTTATTTTCGATTTGTCCCCGACATTGGCTCTGATGACAACGGCTTTTTGGCCCCGTTCCTCGACCTCTTTTGCGACTTCTAAAGCTTGTGTTTTGCTTCTTGCATAGTTAATGACGAGATCGTATCCTTCTTCTGCTAATTTGAGGGCGATACTTCGTCCTACACCACGTGATGAACCAGTTACGAGTGCTACAGGTGTTTCATGCATACAAAGGTCACTCCATTTCGTTTTACATAGTTTTTTTCGAGCGTGCAAATACTAGTTAAAAAGGGGGAATCTTTATGTATGTTGGACGCGACTTTACTGAGCTGTCGATGATTCAAAAGTCAGACTGGAAAGACAGTGAGCTTTCTTATTTTCATCATTCCATGCAACAAATGGTACCTTATTTAAATGTGGAGGGCCAACATATCCACCGCGAAGTGATTGCCGAAATTGAAATTCGCGGTGGCATGCAACGTAACGAAGCGACATGGACTCATGGAACTGAAACTTCGTACGATTAGTCTTCTAATTGCTGAATGATTTTTTGAAACGGGACTCCAAAGGCGCGTTGTTTCGCTTCTTCTATAGATAGAAGTGCGAATGGTTCTTTCCAGTCGGTAGGCAATGTTTCTACCTGTATAAGAATCGGATTAAGCAGCCAGGTCACATGGGAAAAGACGTGTTTGACTGGCTGCATTGGCTGTGTCGCTTTAAGTTGTACAAGAAATTCTCCGTTAGTCACGTTTTTAGTTACCATGTGTTCAACAACCGGTTGAATGGGTTGAGGAGATGTTTGTTCTTGCAGCGGAAAAGACCATAGTGACGCCAACAGTCCTTCGTTAGGGCGCTTTTGAATGAGGATACGTCCCCTCTCATCCTGTACGACAAGAACTTGCCAAGTTTCCCGTCTCGTCTTCGTTTTTTTACTTTTTACAGGCAGTTGCGTTTCCTTACCCTGAGCGTACGCTATACAATGCTCTTGCACCGGGCAAAGTAAACATTGTGGGCGTTGCGGTTTACAAATTAGCGCACCTAACTCCATTAACCCTTGATTAAAGGATGACGGGTCTTCCTTTGAAATTAGTCTGTCAACAGCTTGTTCAAATGTTTTGCGTGTTCTTGGAAGTTGGATGTCTTCATCGATTAGCAAAATGCGAGCCAGAACACGCATTACATTTCCGTCAACCGCATGTTCGGGAAGTCCGTAGGCGATGCTTAACACTGCTCCTGCCGTATAAGGACCCACCCCTTTTAACTTAGAAATGTCTTTGCGAGTGCTTGGGACTTGTCCACCGTAAGACTCGACAACTTCGCGCACTCCTTTTTGTAGATTTTTGACGCGACTGTAATAGCCAAGACCTTCCCACATCTTTAACACTAATTCCTCGTTTGCATAGGCAAAAGATTCGGATGTTGGAAATGCCTCTATAAACCGTTCATAGTATGGGATCACTGTATCTACTCGCGTTTGCTGTAGCATTACTTCTGAAACCCAGATTTTATAGGGCTCTTTTGTTCGGCGCCACGGAAGATCGCGCCGCTCTGATTCGTACCAAGAGAGCAGGTGTTGTTGAAAAGCAGTTATATCCAAGGTGGGGTCCTCCATCAGTTCAACAATTTCGATTGTTACACCTTTCTATCATAGCAAAAAAATAGCTGCCTTTGTGATATCCCTTTAGTTTCTATCCTCTAGTCATTTATGCTATGGTAGGAAAAGCTTAACGGGGTCGTATCACGTAAATCCCTCTCTAAGATGTTAGAGAGTAGAAAGGATGGTTTTTTTGGATACAGGCACTCATGTAGTCATGGGCATTGGCTTAGCGGGATTATCCACATTAGACCCAGCTATTGGGCAAAATCCTTCCCTATTTTCAGCCGTTGCCATTGGTGTCATCGTCGGTTCACAAGCACCGGATATTGATACTGTGTTAAAGCTTAAAAACAACGCCGTCTACTTAAAAAATCATCGTGGGGTGACCCACTCTATTCCTGCGCAATTATTGTGGCCCACCCTCATCACCCTTGTACTTCTATTGTTCTTTCCAAATACAAGTGTTCCCCATCTATGGGGATGGACGATGCTTGCCGTATTCTTGCATGTTTTTGTAGATATTTTTAATGCGTACGGTACCCAGGCGTTACGTCCATTTTCGGAGAAGTGGGTCGCGTTAGGCTGGATAAACACGTTTGATGCGTTTATTTTCGGCGCACATATTGTTGGAATTTTGTTGTGGTTATTCAATCTTGCTGATCCAGGGCCTACGTTTGTTACGATATACGCAGGATTGATTTTGTACTATATTGTGCGCGGATTGCAGCACCGACAAATCGTGCGGGCTATCCATCGCACGTACCCACACGCAACAAAGTGGTTTATTTCACCTCGCATGTCTCTCGGTAAATTTCGGGTAGCTGTAAGTAGCGACGACCACTTTTATGTAGGAACGTATGAGAACGGCAAGCTTCATATGGTTGACCAATTTAACAGGTTACCCTTTCCTGATAAAGAATGGCTCCACGCAGCGAAAGAGGATGAAAACGTTTCTGCCTTTTTATCTTTTTCTCCTTCATATCGTTGGGAGATAGACAAAAACGAACAGTTTGTTGAAATTCGCTTCATTGACAATCGGTACCGGTCAAAAGGACACTACCCCTTCGTAGCCGTCGTACAGTTAGATTGGGACTTAGACGTGCTATGCTCGTACACCGGATGGGTATTCCGAGAAGAAACGTTACAGAAAAAGCTCTCCGAAAGAAAGGATTGACAGACAAGTTACAGACTACTCGTGGCATACTACCATTACGCGAGAAGGCGTCGAGAATTCTTCATGCCTTTTCGCGTCACGATGTTATTTCGTTTAAGAGGGGGATGTAAGAATGCGAAACAAAGCGAAAGGCTTCCCAAGTGCGGGTAGCGGCCAAAAGTTTGAAGGCGAGGGTCGTGCAAAAGCCGAGTATAACTCAAAGCGTGCTGACGGTTCCATTAACACACACCCACAAGAACGGATGCGGGCGTCAACACACCGCGTTGATGACACGCCACAACACTAACACTGGCTAGACAACAAGGGGGAACTACATCATGGGAAACATGAAAAACAATTTTCATGACAATGAATACAAAAGTTCACTCGCCAAACCACGCTCTAGAACGAAATACTCAAAATCAACGATTAATGGTGAAACGGAATGGTCTCAGATTGACATCATAAGACGAATTCAGGCTAGTAAGCACCGCCATTAACAGGGAAACGCTTGGATGAATATTCATCCAAGCGTTTTTTAGTCTTTATACCGTGCGCAGCGCTAGTTACCGGGAATGCCCTCTTTACTTATCGAGAATGCCCTCTTTACTACCGAGAAATGTATTACCTAGCCCTTTTGACCACCAATAGCCAGCAATGAGATCGGTACCGCTTCTTCTTGCCTTTGCTCAGATGACGTTCGGTACCCCCAAGCGAACACACCTTTGATATAATCCACTTTAAAATACTCACCAGGTTCTCCTTTAAAGGCATACACTTTCCCAGGCGTTATTTTCTTAGGATCGTACAAATAGGCTTCAGCTAAAGTCGCCTTCCTTTCTAGCACGGCATACTCACTCACCATCCCCAACTGCTCGGCTTTCCTCGCTTTTTCTTTAAGTGTTGCTACCTCTTGACGAATTTCCTGTGAGGTCATTTGACTAAACCGTTTCTCCATGTTCGTTCTCTTCCTTCCATTCTTGTAGTGCTTGATCAATACGCTCCAATGAAAACCCTTTTCTATACAAAGCTTGCTTCACTTTGCTCTCTCTTTGAAATCCTTCATGCTGTCGGTATTTCCACATTAGTTTTTCGACCCATGCTTGGACGACATCCGCTTCCTCTTCTTCTGATTGCGTCCAATCAACGGTTTCCAGAGCCGTTTGGATGCAGGCATGATCGTATCCTTTTTGCTGAAGTCTTTCCATGCATTTTTGCTTTCTTTGGATGTTCGATTCTTTTTTCATAGAAGCAAGTGCTTTTTCCACGATAGCCATCGCTTTTTCTATAGCCGTTTCTACTGGGTACTCTCCCAAAGCTTCCTCGGTGAGTTGTAGAGAAATTCCCTTTTCGTATAGCCGTCTCCGAACAGCCCCAGGTCCCCAGTCTTTCGTGGCTACATCTGTTCGAACAAACGCAAAGGCAAAATCCCGTTCGTTTATATACTTTTGCTGTAAACAGTATGTGATCGCTTCTTGAATGACTTCTTCTGAATAGTCCTTCTGTTTTAAATAAGTGCGGACTTCTTTTTCTGTACGCATACGAATACTCAAAAAAGAAATGGCATGATGAATCGCTCGACGCACACCATCTTGGTATTGAATGTCTTGTATATCAAAATCACTTAGTTCCAAGCCCTTTGTGAGTCGAAATTGGGTGAGCGTATGGGCGTCAACGCTAAAGGCGTACTCCCCTTCACCTTTTTGCTCGAAGTAAATATTATACCGCTCTTTATTTTTCCTTTGTACAGAGATTTTTGCAATTTTCGGCACGTCTCTCACCTCTTTTCTTTACTGTAGCACATTTAAAGGAGGGATTCTTATAAATAAGGCGTAGAATATAAGGAACAGGTGAGGAGGAAGTAAAATGCATGTTTGTATTGCTGGGGGAACAGGCTTCATTGGAGACATACTTACGCAAAAGCTACTAGATAAAGGGTATCGAGTAACCATTTTAACGAGAAGCGACCGAACAAGCCAGCAGGAACGATTACATTACGCAAAATGGCTCAGCCCAGGCACTCTTCCAGAGAAGTCTTTACAAGATGTCGACGCAATCGTGAACTTAGCAGGTGAATCTTTAAATGCTGGCAGGTGGACTACCGCGCAAAAGGAACAAATTATTGACAGTCGCTTACAAGCTACTCAAGCTCTTACTGCAATTGCCTCCAAGCTCCCCCATCGTCCATCGGTCTACATTCAAGCAAGTGCAGTTGGGATTTATGGAACAGATGAAGATAACATATTTACGGAGGAAACAACTACGACAGGAAGCGACTTTTTGGCCAATACGGTTAAAGCATGGGAAGCTGCCGCCCAACCACTAGAGAACGTAGGGATTCGCGTCTGTAAAATGCGCTTCGGTGTGGTGTTAGGAAAGGATCACGGCGCGCTCCCCAAAATTTCTTTGCCATATAAGCTTGGCTTCGGTGGTACAGTCGGCTCTGGCAGACAATGGGTGAGCTGGGTTCATGTAGACGATGTCGTTGGCGCTCTTCTACATTGTCTTGAGGCTGATGTGGAAGGCGTGTTCAACACGACGGCTCCTCATCCAGAACGCATGCAAGATTTCGGCAAAACGGTAGCATCTGTGCTAAATCGACCTCATTGGCTTCCCGCACCAGCATTTGCTTTACGCGCTGTGCTTGGGGAAATGAGCCTACTCGTATTGGAAGGTCAACGCGTTTTGCCAGATCGTTTGCAACAAACGGGGTACACCTTTAAGTTTCCCGAACTAAAAGGTGCCCTCCAAGACATTTATCAATCGTAAGTATGTCCACTCTTCTGTTAGGAAAAACTAGTTAGGAAACCAATATACGGAAGAAGGGATGAGTAAGATGGCAGATAAGAAAAAGCGCCAAGATCGCACAAAAAGTACTTTGTCGAACACGCAAGAAGTAAGATACGCGCGTGAGTTCAAAGCAGCAGACCGAGCAGGTGGCTACACATCAAAGCGGAGTAATCACTAACATCTTCCTGTAGTAACACTTCTGTGTGAGGATATCCTAGTAGTGAGGAAGTGCACCACTTCTTCATTGACTTTTTAAACACACAGGGGGTAGTTATCATGGGACGACAAGGACGAAATAGTAACCGTGCTAACAAAAATAAATTGCCACAGACACCTGCCAACCTGAAAACAGATGGTGTATCTGAAGAATATTCTGCTGAGATAGCCGATCAAGCAGACCTTGAAGCACAAGCTCGTGCCAATGCCGCTAACCAACGTGTGAAGTCAAAAAAACAAAAACATTTGAGAAAACAGTAATGCTGAATAAGTCCTTTCCGAGCCTCTCGGGAAGGACTTTTTTGTGTACGTTCCGGGATATGAGCGTTAATCCTGAGATATGAGCGTTAATCCCCGGATATGAGCGTTAATCCCCAGATAAGAGCGTTAATCCCCAGATAAGAGCGTTAATCCCGGGATATGAGCGTTAATCCCGGGATATGAGCGTTAATCCCCGGATATGAGCGTTAATCCCGGGATATGAGCGTTAGCCCTGAATAAGAGCGCTAATCCCGGGATATGAGCGTTAATCCCGGGATATGAGCGTTAATCTTGAGATAAGAGCGTTAATCCCCGGATAAGAGCGTTAGCCCTGAATAAGAGCGCTAATCCCGGGATATGAGCGTTAATCCTGGGATATGAGCGTTAATCCCGGGATATGAGCGTTAATCTTGAGATAAGAGCGTTAATCCCCAGATATGAGCGTTAATCCCCGGATATGAGCGTTAATCCCCAGATATGAGCGTTAATCCCCATATATGAGCGTTAATCCCGAGATATGAGCGTTAATCCCCAGATATGAGCGTTAATCCTGGGATATGAGCGTTAATCCCGGGATATGAGCGTTAATCCCCAGATATGAGCGTTAATCCCCAGATAAGAGCGTTAATCCCCAGATAAGAGCGTTAATCCCCAGATATGAGCGTTAATCCCAGATAAGAGCCCTAATCCCCGGATAAGAGCTTCTATATCTAGTGGGCGTATAAACAAAATTTCCCTAGCCAAACTAAAGTGATGTGGGAGGGATTACATGTTTACATTGCGTGGGGATGCCCACAGGTTTTTTCTTCGAATCAGAAAAAGAATCGACACTGATCAAAAGGTGACAGCTGCAAAAGAAATCATTGAGATCGACAGCATTATTTCTTTCTATGAATCATTGACAAGCTCTAATTTGAAAAAGATGAAGTATTATATGCTCAAAGAACAAAATGGCTCTGGTGCTATTCCCCTCGCCATCACAACACTGCCGTGGTTATTTTTTATGTTCTCTAAACCTTTGACAGACTGGTTACTCGGAAAAAGTCATTTTTTGATTTTTTTTGTTGTAGTTTATGTAGGGGTTCTCGTGATTGGGATTTTCCTACATTTTCATGAAAAAGCATGGGCAAGGGTGCATTTAGAAGTAATTGAGGACGTACTAGGTGAGCGAGCACAAAGCAAAGATGGAGAGCATTAACTGCCACCAGTTATCCACCTATTTACTAATCATCCGTTCAGGTCACTACATAGTCGGTATGGGGTCATTCAATGTTATAATCAACTTTACATAAGTAGAAATGAGGGTTGAGACAATGAACAAAAAAGAAATTGAATACGCTATTCAAGAATTAAAAGCCGACTATGTACGCATCCAGAACGATTTAGAAAAGATAGAATCTGTAAACAGAGACATATCTCCTTTAGAAAAACAGATTGCTGCCATTGAAAATGAGCTGAAAATCCTGAATGAGAAGCTAAGGGCATGTCGATAACGGTGTCAGTCCCCCACCCCTTTACCGTGGTGGGGGACTGACACCGTTAAAATGTGACTAGCTGGTGCTGGACGGCATAAATGACCACTTGTGATCTACTCTTTACGTTTAACTTTTTAAAGATTTTGCTAACATGGATTTTCACCGTTTTATCACTTATAAAAAGGCGGTCGGCTATTTCTTTATTCGATAAACCTTGCACTAGACACTGAAGGACTTCCTTCTCTCTTTCTGTTAATAGTTGTTTTTCCTCGCTTTGTCCTTTTTGCTGATGAAAATGTAGCAGTTTTTTTGTCATAGCAGGATGAATAACCGATTCACCTTTTGCCACTGTTCGAATCGCTTCTATTACTTGGTCAAAGGGGGCATCTTTTAGCAAATAGCCGTCAGCCCCTTCACGGATGGCTGACATAAAGTATTCATCGTGATCGTGCATCGTTAAGATGAGAACCTTCGTACTGGGGTACTGTTTTTTCAATAGGCCTGTTACTTCAACTCCGTTCATTTTCGGCATGTTAATGTCCATTAAAACTACGTCAGGTTGGCATTCCTTCATTTTGGACACAGCATCCTCACCTGAAACGGCTTCTCCCACCACTTGAATATCTTCCTCTACTTCCAAAAGGTTTCGTAACCCGTCCCGCAAAATGGCATGGTCATCCACTAGCATAAGTTGAATCATCCTCCGTCCCTCCTTCTATGCCCATTTTTGGTACAGTCATCACGATTTCGGTTCCCTTTCCAGGCTTACTATTTATTTGCAAAGACGACCCTATTTTTTCGGCAGCATCGTTCATTTGTAAAATACCAAAATGAGGTTCCTTCTGCGCTTTCATCATCGCTTCTAATAAAGAGAAGCCAACTCCATCATCCTTCACTTTCAATATAATATGCTCTTTTTGGTAGCTTACTAGTGTTTCTACCTTTGTAGCCTTTGCGTGCTTCACTATATTTTGGATACTTTCTTGAAAGGTTTCGAATAAAACTTTTTCTACCATTGTACTTAACGTCTCTGCTTTGCCCCGTTCTTCGAAAGAAAAATGTAATCCCGTTTCTTGCTCGAATGCATGCATTTTTTGTTTTATGGCTGTTTGTAGACCGACACGTTCCGTTGGATTGGGTCTTAGCGCATAAATAGACTGCCTCACTTGCTTCAAGCTACTTCTAATTTTCTCCATGCTGTCTGTAACGAGATACATCGATTCTTCGGGATTCTTCTCCCATTTCCTCTGAGCCGTTTCGAGCTTCATTAAGGCTGCTGCTAAAGTTTGAGCGATTCCATCATGGATATCACGTGCAATTCGATTTCGTTCCTCTAATAAAGTGCGTTTTTCTTTTTCCAAAATGAGTACCCTTGTTTTAATGATGACTGCTAACTGGTTGGACAGTGTTGCAATTGATTGAACTTCGCCGTGGGTAAAGCTTTTCGTTCTACTTCTCGCCACTACAAATATACCCACCGTCTCGTTTTCTATGACAAGTGGCGCGAAGACAAAGCTGCGAAGTGCTGAATGAAAACACTCTTGGGCTGGTACCATTTCTTTTTTGTTATTTGCAATAGTAAGAGGCTTTTCCATCTGTTCAAACACGGTGATCGTTTCTTCACGTAAAGGAGTCCCGAAGTTTACTCTTCCTTCCTCGTAGCTGGTTTTCCATCTCCCTTTTTCATTTGTCCATAATAAAATACCTTCTACATCAATGAGTTCGTGAAAGTTTGATTTTAATGAATCCACCCATTCTTTTGTAGGCACCATTTTATTCAGCTTGGAGGTTAGGGAAAAAAGTGCATTCAAGCGACTCTTTTCCTTTTTCAATCGAACAATGACAGAGCTTAAGAGTGCAAGACCAACGAGAGGCGAGAAAAAGAAGAAGAAAGAAAAAACGTCTATTTGTCCACGATTTTGACTGCCTAGTAATAAAAATAGACCGCCATATAAAACAGAAATGGCACCACTATTCAATTCAGAAACTAGCTTTTGCTTCCAAATATGTAATGGATATGGATGGGGTCGAATTAACAAAACTAAGTCGACAATTAAGTTATTCAAAATGTAAAAGAAGATCGCTAGGATGACAAGCTCGGTCATATGGGATAAAGTGACACTTCCATCCTTGATGATAAATGGAACAAGAAGCTGCGCTAGACTAGCTGACGCAGAGAAACTTAAAACAAGCTGGGCAGGATTAAAGCAAGCGATCCGTAGTGGACGATGATCTATAATATTGACAAAAAATATAACCAGCGCGTAGCTGATCATGGCAATCGGAAGTCCAAAAACAAAATATAAGACGAACACAATGGGGAAGCCGATCGATGTAAACCCTTTCCAAACGGGCATTGGATAAACCTCACAAACTGCTAAGAAGATGATGAGCAGTACATAGATCAACGGATCCCGCCATTCCTCTATATAAAACACTTGCACAGCAACATATAGCCACCCGATTATAGAGATGCTCATCATATACACTTTTGCGGGTTTTTCCGTTTTAAGGAACATCTTCCACTTCTTCATAAAGCCCTCCTAGACAGCTACTACCGTTGATGTTTTAATATTTCGTTAACTAGTATCGTATCGTAATCGTCTCTTTTTGAAAAGAAAAAACCCAAACTGGTCAAATGACTCTCATCACTAACCAATTTGGGTAAAACCTATTTAGAAGGTTTATATTTATTCAGTTTGTCAAAAACAAGCACATATTTCTATTAAGCAAAGGTTATATTGCGATTAGTTCTTTAGTACTACACTAAAGATTTTCCCCTTACTTTAGTTACTCAAAAAGGCGTTGTAGTATCTTGTTACAGCCACTGCAAAATCGCCTCGAGACACTTCCTGGCTTGGTGCGAAGGTGGCGTGTACAGTTGGCTCTAAGTCATACTGTCCTTGGGTTACGTCAAAGTATGCATTTAAAATGTTTAGATCTAACGCTAGTTGTACGTAGCCTTTTAGATCGGAAGGAATGCTACCGACGTCCTCTATCACAATTCTCTCCTCTCCATACTGGACGGTTAATTCCCCAGTAAAATCAAGTGCCTCCTCTTGCAATCCAAGCGCTTGAACGAGTGAGTAGGCTAGTTCAGCTCTTGAAACGCTAGCTTTAGGAGAAAACGTATCATTCTCTTTAGCTAGCATGACTCCATCAAAAATGTTGCGAACGTCGCGGAAGGCAGCACCTTTTGCAGTGACCGCTTCTACAAAGGCGACATCTCCTTCAGAAACATCTTTAAAGGTTGGCGAGGCTGGTAGTGCTTGACGAATTTCCGCCCCCATAACTAAGTATTCCGCCAAGTCTTTTCTTTTTAGTTTCTCATCTGGTTTGTAATTCCCGTTTTTAAATCCATCGACGAGTCTTTCATTGACTGCCATTTTAATTGCTGCTGCTGCTTCATGTCCTTCAATATCATTTAATCCAGAAAAACCACTGACCCTTGAAAATTTTATAGAGCCATTGACAACTTCTGGTGTGGCTATTCCGACCGGATTTGCTTCGTCCCCTCTCAATCCACGAATTTCAGCCTTCCACTTGCCTGCCAATGGATTCGATACGGAAACAGTCCGGTTGTATTCTAAAGTAAACAGCACACTAATTCCGGAGCTATACTCAGTTCCATCTGGAGCGATTAAAACCAGATTGACCGGATTACCCGTTTGCCCAAGAATCCCTTCTGCATTCACTTGCGCAACTAAACTAGTTAGTCCTTCTTCTACTGTAAATTCATAGGCATTGTCAGAAACAAATGTCGCAGGATTATAGTCTACTGAAAAGTCTTCCTGTGTTGTATCACTTTCCACATTGCTAGTAAAATCGCGGTAAAGATTCACCGTTTGCCCATATGGCTGATTCGTAAAGGCTTTGTCTACTGCTGCGTAAGCATTCACGTATCCTGCGCCGACTTCCCAAGGTTCATAGCCAGGCATGTTTGTGGCCGTTTCTTGTAACAAATCCTTCACCTCTGAAGGAGATAATAACGGATTTGCTTCTAAGACTAGTGCGACAATTCCAGCTACGAGCGGTGTTGCCATGGACGTACCACTCTTGACTGTATAATAGGGTAAATACGCTGGTTCAATCATGGCTGCGTCTACGTCCGCTGAAATTAAATTTAAAGGCGATACGGTTTTGGCTGAAATCACATCTACCCCTGGTGCTGTAACGGTTGGGCGATCTTCCCAAGTCCATTGCTCACCGTCCAACGTAAAGGTCCCCCTACCCCCTTTGTACCTCGAGAAGAGAAGTCTGCCAATGTTCCATCCTTTTCGCCAGCGGCTACTGAAATGACCCACGGTGCTTTGGCATAAGGGTTGTGCGTATTTTCTCCTGGTCCCGCATTCCCCGCAGCAAACAATACGACCATACCACGGTCATAAGCAGCTTTACTCGCTAGATTGATAGGACTATACGGGTCAAAGTCCCCTGAAGATCCCCATGAATTGGTGATTACGCGAATGTTATACTCCGATTGATTTGTAATGGCATAGTCAAAACCACCGATCCCATCAAGAATAAATAACGCGGCTCCCGATCCATAACCGATGAGATCTGCCCCCGGTGCTGCGCCTTCGTGTTTACCTGCTGACAAGGCTCCCGTTCCACCCACTGTTGCTGCAACATGGGTACCATGCCCAGAGTTCGTATCGGTATTGACGACTCCTTCTGTGTAGGAAACAGGGACTACTCCAGTTATACTACCTAAATTCGTTGTTCCCGCAACGTTTTGAACTAAGTTTCGACCGAACTCAACATCCTTATGGGTCCCGTCTATTCCACTATCATTGACAACAACACCTACGCCTTTACCCGTTACAGGTAGACCACCGTTTTGTTTACGAAGACGATCATCTGTGCGCAATTTGTCTACACCCGTAACAGCAGTGGACACGTCGTTGACATAGTCCAGTTTCTTATTTAAATATAACGATAATACTTCATCACTTTCTTCTAGTCTTTCAATTTGTGCTTTCGTAGCAAGCACTCCCGCCATTGGCAGCGATTGCATAGTCGTACCGGTCTGGATGCCTAGATCAGACAATAGCTTTACTTGTTCTTCTGTAGGTGCTCCGTCAGCTTTAAATGTCACAATGACCTGATACGGACCGCTTTCTGTAGTGAGTTCTTTTTGCAGCAAATCATCCACTACCACAGTTGTCTCAGCCTTTACAGAAAATGAAGGGGAGCTGCTCATCGACAACATCATGACGACCGCAATAAAAACAGTGACAAATTTTTTCACTTCATTACCACCTTTCAAGTTATGTGAAAATTCCTATATCCATTATCCCAATTTCACGGTGACTAACCTATTCCACAAAGGACGTAAAATACAGACCCTGCCGTACTATTCTCAGTTGTACAAAAGTAGTAGACAGGGGTCTAAAGCCAATTAAGAAAAAAAAGACGCACTTTAGAAAAAGCGCGTTCATAAATAAAAACCATTTTGTTTATCGACTTTCCGCATCCATATAGCTAAGTGTACAGCTAATTGAATGCAGCACTGACAGCAGCGTAAGCATCTACATACCCTGCTCCAACTTCCCATTGTTCATAAGCTGGCATGTTGGTTGCGGTGTTTTCGATGATCTCTTTTACTTTGTCAGGCGATAACAGCGGATTCGCTTCCAACATGAGGGCGACCACTCCAGCGACATGTGGAGCTGCCATTGACGTACCACTCATCGTCGTGTAGTAAGGTAAGTAGGCTGGGTCAATGGTGTTTACATCCTCTGTAATCCCCAGGCTAGAAACTGGCGCTATCGTTCTAGTAGACACGATTCCCTCACCAGGTGCTGTAACGGTCGGTCGATCTTCCCATGTGAACGCTTCCCCATCTACAACGACCGTTCTACCCTTCCCATCGACACCACGAGAGGAAAAGTCCGTAAGCTCCATCTGATTCGTTCCGGCTGCAACGGTAATCACCCAAGGAGCTTTTTTATAGTTTCCAGAAATGGTTGCCTGCTCAGGACCAGAGTTCCCTGCAGAAAATACCGTCACAATTCCACGATCATATAACGCCTTTGTCGCCACATTTATTGGGTCAAATGGTTCAAAGTCTGTTCCAGCATCACCCGTAGTCCCCCAAGAATTCGTAACGACGCGTATGTTATATTCCGCTTGATGGGTTAACGCATAGTCGAACCCACCGAGCGTATCTAGAAGAGCTAAAGCCACACCCGAACCGTAGCCAATCAGGTTGGCTCCTGGTGCTACTCCTTCATACAACCCACCAGACATTTCGCCAGTTGCACCTACTATACCAGCGACATGAGTGCCATGCCCACCCGTACTATCTGTATTTGGAACACCTTCCACGTAAGAAATCGGAAGCAGAGAAGTAACAGAATTTAGATTCGTAGAAGACATTACATTTTGCACGAGGTGATCACCGAACTCGAGATCTGGGTGTGTTCCGTCAATTCCACTATCGTTCACAACGACACCGATTCCTTTTCCGGTCACAGGCAGTCCCCCATTAAGCTGTCGGAAAGCGTCATCCTTTCGTACTTGATCAACTCCTGTTAAATCAGTTGCAGATTCGTTCTCATATTCCACGTCTTCATTGTCGTAGATAGAATAAACTTCCGGACTTGTAAGCAAAGCTTTCATCTGATCTGCATTTGCTAAAACACCCGCAATTGGAAGGCTTTCAAAAGTGACACCTTGAGTAATTCCGACCTTTTGTAGCAAATCAGTTTGTCATGTACGACTAAAGTAGTACTCGTAAACTTTTCCCGTTTTAATATGTAAAAATCATACGTTCACCGCTACCTCAGTGAATATCAATTGACTAAAACCAAGTTGCTTGATAGGATTACTTATTGATAATCACCACAAATTTCGCACTCTTTATACAAGGGACGTTCAGTAGCGATATTAACAAGAACATTGGGAGATGACGCGCGATGAAATACGGTTTTTGGTTACCTATATTTGGTGGATGGCTTAGAAACGTAGAGGATGAAAAGATGCCTCCAACGTTTGACTATGCCAAAAAGGTCATACAAGCAGCGGAAGATTGGGGATATGATACGACATTAATCGCCGAACTTTACTTAAATGATATAAAAGGTCCAGAAAGCCCCTCGCTTGAAGCTTGGTCAACTGCGGCTGCATTGGCTGCTGTAACAAATAAAATTGAAATTATGACAGCCATCAGACCTGGTTTTCACAATCCAGCAGTAACAGCTAAAATGGCGGCGAATATTGACCAAATTAGTAATGGTCGCTTCACCTTGAATGTCGTTTCGGCATGGTGGGAAGAGGAAGCGCGTCAATACGGTGGAATCTTCACAGAGCATGATGAGCGCTATGACCGGACAGAAGAGTTTGTTGAAATATTAAAAGGACTATGGACAGAGGATGTATTTGATTATAATGGAAAGTTTTATTCCCTAAAAAATACCCACCTGTCTCCAAAGCCTGTTCAACGACCTAACCCAATCCTTTATGCGGGTGGAGAAAGCCCTCGTGGTAAGCAAGCGATCGTAAACAACTGCGACGCCTATGTCATGCACGGTGGTACCGTTGAAGAAGTGAGCGAAAAGGTAGCCGATATGAAAGAACGTCGACAAGCTACAGGGAAAGCTCCGTTCCAATCGTTCGGTATGGCTGCTTATATCGTATGTCGGAACACAGAAGCCGAAGTTGAAAAAGAGATTGAAAGAATAACTAATGTAAAAGAATCGAGTGGATACGCAGGTTATAAAGATTTCGTTGGGAAGTCTCAACTCGAACAACAGGTAAAACTATATGATTATTCTGTATCCAACCGCGGATTACGCCCAAATCTTATCGGTACACCAGAACAAATTGCTGACAAAATTTTAGCCTATGAAGCAGTCGGTATTGATTTGCTATTACTTCAATTTTCTCCGCAGTTAGAAGAAATGGAACGGTTCGCAAAAGATGTCATGCCTTTAGTTGAGGCTAAAAGAACACAAAAGGAGTTCATATAAATGAGCAAAATTTATATTCTGCATGAAAATCAAGAATGGACGGACCATTTGGTAAAAAGACTGGAAGAATTGGAATTGCCATATGAACAGTGGTTTTTACATGAAGGCATTATTGATTTATCAGAAGAACCACCAGAAGGCGTTTTTTATAGCCGGATGAGCGCTTCTTCACATACACGCGATCACCGGTATGCACCTGAAATGACAGAATCCGTTCTTGCTTGGCTTGAGATGCATGATCGAAAAGTCATCAACGGAAGTCGTGCATTAAGACTTGAAGTAAGCAAAGTCAACCAATATACAGCATTAGAAAAAGCCGGTATCCAAACACCGAAAACGATCGCAGCTGTTGGAAAAGAACAAATTATTGAAGCGGCGATTAAATTGAACAAACCTTCCTTTATTACAAAGCATAACCGTGCTGGCAAAGGATTAGGCGTTCAGTTGTTCCATTCAATTGATGCCCTTAAAGAGTATGTCTACGGTCCAACGTTTGAATTACCTGTGGATGGGATTACGCTTGTACAAGAATATATTCAATCGGCCGATTCATCCATTACACGTTGTGAATTTGTTGGTGGGAAGTTCGTTTATGCGGTGAAAGTAGACACATCAGAAGGGTTTGAGCTCTGCCCAGCAGATGCTTGTACAATCGATGACTTGTTTTGTCCTGTAGGTGAACAAGAGGAAACGCCAAAGTTCCAAATTATTGAGGGATTTAATGAAGCGTTCATAGCAAACTATGAACAGTTTTTATTGGCTAACGGGATTCAAGTTGCCGGTATTGAATTCATTAGAGACGAAAATGGTGTCGTGTACACGTACGATATCAATACGAATACGAACTACAACTCCGATGCTGAAGCTATCGCTAGTAAATTTGGTATGCTGGAGTTAGCTAAGTTTCTTGGGAGTGAATTGAAGAAAGTATAATCCCGAATTCCGAGCCTGTGGAGGATAACTTTGAGTTTCCACAGGCTATTTTATTGTGGGTCAAACTTGAACCCGTGAGACAAATCATTTAAAATCTACCCGCTAATCCCCGTAAAATTGTGTAACCCCACCGCTCCCTTTCAAGAGAAAAATTCCAAACATCAGCAAAGAATGAAAGAGGGAACATCTAACTCATCAAGAACTTGACAAACAAATTATGCCCAATTAAGAAGACTTTCTGAAACCTTTCTGACAAATGACTTTACTCCGTACCATGGTACACACTTTATGATGATTATACAGGGTATGATATATAGGGGGGTGAACGAACATAATGAAGGGATTATCAACAAGCGAAGTAGCGAAAGAGTGTCATGTCAATGTTGAAACCATTCGATATTATGAGCGACGAAATCTTATTCCGGAAGTACCTCGTACAGCATCAGGTTATCGGGTTTTCCCAGCTGAAATTGTTCATCGTATTAAGTTTATTAGACGAGCGCAAGAGTTGGACTTTACACTTTCGGAGATTAAAAACTTAATTAGCATAACAGAAAATGATAACGACTTTACTTCTCAAGAAATACAGCAATTTGCCAATCATAAGTTAGCAGAAATTGAATCAAAAATAATCGGTTTAAAAAGTGTTCAATCCATGCTACAGGATTTACTGGAAAGATGCTCTGGTAAAGGTCCTATTTGTGAGTGTCCAATTATTCAAAGCTTATCAGAGAGTGATTAAAATAAGGATGAAGAAAGGAGGAAATGTCCGTGGCCCAACATGTTCTAAAATTAAAAGGAGAGATACCGGAGAATATTACAAAAACAGAGCAGGAAATTGCAATAGAGGCACAAGTTTCGAAAGTGCGGATTGATCATGGAGAAATTCGCGTCACTTATGATCACAACCAACCACATTGGGATACCGTAATCAAGGTGATTCGCGGAAAAAACCTACAGATTGAAACAGCCAGGGAAACATTCCATGTGAGTGGGATGGCATGTGCGGCGTGCATTAACACGATCAAAAAAGCGGTCGGTCGTGATGAAGGGCAAGTCGCTACGGCGGTGAATCTTGCTTCGGATCAAGTCAGCGTGGAATTTATTCCTACGGTAACAAACAAGAAGAAGATTGCTCGCCGTATTGAAACAGCCGGATTCGGTGTCAGGGATGAGCAAGATCCTGGAGACCGAGAACTAAAAACGTATTGGCTAAGAGCAATTGTTGCACTCACACTGATGATTCCAGGGTTTTTGATCAGTATGGGCTCTCTACTTTTCGACAAAATGATTCCAGGTCAATGGTGGATTCTCTTCTTCCTGTCCACCCCTGTTATGTTTGGAGCAGGATATTATACGCTTAGCCGAGCTTTGCGGGCATTATTTGCGAGAAGTGCCAACATGCACCTGTTAGTAGCATTAGGAAGTATGTCTGCCTATCTATATGGGTTAAGTAGTTACTTTTTTGAAATATTCAACCTATTTAGTTTGGCTGCAATGATCATGGCGTTCCACCTCTTTGGACAGTACCTCAATCTCCGAACGAAGCGAAGTGCTTCACGGGAGATAAAAAGGCTACTCCAGCTTCAGGCTAAAACAGCCGTCCTTCAGGTAGGAAAGAAAGAAAAAGAAGTCAAGACGGACACGCTGAAACTAGGTGATCATGTCATTGTCCGTGCTGGTGAACGAATCCCAATGGATGGTGTAATCGCCGAAGGACACTCCGTTGTGAATGAGTCCATGGTAACAGGTGAAAGTGTACCGGTGGGAAAAAATGTGGGCGATGAAGTAATAGGCGGAACAATCAACGAGAACGGCTACATCGTTGTAGAAGTTAGTAGAGTCGGTCAGGATACTTTTCTTTCCCAAATGGTTCGTTTAGGGCAGGAAGCTCGCTGGTCAAGGGACCCACTGTTACTGTTTGCTGATAAGATCATCGCCAAGTTTGTTCCAGTCGTTATTGGTCTAGCTCTGTTCACTTTTGTAGGTTGGCTACTAATTGGTGGAGCTGATGCCTTTAATCAAGCGTTGTTTGCCTCCATTGCACTGATGGTTGTCGCTAGTCCATGTGTAATTGGTTTGGTTACGCCCACCGCTTTTATGACAGGAGCAGCACTCGGTTTAAGAAACGGTGTGGTGATCAAAGACATGGGTGGTATGGAAGTGATGCAAAGGGTGAGCACCGTTGTCTTCGATAAGACTGGTACGATCACCCACGGTAAACCAGAAGTTACAGATATTACCACCTATCACCGAGAAGGAGAACATCAACTTCTCCAATGGATGATAAGCGTAGAAAAAAGGTCGGAGCACCCTATCGGAAAAGCTCTTGCAAAATACGTAGAGAGCAAGGGTGTTGAACCTTTGTCCATCAGTCAATTTAACGTCCTTCCAGGTATGGGGGTCCAGGCAGACGTAGACGGGCAGCAGGTGGTAATTGGAAATCTGACGCTAATGAAAGAACAAAACATTCACCTTTCTAAAGCTGTAGATCAGGTGGATCAATATCATTTAGAAGGAAAAACTGCGATGGTTATTGCGGTTGATGGTGAAATTGCAGGAGTGGTTGCAGTTGCTGATACGATAAAGGATCATGCTACCGATATAGTCAACCGCTTGAAGATGATGGGTTTACGAACGGTTATGATAACAGGCGATCACCCAAAAGCAGCGAAAGCTATAGCTCAACAAGTCGGTATAGATGACGTTTACTCCAGTGTCCTACCTGCAGAAAAGCAAGTGGAAGTACGTAAGATGCAAGCGCGTGGGGACACGGTAATTATGGTTGGAGACGGCATTAATGATGCACCGGCTTTAAATCAGGCAGATGTGGGAGTCGCCATAGGCGGTGGAACGGATGTTGCTGTAGAGGCTGCAGATTTGACCTTAATTAAAGGGAATCTTAATGGTCTTATTGCAGCTGTACACCTTGGTAGGAATATTACACGCTTGGTAAGACAGAACTTGTTCTGGGCGTTTATTTTCTATTTGGTATTGTTTCCTGTTGCAATAGTAGGCCTATTCAACCCGTTGATGACTGCTTTCGCTATGCTGTTTAGTTTTATCTTTGTTTTCGGTAACACATATCGACTAAAGAAAATCACGGAAGAACTAATTTCAAAAAAAGTTGTGTATGAAGCTTTGAATACGTCGAATAATGTGGAAAGAGATGTAGCCTAAAGGGATAAACTTTCACATCGTTCACATGTAGTTTTCACCCAATAAAAACGTGCATGAATTTGTCTTAAATTCATGCACGCTTCTTATTGTTTGAGTCAAATTGAACTATGCAGCACTTCGGCAAGCCTTTGCACAACGGCGGCATGCTTCTGCACATTCTTTTGCAATATCAGTTCCAACACTATCACAAAGATCTGCACATTTTTCACACGTATCCGCACACGCCTTGCTAAGAGCCCCCATAAATTCACTGTCGCGCGCACAAAATTGACCGCAAGTATAACAAAGGTCAGCACAATCCCTTACATATCGAATTAGCTTAGTGTTTTGTGTGTCCAATGCCTCTGCGTATGTTTTTTCACATAATATTGCTGCCTCAAAACATAATTCCATTGCTTTTCCTTTTACTTGTTCCACTGTTTAAAACAACTCCTTTTAAATGATTTCTTACAAGTTCATTATTGCCGGAATAAATGGATGTATGTATGTATTGAAAAAAACTCACATAGTTCTTTTCTCTATCCTGCGCAGCAAGATAATTTACTGACGTCTTTATCCAATGTTAAGGCGGCTAGTTTCAAGCCTTCAGACATTGTTAAATATGGAGCCATCGTATTTTTTAAATCGTCTGCGGTTACACCAAACTGTACGGCTAATGTAGCACCATAGATCACGTCACCAGCATTTTCAGCAACGACATGGGCACCGAGAATTTTCTGTGTTTGGTTATCAACAACGAGCTTGAAGACACCATTTGTTTCCCGGTTCACGAGTGCTCTTGGTACACTGTCGAGTGGGAGTACCGACGTCTTCACATCATATCCTTGATCTTTGGCTTGTAGTTCGGTTAAACCAACTGTAGCAATTGAAGGATTCGTAAATGTAACACCAGGAACAAAACGTAGATCTGCTTTCTTATTAGCGGATCCTATTGCGTTTTCAACAACAACTCCACCTTCGTATGCTGCCACGTAGACAAATTGTGGTCCTAATGTGACATCCCCAGCGGCATAAATGTCGGGATTGCTCGTCTGCAGGTAATCATTAACAATCACTTCTCCTTTTTGACCAACCTCAACACCTGCGGCTTCTAAATTGAGTGATTCAGTATTCGGCCTTCTTCCGGTGGCAACCAATAACTGATCGGCTTCAATAATTCGCTCTTCACCATTTACTTCAATATGGATTTTTTTCATATTACCATCTTGTTCTATCTTTTTGTATGTGCTTCCTGTGATGAATTGAAGACCTTGCCCGGTTAAGGCTTCATCGACAGCTTCTGATATTTCTGGATCGTATTCTTTCAAAAGTCGTTCGCTTCGTTGCATCAACGTCACGTCTGCACCCAAGTTATGAAACAGTTGCCCTAACTCCATCGCAATATAACCTGAACCGATAACGGCTAACTTTTTCGGAACTTCTTTTAATTCCAAAGCCGTTGTGCTTGTTAAGAAGTCCACATCTTTCAGTCCAGGAATATCTGGTATGGACGGAGAGGCTCCTGTTGAAATGAGAAATTTGTTTGCTGTATATGTTTGTCCGTTCACTTTAATCGTTTTTCCATCAATAAAAGACGCTTCACCACGAACCAAATCAATTCCGTACTCAGCAATAAGGTCCACATATTTTTGTTGTCTCATGCCTTCAACGAGCTCATCCTTTTTCTCGGTTAACGTAGCCATGTCAACCGGTTCAGCTTTTGTATTTAAGCCAGCAAATGGGTTATTCCCAGCCAGATGATTGATTTCTCCAGCACGAAGCATCGTTTTGGAAGGGACACATCCAATGTTGACGCATGTGCCACCAATGGTTCCTCGCTCGACCATTGCCACTTTGGCCCCTTTTTCTACGGCTTTGATGGCTGCTGAAAAGGCTGCCCCCCCTGACCCAATAATAAGCAGATCATAATCACCGCCTTGGTTACTTAAAGTAACCACTACTTCTTCTTCGGATTCAATCGAAGCTTCTCCTGCTTGATAACCCGTCTCGTTTACTGCCTGCTTTGCATTCTCAAGCTGTTCTTTGGTAATTTCAAACGTCGCTTGACTACGACGAAAATCAGCTATAGGATTCTTTGCACCAGCGTTTTTTAATGCTTCCGTTACGTGATCCTCACATCCGGTACATGTCATTCCTTGAACTCCCAGTTTTACTTTTACTTCATTTCCACTCATTACAATCACCATTCCTTTTTTAGATAAAGGTATTCTATCTGTTATTATGATTTAGCATCCTTAACCCTGTGTTTATTTTGTCGAACGAACAAAATAATACCCGAAATGATTGCCGCTATTATGACCCAAATAGATGTCCATTGTCCTGCCGTTAAATTAAATAAGTAATTCGGTGAATCCCCCCTAAAAAATTCAAGGATAAAGCGTTGTGCAAAATACATGGCGATATAGGATAAAAACAACCAGCCTTTCGGTAACATCTTCGCCCCTAATATAACGAGAATCGCGTAAATCACAAAATTCCCCTGACTCTCCCATATATCAGCAGGCCATAAAGGCTGGGATCCATAGTAGGAATAGGCGACAGTGCCTTCTGGATAGACCATGCCAAAGTTACCACCTGTTGGGGAGCCAAACACATCCCCTGCCAATAATTCAGCCGCTCTACCGATACCCTGTCCTAAAATGAGCGCAGGAGCAAGATAATCTGCCATTTCAAAAAAGCTTAATTTGTGTTTCCGAGTGTAAAAAAATAGCACTATGATTCCACCGACGATTGCCCCTAATATGGAAATGCCACCTTTCCATATCATCAAAATTTCACCTGGATTCTGGGAAAAATACGGCCATTGAAAGATAAAAACATGCCAAAAACGCGCACCAATAATTGCCCCTATTATTGCGTAGAAGATAAAGTTGTCCATGTGTTTCTCATAGACAGTTCCTTTCACTCTAACCTTTGCCACACCGTATCCAAGCAAAATTGCTATAACAGAAACTACTCCATGCGTTTGAATTGTATACCCAAATATAGTAATAAAATCTTTAAACAATACGCACACCGCCTTTTCTCTTTATTTGAAATCCGCCTAGTTCTTTACTTAATATGTATTTAGTTCTAGGCTATATACATTTGATAAATCACTAAATATACAGTCGCTAAAAGGATAATAATTCCTGCAACCTTCTCCATCCTGCCACTCCATTTTTACAACACCACCGATAAATAAAGCGACACCGATTAACCATCCTAATATCTTCACCTATTTTCACCCACAATCAAAGGAACCTAAATTCTCGTACACTCACTAATTTGTTTGGCATTATCTCTCACCAATTCTGTAGCAAGCAGAATCATTTGTTTTACTCTTTCATCCTTAATGTAGTAATAAACGTACTTCCCTTCTTGGCGGGTATCCACGTAACCACACCATTTCAAGCATGCCAACTGATTTGACACCTGGGACTGCTTTAATTGCAGCTCCCCAACAAGCTCACTTACATTTTTCTCTTTATCTAAAAGAGATAGAGCAATTTTAAATCGTGTTGGGTTCGCTAATCCGTGGAAGAACTTGGCGTAAATTTCAGAACTAACCTCTTGACGCATTTCTTTGTTTACTTCCATTGTGAACTCCTTTCAACTAACCTCATATTTAAATATTTTAATACGTTGGTTTATAAAATGCAATCAAGACTATTCCTTCTTTAAATAAGGAATCCCGTCATAACGACTCTTTTAACGAAACATCATTGCAGAAGTCATTTATAGCCCCTTCCTGTTTGTAAGCAATATCGTTTAAACTGATGACAGTCCCCCACCGACTACCCGTGTGATGGGGGACTGTTACCAAAAGGAGGCTACGAAGATGATACATACACTTAATTTAAACAGTGAGAATCTACACGGTTCATTCAGCAAGAATTATCAACCTATTTTGACAGTTAATTCAGGTGACTCTATTCAATTAACTACACCTGACATACAGTGGGGATATTCTAAATCCAAAAATGAAGAAAGAATGATCTTTCATTCCAAAGAGCAAGAAGAGAAGCCTGGTCACCCGATCATAGGGCCTATCGCTATTCGTAATGCTAAGCCTGGAATGGTGCTAGAAGTGAGATTGAATGACATCGTCCCAGGATGGTATGGTCGGAACTGGGCAGGTGGCATTAAAAACTGGCAAAATGAGAAGCTCGGCCTAATTGACATTGAGAAAATTGAGTTAGATTGGGAACTGAACCCAACGACAATGACAGGTAGCTGTAAAATCGGCGATCATGAATTTCATGTAGGGCTTCGGCCATTTATGGGATTACTAGGTGTGGCTCCATCTGAACCGGGTGTACATTCGACACCCCCACCTCGTTATTGTGGCGGAAATATCGACTGTAAAGAACTAGTCAGAGGAAGTAGTCTATTTTTACCGATCTCTGTGGATGGCGCTCTGTTTTCAATTGGTGACGGTCATGCGTTACAAGGAGATGGCGAGGTGTCCGGTACAGCCATCGAATGCCCGATGGATTTTGTCGACATCACCCTAATTGTAAGGGAAGATATGCACCTACACATGCCGAGAGCCAAAACCCCCGAGGAATGGATTACGTTCGGGTTTCATGAAGATTTAAACGAGGCCGCTGCTGGAGCGCTCGATCAAATGGTGCAACTGATGCAACAATTTTACGGAATCACAAAAGCCGAAGCGACCGCATTGGCAAGTGCCACTGTCGATTTAAGAGTGACACAAATTGTCAACGGGGCTAAAGGGGTGCACGCTGTTTTACGTCACGGCTCTATTCGATGAGGTATTCCACTATAAAGTTTTATCGTTGTTGGGACAAATACCGCAAAAAAAGGATCAACCGATTGGTTGATCCTTTTTTGCCACCCTGTCCGCATGACCTTGTTCACATGGAGCTGCTTGCACTAAAGTTCACTACTAAGCATCCGTCTTCATACCCTTCATCACTACTGTCGTAGCTTTTCCATGAAGGAGATAGTAAACTCCTATACCAAGGAGAATCAGGAAAGAAGCGTAAAGGTACAATGAACTAAACCCTATTTCTGCTCCGATAACACCTGCTAAAAACGATCCGATCCCAATTCCTAAATCAAAGGTTGATAGAAAGGTAGCGGTCGCCAATCCTTTTCGTGCTGGAGCTGCTTCTTGAATAGCAATCGTTTGAAAGCTCGGAAAAACTGTCCCCCAGCCAAGGCCGATAAGTCCAGCAGCCACGAGAAAAATAACGGCTGATTCAGTTCCACTTAATAGGAACATACCGACTGCGAAGCATAAGAGAGCCGGATAAATAATCACATTCGCACCGTATCGGTCAAACCACTTCCCCGTAAACGGTCTTGTGCAATGTGGTGTCAGTCCCCCACCACTTTAACGTGATGGGGGACTGACACCGTTTACTTAAAAAATAACTAAAATATTGGGTAGTAATGTTGGAAACGAAGCCGTAAGTCATTAATGCGTAGTAGACCATTACTGCGCAACGAACAAATAAATTTTCTCTTTTTGTAAAATATTGTACCTAAGGTAACGGCGTTTAGTCGAAGTTTAAAAACCCCCAAGTTGACTTCCTTTACGTCAAGTGATAAACTTAACAACATTACAGATATTAAGAGTCTTTAATATCCTTTAAGTGTAAGGAGGTTATGTATGAGGTATTCAAACGCGACAAACTACGCTCTGCATACGATGGTCCATTTAATGCTGCAGCCTGGGGGGAGCTCAGTGGGAGTGCAGGAATTAGCCGAAATGCAGCATCTTTCCCCGACGTACCTTTCTAAGGTTTTAACCAAACTTACGAAAGCAGGTTTGATTGAATCGACGCCTGGCGCGAAGGGAGGCTATAAAATCTCCAGAACAAAACATGAAACATCCTTTTTGGACGTTATTCATGCGATTGAAGGAGAGACTAGCTTATTCGACTGCTCCATTCATCATCAAGGCTGCTTGATTGAGAACGTCATGAGACAGGCAGAGGAAAATATGAAAGGTGAACTGGCATCAAAGCTTCTGAGCGATATTGCAAAAGAGGCAGAATCAAAACAGAAATAAGTAAAAAATTAAATTTATTGAGGGAGTGAACAAGATGATATTAGACTGCGCTGTTATTGGCGGAGGACCGGCTGGATTGAATGCTGCATTAGTACTTGGAAGATCAAGACGTAAAACGATCCTGTTTGATGACAACACACCGAGAAATGCGGTGACTTCTGAGTCCCACGGGTTTATCACAAGGGATGGTATACATCCGCAGGAATTCAAAAGGATTGCCCAAGAAGAATTGGGTAGGTACCCGGACGTGAGGATTGAACGGCAACGGGTGCATCGTATAAATAAAGAAAACAACTTGTTTCAAGTAGAGACAGAAAACGGGGAAGTATACAGCGCGAAAAAAATCATACTCGCCACCGGCTTTAAGGAAGTCCTTCCAGATATTCCACGGGTGAAAGAGTTCTATGGCAAGAGCCTGTTCAGCTGTCCTTTCTGTGATGGCTGGGAATTAAGAGATCGGCCGCTTGCAGTGATCGCTGAAGATCAAAAGGCGTTTCATATGGCAAAAGTGGTATCCAACTGGACGAGTGATTTAATTATTTTTACTAACGGCAGAAAAGTCCTTTCGCTCGAAGAACAAGAATTGCTCAAAAACAATGGCATTAGTATTAACGAAAAGAAGATTTCCTCACTCATTGGCAAAGAGGGGATGCTGGGAAAAATCCAGCTTGAAGATGGAACTTCAGTGCTCCGTGAAGGAGGGTTTATCACTGCGGAGTGGAAACAGGCTGCTTCTTTTGATTCACTCGACTATACATTAAATGAGCAGGGAGGGATTACAACTGACAACTGGCAACGCACGAACACAGAAGGGCTGTATGCTTGCGGTGATACGCGAATTGCCGGTCCTTCCCAGTTAATTATTGCGGCAGGGGAAGGTAGTATGGCTGCCATTGCTGTGAATGCAGCACTTATAGAAGAAAAATTTAGCCAGGAGAAATAGCAGTTTAAAATAGGAGGATTTATATGATGCATCACTCGCATGGTAAGCACAGTAAAGGAAAAGTATCGTACTTGGAAAGTCCCGAACGAAGAAAGGAATTCTCTCCAGAACAACTGCTGAACATGATTCCTTTAAAAGAGACGGATAGCATGTTGGATTTTGGCGCTGGAACCGGTTATCTTTCCATCCCTGCTGCGAAAAGGATTATGGGCAACGTATACGCACTAGATATCGACGCTGCTATGCTGGAAATAATAAATGAGAAAGCTTTGGAGGAACAGGTGACAAATATTGTCCCAGTGCTGGGGAGTATGGAGGCACTTCCTTTAGCAGATGGTTCTATCGATATCATTATTGCTTCTCTGGTCCTGCATGAAATTCAGCCAATCGCACCGCTATTACAGCAAATGAAAAATGTACTGAAAAAAGAAGGTTATCTAATCTGTCTAGAACTTGAACCAAAGATAAGTTCAGGGAATGCACCGAGAATTACCTTGGAAGGAATGGAGCGTGAAATGAATGAAGCAGGATTCAAGGTAGAAGGGAAATTTTTCCCGGCGGAATCTCTATACATGCTCGTTGCGAAGAAAGTAGGTTAACCGATTAATTTTTCGCTAAATTAAAGATAATAAGTATCTCTAAAGTGTTTAATTGATTCTTCATATAACACCTAGCTCTAGAAATAAGTATATGGTTCTTTCATCTAATTCAAGTAACTTGCTTTAGTTCAAAAAGAACTTCTTTACTGCGTAGTACAACGATACTGTGTAATCAAACGAATCTAATTGTTAATTTTGTGTGCAATGTGGTGTCAGTCCCCCACCACTTTAACGTGATGGGGGACTGACACCGTTTTCCGTTTCGCGATCTCAATAGTAATTCCGCTTGACCTCCACAAATCCGAATAACGTTTCTTGTTGGCATACTCGCTTATCCTTCAAAGCGAATCTCTTTTTGTCCCGGCTCTCTGCTAGTTGCTTGTCTACGTCTTGTAAAACTTCCGTCACTAGATTGCGCATGAACACCATGCCTGCGTCCCATATATGGCGTTCAATCTCTTCCCATTTCAGTCCATTCATAGTATGCTTGTCCATAAGAGTTCTCTCCCCTGTGCTTTTGGTTTTGTCGCTTACAAGCATACAGGAGAAGAACTCTTTTTTCTTGTTTGAACCCCTGACCGCGCTACCGCTTGGTGTCCCCTAGGTCAGGAAACGGAACGGAAGAACTGTTCCATTTCCTGACATAGGGGTTAATTTTTGGGTCGGGGGTGCTCCCACATATATTTTACTCATACCCAACTCCCCCTATCATAGTGGGTCGGGGAAAAATTGATTTTTTTATCGCGATTGCCTTAAGAAATTGACCTTATAACATAAAATTGTTGTTCAATTGTTGATAAAAACACTTCATCGAACAACTATTTCGCCATAAAGTTAGCCCTGCATTATCTGAATAAGGTTGCCGCATGTATCGTCGAAGACAGCTATTGTGACTTCGCCCATTTTTGTTGGCTCCATAGTAAACTTCACGCCGTTTTCCAATAATCGTTCGTACTCTTTACGAATATCTGCAACGCCAAACATTGTTGCTGGGATGCCTTCAGCAAATAGCTTCTTTTGATACTCTTTGGCGGCTGGATGGTTATTCGGTTCGAGCAAAAGCTCGGTACCATCTTGTTCATCAGGAGAAACAAGCGTTATCCACCTAAATTCTCCTGCGGGAACATCATGCTTTTTTACAAAGCCCAATGTTTCTGAATAAAACTCCAGTGCCTTGTGTTGATCTTGTACGAATATACTGGTAACAATGATTTTCATACTTTTTTGCCTCCTTTGATATTTGCCATGTGCAATGTGGTGTCAGTCCCCCACCACTTTAACGTGATGGGGGACTGACACCGTTTACTTACTGGGACTTGAACCCTAGAGAATGTGTGCATGACGGGAACACCAAAAGTGTGAAGAAACCTTATGTTTCTTCACACTTTCCATTCATTTAACCGTCACCGATCACAAGTAGCACTACCGTAGTCTCTGCATACTACTTCATAATGCGTAATATCCGCGTAACTTTCCGATGATCCCCAGCTGAAAGAAAGTGATCTAGCGGTTGACAAGCTAAACCCATTAAGAGAAGAACTACCATAACCATGACTATAGGAAAATAATACTTCTCCGTTTTCAGCAAGAAGTGACGGGTCATAATAACCTGAGTATGCACTTACACGTATTCTATACATATAGTAATCTAATCCTCCAAATTCACGCACTTGTGCAAAACCATAACTAGCGTCTCTAGTTGTTGAATCCGGGTGTTCGTCTGCACCCCCTAGACTTACAGATCTTATACTGCTGGATCCTCTGTAATATGTTACCCGTCCTGTTCTATCACTAGAGCTAGACGGACCGTATTGCCAGCCTAAAACGATAGAGTCATTTTCGTCTTCAAGGTATCCTGGTGCACTTCCTTCACTTCCAAAGTCTCTCGCTGTACCAGCCGTTGTGCTCTTAGGCCATTCCATTACAGCAGCAAAATAGTTCCTTTTTTCACCACTAAGAAACTCTTCGTAAATTGAGATAGTTGACGTAGAGTACGTGAAAGTTCTTGTAGATGTATCTTTAAGGTCTAAACTTGCTGCTTGTACCTCACTATTCTGAGATTCATCCAAACTTTCTTCAAACTCTTTTAAATCTTCTAAAGTAAAATTTTCTCCTAGACCAATCTCACTAGGGTCATAGACCTTAATCTCAGTACCCTCTTTTTTAGCTTTTTCAAAGTCCTCAGCTGTTAACACTTTACCGTCACTGGTTATCAGATTGACAGCAACTTCATTGCTCACGAGTTTCAAGTTTGGATTATTTTTCAATTCCTCTTCAGAGTACATGTTAAAAGAAATGGGTGTTTCGAATTTGAAGATTCCATTAGCTTTAGCCTTCTCGGAAATCTTGTCTTTCGGAATTTTAAATTTGACTCCCTTGTCCTCTTTTTCCTTTGCCTTAACAGTACTTACTCCATACATAAAGAGGTCTTTCATTTCCTCTGCCCCTATACTGAAACGAAGGCTGAAGTCACCCTTCTTATTTGATTCATTTTGTTTTGCATCGACAGTTTCATAAGTGAATAATGATAAAAACAAAACGAATACTATTAATACAATCTTTTTTAAATTTACCATTTTACCCCTCCTCTTGAAAAATGGTATCATAGGTGTTAATTAATAATCAATAGAGTTAGACAATTCAAACTTAACAAAAAGGAGATGATTAGTTGAAAAAGTATATTTATATATTTCCCTTCATGTCTATCCTGTTGGTAGCATCTCTACTTTTGAACATCAATCTTATTAGTAAACAGGAGAATCCCGAGTATAGTGACTCCTTAGTCATGTACAAAGGAGAAGAAAACATGGTCATAGAGATACAACTACACAAAGAGAAAGACGAGAATTGGAACATAGATTTGTTAACTTTTAAGTCAGTCACTCCATTTGCAAATGGAGAAGTCGATTTTAATTACAAGAATAAAATATTCATTGGTGGAATAAGGAAAGCCTCCACTAACGGAACATTAAAGAGTAGTTACATGATTACGAAAAATGAAGAAATTGAGGCGAGCGCAAGCTTTGATTTAGACCAACTAAAAGAGTTGCTTGATACACTTTCATTTGAGGTGAAACTGATGGGGAATGATAGGGAATATACAGACGAGTTAACATTGCATTCAATACAATGGAAATTGTAAAAAATTAAAATAACAGCGATAACTTTTCCATAGGTAAAGTGTAAACGAGCACATTATTTCAGCACCTCATTTTCAAATTATTGCGGGAGAAAATATGAAATAATGTGCTCAGTTTTCCACGTTATTCCGGAATATGCAAAACTCTGTTCAAATTAATCCAGTTCTTAAAATGAAAAAGAGAGACCCTAAAACGGGTCTTCGACTTTTATAAAATCCTCTAGCTGAACGCTTACTTTATAGACTTCCTGTATGTGCAGCACTAGTTTGACATCATCCTCTATCGTGATAAACCAGTCTAAATCCTTCTGAAGATAGGCTTGAAAACACTGCCCTTGAATGAATAGTTCAAAGAAATAATCTTGTTGAATCCAGTAGTCTTGATGCCCAATCCATAATCTCCATTCTTGTTCTTCCTGATTATAGATCATAATTCCTTTTGTCATCATAACCCACTATCCTCGATCGCTAAGCGTACCACTTCTTCATCGATCTGTTCTTTTTTCTGCTGCGTTCCAAATAGTAAGCTATTAATGGTTAACGTGTTAATAACACGAGGTCGTCCTTGTGACCGTAAAGCAATCGCCTCAATAGCTGCCTCCGTAAAAATAGGCATCTTAGCTCCAGCTAGCTTCATATGGTGGTCGATATACTCGGCTACTTCTTCCTTCACTAGAGGCTGTATCTCATATTTCATTATCAATCGCTGGGATAGGGGTCTGTGATGATTAATAGACAAGCGTGTCTTTAGGTGTGGCAACCCAGCTAAAATCAAGATAAATGGATTCGTTGAGTCCATCTGAAAGTTAAATAGAATCGCTAAGTCTTGTAGAAACGCATCTTTAGACAAATGCATTTCATCGAGTATGAAAACAGGGGTCATCTTCCGTTCATGGGCCATTCGTTCAATTCCTTGCTGAATTTGGCGAAATACATCCACTTTACGGAATTTCGGCTCTTCTCCTAAACCGTAAACTAAGCCTCGATAGAAGTCCATAACGCCTCCTGTCGAAAGAGGGAAATAGACGACATGGTACAGCGAGGGATTCAATGATTCTTTAAACGTTCGCAACGTAAAGGTTTTGCCCACACCGGGATCACCGATAAGAAGACCCATTCCTCTTGATTTCTTCAAGTAATCGAGTGCTCCAAGAGCACCTTGGTGGTCAGTTGATTGGAAGGCATCAGCCGAACGCAAGTTTTTAGAAAATGGTGTTTGAGCCAAGGAATAGAAAGACTTATACATAGTCGTTCCCCTCCTTTTCGTCCGTTAAGGTAAAGGGAGAACGCACTCGTTTTGCTTTGGCATTGTCTGTCATTGATACAGGTACTGCTTCAGCCACCCTTTGATCCTCTTCAAATACAAAAATGCCTGTCTCATCAAAGCGGACATCAATGGATTGTCCGATAAAACGTGGGGGTACCTCATAGAGTTGTTTGTTTAAAGTGATTGTACTATCGGCTTTCACCTTTCGGTGTTCTCTCTTCAAAAAGATCGTGTCTAGAATCGCTGTATTCTCAAGAAGCGTCACGTTCTCCAATTGAGATTGGTAGACTTCATGCGGAGTCTTTCCATCTAAAGATGCATGAATACGACGATGATAGTCTTCTTCTAGCCAACGCCAAAACCGTTCATTTAGCTCTTCTAAAGAGTCTACTGGTTTTGCTTGGAGTAAAGGATAGAACCTCGTTTGAATCGTTTTAAAGAGCCTTTCAATCTTGCCTTTCGCACGAGGGTCGTAAGGCTGTGTGTGAGCTAGCGTTATCCCTAATTGAGCACATGCATATTGAAGAGTTTCTGAACGATAAATCTTGCCATTATCGGCATAAATCATCGTTGGCTTTCCCCTTCGAAGAAGGGCCTCTTTGGTCACGACTCTTACACCGTCGAATTTCTCTGATGAGAAAAACTGACCAAACGGAACGAGACGAGAACAATCATCAATATAAGCGATTAGAAACGTCTTTTTCTTTTTGCCATCAATCGGAATGTAAGGCCCGTGAGACAGATCCCCCTGCCATAAATGATTGACTCGTTCATGGGCAAACCTTTTTCTTTCAGGGGTTGCGACAATTCTTTTCCCTACTAGATTGTGTTTTTTAAGTAATCGGTTTATAGTAGAGTATGATATTGTATTTTTCTTTATTTCTCCTAGCTCAATGAGGTGCTCATAGAAGACACTCACGGGCATATGGAGAATTTTTTTTCGTAGTTCGAGAAGTTGATCTTGGTCATCAGCCGATAACCTTCTCGAATTTCCTCGGTCTGTCCGTTTCTTCGGCTTTAATGCTTCAAACCCATGTCTGCGGTAATGAAGCAGCCATTCCTTCATCGTTTTTTCTGCGACGGTTCGCTCTCCATAATAAGGAATGGAGTGAACCTTTCCTACTAACTCTCCAAAGTATTCTTTGGCATCCACCTGTTCATTTAATAGTGGGGCAATTAGTCCATACCGAAATAAGGCTACTTGTTCCCGTTCTTTTTCATTCATGGAATCTTCCTCCTTTTAGTGAGAAGGACGACCGGTCATCCATGGTTATTATTCTACTTTTTTCGGGGTTTTCCGACTATGAAAAAAGTGTGTGGGATGAACAATTTTTTTATATCGCTAAAAATATGGTAGAATTAATGTGCCATAAAGTATGATGAATTATGCCCCCAAGACCTTCGTAAGAAGGTGGATTCGCCAAAATCTCGGAGCAGGTTCAAATATTTTATGGCCTCTTTTTTTATATCTGCTGAAAACCCGCTTACCACACCTAAAGTTACTAGAAATGTATGAACCCACTTTAGACTCTTACAGAACCTCGTTAGGTGAAATCTTAGTAATTGTCGACTACTCTTTCCTTTCTTATCATGTAATAGCTGATAAACCCTCTGTAAGATCGTATGAATTGTATGTTGAAAGTAGGGAATGAAAAAGTCCGGAAGGATGGATAAGCTCACTTTACACTGTAAGCATTTCATTCGGCAGATGGGAACCCTAACGGTCTCCTCCTCCGTCACGCCAAAACGCCAATAATAGCCATGTCTATGTATGTTTCCTGGTGAAGGACACTGACAGTTTGGACATTGATCAAACATTGGAAAATCATTCTCTTTTCCTAATACAGCATACTCACTCAGCTCTATCTCGAAATCATAAGGAATAATCAAAATAAAAAACTCCCCCTCATAATATGCAAAAAAGGTAGCACATTACTCCGGAGAAGTACAGTTTCTATACTGGGGGAATATGAAAATATCGAAGGTTTTTCAGAGGAAGGAAAGTGACTGTTTACAGTAAAGTAAGTGACTAAAACCAATTAACTTGCTTCTAGAACGGGCTATTCTTACGCGCAAGGACGGGTAGTATTTTTCAAAACGCTGCGCTGAAAAATCTCCACCCTTTTTCCATTCATGACGGTTCGTAACCGTCGACGCTTCACCTCGGCTTCTTGGTCTCTGCGGTAGGGGTGCCCAGCGACTCTTCATGCAATGTGTCAGTCCCCCACCACTTTAACGTGATGGGGGACTGACACCGTTTACTTTCTAACTAACAACACACAGCACTCCACATGAGCAGTCTGAGGAAACATATCCACAGGCTGTATCTCTTTTACTTTGTATTTTTGGGACAAATCACTTACATTCTTCGCGAGTGTTGCCGGGTTGCACGAGACGTATACGATGCGTTTTGGTGCTGATTTCAATAACGTGTTGATCATCTCTTCATCGAGTCCGATTCGCGGGGGATCGACGACAACTACATCTGGCTTGAAGCCTTTTTTGGCCCACTTCGGAAAAACCTTTTCTGCTGTACCAACTTCGTAAGAAACGTGAGAATATCCTTCTGCTCTCACACGTTTGTTCGCGTCTTTGACGGCATCTGGTATGACTTCCATACCACGAATTTCGCCAGCGTGTGGAGCAAGCCATAGTCCGATCGTGCCTACACCGCTGTAGGCGTCTACCACCTTTTCTTTGCCTGTCAGCTGAGCCATTCGCTCGACTTCTTCGTAGAGTACCTTCGTTTGCGACGGGTTTAATTGAAAGAAGGCACGTGCAGAGAGCTCGTACTGAATTTCTTTAATTTCTTCACGAATCGTACGAGTTCCGTATAACAATTGGGTCTGTTCACCAAATACTTCCGAACCCTTACTAGCCTGGATGTTGTGTACGATGCTTTTCACTTGGGGGAAACGGGCACTCACTCGTTTCAAGAGCAAATCTTGTTTTGGCAAATCGCCACTCTTTGTCACAAGGGTCAGCTGTGCGTCTCCGCTTTTCATTCCGACGCGCACAACGATTGTCCGTAAGCCTTTTTCTCCACCCTTTTTCTCGTCGTAAATTGAGATTTGCAAATCACGTACAATCTCTACGACTCCACGCGTAATTTCATCCAACCGCGGATCCTGGACAATACAACGCTCGACATCTATTAGATGATGCGACTGCTCGGCGTATAATCCTGCCAATACGTTTCTGCCAACCTGCTTCACTTGGAACTGGCTTTTGTTTCGGTACGACCACGGATCATCCATTCCTTTCATCGGACGAGTGAGCTTATCCCAAAACGTTTCGTCGTGCTCTGTATAACGGGCTAGTGTTTGCAGGAGCAATGCCCGCTTCTCTCGCAATTGAGCATCGTATGCCAAATGCTGTAGTTGACAGCCACCACATTCGTCATAGTAGACACAGGGTGCGTCTACCCTATCTTTGCTCTTTTGACGAAACTTTTGAATGCGCGCTTCAATTCGTTTCGGGTGAACTTTTTCCACCTCTGCGACAATCTCTTCTCCAGGAAGAGCCCCCGGTACAAATACAACGGTCTTCTTAAAAAATCCGACCCCTTCTCCGTTAATCCCGAGTCGTTTAATTGTCAAGGGAAAGCGTTGTCCCACTTTCACCATGGCGAACTTTTCCATCTGTTTCATTATTTTACCTCTTTCTACTCAATACTTCTCCATAAATACAAGGCAGCATAGCTCCGATACGGTTCCCACTGCACTACTTTTTCTTCCATCCAAGCCAACGCTGGTTTGGTCTCTAATCCATACCATTGTTTGAGTGCATTTTGCAAGCCGATATCTGCAAATGGAAATAAGTTCTCTCGTCCCAGTGCAAACATGAGCACATTTTGGATCGTCCATGGACCTATGCCCCGCTCTTTAATCAGTAAGTCATACACATGTTCATCTGAGCTATCTAAAAACATTTGCTCTGTAAATCGTTCTTCAGCAAACGCCTTTGCAATCGATAAGACGTATTCAGCTTTGCGAGTACTAAATTGCAGAGCACGCAAATCCTCTACAGTTACTTCAGCTAGCTGTGCAGGCGTTGGGTAGCACCATACACCTTCTTTTTGCGTGCCAAACGTTTGAACGAACCTCGTTGTGAGCGTAAAGGCAAACTTCAGATTGAGTTGCTGGTGAATGATACACTTGGCAAGACTCGGGAAAACGCCCATGTCCAATACGATCGGCGTTCCACGATGCGCTTGAAATAAACCAGCCAGCTCTGTTTCTTGAAAATAATCAAAAATGGACTGCAACGGCTTCCGAAATCCGAGCACTCTTGCACATTCTTCCATGAGAGCGTCTGTTAACTCACTGGAAGAAGATAGATGTAACTGCGGCGCCTCAATCGCTCCGAGCCCACGTATCGTCACAATCTCATAGCCCCCTTCAAACAACACAGGCAATTTAAGTGATTGGGCTTCTATATCTATTTCATACAAAGGATCCAACTGCAAACGGTACAAAACTTGCTTCCAATCATATGGAGGCTGTGGCGTCACATGAGTTTCAAACACAAATTCCCCTCTCCTCTGCGAACATACGTACCGTTAGTATAGCAGAGATTTAAGTTCGTGCCGAATACAAAAAAAGCAGAGACATTGATTTTCTCTGCTTTACGTTTAAAATGGTGCGTCTCCTGTTACTTCCACCATCAACTGATCTAAGCTTTGGAACGTGTATCCTTCTGATTTGGCATCCTGGATCACCTTTTGAAGTGCTTTTGCATTATCTTCACTCACCGTATGTAACAACAGCACCGCACCTGGATGAAGTTGTTCCATAATGTGATCGTATGAATGCTGCCAACCTTTTTGTGCATCTGTATTCCAGTCTACAACAGATACACTCCAGAATACGTGAGTGTATCCTGCCTCCTTTATTAAAGCGAGTGTTCGTTCACTAAACACGCCTCGGGGTGGTCTGACATATTGCATATTTTTTTGACCGGTTAATGCTTCTGTTTCTTGTCTCACCTTTTCTAGCTCTTTTAGAAGTTCCTCTTTTGACGTTTGCGTAAAGTCAGGGTGGCTCCACGAATGATTTCCAACAACATGCCCTTCATCCACCATTCTTTTTACCAAATCACCCGCTGTTCGAATGTAGTGTCCTGTAATAAAGAAGGCGGACGGTACTTGCTCTTGTTTGAGTACATCTAATATTTGTTCTGTAAACCCGTTTTCATATCCATTATCAAACGTCAAATAGAGTGTTTTTTTGTCACCAGTCCCTTTGTACACAGCGTCGTGATTTTCGAGAATGGATTCGTACTCAGCACCTGCATCAGCACTCTTGCCATCATGCGCCCGTTTGAATCCCCAACCATGTGGCGTGTTCACATCTGCGGAAGCTAGGTATGGTAACACGCTTAACATAAAAACAACGACAAGTACGAGGCTTTTATTCCACATAGAAATCCCTCCAGTGTTAGCGTAACCTGTAGGAATATCATTTATCCGAAAACCGTAATCGAGTACTCTCCATTTGAAAAATCAGCACTTTCCCCGGTGAACTTGTCCAACCATTTTACTAATTGCCACATAGACTAATCATATAAGAACGAAAGGAGGTTTTATTAAATGGCTGTTTGGTTTCCAGAAAGAGACGAGAATGAGCTTGACAACCAGAACCGTGCACAGGAGAGAGCAAAAGCAAAGGCTAAAGCTAAGGCACAGGCAAAAGCGAATGCTAAAAACGATACAGATGTAGATTCAGAAAACGACTTGACAAACAGAAACTACGCCGATGCAACGATTTACAGAAGTGGAAACTCTTTTGTTGACATCGAAATCGACGTGGAGTCTGATTCAACTGCAAGAACCCGTACACGTGTCGAAGAAGATGCTAATCAAGATGAAGAAGATTTTGATTTCGATTTTGATGAAGAGTAGCTCCATCATTTTGGGGACGGGACAAGCTTTCTCGTCCCTCCTACACATTTAAAGAAACGAGGTTACATGATGAATTTTGAAACGAAAAGAAACGCACGTAGTCCTAAAGATGACCCTTCAAGTTCAACAAGAGCCAATTCGCAAGTCGACAACAGCGGAAACTCCGATGTCGACGTTAATGTTCATGTCGATGTAGACACACTTCCCATTGCCATTGCCATTTTAAGCCTTTCTTATGGTAAAGGCGAAATATCGAAACAGGAGTACGACAGAGCCGTTCAACAACTTGAAGAAACCGTTCAAAAACAACAATCTAAAAAAAGGGATGGCACGTCGAAAGTGAAATTTTACGATCCACCGTCTCAAAACTCATTTTGGGGACGATAGACGATGATGCTATCGTCTCCATTTTTGTTTACTATGCTTGCGCTATTGGACTAAGTTTTATTCTGTTTGCTTAAAAACGGTGGAAATCTTGTATAATATTCGGACTTATTTTACACAAATGCGCGCTCGTCCTTTATAATGGTTTTATTAGGGTGACGAAGTAAATTCATTTCACCCCAGAGAGGAGATTCTACTTTTATGCAAAAAACAGAAACGAAACGACTTACACGCTCTGAAGTCCCTGTTGAACAAACATGGAAAATCGAGGACCTATTTGAATCAGTTGAACAATGGGAGGCTGCACTCGGTGAGGTTGAAAAATTAATCCCTACTGTTACTCAATACAAAGGGAAACTTGGGGAAGGCTCTCAGGTTTTATTAGACTGCCTTGAGGCACAAGCTACAATTAGCGAAAAAGGGATTTTAGTGGCAACGTATGCAAGTCTCAAATCTTCAGAAGATGGAACAAACCCTGAGAACCAGGCGAATTCCGGGAAACTTGCTTCTGCTTGGGCAAGATTGGGAGCCGCGCTTTCTTTCATTGAATCAGAGGTTCTTGCGTTACCAGAAGGAACGATCGAAAAATACTTAGAAGAAAACGAAGGACTCGAGCCATTCCGAAAAAATTTAACGGACCTAGCTGACAGAAAGCCACATACGCTTTCACCGGATACTGAAGAGGTACTCGCATCGTTAAGTGAAATTCACCAATCTCCTTATATGATCTACCAACGGAGCAAATCGTCTGACATGCAATTTGATTCATTTACAACGCCTGACGGGGACGAGCTACCGAACTCTTTTGCCTTATTTGAAGATCAATATGAGCTTTCATCTGATACGGAGACGAGAAGAAACGCTTACGATTCTTTTGTAAAGACGTTAAAGCAATATCAAAACACGTACTCCGCTACATATACGACCGAAGTAAAAAAGCAAGTGGCCATGGCAAAGGTTCGTCAGTACGATTCTGTCACCCAAATGTTGCTGCAATCGCAAAAGGTCACAGAAGAAATGTACAATAATCAATTGGATGTGATTCAGACTGAACTCGCTCCACATATGCGGCGGTTTGCTCAATTGAAAAAGCGCGTTCTCGGATTGGATACGTTGCGTTTTTGCGATTTAAAAGCGCCTTTAGATCCTGACTTTAATCCAAAGACGACATATGAGGAAGCTTGTGGAACTATTCTGGAAGCTTTAAAAGTAATGGGTCCAGAATATAGCGCCATCATGGAAAAAGCATTAAAAGAGCGCTGGGTCGATCTAGCTGATAACGTTGGAAAATCGACGGGGGCATTCTGCTCTAGTCCGTACGGTGCTCATCCATATATTTTAGTGACTTGGACGGATACGATGCGCGGTGGCTTTATTCTCGCACATGAACTCGGACACGCCGGACACTTCTATTTAGCGAACGAAAACCAAAGAAGCTTCAATACACGTCCGTCTACTTATTTTGTAGAAGCACCATCCACTATGAATGAAATGCTTCTTGCCGATCATATTTTGTCCAATACGACGGATACCCGGATGAGAAGATGGGTGATCTTGCAGTTGCTCGGAACGTACTATCATAACTTTGTGACCCACTTACTTGAAGGTGAATATCAAAGAAGAGTGTATGCGCTTGCCGAAGCAGGTGCCCCGTTAACTGCAAAAACATTGTCAGAACAAAAAGGTGAAGCTCTCTCTAACTTCTGGGGCGACACGGTTGAAATTGATGAAGGCGCAAAACTCACTTGGATGCGTCAGCCTCACTATTACATGGGACTGTACCCATACACGTATTCAGCGGGTCTTACAGCGTCGACTGCTGTTTCCCAACTATTCAAAGAAGAAGGCCAGCCCGCGATTGATCGCTGGTTAGAAGTACTAAAAGCTGGTGGAACGAAAACACCGCTAGAACTTTTGAAATATGCGGGTGTTGATATGTCGACAGCTGATCCAATCAAAAAAGCCGTAGCATACGTCGGTACTTTAGTTGATGAACTTGAAGCGAGTTATCAATAAGCAATTTGTGTAATCGATCCATTTTATATAAGGAGCAGCACCTCATTTCATGGGGTGCTGCTTTTTTTGTAGATAATTGCCTAAATATTTTTTGTTTTCAATCATGGTAACGCTTACAAATTAAAAAGAGTATGATATACTATATGTCACAAAGAGTTCACACATTGTACAATGCCTTGTCACAATTGCTTATTGATAAATCACAATAAAGGAGAGACTGTTCATGGATGTGTTTGTTATGTACTTGTTTATCGCCACGGCTACCCCACTATTTATATGGACAGAACATCGAAAACTTGTTTACTTGCAGGCACCTTTTTTAATTGCACTGTGGACTTTCATCGCCATTTACCTTGTCATACCTGAATCAACGTTAGTCCTTGCAGCCTTATGGATACTTTTCTTAGGAAATGTCGTGTTTGCACACATTGCTGCATGGGTTCTTTACTTGTACCCTGCTTTCAAGAGAGAACAACTACGTAGAAAGTTGGGCGACATCATTTGAGTTGTTAAGGAGTCAAACTAGGTTTGACTCCTTATATAAATCGAGTAGGGGTCGTTTGGATGCACTTTAGATCAAAATATCTATCTTGTTAGCACATACTGGCCAAGTTTACACGTTACGAGAACACACGTTCTTTAAATTTAGACAGTTTCTCCAATGAAGAAGAGTCCACTTCTTTATGCAAACTGTTACCGTGTGCATCCATCGTCACGACAGCTGTAAAGCCTTCTACATTCAAGTGCCACATCGCTTCAGGAATACCGAACTCCGTAAAGTTCACACCGTCCACACCTTTAATACACTCAGCGTAGTATTGAGCAGCGCCACCGATCGCATTCAAATAAACACCACCATGTTCCTGCAAAGCTTGCAAAGTCTTCGGTCCCATACCCCCTTTGCCCATAACTGCCCTGATACCGAACTTCTTCATAATATCTCCTTGGTACGGTTCTTCACGGATACTCGTTGTTGGACCTGCTGCTTTCACTTCCCAGTTACCGTTTTCGTCTTTTAGCATAACGGGTCCGCAATGGTAAATAATTTGTCCGTTTAAATCGACAGGACAGTCATGCTCGCTTAAATGTTTATGAATGGCGTCACGCCCAGTGTACAGACGTCCTGAAATGCGAACAACATCTCCTACTTTTAGTGAACGAATTTGTTCTTCTGTCACTGGCGCAGTAAGTTCGATGACTTCTTGCTCAGTCGAAGTAGCGGCAACCTCTTCTTTTGCTTTATCGGCAAAATCAATTTTTTCTCCTTCTTGATAATGCCAGTTTGTAATCGCACCCGTCTCTGCGTTCAAAGACACGCCTAAGCGACGGAACGCCCAGCAATTGTAAGCTACAGAAACGAAGAAGCTCGCAGGAATACGGTGGGCAACCCCTACTTTACAACCGAGAAGCGTCGTTTCTCCACCGAAGCCCATAGTACCGATCCCGAGCTCGTTCGCATTTTCTTCCACGTACTCCTCTAACTGACGAAGCGTTTCATTCGGGTTTGTGTCTTCAACGCTACGGAATAGTTGCGCTTTCGCCAATTCGTAGCCACTCGTGCGGTCACCACCAATTCCAACTCCAATGAAGCCTGCGCTACACCCTTGTCCTTGCGCTTGATAAACAGAGTGCATGATGCATTTGCGAATACCGTCGATATCACGCCCAGCTCGTCCGAGTCCGTCTAGCTCACAAGGTAAGCTATACTGGATATTTTTATTTTCACATCCGCCGCCTTTTAAAATGAGACGCACGTCGATATCGTCACGTTCCCATTGCTCAAATTTAATCACTGGAACGCCAGCACCTAAATTGTCGCCAGAGTTTTCCCCAGTTAGTGAGTCAACCGCATTTGGACGTAATTTCCCTTCTTTCGTAGCAATTTGAATCGCTTCCTCAATTGCTCGTGTAATTTCCAATTGGTTTGCCCCAATCGGTGTTTTGATCTTGAAAGTCGGCAGTCCCGTATCTTGACAAATGGGCGAAACGTTCTCATCCGCCATTTGAATGTTCTCTGTAATTGTAGCCAAGCTCATAGCTGCACGTGTGCCTGCATTCTCTCTCTCTTTAGCTCGCTGTACGGCGCGACGCACGTCCTTCGGTAAGTTTGTGGACGTCTCTACAATGAGTTGTACCATACTGTCTCTAAGTGTGTCGTAATGCATGTGTGTTCTTCCCCTCTCTCTATGTCCAAATCTCCTTCCATTATACGCCGACTCACTGGACGTGAAAAGGAAAACGAAAACGGTTTCTGCGTGTGGCAAGGAATACAAAGAAACTGCATTCTCATTAGATTCGAGAATGCAGCACATCAATTACTTATTAAATTGGGTCATTTTTCTTTCAAGGTCTTCAATCATCGCAATAAGTCGGTCTATATCCTCTAGGCTCGCTTCCTCAGGATCAAGCCCTTCCAGAACATCTAAAAATAGCTCCAGTCGTTGTTTTAAGTAGCTCAACTGATCGTCTTTGTTTGTAATAGCATTTCCCATACTGTCTCTCCTTCTCCACTCACTTGCGTGTAGCTCGCTCTTTTCGAGTTCCTTCCCCATCCTAGCGTACGTTTGAGCTCGTTTCAACCGTGATCGTGGAGCGTGAGGGCGTTTACCTTGGTCGTTCAGATGTGACAAAGCCAAAGGTCACGTGATCTTGGACAGGGATGTATGCACTAACTCCTTGACGGGTAACGTTCTTGACCACGATCGAGCGGCGGTGACCTTTTAATACGACGTACACTTCTCCGTAGGTGACGGTCCCCTTTTCATTCACAACTGGCGCGTATGCATAGAGATACCCAAGTCGTTTAGGCGGAATCGAATAGGTTTGTCGTCCTTTTGTTCCCGCTCCTATGATTGTGTCAAAAGATAGTGGTAATTGTGTATCCTCGGTCGCCGACAATAACATCATTTGTCGTACATCTTGGCCATATTTCACTTTTGACGTAAAACTACCTGTTATACGTTTCTGGACCTCTTGTGTGTATATCGTCTGTTTGGCCGTTTTTCCACCACGGTTATCCACTTGATTCGTATTAATTTGTTGGAATTCCCAGTTAGGAGATGTTTCTTTGGACTCGTAAGACAAAGCCCAATCCCCCAAATAAATCGTCGCTCGCAATCCGATGGCAAATGGTGTTTTGTTTACATTTGATTCATTGAGCATGCGAATAAAGCGTGGATTCGTAATCTGTTCATTAGAAGAGTTGATCAGTTCCTTTGTCAACTCGCTCGGTTGTAAATATGGCAAGTCTTGCGTCGGGTTTGGGTACGTATTCTCTTTAGCCAAATTCACAACAGAGTTTGGCACGGCAATCGGTTCCTTCTCCACTTGCTCTTGCTTATCTGGTTGTTCCTCTTTTTCCTTGCCTTTTTCCGCCAAAGCAACTGGTGTTACTGGGACGAGTATAGAAAAGAGGACAAACAGCGAGACAACCGCTCGAATCATCGTTTTCATGTATAAGGACTCCTTTCGTTCTTATGAAACATTCCTAGAGTTTGACCGTAGTATTCTCGGAATCGTCAATCGTTATGCGAATGTTACTTTGCAAACTATTTGTCGTAAAAAATGCGGGATTGTAAGAAACAGAATATTTACAAAGTTCAATCGTTACGTTATAATAAGTTTAACTTTTCAAGAAGGAGGGTGGCGCACCAAGAAGCAACATCAAGGAGGGGTGTTTATCGGAGAAAACGTCTTTTCCATTCTCTACAGAGTCTTGGATTTGTGAACGTGTCCTGGGTAAGGTGCATCCATAGAAGACGTTTTTAAGGTTGGTGAAGCCATCGATTCATTCATCAATAACTGTCTGTTACTAGTGAGTATGTTGATGAAAATAAGCGTGACGCAATTCCGATTTGGGAATCGCGTCACGCTTTTTACTATGGGATGGCTGGCCCCGAGGCAAAGACAGTCCTTGAGACACACGATAGAATTGCTGATACTTTTACTGCGTAAAAAGTAGCGCCTCACCTTACATTACACTGGATGTTTGATGGTAAACGTTTCTATAATGTCAATACTCCCTATTACCGATTGAGTCATCGAGCAATTTTTTCTGGCTAATTCAACAGCCTTCTGTACTTTTACTTCCGGGAGATCACCTGTTAATGTGTAGTGTAGATGAATTTTTTCAATACGGTTCACTGCATCTTCACTTCGCGTTACGTCGGCATCTACCGTCAAATCCTTCACAACTAAACGCTGCTTTTCTAACACCTTTTTCAATACGCCTCCGCTACAAACGGCAATAGAAGAAACCATCAGTTGGTAAGGCCGAAAACCCAACTCCTCATTACCTGAGACACGTAAATTCCCGAAAGAAAGATCCGTCTGGAAGCCACCTTGATCTGTTAGTGTAAATTTCACGATACCCACCCCTTGTCTATGCTTCTGTTTTCGTTTGTTCTCATTGTAATCTCTTCGGAAACCCTTGCCAACTTATGTGTTCGGCTTTACTCTTAGAAGGTGTTTAGAAAGTAGGGATTTTACATGCAAATCACTTCACATACAGCTCGCCTGTGGATTCTGGTCGTCATCGTAGCTATTTCTGGTTTTTCCCAAGGGATGCTGCTCCCGTTACTAGCAGTCATCTTTGAACAACAAGGGGTTTCATCGTCTGTGAACGGGTTGCACGCGACAGCTTTGTATATAGGAATTTTACTAGCGTCTCCTTTTATGGAAAAACCACTAAGAGCCTTTGGTTATAAACCGCTGATCGTTACAGGAGGAGCGGTTGTCATTAGTTCACTCGCTTTGTTTCCTGTGTGGGAGTCGTTTTGGTTCTGGTTCGCTCTTCGATTGTTAATCGGAATCGGTGACAACATGCTACATTTCGGTACACAAACGTGGATTACCAGCTTCTCACCGGTAGAAAAAAGGGGACGGAACATCTCTTTATACGGATTGTTTTTTGGACTCGGATTTGCACTAGGACCGTTTATGGTGCCCCTTGTAGAGTGGAATGCGAACGCACCATTTTGGATATCAGCTGCTCTTAGTCTGTTTGCGTGGCTGGGCATTTGGTTTTTAGCAAACGAGCGTCCTCAAGTTGAGCAAGAGGAAGTAGCCACTCTCGGAATTCGTGGAACGTTTCACAGATTTGGTAGTGTAACAAGAATTGCATGGATTGCCTTTTTGCCACCGTTTGGTTATGGATTTCTTGAAGCGTCTATAAATGGAAATTTCCCTGTATATGCCTTACGACAAGGGTTTTCGGTCGAATACGTGTCTTACGTTTTACTTCCCGCTTTTGTGATCGGTGGGATCATCACACAAATCCCGCTCGGTGTCCTTAGTGATCGATTGGGTAGGCTGCCTATTTTACGCATTGCGCTGTCTGGAGGTACATTATTTTTCATTTTGTCCTCGTTTGTTGAAGAAATTCCGTGGTTGTTCGGCGCGTGTTTCTTTGTAGCTGGTATGTTTATCGGTTCGTCATTTTCTCTTGGCATCAGTTATATGACAGACCTTGTCCCGCCTTCATTGCTGCCAGCTGGGAATATTTTATGTGGCGCCTTTTTCAGCTTTGGTAGTATGACGGGGCCCTTTATCGGTGGAATTTTGATCGAGTTGTTCCCAGAGCTCCCATTTACTTTGCTTCTTGGCGGAATGCTTGGACTTATATTTCTTTGCCTACAATTCGGGCAAACTCAAGTTCGCACCTCATCAGCGAGTGCCGGATCGCAAGCGAAAGGATAGGGAAAAGCGCGTTATTCCTCGGATAAGAGCGTTATTCACGAGATAAGAGCGTTATTCCTGAGATAAGAGCGTTATTCCTGGGATAAGAGCGTTATTCCTGGGATAAGAGCGTTATTCCTCGGATAAGAGCGTTATTCCTCGGATAAGAGCGTTATTCCTGAGATAAGAGCGTTATTCCTGAGATAAGAGCGTTATTCCTGGGATAAGAGCGTTATTCCTGAGATAAGAGCGTTATTCCTGAGATAAGAGCGTTATTCCTGGGATAAGAGCGTTATCCAAGAGATAAGAGCGTTATTACGACATATGTCGGTAACCCGCCGTTAATTTCCGACTCCACACCGCAAAAACCAGGCTATCGATATTCGATAGCCTGGTTTTTTTGTTCAGCTCCAGCGGCTAGGGCACCACCATGCGGCATTTCGTCACCTCCGTAGAAATCAAAGAACGATTTCTACGAAGGCACCGAGATGAGCGGGTGTCCCTGGTCGAGCTGCTTCCGCTTTTCGTTTAGTGGTACCCATTTTGACCGTTTGCGGAGCTTGACGTCTTGTGTTTTGGATGGCTCTTTTTGTTTTGCTTTGTGTTGCTACCGTCTTTTTTTGTATGCTTGGTCACGTGGTGTCGCCTCCTCTCTCTCAGGTATCCTTACATTTCCCTGTGGTGAGGATCGCATGTACCGAGGTGACCGGTATCTTTTACTATTTACGGTGCTTTAGTTCGCGTCTAAGCGCGTTCCATTCTCCACCAATCAAGAGAATAATGCCGGATAAGTAAAACCAGATCATTAAGACGATGATCCCGCCTATACTGCCGTACGTTGTTGAATAATTTCCGAAGTTTCCGACATAGTACGAAAACAAAAAGGAAACGAGCACAAATCCAACCGTTGCGAGAAACGCCCCACCTAACGTATCTCGAATGTGCAAACGGAAATTGGGTGCAAGAAAATACAATCCCACGAACACAAGGAAAATAATCAGTGCGCTAACAACCCATCGCACGGCATTCCAAATGATTAAAAATTCATCTGATATGCCAAACTGCATCGCAGCAAACAGCCCGATTTGCTTGCCAAACACAGGCAATAACAAGGCGATCACAACAACAAAAATCATCGCAATCGTCAGGATGACACTCGTCCCACGCACCTTCCAAAAGGGGCGGTTTTCTTCTACACCATAGGCTCGATTTAGATTTTTCACAATGGCGCTAATCCCATTTGAACCTGACCAGAGAGTCGCCAGCACGCCAAAGGAAAGTAGCCCCCCATTATTTTTACTTAAAATGTCCCTTAAATTTTCTTCAATAAGAGCAAGCGAATCCCCAGGTGCAAAGTCACGGATTACGTTCAATAAATCATTCGCTGAAATTGGTAAAAATGTAAGGAGAGTGACTAAAAAGATGAGCAACGGAAACAGGGACAACAAGAAAAAATACGATAGCTGCGCCGCAAGTCCAAATACGTCGTCCCGCTGGATCCGCTCGAGCATTCTAAAGAAAATAGAACGAGCGCCTACTTTTTGAGAGGGCATGTGCATTTCGCTCCTTACTTAAAGTTCAAACGTATCCGTCTCGTTAACGATCTTTGGCTCGGACACGGTTTTTCCACGTCTCTTTTGTTGGAAGGTCGTTTTCGTATCCTCTACAATTCCCATAACCTGTGGCGTAATCTCCCGGATATCTTGTACCTTTTCAGAGAGAAACTGCACGTCTGAAGAGACTCCATCTGCAAAAGACTTCACTTCAGTCATCTTTCTCTTCCAGGCGCTTCCCCATTCACTCGGTTGTTGAATCGTTTGCCATACTTCCTTTGATGACGCACGCACCTCTGCACGAGTGTTTCGATCAACTAGTGAGACAGCTCCACCCACTGCTGCCCCAATCGCTACAGAAATCCAAAATTTCTTTGCCAATGAGATCCTCTCCTTTCGTTCACATACTATTTTCATTATCTTCCACAAAGTACGGCAAATGAAACCCTTATTTTTAAAAATGGATCTTTTCGTTTTATTAAACAGTTGACCCATGATACGACGTAACGAAAATTCACAGTGGGCTAAATACCGCTTCCGGAAATACACTTCGCTTTCCGCGGGCTCCGCGCTGAGCCTCCTCGTTCGCACAGAACGCTCTCTGCGGGGTCTCAGCGTCTCCGCTTTTCCGCAGGAGTCTACGTGTATTTCCTCCGCTGGTTTTGAGAGTACATCCCACAAAGTAGATACTGAGTGTATTTCAAAAGTGAACAAACATTTCCTTGTTTGTAATGAACTCAACACTTAATAAGGGAATTTTGTAAATCACTATCTGTTCGTTATTGGAGCGGAAGGCGGCGACTCCTGCGGGATTAGCGGGACAGGTGAGACCCCGCAAGAGCGCAGCGATGAGGAGGCTCACCGCCCGCCCCGCGGAAAGCGTCCGCCTGGAGCGGAAATCAACATAGCAGTATGTCGCATCATATAGCTACTGTGTAGTGAGATTTCGATTCTAATGTCAAATGTGTGCATAGTCAAGGACAAGTTTTACGAAGTTATGCCAATAAATGTTACAAAATTGTTACAGAGATATTAAATTTGTGTTAAATCGTGTTTGTGGCGCTTGTCAAGGGATTTTGCGGTTGAATTACGAAGTAGAAGTCGCTTAGATAACGTTAGTATTTCGTAAGTTTCAACGAAACTTCGATACAATACTTCGCTTGATAGTAACCATTCTTTCGGAACTAAAAATCAAGTTCCTCAAGAACGGTGCAAGCAAAGCTTGCTTAACTTTGGAACATAAGTGACAAAGTTAATTAGATAACGACAAAGATATTCGCAATATAGATTCGATAATATTGTCGCAAATTACGAAGTAAACGTTAATACGAAATAGACGTCAAAGACGATTAAACGAAAATACATAAAATTAATCCTTGCCGTTTACGTATGCGGCATTGACATACAATCGGTTATTCCTCCGAGAAAATGCGATTGGTTGCGAGCTTTTTACCGTGACCGTCGCATTTTTTTATACATTGTATCTTGTTTTTTACGAATTTAGTCCAATTGTAACTTACAAGGGACGTTTTAGAACAATTGATAATTAGAAGCGGGTTCTTTAACGGGGGAATCCGCTTTTTTACAACTGAATATTGGTTGCCGACCCAAGTTCGATTTGACCTATCGAAGCAGCGTGCAGTAGTGCGATTGCCCGTCTTATTGGCGGGACATTACTTTTTGGTCAAGAACTTGTTTTTTACTAATTTAAAAGGAGGTTGAAAGTATGGAAGGATTTGTTGTCAAAGCATTGCGGACGAATCTAGGACTGAATCAAGGCGATTTTGCCCGTGAAGTTGGCGTATCTCAACAAATGATTTCGCTAATTGAATCTGACAAATTGCCAATTTCCGAACGACTTAAACAACGAATCATTTACCGATTCAACGTTAAGCCAGAAGAAATCGAAGCAATTCGCAATTTGAAAATCATGCGTAGGTTTGAAAGTGAATGAAAAAATCAAATTGAAAATTCAAACGCAACATTGTGTTGCGGTAAAAAGGGGGGAGTTGATTTATGTCAAAGCAACAATTGGAAGCGGTCAAGTCTAAAATTCAAGAATTGGAAAACAAGCAAGACGAATTGACGAATCAAGTAATTGAATTAACGCAAGCAATCGAAGATTCAACCGAACAATTACTTTTAGGGATTGTTTCTGAATCCGACGTTGAACAAGCAAAGGTATTGTTGAACGATAAGAAATCTGAACTTGCCGAAACAACCGAACTTCTTCAACGTGCCTATGCAGTACGCAAAAAATTAGCGGTTGAAAAGTTTGTTCCGTTCGCAAAAGAACACCGTGAAAAAAGGTTGAAGGAAATCCAATCCCGATATGACAATAAGGTTGAATCCGTGATTGCTGCAAGAAATGAATTATTGAAGCAATTAGCGGAACTTGGTCAAATTAAGAACGAAATCGGGAATGTAAATCAAGAATACAACAAAACAATGTTTGACTTAGGGATTCCTACCGATAAGTATGGTCGAACTATTAATGAACGAAAAGTCTATTCACCAAAGGATTATACTCCCGAAGAATTTTGTCTTGGATTAAAGACTGAAACACAAGAAAAAACGTATTCCAGCGGTCGTGTTCCCGCTTGGGTGAAGTAATTATGAATGTTCTTGCAATGATTCATTTCTTGATTGCAGTTTGGTCATTGGTCATAATTGAAAAACATTTTGGTGGTGTATCGGAATGACGGCACTCGAAATGTTAGTGAAACAGACGGAATATGAAGTTAAAACGCTTGATATGATTCTTCGCATGAAACGCGAACGCAAGTCGCTTGAAGATATTGCGAAAGAAGTTGGCGTATCTACAACCGAAGTCCGTATCGCACGACCTAAGGGATTGGAACGGGCAAAGGAACGTCTTGAAAGATATAAAAGGGGGTTGAATTAATATGGCATATTCACAACGTAAAGCATTAGAAGAAATTGCGAAAGGTTATGCGGAAAGTCCGAAGTCAAAGAAGATAGTCGAGGAAGCTAAGAAAAATGAAAAGCATAACGTCGAGCAAATTGAGTATTGGCGTAAATTGCTTAATGAAGGACACAATCTTCCACCAATTTGTTTAATTGCAATTGGAATGTACGACGAGCAGATCCGCCAGCAGAAGGAACGTGAAAAAAGTGGAGAATTAACAACAATCGAATTAAAGAAGTAAGGACGTCCTTCGGGGCGTCTTTTTGATTGGTCAAAATGAACACACCAAAACGAACTTGGGATAGGAGGTCATCAATATGTTTGTTGAAGCTGATGGAAATATTAGATTTGAACCAATAAATGAAAACGAGGTCAAATTGTTGAATTATATTAAGAGAAAGAACGGTTTGCACGGTTGTCGCCGATTCAATGACTTCAAGTTCAACGACGACCGAAGTGTCACAATATTCTTGAAGGACGGGCGGGAAACACTAATTTCGAAGCATAGATTGTCGGAAGTATTGCAGAAAGGAAAAGTCGCCGCTTTCTTAGGGAACAATGGAATTTACGCAAATATCGCCGTTGGGAAAGGAATTCGAAGAAAGGAACAATTGCATAGATTCATCATGCGTCAGGAACTTGCCAAATACAACGGATTTTTCGAAGAAACGGGAATGTCAATTCAAGTCAATCATAAAAACGAACAAACTCTTGATAATCGGGACGAAAACCTTGAAGTGGTTACCGACCGTGAGAATTGTTTGAAATATAAATTGAACCATGCAAAAGGATTTACGAAGACGTCAAGCGGTAAATACCAGGTTGGAGTTTGTGGAAAGCATATTGGGACGTTTGAAACAGAATCAGAAGCCCGTGCAGCATACGTCAAAGCGGTCAAGGCGGAATTAAAGCGATTGGAACAAATACGAATGAATTGGTTGAAATCGAAAGGTTATTTTTAAATTGAACTTGGTACGACAAGAACGTCGTTCCTAATACATATGAAGTTGGTGTAGATTGATTTTGTAAAATAGCCGCAAACCTGTCGTTATATGTCCGATTATAGAAATCTCGCTTCATTTCTTTAGTGTGTTAAAGTGTTGGTGCACAAGGGATTGAACGGCTTTTCGCCATGTCACACGAATACCAAAAGTGACATTTCGTTCAATACAAAGTGAACCGAACGAAAGGGATTGATTCCTTCGTAAACATTGCTTTATGCGTTCCGAAATGTCCGAAATTTACACGGGAAGAAATCGGCAAAATACTTTCAGTCGTAATGGATTCAGCCGTTTTTGTAATGATACAAGTGGACATATTCGCATTATACGACGAATGACAAAAATACATTTTTGATATACGACGAATCGAAATCGACAAACCCTTTGTTTATAGGGATTTGTTGAAGACGTCAAAATGCGATTGGTCGTGTAATCTGTATTATATGACGAATAGCAATAGGTTTGTCCATAAGATAGTAATTGTAATGACGTGTTGTCTTCCGTATGTTTATACAACGATTGCTATATCTTTGCAAGACCATACATAAGCCTAATGGTCAACGACATTTAATCCAAAGACAATAACTATTCGGAATGGATTCAATCGCTTTACACACAAGCACAGAAAGAAATGGACGGAATATATTCGACCCCACCCACGGGGGGACGGGGGGTCTTTTTGGCGGAGGAAGACGCTTTCAGAATATACACAACAATTTTGAAATATCGGGTCACTACACTTCACGGAACGTCCTTCAAACGAGCGACCAATCGTAGATAGGATATGTTATAATATTACAAAAATATGAAAGGGGAGTCCATTATGCCAAAGAACGAATATCTAAATGGAAGAAAAACGGTTGGAAAGGAAGAAATCCAACCCGCAATAATTGAGTTCATGCGGCAGAAAGGCAAAGGTGTGGAAGTATCACACGAAGAAATTTCTGATTACATATATGAGAAATTCGGCATCCGCTTTGGTGAGATTAATCACGTTATGTGGGGATTAAGAAAGGACGACAAAAGGGTCGTCAAGGGGAAACGAGGTTATTCGAAGTTAGTTGAATAACCGTAGGATAGAGTCTAAGTAGAGTTTTTTCACCAGATTAGACATTCTTCTTCAACTAACATGGCAGTTTAGCTCAAATTGCTGTTTTATGTATAATAAAAGACGGTGAAAAAAACACCGCCTATAATAAGCTATTTATTTTGTGTTATTTCTTTGTAATAAAGGTAATCGACTTTATGTTTGGTAGCCATTAACTGCGAAGCTAAAACAGCAGTATAAAGAGTGGTTAGTACAATTGCTCCAACACCAAGACCTGAAAGGTTTAGTTTATTAGAAGTGCTCATTCCATTATTACTTGTGGTTGCTCCTTCCATTTCATAACCCCCTAATTTGTTATAGGGATATTATCTGTAACCGCATTTAAATTTATACCAACAAATAAAGGACGGACGTATAGAAAGGAAACAGGCAGGTGTCTAATAAGGTCTTAAGTTTGTGAATAAATACACTTAAACTAACGGGTGCTTGAGTTCAATAAGAATGAATGAAACCATCTGAATTATCTGAACTTATAAGCGATTGTTAAAAATTGAGAGGTGTCTTTTCAATGCTATACGAAGTAAAAATTTGGGGTAAGGAATTTAAATGTGATGTATGTTCCGATAATCAATGGCATAAAAGCACTCTAAAAATAGAATTTCAAAGCGAAGAAAACGGAAATGAGTATAACGAGGAAATCAGATATATGTTTGAATGTAAAAAATGCGGTAATTGTAGGATATTCGGAATGGTATCTAACGAAAATGACATTGATGATGTGAATATCTCTATTAGACCTATTTCAGATATGTAGGATTATCTTCAACTAACAGGGGCTATACTTGATTTTTTGAACCGTCGAAAGGCGGTTTTTTGTTCGAAAGAAAAGACGCTCCTCTAATTGGAACGTCCTACAATGAAATGAAGTCAATTTTTCCGTTTGAATATACCCGAATTTCCCGATATAACATTCGAAGTAGTTCTTGCCTTTCTTCAATCGACATAGATTCGGGATTTTCGTTTTCAAAATATCGTTCAACCGCCTTTGCCCGAATTTCGTCATTGACTTCGTTGTTTTTCCGTTCTTCAAGCAATGCAGCGGTTTCTTCCTTCAACTTCAACAAGTGATCTTCTTTTTCTTTTAACTCTTTCAATTGGTTGCGAATATCTTCTTCGTCCACAATATCGGCATTGTTTGTCATGAAGTCAAGAAGACGTTTCCGACCCAATTTAATACGAATGAGTTCGGCTTCAATGCGTTGTAATTCCGATTCTTCGAATGGAATTGAATCTTGGGTTTCGGTTGTTGCGGCGACTTCGGAATATGCCGATTCCCCTTCGGTTGTTATGACATTGACAAAATGATTCCATACATAAGCGTCAAGGTCTTCACATTTGACCCGATTGCCACAACCCTTATGCTTTGCCCCTGCGGTGTTCTTGGCGTCGGAATATTCAAAGACGTAAGTTCCCCAATTCTTCGCCCGTCGCCCCGTCATGGTATTGCCACAATCGCCACAGCGAACCAATCCCGAAAGAAGATATTTGTTCTTTGAAGTACCAGCCCAACGACGTCTTGATTCCTTCAACAACTTTTGGGCAAACTTGAATGTTTCCTTTTCGATAATCACAGGAACTTCGACGGGAATCCATTCTTCTTTAGGTCGTAAGGTCATTGAAACCTTTTCGTCGTCTGAATCCTTGTATTTGTTGACGAGCATTCCTTCTGTATTCCATTTGTTGTGATAGAATACACCCGTGTAGGTTTCATTCATAAGAATCTGGCGGACTACTTGCCTATGCCAAACGCCTTTTCGTTTTTTGGTCGGAATACCTTTGTCGGTCAAATAGTGGGCGATTCCGTTTATACCCTGTACCCGCCCCCGTGGGTCGGTAAATAGTTCGAAAATCAATCGAACAATCTTTGCTTCGGGTTCATAGATTTCGAGTTCTTGCGATTCCTTGTTGAACTTGTATCCATAAACCTTGACGTCTTTGACTACTTTGTTCTTGCGAGCCTTTGCACGTCTTCCATTAGTCATACGTTCTTTGATTTTCGCCTTTTCAAATTCCGAGAATGCCCCCCGCATTTGGTAGAACAAAATTCCTTCGGGTGTATTCTTGTATTCGGAATTGACAAAGATTAATTTTGCCCGTTTTTCGATTTCTTCCGTAACAATCAATTGATTCGCAAGTTTCCGTGATAGACGGTCGGGATCATAGACAATAACTTTGTCAATTAGTCCTTCCCGAAGGTCATTCCGCAATTTTGAAAGTGCCGGACGTTCAAGGAATCCCCCCGAATAGCCGTCATCCACGTATTCAATACATTCAGCATTTTTGCCCGCCATTTCACGGCATTGGCGAATTTGGTCTTGAAGTGAATACCCGCTTTTAGCTTGTTCTTCGGTTGATACCCGTGCGTATAGTGCAATCATTGTTCCGTCGTTCCCTTCTAATTTTTTCTTTAATTGCGTTATAGCAATTAGCAATTAGTCGGTCGGTTGCGTCGCTTCTTATGAATTCGGAGTGAAATTTACTTGCGGAGATATAACCTTTTTTACTCATTGGTGTCGTCCCTCCCGTTTTCAATTTCGTGGTTGCTTCACAATTAAATGTGTTGTGTGAAAACGGTTATTGTGACGTTAAGAGGAAATATTTTTGAAATGATTGTTTCGAAGTGATACGCAACACTATTGACTTTACAATTTCATTAATAAAGCAACAAACTTTTAGAAAATAGCCTTAAAAATTGAACAGGTAGTGCTTCTTTTAAATCTAATCTACATCCAGTTGACACTTTTCTCTTCCTTTGAAAAGATAGAAGTGGAAGGGAATGATGAGTATGGACCTGTTAAAGGCATCGAAAGATAATATGAGATTTATGGTGGAGGAAATGGAACGAAAGCTAAATATGTTAAATCTTGGTGCCTTGAAGGCGGCTGATTTACATGAAGAGCTGTATTATGAATTGAAGGATTTATACGATGTAATAAAGCGTCAAAATCATTTTTCGCCGAGTGAGTATCAGGCGATCGCGGAGGAGTTAGGTCGACTTCGCCGAAAAGTGGAAAAGGAATAGGGTGAAAGGGCGAACTGAAACTCGTTCGTCCTTTCCTATTTTTATTTGTTTTGTAAGTGAGTGAATTTCATAATTCTGAGACCATGCGGCACAAGGGTTTTCAGGCACAAAAAATGGAGTACCTCCCCAAGTCTTGTATAATGGTAAGCATCAACTCAAACCCAAAAGACTCCCTTTGTCCATTATATGACAAGAGAGCTTGTTTAGCATCCAAGAATTATACGAGATGGAACCTACCCAACGTTATCAAGAGATGATTTCAGCGATAGATGAGGGCTTTATTACAGATGATACGATCGCTATTGATGCCACCCATTTTGAAGCCCGTGATCAGGCACCGCCAAAAGAAGAAAAGCCCAAAACTGAACCTAAAAAACGCGGACGCAAACTGAAAGCAGAACGTGAGCAGTGGCTAGTTGAACAAGCTGAAAAAGAAGCCACTCTTCCCCTCTTTGAAAAGAAGATCAAAGCTCAACTAGATGCATCTATAGGCTGTGTTCATGCTCAATCTTAATTTCTAAACCGTTGATTGGAGCGGAAGGCGGCGACTCCTGCGGGAAAAGCGTGACCAGGTGAGACCCCACAGGAGCGGAGCGACGAGGAGGCTCACGGTCCGCCCGCGGAAAGCGTCCGCCTGTAGCGGAAATCAACATCCCAGTTCAACGGTTAAAAATCAAAAATTTAAAGCAACTAATATTCTGCTGCTATTTGTTTCTTTAAGATAGTGATTCATGAAATTGATTCAAGTGCAAAGTTGTGCGAATAATCGTATCGACAGCTACCGGAATGACGCCTTCATCCCAATCAAAGGCAGGGTGGTGGTGTCCTTTTGCGAGCGGTGTACCAAACAGTAAGTAGGTCGCTTTCCCTCCATGTGCCTGCACTCGTTCGATCATATACGTCACGTCTTCACTAGCCCCAATTTCCATTGAATCGATTACATTTTGTCGAAACGGAGACGATTGGACAGCTTGTGACACCCATTCGATAAAACAGCTGTCGCATGAGCCTTCTCTTCCTTCGCCTACGATCGACAGTTCTACATCGACACCGTGTGCATCCGCCATCCCTTTAATCGTTTGAATGGCTCGTTCTCTCATATACGTATTGGTTTTTTGTGACACACCTCTCGTTTCCATTTGTAAAAAGGCAGCGTCCGCAATGATGTTTCTGCCACTACCTGCCTGCAACGTCCCCACATTGAGCCGGGTCGCACCTTCTTGGTGAGGTGGCAACCCGTGAAGAGCTGACACTGCGTGGGCTGCTGCCAACAACGCATTCCGACCTTCATTCGGTGCCAAGCCTGCGTGGGCAGATACTCCACTGTACGTAACATCTATTTTGGTTGTGGCTAAAAAGTTCGTCGTACACGCTACGATGTCACCTACTTGCAAGTCATGAATGCCAATATGACCGGACATGAAGTAATCTACGTTGTCACACCAACCTTTTGCCACGACGGCCTTTGCTCCGCGCGCGCCTTCCTCTGCAGGTTGAAAAATAAGCCGATACTCTCCAGCCAATCCCTCCTGATGTTCAGCTAAAAAAAGGGCCACTGCTAACCCAATTGTCGCGTGTCCATCGTGTCCACACGCATGCATTGCTCCTGATAGTTCTGAGCGAAACCGTTCTTTGTTCGGTGTATGCAAAACGTCGTCCGTTTCCTGAATCGGCAAGGCATCAATATCGAATCGATACGCATATGTACTTCCGGGGCGATTTGTTTTAAGTCTTGCTACAACGCCTGTCATCCCTCCAGCCATTTTCTCTAACACGTTTTGTGGAACCCCTGCTTCATGCGCACGTTCTTCAGCAGCCAGCAAAGCAGCAGTGGAAGGCACCCCTAATCGCTCTGTACGATCCATCACGTCTTCACCTAAAAACACTTCAAATCCTAACGATTCTAGATACACGGCAATTCGATACGACGTTTCATACTCACAAAACCCCACCTCAGGCGAGCGGTGGAACTGTCTCCGCCACGATGTCCATTTCCCTTGATACTTCTCAAAAAAAGCGTTTATTTCTACGGTCACGATTCATCCCCCTCCTTGCTTCTCAATTCTGTTAACGTGCGCAACGCTAACTTCCCAAGCAAATGAGCCCCAATCGGCAAGGCGCGCTCATCCAGTTCAAACTTCGAATCATGCAGCGGTCTTTGCGTGTCACGCCCTGGAATCGCCGTCCCGAGCCAGTAAAATGCGCCTGGATACTTTTCTAAAAACCGGGAAAAATCTTCCCCTCCTAAACTTGGAGCAACTGCTGGCGTACCGTCTTCTCCCAGAACCTTTGTAGCCTCGTCCTGCACAACGTGAGCCCACTTGGCATCATTGACTGTCGGTCCGTACCCATCGATGTACTCAATTTTGCAACGCCCTCCATGTGATGCTACCGTATTTTCCACGATAGAAAAGAATCGCTTTTTCATAAGGTTTTTTACGTCTTCGTCAAAGGTGCGAATCGTTCCTTCGAAGTACGCTTTCCCTGCGACGACGTTGTATCGATCCCCAGCAGTTACCTTGCCTACGGTCAGTACTCCTGAAGCAAGTGGATCGACATTTCGACTCACAATCGTTTGCAATTGCGAGACGACTGCTGTTAGGATGATGACTGCATCCGTCGTTTGATGCGGCATGCTCGCGTGCCCTTGCTCTCCTTCAATCCACACGTGGAACCGATCAGACGCTCCCATCATCGGACCCGGCCGTACCCCAATTGTCCCCACTGGTAACTGGGGCCACACATGTTGACCGAGAATACAATCCGGCTTATAATCACGAAACAATCCATCCTCCATCATTGGACGTGCACCACCGTTTGGTGAAAATTCCTCTGCTGGTTGAAAAATAAGCAATACGGTGCCCGCTAACTCCTCACGCATATCAAAAAGCCACTTTCCGCAGCCTAGAAGCATCGCTGTATGTCCATCATGACCACACGCATGCATGACTCCATGTACTTTTGAACGAAATGGGACATCCACCTCTTCTGTGATGGGCAAAGCATCAATATCTGCTCGGAGCGCAACCGTAGGACCTGGATGTGCCCCTTTGACAATCCCGAGAACACCCGTCTTTGCAAAACCAGTTTCAAACGGGATTCCCCACTCAGTAAGTTGCGCTTGAATTCTTCTGGAAGTCTTTACTTCTTCACCACTAAGTTCTGGTTCTTCGTGAAATGCCCTTCGTAAGGCAATGACTTTTTCTCCGAGTTCTTCTGGAAACATATTGTCTTCCTCCCTTTCCTCGTAGTTGATGGGCGTACCTATCGCTATTTTCGGGTACTTTCCGGAAATATTCCCAAACTACCTTCTATTTTACAATAAGTAACCTGAATTGTCCCTCTTCTTTGTTTATTCAATTTGTCCATAAAAAGACGAGATCCGATAAGAATCTCGTTACCATACTGAAAATTACGTTTATAACTGACTGTTTTTGAGGCGTTCTTCTCTGATGAGTTCCCCCATTTGTTCACTATACCTCTCCCTAACTTGTCGAATCTCCTTCCTAATCGCGGTTGGGAATTGTTTGGTCCCCATTTCTGTATGCACACGATACCGAGTCAGCGGTTGTCGAACATAGTGAACGCGTATACTAGGTAAAAATCGCAACCATAGCTCATAGTCTTGGGTGAACCGAAAAGATTCGTCGAACACACCCATTCGATAAAATAAATCCATTTCACACAGGACAGTACAGCCGTTAATAGGGCACCCTTTTGACATTCTACGATACAAATCAAGCACGGTTCTTTCAACGAGTTCGACGTTTGCATCAATTGTTTGGCCAGTGGCGTCCATCGTATCAAAGGCCGTGAAGGAAAAGTTGGCGCCAATCCTCTTCATCTCCGTCAATTGCGTGTCAACTTTACCGGGCAAAAAAACGTCATCAGAGCTTAACCAACAAAAATATGAACCGCTCGCCGCACGAATTCCTGCGTTTAGTGCACTGGCTGTTCCCCCGTTCTCTTTTTCTATATAGTGGATGTACGGAAGATAAGGCGTTACGCGCTCCACCTCTTTTATGGAGCCATCATTTACGACAATGACCTCAACCGGGCTATACGTCTGTGCCAGTGCGCTTTCAATTGCTTGGTGAACGTAAGAACAATTGTAAAAAGGGATGATAACAGAAACTAGCTCACCCATTTCCTTCTCCCCTACTGGTTCGTTCATACTGCAAGATATCGTGAATCGAGCTTGCAAACGTGTAGGTCGGTTTCCAGTCTAAGTCAAGCACATCACGAATAGACCTGTCCGTGTATGAAAGTGAAGACTGTGTTTGAATATCCTCTTCCTCCACTTCAAATTGTACGGTGGACGCATGCTGTAAATACTCTATCACGTGCTGGAGTGAACGTAGCACCCCAGATCCTATATCGTATACACGGTCAATCTCTCCATTTTTAAGGAGTATTTCGTAGGCACTCACCGCATCTCGTACGTCTAAAAAATCGCGTTGTTGCTGCAACCCTTTTACAGAAAGAACAGGCTCCTCTAGCCATTGCTCCATGTCTACTATTTGCTGGGCAAACTTACTACACACTCCCGTTGACGGACCGGGGCCGATTAAATTGCTCGGTCTTGCGAGAATGATGGGCATTTGGAAGAGGGACCCCCAACAACGAGCTAAGGCCGTTTGAAACGTCTTAGATACGCCATAAGGATGGACCGGTTCTCCTTTCATCAAATCTACTTCAAGTGCTGAGCCTACGATCACCGTACGAATACTGTCGCTTCTTTTCCGTATTGCCTCTAATAAGTTCATCGTTCCGAGTAAATTCGTCTTCATTGTCTCTGCTGGATTCGTCCACGATACATCAACGGAATTTTGAGCTGCAAGGTGTAGAACGTGTGTCGGTTGGGCCTTCTCTACAGCGAGCTCTACAGATGATGGATCGATTAAGTCCATCTCAATATTTTGCTGCGAAAAAGGAATGATTTTGTGCTGATCTCTACTACAAGCAGCCACCTGCCATCCTTTTTCTGCAAAATAGCGACAAGCGTGCTGTCCTGTAAACCCTGTTGCCCCTGTAATCAACACTTTCCGACTAGTCGTCATGACCGTTCATCCAATCACGGAGCTCTTCCAACATGATGTCGTACGTAGGGGCTTCGTAAGGGAAATCTGTTCGCTCAACTTTTAACGTGCGATCAATAATTGGACGCTCCTCCGGAATAATCGTCACATCATGCTGAAATACTCGCTTCATATGACATAGCAAATCATACTTTGAGATCGAAGAAGGGGCAGTAAATTGTAGCAACCCCTTTGTCTCTTCACGAATAGCTACTTCGATTGCCTTTGCGAGTTGGAGTGTCGTCACGCCGTTCCACATGGCGTTCTTGTACCCCCGAATCTCTCCATTTTGGGAAAGGAACCATTTCAACAACCCGATACCGTTTTCTTTTTGGTCAGGACCAATAATCGAAGTGCGGATTGTAAGGTGAGGCGAATTCGTGATTTCTCCTAACGATTTTGTCTTTCCGTACACTGTAACGGCATCGTGTGGGTCGTCTGTTGTATACGCCCCCTTCTCCCCCGAAAATACACAATCTGTACTAATATGAATAAGGCGTCCACCAGTCTCCATTAACACCTCTGACAGTTTGTGTGGAAAGTACGCATTGACTAAAATGCTCTTCGCTACATGCTGTTTTGCATGATGATTTAAAAGTCCGATTGCATTGATGACTACATCTGGGTTCGTTGCCTGTATCAGTGGCTTTATAGCTGCAAAATTCGTGGCTTCAAAAGGAATTCCGCCTTTTCCATTGTCGTCACCTCGAACGGTGTAGGAAACATCGTATCCTTTCGTTCGCAAATACGAAACGACCATATGACCGAGCATGCCGCCCCCTCCGAATACGAGTATCTTCATGAGAGGAATCCTCCTTTTTTGAGAAGCTCGCTAAGTTCTTCTTTTGTCATCAGCCCCTCACTAGAAATATAGTTTTTCAGTTGCACAGGCTTGTATTCTTTATAAGCGTCACGAAGCCCCGGAATGTCAATATAGGGCAAGATCACGTAATAGTTTTCATCATAGCTAACGGTGTTTTGACTTTCATACTCTGAAAATAATAATTCGTGCATTTTTTCTCCCGGACGAATCCCTAACTCGCGAATCTTCACATCTTGTAAACCAACATCATCCATGAGCACATAAGCTAAATCTAAAATGCGACACGTCGGCATTTTCATCACAAATGTCTCTCCACCGTAGCTTTCATAAGTCGCCTTAAACAATAGTTTGATCGCATCTTCCAATGTCAAAAAGAAACGGGTCATGTCCTTGTGAGTAATGCCAATTTCACCTTTCGTCTGCATCTGGTGTTTAAACACGTGAATGACACTGCCGTTAGTACCCAATACATTTCCACCACGTACACAGACAAATCGTGTCTTCGTCGGAAGCGTATTGGCATGCTGAATGAGGCGCTCACCCATCGCTTTTGTTAACCCGTAAAAGTTCGACGGATTCGCTGCCTTGTCTGTTGAAATATAGACAACCTTTTTCACTGAATGGGCAATCGCTGCCTCGACAACATTTTGTGTTCCCAAAACGTTTGTTTTCAAGGCTTCCATCGGGTTATCTTCACAAACAGGGACATGCTTTAATGCAGCAAGATGAAATACGTAATCTACCAGTTCCGTCGCCTGGTATAAACTATCCTTATCTTTTATATCACCAATAATGAACCGAAGCTTCGGATGAAAAAATTGACGCTGCATGTCCACTTGGCTCGACTCATTCCTCGAAAAAATTCGCACCTCTTTTGGATTCTTCTCTAATAACTGTTTCACAAGCTCATGTCCCCAAGACCCCGTCGCCCCTGTAATTAAAATGGTCTGGTTATCAAACACGTTCCTTACCTCCTAAAATAAATTTTACGACCTTATCCGATACGTGCGGATCTTCATAGCCTTCAGGGATCGTCCAAGTTCTTGGTTGCTGCACCATCACTTGAACTGCTTGAACAATAGCGTCCGTCTCCGTACCACACACGACGTTACTCCCGCATTCCACCGTTTCCGGGCGTTCCGACGACTCTCGTACCGTAACGGCTGGAACTCGAAATAAGCAGCTTTCCTCCTGTACCGTTCCGCTATCTGTCAGTACACAGAAGGCATGCTTTTGCAGGTGAACAAAGTCAAACAACCCGAACGGCTCATGAAATTGAATGTGGGAACTCCACGCGTCGTTCCATTCATCGCCTTGCAATTTTGATCTCGTTCTCGGATGCAAACTACATATGACAGGCATGCCATACTTTTTCCCAAGCTGTTTAAAGCCCTCTAGTATGCTTCGGAGTCTCTTTTGATCGTCTACATTCTCAGCACGATGCAAAGTAGCGACAAAATACGCTTGTCTGCTCAAATTGAGCCTCGTCAGCACGTCGCTCTTATCAATCGATTTCTCGTGATGGTGTAGTACCTCATAAATAGGGTTGCCACAGAGAAAAATTCTTCGTTTCGGAAAGCCTTCTGCTAACAGGTTTTCTCGACTCTTTTTCGTATACGGCAAATTCCACGTAGACACGACGTCAATTATTTTGCGATTCTTTTCTTCGGGAACGCGTAAGTCATAGCACCGATTTCCCGCCTCCATGTGATAGACAGGCACGCCTAATCGTTCCACTAGAATGGTGCTAAGTGCACTATTCGTATCTCCTAACACGAGCACTCGATCGGGGCGCTCTTTTTGAAGTACGGCTTCCAGTTGTGCAAACATCGTGCCAAGCTGCGCCCCAATACTGTGGTGTGGCAATTGTAAGTGCACGTCAGGCTTTCGAATGCCGAGTTGCTCAAAGAAAATATCTGTTAAACTAGCTGTATGATTTTGTCCTGTATGCACGAGAATGTGCTTTGATGCGAATTGATCAAGCTTCTGGATAATCAGACTGAGCCGAATCATCTCAGGTCTTGTCCCTAAAATGGTCATGACCTTCATGTAATTACCTCCCATTTTTTCCACTTACCCCTATACTCTATGTGGCCAAGCCTTTTTTGACACGTGCCTTTGCCTAAAAACTATGCATCTGCAGGAAGTCGTTCTTTTGTGCTAGTTTAGTTGAGAGAGAAACCACTCCATAAGTTGCGTCACGCGCCTGGAAGTGGAATGATACTCGCGAACATACTCGTATCCTCTTTGGGCGATCTGTAGACGGTTTTCTTCATTTAATAAATACTCCTCACACTTTGTGACGACGTTATCCTGATCGACAGCCACAAATGTTTCGCCATCCATAAACCCTAACGAAGTCAGTTCATCGGATGGTGTAGCGAGTAATAGTGTATTGCACGCAAGCGTCTCAAAATACTTCAATAACGGGTAATGCTTTTTAGAGTCGCACGTCACATGCATTTTCGTCTCATTTAAAGCCCGGATGTACTCCTCACCAATTCGCATACTTTCACGGGGGTGCTGGATGTGTCCGTATCCAGGATGAGGCAATTGTACAAACCCGGGCTTCCCCTGTAGCTTTTGTGAGAACGCATAACGGTCTGGGTAGAGATGTGGGAAATTGGCTCCTGATAGTAACCAATGGGTTGCCCGCGGGAGTTTCCAATCACAGAAACGTTCGATGGGTACGTGGTGGGGGAATGATTGAAATTTAGAGATCAAGGTCGGAAATGATTGGCGAAAAGCCATCTCATAGTGAGCAAACAACCCGTCAATATTCGCTTCTTTATAAAATTTTGTTCTCGCTCTCACCCGATAGTCGAGGTCATGAACGATCGCTGCCTTAGGTACATGGATACTTTCCAGACCATAGATACGTGGCGAATAATCTGGTTTAAAGTCATTGAGCAAAATGGCATCAGGAGGACGTTGTAATGTTGATAAAATCTCCTCTATCTGCCCGTCTTCTTGCCATGTTGTTAAATGCACTCGTTTCGATAACTCTTCACGTAAATATTCGCTGCTTTTTTCCATTCTGTGTTGAAAGTCCTTTGTGAAGAACAGAAGGTGTAAATCCTTCACTGCACACTCCTCCTTTATAGTCAGAACGGACCTCCCTACTTAAAAAGTAAGGAGGTCCGTTAAACGTGTGGATCTTGTTATACTGCGAAAGCGACAATCTTATCTAGCACTACATAGATAAGACCAACTCCAGGGGAAGCAACTTGTTGGAACACAACAAAGTTTGCTTGTACTTCCACAACCGTTAATCCTGTTAAGTCCGGTTCTCCAGTAACTTGAGTGTCCAAGACGTAAAGTTCGGTGATGACGGCTCCCGTTTCTAAAAACTCGATGAATTGGTCGCGCAACGAATTTGTGTTGATCAATTTTTCCACTCCTCTTTTTGTTTAATTCACCAGTTGGTGCAGTTCTCTACTTTCATATGCTTATCCCGCTCCCTATGTTTGGACAAGTGTCTCATTCGTGTAAATATTAGTCATAAATAACTACTCACTCCCATAATTCCCTACCTACTAGTAAATAAGGGTGACCTCCATCCTATGGAAACCACCCGTTACTACTAGATCATGCGCCAAATAGCCTCTTCAAATTTGTCTATACTTCGCTTCCAAGTCCACTGTGTTGCTTCCTCTTTCCCTTGATGTGCTAACTTATTGCGAAGTTCAGCGTTTTGGAGCAACCTTTCAATATCCGTGTATAGACGATTCTCATATCGGTACGATAGCAAACAATTTTCTTCATCTCGACAATATTCTAAATTCCCTCCTGAGTGCAATGCGACTAGGGTCGCTCCGCATTTCATCGCTTCTAGTCCAGGCAATGCTGCTGACTCATGAATGCTTGTAGCGACAAAGATGTCTGATTGGCTGTAATAATACGCTAGTTCCTTGTCGTCTACTGGTGTATAGAACGTAAAATGGTACTGTTGACGAATCGCTTGTAGTTCTCTAGAATTTGCGAGTTCTTGAGGGGGACAAATAATCGAAAATTGGACGTTTGGATGCGTTTTTGATAAGTGATCAAACGTTTCTAGCACATATTCTTGCTCCCTATGCCAAGCATACTGGTCCTGTTGGTATCGTAAAATAGTAGATACGTGGAGTTTATCCCCCGTATGAAAGCGAACCCCTTGATCAAAAAAACGATCACTGACGCCAACTGGTACAATATGCGAATGAATTCCATGGTTTATACTCACAAGTTGCTGCTGGAACTTTGATAGAACGATGACATATGGCGTTGCGTGATACGTTGGAAAACTTTGGTGCTGGCCTTGCAAAAACATCGGTTCATAGCACAAACTGAATCGGATATGCTTACCCTTTCCAGCACGACTCGCTTCTGTTGCTACAGGTACAGTTAAATAAAAATTTGACACAATGATATCGGTAGTCGGAAAATCCTCTGCCCTTAACACTGTTTTAGAAGTTCGCAATATAGTCCCTTTTACGTCATCAAATTCTACTACACCCCCTGATGGCATGAGCAAATACACTTGATGCCCTTTTTCTACGAGTCCGTTCGTAATTTCTACGAGCATGCGCTGCGCCCCTCCTTGACAAAGGGTCAATACCGGAAACGTGAAGGAACGTCTTCTCGTAACCCGTTCGATGAGCTGCAGTAAAGGGTCCGCGTATACCTGTAATAGCGTCTGTATTTCCCCCTCTTGTTCCGCCTTCTTTTGCTGTGAACCCATTTGCTCATGTACACGATAATAGGTGAGCACCTCTGGAAGGTAAGCGAAATGATAGCGTTGGACTACTCGTAACCAATAGTCAAAGTCTTGCGTGTACAAATGATCCTCTCGAAACTCCCCGATGGTTTCGTATACTTCTCGTCGCATCATCACTGTACTTCCGTTAATCGGGCAACCTACTTGAAAGTGTTGTAGTAAACCTGCCATGGTGTCGTAGCCGATGCCTGCTTCAGCATGCGTTACGTTTCCTACAGAGTTCATAAGCGTGTAGTTCGTATACGATATATCCGCACGTTGTTCTTTCATCCATTGCACTTGTCTCGCTACCTTCGTAGGGGCAAGAATATCATCTGAACTCACCCAAGCGATATACTCGCCTGTAGCGTTGCGAAATCCTTCATTCAAAGCCGACCCCGTTCCCCCGTTTGCTTTCTGGAGAATACGTATTTGCCCACGAAAGCTTTGCAGTTTTTCTACGTTCTTTGTTGAACCGTCATCGACTACAATGACTTCCGTCGTCGGATACGTTTGCTCAAGCGCACTGTGAATCGCTTGATCTATATAGTCACAATTATAGAAAGGGATGATAATTGAAACTTTAGGATTTTTCATCGTTACTCTCCTTCTCTTCACATTCCTTTAATAAAACTCGTCCTCTCCCACCATATGTAAATCACAAGGAAATGTTGAGACGATACAATCACATTCAAGGACATGTGCATATAATTTTCAAGAGAGTGTTTCAAAGGGAGAGGGAGATTGCATTGAACATATTGTTTGTCTATTACGTGCCTAGCGGGGGAGTAGAAACGTTGGCTCGGCAGCGGGCACTAGCATTGAAGCCACACGGAATAACATTTCATTATTTATACTTTCAAGATGGTAATGGGCGTCAAAACCTGCAAAATGAAAAGGTATTTATAACAAAGGATCGTGAGCAAGTAAGCCACATTTTAGAAGAAGGTCGTTATGATCTCGTTATCGTTTGCTCGGACTTTTTATGGACACGCACTATTCGTGAGTTGGGGTACACAGGTCCACTTCTTTACGAGTGTCAAGGGCTTGGGAATTTCGAGACAGCAAAGCACTGGCTTACAGTTGCTAAACCCATATTGGAAAAACACGCGAGTGGCATTCTCATTCCGAAAACGCCTCATCTTGAAAGAATTGTTACGGAGTTATATGAACACACACCGATTTTTGCCTTTCATAACTGTCTCGACACGACCACATTTTCCTATAAAGATACACGTATGTTCCACAAGACACCGATAATTGGATGGGTAGGGCGAATCGAAGGAAATAAAAATTGGACAGAGTTTTTAGCGATCGTAAGGTTACTAAAGCGCAGTAAACAAAACATTCGAATATGGATGTTTGAGGACCCTTCACTTAGTCAGGAGGCAGAAAGAAGGCAATTTGAAGCATTACTTGATATATATCGCCTCCGCGACTCATGTACGTTCTTCTCAAACGTCTCTCACCACGAAATGCCGCGCTATTATTCTCAAATTGCTGACTCTGGAGGCTTTCTTTGCTCTACATCAAAAGTTGAGGGATTTGGCTATGCAGTTTTAGAGGCGATGAGCTGCAGTTGTCCTGTCCTTGTCACTAATTCGGATGGGGTGCAAGCATTTGTCACTCATAATCGAACGGGAAAAATGTATCCGCTCGGAGATGTTAGAAAAGCAGTTGAAGAAGCTACACATATACTCGACGATACTCTTTTCCGTGAACGCATACGAAAAACTGGAGAGCAGTTCATACGAAATGTCTTCTCTCCAGAAAAATATGCTCAACATTTTCAAAACATGGTTCACGACCTGCTGTAGAGTGGAAGAAAAGTTGTCCTGAAATAGGCTCGTATAATTGAGGAAAATAACCAAAATTGGGCGTTTTACTGATTCCAGTAGCATCGTCCTCACATAGTCTGTAACTGATAACAGATTTTTTTGTTAAGGAGGAAAATCAATGAGTTGTGGTAAAGATTATTACACAAGTAGCTGTGTGTGCGATACACTAGCAGCCATTGCGGACGCACAAGACTCAGTCGACAATAATAATGGGAATTGTACAACAAGCTGTAATCGATCCATCCAGGAATTGCTAGGTGAGGTAAGTCCATTCTCAACTGGGAATAACACAATTCCTGTGACACTCACTTGCAAAAGCACTTGTGCTCCTTTTATCGGTCTCGCTGCACAACCACTAAACGGAACTAGAAACTTTGTTGTATCTGGTGTTTTCCGTGTGAATGAAGTGGATGTTGAAACATGTTGTGCGACACTTGAATTGCTTAGCCCAATTGATTTGGATCCAGCTCAAAATCAATTCGATAACCCTGCATTAGTTCTCGCCAGCGCTGAGCAAGAAGGAAACCTTGTTTCAAGTGGTCTTTGCATCACGGTTGACTTGAGTTGCTTCTGTGGAGTTACATGCTTACAGCCAGATAATGTGTAGTTTACACCTGCTACAGTTTGTTTCCAGACTGCCAACACCCCGGCAGTCTTTTCTTTTTTATTAAGGCTCTTTTTCGTATCCTTTGTTGTTTTTACTATACAGTAATCTCATGATGCGACGTAATGCTATGTTGATTTCCGCTCCAGGCGGACGCTTTCCGCGGGGCGGGCGGTGAGCCTCCTCATCGCTGCGCTCTTACGGGGTCTCACACACGCCAACGCTTTAGTCCGAGTTGGTAGACAGTTACCACTCCGTTCGTTATTCTATATTGGTGAAAAAAATTCGAACGAACGATACGTAAGGCGGTGACGTCATGAAGCCACAACCTATATGGACACGTGACTTTCTTTCAGTCTCAATTTCTAGTTTCTTTTTATTTCTAACCTTTTACATGTTGCTCACAGTTCTCCCACTGTATGCGCTCGAAGATTTATCCATTGCGAGTGAACAGATCGGTCTTGTCGTAACGATCTTTTTACTTTCATCTGTGCTGTTTAGACCATTTGCAGGCCGATGGATGGATACGTGGGGTCGAAAACCAATGCTCGTGTGGTCTCTCGTATTTTTCTTCGTTGCAAGTTGTTTTTATATAATTACAACTTCATTTTGGAGTTTACTTGTGCTACGGTTCGTCCATGGGATTTCATTTGCTATGGCAACAACAGCAACCGGAACGATAGCAGCAGATTTAGTACCGAGCAAACGGCGTGGTGAAGGACTTGGCTATTTTGCCATGTTTATGAACTTTGCGATGGTGGTCGGTCCGTTTGTCGGTTTAACCATGTTCAAGCAATTTTCATTTACTAGCGTCGTTTATCTTTCTATAGTGTTTGCTTTAATAGCGTGGATATGTGGTTATATAGCAAAAGTTCCCAATGCCTCCCCAATCATAGATCAGCAAAAGGAACGTCAAACGAAAGAACAAACATCCATCCCGCAAAAAGGTTTCTTTGCTTTATTTGAACGCGCGACATTACCGATTGCCGTTGTCGGAGCCTTTTTAGCGTTCTGGTACTCTGGTATTCTTTCATTCGTTTCTGTGTATGCGTCTAGCCTAGAATTGTATGAAGCAGCAAACGTCTACTTTGCCGTATATGGGGCATTCATGATGCTCGCTCGTCCATTTACAGGCAAATGGTTTGACCGCTTTGGGCCACACGCCGTGATTTTGCCAAGTATGTTCCTGTTTTCTATAGGTGCCTTTTTATTAAGTACTGCCACTTCCACTATGCCCTTTTTACTCGCAGGTGCACTGATCGGTCTTGGTTACGGCACGCTCGTTCCTTGTTTCCAAACGATCGCGATCTCGGAAGCACCGGACAGTCGACGCGGGACAGCTACGGCGACATTTTTTACGTTGTTTGATATTGGTATTGCTGCTGGGTCCTATTTGCTCGGCTACGTGTCTGGACTTTTTAACTATGAAGGGTTATACGGTATTACGTCTGTGATGGTTCTGTTCGGGGCTGGGTTGTATTACCTACTCTATATGCGACCCAATTTGCAAACATCTCGGGGTAAAAGTAGAGAGATCTCGTCACATTCTTAACATAGCTATCTGCATGTACGGCTCTTGTCAGTATGTCGATAGCTTTTTCACAAAGGGAAGGACTTTTGAGCACACGAGGCGTATACTTCTTTTAACGGAGGTGTCAAAGTGACGGAACATTGGATTGAAGATGTAATTCGTAAAGCTTATAAAGATGGTGATTTCAATAATCTTCCTGGACAAGGAAAACCATTACCGAAAGACGAAGCGGCTCACCTTCCCGAAGAGCTTCGCATGGCGTACCGTGTACTCAAAAATAGTGGATTTACCCCTGAAAAGGATGCACTTCAACAGGAACTCACATCATTGAATGACCTTATGCGCTCGGCAACGGACCCTGACAAACAGGAAGAATTGCAAGGCGAAATTAACAAGCGCTTACTACAATGGAACCGCCTTCTCTCTGAACGTAAGGAGATGACAAATAGCGGTGTATTTAAAAAATATGAACAAAAAGCTCGCGTGCAAATAACGGAGCACTCTACAAATAAGAAAAGGACATAGCCGCGTTGGGTGGCTATGTCCTAATTTTTTCACTGTTTACCGAAAAGCTTCTGGGAATACCGAGATGTCAATTCCCCACACAGCACCTAGTAAGAAGTACACCATCACCGTAATAACTAATGCCGACACGATATTAATCCAAAATCCTGCTTTGACCATATCCTGTATTTCAATATACCCTGAACCAAACACAATCGCGTTGGGCGGTGTTGCTACCGGAAGCATAAACGCACAAGATGCAGCGACACCTGCTGCCACCATTAAAGTATAAGGATGAACATCGATCGCGAGCGCTAGGGACGCCATGATAGGCATCATCATCGTTCCTGTGGCTGTATTCGAAGTGATTTCCGTTAAGAACAAAACTAAAAAAGTGACAGCTGCAATAATAAAGATAAATGGTACGGCTGCTAACCCAGTAAGCTGGTCACCGATCCAAACTGCCAAACCTGTGTCTCTAAATCCAGCGGCGATGGCTAAACCACCACCGAAGAGCAACAGAATGCCCCAAGGAAGCTTCTTCGCATCATCCCAGTTTACAATGCGCCCATCAGCTGCAGCACGTGAAGGCAACAAGAACAGTAACACTGCAAACGTAATCGCGATAATCGTATCGTTTAAGGTTGGTAAGAAGTTATTCAAGAAGAAAGAACGTGTAATCCACGAAAAGGCAGCAGCTACGAATACAAACATAACCCATTTTTCTTCGTAGCTCATAGCACCTAATTGCTTTCTTTGATCAAGAATAACGCCTTTTCCACCTGGGAGCTCTTTAATTTTAAGAGGAAAGGCAACTCTCACTAAATAAAACCACGTAAAAGCAAGCAAAATCACTGCGATCGGAACACCGAATAGCATCCACGTCGCAAACGAAATTTCGATGCCGTACAATTCATTCACTGTACTTGCAAGAATAGCATTGGGCGGCGTACCAATTAATGTACCAAGTCCACCGATAGAAGCAGAATAAGCAACAGCAAGCATTAGCGCTTTCCCAAAGTTTGTTTGTGTTCCTTCTACTTTTAAAGATGATGAGACGTGCGCAATGACCGCGAGAGCAATCGGCATCATCATCATAGCTGTAGCTGTGTTAGAGATCCAAAGTGACAAAAATCCTGTCGCCACCATGAATCCAAGCACGAGCCTGGAAGTACTAGTCCCGACAACTAATATAATGTTTAAAGCAATTCGTTTGTGTAAATTCCATTTTTCCATCGCAATGGCAATCACAAAACCACCCATGAATAAAAAGATGTTCGGGTCACCATAGGCACTCGTAACGCCGTCTGTCATCGCCCCAGTAAGTGGGAATAAAACGATAGGCAAAAGGGATGTGGCAGGAATCGGAATTGCCTCTGTGATCCACCACGTCGCGATCCAAGCCGTACTAGCAAGAACCCCTACAGCTTCTGGCGACAAGTCTTCTGGTCGTAAGAAGAGCAAGATAGCTAAAAAGAGTACAGGACCTAGCCATAAGCCTGTTAATTGTCGAGTGGATAATTTTCGTTTGTTTGGCTCCGGGTTAGGTTGTGTTGACGACGTTGCTTTACTACTGCCTCCACCTGTTCCTGTAGAAGGTGCAAGTAAACGGAATAAACTTTTGATATCGTCATGCCACTCCCACATTTTCCCCCAAGTTTGTTGTAGCATTGCGTCACCTCTGCTGTACGTTAATGTGTAATAATTCTATCATATCTGTGATTGTAAGCGGTGTCAAATAGATACATAGTCAACAAGAGTATCTTTGTTTGGTAAACGTTTTATAATTAGGGTGTTCATAGGGCATTGTACATAGAGAAAGGAGGGTGAAAGATTTGAGCAGAGGACAAGCATTCAACAGCAAGACAAAAGGACATCCGGGCAACCTACCCAAACAAGCATTCCAACAAAAACAAGCCACCACAGAAGCACAAGAAGACGAAGAATTCCTAGTCGTCCAAGAAGCCTTCAAAAACCGCATAGAACCCGAAGAAAAATAAAAGAACTCAAGGAACTGGTACGCCCCGAGACGGCTCAGGGGAACTGGTACGCCCCGAAATTTGTCGAATGGAAGATTGTTACAAAATATATGGGCGTACCCGCTCCTCCACCGTCTTTTGACAATTTCCACGGAAATATTTGTCGGACTTAGTCAGTTTTTAGCGGTGGATCGTATGATAGCACAATAAGATCACGACCGAGGATGCCATGTTCGATCACTGGTGGATCATACGATTCAAAAAACCCTACACGAACCCCAGTAATCCGAAACCCTAGTTTTTGATAGAACGCCAAGTTTCCTATACTTGAGTTAGCTGTGCACACTGTCACCTTATTCAAGCCTTCTTGTAGCAAATAAGATAGTACCTTTTGAACCAGTAACTTGCCCACGCCTTGCCCTTGTATCTTCTCGGCAACTGCCACATTTTTTAATTCAGCGTGTGACTCCTCATCAATCAACACTAAAACGACTCCTACAATCTCTTCTGCTTTCATCACGACAAATATACGTCCCTGCCGTTCATATTGTTCAATTGCCTCACGAGAGTCAGCCAATAAAAGAAGCGATTTGACTTTGGCTCGATCCCCCGTGAATTCCTTTACGATCACGGTAACCCTCCTTACTCTCGTACAGATGTGGCCCCAAGAACTCTATAGACAACATCATCACTGGGTGGATTGTGTAAACCTGCTCGTACATCCCGATAATACCTTTCGAGAGAGCTTTCTTTCCTCATACTATGAGCACCGACAATCCGCATCACTCGATCAATAACGTCAACGGCTGCATTTACCACGCCCGTTTTCACTGCCATCAATTCCTGCCCCATAGTGACTCTTATCTCTTCATTAGAAAGACATCGAGAAGCTGCCCCATACAATAGTTGGTGTGCGTTTAATAAAATCGTCTCCACTTCTCCGAAAGAACGTTGAATTTCTGCAAGTTGTGCAATCGGATGACCTAAGGAATTGGGAGCATAGCTTTTCGCAAATTCCAACGCCTCATCCCGAGCTGCCACCGCAATGCCTAAGTAACATGCTGGAATATGCAATAGCCACGGCTGCGGAGATTTATCCTGACCTCGAATCCCCACGTTCGCTTCTTTAGGTAAGCGAACGTTTCTCAAGTACAAATCATCACTTCTCGTCGCACGCATCCCAAGCGTTTCCCATGTTCTTTCGATTTCAACTCCATCAGCATTCATCGGTACTAGTAATTCAATTACGTCGCCGGTTTCTTTATGTGTTGCCGGAACAATAGCATACGTAAGTGCAGGGGCTAAAGAAGTAAAGGTCTTATGTCCCGAAAGAAGGTAACCGGTAGCTGTTTCCTCAGCAATTGTTTCCGGTTTTCCTCCACGCGTTGGTGAGCCTGTTGCCTTTTCAGTTGCAGCACTATTGATGAGAGCGCCGGACGCCACCACTTCTTTTGATACGCGTTCAAAGGTTGCTGTAGGCCAATGGTTGCGCTCATGTAAGTGGAGCATCGTCCCATTATGCCAACCTAGACTCAGGCTCGTCGCCCCATCACCGTAAGCTAAAATCTCCTGTACAAGCAAAAATGTGTAGAGATCAGCCTCAGCTCCTCCCCACCTTTTGCTCGTTGTGAGTGAAAGAATGCCCTCTTTTCTCAAGGCTTCAAAATGATCAAACGGGAACGTCGCTTCTTTGTCGTGTTGCTTTGCCGTCTCACGAAACTGCAAAGCTAGTCGATACGCAACGTCCCCCCAACTATGATCAACAGAAGATCGGGCCCATCGTTTCCAATTCATGTCCATCGCCTCCCCTTTTCCTTTTACTAGTTTATCTAGTTTCTCTTCAGAAGGAAAGTAAGCCGATTAGCGTAGTCGGGTTTCGCGCGTCAACGCAGTACCATTTCCTCCTCCTTCTTCATTTGGTACACTAGGAAAGAAAATATTTACACAAGGAGGGTTCACATGTCGTTTGATCAACATTTAGAAAACTACGCTGAGCTTGCCGTAAAGGTCGGCGTCAATATTCAACCGAAGCAAACGCTAGTCATCGGTGCTAGTTTGGACGCTGTCGATTTCGTTCGCCTCGTTGCCAAGAAAGCGTACGAAGCCGGAGCAAAAAATGTACAAGTCGACTGGGCAGATGATGTCCTCACTCGTACGAAATATGAGCTTGCACCTGATGAGGCATTTGAAGAATACCCTACATACCGTGCACAAGAGCGCGAAGCCCTTGCCGAAGAGGGAGCCGCATTTTTGTCCATTGTTTCTTCAAGCCCTGATTTGCTTTCTGGTGTCGACTCAAGTCGTATCGCAACATTCCAAAAGGTAGCTGGAAAAGCGTTGCGAAAATACCGCCAATACGTGCAGTCAGATAAAGTGAGCTGGTGTGTAGCTGCTGTTCCTTCTCAAGCATGGGCGGAGAAAGTCTTTCCGAATGAAGAAAACCCAGTCGAAAAGCTTTGGGACGCTATTTTCAAGGCTGTGCGTGCTGACTTGAAGGATCCTGTTAAAGCATGGGAAGACCACGACAAAACGCTTCATGAAAAAGTTGATTATTTGAACAGCAAGGGTATTGCTGAGTTGCACTACACTGCACCAGGTACTGACCTTCATGTGAAGCTACCCGACACTCACATTTGGGTAGGCGCAGGAAGTGTGAATACACAAGGAACGAACTTTATGGCCAATATGCCGACAGAAGAAGTGTTCACTGTCCCGCAAAAAGATGGAGTGAACGGAAATATATCGAGCACAAAACCACTCAGCTACGGTGGAAATATTATAGATGAATTTACTTTGACGTTTGAAAATGGCCGTATCGTAGACGTTGTAGCTAAAGAAGGCGAAGCGATAATGAAGCAGCTTGTGGAAACAGACGAAGGCTCTCATTACCTCGGGGAACTTGCACTCGTACCACACGACTCGCCAATTTCTAATTCAAACATACTCTTTTACAACACACTCTTTGACGAGAATGCTTCTAACCACTTTGCGATTGGGAACGGTTATGCCTTTTGCGTAGAAGGTGGAAAAGAAATGTCTGAAGAAGAACTCGAACAAAATGGCGTAAACTCCAGTATTACGCACGTTGACTTCATGGTCGGTTCAGACAAGATGAACATTGATGCCGTGACAAAAGACGGTAACACGATTCCAATCTTCCGTGATGGGAATTGGGCGTTTTAAGAAGTGAGGCAAAGCGTAAGATTTCTTAGGTGAAAGTTCAGTGATCTTCGCTGCGGGCAGTCGACTCCTCGAAAATAAAGTACTCTTTTTCTTCGTGAGATGTAACGCTGTCGAAGCTTTCCTTAATGAGAATCTGTTGTCCACATAGCCATAATAAAAGCCCTTTTCTTCACTCTAATAGGCAGAGTCATGAAGCAACTTATAAAGGTTGTCCATAAACTATGTGTACAGTCTTTATTAGGGGGTGTTAAAAACCAATGTGTAGACTCACTAGGCTTATGACAAGAAATGCATCCAAAATCTTAGGAAACGATCGTCATTGGGAGCAGGCTAGAAACCTTGCCAATAGAATGATCGACCATGCTGAGAAAACGACGAAGAAAATGCTTTAATGTAAAAGGACTGGCGTTGACCAGTCCCCTTGCTTTTCAAGTGTAGCAGGTAAATCAGGGATATAGTGAAGCACAAGACGACTTATGACAATGTCAGCAGTTGAAAATGTGCTCGGCAGTGTTTCGACTGTTCCATGATGCCAGCCTACAAGATCAGGAAGATGACGATTCTGTGCCTTCTCCAACATAGTTTGAGATGGATCTATTCCCATGTAAGTAGCCACTCCTTCGACAACCGCCCACTGTGCAGTACGGCCGTCCCCACAACCGATATCAAGAACATGTTTTCCTGCCAAAGGTGGTAGCAAACTTTGCAACAAAGGGAATTCCAACGTGTCATTGGGATTATCACGTCGTTCCCGCCTCTCAAAATACGAATGTGTGAAAGACGAAATATCATATAGTTCCGTGCCTTTTCTTTTTGTCATGGGCTAATCCTCCTGTCTAGAAGTTCTTTTATCACAAACATAGATTCGACAAAATTTGAGGTGGCCAGTTCTCTAGCCCCCCTCTTTTTTCGCTTTCTTCTATTATACTGAAGAAAACAATAGGTTAGGTGGTGCATTTCCTGGGCGCAGTGGTACTTACGAAGACAAAGTTGCGGGAGGCCGAGAAATCGCTTTAAAGGAAATGAAAGATCATGCTGCGCGTATCGGGGCAAATGCGGTTATCGGAGTCGACTTAGACTTCGAAACCGTTGGAAATGGAAACGGAATGATGATGATTGTTGCATCAGGGACTGCTGTCAAGATCGAAAAAGCTGAATAACAGTGAAAAAGCAGGGAGGTTACTCTTCCCTGCTTTTTTGTTTGCTGCTCTCTTTATATAGATTTCGGATAGGTCTGGTAATTATAGCCTAATACACACGTTCTTGTATGAAACACCGGGTCTATTGACACAAGGTTCCTAGCGTAACGCATCAGTCAAGAGAACGATTTTTGATAAATATTCCCAAAAATGAAGGAATTAGAGGATGTTTATGGAAATTTGCTCAAGATGTTGAATAAGCTTGTCATAAGAGAGGAGGTGAGATCTACCCGCGGTGAGGATACTCATAACGGTTTCGGAAGGGAGGAAGAACCCAAATGGAGTACTTGTATGCGTTTTTAATCGGCTGTGGGATGGGCATTCTGACGCACGCAAAGCGCAATGGGAAAGTGGTTAAACCTCACAACAAGAAGCGGGTATTTGAATACGGCTTTCTGCTTGACATGATGTTTGGTGGTGTTGCGTCACTAGCCTTTGTCACCATCACAACCCCGTCCACTATGGGGCAGTTACTATTAACCGCAGTGCTGGCTGGGTATGGCGGAGAAGCACTCGTTGCCAAATTGGAAGCTGCTAGGTTACGTACGTTACTTGACGGTCACGTGCAGGATGTTCAGCAACAACTAAGAAATGAATTCTCGACTTCCCCACAAAGCGAGAAGAAAACAAGCTAGCTTTGCCGCGAAGGAGTGACCGAGTCATTCGTAGAGAGAAGGAAGAAATAAGTCAGGATCGTCTCACTTTCCAGTTGCTCTTGCTCGATCTGCTTCAATCTACATCACAAAAGGAAATGAACATTATCAGGGCGGAGATTGATAGCCATCTGAAGGAATGGGCTTCTAAAGAGAGACAAGTAAAAAACGAACGGGGGCGACAGTAAGGAACTAGTCGTCAACGTTCGCTTTTTCTTCTTGAAATTTTCTTTTTAGTAACGGGTTATTCGCCTCTAACCGTATCATGTAACTCGGTTTCTAGTTCTTTGGCATATTTCATTTTTTCATCTTCACTCCATTGAAGCACTTTGCTCATTACTTGAATGACTTCCTCTTTTTCTTCAATGGAATCTGCGTGACGAAACAAGGCTTTACTCGTTCTTCTGTAGAGAAAATCAACCGGAGTCACGGCGTTTTCATGATAAATCGCATAGAGCAATTGCGCGCCTGTTACTTTTGAAATCTTTAATTGGAGTTCATCCACTCGTTTGCTATAGCGGAACACTTCATCGACGTTGGATCCATACCATTTTGCCAGCATGTTTCCTTCTTCTTCAGTAAATCCGTACGTAAGCGATTGCCGCGCCTTTTTAGCAACAAAGTCGGACAACTTTTCCGATCCGCCGATATCTCCACCTGAAATTGGCAACGTCTTTGTTTTTGATTCCACCTTCTTATCCAGCTGGTTACTCACCACGTCCACAACAGTTTCTGCCATTTTTCGGTAGCCGGTTAGCTTTCCCCCAGCAATGGTGATGAGCCCACTTGGAGACGTCCAAATTTCATCTTTACGGGAAATTTCAGAAGCATTTTTCCCCTCTTCGTAAATAAGTGGGCGCACCCCTGCCCAACTAGACTCCACGTCTTCCGCAGTCACTTGAACGTCTGGGAATTGGCGATCGATCGCTTCCAGCAAATACGTTCGGTCTGCTTCTGTCATTTTCGGATTGGTGATGTTTCCATCATAAAAAGTATCCGTTGTTCCGACGTACGTTTTCCCGTTCCGTGGAATAGCGAATATCATGCGTCCGTCTGGTGTGTCAAAGTAGACAGCCTGCTGTAACGGAAATACCGATTTGTCCAACACGATGTGAACGCCTTTTGAAAGCTTAAGCACTTTTCCTGTTTTCGAGCGATCCATTTCTCGGAGCTGGTCTACCCATGGACCCGCAGCATTCACGACGATAGACCCTGAAATGGCATACGTTTCGCCAGTCAGTTGATCGGCCACCTCGATACCTTGCACACGTTTGTTCTCATCGTATTGAAACGCCGTCACCTTCGTATAGTTAAGCGCCGTAGTCCCGAATTCCACTGCCTTTTTCAACACTTCAATGGTCAGGCGCGCATCATCAGTACGGTATTCCACATAATGTCCACCTCCAACAAGACCGTCTCGCTTTAAGAGGGGCTCCTTTTCTAAAGTTTGCTTTACAGATAGCATTTTTCGCCGTTCTTTTTTCACAACGCCAGCCAAAAAATCGTACACACGTAATCCTATAGACGTCGAAAACTTCCCAAACGTCCCATCTTTATAAATAGGCAATAGCATCCACTCCGGGGTCGTTACATGAGGCCCATTCTCATACACAATCGCCCGCTCCTTACCCACCTCAGCCACTACGCCAATTTGAAATTGCTTCAAATATCGCAATCCACCATGAACGAGCTTCGTAGAACGGCTAGAAGTACCCGCAGCAAAATCTTGCATCTCCACAAGAGCCACCTTCAGCCCCCTAGAAGCAGCATCCAGCGCGATCCCGGCTCCTGTAATCCCACCCCCAACGATGATGAGATCATATTTTGTTTGCTGCAGCTTTCGTATGCCATCGGAACGATCCAAACTTGAAAATGTGTGAGTCGTCATATGAAATTCCCCATTCCCGGAACTGGTACGACCCGTTTTTTGTCGAATTCGACAAATTTCGGGTCGTACCAGTTCCTATAATTTAAAAAAGACCACACTTCGCCTGTTATGCAAAATTTGCGTACAGGAAAGTATGGTCTCTCGATTTCTCCAACCGTAGTATTAACTTGTGTTTAGTATAACAGGAAAGTTAATTATTGAAAAGCTTGAGCTGCCCGTACGGCTTTTTTCCAACCTTCGTAAAGGGCTGTTGTCTCTTCTTTCGGTTTTTCTGGACGAAATGTTTTTTCTAGATTCCACTGGGTAGCAATTTCTTTTCGGTTTTCCCAATACCCTACTGCTAATCCTGCTAAATAAGCAGCTCCTAAGGCCGTCGTTTCGTTTACTGTTGGGCGTTCGACATCGACTTCAAGCATGTCGCTTTGGAATTGCATTAGGAAGTCATTTTTCACTGCGCCACCATCGACTCGTAGTGCTTTCAAAGAAATCCCAGAATCTGCTTCCATCGCTGTCAGTACGTCTTTCGTTTGATAGGCAAGCGATTCTAGCGTAGCGCGAACAAAGTGTTCTTTCGACGTACCGCGTGTTAATCCAAACACAGCGCCACGCACGTTACTGTCCCAATACGGCGTACCGAGTCCGACAAAAGCAGGTACGACATACACACCATCAGTTGACTCTACCTTCGTCGCGTAGCCTTCTGAGTCCTTTGCCTCTTTCAACATTCTCATCCCATCACGCAGCCATTGAATCGCGGAGCCTGCCACAAAAATGCTCCCCTCTAACGCGTACTCAACTTTGCCGTCAACACCCCAGGCGATTGTCGTCAACAATCCGTTTTCTGAAGCAACAGCCTTTTCCCCCGTATTCATGAGCATGAAGCAACCTGTTCCGTACGTATTTTTAGCCATTCCTTCCTCATAACATGCTTGCCCAAAGAGTGCCGCCTGCTGATCGCCCGCTGCCCCGGCAATTGGGATTTCCTGTCCGAAGAAATGATACGGAACAGTATGAGCGTAAACCTCAGATGAAGGCTTTACTTCAGGAAGCATAGTAGCTGGCACTCCCAAAATTTCCAACAATTCCTCATCCCACTTTAGTTCATGGATGTTATACAGGAGCGTTCGAGACGCATTGGAGTAGTCGGTAACGTGCGCCTTTCCACCAGACAACTTCCAAATCAACCACGTATCCATCGTTCCGAAAAGCAATTCTCCTCGTTCAGCGCGTTCCCTCGCTCCGTCCACATTGTCAAGCAACCATTTCACTTTTGTCCCGGAAAAATACGCATCAATGAGCAAGCCAGTTTTTTGCCGGAATGTGTCGTTATGTCCTTTTGATTTCAATTCATCACAAATATCTGCGGTTTGACGAGATTGCCAAACAATCGCATTGTAAATCGGATCACCTGTCTCTTTGTCCCACACCACGGTTGTTTCCCGTTGATTCGTAATTCCGATCCCTGCAATCTGTTCCGGTTTCACCGATGCCTCTGACAAACAAGATGCGATGACAGACAGGATAGAGCCCCAAATTTCATTCGCGTTGTGTTCCACCCAACCCGGCTTCGGAAAGATTTGCTGAAATTCCTTTTGAGCGACGTGTACGATGTGTCCCTTTTTGTTAAATAAAATAGCGCGCGAGCTTGTTGTGCCTTGGTCGAGTGATAAAATGTACGTTTCCATCATGTATCTTCCTCCTTCTTAATCTATTAAGCACTTACTCTATTGGGTAAGTTTCCAGATTGCTGCTTCTTTCCAGCGACGTATGCTGCAATGAGTACCACTGCTGTGAGAATGAGTACAATGACTAAATACGGTGTAGACTCTCCTACAAAAACCGTCTTGTAAAACAGTCCACCAAGAGAACCTCCGAGGATCGGTCCTACTACCGGTACCCACGCGTACTTCCAATTCGACGAACCCTTTCCTGCAATAGGCAAAAGAAAGTGAGCAATTCTTGGTCCTAGGTCACGAGCAGGATTGATAGCGTATCCTGTAGTTCCGCCAAGAGAAAGTCCGATAGCTACGATAAGGAACCCAACGATAAATGGATTTAACCCTTCTGTAAATTCATTCGCTCCGATACTTAAAATTCCTAGTACTAAAATAAATGTCCCAAAGATTTCACTAATCAAGTTAGCATAATAGTTTGGTATTGCCGGTCCAGTACTAAAGACTCCTAGTTTTGTCCCTGGGTCTTCAGTAGCTTTCCAATGTGGCAAATAATGCAGCCAAATGAGCGCTGCACCGATCATCGCTCCAAGCATTTGTGCTAAAATGTAAGCGGGTACATCTTGCCACGCAAAATCTCCATTGAACGCCAACCCAAAGGTGACCGCTGGATTGAGATGTGCCCCACTAATGTTCCCTACAGCATACGCTGCCATGGCGACACCTAGACCCCATCCCATCGTAATGACAATCCATCCGGAGTTATTCGCGAACGAGCCTTTCAAATTGACCCCCGCACAGACTCCTGCTCCGAAAACAACAAGAATGGCAGTACCAACCAATTCCCCTAAAAATGGTGACATCATCGTTCCTCCCTTTACTGGATTTGCAACGTACAACAAAAAGACTCACACTTCTCCCTAACCAGGTTCGATGTGTGAGTCTCCATATCTCCGTCACAAGTATTAACTTTGATACTATCATACCCTCATTTGAAAACGCTGTCAACAGGTGGGATCCAATTTAACAGAAAACTCCGTTTGGCTAGTCCCTCTGATCAAATACCTTCCACAAAGATTGATTAGATGTGCTAACCGCTGTCGCACCTGCTTTAATCGCTGCTTCCACTTCTTCTTTCGAATCAATTAGTCCTCCGGCAATAATCGGTTTACCCGTCCGTTCTTTCATTTGCGAGATCACTTTCGGAACGACGCCAGGCAAAATCTCGATAAAATCTGGATTCGTCTTTTTCACGAGCTGGACGCTTCTTTCCAGTGCACTTGAATCAATGATAAACGCACGCTGAATGGCAAACACATCTTTTTGTCGTGCTTTTTGAATGGTGCTTCCCTTTGTTGAAATAATGCCGTATGGTTTTATTTCTTGAGCTAAATACTCAGCTGCATATTCGTCGTTTTTCAAGCCTTGAATGAGGTCGGCATGTAAAAACATCTTTCTTTCCTGTTGACGTGCGTAGGCAAAAATACTTTTCAACATCCCGACATGCACGTCCAAAAATACCCCACACGTATAAGAAGTCTCCAGCATTTTATCGAATTCCTTCATAGAACGAACAGCAGGTAAAATGTATTGGTCGTCAAAATTCATCGGACAAACTCCTTAAGAGAACTGTTGTTGGTTACCTTGCGACTTCTTCTAGAACGCCCACCAGTTTATGAACACCATTTTCAGATGTCTCACTTCGTAGTGTCTCTTTTAACTCATAGCGTGCTTCGTACGTCTTCATAAGCGCTGCAAAGGCACGGTCCGGTTCCTTTTCGAGTACTTCATCACCCACGACATGCACAAAGCCTTTTTGCTGGAAATATTCAGCATTCTCGATCTGGTCTCCTCGACTTTGACTGAGTGGCAGCGGGACGAGCAGCATAGGTTTGCGCAGGGCAATGCCTTCAAAAATAGAGTTGGCCCCCGCTCGTGTCATGACAAGATCGGTTGCAGCGAGCACGTCGGGAAGCTCCTTGTTTACGTACTCAAATTGTGTATAGTTCGTAACATCTGTAAGCATTTCATCTACTTTGCCTTTTCCGCAAAGGTGGACGACGTGAAATTGCTCTGTCAATGCGGTTAGCTTTTTGCGCACGAACGTATTCATGCTGCCCGCACCTTGACTACCTCCCATGACTAGGAGAATCGGCTTTGATGTTTGGGCACCAACGAGCGCACGACCAGCGTCTCTCGAACCGTTAAAAATGGCTTCGCGAATAACTGGCCCGACAAAAACCCCTTTGTCCCCTTGTAGATGGTTGATCGTCTCTTCAAACGTCACGCACACTTTTTTTGCTATTGGAAGACCGATACGATTAGCAAGTCCTGGTGAGCGATCAGATTCGTGTGTCACAACCGGAATCTTCATTTGCTTTGCCGCCAACACAACAGGGACAGACACGAAACCACCTTTGGAGAACACGATATCTGGCTTCAATTTTTTTAGAATCTTTTTTGCTTGGTGTATGCCTTTGAGCACACGGAACACGTCTTTTACGTTTTCTACGCTCAAATACCGCCTTAGCTTTCCAGTAGAAATCGCGTGGTAATCAATTCCCTCAAGCGGCTCGATCAACTCTTTTTCAATCCCTTTGTACGAACCGATGTAGGAAATTGACCACCCTTTTTCTTGCAAATGAGGAATGAGCGATACGTTCACCGCCACGTGCCCGGTCGTTCCCCCTCCTGTCAGCACAATTCGTTTCATGTTAACGCCTCTTTCTATGTATGTTGCGAAGCTCGGTTTCCAAGAACTTTCTTTTGTCTAAAGAAAGTGCTGTCCCCAAAGTTCGTTCGTCAGCTCCGAATTCCTCGGTCCAATCGTATACGGAATGTTCGCTTCATTCAATGCCTGTAAGCATTTATGAATCATGAACCCAACACCTCTCTAATCGAACAGTATAGCAGATGAGGGGCGGGTTTATCGCTCGATGATAAAACTTTATCCATCAAATCGCCCTTTTTGTCGATCAAATGGAGGTTTACCCAAAAGTCTCTGTATCGAATTTGTACGTTGCAGAGGTGTAAATATGATAAGTAAGGCGCTTTTTTATCCCAGGAAACAATTTTGCTAAAAAAAAAAAAAGCCCCTCATAACGCAGAGGAGCTCGTTTCTTTACTTTGCAATTTTAGCTAACACGGAACACGTACACAGAATCCCCTTCGGAAAGAGATCGACATTCATATTTTCATTCGGTGAGTGATTCGCTTCATCAGAGTTGGCGTACGGTACAATGACGGACGGTGTGCCTAATGTTTTCGTCCACACTGCGTCAGGCAAACTTCCACCTAAACTCGGTTGCAGGACAGGTGGCTGCCTGTAAGCCGTCTCCACTGCGCCAATCACTGCCTGCACGAGCGGGTACTCAGACGAGGTTCGCGACGGGTACATATAGCCGTGGTGACGCACGTCAACAAGTGGAGCGTGCTTCTTTACATGAGCACAAATTGCTTCAAAAATTTTGACGGGATCTTGATTAGCCACGAGCCTGAAGTCCATCTTCAACATCGCTTCCTTCGGGATAATCGTCTTCGATCCAGGTCCGCCGTATCCACTATGAAAGCCTGCAATGTTACACGTCGGCTCAAGCGTGAGTCGCTCGTAATATTCTTCTCCATCGAATCGTATTTCTTCCACCCCAACTGTCTCTGCCACTTCCTCCGCGTCGTATGGCAAGGCGCGTAGCTGATTACGCTCAATCTCGGTTACTGGCAAGACATCGTCATAAAACCCTTCAATTGTCACGCGACCGCTCTCATCCCGCATCGTATTTAATAAATAAACGAGGTCCCACGCTGGATTCGGGGCAATGTTCCCTTTGTTCCCCGAATGATTGTCCCATTTGGCTCCTCTTGCCGTGAATTCTACGTATAACATGCCACGCACCCCTAGTAATACGAACGGCGCTCCACTAGAATGCATCGGCCCGTCTGATGTGTAGACAAGATCAGCTGCTAGTTTCTCCTTATGAGTTGCAACAAACGGTTCTAAATTAGGGCTACCACTCTCTTCTTCCCCCTCGACAACCATCTTCACGTTACAAGGGAGCTCACCATCCACGCGTAGCATCGTTTCAAACGCCAACAGGTGACAAAGAAACTGCCCTTTGTTGTCGCCTACACCACGAGCAAACAGTTTTCCATCGCGAATCGATGGCTCAAACGGTGGTGACACCCATTCGTCCAAAGGATCTGGAGGCTGCACATCGTAATGCCCGTAAAACAAAATCGTCGGTAACGCCTCATCAATCATTCGTTCTCCGTACACGACTGGATGACCGTTCGTTTCGATAATTTCTGGTTGTAGACCGGCTTTCCTCATATAATCAGCGACGAGTTCTGCGCATTCGCGGATACCCGTCCCGTCCGCACTAATACTTTCTTGTCTAAGCAAAGCAAACAGTTTTTCGAAGTACTTTTGTTCGTGTTGTTGAATATCTTCGACGTACGCTCGCATCACATTTCCACCCCATATTTTGGCTTGAAGAATTTATTCAGCACCGATCACATCGTAGCCTTATTCTTATCATAACAGAAATTGGGTCGAAATAATCACAATTTTTGCACTCATATAGAAAGCAATCGCCACCCAACTTCCTACCTAGTCATAAGACAGTTGATTCATTTTTCCCTTTGTCCCCCCTGCCATCAATGGGTTTCCATAAACTTCCTCCCAAACCGACGGACAAAAATGATAGAGTACACCATGAATCTTTTGTCGAAATTGGTCGTTGACATGCCCCACATTGACGGGCGTCCTACATAAAGCTCTTAAACGTGATGTAAAAAAATTAGTTGATTGACAAATTAGGAGGAACAATTTTATGTTATCTTCAGCTGAAATTGGAATTGACCTAGGAACTGCCAATACCCTCGTCTATACAAAACAAAAAGGGATCGTTTTGAACGAGCCTTCCGTGGCCGCCATTAATACAGAAACAAAACAAGTACTTGCTGTCGGTATTGAGGCGAAAAATATGATCGGGAAGACGCCGGGGAATGTAGTGGCGATTCGTCCCTTGAAGGATGGCGTGATTGCCGATTTTGACATTACGACCAGCATGCTCAAACAAATCATGCGAAAAGCAAGTAAACGCGTAGGTGTGTCGATGCGCAAACCGAATGTCGTTGTGTGTACGCCATCTGGTTCTACTTCCGTAGAGCGCCGTGCGATTCACGACGCAATCAAGCAGTGCGGAGCGAAAAATGTCCATTTGATCGAGGAGCCTGTTGCTGCAGCGATCGGAGCAGATTTGCCAGTCGACGAACCAGTGGCAAACGTGATCGTGGATATCGGTGGAGGAACAACTGAAGTGGCTATCATCTCGTATGGCGGTGTCGTATCTTGCCAATCGATCCGTATCGGTGGCGACGTCATGGACGACGAAATCATGCAATACGTTCGCAAAAAATACAAGCTGTTAATCGGTGAACGTACGGCCGAACAAGTCAAAATGGAAATCGGTCACGTGCTTAATGATCACCTTGAAATGACGATGGACGTACGCGGGCGCAACCTCGTGACCGGCCTACCGAAAACCGTTACGCTATCTTCACGAGAAATTCAAGCAGCTTTGCGCGAATCAATGGAACATATTTTGGAAGCGATTCGTGCGACGTTAGAAGACTGCCCAGCTGAACTTAGTGGAGACATCGTCGATCGAGGTGTTATTTTGACAGGTGGCGGCGCGTTGTTAAACGGTTTGCAAGAGTGGCTTTCAAAGGAAATCGTCGTGCCCGTGCACCTCGCGCCGAGCCCACTCGAATCGGTGGCGATTGGGACAGGACGGTCATTGGAAGTGATTCATAAATTACAGAAGGCCGCGAAGTAGTGAGGTGCGGGTGCGGGGGACTGGGGATACTTTCCTCCGTTTGCGCGTGTTCGACACGTTTTTGCGCACGTTCGACATGGTTTTGCGCACGTTCGACACGTTTTTGCGCACGTTCGACATGTTTGTGTGCACGTTCGACATGTTTGTGTGCACGTTCGACATGTTTTTGCGCACGTTCGACATGTTTTTGCGCACGTTCGACATGGTTTTGCGCACGCGCGCCATGTTTTGCGCGTGTTCGACTCGTTTTTGCGCACGCGCCATGTTTTGCGCGTGTTCGACATGTTTTTGCGCACGCGCCATGTTTGTGCGCACGTTCGACACGTTTTTGCGCACGTGCGCCATGTTTGTGCGCACGTTCGACACGTTTTTGCGCACGCGCGCCATGTTTTGCGCGTGTTCGACTCGTTTTTGCGCAACTATTAGAAGGACTTTGGCAGAACGTGTCGAACTAGGATATGGACAGGAAAATAGAATAGGAGGACCATCCATGATTAGAAAACAAAGAAGTGTTCCCATACGGATTCGGGCATTGGAGGCAGCCAAACGTCGTCTTCCCCTCAACCACCCGAAGATGCCACAAATCACAAAGGAGCTCGCCATCAGCTGGGCAGGATACAGAGGGGAGCAGTCACTAGACTATCATCTTAGCTTTCTACCCGAAGACAAATACCATATACTCCATGACCTTCGACTCGCTGACCACAAAAACAGACACTTCCAACTAGACACGTTACTCCTATGCCCGCAATATGCACTCATCCTCGAAGTGAAAAACATACTGGGCTCCCTCTATTTTGACCAAGAATTTCATCAGCTCGTTCGCACAAAGGATGGCCTTGAAGAAGCCTTTAAAGACCCGATCACACAAGTCAATCGCCTCCAAGACCAACTCACAACTTGGCTTACACATCACCATTACCCGCAAATCTCTATTCACTCTTTCGTCGTATTGGCTAACGCCTCATCTCTCATCAAGACCAACCACAAAAATATCATTCAACGAAAGGTCGTGCGCGCCGAAAACCTTCCAACAAAAATAAACCAACTCTACTCTCCGGAAGTCTTCACGCCCACCACGCTTGAAGTATTAGCCACTGAGCTAGTACAAAAACACACTCCACCCCAGTACAACGTCCTAAACTTATTCCAAATTCCTGTAACTGACATACGAACCGGCGTTCATTGTCCATCCTGTTTCACACTCCCTATGAACCGAGAGCATGGATACTGGTTGTGCCCCCACTGCTACACGCGCAGCAAAGAGGCCCACCTACCGTCAATGCAAGATTACGCATTTCTATACGGCACCAGCATCACCATCCAACAAGCGCAACACTTTCTCAACATCCCATCACGGCATCTGGCAAGAAGGATCCTCGTTTTGCTGGGTTTACACCGATTAGGAAATGCATACATACTTCCTTTAGTACCCTAACTCCCACGCCCGTCTCAATCTTGCAAGAACAAACTCCGTCTTCGCTTCGGTATACGCTTCTCGATCAAACTTGTACACCTTTGCCAATGTTTGTTTAAGGTTTCCATAAGCGTCTCGCCACCCAGGATGATCGCGTAAATAATTCCGAAACGTGAGGTGATCACGTAACTGCTGATTACCTACGAAAATGCCGTATCATAAAAGCGTGCCCTCCCTTAGGAGAACACGCTTTTTCTACGCTAACAAACTGAATCATTCGGCTTCGGATTTTTCAAACCAAACATTGGGCGAACGAGTAACGCCACGCCTGTTCCTAGAAGCGCCATCACCATCCACACCCAGCCGTGTACGCTGAATGATGAGATGCCGCCAAAATAGGCACCGATGTTACAACCGAATGCGAGTCGTGCACCGTAGCCCATCATAAGACCACCAATCACAGACGCTGCTGCAATGCCCGGCTTAATTTTGCCTAGCTTGAACGTACCTGCCGCTGCTGACGTGACGCTAAAAACGCACCCACTATAATGCCAAAGTTCATGACACTAGTGGAATCCATGAAGACAGATTATGTCAGACTCGCTTTCCCTTGCCAGTAAGCCCACTCACTAACATCTATACCCATTGCCATAAGTCCTTGTGAACCCCATAGCGCAAAGGCAGATGTAATGCCCCACGGTGAACCGCGAAGAACAAGTGTGAGCGCATTCAACACGGCCAACACGATCGCCGCCGTCAATAATGGCCAAGACCCGCGCCATAATCGCTTCCAACCTACTGTAGTCGGTGGCTGCTCCATTTTTGGAGGGTTTTTCTTGCGTGCAATCCACAGCGTTCCGAAGTAGATCAACGCAAACGCGGTGATTTGGATAACCCAACCACCTAAGTAACCGAACGGCGTCACTTCAGCCAACGAAATCGGTTCAAGGGAAGGCGTTTCGTTCATCCAAAAATTCCAATGATACGCCCCTAACACAGAACCAACGATAAACGCGGCAAGGGTGATGAACATAGACGATTTTCCGCCACCAACCGCATACAACGTTCCAGACGCACACCCACTCCCGAGCTGCATTCCCAATCCGAACAAAAAAGCACCAACGAGAACGCTCACGCCAATTGGTGAAACATAACCAGCAACAGACCCGCCTGTTAAACTAAATCCAGTAGAAAGAATAATTGCAAATAACGTACTCGATATAGCAAGCATCACCATATGCGCCCGCAACGCCTCACCATTTCCGACCGCCACAAAACGACGAAATGCTGAAGTAAAACCAAAGCGAGCATGAAAAACTACGAATAACAAATCCCTATTGGAAAACTATACTTTACAATAACGGAGAGACACATCCTACGTCAACGGAATTGAACTGTAAATATTTGTATAGGTAATTCGATCCATGGTAACGATAAAAGCTGTCGAGACACCCTCGACAGCCTGATAAGCTACTTTTCCATTCAGAAAGAATAATACCAATTATCTGATTGAGTAACTTCATCAGACTCTGGCGTACCCGCTAGTATTTAGTTAGTATAATGAAAAAAAAGACCGTAAAAACAGTCCTTCTCATCCTAGAATGTTATCCTTTATCTTACTCATCACTTAAATTCGATATTTTACTTTCTAATGACTTAAAGTGTCTATCAATTACTTCAAATATCAAACCCAATAGCATTAGAATTATTCCGTTTATTATGAACACATAGGTTTTTACGGTTCTAGCAATAAAAATTTCATCAAATTCAGAAGAGTCCGCACCAAAAGACCATGATTGCGTCCAACCAAAAATGAGAAACAAAATCCCTATTATAAACATTGACAAACTAACAACTTCCAATTTACCCATTCAATTCTCCTCCCCTGTTCGATTTACGCTATACTATTATTAATTTCTTACCACGATTTCAATTCTAGAAAAACATGTAAACTACTTTCTGTGCACCCCTTGATTGGGGGCGTGTAAAAATACAAATTCATTTTAATAATACTCATTACATAAGTTACCGTTACATGATTATCCGTGCTCTATTTAACAATTCGCCAGATGATGATTAAGTCCTCCTAAGCTCACTTCTGTTGTTTCAGTGCATTCCACGAACGTGCCAATAAAGCAAACGAGCTACTAATTGTGGCTTGTTCCAAAAAACCCCTGACTCAACCTCAGGGCCAGGGGGTTTGTTAAATTGCATATAAAGCTCCTATACAGCAGCTCCCCTCAGTACTTGTGATCATATCAAATTGATATAGGGAGACTTTTTGTTGTATTCGGAAGTCGAAAGCTTTGCTGACAGTTTCATTTTTTTTTAGTACACTGCCTCTCTTTGAGACGAACAGCTTTCCCGCATTAGTTATCTGGCTAGCGCATTGGATCGTTTGTTCAGCAAGAAAGTACCCTGCAGTTACCCCGATCCCAATCGCTTCCATATTTCCTTCTTCCATCAATTCTCCGACTGTGACAGCTAATGAAGCGATATCAGACTTGTCAGACGTATATACAAACTGCTTGACTCTTTTTTCAATGGATTCCACACTGCCGATTTCGTCTACGATGATCTGACTGAATCGCGACAGCTGCCCTTGATCCAGTTCCTTCATCACCTTTCGTAGTGCTTCCATAGCTATCCAATACGCACTGCCCTCATCACCAAGCAAATGTCCCCAGCCGCCGACTGAAATCCAGTCTCCTCCCCTTCTCGTCATGGAAATCGAGCCTGTTCCTCCGATCGTCAGCACGCCCTCTTTCTGACCAAAATCGGCATAGTACGCGAGTTGGGCGTCGTTGAGTATTATTACGCTACAGTGGTACTTCTCTTTTGTCTTCCTAGCAAAATTACTTGATTCTTCTGACGCGTTCCCACCTGCCACGCCACAAACAATATGCTTCATCGTGAGCCCGACCAGATTGACATGCTGGATGCCCTGACAAATGACATGCTCGATGTTTTGCCATGCTTCTTTCTTTCGGACAATGGGATTTCCAGGCCCGGCTAAGAATCTATTGATCTCATTTTTCGATAAGGCATCATACAAAACCCCTTCTGTCTTCGTCCCACCAGCATCAATCCCTAGCACTACAAGACTCATGGGTTCGTAATACTTCCTAGCACAACCGATTTAGCGGCGCCAGTCACTGATTTTACGTTAGAAGGCATTCTTTCTAAACACGCATGGGCAAAAAGAGCAAAAGCAATTGCTTCTTTCGCATCGGATCGGTAGCCTAGGTCTTCTTGTGTACAAACTTCAAGCTCTGGCAAGCAAGCCTTGATGGATTCCATAAGTGTCGTATTATACCTTCCTCCCCCACCCAGGACTAGTTTACCGATCGTATGCTTTGGCAACACAAACTTTCGTAAATTCAATTCGATCGTACGGGCGGTAAACTCCGTCACTGTTCTTAGAATGTCATGACGATCAAGCTCTGCCCACTTTTCGAGTAGCGGGTCGACAAGCTGGCTACCGTACCGTTCTCTACCGGTGGACTTGGGAAGTGGCTTTTCTAAATAATCGTCTTGCATAAGCTCTGCCAACAAGCCTTCATGAACAACACCGTTCGCCGCGAGCTGGCCACCTTTGTCATAGGGTACGTTGAACTTTTTACGACAAACCGCATCAATCATCATATTCCCAGGTCCCGTGTCAAATGCCAAGACGTCGTCAATTGAAGGGTTAGGTGGTAGCACTGTCACATTCCCGATTCCTCCGATGTTTTGCAGGAGCAGACCTTCCTCTCCTTTATATAGAAGAAACTCGGTGAATGGAACGAGTGGTGCGCCTTGTCCTCCTGCAACGACGTCCATCGATCTAAAATTAGAGACTACGAGTATGCCTGTTTCGTAAGCGATGACGGCTGGCTCTCCGACTTGAAGCGTCGATGGAGTCGCGTCAACTCCTGGGGGCCCGTGGTAGAGCGTTTGTCCATGAGATCCAATCGCACGAATGTCTTCACACCTATAGCCTGTCTTCTCCAACAAATCGTTGACGGCATCCGCAATTTTTTTTCCTAGCGTAAAGTTCAATTCGCTAATTGCCCCAATCGAAACCGAGTCCAAATTCATGCAGTTCTCGAGGCGTTCGCGCTCTTCAGGTGTGTACTCACTAGAAGAATAGTCGACAAGGCGTACGGTGTTTCTCGAAATTTTTTCGCCTGTCACCTCTATTAAGGCAACGTCTAATCCGTCTAAAGAGGTTCCCGTCATACAGCCGATATAAAGTGTCATACGTCTCCCCTTACAGTAAACGCAAATTTGCCCCACGGTGCCAAATAATTGAGTAAAAAACGTTCTTCCTCTACAATCTGACCGACGACGTTTGTTTTACCGGAGTTTTTCATCGGCTTTAGTGCAATTTGCAACTCTCCTGCGTATTGTCCGTACAGATCACTTTCTATTAGAATATCACCCCGTTCGATGTCGCGTGTATGATGATGTGGGAAGGGTTCACCTTTGTACTTCACACGGCTTTGTGTGGATCGAACTAAATAATCTGATACGTCTCCTCTATAAAAATGGAATTCTTCTAGAACAATTTTTCTCTCTAAATCGCTTAGCCCATCCTCCAATTGGACTTTGAGTGTAAGTCGCTCTTGATCAATGTCGCGTAAAGCCTCCAGTTCGCGCTCGGATGCATACGCATTACCGATCATGACATCATCAATCAATCCTGTCGCAAACAAGTGCTTCGCTTGCGTCTCAATCGGGAGCTCACGGTGCTCTTCTAAAGTCGGAAGTCCTTCCACAACTGGCCACGGTCCAAAGCTCGCTTCGTGTGAACTAACAAATGCTGCGGTTCTTAGCCCGTGCATTTTAAACCGCTCACTACATTTGACAAAGTGATCGAAAGCAAGCCCAGCATAACGATGCGGGTAGAAGTTGTGCGAACCGATCAACCGTTTCGTGTTTGGTTGGTAGCTCAAAATTTGATCGACGTACGGGGTGTTGTTGCTCATGTTAATTTCGATAAGTAAGTCGTGTTCGTTGTGCGTCATAATCGACTCTTCATTACCGGAATACCCGAGGTCTAAACGTATCCCGCTTGCTCCAATTTCTTTGAAGAAGCTGAGGTCGCTATAAGAGATATCGAGTGCACCGAACACACGTGGGCTAATGTCGGCAATCACTTCAAAGCCTCTCTCTTTCGCATACTCAATCGTCTCACGGTATTCGCGAATAATTTGTTCTTTGTTGCCTTCTACAGATAAGAGACAAGTAAACAACCGCTCAAAGCCATACTTCGCTGCAAGATCGATATATGTCTGATCCTCAGCCGGAGTACTATGATTGGGATAAATTGAAATTCCGAGTTTACCCATTACAAATCCTCTCCTTTCATTTTCTCTTCTACTTTTTCGAGTATGCGAATCATGTGTCTGATGAGCCCTTGTTCACTTATTGCCGTCATCAAATGATCTTGTGCATGAATGAGCAACAATGATTTTTCAAACTCTTCTCCGTTGATTTCAGATTGAATCAGCTTGGTCTGCGTATTGTGCGCTTTATTTAATTCCGCCTCCGCCTCTTCCATTAACTTTTTTGCTTCAGAAAAGTTCTCATTCTCTGCTTCTTTTAAGGCATCAAAGGCGAGTGCACGTGCATTCCCACCAAAAGAGATTAATTCAAAAATTTCCGTTTCTATGTTTTTCATATTCATCCTCCTAAGAAAACGCTTACCTACAGAATACAAGATGGTTTCGGAACATGTCCATACAAAACGGAGTATTATTTCAATCATTTAAAAAATGTATTGAAATTACTCTATCAAAACACTATACTGAATTTATGGTTGAAAACCCTTTCATTTTTTCAAAACTTCAGATTAGTAAATTTTCCCTATAATGCGTGTTCAAAAAGGAGGACAAAAAGAGCCGAGAATTTCGATGAAGCGCAGACTCCGTGCACCGGTGCGCATGTGTGAGTACGTGAGGAGCGGAGGAGCAAGCTGACGAAGAAATTCGACAGCTATGTTTCCCGGACTTTTTGAACATCCTCTTATAGCATCTTTTTGCAAACAGCCATTGATTGCTTATATGTATTTATCATCATCTTGTCAATCTGAAAGGGTCGAAAGAGCACTTGATCGTGATGTACTTTTTGCCTCAGTGATTATTTGACTAAGAAGGGAGTTAGAGAATGAAGAAGATTCTGTTTGTATGTGCTGGCGGTATGTCCTCGGCGATTGTCGTAAAGGCATTGAAGATCGAAGCCAGTAAACAAGGGTTGGAAGTAGACGTAAATGCCGTGGGTACGAGTGACGTAGAGAGCGAAATTGGTAAAGGATGGGACGTTGTCATGGTCGCCCCACAAGTACGTCACCGCTTTGACGCTGTGAAAAAGGTCGCGGATCAAGCGGGGGTTCCTTGTGAACCGATTCCACCACAAGCTTATAGTCCGTTAGGTGGACCGAAATTACTTCAAAAATTAAATGAAATGACTTCCTAAGTTGTTTCAACGTTAACAAAGGGGGAAATTTACTTGGATCGCTTCGTAAACTTTCTTGAAAACAGAGTTTCAGGACCTATGGCACGATTGTCTGAACAACGTCACTTACGCGCAGTTCGGGATGGGGTGGTTTCGGCACTACCGTTCATCATTATCGGAAGCTTTTTCTTAATTTTGGCTTTCCCACCGCTTCCAGAGGATTGGGGTATTACACAATGGGCAAGCGAAAACGCAGCGCAGATTTTAATTCCGTACCGTGTCACAATGTTCATCATGTCCTTATATATAGCGTTTGGGGTAGGATATAACTTATCGAAAAGCTATGACCTAGACCCATTGTCTGGAGCTCAAATGGCTGTGGGTGCTTTATTACTTACACTTACACCACAAATTACTGAAGATTTTGGGTTTGTCTTACCAATGAAATTTCTCGGTGGCGAAGGTTTGTTTGTTACGATGCTTGTTTCAATATTTGCAGTTGAAATTTTGCGCTTCTGCAAGTCCAAAAACATTACCATTAAAATGCCAGAACAGGTCCCTGATTCTGTTGCCCGTTCTTTTGAGGCATTACTACCAGTAGGTTTTCTTGTAGGGCTCATGGCGATTATTACACTTGTCATTGGTGTGAATCTTCATGAAGTAGTAGGCGATTTAACCGCACCACTCATTACGGCTGGAGATAGTCTTCCTGGTGTGTTAACTCCGGTCTTTTTGATTACGTTCTTCTGGAGCTTCGGGATTCATGGGGTTTCTGTAGTTGGAACGGTTGCTCGTCCAATTTGGGAAGTCTATCTTGTTGCAAACTCTGAAGCAGTAGCTGGTGGGTCTTCTTCCCTTCCTTATATTGCACCCGAAACTTTTTACCAATGGTTCATTTGGATCGGAGGCTCAGGAGCAACACTCGGTCTCCTCATTGCCATGCTGCTTTTTGGTCGCGCAAAATACACTAAAACTTTAGCGCGGACATCCATTGTCCCAGGACTATTTAACATTAACGAACCAGTGATTTTCGGAGCACCAATTGTGTTAAATCCTATTTTAATTATTCCGTTTATTATTACACCATTAGTATTGGGAACTCTTTCGTATATAGCAACGGTTGTTGGACTTGTTAGTGCAACCTATACAATGCCACCTTGGACACTACCTGCACCAATTGGAGCGTATTTAGCTACTGGGGGGGATTGGCGAGCAGTTGTACTTGTACTCGTAAATATTACCATTGCAGTTCTAATCTACTTCCCATTCTTTAAAATGTACGACAAAAAAATGTTGGCAGAAGAACAACAAGATGTAACGACTTCTTCCACGACAGAATCGACGACTTCTATGTAAGACGATAAAGGGGATAGGTGTTTACCTATCCCTTCTAGCATAAGGAGGTAATCATATGATGGAAAAACGACATCCGTTATCGTTAGGGATCAAAAGTGTTCTTATTTTCTTTATCATTGCGGTGGCAGGGACTATTGCGGGGACAAGTTTATTTGAAATCATGGGGATTTACACCCAACTCTCCACCTTTATTTCTGCAAGTTTATCTCTATCTTTAGGTCTTACCTTTGTTCTATGGAAAATTGAAAGAAAACTATATACAAAAAAGCAACTTTACTTTTTCATAGCCATCTCCCTATTAGTTAGTGCACTTGTCACTTTTTATATTGTATTCGGAAATATGAACGGATTATTTGAAGGGTAAAGAGGTGTTTTCATTGAACGCAAAAAGTAAAAAGTTGTTACAGTTGGTGGGGGCTCCAGTTACACGCCAGGATTTGTAGAAGTTTTGTTTCAACGTTTGGAGTGAATTCCCAGTCACAGAACTATGGCTTGTGAATATTAAATCTGGTAAAGAGAAATTACAAATTGTAGGGTCACTCGCACAAAGGATGGTTAAAGCTGAGGGGATCGACATGGAAGTTCATTACAGTGACGCCCCCATTCCTCATCACATCGATCGATTGCCTGAATCTGCACACGGACTTGTACAACAATTTAGTCATATGAGTGGGTAGCTGTTGAAACTGATGTAGAAGATTCCTATGAAAAGGCACTACTTGCATTAACAATGAACCCTCTCGTACCAAGTAATACGAAGGTAAAAATTGTGCTGGACGATTTACAAGTAGCACACCGTGAATACCTACCACAATTGTCTTGAATTAGAAGGAACTAGCGTAGAGCGTGCCTATGCTATACTGAAAACATCATACACAAAGCAGGTGAATGCGCTTGAGTTTATTGCAAACAATCAGTCAATGGAAAGATCACCTTACTCAGGCAGAGCACAAAATTGCAAAGTATGTGTTGGAGTACCCTAATTTGATCCCAAACTTGACAACCAATGAGCTTGCACAAAAGGTTGGAGTGGGTGATGCAACAGTCGTTCGCTTTTGTAAGTCGATCGGGGTCGGGAGTTTTAAAACGTTCAAGCTGACCCTTGTTAGGGAGCTTGCCACTCACACAATCAACGTAAACGACTTTTCCATTTTAAAAGAGAAGGACACCCCACATGAATTGTTCCAAAAAGTAACGCAGCTAAATAAGGATGCGCTAGAGTTTTCAAAGTCCACTCTACAGAAAAAGGAATTTGAAAATGCTGTAAAAACATTAGGTGAAGCACGTAGGATGGCCTTTTTTGGTGTCGGAGGCTCCGCAACAGCTGCATTCGATGGCTATTACAAATTTTCCAAGCTAGGGTATTCAGCGCTCACTTCCGGGGACTTCCACTTCATGCTCTCCTACCTCACTCATTTCGGGGAAAACGACATTTTGATTGGTTTGAGCCACTCCGGTCAAACGAGTGACGTCTGCGAACTGGCTAAATTTGCACAAAATCGTGGTGCCCATGTGTTGGCGATCACAGCAAACTCAAAATCCCAATTGGCAAAAATTAGCAACACACTCCTCGTCACTCCAAATTTGGAGCAAGACTATCGAATCGGAAGTATTGCTTCTAAAATGACGCAGCTGAATATTATTGACGGGCTCTATGTAAGCCTGTTTCACCAAATCGGTGCGGACGTTCTTGAGCAGTTTGATAATGCTCGCTCAGAGGCAGTAAAATTAAGACGGTAGGCACACGAGCCCTCGTCTTTTTTGATCCTGTATGGAATTAAATTTCACAAATAATTATTATAATATTGACGTTTAATTCCACCGTGTTACACTACAAGTAAAATGAGAGCGTTTTAAAAGAGGTGTTCACATGATAGATCATTTAACAACTGAGAAACGAAATAGCAAAACAACTTTACTAGACCAACTTCCTATTTTGGAAGCCCTTCGTGTCATGAATACCGAAGACAAGACAGTACCTGTCGCGATTGAAAAGGAGCTTCCTTTGATTGTAAAAGTGGTTGAAGCCGTAAGAGAGACTTTCCAGAACGGCAACCGACTCTTCTACATTGGTGCAGGCACGAGTGGTCGACTCGGTGTTCTCGATGCGGTGGAGTGCCCCCCTACTTTCGGTGCTTCCTACGAGCAAGTGCAAGGAATTATCGCAGGTGGGGCTGAGGCGTATGTGAAAGCAGAAGAGGGTGCCGAGGATTCTGAGGAAGCCGCAGCGCTAGATTTGCAAAATCATGGTGTTCGTAAAGGAGATGTCGTTATCGCACTTGCTGCAAGTGGTCGCACACCATATGCAATCGGCGCCCTAAAGAAAGCGAAGGAGCTCGGTGCAGTGACGGCGAGCGTATCGTGCAACAAAAAGGCATCGATGAGCACATATGCCGATTATCCGATTGAAGTGGAAACGGGTCCAGAGGTGTTGACAGGTTCCACTCGCCTCAAAGCCGGCACCGCCCAAAAGCTTGTGCTCAACATGATCTCCACTCTTTCTATGGTCGGAATTGGAAAAGTGTATGAGAATTTGATGGTTGATATGAAGTCAACGAACGAGAAGCTCCAGCAAAGAAGCCTCAATATTATCCAAGATGCAACTGGAGTAACCGAAGAAGTGGCTCAGGAGTATTTCGAGGCTTCGGAACGACATGTAAAAACAGCGATTGTCATGATTTTGTCTACATGCTCCTTACAGGAAGCAAAAAATAGATTGCTAGAATCAAAGGGGTTTGTAAGAGGGGCATTACAAAGCAACTAACAGGGAGCAAACTTCGCCGTGAACGCTGGTGCGGATAGAGAAAACACTTTGATCATGACTTTACTTGCCATTGGTGGGGCATTATTTGCTTCATTGGGGATTTTAGTTGGTATGAATCTAGCAAGAATTCGGTGGTACTCCGCTTTGCAAACTTCTTTTCTTACGAGGTTAGATGCGTATACCGATACGGAAAGAAATGTAGGCAGCATTACCGTTGATCAAGTACCATATGGACGCTACGCCGGTAGATTGCAAATCACATTAGAAGCCCTCACTGCCCATCCCGACGTAGCGGTTATTGGATATGTTCATCCAGAGGACCTTCCATTATTGAGGATGGTTGGGCGTGGGGGGCAATTCCGGTTTGTATAATACGACGGGTACCAAGCACCTATCGATTTATCGGGCTCTAAGTTGGGTATTATTTGACCAAGTCTGAGCATCCCCCTACTGAGTCTGCGTATTTCTTCCTGAGTCTGAGCATTCTCCGCTGAGTCTGCGTATTTCTTCCTGAGTCTGAGCATTCTCCGCTGAGTCTGCGTATTTCTTCCTGAGTCTGCGTATTTCTTCCTAAGTCTGCGCATTTCTCACTGAGTCTGCGTATTTCTTCCTGAGTCTGAGCATCCCCTGCTGAGTCTGCGTATTTCGTCCTAAGTCTGCGCATTCTCCTCTGAGTCTGCGTATCTCGTCCTGAGTCTGAGCATCCCCCTACTGAGTCTACGTATCTCGTCCTAAGTCTGAGCATCCCCTACTGAGTCTGCGTATCTCATTCTAAGTCTGCGCATCCCCCTACTGAGTCTGCGTATTTCTTCCTGAGTCTGAGCATTCTCCGCATCCCTCCCTGAGTCTCTGTCCTTTCCACTAAAAAAGCACACCCATAAAATGGTGTGCTTTTCCCCATCTCTTTCCTACCCCTCGGCCAACTCCAACAACACATTCCGTAACACAACAACACCCCGCACACAGTCAGGTAAACTGGTCCATTCTTCCGGGGAGTGACTTTTGCCGCGGTGGCTTGGGACGAAAATCATGCCGACTGGGACGTGGCGGCCGATGTTCATGGCGTCGTGTCCCGCTCCGCTGACGATTGGCATACTTTTAGTACCTGCCGTCTCTGCCGCGTTTCGGATCAGGGTTTGCATCTCCTCGTGAATTGGTACTGGTGGGATGCGGATGGCGGTTTCGATGTTCACGGTAAGTCCGCGTTTCGTGGCGATCGCCTTTGCTCTATCCATCAGTTCTTCCACCATTTTATCGCGGTTTCCTTCGTGAATATCACGCGCATCTAGCGTGAGTTCTACCTTCCCAGCAATCACGTTCGATCCACAGGGGTGAACGATCATTCGACCCACAGTTGCCACGGCTGTTTCACTGATCGTTGGTGCTACCTCTTCGGCGGCAAGGACAAATTCGCTGGCAGCCGCGTTCGCATCTTTGCGGTTAGTCATTGGGGTATTCCCTGCGTGGTCAGTTTCTCCAATAAACGTGAAATTTGTAAACGAAGGTCCAGCTATTCCGTTTACGACACCGATCGGGACGCCAGCTTCCTCTAATTGTTTCCCTTGTTCAATGTGCAGCTCTATGAAGGCATGAATGTCGGCTGCGTTTCGTTTCGCTTCACCGATTTTTTTGTAGTCATAGCCTTGTTCCGCCATCGCGTCGACAAGTTCAATTCCTTTGTCGTCTGAAAAAGCGAGGAGCTGTTCCGGCGTCACGTCCCCCATGACAACGCGGCTTCCGTACAAGCCGTTTTGAAAGCGGGATCCTTCTTCGTCCATGAACACGACGATATCAATTGAACGATTCGGACGAATGCCAGCCTCCTTCAACGCCTTCACAGCTAGCAAACTACTGACACAACCGAGCGGCCCGTCAAAAGCGCCTCCATTCGGCACTGAATCTAAGTGGGAACCTGTGAGCACAACGGCTGCATCCGGATCTGTCCCTTCATATCTCCCGAACAAATTTCCAGCAGCATCTTCCCACGTGGGCAATCCAATTTGCTCCATATGCGAACGGAAAATTGCTTTCGCCTCTCTGTCTTCTGCAGAGTACGGTGGACGTGTAAAGCCTCCCTCAGCCGTGCGACCAACAGCTGCGATGGCGTCTAGCAACTCCAGCACATCTTCTTCCTTTATATATGGATCTACCGGGTTCTTTCCTAGCTCTGCTTCCAGTCTTTCTCTGCTATACACATGACTCACTCGGCTCACTCTCCTCTTTCTTTTCGTAAGTTTTGCAGTTTAGTATACTAAAGATGGCGAAAATTTCAACAGGAGGGTACACGATGACGATTTCTTTACGCGAGTACATCAAAGAAGACGACACGCTGCTCATGAGCTGGATCAACTCGGCTCGCCTCACCGCGCAATGGGCAGGTACAAAGCTCACATATCCATTAACAAAAGAACAGTTGGACAAGTATCGAGGTGAAGCGGCGCAGCGAAACTTTACTGCCTACGATCCACAAACTTCGGAAGCCATCGGACACATCTCGCTCGGACAACTCGGTCCACTCCAACACTCAGCTCGGATTGGCAAAGTGTTTATTTCCCCTGAACACCGAGGAAAAGGGTATGCTACAAAAATGGTGCACAAAGCCTGTCAAATCGCATTTGAAGAAATGAATCTACATAGAGTGTCGCTAGGAGTTTGGGACTTCAATATGTCGGCCATTCGCGTGTACGAAAAAATCGGTTTTAAACGGGAAGGACTTCTCCGCGAAAACATGCCATTTGAAGGCGAAATGTGGTCGCTTGTGGAGATGGGGTTACTGCGGCGGGAGTGGGTTGAAAACCAGTAATATGTGAAAGCGCACCGAGGGATTTTGTCCTGAGTGCGCTTTTATTATATTTTTCGACAAATTCCGGGGCGTACCTGTTCCTGGAATTTTTTCGACAAAAGGCGGGGCGTACCTGTTCCCGATAATTGCATACGATACAGTGTAGCATATGGAAAATTTTAAAATATTTGGGGGGCGGTTGTGTGAAGGTGTTGCTTTTTTGTGATCCGGGCATTGATGACGCGTTTGCCATTATGTATGCGCTGCTGCATGAAAAAATTGAAGTTGTAGGGATTGTGACGAGTTATGGGAATGTTAGTAAGCAGAAAACAATTGATAACGCCCACTTTTTAACCCATCTCGCTGGCAAACAATCTATCCCTATTATTGAAGGGGCAGTTGGACCTTTGTCTGCTGATTTCAAAGTGTTTTATCCGGAAATTCATGGAGAATACGGGATTGGGCAAGTTATTTCGCCGTCGTATCCAGGAGTTGAAAAAGGTTTCGGTACCCTATTTGACATTATTGACAAATGTGGAAGTGATCCTGATTTTGTTATTGTAGATGTGGGCCGTTCAACATCATTGGCATCTGCCTTTATTTTATCCGAGAAGACAATGGAAAAAGTCCAACATATCGTACTTATGGGCGGTGCGTTTCACGTGCCAGGAAACGTAACCTCTGTTGCTGAGGCAAATTGGCACGGAGATCCGATTGCCACGAACATCGTTTTGCAAAAAAGCAAGAAAGTGACTATTTTTCCACTAAACGTTACGGTAAATGCTGTGTGGCCAAAAGTGTTTCGCAAAACATTATATGCAAAAAGTGAAAATTCGTTTAGGCAGTTGTACCGTCCCATGCTGGAATATTACGCAAAAGCGTATAAAGAATTGAAACCTTCATTGGATGGGCCTCCCCTTCATGATCTGCTGGTCATTTATGGGATTGTTCATATGAATCGGCTGACGACCATGCAAAAAAAGGTATCTGTAGAAACAAATGGCTCATTTCGCGGGATGAGTGTTGCCGATTTTCGACAAATATATCGGGATGAGGAAAGTCACCATCATATCGTTGTATCGTTCCCGTATGACCATTACATGCAGGAAACCATGCGCGTGCTGATATCTCCGCAACCTACCTAATCCGCGGCGGTCAAGGGCAGATATCCGCGGTCAGAGGCAGATATCCGCGGTCAGGAGAATATATCCGCGGTCAGGAGAATATATCCGCGATCAGGGGCAGATATCCGCGGTCAAGGGCAGATATCCGCGATCAGGGGCAGATATCCGCGGTCAAGGGCAGATATCCGCGATCAGGGGCAGATATCCGCGGTCAGGAGAATATATCCGCGGTCAAGGGCAGATATCCGCGATCAGGAGAATATATCCGCGGTCAAGGGCAGATATCCGCGATCAGAGGCAGTTATCCGCGGCTAGGGGCAGATATCCGCGATCAGGAGAATATATCCGCGGTCAAGGGCAGATATCCGCGGTCAGGGGCAGTTATCCGCGGTCAGGAGCAGATATCCGCGATCAGGGGCAGTTATCCGCGGTCAGGAGCAGATATCCGCAGTCAGAGGCAGATATCCGCGATCAGGAGAATATATCCGCGATCAGGGGCAGATATCCGCGGTCAAGGGCAGATATCCGCGGTCAGGAGAATATATCCGCGATCAAGGGCAGATATCCGCGGTCAGAGGCAGATATCCGCGGTCAGGAGCAGATATCCGCGGTCAAGGGCAGATATCCGCGGTCAGGGGCAGATGTTTTAGCCGAACCTACTCTGAATTTCGATAAAACAAAAGGGGGTGACCACGTCAGGAGTCATCCCCTTTCCCATGTATTAATAGTTGTCCCCAAGCCACATGCCAATTTCATAAAACCCATATCCTGCTCCAATGAGACATGCGAGATAAATCACACCAGCGATGTAAAAGGGTACTTTCTCCATGCGCTGCACAAGGGTATTCATCATAAGAACATCACCTTACTTTGTAAAAATTTCGTCTTCAAGTCACTATAAACTTCTTGTGTATTATAGCGCATTTTTTGATCTTTTGTTAGGTTTTTTCCGAAATTCCTTCCTAAGTCATCTGCCAAAGTCCACTCTTATTATGAGGATTTTCCCCAGACTTTTAAACAACATCTTATAGGACAACCACACCAAGTTGACCAAAAGGGTTATGGCTTTCTTTTCATGTAAACACATGTTACGATGTCAAACATGTGTTTTAAATGTTCGTCACAGTTTGGACACATCACACTAAGGAAAAAAAGGGAGGCTCACAATTGAAATCACCTCGTACTGATTGGCCTGTTGTCTTCATTAGCGGAGGGGTATTGATCTTATTTGTTATTTTATCTTGGATCAATATGGATTTTCTCGAGAGGTTTGTAAATGATTCGTTCGCTTGGTCTGCCAATTATTTTGGTGCCTTTTGGCAATTATTGGTTCTTGCGTTTTTTGCGGTAACAATTGTTATGGCGTGTTCGCGGTTAGGAAGAGTAAAGCTCGGAATGTTAGATAAACCAGAAACGGGCTACTTTAAATGGATTTCTATGATTATGTGTACTTTACTCGCGAGTGGCGGCGTGTTTTGGGCTGCTGCTGAACCGATGTTTCACTACATGGAACAACCACCGATGCTTCCAGAAGCTGAAGCCGGGTCGCCGTTTAACGTCTATAATGCGCTAGCACAGTCGTTTCTTGATTGGGGATTTCTTGCTTGGACCATTCTCGGTACATTAAGCACTGTCGTTGTCATGTATGGGCATTATCATAAAGGGATGCCACTAAAGCCACGAACATTATTTTATCCGATGTTTGGCAAGAAGATCATGGAGAAAAACAATGTATTTGGTATTTTGGTGGATGCCTTTTCGATCATTGCCGTGGCAGCAGGTACAATTGGCCCAATCGGGTTACTTGGCTTGCAGGCAGCTTACGGATTCGAATCTTTATTCGGAGTTCCGAATGAGTATTGGACACAAGCACTCATCATTTTTGGGCTTGTAGCGATTTCTGCTATTTCAGCTGCAACTGGAATTTATAAAGGAATACAGCTTCTGAGCGTATTAAACATTGTTGGGACGTTAGTACTCGTCGTTCTCATGCTTGTTCTGGGACCAGCAGGCTTCATTATCGACTCCTTCCTTGGCGGATACGGAGTATATCTTCGCGAATTCTTCAATCTCAGCTTGTACAGAGGGGACAAAGCGTGGCTCTCGCTTTGGACTGTTTTCTTCTGGGGTTGGTTCCTCGGCTATGCACCGATGATGGCGATCTTTATTGGTCGTATATCCCGCGGGAGAACCATTCGCCAATTATTTGTGGCCGTTGCCATAATCGCTCCGCTCGTTTCAAATTTTTGGTTTACGATTGTCGGCGGAAGTGGAATCTTTTATGAACAGCAAAATGAGGGCTCTGTTACGGGGGCACTACTCGAAGGCGGGATGCCCGCAGCGATGATTTCCATCGTTGAACAAGTGCCGTTTGGAACCGTACTGGCCTTTGCTTTCTTACTCGTGACGATTTTATTCGTGGCAACGACTGTTGATTCAATGTCATACACAATCGCAGCATCTGTCACTGGGTTGAGTGATCCCCCGAAATTCATGCGGATTTTTTGGGCACTCACCATGGGTGCGGTGGCAGTTGTACTGCTCAACCTTGGAGAAAACAGCGTCAATTCGATTCAATCGTTCATTGTCGTTACTGCGGTACCTGTATCGCTCATCTTATTGCCATCCTTATGGCTTGCTCCTCAAGTCGCTAAGAAAATGGCAAAGGAACAAGGAATTCAGTGAAATACTAAAGGGAATGACCTTGGACGGGTCATTCCCTTTTCTAGTGATCTCAGATGGTTTTTTAGCACCCTTTGTACAATTACCTTTGTTCCACCAGTCTCCAAACAACGTGGAGCAAGATCATCGCATGCAGCAAATATAACGTCATACGCATGCGCTGAAACTGCGCCCAAAATACAGTTCGCATGGGCAGTCGTTCATTGGAGAGACGGAAAAGACGCTCCACCTTTTTTTGAGCTGGCAAAAATAAACCGAGAAATAAGACAAACGCAAGGAGGAGAACTCCCTCTGCAAAGGAAACCGTCCCCCTCTCCCAAATCTGTACCAGTGTCGTCGCAACTAGCATACCTAATAGCCAAGAACTGACATGCTGAAGCAACCGGAAAAATTGCTTCAATTGATAGCGCTCCGCCGGTGTCCCCATCGCTTGTTGAATTTTCGTGTACCCCCATCCCCGTTCGTAAATCGCAAACAAAAACCAACCACTCACAACAAACACATTGATAAATAAAGCGACCGTTTCCAACCGCATCCCCCTCCAGAAAATCTCCCTCCTACTGTATGAACGATGGACGGAATTGAGACTGGGCATTTTCATTGCATAAATGACATTGTTCATGTTTGAGTTCAGGATTGGAGCGGAGGGCAGTCGACTCCTCGAAAATGTATATCGCAACGACTAGCTGAGAATCTTTGGAAAAGGCAACAATCTTTTAGAAAGGCTCTTTTCGTATCCTTTGTTGTTTTTACAATACAGTAATCTCATGATGCGACGTAATGAAGAAACTGCTAGAATACGCTGCGGAAATACACTTCGCTAGTTTTGACTCGCCATCTGTTCGTTGATTGGAGCAGAAGGCGGCGACTCCTGCGGGATCAGCGGGACAGGTGAGACCCCACAGGCGCTTGCGCCGAGGAGGCTCACCGCCCGCCCCGCGGAAAGCATCCGCCTGCAGCGGAAATCAACACAGCAGTATGTCGCATCATAATGCTACTGTATAATGAGATTTCATTAAAAAAGCAACAATCTTTTAGAAAACAGCCTTTAGAAAACAGCCAGCCTTACAAGAAAAACGAACGTTACCGTGTGAACGGCTTCGTTCGTTTTTGTAATGGGATCACTTTTGCATTTTGTTTAGGTTCAGATTTGATTTGTGCTTTTTCCCACTCGTGTAACGACCAGCCTGGGTAAGGAAAGGGCAGCTCCGTTAGCATATCTGTTGGTTTTGGTAGCTGCCTTGCGCGAGTCGCCCATTCTTCGACAATCTTTTTCCCTTGAGGAGTTTGCGGCTGAAGAAGATCCAGTTCAATCGGTGATTCCTCATAATGATGCAGCCGGTGACTCCACTCTTCTATATGAAAATGCAAAATCGTTTGGAATATCCCTTTCCATAAAACGGCAATTGCCACACAAATGGGAAGGAAATAAAAAACGCCTTCTTCTATCCAGTCACGAACCGGTACAGACGTTGCCAAAAGAACAATGAGCAAAAAGGCAAAGCTCGTTACGGCAAACAGCCCCCATTCGCGGCGACCAAGGAGCTTTCGAAACGGAGTACGCTGCTTGGCGAGTTCATCCTTATGGGTAGAGTGGATGCGCTCCATCTCAGAGCGGAACTGCCGAAACAATTTATAATCAAAATGAACTGATACGGATTCTTTTTCTAAGTAATACATGATGACAGGTGGACAATACTTCGTGTGCTCCCAACGTGCACATTCCAACCGTAAATGCCGATCGCGCACTGCTTTCCATGTGTGACGATTTGCCCTCATAGCTAGACGGACAAGCACTACCCCAGTGAGTACGATCATCCCCCATTCCAATAAAACACGGACAATAAAGAACAACGCGTTCCCCTGCGCCAAAAGTTCTGTTTGGAAAATAGACAAGTCGGTCACCTCTTTTCTCACACGAACAAAGTTCTACCTACTAAACTTCTTTCGACAAATGGTGCTCTATTCCTGCTTTCGGACAAAAAAGTTCGTACTTTGTGTCGCTTATTGTATACAGTGGGTGTTTACGGTTCACTTATTGTAGATCGCGAACCGGCTTTGCACATGGATTTCCCAGTAAATGAAATGGGTTTTCCTTGTTTATTCGATCATAAAACAAGATACCTTGTAAATGGTCAATCTCATGCTGGAGTACGATTGAAGTAAACCCTTCAAAAGTGCCCCGAAAAGCTTTCCCTGATTGTATGCTTGCCTCAACTTCTATTGTAGCCGATCTGGGCACAAGTCCATAGACCGGTCGATTGACGCTTAAGCAGCCTTCCCCACTAGCGAGATAGATGAGCTCCTCAGATTGCTTGACGATCTTAGGATTCGCAAGTTGGAGATCTACCTGATTTCCTTCTTCATCTGACGTATAGATTGTAAGCAGCTGGACGCTCTTTCCTAACTGCGGAGCCGCCAATCCAACTCCACGACGTAATTCATATCGCTTACACAAAGTGGTATCTTGACTGTTTAGTAAAAAAGTGCGCATTTCTTGAAGTAACTCTCGATGTTCCTTTGCAAAAGGTACTGAGATTTCACGCGCAACTTTTCGCAATGCCGGATCGTTCTCCCTTACAAAGTCATCCATAGTGATCAACGGAATGCCTCCTTAATCGTAAATGTCGATGCTATTCTGTTGTTTTCACTATATGTTCTCGGTCAATTACACATACGACCCAGAGCGGATTTTCCCAAATTCGGCGATTATTCGTCGCGCACTCGTTTTCGATGTAGGCTTGAATTTTCCTGTTCGAGCCTGGCACGCGTGCTAGTCTTGATTTAGCTCGATAGGTATGGATCCTGGCCAATGAATCTAGTTTCGAAACTTGTACATTTTACATTTAACCGCGTAACAGCTTTTCCAATTCCCTTCGCTCCACCGCGATGTTTCGTGCTTTCTGCTCTGCTTTTGCTCGTTGCACTTCGATGGCAAGTTCCTTTTGGTGATCTTCATACCAATCCGGAATCATTTCTTTGCGGATTGTGCGTTTAGTTTTGTGATTTGGTTCGAGCTGTTCAACTGTAGAAATTCCTTGCTTCTTCCAGTTGCGCAAAATACCTTGGGCGTACCCCCATGACGCCACACCTTTTTCCCGAGTGAGGGTCAGTGCATGTAACACGAGGTCTTCGTTCAGTTCGTTTATCCAATTACAAATGGCTTCACGAACATGACCTTCTCCCTTTCCAAATCCATTTTGTTCAAAAAAAAGAAGTGCTTTGTTATGTAAAGGCTTTTTTGTTTGTAAAGAATTGGGTTTATAAAGATCTAAAGAACTTAAAGTACTTAAAGAGCTTTTTATAGGTGTGTCTTTTTTGGACAGATTCCCTTTGTGAGTTGTTTGAATCACTTCGCTCGTTTCCACTTGGGTCGTCACCGATTCGTTTTGAACTGGCAAACAGTCACTTTGACCACATGTTTGATCAAGCTGCTCTTTAAGCATATCCGTCTTATCAAAATCAATCGTGTACCATTTTGTGTGGACCGTCTTGGGGTTATTAAAGCGCTCCGTCAGCACGTAGCCAAGCTTTTCAAGTTTTCTAAATATCCGTCGCACTGTCGAAATAGTCCAAAACGGGAAATGCTGCTGCCATTGCTCATACGTTTTATACACCCACCTGCGCCCCTCAAATTCAGCCTGACTCGCTACCACCTGGGCATAAAGCTCCTGTAACAAAAGTGACTCGTTCAGTCCAATTTCCATGGCCAAGCTATCATTTACTACTCTAGCATTCAAAAGTGACTCCTCCTTTGATCCTGTCTACCCTGTATATAGAGAGAAAGCATCAAAAGAGACACCTTGAAATTCAAAATAGTCTGCTGAACGACATTATTTTTTGCTAGCCCGTTCTACAACTGAATCCAACACAGATTCCAACGTCAGCATCCGCCTTTTCAAAAGCGACCGGGGGATATCTGCCCCTGATCGCGGATATATTCTCCTGACCGCGGATATCCGCCTCTGATCGCGGATATATTCTCCTGATCGCGGATATATCCTCCTGATCGCGGATATATTCCCCTGACCGCGGATATATTCCTCTGATCGCGGATATCTGCCTCTGACCGCGGATATCTGCCTCTGATCGCGGATATATTCCCCTGACCGCGGATATATTCCCCTGATCGCGGATATATCCTCCTGATCGCGGATATATCCTCCTGATCGCGGATATATCCTCCTGATCGCGGATATATCCTCCTGATCGCGGATATATCCTCCTGATCGCGGATATATCCTCCTGATCGCGGATATCCGCCTTTGACCGCGGATATCTGCCCCTGATCGCGGATATATTCTCCTGATCGCGGATATATTCTCCTGACCGCGGATATATTCCCCTGATCGCGGATATCCGCCTTTGACCGCGGATATCTGCCCCTGACCGCGGATATATTCTCCTGATCGCGGATATATTCTCCTGATCGCGGATATCTGCCTCTGATCGCGGATATCTGCCCCTGATCGCGGATATCCGCCCCTGACCGCGGATATCCGCCTCTGACCGCGGATATATTCTCCTGATCGCGGATATCCGCCCCTGACCGCGGATATCTGCCCCTGATCGCGGATATCCGCCTCTGATCGCGGATATATTCGTCTGATCGTCCGTAACAGCCTAGAGTTCATTTGAAATTACAAATGAGTATAGCGCTCTATTCAAAAAAGTGAAACAATGTAATTATCATTGATACATATCAAGGAGGAACGACATGCCTACCATTCGCCGTATCAAACCAGAACAGTATGACATCACAAACGCGCTTTCTGAATATGCTTTTCAATACAAATTGGACGAAGCAACGAAGCAAAAACGATTTGAACTGTGGCACGAGCAAGATATATGGGGAGATTTTGAAGGAAATACGATGATCTCAAAGCTTCACGTCTACCCCCTTCAGCTATGGATTAACGGAGAATCATACGAGATGGGTGGCGTGGCTGCTGTTGCCACATGGCCTGAGCACCGGCGTAAGCAAAGCGTGTCTCGATTACTCACACACTCCCTTGCCTACATGATGGAAAAAGGCCAAACGATTAGCTTATTGCATCCGTTCAAAGTGAGCTTTTACAGAAAATTTGGATGGGAGCTATTTGTCGATCAAAAGTGGTACACATTGTCGCTCGAGAATTTGCACCCCATGCAACCTGCAAATGGGACGATCGCTCGTTTTCCTCACAAAGAGGCCATTTACTCGATGCAACACATTTATCGGCAATTCGCTACACGATATAACGGCACTCTAAACCGATCCGACAAATGGTTAGAGCGTCAATTCGTCAAAGAGGGTACATATACGGCCGTTTATACAAATCATCATGGTGACCAAACCGGGTATCTCGTTGCACGTGTACGGGACGAAAAGATGACCGTGACGGAATGGGTGGCACTAGATCAGGATGCACGCAGAGGGTTGTGGAATTTTATTTGCCAGCATGACTCGATGGTGAAGGAAGTCGAAATGGTCATGACAGCGGATGATACGCTTGCTTTTGAAATAACCAACCCCATTTTCACTCAAAAAACAGTTCCTTATTTCATGGCGCGAATCGTTGACGTGGAAGCGTTCTTCTCAAAATATATCGCGCAAACAAGTGAAAGTGCACCCGTTACTTTGACAGTAGAAGACCCTTACGCCCCATGGAATGAAGGAAACTGGCGCATAGAAGGAACGTCGATTGTGAAGGTGCCGTCTGGAGAAACGAGTGAGCTTGAGGTCGACATCCAAACACTCTCCGCACTCGCTCTTGGCTACATCACAGCGGAACAAGCACACGACCAAGGACGCTTACGTGGAGAACGGCTTGCCTGTCAAAAATTCGCACGCTATTTAACGACTAGACAGACTGCGTTTCTGGATTACTTTTGATGGTGCCACCACCTGGATTTTCTTGTTTCACAATGACGGAACCAGTGTCCGTAAGTATTGGAAACACTGTAGGGAGCAAAAACTCGATCAACAAAAAATCCTGCCTGTGATCTGGCTCAGACAGGATTTTTGTGTTGATGGGATTTACAGATTCTCTTGCTTTAGTGCATCAATAATATTCTCTTTTTTCACTTTCGCACTCGAATAGAGCATGGCAGCTCCTACGATCATAAAGACAGCAGCTACAGCATATCCCATACTCATCACAGGGAGCGTAAACTCATAAGAAAAGGTTCCGCTCAATGCTCTATGAGTCAAATACATGACACCAATACTGATGGGGAGCCCATAAAGCAACGATCTCACTCCATAAAAGATACTTTCGTAGTTAATCATTTTATTAAAGCCCTTTGGTGTCATGCCGACAGACTTCAGCATGGCAAATTCCCGTTTCCGCAGTGAAATACTGGTCGAAATCGTATTGAAGATGTTGGCAATTGAAATGGCTGTAATTAACACGATAAATCCGTACGTAAAAACGGACATTAGCAAAATCATTTGCTGTTCTTGTTGCTTTACTTGATATACATTGTACACATTCAATTGGTTTTCCCCAATAGTGATCACCATGTCCTGTATTTCTTGCTGGGTCGAGATCGGGTCTGTACTATTAAAGAAGATACTAGATTCGATACCGTGGGTTGGCTTATTGCCGATGATTTGGTCTAGTGCTTGTTGAGATACAATGATATTTAACCTACCAATTCCTGATGGCGTAATTCCCATAGGCAATTGATCCGTCAGCGCGGCAATTTCCACGGATCCTAAAAACTGCTCTTCCTCTGTCTCCCAGTCGATAGAGTTCATCTCAAGACTCTCACCGGTTTCCGTTTCGATCACTTTTGCTTCTACAAACTTCTTAGCCTCTACATCTTTAAGGGTAGTTGTGTCAACCACGATAGCTTTTAAATCATCTAGATTGTTAAGCTGATCGAAACTTGCCCCAACCTTTTCTGCATAAGCTTGTAAATTATCGTCATCCAGAGCATGTATGGAAATGGATATTCGATATTTATCGTCCTCTAGCATACTCTCATCAACTTCAACCATTTCTCTCAATTCACCCGTTAGTAATTCTTTACTCACCCATGAGGTCGCATTATGGAAACTAGTCACGGCATTAGACTGCGTCACATCGTCCAAGGAATTTATCAAGTTCGCAAGTTGATTGGTTCCGGCAATACTTCCTCCGGTATAAACAGATGCTGAAATATCGTAGTTCACACCGTCTTGGGAAAGCTCGAGCGATTTTTTTAGACTGTCTGTAAAGAAGGATACAGAGAGAAACAGAACGATACTAATGACAAGTGAAAACACCGTTGCTTGATATTTTCGTTTGTTTCGTTTTAAGTTCTTCAAGCCAATTTCTGCTTCCATTCCAAACAATTTACGAACGAGTTTAGACGTTTTTACTGTTCTTTCCGTAAGTTTCACGTCTGCCGTCTGTCTAATCGCATCAATAGCAGATATTTTAGAAGCCCTTTTGGCAGGCAAATAAGCCGAAATAAAGATTGTCAACAGGGAAACAGCACTAGCAACGAAAATTGAAAACGGGGAAACCGATACTGTTAAGCCTTCCGTAATCCCTAGGGCACCTTTTATAGTCGAGTTGATAAAGAAAAAGGTAATTCCAATTCCGATAAGTCCACTAACCATCCCAATTGGAATGCTTATCAAACCAATCACAAGTCCCTCAAACAGTACTGAATGTTTCTTCTGTCTTCTCGTGGCCCCTACACTTGCTAGCATCCCTAGATGACGTGAACGCTCCGATACCGAGATTGCAAAAGCGTTGTAAATTAACGAAATCGAGCCGACCATAATAACACCCATGATAACTGCCAATAAGGAAAAAAGCGTCGTACGAAATCCACCATCTTCAATTACGCCATAATAACGCAGTAATTCATCGTGAAAGCTAAACTTTTCTATTTGCTGTTCGGCTGCAAACCTTTCTGCGTGGGTGAACAAAGTACTTTTGACATCTTCCAATACAACAGAAGCTTGAACCTGTTCTCCTATACCTAGCATGCTTTCATCCACATAAGACAGAATTGTATATCCTGGCGCCCAAGTTGGTTCCCATGTTGGGCGTTTGATGAGTCCTACCACTGTGTAGTTTTTCGTTTCTAAGTTTGTTAAGGTCTCAATCATCTCTCCCTTTTCATTTTGATATAATGGATAGTTCTGTCCGAACGGTTCTTCAGGTTCTTCGTTTGTCGTAGTGCGGTCTCCTACCTCTAGCGTTAACGTCTCACCGATAGCCAAGTCCACTTTTGCATTCGTCAAAATGGCCTCTGAAATTACGACTTCATCTGTTGCTTGGGGGAGACGCCCCTCACTCAATTTAATCGGAAACTTCTCAAAGCCTTCCGCATTATACTCTTTTATAAACAAATACGGCTTATTACGATTTTGCCCACCTTCTAATGTTGCATAGCCTACATCCCTTGAAAGAATGACTGATTTCGTGGCCTCATCATTTTGAATGGCCGTTAACTGGTCTTTGTTCACATCTTCATAAAGAACGTGCCATTCTCCTGAATTTGCAATCGTCTGCCTTTTCATTAAATCCATAAACGAAACGCCCAACGTTACTACAGCCGTCACCATTGCCACCGAAATAATCACGCCTATGATGGTAATTAGCGTCCGTCTTTTATTTTGCTTCAAGCTTCGTACCGTTAACTTGTTCACGATGTTCATGGACGAACCACCTCGTCTTTAGCAATTCGTCCGTCTTCGATTGAAATAACTCTGTCCGCTTGCAAAGCAATGTGTTCATCATGCGTAATAACAATTAACGTTTGATTGTACGTTTTATTGAACATTCTGAGTAGGTCAATGATTTCACTACTGTTCTTGCTATCTAGATTACCAGTCGGTTCATCAGCCAGCATGATCGCCGGATTACTGATCAGCGCTCTTCCAATAGACACCCTTTGCTGTTGTCCGCCGGAAAGCTGGTTAGGTAGGTGGTGTAAACGACTTTGTAAGCCTAATATCTTTACAATGTCTTCGAACTGCTTCTTGTCCACCTTGTGCTCATCTAGTAATACTGGAAGCGTAATGTTTTCTTCAACTGTTAGCACCGGAATCAGATTGTAGAACTGATAGATTAAGCCGATTTGTCTTCTTCTAAAAATCGCCAGCTGAGTTTCATTGAGCTGATAAATATTTGTGTTATCAACTAGAACCCTTCCACTAGTAGGTCTGTCTACACCACCAAGCATGTGCAAGAGGGTTGACTTTCCTGACCCAGAAGGACCAATAATGGCGACAAATTCACCTTTATTTACCGAGAAAGACACATCATCAAGTGCTTTCACTGCCATTTCGCCTTTTCCGTATACTTTAGACAGATTTTCTATTTTTAGGATTTCCATTAGTAAACCTCCATACTGTTCATGATGGATTCAGTATATCTGTCTAAAATGACTCTCAAGTGACTGCTTAGTGACAATCTAGTCACCTAACCTACTAAATCACTTGCTTGAAAAACTTAATACGAAACTGTGTGCCTTGATCCTTTTCACTTTTTACCTCTATGTCACCATGTTGACTTGTCACAATACTATAAGCCATCGCAAGCCCAATGCCGATGCTATCCTCGCTTGCATTTTTCCCTTTATAAAATCGTTTAAAGATATGGGGAACATCTTCCTTTGCAATTCCTTTTCCGTTATCAGCGATTATAATTTCCGTAAACAAAGCGTTTTCTTCAAAGGAAATGGTGATGGACCCACCATCATCCGTATGCTCGACACAGTTCTTCAAAATATTGATGAGCGCTTCAGCAGTCCAATTTAGATCGCCAGTAAAACTAGTAGTATCTTTTCCTTCTATAGAAAGGGTTTGCTCTTTAATGTCAATTGGAATTAAAACAGGCTCTACCGCCTTCTGAATAAGGTGTTTGACCGCAACTTTTTCCGTTTTGAATTGAACGGTTCCTGCATCTATTTTTGATAGCTTTAATAAGGAAGAGACTAGCCACTCTATACGCTCAAGTTGGATTTGAATATTATGAGTGAATTCCGTCCTTTTTACTTCGTCTACTCCTGCATCACTTAGTAAATCAGCCATCACCATCATTGAGGTAAGCGGCGTTTTTAGCTGATGGGAAATGTCAGATATAGCATCTGTGAGCTGGATTTTATCCTTCTTCAATAGGGTACCCTGCTCTGATAGCATAAGTGTCACCTTGTAAATATCATTTTTTAAAATGCTCAGCTCGCCTTCCGTATTGTCGCGAACATCAAGCGTGTAGTCACCGGACGAGATTTGACGCAAATAACCAGAAAGCCTCTCGATCTCTCGGTATCTCCAGCGAGTAAATAAGATGGTTGTGCCAATCAAAAATATAGAAGTTGTTAAGACGAAAAGTGCAGTAACGCTTGAATACAGTACGCTCACCATCGTCCCTGCCAGGCAGATAACCACCATAACTCCCAATAACAGACGTATCTCTCTATTTCGCAGCATCCTAATCTCCCACCTTATACCCTAACCCTCTTACTGTTTTAATTAACGTTGGATTTTGAGGGTTGTCCTCCAACTTTTCTCGCAACCTTTTTATGTAGACGGTTAGTGTGTTATCGTTCACAAAGTCCCCTGCCACATCCCATATTTGCTCGAGTAACTGATTCCGCGTAAGAACCTGCCCAACATGATTCGCAAAAATGAGCAATAACCGATACTCCAGAGCAGTCAAAGGAACATCGCTACCGTCTTTACACACCTTGCCCTCTAGCGTATTTAGCTGTACCCGACCGATCTCAATCACTGTTTTAACCACACTGTGCTTTTGATATCTTCGTAAAACCGATTTAATCCGCGAAATCAATTCCCGGACACGAAAGGGCTTCGTAATATAATCATCTGCCCCCATATCCAGCCCCATTACGACATTTACCTCATCATCGATCGCTGTTAAAAAAATCACTGGAATATCAGCCTGTTGTTTTACAATTTGACACAATTCATATCCGCTTCCACCGGGCAGTGACAAATCAAGCAAACACAAATCAATGGAGGCCTTTTCTTCTGCCCACGTCTTTTTAGCCGTGGAAAAATCATGACAAATAACTGTTGAAAAATCATCCTGCTGTAGCGAATATTCAAGCCCCGAGGCAATCGTTTTATCGTCCTCAACAACTAAAATTTTCATATGTATAGATCACCCTAACTTCATTATGTAAAGGAGATTGATTGTGTTTAGGTTAGTCCACGGTGTACAAGTATACGAGATCTATTATATAAAACGAGCCAGTTTGGGGGAACCACGACGAAAAAGCGAGTGCTCAGCTTTGTGAACGCTCGCTTATATTTTGCACGCGTGCCTCGCATGGTTTATTAAGTGCCTAGGCTCACCCATAACTACGCCCCAACTCTGCGGGTAACAACCGTTGCACCACCTCAGGCAAATCCCAAAACCGAAAAAGGGGTACGTCTGCCTCTACCAGTTCCAGGGGATCGTTGGCGTATCCATATCGACACCCGACCGTCGCAAATCCGTTTAATAGGCCTGCCTCTACGTCGCAACCACGATCCCCCACCAAAATCCCTTCCTGCAAACCGTATGACTGCCGTAAATTAGCCACATGCTCCGTTTTAGAAAGCGCATCGTCCCGTCCAGCCGCATACACATCTTCAAAGTAAGGAAGCAGTTGGTGCTTACGCAAAATAGCGTCCACATACGAGCAGCTTCCGTGACTCGCGATAAACAGGGGAACTTGTTGCTGCCATAAAGCATGTAACACGTCTGGCACCCCTGGATACAAAGCGCCCAAACCCTTTTCAACAGACCTGCAAAGAAACTGCTGAAACTGGTGATCCACTTCTTGCCGAACAGATTCTTTATGATCAGGCAATAAAGCGCGCCACACCTCGTCCATAGGAGCACCAATCATGGTAAAAAAACGCCTCGTCGGTGTCTCGTCGATCCATTCCCCTTCTCGCCGCAACCAATCGAACGTTTTTCCAAGAGCATCCGGCAACACCCGATGCGTCTGAAACAACGTCCCATCCATGTTTAAAATAACCCCAACTCGTTGCACAACCATTCCCCTTCCTCATGCACTTTATTACTAGGTTGCACATTCTTTGTAAAAAAAAGACCCATCAGCTGTAGACTAATGGGTCTTTTTGGTTAGCAATTAGACTTCGAATGAATATGGTGAGATAGATTGGATATCTGGGTACGATGCATCTGCTAGGTCTGATCCTTTATCATAGTTAGCACCTACAGTTACAAGTAAAGCAATCACACTAACTGCTATTAGCTTTTTCATAAAATACACCACCTTATCATCATTGTTGTTAATCAACATGTGTAACTTTTTTTAAGGCCTTCACAGAAATCTGATAATACTTAGTAGCAGACTTATATTTTGTGTGTCTAAAATAATGTTCGGCAAGAAACTCTGCATGTTTTGCTAGTAAATCATTTCTTCTATGGTCTTCAAAATATGGAATAGCTTCTTCTCTCATATACTTTTCGAATTTTGCTGATTCCATCTCTTCATCCATTAGAAAATTGTAAACCTTGAACTTTATTTCATATTCTGGGAGTGAAAGATTGTTCTCTTCCAATATCCGTGCACCTTCCTGCACCCACTCTAAACCTTCCTCATGATTATTCAGTTCATAATAAGCTTGAACTAAACCATCAATAGCATGAATCTTTCTTATGTGGTTACCATCCACATAGTAGTTGTAACTTTTCAGAAAGTGTACGATAGCAGAGTTATAATCTTCTTGAACGCTTCTTAAGTAACCAATATTATGATGGACTAAGCCCTTCATATCAAATTTTTCTAATGTATCCGCAATTTTTGAACACAACAAGTAACTTTCTTCAGCTTTCTCGTACTCTTCGCTTCGCTGATAATTAATCCCCAATAAAATTTGACACTCTGCACTTCTCCTATAGTTATACTGCGCCTGATAGATAGCAAGGGCTCTCGTCGCATAGCTAATAGACAGACTGACCTTCCATAATCGGCTACTACTAAGACCAAGAGAATAACAGAGATCTGCTTCTTCCCACTTTTCGAATACATTGTGAATCAAAATCATTTCTGCGCGCTTAAAGCAATCGTAAGCGCCCTCAAAGTTTTCCTTTAAGTAATTACGAAGACCTTTAAATTTCCAAAGGTAGTAGCTTTGTTCTGCGTTGAGTAAATCTAGTATTTCTTCTACTTTCACGATTGAGGCTTCAGCTTCCTCGATTTGATTCGTCAAAAGGAAGTATCGTAGCTCAAACAACATGAAGTAAACGACGGCTTTCGAATCATTAGAAGAGTTGGCGCTAAAACGCAGCACTTCATACTGTTGTGAAGCTTCTGAAAGCCCTTCTTTTCCTTTCGAAGTCATGAACTTGTACCAATCCGTAACCTCCTCCAATAGATTCGGCTCTTGTTCATCCAAAAAACGGACTCCCAACCTGGCACACAGCTGTTCAATGACTTCTAGACTCGGTAGACTTTGGTTATTTTCAATTTTTGATAAATAGGGAACAGAAATAATCCCACCCGCTAGCTCTTCTTGCGTTTTATTTTGTTGGATCCGGTAGAAACGAATTCGCTCACCAATTTGCATAGCATCAACCTCGAGGTTTTGAGATTATTATACTAGAAATATTCTCCATTGAAAACCTAAATCCTTCATTTCTATGTTGGGAAAATTACAGTCAAATAGGTGCGATTTTTGGCTCTTTTTACTAGGTACTTGCCCAACAAGGAAATTTTTCCATTACAAGAATCGCGTCATATCGCGGTTTTTAGACATGGATATGATTTACCATAAAAAATGAGTCGTCCTGCCCACAACAAAACGACTCTTTTAGGCAAAAATTAATTAACGACAGCGATAGAAAAGTCCTGGCTACCGGATGGAACGTTGTACGCTTGAATCTCAATGGTATACGTTCCGTTTTCTGGTGTTGGGATGACAATGTTCTCTACATTGTTTACCCCATCCCAGTTATTGTTGTACGGTGCAGATGCGTCGTTGCCTACATACGTTTTCCCGCTTGGAGACGTGATGACAAGGTCCAAGTCGTTCACTAACGCATAGCGAGCGGAAGGATTCCCTGGGTAGTCCGTCCATACTAGGGAAATTTTCATTTCATCAGCACTCGTTGCATTAAACGTGAACGAAGTAGATTGACCTGTTTGTAAAGTGACACTTTCATTCACATAGCCTACATTCAATGCATTTTCGAGATCCACCAATCCCCAACCTTGATCCATTCTTGATTTGCCAATGTCTGTAGCTCCAGCAATAAGTGCTGCTTTAATGAGGGAAGGCTTTGGTGTGACGTTACGATTTTCCATGAAGTTCTCACGGAGCAATGCCACGGTTCCTGCAACGAGTGGTGTCGACATGGATGTGCCCCCCATGTAGGCGTATCTACTATTGTAGTTAGCCCAGAACGAAGAGTCCGGTGCTAAACTGGAACGTGTAGATAATATATACGTCCCTGGTGCGACCACATCTGGCTTTACACGTCCATCAGCTGTAGGTCCTCTAGATGAGAATGACGCAATGTCCGTGATTCTATCAGAAATGGACCCAAAAGACGGTCGATAATTTTCAGAGGCACCGACTGTAATGGCGTTTTTCGCAGTTCCCGGTGATCCGATTGTTTGGCTACCTGATCCGTCGTTACCTGCCGCGAACAAGATCGTCATGTCGTTGTTCCACACAAAGGAATCTACGCTTTGCGATTCAGTAGTATAGGCCCCATTGACAGACGCTCCCCAGGAATTCGTATGAATGCGCGCCCCATCGTTATACGCCTGTTGAAACAGATCCCCTAAGTCTGACGGCAAACCACCAAGGCCACCGAATCTATCCATAATAGATTGGAAAACGAGACGCGCACCTGGTGCCATTCCTTGCTGCTCAGAGCCGTTACCGAGAACAGAGCCAGCAACGTGTGTGCCATGTCCGTTCGGATCGCTCGTATCATTCGGACGTCCCCACGCTCGTAAACTTTCAATCTTTCCACGGAACGCTTCGTGAATTGAGCTATCGTTCCTTCCATTATCCAGCCCTGTATCTGCCACTCCGACGATTTGTCCTGACCCATCCAGACCGTAATTTTGACGAGCTGTCGGTACGTTCATAATCTTGCCCGCTTCCACATTCATCGTTTGGAATTCGATGTCTGGTGTTACGTTCAAGACATCGTTGGACAGACTGTATTCGATAAGTTCCTGTAATCCGTTCGTTTTAACTTCTTCAACCTTTCCGCCCTTTTTATACAGCTTTGCCTTGACAAGACCAGATGCTCCCTTTTGAAAGAGTTGTGGGTCGAATTTGTGTAAAGGAAGATAGGCTGTTGTGAACTCTACAGTGCTAAGCTCTTCCAATTGCGATACATCGGCATTTTTCGTGTCGACGACAAAGGCAAAGTCCGGTATATATTGCTCAATTGTCGCACCAGTTGCCTCAATCTCTTTACGCTCCTCCATTGTAATCGGGCCATTTAACTGGACAATTTTTAGTGTGTTGCCTTTTGGTTCTGTTTCTAATTTTTTCTGAATGCCTCTTGGAATCTTGACGTCACTCGTTTCAAATAGAAATGCCGCTTTCCCCACTTTAGCAGCTTTCATTTCATTGGATTCGTACTGATCAATCCCACTTGATTGTAGTTCTCCACTTGCTGCGTTCACTTTGCCGGAAAAAGGTCCCACAAATAGGGTAGAAGTCGCAAGAGCTGTTGCTGCGACTGTGGCCAAAATCTGTTTCCTTTTCATTCCATTTCTCCTCTCACATTTGTCTAGTTTATTGGTGGATACGTCCCTCCTTTCACTGTCTTACCGTAAGATTACCATATTCTGAATGGTTAGAGTATTGTGAAAGTACGATGAAAAAAGGCCGATTTTTGCACCGAAATGAGGGGTACTTTCCCAACTTGGGAAAGTACCCCTCTAAAACAAGCAAAAATTCGGGTGAATCGTGCACCACTTGGGCAACATTTACCTAATATATGTAAAATTATTCATTTATTATAATAAATTCTTCACTCATGCTGTTTATACACAGACCAAAACGCGCTGACTTCAGAAAAAATATTTCACCGTTATTATGAAGGGAATTGTGTAGCAAGCCCACACTCTACTTGTTAGGTGATGTGATAAAATGCAAGTAGACACGATGGAAAGGAATGACCCATTTGGCACGCACCCAGCCTTCACCTAGTACTTTATTGACGATCAACTTTTTAACGCTTACATTTCTTGCTTTTATCTTTTTGTTCATTTGGCAAGGGGCCAATGTATTCGCGTACGTCATTTCATTGTTTCGTTCTACCACCCCCAGCACCGATATGATGATCGGAATCGCTGCTGGTGGGGTAGTAAGTCTCGGTTTATATATCACTGCCAAACTCGGTTGGACAAAAATGCCGAATAACGAGATTACCGATGTGTTAAAACCTAACAGCAAACGATTAGTTGTTAGCTCTATCGGTATCGGGTTAGGCTCGGGATTGTCTGAAGAAATCTTGTTCCGAGGCTTTTTACTTGCGTGGATAGTGAGCTTCTCTAACGCGTGGATCGGGTTGATCGTGTCCAGTTTAGTATTTGGCGCGCTTCATGTCATGCAATACCGAGGTCACCCGTGGATTCAAGCGTACATTTTAACATTTGGCTTCGTCATGGGTGGCTTGTTTGTATGGACAGGGAATTTGTGGGCACCGTTTTTGATGCACGCGACGTACAACTCCCTCGTCTTTATCATGCTTGGTAGTGGAGCGATTCCGTATGCTGAAAGGAGAGGGTCTAAGCTCGAGGAGGAAGGGGAGGATGAAGAAGCTTGAGAGGCTTTATTCCATCAAACACTTTTGTCGTATCATACTGGGTGCTAGGCACTTCATACTGCATGCCAGGCACCCGTTCTTCGAATAAGGATCTACACTCACACCCAATTCATAACACACGTGACTTACTATCAAGAAGAAATCTCAGTCGGTTTCTTCTATTGCTGCGTCAGCACGAGCGGGCCGTCCTTCGTAATCGCGATCGTATGTTCAAATTGGCACGACAGCTTTCCGTCTTTTGTGCGCGCTGTCCAGCCGTCATCCTCTACGTACATTTCGTAGGTTCCTTCATTAATCATCGGTTCGATCGTAAAGACCATGCCTTCTTTTAGACGAGGACCTCTGCCAGGTGTCCCTAGGTGTTGGAAGCTTGGTTCTTCATGAATGGCTCGACCAATGCCATGGGCGACAAGATCCCGCACAACCGAAAAGCCGTTTCCTTCAGCATGCGATTGAATCGCGTGACCGATATCCCCCAGACGGTTACCAATAACAGCCTGTTCGATCGCCAAATCTAAACACTCTTTCGTCACACGCATCAGTTTTTCAGCGGTAGGACTGAGCTCGCCAATAGCATATGTCCACGCTGAATCCCCTTTCCAACCGCCCACATCCAGCACTGTATCAATCGTCACAAGGTCTCCCGATTTCAAAGGCTCTTTTGAAGGAAAGCCATGGGCAATACAATCGTTTACCGCCGCACACGTGGCATACTTGTATCCTTTATACCCGACCGTTGAGGTTTCGGCACCGTTCTCTTTTGCAAATTTCTTTACGAACTCTTCAATTTCCCACGTCGTCATGCCTGGTTTCATCATCGGGCGAATTTGACGATGCATCTCTGCGACAAGGGCGTTCGGCTTTTTCATCGCTTCAATTTCTCTCGGCGACTTACGAATAATCATCATACGAATACCCCTTTCTTCTTCATCTATAAGTGGCAACAAGTGCACAATTGGTGTTTCGTGACGTTAGATGCCGTTCAGCTCGCTTTGTAACTGTACACTACATTCATATGGCAAAAACAATTCCACGTTCACTCGACACACTCATTAAAAATAGTCACACCATATAATGGTACCAAAAGGATCGTTTGCTTTCAAAAGAAGGGATCGATTTGGGATGGAGGAGGTCTTATCCACCTATTTCTACTCATTCTCCCCTCGACCATTATTCCATACAAAAGGTTGTCAAACAAAAAATAGTGTGATACTGTTCTAACTGTACTATGGTTGATAATACACTTAATACATCCCATTCACAGAGGAGGGGTGACATGATTCAGCTTGATATCCGCAGTCGTCAGCCTATCTATGAGCAACTTGTCGAGAAGTTTAAAGAATTGATCGTTTACGACGTGCTCCACGCCGATGAGCAGCTTCCTTCTGTCCGGCAGCTGGCAAAAGAGTTAACGATTAATCCGAACACGATTCAAAAAGCGTATCGGGAGCTCGAGCGGCAAAACTTCACGTATTCTGTTCCGGGTCGCGGAAGCTTTGTAGCGCCACAAGAAAAAAATGAACAAAAGGTGAATGAGATGAAAGATGAATTGCGAAAGTTGTTTTCTGAAGCATTATACCTTGGTTTGCAAAAAGAAGAGATTCTAGAAATCTTGCATTCTGTCGAGTCTTTCGACGGGGAGGAGGACCAGAAATGATTAGCGTTTCACAAGTATCTAAGGAATTTGACGGCGAAGAAGCCGTGCAGGATCTCACACTTACCGTGAAAAAGGGCTCCATTTACGGGTTACTCGGTTCGAACGGGGCAGGGAAAACGACACTGTTAAAAATACTTGCAGGGATATACCGGCAAGATAGCGGTTACGTAACAATTGATGAACGAAAAGTATACGAAAATCCCGACATCCAACAACGTTCTCTATTTTTGCCTGACAGCTTGTACTTTTTCCCGCAAGCGACGATCCGCCAAATGGCGAATTTCTATGCGTCTACATATGAGCGGTGGAATGAAGAACGGTTTCAGCAACTGGCACACGTCTTCCCCATTGATATGAAGCGCAGAGTACAACGTCTTTCAAAAGGAATGCAACGACAAGTAGCGTTTTGGTTAGCGATGTCCACGATGCCAGATGTGTTGTTGTTAGACGAGCCGATTGATGGGTTAGATGCGGTGATGCGCCAAAAGGTGAAGAACCTCATCGTTCAGGATGTAGCGGATCGAGAGATGACCGTTTTAATTTCTTCACACAATTTGCGTGAAGTAGAGGATTTGTGTGATCACATCGGCATTATGCATCACGGCAAATTGCTGCTCGAACGGGATCTGGATGATTTGAAATCAGATATTCATAAAGTGCAAGTGGTGTTGAAAGAAGGAGAAGAAGACGCCTTCCTTGAAGGATTGGACCTGTTATACAAAGAACGTCGAGGAAGTATTTTACTTTGTATTGCGCGTGGAGAAGAGTCTGTCGTTGTGAGGCATATTCGGTCTTTCCGTCCTGTTGTGTTTGATATGCTTCCGCTCACTTTGGAAGAGATATTCGTGTACGAGTTAGGAGGTCACGGTTATGCGGTCGAAACGCTCATGGATGCATAAAGGGTTGATTTTGCAAGACTTACGTTCATTCGGTTGGGTTAGCGTGTTGTACGCCTTTATCTTGTTTTTCCTGTTTCCGATGCAGGTAATGATGGAGTTATCATCATCAGATAATTCCGCGAACCCTTATTATTCGTTTGATAACATGTTTGAAGCCATGTTTCAAACCAATGAACTATTTTCTGTATTTCTAATTGCTACGTACCCAGTCCTAGTAGGGATGATAATGTTCCGCTATACACACGTCAAGTTATCTGTTGATACGCTACACAGCATGCCTTTTACGCGAACACAGTCATTTTGGTCGCACGTAACGAGCGCTTCTATTTTGTTATATGTGCCCGTACTGATCAATTTTCTCGTGTTGCTCTTGATTCAACTCTTTACTGGAGTTGGTGGCGATATTTATATCCCATTGGCGTGGGAGTGGACTTGGCAGCTTCTATTAGGAAATAGCTTTATGTTTGCTATTGCTGTTTTCATCGGGATGTGTACAGGACTTACTTTACTGCAGGGTGCTTTAGTGTATATTCTGATGGCGTTCCCAGCTGGCATCACCCTTCTGTCTGTATTTAACGCAAAACAGTGGTTACAAGGGATTCCGATCGATTACTTTGTCTCTCGCAGTCTGGAGCTCTTTATTCCACTTTTTAACCTCATCGAAAACTTTGAACAGGATGTAAACTACGTAGAACTGATTGCTTACATCCTACTTACAATCGGAATTATTGTAGCGAGCTGGGGAGTGTACAAATTCCGCCCGTCTGAGGCAGCTAATCAAGCGGTCGCCTTCCGTTGGCTGCAACCAGTGTTTGTTTTTGGCATTGCGACTTGCTTCATGCTTTTGTTTGGGCTGTATTTCGGGGAGACCAATCAATCGAAACCTTGGCTGCTTGCAGGGTATTTCTTTGGCGGATTGTTTGGCTATACCATCGCGCAAATGATCCTCAACAAATCCATCCGCATTTTTCATAAATGGCGAGGGTTCGTTGGCTTTGCGGGTGTGGTGGCTATTCTCATTATGGGCTTACACTTTGATGCACTTGGATTCCAGAAACGGGTACCTGATGTTGCCGAGATTGACGCGGTGTACTTTTCGGAATACTTAAGTGATTATAGTGTGTACCGTTCCTTACAACAACTACCTGGAGATGATCGCCCTAGTGAATTTGTGCGGATGGCTAGAAAAAACTATGAATCACCCGAAGCCATTGCCATTCTTCAAGCACTACACAAGGAGATCACAGCCACTATCCCATTTGAAATGAACCGCTATGAAATGAGTGATTTTATATCATTCGGATACACATTAGCCAACGGGGATGAGCTGGTACGTAGTTATCAAGTGACAAAGGGGACATTCGACCGTTTCTTCGCCCAACTGTACGAAACGAAAGAATTCAAAGACAACTCCATTCTTTCTAATAAAGAAATAGAAGGGATTCGCCAAATTGGAATCTATGGACAAAATGACTCTACACCTATCACTAACAAAGAGGATATTCAAACATTCATGGAAATCTTAAAAAGAGCCATCCAAGACGAAACAGGTGAAGAACGCCTGCAAGCCGAAAATGAATGGAAATACGGAAACGGCCTTCAGTCCATAGGCATCGAACTTGAAAACAATTTCGTAGACATCCCACTAGGAGAACATTACACAGAACTCCGCACATGGCTTGAAGAAAACGGCTATTAGTTCAGGAACTGGTAGTTCAGGGAACTGGTACGACCCGAATTTTGTCGAATGCACGCACTAGAATGAATTACTGTTCATAGCTCCCAGCCGGATATACAGCTAATCAATTGGATAGCAGTACAAAAAAGCAGCAACCCACGAGTAAACGCGTGGGAGCTGCTTTTTTCCTGTTCCCTAACTAGATTGTTGTTGAATCTGCACTAGGCGGGCGTAGAACCCTCCTTGTTTTAGTAAAGTATGGTGGGTGCCTTGTTCGATGATTTCGCCTTCTTTGAGCACGAGGATTAGGTCAGCATTTTGGATCGTGTTTAGGCGATGGGCGATGACAAAGCTCGTGCGGCCCTCCATCAACGTTTGCAAGGCGTCTGTTATCTTCATTTCGGTAATGGTGTCGATGCTGCTTGTTGCTTCGTCTAAAATGAGTAGCGATGGATTTGCCAAAAGGGCACGCGCAATCGAGAGAAGCTGGCGTTGTCCTTGACTAATTCCGCTCCCGCCGTCGGTTAGTACAGTGTCGTATCCGTCTTGTAGCTTCTCGATAAAGTCATGGGCATTTGCTTGCTTAGCTGCCCGCACAACATCCTCGTCTGTCGCTTCCAATCTCCCATAACGAATATTTTCTCTGACCGTCGTTTCAAACAAGACGGCATCTTGTAGCACAACCGCCATTTGTTTACGTAAACTAGCTCGAGTCATCGTTTCCATATCCTCGCCATCAACGTAAATCTTCCCATCTTGAATGTCAAAGAATCTCGATAACAGTGAGATAACCGTTGTTTTTCCTGCCCCAGTCGGTCCAACAAGGGCTACTGTTTGCCCTGGCTTTGCGTGGAAGCTGACGTTGCGTAACGTTGGCTGGTCGGTTTCATATCCGAAAGACACGTTACGAAATTCAATGTCCCCGCGAATGTCGGAAACCGGCTTAGCTCCGACTTCATCCTTCGTTTCTCGCTCTTCATCCATCACTTGGAAAACACGTTCAGCCCCTGCCACCGCTGATAGGATGACGTTAAACTGGTTAGCGAGGTCGTTCAGCGGTCTCGTGAACTGGCGAGAATAAGTCGTGAACGTCACGATAATCCCGATCGTGACCGCCCCCTCAACCGCAAGCCAACCTCCCACACCTACGATGACCGCAAAACTGGCGTTATTTAAAAAGTTCATCACTTTTGGAATAAATCCGGAATACGTTTGCGCCCAGTAGCTCGACTTCCGAAGATCTTCATTGCGTTTGGCAAACTCACGCTTCACACGTTCTTCTTGTGAGAACATTTTTACAACGTTGTGGCCTGATAATGTTTCTTCCACATACCCATTGACTTCACCGAGATGTCTTTGTTGATCTTTGAATAGCGGTCCAGTCCGGTTCGTGATCCACTTCAAACCAATAAACATTAACGGAACTACCGCCAACGTTAACAAGGTCAACAGCGGACTCAGCACGAGCATCACCACAATCGTTCCTACAATCGTTAAAATACTCGTCGTAAACTGGATAACCGTTGTATTTAACACTTTACTGACATTCTCAATATCGTTTGTCACACGGCTCATAAGTTCCCCGTGTTGTCGCTTCACAAAAAAAGCGGTCGGCAGCTGTTGAAAATGCTGAAACAAATCCTTCCGCATCGTGTACACCGTGTCTTGCGCAATCCCGATCATCCAAAAGTTATGGAGCCATTGCGTGAAGGACTGGAACAAGAAGATGCCGACTAATAGAAGGAGCATCGTCACTAGCTCTGAGCCGTTAGAGCCTGCAATGACGTCATCCACCGTGACCCCGAGCAAATAAGGTCCCAACAGCGCAAACGAAGAACTCGCAAGTACCATGAGCATGACGAGCGTTAACATCCCTTTTTGTTCGACCAAATAACGCCAAATGCGCAACAAAGTTTCTTTTACGTTCTCCACCTTTGCCCGTTTTTTGCCTGGAACACTTTGGTGATGTCTAGCCACCTGAGACCACCTCCTCCTTCGATTGCGATCGGACGATGTCTTGATAGAACGGGTTCGCTGCGAGGAGTTCGTTGTGTGTGCCTTGAGCAATGCACTTGCCGTCTTTTAACAGCAAAATGCGATCCGCTTCTCGCACCGAACTAATCTTTTGCGCAACGACAAACACGGTGCAATTCTGCTGCCGTAACGTCTTTAAAATGTGCGCCTCCGTCTCCGCATCTAGCGCACTCGTACTATCATCTAACAACAAAATAACTGGTTTTCTAACAAGTGCCCTCGCCAACGATAGCCGTTGCTTCTGTCCACCGGAGAAGTTCACCCCTTTTTGTCCGAGTCTCGTGTCGTACTTATCCGGCAAAGTCTCAATGAAATCGTGAATATCTGCCTGACGACACGCCTCGTGAATCTCTTCCATCGTCGCGTCTTCTTTTCCCCAGCGCACATTTTCTGCCACTGTACCTGTAAACAGCTGCACTTCTTGTGGGACAAAGCCTATCCGCTGTCGCAAAGCTGTTGCAGCAAGCGAACTCGTCTCGTGCCCATCAATGAGAATGTGACCGCTTGTTGGTTCGTAAAGGCGCGGAATCAGCTGCATAAGCGACGATTTTCCTGATCCAGTCTCTCCCAAAATCCCGATCGTCTCCCCGAAGCGCGCTCGAAAGGAAACTTGTTGAAGCGCTGGTAGCTTCATAGTTGGGTAGGTGAAAGATACTTTGTCAAACTCGACGTCTCCTTGTTCAATTGGCTCTGTACGTAAGGAGGGATCTTTCGCGTTGTCTGTAGGTTCCTCTAACACATCACGAATTCGTACCGCAGATGCTTGCGCACGAGATAAAGCCATTAAAAGCCACGTGAACACGGAAAATGTAGACAAGATTCGCGTCCCATAGTTGACCAGGGCTGCGATTTCTCCAGGCTGCGCCGTCCCGAATTGGAGCTCGATCGCCCCGTACCAAAGCAACAACACGATGGCAACGTTCATCCCGAACATGAGAATTGGCAAACCAATCTCCATCACCCATAGCGCGCGTTTGTTCACATCGAGCAAGTCTGTGTTCACCTTCTCAAACCGCTCTTCCTCATACGGTGCACGGTGGAATACTTTAATGAGACGCATCCCAACGAGGTTTTCACGCAACACCATATTGACGGCATCGACTTTGCTTTGTACGCGCTCGAACAAGCCGATACCCTTTTTCAAAACCCAAATTAATACAACCAGAAGCACTGGAACCGCAATCGCATAGATGGTAGCGAGGCCAGCATGAACGGTGAACGCTAAAATAACGCCCCCGAAAATAAAAAGCGGTGCACGCAAACCGATACGCACACTCACATACACGATGTTTTGCAGCTGCGTCACATCGTTTGTAATTCGTGTGATGAGTGAAGGTGTCGATAGCTTCAAAAAATGTTGCGGTGAAAAGGTTTGTGCCTTTTCGAACACGTCTTTTCGAACGGCGTGCCCGATCCCTTGACTCACTTCTGACGCATAAAAAGAGCTGGCGATCCCTGCAAGAAAGGCGAGGAATGACAACCCGAGTAAAATCCCACCCCATAAATAGACGACTGACAAATCACCTACGACAACGCCATCATCAATGATCACGGCCATTAACATCGGTTGTACAAGTTCTAACGCAAGCTCGACAAACATTAAAAACAAAGCAATCCAAACAGGCACTTTGTACTGTCGTATGTATGGCAACAACATCCTCATCGTTCTTCCCCCAGCTGTCTTGTTCTTGTATGAGTTTTGTAATACTCTGAACTGTTCGTTGATTCTTCCAGTTTATCATAAGATAGGGGAGGTGATGGTGAGAAATTTTGATAGACGAAATAAAAATGGGGGCTGACCGCGGATATCTGGCTCTGATCGCGGATATATTCCTCTGAGCGCGGATATATCCTCCTGATCGCGGATATATTCCTCTGAGCGCGGATATATCCTCCTGACCGCGGATATATTCCTCTGATCGCGGATATCTGGCTCTGATCGCGGATATATTCCTCTGATCGCGGATATCTGGCTCTGACCGCGGATATATCCATCTGATCGCGGATATATCCTCCTGATCGCGGATATCGGCTCCTGTTCGCGGATATCAGCTCATGATCGCGGATATATGACGACAAAAGCGAACCCGACACTAGTCGGATTCGCTTTTAGGACGAATACAATGTTTCACTTTTTCTAACGATCAATTCTATATAAGTAATACCGTTTGAAGTTCAATTCAAACTGCCGCGGTTCTATTCCACATGATCCCTTTTGAAACCTAAACGACGAAAGCCCTACCTCTCTTCCATCCTTACAGCTCCGTAGCTGATCCAGTGTGAATAAGTCTTGCTCAAAAATTCATATAGAACGCCATGTATAATCAATCGCTATCAAGGGAAGGATGAAAGGCTAAATTCGCGTCGTCCTGACGCAACACCTTTCTGACCCACATCGTGTGGACCCCAGTGGCGTTTGCATTTTGCACAACAATATTACTATACCAAATTCCAACATATTTGTCAAAGGAGTCGGTCGGAATTGGGAATGACCTTCTTTACAGGCACCCGTTCCCGTTCCATCATATACCAGCACGAATACCTGCAACTCGCAAAGCGCCATCCACCCTATATGCACATGTATCTCCATGAACCTCCACAGGCAAGTCCTTCCCGCTCCGCTCTATTCGTGTTCGTCCAAATGACACGACACTAAATGCTGGCTACCAATGTCCCGTAATTTCGGTGCTATTTGGTGGCATGCCGTATGCTCATGGGGGCATCTCGCTACGAAAGGACACCCGGTATTCTCCTGTGTGGCGTCCACTTCACCGTCTCGGATGATACTCTCTCGATTATGGATGAAATCATTCAAATCTTTTACGACAGAAACGAGAGCTTTCGTGTAGGGATGGGAAGGGTTGCGAATAATTTTCTGTGTTGTGCCCACTTCGACTATTTTGCCTTGATACATGACTGCAATGCGGTCGCACATATAACTTGCTGTTGCTAAGTCGTGGGTAATAAACATCATGGTGAGACCCATCTTTTCTTTTAACGATAACAATAGGTTTAAAATCCCTGCGCGTACAGATACGTCCAACATCGAGGTCGGTTCGTCCGCAGCGACAAAAATGGGTTGTAAAATAATCGCTCGTGCAATCGCAATCCGTTGCCGTTGTCCACCACTTAATTGGTGGGGGTATCGATACATGTATTCCTCTGCTGGTAGTAAATCAATCTCTTCCAAAGCTTGCTGGACACGCTGTGACTTTTCTTCAAAGGAGAGCTGTTTTTCATGGGCGTTGAGCGGTTCCATTAACAAATCAAGTACCCTCATGCCAGGATTTAACGTGTCGTAAGGGTCTTGAAATATCATTTGCATTTTCTTGCGGTATTTGTTCGTTTGTTTACTCGTTAGCTTACAAAGATCTTCCCCTTCTAATAATAGTTCCCCTTTTGTTTCCTTGATCAATCTCATGACCATGCGGGCAGTGGTCGTTTTCCCACAACCACTTTCTCCGATGATCCCTAAAATTTCCCCTTTATGAATGTGCAAATTCACATCGTCTACTGCATGCACCTTTGTAATTTCTCGTTTGAGTAGGGTACCCGATTTTCTTTGGAACGTTTTCTGTAAGTTTTTCACTTCCAATAATATGTTGCTCACTTTCGTCCCTCCTCTACAAAGCACGCAGCATAGTGGTCAGGTTTCACTTCTTTTAATTCAGGGGGTTCCTGTTGGCAGTGCTCGATTGCGTACGAACACCTTGAGTAGAAACGGCACCCTTTAGGAGGCACAACCAAGTTTGGAACAGTTCCGGGGATGGAGATTACTTTTTTATCTGGATTGGCTAAATCAGGTGTCGCGTGCAACAACCCTTTAGAGTATGGATGTCTTGCGTCTTGCAATATATCTTGCGTGTCCGCCCATTCTGTAATTTTCCCTGCATACATAATGGCAATTCGGTCGCAAATCGCCGTAACCATTGGCAAATCGTGCGAAATTAATATGATGGATAGGTTAAGTTCCTTTTGCAGCCTTTTCAAAAGGGCGATAATTTGGGCTTGGGTGAGCACATCTAATCCTGTCGTCGATTCGTCTGAAATGACAAGCTTTGGGTTACACGATAGGGCCATTGCGATCGCCACTCTTTGCTTCATTCCCCCACTGAATTCATGCGGGTAACTTCTCCATCTGTCAGAATCAATTCCTACTAACTCCAACAATTCGCGTGTCCGATTTAGCGCTTCTTGCTTGGAAACTTTTTCGTGAATGAGAATGGACTCCATAATTTGCTGTCCAATTTGGTGCACTGGATTTAAAGCGTTCATCGCACTTTGAGGAATGACTGAAATCTCACTCCATCTTATTTTCTCCAACTCTTTGTCCGATGCTTGTAATAAGTCTTTGCCGTCTAGTAATACTTCGCCTGAAACGACCTTTGCTGGATACTCTAGTAATCTTAAGATCGTTTGGGCAACCGTCGTTTTTCCACAGCCGGATTCACCAATCAAACCTAGCATTTCCCCTCGTCTAACGGTAAAAGAAACGTTTTCGACTGCGTGCGCATCTCCTTTGTCTGTTTCGTAATAAGTTGATAGATTTCGAACTTGCAAAATGGGCTCCACTATCGTCTCCCCTTCCGTAATCTAGGGTTTAGCACTTCCTCCATCGCATATCCAGTGAAGGCAAATCCGACGACAAGTGTCGTAATAAGGACTCCTGGAGGTAGAATCCACCAAATCCACGCACCCGTCAAAAAGGCTCCGCGTGCTTGTGCATAGTACAAAATGGTTCCCCAACTTTTGCTAAAAGGATCGCCTAATCCTAAAAAGCTAAGCGACGCCTCTGTCAAGATAGAGTTGCTCGCAGCCATGACGAATTGCGCTAATGCAATCGGAATGACCCCGGGTAGCAAGTGCTTGAATAAGATGGTACGTATGCTGGAGCCGATAGATTGAGCCGCTTCCACATACCCTTTTGTTTTAAGTGACAACACTTGAGATCGAATGACACGCGCGGGACTCGCCCAAGCTAACACGCTAATCACTAGAATGATATTCCAAAAGCTTGGCCCAATAAACGCCGCCAACAAAATCATCAGTGGCAAAAACGGTACGACTAAAATTAAATCGACTACTCTCATTAAAAAAGAATCTACTTTTCCACCGAAATAGCCAGAGACAATCCCGACTAAACAGCCAATGGCGATCGATATAAAGGCAGCAATGACACCAATTAATAACGAAATGCGCGTACCGAATATTAATTCGCTAAAAATATCTTGCCCTACGTCATTTGTCCCTAACAAATACGTCCCATCTGGTGGCAGCAAAGGAATATCCACACGATCATTCGGGTCAAACGGAGCAATGATCGGTGCAAAAATAGCAATAAATATAAACAAAATTAAAATCCCAATGCCGAATAGTCCCAAGTTATTCGCTGTAATGACCTTCCAGTAATGGCTCCATTTTTGTTTATCCATTGTCTTTCCCTACCTTTGGATCCAAAAGCGGATAAATAATATCAGCTAGGAAGTTGGCGATGATCACACTAAACGTGATAATTAAAAACGTCCCTTGGATAAGTGGGTAATCGCGACTTAACACAGCTTCAAACATTAGGCGTCCGACACCTGGGTAAGCAAAGACGGTTTCAATTACCGTCGCCCCACCAAGCATAAACCCGAGACTAAGCATAAATACGGTGGCAACAGGTAATAACGCATTTCTCATCGCGTGTCGGTATTGAATGACTCTTTCCTTTACGCCCTTTGCTTTAGCCATCATAATGTAATCCTCACTCAACACGTTTAGCATCGAATACCGCATCGTCATGTACGTCGAGGTCACAGAAATTAACACAAGCGTGACGAGCGGTAGGACAAGATGCTCGGCTACATCAACAAAACGAGCCCAACCAGTATAGTCTGCCCAGGCTGTTTCCCCACCAAATACTGGGAACCACCCCAACGTCGCGGCAAATATTGACACCAAGATCATCCCGATCCAGAAAGAAGGCATGGCACTTAAAAACATAAACCCTGTCAGAAGATTCACGTCGGTTTTCGTACCCCGCTTCCACGCGGATATTGCGCCAAAAATGACGCCCAAAATAGTTGAAATAACAAGACTTAATCCCGTTAGTAGCAACGTCCATGGCAATCGATCCTTAATAATGTCAACAATTGGAACCTTTTGTTGATAGGAGAAACCTAAATCACCAGAAAATATGTTTTTCAAATACGTACCGTACTGCTTCGATAACGAATCATTCAATCCATATTTATCTAAGATGGCTTCTTTTTCCTCTGAAGACATAAACCCAACATCCTCTCCCGCGATATACACGAGGGGATTTCCCGGCATCAGTCGCGGCAACAAAAAGTTGAGTGACAAGATTAAGAAAATGACAATCACATATTGTAAAACTTTTGAAAGTACGTATTTTAGTTTCGCCATCTTCGTCTCACCTCCAAAATTGAGAGGATACGCGAAAGTCCGTATCAGAACTTCCACGTATCCCATTCACGCTTCGTTAGGCAGCTGGACCATTTTTATTAGAAGATTTCCGTTTTAATAGGTAGATTCCACCTGCGATGATGACAATGATGACTCCTAGTACGAGTAACGGACTGCCACCCCCACCAGACTCATTACTTCCGGGATCTTCGTCCACAGTCCCTGTACCTGAGTCGTTATCAGTCTCTTCGTCTTCTGAATCCGTCTCCTCAGGTTCTGCTGGCGTATCTGGTTGAGCTTCAGGCACAAAGGAAAGTTTGTTCAAAATCCCTTTTCCTTGTTGGAACACATACCCGTCATAAACATTTGGGTTGTAGGAATTAATAATCTCTTGATAGTAGAGTGTGACAATCGGAAATTCTTCCGCTACAAAGCTTTGCATATCCATTAGGATTTGTTTCCGTTCGTCTGGATCGATTGTATTTTTCAGTGTATTCGCCATTTCGTCGAATTCTGCGCTCACATATCCACCAATGTTCACGGTGCCTAAATTCGGGTCAGAGTGAAATAGGTCTACTAGGCGATCAGGAAATAATTGCAGCGTACTCGACCAGCCGAACATAGACAGATCATAATCTCTTCCTTTAGCCACATCGTACTCTGGCCACACTAGCGAAACGACTGTGTCCGAGTCTAATGATTTCACCGAGACGCTAATCCCTGCATCATTTAACCAGCCAGCGATAATTTCGGCAGTTCGAATACGTAACGGGCTATCTGATTGAACGAGCATAGACAATTCAATCGTCTCACCATTTTGTCCTTCAATAAATCCGTCGCCGTTCGTATCGACAAACCCTGCTTCCTCTAATAGTTGCTTCGATTTTTCCATGTCAGGGGTAAAGGATATATCAGAATTGTAAAACGGACTAGACGGATGGATAAACCCAGGGCTACCGACTTCTGCATACCCGAGCGTTACTGTATCGACCAAGTATTGCGTGTCGATCGCATACGCAACTGCTTGACGAAAACTTGTTTCTGTCATTGGATATCTCTCCGCATTCATTTGGAACAAAGTCGTTGAGAATCCAGGACCTGTCTCGACTGTCAAATTCGGATTCGATTCAAATTCGCCTACGACTTCAGGAGTCAGACTGGAGCTCATCCCGTCAATTTCTCCTGCTTTTAGGGCAGTAAACATCGCTGTCGTATCGGAAATAATTGGCATGACAAGTTCTTCAGATGGAGGTGCGCCCTTAAAATAATCTTTGTTTGCCTCAAATCGATAAAATTGATCTGGCTGATAGTCTACCAGTTTGTAAGGTCCACTTCCTAATGCGTTCGTTGCCTCATCTGGATTCGTTACCTCGCTCCAAATGTGTTCAGGCAAAATCGGCACGTCCGCTAAAGGCTGGATCATGAAATTGGGCTCGGGTTGGCTTAATGTCATCGTGAAATTCAAATCATCCTGCACTTCAAGTGACTCAATCGTTTGTAATGGAACGGTAAACCGTGATTTAGGGTATTCAATGAAATAATCAACTGTAAATTTCACATCGTTGGCAGTGAGCGGCTCTCCGTCTTGCCACTTCACACCGTCGACTAACGTAAATTCATACGTTAGCCCATCATCACTGACTGAATAATCTTCTACTAGCCAAGGTTGCGCGACATTTTTTTCATCTAGCTGGAAGAGTGTATCGTATAACAGGTTGACTAGCTCTAATCCGGGATACCCTGTTTGGTACGTGTAAGGTGTGATCGTATTTTCGTCAGTCGGTATGGCGATCGTTAAGGTGTCAGGATGACTTTCCGCTCCAGCTATTCCAGTAAACGTGGTGGCCGCCAGTACAAACGCAAGCAAACTAGCAAAAATCTTTTTCAAATGAACTCCCCCTACTATTTAAATTGTTAATTCTTCCAAGTGAAAATTCCCCTCACGACGGTACGCTTCTGCAAAAGCGAAGTGCCCGTGCGTAGCCAACCCATGGTACACGTGCACTGCTTTATCTAATGCCAAGTGAATAGCTCGTCCTTTGGCATAATGCGATTCCAACTGGGCAAACCCAGGAACTAATGCTTCGAGGTCTTGACTTCTTAGCGCCCGTTCAAAGTGTTTCCCGCTAAATTCCATCTGGCTTTCTAATACGGCCATCGCTTCATTCTTCTTCTCCCAAACTGAGGAGATATTCACCACTGTATTCGGATGGTTTGGCGTCATATAATAAATTGTGGGCACCGGATGAGGGCTTGTTCCGGTTTCTTCATCTAAATAAAAGTCCCGACTTGCCAAGGCAATGCCCTCTAAAATTAAGATCATCGCTTGGCGTCGATCAGGATCTAAGTCATGGAATGAATGTTCAGGATCCTGTGTGATTATGATGTCAGGCTTTACGTCACGAATCACTTTGACGATCTTTTTCTTTGAGTCAACGCTGACATCGACCTCTCCGTATTGGAAGTTCAAATAATTCATTTGTACACCGAGAACGTCTGCTGCGTTTGATACTTGTGGTTGGCTTTTTTCAGAGCACAATAGCATAGCAGCAAAAGACTCCCCGCCGCTCTCTACGTTTTTTGCCAGTGCGCCCCCACATTCTACGACTTCCATTCCATAGACTCCTAACAATAGCAACCGTTTTCCACTCTTCATAAGAACCCCCCAATATGTGCTTGTTTTCGTCTTTCGTGATCGCAAATCCTAACTTTCCCCTCCGCTCCTTCCCTCACAAAAGTACCCTACTCATTTCCAATCAGGTAGTTGGTAGACTTTGGTAGACTTCTCACATTTATTCTTTGGAATCAACGTAGTCCATCGTCTAGTTACCCTATACAGGTATGGTATTCACAACTTGTTAGAATAGAATATGAACAATGACAGATATGAAAAAAACAATTATCCTAGTAAATTTACCTGCAAAGAAGGGAAATTTGCTCTTCGCATCGGAATCCGCGGGAAAAGGATGTTAGCTAATTTGCAAAATAAAAAGCTACCGTGTTCCAGTAACGGCAGCTTTTGTTGAACTATGTTAAATTTCTTCTCAAGAGAATCAGTCTGTACGTGCGTAAACAGTACGTAGAACCGGATACTTTTCACCCTTTTACATCGACACTCCGATCCGTTAATTGATTTGTATCATGAAGCCTTCTTTCCACTACACTCGTACAGACCGCGTCTCCTAAAACGTTAACCGGCGTCAGAAACATGTCGACTACTCTGAACAAACCTAGTAAAATGGCAAATCCTATTCCATCAATCGGCAACCCGACTGCAAGGAAAATCATCGACAAGGAAACGACACCACCACCTGGAATCGCTGGTGCGCCAACTGAAGCCAATAGAGAAATGAGAATAACTGTCAAGTACTGCACTACCCCCAATTCAATGCCACTAAGTTGCGCAACAAATACTGCCGCAACACCGTGACTAAACGAGGTACCATTCATATTCACTGTCATGCCCAGAGGTAGCACAAATGAACTAACACTTTTAGACATGTTCAATCCACCTTCGCAACAGCTCTTTGTAACAGGAAGAGTGGCTGCACTACTACTCGTCGCAAAGGCCGTACCGATAGCGGGTATCATTTTGCGAAAAAATTCAATCGGATTTCTCTTTGCTAGTAGGGTCAGCATTGAACTAAACGTGATGGCCACATGGATCGTCAAGCCAAGCACAATGACTAGCAAATACTTCACCATAGAGCCAACTAAATCGAGTCCCGCCGTGCCCATAGATTCAGCGACCAGTGCAAAGGCGGCATACGGAACTACCTTCATTAAGATTTGGACGATCTTCATCATGACCTCATTGAGCTCTGTGACAAAGGTACGTAGTGAGTCCACTCTATCCTTTAATCCCACCATTGCCATGCCAAAAATTATGGAGAAAGTCAGCACTTGCAGCATGTTCCCTTCTGCCATCGCCCCAATCGCATTGCTCGGTACGATGTTGAGTACTGTATCTGTTAATGACGGCAGTGTTCCTGGTGAGCTTTCGGTATCCCCATGCCCTACTTCTTGCGTGATGACTGTATCTTCTGATAAGTTCACATTCATTCCTGGACCGACTATAGTAGCTAATAAAATGCCAATTGTACAAGCAATCAGGGTCGTACCTACAAAAAATGCCATCGTTTTCGAACCCATTTGTCCTAGCGTCTTCATATTCCCTACCGAAGCGATACTCGTCACGAGCGCCGTAAAAACGAGCGGAACAACAATCATTTGGATCGCCTTTATAAATAGACTCCCTGCTGGATCAAACACATAGTTATTCAAGGGAGTGTACACGTCAGGTGCGTACATACTCAACAATAGACCCGTTGCAATCCCCAACACTACCCCGATGAGTGTTTTTGTCGCTAAATTCATGAGTTTCCCCCACCTTCCCTTCGTTTAGGTAAGCGCTTTCAAATTAAACCCCTTTATATCCGTGTGAAGTAAGAAGCAAAACGGTTCGATCATCTTGCTTAATTCGCCCAGATTGCACAAGCTTGGCAAGTGCAGGCCATGTAGCAGCTGCAGAGCCCTCCGCAAACATTCCTTTTCTCGCTAGGTCACGTTGCGCTTTCGGTACTTCCTCATTCGTGACCACCACTGCCCCGCCTCCCGAGGATTGGATAGCAGATAGCGCCTGGTACGTAAGTGTATGACCACCAATGGAAGGTAATAGTCTCGAATCACCGAAAAAGTCACCCCGATAATCGTGACCCGCTAACGCATGAACAAGTCGTGGGAAAGGCTCAACCGCATATAACCGTGGGATACGATCCACCCATTGCAAACGCTTCGCTTCTACAAACCCAGCCCAAATTCCCCATAACAGATCCCCTCTTGCACAAGGAACAACAATGGCGGTAGGCGAAGCGCCATGCATTTGTTCCGCAATTTCCAACCCGACCGTCACGTAACCTTGCACCCCAAACAAGTTACTGCCTACAGGCGGTAAATGATAATTCGTTGCTGGATAGAACCCTTCCTCTTCCACTAACGAGTTGACCACTTCCCAACGTTGAACGGCATTGTCAACTTTGATGATGTCAGCACCCGTGATACGAATGGCCTTTTCCCATATTCCGTGTACTTGTGGTGTCGTGATAATTTTACAATCCAAACCAGCTGCAGCGGCATAAGCAGCGAGGGAAGCACCCGCATTTCCACTCGACGCAGCCACCACGGTGGTTTTCCGTAAATTTGCAGCCCTTGCTACTACTAGAGGGCTCATTCGATCTTTATGGGACCCCGTCGGATTTTGCCCTTCATCTTTTATCCATACCGAGGACACCCCTAGTTCCTCTTCTACTCCCTTTACCTCGATGAGTGGCGTGGCGCCTTCCCCTAAAGTGGGAAACGTGCGATAAGGTAATCTGTCTGCATAGCGAAGCATCCCGTTACCAGCGTTATTCACTGTCCATGGTATACTTGCGTCGTAGTTGACTTGAATACTTGCTGGATACCCTTGTTCCAAGCAGCGCGGACATCCCTTAAAATAGTCGTCAGGTTCGTATTCATGTTTGCATCTTATACACGTAAACGTAGTTATCCATTCATTCCACTCGTACATTCACTTTCCCCTTTCTGAATTTTTGGTATAATTTGATTTTAGGGGATGGCCATGGATTTGTGAAATGAATGTTTTTGATAGGAGTCATTCATTTAGTCGATTAGTTTTCGTACAATTTGGAGAGAGGGGTGTCTTACAATCAATCCAAAGACCCACAGTGAAGGAGAGGGAGCGACATGGACGTGGAACAAATCAAAACGTTTTTAGTAGTAGCGAATACGAAAAGCTTTACCCGGGCTGCGGAATCGCTACATGTGGTGCAGTCCACCATTACGGCAAGAATTAAAATGCTAGAAAAGCAGCTAGGCAAAGAATTGTTTACGAGGGACAAACGTAACGTAAGCTTAACCCCGGCTGGGATGAGTTTGTTACCTTATGCGGAGAGAATCTATGAATTATCAACTGAAGGAATGAAAGTCGTACAATTAGAACAAAACTTCCATGACCAATTGACTGTTGGGACCACCCACGTATTATGGGATTATGTGCTTTTTGATGCCTTGAACGCCTTTAGGCAAACACGTCCGGCCATTTCATTGCGAATGATTACGGAACACTCGGAAATACTCATTCGAAAAATGATGGACGGCTTACTTGACGTGGCCATTGTTTTCTATCCCGTGCATCATCCAAATTTAGAGTTGACCCCAATTATTGAAGACACTTTTGAGTTAGTCGCACCTTCCACATTTGAAATCCCCACGACCGCGTTAACACCTGACGATATAAAAGCTCTTCCGTATATCCATTTGAGTTGGGGCGGCTCATTTACTCATTGGATCCAGAAAACCTTTGGAAACCATGCTACATTTAGTCTTGAAGTCGACCACGTTTCATTGCTATTAAAATTTCTACACAGCAACAAAGGCGTTGGATTTCTACCGGGAACTGTGGCAAAAAAACTTATTCAAAATGGGGAATTAATGAGACTTCCACTTGTGACAGAAGAAGCTATTCCGAAGCGAGTGATTTACCTTTTACAAAGGAAAAAAAACCCTAATTCTGAGAATGTGATAGAACTTACTCGTTCGATTTGTAGTGCGTTTAAAATGGATGAATGAGGCCGGATTCTGTATATGGGGAACCTTACTTAAACACTATTTGTGCCCGTAACGGGCGGGAATGCAAGTACTTAATAGTGGAGACCAAGCATCGACTTATCGTACAGTCGTGCTACTTATTTCTTATCCCACTTCATCTTAGTATACAGCACTTGAAACCTAGCTCGTTCGATATTTCGTGCAGAGGCACTGCCTGCTACCGATTCAATGATTGCCACTTGTGACCCAGCCTCCTTCGCCATCCGAAGACGTGCTTGAAGCATCGTAGTTTGAAATCCTTTTCCTCGGGACTTTGGCTTGGTCGAAGTACTTGAAAGGAAAGCAATGTCATCCATCGTTTGGAACAGACCCGTCGTAGCATATTTCCCATTTTGCTCGATGGCAAGAGGGTGGTGATGTGGTGCGTGAAAAATAGTTGTAACATATTCCTTTGCCGACTGCAGCCCCTCACCTTCCAATCCGAAGCCTTTCTGAAAGCTTTCAATATACTCACCCATTCTCCTAACTGGCACAGGGGCGACAGATGCAGTGTCTGTCTCGGTATCCATCCACTTCTCCATATTCAGTCCCCACACTTGCTCAGTCTCTGTCATCGCATAGCCTCGCTCCTGAATGACTTCGAGCAAAGTTGGATCTGCAAAAGGTGTGACCTCGACAGCAGGCACGCCATTACAGGAATGATAGAAGTCTTCTAATTTTTCCATTTGTTTGTGCGTTACCTGTTGGGTTGTCCCGAGTCCTAGCACACAGTCCATAAAGTCTACTTTTCCACCGAAGACGGCAATTGCTTCACCCTCTAATAAATAGGCTGCATTTGCCTCAGGGACAACCTTTTGCTTTGTTGTGATGTAGTCAATGTTTGTTTGGATAAGGGATTTTATGTAGTGTTCGTAGAATGTGCGAGTTGAAAATAGCATGGTGCTTTGCCTCCAACTAGTTTTGACTTTCTTCCATTTCTTGTACTCTATAATTTTTTATAAACAAACTCTCGGTATTTCGTGAACCAATGCTTCATATAAAAGTTCTTTGCCACCACATTATCGACCCAATCACCCAGTTCTACGAGTTTGATATGATGATCTTGAGCAATCCCATAAATATGATCCAAGAGTCGAGAGCCATGCCCTTTAGCTATCCATTCGCGGTTGGTTGTTTGTCGAAATCTTTATATGACTCATCTCATTCCGCAGTATGGTTACTTCGTAATTTTAGCGCATTCTTCATAGCCTTCCATAGCAAGGTATTTAGCAGGGTTCAGCGGAGTTTTTGAATTTCCTTTTTAGATAGCCCAGTTACCTCAGCAATAAACGATTCATCCATTTGCTTTTCTAGTAAGTTCTTAGCGACCTTGATTTTTCCTTCTCGTACCCCTTCTTCTCGTCCTTCTTCACGCCCTCTTCTTTCATATGATGTCATAACCTCCATGATTTTTTCTCCTTCCTTTGGATTCAATGCACTCACCTCTTCTTTTAGCTGTTGTTCTTCTGTTTCATCCAGCTGGACGTAGGTCTCAAAGAAACCGGTGACAAGTGACATTCTCGCTGGATCGAGTTCCAATCTGATCAGCATTCTTAGAAATTCCTTTTTCATTTCGATTCGTTCATCATCAGTATACCCCATTTTACTCATAAGGGCCGCTGCGACGGGATTGTCATGTCGAACATAATCTCTCCAATGGTGCTTTTTTAGATCGACTATTTGATACTGAAATTGTAAGATGTCTGCAAATGGAAACTGTATAGAAAACGTGTTGGATTCACTTCGAGGTGTATCATCGGTGAACATGGCAATAGGTAGGATCTGGGTGCGGTATTTTTGATACAGATTGCTGTAGTAGATAAACATCCGTTCATTGAATGCCTTCTGAACGTAGCTTTGAGGTTCGACGTGGACGATAACGAGACCGGTTTCTCCTCTCATTTTTGTTTCGACGAGTAGATCTACCCGGTATTTTTCACCCGTTGACACATCTGAATACAGTTCTTCTGATAAAAAACGTAGATTGGCAAACTCCAGATGTTCATGCGCATGCGGGAAAAATAATAGGATAAATTCTTCAAAAAATGTTGAAAGTAGTTCCTTAAACAGCCGGTCGTGGTCAATTTTCTCGTTAGACATTTGATACCTCCTAACAGAATGTATGTTTGGTGTGTTTATTATACACCGAACATATGTTTTGATCAAGACCTTTTCAGTCACCTTATTTCATAAACACGTATTTTAAATCAACACGAAAACCCAATAGAAGTCGAGAGGTAATTTCCCCTGTTTCTGTCTTCATATCGTGTTGTTCATACATTTTGTCAACATTTAGTGTATATACAGTGATCGTGTTCAGCATCGGATTGACAATCCAATACTCCTTCACACCGTAATTCATATAGATATTTAACTTCGTAATAACATCGTGAGATTGGTTGGAAGGGCTTAAAATTTCAACGATTAGGTTGGGAACGCCAACATATCTAGCATCTGTAAAACCAGTTTTGTCACAAATAATGCTAATGTCTGGGATGACAATCTTCGTACCTTCTATTTCACCATTTTTTAGTTCTATGTCATAAGGTGCGTGAAATAACTCGCACGACTTTCCTTCAAGAAACATTTTAAATTTTGTTTCAAGACGATTCGATATGCGTTGATGTTGCGTCGATGGTGAAGGTGACATATAAACAAATCCGTCAATATATTCAAGTAACGCATCGCTATTTTCGCGAATTTGAAAGAACTCGTCTACTGAAATAGAGTCATTTCGGTAATAGTTCATTCCATCACCCTTTTCTTCCGTTTTATACTTCAACACTTTTTTAGAGCAATATACAGTCTTTTCCTTTAGAGTGCTACGGACGCTTTTAGGATGTCGTCACTAGGTATCTTTACTCGTTCTTAAGTCCCCGAATCTCCTCTTTAGTTAGTCCTGTAACTTCCCTAATAAAGGATTCATCCATTTGCTTTTCTAGTAAATTCTTAGCGACCTTGATTTTTCCTTCTCGTACCCCTTCTTCACGTCCTCTTCTTTCGTAAGAAGTCATAACCTCCATGATTTTTTCTCCTTCCTTTGGATTCAATGCACTCACCTCTTCTTTTAGCTGTTGTTCTTCTGTTTCATCCAGCTGGACGTAGGTCTCAAAGAAACCGGTGACAAGTGACATTCTCGCTGGATCGAGTTCCAATCTGATCAGCATTCTTAGAAATTCCTTTTTCATTTCGATTCGTTCACCATCAGTATACCCCATTTTACTTATAAGGGCCGCTGCGACGGGATTGTCATGTCGAACATAATCTCTCCAATGGTGCTTTTTAAACTCGACTATTTGATACTGAAATTGTAAGATGTCTGCAAATGGAAACTGTATAGAAAACGTGTTGGATTCACTTCGAGGTGTGTCATAGGTGAACATGGCAATAGGTAGGATCTGGGTGCGGTATTTTTGATACAGATTGCTGTAGTAGATAAACATCCGTTCATTGAATGCCTTCTGAACGTAGCTTTGAGGTTCGACGTGGACGATAACGAGACCGGTTTCTCCTCTCATTTTTGTTTCGACGAGTAGGTCTACCCGGTATTTTTCACCCGTTGTCACATCTGAATACAGTTCTTCTGATAAAAAACGTAGATTGGAAAACTCCAGATGTTCATGCGCATGCGGGAATAATAATAGGATAAATTCTTCAAAAAAAGTCGAAAGTAGTTCCTTAAACAGCCGGTCGTGGTCAATTTTCTCGTTAGACATTTGATACCTCCTGGCAGAATATACGTTCGATATATGCACTATACACCGAACATACATTCTGGTCAAGCTTTTTGCATACAATCGGTCTGGTCCTACACCGAAATCTATTCTCTCAGTTTAAAGCTTCTGAACCGACACAGGTTGAACGATTACTCGCTTCGCAATCTCATCACTGATTCTGTTAGCTCGATGATCAAAAAACAGCTCATAATCGTCATCCCAAATGCCATACGCTTCGAGGTCATCAATCAAATGCGTCTTCATCGTCTCTTCTAAATTTAAATTTTCCTGCTCGAACATCTTCATATAATGTGATGGAGCCTTAGCTTTAATGATTCTTTTGTTCAAGAAATCATCGACGATGGTAATGTTCACGATGTGATTAATATAGAATTCGTCTTCTCCCTTTTTCTTCAAGTATGCACGTGGGAAAAAGTGATGATAGTTTCTACTGTTTGCCTGTTTTAACCAATCGTTACTCATCAAAACGATCGAATTGTCATTGAAAGACTTCGGTTGTTGATAAGCCATTAAGCAAAGGATCGCTTTTATAAAGCTTCGATTGGCACTGAACCATCCTTTTTCAATAATCGTTTCTTTACTGTAATCAATGTGGAGGTCGTATTTCGGAAGTTGGTTATTTAAGATCTGATCTACCCGTTTTTTATCCTGTGCCAGTTTTGTTTCAACACTTGACGAATACCGCTCCGATAATGAAACACGCCAGAAAAAGTCATCTAAATAATGTTTCATGTCATTAGAAGGTTTGTCCGGATCCATCCCCCCAGCCATCAACTCCGCCTGTTTCACCACTGTCTCCACCGCCATCTTTTGCAAATCTGGTGGATACCCGTACTTTTTCAGCAGTCTCCGCACCGTAATCCGCATTTTCGCTCGTGCCGATTCACGCAAATTCCAGTCGACACTCATGTTGGCTTTGATCGATTTGGATAGTTCGTGGGCAATGGCTTTTAGAATGTCGTCACCCATCACTTCACTTCTTCGGCTGTTTCGTGGGAGGCGAGAGCGTCGTAAAAAGCTACCTCTTCTTTGATCATGCCGGTTTCTTCGCTAAGTTCGTGTTTAATAATCTTCTTTCTTCTCAGCAACTAGCGATAATGGTTTAAAGAACTCATTCTCGCTATATGTGTACTCAACCTTGTGCAGACGGTCTCGAAAGTAATGTTCTAATTGCTTATCTGTACAATAAATAAAGCAACCCTTTTGTCCTCGTGTCATTAGCGTTCTGTATGTGTTTCGAATAATCTCATCTGAAAGTTGATTTGCTTCTTCCGGCTTCTCTTTTAGCATTTTCTTTAAGCCCCTAAGTGATGAGTCGGTCTTCGCTCTTTTTGTGTGGTCTGTTTGTACTTTTCCATCTCTACAAATTAGATCGTCCCCAATTATGACTCCTACATAATCAAACTCTAATCCTTGACATGTATGGATACACCCGATTTCTTGAACGGATTCTTCATCGATCGCCCATGTACCAGAATTGGCTAGATTCCAACTCATAGAAAAATGAAATTCAGGAATTTCAATATCGTGGACATTCGTTTTGTTTTTTCCATCTTTGATCCAATTCCAACAATAACCAGCAACCAATCGTGATTTGTTGTTCAATTGGTTAACCTGTTGAATCTCTTTATATAATTCATTTGGGTCTGAGAAAATCCGAAAATCATAGTTACTTGTCATACTATTGAAATTTGCCGTTTCACGAATTTGTAGTACATCATCAATCCAGGCCAAATAACCGTCTGAACCATTACACCGAAACTGTGATTCTAGCTTCAAGCTAGTTATATTTGCATCATGTTTTTTTGCAAAATGTTGAATTGCTCCCAAACTACCAGTATCTTTAAGGGTGACCCTTTGACGTTCATCAATAAAAAAGATGGCAAGCTTAGAAGCATTGATGATCTCTTTTGTTTGGTTTTCGCCAAGGTGTTGAAACATGCCTGATTTTTCATTTAGACGGTGTGCTTCATCAATAATAAGAGTATCAAATTCATTTTCTAGTGCATTTATGTAGCTTCCTGAGCCCTTGAATAAGTTGTCGATATGTCCTTTTCGATAATCTTTTTTTAACTTTGTTGTATAAATGTTTCTTGGGGCTGCATTTTTTGTGACGTATTGGCAGACTAAATTTCGGCTTGTTAATTCTACCAACAGATTAATCGCTAACACTGACTTGCCGGTTCCTGGACCACCTTCAACCACTAACACTTGTTTTACGTTCGTCCTTAAGGCTTCACTTGCAAGTTGAAGAGCTGTCTCAAACACAACTTTCTGCTCGTCAATCATAATAAATTCTTGATTCCCTTGTAGCATCTTATTTAGCGAGTCTTGAAGGGATTTAGATGGACGAATTCGACCCTTTTCAATTTTATATAAGTTTTCTTTTTGATCGCCATACTTTATGTACCGCTTTATAAAGCTACGTAAATTACCCGCATCGCCTTTTACAAACACAGGAGCTTGATCCGTATAGTATTTGTATATAGGATCTACAAGAGGGTCCTGTTCTCCTAAATCAATATAGTTGTGTAGGTAGGCACACGGATACAACTGAATGTTCTCATCTTGAGCATTTTCGTTATAATCTTTTATTAATGTTGCATAAGACCATGCTTGATAGGAGGGGTGAGTCGTTTCTACTAATCCACGTCCTCCCATTGCCGTCTTAACAATGGCCTCTTTCCCCTCTACCTTTTCAATACTTCCCCATTGTTTTAACTCAACGATGACAACAGAATCATCAGCATCATCCCTGCCTGTAATAAGGAAATCTACTCTTTTTGAATTGTGAGGAATCTTATACTCTATAGCAATACCTGCATCATTCGGTATTTCAGTATCGTTCAAAACTCGATACATATACTGCATTGAGTTATCCCACGATCGAATTTCCCGCTCATTAATACGGCCAATTTTGGCGTTATAGTTACTACAAATGTTTTGTACAAGTTCGTCATCAAAGACATCACTTAAAAATTCGGATTTTGTCGCCTCATAAACGATCATTTCCTTTCACCTCCACTGGAAGACTTGCTCAAATTAGGTCCATGTGTGAATAATTTTCCTACTTAAGTTTTTCTACATCCACTTTTCCAACTTTGTACCTATTCTATCACACCGTTTATTCATTGCGCCCGTGGCTTGTAAAAACAAAAAAAGTGCCTCACAGAAGCACCATTTGGAATAAACTATGCTTTTATTTTGTCAAGATTACTGCAGAAGCTTAAGCCTCAACAACCTCCCCCTTACGCTCTCGAAACTCCCGCACCATCTCCGCAAACACCACTTTATCCGTCAACAAATCATACCCCGTCAAAGCTAGTGCGAGTGCTCCTTGGGATAAACTATGATGTCCCACATCCGTCACCGTTCTATCCGCAAATTCCTTTGTGTGGGCGACGAGTCCTGGTGAGTCGAGTCCGATATATGGATGGATGGCAGGGACGACTTGGCTGACGTTGCCCATGTCGATGGAGCCTGATCCGGATTTTGCTTTATGAACTTGCTTGACGCCTGTGGATAGCAAATTATTTGTAAACAGCTTCGATAAGGTTTGGTTTGTGATCATGTTGTCATAGCTGAGTTCGTAGTTTTCGATCTCCAGCGTAGCTCCCGTGATGAGGCAGGCCCCTTCTGCAATGTTTTTGACTTTTGCTACGACCTCGTCCAAATAGTTTCGATCTTTTGCTCGCACGTAAAACTGTGCAACTGCTCTCTCTGGAACGACGTTGGCTGCCACGCCACCTTCTGAAATGATCCCGTGGATTCGCACATCCGATTTCACATGTTGGCGAAGGGCATTGACTCCGTTGAATAGCTGGATGACAGCATCTAGAGCATTTATTCCCTCTTCAGGGGCAGCGGCAGCATGGCTTGGTTTGCCAGTAAACGTGAATTGGATCGCGTCCATAGCGAGCGCTTCACCACTTTCCACAGATTCGCCTGACGGGTGCACCATCATTGCCACGTCAATGTCATCAAAAATCCCCTGTTCTGCCATCGGAACTTTAGCCCCGTTCGTCTCTTCAGCAGGTGTTCCTAAAACAACGACTTTTCCGCCCGTTTCGCTTACCACTTTGCTTAATAAAACGCCAGCTCCTGCGCCCATCGTTCCAATCAGATTATGTCCACAGCCATGCCCGACACCAGGCAAAGCATCGTACTCTGACAAATAAGCAATCGTGGGGCCTTCTTTCCCGCTATCGTAAACTGCTTTGAACGCAGTTGGTCTGCCTACGATCCCTTCCTCCACGTCAAAGCTGTGCGCTTTTAAGAGGTCTACTAATTTCTCCATTGAACGGAACTCTTGGTCGCCTAGTTCGGGGTGTGCATACAGGTCGTCGCTAATGTTCCATAGTTGTTGTTCGATTTGGCTGATATGCTGTCTGATCTCGTCCTTCATCTTTGCATTCTCCTCTGTATTCAGATAAATTCTTTCTCACATCGTACCATATATGATAGGACAAGATTGCAGAAAAGTATTTCCTGAAAGAATAAGAAGGCGTCATGTTTCTATCAAGGTGACTAAAGGGAGTGTGTTTAGTATCTAAGTATTAGATAAGAGCGCTATTCCCAAGATAAGAGCGTTATTCCTAAGATAAGAGCGCTATTCCCGAGATAAGAGCGCTATTCCCGAGATAAGAGCGTTATTCCCGAGATAAGAGCGCTATTCCCGAGATAAGAGCGCTATTCCCGAGATAAGAGCGTTATTCCTGAGATAAGAGCGCTATTCCCAAGATAAGAGCGCTATTCCCGAGATAAGAGCGTTATTCCCGAGATAAGAGCGTTATTCCCGAGATAAGAGCGTTAGCCTGGGATAGAACAGAAAAGATGGGAATTATAAATGAGGAAACGCACGTAACTAACCGAGATATAGTAACGAAAATAGGAAAAGGGAGCCAATTATATTGACCCCCTCCATTTTAAACCCGTAAAATTCAACATGCTTCAGTTACTCTTCGCCCCAAAAGCCAAAGTCAACAAAAGACCGGCAACAAACGTGACGACACTAATGATGTTCGTAGCGATGTCTCCGGACACCCCAGGATAAACAACCGCGATGGACCCGATGATGAGCCCAATAATCACAGCAAACGTCATGTGATGGAAGTGTGACAGCATGTATCGAATCCCTTTACTACTAATAATAAATCCGACCACTACCCCCGCACCGATGACTGCTATAAATGGTAGATCAAGTGTGGACAGCGCACGAATTGCCGTTGAATACACACCTAGTAGTAGCAAAATAAACGAGCCACTAATGCCCGGCAACAGCATCGCCATACTTGCCAGCCACCCTGACAAAAATAGGCCAATTGCCGACAATATCGTTAATGATTCTATTGGCTCTGCCGAGGTGTCCGTTTTGATAAACGCCATGGAAGCAACCAGAACTGCTGCTATAATGAGTGCAATAATGTGCCGCGTTGTAAAATAGCGCTTTGCCTCCGAATGTCGAATAAGAAAAGGAATTACACCGATAATCAGCCCGATAAAAAAGAACTGCGTCGGCTCAAAGTACTCCTTAAGAAGATAGTCAATGAGTCGACTCAAAGCAAGAAGAGCGATCACGACCCCTATGCCGAGTGGGACGAGAAACCCAAGGTGCCGCTTCCATTCCTTGCTGAAGAAACCACTAATTGCTTCGAGTAGTCGATCGTAAATGCCGAGCACGACGGCCATCGTTCCCCCACTCACACCAGGGATCAAATCGGTCACTCCCATAATCATTCCACGGTACAGATTTTTCCATTCCATTATTAGTCTCTCCTAATATAGCTTGTACTTTGTACGAAAACTCTAATGTGATGCTTGATGATGTATGAAGATAGACTCTACTATCATAAACGAAAACTCTCGTAAATTCATTGGGTAAATTCCACAATTTTATGAGAGGTTATTGTGCTGTCGCCTCTTTTGCAATTCGTCTATCGTTCATGTTCACTTCTCCCCTATTCCAACGTATGTCATAAGTCATGTCGATTCCTGAATAATAAATAAAGAAAAAATAAAGCACCGACACCCGCAGTGAAGACTCCAGCGGGAATATCAAGCGGATAAAAAGCCGTCCTCGCGATCAGGTCAGCAGTAAATACGAGCAATCCGCCTATTAAAGCAGAAGCTAAAAGTAAACTACCAAAAGGACGACCTACTAATTTTCGTGCAATATGTGGTGCTATGAGGCCTACAAATCCAATAGCGCCGGCTACAGAAACAGCTGATCCTGCTAACACCACGCTAATAAAAGAAAGCACAAACCGATGTTTCTGAACGGTAGCCCCTAGACCCGTCGCTATTTCATCGCCTAGCTCTTGTACATTCAAAGCTTTCGCATAAAAAAGAGCGAGCGGAATAAACAACAAATTCACTGCCAATAAGGGATACACATCCTCCCAAGATGCACCGTAAACACTGCCTGTTAACCAAATATAAGCTTGGCCTGCCGAAAAAAAGGGACTCATAACAAGCATCAACGTAGTGGCTGCACTCATCGCCGCAGAAATTCCTATCCCTATCAGGACGAGGCGCATCGGAGTAACCCCATCCCTCCAAGACAAAACGTAGATGAGTAGCGATGCGGTAATAGCCCCTGCAATGGCGGCTAATGGCAATAACTTTATGCTGACTGCGCCACTCAAATAAGTAATAAAACTAACGGCGGCTACAGATGCCCCTCCCGTAATGCCGATAATATCTGGGGAAGCAAGTGGATTCCGAATAATTCCTTGAAGGATTGCACCTGAAACGCCAAGTGCCGCTCCGACAAGTAGGGCAACGATCGCTCGTGGTAATCGTAAATTTTGCACGATAAAGTCATACTCTCCTGAACCCGTTCCAAAGATTGTTCGGATCACTTCTATAGGAGCAATTCGTGTATCTCCTAACCCAGTACCCACCACAAAAAAGAGTAATAAAAAAAGAGTAAGGAAAGAGATCACGAACACTGATCTTTTTTCAATTTGAAAAGAAATTGACTCGTTTTTGTTTCGAAATGACATATATCGTTTCATTTCTTCGTCAACCCCTTACGCGCAATATAGACAAAAAAGGGCACCCCTAGAAAAGCTGTCATTACACCGATGGGGACCTCCTGTGGCATAATGACGAGTCTTGCCAGCACATCGGCTCCCAATAGCAAAATCGCCCCTAAAACCGCTGAAAAAGGGAGCATCCACCTGTAATCATTTCCAACAAGACCACGCGAAACATGAGGAATGATGAGACCGATGAAACCAACAGATCCTACTACCGCCACAGACCCACCTGCAAGTAAAACAATCGCGATCCCCATGGCTAGCTTCACTAAGACGATATTCTGACCCATCCCCGTCGCAACATCATCTCCCAATAGTAATAGATTAATTGCCCGGCCCATAAACATCGAAACCACGATTGACAGTACCATAAATGGCAACACAGGGAGCAACATAGCGAGTGTGCGTCCACTCACAGACCCAGCCAACCAAAATAAAACGTCTTGCATACCCGTTTCATTAAAAACTAAAATGGCTTGCGTAAAAGAAGTGAACATAGCCGTTACAGCGGTACCGGCTAATATAATTTTGAGTGGAGTCAGTCCGTCTCTCCCTAAAGAACCGAGAAAATACACGATAATGGCTGAGAGGAATGCTCCAAGGAAGGCAAACCACATTAAAAAAACTAAGGACGAGATGGAAAGAAAGAGGCTAGCTAGTACGACGAAAAATATAGCTCCTGCATTAATTCCGAAAATACTAGGGGAAGCTAATGGATTCCTTGTTAACGCCTGCATCAGTGCACCCGCAACCGCCAGACTTGCGCCAACAAATGTGGCAATCACAGCCCGTGGTAAACGCTCCGTATAAATAATCATGTGTTCTATTGAATTCGCATCATAGTTTAGCAGGGCAGCTAGTGCCATGTCGAATGTAATAGGCGTTCTCCCGAAAATAATGCTGGCCACAAAGGAACCAACTAATAAAACTAGAAGCAGCAATAAGCCTACTACCTTCATTTTTGTACTCGAAAAAAAATGAAACATATCCTCACTCTCTCATGAAATGATAAAGGGGAGAAAGATAGAAAATGCCATCTCCTCCCCTTCTTGCAGCTTTATCGCTTCTCTATTTTTCCAATTCGAATATCTCGTAAAGGTCGTCTAACATCATGTTGGCCGTTATATAACCGCCTGCACTATTCCATTTCACCTCATCGACCATAATGACTTGATCATTTTGAACAGCGTCTAGTTCCTTCCACAAAGGAGAAGTTGTCCATTCTTCATACGTTTGTTGAATCTGTTCGGTCTCTGTACCTGAGTTGAAATTGAAAATCATGTCGGCATTCATGTCTGGGATACTTTCTTTGGAAGTCAATTTCACTCCCCAAATATCTTCCGTTTGGCCTTCAGGTCGTGTAAAACCTAGCTCCTGCAAGATCTTCCCGGCATACCCCATGTAAAAAATACGCGCATGATCGGCTCTAAAGTTCGTAATTGCTACTTCAATTGGCAATCGATCGCCCATCTTTTCTTTAAAATCATTCACGCGGTTGTCCCAATCTGCTAACAACTGATCGCCTACCTCTTGCTTATTTAAGGATTGCCCTACCAAACGGACTGTGTCTTTCCACTCAAATACTGATTCTTCCATGACTGTAGGAGCAATTTCTGACAACTGTTCGTATATATCTTCATGACGTAACTTTGAAGCAATAATGAGATCTGGCTTTAGCTTATAAATTTCTTCTAAATTAGGTTGAGTTTCTAAGCCAATAACCTGAACCCCTTCCAGATCATCTCTTAAATAATTATAAATAGGCTTTTCCACCCAGGATTCAACAACCCCTACAGGCTTCACACCGTAGGCAACAGCAGCATCTGTTGCTCCTTGATATAGCGTCACGATTCTTTTAGGAGTTCCCTCAATTTCAGTAGTCCCCATCGCGTGTTCGATCACCCTGACACTTTTATCTTCGGACGTTTGTTTTTCTTCGTTGGTGTTAGACTGCCCTGCGGTTGTTTCTTCAGTTGGTTGAGAAGCTGACTCTCCTTGTTCACTTGCCCCGCAACCAGCAAGCACCAGCATAAATAGAAAAATCATCGCAAACATGAATAATGACTTATTTCCTTTACCCATTCGTATCCCTCTTCCTTTCCCTCTAGTTTTCAATAATCACCATTCTGCAAACTAACTATTGATTCCAGGGTGCTATCCGCCGGTTTCGTGTTCACATCCGCTTCTCCTTTATAGGATGAGGTTGTCTTCGTATACTTTGCAAAATAAGTGATACTGATTCTCATTACTGATTATACGGGAAACGACTTGAATGAACATGGATATTTACGACCACTCTTTGGATGAATCCGACATGAGTAGCTCCTCTATTTTGTACAGCAATAGGTCATGTGATAGTGAGGTATACCATGTATAGAGATGTTAGTGAAGCAATCTTTTCTTAGTTTTTAATTTTGCTCACGTAAGCGGTTGGTGAATTGCCTGTCACAGCTTTAAATTTGCGACTGAAATAAAACTCATCGCTAAAACCGACCTGATGGGCAATAGAACGTAAAGTATCGTGAGACATCATGAGGAGTTGTTTCGCTTGGTTGATGCGAATGTCACTCAAATACTCCATTGGGCTTTTCCCGACTTTTTTCTTGAATGCGCGCGAGTAATAATCAGTACTCATTCCTGCCATTTCTGCAAGCTTCTTACGGGTAATATGTAGTGGATAGTTTTGCTCTATATAATCCAACGTAAGGGTAATCGATTGATTTGCCCCTGACTGTTGTGACGGAACAGACTCTTTGAATAGGAGGAGAATCATTTCTTGAAACAGAATATTCGCCTTCATGCTATCCCACTTGTTTCTACTTTTATGTTTCGTCTCGATCTCATGCATCTTATCGCTCAGATAATGAAAATGTGTGATATGTAACTCATTCGGGCAGTTAAGCTCAGCAGGGGCAAACTGACTTTGGTCCTTAGTCTGAAGAGCGTGAAACTGTATCTGATAATAATCGAGTGGGCATTGTGAATGGGAATAGACATTTACAGAGGTATGCGGAGCAATAATGAACGCCTTATGCCGGTGCAAAGGGTAATTCCGCCCGTCAATGGAAATGGTTCCCTTACCGTCATTCACTAACAGGAGGGTATACAAGAATGTATTTTGATAAGAAAATTGTTCTGAATAAATATGTGTGATGTCTACCAAATTGTACAAATAAACAGCGAGTCTATCATCGAAAGGGGCTTCGGTATGCATTAGATTCTCCTTTCCGGACTTATCGAGAAAGTATTGCCGTGAAACTTTATCGTAGCTATCGACATGGAAGAACATTCGCTCTTCAGGCAGTTTGTAATTAATTTGCATGACAAGGACCTACTGGCGTAAACTTTTCGACTCCTCTTATAACAATGATAATCATTATTAACTAAACTCTATCAAATGCCTCCTTCTATCGTCAATCACCAGCATCACTTTTTTTACAACTAAAAAAAAATACATTGTTTTTAAGCTTTACTATCTTGTGGGGATACCATATACTTCCAGTTTGTGTGGTAAAATAGATGTGGAATTAACAAAGGGGGTTACGATGAAATTAGGAGAGTTAGAGGAAATTTGTCACGCTGCCATTTTTGGGAAGCTGGGCAATGGGAAACTATCATAACGATCCTGATGTTGATCTTGTCCTTTTCGGAGGGATATTACAGAACAACCCGAAAATCTCCTTCGAATCCAATTAAACGAAGAACTGCCGCTTCCCTACTACTTTGACATCGTTCATTATGAAACGTTATCCTCTGTTAGTTGAAAAGAGCATATTGATCAGGTTGCGAAGGAGATTTTTTCAAGGGAAATGTAATGTATTTAGGAATCCTGTTCGTTCATTAGTTGTTGAAGAAGCACCATTTCTTGTGCTAATTTCTTTATTCGAGTAGAAATGTCTTGATCTTCAATTTCATTCTGTTCATTGAAACTGTCAGAATGAACAAATACACTAGTTGGAGGAACAATACCTTTTAAGTAAGATAATATAGGTTTCAACTGATATTCCGATACTAAATAATGTTTATCTGTTCCCCCTGTTGTCACAATGCCTGTTACTTTGTTTTTAAAGGCATCAATTGGCAAATGATCAAAAAGATTTTTAAGTACACCAGAAATAGAAGCTTGATAAATCGGTGTTCCCACCACAAGAAGATCAGCTGACAACACTTTGTTGACAACCGTCCATGTATCGTCATTGTAATAAGATAATGGTGTCCCTCTTACAAATTCGACTTCATAATCTTGCAAATCAACCAACTCTGTTTGAATGTTAGCGTCAAGTGCTCTAGCAGCTACTAACACTTCGTGAACTGCCTTTGAAGTTTTAGACCCAATTAACGCTCCTGATATACCGACAAGTTTCATGTTTTCCTCCTATTTTGAAACCGACTGTGGATGCGGTTGTTTTGTGTCAAGCTTATCTTGAATGTCAAAAGTCGTATTCAGCCTCTTTGTCTTCACGAATTTTCGCAAATGTTTCAGCTAATACAATGGTATCTTCCGCTAACCGCTCAATGCGGAATACCACATCATCATTTGTAATTTCTTTTCGGTGGAAATCTTTTTCCTCAATAAAAACATAAGTTTGGACCATTTGCGCTTTCATATAAGCTAATATCGGCTTTAACTGCTGCTCTGCAACTAGGTAATGCTTGGCTGAGCCTGCTGTTACGAGCATACTCACCACTTTATCACGAAATGCATTGACAGGTAGTAGATCAAAAATATTTTTCAATGTTGCCGGTATGGATGCCTGAAAAATAGGCGTCCCGATCATAATAGCGTCTGCTTCCATAATGGTTTGAGTTACATAGCCGGTGTCCCCTTCATACTCCAAATAATTCCGTCCATCACTAAACTGAACATCGTATTCAGCTAAGTCGATAACGGTCACTTCCACTTCCGGACTTTTTGCCTTAATAGCTTCTACTGTATAATTCAAAGCCGTTCTTGTTTTTGATCCAACTTTTGAACCAGATAACGCGACAACCTTCATGTTGGCGACCTCCTTACTTCTTGGCTGTATATTTTTTGATTGCTGGTAAAATTTCAGTACCAATGATCTCAATATTTTTCATTAATCGCTCAAACGGCATACCACCGAAGTCAATTTGTGCAATATAACGCTGATGACCAAACACTTCATGCTGATACAGAATTTTTTCGATGACTTCCTGTGAGCTACCGACATTCATCACATTATGCGGATCTACCCCTTGGGCAAAAAGCTGCTTTGCAAATCCTTGTCCGTTCGTTTTCTTCATTCCTTCATTAATATGAGGATACAAATCCTTTAGTGCCTGCTGAGAGCTTTCAGCCACATAGAAAAATCCTGCAGTTGCAATAGGAAGCTCCGCTGGGTCATGGCCATTACTTTGTGCAGCCTCTCGGTAAGCGTCAACTGTCCGCTTAAATACAGAAACGGGTCCACCTAAATGAGCCATAAACATTGGAACACCAGCATAACCAGCCTTTATGGCACTAGCAGGTGAACCACCGACTGCACGCCAAATAGGGAGTTTACCGTTTTTCGGACGCGGAAGCACCTTTGCATTTTGTAATGGAGCACGGTATTCTCCGCTCCAATTGACAACTTCTTCTTCATTGATCAGACAAAGTAGCTCAAATTTCTCCTCAAATAACTCTTCATAATCTCGGAGATTGTAGCCTAACAAATCAAACAGTCCTACTCTTGATGCGCGCCCAGCAATGAGCTCTGCACGACCCTTCGATATTAAATCTAACGTCGCAAAGTTCTCATAGACACGAACCGGATCTGATGTGCTAATAATCGTTGAAGAACTTGCAATTTTTATGTTCTCTGTTGCCTGAGCTATCGCTGAGAGGACAACAGCATGCGCTTGTGTGGCGAAATACTCTTGATGACTTTCCCCTACACTAAAAAAGTCAATCCCCGCCTGATCCGCAAGTTTCGCATATTCAATAATTTCATGAATCCGTTCTTCTGCTGAAATTCTTTCTCCTGTTTCAGGATTTGGCAAGTGATCACCTAATGTATAAATGCCAAACTCTAGTCCTTTACGCTGATCAATACCGTATTTCTCCATCTATTTTCATCCTTTACATATAATTTAAGAAAAGATTCTCTCATGACATTGTGCCCGAATTACATGTTCAACTTTCGTGTATTTAGAAACGAAACCGTTCATCATGTTATTATGGATCATAAGATAAAATAATGGAAGTACGCACTTCAAAGTAATATAGTATCCAAAACGATACTAATGAGAGGACATGTATCATGACAATTGAACCGGAACTATGTCGAGTAGAAGACGCTCTAGGGATATTGGTAGGAAAGTGGAAACCAATTATCCTGTTACATTTACTGAAGAAAGGTACACAACGATTTAATGAACTTCAACGAAATATGCCCGGAATCACGCAAAAAATGCTCACGAAGCAGTTACGCGAGTTAGAAGATGAGGACATTATAGAACGAGTTGTCTACGCTCAGGTTCCACCGAAAGTAGAATATTCGATTACTGAGTATGGGAAGAGTTTAGAACCGATATTGGCGGCTATGCATGACTGGGGAACGAGGCATGTGTTGCATAAACAGGAGAGGTTGAGGGGGGAGATGTAGAAAAAAGTTGCGTGGGAAAGTGAATGGAAGGAGTTGTCCGGAAAGTAAATAAAACATGACTTTCTGGTAGCCGCTTTTTTCAAACCTCTATTAAACCGGGTTGTTGATATCCGCTCCAAGTTCATGCTTTCGCGGGCGGTCCCGGAGCCTCCTCAGCACTATAGCTCCTGCGGGGACTTCCTATGACTCGCTTTTCCCGCATGAGTCTCGCACCTTTCGCTCCAATAAACAAATGCCAATACCGGGGAAAATCGAAAAAATACGAAAGCAAGTGGAGAAAAATGGCCCGTTTTTCTCTACTTGCTTCATTTTGGGGACTTGTCAGACATCCCTTCTTTTTACCACTACACTTAGATAATCCCTTGAATTCTTAATACAATTTCAGCAATTAATGCTGATCCTAAATACGTGCCAAGTAAGACGAACATTCCGATTACAAGGGTTCTCCATCCTAGTTTTGCAAAATCTGTCCATGAACGACCTATTGAGATTCCTGCGTAAGCTAAAATGGGTGTTGCGATAGCTAAAAGATTCACCTCGGACGTCCAAGTTACCATTTGCTCTGAACCAGGCATTCCCGGAATCGTCACGATAAACGCAAGGATCCCAATATAGGCTATACTAGGGATTTTTTTATACGGTATAACCCTATGAATAATTAACCCTGCCAAACTAAGTAACGCTAATGTTAGAATCCCCGGAACTGCCTGAAGGGGCATCACATCGTATCCTATCCAATTCCCAATCATGATAATAAAGCCAATGATAAGAAAGAGCATGACCCACTCTTGAATGTTTTTTAGCACGCTCGCTACACCTCCTTTGAATTGTTATCGAACTTTTGATTTTTTCTCACCATGATTTTGTACAGTTTTTCAGCTAGCGGTAATCCAATAAAGATACTAGCATATAACCCAGTTACAGATGTGAGAAGGTTACTAGCACCAGAATAGGCAGTAATCGTTGCGGCCATATCAGGAAACTCTGCAACTAGTGGCCCTAATGAAGCTGCCGTCATACTACCACTCCCAATCCCCGTCGCCATGGCAAAGGAATACGGGTGAAGCGGTGTAATGGTTGCTAAAAAGCCTGATGCCAATCCCATAAAAATAGATCCGAAAACAGTACCAAATATATAGACTGCCATAACGCCGCGACCTTCTGGTGAAGCCAAACCATACTTGTCTGTAATTAATGCTACATTTGGTTCCCTTCCTATGGAATGTGTCATCCCAATACTTTCACGCTTCAACCCAAGAAGGATTGCAAGAGGTAAAGCTAAAAGTATGGTCCCTAGATTCCCTAATTCTTGCAGGAGTAAAGCTGGGCCTGCCTCAATCAATTGGGGTAAAGCTGGGCCTGCCTGTACACCGAATTTTGCAATGAGCAGTGTAACCGATATAAATACAAGCGGCTCGGCATTGATCGATTGTTTTTCTTTTACAAGTGGTGTAAAGAATAGTCCAATTCCGATAATGACTGCATACAGCATAGGTAATAGTAAAATAACTCCTGGACCTAATGGAATTTCATATAATCCGATGAATTCAGTTACCAACACAATCGCAAACACGAGTAAGTGTAGTCGCCAATCCTTCCACATGCCTAGTGCACGTTCACTCATTTGCTCTCCTCCTTATTTTAGGCTGTTGTCGTATTCTTTGTTGTTTTTACTAAACAGTTATCCCATGATGTGACGTAATGCTGTGTTGATTTCCGCTCCAGGCGTTCGCTTTCCGCGGGGCGGGCGGTGAGCCTCCTCATCGCTGCGCTCTTGCGGGATGAAATGCGGAAGCGGTCCGTTTTGCTCCCTCTGAAAAATGTTCTTTGGCTTTAGAGGCGCTTTTTGCCTCAAAAGACGAAGGTTATTTTCAGACGGGAGCAGACCGCTGTAGCTAGACACGTCTCACCTGTCCCGCTGATCCCGCAGAACAAGGAAGAAAGGCTAAAGGCGCCACGTCCTGTGGCAACGCCTTTCTGACCCACGTCCTGTGGGCCTCCGCAGAGAGCGTACTTTGTGAACGAGGAGGCTCAGCGCGGAGCCCGCGGAAAGCGAAGTGTATTTCCGGAGCGGTGTCTTATGTCGCATCATATAGCTAATATGCAATGAAACTTCATTATAAAAAACAACCCTTTAGAAAACAGCCTTTTATATAGTAATCCTATTTCAGCCTTCGTTCATATATTGCAACGCAGCCGTACCGAGAACCTTCGCTGCAATGACTAATGCCCTTTCGTCGATATCAAATTTCGGGTGGTGGTGTGGGTACACTTTGTCCCATTCTGGATTTCTTGCTCCTGTAAAGAAGAAGGTTCCTTTTACGTGTTGTAAATAGTAGGAAAAGTCTTCTCCTCCCATAATTGGCGGTACCTCAGAAACAGCTTCGACACCAGGAACCACCTTTGCTACTTCTGCAACAAACTCAGTTTCTTCTTTATGATTCACCAAGGTAGGGTACCCTCGTGTATACGTATATTCATAGCTGGCACCAGACACCTGGCACGTGCCACTTACAACTCTTTCAATTTCCTTTTCGACAAAATCACGCGATTCTTCTTTAAACGTCCGAACAGTCCCAGTTAATTGGGCAGTATCTGCAATGACATTGTAAGGATTCTTTGCTTCAAAGTTACAAACAGATACAACAACTGAATCTAGCGGGTCTATCTTTCTACTCACAATTTGTTGTAAGTTATTTATGAGCAGTCCGCCTATGACAATACTATCTTTTGTTTGATGCGGGGCTGCACCGTGCCCACCTTCTCCTTGAATGGTAATATCAAATCGATCTGGCGCAGCTTGAAGCGCTCCAGTTCGATACCCGATCTCCCCTAATGGCATTTGTGCTTGTAAATGGGTACCGAATATGACATCTACACCATCCAGACACCCATCCTTAATCATCGAAATAGCTCCACCCGGTGGTAATTCTTCTGCATGCTGATGCAGGAAAACGATCGTGCCCTTGATTTCGGACTTCATACTGTTTAGCACTTTTGCTAGCCCGAGCAATGTTGCCGTATGCCCATCGTGCCCACAAGCATGCATCACACCGTCATTCACTGATTTAAAAGAGACTTCCGTCTGCTCTTGAATTGGTAGCGCATCAAAGTCTGCACGTAAAGCCACTGTAGGACCTGGTTGATCCCCTCTCAAATACGCAAGAACCCCATGTCCCCCTACGTTCGTCCGCACCTCGTGGTCTAGGTTTGCATGATACTCAGCGATATATGCTGCCGTTTTTACCTCTTCAAAAGATAGTTCAGGATGTTGGTGAAGATACCGCCGGATTTCCACAATCTCATCCTGTAGCGTTTCTAAACGACTGTATAATTGTTCCATTCGTGACACCCCTTCTAGAATTATAAAAACATTCAGTATAAACATCTTCGACAGATAACTATATTATTCCTGTTTCCTCTTTTTGCGAGAGAAAAGGCACAATGAGCGGATCTAATCCACCCATTGTGCCTTTCTGTTTTTTCATGCTACCACTAACACGCAAAATTTTTGATTGCCTAGAAGAATGAAGTCGCGATCCCCGGCCTATGAGGTTTTAATCTTTTGACCTTCACTCAGAGTTGCAGCTTCGTTTTTTTGTTTCGATTCGCTAGTAGTCCATAGTGTCTGAACAAATTTCCTCGGAAGAATATGCATTAACAATCGACGAATACACTCTACACCTTTCATCTTTACAGTCTTTTTTTCATTGTTGTTTTTATAATCCTTCACGAGAATTGTGACCGTATCGTTTTGAACCGAAAGAATCCGGTGATTGGATATGGCGATACGATGGGTGTAACGGCCAAGATATTCGATGACAGCCAAAGGACCCGAAAATGTCCTTTTGGTATAGCTATACCAGTTTAGGTTATAACACTGATCAATTAACTCTTGAAATGCTTTCGGGTCTTCAAACTGTTTGGCCTCATTATAAAATTCAAGTCGATTGAATCAATTTCATAATTGCTCTTTTTAAAAATACACAGACCAGCAGAATAGTAGTTACTTAAAAATTTTCTTGATTCGTACCGCTTGACTCGTTCTCTATTAAAAGTATGAGTAAAATATATGTGGAAGCACCGGACCCAAAAATTAATCCCTCTGTAAGGAAATAGAATATTCCTTCCGTTCCGTTTCCTTACAGAGGGGACACCAAGCGGTAGCGCGGAAGGTACGATGAACGTGTTTGCGAAGCGCTTTAAAGGGGGTCGTGCCTGGTGTGAACAAGGCGTGATGAGCATGATGGGGACGTCTTCGTAGCAGGCTTGAATGGATGGTCCATTCAGAACGTAGCTGGAGTTGTACTGGAATGGCTCGAGAAGTCAGAAGGCATTCAAAACCACACGCGACAAGTCAGATCCATCCCGAAGCAAGTAACGGAACTTGTCCGCCAAAAATCCCAGTACTCGGCCAGTCCGCAGCGAAGCCACTGTATGCCGCGCTTAGAGGATTGAGCAGCTTAAAAAATTAGCAAAATACGATAAGATGACCAGTATCAATAATTAAGAAAACGCTTATAAGACGTGGAATTACAGGCTTTTACAATATACTCTGACTTCTTGTAAAAAAGCTCTCCCACTAAATCTTGACTCAATCGCCCCTTGAACGGCATACCTCGGTGAATGCCGAGAGTCTATCAAAAAGAGCCGGAGGGGACGGCTCTCGGGACCTTGATTGGATACCCGACAAACTTAAGATCTTTTCCAATACTTTCTACTGTTACATCCGATAACTCTACGGCGTCTCCCATTTTTTCAATCCCCACTCCTTCTAAAAAGGTCGGTGCTCGATCCCCACCAATTAACTTTGGAGCAATATAGACAACTACTTTATCGATTAATTGATTCTCAAGAAAAGAAGCGTTAATACCACCGCCCCCTTCAATCAATAAAGAAGAGACAAGCTTTCCACCTAAAACTCTCAATACTTCATTTGGATCTACCTGATTCATTCCATTCGTATGAAAAATCTGGATTCCTAGAGATTCTAGTGTTATTTTCTTTTGTTCGTCATAGTTACCACTTGTAAAAATCCATGTCTCAGCCAGTTTATCTGAAATCACTTTTGAGTCTAGAGGTATTTTTAACGTCGAATCCATAATCACCCGAATAGGATTACGTCCATTAGGAATTCGAGCCGTCAATTCCGGATTATCCTTAATCACGGTGTTCACCCCAACTAGTATTGCCATATTTTCGTTTCTAAGCTGATGAACGTCTTCTCTCGCTTCCTCTGATGTAATCCATTTGCTATCTGACGAATGAGTGGCAATTTTTCCATCCAATGTTATCCCCGATTTTAATGTTACAAAAGGCTTTTTTTGAACAATAAACCTATTAAATACTTCATTCATCCGTTGTGATTTTTCCATCCCCACCCCAATAACGACTTCTAACCCAGAGTCTTGAAGTATTTTTACCCCTTTACCGGAGACAATTGGATTTGGATCAAGTGTAGCAACAACGACCTTCTTAATTCCAGCTTCTACAATAGCTACTGCGCAAGGTCCTGTTCTTCCGTGGTGGGAGCATGGTTCCAGCGTTACGTAGATCGTCCCGCCTTTCGCTTGATCACCAGCCATCTGAAGGGCAAAGATTTCTGCATGTGGTTCACCTGCTTTTAAATGTGCCCCAATTCCAACCACACGGTGATCATTTACAATCACAGCACCTACTAATGGATTTGGATCTGTCTGTCCTTTCATTGCTATTGCATTTTTCAGAGCCATATCCATATAAAATTCATCATTAGTCATTCGGATAAGCCCCCTCTTCCTCTATATGACCTGAACGCTTTATTTTTGTTTGAAGATAGTTCTCATTAAACTCTGAAACATCTCCCCATAGTGGCTTTCTTCCTGACACATTCAAGCCGGAGTTTTTCAATGCTTTTAGTTTTTTGGGGTTATTTGTCATGAGCGTAACCGGTTTGGATCTTAGTGCTTTAAGCACTTCAATCGCATCATCGTAGTTTCTTGAATCATCTACAAAACCTAGACTTTCATTTGCATCAACGGTATCATAGCCGTTTTCCTGAAGTACATAGGCCATTGCCTTACTAAACAACCCAATCCCTCTTCCTTCATGGTTAGCTAAATAAAATAACGCACCCGTTCCATGGTCCGCAATAATTTTCATTGATTGTTTCAATTGGTATCCACAATCACATCGTTTACTGCCAAATATATCCCCTGTATGACAAATGGAGTGCATTCTAATGATGGCGTCATCTCCATTAGAAAAATCACCAAATGCTAAAACGCTTGATTGCTGTAACTCAGCTAAATTAGCAGAAGATAACTTTTGAATAATCCTTTCATAGTCTTCTGTTACTTCTTCACAATTCAACCAACAATACCACTGAAAAACAACCGTCTCCCCGTACAAATTAACAGGAAGTCGAATGGGTCCTACTAAATAAATTGCACCTTTATTCGTTCTAATTAATTGAATTTTATCTTCTAGCACGGATAGAACCTTTGATCCAAACTTTGTTTGTGTCATAACAATTACCACCTTTTCTTCATAGCTTGGTTATTAAAAGCACTTTCTACCCATCGACAGATTAAAATCTTCATGCTGATCAAGAATACAAGAAATTGCTTGTATTTTTCAGCCTTGATTAAATATTGGCAAGCTCTTTGTAGTCTACTTCGACATCTCACTTTTACTTCAAAAAGAAAGAACTACCCCTGAAATGAAAGTAATCGTAATAATCATCCCTTATTACTTGTCTAATTTATCCATCAGCCATTCCTTAAAATCTTGTTGATTTTGTAATGAAACAGTGTGATATTCTGGATAAGCTTCAAAGGTTACTTGTGCACCTAGTCCTTGAAAAAACTCATTGCTTTCTAATCCCCATCCATATGGTAGGATGTTATCAAGTTCTCCGTGAGAAATAAATAAAGAAAGCTGATCAACAGGCTTTAGACTGTATTCCCCCTTGACGAATTCAGGAATATATCCACTAATCTGAGATGGTTTGCGAAGTTCATAAATCATTGGTGAATTCAATTGAATCATCCCTTCTGAATAAGTGGCTACCTACATTCCTATAATTCATATAGAGATAAAAAATCCCTATTACGAAACAAACAGACAATGATTTTCTGTTTCCTAATATGAATATTTATTATCTATACAGTAACAACGGAAGTGTAGATTGTCAATAATCTGTTTGCTAATATGTAATTAAGTTTCAAATAAAACAACAGAGGTGGCTACATTGGATATTGGTACAAAAATTCGTACAATAAGAAACCGAAAAAAAATTACCATTGCTCAAATGTGCGAAAAGACAGGTCTTTCTAAAGGATTCATAAGCAACGTCGAAAACAATAACACTTCACCATCTATAAACACACTCAATACAATTGCAGGGTTTCTAGGAGTCCCGTTACCTTACCTACTATTAGAAAAGAATCAACACATGCATGTCGTTCGAAAAGATACAAGAAATACATCTTCTTTTAAAGACTTAAAGATTGAGCATTTAACCTCAAAGGGCGGCCTAAGAATGATGATAGTCGAATTTCCTGTGAGAGCCTCTATCGGAGATCCGCACTCACACGAAGGAGAAGAGTGCCATTTTGTGTTGGAGGGGAAAATTTTAGCAGAACAAGGAGAGGACTCTGTTATTGTAGAAGAAGGTGATTCCTTCAGCTGGAATGCAAGTGTTCCACATAGCGTTAAAAATATTGGTGACGGAAGAGCAGTGGTTTTAATTTCAATTTATTCGGATTCTGAATTGAATGATGTATTATTTTAACAGAAAGGGATGGTGAGGCATTCATTGAAGAGTAATCGAGAAATAACTCATCCGTTAAGCCAAGATGGATTATTTCTCGTTTACAAATGAAAACCGCTCCTCAACGTATCGTTTCTCGACCAACTTATAATCTGATATAATCACCATTATGTAAATTCCGGAACGTCTCCCGTGGAACTTTTGGTGCAGAACCACTTAAAGTCCAGTCAAATTCGTTTTTCCAAATACCTGTTATGATAAATACAAATGTAAAGCCGAGCAAAGTACCGATTAGTATATTTAACCTCATAGTATTCCCCTTCCGACTGTACCAATGAACCTTTAAAGGAAAACAAGTATACCACAAAACAAAACTAATCATTTACAGTAGATATTTCATGAAGTATTATTATGTTATACGATATATCGCCATACATAATACTGCGATGCATAATATTTTAAAGAACCAAAGAAGGGATGTAAACAATGGCATATAACGGAGGACCGATGACCGAAGCAATGTATTATGTACTACTAGCGTTAATGCGTCCTAACCATGGGTATCAGCTTATGCATGCAATTACAGAAGTATCAAATGGCAGATTAAAAATGGGACCTGGGACACTTTACGGAGTACTCTCACGCATGCAAAAAGACGGTCTTATATCTCTAGCAGAAGATGATGGCAGAAGGAAGACCTATCAAATAACACCAGAAGGGGAACAAGCTCTGCGTATAGAGTATGGTCGATTGAAAGCCTTGATAAAAGATAGTAGCATTTTAGAGGAAGGTGATGAGGATGAATAAAACAGTCCATAAACTTCGGCCCAGTGATTATTGGCGAATTGGTGAGCATGAAAGCTGGTTTTCAGACATGGCGGCTAAAGGGTTGCATCTAAAAAAGATGGGGATACATTTCGCAAAATTCGTTAAAGGTGAACAGAAGAAAATGAGATATAGAATAGATGTATCCATAAAGAAGAAGATTACACCAGAACAAATACAGATGTATGCCGAAAGTGGTTGGGATTATGTAACAAGCTATAATTCTTTTCATGTCTTTTCATCACCGGAAGAACGCAATGCACCAGAGCTTCATACAGATCCGGCTGAGCAGTCTTATACATTAAAGGAACTGGACAAGAAATTAGCTTCGAATGCTGTTATAGTAGTTGTCTCAGCGATTTTAATTATCGGAATGAATTCTGCTATTTGGTTTCTTGATGGGACACCGACCTTAGTTATGGTGGAAGGTGGTGTTGTTCAACAATTAATTTTAGCGATCTTCTTCGGATACACGACCTATAATTCGCTCCAAGCATCCATTTCCATTCGTGCTTTGCGAAGAAAACTTATCGAAGGCAAACCGATTAATCATCATGCTCCGTGGAAGAAGCACTACCGATTACATTCTACCGTCGCTTTTCTCTTTACAGTAGTAGTTGGATTGAGCGCTATCATTCCATTCGTTCAGCTTGTAAAGATGGATACGAAAACATTACCCGAAGCAAGTCTTGACTTACCGATTGTCAGGTTAGCTGATGTAGAAGATAATCCAGCAATGGTTCGAGAGGAACCTTCCTATGTGAGTGACAATGTGGATTGGGGCAACCGGTATTCGTATGATTGGAGTCTATCGGCACCCGTGCAATATGAAACAGATGAACAGGGTGTGGTTCCCGGGAAAATGTGGGAGGATGGAAGCGGTGAATATTCACCGGCTATTCATACACAGGTTTATCAGCTAAGTATACCAGCTCTGGCGGATAATCTGATTTCTGATTTAATAGAAAGATATAGATATGAAGATAGTAGAGAAGATTTTGTTGAAACAGAACATCCAGACTTGGATCTTTTGATTGTTCATGAGGAAAAGGAAATGAAAGAAGTATTTGCTTTTAAAGGAAAAGCGGTCATGCACGTTAGGTATTATGGCTATGCGGGTATAAATTCAGTAATAGAAAACTTAGTAGAGAAGATTAATTTAATTCTGGAATAATACTTGAAATTGATTTTGTTATCGGTTCAATGTAAGAAAAGAACTCAACTTTTAACGTGGAGGCTAACTATGAAACGAATGCCCTTTGAACCACCAACAGAGCATTATGATGAACGAAATGAAGACACAGTTGAACAAATACGGTAGCGCGGTCATGGGCTTTGAGAAGCAAAAAGAGTTCTTCTCCTATATGCTTGTAAGCGACAAAACCAAAAGCACAAAGAGAGAACTCTTATGAACAAGCATACTATGGATGGTCTGAAAAGAGATTGAACGCCATATATGGGACGTAGGCATGCTGTTCATGCGCAATCTAGTGACGGAGGTTTTACAGGACGTAGACAAGCAACTAGCAGAGAGCCGGGACAAAAAAAGATTCGCTTTGAAAGATAAGCGAGTATGCCAACAGGAAACGCTATTCGGATTTGTGGAGGTCAAGCGGAATTACTATAAAGTGCTTTTTCTTTGCACAAAGCGATAAAGTTGAATATTCTGTTTATTACTAATAGCATAATTAAATTGATGCAATACTAGTGATAATCACCATAATGTTAATTTTGGAACGTCTCCCGTGGAACTGTTGGTACAGAACCACTTAATAGGGAGGCGTTTTTTCCTTTCTCTAATATAAAATCCTTGTTCATTATATCGGTCAGCAGGCGGTCAGGCATTAGCATCAACTTTTGAATTTTTAGATTGGCTTAAAACAGCATACTTTTTCATTTTTTATGTCTTTTTAAGGTATTTTTGTTTTTAGAACTTCTTTTAATGAGCCATCACGTTAGCGATTTCGTTCTTCTGCTGCTTCGGAAGCAAGAGAACCGTCCCCGTGCTTCCACAAGCTATTTGTCTTTTGCAATCTCTTTTCTATTTGGAGCAAGTGGTGGCTGCTCAAACCATTTATTTTTTGTCATTAAATTGAACCAATTTTTTGTAACTGTTAAGTTCTTTAATATAATTTTTTCATAATTCATTACGAGGTCTGTTCGCATTGCTGATGCAAGTCCTGCTCCATGATAAGCTTGTGCGACTTGTAATAAGAATCCAATGTGATACAGCATTAACTTATCTGAAAAAGGAGAATCCTGAGAAGTTGTGATTTCAGTTTCCCAAGACATTGGAACAGGCAAATTATCTCCGTGTAGTATGTTACCCAAAGTTTGTATTTGCTCATCTGAAGTTTTTTGTGCTGACTTTAAAAATTTTCTTACCTCTTTTGATTGAGTCACTTGACTAAATGCAATAGAAATTGTCTTTTCCATTATTTTCTTCTTCATGTTAAAGGAAAGGGCAATAATTTCTGTTGCTGCTAAGGGGCGTTTGTCCCCAAAAAAGCCATCCAAAAATTGTTGACCTGAAACAAATTCAGGATTTGCTTCAGGATAAAAATAAGGGTCTCTTTGGTAATGTCCTTTTCCTTGTAGTAATTCTATTGTTTTGTGGTACATCTTCTTCCCATCATCATCACAAGAATCATAAAAATGTCGTAAATCCTTCCTCACAGAAGCACTAAGCGATGTAGTATGACCTAATATACCATGCAGTGACATGATGTGTAGGTAGTGTAGACAGAAAATGTCTGAAAACAGTCTTTTTGCCCCTTTGTTAAGGTCTGAATCAGTAAATCCAATCGGAATGGGAAACCCTTCGTTTTCGATGAATGTTGTTATCTGTTTCTTTTGTTTACCAAATGTCTTTATCGCATCTTCAAAAAGCGTTTTTATCTTTTCATCTTCTATGATTGATAACATATATTTGTTCACAGTATCAACGGCTGTTCCGTTTACATATTCCCCCCACAAAGTCCCTATTTCAGCAGACGTGAGTTTTAAATCTTCTTTATCCATAAAATCACCTCATGAATAATGTTCTCCAAATATTATGGATATATTAAGTAAATTATATTATCCCACCAACTTTGATGTTCATTTCTATGACGGAAGAGCAGTGGTTTTAATTTCAATTTATTCGGGAAACACGGGGACGGTTCTTGTGTCTCCCTAGTTTTTAACAATAATGGGAGAATTGAGGGGATGGTACTCGTGCTTCATCTCAAGGGAATTAAGTGAATGGTACCGTCACCACCCGAAATTATCCCCCGAACCATTAGTCCGAGGGAACAAAAACACACTTCAATTTTTAGTCAAAAACCGCTAAACCTATTGCCACCAAGCTATTTTAACTCTATCAACGCCACGCACTCAACATGCCCAGTCTGCGGAAACATATCCACCGGCTGCACATCCCCAACACCATATCCACCATCCGCCAACACCCGCAAATCCCGTGCCAGCGTCGCTGGATTACAGCTCACATACACAACCTTCTTCGGCTTCATCTCCAAAATCGTCTCCAACAACGACGCGTCGCAGCCTTTCCGTGGTGGGTCGACTACCAATACGTCTACCTCTACGCCTTCTTCCACCCAACGCGGAATCACATCTTCAGCCGCTCCCGCTTCAAACTTCACGTTTCGGATCCCGTTCAATTCCGCATTCCGCATTGCATCTTCTATCGCTTGCGGAACGATTTCCACTCCATAGACGTGTTTTGCTTTCTGGGCCAAAAACAACGAGATCGTCCCAATTCCACAGTAAGCATCGATGACAGTTTCGTCTCCTGTGAGGCCTGCGTATTCGAGCGCTTTGCCGTAGAGAACCTCAGTTTGTTCAGGGTTAACCTGGTAAAACGATTGCGCCGAGATGGCGAATTTCACTCCACCGATTGTGTCGTAAATGACGTCTCTTCCCCACAGGACACGGGTTTCGTCGCCGATGACTTTGTTGGTGCGTTTTAGGTTAATGCTTTGAACGATCGATTTCACATTCGGGAACGCCTCGACCACTTCTTCCAGGATCGCCTTCCGATGTGGCAAATCCTTTGTCCGTGTGATCAGTACGAGCATGATCTCGTCCGTATTCGCACCGGTTCTCACCATAATGTGACGGAGGTTACCTTTGTGCGTTTTTTCGTTGTATGCCTCAACCCCGTACTTCTGGCAAATTTCTTTGACGTGCTGGACGAGCTGGTCGTTCGTTTCGCCTTGGATCATGCACGTTTCCATGTCGATGATTTCGTGGGAACGTTTTTGGTAGAAGCCGGCGATGAGGCCGCCTTCCCGCTCTCCGACTGGTACTTGTGCTTTGTTCCGGTACGTCCATGGGTTGTCCATGCCGAGTGTTGGGAGCACATTCACGTCTGGAAAGCCGCCAATCCTTTGCATGACGTCTTGTACGTGCTTTTGTTTGGCGCGGAGTTGTCCTTCGTAACTAAGGTGTTGCAAGGAGCAGCCGCCACATTCTTTATAGATCGGGCACGGTGGTTCGACGCGGTCTGGGCTTGCCTCACTCATCTCCATAATGCGTGCGAATCCGTAGCCTTTTTGGAGCTTCACGACCTTGACTGTCGCCTTTTCACCAGGTAATCCGTATGGTACAAACAAAGGGAAGCCGTCTACTTTTGCGACGCCTTGTCCTTCGTGTGTTAAGTCTTCAAATGTTACTTCTACGATTGTATTTTTGTTCACGGGTGCTGTTTGCTTTGCCATTCTATACGTCATCACTTTCTTTTTTTAGTTGGGACTAGTGTACCACACGTGAGGGAGACGAGCTTATTCGAACAAAAGAAAAGCGAGTCTCTGCCGCATAAGAGATCTCGATCGTTTACATATACGATCAGTAAGGAGAGAACGAATTCATCATAAAGCTTTTTCCCTCTTCCGTAGCTCGCAGCTTGTTCACCTACATGACCTGTACACGCAATGGCATGAGAAGTAGCTGTAAATATCTACATTTTTCATCTTGGTCAGTCCAAATTTCCGTTCACTGAATCACTGACAGGACTTGGAGAGTCTTTGTAATACTTCTTTATTTTCGCCAAACTTGCACATGGCATCACAGTGTTCGCACAAGTCTTCGAAGAAAATATAGCGAAGTTCCATATCTGTTAGTTCCTTAAAAGAAGGTCTTCTCACTTGTGCCAATATTTCTTTTTCACGGCTCTTCGGTGACACTAAGTAACACACTTGGCTTCTTCCAAGCGATAGTGACAAATCATACATTCTCAAAATTCCAGAATAGATGGAGGTCGTACTTTCCACTTCAAATACGGTCTCAATGACAGATGTCCCCTTTTGAAACCAAATGACATCGATCAGTTTCACGGTGTCCACTACATCCTGCGAATATGGAACTGGGGGAAATGAGGATAGCGATTGGTTCCCTAACCTTTCTCCGCTATATTCTTTGCCGTGGTCATTGGTAGCAATCCATACATCATAGCCGAGTGCGTTTCCTAGTTTCGCCAAAAGGTATTGTTGCTCTTGATGGGAGTTTTCTTCCTTCTCATTTTTCTTAGCGGCGAGCAAACGTTTCTTTTGATATTTTTCAATTTTCACATCGTCCATTTTTACATCAATACCTGAAGAACGCGGGGGTAATATTTCGCCTTTTCCTACTTCAAATAAAAGTCCCCCTATCATGCCTAAATCCTTTGATAGTTTCCGATTATAAGCTTTGTTCACTTGTAAAATGATCTCTCTCATATATAAATAGGATTCCCATGACCCGAGCTTCGCCTTTTGATGAAATAGTAAATTAAAGCCTTCTACCATGGCTGTATTGAAAGGAGGAAAGATGGTGGGGTGTAAAAAATAGAGAATGTTTGCCACTGCTGGTCCCAATCCTTTTATTTTGCGATTAACTAGTTTGTCTACCTCATGTAGCAGAGCCGTTTCGGATTGCGCACGCAAACAGGCCTCCAGAAACAAAGCGAAAGCCATCTTATTCTCCTCATTTTCATATATATCTGGAATTCTCAATTTGGGCTTCCAAATAAACGCATGACTCGCCCCTTGGAAGACTTCTTTTTGTTCACAAATAGACTGCAAAACAGACTCCAGCGACGATTCTTTAAAATCATTACCGAACACACCACTTTTTATTTCGTCTACCATCTTCATCACACCTTTTCGAATCGAGCGAAAATATTTCAGGCGCCCTTCATCTGTAAACCAAGTGTTATAGACGGAACTCTTCTCTTCTTTATATGAATCAATCAACTGGGGGAACCAGTGCTGTATACTATTCGTATCGATCATTCGCCCTATCTCCTTCATTGCGTACTTTGCTCTATGTCCATCCAAGCTCGAGCTGTTACTTTTAGTTTACCATATGCTGTCCATACAAGCGCCCTCCATCATTTACGTGCCCATATCCGTACAAAAAGGCGCAGCTTATTGACACAAAAAGCCAGGCAAACCTTCCTAACACGCGCAAAGTCATTACCCGAATCGGCATTGTGCTCGGTCAGCATGAAGGATCCTAAAATTACGTACGAGTAGATCATCTGAAATAAAAAACCTAGAACGGGTGTAGTCCCACTCTAGGTTCATCTCACTTATTTCACTAAATCGGTCGGTCGAACTTTATCCATTTGTACAAAAACATCGAGGTGACGATACAAATTCTCAAACTCCACTGGAACTAGACCGCCGTATTCCCCGTTTGTCCGTGTGATCAGTACGAGCATGATCTCGTCCGTATTCGCACCGGTTCTCACCATAATGTGACGGAGGTTACCTTTGTGCGTTTTTTCGTTGTATGCCTCAACCCCGTACTTCTGGCAAATTTCTTTGACGTGCTGGACGAGCTGGTCGTTCGTTTCGCCTTGGATCATGCACGTTTCCATGTCGATGATTTCGTGGGAACGTTTTTGGTAGAAGCCGGCGATGAGGCCGCCTTCCCGCTCTCCGACTGGTACTTGTGCTTTGTTCCGGTACGTCCATGGGTTGTCCATGCCGAGTGTTGGGAGCACATTCACGTCTGGAAAGCCGCCAATCCTTTGCATGACGTCTTGTACGTGCTTTTGTTTGGCGCGGAGTTGTCCTTCGTAACTAAGGTGTTGCAAGGAGCAGCCGCCACATTCTTTATAGATCGGGCACGGTGGTTCGACGCGGTCTGGGCTTGCCTCACTCATCTCCATAATGCGTGCGAATCCGTAGCCTTTTTGGAGCTTCACGACCTTGACTGTCGCCTTTTCACCAGGTAATCCGTATGGTACAAACAAAGGGAAGCCGTCTACTTTTGCGACGCCTTGTCCTTCGTGTGTTAAGTCTTCAAATGTTACTTCGATTGTTTCGTTTTTTTTTACTGGGGGCGTCTGTTTAGCCACTGTTCATCATCACTTTCTCACTCTAGTCTGTTATTCCCAGTTTACCACACCCACGCCTAAACAAGCCCCACGTCCACACTTTTCCGTTAAGTCCCAGCCCTACACCTTTCCTAACTCCCGTAGTCGTCTCATCCCAAGCAGCGTGAACAACGAAAATCCAAATACGTTCACCATCCCGTGCACAAACACCATCAATGGGATGCTCAAAAACATCAATTCCTCTCCGTCATGCACGTGCCCGTATCCGTACAAGAAGGCAAAGCTCATCGACACAAAGAGCGATCCGAATCCGATGATGAGTAGTCCTTTCGCTCGTGTATCCTCCAATGTCGGCACCCATTTCCATAGGAACAAAAAGGACAAAAGCGCGATCGGGACGACGAGCTCGACGACGGCGAAGAACTCAAACCATGGTAGGGACTCTCCGAACGTAATTCCCAACGCAACAAAAATGGGTCCCACGAGCACGAGACTTCCTAAGAAACTAGCAACTTTGCCAAGCCGTGCACCCGCCGCTCGTAACGCCAATCCAAACACAATCGGCACGACAAACGCCGCGTAGTGAAAGTGAATCGACGTGAGTAGCACGATAATGTCTGGGAATCCCATAATATCCAGACCTGTGCGATGCAAGACGAGCCACATACCGCCAACCACGATGTATACAGGGCCTATATGCAATAAAAGTTCCGGCAACGTGCGCCATGCTTGCCTCTTCCACAAAGTCCATAACCCATACAACGACAAGAGCGCAGTCCAGAAAAACCATGGCAAAGAAAACACCGTCGACCATAAGCCACGGTCTAAAAGAAAGCTAACGAGTGTAGCTACAAACGCGATAGGATGCAGTCTCCACAGCCATGCCACCCACCGATCCGCGTCTGGCGCAAACAGCCTCAATCCCATCGGCACAAACACCCCATAAGCAATCACCAACATCATTTCTACATACTCTATACTTCGAATCGCCCCCATCAAAAAGGACACGACGACAAATAACAAAAATCCAATCCAACCAATCATGAATATCCCCCTCTCCTCTTCACTGTAGCCGAATTTAGGGGTAATATGAAGGAAAACTTCCATTTGTAGGGTGGTCTTTCACATGAAGATTTTATTAAGCGGTGGCACGGGGTTTGTTGGGAAAGCTCTCGCTAAACTGCTTATCGATCGGGGACATGAGGTGATGGTGGTTACGCGTGGCTCGTCAAAACAAGAGAACGGTATTACCTATATTCATTGGCTCGAAGATTCCAAGTCTGAAATCAATTACTTCCGTGGCAAATCAATCGAGGTGCTCATCAACCTTGCCGGTCATCCGATTAATGACGGCAGATGGACAGTGGACAAAAAAGACAAAATTCTCACGAGTCGTTTGCAGGCGACGGAACGGATGCTAGAGATTGCTGCACAGCTAGCCACTCCACCGAAGGCTTTTATTCAAGGTTCTGCGATTGGGGCGTACGGCTATCAGGGGCAGATCTCGCTTACCGAAAATAGTCCTGTCCTCAATAATAGTTTCCCAGCTGCGGTGTGCGAACAGTGGGAAGCATTATTTGAGCACGCAAACCTTCCTGACACGCGCAAAGTCATTGCTCGCATCGGGATCGTGCTCGGCCGAAATGAAGGCGCACTTCCCTCATTGATCAAACCTTTTCAAATCGGCGTTGGCGGACGTATTGCTTCGGGTCAGCAGTGGCTTTCCTGGATCCACGAGCAAGATGCTGCTGAACTTCTTGCTTGGTGCGCGACTTCTGATATAGAAGGCATTGTGAACATTACGGCGCCGAACCCTGTACAGTTTGACACGTTCTCGAAAGTAGCTAGTTCCACGTTACGTCGCCCAAACTGGAATCGAGTACCTGCTTCTTTGTTACGCGTGCTATTCGGAGAAATGGCGGAGTTTTTAATTGAAGGACAGCGCGTGGCGCCACAAGTTGCAATCGATCACGATGTGCCCTTTGTTTTCCATCATTTGGAAGAGGCTTTGCATAAGTTACTGCGCACATAACGGGTTTGGATGGAATTAACTAGTGATTGTGGATTTGTTATGATTTGACTGCACTTAAAAGCGCCTTGATCGTGCCCATGTGAAGCATCCTTTACGTACAAACCTCTGTTGGTAAAATAGGCTGCTTTCTTGCATGGCGATCCCCCCATTTTTATACACTTCTTCATTAGTTTACTAGAGTTCTAGTTATTCATGCGAGTATTCCATTTTAATTTACATAAAGCTGGCGAACTGGCAATACATTTGTTACGTTGATAATGAGGGAAGTTCGGAGATGTCGAAACGATGGGACGTTGTCAATGCGATGATTTTGAATAAAGAACAGCAGCTATGGTTGGTCAGAGGACAGACAGAATTGTGGAGTTTGCCTGGTGGAAAGAGATCTGAAGACGAAACGTTGGAGGACGCAGCGATTCGCCACATTCGCGAGCAAACTTCTCTGAGTACAAAGGTTGCAGGTCTTCTACACGTAGACGAGCGGTTATATAACGAGGATCACGTTACTTTTTTACCTCTCTTGCGCAGATATATGGACTGGGGGTTGCTGTCAGAAGCAGTCTCTTTTTTTCTTGACAAATCGAATGTATGTTCCGTATATTAAAGATAACGAACATACATTCGCACAGAAAGGACGAGCCTCTAATGCCAGTTGTAGTACTCTACGAACAAGAACAACCTTCACGTCTCACCGATAGCTTACTTCATAACCACGTGGAGTACTTGCGAACACTCGCACGACACGGATGGTTGCAAACCTGTGGACCTTTTTCTTCTACAGATGGTGCCTTTTTACTACTCACTGTCGACAATGATGACGTAGCTCGTCAACTCGTGGAAGACGATCCGTTTCTTATGACCGGTTACTACCGTTCTTATCAGATTTTGCCGTACCGAGAAGCAACTGAAATTCTCCATCCTGCAAAATAGCTCCTGAAATTAACAAAAAACATTCATGAGCTCCACACTCAACCTATGTATGGAAATCGGACACAAAGCAGTCTAGTTTTGATCAAGGCGGTGTGAGCAGAGCCCCATGTATGGGGTGTGACCTATGCGAAGTTTTACTCTAATAGACTAAATGAACATGATTAGAACTCGGCATCGCTCCGCCCCTTTTCCACAATAAAAAACCTAGAACGGGTGTAGTCCCACTCTAGGTTCATCTCACTTATTTCACTAAATCGGTCGGTCGAACTTTATCCATTTGTACAAAAACATCGAGGTGACGATACAAATTCTCAAACTCCACTGGAACTAGACCGCCGTATTCCCCGTCTAAATTCAATTGCATTTTTTGTTGAGAATGCACTTTGATTCGATTGGCTTTCGTATAGATCACGTGCTTCTCGCCGATATGTTCTCCGCGTAAAGCTAGTGAAGCTATGCGGATAAACTCTGCCAAGTTTGTCTTCTTCAAGATAAGCATCGTAAACATGCCATCGTTAATCGACGCATCTGGTGCAAGCCGTTCAAATCCACCCACAGAATTTGTATTCGCTATGAGGAAGAGCATGATTTCCCCTGCAAACATTTTTCCGTCATACTCTATTTCTACTTCGGTTGCCTTAATAGAAGGCAGCATTTCCATTCCTTTAATGTAGTAAGCCAGTTGACCGAGCATGGTTTTCAGCTTACTCGGCACTTCGTATGTGAGCTCAGTTAGCCGACCGCCACCGGCAATATTCATGAAGTATTTATCGTTGCTTCTCCCGATATCGACAGGTAAAGTATCGCCTTTTACAATAATATCGACTGCTTGATCAATAGAGCGTGGAATGTGAAGTGCACGTGCAAAATCGTTCGTTGTCCCCATAGGAATAACGCCTAGCTTAGGACGGTAAGGCTTCTCTGCAAGCCCATTGACGACTTCGTTAATCGTTCCGTCTCCTCCAGCAGCGACGACGACATCATACTCACGTTCAACTGCCGTTTCTGCGGCCTTAATAGCGTCGCCCTCTCCAGTTGTCGCGTGACATGATGTTTCGTATCCAGCCATCTCTAATCGCTGTAACACTTCGGGGAGGTGCTTGCGAAACGCTTCTCTCCCTGACGTTGGATTGTATATAATTCGTGCCCGTTTCATGTTCATCATCCTACTACTGTGATTGGTTCGGATCGTTAACCTCGATCAACACCGGGTTCCGGATTCGAAGATTGACTCTCTAGTCCATTGACCGTTCGTGTATCAAACATCAGGATGCTAGGCTAAGAAAAAATGCAACCTCCTGTTGACGCCCGAATTCATAACGTAGAAATTGTACATGGAATGGCGCTACTTTACAAGTACCTTCCAAACTTTTGTCATAAGTGAACAGTGCGCAAACGGGGTTAGTTTACTCGTTCCTCCATGACAAACCAAAAGCGATGAGAAGTCATTCGAAGGACTCCCCCTTAGAAAACTGTTCCTCTACACATTCGCTTTATGAAGTCCGTTTTCCTTCAATGTCATCATGATATGGTAAGCGACTTCCTCCCATAATGCAGAATCTGTGCGGAAGCGATCAACCAACTTCTCATGAAATTTCTTTTGTGCGTCAGCAAAATCCTCATGATCTTTCGGTGGTAGCTCCCTATAGCAAAAGCTCGATCATCTCAAACATTTCTTCACTCGTCACGCTTCCATCTTCATCTATATCCGTTAGTTGAAGTCTGTGATAGTATCCATCAGACTCCCATATAGCGCATCTTTCCTTGTTACTGTTGTTTTGAAAAGCAACAAATCGATTTCTGTCTAACGAGACGATCACGGCATCTTCACCATCATTACATACGGCCTTTTCTGATATTTGGTACACCAGTTCATCTTGCTTTAGATGATCCCTCGTTGTGATTTGATACGGAACCAAGCTTGGTATGGCACTCGCAGCAGATTCTCCAACCCCGATCGTCCCAAGTTCCACATGAAAGCGCGTACTCATCGCGATGCGTGAAACCCTTTGCTCGAAAACTTCCTCCATCGTACTATTCTGGGGGAAGAAATTGGTTGAGACTTTTCTATGTAACGACTCTCTGTTCCACTCTTCGCGGATGACGACGAGTAGCAACAACATACAACATACAGTCATGACAACGGTGACGTTTCGTTTTGTACTTCTCGACGTTTCCGACATGATGTCCTCTCTTTCCGCAGCCAACTTCCATTTCTCGACAAGATCCGACTAATTTCTATCTCCATTATACTCTGTCTATCTTTTGTTGTCTTAAAATACAAAACTCTTTAAAATAGTAGTATAAAGAATTGACGAAAGGAGTGACTTTCTTGCATATAGGCAAAAGAATCTCTTATTACCGCAAAAGAGATCAGCTTTCCCTACAAGAATTGAGCAAAGGAATTATATCTGCCACGCATTTGAGTAACATTGAATTGGGGCGCTTCCAACCTTCCGAAGAGACACTGCTCCTACTTGCCGAACGTCTTCATTTGCCTTCTGATTACGTTTTACGGCACTATCAACGCGATGCAAAATGGGATGAGCAATTCGCCCAATGGAAGCATCACTTGTTTTTTGATATAGATGCATTAGAGAAATCCTACGCTTCTTTACCTGATCCTTTATACATTCCACACATCGAGCAGGAGATTATTTATGTGTTATTAAAGATGTCGTACTGTATGAAAAAAAATCTCCCTTATGAAGACGCTTGGGAACAAGTGCAGCACTATATTTCATCAGAAGACGAGCTTCCCCTTAGCCTCGTACACGAAATATATGTGTATGCTCTAGGGCTACACTCTTTTCACCGTCAGCAGTGGGACAAAAGTATTTATTACTTTGAACAATTCCTTGGCTACAAACAATCGAGTCCTGTCATCGCTTCCATTCACTTTAATTACGCCCTACTGTACCGTGCTTCACATAAACCGTTTAAAGCGAAGAGGGCTGCTAATGAGGCGATGCATAAATACTTATTCGAGCATCAATGGAAGAAGCTTGCTGAAACATATAACTTGCTAGGCGCCTTAGCCATTGAAACAGAAGAGTGGGATGAATCTTTGTCCTATTTATCAAAAGCACAAGAGTTAGCTACTCAACAGGAGCTACCCCTTTTACTAGCTCGTGTTCATCACAACATCGGACTTGTTCAAAAATCTCAAGAAGCGCACGACCTCGCGATGGCCTCATTCCAAAAGTCGATCCAGCTCCGGAATGAGCACGAGCTCGGTGGGCAGCTCCTCTCTTATCGCTCACTATTAGATGCATGCGTCTCGTTAAAGGATCTCAACCGATTTCAACAATTCATGCAAGAGGCTGCTTCGTTTGTTTTATCTGATGATGACCGCATGCAGCTCCAATACTTTTGTGCAAAATGGAAGCATGACTGCGAGCAGGCGGAGGATTCAATAGAAGAATACGAAACTGTACTACACCATTTACTACGTCAAAATAAGTGGAGCTTGGCTGAAGGGATGGCAGCGACAATTGCAGAATATTATTTTGAAAAGAGGCGTTACAAAAAAGCTGCAGAATATTTTGCCCAAGAATTAAAGATCCGCGATGCCATTCAGAAAGGAGGATGACATTTTTGAAAAAACTACTACGCACAGGGCTACTTATCGCTGCCTTGCTCATGTCCATCTATGCTCCCATCACTGTACTAGCGGACCCAGGCAATGAGACGGATGTCGACGATCCCCAGATCAATGAACCTGTAGATGAGAAAGAAAGGCTGTCGAGTTAACTCGACAGCCTCTTTTTATCTTTTATTCATTTCTTCCACCAACAACTTATTGACCATCGGTGGATTCGCTTGTCCTTTTGTCGCTTTCATAATTTGACCGACTAAGAAACCAAGCGCACGATCTTTTCCACCTTTGAAATCTTCGATGGATTGCGGGTTTTGATCGAGAATTTCCGTTACAATCCTCAAAAGCTCTCCCTCGTCGGAAATTTGCACAAGTCCTTGGTCTTTCACGATTTGCTCTGGATCTCCGCCTTTTTCAATTAACTCTTTAAATACTTTCTTCGCAATTTTTGAAGAGATCGTACCTTCTTCGATGAGCTTCACTAAGCCTGCTAAGCCTTGCGGAGTCATAGCTACGTCAGCTAATTCCTTTTGCTGAGCGTTTAGGTACGCATTTACTTCACCCATGAGCCAGTTGGACGCTTGCTTTGCTTCTGCACCCGCCGCAACAGCCTCTTCAAAGAAGTCGGACATCTCTTTTGTTAACGTGAGTACTTTCGCATCGTATGCAGGTAATCCGAGTTCAGATACGTAACGAGCGCGACGTGAGTCTGGAAGCTCAGGGATGCTATTACGTACACGTTCCTTCCACTCATCATCAATGTGAAGCGCGACCAAGTCTGGTTCCGGGAAGTAACGATAGTCATCAGAGCCTTCTTTTACACGCATAAGAATCGTATCACCTGTTGACTCATCAAAGCGACGCGTTTCTTGCTCAATGATACCGCCAGACAGCAACACTCTCTCTTGACGTTTTTCCTCGAACTCCAACCCTTTTTTGACAAAATTGAACGAGTTTAAGTTTTTGAGCTCCGCTTTCGTTCCAAATTCTTCTTGTCCTAATGGGCGCAAGGAAATGTTCGCATCACAACGTAAACTTCCTTCTTCCATTTTACAATCGGAAACGCCCGTATATTGGATGATCGATTTTAACTTCTCCAGATACGCATAGGCCTCTTCAGGGGTGCGAATGTCTGGCTCAGAAACAATCTCAATGAGCGGTGTACCTTGTCTGTTGAAGTCAACTAAGGAATGCCCCCCACCAACGTGGTTCAGCTTCCCAGCGTCTTCTTCTAGATGAAGGCGCGTAATACCGATTCGCTTCGTTACACCAGCAACCTCAATTTCAATCCAACCGTTTTCTCCGATCGGTTTATCAAACTGCGAAATTTGATACGCTTTCGGATTGTCCGGATAAAAGTAGTTCTTTCGGTCAAATTTCGTATCTGTTGCGATTTCACAGTTTAATGCCAACGCAGCTTTCATACCGAATTCGACTGCCTGCTTGTTTAGCACAGGCAACACACCCGGATAGCCTAAATCGACGACGTTCGTGTTTGTATTCGGTTCAGCCCCAAAATGGTTCGGACTTGAAGAGAAAATTTTAGATTCTGTTTTCAATTCTACGTGTACTTCCAAGCCAATAATCGTTTCAAAGTTCATCTCATTTCACCTCGTTTCGTTACAGAGCAGGACGCTCTTTGTGGAAGTCTGTTGCTTGTTCGAACGCGTGCGCCACGCGGTAGACAGTTTGTTCGTCAAAGTGCTTACCGATAATTTGCAAGCCAAGTGGCAATCCGTTTGAGAATCCACACGGGACTGAAATGCCTGGAACACCAGCCAAGTTGACTGGAATCGTTAAAATATCATTCGCATACATCGTTAGCGGATCTGACGCCTTTTCTCCTACCTTAAAGGCTGGAGTCGGTGTTGTCGGTCCGATGATGACGTCGTACTTTTCAAAGACGTTTTCAAAATCTTGCTTAATAAGCGTACGAGCTTGTTGGGCTTTTTTGTAATAGGCATCATAATAACCAGAGCTCAAAGCAAACGTTCCAAGCATAATTCGGCGTTTTACCTCGTCTCCAAACCCTTCCGCTCGCGTTTTTTTGTACAGATCCACTAAATTCTCAGCGTTTGGCGAACGATAGCCGTATCGAACACCATCAAAGCGGGCCAAGTTGGCAGACGCCTCACTGGACGCAAGCAAGTAGTAGGTAGCTAGTCCATATTTAGAGTGAGGGAGGGATACTTCTTCCCAGGTCGCGCCGAGTTTCTCTAGCGTTTTTAAAGCGTCCAAAACAGACTGCTTCGCTTCCGCCGAAACTCCTTCACCGAGATACTCTTTCGGCACACCAATTTTAAGCCCCTTCACATCACCAGTGAGGCTTTCTGTGTACTTCGGCACGTCCAAATTTGCTGACGTAGAGTCCATTGGGTCAAGTCCTGAAATCGCTTCAAGTATGTAAGCATTGTCTTCTACTGTACGAGTTAGCGGTCCAATTTGATCTAATGAAGAAGCAAAGGCGACCAAGCCGTATCGAGACACACGACCGTACGTAGGCTTTAGTCCGACCACACCACAAAAGGCTGCTGGTTGACGGATAGACCCTCCTGTATCACTTCCGAGTGCATAAGGAACCTCTCCCGCAGCTACTGCCGCCGCAGATCCACCAGAAGAGCCACCAGGTACTGTATCTAAATTCCATGGGTTGCGCGTTTTTTGAAATCCAGAGTTCTCTGTCGATGACCCCATCGCAAACTCATCCATGTTCAATTTGCCGACAGGAATCATCCCTTGTGCGTACAACTTCTCCATTACAGTTGCATCGTACACAGGATTGAAGTTGTCTAAAATTTTACTCGAACACGTTGTGCGTAATCCTTTTGTGACAATGTTATCTTTAATTCCGATCGGTAATCCAGCTAAAGCAGTTGTTGGCTTTGCCTCACCCGCTGCCTTCATTGCACGCTCTTCATCTAAAGTCAAAAATGCTTGTACTTTGTCGTCGACTTCTTGAATTCGTTTAAATGAAGCGCCAACAAGATCACTCGCTGTCACTTCACCTGTTTTTAATTTATCGTGCAATTCGCGAATGGAATGCGAAAGTAAACTCATGAATCGTTCCTCCTATTCCAACACACTTGGCACACGAATTTGTCCTTGTTCGTGGTCTGGTGCGTTCTGTAACACTTCTTCTTGACTGAGCGCTCGCTTCGGATGATCTTCTCTCATGACATTCGTCATAGGTAGTACATGGCTCGTTGGTTCTACACCCTCTGTATCCAATTCATTTAGTTGTTCAGCAAAGCCAATAATTGCATCAAGCTGAGTCGTGAACGTTTGCGCTTCCTCTTCAGTCATATCAAGGCGGGCTAAATGGGCTACGTGCTTGACTTGTTCAATGGAAATTCTCGACATCTATTCCTTCACCTCCATGAGGGTCTCATACGTATTGCAATACCTTTGATAATAGCAGATTTCCCCAAAGTGAAGCAATGCTTTGGCTAACTGGCACTACTTTAAATGAGAAATTAGGAATCCTTTGCGACACATAATAGAAAGATTCTAAGGGGACACTGGTAATATGAAAACAAATAAGTTTCTATTTGTCTTGTTTCTCTTGTCAATGGGACTTGTGTTAGTCGCCTGTCAAAATAACGAAGCTAGACCCGCCGAACAACTTGAAAATACAGGATATGTGGAGACCAATGAGGGTCCCATCCAGCTTCAATATGGTACTGGCGATGTACAAAATCAGCATAATAACAGTCGCATCGTACCAAATGAGGACATTCTCGATCCGAACACAAAGGGACCGATCCCCGATTTAATGGATGGTGAAGAGAGCCAATACGGTGTGAATGGGTATCGTAATTCACCGCGCAGGCCCAATGAAGCCAGACAACAAAAGGAAGCCACTCAATCAAATCAAGTTCAAAAACCTAACAGAAATGAAGGAGAACAAGCGAGTGAAGGAACTGTTTCTCAACTAGAGCGGCAAGTGGTTGAGCTGACCAATGCTGAACGAGAAAAAAATGGGATACAGCCTCTTAAAATGAACGCGAAGCTGGCAAACGTTGCCAAGGTAAAATCACAAGACATGAGTGACAACAATTACTTTAGTCACAATAGCCCTCAGTATGGCGATCCTTTTGAAATGATGCAGCAGTTTAACGTGGACTACTCTAGCGCTGCTGAAAACATTGCAGCAGGACAAACATCGGCAGAGCAAGTCGTTTCACAATGGATGAACTCAGAGGGACATCGTAAAAACATTTTAAACGAAAAGTTTACTGAAATCGGAGTTGGGCACGTGGAAGGAGGTTCACACGGGGCGTACTTCACCCAAATGTTTCGAACTCCATAACGCCAAAAAGGATGGTGAACCAGTCGCTGGCTCACCACCCTTTTCATCGTTTATTCTGTTTTTGCATCAGGATCGTACGCGACTGCCCTGTCAAAGTCGTTTTGAATATCTTCTCCAGGACGTCCTGTTAACTTACTCACGATAATAATAGCGAGTAGTGACAAGATAAAGCCTGGAACTATTTCATATAGTTTGGCTGCCGGCGCCCAAATAGCACTAGCCACATCGACCCATGTAAAGACGACGAGTGAGCCGACGACTAAACCTGCTAATATTCCCCATTGGTTTGTACCTCTCCAATAAAGAGAAAGTAATATCGCCGGACCGAACGCTGCTCCGAAGCCTGCCCATGCGTACGCCACTAAGTCTAGGACGGATGTTTCTCCATTCTGGGCTCCCATCGCTAGCAAAATAGCCACAATAGCGATAACAAGCACGCCAATTCGACCGATCCAAACCAATTCCTTCTGGCTAGCGTTTGGACGAACGACAGGATATAAATCTTCTGCCAATGCACTTGAGGAGACGAGTAGCTGAGAGTCAATGGTACTCATAATTGCCGACAAAATAGCTGCTAACAAAATACCCGAAACTATTGGGTTAAATAATACATCTGATAGCAAAATAAATACTTTTTCGCTATTATCCATATCACCCGCGATTAATGGGTCACCTGCAAAGTACGCAATTCCTATAAACCCTACCAAAACTGCCCCAGCCATAGAGATAGCCATCCAGCTCATCCCAATGCGACGGGCTGCAGGAATTTGTTTCACAGACTTAATTCCCATAAAACGTACAATGATGTGCGGCTGCCCGAAATACCCAAGTCCCCACGCAGCGAGCGAGATAATTCCGATGGTAGTCATATTATAAAATGGATCAAAATATCCAGGGTCCACGGCACCCACTTGCGATGTTACTTCAGACCAGCCACCCAGTTCAACAATGGTGACAATCGGTACCACAACAAGTGCAAGGAACATAAGCAATCCTTGAACAAAATCTGTCCAACTTACCGCCAAATAACCTCCAAGGAAGGTGTAAGAAACGATCACGATCGCTCCAATCAGAAGGGCTTGCATGTAATCTAAACCAAAGCTCTCCTGGAACAAAATTGCTCCAGCGACAAGTCCACTAGATACATAGAACGTGAAGAAAACTAAAATAATAAGTGCAGATACAACACGTAACAGACTTGATTTGTCACGGAATCTACTTTGGAGGAAATCTGGTATCGTAATGGCGTCATCCGCTACTTCCGTGTACGAACGGAGACGTGGCGCTACGATTCTCCAATTGACATACGCACCAATAAGAAGTCCAACACTCATCCAAATCGAACTAACCCCTGTCGCATAAGCAAGACCTGGCAAACCGAGTAAGAGCCACGAGCTCATATCAGAAGCGCCTGCACTCAAAGCAGTAACGGCAGGTCCTGTACTCCGGCCACCTAACACATAGTCTGATAAGTTACTAGTTAACTTGTAGGCCACTAAACCAATAATTAACATTCCTACTAAATACACAATAAACGTCACTAAAGTAGCAGTTTCCATAAATTAGTTGCATTCCCCTTTCTGAATCTAACACTAGTATACAAAACTTACATAAAATTATGCAGAACTTCCCCATATTCCAGATTACTTATGAGCCTATGACTCTGACGACACGATGATAATCATAACATACATTATATTTTACAACAAATAGAATATTCAGTCAAAATTACTAAAATGAATAATTATTCAATACTCATGTATATCAAGTCCCGTATGAACGAAATACTCAATATGTATACACGGAAATTTATAAAATTAAGGTGCACGTCACAGGAAACTATCTTGACTTTTACAGTAGGGGGAGTTTGAAAAACAAAGTCGAATTGGGTTTTTCAGTCACACGAAAAAACAAGCGAGTTGAGCCCGCTTGTTTTTTGTATCTTAAATTTATTGTGGTAAAGGGGCGGAGTTACGCAGACGCCTAAAATCATATGATGTATCCTTTTAAAAAAACAACTTCGGATGTACCGCCGAAAGAAGAAAAGCCCAAAACTGAACCCAAAAAACGCGGTCGAAAACCGAAGGCAGAGCGTGAGCAGTGGATCGGAGCATTCCTCTCTGAGTCTGAGCATTCCTCCCTGAGTCTGAGTATTCCTCTCTGAGTCTGAGCATCCCTCCCTGAGTCTGAGCATTCCTCCCTAAGTCTGAGCATTCCTCTCTGAGTCTGAGCATTCCTCCCTAAGTCTGAGCATTCCTCCCTGAGTCTGAGCATTCCTCCCTGAGTCTGAGTATTCCTCTCTGAGTCTGAGCATCCCTCCCTGAGTCTGAGCATTCCTCCCTAAGTCTGAGCATTCCTCTCTGAGTCTGAGCATTCCTCCCTAAGTCTGAGCATTCCTCCCTGAGTCTGAGCATTCCTCTCTGAGTCTGAGCATCCCTCTCTGAGTCTGAGCATTCCTCTCTGAGTCTGAGCATTCCTCCCTGAGTCTGAGCATCCCACTCTAAGTCTGAGCATTCCTCTCTGAGTCTGAGCATCCCACTCTAAGTCTGAGCATTTCATCTGACTGTCGGCACATCGAGTCAATACATACTACAGACCCTTTTCTCATTGGGTAGTCTGAACGATGGAAAGGCAGCGATCCCACTATTAAAGGGGATTCATGTACGTCTCGCTCTTCCGACATTACGCTATCAGACCATGGACGCCGGCTATGATTATGACCCTATTTATGAACAAGTACATCGAATGGGGCATCAGTCCATCATTGCGTATAACAAGCGAAATGAGCCAGAATCAGTAGGTTTTAATAAACACTATGCGCCTACCTGCTTACGGGAGCACTCGTATCGCTATGACAGTTTTGATGCCAAATACGAGACACTGAAATACACTCGTCCTAAAGAGTGTGTAGACTGCCCTTTAGCCAACGAAGACGTGTGCCAAAAAGTATATAAAGTCAAAATCACCAACGACCTACGGAGATATACAGCGCCCGCTCGTGGATCAAAAGCTTGGAAAAAGTTGTTCAAACGCCGTTCAGCTGTTGAACGAGTCAATGCTTACTTAAAGGAATACTTTCAACTCAACAACGTTCGTCACCGGACTGGAAAACGCGCCAAAGTTCATTTTGACTTTGTGACCTTAGTTTATAATGCTTCAAAATTAGCTGCTGATCGTATCCATGCCTTATTCAATCGACAACAAGTTGCCTAAACTATAGGCTGTGTTCATGCTCAATCTTCATTTGTAAACCGTTGATTGGAGCGACGAGGAGGCTCACTGCCCGCCCGCGGAAAGCGTCCGCCTGTAGCGGAAATCAACAACCTTGTTCAAGCGGTACGAATCAAGAAAATTTTTAAGTAACTACTATTCTGCTGGTCTGTGTATTTTTAAAAAGAGCAATTATGAAATTGATTCAAACAGCCTAAAAAAACAACTTCGGATGTTGATTGATAAACTACATGGGGCTCCACTCGCACCGCCTTGATCACAACTCGACTGCTTTGTGACCCGTTTCCATGCATGGTTAAGTGCTCCGCTCATGAGTGTTTTCTGTGGTAAAGGAGCGGAATGTTTTATTTAGTATCGAAAGTATCCGGATTTGTACCCACACGATCATTTTTGTTTAGTCCATCAATGGCTGCTAAGTCTTCTGGGGACAGTTCAAAGTCAAAAATGTCTGCGTTTTCACTTATGCGGTGCGCCTTAACAGATTTTGGGATGGTGATGACACCTGTTTGTAAGTCCCAACGCAAAATGATTTGTGCCACTGATTTGCCGTACTTGTCAGCAATTTTTTGCAGTAGCGGATCTTGAAGAAGGTTTCCTTGCTTTAGCGGCGACCATGCCTCCAACTGGATATGATGTGTTTGGCAGAAATCCCGTAGTGGACGCTGTGACAAATGTGGGTGAAATTCTACTTGATTCACCATAGGCACGATCTCAGCATCCTCCATCAAATCTTCTAAATGATGTACATGAAAATTGGAGACGCCGATTGCTCGTACTTTTCCGTCTTTATAGAGAGTTTCGAGTGCACGCCATGTGTCTTTGTATTTGCCTCTAACTGGCCAGTGAATTAAGTAAAGATCAATTACATCTAAACCTAACTTCTTCCGACTCTCCTCAAATGCTTGCAGTGTGCTTTCGTATCCTTGGTCATCGTTCCACACTTTTGTCGTAATGAATAGTTCATCGCGTGAGATTTCTGATTCACGAATAGCTTGTCCCACACCTTCTTCATTCCGATAAATAGCCGCTGTATCAATAGACTTGTACCCTGCTTCAATAGCTGCTTTTACAGAGGAGATCACCTCTTGTCCGTCTTCCACTTTAAATACACCTAATCCAAACCACGGCATTTCAACCCCGTTATGTAGGGTAGTTGTTGACTTCAAGTTTTCAAGTACTGGCATGTTCCTTCCCCCTTCAGAAAGATAGACATTCACAAATCTGACTTCAACCTCAATTAGATTCGCTACGTTCATCGTATTGTACGCTCTAAACCTAGTCAAGGTAAACGATCTTAAAGAAACTGTAGACTAGACAATCAGAAGTTACCTAAGAGCTTAGCTTCATTGTCTTGCATAGGATTGTCTAGCTCGTGATCGCTTTTTATGAGTTTGTCAGTTAGTGCTGTGATCGCCCCGTCCCCGGCTACGTTACACGCTGTTCCGAAGCTGTCTTGTGCCAAGTACAATGCGATCATTAAAGAGATCATCGTTGCGTTGAATCCAAGCATTGACTCCAAGAGCCCTAAGGATGCCATTACCCCTCCACCGGGAACTCCAGGAGCCGCTATCATCGTGACACCTAACATGAGAATAAACGGAAACAGAGCACCGAATGTTGCCGTTTCTCCCTGAATCATCATAACGGCCACAGCACAACTTACAATCGTAATTGTGCTACCTGATAAGTGAATATTCGCAAGTAGAGGAATGGAGAAATCGGCGATTCTTTCTCGTACTCCTAATTTTTTTGTTCGTTCTAACGTAACAGGAATGGTAGATGCCGAGGACTGAGTTCCAAGTGCCGTGAAGTAGGCAGGAAACATTGTCTTTATCATAGTCAATGGGTTTTGCTTGCTAACTGAACCTGCTACTGAATACTGAATAATGAGATATAAACTATGAAGAGCAATAATCATAATAAATACTTTAATAAAAACCGACATAATGACCCCAACTTGGCCACCATAAGTCATGTTTGCGAATATGCCAAAAATATGAAACGGGAGTAACGGAATGATTATTTTTTTGATGAGCTTCTCCACAATGGTTCTAAATTCATTCATGACATTTAGAAGGGTATCTCCTTTAGAAGTTGCCATTCCAAGTCCTAACGTAAAAGCAATGAATAATGCTGTCATAACTCCCATGACCGGAGGCATGTCTACTGTGAAAAATGCTTTTACCAATGACTCTTCTGGACTGTCAAAAGTCTGTGAAGATTGGTTCACAAGAATAAAAGAATAGAGGACTTGTGCTGTGAAAAACGCAAGTAGCCCAGCTAATACTGTCGAACTGTAAGCGATAAACGTAGTTAGTCCTAGAAGCCTTCCAGCACCTTTGCCCATCATTCCAATTCCAGGGGCAATAAATCCAATAATAATTAGTGGAATGGCAAACCCTAGGAAATTACCGAACAGGCCGTTGAATGTGGCAATCGCTTGGACTAACCAGCCTGGTGATACGTAACCAATAGCAATACCGAGCGCAATGGCTAAAAGAACTCTTGGTAGTAAGCCGAGTTTTCTCATCTTTTTTGTCCTCCCTGAGTAAACAGTTGTACATCATAGATGGATTATACTAAGGCTTTCTTGCTTTGTTAATAGCTTCGGGATAAGACAGAATAGTAAGATTACCAATAGAGGCCACAGATTGATCGCAGAAATGCAAAAAAAGGGCTAGGTTCAATTTACGCGAACCTAGCCCTTTTTTATTTTTACAGCATTTCCGATGTTGTTCTCGCTTGCATATGCAATAGGAGGTAGTCTGGACCGCCTGCTTTGGAGTCAGTTCCCGACATGTTGAATCCTCCGAACGGTTGGTAACCGACAATAGCGCCTGTGCAACCACGGTTAAAGTACAAGTTTCCGACCTGGAAGTCACGCTTAGCTTGATCGATCTTTTCACGATTGTTTGTAATGACAGCACCTGTTAGACCGTACTCGGTGTTGTTTGCAATTTCAAGTGCATGATCGTAATCTTTTGCTTTCGAGAATGCAACAACTGGTCCGAAGATCTCTTCCTGCATAAGACGCGCATCTGGTTCCATGTCAGCGAACACAGTCGGTTGCACGAACCAGCCTGTAGAGTCGTCACCTACTCCGCCAGCAACTAGTTTTCCTTCAGTCTTACCGATTTCAACGTAGCTCATAATCTTGTCGTACGCAGCTTGATCGATAACTGGTCCCATAAATTTTTCACGGTCTTCTGTGTTGCCGACAGTTAAGTCTTTTGTAAGCTCGATCACGCGTTCTAAAACTTGATCGTACACGTCTTCTACGACGACAGCACGGGAACAAGCAGAACATTTTTGACCAGAAAATCCGAATGCGCTTGCCACGATAGATTGTGCAGCAAGTTCTACATCACCTTCGTTGTCGACAACTATTGTATCTTTTCCGCCCATTTCTGCGATGACGCGTTTCAGCCATTTTTGACCTGGGTGTACTTTCGCTGCGCGTTCATAAATGCGAACACCGACATCACGAGACCCTGTGAAGCTAACGAAGCGCGTTTTCGGGTGGTCAACAAGATAATCCCCAATTTCTGAACCGCTACCAGGTACGTAGTTAAGAACACCTTTAGGTAAGCCAGCCTCTTCCATTACTTCAACAAACTTCGCTGCTACAACTGCTGTAGTAGATGCCGGTTTTAAAAGAACAGTATTACCAGACACAAGTGCTGCTACTGTTGTTCCAGCCATAATAGCAAATGCGAAGTTCCATGGGGAGATCACAATACCAACGCCTAGTGGAATGTAACCAAAACGGTTGCTTTCTCCTGGACGACTTTCCACAGGCATGCCGTCTTTCAAACGAATCATTTGACGTGCGTAATATTCAAGGAAGTCAATTGCTTCTGCAGTATCAGCATCTGCTTCATTCCAAGGCTTTCCTGCTTCACGAGTGAGTAGCGCAGAAAATTCATGTTTGCGGCGACGAATGATCGCCGATGCTCTAAACAAAATATCTGCACGAGATACAGGATCTGTTGTTCTCCAACTCTCAAACGCATCGAGAGCTACAGTCATGGCTTGCTCAGCATGCTCACGCGTAGCCTTCGATACACGACCAACTACTTGACTATGGTTCGCTGGGTTTACAGAAACGAGTTTGTCCTCGGTAGATACTCGCTCGCCACCAATAACGAGGTCATAATCTTTTCCTAAATACGCATCTACCGTTTTCAAACCTTCTTCATATGCTTTCTGATTCTCAAGATTAGAAAAATCCGTAAACGGTTCGTGTTGGTAAGGTTTTACCATGGCAAAGTCCTCCTTTGTTGTATACGTTTTCACCAATTCCTATTCTATCATGAAGCCTTTTTTTCTATCAAACAGAAAAGAAGAAGTGTGAGAAGTGAAAATATATATTAACCTCCACATTTTACCTCTTATAAAATATGAACATCCGTTTCTTCATTGTTTGTTTCTCTGACGATGATTGCCTCTGTTCCGGTAGAAGAAGTCACTTCAATTTGTACACTCAGTTCTGCTGGGAAGTATTGTGTGATCAATCCACTCACGTATTGTACAAATCCAATAGTTTCCGTTTTCCCGTAAAATTGAATGGGAATCTCAATATCTAATGATTGAAGTTGACCGTTTACAAAAAATCCTTGCCCGACCACCCCATAGAAATTAGGAAAGTATTCCTCGACAGCTTCTTTAAAACGATCATATTGGTTAGCTTGGTCACGGTATAAGTCTGTTGCTTCCGTGGATGGGAAAAGAATGTAGTCCTCATTCACCTCTTCCCAGTCTCCGAGCGTATTTCCTGATGCGTAACTATACATGAGTATATTTCCTGGGGTTACTGATGATCGTGCTTCTTGTTCGTACAGTGCAATAGTAATCGGCACGTTCGCTAGCTCCTCATCTTGTCTCATACGCTGAAGAACCTCACCGGCCATTCTCTTTCCTTCAGCCACCATAACATCTTGATTAATTTCAGTTTCGAATTGGGGTCCACCGATCTCTGTTTGGTAGTAATACACACTATTTAGTGCTAATCCCACAACAACCCCGCCAAGCTGTAATTGATCTTCTTCTTGCACCATGTAATTATGTTCTAAGAGTGAGGCTAGGTAAATAGGGCTTTCGGTGTTGGCCGCTTGTTGATCTTCTCGGCTCGCCTCACTTGAAACCCCTAGTGGTGGATTCAGTCCCGCTTCATTGTCTTCACTTTGTCTACCTAACCATGACAACACTTGTTCCCTCTTCAAGTACGTACCTTCTCGGAAAAAGTATTTGTCTGGAGTGAACTGTTTTTTCGCAATCCGTACTAAACTTTCCTCAAACTCGTCCATGTCTAATCGCGTATTCAGGTTAGAAACCGTTAGTCCGCGAACCTCTGAAGGTACAAAAGGGAGCACTGTACGATACTCTCCCTCTTCTGTTGTGTTACTTGGAATCAAGACTTCTTCTGTCGTATTGTCCGTTTCTTGAACGACATCCTCCCCTTCTTCTGAAAAGTTAGGGGAACAGCCGACTACAAACAAGAGACTAAGAAGACCTATGCCAACACGCTTTTTCATAGCTGTTGCACCTCTTATTTCTGTAATTCTTCTTTCAATCGTTCCTCATCCCAAATAGTGACTCCATAAGATTCCGCCTTATCCAACTTACTTCCAGCTTCCGCCCCTGCAACGAGCAAATCTGTCTTTTTACTTACACTTCCGGTCACTTGTCCACCACGGTCTTCAATCGCATCCTTCGCTTCTTGCCTAGTGAAATGTTCTAACTTTCCTGTTAGTACTACTGTCTTACCAGAAAAAAATGAGTCACTGTCTTCCACTGTAGCCCGGTTTGATCCTGTGTAAGTGAGATTCACACCTAGTGAACTCAACTCTTCCAGCAGTGTTTGTACTTCTTCATTGTCAAAGTATAACACAATTGCTTCGGCCATTTTTTTCCCAATTTCGCGAACAGAAACGAGTTGCTCGATCGTAGCACTCTGTAAGGCACTCATCGTTTTAAACTCTTCGGCAAGCAAGCGGGCAGCTTTACTCCCGACGTGACGAATCCCTAATCCGAACAACAAACGTTCTAATGAATTTGATTTCGATGATTCGATAGCTTCTAACAAGTTTTGCGCACTCTTCTCCCCCATCCGCTCAAGAGAGGTGAGCTGGTCTTTAGTAAGACGGTATAGGTCAGCAACATCTGCAATAAGCTGCTCATGGAACAGTTGTGTTATTACTTTTTCACCAAGTCCTTCGATGTTCATCGCATGCCTGGAAACAAAATGAATAAGCCCTTCGCGAAGTTGAGCTGGACATTTTGGATTCAGACATCGCAGAGCGACTTCCTCATCAAGATGTACGAGCTCACTTCCACACTCTGGACAGTGAGTAGGCATAGAAAATGGCTGTTCTTCACCAGTCCGCTCTGACTCGACTACCCCGACAACCTCAGGAATAATGTCACCAGCTTTTTTGACAATGACCCGATCACCAATGCGAATATCTCTTTCCTTAATTAGATCTTCATTGTGTAGTGACGCACGTTGCACGGTTGTGCCCGCCACTTGAACAGGTTCTAATAAAGCTATTGGGGTAACAGCACCCGTCCGACCGACGTTTAATTCAATCTCAATTAATCTTGTCACGACTTCCTCCGCTGGAAACTTATAAGCAATTGCCCAACGAGGACTTTTCACCGTTGTGCCTAATTCTTCCTGTTGGACAAGGCTATCCACCTTAATGACGATTCCGTCGATATCGTAAGGTAGTGAAGCTCTCTTCTCCATCCACTCGTTTACATACGAAATCACGTCATCAATAGAAGCACATCGCACCCGATTGCCATTTGTTTTAAAGCCAAGGTTGTCTAAATAGTCTAACCCATCTGCTTGAGTAGCCACATCCAATTCACCAAGATCTGCAATCGAATAAATAAAAATGTCAAGGTTTCGAGAAGCGGCCATTTTCGTATCTAGTTGACGGAGTGAACCAGCTGCAGCGTTTCGCGGATTGGCAAAAGGCTCTTCTCCACGTTCAATCTTCGCCTCATTTAGTGCTTTAAAGCTACGCTGAGGCATAAATGCTTCTCCACGCACCTCCAAAGAAACCGGCTCCCTTAAGCGCAGCGGTAGTGAACGAATCGTACGCAGGTTTTCGGTAATATCCTCACCGGTCTCACCGTCGCCACGAGTCGCCCCCCTCTGAAAAGAGCCGTTTTCGTATCGTAAATTCACTGCTAGCCCATCAATTTTCAACTCACATACGTACGCTACGTTGTCCCCAACTTGTCCACGAACACGCCGATCAAAGTCACGCAGATCTTCCTCATTAAATGCATTGCCCAAGCTCAGCATCGGTGTCTTGTGTTGAACTTTATTAAATGCGTCAAGCACGATACCGCCCACACGTTGTGAAGGAGAGTCCATCGTTTTCAAGGATGGATACTCTCTCTCCAACTCCTCTAGTTCCTTCAATCGAGCGTCATACTCGCTATCCGGCACGAGAGGGTCGTCCTTTACAAAATACGCAAAATTATATTCATTAAGAAGATCGTGCAGCTCTTCTACTCGTTGCTTCGCTTGTTGCTCGTCCACTTCGGTCACTCGCTTTCTTCCGCTTATCCATTCAAACTACAATTGTTTTTCAATCGGGGCAAACGCGGCCAACAATCGCTTCACCCCACTGTTCGGAAAGGCAATCTCCACTTCTTGTTGATCTCCCTCGCCCTTTACGTTCACAACAGTTCCAACGCCCCATTTTTTATGGAGTGCTTTATCACCCAGCTGCCACGAGCCAGCTGTATTCTTCTTCGGTGTCATCACTGGTTGTTTTCTTGTTGCCATCTCGTGTCGTTTTGGCTGAACCGAACGTGCGTTAGACATTGCCTCTCCCTCAATTTCAAGCAAATCTGAAGGAATTTCGTTTAGGAAGCGAGAAGGGGCATTGATCTTTGTTTGTCCAAAAAGCGTGCGTGATTCCGCATTCGATAGAAATAATTTCTTCTCTGCCCGCGTAATGCCCACATACGCAAGGCGGCGTTCTTCTTCCATCTCTGTATCTTCCATAAGTGCACGACTATGCGGAAAAATACTTTCTTCCATACCGACAAGAAAGACAACGGGAAATTCGAGACCTTTTGCAGAGTGGAGTGTCATCATTGTGATCGCCTCTTGTGTCTCTTCTTCATCTTTATTAATGTCTGCAACTAGCGCGAGATCCGTAAGGAAAGTAATTAACGATTTGTCCTCTTCGTTCTGCTCTTCGAATGCTTTTGTCACAGATAGAAATTCTTCCATATTCTCTAGTCGAGATTGTGCTTCTAACGACTTTTCTTGCTTGAGTGCATTTTCATAACCAGAGCGTTCCATCACTTGTTCCGTTAATTCAGTGACGGACAAATACTCTTGCATTTGAGAAAAGTGACGAATGAGATCGCGGAATTCATCAATAGCGTTCCCTATTTTCCCACTTAAACCAATTTGAGAACGTTCTGCCAAAGCTGCGTATAGAGATAATTCATGCTCGGAGGCGTACTGTCGAATCTTGTCCAACGTCCCTGCTCCAATTCCCCGCTTAGGTACATTAATAATGCGTTCCAAACTAATATCGTCAGCAGGATTACTAATAAGCCGTAAATAAGCTAACAAGTCTTTAATTTCTTTTCGATCGTAGAACTTCATGCCGCCAACGACGTTATATGGGGTGTTTGTCATGAGGAACGTGTCCTCTAAAATTCGCGATTGGGCGTTTGTTCGATATAGAACAGCTATATCCGTATACGTAAAGCCTTGCAGTAATAACTCTTGAATTTTCCCTACGACATACTGGGCCTCGGCTCTTTCATTGAAGCTTTTACAATACGTGATCGTTTGGCCTTCATCGTTATCCGTCCATAAATTTTTCGGTTTTCGATTTGAATTGTTTGCAATCACTTCATTGGCTGCACGCAAAATCCGCTTAGTAGAGCGATAGTTTTGTTCGAGTAAAATCGTTTTTGCAGACGGATAGTCCTTTTCAAACGAGAGAATGTTCGCGATATCTGCGCCACGCCATTTGTAAATTGACTGGTCTGAATCACCGACCACACATAGGTTCTCGTATTTAGACGCCATTTTTTTGACGAGCATATATTGAGCCCGATTTGTATCTTGATACTCATCCACGTGAATGTATTGAAATTTTCGTTGATAGTATTCCAACACTTCAGGCACTCTGTCGAACAGGATTAATGTCATCATGATTAGGTCATCAAAATCTAGAGCATGGTTTTGTCTTAGCTGTTTTTGATATTGCTTGTACACGTCCGCGACCAGTTGCTGGTAGTAATCTCCTGCCTGTTTCTCCACATCTTCAGGGGTTTGTAGCTCATTTTTTGCTTGCGAGATGCTTCCAAGCAAGCTTCTAGGATCAAACTTCTTTGGATCAATGTTCTTCGCTTTTAAAATATTTTTAATTACCGAGCGCTGATCTGTCGTATCCAAAATCGTGAAGTTTCGATTGTATCCAATCCGGTCGATGTCACGGCGCAGAATTCGCACACACATCGAGTGAAACGTGGAAATCCACATATCGTCAGCAGAATTTCCCATTAGCTTACCGATACGCTCTCTCATTTCACGGGCTGCTTTGTTCGTAAAGGTAATCGCTAAAATATTGTACGGATTGACCATCTTTTCCACGAGCAAATAAGCCATGCGGTGCGTCAGTACTCGCGTTTTTCCACTACCTGCTCCTGCCATGATTAACAACGGACCTTCAGTTGTTTGAACGGCACGCTGCTGTTCTGGATTCAACCCATCTACCAATCGTTTCTTTAAGAATTCCATTATAACTACACACCTTTTCCGAACATTTGTTCTATTTAGTATATCTTGTTCAACTCGAATTTGCAACGAATATTGTTACACAGGCTTGGCCACTTCACGCGCCGCTTTTACCGTTGACAGCGCCAATTTTACATTTGTATATAAAGCGTTTCCTACGACGATGACATGCGATCTGGCTGCCATTTCTCGAGCTTGTGCTGCCGTTTCAATGCCCCCTCCGTAAAAAACAGTCGCATGTTCGACCTTCTCTGTTACACGTTTTACCAATTCAGGGTCTCCGTAAGTACCCGAATATTCTAGGTACACAACTGGAAGACGAAACAACTGGTCGGCAAGCTGGGCATACGAAACCACTTCTTCAATCGTTTTAGGTATTACCGCTTCTGTTCGGAGTGCTGCTTTGCACTCAGGGTTCAAAATACAATAGCCTTCTGCAACTAGATCATCCCACGGAATATAGTCACCATATGCTCCAATCGCCTCATGGTGCAGGCCCACAATCCACTCGCGTTTTTTGCTATTTAACACACTCGGAATAAAATACCCATCAAATCCTGGTGTGATCGACTCAAGGTTGGACACTTCTAACACACAAGGTACTGCATAACGACGCAAACGTGATAACAGATCTAGCGTCAGATCGAGCGTCACACCGTCTGTCCCTCCGACCATGATAGCATCAGTACCTGACATGCACACTGCCTCGAGTAAAGTATCGTCGTTTTCTTTATTCGGGTCTAGCTTAAACAAGTGACGCCACTCGTGAATTTCTTTCATCTTGCTCCTCCTAGCCCAGTCAACTCTTTCTCAACAAGAGTATAGCAGATTTTCATGTATTCTTTTTGCTTAGTTTTTGTTAATGAATCCATTTCATAATTGCTCTTTTTAAAAGGATGTTTTCTAAAAGATTGTTGCTTTTTAATGAAATCTCATTACACAGTAGCTATATGATGCGACATACTGCTGTGTTGATTTCCGCTGCAGGCGGACGCTTTCCGCGGGGCGGGCGGTGAGCCTCCTCGGCGCAAGCGCCTGTGGGGTCTCACCTGTCCCGCTGATCCCGCAGGAGTCGCCGCCTTCTGCTCCAATCAACGAACAGATGGCGAGTCAAACCTAGCGGAGGAAATACACGTAGACTCCTGCGGGAAAGCGAAGATGGTGAAGAGGAGGAAAGGCTAAGAGCGCCACGTCCTGTGGCAACGCCTTTCTGACCCACGTCCTGTGGGCCTCCGCGGAAAGCGAAGTGTATTTCCGCAGCGTATTCTAGCAGTTTCTTCATTACGTCGCATCATGAGATTACTGTATAGTGAAAACAACAAAGGATACGAAAGAGCCTTTTAAAGTACACAGACCAGCAGAATAGTAGTTGCTTAAAAATTTTCTTATAATAGAAAATGCAACAAAAAAACTGCAACCCATTACTTCCGGCTACAGATATAGTTGATTGAATAAGGTATGATACGGTCAGCAGCTAATTTTGACGCATTCTAATCAATCGCTGAAATAATCTTTTGATAACGTTGGGGAGGTTCCATCTCGTATAATACTTGGAGGCTAAACAAGCTCTCTTGTCGTATACTAACCATTGGAAGTTCCTCCAGTCTTTTGGTTCGTGCTTCTTACCATGATACAGGACTTGGGGGGTACTCCTTTTTTTGTGCCTGAAAACCCTTGTGTCGCAGGGGCTCAGATGTATGAAATTCATTCAGTTTTTATTTTCTTCTCCTTGGAATACTCGGAGGTGGCTGTGGTTCAAATGATTTTAACTGATCATCCGCAGTAAGAATTTCTACTGCAGCCCCTGTCTTTGCGTGGTAATTAGCTACCTCTCTTATAGTGGAATTTCCAATAGATAGATTGTGTTTGGCGTCTTCAGGGAATCGCTCTGCCAATTGAATTAGTCCCTTGTCATCCCAAAGTACTTCTGGCTCCAAAAATGCTGCCCAGGGTGTAGAACGTTGTGCAGTTTTCCTCAAATATGGAGGAAAAGTTTTTGGCAACTTCGTATTTAAGCCTCTTCTAATTTACCTTCACTTGAAATTTTACCAATCTTTCCATAAGACATTAACTTAGGCAGCCCTTTGACATCTTCTAAAAGAGTAAGTTGGCTATAGCCTTTAGTTTCATGGCGATGTGCAATAATTACAAATGGCACCATTTCTGGACCTAATTCATCTAACAACGAAGGGTTGTGAGTTGTTACCAGCACATCGATTTCTCGTTCTCTTCCTAAATCTCTTAATGTATTTAAAAGTAGTTGCGATCTTGAAGGATGAAGACCATTATCCACTTCTTCTATTATAATTTGGGATCTTCGTGGCCTTGTTAAAAGTGCAGTCAGGATGGCAAAGAAACGTAATGTACCATCTGACATCCCTCTTGCATCCATAGAAAGCGGTTTTTCTCCCCACTTCTCTTGGCAATATAGCATGGCATCACGCTGAAAATCACCAACTGGATTCGCATATACTCGTTCAATATCTCTTTCTGGTTTTGTTACTGTTGGACCTCTGACGAACATTTGTCCACTTTTCATAAAAAGTTTTACTACACTAATCATATTGAACAAATTCCATTTAACAAACCCGAAATCCTTCTCTTCAAACCTTTTTTGTAAGATGTAAACTTACTCAGCACTCTAGAGACTATAAATACCGAAAAAAGGGTCCCTATTTTCAGGAACCCTTTTAGCTGTAACCTTATATACGAGGCATTTTTCTATATTACAATTACCATTATCCTTTAGAAATAGAGGAACCCTCCACTGATGCTTCCTGCTTACTCTCTTGAACCCGGGCTAATGCCATTACGTAAGCATCATTCCCATAGTTCAAACAACGCTTTACTCGAGAGATAGTTGCTGTACTCGCGCCTGTCTCTGTTTCAATTTTATGATAGGTGTTACCATCTTTTAGCATCCGGGCCACTTCTAAGCGTTGGGCAAGTGATTGAATCTCATTCACTGTACATAAGTCATCAAAAAAACGATAACACTCATCCATATTTTGTAGAGAAAGAACTGCTTCGAATAATTGATCAAGTTCTTTTCCTCTCAGTTTCTCAATTTGCATGGTCACTCTCCTATTCTGCAGCTGTATCAAAGGAAACGGCACCGTCAAGACCTGGATTGGTTGGAATGACACTTATCCACGTTTTCCCACGAACAAAAGGCACGGGTTGTCCATCCTGAACGGGTAGTATCTGCCCGTCGACGTTTGCCCATTGAACCTCCTGCATTTTCCCCTTTTGAAGTAAATACGCGTTTCCACCTGAAGTAAAGTCAATCTTCCTTCTTCCTACATTGTCGATGACAGTATGGGAAGTTTCAAGAATGAGAACATTGTCAATTTCTACTGGCTCGTTAGTTTCGTAGTCAACAGTCGGCTCTCCGCCTGAACTACGCGTGTACTTCTCTATTGTAGCATCGTATTGAAATTGTGACGCGAACGAAGGAGAATTGAAATAGGAAACCATTACTTCGCTAGCTTCGTTCCCCTTTATCGATTCCTCTTCGGTTTCATCCAAAAATGCAAATGGCGTCACTTTCCCCTCTAACTCGTATCCATTTTGTTCGGCTCCCTTTAGGATGTTGTCCCAAGTGATATACGAATTGTGGGGGGCGATTCTATCAGAAGATCTTTGGAAAAGTATACCGTCGTACTGAATGCCGTTCAAATTTGGGACAACGCCAGCGTCTAAGAGCTCTTTCGCGGCAGGACTGTACCCATGACTAATAAAAAAGCTGTCATACCCTCGTGCGATATTGACAAAGTAGTCTCGTGCACTTCGTACAGGTCCAATCTTTTCGGGGATCTCGCTTTGGTAAAATGCTAAAAATCTTGTGATATCCCCCTCAGCCAATATTTCCATTACGATATCTGCTTCTGTTAATCCAGTTTGCGGTCGTGCCGCTGGATGATTATTTACTGTCACCACAACTGGTTTTTGCAGAGTAGGGGCCTCTTCCTCTGTTCCTTTACCCGTAAACGGAAAGATGAATGGATCTTCAGCTTCGATATCGGCTACTGCCTCTTCTGCTCGTTCCTGCTCTTCAACTTCAGGTTCAGTGTCTGGTTGAGGTTCTGTTTCTTCACTAGTTGCACAAGCCGCAAGAATGAATGTGCACGTGGCAACAATTGTCCCTAGTTTCCATAATCTATACAAAGCTTCTTTTCACCTTTTCCTTACACACAGTTCTTATGGTGTCTACTCGATGTTACTGTGTTTATTATGACGGTACTTTCTTAGTTTAACGCACTACACTCGGAAACAGTATCACTTTTTTCATCACATCGTACAAACCTCTTTGTGTTAGACGAACATAAGGTAAATGTGTTGACGAGAAAAATAATAGTGTGTAAATGGGATCACCGAAAGTATAGCCACGTTCTTCAAGCATCTTCTTCAACTGTTCCTCCATACGCATAACTTCTTCCATCGGTTGATCTGATAATAACCCATTATAAGGAAGTGGAATTTCGTGTAATACCTCACCACGTTCTGCTAACACAATGCCACCACCGAGCTCTTTCATGCGGCGGAACGCAACTAACATATCCTCTTTTCGCTTTCCTATTACGAAAATATCACCGCTATTCGAAAATGACGAAGCAAACCCACCGATTTGATTGGCAAACCCTTTTAAAGCAGTGTTCACTCTCCATTTTCCATTGCGGTCTATTAACATAAAGAAGCATTCGTCATGATCCTCTGATATTTCGTCAATGCTCATATCAATCTCAACAGAATATGGAACGGTAATGACTGCGTTACGCATATGAACGCCTATTGGCATCGAGAATTGCAAGTCATCATGAGTTAAATCCCATGATAAGTCTAAAGAAGAAAATCCTCTTTTTTCCCACGGAATAGCTGCGGCTTCGTAAAGAACGGCTTCTCCATTTTTCCTCACCCATTTTCCTTTTGCTAGCGTGTGTACAGGGGTAGGTTCGGTTGGACTACTCAAAAAATTAATATTTGCTACCCGCCCCGTAGCGATAAGACCATGTTCATGGTGAATACCAAAGTGGCGAGCTGGATTATACGTGACCATGCTGTATGCATCTTCCGGTGAGATACCAGCCTCTATGACAATTCGTACACACTCGTCTAGCATGCCATTCCCGTAAAAGGACGGCGTCGAACCATCCGTTGTTAACAAAAATTGATCCCAACACGTAATGCCCATTTCAAGCAAATCTTTCAATAAATTCGCTAGGTCAGGTCGAATGGACGAATGCCGCAAAGTCACTGTGTATCCGTGCATAAGGCGATTCCTGACCTCTTCACCTGTCATGGACTCATGGTCGCTATCAACACCAAGAAGCTTCAATTTTGCAAGAGTGTTGGAAGAGGCTCCCGGTAAATGACCTTCTATTGGTTTCCTCGCACGCTTTGTCTCTTGAATCCAGTGAAGTAGCAAGTCATCCCCCTCGAGAAGTCGCGGCCAGCTCGTCAGCTCTCCGCCCTGCAATACACCGTCATGCTGAACAAATGACTGCACTCGCTGGTGGGAAAATGTGGCCTCTTCCTCGTACAACTCGGTTTGAGAGTCGTAACGAGCCCACCAAAACATGCTTGCAGGATGTGATTTCATGTCTTCCAAAAAAGAAAACGCTTTCTTTTTATCTTGTTGTAAAGCGAGTAGTAGATTGTCGTTCACCAACGTAGTGGTTCCTGTTTGTAATGCATAGTCGCCTAACGTTTGGGGATTATATAACTGAAATGGATGTGCATGCGGTTCAATGTACCCAGCTACAAGGTACAATCCACTAGCATCTATTATTTCACAAGATAGATCGACTTGACCCGGAAATTTGTCACCCACAAATACAATCCGGTCTCGATCGATCCAGACCGTCGTTTTCACCCACGAACGGAGGGAAGGCTGATAAATGGTCGCGTGTTGGATGACGATGGATGGAGATCGCTTTCCATCAAGTACGGCAACATGTTCTCGTAATGTTTTGTTATTCCAACGATACCGTTGATCATACATGTTCGTTCCCTCCTCTATTAATTGTAAACGCATCCATATAGGAAATGTACCATTATCCTACCATACTTTTCTGGAAAACACAGTAGCAGTTGTGTACACTTTTCAAAAAAATAAAAGGGGGGCTACCCATTATGAAAGTTCAGCAAAACATCGGGATTATGAACGCATTAATCCGCATAACGTGTGGTTTTACTATGCTCGCATGGTCAACAGCGAAACTAACGCGTCGCCCATGGAGAGATGCTTATTTGTGGGTCGCTATGTTAGGGGCAATGAAGGTCGCCGAAGGAATCGTGCGTTACTGTCCAGTGGTCGATTTGTTCGATAAGGGAAATACGATGATGAATGAGAAGGATTTTGATATGAAAAAAGGCGCCAAAAACATGACAAATGGTGCGAAAAACCTTTTCTCTTCTAACAAGAAGGATGACTATGACCATGCGCCAGAGAAGCAGCATACACCGGACAACCTTGGAGATTTAGAGAGCAACATTCAGCAAGCTTTTGATCAGCTCGACAAGTAAACATCAAAGAGGTCAGCACGTGTTGTCTGACCTCTTCGTTCTAAGGAGTGAGCGCCCGTGTTCATGGAATACTTGACCGATATGTCATTCATTCTCATTACACTCATCGGTTCGATTATTGCCCTAGTATACACTTACTTGAGACGGTCACGAAAAAAGCCACGACACCGAACCTAAGTAAGCGCAATCGGCCTAGTACGCGCAATGTCATTCCGATAAAAGAAGCCTTCCCAATGATGAGCATTCAGTCGTTCATACACGGCACGTCTCGCTTCTGTAAGGGAAGGTTTTTTTGCGGTGACAATGCATACGCGTCCCCCTGCAGATAAAAACGATCCCTGGTGCTCACTAACACCCGCAAAGCAAATGTCCTCTACAGAGATGTTAGGGAGCGCTTTACCGGTACGGGGTTGGTGAGGATACCCTTCTGCTGCCACAACGACTCCGCACACTGTCTCCTCAGACCACGTTAAATGAACAGGTTTCTCTTGAAGTAAATCTACTATAATTTGCGCAAGAGGGCTTTCTAATCGAGGTAAAACCACCTCTGTTTCCGGGTCCCCAAAGCGGACGTTAAACTCGATTACCTTTGGCCCGTCCTCTGTCACCATTAACCCTGCATACAAAATACCGCAAAACGGGGTTCCATCTACAACCAGACCACTTGCTGTCGGTTGTAAAATGGTGTGGATCGCCTCTTCCTCAATAGAAGTGAGATGTGGAACAGGGGAAATAGCACCCATGCCTCCTGTATTAGGACCCCGACCACCGTCAAACGCTCGCTTGTAGTCTTGCGCCAATGCTAGGGGTACCACCGTCTCCCCGTACACGAATGCCATAAAGGAACATTCTTCTCCTTGTAAATACTCCTCAAGGACAATTGTACTTCCAGCTTCACCAAGTTGTTTACTTGTCGCATCAATGGCCCCAAAAGCTTCCTTTACTGAGAAAGCAACGACAACCCCTTTTCCAGCCGCTAACCCGTCCGCTTTTACAACAATCGGCGCGCCCATTTTCGCAACATACGCTTTCGCAGCTTCAGGATCGTTATGAAATACTGCGTACGTAGCTGTCGGAATCTCATGACGCCTCATAAACTCTTTCGCAAAAGCTTTACTTCCTTCCAATTGTGCAGCGGCTTGGGATGGACCAAAAACAGCTAGGTTAGCCTGTTGAAACGTATTCGCAATCCCCTCAACAAGAGGCGCCTCCGGACCGACAATGGTAAGATCAACCTCATTTTCTTTTGCAAAGGCAACCAACTTCTCGTGCTCTCGCTCTTCAATCGGAACAAGCGTCGCATCCGCCTTCATCCCCGGATTACCCGGTGCAACGAAAATTGTCTCCACAGCAGGATCTCGCAAAAGCGCCTTACAAATCGCATGCTCTCGCCCACCCTTTCCAATCACCAACACATTCATAACTGAAACCTCCCCCAGTAAACTGCCCTTTCCCGGTAGTCAACCGGTACCGCGTATACCGCAAATTAATGTGTAAAATGGCGCATCCCTGTAAATACCATCGCGATACCGTATTCGTTCGCTTTTGCAATGGATTCTGCGTCCCGAATTGATCCACCTGGTTGAATAATCGCGGTAATACCTGCTTTAGCTGCAGCTTCTACTGTGTCGTCCATCGGGAAGAAGGCATCTGATGCTAATATAGCACCCTGCGCTTTTTGTCCTGCTTGTTCGAGCGCAATGTTCGCAGCACCGACTCGGTTCATTTGTCCCGCTCCGATTCCCAACGTCTTTTCGTGATCACTGACGACAATCGCGTTCGACTTCACATGCTTCACAACACGCCATCCTAATTCGAGCGCTCGCCATTCATCGGCTGTCGGTTCACGGTCTGTTGCGATGTGAAGCTCGCCTTCATACAAATCGCGGTTTTCGTCTTGTTGCAAAATCCCACCTGAAACGGACGTCAGCTTCGTTTGCTTCGGTGACTGTGAACGCACAGGAAGCGTGAGCAATCGTAAGTTTTTCTTCGTTGTTAACACTTCAAGCGCCTCATCTGTGAAAGATGGCGCCAAAATGATTTCCAAGAAAATCTTTTTCAATTCCATAGCGAGTTCCTTATTTACTGGTTCATTTACCGCGACAATGCCCCCAAAAATAGAAATTGGATCGGCTTCGCACGCTTTTTTGTAGGCTTCCTGGACGGTAGCAGCTGTCCCGACACCACAAGGATTCATATGCTTAACGGCCACTGCAGTCGGTTTCTCAAACTCTCGCACAATTTCTAGTGCTGCATTGACGTCTTGTATGTTATTGTAGGATAACTCCTTTCCATGAAGCTGGACGTGTTTTGCGAGTGTCGCCTCATGTGCGATTGGCATTTCGTAAAATGCTGCTGCCTGATGAGGGTTCTCTCCGTAGCGAAGTGCCTGCTTCCGTTCAAACGTGACGGTATACTGTTCTGGGAACGTCTCCTCCACTGCCTCCGTAAAGTATTGTGCAATCAATGCGTCGTAAGCAGCTGTATGACGGAACCCTTTCGCCGCGAGACGCTTTCTTGTTTGTAAAGAAGTCGTGCCATCCATTTGCAACTCTGCAAGCACAGCTTTATAATCAGCCGGGTCCACGACAATTGTCACGTGTTTGTGATTTTTGGCAGAAGCCCGTAGCATCGCTGGACCACCGATATCAATATTCTCGACAGCATCTTCCCATGTGACGCTGCTCCCTGAAATCGTCTCTTTGAACGGATACAAGTTCACACACACGACTTGAATAGGTGTCACACCGTTTTCTTCAAGTTGTTCTCTATGCGCCGGATCGTCTACATCGGCAAGAAGCCCTCCATGTATAAGCGGATGGAGCGACTTCACACGTCCTCCTAAAATCTCAGGAAACCCTGTGATGTCCCCCACTTGTTGAACTGGCAACCCCGCTTCCTCTAATGCTCGTTTCGTTCCTCCTGTAGAGACGAGTTCATACCCGGCTTCCACTAGCCCTTTTGCAAAAGGGACGAGTCCTTCTTTATTCGATACGCTCAGCAATGCGCGTTTTGTTGTCAACAGAATTCACCTCGAAGTTTGATGTCATATTGTTCAGCGTCCATTGTATCAGTTTAGCCACAGTTTTCGGGTACAAAGCATGTTCCACCGCTTGAATACGCACCTGCAATGCTTCGCGACTGTCACCCATTGCAATAGCGACAACCTCTTGCGCAATGATTGGCCCCGTGTCCATTCCCTCATCCACTTGGTGAACGGTCACACCCGTCCACTTCACTCCGTAAGATAATGCTTGGCCAACGGCATCTTTCCCCGGAAAGGCTGGCAAAAGGGAAGGGTGAATGTTTACAATACGCCCTCTGTATGCCTGTAAAAGTACCGGACCGACAAGGCGCATATACCCAGCCAGTACAAGCCAGTATCCCCCTGCTTGTGCCAGCTCACGTAAAATTTCTTGTTCAAACTCTTCCTTCGACCCGTAATCCTTCGGAGAAAAGCTGAACACTGGAATCCCATGCTCCTCCGCCCGCTTTTGCGCATAGCAGCCTGGTTTGTCTGTTACGAACAACACAATTCGTCCAGGGAAGTTGCCATTTGCTTCTTCATCTAGAAACCGCCCGAAATTACTGCCGTTCCCTGAAGCAAAGACAGCGATATTACGCACGTGTTCCGAAGAGGACATTATGTTCACCAATGTAAGACACTCCTTCCCGCTGCACAACGGTACCCATCATTGATGCTTTCTCCCCTGCATTTTGTAAGGTTTGTAAAGTTTCTGGTGCATCTTCTGGACGAACGATCACCACCATACCAATTCCAACATTAAAAACGTCACGCATTTCCTCATAGGAGACCCCCGTCACCTCATGGAAGTAAGAAAACACAGCAGGCACAGTCCAGCTCGATAAATCTAGTTCTACCCCAAGACCTTCAGGAAGAGTCCGCGGAATATTTTCTAAAAAACCACCGCCTGTAATGTGGGCGCACCCTTTTACAGTGACTTTTTGTCGTACAGCTTGTAAAGCCTTTGCGTACAAAGCAGTTGGGCGCAACAAAGCCTCACCAACCGTTTCACCAAGCACATCTACATAACGGTCGTAAGGAATCGTATACGTATCCATCCAATGACGAATCAAAGAGAAACCATTACTATGCACACCTGTTGACGAGAGTCCGATCACAACGTCCCCAGACTTGACTTCAGTGCCTGTGATAATATCAGGTTTTTCGCACGCTCCAACAGCAAACCCAGCCACATCGTATTCCCCTGCTGCATACATACCTGGCATTTCCGCTGTTTCTCCACCGATCAACGCGGCTCCTACTTGTTCACAAGCAGCCGCAATACCCCCAACGATCGCTTCTGCTTGCTCTGGCTGCAAATGTCCAGTAGCAAGATAGTCTAAAAAGTATAGGGGTTCAGCACCTTGGGCAACAATGTCGTTCACACACATCGCGACGACGTCTTGCCCAATACCACCGTGCTCGTTCATCGTAAAAGCCACTTTTAACTTTGTCCCAACACCATCTGTTCCCGATACGAGTACAGGCTCCTTCAAGTTAAGCGCAGACAAATCAAACATTGCCCCAAAACCACCTTGAAACGGGAGACTGCCTAGGCGCTTTGTCTTTTCCAAATGAGGGGTAATACGCCGAACCGACTCATACCCGTTCTCTAAATTGACACCAGCTTCTGTGTACGCTCTTGACACGCTGCCCCACGCTCCTCTCTTGATGTTAGTAACGGCAATGATACAGGAGTCGGGTACATCCCAGTGAAGCAAGCGAGACATTGCCCACACTTACTCACTTCTTCATGTCGACCAATTCCTTTAGCAAGACCCTCGACAGAAAGATAAGAAAGAGAATCAGCGCCGATCAACTCAAGAATTTCTTCTACTGAATGAGTCGCTGCGATCAATTCCTCTTGCTTTGACGTGTCGATACCATAAAAACACGGATGTGTAATCGGTGGTGAACTAATACGAACGTGGACTTCAGTTGCTCCTGCTTCTTTTAATAAGCGAACGATGCGTCTACTTGTCGTCCCCCGCACAATAGAATCGTCAACCATCACGACGCGTTTCCCTTCGACTACTTTACGCACAGCAGACAGCTTCATCTTTACCCCTTCCTCACGAAGAGATTGGGAAGGTTGAATAAAAGTTCGACCCACGTAGCGATTTTTCAGAAGCCCCATTTCATACGGAATGCCTGAAGCCTCGGCATACCCAATTGCTGCTGAAATACTTGAATCAGGAACCCCTGTCACAAGATCCGCTTCTATTGGAGCTTCCTTGTACAGTTCTTTTCCGAGCTGTTTTCGAGCTGTATGGACATTAATTCCGTCAATATTACTATCCGGTCTAGAGAAATACACATACTCCATGCTACACATCGCACGCGGAGCTTCCTTTGTATACCGTTCACTGCGAAGACCCTCTGCAGTAATCGTCGTAATTTCCCCAGGGACTAGATCCTTTACAAACTCTGCACCCATCACATCAAGCGCACACGTTTCTGACGCAATCACGTACGCGTCACCAAGTTTCCCCAATGAAAGTGGACGTAAACCATACGGGTCCTGGGCAACGTGAAGCTCATCTTCTGTCAAAAACAAGAAAGCAAAGGCTCCGTCTACTTGGCAAAGTGCTTCTTTAATTTTGCCTTGTAAAGTTGAGGTGCGACTTCTTTTAATCAAGTGTGCGACAACTTCTGTGTCTGAGCTCGTTTGAAAAATACTCCCTTGCTGCTCGAGTTCCGCCTTTTTCTCGTCTGCATTCACGAGGTTGCCATTGTGCGCTAGCGCTAAACTGCCCGTTTGAGAGTGAAAGAGTAGCGGCTGGACGTTTTCCAGACCGCCACCTCCTGCAGTGGCGTAACGAACGTGACCAATGGCAGCACGATGACCTACCAACTTCGCAAGCTCATCTTTGCGGAACACCTCACTCACGAGTCCTTCACCCTTAACCCCAGTTAATTGAAATCCATCAGACGACACAATTCCTGCCCCTTCTTGACCACGGTGCTGTAAACTGTGAAGTCCATAGTAAGTCAAATCGGCTGCTTGCTCGTGTCCCCAGACTGCCACGACACCACATTCCTCGTTCAATCCCTTTAGTTCAGGTAGCATGCAAGTGCCCCTCTCCATAATGATTCCAACTCTTCGCGACCCACCGAGCAAAGAAGCCTATCCCCTTGCTTCACTTCGAAAAGGTCAGTATCCGTAGTTTTCCCAATGGCGACAGCGTCCGGAACAGCAGCAAGGAACGCTGCTTCTTTCTCTTGGGGAACCGTACAAACAAATCGAGAAGGTGCTTCTGCAAATAATTCTACGATGGCATCAGTTGTTTGTAAGTACAGCGTGGCTCCTATGCCTGGCTCACGGAACAACATTTCAGCTACAGCCACCGCCACGCCACCCTCTGCTACGTCATGGCAGCTAGAGAGGAGTCCTTCTTTAATTGCTTTGCGAACAGCTTGTTGGCGCGCTACTTCCACATCAAGTGACAAAGGAGGTAACTCACCGAATACGCGTCCTTCCTGCTTGTATTGCAGCTCACTTCCTGCAAACGAACCCGCTTGTGCACCGACCAAATAGAGGCGCTCATCGCTAGCTACTGCGTACTGGGTTATTGGTTGCCCATCTAGCTCCAGTAATCCGACCATGCCGACCATTGGCGTTGGCGCAATGGCTTTCGATTTTGTTTCGTTATAAAGTGACACGTTCCCGCTCACAACAGGGGTTTCCAAGGCAAGACACGCTTCTGCCATTCCTCGCACAGATTCCTGCAGTTGCCACGCTATTTCTCCTTTTTCTGGGTTGCCGTAGTTCAAACAGTCTGTCAGCGCCAGCGGCAAAGCACCTGAAGCCGTCAAATTCCGTGCCGCTTCTGCTACGACGTACTTTCCACCTTCATACGGATCGAGCTTCATATAACGCGCATTACAATCTGTCGTAAAGCTGAGCCCTTTGTTCGTACCACGGACACGCACGACTGAACTATCTGACCCTGGTGGCGTCACCGTATTTGATTGTACTTGGTGATCGTATTGGCGATAAATCCACTCTTTGCTGGCGATCGTCGGTTGCTGCAGAAGTCCTTTAAGGGTTTCTTCGATAGAGACGTCTCCAGGGTGCCAAGCGGGTTCGGCTACCTTTTCTGGCGCTACCGCAGGAACGTAGTAAACCGGCGCATCCTCAACGAGTGCATCCACCGGCAAACTGGCCACAATTTCTCCTCGATGGGACAACTCCAATACTTGTTCCTCGATGACCTCTCCGCAAACGACTGCCTCTAAACCGTAGCGAGCAAACACGTCTAGAAACGCTGCCTCTTTGCCTTTTTCAACAACGAGTAGCATACGCTCTTGCGATTCAGACAACATCATTTCATAAGGAGTCGTGTCCTCTTCCCGAACTGGGATTTGGTCTAAGTCTAAACGCAGTCCCATTCCCGCTTTAGACGCCATTTCTGAACTAGAACTCGTTAAACCAGCAGCTCCCATATCTTGAATCCCTACTAGACCATCAAGGTAGATCGCTTCTAAGCAAGCTTCCATTAACTGTTTCTCAGAGAACGGGTCCCCTACTTGAACAGCTGGACGATCCTCAGCACTCTCATCTGTCAATTCAGTAGAAGCAAACGTCGCACCGTGGATACCGTCTTTGCCGGTTTTTGCCCCAGCATAGATGACCACGTTCCCTGCACCGCTTGCCACCCCTTTTTGCAAATCTTCATGCTTGATCAAACCGACACACATGGCGTTCACGAGCGGATTGCCTTCATATGAATCGTCAAACTGTACGTCGCCTCCAACTGTCGGCACGCCTACACAGTTTCCGTAACCGCTAATCCCCTCAACGACACCTTTCACAAGGAACGGAACACGTGGAGACGTCAGGTTACCAAAGCGTAGTGCATTTAATAACGCCACAGGACGAGCTCCCATCGAAAACACGTCACGCAAAATTCCGCCCACACCTGTCGCGGCCCCTTGAACCGGTTCAACTGCGGAAGGGTGATTGTGGCTTTCCATTTTGAACACGACCGCATATCCGTCCCCTATGTCGACAACCCCCGCTCCTTCGCCAGGTCCTTGCAGTACACGCTCTCCGGAAGTAGGAAACTGTTTCAAGTAAGGCTTGGAATGTTTGTAGCTACAATGCTCCGACCACATCACGGAAAAGATGCCCGTTTCCGTAAAGTTCGGTTCTCTTCCAAGACTCGCTACAATGCGCTCGTATTCTTCGTGTTTTAGTCCCATCTCTGCGTATAATGCACGTTCACGAATCTCACCCGGACTTGGTTCATTACGCACCAACATGTTGTTCCCTCCAGTTGTGTAGTAAAGAGTTGAATAGTGATAGACCGTCTGTGCCACCTAGAATCTCTTCCACCGCACGCTCTGGATGCGGCATCATCCCACACACATTGCCGCGCTCGTTTGTAATCCCAGCGATATTGGCAATGCTTCCGTTTGGATTGTCACCTGCGTATGTGAACAATATTTGACCGTTCGCTTGCAAACGTCCAAACGTTTCTTCATCACACTGATAGTTGCCTTCACCATGTGCAATTGGTAACTGCAGCACGGTACTTGCTGGAACATCCGCAAAAATAGGATGCGTTCTTTCCACTCGAACAGGTACCGTCTCACACCGAAATGCTAAGCCCTCGTTCCGAATGAGCGCCCCTTCTAGTAATCCGGCTTCTAGTAAAATTTGAAAACCGTTGCAGATTCCTAAAATAGGCGTTCCCATTTCGGCATGCTCTTTCATCGCAGCGATAATAGGAGAAAACCGAGCAATTGCGCCACAGCGAAGCGCGTCTCCATACGAAAAACCACCAGGCAGTACGATCGCGTCGAAACCATCAAGAGTCGTTTCTCGATAATCGACGAGCTCAGCCTCTTCACCAAGTGGACCGCGAACGGCTTCCACAACATCCATGTCGCAGTTGGAGCCTGGAAACTGAATAACGGCTACCTTCATGCCTCGACACGCTCCTTTTCTATTTCGATCGTGTACATTTCTGTCACCGGGTTGGCAAGTAACTGATGACACATCGCTTCTACTTGTGTGCGAATTTCTTCATCTGATCCGTTAAGCTGTAATGTGATCGATTTTCCTACCCGTACGTTTTCTACACCTGTAAAGCCTAGTGCACGGAGTCCTCCTTCGACCGCTTTCCCTTGCGGATCTAACACAGCTTGTTTGACGTGGATTGTGACGTGTACAGTTTTCATTTACTTCCCCTCCGTTAATCGCTTGTATAGTTTTTCGTATGTCTCGGGTAACGACCCTAAATCTCTGCGGAACACATCTTTGTCTAGCTTTTCGTTCGTTTTTTGATCCCAAAGGCGACACGTATCTGGAGAGATCTCGTCAGCAACGATGAGTTCGCCAGCCTCTGTGTAGCCAAACTCTAACTTGAAATCTATTAACGTAATGCCTTTGTCGGCAAAGTATTCTTTCAAAATATCATTCACTTCAAGCGCTCGTTGCTTTAATGTCTCTAGTTCACCTTTGCCAGCATACTGAAGGACAAGCAGCTGATCGTCTGTCGCGAGTGGATCACCGAGCGCATCGTCTTTTACGTGAAAATCGACGACGGAAAACGGCAGCACAATCCCTTCTTCTTGCCCAAACCGTTTCGCAAAACTACCTGCTGTGACGTTGCGAACGACCACCTCAAGAGGAATAATGGTTACTTTCCGCACGAGCTGCTCTTTGTCAGACAAACGCTCGATGAAGTGAGTGGAGACTCCCTTTGCTTCAAGCACGGAAAATAGTAAGCTTGAAATCTCGTGATTCAAGCGGCTTTTGCCAGGGATCATCGCATGCTTCTCCCCGTTATACGCTGTTGCCTCGTCCTTGTAGCGAACGAGGAGACGATCCCCATCCTCTGTAGCGTAAAGTTTTTTCGCTTTTCCTTCGTACAAAAGTTCTCCTGCGGACGCAGTAGTCATGTCATTTTCCTCCTTAATTCAGAAAAAGTAGTCGATTTTCAGCAAAAAAGGTGCAAAGAAAGGGCAAAGGAAAAAATGCCCTTCCCTTTACCCGTGTAGTCCTAAACGATCAAAAATCGTTTCGACGTTTTTCAAGTGAATCGTATCGTCAAAGCACGCATCCAAGTCTTCTTTAGACAAGTTTGCTTGTACAGTTGGATCTTGTTCAAGCAAAGTGCGGAACCCGACTTGCTCTTCCCACGCGCGCATCGCATTCGGTTGTACCGTGTCATACGCTTCTTCACGTGACAGTCCTTTGTCAATTAATGTGAGCAGTACGCGTTGTGAGAAAATGAGGCCAAAGGTGCGGCTCATGTTGCGCTTCATGTTCTCTGGGTACACTGTCAAATCACGAACGATGCGACCGAAACGATTCAGCATGTAGTTCAGCGTAATCGTTGCGTCAGGCAGGATAACCCGCTCAGCAGAAGAGTGGGAGATATCCCGCTCATGCCAAAGCGCTACGTTTTCATAAGCTGTCGTCATGTAGCCACGAAGCAAGCGCGCCATGCCTGTCATATTCTCAGAGCCGATTGGATTGCGTTTATGTGGCATTGCTGAGGACCCCTTTTGTCCTGCTGCAAAGAATTCCTCCACCTCTCTCGTTTCACTCTTTTGGAGTCCACGAATTTCGACTGCCATCTTTTCGATAGATGTCGCAATCAATGCAAGTGTAGCTACGTACTGCGCGTGGCGATCTCTCTGTAGCGTTTGCGTGGAGATCGGAGCGGCTGTAAGTCCGAGTTGTTCACACACATACTGCTCAACAAATGGATCAATGTTAGCGTACGTTCCCACCGCACCAGACAACTTCCCGACTTCAATCGTCTTACGCGCTTCTTCAAGACGATGCAAGTTCCGCTTCATCTCTTCGTACCAAAGCGCGAGCTTCAGACCAAATGTTGTTGGCTCCGCGTGCACACCGTGTGTACGCCCCATCATGATCGTATATTTGTGCTCAATCGCTTTTTCCTTCAAAATCTCGATAAAATTGCGCACATCGCGTTCAATCAGGTCATTGGCCTGTTTTAATAAATAAGAGAGCGCGGTGTCCACAACGTCTGTTGAAGTGAGACCGTAATGCACCCACTTTTTCTCTTCTCCTAGTGACTCTGATACGGCTCTAGTAAACGCCACCACATCGTGTCGCGTTTCTTCTTCTATCTCAAGAATGCGGTCGATTTGAAATGAAGCCCGCTCGCGAATTTGTTTGACATCCTCTTTCGGAATAGTCCCGAGCTCAGACCAAGCTTCGCAAGCCAAAATTTCAACCTCTAACCAAGCTTGGTAACGATTTTCATCTGTCCAAATCCGACCCATTTCCTCACGTGTATAGCGTTCTATCATTGTATGGCCTCCTCTTTTACGTGCCAGATTTCCTCGTACATGCTAGATGGGATGGTGATAAACTCTTGTAAAGAAAAGGTCACATGCCCCATTTTTCTTCCCTGTCTCACATCCTCTTTACCGTACAAATGCAGCGCATGATCTGGCAGTTGTCTTGCGTGCTGTTTATAGCCTTCCATATGTTCCCCTAATAGGTTTACCATGACACCTGGTTGGTAGACGGTGATCTCTCGCAGTGGCCAGCCCATACAAGCACGTACATGTTGTTCAAACTGAGATACATTGCACATTTCCATCGTGACATGCCCGGAATTATGCGGACGCGGTGCCAATTCATTTAAGAGCACTGTGCCATCTTCCTGTACGAAAGCCTCCATCGCTAATACACCGATAAAATTGAGCGCATCTACAAGCTCGAGTGCCGATGTAGTGAGCGTTTCTTCTACCTTTGAAGTCGTGGAAGCTGGAAAAGTCGTTTTGTGCAAAATGTGATGGGCGTGCTCGTTCTCAAAAAGTGGATACACTTGCTTTTCCCCGAATTCATTTCTCGCCACAACACACGACACCTCACGCTCGAACGCAACGAACTCTTCTAGCAAACAAGGTCCATGCGCCAACAAAGTAGCTGCAGCGACTACATCTTGCTTTGATGTAATCCGTACTTGCCCCTTCCCGTCATATCCCCCCGTTCGTGTCTTTAAAACAGCCGGAAGTGGGAACTTGTCGACTGTATCATAGAGTACCTGCTCATTTTCGATGGCAGCAAATCGTACTGTAGGCAGGCCGAGCGAAGCGAATAATTGTTTTTCAAGCAAACGATCCTGCGTCGTAAGTAAAGCCTTCGTCCCTTGAGGAAAAACAGTCCGTGGCAAAGCTTCCTCCAAGGCAGGAACAGGTAAGTGCTCAAGCTCATAAGTAATTCGATCACACGATGACGCAAACCGCTGTAATGCCACCTCGTCGTCAAACGCTGCTTCAATAAACTCTGTACATATGTGAGCGGCTGGTGCATTTTTGTTCGGATCGAGAACGACTGTTTTCATCCCAAGTTGACTTGCCGCCTGTGCCATCATTTTACCGAGTTGTCCGCCACCAATGATGCCGAGTGTGTTAGGTAGATTACGAGAGTTCATAGCGCGTCTCCAATACGTTGGCTTCCGTTGCCTTTCTTATATCAATCACACGCTGACGAACGTGCGGATCTGTTACACCGATTAGCTGGGCAGCAAGCAAGCCTGCATTGACAGCTCCCGCTTTCCCGATCGCAACAGTGGCAACCGGAACTCCTCCTGGCATTTGAACGATAGAAAGAAGTGAATCCAAGCCTTGGAGGGCACGAGATTGGATCGGTACACCAATCACCGGAACCGTCGTTTTTGCAGCTACCATACCTGGCAAATGAGCAGCTCCCCCTGCACCAGCAATAATGCATGAGTACCCTGCTTCCTCAGCGCCTTCAGCGAATGAGAACAGCAAGTCTGGCGTCCTATGCGCCGATACCACTTGCTTCTCATAAGGAATATGTAACTCGTCTAGTGTTTTACATGTATGTTGCATCGTGTCCCAATCTGAGACACTTCCCATGATGACGGCTACTTTTGCCACGTGTGCTGTCATGTTCGTCCCCTCCTCTATTGTTGTACCCACTATTGATTCAAGTGGTTTCATTTATGAATACAAAAAGCCTCTGTGTAGACCCCTTCTCTCCAATAGAGAGAAAGAGGGTACACAGAGGCGTTTACAATCCGCTACTTGTCACTACGGCATCGTACAAAGGCACCGAAAAAAGGCTCCTTCGCGCACGTAGTAAGTGTGTCGACCGCTTTCCCTCATAGTCCGGTTATTTACGGTAACCGGGTAGAGACTTATGGGCCATATTCCCATCGTTATATGAGGTGTATGAAGTTGAGCCCTAGCCTTTCATTCTTAATCGTACCAAGGCATCCCGCGACTGTCAAGGTCATTTAGCGAACATTTTCACTTGTAAAAGTTTTAATTGTTCGTCTTTAACTCCCCTTGAAAGCGTATTTCACTGGAAACAGGTACCTTTTCGCCTTTTTCTTCTTTGAAAAGAGGCTTTTCCATGCGGCGAATAGGTCGATACCCTTCCCGATCCATCCGCTCCAAACAAGACGCAATGTTCTCTCCTTCTTCAACTGAAAACCATACTTTCTTTTGTTTACTCATAGTTCCTCCAGCTTACTTCTTCGGACTTGTTTCACCCAGAAACCGCCATGAATTTGCTTCGGTTCATAGCTAATAATAAACGCCTTTGGGTCCGTGCTCTTAATCATCTCATATAGCTTCAGTTCGTATTTACGTGGTGTTAAAATTTGCATCGCAATCCGATCTCGTTCACGACCATGTGCAGCCCAGCTCGTTACCCCATATCCTTGATCACGTAAGGTTGCAGGCAATTCTGTTTCATCAGTTGTTATCACGTTCACTGCGATATAGCCAAGTGCTAGCTTTTCTTCTAACTTCATCCCCACTAGCACACCCATCGCATAGCCTAGCGCATACGCGATAAGATTTTGAATTTCATTTAAATTATCTAAAACTAACCCCAGTCCGACAACATAAATGACCACCTCAAATGTACTCAAAAAAGCAGCAAGATACCGTTGTCCTTTTAAGGTCAAAATCATGCGGATCGTGAAGAAAGATACGTATACGATATTAATGAGAAGAATGATGATCATCATGACAAGTCCATTCTCTAACAAAAGAAGACCTCCTTTATGCATTGAAAAGCGCAGGCAACACGTCTTTTTAGTATTCACAAAAGTAGTCGTTTCTCACTCGAGACGTGAAATAAATGAAAAAACCTTGCACTTTGCTCCTTTGCCTCCCCATTGTACTAGAACGTACCAGGATGACAAAGGGGAAATTCTCACCAGTGCGAAGTTTTCGCTAGGACAATCTAGTCAGTTCCGCTACAATAAAATTAACCTCCTCAAGAAAGGACTATGATAGATGACTCTTCTACATGATGTTTTAGCGTACAATGAACAGTTTGTCAAAGAAAAACAATATGAAGCGTACACGACAACAAAGTTTCCCGATAAGCGCTTAGTCGTATTAACTTGTATGGATACACGACTCGTTGAGCTAGTAACAAAGGCAATGAACATGCGCAACGGAGACATTAAGATCGTTCGGAATGCCGGCGCCATGATTAACCACCCTTTTGGCAGTATAATGAGAAGTCTACTGGTAGCTGTGTATGAGCTACAAGCAGATGAAATTCTCGTCATAGGGCATCACGATTGTGGAATGTCAGCACTACAGCCGGAGAGTATCATTGAAAAAATGAAAGAACGTGGCATTACAGAAGAGACATTAAAAACTCTTCAATACTCAGGATTCGAACCAAAAAAATGGTTGCAAGGATTTGATTCTGTCGAAGAGAACGTACGCCATAGTGTCAGCATGGTCGAAAACCACCCACTCCTGCCGAATGATGTACCCGTGCATGGCTTAATCATCGATCCTGATACCGGAAAGCTAGACCTTGTTACTAGCGGTTATAAATAATAAATACCTCCACCCTCGTTTGAGAAGGTGGAGGTATTTTGTTACGACTCTACTAGCTCTGTAAAGACAACAAGTCGATCAGCACGCTCAGTCGTTTTCGGATCATATTTGCCGACACACGTGATCAGATTCAGCTTCTTGGCATAGGATGATCCAAAAATATCATCTAACGGTGCATCTAGTCGAGGATACGTTTCCTTCCTTGTCACTTCAAATGTGAGCTTCTCCCCGTCATCACCCGTTACAAAGACTTGATCCCCCACCTTCAACTTCTTCAAATCATAGAAGACAGCGGGACTAACTAAATCGTCGACGTGACCAGCCATCACGGCATTTCCCCGTTCTCCTGGCATCGACCCAGGTGCAAACCAAGCCACATTATCCGTATCTTTTGGCACACCCATTCTTCCATCAGGCAATACACCCGTTTTTTCAACGTTAGTCGATACATCAATGGCTGGAATCTCTAGTATAACAGGGACAATAGTGGGTTGCTCTGTACGAAAAGCATCTTCAAAAGAGGTAGACGCCGCTTCCACTTCAAGTTTCTCCGTCTCTGACTGCCTCTCTTTCCCCTGTTCGAATGAAGCGGGGACTTGAGACTGCTCCCCGCCTGTTTTACTTGTAGAAGATCCTCCTCCTGCACAGCCCACTAGAAGAATCCCTAGTACGACTAACATAAGCGACGTTTTCACATCTTTTCAGCCCCTCTCTACACAGTCGTATTACTCATTTTTTCCTCCAGTTACACGTTTCATGGCAAACACGCCCGCTGCTGCCAATAGAGCAGCAAGACTTACCCACACCCATGCAAAAGATTCATCTTGAGCTGTACCACCTAAACCAGTTTTCGGCATTTCAGTAGGCATTTTTGTAGCTACAAAGTTTTCAGGGAACTGATCAACAAATGCTGCTGAAAGTCCTTTAGCTGGGTTGAGCATATGAGCATAAGCTGTACGAACGTTTTCATAGGCAGTTGCATAGTCCTCAACTACATAAGAATCAAAAGCTGTAATGAGTTTGTCTACATGCATTTGCAATCCTTCTGATAATCCCTCTGCCACAACGCGACCTTCTGTTGCTGTTTCGATGAACGCTGAGAATTCAGCACGGTAGTTGTTTAGTGCTTCGATAGCTGCTGTTTTTGCTTCTTCATCTTCAGCACCTGTAGCCGTTACATATTCTACAAAGTTCCCAATGTGAGCCGCCCACATTTCTTCAAACTGTGTCCCCGCTTCTTCCCCGTAAACAGAAGCAATCGCTGCAGACAAGTCAGTCGTGTTAGCTGCTAGTGCATTTGCAGACGCTTCAAAGTCTGCTGACCCGTCAATACCGTTTTGCATGGCTGTCACCGCAAGACCCGCATGCTCGGTTAATAGATAGTTCAAATTAGAACGCAAGTCTGCAGCAGGTGTATCTGCAGTTGTGTTTTCGAATTTATCTGGGAACTGATCAACAATCGCATTGGATAGCCCGTCACTGACACCGTATATATGGCTTATTGCTTTACGACCATATTCATACGCCTTATCAAAGTCTTCTGCAGCAAATGCATCAAAAGCACCTATTAGCTGGTTAACATGCATTTGTAATCCCTCAGCAAGCGCCCCTGCCTCTAAGCGTTCACCTGTGGCTGATGCAAGAAAGTTAGAGAATTCCTCTCTGTAATTATCTAAGTTTGCTAATGCTTCTTCTTTAGCTACTTGATCTTCTTCAGCCGTTGCCGTTACGTAATCAACGAAGAAACCGATATGTCGTGACCACATCTCTTCAAACTGAGTGCCTGCTTCTTCCCCGTAGACCGAAGCAATTGCCCCAGCGAGATCTGTCGTGTTTGCTGATAGTGCAGCTGCAGCCTGTTCGAAGTCCGCAGCACCTTCAGCACCCTTCCTCATAGTTTCTATTGCTAAGTATGCGTGTTCACCCAAATACCGATCAAGCGTTGTCCGAAGTTCAACAGCTGGTGTTGTTACTGAAGGCATTTCTCCATCTTGTGCCGCACTTACCATGCTGCCTGCTGTGGGTATTAGTAAAGCTAAAGAAAGCGGAACCGCTAACCACTTTTTCGTTTTTGCAGAAAATTTCATTTGCCATACACTCCTCTGTGTTTTTTCCTTTTTCACTTAGCTAACGGAAGTAAGATTACGTTTGGATCACTCTTTCTAAAAAAACACAAAATAATTTTGTATTTCATTCAGAGATGTTGACATTCAAACATATAATTGAATATAATCTAATCAAACGATGATTTGAATGATGCCGAAGGAACTTTAGAAAGAGAGGCGTAAAACTTATGGGAGAACCCCAAATAAAGATGAATAAGCTAAGTAAGGACTTCATACTAGAAGGCTTGGATTGCGCTCACTGCGCTATGAAAATTGAAGATGGAGTCAAGAAGATTAAAGGCGTTGATGATTGCTCAGTGAACTTTGCAACAAAAACACTTTCCTTACAAACAGACGCCGAAAATCAAGATGCTATCTTGTCAGACGTGAAGCAACGAGTTAAAAAGATCGAACCACATATTCAAATTCAAAACAAAGAGACGTCCACACCAAATAAAATTACAAAAAATTGGTACCTCCAAGGCTTGGATTGTGCCAATTGCGCTGCGAAAATCGAAAAAGAAGTGGGACGTCTTGAAAAGGTCAGCTCCTCAACAGTTGATTTTGTTTCTAAAAAATTGATCGTTGAAACATCTGATTCAACGCAGTGGGATCGAATCGAAACAGCAACGAAAAAAATTGTAAAACGCTTAGAACCAGACGTAGAAGTTGTCTCAGACTTAGATAAAAAAAAGCAAGGTCAAGGGGATGACCACGGAAATTCCAATACGAAACGCTTACTCATCCGCCTTGGAATTGGTGCTATTTTAGCAGGTACAGCTATGTTTGCTCCTTTAACTGGAACTATAGAGTTCATCCTCTTCCTTCTCTCTTATCTCATCGTAGGGGGAGACATTGTCCTAAGGGCAGTTAAAAACATCATCCGGGGGCAAGTGTTTGACGAAAACTTTTTAATGTCCATTGCTACCATTGGCGCCTTTTCGATTCAACAGTACGCTGAAGGTGTAGCCGTCATGTTGTTTTTCCAGGTGGGAGAATTCTTCCAAAGTCTGGCGGTCAATCGTTCTCGAAAGTCCATAGCTGACTTGATGGATATCCGTCCAGATTACGCTAACTTAAAAATAGGAAGCGAAACCAAGCGCGTGTCACCGGAAGAGATCAACATTGGGGATCACATCGTCGTAAGACCAGGTGAGAAAGTGCCTTTAGACGGAAAAATAGTCGAAGGGTATTCTATGGTGGACACTTCCGCTTTAACAGGAGAATCTGTCCCTCGTGAAGTGGAACCCGGTGATGATGCACTGGGTGGCTTCATTAACACAAATGGAGTTTTAACCATTGAAGTAACAAAGACCTATGGTGACTCCACAGTAGCGAAAATTTTGGAGTTAGTGCAAAATGCAAGTAGTCGGAAAGCGAAAACCGAAAACTTCATTTCGAAGTTCGCACGATACTATACACCATTTGTTGTCATTATCGCTGCCGCCCTTGCCTTTATACCACCTTTGATCTTGGAAGGGGCAACATTCTCTGAATGGATTTATCGAGCATTAGTTTTCCTTGTCATTTCTTGTCCATGTGCACTTGTCGTGTCTATTCCTCTTGGCTTCTTCGGAGGGATTGGTGCATCCTCAAAAATGGGCGTACTTGTTAAAGGAAGTAACTATTTAGAAGCACTAAACGATGTGAAGTATGTTGTGTTTGATAAGACAGGTACACTGACCAAAGGGATTTTTGAAGTAACAGGAATTTATCCAGCCACGTCTTTGTCCGAGGATGAACTATTAGAATATGCAGCCTTTGCCGAAGTCCATTCCAATCACCCTATTGGTCTTTCCATACGACGAGCATATGGAAAAGAGATTAGTGCGGATGATATACAAAACTATAATGAAATTTCCGGTCACGGTATCCAAGTAACCTCATACGGAAAAGAAATTTTAGCAGGAAATGCAAAGCTAATGAAAAAAGAAAACATCTCTTATGATGCGCCACAAGAAACGGGCACAATTGTTTATGTTGCCATCGATAAAGAATTCGCTGGCTATATAGTGATTTCCGATGAGATAAAAGATGACTCAGTTAAAGCGATCCAATTATTAAAAGAGCTAGGTATTAAGAAAACAGTGATGCTCACAGGGGACGCGAAAGCGGTTGGAGAAAAAATCGGACGTCAACTCGGTCTTGATGCCGTACATGCTGAACTTTTGCCACAGCATAAAGTAGAGGAAATAGAGAAATTAGACGCTCTAAAGGGGCCGAAAGAAAAAATCGTCTTTGTTGGCGATGGGATTAACGATACACCTGTACTTGCTAGAGCCGATGTTGGAATGGCGATGGGCGGATTAGGTTCAGATGCAGCAATTGAAGCAGCCGACATCGTCATCATGACAGACGAACCTTCAAAAATTGCTTCTGCGTTTAAGATCGCCAAACGCACACGCCGTATCGTTTGGCAAAATATCGTTTTTGCTTTAGCAGTGAAATTCACTTTCTTATTACTTGGTGCACTCGGATATGCAACCATGTGGGAAGCAGTTATTTCAGATGTGGGGGTAACCGTACTAGCCGTTTTAAATGCTATGAGAGTGTTAAACACAAAAAATATGTAAACATTAGTGAAAATCGCTCCTGCCTTATATAGACAGGAGCGGTTTTTTAGATTGATGAACTGAATATTAGAATAACAACTTCAAATTGTCGTAAGATTTATTTGAGTTCTAACATGAAAAGAAAGCCCGTTGTCACGGACTTTCCTAAAAGTTAGCACTAAGGACAACAACTCCCTCTGGTGCTACATTATCTGGCTCTGGCTCCAACGTAATGGCTAACGTGACATATTCTCTTCCTTCTAGTACGACTTGTTCCTGTACCGCGCCAATTCCACGCTCATTCGGTATAAAGGTACCCGCTCGAACAGGATTACCGTCTTTATCAATAAGCCAAACTTGGTAGGCTTCACTTCCTTGAAGTGGCTCGAGGTTTTCCGCTTGAATAAGTAGCGTCATCGCTTCATTCTGCTCTACCATAGCAGCAGATGCAACTCCTTGAAACGTTTGAGATGGTGTTAAATCCGTTGCCATAAATGTTGTAGCAGCATCTACAAAAGCCACTTCTCCTGGGTTCTGCTCTCCTTCATCTGTAACAGAAGATAACAAAACTGCATTCCCAATTAACGAGAAGAGTAATGCTGCAGCCATCGTTGGCATAACCCAGCTTTTCTTCTTAGGATTAGCCTTTGTCATTGGCACTGGCTCACTTACATGATGCTCTTCCTCTACTACAACACCCGTATGCTCCTCAGCAGCTAATACATTTCCTAAAATTCGTTCCTTCATGCCCGCGTTTGGCTCCACAGGGTCGACAGAGTAAGGAAGGTCTTCTGTAATAAGTTTCCATTCATTCAACTCTTCCTGACAAGCTTCACACGACTTCAAATGATCTTCAAAGGCCTTTTTCTCTATTGGCTCTAGTTGATCATTAAAATAATCGATCAATTGATTACATGCTTCACTCATACCTCTGTCCCCCTTTCTCGATAAGCTTGCATCCCTTGTTGTAAATGGTTTAGTGCTAATCGCAACCGTCCCTTTACCGTTCCTAAAGGTAATCCCATCCGCTCACTAATTTCTCTTTGGGTAAATCCCTTGAAATAAAACAATTCAATAACCTCTTGTTGTTCTTGTGACAAAGCACTCACCGCTTGTTGAATTTCTTCCTTTCGCTCTTTCCACTCTGCCAATTGCTCTGCAGATGGCTCTGGATCTTGCGCGTCATCACGAGCGTCTAACGTAAATTCTTTATCAGAACGCTTGCGGATTAAATCAATAGCCGTATGGCGTTGCACAGTCAATAACCAAGAAGAAAACTTCCCCTTCGTCGGATCGTACAGTCCAGGCTTCGTCCATAACTTCATAAACACTTCTTGAACCGCCTCCTCAGCTAAGGAGCGGTCCTGGCAAACCCGGAATGCCAGTGAAAACAGTAGTTTCTCATACTGTGTATATAGACGTTCTAACGCATCTTGATCTCTTTGAACAACAAGTTGATACAATTCTATATCCGTCATCCCAGTCTCCTCTAAACTAGCCTTAGTACATCTAGTTTAGCATAAGTTGACTCTCTTGACCCTTGCGTAAAGCATACGACAAACACCAACCCTTTGGATCACCTTCTCCAAATATAGCCATCATGTTTTGATTGGCGCTGAAGAGCTTGACTTCCGTCTGAGAGCCGATAAGCTGCGGACTTCTTCGTCAGACTTCACTCGTTCACATCCTCACGTACGCTGTACGCTCCGGTGTTCACTCCCTTGCTTCCTCGAATTCCTTGCTTCTCGGTTCTCAGAAAGTGTAGTTCACTAAAGACGTTTTTCTCAATAAAAAAAAGAACCCTTTACAGGTTCTCTAACTACTTGGCGATGTCCTACTCTCACGCCAACAGGACGTTGGTGTGCATGTGTTGCGCCATGGACGGCGCGTTCTTAACATGCCTTCCGCCGAGTTGGCTGTCCCCCGCGTTCTAAACAAATCACAGTCTGCGGGGAACTCACCTTTTTCTTCGCGTTCGCTTGGCGATGTCCTACTCTCACAGAGGGACAGCCCCCAATTACCATCGGCGCTGAAGAGCTTAACTTCCGTGTTCGGGATGGGTACGGGTGTAGCCTCTTCGCCATCATCACCAAATTGCTGCGGCTTCCGATAAGCGGCGCATCTCTGCGTCTGCTTGCTTCTCGAAACCCTCGCCCTGTATATTACAAGGTGGTGAAGGTACTTTCTTCAATATGTTTAGACATACTGAAGGTTCTATTCCTTCAAAACTAGATCATACGGTTTGCGACTACCGAGTTTAAATCGTTAGAGAAGTCCTCGATCGATTAGTATCTGTCAGCTCCACACGTCACCGTGCTTCCACCTCAGACCTATCTACCTGGTCATCTTCCAGGGATCTTACTTGCTAGGCAATGGGAAATCTCATCTTGAGGGGGGCTTCATGCTTAGATGCTTTCAGCACTTATCCCGTCCGCACGTAGCTACCCAGCGATGCCTTTGGCAAGACAACTGGTACACCAGCGGTGCGTCCATCCCGGTCCTCTCGTACTAAGGACAGCTCCTCTCAAATTTCCTACGCCCACGACGGATAGGGACCGAACTGTCTCACGACGTTCTGAACCCAGCTCGCGTACCGCTTTAATGGGCGAACAGCCCAACCCTTGGGACCGACTACAGCCCCAGGATGCGATGAGCCGACATCGAGGTGCCAAACCTCCCCGTCGATGTGGACTCTTGGGGGAGATAAGCCTGTTATCCCCGGGGTAGCTTTTATCCGTTGAGCGATGGCCCTTCCATGCGGAACCACCGGATCACTAAGCCCGTCTTTCGACCCTGCTCGACTTGTAGGTCTCGCAGTCAAGCTCCCTTGTGCCTTTACACTCTACGAATGATTTCCAACCATTCTGAGGGAACCTTTGGGCGCCTCCGTTACTCTTTAGGAGGCGACCGCCCCAGTCAAACTGCCCACCTGACACTGTCTCCCGCCCCGATAAGGGGCGTGGGTTAGAAGTTCAATACAGCCAGGGTAGTATCCCACCGACGCCTCCACGTAAGCTAGCGCTCACGTTTCATAGGCTCCTACCTATCCTGTACAAGCTGTACCAAAATTCAATATCAGGCTACAGTAAAGCTCCACGGGGTCTTTCCGTCCTGTCGCGGGTAACCTGCATCTTCACAGGTACTATAATTTCACCGAGTCTCTCGTTGAGACAGTGCCCAGATCGTTGCGCCTTTCGTGCGGGTCGGAACTTACCCGACAAGGAATTTCGCTACCTTAGGACCGTTATAGTTACGGCCGCCGTTTACTGGGGCTTCGATTCAAAGCTTCGCGTAAGCTAACCTCTCCTCTTAACCTTCCAGCACCGGGCAGGCGTCAGCCCCTATACTTCGCCTTACGGCTTCGCAGAGACCTGTGTTTTTGCTAAACAGTCGCCTGGGCCTATTCACTGCGGCTCCTCCGGGCTATTCACCCAGAAGAGCACCCCTTCTCCCGAAGTTACGGGGTCATTTTGCCGAGTTCCTTAACGAGAGTTCTCTCGATCACCTTAGGATTCTCTCCTCGCCTACCTGTGTCGGTTTGCGGTACGGGCACCTGCTTCCTCGCTAGAGGCTTTTCTTGGCAGTGTGAAATCAGGAACTTCGGTACTTTATTTCCCTCGCCATCATCGCTCAGCCTTCGTGAAGGGCGGATTTGCCTACCCTTCAGCCTTACGATTTGGACGCGCATCCAATAGCGCGCTTACCCTATCCTCCTGCGTCCCCCCATTGCTCAAACGGAAGTGAGGTGGTACAGGAATTTCAACCTGTTGTCCATCGCCTACGCCTTTCGGCCTCGGCTTAGGTCCCGACTTACCCTGAGCGGACGAGCCTTCCTCAGGAAACCTTAGGCATTCGGTGGAAGGGATTCTCACCCTTCTTTCGCTACTCATACCGGCATTCTCACTTCTAAGCGCTCCACAAGTCCTTACGATCTTGCTTCTCTGCCCTTAGAACGCTCTCCTACCATTCCTTACGGAATCCGCAGCTTCGGTGATACGTTTAGCCCCGATACATTTTCGGCGCAGAGTCACTCGACCAGTGAGCTATTACGCACTCTTTCAATGGTGGCTGCTTCTAAGCCAACATCCTGGTTGTCTAAGCAACTCCACATCCTTTTCCACTTAACGTATACTTTGGGACCTTAGCTGGCGGTCTGGGCTGTTTCCCTCTTGACTACGGATCTTATCACTCGCAGTCTGACTCCAAAGAAACAAGTCATTGGCATTCGGAGTTTGTCTGAATTCGGTAACCCGATGAGGGCCCCTAGTCCAAACAGTGCTCTACCTCCAAGACTCTCTTACTTGAGGCTAGCCCTAAAGCTATTTCGGAGAGAACCAGCTATCTCCAGGTTCGATTGGCATTTCACCCCTACCCACACCTCATCCCCGCACTTTTCAACGTGCGTGGGTTCGGGCCTCCAGTAAGTGTTACCTTACCTTCACCCTGGACATGGGTAGATCACCTGGTTTCGGGTCTACGACCTCATACTCATTCGCCCTATTCAGACTCGCTTTCGCTGCGGCTCCACTTTATCAGCTTAACCTTGCATGAAATCGTAACTCGCCGGTTCATTCTACAAAAGGCACGCCATCACCCTTTAACGGGCTCTGACTACTTGTAAGCACACGGTTTCAGGATCTTTTTCACTCCCCGCCAGGGGTGCTTTTCACCTTTCCCTCACGGTACTGGTTCACTATCGGTTACTAGGGAGTATTTAGCCTTGGGAGATGGTCCTCCCGGATTCCGACGAGATTTCTCGTGTCTCGCCGTACTCAGGATCCACTCTGGAGGGAACAGGATTTTAACTACAGGGTTGTTACCTTCTTTGACGGACCTTTCCAGATCGCTTCGTCTACCCTGTTCCTTTGTAACTCCGTATAGAGTGTCCTACAACCCCAAGAGGCAAGCCTCTTGGTTTGGGCTGTTCCCGTTTCGCTCGCCGCTACTCAGGGAATCGCATTTGCTTTCTCTTCCTCCGGGTACTAAGATGTTTCAGTTCCCCGGGTCTGCCTTTCTTACCCTATGTATTCAGGTAAGAATACTACCCCATTACGGGCAGTGGGTTTCCCCATTCGGAAATCTCCGGATCAAAGCTTACTTACAGCTCCCCGAAGCATATCGGTGTTCGTCCCGTCCTTCATCGGCTCCTAGTACCAAGGCATTCACCGTGCGCCCTTACTAACTTCTCTTAAAAATAAGTTGGCTTTGCGTTGTCTGCGAATATGACAACACCAACTGTTTGGTGATTGAACTACGACTCGGTGTTCTTTCTTTTTACAAAAAGAATTGTCGTTTGCGTATGATCTAGTTTTCAAGGAACATGTTTTGAAGGATTGCCCCTTCAAAACTGAACACAAGTTTGCTGCTAGCGTCGTTTTGTATCGTCACCTAGGTGACGAGTTTTCCTTAGAAAGGAGGTGATCCAGCCGCACCTTCCGATACGGCTACCTTGTTACGACTTCACCCCAATCATCTGTCCCACCTTCGGCGGCTGGCCCCAAAAGGTTACCTCACCGACTTCGGGTGTTACAAACTCTCGTGGTGTGACGGGCGGTGTGTACAAGGCCCGGGAACGTATTCACCGCGGCATGCTGATCCGCGATTACTAGCGATTCCGGCTTCATGTAGGCGAGTTGCAGCCTACAATCCGAACTGAGAGTGGATTTGTGGGATTGGCTCAGCCTCGCGGCTTTGCGACCCTTTGTTCCACCCATTGTAGCACGTGTGTAGCCCAGGTCATAAGGGGCATGATGATTTGACGTCATCCCCACCTTCCTCCGGTTTGTCACCGGCAGTCACCTTAGAGTGCCCAACTGAATGCTGGCAACTAAGATCAAGGGTTGCGCTCGTTGCGGGACTTAACCCAACATCTCACGACACGAGCTGACGACAACCATGCACCACCTGTCACTCCGTCCCCCGAAGGGGAACCCTCTATCTCTAGAGGTAGCAGAGGATGTCAAGACCTGGTAAGGTTCTTCGCGTTGCTTCGAATTAAACCACATGCTCCACCGCTTGTGCGGGCCCCCGTCAATTCTTTTGAGTTTCAGCCTTGCGGCCGTACTCCCCAGGCGGAGTGCTTAATGCGTTTGCTGCAGCACTAAAGGGCGGAAACCCTCTAACACTTAGCACTCATCGTTTACGGCGTGGACTACCAGGGTATCTAATCCTGTTCGCTCCCCACGCTTTCGCGCCTCAGCGTCAGTTACAGACCAGAGAGCCGCCTTCGCCACTGGTGTTCCTCCACATATCTACGCATTTCACCGCTACACGTGGAATTCCGCTCTCCTCTTCTGCACTCAAGTCCTCCAGTTTCCAATGACCCTCCACGGTTGAGCCGTGGGCTTTCACATCAGACTTAAAGGACCGCCTGCGCGCGCTTTACGCCCAATAATTCCGGACAACGCTTGCCACCTACGTATTACCGCGGCTGCTGGCACGTAGTTAGCCGTGGCTTTCTGGTAAGGTACCGTCAAGGTACCGCCCTATTCGAACGGTACTTGTTCTTCCCTTACAACAGAGCTTTACGATCCGAAAACCTTCTTCACTCACGCGGCGTTGCTCCGTCAGACTTTCGTCCATTGCGGAAGATTCCCTACTGCTGCCTCCCGTAGGAGTCTGGGCCGTGTCTCAGTCCCAGTGTGGCCGATCACCCTCTCAGGTCGGCTACGCATCGTTGCCTTGGTGAGCCACTACCTCACCAACTAGCTAATGCGCCGCGGGTCCATCTGTAAGTGATAGCCGAAGCCACCTTTTACCTTCAGATCATGCGATCCGAAGGGTCATCCGGTATTAGCCCCGGTTTCCCGGAGTTATCCCAGTCTTACAGGCAGGTTACCCACGTGTTACTCACCCGTCCGCCGCTAACTTTAGGGAGCAAGCTCCCTAAAGTCCGCTCGACTTGCATGTATTAGGCACGCCGCCAGCGTTCGTCCTGAGCCAAGATCAAACTCTCCATAAAAAGAGCAAGCTCTTAACTGTCTTACTTTAAAATCAACGACGACCGTATCCAATTGGATTTGGTCTTACTAGCAGGTTTGTGTTCAGTTTTCAAAGAGCAACAATCGCTCTGAAAGCGACTTCTTAAATATAACACCGTAGTAACAACAAGTCAACATCTTTTTTCGACATTGACATGTTGTTGGCGTCAGTTTGTTTATAATAGCACGGTCGACATAATTCGTCAACAGTTTTCAAATCATATGTATAATGTTTTAACAGTAGGAAAAGAGAACTATAAAATTGGTGTGTATACTCCATCTCACCTCAGCCCGTTTTTATAAGAGAATGTTCAAAAAATCCGGTTTGTTGGAATGACGATGCACATTATGACAGAGTTGTTTCTTCTATATAAATACGTTTCAATCTCATTCAATAGGCACACACAAAAAAAGCACCCTCCCTCACGTAAAGAGTGGTGCTTTTTGGTTTTACTTAGATTAAGAAGATAAAGTATAACAGGAACACAACGAACATCCCGTACATGATTGGGTGAATGTTTCGCCCCTGTCCTTTTATAGTCATTGTAATCGGATAGAACAAGAAGCCAATTGCAATTCCTGTTGCAATGCTACTTGTTAAAGGCATCATAACAATGGTTAGAAAGGCTGGTACCGCAATTTCAAAACGGTTCCATTCAATTTTCCCAAGGGATGACACCATTAAAACACCGACAATGATGAGCGCTGGTGCTGTTACGTAAGGGGTAATGACAGAAAGTAATGGGAAAAATAAGAGTGATAATAAGAACAAAAGCCCTGTAACTACAGAAGCAAGACCAGTACGTGCCCCTGCTGCAACCCCTGCTGTTGATTCAATATATGATGTTGTCGTAGATGTTCCAAAAATAGCTCCAGTTACCGTAGCAATAGAATCTGCTAACAAAGCTTTACCTGCACGTGGTAACTTCCCATTTTTCATTAAGCCTGCTTGAGAAGTAACCCCCACAAGCGTTCCAGCAGTATCAAAGAAATCCACAAACAAGAAAGTCAAAACAATGAGTAGCATCTCAAATGTAAGTAACTCACTCTGGATATTTCCAAAAGCGTTAAACGCGGCGCCGAATGTCGGTCCCATAGTAAAGTCAAATTGGATGAACTGTGTTGGGACTGGCACGAGTTGGACAAGCATTCCTACGACCGTGGTTGCCAAAATCCCATAGAAGATTCCACCCTTAAATCCTTTTGTCATCAAAATCACAGTAATGAAAATCCCAAAGATTGCAAGCAACGTATTGCTATTAGCTAAATCTCCTAAACTAACGAGTGTATTGGGATCTCCTACAATAATCCCAGCATTCTTCAATCCAATAAAAGTAATGAAAAGACCAATCCCCGCTCCAACAGCGTACTTCAATTCATTTGGAATCGCGTCGATGATTTTTTCACGCAGACCACTAAGAGATAGAAAGATAAAGATAATTCCAGAAATCAACACGCCTGTAAGTGCAGTTTCCCACGCTACGCCGTATTGCAAAACAACTGTGTATGCAAAAAACGCATTTAAACCCATTCCTGGTGCTAAAGCGATCGGATACTTTGCGAGCAGCCCCATGACTAAACACCCAACGGCTGCGGCTAGCGCTGTTGCAACAAAAACAGATTGGAAGTCCATGCGCATGCTCGGATCTAAACCTTCTACATCAGCCATCGTCAGTGTCAATGGATTGACGATTAAAATATATGCCATGGACAAGAATGTCGTAAGTCCACCGATAATTTCACGACGATACGTTGTTCCAAGCTCTTGAAACTGAAAGTACTGTTTCATGTCGCGCTCCTCCTTAACATCGCACAATCTTCCTTTTAACCACAAAAGAAAAAGCATTCAGAGAGTACCCCGAATGCTTTGACCGGCAAAAAGAACGGACGCGCACAAACAAAAAGACCTGTGCACTTGCCATTCTTTCGCCGTAGTCAAGCCATTTGCGGTAGCTCGGTAGAAACTTTCAGGCCATATCCCTGAGATTATACGACGGTTTTTATTTATAATGTGTATTTGTATTGTACGACGTTTCTTTCTGGACGTCAACATAAAATGCGAACGTTTTTAACGATTTTGCATGAATTCGTTCGTGTTTATTCCCACTCAATCGTGGACGGTGGCTTACTCGTAATATCGTACACGACTCGATTTACTTGTTCCACCTCATTGACGATACGAGTTGAGATCTTTTCTAACACGTCCCACGGAATACGAGCCCAGTCAGATGTCATCCCATCAATTGAGGTAACCGCCCGAATTCCAATGGTATGGTCATATGTCCGAGCATCTCCCATTACACCTACGCTTTTAATACCAGGTAGAACAGTAAAGTATTGCCAAATTTCGCGTTCTAAGCCCGCTTTTGCTACTTCCTCACGAAGAATAGCATCCGATTCGCGAACAATATGCAACTTCTCCTCTGTCACTTCTCCCAACACACGGATCGCAAGACCAGGTCCAGGGAATGGTTGACGCCAAACAATCGTATCTGGAAGCCCAAGCTCTGTACCAAGCGCACGTACTTCATCTTTAAACAGTGTATTCAACGGCTCAATAAGTTCAAAATTCATATGTTCAGGTAATCCACCTACGTTGTGGTGAGATTTAATCGTTTGGGCTGTCGCTGTTCCACTTTCAATAATGTCCGTATAGAGCGTACCTTGGGCAAGAAAGTCAATCCCGCGAAACTTTGTTGTCTCTTCTTCAAATACGTAAATAAATTCATTTCCGATAATCTTTCGCTTTTCTTCGGGATCACTAACGTTCGCTAGTTTGGAGAGGAAACGATCCTTTGCATCGATCTTCATAACATTCATATCATAGTCACCAGTGAATGTCTCCATTACAGATGCTGCTTCCTCTTTGCGTAGCAGTCCATGATCTACAAACATACACGTTAGCTGATCACCAATCGCTTTATGGATCAACGCGGCAACTACAGAGGAATCAACCCCCCCGCTTAGGGCGCACAATACTTGACGGTCTCCTACTGTTTGTCGGATTTTTTCGATCTCGAGTTCGATGAAGTTTTCCATCGACCAGTTTGCCACTGCATGACAAATAGAGAACACGAAATTTTTCAGTAGATCATTCCCATACTCCGAGTGACGCACTTCTGGATGGAACTGTACAGCATACAATCCGCGCTCCTCATCATACATAGATGCAATCGGACAAGACGGGTTTGTCCCGTCAACCGAAAATCCTTCTGGTGCTTCCACAACAAGGTCGCTATGACTCATCCACACAGTTTGGGATGTCGGTAGCCCTTGGAACAAGCCTTCTGCTCTTTGGACGGTTAATGTAGACTTTCCGTACTCTCTATGATTAGCTCTTTCTACTTTTCCGCCAAAATGATGCGTCATCAGCTGCATCCCGTAGCAAATGCCGAGCACAGGAACACCGATTTGGAAAATGTCCGGATCAATAGAAAAAGCATTTTCACCGTATACGCTATTTGGTCCTCCTGACAAAATAATACCCGTTGGCTTCATGGCGCGAATGTCAGCGGCTGTTACCGTGTGTGAATGGAGCTCACTGTAGACACCAAATTCACGAATGCGACGCGTAATTAGCTGGTTATACTGACTTCCAAAATCTAATACAACGATCTTCTCTTGTTCTGGTAAGGCTGATTGTGTGCTCAAAAAGTGGTCACCTCTGATTAGGATTTTTGTTTGTTGCTAGTACAATGTACTGTGACGTAACACACCGCTCCGGAAATACACTTCGCTTTCCGCGGGCTCCACGCTGAGCCTCCTCGTTCGCATAGTACGCTCTCTGCGGGGTCTCATCGTCTCCGCTATTCCGCAGGAGTCTACGTGTATTTCCTGCGCTGGTTTTGAACTTACATCGGTGAGTTCATTTTAAGACTCACCAGTATTGAACTTACAACTTAATAAAGGAAGTTTTGACTCGCTATCTGTTCGTTGATTGCAGTGGAAATCAACATAGCAGTATGTCGCATCATATAGCTACTGTGTAACGAGATTTCATTAATAAAGCAACAATCTTTCAGAAAACATACATTTATAAAAAAACTAGAATCCCCCATTCATTGTGCTGAATGGCAGAATTCTAGTTTTGTTTAGACACAGCAAAACGGTTCTGCCTTCATAGTCCTCGCGTTTACGGCTTTGAGGGTAGAGACGACTAGCCCATATTGCTAGACATATACGAAGGGTGTGTAAGAAACTCGGTGCCCACTTCCATCCTGCGAGCGTGAATTGTGCCTATTGTACCAACCCGCTTCTTACGGGTCAACCGGTTGTCCTTTTCATTAAAAGTTCCCAATTTTCTTTGAGCTTTTGCCAATCCGCCTCGTCTACTGTTCCACGATACACGAGTTCCTCATACGTTTCAGTCAAATTACACATCGCATGGGTTGACAAGGTGTAATCAACATCCTTCGCGTATCTTCTTAGCGTTTGACCACTAGGTTTTGGCAGCCCGTATCGGTTCAGCTGACTTAGCAAGAGCATGTACTGGTTGGCGAACGCGTCAGAACCGTGTCTATGCTGTTGTCGCCACACTACATAGTGAGGGTACCATTTACCTCGGGTTCGATAAATGAGCGCACTAGTAGTAATCAGTACTAGCCCCCCTAGTGACAGCAAAAGCCAATTGTCTTTGAGAAAGGTATTTACTTTATTTAAAAAGGACAACTGGTTAGCACTTTCGTTGTTCGTGTTTTCTAGTTCAGGTTGATCCGGCTGTTCTGGTGTGGGTGGTGCCACATTTTCTTCAGGTTCTTCCTTGTCGTCTTGAGTTTCTACATCATTAGTATCGAGCTCATAGTCGATCGAAAATTGGTCTTGTGTAAAACCCTTCGTCGGTTCAAATGGTACCCATCCTGCTTCAGGAAGGTATACTTCGACCCAAGAGTGGGCATTATTTTGCGTAACCTCATAACGATCGACTTCAACTCCTACTTCCTGCGGTTCTCCTTGCGTGTAGCCTTTTACCCATCTTGCCGGGATGTCCAACGTACGCAACATGACGACCATGGATGTGGAAAAGTTATCACAGTAGCCTCTTCGTGTCTCAAATAAAAACTGATCCACGTAGTCTTCATCGTCTTGAGGTATTGCTACATTTTCACGATCGTATACAAAGTCTACACCTGTCAAATAATCCTCGATGGCTCGAGCTTTCCGATACCAATTGTCTTCATTTGCTGTTAATTCCGCAGCAAGTTCACTCACGCGGTCAGGAAGATTTTCGGGTAATTGCGTATATGACTCTACAATATTTGGTGGTGCGTCTTCTACAGACTTACTAAACTCTAAGTTACTAATCTTAAATTCGGGTTCAATATATGTGTACGCCCCACCACTCGTTATGAGTGGTTTTTCTCCTCGAGTAAACGTATCAAAGCGTTCTGTCGCCTCATTAATCTGTCCATACACTTGAAATTCTCCAGGAAAAGTAATCGATTGCACACCAGCCGGGTAAGGCAAAAAGCGAAACCCTGATCCTTCGTTCAAATCAAGACGGGCTTCTCTTACTTCAAGGTCCATTTCGTCTACGTTTTCATAAAGGTCAACAGGACTCTCATTCTCCTCGATTCTTCGAAATGTTTCTTCTTGGGACGTTACCCATCCCTTCCCTGTGTATACATCCTTCGTCTCAATTCGCCAATAATGGGGAGTTTCTGTTTCGGTCGTAAATACAACAGTATCATCTAAACTGAACGGTCCCCCAAGCCTTTCATCATTTTCAGAGTAGCCGATTTTCTGTATAGTTCCTTCACCACCGAACATGCCATCGCTATCACCATATGCTTGAAGGAAAGGGACTGGATCGGGCCATTGCGGCTCCGCCTTCGGTGCTAACCAACCGAGAAGTGCACTCCCCCCGATCATCACGGACAGCGCAATCAACCACTTTTGGCGAAATGTCCACGGTATTGAAACACCTTCCTTTTCGCGCAAACGTTCGTATACAAGGATACCAATCCCTGTAAATCCGATCACCACTATGCGAACGATGGCGTTAGTTGCATCATAAGGGGAAAACGTATCCAATACCGTCACGTAGATGAGTGTCGCAAAGAAAAACAAGAACATTTTTCGACGGACAAGTATCCAATATTGGAGTAAATATGACAACAACCACAATAAAATGAAAAATAACAGCGTACGAAATACATTATCTAAACTTGCCCACTGCCCTTGAGCGGTTAACAGAATATTTTCAAGCACTGTAGTGAAGAACTGTGTGAACCACTCCACCCAGCCCGTCGTATGCCGAATAGGGAATAGTTCCTTTAGTAAAAAAAGAACGAGTACCCACTTTATGAAACCAGTGACTGTCCAGTGCAGCTTTGTAAAAGCTAGTAAAAAACAAGCGAGTGCGAACATGAAAAAATAACGTGTATTGGCTGTATTTGACACATCTTCTAAAGGCAGAATCCATTCCCATAGCAAAAGAAAACCGATTCCTGCTAGAAGTAGGTTTACAGGTTGTATTGTTGGTTGTCTCATGAGCTTTGCTTCACCTCCGAAAACGAATGGTGCTTACGGTCATGAACAAATTCCACATCTACTTTCCTAGAGCGTGCTAGCGCCTTAAATTGACGATCTAAAGAAGTGGGTACGTGGCCGACCGCCTTCGGAATAAATAAAGAAATGCTCTTTCTCCCACCAATTCCCCCTATTGCTTCTAGTAATGCGGCATCAGCAACTGGGGTCACAAGTACAAGTCGTGATGCTTGATGCAATGAGGCTTGTTCATGTTGTAAAAAGGAAGCAAATGATGTCTTTTTAGCAGAAAGCTTAGCTAGTTGGAGCATAATCCCATTTACATGCTCTCGACCTTCGCGCGGTGGAATGACTAGCTCATTCCCTGAAAAACGAACACCGATTTGCGTACCCTTTTTTGCCATCGATTGCACGTAGGAGGCGGCGAATGAGACGCCTAGTTCAAACGCTGGGTGTGGCGTGACATCGAACACAACAAGCACATCATGAGACCTGCGTTGCTCAAACTCCTTTGTCATTAAATCGTCTCTCTTCGCACTAGCCTTCCAGTTAATTAAAGAGAAACGATCACCAGGTTGATACTCTCTCACCCCGATAGCGACAGACGTGTCCCGTTGTATGTTTTGTTTTGATGTGGAAGAGCCTTGTTCGTATAGACTTTGCATCATTTGCAACTCTAAGTCGTACCAGTACGGGTACACAAGTAGTCTTGCCCTTACAGGTAGATCGGTACGTTTTTCTACAAGATGCAGCAGATCAAATACTCGCAACTGCACGGTAGCGTACTCATGCTCACCACGAACAACCTCCTTTTGATGATACGTAAAAGTCCATTTCCGTTTCAGACCTGGAAACGATAAACCCTTGAATGTAGGAAGTGTTTCGTCCGCCACCACATCGTAAATGACCATAAAAAATAAAGGGAAAGGGAATGTACGTTCAAAGTGTAGGCTAACTTGTACCGATTCCCCTGCCACGGCTGTTGTCTTCACCAACGTACGCTGTACACGAATAGAGCGCATCGGCCAAAATGACATAGCTAAGCCGTATAAAGCAAACGGTAAAAAACTATAAAAAAGAAACCAACTCACAAATCCGCCTTGAAACATCGCATAGGCGAAACTTAAGAGAACGAGTAGAAGAAACCCAGTCACTCTAGCAAGATTTAACCATAAAGAATGCCTCATGCTACTGAACAACCTTTTGAATGGGCACCCGAACTCGTTGCAAAATTCCGTGTATCACTTCTTCCGGTGTTATCCCCTCAAAGCGGGCTTCTGATGTCACAATGAGACGGTGCGGCAATACATACGGTGCTAAAAGTTGCACATCATCAGGCAAACAATAATCCCTACCTTGGAGGAGAGCGTATGCTTGCGCTGCCTTCATGAGGGCAATAGAACCACGTGGACTAACGCCAAGCCGCACTTGTTTATTCGTACGAGTTCGGGTCACAATGTCGATAATGTATGCCTTGATTTCTTGCTCAACTGTAACTTCTTCCACTTCGTCTTGAAGCTGACGGAGCTCCTCTAATGAAACGACAGGCTCTAACCGGCCGAGTGGAAAATCTCTTTGGGCACGATGTAACACGTCCATCTCTTCACTCGGATTTGGATAGCCCATAGAGAGCTTTATAAGAAAACGGTCTAGCTGAGCTTCTGGCAATGGATACGTTCCTTCATATTCAATCGGGTTTTGCGTAGCCATAACAAAAAAAGGGCGCTCTAACTTTCTCGTCTCTCCGTCAATTGTCACGCTCGCCTCTTCCATCGCCTCTAGTAAAGCAGATTGTGTTTTCGGTCCTGTCCGGTTGATCTCATCTGCTAGTACAATGTTCCCCATGATCGGCCCTGGTTTGAAATTAAATTCCATTTCCTTCGGGTTGTATACAGACACCCCGATTACATCCGACGGAAGTAAGTCTGGTGTAAACTGGATACGTCGAAACGATGCATTTACCGATTTTGCAAGTGCCTTTACCATCATCGTTTTTCCTACACCTGGCACATCCTCTAACAGTACATGTCCACCTGCAAGCATCGCGACCAAGCTCAATTCCGCTACGTCCCGCTTGCCAATCATCACGCGTTCAATATTTTCCAGTATTCTTTCCGTAATTGGATGTTTCCTCGTTGACATAAACTAGCCTCCTACTGTTCTCAAACTCTATTCTTTATACAAACTGCAAAAAGGTTTCTATTATTCTTACATACGTACTTTCATTATAAAAGCAATTTGGAACTGGCGCAAAGGAATCAGGAGGATAATTGGGCAATTGCAGGAAGTTTTAATTGTTTCGGCAAGTCATTTTCCAAGCAAAACAGACGAAGTATTCCTCCAAAAATCAAACAACTTCTCACAAGTTCAATAGAACCCGCGAGAAGTTGATTCAGCTTTTGGGGAAGATCAGAACTATTCCAGTCCCTCGATCACCATCTCCCTCACAGGCAAGAACTCTTCACCTGTCTCCAAGTAAGTAACGTCTAATTTATCGCCCTCCTGCAAGTAAATCGCTAAAGGACTGTTTTCCGAGGAGATCATATAGTTTTTCCCATCGTCTAATAAGAATGAGACGAACGTAAAATTCCCTGATTTTTCTTTGTAGACTCTGACAACTGTTCCGTTGACTTGTTTTTCTTCGGCATTGGAGCTACCGTCGACAGTGCCTCCACCTCTTTGTAAGGCAGTTTTATAGAGTTTTAACGCTTCATTTGGCGTATTTCCATATACTGAAATCTCCGGATTCGCAGCAGATACGATAAAGTAGTTTTGTAGAAATCCGTTGGCATCCAAAACAGGGGTTAACCAGCTTGCTTCTCCGTAAAAGTTATAGAGAACAGGCATTTCCCCATCCCATTTCTTTTCAATAAATTCTTTCTCGATGATATCTAGGGCTCCTCTGGAATCCATGTATGAATTTTCAAGGTTGCCAGTGTAGTAGGTGGCTTCTCCAGTTCGTGAATTGGTTAACGAGTACCCAAGCATTGAGTCAACGCCCTCTTTAGGACTGGTGAAATCAGTGAAATAATACATGTCACCGTTCTCGTCAAAGATCGGACTTACGTTAGCTTCTGTTCCCTCATCTGAAGGGAGCTTAACGTTCGATTTCCCGAATAAGCTGTTCCAAAATCCTTGAACGTATTTCCCGAAATAGCTATTTTGCAAACTAACCACTTCAGGTGAAACGGCCCCATCGATGAATTCTGGAACGTCTGCCAGGTCATAGGTTATCGTCTCACCGCTCTTAGGATCTACTAGGACAATCCCTTGCACGCTAAATCCATTACGTGCAGATATGAATTCGCCGAAGGACCTAACATAGTAAGGCTTCCCATCATCATCAACCTCCAATTGAACATCTCCATAAAAAATGCGTTTCGGGTATTGCATACGAATGTGGCGCTCCATATTTTTATTGAAATAAGAAGACGGAGTGTACACCATCTCTGCTTCCATAAACTTTGGGTTATCAGAAGAGTCTGTTGCACTTAAAGTAAAGTAGCCTGGAGTTTGATCCCCATTTAACCATTTAAAGAGTCCTGAGAATTCAACAGGGGCAATGTATACAAACTCCCCATTCACTTTTTGGATTTGCAAATTTCCGAGCTCGTAATAGCTTGTATTTGGAACTTGCCCAAACGCCTTCTTCATTTTATTACGGGCAAACTGCGGTGGAACGCTAGCAGGCGTCTCCTCCTCATCAAAAGCTTCAATCTCCTCTTTCACTTCCATCTCGGCTTGTTCATACTTTTCATCAGCATTAAATACAAACGCGGTGAGAAAATAACCTCCTACGAGAAGACTCCCTGCAAATAAAACCGCTTTTCCTCTTCTTTCTTTACCCGCAGCTAGAAATGATCCCACCGCTGACAAGATGACGACAAACGCCCATAAAGAAGTTAAGTTCCTGTCAAGGTTACTTATATAGTAGAAAGCAAACACTCCAAGAACTAACAAGATCGTCGTAGCGATAAAGACTGTTGTTTTAGAAAGCTTCTTCTTCCCGTCTTCCTCTGTACTTTTTTTAGTAGTAGAAATAGGTACAAGAATCAGTGCACCTACAATCCCAACCATAAGCGAAAATAAGAGTATATTCCCCATGATGTTTCCCCTTTCAAAGTTGTACCTCATTCAGTCTTACTTCTTATACGGATGATATCATGGAAATGTTTCATATGAATTTGCTAGTAATACTCCTTCCACTCAAAAAACAAAAAAACTTCCCACAAGTTCCAAAGAACTCGCGAGAAGTTTTTGTCGTGTTTATTAGGGTAGAACTAGACAACCTGTGTAAACCGAAACCCTTATATTAAGGGTTTATATCGGTATTACATCATGCCGCCCATTCCACCCATTCCGCCCATATCAGGCATGCCGCCGCCTTCGTTTTCTTCTGGTTTGTCTGCTACAACAGCTTCTGTTGTTAAGAACATTGCAGAAACAGATCCAGCGTTTTGAAGTGCATAGCGCGTTACTTTAGTTGGGTCTACGATACCTGATTCGATCATGTTGACCCACTCGCCTGTAGCTGCGTTGAAGCCAATGCCTACCTCTTCTTTTTTCAAGCGTTCTACAACGACAGATCCTTCAAGGCCTGCGTTGTGAGCGATTTGGCGAACTGGCTCTTCAAGTGCACGAAGTACGATATTGATACCTGTTTGGATATCGCCTTCTGCTTCTAGTGAAGCCACTTTGGAGTATACGTTCACGAGTGCAGTACCACCACCAGCGACGATTCCTTCTTCTACAGCAGCGCGTGTAGAGTTAAGGGCGTCTTCGATGCGAAGTTTGCGCTCTTTCAATTCTGTTTCAGTTGCTGCACCGACTTTAATGACTGCAACACCGCCAGCTAATTTAGCTAGACGCTCTTGAAGCTTTTCTTTGTCAAAGTCAGAAGTTGTTTCTTCTAATTGTGCACGAATTTGGTTTACACGTGCTACGATTTTGTCTGAATCTCCAGCGCCTTCAACGATTGTTGTGTTTTCTTTTGTGACAACCACTTTCGCTGCTCGTCCGAGAGAAGCAACAGTTGCAGATTTCAAGTCACGTCCTAGATCTTCCGTGATTACTTCTGCCCCAGTTAATGTTGCGATATCTTCAAGCATTGCTTTACGACGGTCTCCAAAGCCAGGTGCTTTGACAGCAACTGCATTGAATGTTCCACGTAGTTTGTTCACAACAAGTGTAGCAAGTGCTTCGCCTTCAAGATCTTCAGAGATGATCAATAGTGGCTTCCCTTGTTGAACAACTTGCTCTAGCACTGGAAGGACTTCTTGGATGTTAGAAATCTTTTTGTCTGTGACAAGAATGTATGGATCGTCAAGGATAGCTTCCATTTTGTCGGAATCAGTGACCATGTATGGAGATGCATAGCCACGGTCAAACTGCATTCCTTCTACAACGTCAAGCTCTGTTGCAAATCCTCTAGACTCTTCAATTGTAATGACACCGTCGTTGCCAACGCGCTCCATTGCTTCGGCGATCAATTGACCTACTTCATCGTCCGCAGAAGAAATCGCAGCAACTTGTGCGATAGATTCGCGACCTTCAATTGGTTTCGAGATAGCTTGAAGTTCTTCAACTGCTGTTCTAACCGCTTTTTCAATTCCTTTGCGAACACCCATAGGATTCGCACCAGCTGTTACGTTTTTCAATCCTTCACGGATCATCGCTTGTGCCAAAACAGTTGCTGTCGTTGTACCGTCACCAGCAACGTCGTTTGTTTTGCTTGCTACTTCAGCTACTAGCTTTGCACCCATATTTTCAAATGCATCTTCTAGTTCAATTTCTTTCGCAATCGTTACACCATCATTCGTAATAAGAGGTGAACCGAACTTTTTCTCAAGTACGACGTTACGCCCCTTAGGTCCAAGTGTTACTTTTACAGCGTTTGCTAATGTATCTACACCACGTAGCATAGAGCGACGTGCGTCTTCACTAAACTTTAGATCTTTTGCCATGTTTCTTCGCCTCCTAGAAAGTTTTCGTATGTGTGCTTTCGCTCAAATTATTGAACGACAGCTAAAATGTCAGATTCACGAAGAATTAAGTATTCAGTGCCTTCGTACTTTACTTCTGTACCAGCGTATTTTGAGAAGATGATTCGATCGCCCTCAGAAACTTCTAATGCGACACGTTCTCCACTTTCAAGAACACGCCCTGTTCCAACAGCTACTATTTTTCCCTCTTGTGGTTTTTCCTTTGCCGTATCAGGAAGGACGATACCGCTTGCCGTTTTTTCTTCTGCTTCTACAAGCTCAATGATTACGCGATCACCTAGTGGTTTGATCAACTTAAACAACCTCCTCAATCGAATAGCGTATTGTTTTATTTTTAGCACTCGCATAACGTGAGTGCTAACACAATTCATAGTGTAATGAATTGCTTTTTAAAATGCAAGTGAGAACCTATCAAAATTTTCACCTTTACTCTTGTAGCCATCGACTTCACCTTTTAAACTTCCGCCACTACAAAAAAAATCCCTTCTTTTCTATCGAGTTGTTTGAATACCTTAAGATAGACGAGTAATATAGAAGATGGCCCTTGATAAAGTGCAGAAGGAGATTCTACTTTGAAGCGAGAATATTGGTATGTTTTAATTGTATACTTAGCGATGCAGTTATCTGGTGTCGTCGGCGTACCGTTGTTATTGTTACTCGGTGAAAACGTGTTGAATTGGGTGCCTGATTCGGCTATTGCCTATGCTAGTGGCTATTGGGGACTTATTAGCTTTTTATTAGCGCTTCTCATTATCTTACGCATCTTACGTCATGACCAACAGCTTGTTCGTGCTGAACAACCTGCTATACAAGGTTTTTCCGTCATCGTGTGGTCAGTTTTCGGTGTGATCTTGGCGTTTATGTCACAGTACGTTGCGATTTCGATCGAGACAGCAATAGGAATTCCGTCTGGTAGCGCAAACACACAAAATATATTGACGGTTATTGAGCTAGTTCCACTATTTCTTCTAGTTAGTTCAATCTTTGGTCCTATATTAGAAGAAATTGTTTTTCGGAAAGTGATTTTCGGGGAAATTTATAAGCGAACGAACTTTCTGATCGCAGGAATTATGAGTGCACTCATTTTTGCTACAGCTCACAATGATTTTCCACATTTAATTTTGTATACAAGCATGGGCTTTGCTTTTGCTTACTTGTACGTAAAGACAAATCGCATTCTCGTGCCTATTTTAGCGCATGTCGCTATGAATTCACTTGTCGTTCTCGTCCAGCAAGTGTATCAGCCGACATAGAAATACTAATTGAAGTCGGAAACGTTACAACTACTCTTTGTGTCACTCCCACAGTCAGAAAAAGGAGGTCTGTTTCATGCGCCGATCACCTCTGTTTACCGGCGTGTTTTATTTAATTCTCGGTCTACTGTTTACATATTTTGCAACCCGAAATGTTCAACAAGAAGGATGGGGATTTTTCACCTATCTTCTCGTTTTACTTGCGACCTTTGATACAGGTGTTGGTATCAAGCTCATCTTTTTTCACTTTGCAATAAAAAACCGCTCCTGAAGGAATCGTTCATTCCTTCGGCGCGGTTTTTTCATCGTCTTCATCTGTTTTCAGTTGTTCTGCCATCATCGACCGCTGTGCCCTCCTATAGGAAAAGCGAGAAATCATGATAGACACTTCATAAAGAATTAGTAAAGGTACGGTCACCATTAAATGGCTCACAAGTTCGGGGGGAGTAATAAACCCACCGATAACAAGCAACGTAAAATAAGCGTATTTTCGGATTTGTACGAGCAACATCGGTGTAATCAGGCCAAGACGTGTTAAAAACATAATGACCACCGGCAACTGAAACAAGAAGCCAAAAGGCAGTGTAATTTGGAATAGAAATTGGAAGTACTGGTTAATTCCTATCGTTTGCTCTATGTCGAGACGAGCAGAGATCCCCGTCATGAACTCAATGACGAAAGGGAACAGCACAAAGTACGAAAAGCTTAGACCAAGCAGGAAAAGGAATACGGAAATGGGAATATAACTTAAGGTTACCTTTTGCTCCCGATCATACAAGCCCGGTTTTACGAACGACCACAGCTGAAACAATGCCACTGGTGCAGTCAAAATAACACCAATTATAAATGCAACTTGCATAAAGATTTTTAGCGGATCTGAAATAGCGAAAGCGTTCATTGTCAATTCCTTCGCTTCATCCGCTCTTTGTAAAGATAAAATGAGGGGTTCAGCCAAAAAAAAGCCAACCACGACGGCAAATAAGAAGAAAACGACGATGATCATCAGCCGTTTTCTTAGTTCACCAATATGTTCAAGTACGGTCATATCATTTTTCATAGTAGACAACCCTTGACCGTTATTTTGTTTGCTTTTTGGACGAGACATCATCGTCGTCATCCGCTAAGCCTTTTGTGGCATTTTTAAATTCACGCAATGTATTCCCGAACGCTTTTCCGAGCTCGGGCAACTTTTTGGGTCCAAAAAGTAGCAACGCAACAAATACAATTAAAATAATACTGCCAGGACCTAAGTTCATGGCACGCGTCACCTCCTAGTCCTATCATAGCCGAAATGTTATTAGAATACAAAGGGATTAAAAGAACCTCTCATAAATTTTCCTCATCATCGTTTTGATTCGAATAGTGCTTCAAAAAATAGACAAGTGACTGCAGTTCCACTGCCAGATCGATATGATGAACACGAATGTCAGCAGGTACGTGCAAGCGTGAGGGGGTGAAGTTCAAAATCCCCTTTACTTTCGCTTGTACGAGTCGATCCGTTATAGATTGTGCTACAGGCGCAGGCACCGTTAAAATGATGACTTCCACCTCTTCTTGCGTAAGTATTTCTTCCAAATCATCTAAAGAAAAAACGGTAACGTCTCCAATCGAAGTACCTATTTTCTCTTGGTCAACATCGAAAGCCATCTCAATTTTTGTATTGTTATTTTTTAAAAAATTGTAGTGAAGAAAAGCCGTACCTAAGTTCCCTACTCCAATAAGGGCTACCTTTGTCAATTCGTCCTGATCCAACGTTTCACGTAAAAATGACAACAAATATTGCACATTGTATCCGTACCCTTTTTTACCTAAAGCACCAAAATATGAAAAGTCCCTCCAAATGGTCGCAGAATCTACCTGTACTGCCTCGCTAAGCTCAGCAGAGGAAACTCGTGTTTTGCCTGAAGTATATAAGTTTTTTAAATAGCGATAATAAAGCGGCAACCGTTTGGCCGTCGCTTGCGGAATTTTTGCCTCTTGTGCCATACTCTCTCCCCCACAAACGCGTTAGAGTACACCGCTTTTCGATGTGAACGCTTCCAAAATGATCGTTGACGTCATTCTTGCTTCAAGTATACACGAAGTCTGCACACTTGTCCGATTCAACTCACAAATTATCATGTCTTACTTTCATTGCCCCTCTCCCCGTACTGCGATACACTGAAGGAAGAAATTTGAGGTGACGATGATGATTGTATTGCAAGTACTCCAACTCGATAAATTCTTCGGTGCAGAGCCGATTTTACAAAATATTAAGCTAGAAATTAAAGCCCGCGAACGAGTAGCTCTCGTTGGTCGAAATGGGACAGGTAAATCGACTTTACTAAAAATAATAGCTGGCAAGCTTTCGTATGACCGCGGCCAAATCATTACGCCGAAAGAAAGCACGATCGGCTACTTAGCACAAGATACTGGATTGGAATCGACTCGCACCATCTGGGAAGAAATGATGACCGTCTTTTCATCATTGCATGCGATGGAGAAAAAACTTCGCATGTTGGAGAGCAAAATGAGTGATCCAAATGCCGCTGAAGACCCAGCCGCGTATTCAAAGTTACTTGAGGAATATGACCGTAAGCAAGAAACGTTTAAACAACAGGGGGGCTATGTGTACGAGGCGGAGACCCGATCTGTATTACACGGTCTCCGATTCACGAAGGAACACTACGACACTCCGATCTCTTCCTTATCAGGTGGTCAGAAAACGCGCCTAGCACTTGGGAAGCTTCTGCTTACCAAACCCGATTTATGTATTTTGGACGAGCCGACAAATCACCTAGACATTGAAACATTGTCTTGGCTAGAAGGGTACCTACAACACTACTTTGGGGCCATACTCGTCGTTTCCCATGACCGCTACTTTTTAGATGCCATTGTCGGCACGGTGTACGAGTTGTCACGATCACAATGCACAAGATACCACGGCAACTACTCTAACTTCTTAACACAAAAAGCAGAGCGGGCCGAACAACAATGGAAAGAATTCGAAAAGCAGCAAGAGGAAATCGCTAAGACTCAAGACTTTATTCAAAAAAACTTAGCCCGCGCGTCCACAACGAAACGAGCACAAAGTCGCCGCAAAAGCTTAGAACGCATGGATGTATTAGAAAAACCAGACGGCGATGAGAAATCAGCCAGCATTTCATTCACCATTGCCAAACAGAGTGGTAACGAAGTTCTATCTATTCAAGATGTTACGACAGGCTATAATGGTACAGCGCTTTTGGAAGAGATGAATCTGCGCATCACTCGTGGGCAGCGAATTGCCCTGCTCGGACCAAATGGTATTGGAAAATCGACACTCTTAAAAACCATCGTCGGCGACCTACCACTGCTTAGTGGCTCCATCCGCTTAGGATCAAATGTCTCACTTAGCTACTATGATCAAGAGCAAACCGGATTGCACGACGGAAAAAGCGTGTTGAATGAACTGTGGGATGACTACCCCACTTTTGATGAGAAGGATATTCGAACTGTACTAGGCAGATTTTTGTTCACAGGTGACGACGTTTTGAAGGAAGTCCACATGCTGAGCGGCGGGGAAAAAGCACGCCTCTCTTTAGCAAAGCTCATGATGCAACAAGCGAATTTTCTCGTTTTGGACGAGCCAACAAACCACCTTGATCTTGATAGCAAAGAAGTATTAGAAGACGCATTGCAAAGATACCCAGGGACAATTCTGTTCGTTTCTCATGACCGTTACTTCATGAATCGGATGGCGACGACTACAGTGGAGTTAGAACGAAAGGAAATGTCGTTGTACTTAGGAAACTACGATTATTATGTAGAGAAAAAAGCAGAGCTCCTTGCCATGGAAGAGGAAGGTATGCGTGAACGAAAGGAACCGCTCGCCACACCTCACCAGGAGTCGCCCCCTTTAGACAACTCCAAGCAGTCTTATGAACAACAGAAAGAATCGAAGCGCCAAAAGCGACAACTCGAACGACAATCACAACAATGGCAAGAAGAAATCGATACGTTGGAAGAAGCCATTCAGTCCCTTGAGCAGGCTATGCTTACCACCGAAGTACTGGCTAATCATCAGCAACTAGTTGCATTGCAACAAGAGGTTGATGAGAAACAGCAGGCACTTAATCACGCACTATCTGAATGGGAAAAGTGTGAAGAGGAATTACTTGTAATAGAAGAAACATAATCTTTATAAGCCATCTACTCTTAGTAGGTGGCTTTTCCACATAGTTTCACACTTATACACATATTACCCACAGATTTTTGTGGATAACAAATAGCTATTTTATAGTTATCCTATACGTTTTCCACATCATCCACAGCGTAAAGTAGTCTATCCACAAGTACTTATACACAGTTACAGGTTCTCATAGAAGTTATTAACAATGACCTTTTACAAAAAACTCTGAACCACTTTGGCGAGAAAAGCCTCCTAGCCGGGATCGACTAGGAGGCTTTTCTTATATATTAAACTGACACTAAACGTAAACCTGGTTGTGCATTCATATCCAATGAGCGAAATTGACCTGCAACGTAATACTCGTATGCAGCAGCACCGATCATCGCAGCATTATCCGTACAATATTTGAGTGGTGGAATCGCTAAAGGTGTCTCTAGATCGCGAAAAGCCTCTTCAAGCGCTTGTCGTAGACCTCTATTCGCTGCAACTCCCCCTGCCACCACAACCTGGTTGACCTTATATTGTTTCACGGCCTTCATCGTACGTTCTATCAATACATCCACAACACTTTGTTGAAAACTGCGTGCAATATCTTCTGGTACAATCGTTTCTCCACGTTGCTGTGCATTGTGGACAACATTCATGACCGCAGACTTCACACCACTGAAACTAAAATCGTACGTATCTTCATCAGCTAATGCTTTCGGAAATTTATAAGTGACTTTGCCCTTTTGTGCTAGTCGATCAATATGCGGACCACCCGGATATGGGAGCTTCAACAAACGTGCAACTTTATCAAACGCCTCCCCCGCTGCATCATCTCGTGTTTCACCAAGCTTCTCAAACTGACCTGGTCCCTCCATGTAAATAAGCTCTGTATGCCCACCAGACACAACCAAACTGAGCAATGGGTACTCAAGCTCATCTTCCAACCGATTTGCATAAATATGTCCAGCAATATGGTGCACACCGATAAGCGGTTTTTTGTGGATAAACGCCAATGCCTTCGCCGCTTGGATCCCGATGAGTAATGCACCTACCAGTCCAGGTCCTTCCGTTACAGCGATCGCATCAATTTGATCCCAGGAGCATCCAGACTCATCTAAAGCCGCCTCTAATACAAGCGTCACATTCTCAACATGATGCCGGGAAGCGATTTCAGGCACAACACCTCCGAACCGCTGGTGACTTTTCATTTGCGAATACACCACATTAGACAGAATCGTAGAGCCGTTTTGAATGACAGCAGCCGCCGTTTCGTCACAGCTAGTTTCTATTGCTAAAATTGTTACTGTTGCTTGTTTTGTCATAATCTCACCCACATTACTCGCGCATCTTCTTGATTATCCGTATAATAGTTCTTTCGAATGCCCCCCTGTTCGAACCCAAAGGAACGATAAAGAGACTGAGCCACTTCGTTTGACACACGCACTTCCAAAGTTACAAGTGCAATTTGCTTGTTCACACAATGAGCAAGTACGGTCTGTAACAAAATACGCCCCATTCCTCTTCCTCGATAAGACGGAAGCACAGCAATATTTGTAATATGTGCCTCATCTACTACTAGCCACATCCCACAATACCCTATTACTTTATCGCGATCACAAAGAAGTAAATATTCTGCGTACATGTTGTGCTGAATCTCTTGCACAAACGCCTCTCGTTTCCAAGGAGTAGAAAACGATGCCTGCTCAACAGCAAGCACTTCATCCACATCATCGAGCGTCATCCACCTAAAAGAAACCTGCTCCATGTTTAATGCTCCTTCTGCGTCCGAAGCCAATTGACCTCGGCCTCTGGTAACCTTCGATATTGAGGAACATAAGCATGAGCAGACACGCCCACAACGTTCTCACCCAGTTGAGCTAAAACACTTGCTCGAGGAATTGCTACGTCTACAGGGGCAAATCTGATTAAATCACCCGACATGTGTTGCTCAAATACCTCTCTATGGGTTGCAATCGCATCACTTATGATGAGTATATGCTCGTCCACATCGCGTAAACTAGGAATCCATTCCGCCAAATTTACATGTCGGTCTCCTTCTACTGAAGTAAGAGTAGATTCATTTCGCCGATACAAACCAGTAAATACCGTTCCACGCCGCGCATCAAAAAACGGCAAAACAAGTCCTTCCCACAAATGCGCCTGCCCGGCAAGCGCTGCCAAACTAGAGATGCCGACTAAAGGAATTTGCAGAGACCAAGCCATTGTCTTGGCTATCGTTCCGCCAATTCGCAACCCAGTATACGAACCAGGTCCCTCGGCAACCACAATTTTTGTGAGCTCTGATGGATCAATCCCACAAGAAGTCATCAACTGCTCAATAGCAGGCATAGCACGCACCGAATGATGCTGCTTCACAAACGTTGTCAGTTCTCCAAGAGTAGATCCATTTCGCCGTAGTGCAACACTTAGAATATGATGTGATGTATCAATGGCAAGAATCGTCATGATTGCATCTCCTCCAGTACTCTTTGCGACAACGTGCCCCCAGACTCAACTCGTACGCTTCGCCCCTTCTCTTCATAAGAGATATGTATATCTAACCGATCCATTGGCAAAATTCCTTCAATACGCGAAGGCCACTCCACCACAACAACCCCTACATCAGAATCAAAGTATTCCTCAAAGCCAAGCTCTTCCTCTTCTGATTCCACTCGATATACATCGAAATGATAAAGTGGAAGACGTCCCTCGTACTCTTTTAGTAAAGTATACGTAGGACTGTTCACCATTTCTTTTACGTCAAGACCGAGGGCCAATCCTTTCGTAAAAGTGGTTTTACCAGCCCCTAGAGGTCCATGCAAAGTCACTACCAACCCCGGTTGAGCCACTTCTCCCACTACTTTTCCGAGAGACTGCAACTCATCCGCTGTTAGGCAATTCCATACCTTCTGCATCGTGTCCTCTCCTTTCAAATCCGTACAAATGTCTCTTCGCTAGTGTAGCCAAATTGTATTAGAAAGTAAAATACCGCATCTTTACTAAGTCAAGATACGGCGTTAATAAATAAGACTCTTTTCGTATCCTTTGTTGTGTTTATTAAACAGCAATCCCATGATGCGACGTAATGCAAATTCATAGTGCCTGAATACCGCTCCGGAAATACACTACGCTAGTTTTGACTCGCCATCTGTTCGTTGAATGCAGCGGAAATCAACATAGCAGTATGTCGCATCATATAGCTACTGTGTAATGAGATTTCATTAATAAAGCAAAATATTTTAGAAAACAGCCATAAATAAAAAACATTCATGAGCTGAGCACTCAACCATGCATGGAAAATCGTCACAAAGCAGTCTAGTTGTGATCAAGGCGGTGTGAGCAGAGCCCCAAGTAATAACGGTTACCTATGCGATGTTTTATTCTAATAGGGTAAATGAACATGGTTAAAGCTCGGCGTCGCTCCGCCCCTTTTCAACAAAAAAAAGAAACAATGAATATCATTGTTTCATAGCTTTTTAGCTGGCGGTCCGGACGGGACTCGAACCCGCGACCTCCTGCGTGACAGGCAGGCATTCTAACCAACTGAACTACCGGACCATTTGGTTGCGGGGGTAGGATTTGAACCTACGACCTTCGGGTTATGAGCCCGACGAGCTACCAGACTGCTCCACCCCGCGACAATAATATAAAATATGTTGTGCACTTATTTGTTACAAGTGCACAATAAAGCACAACCAGAAAGAAAAATTAAAACAGCTTGGCAGACACTCACGCCAACAGGACGTGAGTGTGCATGTGTTGCGCCATGGACGGCGCGTTCTTAACATGCCTTCTGCCGAGTTGGCTGTCCCCCGCGTTCTAAACAATCCACAGTCTGCGGGGAACTCACCTTTTTCTTCGCATTCGCTTGGCAGCGTCCTACTCTCACAGGGGGACAGCCCCCAATTACCATCGGCGCTGAAGAGCTTAACTTCCGTGTTCGGGATGGGAACGGGTGTAGCCTCTTCGCCATCACTACCAAACCGGCTGCGGCTTCCGATAAGCGGCGCATCTCTGCGTCAGCTTGCTTCTCGAAACCCTCGCCCTGCATATTACAAGGTGGTGAAGGGTGTATGCTGATCAATATGTGTAAACATATTGAGTTCATATTCCTTCAAAACTAGATCATACGGTTTGCGACTACCGAGTTTAAATCGTTAGAGAAGTCCTCGATCGATTAGTATCTGTCAGCTCCACACGTCACCGTGCTTCCACCTCAGACCTATCTACCTGGTCATCTTCCAGGGATCTTACTTGCTAGGCAATGGGAAATCTCATCTTGAGGGGGGCTTCATGCTTAGATGCTTTCAGCACTTATCCCGTCCGCACGTAGCTACCCAGCGATGCCTTTGGCAAGACAACTGGTACACCAGCGGTGCGTCCATCCCGGTCCTCTCGTACTAAGGACAGCTCCTCTCAAATTTCCTACGCCCACGACGGATAGGGACCGAACTGTCTCACGACGTTCTGAACCCAGCTCGCGTACCGCTTTAATGGGCGAACAGCCCAACCCTTGGGACCGACTACAGCCCCAGGATGCGATGAGCCGACATCGAGGTGCCAAACCTCCCCGTCGATGTGGACTCTTGGGGGAGATAAGCCTGTTATCCCCGGGGTAGCTTTTATCCGTTGAGCGATGGCCCTTCCATGCGGAACCACCGGATCACTAAGCCCGTCTTTCGACCCTGCTCGACTTGTAGGTCTCGCAGTCAAGCTCCCTTGTGCCTTTACACTCTACGAATGATTTCCAACCATTCTGAGGGAACCTTTGGGCGCCTCCGTTACTCTTTAGGAGGCGACCGCCCCAGTCAAACTGCCCACCTGACACTGTCTCCCGCCCCGATGAGGGGCGTGGGTTAGAAGTTCAATACAGCCAGGGTAGTATCCCACCGACGCCTCCACGTAAGCTAGCGCTCACGTATCATAGGCTCCTACCTATCCTGTACAAGCTGTACCAAAATTCAATATCAGGCTACAGTAAAGCTCCACGGGGTCTTTCCGTCCTGTCGCGGGTAACCTGCATCTTCACAGGTACTATAATTTCACCGAGTCTCTCGTTGAGACAGTGCCCAGATCGTTGCGCCTTTCGTGCGGGTCGGAACTTACCCGACAAGGAATTTCGCTACCTTAGGACCGTTATAGTTACGGCCGCCGTTTACTGGGGCTTCGATTCAAAGCTTCGCGTAAGCTAACCTCTCCTCTTAACCTTCCAGCACCGGGCAGGCGTCAGCCCCTATACTTCGCCTTACGGCTTCGCAGAGACCTGTGTTTTTGCTAAACAGTCGCCTGGGCCTATTCACTGCGGCTCCTCCGGGCTATTCACCCAGAAGAGCACCCCTTCTCCCGAAGTTACGGGGTCATTTTGCCGAGTTCCTTAACGAGAGTTCTCTCGATCACCTTAGGATTCTCTCCTCGCCTACCTGTGTCGGTTTGCGGTACGGGCACCTGCTTCCTCGCTAGAGGCTTTTCTTGGCAGTGTGAAATCAGGAACTTCGGTACTTTATTTCCCTCGCCATCATCGCTCAGCCTTCGTGAAGGGCGGATTTGCCTACCCTTCAGCCTTACGATTTGGACGCGCATCCAATAGCGCGCTTACCCTATCCTCCTGCGTCCCCCCATTGCTCAAACGGAAGTGAGGTGGTACAGGAATTTCAACCTGTTGTCCATCGCCTACGCCTTTCGGCCTCGGCTTAGGTCCCGACTTACCCTGAGCGGACGAGCCTTCCTCAGGAAACCTTAGGCATTCGGTGGAAGGGATTCTCACCCTTCTTTCGCTACTCATACCGGCATTCTCACTTCTAAGCGCTCCACAAGTCCTTACGATCTTGCTTCTCTGCCCTTAGAACGCTCTCCTACCATTCCTTACGGAATCCGCAGCTTCGGTGATACGTTTAGCCCCGATACATTTTCGGCGCAGAGTCACTCGACCAGTGAGCTATTACGCACTCTTTCAATGGTGGCTGCTTCTAAGCCAACATCCTGGTTGTCTAAGCAACTCCACATCCTTTTCCACTTAACGTATACTTTGGGACCTTAGCTGGCGGTCTGGGCTGTTTCCCTCTTGACTACGGATCTTATCACTCGCAGTCTGACTCCCAAGAAACAAGTCATTGGCATTCGGAGTTTGTCTGAATTCGGTAACCCGATGAGGGCCCCTAGTCCAAACAGTGCTCTACCTCCAAGACTCTCTTACTTGAGGCTAGCCCTAAAGCTATTTCGGAGAGAACCAGCTATCTCCAGGTTCGATTGGCATTTCACCCCTACCCACACCTCATCCCCGCACTTTTCAACGTGCGTGGGTTCGGGCCTCCAGTAAGTGTTACCTTACCTTCACCCTGGACATGGGTAGATCACCTGGTTTCGGGTCTACGACCTCATACTCATTCGCCCTATTCAGACTCGCTTTCGCTGCGGCTCCACTTTATCAGCTTAACCTTGCATGAAATCGTAACTCGCCGGTTCATTCTACAAAAGGCACGCCATCACCCTTTAACGGGCTCTGACTACTTGTAAGCACACGGTTTCAGGATCTTTTTCACTCCCCGCCAGGGGTGCTTTTCACCTTTCCCTCACGGTACTGGTTCACTATCGGTTACTAGGGAGTATTTAGCCTTGGGAGATGGTCCTCCCGGATTCCGACGAGATTTCTCGTGTCTCGCCGTACTCAGGATCCACTCTGGAGGGAACAGGATTTTAACTACAGGGTTGTTACCTTCTTTGACGGACCTTTCCAGATCGCTTCGTCTACCCTGTTCCTTTGTAACTCCGTATAGAGTGTCCTACAACCCCAAGAGGCAAGCCTCTTGGTTTGGGCTGTTCCCGTTTCGCTCGCCGCTACTCAGGGAATCGCATTTGCTTTCTCTTCCTCCGGGTACTAAGATGTTTCAGTTCCCCGGGTCTGCCTTTCTTACCCTATGTATTCAGGTAAGAATACTACCCCATTACGGGCAGTGGGTTTCCCCATTCGGAAATCTCCGGATCAAAGCTTACTTACAGCTCCCCGAAGCATATCGGTGTTCGTCCCGTCCTTCATCGGCTCCTAGTACCAAGGCATTCACCGTGCGCCCTTACTAACTTCTCTAAAAAATGCATATAATCGGCAAATTTCGTCGTTAGCTTCATAGGAAGCTTTCTCGAACTTCTTGCTTTTCTGCACTTTTTTAACTCACAATCGGGATTGTGGTTAAAAATAAGTTGGCTTTGCGTTGTCTGCGAATATGACAACACCAACTGTTTGGTGATTGAACTACGACTCGGTGTTCTTTCTTTTCACAAAAAGAATTGTCGTTTGCGTATGATCTAGTTTTCAAGGAACATGTTTTGAAGGATTGCCCCTTCAAAACTGAACACAAGTTCGCTGCTAGCGTCGTTTTGTATCGTCACCTAAGTGACGAGTTTTCCTTAGAAAGGAGGTGATCCAGCCGCACCTTCCGATACGGCTACCTTGTTACGACTTCACCCCAATCATCTGTCCCACCTTCGGCGGCTGGCCCCAAAAGGTTACCTCACCGACTTCGGGTGTTACAAACTCTCGTGGTGTGACGGGCGGTGTGTACAAGGCCCGGGAACGTATTCACCGCGGCATGCTGATCCGCGATTACTAGCGATTCCGGCTTCATGTAGGCGAGTTGCAGCCTACAATCCGAACTGAGAGTGGATTTGTGGGATTGGCTCAGCCTCGCGGCTTTGCGACCCTTTGTTCCACCCATTGTAGCACGTGTGTAGCCCAGGTCATAAGGGGCATGATGATTTGACGTCATCCCCACCTTCCTCCGGTTTGTCACCGGCAGTCACCTTAGAGTGCCCAACTGAATGCTGGCAACTAAGATCAAGGGTTGCGCTCGTTGCGGGACTTAACCCAACATCTCACGACACGAGCTGACGACAACCATGCACCACCTGTCACTCTGTCCCCCGAAGGGGAACCCTCTATCTCTAGAGGTAGCAGAGGATGTCAAGACCTGGTAAGGTTCTTCGCGTTGCTTCGAATTAAACCACATGCTCCACCGCTTGTGCGGGCCCCCGTCAATTCTTTTGAGTTTCAGCCTTGCGGCCGTACTCCCCAGGCGGAGTGCTTAATGCGTTTGCTGCAGCACTAAAGGGCGGAAACCCTCTAACACTTAGCACTCATCGTTTACGGCGTGGACTACCAGGGTATCTAATCCTGTTCGCTCCCCACGCTTTCGCGCCTCAGCGTCAGTTACAGACCAGAGAGCCGCCTTCGCCACTGGTGTTCCTCCACATATCTACGCATTTCACCGCTACACGTGGAATTCCGCTCTCCTCTTCTGCACTCAAGTCCTCCAGTTTCCAATGACCCTCCACGGTTGAGCCGTGGGCTTTCACATCAGACTTAAAGGACCGCCTGCGCGCGCTTTACGCCCAATAATTCCGGACAACGCTTGCCACCTACGTATTACCGCGGCTGCTGGCACGTAGTTAGCCGTGGCTTTCTGGTAAGGTACCGTCAAGGTACCGCCCTATTCGAACGGTACTTGTTCTTCCCTTACAACAGAGCTTTACGATCCGAAAACCTTCTTCACTCACGCGGCGTTGCTCCGTCAGACTTTCGTCCATTGCGGAAGATTCCCTACTGCTGCCTCCCGTAGGAGTCTGGGCCGTGTCTCAGTCCCAGTGTGGCCGATCACCCTCTCAGGTCGGCTACGCATCGTTGCCTTGGTGAGCCACTACCTCACCAACTAGCTAATGCGCCGCGGGTCCATCTGTAAGTGATAGCCAAAGCCACCTTTTACCTTCAGATCATGCGATCCGAAGGGTCATCCGGTATTAGCCCCGGTTTCCCGGAGTTATCCCAGTCTTACAGGCAGGTTACCCACGTGTTACTCACCCGTCCGCCGCTAACTTTAGAGAGCAAGCTCCCTAAAGTCCGCTCGACTTGCATGTATTAGGCACGCCGCCAGCGTTCGTCCTGAGCCAAGATCAAACTCTCCATAAAAAGAGCAAGCTCTTAACTATCTTACTTTAAAATTAACGACGACCGTATCCAATTGGATTTGGTCTTACTAGCAGGTTTGTGTTCAGTTTTCAAAGAACAAATTGTATGGAGCGGGTGATGGGAATCGAACCCACGACATCAGCTTGGAAGGCTGAGGTTTTACCACTAAACTACACCCGCAAAAAGAACTGGTCGGGAAGACAGGATTTGAACCTGCGACCCCTTGGTCCCAAACCAAGTGCTCTACCAAGCTGAGCTACTCCCCGTTTCTTCGTTGATCTGCAAAGGATTATATTTCGAATAGTATGGCGCGCCCGAGAGGAGTCGAACCCCTAACCTCCTGATCCGTAGTCAGACGCTCTATCCAATTGAGCTACGGGCGCAATAAATATGGTGCGGCCGAGAGGACTTGAACCTCCACGGGGTTAACCCCCACTAGGCCCTCAACCTAGCGCGTCTGCCGATTCCGCCACGACCGCAATATAATAAAGACAAGTTTTATCATAACACATTCATTTTTAGTATTCAAGAGAAAAATGATGCGGGTGAAGGGACTCGAACCCCCACGTCACAAGGACACTAGATCCTAAGTCTAGCGCGTCTGCCAATTCCGCCACACCCGCAATGCATTTTTATGAAAATGGTGAGCCATGAAGGACTCGAACCTTCGACCCTCTGATTAAAAGTCAGATGCTCTACCAACTGAGCTAATGGCTCTAAAATGGCTGGGCTAGCTGGATTCGAACCAACGCATGACGGAATCAAAATCCGTTGCCTTACCGCTTGGCTATAGCCCAATGTAATACTGGCGGTCCGGACGGGACTCGAACCCGCGACCTCCTGCGTGACAGGCAGGCATTCTAACCAACTGAACTACCGGACCAAAACATTCTATTTCTGAAGGAAAATGACCCGTACGGGATTCGAACCCGTGTTACCGCCGTGAAAGGGCGGTGTCTTAACCGCTTGACCAACGGGCCACGTTCATATTTTGAAAATGAGTTATGTACTGGCGGAGAAGGAGGGATTTGAACCCTCGCGCCGCGCGAGCGACCTACACCCTTAGCAGGGGCGCCTCTTCAGCCACTTGAGTACTTCCCCAAAAATGGCTCCGCAGGTAGGACTCGAACCTACGACCGATCGGTTAACAGCCGATAGCTCTACCACTGAGCTACTGCGGAATAAAATAACTTGTCAAAGTCGACCCTACCTATTATATGAACATGCTACTACTGTGTCAAGTTCTTTTAAAAACTTTTTTCTCGTAAGTTCGCAACCAAATAACAGCGGCGACGTTTATATACTCTACCAGGGAGATTATCGTTAGTCAACAATTTTTTCAAAAAAAATGAGTTTCCCTTTACATGCACCGCAAACATATCGGGCGACATCCATTCGTTTTCTTCTTCGATAGCGTGCATCGCATTGTTGACATCGGTAAACTAGGTATGATTGCGGAATCCTAGAGCAAAAACGAGGAGCCCCTACCTTTTGCATTAAAACACGAAAATCACGATCCCGATGACGGTAGCCTCTTCCTTCAAGATGAAGATGGTAATGGCATAATTCATGTTTTATAATCCCAACCAACTCATCGTGACCAAACTTTTCTACGTACTTCGGATTCACTTCGATATCATGGGACTTGAGAAGGTAACGTCCACCAGTCGTCTGAAGTCGTGTGTTAAAGAGTGCTTTGTGCAGAAATGGCTTCCTGAAATCGTCTTGCGAAATGCGCTGGACGAGTTTCTGCAATGATATATCGTTCAAATCCATGTTCTTCTCTCCCTTCTTCCGTGAACGAGACAACCCATTATAGCATACGATGTGAGTACACTCTTCTCTACAACTAGGAGGTTCACACTATGCCTACATGGTTTTGTAATCAGATGAAACGCGCTTTCTTGGAGAAGGATCGTTATCAAATTAGGCTACTCAATCAATGTTGGTTCTTTTATCGCAAAAAACATCACACCTCGTAAAAAAGCCCATAGTCTCATGAAGATGACTACAGGCTTAAAAGTTTATTATGAAAGTACGCGATCTTTAGCTGGCAACATAGTCAATGAAACGCGCCCTTTGTGGACGTCAACACCCTCTACCCAGACTGTCACAATATCTCCGACAGCTACTACGTCAAGAGGATGTTTCACGTAGGTATTCTTTAGCTTTGATATGTGCACAAGCCCATCTTGTTTTACACCAATATCAACAAATGCTCCAAAGTCCACTACATTTCGAACGGTTCCTTGTAATTCCATTCCCTCTTGTAAATCTTCAAGTTGCAGCACGTCTGTTTTTAATAACGGTTTAGGTACATCATCACGAGGGTCGCGTTCTGGCCGGCGTAACGCTTCTAAAATGTCGGTCAATGTAATTTCCCCAATGCCTAAATCACTCGCAATTTGGTTACGATCTAAAGCTTCTAACTTGGAACGAAGCTCTTCTGTTCCAAGCTGCTCACCACTGATCTTCAGTTTCCCGAACAACTGACCAACTTCTTGATACGTTTCCGGGTGAATTCCCGTTCGGTCTAGCGGCTCATCCCCATCTAAGATGCGCATAAATCCGATAGATTGCTCGTACGTTTTTGCACCGAGTCGTGGTACTTTCTTCAACTGTGAACGATTGAGGTACTTCCCGTTTTCCTCGCGATATTTGATGATATTTGTTGCGACTGTTTTGTTTAAACCGGCTACATATTGCAATAAAGAGGCAGAGGCGGTGTTAACATTTACACCTACTTGGTTAACGACCGTCTCTACTACAAATGTAAGCGAGTCATTCAGTTGTTTTTGTGATACGTCATGCTGGTACTGGCCAACTCCGACAGACTTTGGATCAATTTTCACAAGCTCTGCCAAAGGATCTTGTAGGCGACGAGCAATTGAGACAGCGCTCCGTTCTTCTACTTGGAGGTCAGGAAATTCCGCACGAGCCAAATCTGAAGCAGAGTAAACACTAGCACCTGCCTCGTTTACGATTAAATAGTACATTTTCTTCGGTACTTCTTTTATCACATCTACAACAAACTGCTCTGTTTCTCTAGAAGCTGTTCCATTCCCAATAGCAATCATCTCAATCGGGTAAGTAATTAGTAATCGCTTTAGCTCGGCGAACGCTTCCGTTTTCTTTGCACGCGGTGGGTGAGGGTAAATGACACCAATATGCATGACCTTACCGGTTTCATCTACTAAGGCAAGCTTGCATCCTGTTCGGTAGGCAGGGTCTACACCGAGAACCATTCGTCCTTTTAGTGGTGGCTGAAGTAACAAATTCCGTAAGTTCTCCGAGAAAATTCGAATAGCTTGGATCTCTGCTTTTTCAGTGAGTTCATTACGAATTTCTCGCTCTACTGCTGGTTGAATAAGTCTTTTGTAGCTATCACGTATAGCTTCTTTCACGTGAGGAACGACCGGACTTGTAGACTGCTTGACAACCTCCTTTTCTAGGTAGGCAACAAGGCGATCTGCAGGCGCGACTACTTGAACCTTGATGATCTCCTCTTTTTCTCCGCGGTTCATGGCTAAAACACGATGAGGGACAATCTTTTCTATCGGTTCTTCATAATCGTAGTACATTTCAAAAACGCCTTTTTCGTCGGCTTCTTTATTTTTCTCTTCCGTCCGTAATTTCCCTAGCTTAAAGGTAGTGTGTCTAATCCATTGTCTGTGCTTAGCGTCATCAGATACAACTTCAGCTAGTATGTCCTGTGCACCAGCGATCGCGTCCCCTATAGTTGGAACTTCGTCGTTACAAAAAGAAGCTGCCTTTTCTTCTACATCCCCTTGTTTTGGGAAAGACAACATCCATTCAGCAAGAGGTTCAAGTCCGTGTTCTTTCGCAACAGTGGCTCGTGTTCGCCGCTTTTGCTTAAATGGTCGATACAAGTCTTCAACCTCTTGGAGTTTCTGTGACTTTTGAATAGATTGTTGGAGCTCGCTCGTCAACTTACCTTGTTCGTCAATAAGGCGGAGTACTTCTTCTTTGCGATTACTCAAGTTAGTGATATATGTATAACGGTCTTCAATAGCACGCAATTGCACCTCATCCAATGAGCCTGTTTGCTCTTTCCGGTAGCGGGCAATAAATGGAATCGTGTTGCCCTCATTTAATAAACGCAATACAGCACTTACAGAAGTGGCAGGTACTCCGCATTCTTTCGCAATTTGTTCGTGTAGATTTGACATAAATAACTCCCTTCTTCGATCCAAGCTCTTTTGTACTATTTGATGCGTTTCCAAATCTTGCTCTCTTAGTATACAAAAAAGACCGGCTCCCAGGAAAACCCCAGAATTCGGCCTTCAGAGAGCGTGGAATCATTTTACTCGCCCGTCGTGAATCGCTTCGCGTAGCTTTTTAATTGCACGGCGTTGCAAACGTGATACGTGCATTTGGGAGATTTCTAATAGTTCTCCTGTTTCCTTTTGGCTTCTGTTCTGTAAATAAGTGTATTCGATAATTTCTCGTTCACGGTCTGTAAGTACGTTATACACTCTTTCCAACACGAGCCTTTGTTCCACTTGCTCATAACCTTCGTCGGGACTACCGACGAGGTCTAATAGTGTGACTGTTCCTCCATCAGCGTCGGCTTCGATCGTATGATCAACAGAAAGAGCTTGATAAGATTGTCCCATTTCCATCGCTTCAAGCAGTGCTTCTTCTGAAATCTTGAGTCTATCTGCAATTTCAGGAATCTTAGGAGATCGCTGAAACTCTATGGTCAATTCTTCTACGGTTGCTTTAATCTTTGGTCCGAGTTCCTTTATACGTCTTGGCACATGAACACTCCAAGTACGATCGCGTAAAAAACGTTTCATCTCCCCCACGATTGTTGGGATCGCAAAGGCTTCAAACGACTTTTCGAAGGAAGCATCGTATCTCCGAATAGCCCCTAGCAAACCTACCATCCCAACTTGGGCTATATCTTCACTTTGGTGGCTACCTCTCGTATATTTACGCGCAATGGATTCTACAAGAGGTCGGTAATGTAAAACGAGATTGTATTGGGCAGTTTCGTCTTCATTTTGCTGATAGGCTTCAATCCACTGTAGGACCTCTTCTGCTGCGTCTTTAGGTCGAGATTGTTCTGGCATCCCTCTCCACCTGCTCTCCTTCCAAATACTTCGTCATCAAGACTGTTACACCTTCTTGACGGTGAATGCGTACCTCATCCATTAACGTTTCAATTAAGAAGAGCCCAAGACCTCCTTCACGCAAACCCTCAGCCCTTTGTTCAGAAGCATAGGGACCGGTTTGTTGCCTAACCGCTTTCATATCAAACGACTGTCCATGGTCTGATACGACAACTTCTAAACGATCCTCCATTATCGCAAATCCAATGAGCACTTCTCCCTCTTCCGACGTATCGTATGCATGCTGAACTGCATTCGTAATCGCTTCACTCGAAGCAATTTTAATGTCCTCGATATCGTCATACGAGAACCCCATACGACTCGCAATTCCCGAAAGTGTTAAGCGGGTAACGCCTACGTACTCTGACTTCGCCGGTATCTTCATTTCGATATAATCGTAGGATTCCATTATTGTGGTTCACCTTCTGTTTGACGGTCTAGATTCATTATGTCGGCCAAGCCTGTAATGGTGAATAAACGTGATAATCTTGCAGACAATCCTGTCAAACGAAGTTCACCTTTTTGTGCTTTAACAGTTTTGAAGACACCGACAAAAACGCCGAGTCCTGTACTATCCATATATGTGACATTGGAAAGATCGACAATCATATGGACTCCAGTCTGTTCCGCTTTGGGCATCAGGATCCCTTTTAATTCTGGAGCCGTATATGCGTCAATTTCACCACCTACATTGATATGGATGTGTTGTTCCGCTTCTTTCACATCAATGGCGATGTTCATGAAATGACCCACCTCTTTTTCTGTTGGTTGTTTGTTCTACCATAACCCTACCCGCTTCTTATGATTCCGAAACCTGTCTTCTGAGGACAATGAGTGTGAAATCATCTCTTAGTTCAAAATCTTGAAGTTTCTCAAGCTCTTTATACACACTTTCCACTAGCTGTTGTGCTGGTTGATCCTTGTATTTTTCAATAATAGAAATAATCTTATCCCGTTCAATAAAACCTTCTTCTGTACGACATTCTGTCACCCCATCGGATAGCAGAATGATCATGTCGCCTTCTTCTATTGATTTCACGTATTGGCGATATTTCGTCTTCCGTTCCACTCCAAGCATAAGACCACGCGCATTCAAATCTTCAAAGCGTTCTTCCTTTGCTCTGTAGTAGAAGCCTGGTTCATGTCCTGCTGAAGCAAACGTAAATGTATGACCGTCTGGGTTGTACATCGCGTAGAACATGGTGACGAACATACTTGGATCAACGTTTTGTTCTACAACACGATTCAAGTTCTCCAGCACAAATTTCGGTTCTGGACGATTTTCTGGCAAACTGTCCATCGCATACTTGATCATTGACATACACAAGGCAGCAGGAATACCCTTTCCGATAACATCCGCAATCGCTACACTAATGCAATCGTCGTCGTCATGAACAAAGTGGTGGTAATCCCCATTCATATGTCTTGCCGGAACACTGATGGCTCCAATATCTATCCCTTCAGAATCCGGTACTGCTGTTTCTAACAGGGTTTGCTGAACGTTTGCCGCAATCTCCATCTCCGACTTCAGAGCTAGCTGACGTTCCCTGAGTGCTTGGTATTCTCCAAAAACGATCCCATAAGCCACCATCACTTCTAATAAAACATCTAAAGAACTGGCTGTTTCCTCTGTCATGTGAGGCACGAGTTCTTTCGTAACTACTTTATGAAAACTGATGACTTCCTCAGGTGAAATTCCTTCTTCTATTGCATTTCGACTAAATACTTCTGCCTCATATAGAGTCGCTTCAGAAGGGTGTGCAAAATAACTCGCTAACAAGTCACGATATGCTCGCTCCCATTCGCGTTTTGTCAATGCCATCCCTCCTTACGCAAGCCATTTTTTCGTTTCAATAATTGTGCCATTTCCGACCTCTGAACGGATAGTAAACTCGTCCACGATCCTTTTGACACCCGATAGACCTGATCCAAGCCCTCCAGAAGTAGAGTAACCTTCCTCCATCACTAAACGAAGATCATCTATTCCTGGACCAGCATCCTTCGCTGATATAGCCAAGCCCTTTTTCCCCTCATGCTCGAGCGCTTCAATACAAATTTCACCTTCCTTAGCATACAGCACAATATTACGTGCCAGTTCACTAATTGTGGAGGCAATCCGCGACTGCTCAACACTTGAGAAACCTAACTCTTTCGCATGCTCTCTGCCAATGTGGCGAGCGTGTACAATATCTTCTTCAGTTTGAATTTGAACACAAGACGAAAGCGTCATGTGTGATCCCCCAGTTCTGAATAAAAAATTCACATCTTATCATCGAATTCTTTCTTGCCCGAGAAGTCGTTACCTGCTCGTTAGAATGATGAAAAGGGGTGTTCGTGGTACGTATGAGCAACAGGACCCTCTCGTCACTTTCCGCTACGTAACTTCCACTCTTTTCGATTATATCGCATATTCAGGGAAAATCGAGCGAGAAACTTTTGGATGTTTGTGACGAAATAAGTCAGTTGCCTGATCGATAATGAACTAACATAACACCAACTTCGCAAACCGGTTTCCCCAAAAACAAAAACACTCCATCTTAGTCGAGGGAGTGTTCATTAGAAATGGACGAGGCCTAGGCTAATTTGTACTGCTTCGTCTACTTTTTCCATCATTTCTTCGTCAAGTTGTGTAATTTTGTCTGTGAGTCTTTGCTTGTCGATCGTACGGATTTGTTCTAATAGAATGACCGAATCACGTTCAAACCCATACCGTTTGGCGTCAATTTCAACATGCGTTGGCAGCTTTGCTTTCTGAATTTGAGCGGTAATTGCTGCGATGATGACGGTGGGACTGAATCGATTCCCTATGTCGTTTTGAATGATCAATACTGGGCGAACGCCTCCTTGTTCAGACCCAACGACCGGGGATAGATCCGCAAAATAGACGTCTCCACGCTTCACATTCAAAGGGTTACCCTCCGCTGACGAGCCGCTCAACAGTATGCTCCGCCTCGTATTCCGCTTGGAAGGCCTCAGATGCTAAAGATAGGTTGATCTTCGCCATTTCCATATAACCTCTTCGCATCGACTCGCGAATCTGTCTCTTTTTTCGTTCGCGTAAATACATTTTCGTTGCTCGATAGATCAGTTCATCCCGATCTTTATGATCTTGAACAAAGTGATCTAGCTCTGCAACCATTTTCTCTGGTAAACGAATAGAAATTTCTGTCGTTGCCTTGGATTCAGACACGAACTACACCTCCACCACACTACTTTGCCATTCTCACTATATCATGGATTAAGCCCACATGAAAGGAAATCTAAACAGGATGTTCAAAAGATGCGAACAAACTTCCGTAAAGCCTTTTCATTCTTTTGGAACACATACTATAAGTCTTCTCTATTATAAGCATTAAGGATGCCAAAATATGCATGAACAGTGGAAAAAGGTAATTCCTGCTGGTTTGTCCGATTTGCTTACTTTATGAACAAATCGTTCTCCAACCACCGTTCTGAGCCTCTTTTATAGATGCGAGGCACTCTTTGCGATAGTAAACATGGAATTTCATACGAGATCGTCCCAATATAATTTGCCACTTCATTAAGTAGGATTTCTTCCTGTCCTTGTTTACCAAATAAGGTAACGCGCTCGCCAACAGGAAATTCACGAGGAAGCTTTATCATACATTGATCCATGCAAATTCTCCCTACAATCGGTACACGCATGCCTGCTATTAACACATCGAATCCTTGTAGGGCACGAATCCATCCATCCGCGTATCCGATCGGTAGCACCCCAATCCACTGAGAGTCATCTGCCGTATATGTCGCACCGTAACTGACTGAGTCTCCTTTTTGCAATTGCTTTACTTGGGCAAGTTCAGTATGCAAACTCATCGCTGGGTGAAGAGGGAACGGCAAATGCTCGCCCACATATGCGGAAGGATTTAAACCGTACATAGAGATACCAAATCGGATCGCTTCATTACGGCGCGGCATTCGTAGTCCCGCAGCACTATTGCTCGTATGGACAAGGGGTGGAGCAAAAGGGATTTTTTTTAGTATTTCATCAAACGCTTGCTGTTGCCGGATCCAAAGATCGGTGTCTTCTTCATCGGCTGTTGCAAAGTGCGTATAGATCCCTTCCCATTCTAGGTGAGCGCATAGTTGAACAAGCTCAATCGCCCGCAAAACTTCCCCTCTTCCCTTCATCCCTAGTCGTCCCATACCTGTATCCACTTTTAAATGGACGCGGAGGGGAGGTGTTCCTTTTGGCCATGAAGAGGTCGCAACACTTTCCACCCAACTTACGTCCAAAGCTGTTACAGCAATGTCATTCTCAGCGGCAACCGTAGCAAATTTCGGATCGACTGCACCCAGTACGAGGATGGGCGCCTTTACACATGAGCGAAGTGGAATAGCCTCATCTAGACAGGCAACTGCAATCGAAGTGGCTCCTCCTTGTAAAGCAGCTAAAGCTACTTGGCGATCACCATGCCCATATCCATTTGCTTTTACCACTGCCATAATGTGTGCACCGTTGGCATGGACCTTCATTTGTTCGACATTTCTTTTGATCGCATCTAAGTCAACTTCTGCCCATGTGGGACGATACATACCCTCCACCAGCCGCACCTCACTTCACTTTTCTAAACCACAAAGTTTATGTTCACTAAAATCAGTAAAAAGAAAGCAGACCCTGATTAGAGCCTGCCATGTTACCTCTTATTTTACCATATCTCCTTGAACAGATCGAGCGACCATTGCCAGCTCTTCTTGTGTTAAACTATCAGATGCAAGAAGGTACTCTACTCCATTGTAGCTCCAGCGAATCGTTTGGTCTGTCATTGCTCCTACAGCAAATCCAAGATCAACAGGATTTCCTGTGAGCGTCACGACTTCCGCACTGCTTGGAACGACTGTTTGCTTCTCCTGTATGAGTGTGTACGATTTTTCTCCCTCGTAAGAAAGGATGACGCGTTGTCCGTCTTCTATTTCGATTTTCTCTTCACTTTCTAGCTCAGTACCCACAATCTCCTGTGTTGGGTAAAGAACTGTGAACTCCTCATCCATCACTTCTGCATTTACAGGAACTTCAAGTTGTTCCCTCGCCCCTGTCATATTTTTCTTCACATCAAAGTCACCGTCTTCAAACTGTGCATCGAATTCTACACTTGTAAAGTTAACTGTTACCAAAGGATTTTGATCTGTATCCAACACTTCTACCTTCACAGGAGCCAAATCCTTTTTCGCAAACGTTATCTTTTGAGTAGGAAGCATTTTATTATTTTGATATCGTGTTTTTGTTGTAAACACATAAGTATCATCCGTCTCTTCGTACGTCGCTTCTCCATCCTCTAAAATGTCTTTCACAAGCGATTCATACAAGTAGGCTTGTGAGGAATTGTTAGGCCATTCGCTCTGGAAGCGGAACGATTTGTTCAGGGCAGGTGTGAGTACAAACACTCCCTCATCATTTCGAAGAATCATCTGGTTTTGATCCTTTTGTGCGTTTTGTAGGTTCACACGGTAGTAATTTTCTTTTTGATGCCAAACTTCCACATTATACTCTTGTGGCTCTGTGCCCATTTGCAAAGTCATTGTCGCTTCTGCTTTATAGCCGTCCATTTGTTCAACTTTCTTCTCTAAGTCCCCAACCACTTCTTCTTGAGACCTGGATCCGCATGCAGCGAGCAAAAGTGTGAGTAGCGCGATCATGCAGATAAAGTACACTTTTTTCATCTTTTCAACCCCTTTAGTTGATTCAATGTTTCTGGAAAAGGAGAGAAAAGAGGACGCCACCCTGCTCAAGTCACATACAAGCTACTCTTTTTCCTGCTTGGGCACCTCAAGCTAAAGAGAAGTGTGAGCATGTGCGCAAAGGCAGGGGCGAACCCTTGTCTCCCTATGTGCACTACGAATATATGAGACAACCTATTCGAATATGTCACAAATAGGGGACAAGGACTTACTTGACACTGTTCAGTTGGCGAACATTCAAGCCCTTCGTCCGTCGGGACCTACTCCATTCGTTTTCGTTCTATCACAACATGGGCGACTGCATACGAATCACTATGGGAAATGGACAGATGAACCCCTTCGAAAAACGGGCGTTGCACAAATGGTTTGCCACGCTCATCACAGAAGATTTCTATGTCTTGAAAGGAAAGGTCTTTCCCTATACCTGTCCCCGTCGCTTTTGAAAAAGCTTCTTTTGCGGCGAAGCGGCCTGATAACCATTCAACCTTTCTTCGCTCGGGTAACTCAAAAAATTCCTGCTGCTCCCGCTCCGTTAATACCCGCTCTACAAATCTCGGTTGCTGTTTCAGCATCTTCGCGATTCGCCCGGTTTCTGTTATGTCAATCCCGATTCCCTCTATCATATGGCACTCCTTTTGAGCTTGGAAATAGTTGAGTCTGTATGTGCACTCGATTAGTCTGGATATACTGATTTGAGTCTAGATATGTGCTCGACTAGTTTGGAATTACCATCCAAAGCTCGGGTTCGTCGCTCTACGAAGGAACCATTTTCACCGCATTAGTGGATCATTGCTTTAGGATGGCTATCAGAATAAACTTGTTTTTTTGGCACTTCATGACATCATAGTACTATTTTTAACAGGTTCTATATTATACTATAGGACAAGAGTTTCATAATGAAGCGTGTGTGATACACGCTACCTGGAGGATTGTATGTTTCTACGAACTGAAAGCTTATCAGAGTTTCTACGTAAATATCCGATAGTCAGTGCGATTGTGGCCATTCATCTAGCGGTATATCTCGTCACATCGCTACTTCCTGGTACCGGTGATGAGCTACGCGGCTATCTTATCGGAGTCAACTACTTAATAAGCGAAGGAGAATGGTGGCGTCTATTCACTCCGATCATCGTTCATGCGGGTTTGACTCATTTGTTGTTTAATTCGTTTTCGCTAGTCATCTTCGCCCCATTTTTAGAGAAGCTACTAGGAAAACTCTGGTTTATATTGGTCTATGTAGGAGCAGGTTTAGCTGGTAATGTGGCTACATTCCTATTAGAAGGTCCTGCCTATGTGCATGTCGGTTCTAGTGGAGCTATTTATGGGTTGTTCGGATTTTACATCGCACTTGTTCTTCTACACCGCGACAAACTAGGAAGACAAAATCGGAACATGATTATTACAATTGTCAGCATTGGTCTTGTCTTTACTTTTTTACAGTCCAATATCAACATAGCGGCCCATATTTTCGGTCTCCTATTTGGCCTCATTATCGGTTGGATGCTTCTTCAAACGAAAAAGTTCGCATAGAAAACATTCATGAGCAGAGCACCCCACCATGAATGGAAACTGGGCACAAGGCACAAAGCAGTCTAGTTGTGATCAAGGCGGTGCGAGTGGGGCACCGACCTTTTTATTATTTTCTTTGAAACCAACTATATACCGTTGCGATGTCACTTACCTCATAATCGCTCACGAGTCCAACTTTGCTTCCCTCACCTGACTTCAAGGAGACTTCAATGTTTTGAACCTTTAGCCGCTTTTGGAATATCGATTGAGAAACCTTAATCGATTGAATGCGATGTTTGCGAACTAGTAAAGTGGTTTCTGAAAAGAAGCGATATCGTAGAGCCAGTTGGTCATCTTTAATTGCCAAACCTGCGCTCTTCCATATCCACCTACCCCATAAAAGCGTGAGGATAGTTAAAATGGAGATGGTCCACGTGTACCACTCGACCCACCAAACGAATATAAAAGCAATGAGGAAGGTTCCGATTGTAGTGCCACGCACAATTCGCCACCACGCCCTTTTCGGAGCACGCACCCATAGGTCACGATCAGGAATCGAATAGTCATGGAATATTTTCTCCAATTGTACTTGAACGCCTTTGGTAGGTATTAGCGGAAATAATAAAATTCCGGTTCCGGAAACGTCGTTCGATGAGCCGCCTGCGCTATCTAGCCTAACTGTCGCAAAGCCTAATACTTGACGTAGGGGGCTTCGGACAACTCGAATAGCTTGTATGCGATGCAAAGGGATTGTGAGTCGCTTTTTCTCTACTAGTCCCTTCGTTAAAATGAATTCTTTCTCCGTTTTCCACACTGTAAACTTGCCGTATTTCACAAAAAGAAAAGCGGTCCCTACTATCCACATAACGGCAAGTGCAAGAGATATCATGAGAACTAACATCAATAGATTGGTGGAAACAGCATTTTCTACATCTGAAAATACTTCTTCAAATGGAAGAACATCGATAAACTGTGTTCCAAATGCAATGACTGCCGTTAAAATGATGCCAATACTCCCAGAAGTAGCTGCCATGATTAGAATATGATGCCATGGCATTTCATACAACTTTTCTTCTTTAGGTGCTTCATATACTTTCGGAAAATAGACATCCTCGGAGTCAAAGTCTTCCTCTTGTTCGTTATCTTCTCCGTATTCTAACGCCTGCTTCCTCTTTGCAATATAGCTTTGCATCTCTTGAGCTTCATCACGAGTTAAGGCGTTAATTGTTGCTTCAGCACTCTTTTTCTCACTAGAGGAGCCACCCGTTTCAAAGGAAAACTTTACTCGTTTGAATAATCTTTGGATCACACCTTCCGTAATATCCGTACTCTGGATTCGCTCAAAGGGGATGTACCGCTTTTGCCGAACAAATAATCCACTCTCCACCCGCAATTCATCATCTTCCACCCAATAGACGAACCGCCACCACTTCACAAACCCTAAAGATGCTAAGACGAATAGGGCAATTGAAGGTACGATGAAAGAAGATAGTAAATTCTCCGTTCTTCCGGCAAAAAATAGCAGCAAAAGAGGAATGATTCCTTCTCGAACTGCGACTAATACTTCGGAGACGAGTGCGATTGGATGTTGTCGCTTTCGTTTAAACATCTTCTTTCGCCACCCTTGCTAATTGAGAAATAGCACGCCTTAACTCCTCAGCATCCTTTTGCTCTAATGCCGGAATTTCATGAGTAGTAGCGGCTGTCGTAATTTGTAAAGAGGCGAGTTTGTACATCCGCAAAATAGGGCCTTGTACCGAATCAACATGCTGCACCCGAACCATCGGAACGAGTGTTCTTTTCGTTATAAAGATTCCGTACTGAAGCTCCATTTCTTCTTCACGAACTTCATATTTCCATTTGTTGTATCGTAATGTCGGGACAATGACGACTGCATATATCCCGTAAAGAAGCACCACGAGAAATGTACCTACTCGCCATCCTATCCCTAAATTCGAACCCACAGCTACAAAAAGAAAGATCATCCAAATAGCTAGAACCACCCCTGAACCTATCGCTCCGTGCCACCTCCATACTTGCTTAGCACGTTTTGGTAACTGCTTCTCTAGACTAGACTCCATTTCTTCACCCATTTCAGTTCGTTTTCTAAATCTACGTTTCATACGGCCAAAAGGTTTCCTTTCCTTCCCCACGCTATAACAAAAAGGAGACTACACTATAATAGCGAGCCTCCTTGTCTTGTATTAATTATTTACGCGTTAGAGTTAGACCACTGTGATGACGAGCGACCACTTCCACCTTTTGATGAAGAATAAGACGAACGACGTCGGTCAGATGATTGTGTGCGTTTGTAGCGACCTTGCCCTTTTTGGCTCTTGCCGCCTCGCTTATTATAACTACCGCGACCGCCACTATTTCCTCCTCTATCGCCGCCCCTTTTCACTGGAGCTGGTGATTCTGGAGTCAATTCCACAGGAGTTTCTTCAGGCTTCTTCGTAAGAATATGCAATGCACTGGCTACGAGTGAAACTGCATCTTCTTTTTCCAAAAGTTCTTCAGCAGCTTTTGTAAAGTCTGTATAGCCATTAGCGCTCACGGTCTCCAACAATTGCTCTACGATCGCCTGTTGCTGCCCTTCAATCGCATCGCGAAGAGACGGCGCCTTAATGCGATCCATTTTACGCTTTGTCACTTGTTCGACGCTTCGAAGGTAAGGAAGTTCGCGCGGTGTCACAAAAGTAACCGCAGCCCCTTCTTTTCCAGCACGCCCTGTTCGGCCAATACGGTGTACGTAGCTTTCTGGGTCTTGCGGGACGTCAAAGTTATATACGTGGGTTACACCGCTAATGTCTAATCCACGTGCAGCAACATCTGTTGCGACAAGAATGTCAAGTGTCCCCTCTTTACCTTTGCGCAATACTTGCAAACGGCGTGATTGGCTCAAGTCACCATGAATCCCTTCAGCAATATAGCCACGAATGGATAATGCTTTAGAAAGCTCATCGACACGGCGTTTTGTACGTCCAAATACGATAGCGAGCTCTGGCGATTGCATATCCAAAAGTCTTGTAAGGGTATCGAACTTTTGTCGTTCTTGTACTTCTACGTACGATTGCTGAATTTTAGGAACCGTCATTTCTTTTGCTTTTACCCGAACGATTTGAGGTTCTTTCATAAAACGCTCTGCAATTTTCCGAATCGGTGGAGGCATCGTCGCAGAGAACAACAAAGTTTGGTGCTCACTTGGTACATTTTCTAAAATGCTCTCAATGTCCTCAATAAAGCCCATGTTAAGCATTTCATCTGCTTCATCCAAGATCACTGTGTTTACTTCGGATAAACGCAATGTTTTCCGACGAATATGGTCAAGTAAACGTCCTGGCGTTCCGACGATAATGCTCGGTTGTTTTTTCAATGCGCGAATTTGACGGCTAATTTCTTGTCCTCCAAAGACAGCAAGAACACGTGCTCTTTTATGGTAGCCGAGCTTATACAGTTCCTCTGTCACTTGTACTGCAAGCTCACGCGTAGGGGCAATAATTAATCCTTGTATTCCTGTTAGCTTCGGATCAATTTTCTCAATAAGTGGGATACCAAACGCTACCGTTTTACCCGTCCCTGTTTGTGCTTGACCAATAACATCGTTTCCTGCTAACGAAAGCGGAATGGTCTCCGCTTGAACAGGGGTTGCTTCTTCAAATCCCATTTTTTTAATGGACGATAGAAGCTGTTGACTCAATTGTAAATCTTCAAAAGTTGTCAAAAATATTCAATCTCCTTCTTTACTAGAGGGGACTTGGTGATAAAAAGGAGCCAGTATACTTTTCCATGACTCCTCTCCAGTTGTCCAATCCGCTCCAGGTACATGCAATTTATTTGATGTGCCAAGTTGTGTGAACAGTTTTTTCCCCCACGCCTCCTGTTCGACATCGTCAATCACTATCGTCGGAACGGAGAAATTAGAGAAACACTGCTTTGCTTCATAAGCCCGCTGCTTACACCACATCCCTGCAGCCATCGGGGATGTGAGAAGGCGTTCACGTTGCTGTTCCTCTAAAAATGAAAGAAAATCTCGTGCAGTTCGCTCATATTTACGTCTGTGCATTTTTTCTCGTAACGTCATCGGTGCGTACACATACATGCCTGTGTTGACGAGCTGACAGCTGGTAACTTCCCATCGCTGTGCGAGTGATAGCGCGAGTAATCCTCCAGTTCCAAACCCAGCTACGTGAACTTTTTCACAAACATCCTCCAAATAGTGGAACTCCTCTTCCACCCAACGTGTCCAGTTATGAAAAGAAACCCCGCGTTTCGTCCGTTTAGCAAACGGATGGAGGGTGAGTAGGTATCCGTCTGTGATTTGCTGGTATGCTTGAATCAAAGAGTCTGGCGTAAAGTCTGCTTCTTCAACTCCTTGGATCCATAAACAACCCATCATTCGCATCACCTAGTTTTGCGTGAGACGTGATTCGCCACTTGCGTACAAGCGTTCTCCATCTCTTACACACATCAGAATTTATCTTACGCCTTCGCTCTCTTATTTTCAAGTGGTAGGACGACAAGTTTTCTCTTTCAACAAAAAAATTTCCATTTTCCTACCCATCATTTCACACAAGGATGTGATCAATCCGTTGAAATCTTTCTGTTAACGCCCTGGTAATACTCGCTCTAATCTCATCCCACGAGACCCTTTTAATAAGATACCTGTCTCAGCAGTAGCTCCTACATTTTCCACAAATTGCTGTAGAGCTTCCATTGATTCGGTATGAAATAGTCGCTCTTTTGGAAAGTTTTCTTGCGCTGCTTCATAAATAGGCAGGGCTTCTTTTCCAAATAGAAACACATAGTCCAATTTACTAGCATCAAGTCGACTTCCCACTTCAGCATGGTACCATTCGGAGCGCTCTCCCAGCTCCAACATTCCACCAATCACGGCTATTTTCCGCTTGAAATGCGCTTCGTTTTGAAACCAGTTTACGACGGCGTTCATCGATGTTGGACTAGCGTTGTACGCATCATTAATGTACGTTTCTCCTTTTGCACCTGTGACGGTTTCCATCCGCATTCCAGATAGTTGCATGGAAGGTAGCTGTTCGGCAATCTGACTTTCGTCCACCCCCGCATAAATAGCTGTAGCGAGCGCGAATAATGCATTTTTTACGTTATGGGAGCCCAATACTGGCATCGAAAAACCACTACCTAAACGGTCTATCCGGAAAGACGTTGTTGATTGTTCAGCCTCAATCCCAGAGACCCTCCAATCGCATTTTTCCCCGAATCCCACTGTTTCAATGTGGGGTGACGGATGTTGTGCAGCTAACGTATTTAAAAGAGGTTCGTCCCCATCTAGCAATACGAGACCTTGTTGGGAGACTCCCTCAGTAATTTCCCACTTAGCTTGAGCAATTCCTTCTCGAGATCCAAAGTACTCGATATGTGCTTCACCAATATTTGTGATGATCGCAACGTCAGGTTGAGCAATGGTTGTTAACAGAGAGATTTCCCCTGCACGATTCATGCCCATCTCTACTACAAGCCAATCAGCGTCTTCTGGCGCACGTAACAAAGTTAAGGGAAGACCGATGTGGTTATTATAGTTGCCTGCTGTTTTATGCACCTTCCCACAAGGTTGTAACAAGTGAGAAACCATGTCTTTTGTCGTTGTTTTTCCGTTGCTTCCGGTAATGCCGACAACACGAGCTGACAGCGTTTCCCGATAAGTCTTTGCCAATTGTTGTAAAGCTTTCAGTGGGTCTTCTACAAAAATGAGCGGCTTGCTTTTAGGTGCATTTGGCGTCCCTCTTTTCCAGAAACTAGCCGACGCACCTTTAGATAATGCCTTTTCGACAAACTGATGACCATCAGCATGTTCGCCTACAAGTGGAACGAACAAACTACCTTGTTCAACCTTTCTCGAATCAATCTCAACACTTCCTACTAAGTCGTGTCCGTTGATACCTTTTTGAAGGGTCCCATTTGTCCATTTTGCCACTTCAGACAACGTTCGATTCATGCTCTCTTTCCTCCTACAACAAAAAATCAAAACAGCCCATCTAAAGACAGTGACGAAGAGTGTCTCGCTTAACGTCAACCTGATGCTATTTGTCGTACCGAATAAGCTGCTTCTCTTCAAAACGTTCCTCTGCTAATTCAATTAAACGTTGAATTAGCTGTGGATAGCCCACACCTGTGTGCTTCCACAAAAGAGGAAACATACTATATGGTGTAAAGCCTGGCATCGTATTCACTTCGTTCAGCAACAAGGTGCCATCTTTTTGAAGGAAAAAATCGACACGAGCGAGTCCTGAGCAATCCAATACTTTATAAGCTTGTTTTGCCATCACCATCATTTTTGCTTGTTCCGCCTCAGTAACATGCGCAGGAATAATAAGCGCTGTTTTTCCATCTTCGTATTTAGATTTGTAATCGTAAAAGTCCGTTTTGGGCACGATCTCCCCGGCAACGGAGCACTCAGGATGATCATTCCCGATCACACCCATCTCCACTTCTCTTGCTACGACACCTTCTTCGACAATAATTTTTCTGTCATACGAGAAGGCGAGATGAAACGCCTCTTTCAATTCGGTCCGATTCGTACATTTTGAAATACCAACACTTGAGCCAAGGTTTGCTGGCTTTACAAAACAAGGGTATCCTAGTGTTTCCTCTATTTGCTCCAAACAAGCAGACCCGTTCGCTTGCCATTCTGAGCGGATAAATCCCACATAAGCTACTTGAGGAATACCCTCTTGAGCAAACAAACGCTTCATTGTCAGTTTATCCATCCCAGCAGCGGAGGATAACACACCATTCCCTACATAAGGCAAATTAAGGAGCTCCAACATGCCTTGAACAGTACCGTCCTCCCCATTCGTTCCGTGCAGGAGAGGAAAAACGACCGGTAAGCCATTCGCTTCTTTTGAAGAAGACGCGGCTACACCCTGAGCAGTAGTCGCCAGCTCTGTCGGCAAAGCAGCCCCTTCTCCTGAAAACGCTAAAGACTGAACCGAACTAACAGACCCTTCTATTTGCGGACCTTTTATCCAGCTTCCGCTCTTTTGAATGAATATTGGCTGTACATCGTATTGTGTATGGTCAATTGCTTGGGAAACTGCAAAGGCCGTTTGTAAGGAAACATCATGCTCTGCAGATTTGCCACCGTACAATAAGTATAAGGTTTTTTTCATAGTAAACCCTCTCCTCTAAAACAATGCTTCCACCACTATATGTGTCCAGGATAATTGTAATGAAAGTTCATCCCATTGTATCACGAAATACATCGCCTGGCGTGCGCAAAACGGACTCCTTTTACTATATGAAATTGCTGCTTTGGAGTTGCGAATATTTTCAGTTCCCGTTCTATTTGCTACACTAGAAAATAAAAGCTCAGTAACTTGAACTGGGTAGGAGGAACTATTTTAATGAGGCAACGACTGTCAAATTCACGCGCTCCGTTTGCTACAAAGTTTTATTACGGATGGGTCATCGTTGTAATCGGGGCGCTTGGAATCTTCTTTTCAGGTCCAGGTCAAACATATTCTATCAGTGTTTTTGTAGATTCCTATATTGATGAATTTGGATGGAGCCGTTCGGACGTTACAAATTTGTATTCTGGTGCCACATTTTTAGCTGGTATCGGGATGATGTACATAGGGCGTGTTGTGGATCGTTTTGGTCAACGATACATCGCCGTTATCATAGGCGTTCTTTTAGCGATTACTAGCTTATGGAACGCTATGGTTGGCAATATGATCATGCTATTCTTCGGCTTTTTTCTACTTCGAATTTTAGGTCAAGGAACGATGACTCTTATTCCGAATACTCTCGTTCCTCAATGGTTTTTAAAGAAAAGGGGAACGGCGCTTAGCTTAATGGCAATAGGTGGTTTTGCTAGTTCTGCAACGTTTCCAATCATGAACAACTGGTTGGTACAGGAATTTGGTTGGCGTGCTTCCTGGATGTTTTGGGGTGTAGCCGTTCTTGTTATTTTTGTGCCTCTCGCTTTTTTTCTGATCCGAAATAAGCCAGAAGACTTGGGGCTCCGTCCGGATGGTGAGGTGGTACTCCCAAAAGACGGGGGTGATATTGTAGAGGACAAAGAAGAAAACTGGACCCTTCAAGAAGCAAAACAGACGAGGGCATACTGGTTGATCTTGTCCTGCATCGGCATCCCAGCACTAGTCAATACAGGGCTAACGTTTCATCTCGTTTCCATTTTTAGCGAAAATGGATTGAGTCCTAGTTGGGCTGCAACGATTTTAAGCGTGATGGCGATTTTTGGTTTTTTTATAACCCCGATAGCTGGAACTCTATTAGACCGAGTACCTGTTACTTATGTCTTGGCAGCTATTTTCATTGGGGAAATCATCTTTTTACTACTCGTTCTCGTTGCCAATTCAGCGTGGGCAGCCATTCTTTTCGGAGTGATCTGGGGAATGAATGGGGGATTCGAACGTATTGCGCTGAATTACGTATGGCCGAGCTTTTTTGGAAGAAAGGCGTTAGGAAGTATAAAAGGAACAGCCATGTCTGTAACGGTCATCGGTTCCGCTATCGGTCCATTGCCCTTTGCTTATGGTTATGACGCATTTGGAGGGTACACGGAAGTCATTTTATTTAGTACAGTATTCCCAATCGTCGGGGTCATTTGTGCTCTTTTTGCTAAGAAGCCGGCGAAAGCCTCTCTAAACCGAACAGCTATATCATGAAGCAAAGGGAAGCACTAACAATATTGAGAAGAGCCCATTCGAAGGCTTTCCTTACGTAATGAAATAGATCTATTGGTAGGCGTATACAAAACGCCTACCTTCTTTATTTAGATATTACGTCACTGCCCATTGTTCACTCTTTCTATGGTAAACAAGCGATGCGATTGGATTGTATTTTTTAGGCTCAAAGTCTTCAAACAGTTGATCTATATCCACATAATCCCCGACAACGTAAATAGGAATTGTAACCTTTATTCGATTCACTTCCATTGAAGAAAGACTAATAAGGGCGCCTTCCTCTAATTGCGATTCAAGTTCCTTCCAGAGAGTAAGGGTGACAGGACGAATTTTTGAAGCTTTCCGAAACGGGGGTAGTACCCATTTATCTTGCACTTTCTTCGATATTTTCTCACTGAATACCACACTAAGCATTCCGTAAAAGTCCTGCCAATCGCGGTAATACGTTTTATTAAAATGACCATCATTGTGGGACAAATAAACGAAACGATTTCGCAACGTGTTCAAAAACGGCTTCCTCAGTGGCTGTTTCATGTGACCTAAATACAGCAGTTCTGCTATTTCTTCAGGTGATAACTCATCTAAACTGCTTGTATCTTCCACGTCAATCCAGCAAAAATCGCTGTACTCATCAACTTTCTCTTTTCGTAGCTCGTCCAACTCGTCTTCTAACACAACAGCATGTAATGTGTGCATGTGAAAAATGCCCCCTGGATAATCTGACTTTAATAATAGTAGGGGTGCCAATGGTTGCGGCAGCGCATACGAAAATTCTCGAAAGGAAATCCCGTGTGTAAATACATACGGAGATGTTTGATGCTTATGGATATAAATTGCCTCGTTCACAGCTCTCTTCTCCTTTTTCACGACATTATTAGTGTACCACTTTTATGTATGAACACGAAGATAGACAAACTCATGCAGCCTACACTTCTTTCTGCATGCATCGTTTAAATACGGGAAGTCTACTTAATAAAAGTTGCCTAAGAACGGAGGAAGGAGTGTCTTACGTTCTATGGAAGTTTTCAATCTCGTTATGGTTGCATTTTTAATCGTCATGACTGCATTTTTTGTTGCTAGCGAGTTTGCCATTGTTAGAATACGCTCTTCCCGGGTTGATACGCTAGTTGCAGAAGGACGCAAAGGTGCTGAAGCGGCTAAAACTGTGACGACAAAGCTAGATGCTTATTTATCCGCCTGTCAATTAGGTATTACGATTACAGCTTTAGGATTAGGGTGGTTAGGAAAGCCAACCGTTAAAAGCCTACTAAATCCCATGTTCAATAATTTAGGACTTAGCGAGGCAGCCGTTTCCATCTTATCCTTTACGCTCGCCTTTGTCTCCATTACGTTTTTGCACGTTGTATTTGGCGAACTAGTTCCGAAAACATTTGCGATTCAAAAAACCGAGGCGGTGACTTTACTCTTTTCGCGTACATTAATATGGTTCTACAAAATCATGTACCCGTTTATATGGCTACTCAACGGATCGGCCAATGCAATTAGTAAATCATTTGGGGTAAGTCCTGCTAGTGAGAGTGAGGTGGCTCACTCTGAAGAAGAATTACGTATTTTGTTATCCGAAAGTCTCGAATCTGGTGAAATTAATCAGTCTGAATATGGATATATGAATAAGATCTTCGAGTTTGATCGCCGCATTGCTAGAGAGATCATGGTGCCACGAACAGAGATTATTTCGTTCCATGAAACGACGACTCTCCAAGAGATCTTGTCTGTAGTACGTAAAGAGGGCTATACTCGCTATCCTGTCACTCACGAAGGTGATAAGGACCAAATCATTGGTTTTGTTAATATAAAGGAACTCCTCACAGACTGTATATATGGAACATGTGACGAAGACGAGCCGTTGGCAAAGTATATTAAACCAGTTTTACGTATCATTGAAACGCTTGCTATCCATGACCTGCTTGTCAACATGCAAAAGGAACGTGTACATATGTCTATTCTTATTGACGAATATGGGGGAACGGCTGGTCTTGTCACTGTCGAAGATATTTTGGAAGAGATTGTTGGTGACATTAGGGACGAATTTGATACAGATGAAATTCCGGAAGTCCAAAAATTTTCCGATACCGAATACGTATTTGATGCAAAAGTACTAGTCGATGAAGTCAATGACTTGTTAGGAACCACCATTGAGCATGAAGATATTGACACACTTGGAGGTTGGATTCTCAGTCAAAAAGTAGACGTACAACCAAACGATACAATAGAAGAACAGCATATCGTGTTTATTATTGAACAAATGGAAGGACACCAAATTCAATACGTTCGTGCCCTTCTTCCGGTAAACAGCCACGAAGAAACACTTACAAACCCCCTCTCCTCATCATGATGCGAGGGGTTTTTTTAAAAACACATTTCAGAATTATCACATAAAACGTCGCAAAGATGAGTATGATTTTATTGACGAAATCGACACCCCCAACCTATACTAGAAGTAACTATAAAAAAGGATGTGATGACATGGGGCATTGATGCTTAACTTAAATTTTCGTTTCCGTCGGTTCCACATGCATAAGGAGAAAAATCAAAAATGGAGGTGAATCCCTGCCTATTAACCAATAGGTAGGGGACAGTATTTGGACGATATAGTTGGCCTGATAGCCGTTGCGATCTTAATTGTTCTGACCGCATTTTTTGTCGCCAGTGAATTCGCGATTGTTAAGGTGAGAAGCACTCGCCTCGATCAGCTGGAACTAGAAGGGAAAAAGGGATCGAAAGCAGCAAAGAAAGTGACCGACGCTCTTGACGAGTATTTGTCTGCCTGTCAGCTCGGTATTACAGTCACTGCCCTTGGGATTGGTTGGCTTGGTAAAAGCTCATTGGAAGGACTTCTCCATCCAATTGTCGTCAGCTTGAATTTGGGTGAATCATTCACAACTGTTTTATCGATCGCGACTGCCTTTTTCATCATTACGTTCCTACATGTAGTAATCGGAGAGCTTGCCCCGAAAACTCTCGCCATTCAAAAGGCTGAACAAATTACACTATTACTCGCACCGCCGCTTATCTGGTTTTATCGTATTATGTATCCGCTCATTTGGTTGCTCAATGGATCTGCACGCATACTCATCAAGTCTGTTGGCTTAAAGCCAGTCAATGAACATGATGCAGCTCATACAGAGGAAGAACTGCGCATGATCGTGTCAGAAAGCTTTCGGTCTGGAGAAATTAACCAAAATGAGTTCAAATACGTGAATAAAATTTTTGAATTTGATGATCGTATTGCGAAAGAGATTATGATCCCCCGCACAGAGATTACTAGTCTGGATCAAACAGATAGTATTGAAGATTTCCTTCAACTTGTTCAGAACGAGAAATTCACACGCTACCCTGTAACAGATGGAGATAAAGATCACGTGATCGGTATGATCAACGTGAAAGAAGTCATCACCGATATGATCTCAGGTGAAAGAACTCGATCCGAATCGTTATCCTCCTTTGTTCGACCTATTATTCGTGTCATTGATACGATGCCAATTCAACAATTACTTGTAAAAATGCAGCAAGAACAAATTCACATGGCGATACTAATGGACGAATACGGTGGAACAAGTGGACTTGTCACTGTTGAAGATATTTTAGAAGAAATCGTCGGGGACATTCGAGATGAGTTTGACGAGGATGAAGTTCCGAATGTGCAAGAACTGGCTCCAAAGCACCTTCTTGTAGATTCAAAAACGCCCATTTCAGAAATTAATAGTCGCCTAGGGCTAACGATTTCAGACGAAGAGATGGATACTATCGGTGGCTGGATTTTAGCAGGTAACTATGAAGCAGCTGCAGGAGATTTACTCGAGTACGAAGGCTATGTGTTTACCATTAGACAAATGGAAGACCATCACATTCGATCGATCGACATCCAACCTATTCATGACGTTCAGCACGAAGTCACAACAACACTCGATTTGGAATACACAAAATCGGTTTCATCATAATTAGAAATTTTGATTTTGTACGACGCAGAAAAATGGGTTAACCCACTAAAGGGTTAGCCTATTTTTCATGTTTTCCTCACAAATCCTATCCAATGGCGGATTGTCTCCTCTTTCAATCGGTGGTAGGATGAGTGAGTGTGTATATATGTGGGTAGTTCTTTATTCAGGAAGTGCATACTCCGCACAAAATGTTTCTTTTTTTTGTTATTAGTAGATCCCACACGTATTGATCGCACCAAATACTTTTAAAAAATTTAACAGCTATTTTGCTCTTTTATAGAAGGTGAATAAATGAATGCAACAAAAAAAGTTGGAGAACGATTCGACTGGACGCTTTGCTTACTCTTGTTTTTATTTTTCCTTGTGAGTATTGTCTCTATTACGAGCGCTCAGACGAGTGGTCAATACATGGATAATTTTGCACTTCGACAAGTGGTATGGTATGGGATTGGTGCGTTCATAATCGCCGTGGCTATTTATTTAGAGCCTGATCAATATTGGAAACTTTCGTGGATTGCATTTGGCTTTGGTATTTTGTTACTCGCCTTTTTGTTAGTAGCTCCAGAATCAATTGCTGAGCGTAGGAACGGTGCCAAAAGTTGGTATACGTTGCCAGGAATTGGGTCTATCCAACCTGCTGAATTCATGAAAACGTTCCTTATTTTGGCGTTAAGTCGGCTCATTGCTCAACATCATTTAGTCAATCCGGTGAAAACATTAAAAACAGACGGCTGGCTCTTTCTCAAAATCACTGTATTGTCTAGTATCCCTCTTGGCCTCGTCATGTTACAACCCGATCTCGGTACAGCACTCGTGTTTATCGCTATCATTCTTGGCATGCTTCTCGTATCCGGAATCTCATGGAAAATACTCATCCCCGTATTCACTTTTGGGGCTGCCTTTGCAACAACAATTATATTGCTCATTATCTATCGAGGTGAGTGGATTTCAAACTTCCTGGAAATTGATAGTTATCAACTAGGACGGATTTATTCCTGGTTAGACCCATACAGTTCAGCACAAAACGACGCCTACAATTTGATACAAGCACTCACTGCCATCGGATCAGGGGAAGTAACGGGAAAAGGATTTAATGGGGGAGAAGTCTATATTCCTGAGCAACATACTGACTTTATATTTACAGTAATCGGTGAGGAGTACGGATTCATAGGCGCAAGCATTGTGATTAGTTTGTTTTTCCTACTCATTTACCATCTCATCAAGGTGGCACTTGACACAAAGACACCCTTCAACGCCTATATTATTACCGGTGTCATTAGTATGATGACGTTCCACGTATTCCAAAACATCGGGATGTCGATTCAAGTTTTGCCCATTACCGGGATACCTCTCCCGTTCATAAGTTATGGCGGGAGCTCTCTCATGGGAAACATGTTGGCTATGGGACTTGTCTTTAGCATTCGATTCCATCATAAGACGTATATGTTTTCTTCAGATCGGGATGATTGACATAGCAAAGGACTGCAACAGAGCAGTCCTTTGCTTCTTTTTGATGCGCGACGGTCGTGTTTGATGTACGCGCACCTGCGCCAACAGAATGTTGGTGCCTCTGCGTTCGCTCACAAGCATGAGTGTGGCTCGCCCAGAAATTCACCTTAGTACTGGCCCAACACCCCTTTTTTCATCGCCATTCGCTCACAATAGCGAAATACGCCGATTCCAATGGCAAAGTAAAAAAATCCGGTCACGATCAAGATGGAGAAGTCCTCTGCTGTAAACGAGGAAAACGGAACTCCTAACACCATCATCTCCCGAATCATGTCCACTCCTTTAACAAAAGGCGCTACAGCTAAGTAAGGTGCCACAGATAGCGGTACAAACGTTAACGCCATAAACACGAACTGGAGAATTTGCAAAAATGCTTGAACTTGCTTGATCAGAATAGTAAGCCCTGCGATCATGAAACTTACGCCGATCATGCCTAGAACAGCGAACAGTAAAATTGGGAGTATCTCTAGGATGGGGAGTGGCAACCACGTTCCTGCTGTCCACATCGACAAATATAAAAGAAAGCCCGTTAGCCCTAAGCTATAGATCGTTGTTGATACAATTCTACCTAAAAGTATGTTGGTCACACCGAGCGGAGACATGTATAACTGCTCTAACGTTCCGAGCCTAGCTTCTTCAGCCATGCTCCACCCCATTCCTTGCATGACTTCCATAGCCAAGTACCAAAACAAATAGTTTACGATCACAAATTGAATGTTTTGTTCAGCTGTTGAAGGGTCCCCTACGACAGTAATTCCAAAAAACATCAGTAGAAAAATGGAGTACATCGTGATGATCATCGTAATCGTATTAGGTAAATAACGCTTTAAGTTGATCCAATCTCTCCGGAAATTTGCGTTAAACAGATGCAACCACTTCACGATGACCACCCCCTTTAACAATGTTGACAAATACTTTTTCAAAATCAACGACATCGCGATTTACTTCTTGAATCGATGCATCTGCGTCTTTCAACAAGTCAACAACTCGGTAAAAATCTGCATCCTGTTGCATCGTGACATGTAGAGTCCATGTTGGATCGGTTTCCTCGACAGAATAGAGTACGTCTGCTTCCTCAAAGAGGGCATGCCCTTTCGTGGTGAGCGGTTGATTCAATACGAAGGCATACGCTTTCGATGAAAACAGTTCAAGCAACGAAGACACCCGATCATCAGCCACTACCCGTCCTTCGTTAATAATAACCGCTCTCTCACAAATTTGCTGAACCACTGGCATGTCGTGAGAGCTTAGTAAAACGGTTTTCTGCTCTTCTTTTGCTACTCTATGGAGAACTTCACGTATATCATAGCTTGCATCGACATCTAGACCTAATGTGGGTTCGTCTAAGAAAATCACGTCTGTATCCGCAAGTAATGAGACCGCTATAGACACCTTCTGCTGCATTCCACGAGACAAGCGATTCACTTGTTCATCTGCCTTATGAGAGAGTCGAAACATGTCTAACAGCTCCGCAATCCGACTCTGTAGTTCCTTTCTCGACAAACCTCGATTTCCCGAGAAATATTCTAGGTTCTCTTTCGCCGTCATTCGCCAATACAAATTTCGATTTCCTTCGAGCACGACGCTAATATGTTGAAGCGCTTTTAGACGCTGTTTGTTCATTGAAATACCGTGGATCTGCACCTCACCCTCATCTGGCACTAACAATCCACTCATCATTTTAATAAATGTGGTTTTCCCAGCACCATTTGGCCCTAAGAGACCCACCACTTCCCCTCGGCAAACGTCTAGAGAGATCCCTTTTACCGCTTCCACCCATTCTTTACTCCGTTTGTTTCGGTACGACTTTTTTACGTTACGTATTTGCAAAACGGATTCCCCTGTTCCCACTTCTATCTCCTCCTTGCTTTTCTCTTATCACTATCCTACAAAGATTTCCATCGTTCGTATTCGGTCTCTAGACTGATAATCTCTACGAATGGAGAACCGTTATATGAGAATTCGCTTCGAAATGAACACAAAAAAAGCTCAAGACGATTTGCGCACATCGCCTTAAGCTTCTCCCTCGTGAGAATGGAGTCTCTTCAGTTTGTAATACTTTTTCATCGTGAACGTTATAAAGCTTACAAAGAATACCGACATGAGCCCGATCCCTACAGTAGCCAAGTTTAGCAATTCACTGATCACACTACCGATCGTCATGATGTACAGCGCACCAAGCCAAAGAGAAACTTCACGATGCACATACAAGTTGGTGATCTTCGCACCCACAGGAGCCCCAAACAGTGTTCCTACAACGAGCAAGAGGCCTGTTGTCACCTCGACATCTGTTCTGAAAAAGTACGTAAAAAATCCGCTTAGTACAATGAATAAGACCGCAACTAAACTAGTTCCAACTGCCCTTTTTGCCGGTAGACCTACAAGCGTAATCAAAAGGGGTACCATAAGAAAGCCGCCACCGACTCCGAGTGTCGTCGAAACAAAACCACCTAAGAACCCAATCACAAGAAGTTTCCAAAGCGGATTGTGATCACGCTCTTTTTCAATTGTGGTAGCGGTTTGTTGGCGTGACGTCGAAATCATCCTAAGAGCAAAGTAACCAAGTAAGACAATATATAATATAGGAATGACAATATCATCATATTTATTCGCTTCAAGCCACATGACAAATGGCTGAGCAAACTGCGTAGCCACAATGCCACTTAGCCCGATAATGATTGCAATGCGCCAATAAACGTTACCCATCTTCAAATGAGCAAATGCACCAGACAAACTAGACCCGATGGAAAACAACAGGCTGATGCTAATGGCTTCTACCGGGCTATAACCCGATAAGAGAAGGAGCGGCGTTAAAATAAATCCTCCTCCGATACCGAAGAAGCCTGATAAAATGCTAATCGCTCCCCCTAAAAAGGGAAATAATACCCACATTCTGTTCACCCTCTCTAGGTGTTCATGTGTACTTATTGTAGCATGAGTATCTTGCCATTTCCCAATATGTTCAGGCGTGTAAGATTGTTGATGTAGGTCGTTCTAGTTTCTAGTTCAATTCCATTTGTTCCTCCACATCGTCTCTTGTCTATTGTGAACATAATCACAGAAAAAACTCGGGAACTACTTGATCTCCCGAGCTTTATAAGATCGATTCAATTTAAAAGTTGATTTTCTCTGCTTCTCGGAAAAACTGCTGTCCTTTCGGATGGGAAGAGTTGTGCAGAAGAATGACGAGTACAGGAATAACAATAGTCGATCCGAGCAACAGTACCATGAACAGAGCAAACGAACCTGCTTGAAGTTCAGTACCTGTTACACCGCTATACGCTTCCTGAAACGATATAATCTCTTCACTTGGCTCGAAATCACTACGTTCGATCAGTGTGCTATTCGTCTGATCCCAATAGTAAATTTCTTTGTTTTCAAAAAGGAAAAGGTTACTTCGGATCTCATTGAATTCAATAAGAATCGCCACTACTTCAATTGTTGTCGCTTCCTCTTCAGATGAGGGGACTGTTTGAACCTCTGCGGATTGTTGTTCAATCATTTGTACTGAACCTGATGCATAGTTATTCATTTCTTCCGATAGCGACGCTTCCAACGCAGCCTCAACCGTATGTTCTCCAGCAAAAGCAACTCCACCTACACTCAGTAACAATAGGCATGTGAGCACCGCTATCCCATAGCGCAAATATGAGCCTAACTCTTTCATGTCCGTTTCCTACCTTTCCATGAATTCATCTGAAGTTGACAATAACTTTGTCGCCCTGCCCTTCTCTTCATCACTTATTCGTGTATAGGGGGAAATATACGTCTGTCTGTCTTTCTATGTACAAAGGGCTCACACCTGCATTAAATAGAAAGGCTCTTTTCGTATCCTTTGTTGTTTTTACTACACAGTAATCTCATGATGCGACGTAATGAAGAAACTGCTAGAATACGCTGCGGAAATACACTTCGCTTTCCGCGGGCTCGAGCTGAGCCTCCTCGTTCGCAAAGTACGCTCTCTGCGGAGGCCCACAGGACGTGGGTCAGAAAGGCGTTGCCACAGGACGTGGCGCTCTTAGCCTTTCCTCCTCCTCATCGTCTCCGCTATTCCGCAGGAGTCTACGTGTATTTCCTCCGCTGGTTTTGAACTTACATCGCACGAAGAAAATGGTGAGTTCATTTTAAGACTCACCAGTATTGAACTTACAACTTAATAAGGGAAGTTTTGACTCGCTATCTGTTCGTTGATTGGAGCGGAAGGCGGCGACTCCTGTGGGATCAGCGGGACAGGTGAGACCCCACAGGCGCTTGCGCCGAGGAGGCTCACCGCCCGCCCCGCGGAAAGAGTCCGCCTGCAGCGGAAATCAACATAGCAGTACGTCGCATCATATAGCTACTGTGTAATGAGATTCATTAAAAAAGCAACAATCTTTTAGAAAACAGCCAATATAAAAAAAGAAATGCACCCACGATAGGTACATTTCTTCCTTCAATCATCATTACGCTACGTCATACCCTTGATCGTCAATGGCTTCTTTAATTTGAGCTAGTGTCACCTTATCTGGTGAGAATGCCACTGCTACAGTCGCGTTATCCAAATCAACTTTGACCGTTTCAACTCCAGCCAACTCACCTACTGCGCCTTCTATTGATGAAACACAATGTCCACAAGACATGCCACTTACGTTTAACACTACATTTTCCATGGTAAAGCCTCCTTTAGTTTAGTCAACTTAAATTATAAAAGTTTCTTGCTGTAATATCAATTTAACATACCCCTCGTAGGTATGTAAAGCCAAATGTTTTGCATAGAGTGGAAGTAGGACAAGGAAAGGGTGAACGTACCATGGGATACTTATTATTTGCAAAGGGAACGCTCATACTTATCGGAATTCTAGTTATCGCACGGCTTGTGCAAACAACAAGATGTACAGTCCCCGCAAACCAATAGGCTCTTTTATATGGGGTGGAGCATAACCTGTAGCGACTGTCTATGCACTCCTCATTTACTTTATGGGTGGGTACGTCTTCAGGTATAATGAACAGCCCTTTTTTGAGATGGAGTCTGTTGGCACACCTCCTCATAAGGAAACTACTCCTTCATAAGAGGATTGGAAGTTCAAAACACTTGCTTAGGCACAATACTATCATGGTGACAGTCTACTTATTTTCTATAATAGAACAATTTCACTTTACTACTTAAAAGCGTTTAAGTATAATAGTGTTGGATAAGATGTCTCAACATAGTATAGTGAAAGAGAACAACGGTTTTCTCCTCGCATTTAACCTTTTCGACATCGGTCCCACCCATTTACAACCGTGTCTGAACATCTAGTAGGAGTGATGAAATGTTCCGTGTTAAAGCAGTCCAAGCCCCTTCTGTCAAGGAAGCGCTTGTCATTGTATTACTTATGTTAAGTGTATTGAGCTATAGCATGATCCGCCTTGGGGTAGCCCCTCATATTCCGATATTGATTTCCATCTTCATACTCATTGTATATGGGCTGGCAAAGCAGATTCCCTATCAATCTTTGGAAATAGGATTTATAGAAGGGGCTAAAGCCGGGCTCAGTGCGGTTTTCCTTTTCTTCCTAATTGGTGTTTTACTCTCCAGTTGGCTAATGGGAGGGACAATCCCTACTTTGATGTATGCGGGTTTTGAGTTGGTAACTCCTCAATTTTTCTTTGTCATCGTCTTTGTCGTCACTTCAATTATTGGGGTGAGTATCGGCAGTGCGTTTACAACAGCAGGAACCGTTGGGGTTGCTTTACTCGGGGTTGCACAAGCTCTCGATTTATCTCTTGCCATCACTGCCGGTGCTATCGTTTCTGGTGCGTTCTTCGGGGATAAAATGTCACCGCTATCTGATACTACTAATTTAGCGTCTTCTATCGTAAAGGTGGATCTATTCACTCACATTCGCAATATGGGTTGGACAACTATTCCTGCTTTTCTCATTTCTGCAGGGTTATTCGCCCTTTTAAGCCCAAATTTATCAAGTGCGCCACTAGAGAACGTGGCTGTTTTTCAAGCCATTCTACAAGACACGGACCTTATCAGCGTATGGACATTGCTACCGTTTATCGTTCTTTTAGTTTTAACTCTACTGAAGAAACCCGCTATCCTTAATTTGGCTGCTAGCAGTGGTGTTTCCATCGTGATGATTTTATTAACCCAAAGCGTTTCTGCCACTGAAATGATGAACGTGTTATATAGAGGATTTCAATCTGACACTGGGAACGCAGTGGTCGACCAACTGCTCACTCGTGGTGGAATTGAAAGCATGATGTTCACCGTGTCACTTGTTTTGTTAGCGCTCGGGCTTGGAGGCATTTTATTCACATTAGGTATTATTCAAACACTTATTCACTCAATTGAACGCTTCCTTACGAAAACTTCTTCTGTCGTGACCGCAGCGGCAAGTACAGGATTCAGCATTAATGTACTGATCGGGGAGCAATACTTATCGATTCTCTTAACGGGAGAAGCGTACCAAGCTTCCTTTCAGAAGAACAACTTAGCGCCGAAAAACTTATCGCGCGTTTTGGAAGACGCTGGAACCGTTGTCAACCCCCTCGTTCCATGGAGTGTATCCGGGGTCTTTTTAACGAGTGTTCTTGGCGTGCCGACTTTAGACTATTTACCCTTTGCGTTCTTTTGCTTGCTCTGTCCATTGCTGACGCTAGTGTATGGGTTTACAGGAATCTCTTTAGCACCGCTAGAACGCGAAACAACAGGCACCAAAGCTATAGACGTATCTTCTTAACTATCGCAAAGGCTCTACGGTATTCAAACCGCAGAGTCTTTTTTCTAGGCTGTTTTCTAAAAGATTGTTGCTTTATTAATGAAATCTCATTACACAGTAGCTGAATGATGCGACATAGTGCAAATCATGGAAGTATGAAACCGCTCCGGAAATACACTTCGCTTTCCGCGGGCTCCGCGCTGAGCCTCCTCGTTCGCAAAGTACGCTCTCTGCGGGGTCTCATCGTCTCCGCTATTCCGCTGGAGTCTACGTGTATTTCCTCCGCTAGTTTTGAACTTACATCGCACGAAGAAAATGGTGATTGCACTTTAAGACTCACCAGTACTGAACTTACAACTTAATAAGGGAAGTTTTGACTCGCCATTTGTTCGTTGATTGGAGCGGAAGGCGGCGACTCCAGCGGGACAGGTGAGACCCCGCAAGAGCGCAGCGATGAGGAGGCTCACCGCCCGCCCCGCGGAAAGCGTCCGCCTGGAACGGAAATCAACACAGCTGTATGTCGCATCATGAGATTACTGTATTGTAAAAACAACAAAGGATACGAAAAGAGCCTTTTTCTATAACCAATCGAAAAAGCGTCCAATTCCGCGTCCGACCCAAAGTAATAATCGAAGTGGATACATGATTAGTTCCGGCACAAAGAAAAGCGCATCAACTATAAAATCCGAAAAATTATAGCGGTCCCCTGTCTGACGTTTTCGGTTTCTACGGCTTTTTCTTTTTGTCCACATCATATCTGCCTCCTACTCTACTTCGTATTACGTCAGAAGAAGCGAAAAGGATTCAAGCTTTTTAGATTCGAGTAACAAAATAGTATCTCGTGTTACACCATCCATAATGCAGTCAGCGAGTGGTGGGGTAATCAACATGTGGCCACGAACGAAGAAAATATTGTGACAGGCCCCTTCAGATACGACGTTATCCATAAGAAAAATGGTCTCGTCGTTTCCTTCTCGGTCACTTTTTTCTGTGGAAAAGGGGCGGAGTTACGCAGAATCCTAAAAGTCATATGATTTATCCTATTAGAAAAACAACTTCGGATGTTGATTGAGTAACTACATGGGGCTCCACTCGCACCGCTTTGATAACAACTAGAGTGCTTTGTGACCAGTTTCCATGCATGGTTGAGTGTCCAGCTCATGAATGTTTTATGATGGAAATGTAATGAAGGTGTGGACGGCTTGAAACTTTCAGATTACCTTTAAACAGAGAGGAGATTGTGATGATGAATAACGAAACGATTGAAGACATTGAGGTCGACAAGTGGGAGGACAAATCGTTCTCATCATGTAGACTTACGAACATCTCTTTTGCCGAGGCAGAAATTCGCCAAACTACATTTACTGACTGCGTGTTTTCCAACTGTCGATGGAATTCAGCAACGTTGGAACGTGTTCAATTTCTCAATTGTCGGTTTATGTATAACGACTTTTTGCTCACCAGCTTTTCGGATTGTAAACTGACTGGATCCTCCTTCGAAGAATCGCCTTTACGTGCTATAACGATTCGTGACGGTGATTGGTCCTACTGCTCGCTTCGGTACCAGGACTTTCGCAAACAGCACTTAAAAGGGATTCGTTTCGCTAACAGTGATTGGACAGGAAGCGATTTCCGTGAGGCGCGTCTTGAACAATGCGACTTCACCTCAGCCATTTTTCATCAAGTCCAACTTCAAAAAGCCGATGTGCGCGGAAGTCAATTTCGGGGTGTTGATTTGAAGGTACTCACTTTGCAAGACGTGGTCATGGACTTAGATCAAGTGTTGGCGCTTGCTGAATCCCACGGGGTTAGACCGTCCATTACGTGAACTTGAATAAACAAACATGAAAGGAGCACTTCCCGAATGGCGGAAAGTACTCCTTTGTATTTACGACTTAATCTTCATCTTCGCCGTCATCATCGTCTCGATCTTCATTATCCTCTTCGACTTCATGACCCTTTTTCTTACCAGGTTGTTCTTTTTTTACACTCGCGGCTTTTTTCCCACGGCGCTCGTCATCATCATCTTCATCGTCACCACGTTGTTGCCCTGGTGCTTGTTCTTTCGCTACTTCAGAATTCCCCCTTTTCTCTCTCTTTTCTATCGCGTGAGCTGGTGGCCCTTGTGCATCCACACGATCTTCCTCTACCTTTTCAAGTTTCGTTTCGTCACCTTCTACTATTTCTTCACTCTTCTGGTCATCGTTGTCAACATTGTTCCCGTCCCATTTCCATTCGCTTTTTCCTACGCCTGGTTGGTTCACGGTTACTTCAAATTCTTCAATTGGAAGCGTGGTCTGGGTGCGTAGTAGGTCAGATACTGCTTTCCAATCAGCCGTTGTCATATCTTCAATAGAAATACCTTGCTCTGAGAACCAATCTTTCAAGACAATAAGCGCTTCTTCACCTTTAAACTCTTGTTCTTTACCATTCACATCAAATTTTACTTTTATAGCTGTCGAGTTATTTGTATTTACTTTCCATTCTACTTTGTAATCTTCACCTTTTATCTCACCGTCTATTTTTTTCAGGTCGGCTGAAGGTTCCTTTCCTGAATCCTCCTGTTGTATTTGTTCTGGTACGACAGCAACTTCCTCTTCCTGTGCGGGAGAATCATTGTAAAAATCAGTCAAATTAATACGCTCTGCCGCGTACCCAACAGTTGGCACGGTTAACACTGCGGCAATTCCGATAACACCCAATTTCTTTTTAATCATGGCATAAGCCCCCTTGTAAGTTTGTGCCATAAGACTTCGCGAGCATGCTGTACCTTTATGGGGGTTAAGGAAAGAATGCATATTTTTGTGTTGAAGTTTGTCGGGGCATGTTTATTTCCCTTTTGAACAAACGTTTGATTAACAGGGTCTATTTCTTTCTATAAAAGAAACCATATGCCGAGGCTCCTTACTAGGACGTGGCGCTCTTAGCTTTTCCTCCTCTTCACCATCTTCGCTTTCCCGCAGAAGTCTTCTTACGTCATTACCTGCCATGGGCTCAGAATAGTGAAATTCACTCAAATATTATACTGATAAATCTTAAGACTAATAGAATTTGAACCTGTAAATTCTACCCCTTCGCTCTCTAATAACATCTTTTGAGTGAAAAATGCTTCCTCAGTCTGTATTCCGATCTCACCCTTCGCATTGATCACTCGATGCCATGGAAGTTTATGCTTGGCACTCATTGAGTAGAGAATACGCACTACCTGTCTTGCACCTCTAGGACTCCCAGCTAACCTAGCAATTTGCCCATAGGTCATCACTTTTCCAGCGGGGATGTGGCGAATAATTTCAACTACACGTTTAGTAAAGCTTTCCAAACTATTTATTCCTCCTTCTATTTCTTGCTATATAACAAATTGGCAGACCATCATTAGAAGAACTGAATCCGCCTCACAAAAAACAAGCACAGGTCCATTTGAAGTCCTGTGCTTAGCTTAAATTAGCTTGTTACATCGGCATAATAAACAAAAACATCATAAAGAAATGAGCAAGCGCACCTGCCATCACAAACAAATGGAAAATCTCATGGAATCCAAATTTGTTTGGGAAAAAGTCAAAGATTTTCGTTGCGTAAATGATGCCGCCGACTGTGTACGCCACTCCACCGACGATCATCAACACAAGCGCATTTGTTGGAAGCGTATCGATGAGCTGTGCAAACGGAACAACCGCGACCCAACCGAGTGTAATATAAAACAGTGTCGATACCCATCTTGGTGCGTTCATGAACCAAATCTTCAAAACGATCCCGACTACTGCAATCGCCCACACTGCACTCAACATCGTCCATCTCCAAGGTCCTTCTAATCCGTGGAAAAACAGAGGGGTATACGAGCCTGCGATGAAAAGGAAAATGGAAATGTGATCAATCTTACGGAACACGAGCTGTGCTTTCGGTTTGACTCTTACCCAATGATACAGAGAGCTTGCCCCGAACAATACAATGAGCGTCACTCCGTAAATCGTCATCGTCGTCACTTTAGACGGACTTTCTTCCACAGCCAAGAGTATCAAAAACACCAACCCTACGATTCCCGCTAAAAAGGTGACAAAGTGCGTCCATGTATTGACGGGCTCCCGCATTTTCAACCAGCTCATGTGCCACTTCCTTTCTTTTCCCTTACGTATATTCCCTCCACTATAGCAGAGAACATTTACATTAGATATGTTTGTAAATGTTTGGATTAGAAATCTTTCTTCCAACTCCTTATGGTAATTGGTGGGAGCACTCGTTACGATACGCTGTGTCTCTTTTTCCAACTTACCCAAACTCCATTAATTTCTAATTATAATGTAAACTAGATAAACGACATACGCCACTGCGAGCACGATTCCTTCTACCTTCCCTATTTTAAATTTAGTTCTTGAAAACACCAACAATAGCAACGTCAAAATAATCATCAGGATAACATCCATAAAGATTTTACCGTTTACAGCTAGCGGCGAAATCACCGAGGAGGCACCAAGAACAAAGAGAATGTTAAAGATATTACTTCCCACAATGTTACCTAGCGCAATTTCACTTTGCTTCTTAATCGCCGCTGTAACTGACGTAATGAGTTCTGGTAAAGATGTACCTACCGCGACAATAGTGAGACCGACCAACGTTTCACTCATGCCAATAGCCAGTGCAATCTCTGTACTACTATTTACAACCAGATCTCCACCAAAAATAATGGCTGCGAGACCGGCTATCGTTAAGAAAATATTTTTCTTCCAAGTAACTCCTTCTATTTGTGCAACATTCCCTTCGCTACGGCTTTTTCTCGCCACTTCTAAAATGTAGGAGATAAACACTGCCATAAACAGCAACAAAATGAGACCATCGCTTCGAGTGATTAAATTTTCATTTAAAGTTTGCAGTGCCATATCACTCATAAAAACTAGCAGTGCCACACTAGCCAACAGTGTGAACGGAATTTCCTTTCTAATTGTTTCACTTTCCACCTTTAAAGGAGCTATGAAGGCAGTCAAACCAACCACAAGCGTGATATTAAAGATATTGCTCCCTACCACGTTCCCCAAAGCTACGTCAGCGTTGTCATCCAAAGCAGCCAAAATACTTACAGTCGCTTCCGGAGAGCTTGTGCCGAAAGCGACGATGGTTAATCCAACCAAAAGCGGTGGGATGTTAAGTAGACTAGCTATTTTGGATGATCCTTCAACAAAGAAGTCTGCACCTTTTATTAACAAAGCAAATCCAACAATTAGTAATATGTATGTCATCTTTTCACCTCAAGCTTATAATACCAGCATTTTACTAGACTATGTACACCATTGAAGGCGTTTGCGCAAAATCGACACGGAGTTGCGCGCATTCGACATAATTTTGCGCGATAACACTTTCTTGCTCGGAAACTGTGTATCCCATTGAAACAGCCCGCTCTCCACTAAGAACGGGCTGTTTCACACCTTACATTACAGATACACGCGCATCTCATAAGGCTGCAATTTACCTTCTTCAAGCTGAGCGTAGTTTTTAAGTACAACTTTTCCACTTGCTGGTTCGTCGATCTCAATTACTTCATCACTGAAATTGCAATAAACGTAGGCCTTTTTATCCCCAAGCGTGCGTTTATAAGCGTATAACATCCGTTCATCCGTCTCGAGTAAATCATAACTACCATACACAAACACATCTTCTTGTTTCCGTAACTGAACCATTTGTTTATAAAAGTTCAAGATGGAATCTGGATCGTCAGCCTGTGCAGCAACGTTTATAGTTTTGTAATTCTGATTCATACCGAGCCACGCTTTGTCCCCGGTTGTGAATCCTGCCATGTTCGTCGCATTCCATTGCATCGGCGTACGGGAGTTATCACGACATTGCTTCCATAAGATCTCCATTAACTTCTCGTGTGACCGTCCTTTTTTTCGCTCGATGTGGTAATAGTTGATCATTCCCACATCATTGTACTCTTCAATTGTTTCAAATTGGACATTCGTCATCCCGATTTCTTGTCCTTGATAGATGAACGGGGTACCGTGCATAAAGAAGTAGAAGGCGCCTAGCATTTTTGCACTTTCCTTCCAATATTGCTCATCATTCCCCCACGTTGACACGCTTCGTGGCTGGTCGTGGTTTTCTAAGAAGAGTGCATTCCAGCCAACTCCCTCCAAACCTTTTTGCCACATTGTTAATGTTTCTTTTAACGCCGGAACGTCGACGCCAGCCCCGGCGTTATCTTTACCCCATAGTCCGAGATGCTCGAACTGGAAGATCATATTGAAGTAGCCTTTTCCCTCGCCTACCCAACGTTCAGCGTCGTCGATTGATACTCCATTCGCCTCTCCGACTGTCATGATGTCGTAGTTGTCAAACGTCTTTTCCTTTAATTCAAGTAAATATTCGTCAATTCCAGGCTGGTTCATGTGCATGTCAAAGCTCGGTATAAAGTCCAGTTTGTATAGGTTTGGCATATCTGGTAATCCATCCCGCTTTTTAATGTGGGAAATGGCGTCTACACGGAATCCGTCGATCCCCTTCTCAAGCCACCAGTTCACCATATCGTACAGAGCATTTCGCACGTCAGGCTGCTCCCAGTTCAAATCAGGTTGTTTTCGACTAAAGATGTGCATAAAATACTGCTCCGTCTTATCATCATATTCCCAAGCCGAGCCACTGAAAATTGACTCCCAATTATTCGGCTCTTTTCCGTCTTTCCCATCGTGCCAAATGTACCAATCACGCTTCGGACTTTCTTTAGAAGAACGGGACTCAATGAACCATGGGTGCTCATCGCTCGTATGATTAATGACTAAATCTAGAATTAGCTTCATTCCACGCTCATGAGTTTCCGCTAGCAAACGATCAAAGTCTTCCATCGTACCGAATTCTTGCAATATACCTTGGTAATCAGAAATGTCATATCCATTATCATCATTTGGCGATTGAAAGATCGGTGAAATCCAAATTACATCGATCCCCAAATCTTTTACATAGTCCAATTTCTCGATAATCCCTTGCAAATCGCCTATGCCATCCCCATTGGAATCAGCAAAACTTCTCGGATATATTTGATAAGCTACTGCCTCTTTCCACCATTGCTTATTCAAAGAGAACCACCTCTCCATTCACTTGTTACAGCCTATTTTCCAAATTACTTCTATGCATACGCTGTCGTTCCGTATGCGTTTCCAAACCGCTACATGACTACAATAACCCCATCTACAAAAAGAGTAAAGAGATTTAGTGCAAACGATTGCTCTCACTTGTTCATTTCATCCTCATCACACTCATACATGTACAAAGGAAAAACGCATGAAAAAGAGCTGCCCCCGTTGTCCCGGGGGCAGCCCTACACGTTTCAATTACTCTAACTCATCCATCCATGGGCCCCAAACGTCTTCATTCTCATCAATCCAAGCTTGCGCTCCTTCTTCTGGATCCCCTGTCTCATTAATTGACGCCATGAGTGCACCGAGTGTCGTGTCATCCATTTTCCATGCGTCAAATACTGGGACTAATTCTGGAAAATCATCTGCAAAGTCTTTTCTCGTTACATAGAAGATGTTGTCCGGTTCCCCGTAAACACCTTTTGGATCATCCAAGTATTTAATATCAAATTCCGCTAATGCCCAGTGTGGACTCCACATTGTGACAGCTACAGGTTCTTCTGCTTCATACGCACGTTGAAGCTCTGTCAGCATCGTCGCTTCAGAGGCTGGTTGGTGTTGCAATTCTAAACCGTATTCTGTCACGACCTCATCTGTTAGCCCCGCAATACTAGATCCTGGCTCGATACCATAGATGGTTCCATCCAATTCCTCTGCATAGTTATTTAAATCCTCGATGGAATTTAAATCTTCCATATACGTAGGGACAGCGATGCCGAGTACTGTACCATCATACCAAGAATCCCCCTGAACTAAATCGTCACCGTACTCTTCCCATTGCGATTGGTCTGTGTAAGGAAGCCATACCTCTGGTGCAATATCTGCCTCTCCGCGCGCAACGTCTTGGAAGACAACCGTTTTCTCAGCTGATTGGAGGTTTACTTCATATCCCTCTTCCCCCAAAAGGATTTTCCACATGTTTGAGACCGCGATATTTTCAGCCCAGTTATTAATTCGGAATTCTAGTGTCCCTTTTGACTCTTCTCCGCCTTCACTAGCAGTGTCTCCACCCGGACCACAAGCTACAAGTATCGTACTTACAGCAAGACCCAAAGCGAGTAACCATAACTTTTTCTTCACGTAAAAATACCCCCATTAAAAATTATATTTGTCCACAGAGAATCAAGTACCCTGAAACTTGTTGGATGAAACATATTTTTTACACTTTAATTGCAAATATGACAATAATAATTTTTTTATAGTAGGGCAAATCATTGGTATGACAATAATGAAATCGGTCCATTCGTTTGGGAAGAAAATTTTATATGTTTACAAACAGTTTGATACGGGTAAATAAGACTTTGTATGATACCGAATAATTGGAAGTATAAAGAAATCAGGGGGTAATTATGACTAGTGAGTATAAAATTCGTGCTGAAAAGGTGTCTAAAGTCTTCGGAAAGACACCAGAAAAGGCACTTCACTTATTAGAGAAGGGTAAAAATAAGCAAGAAATTTTAGAGGAAACGGGAATGACTGTTGGTGTCAATAGTGCCTCCTTTGAAGTAAAGGCAGGTGAGATCTTCGTCATCATGGGGCTGTCTGGTTCAGGGAAGTCTACACTCGTCCGTTTACTAAATAGATTAATTGAACCTACGACCGGTAGTGTTTTTATTGACGGTGAAGATATTTCATCCATGAATAAAGACGCACTTCGTGAGGTAAGGCGTAAGAAGCTGAGTATGGTCTTCCAACGATTTGCCTTACTCCCTCATAAAACGGTGCTCCAGAATGCCGCATTTGGACTCGAGATTCAAGGCGTTTCTAAAGACGAGCGGTTTAAAGTAGCACAGGAGTCTCTTGAGCTAGTTGGCTTGCAAGGCTATGAGAACAGCTATCCAAGCGAGTTGTCTGGTGGGATGCAGCAACGTGTTGGGTTAGCGCGTGCGCTCGCTAATGATCCGGATGTGCTGCTAATGGACGAAGCATTTAGCGCACTTGATCCACTCATCCGTAAAGACATGCAAGACGAGTTATTAGAGCTTCAGGAGAAAATGGAGAAAACGATTATTTTCATTACCCATGATTTAGACGAAGCTCTACGCATTGGTGATCGAATCGCCCTTATGAAGGATGGGGCTATCGTTCAAATCGGTACACCAGAAGAAATTATGAAAAACCCTGCGAACGCTTACGTGGAGAACTTTGTGGAAGATGTGAATGTAGCAAAGGTATTTACCGCCGAAACCGTAATGAATCGCCCTGAAACGATTCAATCGGATCGCGGTCCACGAGTTGCCTTGAAGATTATGCGCGAAGCGGGCGTGTCTAGCATTTACGTAGTGGACAAGAAAAAGCATTTACTCGGAGTGGTAACAGCAGACGAGGCGAATAGAGCAGTCAAAGAAGATCGTCCAATTACAGATTTTATTGAGATAACTTTGCCAACTGTTACAGAGGATACGCTTTTAGAAAACTTGTTTGAAAAATTAGCGTTAACAAGATTCCCTCTACCCGTTTTAAATAGCGAGCAAAGACTCGTTGGGATTATTAAACGAGAAAGCGTCATTCAAGCATTGGCAGGCAGCGATATGGAAGAGGTGAACAAATAATGACCTGGTTAAACGAACCGCTCTTTGATTTACAAGTAGGACAATACGTCGATAGAGCAGTTGATAGCATATACGCACAACTCGGACCGGCTTTTGAAGCATTCACCACAGGAATGGAGTGGCTAGTAGAGGATATTTTCACCAACATTCTCTTTAATTACATTCCGGTATACGTGCTTATTCTACTTGTGGCAGGGCTAGCCTACTTGTTTAGTCGCAACATCGGCCTACCTATTTTCACTATTGTCGGACTTCTATTCATTCACAATATTGGGTACTGGGAAGAAATGATCCAAACGTTATCTATCGTGTTAGCATCGGTATTACTCTCCATTATTTTAGGGGTACCGTTAGGGATCTTGGCATCTCAAAGTGAACTATTCTCGAAGATCACCACACCGGTCTTGGACTTTATGCAAACTATGCCATCCTTCGTATACTTAATTCCTACGATTATCTTCTTTGGAAGTGGTGTCGTGCCTGGGATCGTGTCATCAGTCGTATTTGCGATGCCACCAACCATTCGACTGACTAATTTAGGAATCCGCCAAGTATCAGAAGACTTGGTCGAGGCTGCCAACGCCTTCGGATCAACGAGGAACCAAAAACTTTTCAAAGTACAAATTCCTTTAGCAAAAGGTACGATCATGGCTGGAGTCAACCAAAGCATTATGCTTTCCTTATCTATGGTCGTCATCGCCGCACTCGTTGGCGCACCAGGACTTGGAACAGAAGTTGTTCGAGCGGTTGCACAAATTGACGTAGCCGTTGGATTTGAAGCCGGTGTATCCATCGTTATACTCGCTATCATCCTTGACCGTATCACACAAAGCTTTCAAGGGAAAAAAGAAAAGGTGTAAAGAAAAGGCCGGGGTGCTCACACTCCGGTCTTTTTTCTATATTTTGTCCTATGGTACTGTAAGAAGGGGGAGGTGTTTCATATGGAAACATTCGGAAGAGGTTGCTTGTATAACATCGTTTTCGTTGCTGTTATGATGGTCGTCGCTTTCATCTTCCAAGCAAACATAAACATTCCGTTTTTCATTGCGATACCGGTTGTTCTCGGGCTGTTCTATTTGGCTCATGTTCGTACGCGAGATAAGAATAGATAAAGCTTGTTGGATTCGCTTTAATCTCGCAGTATCTCAATAACCAATAACTATTCCCTCGAACGCATCTTCATTCAAAATATACCGGGTGCTCGATCCACTTGCCTAGTGGCACCCTCCCCTTGGACAGCTAACAAACGGTATACTATTCGATACGGTGTCCGGTTTAACGAAGTTGCTGCTGAGTTATCGGAAGTATCGGTATGCCATACGATGGCGATACGAAAGCTAGCTATGCACTTATTGATTTTGATGGAGAAAACAAGTGTACAATCTCCCTTCACTTCCAAAAAGTGGGGGGAGTTTTTTCTACCATCTTTAAAACCCTTTTAAAAAGAGGTCGTCTTACTAAGCGAGGTGGACAAACATGCTGACGGATGAACAATTAATTCGCGACATACAAAACGGAAGTCAAAGCGCGATGGATGTTTTTGTACGTAGACATTATCAGGCAGTCTATTCGTTTATCTACCGGAAGCTCGGTAATAAAGAAGCTGCTTATGATTTGACACAGGATACTTTCATGAAATCTCTCCAACGAATTCATTCCTATCAATTTCAAGGGGAGGCGCTTCATTGGGTCATCAAAATTGCGCTCAACACGACACGGGACTACTTTCGATCAAAGGCATTTCGTCAGTCGCAACAGCAACTCGAGTATAAGGAGGAGCTCTCACCAGCAAGTAGTACCGACGTGCCCTTTATGTTTGAGCGAAAGGAATCGTATGCCGAGGTAAAAGAAGCGATTGCACAGCTACCTGAGTATCAAAGGGAAGCCATTTTACTCCGCTATTACAAAGGTTGGAAGATTAAAGAGATTGCTGTTGCCATGGAAACTACAGAGTCGACAGTAAAATCGCGTTTGCATCAAGGTATTCAAAAACTCAAAAAGAAATGGGAACGAGGTGAACGGCAACATGGCACACAATCATGAATCGTGGACGAATGAAGATGAAGAGCTGCAAAAATGGCTTCGGGAATACAAGGTGGAATCGCCCACCGATGAAGACGTGCAAATGACAATTGAATCACTGCGTCAGTTTGTTCCACAGCCTGCTGACTATAGGCAAATAGCGGCTCCGGCGCCGAAATCCCGTCGTCAAATGATAACCGAGCTTTTGCACCATTCTGCAAAAGAACTTCTGTATGTGCAGCCACTGTTTTGGGTTTGGAACATCGGCTTGTTCTTAGTTGGCGTTCTCTTACTCGTAAACGCCGGGCAAAATTGGGAGAATCTCTTCCTCTTTCTCGCCCCACTTCCTTTTTTGTACGGATTAACGGAAGTGCTTCGAGGACGCGATGCCGAGCTAACCGAGCTTGAAGCATCCTGTCGCTACTCATACGCACAAATTTTTGTCTCTCGCGTGCTAGTAGTGAGTGTGATGAATTTGCTTTTGACGAGCGGGCTAGTTCTCGTTATTCAATTGCAAACTCAACTGGTCACGCTTGACTTTTTATTACGCTACTGGTTCTTCCCGAGTGCTATATTGAGCGCTCTTGCCTTAGTCGTCGTCAGTTCTATTCGAGTGCGAAGTAGCTTTGTCCTCGTATTGTTTATAAGCATTTGGGGGGGCACCGTTTTTCTCTTGCAAACAATGAATGAGTTGAAATTCACTTACGAATCGTTATCCACTCTTACATTGGTAGCTGGATGGCTCATCAGTATTGTTGTTCTGTTATGGAAAATACGAGACATAGTAAGGAGAGATCAAGATGCAACTCGACGCAAAGCAATTGTCTAAAACATTCGGAAAGAAAACGGTAATTGATCAGTTACACTTTCAACTTACTCCTGGCATTTATGGATTCCTTGGCGCAAATGGTTCTGGTAAGACGACGCTTATGCGCATTCTCGCGACCGTTGCCCACCCGAGTTCAGGGAGTGTGACACTGAACGGGGAAAACATTTTCAAATTAGGGGAAACGTACCGAGACCTAATTGGTTACCTCCCGCAAAACATCGGCTATTACCAACACTTCTCGGCAAAGAAGTTTCTTCACTACATGGCAACAATTAAAGGGCTTACTAAAGAGGAATCGGTGACCCGCACAGAAGATTTACTTGAAAAAGTCGGGCTACAAGACGTGGGCAAAAAGAAAATCAAAACTTTTTCCGGTGGGATGAAGCAGCGTGTCGGAATCGCACAAGCTCTCTTGAACAACCCGAAAATAGTACTCGTTGACGAACCGACAGTCGGCCTCGATCCGAAAGAACGCATCCGGTTTCGAAACCTACTCGCCTCCATGGCGCAAGACAAAATCGTGCTCATCTCTACACACATCGTGTCGGACATCGAAACGATTGCAAAGGAAGTACTTGTCTTGAAACAAGGTAGATTGCTAGCACAAGCACCACCTGCTACTTTAGTAGACGAAATGCGTGGTCGCGTGTGGGAGATTTTGTGCAGTCAATCTGAAGCTCTTCAGTTAGAAGCAACACAACAAACAACGAACATAACACCAGAAGGAAACGAAGCAAGAGTTCGCTTTCTCGCAGATCAACACGACGTACACGGTGCGAGCGAGGTCACCCCAACGCTCGAGGACTATTATTTGTACCACTTTGATCGCACGGAGGTTGTATCATGATTCGGATGATAGGCTTTGAATTGCGTAAAATCTTTTCACAAAAAATGCTCTGGGCAGGTGTTGTTTTGCTCGGTGCGCTTGCCTACTTAGTGTTTAGCATTACTTTTACTAACCCACGCCCAGACCTCACTGATGAGTACGCACCTTATGAAGGCAAAGTGACGGATGAGTTGATCGCAAAAATAAAAGAAGATGAAACCACACTTAGAAGTCAGTACGGGGAAGAAGAGCTTTTCAAACTAGGAAAAATGAGTGTATTCGAGCAATTTTCTTGGGAACGAAGTATTCAAGTGAACCTTGAGGAAGAGGCAAAGTTGCTTGATTTTTCGATTGCAAAGGCATCTGGAAGTGAAAAAGCTAGTTTACAATTGCACAAAAAAATGCTGAATGAAGTGAATGTAGACGAGTTTGTTTACTTTAACGGTCCAGAAGAAGTCGTTGATTACGTCAACACGTTCCATTTTGTATTTGTCGCATTTCTTTTATTGCTCGGGCTTTCCGGTGTGTTTTCAAACGATGCCCAATGGAAAACAGAGCCGATTTTGTTTAGCAGTCGCTACGGTCGCTCTAAGCATCTGAATGCCAAAATTTCAGCCGCAATACTCTTCACTATAATCGTGGTATCTGCTTCAGAAATACTGAATCTTACGTTACGCTTTTTAGCCTACGGGACGACTGGCTGGGAGGCACCTGTGCAAGCTATTTTTAAGTACACGACCTCACCGTACGCTTGGACGATGGGCGAGTACCACCTTGTACAGCTTGGCGTTTCCCTTTTAGGTGCATTAGGACTTGCGTTAGTCATTTTGCTCATATCGACATTATTCCCAAATACATTTCTCGCCTTTGTAGTGAGTAGTCTACTCTTCGGAATTCCACTCATATTAGCAGAGTTTATTATGGTTCCAGAGGACTCTCTCGCCCGTCTCATCCAAGATTACAGCTTTATGACCCTACTACGAGTGGAAGAACTGTTTATGCAGTTTGAAGCGATCGTCTTATTTGGACAGCCTATTCTCACGTCGATTTGGATTCCGGCTGTCGTCACAGCTGTTAGTGTCATTGCCCTTGCCCTACTTTGTTTGAGAGTAAAACGAAAGCAAGTGCATGCGTAGAAAAGAGAGCTTGGAGGACGATCACCAAGCTCTCTTTCTGCCACAAATTACTTGAAACCACGCGTCATATCGTCTTGTGAAAATAGCATTAAGCTAAGTTTCATGAAAGCCATTACTATCTACAGACTTCCTGCAATCTTCCATTGTATATTTTCTTTATATGAAGCCTTACATTCTTCCCTCTCTCTATTAATCCTTGTGACATGGCTTTAAGAAAAGTCTCAAAAACAAGCCTTTTTTCAGTCATTGTCTCTCAAGTTCTGCATACAGTAAGAACAACACCCTATGAACAGTTTCTGGCAATCTGTCGAAAATCCTTTCGTTTTGTCGAAAGGCGTGATAGAATTTTGTACATTATTACTATTAAGGCAGAGGGGTAACATTCGTATGACAATTCTAGAGATGATGCAGCATCTCACAAAAGAAGAGCAGCAAACCGTTCGTTCAGCACAAGATTTAGCTACGCGTGCACATGCCCATCAAGTGCGAGATTCTGGGGAACCTTATATCACTCATCCTGAGGCAGTGTTTTTTAGACTTTGTCATGAGCAAGCGGACGCCGACACTTTGGCAGCAGCTTGGCTTCACGATGTTGTGGAAGATACTGACGTAACGCTCGATTCGATTCGTGAACAATTCGGTGAGACGATTGCGTTTTTTGTTGAAGGATTAACGAAAGGTCCACGCCAACTAAATGAGCCAAAAGAACTTTATAGAACGAGACAAAACCATCGATTGCTCGATTACGTTATGCAAGACCCTCGTATCGGTCTCATAAAGTGTTGTGACCGCTTACACAACATCCAAACACTATCAGCAAAACCTCGTACTAAGCAAATTACGTACGCAAACGAAACTGTGACGTTTTTCGTTCCTCTTTGCGAACAACTCGGATTCTCTTCACTGCAAGAAGAGATGGAACCATGGGCGTTTTACTTTTTACAACCACAGCGCTACGAAAACAGTTGGGAAAAAGTCATCACGACGGCTTTTGCCGTAAATACATTGAGTACTTTAAAAACGAACTTATCTTAGTGCGCGCCCTAATAAATGGGTGCGTTTTTTTTTACAAGATGGCGAGTTTTATAGATATTTATCAACCTTTTCTGTATGATAGAAAAAATCATAACAAGGGGTTGAGCACATGGCTACGATAACGAAAATACATTTACTGAAGAGGACGGTACTATTGTTGAGAGGAATTGGATTACACTTTAAAGAATTTGCGCAAGAAGAGGCCGATCCTATGAGTTGGGATGTTAACATTTGACGTAGAGATTTCTCCGATGAAGTGAAATTTCTGTACCAGTCTTTCCTCAAAAGCTTCCCCCCCTATTTGCAATTCTGTTACAATGTCATGCCATTTATATAAACTCGGTTCGATTGTGTTTATTTGCATTCTTTTATTACATCCTCCTTACACTTTGGAAATGGAGTGGAAAAATTCCCGACTACAAAGTACACTGAACCTAATGGACTAGTAACGTTTTATATAAGTCTCAATCGACTAGTTAACTAGAGGTGATTCGTGTGAAACCGTTCTTGCAGCTAGCAGTGGGTGTACTGACTCTTTTGGTCTTAATCAGTTGTGCATCTGAGGAAATTCCTCCTTTACCTACTATTACGGATACAGAGGAAGAAGCTGGGGTCGTTAGAGGCTCTTATAGTTGGGAAGACGGGGATCGCGCGACGACTACGAATGCTCCATCGCCTGATATACTCGTGTCAGATCAAAAGGAATTGGTAGTGCAGCCAGGAGAAACCATCTATGTCACTTTTCCTGAGGCACCCCTTGAACAAAAGCTCGGCATTTGGAAGTATGGTAGCGGCTCATTTCAAACTAGCATAGACGGATCGTACGAGGCACCAAAAGAACCTGGCGAATACAATTACGGACTGTTTAGCACGTGGGATGAAGGAACGGCTATTTTCGCTTGGAAAATTATCGTGGCAGAAGAGCGGTAACTACCCGGTCACTGCTCTTTTAACGACTAGCCACTGCGTTCTTTCACTACCTCTCCCATTCATTTTTTATTTTTCATACAACTGTTGCTGGAGTACGAGAATTAGGCAGTATTGTCAATCTCTTTCTCAGTTTGTCGACTACAAGCCCCACAACGTTTCACGTCCTCTTCCAAATACTCTCCAACAAGGCAACGTCCATGCTATACTAACAAGAGTAATGAAAAGGGTATAGACTTTCATACGAAATCAAGCTGGGGGTACACACCATGACGCTCATCGAAAAGTTACTTATTTATTTTGTAGGACTTATCATGCTTACAGCAGGCATTACGTTAACTATTCTTGCTGATGTCGGTGCGGGTGCTTGGGATGCACTCAATGTAGGATTAGCAGACGTCATCGGGCTTAGTGTAGGAAATTGGGTTATCATTATTGGCATTATACTCATATTTGTGAACGCTCTTCTCGTCAACCAAAAACCAAAGCTATTTTCAGTGCTTGCTATTTTTTTGATCGGTCTTTTAATAGATACTTGGCTTTCCATACTCACACCGGTGATATCTAGTGAATCAACTCTTGGAAAATACGCAGTCTTCCTGGTAGGAATGTGTACTATCGCTCTCGGGGTCACAATTTATTTGAAGCCACAATATCCACAAAACCCGATCGACATGCTCATGCTCTCTTTGCACGACCGATTCGGCTGGAACCTACTCGTTGCAAAAACAGTCGGTGAGGTCGCAGCGCTGGGGCTTGCCTTACTCGTTGGCGGTCCTATCGGCATCGGTACGCTCGTTATTACATTTGGAATTGGTCCGTTAATTCAGCTTTTCGATCCGATCGTAACGCGAGGATTTCGAAGACGTCCTTGGTATACGGCAAATACACATTAAAGACAGGTGAATCTGTTCACCTGTTTTTTTGTTGAAAAGGGGCTCTGCTCACACCGCCTTGATCACAACTAGACTGCTTTGTGTCTAATTTTCATACATAGAGCTCATGAAATGTTTTTGTGGAAAAGGGGCGGAGCGACGCCGAGCTCTAACCATGTTCATTTACCCTATTAGAATAAAACATCGCATAGGTAACCGTTATTACTTGGGGCTCTGCTCACACCGCCTTGATCACAACTAGACTGCTTTGTGTCTAATTTTCATACATAGGTTGGGTGTTGAGCTCATGAAATGTTTTTGTGGAAAAGGGGCGGAGCGACGCCGAGCTCTAACCTTGTTCATTTACCCTATTAGAATAAAACATCGCATAGGTAACCGTTATTACTTGGGGCTCTGCTCACACCGCCTTGATCACAACTAGACTGCTTTGTGTCTAATTTTCATACATAGGTTGGGTGTTGAGCTCATGAAATGTTTTTTTGTTGTAAAACTCCTCCTGCTGGGGATACTAAGGGCAAAATGTGCTATATAGAAAGGAGCATACTTATGCCAGATCGTACCCCACAACAACCGGAACCATTTTGGCGCGATCACCTGACCCTTCCTCAGTACCCATCGCTTCAAGAAGATTTAGAGGTTGACGTCGCGATCGTAGGCGGTGGCATAACCGGAATTACCACCGCTTTTCTTTTAGCTGAATCAGGAGTCAAAGTAGCCCTTATTGATGCGAGCCGTCTTATGAATGGAACAACAGGTCATACGACAGCGAAAATGACTGTGCAGCATGACCTTATTTACGACGAATTGATTGGAAATCTCGGCGAAGAGCATGCCAAATTGTACTATCAGGCGAATAACGAAGCGGTGGAGTGGATGAAAGCCTTTATTCAAAAAGAGCAGATTTCCTGTGACTTTAGTGAGCGCAGTGCTACGTTGTATGCGACAACTGATCAATATGCGAAGAAGATTGAAAAAGAAGCCAAAGCTTACGACAAACTCGGCATTCCTTACAAGCTTGAAAATAAGCTCGAAATGAATTTAGGTGAACTGAATGCCGTTACGATCCCGAATCAAGGACAATATCACCCCATTCGTTATTTGCTTACGATGCTACGAGACATTGAAGCAAACGGTGGGGAGATTTTTGAACAGACGGCGGCAGTGGATATAGAAGATGATGCCCAACCTACCGTCGTAACACGGGATGGACAGAAAATACGATGCGAACGGGTGGTAATCGCCACTCACTTTCCTTTTTACGATGGACTAGGCTTCTATTTTACACGGATGTATGCTGAAAGATCTTACGTACTTGCCGTCAAATCGAAAAGCCCTTACAACGGAGGCATGTTCTTAAAAGTCGACTCTCCGTCCCGATCATTAAGAGATGTGACCATAAACGATGAACAATATGTACTGATTGGTGGAGAAAGTCATAAAACGGGCCAAGGAATCGATACTCGCAAGCATTATGAGGCACTAGAGACATTTGCTCGTGAGAAACTTGGTGTCGCGGACTACCCGTATCGCTGGTCTGCGCAGGACTTAACCACGCTCGACAAGGTACCCTATATCGGACATTTGACTGAAAGCCATCCTCGCGTGCTAGTCGCAACTGGATTTCGTAAGTGGGGTATGACACACAGTACTGTAGCTGGTCACTTATTACACGACCTCATTCTTGAAAAGCAAAATCCGTACGAAGAACTATACAGTCCATCGCGCTTCCGCCCAGATCCAAGCATAAGACGCTTCCTTTCTACTAACGCGGACGTGGCTGGACATTTGCTGAAAGGGAAACTGGAGCTTCCAGTAAGTCAACCAGAAAACCTTAAATATGACGAAGGAAGACCTGTTGCAGTTAACGGGAGACGTGCTGGTGGCTATCGTGACCATGACGGCAAGCTACACGTTGTTGATACGACTTGCACGCATATGGGTTGTGAGGTCGAATGGAACGCTGGAGATCGCACGTGGGACTGTCCATGCCACGGTTCACGTTTTCACTATGATGGCAGTGTGGTGGAAGGTCCGGCAAAAAAACCGTTAAAGCTGCTGAATCAAGAGTTGAAGAATTCGTCAGAAAGCTGATAGACAAGAAAAGACTACCTCACACTCGAAAGGTGCGGTAGTCTTTGCGATCGAGGAGGCTCAGCTCGAGCCCGCGGAAAGCGTAGTGTATTTCCGGAGCGGTATAGTATGTAACAGCGAAAAGAGCCTACGAAAAAAGAAGAACTCCCTATGGAAGTCCTTCTCTCACTTCAATGATTACAAATATTCCTTCACACTAAGGAGCAGCGGGTGATCCTCCGCTAGCGTGGAGATCGTAGAAAGTGTCTGTAAATGATCGGTTTCCTCTACCATCTTTTGTAGCTGAACTGCCTCTTCATCGAGAGGGTTCTCATAGTAAAGCGCTGCTGCAATCGCTCGTGCCAAATGAGGGACTGCCTTGCCATTTTCTACACTCTTCCTAGCAGGCCCAACAAGTCGCTCGTTTAAACCGAGCTTCCGAATCGGTGCTCTACCTACTCGAGATAACTCATCTGATATATAAGGATTTTGAAAGCGCCCTAATATCTTTTCAATGTACTCATCATGGCTTGCCTTGGAGAAACCGTATGCTTCGACAAGCCAGCTTCCACTTTCTTGCAAGGCACCTTTTGTAATTTCATAAACTTCCTTGTTGTCCATAGCACCTTTGACCGTCGTTTCTCCTTTTTGAACGCCGACATAAGCAGCTACTGCGTGACCTGTATTGACTGTATACAGTTTTCGTTCAATATAAGGTTGTAGTTCGTCCACGTAGAGCACTCCGTCTATTTGTTGCTGTGCTGGTCCAGACTTTTCAACTACCCATTCAAAAAACGGCTCGACAGATACCGCTAGCACGTCTTCATGAGTTTGGACAGGAACAATTCTATCAACAGCTGCGTTTGGAAAAGTAACTATACTGTTCATAGCTTCCATCGTCTTGTCGTCAAGGTGGTGCGCTGTTTCTGCTTGCAATTTTTTACTCGCCCCAATTAAATTTTCACACGCAATGACTTCTAACGGTTTCTTTGATTTTGCCAGCCGAGCTTTCAATCCTTCTGCTAACGTTTTTGCGACCACTGGGAGAACGTGGGGACCAACTGCTGTCGTGATTAGCTCAGCATCTTCTATTGCCTCCACAACTTTTCCAGGCTCCTTACCGCTATGAAGTCCCCGGACGTGGTTCACTTCAAAAGATTCCTCGTCAGGCGAAGCGAGAAACACCCGATAGAACGATCTTTCATTTAGGGCATCTATGGTTTGTTCATTAATATCGACAAATATTACCTCATACCCTGCCTGGGACAGGAGAGCCCCGATAAAGCCTCTGCCGATGTTACCTGCACCGAAGTGAACAGCCTTTCTCATATACTGTCAGCCCCTTCAAATAAAGAGAGGACCTCGTCTTTTGTAGCTGCATCCTTCAATCGCAAGACATTCTCTTCTTCAGAACAAAGTACCGCTATTTTTGACAGAATTTCGAGGTGTTCTCCGTCCTTACCGGCAATACCAAACACAACGTATGCAATGTTGCCATTTCCGAAATCAACACCATCTGGGTATTGAATCATGGAGATCGCTGAAGTACGAATGTTTTCCTTCGCTGCATCTGTACCATGGGGAATAGCTACACCGTTTCCTATATAAGTAGTTGAAATTGATTCGCGCTCAAGCATTTTGTCTACATATGCGTTCTCCACCGCATTCTCTTGCACGAGCAAATTCCCTGCCATTCGAATGGCCTGTTCCTTTGTTACAGATGCTTGTTGTAGTACTATCGCTTCTTTTGAAATAATTTCTGACATGCCGCTCACTCCTGGTGTGTTATTTTCTTTGTGATCCACTGTTGACATACAGCATTCAATTTCTGCAAAAGTTCCCGCTCACTAGCATGTTCAAAGAACCAAATCATTTCTTCCGATTCAATCAAGGTCGAGCTAACAAGACTCAGCACCTCTGCACCTTCAGTCGATAGGCTTATCGGAGCTAGCATAAGCACTATGGTTTGAATATCCATTTGCTTCCCGTCCATCCCTTTCACTACGACTGGGGTTTGTAAACGGATAAAGTGAACAAACGGTGTTTTAACAGCTTCATGACGAGTATGATAAAGAGCCATTTTCGTTTGGGGGATACCTAGTCCTCCGCTCTTTTCTCGCTCTACCAGTTTTTGTACTACTTCCCTCGGTGAAACAATCAGCTTTTCCATATTCGTTTGTAAATGTTGCTTTAGTATTGATTCGATTGAGACCTCGTTGGTTGCAGTACAGGAGAAATTTTGCAAAATGCTTTTCACAACGTTACCGTATTGTTGCAAAATTGTAAGCCACTCGATCGTATTGCCTACATTGACCTTCTTGTCTTTATGGTTCATGGAAACCGAAGAGCGATGCATGATCTCCTCCAAATGCTCCTGCACAAAGTTGCGGATTTTCCGAATGTCTCCTTCTGGTAACAAAGGACTCACTTGCACATAACAGGACGCATCGATCGGAAGGGTAATTGTTGCAAGAATTACGTCGTAAGAGCTCAAGTCCTTCTTACGCATCTCTAGTAATGAGCAAAGTTCGATAGAGCGAAATTCTGGAAGCTCCTTTTGTATGCGACTCCCTAGCATTTTCGAGGAACCAATCCCGCTCGAGCATACGACCAGCGCTCGTATATGAAGCTTGTCTTTTTTTCCTTCGAGTACAGATCCGAAGTGCATCACTAGAAAGGCTACTTCATCCATCGGGAATTTAGTACCTGGGAACTCTTCTTTCAATCCGTGTTCCACAGCATGAACAATAGAAGGGTAATCATCAAGAATTTTTTGCTTTAAAGGATTGTACCCAGACACGCCGTTCTGTACTCTAAATATAGCTGGTTCCATATGAGCGAGTAGTCCTTGGTACAAAGAATAATCGTCAGCCAACGATACATTCAACTTTTTAGCAACTCGTTCAATAAATTGTTGCACTTTAAAGGACAGTGCAGAGCCTGCTAAAGCATCTAATGTGTGGTCTTCTCGTAATCTCCTTGCACTTCGCAAATGAAGCGTTACATATCCCTTTTCCTCCTGGGGGATTTCAATTGAAAAGGCTTCTCCCAAATACTCGACAAGCTCTGAAGCCGATTTGTATTCAGGGGTTGGTTGGAGGGATTGTAGTGTTTCTTCCTCCATTGAAATGGTTTCTTGATTTTGTAGCCGTTCTATCGTGACAGATAAATGCACTAATAAACCAAAGTAAGCACTGTCGGCCAAAGGATAGGGGAGCGCTTCTAAAAGAGGAGAGACGACTTCCTCAACTTGGTTAAAAATGTGCTCGTCTACGATACCAAACAAATCCGCTCGCTTCCGTTGTTTCCCGTGTATCCCTTGTTCAATTACATGAATCATATCTTCTTCTGAAAGACTGTCGAGAGCTAATTTTTGCAACAAATCCCTTTTTGATTGCTCGGTTCCCTCTAACGAAATGCCTTCTCCTCTTCTGCGAAGCAATTGCAGTGAGTAGGATTGGATGAGTACCTCTATCCGCTCAAGATCCTGGCGAACCTTTGCTACAGTAGCTTGCACGCTGGAGGCTAGCGTATATAATTTGATCGGTTCATCAGATTTCACGAGCATGCAAAGAAGCAAGCGACATCTCTCTGGTTGTGAATATTCCACTGGGGATTCTCTGTAGATGTCATGTAATAGCTTTTTTTGTTGCTCGACACTACCTAAAATCTGAACCCCTACTCCCGCTTTTCTTTCAAGTTTCATTCCAAATTTCAAGAGCGTGCTATCTACTCTGTTTAACTCTCGATGAATAGTTCTTTCGCTCGTTCCTAAACTGCTCGCTAATTGTTTTACAGGGATGTACTCTCTAGATTCAAGAAGTTTAGATAAAAGAGTTCTTTCTCTTCCAGAAATCATCACGGCGACAGCCCCCCTTTAAGGAGGCTAGTCACCTCCAACACTATTCTTGTCGTGCTTGTAATTGTTGTGTTAACTTATCGTACTCATCACTACCTAAAAAGTTATCGACTGAGATATGATACGCACTTGGTAATTTTTCCTTTGCTCTGTGCGTCAAATCCTTGTGTGTAATGACGATGTCTGCGTCTTCAGGTAATTGATTAATTGCCGAGTTGGTCACTGCAACATCTAATCCAGCCTTTTTAAATTTATTTTTCAACACGGAAGCGCCCATCGCACTGGAACCCATTCCTGCGTCACAAGCAAAGATAACTTTTTTAGCGTGTTGTAGATGATCCACACTTGTTTCTTTGTTAGCAAACTGCTCGGCGACTGTGCTCTTCTTCCCTTTCATTTCTTGCATTTGTTCAGCGGCCGCTTGAATATCTTCATTATTTACTTTAGATGTCTTTAATATGAGACTAGCGACGAAAAAGGATACCCCTGTTGCAACCAATACTCCTAGTATGACACCTAAATAGTTTCCCTTCGGTGTCATCCCTAATAAGGCGAAAATACTTCCCGGTGACGGCACAGCAATCAGCCCTGCATCAAAGGTCGCGAAAGTAGCTACCCCAGCCGCACCACCTGCAATAGCTGCTAAAATCAGTAGTGGCTTCATGAGGATGTAAGGGAAGTAAATTTCGTGAATACCGCCAAAGAAATGAATAACGGAAGCACCTGAGGCGGACATTTTAGCTGCCCCTTTTCCAAAGAACATGTAGGCTAATAAAATCCCTAAACCAGGACCAGGATTTGTTTCTAGCAAGAAAAGGATGGATTCTCCCTCTTTTGCAGCTTGATCAATTCCCAAAGGACTTAAAATGCCATGATTAATCGCGTTATTTAAGAACAGCACCTTTGCTGGTTCCACAAAGATACTCGCCAAAGGTAACAAGCCAGCATTTATAATGATTTCGACTCCCGAAGCTAGTGCCACATTCAGTCCTTCTACAACAGGACCAATGCCAGTAAGTGCTACTAACATTAGACCAGCTCCGACGATACCAGCTGAAAAGTTATTCACTAGCATTTCAAAGCCTGAACGTACTTTCCCGTCAAATAAGCTATCCACTTTTTTGATTACATATCCACTAAGCGGTCCCATAACCATTGCCCCGAGAAACATAGGGATGTCTGAGCCTACGATAACACCCATTGTGGCTGTAGCTCCGACCACACCACCTCTTGTACCATGAATCATCTTCCCACCCGTGTACCCAATAAGTAAAGGAAGAAGATACGTAATCGACGGACCGACTAGTGCAGCTAAACTCTCATTTGGCAGCCATCCATCTGGAATAAAGAGCATTGTAATGATACCCCAAGCGATAAAAGCACCGATATTTGGCATGATCATACTACTAAGAAAACTACCGAAGCGTTGGACTTTCACCTTTATTGAAACAGATTGTTTTGTTCCCAAAACGAAAACCTCCCCATTTTGATGCAATTTTTATAGAAACTAAGGAAATATATACAGCAATAAATTCGCTACTCATTCATGATAAAACGCTTACACACTCATCACAACGAAAAGAAAGCACGACTTTGTCACAAGACATGTTGCCAAAAAGTATGATTTTCAATGCAAATGGAGGGGAGGTGTGTAATAGGACACTATCCGGTCACCGGCAATACCGACAAAAATTAAGCGTATTGGCTTCCAATTTTTAGGCAAAATAAAACCTACTGACTATACCATCAGCAGGCCCATTGTTGTATTTATCGTCTGTTACTTTTCGGGTCAAAGGCATCACGCAGGCCGTCACCGATGAAGTTAATACATAGAACGGTTGTTAAAATGGCTAACCCTGGTGGAACCCATGCCTCCGGACTGTTACGTAATATACGTAAGCTTTGTGCTTCGGAAATCATATTCCCCCAAGTCGGTGTCGGTTGGGGTATACCAAATCCTATGAAGCTCAAACCCGATTCAATGATAATCATCGTTGCCATCATTAATGTTGCGTTTACAACAATCGGTCCGATAGCATTCGGGATAAAGTGTTTAAAAATAATACGGAAGTCACTCGCCCCAATCGCTCTAGCACCGAGAACGAACTCTTGTTCACGAAGAGATAAATAGGTACCTCGTATAATTCTCGTTAGCGTCGGCCAAGCGGTGATAGCGATAATCGTCACGAACAAACCAATGGTGACTTCTTGAATTATAGCGATAAGTGTCAATGCAAGAACGAGGAACGGCAACATGAGCATCATATCTGCAGCACGCATGATGATCGAGTCAACTTTTCCACCGTAGTATCCAGCGATGGAGCCGAGTGTTACACCAATGACGAGTGTAAAGAGCATTGCACTAAATCCTACGATGAGTGAGATGCGCCCACCATATAATAAGCGTGCTAAATTATCCCTTCCCGAGCTATCCGTGCCTAACGGATGATCTTCACTTGGCGGCCGTTCAATTAACAACAAATCGGCTCTTTCTGGATCTAAATCCGTAAACACAGGTGCAAATATAGTGGCAAGCACAATAAGTAATAAAATTACCACACCCGCAACAGCCAGCTTGTTCTTCATAAACCGCCGTAGAGCTAGTTGAAACGGACTGTTTCTTTTTGCCAGTTTTCCATTTACTCGAATATCAGAACTTGGGTCAGTCGATACCTGTGGATTCGGTTGCATGTCATATCACCTCAATCGTAGCGGATTCGTGGGTCAACAATACTGTAAAAAATATCAGCCAATAAATTACCGATTAGAATAAAAACACCTAGTAATAACGCAATCGCCATAACTACTGGATAATCACGACCGCCAATTGAGTTAAGAAACAGCGTACCAAGTCCCGGGTATTGGAACACACCCTCTGTTATAACAGCACCACTCAATAGTACACCTACTTCAAAACCTAAAAGTGTAATGATTGGAATCATTGCGTTACGAAGTGTATGTTTATACAATACATTTCGGTCGGACATGCCTTTCGCTCTGGCAGTGCGAATAAAATCCTTCCCTAGTACATCAAGTACTTCAGACCGCATGTAGCGCATATAGCTCGCCGTCCCTGCCAACCCAAGAGTTAAACCTGGTAAGACGAGATGTTGAAGCTTATTCAAGAATAAATCAAAGCCTTCAAGTCCCACTGCGGAAACGGATCCTTGTGATGGAAACCAACTTAATTCGATTGCCAATACATAAATCAGTACGAGACCAAAAAAGAAGTTAGGGACTGCTAACCCGAAAAAGCCAAACGCAGTAGCTCCATAGTCTAGTAGTGAATAAGGCTTTCTTGCTGAGTAAATTCCAATCGGGATCGAGACGACTACCGTTACTACTAACGCGAATAAACCTAGATAGAATGTGTTTGGAATTCGGTCTGAAATTAACTCTGATACTTGCCTTCCGTTATATACATATGACTCTCCAAAATCCCCTTGCGCAACATTTGCGACCCACCGTAAGTATTGGACGGGGACAGGATCATTTAATCCTAGTGCCTCTCTTTGCTGGTCGTACACTTCAGGATCAATATTTGGATCGAGTTGTGTCGAAAAAGCATCACCTGGGGCTGCTAGTGATAGTCCGAATACTAAAATGGTTAAGGCGATGAGCATCGGTATGAATATGAGAATGCGGCGAATGATATATTTGTACATCGTTTCCCCCTCCATCCCTTTCAAAATGGACAGAGCGTGCGGCGGCAATTTCCGCACGCCCTGTCCTCGCTAGTTGTTATTCAGTTACATACCACAAGTGTGGATCGTAGTACATGGAAGCTGGCATTGCTTTAACCCCTTGTAGACGATCGTTATAAGCCCACAAGCTGTTTTGTGCATACAAGATTAAGGCAGGTAATTCTTCTTGGTACATCACTTGCCAGTCACTGTACACTTGAGTACGATACTCTTGGTCAAATGCATCAGGCGGTGTTAGCGCATCTTCTAGTAGTTGGTCTGCTTCAGGGTTGTTCCAACGAGAATAGTTATACGCAGCAGTAGATTTCCACAACCCACTTGGATCTGGGTCTCCACTACCTAAAGCCCAACCTAGTAAGTATAGATCCCAATCTGTGTTAGTCCCTGTCAACTCATCTGCATAAGCAGCAAATTCCATCGGTTGACGGAGGTTGATATTAATTCCTACGTCTTCAAGCATTTGTTCAATGATAGGAGCTGAGCGTTCACGGAGTTGGTTTCCTGTCGGATAGTCTAGGTTAAGAACCCATTCTTCACCGTCAGCATTTTCACGGAAACCGTCACCATCCGTGTCAACGTATCCAGCTTCGTCTAACATTTCTTTGGCGAGATCTGGATCAAACGGATATTGGTTTGGATTCTCTCCATCGTAAGCCCAGAACTGAGTGGCAATTGGTGCATTAATGACTTCCCCTCGTCCGTAAAGTAACCCGTCAATAATTCCTTGACGATTGATCGCATAAGCAATCGCTTGACGAACGCTTTGATCTGCTAACTTCTCATTAGGTACCCAATTATCTGGATTAATCGTACCAGAAGCAGCATCTTCCTCTGTCATGTGGTTTTGCATCATCCCCATTAACTGATAACCAAAGTCTGGTTGCTCAATAATTTCGACGTTGTCTAACGCAGCTACTGTTTCGTAGTCTGCTGCTTGGAAGCCATTCGGGTCAGCGACAAAGTCAATCTCGCCTGTCTCCAACAATCCGATAATAACCGCTTGGTCAACAACACGCCAAATAATGCTATCTAGATATGGTTCAGCTTTCCAGTAGTCAGGATTCTTTTCAAGGATATACTGCTCGCCTTCGATCATTTCCGTAAACTTGAACGGACCTGTACCGATGACTTCACCAGGGTTCAAAGTCGGTCCTGCTGAAGGAATGTCAGCTATAGGTATATCGGCAAAGACATGCTCTGGAATAATGGAGAAAGCAGCGTCTTTTAACGCCGTTACGTTAGGCTCCGCAAACTTAAACGTAACTGTATAGTCATCTTCAGCAACAACACCTTGGAACTCATCTGTTGCCCCAGAGCTGAATTCTTCATAGCCAAGCAATCGAACAACATAGTCGGTACGTACACCGCCTGCTTCAACATATCCAGGACTTGCAAGCGTTTTATACGTAAATACTACGTCATCAGCCGTAAATGGTTCGCCATCTTGCCACTGTACACCTTCTTCTAAAGTAAAAGTTAACTCCGTTTGATCTTCATTGAATTCCCAATCAGACGCTAGACTCGGGATAAATTGAAGGTCTTCGTCTTGTGAAACTAACCCTTCGAAAACGAACGATGTGATATTCGATTCATAAGAGTCTTTGTAGAAAATCGGGTTAAAAATACCACCAGGCGCTGTGTCCATAGCACCGGTAACTGTTCCACCCATTTGTGGTTCACCAGTAGCCGGATCTTCCTCCTCAGCCGGATCTTCTTCTGTTGCCCCACCAGGATCTTCCTCCGGTGTTTCGGAAGTCGTTTCTCCAGAACATGCTGCGAGCACCCCAAGCAAGAGGATAAGCATAAGCATAAGTAACCATTTTTTGTTTAACTTCACATGATTCACCCCTTTTATAATGTCAAAACTCGGTGAAGCTCCTATTATTAACTCTACACCACCCCCTTCGTTCCCCGCTTCTCGCTATTCGTTCTAGTTGTATAAGTGGCAAGAAACTTGTTGACCATTACCCATGTCGACTAATTCAGGACGCTCCTCTGCACAACGAGCATGCGCTTGTGGACAACGCGTTCTAAAGGCACAACCTGATGGCGGATTGGAAGGACTCGGTAAGTCCCCACGCAAAATAATCTTTTCGCGCCGGTTGTGGACATCGGTAGAGGGTACGGAAGATAGTAATGCTTGTGTATATGGATGAAGCGGGTTTTGATAGAGTTCATTTTTGTCTGCAATTTCAACAATACGTCCGAGATACATGACAGCCACTCGATCACTAATATGTTTGACCACACTCAAATCATGAGCAATGAATAAGTACGTTAAGTTAAACTCGTCTTGTAGGTCAGCCATCAAGTTCAATACCTGCGCTTGAATAGATACATCCAGTGCAGACACGGGCTCGTCGCAAATAACAAATTTCGGATTTAACGCTAAAGCACGGGCTATACTAATACGCTGACGCTGACCCCCTGAAAATTCGTGGGGATATTTCAATCGGTCATCAGCCCGTAGCCCTACTTTTTCCAGTAAGTTAATTGCCTTCTCTTTCCGTTCACTTCTTTTCATTTGGGTTTGCACGAGAAGAGGCTCTTCAATTAATTCCGCTACGCTCATTTTCGAGTTGAGCGATGCGAACGGATCTTGAAAGACGATCTGCATATCTTTCCTGTATTCGCGAAGCTTTCGATTACTTAAACGAGAGATATCGTCGTTCTCAAAGATGATTTGGCCTTCCGTCGGCTGAAGTAGCCGTAAAATCACTCGACCCAGCGTCGATTTTCCCGACCCTGATTCACCTACGACACCGAGTGTCTCTCCTCTTCTTACATCAAGCGACACGTCATCCACAGCCTTTACGTGACCGACTGTGTGCTTCAAAATGCCACCTTTTATAGGGAAATATTTTTTTATGTTTTTGACTTGCACAAGTATGTCTTTATCGGTCTGTTTGTATAGCTCTTTTTCAACTAGTGACACGTATTAAGCCCCCTTATTCGTAGAGATAGCAGCGAACGTCGTGACCCGTCTCTATTTCTAGTAAACTCGGATTGGATTCACGGCATTTATCCATTGCGTGTGGACAACGTTCCGAGAAACGGCACCCTTGTGGAAAACTATGAGCGGGTGGAACGGTTCCTTTAATCGCGCCTAGCCGGTCGACATCTTTGTCAAGACTTGGCAAACTTTCTAGCAGACCTGTCGTATATGGATGCTTCGGATTATGAAACAGTTGGTCAGCAGTCGTGTCTTCAACAATTTGACCACCATACATAACCATGACACGGTCAGCGTACTCTGCCACCACCCCAAGATCGTGGGTAATAAGTAAGACAGCCATATTTAGTCTTTGTTTCATCTCGTTCATCAGGTCTAAAATTTGCGCTTGAATCGTTACGTCAAGTGCCGTTGTTGGCTCGTCAGCAATGAGCAACTTAGGATCACACGATATTGCGATGGCAATCATCGCTCGTTGACGCATTCCTCCTGAGAGCTGGTGAGGATATTCTTTCATCGTTTCTTCCGCTCTAGGAAAGCCTACGATTTTTAAAAGTTGTACAGCCTTTTGTTGCGCTTGTACTTTAGTGAGTTTTTCATGTTTCCTTAATGTTTCGATTATTTGGTTTCCAATGGTGAATACCGGATTTAAGGCGGTCATCGGTTCTTGGAAAATCATCGCAATGTCTTTACCACGTACCTTCGACATCTGTTTATCTGACAACTTCACTAAATCCATATCACCGAAGGAAATTTTCCCCTCTTTAATTTTTCCAGGCTTATTGATGAGCTGCATAATAGAAAGAGATGTGATACTTTTTCCACTACCAGATTCACCGACGAGCGCTAAAGTTTCCCCTGGATTGATTGAGAAATCAACACCATCTACAGCTCTTGCTACTTTTTTGTCTTCTAAGTAAAAGTAAGTCTTTAACCCTTCAACGTCTAATAATGCCTTTTGCGTCATTCGCGTCACCTCGGCTTTATTTCTGTTTTCGTCTAGTACTTCAATCTTTGTTACTACTTTATGACAGAAAGTATACACGTAAGACAGAATCTTTTCAACACGTAGAATTATTAAAATATTACCCCGATTCTCTAACATTTTTATGCTGTCTCTCATCAGTTATTGGAAGCAGATTATTCAAAATCCCTATAAAATAGGCATAAAAGGGTGCACTTGCTTTAAAATCAATTCTCCCTTTAAATAACATGAAGACACCAATTGCTAGATTTTTGAATTAATTTGTCGAAATTTATTGTCGTTATACCGCTCACTCATGACACTTAAAACCCAAATAGGGGCTGTCCTAAAAGCAAAGTAACAGTCACCAAACCGCCATATATAGTGTTGTCAAAACCCAAAACACTATATATGGCGTAAAACCGTGGTGAGCTGTCACTTATCGGACATCCCCTGCTCATATGCACTCTCACAAAATCAAATTGTTTTCATGACATTATCCAGTAAATACGTCACCTTCTGGATAACGGATTTTGGTTGGATTGGCTTTTGCTAACGAGAACGCAAGCGTAAGCGGTCCTAATCTTCCTATAAACATGAGAATTATAATGATTTGTTTGCCTACATCAGATAATTCAGCGGTTAAGCCCATGGATAAACCTACCGTTCCAAAGGCTGAAAAAGCTTCGAATACAATCCAGATGAACGGAGCGTCCTCTGTTAAAGTAAGTGAAAAGATAGAGAGAAATACAATAAAAGCACTAGTAACAGTAATGGCGAGTGCACGAAGAATGATATCGTTTTTAATTGTTCTCTTTTGAATAGTAACCTCCTTGCGTCCGCGTAAAAAAGACTTGACCGTGAAGATGATGACCAAAAAGGTTGTTAGCTTTATGCCACTTGCAGTTGACCCACTTCCCGCTCCAACAAACATGAGAAATAAAATGAGCAAAATGGACCCTTCGTCCATGCTCCCTATTGAAATGGAGTTAAAGCCCGCGGTTCTTGGTACGACAGCTTGAAAATAGGATGCCCACCATTTTTCAATAAAAGACAAAGCACCTAATGTAGCTGGATTGCTGTATTCAATGGTAAATAAAATGAGCATAGCGACGAAGTTCAAAACAAACGTTCCAACAATCATTAGTTTGGAATGCAAGGACAATTTACGAAACGATCTTCGATAATACAAATCGGCAATGACTGTAAATCCGATCCCACCTAATATAAATAAACTAGATATGGTAATATTGACGACCGGACTCCCTACATACTGCATTAAGCTATCAGACCAGGTAGATAATCCCCCGTTATTAAAAGCGGATACTGCATGGAATAGACTGTAGAAAATCCCATCCGTCCAGCCATATTCAGGCACCCACTTTATAGAAAGGAATAATACAGCCAATAGCTCGACTGAAATAGAAAAAATGAACAGTACTTTAACGAGGCGCACAACTCCACCTACTGATGTTTGATTCAAGGCTTCTTGTACAAGAATCCGCTCCTTTAAGCCGACACGTTTGCCCAGCACAAGTACAATCATGACAGCAAACGTCATAAATCCTAATCCTCCCACTTGCATCAGTAGCATAAGCACTACATAACCAAATGTCGTAAACCCGGTACCCTGATCAATAACGGCTAGTCCAGTGACTGTTGTAGCTGAGGTCGCCATAAACAGTGCATCTAACAACCGCATGGGTTCAATAGTTGAAATTGGGAGCTTTAGCAACACAGTTCCTATTAGAATCATAATGAGAAATCCACTGGCTAATGTTTGTGGCGGTGATAAGCGTATATTACTCTTAGCAAGCTTTCTTAACACATTCACCATTGTGTACCCTCTTCCCCAAAACGATAAGGATCCATTTTATGACCAATAACTACGAGTACGTCTCCACCGATAATTGCAAATTGCTTTTTCTTCACGACAGCTTCACCTCGGCACTGAATTTTTCCCAGCACAAAAAAGACCATCACAAAGAAATGGCCTGTAAAAAAGGCCCTTCTTCCCATAACGCTTGCGAGGTTAGCTGTCGGATTCGGAATTGAGAATATCCCGTCTTACTCCTTAGTAAGATTCACCCCAAGTCGGACATGCCGACAAATTGGTTCCCCCGCTCGAAAAACGACTCAGCGGTTTTCAGGGCACGTGATGAAGTTTTTTGACTACGCATAATTTACTCCTGTCTATCCAAACTGTCAACCAGCTATCTGAAAACACTCATGAGCACAGCACTCAACCATGCAGGAAACGCGTAACAAAGATTAAAACGACAGCATCTGGCCACTCTTCCACAATACAAAATATCCCCACTGCCTAAGAACCGTAGTCATACCCTCTTCACCTCCACGTTGCCGAACACGACAGAAGTAAACAGTTTGATACGTCGGCGTTCCTCTGCAAAATTCTCCGTTTCATAGGAAAGTGATGCGTTCCATAGCTGTTCGTCCACTTCTTGAAAGATAACAGTTCGTCCGCTGAGCGCTTAATGGTGCAACGTACACGGCCAGTCGTAAGGTAGCAAAACGAAAATATCACCGAATACGTGCTGGACAACGACCGTAGCGTCTCCTTCAGGCAACACAGTTTTAGACAAATCTATCATGGTCTCTCCGTAAAATGTTTGAACCCAAACATCCTCCCATGCGTAGGGGCGATCGTCAAGCTCTCACTGTTAGGAGACACGCCTTCTTTGGCTTAGCGTTCTTTCTTATTTTTCTGCAACAAGTTTTTTTGCCTGAGACTGTTTTTCAAGCTGAGCAATTTTTGCAAGATTACCGAGAAAAAGGAGGCGCCACCATGAGCCAGGGACATTTTTTGCAGTAGGTCTAGAGACTTAGTGTTCGGTGATGGTGATAAAAGGTGATATTGGTCTTTAAGTCTCAGCATTATGGCACATTAATTCCTAGCACAAGTAAAGCCGAACCTAAGAGTGGTTCGGCTAAGTCACCGTGATTCATATAAATTCAACTTCAACCCACTCCCGAACGCTGTTAATAAGCCACACACGCTCAGCTCGTTCCAAGTCTTCTTTTCGTAAAACACGGTCGTGGAGTTGCTCAGTTTCCAGCAAGAATTCACGAAAGGTTCCCGCTAGTAACCCACTGGTAAGCGGTGGTGTGTAGCGTTTCCCATTGATCTCCAACACAACATTTCCAAGTGTAAACTCAGTGAGTTCGCCATCTTCGTTCCAAAGTAATACATCAAACACATCAAGGTGCGCACGTTGATGTTGTTCGTATACGTCGCGGTGTGTTGTTTTGTGCTGGAGGAAGAGATGGTTTCGATCGACGGGAGTTGTCGCTAGTCTAACTGTTTTGACTTCATTATCGTGTGTGTAAAGAGATTTCTCAACGGTCAGTTCGCCATCTGAAGATAGCAAAGCTCGTAATTTATATGATTGACAATCGTCTTCTTTAGCAATTTCTTCTATCGTTTGCTTCACGTGAGCTTGATTAAATGGATAGCCAAAATAATGAGCTGAAGCCTCCATTCGATCAAGGTGTTTTTGCAAATAGATGACCTTCCCGTTGTCAGCGCGCATCGTTTCGAGAAGTGACCATTCACTGGTCGAGTTAATAAGGATTTGTGATTTATTCAACACTTCTTCATACTCAGATGTCGCCTTAGAATCCCAAGTAATGCCACCCCCCACACCGTAAACCGCGCTTCCTGTTTCCACGTCAACCTCTACGGTTCGAATCGGCACGCTAAACACCGCCTCTCCCCCTGGTTCCATGTAGCCGATTGCGCCACAATAGACACCCCGGGCGCTGGATTCTAAGTCATGTATGTAGTTCATCGTCGACACTTTCGGGGCTCCGGTGATGGAACCACATGGAAAGAGCGCACCGAGTACATCGATTAGCTTTACATCTTCTCGCGTTTTCGCTTCTACGGTAGATGTCATTTGAAAGACAGTGGGGTACGTTTCCACCGTCAAAAGCTGTGGCACTTGAACGGAACCGAGCTCAGCAATACGACCAATATCGTTCCTTAACAAGTCCACGATCATCACGTTTTCCGCCTGTTCCTTTTCACTTTGCTGTAAAGCGGCACGGTTCTCTTCGTCCTCACGCATTGTTTTGCCCCGGGGAGCCGTTCCCTTCATCGGACGCGTCACGATCGTTTTCCCGTCCCATCTGAAGAACAACTCAGGAGAGGCCGAACACAATACTCTTTTCCCTGTATGGATGTAAGCACTATATGGACCTTTTTGTCGTTGTTGTAAGGCTTCAAAGTAAGTATGTGCATCACCGGTCAACGTACCCTTCAGCCGAATTGTATAGTTCGTTTGGTACGTTTCACCGCGAACAATTCCGCTTCGAACTGCATCGATTGCTTGATCAAAGTCTTTACGACTTGTTTGGGGAACCCACTCAGAAACGGTAAAAGAACCACGCTTATGTTCATCATACTCCTCTGGTCGTTCAAACACACTGAACCAAGCAAGTGGACCGTCGTATCCGTTGTGCACAGTAAAAGCTGGGTCGAATGCAGGGGCAGCCTCATACGCCAAATATCCGACCACGTAATACCCCTCTTCCCATGCACACTGTGCCTCCTTAAGAGTTTGGTGCACTTCCTCTATCGTCCGTGCCTCAAGGATCCGAATTGGATTTCGGAACAAAAGCGGTTGCTCCCGTACCGTACCGTCACGCGCTTCGAATCGAAATTGAATGTCTACACTGTTCTGTTGCATGTCGACCGTTCCTCATTTCATTTTATCTAGCGAAAGTATATCAAAATGGGCAGTAAAACGACATTATCTCCTATTCAAATGGTCTCTTCTCTTGATATAGTGGTATAAGATGGGGGGAATTTAAAATGGGGATCATCCTCTGGCTTATTGGTCTTGTGATTATGTACTTCATTATCCGTGTTGGGGTTAGGGACGGGATAGATAGCTCTACTTCTCGCATTGAGACACGCGCTGATTATAAAGATGTAAGACAGGAACTTAGCAACCTCCGTAGAGAAGTTCGCGATCTACGAGAGAAAATGGAACTGCATCGTAACCCATAACAAAGAAGGCTGATACAAGGGTGCACTCCCCTGTACCAGCCTGTTCCCTTATCGTGGTAAAAATATGTCATCAAATGATTCGTCCAATTCGACAACTTCATCCTGAATGGACTCCATCCGTTGATCGAGTTCCTCAACGGCTACTGCCGCTCGTTTTAAATCCTCTTTTAAATGCGCAGGAATTTCCCGCTCGTATTTGTAAAAGATTTTGTGCTCTAGACTTGCCCAGAAGTCCATAGCAAGGGTGCGAATTTGGACTTCTGCATGAATTAGCTCAGTGCGATGTGCTAATTCTACCGGTACTTCAATAATGAGATGCAAGCTTTGGTACCCATTCGGTTTCGAGTGTTGAATATAGTCTTTGACTTCAACTACCCGCATGTCCCTCCGCTTTTCGATAAAACGCGCCACATGATAAATATCCGATTTAAATCCGCATACAAGGCGGACGCCTACAATGTCATGTAGTGTCTTTGCTTGTGTAAGGTCAGCAGGAAGTCCTTTTCTAGTTAGCTTTTTTTTTATACTTTCAGCGGTTTTTATACGCGTTTTCATATGTTCAATAGGATTGTGATCCAATAAATGTGCAGCCTCTTCTTTCATAATGATAAGCTTTGTGGTTAGCTCATCCATCGCAAACTTATAGGGTAGTAAAAACTCTTTTATTTGTTGTGTAGTCAAAGTTGAATTCGGCATTTGTTCACCTCAGAATTATTCACTTAGTGAAGTATATGTGCAAAAAAAGAGCATGACTATTTTTCCAAACCCTCAATCGATTCGTTAGCCAGGCTTTGTGTCCACTTGCGCAGCAGTTGAATGGCTTTCGTTGGTTCATATCTGTCAATTCGAACCCCTTGATTCTTGAGCCGCCTGATCGTATCAGAGCGCTTTTGTTCCCACAACCTATCATCTTGAGTCACGGTCGTAATTCCTCCTTTTAAGGATGAAAAGCTAAAGTCGCGACGTCTAATAAGGAAGGCCTGCAACTACGCATTGTCCTTGGCGCAACGCATGCACACTCCTTGCGAGTGCATCCCCCCAGCCACTCTTTCCTCGTGTGAAGCCTTTTTGATCCACATCGTGTGGACCCCATTATGACAACTCTTCTTTACTATATCAAATTTTCCGAAAAAAGTGGATAGCTCTTGTCCTAACTTCACAAAAGTTCCACACCTTAGCTTATTTCAAACAACTAAATTCTTTGATGATTCATGATAAACTGGAGAAACTTATGTAATGTATGAATAGTAAGGATGAAAGGCTAATGTCGTGACGTCTATGTCGCTCCGAAGGCACACTCGCATCCCCGCGAGCACAACGCCTTTCTGACCGCCCAAACCAGAGTAAGGATGTGAACACTCGTGAAAATTCCGTATAGCATTGCCTTTCACATTACTATCATTTACTTAATTATCGGTGCTCTGTGGATACTTTTCTCCGACATGTTATCAATGTCAGTGGCTGATGAGTCGCTCACGCTATATAGTTTCTTTCAGCGGTACAAAGGCTGGTTCTTCATTTTAGTTACGGCGATTAGTTTATATTTTCTGTTGGACCGCTGGACGAGACGGATCATGGTTTCACAGCAAAAGTTGCAGCAAAAAGAACGCGAATTAAAAATTAGTAACGAGCACTATCGCTCTTTGTTCAATCATAACCCAGATGCTGTGTTTGAGCTTAGTAGAGAAGGATATTTGTTAGCCTTAAACCCCAGAGGTGCTGCAGCTATTGGTGAATCCTCTACTCTATGGATTGGAAAACGCTTGGACACCTTATTGTCCCCAGAAGAAGTCGATCGCGCAAAGCGACATTTTGACATGGCACTAACTGGACAACCGCGACAATTTGAGACGACCATCGTGAACGCAAAAGATGATGAACGAATTGTTCGTTGTTCGCTTATTCCTAGCATTATTAACGATGAAGTAGTTGGCCTCTTCGGCATTGCCCGCGACATTACTTTACACAGACGTGAGGAAGAAATGATGATGCTTTCTGAAAAGATGTCTGTCATTGGACATCTTGCCGCAGCAGTAGCCCATGAAATTCGCAATCCTCTTACGTCTTTAAAAGGGTTTATTCAGCTGATGAAATCCAGTAAAGTGGTAAACGAAGAACACATGAACATTATGCTAGAAGAGGTTGACCGGATTAATTTGATCTCGGGTGAACTGTTAATTCTAGGTAAGAAACAAGATGTGGAGATGAAAGTAGAAAACGTGTGGGACATTTTACAGCAAGTCAAACTTCTCATGGACGCAGAAGCCAATATGAACAATATCTCTATCCATTTGAAAAATGAAACAAGCGAGCCCGCTATCGTGTTTGGAAACGCGAGCCAGCTAAAGCAAGTCTTTATTAATTTGATTAAAAACTCTCTAGAAGCAACTACCTCAGGAGATACCGTATCCATTACGCTTACTAAACAAGACGAGCATGTACACATTACCGTTACAGACCATGGCATTGGTATTGGGGAAGAACGCCTACTCAGTTTAGGAGAGCCATTCTATTCTACAAAGGAAAGGGGCAGTGGACTGGGTCTTGCCGTCTGTTACCGGATTGTGGAGCGCTTAAAAGGGACAATCCATTTTGAAAGTCAAGTAGGTGAAGGCACTACTGTTCACGTTGAACTTCCCTCAGTTTAGCATGTTTAGACTGCTCCTCTTTTATCTCAGCCCTTCTGGTGAATCACGATGTAAAAGAGGGACACCTTTCAAAGCAACAGAATTTTGTGACTGTTGCATAGACTTAAGCTTGGGCACGTATAGTGGTAGCAAACGAGAAAAAGGATGGGTTCCATGCACCTACTGCTCGCTGCTATTGCAATGATCTTTCCGATTTTACTAATAGAAGCTTATCTTCAAGAGTTGGAAGTGGCGTTCGTGGCGTTATCTGTGTGTTTCTTTTTGCTTCAAGTGTATGTGGCGAAGGAGATAGCTCAACTAAAAAGTCGTGTGAAATCACTTGAAAAGTCGGGGAGAAAGAAAAAATAATGTGAACTGGTATCTCCTTGGTTTTCGTTTTGCACCGTGAGTTCTTCATACCATAGGGGAAATATTCTATCAAACGTTCCAGACTCTCGTTATGAATGTGTAAAGACACCCACATAAACAGGGAATTATAGGTTAAACAAACGTTTGATTAAACGGGAAATACCACGCAACCGTATACATGTCTTTCCTCAAAGTCAACCTAAGCTATCCGCCTATATGGGGGATTTGACCACTGTTCCGGAAATAGTACTAAAGCCTCTCTACCGTGCATGGCACAATGAGAGGCTTACTTTGCTTATTTCATTTTTTTCCGGAACTGCTGAAGTCCTTTTCTTACTTTTTTCTTTAACCTCTTCATGTTCATAGTAAAGCTCCCTTCCCTTTTATACCTTTATTTTTCCCGATCATAAAAGGGTTCATGCTAGAAAGTTTCACCAGCTCACGACTCTATTTCTAACTGGGTGGCTCTTACTGCATTTCGTGTCGGAGGCTCTGCTTCCTCGTCGTACTTGCTGTTGTACAAGAACTCGACGAATTCCCCCACCTCCTGCTCCTCATACATAACACGGCTCATATAAACCCATCTTACTGTTCCCTCTTGTTTTGCCTCTTCTAGAAAGCTATTTACATCGTCTTCGCTAAAATTCACTGGACGGGCTCCTACAACAAAAGTGACACGGTAAAGCCCATCAACTTGCACTTTTTCGGCTATAATCCCCTCTTCAGGTGTTTGACCACCTTGATCTGTACTTTTGAAAAAAATGATCGTGCCAATAATCGGAAGTGCGAGAGCAAATACAACGATAAACACGGTTGCCACCATCTTTTTTTGTAACATGTAAAATCGCTTCTTTCTATAAGAATTATTGTCTTCTATCTTACGTGAAACGCACCGATTGGACAAACATTATTATGGAGTGGCTTTACATGTGTACTGATCGCTACAAGTAGGGAAGGCAATTTAAAAAAGGCCATTCACCTTTAACGATGAACAACCTTTTGTAACTTATTCCCACGACTTCATTTCTTTGTACCACATACGTTTCGTTTTATGAACTGCCTTTTTTGATGTTTTGTATTCTTTCATCAGTTCATGTGGCCGTTTTCCATCTTTCCACTTCTTGTAAACCTCTTCAAACGGGACGGATGATTCTTTTGCGATCGCACTTACATAAACAAGTTGGTGTATAGAAACGTCTTTTTCCTCAAGTGCTTTCAATACTTGCTCCTGTTCACCTTTTTCGACTATAAGCGCCGCGATTTCCTTTTTGTGTTCCTTTACAAACTTTTTCATACGCTGCTTTGCTTTCTTGCGCTCTTTTTCCAGGTCAATCCCATATGTTTGTGCCGTTTTTTCCCATGACTTTGTTTTTTTGTAGGTCGCTAAAATTTCGCTCACTTCTTTGTCAGCTTTTTTGGCTATAAACATGGCTGTGAAAATATCCTTACGTTCAAAGCCTTCTTTTTTCAGCTTATCAAAGTGCTCTTTCCATTCTTTATCATGTAGTTCATCATCCATGTTAGCAAAAATTGACGATTGAACAGACAAAATGAGCATACTTACGAGCATGAGGGAAATCATTTGTTTCCAAACATTTTTCATTGTAACCATTGCTCCTTTGACCAAGAATTTCACTTAGTATCTCTCTGCTTGGTTAAACTATGTAAAAAACTTCGAAGCAACTAGTTCCAGTAATTGCTATTTAGCAGCAGACTCGATACCATAAATTTATATTTTTTGGGTAATTTTCCATCATTATTTATTATGCGTCAAATCTTCCTTTTGAAAAAAAGGGTGGCTTCGAAACCAGGCTTCCGTAAAATCGACGATATCTCTTAAGGACATACATTGTACTTTACACAAACCGACAGTTGTTTTATTAACCGTGCTCATTGTAAGGAAGATACGAGTAGGGGTATTGTCACAGGCTCTTGTAATTGATCAACACGATTCATGTTCATTCTACTCCTTGAACAATTAGTTTGATATACTATAACTATCGGAAAATACAGAATGATATTCACTTTCCCTTACTATACTTCAATTACAAGGAGCATGGCTATGCAAAACTCTACTCTATCTTTCCATGAGCGCAGCGTTTCTGAACTTCAACAATGGTTGAACGAAGGAAAAACTACCTCTTATGAACTTGTTAGTTTTTACTTTGAGCAAATTGCTAAACATAATGACAGAGGGGCTGGTTTACGTGCAGTACTTGAAATCAATCCAGATGCTCTAGTCATCGCTCGCCAACTTGATAAGGAACGAAGCGAAACGGGTGCACGCGGACCTTTACATGGTATTCCCGTACTGTTAAAAGACAACATCGACACGGCAGATCACATGCATACGAGCGCTGGGTCGAAGCTACTCGAACATTCTTATGCGAAAGCAGATGCCCCACTAGCTGAGAACCTTCGCAAGGCTGGAGCCATTATTCTCGGCAAGGCTAACATGACAGAATGGGCAAACTTCATGACTGAGGGCATGCCTTCTGGTTATAGCTCACGAGGCGGTCAAGTCCTTAATCCATACGGCCCCGGTGTATTCGACGTCGGTGGATCTAGCTCTGGATCTGCAGCTGCTGTCGCGGCGAACTTCGTTACAGTAGCTGTTGGGACAGAAACTTCAGGATCGATTCTTAGTCCTGCAAGTCAGAACAACCTTGTTGGTATTAAACCTACAGTGGGGCTCATTAGCCGTCGCGGTGTTATTCCTATCTCTTCTACACAGGACACGGCTGGACCCATTGCCCGTACTGTACAAGATGCAGCCTATTTATTAGAGGCTCTTGCTAGTAAATACGAGCAGGATCCTGTTACACTTACTCAACCAGAGCAGCCTAACTATCAAGATGCCTTGCAAAAAGACGGACTTCAAGGGCTTCGGATTGGGCTTCAGTGGGAGCCATTCTTCTCTAGCCTTGATGAAGAAAAGCAGCAACTCCTTCAACGAGCACTGGACGTTTGTACAGAGCATGGAGCTCTCCTCGATAAAGAAGCAGCCTTACAAAAGCCGGAGAAGCCTTGGGGCGCTGACGTTCTCATTTACGAATTCAAAACAGCACTTGAATCGTATTTACGTACGCTCGACCCTAGTCTTGGTATTCGTACAATTGAAGATATTATGGCTAAACACCATGAAGACCCGAACGCACTTCTCCGTTACGGACAAACGTTATTCGAACAAACTTCAAAAACATCAGGCACCTTGACTGAGCCTGAGTATATAGAGAGTTTGCTGTTTGACCAACGGAATACTCGAGAAGAGGGAATCGATAAAGTATTGCGAGAACGCAACCTAGATCTACTTGTCTACCCGAATAACTACGGCGCTATGATTCCAGCCAAAGCCGGGTACCCGTCTATCACCGTTCCAGCAGGCTTTACGAAAGCAGGAGAACCAGTAGGAATTACCTTTACTGGTCCTGCATACAGCGAGCCCCTTCTCATCCAAGCGGCGTACGCGTTTGAACAAGCGACACATTTTCGCCGCGCACCACAACTTAGCATGGGCTGACTTCTGTAGAGTTGACGGTGTGCCGGAAAATTGCGAGTGTGCGACGTGTGGTTCTAATATGCTAGAGCATATTTACAAGTGGGAAATGGGTGCGAAAAGTTATGTGGGTTAAGGGGGCAAGGAAATGACAAAGCAGGAACAAGCAAAAATTATCTTGGAGCATTTAGAAGAATATGTATCAGTAGATTAAGCTTTTGGAGAGTTTTACTTGAAAGGTATTGTAAAAGGTTTAACGGCTATTGAAAAAGAAAGCACCTCTTAGAATGAGGTGCTTTCTTTTTCAAACTTCGATGTATCGAATTGGGGTATTACCATAGTTATGATAATAAATTTTGGTTAAACTAGGATCTACACCACTTGCGTAAGTAGCAACCCAATACATATTGTGTCCACTGTAATAAGCTTCTCTAAGGCGATCTATGTCACCTGCAAATAATGAAGCTAGGGAATTAACTACTCCAGCAGGTGATGTTACGCCACCCGCATATAAGATTGTGTTTATTGCGTTTAACCAAGTTGCACCGCTTTCATATGATTCTATCATTTGACCAATTTGATAGTTAGAAACTGTTCCTTTATCAGCAATTGGTTCGTCCACGTAAACTACAATAGCGTTTGGAGAAATCAGATCATCTCCTGGCCCTGTTTCAGGGTTTGGTTCAAGTCCAGAGTCTTGTTGTGTAGGTAGCTTGATGTTTACATCGTCTGAGTTTGCTGAAACACCAGGAATTTGTGCACTTGAAATAGCTAGTCCAGCAGTTAACAATGATAGTGCGATCTTTTTTTTGATTGTAATCTCCTCCTTGATGTCTCTTTTGAAAGTGAAATAAATCCTTTCATGTTAAAAGATTAACATGAAAGGGAAGAAAACTTATTTAAAGAGTTAAACAATTCTAAAAAAGTCAAAAAGCCCTACCAGACATTTTGTTATTGGATTCCATTTAACAAATTTATTAGAATTTTGAAATGCCATTTAGTGTTGTTAGGAAGATTTCAGAAAGGGTTGACGGATATAATGCAAAATTTAAAAGCAAGAGAAAAAGTTCTTTTATTGATGTTAGTAACGGGTCCTATTATTTTGTTGATCAGACTCTATAGTGTTTTTCAGTCTGGTGAGGAGCTAACATCAAATATTGATATCTTTGTTCTTTTGATTTTAATATTGCTGGTTTTCTTCAGTTATGTAAGAACTAAAAAACAGAAAAGAGAACAAAATAATTGATTGTATTAGATAAAGCAGCCTATATGTGTAGGCTGCTTTATTTTGGTTTTGTGGGAAAACAAATGTCCGTTCCAGGACGTTTTCCCATGCTCTTGACCTTGATTTTGGTTTTTGTTTTTAGCCCTCGGCAGAGCACACACCTTATGGACATAAAGTATAGTAAGACAACGAAAACGATCAAGAGTGGTATGAGAACGATAGAAACTATGATGTAGCGTATAAAAATAATGGATAAGCAGTAGGAGGGTTCACCTAAAACTGGCAAAATTCGTCCGTGGAAGGCACATAAAGTAAATGCGAGTGCACTTTCTGCATCCTATCAACGACTAGGATACAAGAAAAAAGCGGAGAGAGTGTGTAATTGTGCTTCTTCTCTTAAATTTGTGGAGTGTCCAAATGGTCATTCTCGCAGACTAGATCATTAAAATCCGTAAGACCCTTCTCGTTGTAAGAAGGGTCTTTTTTGGGAGTTTGGGACAGAAATCGCAAAGTGAATGTCTTTCATCCAACGGTCGACAGCTCCTCGCACCTTAGATAACCCTCTAAAACAAATTACTGTGAATTTTCAGCGTGTAATGAGATAAGTCCTGTTCGTACAGTTCTCCTCGTTTAGGCATAAAAAGGTCTCCTTTATCGTGAGTTACCAAATGTATACTCAAGATCGGAGACGGTTATCTCTTTTTGTATGGATGACTTTACCTAATCGTTAGCTGAGTCAGACAGATTCTCTGTTTTCTTTGTGATTTTTACTTCGTTTAGTTTGTAATCATCTACCTCGATAATTTCAAAGTGAAGGTGATGGTATTCAAGTGTTTCTCCTGGTACAGGAATATGCCCAAGCTCATTTAAGAGAAACCCAGCTAAAATGTCTTTTTCTTCTGGAATTCTCGTTTTAAACACTTCATTAATTCGACGAATCGCCAATTTCCCGTGACAAATAATATGCGAATCGGTTAGTTCTTTAATCAATACTTCGCTGTCGTCATCCGTTTCGTCTTCTATGTCTTGACCAATCATCGCCTCGATAATATCTTCATTACTAATGATTCCCATCGTTCCACCATACTCGTCAAGCACGATCGCTAGATGCTTCTTCTCTTTGAGCATCATTTTAAAGACTCTTTCAATTGGAGCAAACTCATAGACAAACAATGGCGTGTTATCTGTAAATTCCTCTATACCTCTCTCCGGATTTAAAGACCATTCCAATAGCTGCTTAGAGTGGAACACACCTATAATATTATCCATATCCTCTTTATACACTGGATATCTTGTATGTTGATTATCTAGAGCGAAATCCCGAGCATGTTCGTAAGAGGCATCAAACGGAAGTCCAACAATATCTATTCTTGGCGTTTTTAAAGCATCCCGTACATTTTTACTGTGAAAATCAATTATCCCTTTAATTCGTTGCGTTTCCTCACTTTTGAAGGTTCCTTCTGTGGACGCAATGTCGACCATGGTTTTCAGTTCTTCTTTTGAAAAGCTAACCTCTTCAACCTTACCATTGGAAATCACTTTTATTACGGCTCGAGTGAATAAGGATAACAAAAAAGTGATTGGTTTTAGGACAACGACTAATACCCTGATGACTGGTGCGACTAAGTAGGATACTTTGTCAGCAAATGTAGCGGCAATAGATTTCGGCAATACCTCTGAAAACACAATAATGACCGCCGTTAAAATCCCTGTAGCTACCCCTACATTGAATCCATAATCAATCGCAATAATCGTCACAAGTGTAGGAAGCATAATATTGGCTATGTTGTTTCCGATTAGGATCGCTGTAATAAACTGATCCGGCTTGGATACGAGCTTGAGTAAGTTTTCTGCCTTTTTATCATGTAGTTCTGCTCGCGTTTTCATTTTCATTTTGTTTGCGGCAGTAAGAGCTGTTTCACTTCCTGATAAGAAAAACGACATGAACAAAAAGAATCCGATCGCTATAAACAAAAATTGTGCCCTCCAGAGAATTCTTAAATTTGTTGAGTAATATAATTATACCAATTTTACATAAGAAAATCATCCACCGTAAAGCGCTTCCAATTTTAAGAAAGGAGTCCAATCTTCCTGCGAACACCTATTGTTATATTCATCTAATTAGATTATAATCAAACTGTATAATTCAATTGGAGGATTCCTTATGCAGCTAAATCGACTAGTGAACTTTCATAAGACACTGGGGGATAAAACAAGAATTAGGATTATATCTTTATTAAAAGAAGGGCCTTTGCACGGGCAAGCGATCGCTGGAAAGCTTGGACTCACCCCACCGACAATATCCCATCATACTGCCAAGCTTCGAGAAATCGATATTATCTACCAACGCCGTGAAAAAAACACCATCTATTTTTACTTGAATGAAAAAAATCTTGCTTTTATGGCTCAAGCGATCTTACGAATGGGAAGTGATGAGGAGATGGAATTATTCGAAGTTGAAGATGAGGAAAAAAATAAGGTGCTTAAAAACTTTATTCAAGCTGACGGCAAACTTAAAAATATACCAGCACAACGCAAGAAGAAATTCATCATTTTAGAGCATCTTGTGAGAGGATTGGAAATGGGTAAAACCTATAGTGAACGCGAAATCAATGACTACATTCAGCAATACCACGAAGATTTTGCTACTATTCGTCGTGAGTTTGTCATGTGCCAGTTTATGTTCCGACAAGAAGGACAGTATGAGTTAAATCCTAAAGAAATGTGGCCGATCTAAAGTCGGCTACTCTTATGCGACTCCTGACAAGATAAGAAATAGTATGGGATCTTGAGGTGGATGGGTTGTCTGTATTAAGGACTTGGAAACAGCTATTTTCAGAATTATAAAAGCGACGAGTGTTTTACCCTCGTCGCTTCCATTATCGTCTTCTATCTTACACCAGCATTATTTGGGAGAATATACTGTCAAAAGCTCCTCTACCGCCGTTCGTGGTCGCGCTTTAGGCACTTCGTCAAAATAGCCCATGTGCAGAAATCCGGCGATTTTTTCGTCAGCTTGTACATCAAGAAGTGCGCGAACTTTCGGATCGTAAATATGCGGATTCGTTTTCCACACAACACCTAGCTGGCGCTCCCACGCAAGTAAGGAGAAGTTTTGAATCAATGAGCTAACCGCTCCGAAGTTTTCTTCCCACTGCTTTTGTCTCGGGTCAGTTTTCATGATGACAATCAGAATGGCAGCAGGTTTTGAAAAGTTATTTCTTTTTGCCTCCCGTACCTCTATCGGGAACGTTTGAACAAGTTGCTCCACGAACGCTTCCTTCTCCTCAGAAGAGACAAATATAAAACGCCACGGTTCACGTAATCCATGAGTCGGAGCCCAAACAGCATCCTCCAACAATTCCGTAATAAGCTCCTTTGAAACTGGTTCGTTTGTATAGCCTGTCTTTATAGAACGTCTTTCACGAATTGTTTGCGCGATACGCGAAACGTTTTTTAAGTCCTTTTGTGCATAGGGCATATGTAATTCCTCCTGGGAGTAAAGTGAATGGCTAATTCGATATTGAGAATCATTTTCATATACATTTTACCTTTCTTATCTTCATTAATCAACCTTTACCTAGGAAACATTTTTCACAAAATTTGCTACAATGGATTTAAGGAGAGGATGACATGACGAATCGATTCCACTGTTGTGCAACCTGTGTACATTTCCTATCGCAACGGCACAATGGCAAAATGAAATACGAATGCAAGCGTCTTGGTTACGATACGAGCCCAAAATACACATTCAATTGCTGGGAGCCTAAGGAACAGGTAAAACGGCTAATGGAAAAGGAAAAGACTCTTTAATTGGAGAACGAAATATTCATTTGGAAACATCATGGCACCTATTTCCACCTTATCTATATATTCTCACAAAATACGAAACCTTCACCACTTTCGTCCGTATATAAACTGACAGCATCTTGTAGACTGCTTTTGAAGGGAGGGGAAATTCATGGAGATGTCTGTTGAAACCGTCTACTTAGTCGGGCTCATTGTGGCTGGCAGCATTACGTTTCTTTACGTTTTGTTTGGTGGCGATGCATTGGAAGGTGTTGCTGAATCTACTGGCTTCCTCAGTCCTACCCTCATCCTCTCATTTATTACGATGCTATGTGCAGGTGGGTACGTACTCGAAGCAGTTACTCCGTTATCTGGTCTTCTTGTATTTGCTTTGGCGTTAACGATTGCCCTCGTGTTATCCATTCTACTTAACTTGTTTATCTTGATTCCTATTTCTAACGCCGAAGAATCGCTTGCTTATACAGAGAAGTCTTTGAAGTGGCGTGTCGGTAAAGTGATTTTATCCATACCTGAAGATGGATTTGGCGAAGTCATCTTTGAGAGTACGAGTGGAACCATCTCCAAAACAGCAGTCAGTCGTGACAACATTCCGATTCCAGATGGTACGAAGGTAGTCGTTTTAGATGTGAAAGACGGCGTTGTGTATGTGAGTCCTTTTTAAAAAACTCAATTAGAGGTGATTGTATTGACGACTACATTATGGATTGTGATTGGTGTTGTATTATTTCTAGTGATCTCTCTCGTCGCAGTCTTTATGACAAAGTACCGTACAGCGGGTCCAGATGAGGCGCTGATCGTAACGGGAAGCTACTTAGGCAGCAAAAATGTAAGAGCGGACGAATCAGGAAGCAGGATTAAAATCGTCCGTGGTGGCGGTACCTTCGTTCTTCCAGTATTCCAGCAAGCTGAACCCCTCAGCCTACTCTCAAGCAAACTTGAGGTAACCACACCTGAAGTATACACAGAGCAAGGTGTACCGGTCATGGCCGACGGAACTGCCATTATTAAAATCGGTGGATCCATCACTGAAATTGCGACAGCTGCTGAACAGTTTTTAGGGAAAAGTAAAGTGGATCGCGAAAACGAAGCAAAAGAAGTGTTAGAAGGTCACCTCCGATCCATCCTAGGCTCCATGACCGTCGAGGAAATTTACAAAAACCGCGAAAAGTTTTCTCAAGAAGTGCAACGTGTAGCTTCACAGGACCTTGCAAAAATGGGACTTTTGATCGTTTCCTTTACTATTAAGGATGTTCGTGATAAAAACGGTTACCTCGAATCATTAGGTAAACCGCGAATAGCGCAAGTCAAACGAGATGCCGATATCGCAACAGCTGAGGCAGAAAAAGAAACGAGAATTAAGCGAGCCGAAGCCGGAAAAGACGCGCAAAGAGCCGAATTAGAGCGTGCTACTGAAATTGCTGAGGCTGAGAAAATCAACCAGCTGAAAGTGGCAGAATACCGCCGTGAGCAAGACAGTGCGAAAGCGCGTGCTGACCAAGCGTATGACCTTGAATCTGCTCGAGCAAAGCAAGAAGTAACAGAACAAGATATGCAAGTTAAAATCATCGAGCGTCAAAAGCAAATTGAACTTGAAGAGAAGGAAATTTTGCGTCGTGAACGTCAGTATGATTCTGAAGTGAAGAAGAAAGCAGATGCCGATCGTTACTCAGTAGAACAGTCTGCTGCAGCTGAAAAATCTAAACAAATCGCTGATGCCGACGCCAATAAATACCGCATTGAAGCGATGGCCAAAGCAGAAGCAGAACGAGTTCGTATTGACGGGGAAGCGAAAGCCTCCGCTCAACGCGACCAAGGGGAAGCAGAAGCAGAAGTTATTCGTCTCAAAGGTTTGGCTGAAGCCGAAGCGAAGCGCAAAATTGCCGAAGCCTTCGATCAGTACGGGCAAGCCGCTATTCTAGATATGATCGTGAAAATGCTTCCTGAATATGCGAAGCAAGTTGCTAGCCCACTTGCTAACATCGATAAAATTACAGTTGTCGATACAGGCGGTGAAGGCAGCGGATCTGGAGCCAATAAAGTAACAAGTTACGCTACGAACCTTATGTCAACACTGCAAGAAAGCTTGAAAGCCTCTTCGGGTATTGATGTTCGTGAGCTACTTGAGAATGTATCGGGTAAGTCGAATGTCCGCGGGAGCGTTGATGAGTTGTCGAATGAGTTAAAGAGGAATAAAACACCTTTGAATCAGACATCTAGTAAACCGGATACATCCCAACAATCGGAATAGCAAACTGATGAATACGCACCGGTTCCCCTGTGGATCTGGTGCGTTTTTTTGAACTGAAATGTGCCGGTACGATTCGACAGCAACAGCAATATGCTATAATCAAAATACTCTTACACATTGAAAAGGTGATCGTAGTGACAAGAAAAATCGACCTCTCCGACCTGCAGCGATCCATAGAAAAAAAGAAAGCAGAAGCCGAAAAGCAGATACTCAAAGCTAAAGAAAAGGAGCGCGTAATTAGAACGCGCCCAAGAGACCCCGAAGAAGCAAAAATACTAGACGAGCTAAGCATATTAAAGTGGCAACGTGCTGTGGCAGACGGAAAGATTCGATATATCGAGAAAAGGAAGTGGTATTATGAATTCGATTGAATGGGCTAAATATGAATTAGAAGACGTCGTCGATAAGTCCCAATTCGAACGGATGTTGTCAAGTGTTGCTGTGCTCACTAATTTGTTGAGTGCATACCAAATTCGCCCTATTATTGTGGGTGGACTTGCTGTTGAAATTTATACAAGAAGTGGCTACACTACTGCTGATATTGATATGGTCGTAAGTGACCGGGAAGCGGCCGTAAAATTGTTACAACAAGTCGGATTTACACCACAAGGAAGACATCTCTTTCATGAAAAACTTTTGGTTAGTATCGAGATCCCCAGCGATATGTTGGAAGATGCCGACGAAGAAAAAATCATCGAAATTGTCACTGCAAATGGATATAGCGTCTTTGTTATAGGTATTGAAGATATTATTTTGGATAGAATGCGGGCCTGCGTCCATTGGAAGTCATCTTCTGACTGTGAATGGGCTTACCGAATGTTTCTAATTCATCGAGAACAGATAGACTACGCGTACTTAGAAGCAAAGGCGATACATGATCAGACACATCTACTACTACAAAATTGGAGTCAATCACGTCGTTAGCCACTTACTTTTTAGGTGGCTTATTTCCATTCTGTACATAACCTCCCTCGCCCTAAAACTCTTCTTTCCAGGGTTTTGAAATTACCACACGATCTGCTATCCCGCCCAACTAATTCTCACTCGAAAGCCATGACTTTTGTATAGTCCTCCTCTAGTAATCAAAACATGTACGTATGTTGTTATCTTTGAGGAGGCTACTATGAAAGCTGTCACTTATCAAGGCAAACAAGAAGTTGCCGTAAAAAATGTCGAAGATCCGACCATTCAAGATCGTCAAGATTCCATCGTTCGTATCACCTCCACGGCTATTTGTGGATCGGATTTACACTTATATGAAGGAAACTTCCCCCTACCTATCGGGTATGTCATTGGACATGAGCCAATGGGAATCGTTGAGGAGATTGGACCTGATGTAACCAATGTCAAAGTCGGCGATCGTGTTGTCATTCCGTTTACCGTTACTTGTGGGCAATGTCACTATTGTAAGCACGATATGGAAAGTCAATGTGACAACTCGAATCCACACTATGATTCTGGGGGCTTTTTTGGGTACTCAGAGAAGTTTGGGAACTATCCAGGAGGGCAAGCTGAGTATTTGCGCGTGCCTTTTTCTAACTCTACCCCCTTTGTCGTTCCTCAAGATTGCGAACTGGAAGACGAGTCGCTTTTATTTTTGTCTGATGTGTTGCCTACAGCATATTGGAGTGTCGATTACTCAGGAGTGAAGCCAGGAGATACCGTTGTGGTGTTAGGATGCGGTCCTATTGGTTTAATGGCACAGCAATTTGCTTGGGAAAAAGGTGCCGAGCGCGTCATCGCAGTCGATTACCTTTCTTATCGTTTAGAACACTCGAAAAAGATAAACAAAACAGAGACATTTGACTTCACGGAATACGATGACATGGGTGAAACACTGAAAGAGATCACAAAAGGTGGCGCCGATGTAGTCATTGATTGTGTAGGGATGGACGGAAAGAAGTCACCTCTCGAGTACGTTGAGCAAAAATTAAAGCTTCAAGGTGGAACGCTTGGTCCGATTCAGATTGCTACTAAAGCGGTACGAAAATACGGAACTGTTCAGCTCACTGGTGTGTACGGTGGTTTGTACAATATGTTTCCACTGGGACCATTCTTCGTTAGGAACATTACACTAAAGATGGGACAAGCACCTGCTCGTCACTACATGCCACATCTGTACAAGAAAATTGTGAATGGTGATATTGATCCAACCAAAATTATTACCCATACGATGCCACTTGCAGATGCATCAAAAGGGTATTCACTTTTCCACGAACGGGAAGACGATTGTGTGAAGGTTGTGCTGAAACCGTAAAGTGAAGGCGTATCTTCTGTCGAGGGTACGCCCCTTTCTATACATATTTTCTCATTTTCAGCGGTACACTCAACACGACCATCCCCACTAAAATCAACCCCACACCCATCCACGAAGGAGCTGATAACACTTCCCCTACAACAAGAACTCCTAGTAAAGTGGCGGTCAAAGGTTCAGCTAGCGTAAGCGTAACAGCTGTCGCCGAAGTTACACGTGCTAGCCCTTTAGCAAATAAGACATACGCCACCCCTGTCGTCAGTACTCCCAAATGCAGCACAGCCAGTAACCCTTTCCCGTCAGCTAGCCATGACAAGTCAAAGAAAAAGAGAGTAGGTAATAGAAACAGTGCACTCAAGCTAAAGATAGTAGCTACGACGGCATTCTGTTGCGAGTGCTTCGTTAAAGATTTACTGACAAGTGCATAACCTGCAAAGCTAAGCCCCGCTCCGAGCGCTAGCACGACTCCAACTGGCTCTACTGTGATTGTCGTTCCTGTTGAAAACAGGAGGATACACCCTGACAGAGCGGCTCCCGTTGCAATCATCCATCTTAATGTTGGCGCTTTTCTGTGGATCACCCACTCCATTAACCCTGCTAAAACAGGGGCACTCCCGATGGCAACGACTGTTCCTACTGCAATTCCCGTTTCAGACACTGCTGTAAAGAATAACGGTTGAAACGCAGCCATACAAAGTGCGGCTATCCATATACGCAGGTTCAACCAATACCTCCACGGATAGTTCCCCTGTATCCAAACAAATAGAAACAGCGCGCCTCCCCCTATCAAAAGTCGCATCGCTCCGAAAACGAACGGAGATGTTCCAGCGGGCGTAAACGACTGTGCAGTCCCCGTCGTTCCCCACAGCATTGCAGCGAGTAAAATCCATAGTCCAGAAAATGATCGCATTGTTCCATCCTCGCATTCACAATATTCTTACGAAAACCGTACCACTTTTAACGAGGATATGAAATGAAAAATACACATATCCCAATCGAAACATTTGCACAGCCTACCGAAAGTCCGTATCCTAGTTCTTGAGCACTTCCCTACACTGTCACCGCTTATAACTTTTATCTTGACCCTCATATTTGTTCCTTTGACCGACGATTCCACTATAGGAGTGAAGTACATGCAATTACCTTACATCAAAACCATCAAACATACCGAGTGGAACCATCAATGGTTTGAAGAGAAAGAAGCACATCTCCTTATGCAGGAAGGTCACCTTTATACACAAACAAACACATTTCCGTTGGAGAATGTTTTTGATATGTCCTATCGTTCTCTATCTCAAGGACTCAATCTCTTCTATCTACACACGAATCAAGGCGTCTTCCCTTTCCAAACAAAAGCGAACCCCGATGCTTTTATCGATGCATTCCATCAATATAAACGTGATGCATACAAGTAAATCCTACTATTCCTGCTGCTAGTGATAATTTTCCACCTAGACTAGACAAAATCCTATCGTATCATGATTTTTCCCACTTAGGATTGGGTACATTGTTTTAGTGAAACAGGCTATTTTGTTAACTCTTGGAACTAGTTGGCAAGTATTTTTTTTCAAACCATTAGATATTCAGCCGAATTCATGTTACAATAAGTTGTTCCTAAAAATTTGAAGATACTATTTGCGTATTATGAAAAGTTGATCTCTCTATGTATCAAACGCTTGTAATAGGTAAATAATAGGTAAGACTCTTCTTTTAAATTTCTATGAGCGCCCTATATTTTTTTGATTGGAGGTTTCTACACATGGAAACAGGTACAGTAAAATGGTTTAACGCAGAAAAAGGTTTTGGTTTTATCGAAATCGAAGGCGGAAATGACGTATTCGTACATTTCAGCGCTATCGTTGGAGAAGGCTACAAGTCTCTTGAAGAAGGCCAACGCGTTCAATTTAACGTAGTTGAAGGCAACCGTGGTCCTCAAGCTGAAAACGTAGAAAAATTGTAATTCCATGAAGAACTGTCTTGTTTAAGGCAGTTCTTTTTTATCCTATCTTAAAGACTTCATAATACAATCAATTCATTCTATTTTCCATCCCGGCCATTTTGCAACTACAAAAACAAGGAGGATTTCCATTGTATAATTCAAAACGTAACGTAGAACCGATTGAAGATGAAGAAACGTCTATTTGGGTTTGTAGTGATGAAGAGTGCCCTTGCTGGATGAGAGAAAATTTATCTCTAGAAGAGAATCCGCCATGTCCACTATGTGCATCCTCTATGGCAAAAGAGACGAAAATGCTCCCACCTATTGTGAATAACAATTTCAAATTTAGATAGGCAATTGCGATGATGAAGTAGTCTGCCAATAGTTTATTATACGTAGCTGGACCAACTATGTACCATCCTTTTGCTTTTTGTTACAATAAGTTAGAAAATTATATACCAACACTAGGGGAGCTGGATGAGCCAGCTGAGAGTAAGACCTGTTTTCTGTCTTTGACCCTGACACCTGATCTGGTTAACACCAGCGTAGGGAAGTGTGACACTGAACCTAAACTTCGTGTGACGTTGTCCTTTGCTGGGATGACGTCTTTTTGTTGTCCCGCTTATGAAACGTCTACATTCATTACGTGTTTGTCCCCTGTTCGCGGATATCTGCCCTTGATCGCGGATATATTCCCCTAAACGCGGATATCTGCTCCCGACCGCGGATATATTCCACTGATCGCGGATATATGCTCCTGATCGCGGATATATTCCCCTAAACGCGGATATCTGCTCCCGACCGCGGATATATTCCACTGATCGCGGATATATGCTCCTGATCGCGGATATATTCCCCTAAACGCGGATATATTCCCCGGACCGCGGATATATTCCCCTGTTCGCGGATATCTGCTGCATTCTGCTCTTGGAAACCATAGAAGTGGCTGGTGCAACAGCAGAATCTACAAGGAGCGGTGAAGTAAGAGCATCAGAAGATTCTCCTTCAGATGAACCCGTAGAAGAAGGGCCGGCGCCAAACCCACAACTAGGGTGGATCCTCTCACGACACAATCCGAGTTCATCTCTGATGAGTCTGGGATATGTGCTTAGTTAGTCTGGATTCCGCACACTGTCTGCGCATATGAGTAATCATTTACAGTATGCTTGGTGAAAAGATCTTCAACGTGAACGACTATCCTGCGTTTCCGGTATCCTATTCCTCGCTTTGAGCTCGCTCAACCTCGATCTAACAGCTGCTCCAAAACCTTTTGTACCTCTAACCCATCATGTAGAGTGACTAACGAAGCTGGCTCCCCCTTTACCGCTTTGACAACTTCAGTTAGCAACGCATGCAAATGGTCGTCGCGCTCCATCGGGATTGCCTGCTCCCCTTCTGTGGTACCGATACGCAGTTCACTCCAGTTTGCAAGAGTCAATGTCCCTTTGTCACCGTATAGTGTGAATGAGATGTCCTCTTTTTTCCCGACACCACTTACTCCGTCCACTAAAATTGGCACACCATTCGCTAGTTCCATACGAGCGATAATGCCTGTTTCACACAACTCTGGATCGTCAGGAAATTCTATGTAAGTTTGTACATTTACAATTTCTCCGAACAAGCGTTGGATTAGTTGAATGTAATGCGGACCCACTTCGCGTACAAAGCCACCTTGCTCCCTGCTGCCAATCCAGGCGTTTCTTTGCCATGCACGTGGCCACTCTGGGAAGTGCATCTTCACATCTATTCTCTGCAACACTCCAATGTCGCCTTTTTGAAAACTTTCTTGTAACGAGCGAAACACGTTGCCGTACGTAGTAGGGAAATTCATCGCATGCACGACGCCCGCCTGTTCGACTGCTTGCACCATTTCTTCTGCTTCTTCTATTGAATTCGCTAGCGGTTTTTCACAAAGCAAATGTTTTCCTGCTCGCAGTACTTCTGACACAACATCTCTGTGTCCTTTCGGAGGTACTGCGACGTACACGAGATCAATGTCCGGATTTTGCGTCACTTCATGTACATTTCCACTTATATGTAATCCATCAAACTCTTCTTGTAAAGCTTGTAGCCGCTCTGTATTCGTGTCACATAACACTACCACTTCTGTTTGTGGATGCTGAACAAATTTTCGCAACACCCTTTCTCCTACTGCACCTACTCCTATAATGCCGACTCGTACTATTTGATCGCTCGCCATATTGATACCCCTCCCTCTTCTTCTGTAGAGAGCATACCATGTAATCGAAATGGCTGAAAGATTCGCTATCATTTTGACTTTGCCATTTTCCTTAATCTCAAGTACAATAGTAATATCCTAGTTTCGAGATATTTTTATGGAGGTGCACCATACCATGCAAATTAAAGGAATTCACCACGTATCCGCTCTCACTGCCAATGCTGCTAAAAATTTAGATTTTTACACAGACACGTTGGGCATGAGGTTGGTCAAGAAAACGGTCAACCAAGACGACACTTCTGTTTACCACTTGTTTTATGGCGACTATAAAGGAAATGCCGGCACAGAGCTTACTTTCTTTGAAATTCCGATGGCAGCTCCAAATCATGAAGGGGTGAATAGTATTTCATCTGTTTCACTTCGAGTTCCTTCTGATGAGGCGCTATCGTTTTGGAAAAAACGCTTTGAAAAGCACAACGTTGATCACGAAGAAATCAAAGAAAGAGCCGGTCGTAACACACTCGCCTTCCGTGATTTTGAAGGTCAGCGACTCGCACTCGTTTCTGACGAGAACAACCATGGTGTCAAAGGTGGACAGCCGTGGGAGAAGAGCCCGGTTCCTCAAGAATACGGTATCGTCGGGCTTGGACCAGTTCAACTAACAGTGCCTGCTGCGGATCCAACCATTGATGTGCTCACAAACATACTCGGCTTTAGTCAAGCATCTAATTACCCATCTGCTATACCCGGACAGCCAGACATTCAAGTATACGAAGTTGGCGAAGGGGGAACCGGAGCTGAAGTCCATATCGAGGAGCGTACTGATTTGCCGCCAGAGCGTTTAGGGAGAGGCGGTGTGCATCACGTTGCCTTCCGTGTTGAGGATGATGAGGAGCTGCACGGGTGGATTACCAAGGTCACGGAAGCACGATTCCCGAACTCTGGTTTTGTCGACCGTTACTACTTCCGATCGCTCTACTTTAGAGAGCGCAACCGCATCCTCTTTGAACTGGCAACAGATGGGCCTGGCTTTGATACAGATGAGGACATCAACCATTTAGGTGAAAGTCTCGCTCTTCCTCCATTCCTAGAAGGGCAAAGAGACCGTATTGAGGCTGGACTAAAGCCATTGCCAGTAATCAAATCCTAATTAACCAAAGTCAGCTCACGTGCCTGAGCTGACTTTTGGTTTATCGTATCTTAATAAAAATAGGAGAAGCCAATAAACCAATAGCCATTACGGCAACAACCACTGCAGCCAGCTTATTTTTCTCCTCGAAAAATAATTCCTTAGAAAACCTCAATGTGTATACACAAGTGAATAGAACCACCGCCCAAAATAAAATCTTCAACGTTAATCCCTCACTTTTGGCAATTCTGGTGTTTCCACTTGTTGGCCGAATTCTGTTATCTCAATTTCAAAATTTACGTTGATGTCTAAATTGGGATACGCTTTCTTCCAGTCATATTCCGTATAAGCCTTATTCGTCGAAAACTGCTTTCGGGCTACAAGTGACCAATAAAATGGTTCCCCCTTAAATTCCTCCTGCGTTTTGGCAATGAACTTTTGTGCTTTCTTTCCTAAATCCTCCTCTATAAACCGCTCTAGTAGGGCTTGTTTTTTAAAATCCGTTATGTAGTTTTCAAGACTTGGGATAGCGGTTAACTCAAGCGATAAAGGCACTGTAGCAGTAACTGAAGGCTGCTCCTTCTGCAAATCCATTACTATTTTCGTACTCTCTTTTTTCAACACCCTTGCCCCGATACGATATTCCTCATTTAGTGGATCTTGATACGTAACGAGCATAGATTCGGCCTGACTGCTATTATCTAGTAGCAATGATAACCTTGTTTCCTCTCCGGTCAACACACCGATCATCTTGCCTTCCTGAAACACCGCCGATCCTACCACTTGTGTTGGGTTTCCACCTTCTTTTTCAATTTGCCCAGCATAGAATTCATCTTCGTTAACATCAACACTTCCCTCTTGTTTTGTTGTTGCGTAAATCGCTAAGTATAGATCACCGTCCCCCTCTGTTATTTGCATAAACCGGTGAATATCTGCCGCTGGAGCCAACCCCGTTTCAATCGAGCGATTAATCATGAATTGATAGTATTTATGTGCTCTAGATTCTAACAATGGATTGTTATCTCTTAAGAAGTCACTCGCGTTTTCTCTCGACACAACTATATTCATCTCCCTCCGGACTTCACGATCCCGAATGGTGCCGTACATATGTTGTAGAAAAATAGTTGATCGAGCGAGTTCTTCAGAAACAATTAATGTTTGTGCGTGACTAAATCTTAACCTTTTAGCAACAAAGGCATTTGCCGTGTCACGCGCAGTCGAGAAATCTGGGGCAACAAATGAAACAATTTCTGAAGGAGGCTCATCTGGACTTCCTCCACCCGCTGCCGTGCCAACCTCAGGATTTGCGATTAAAAAGGTCACCTTCACCTTCCCTACCCCGTCCGCTTTATCGAGTCCAATGGCCATGACATACGCTTGTTGCTCAATTTCATTTTGATCATAGCAACCAGCTAGGAGAATGGTACAGCTAAATAGAACGATTATTTTTTTCCTCACGCTTAAATTCCCCCCTCATTTTTGCAACACTCCATAGCAATAAAGGAATAGCGGGAAGGATAAAGGCGACAGTATTTAGTAGAAGCTCCCTCATCTTCAACAATTCAACGCTATTTTCAGGAATTAACCCAACTCCGATCACAAGGACTGAAAACAGAGGCAGTAACTTTTTATAGTCCTTTATATTGCACATCGAAGCAAAAATGAGCACTAATATAAACAAATAAACAGCATATTTTATCACGGATCCTAAAAGCCAAAACGCAAAGTAGACGGTTTCGGTATTTGTCACGTAATCGCCAATAGTAGCGTACCTCGTTAGTTCATGGAACGGATAAGTGACTTGCTTAATCGTTGGGAAATCGAACAGCATATTAAATGCTAAATAATAGATGACAAGTTCAAATAAGGTAATCGACGATCCAATAATCATAGACCTTTTATACGAATTCACATTCCTTATATATGGATAGATCATGCCAAAAAAGATTAACTCTCCATATATAGAGTTTTTAAGAAAGCCTTCTTTTGCTATCGTTTCTATACCGGGACCAAGGAACGGAAATAAGCGCGAAAAAATCAGATCGTCTGAAACTAAAAACAGCAGTAGCGCTAACGGTATTTTTAAGTATGGAAATAAACTCCAACTCACTCTTGCAATCCCCGTAAAACCTTGCTTAGCCAAACTAAAAGTACCGATCATAAACACTATATAAATCAAAAAAACAGGACTGTTCGGGTAGTACATCGTACCAATTATTTCAATATACCCTCGAGTATCAATGACGTTAGCTGCAAAGGATGTCAGAAATAAGACTAACGTGATAAGTAAGCCTAGAGGTTTTCCAAGAACAGTCATAGTTACTTCGATAAGATTTTTATCTTTGTAGTGACGAAGTAATAAAAAGGTCACGTATAAAGGAACGATCATAATGAGCAATGAGATGATAGGAATCATCCAAGAAGCATTCTCGCCGGCCTGTGCCAACATTGTAGGTGTTATGTCCGAAAATTTACTCGCTATCGTAATAATAATGATTGCTGAAAACTCTCTTGTTCCGACTTTTTCTCTATCTTGAATATGCATATGAAACTCCTACGTATTTCTCCGAAGTGGGTCTTTTGCTTTTATGTTACTTGGGCGCAATGTTTCCTTTGTTAATATCCGTCTAAAGATCGTGTCTCCCGATGATTTACCGTGTGGGACCATAGGTGATAAGTAAGGAACACTAAACGATTCGACCATGACAAGGTACGAGTAAATCACTAAGAAGGTTACAGTCACCCCAAAAATACCGAAAAGAGCAGCAGAAAAAGTGAATATAAAACGTGTCATTCGTAACATATAGTTGACACTCACGTCTGAAATTGCAAAGGACGACAAGCCAGTCAATGCAATGACGATGACGATAATGGGACTGACTAAGTTTGCCTCCACTGCCGCTTGTCCAAGAATCAACGCCCCTACAATCCCTATCGTCGGACCTATCGGATTTGGGATACGAACCCCAGCTTCTCTCAATATTTCAAATGCTATTTCCATGAATATAACTTCCACCACAGCGGGAAAAGGTACCTTTTCCCTTGTGGAAGCGATCGCTAATAGCAAGTCTGGGGGGAGCATCTCCGCATGAAAGGTCGATATTGCAATGTATATCGAAGGCGTAAATAAAGCAATAAAAAAAGCACACATCCTAATCAGTCTGCCAAAATTCCCATGGGCCATTTTTAAATTGTGATCCTCAGAAGAATGAAACAATGTCCAGAAAGTAGCCGGTGCCACTAAACAAGCTGGGGAATTTTCTGTAATGAGAACAATATGCCCTTCTTCCAAATAGGACACGGCTCTGTCGGGTCGCTCTGTGTATAAAATAGTCGGCACAATCGATTTCGGCCTATCTTCAATGTACTGTTCTATAAATGAAATACTTTGGACATTATCCGCTACGATATTATGGACTCTCTTTTTCAGAGTCGATAATATTTCCTCGTTCGCAAGGTCGCTCACATACATGATATAGACATTATTTGTAGACCTTTTTCCAACCTGGATGAACTCGGTCACTAAGTTCTTGTCGCGGATCCTTTTTCTAATTAGCGATCGATTTAGGCTGGCGGACTCTGTAAAGGCTTCTTTAGCCCCTTTAATAACCTTTTCGTCTGAAGCACTTTCAACAGCACGATGTGTAAATCCAGTCGTTGAGACGGAAATTGCCTTATCCACACCGTCAAGCAAAATGATGGTGTTTCCATTGTTTAAGTCTTGAGTCACTTTGTCCATCGTATCAATGGTTGTATTCTCTGCATTCGTCATCACAGATTTTACATGCTCGACTATATCTTCGGTGCTACTTTTCTGCGCCTTACTAGACAAAGGGGTAATGATAAATTCTTCAATCTTTTGTGCATCTACCATAGGCTTTACATAGATTAAAACGGCTGCATTGTCTAATGAAGAGATGTGCAATCGTCGTAACGCAACGTCTTCATTTTGTGGTAACAAGAAAATACGTTTAATTCTCGTTACGTTATCCTGTATATTTTGAGATAAGCTGTCTGGTTGTTGATTGTGTTCCGCCATGCCTATCCCTCCATATTTTCCATTTACTCTATCCAAACTATGTAATTTGACACAAACATTCCAATTTAGGCGAATGATTCTCTTAGTGTGCTATGTGTACTTAAAACTATGCACACAAAAAGTTCATGTTCTCGGTGAGGAAAAAATGAAACATATCAATGTGTAATTGTTTCCTCTTTATCACGCAAGGTCGATCTATGGTAGAATCGTGAAAGATGAGCTTTTTTGAAGGAGAAATGCAAATATGATTACGGTTAGCAATGTAAGTCTTCGTTACGGTGACCGAAAATTGTTCGAAGACGTGAATATTAAATTTACCCCAGGCAACTGTTACGGATTAATTGGTGCCAATGGGGCTGGAAAGTCGACGTTCCTGAAGATTTTGTCTGGTGAAATTGAAGGACAAACGGGAGACGTCCACATCACACCAGGTGAACGTTTGGCCATTTTAAAGCAAAATCACTTTGAATATGAGGAATTTGAAGTGCTGAAAACTGTCATTATGGGGCACGCGCGTCTTTATGAAGTAATGCAGGAAAAAGATGCGATTTATATGAAGAGTGACTTCACCGATGAAGACGGCATTCGCGCAGCAGAACTCGAGGGAGAGTTTGCCGAACTGAATGGTTGGGAAGCAGAATCTGAAGCGGCGATCCTTTTGAAAGGACTAGGCATCGGGGAAGACCTCCACACGAAGTTGATGTCCGAGTTAACTGGTTCTGACAAAGTGAAAGTACTACTTGCACAAGCATTGTTCGGCAAACCAGACATTCTACTACTGGACGAGCCGACGAACCATTTAGACCTACACGCGATTCAATGGCTAGAGGAATTTTTGATCAACTTTGAGAACACGGTCATCGTCGTCTCCCATGACCGTCACTTCCTAAACCAAGTGTGTACGCACATGGCCGATCTCGACTTTGCCAAAATTCAATTGTACGTCGGAAACTACGACTTCTGGTACGAATCAAGTCAGCTTGCCCAAAGAATGGCGCAAGATGATAACAAGAAAAAGGAAGAAAAAATTAAAGAGCTCCAAGAGTTTGTGGCACGATTCAGTGCAAATGCATCAAAATCTAAACAGGCAACATCTCGTAAAAAGTTACTCGAAAAAATTACTCTTGACGATATCCAACCTTCTTCCCGCCGCTATCCATTTGTACAATTCTCTATGGAACGGGATATCGGCAACGATTTATTACGTGTTGAAGGTCTCTCCAAAGCTGTAGTTGGTGAAAAAGTACTCGACAACATCAGCTTTACAATGAACAAAGGCGACAAAATTGCATTTGTTGGTAAAGATGAATTGGCCGTTACAACCCTTTTTAAAACACTCATGGAAGAAACCAAGGCAGACGAAGGAACATATAAATGGGGCGTGACAACGAAGCAAGCGTACTTCCCAAAGGACAACTCGAAGTACTTTGAAAACGGGGACATGACCCTCGTCGATTGGCTTAGACAATACTCACCAAACGATCAAAGTGAAAGTTTCCTGCGTGGATTCCTCGGCAGAATGCTTTTCTCTGGCGAAGATGTGTTGAAAAAGCCAACCGTCCTTTCCGGTGGCGAAAAAGTCCGCTGTATGCTGTCGAAAATGATGCTAAGTGGTTCCAACGTATTATTGCTAGATGACCCAACGAATCACCTGGATCTGGAGTCGATCACAGCTTTGAATAACGGACTGGTCAGCTACAAAGGTGCAATTCTCTTTACATCGCACGACCACCAATTCATTCAAACGATTGCCAACCGCATCATTGAAATCACACCCAACGGTATTATTGATAAACAAATGTCGTATGATGAGTATTTGGCTGATGCAGGTGTTCAGAAGCAACGTGAAGCTTTATATGTGTAATATATGAAACCGGTACGATCTGGATTTGAAGGATAAGCTCGGGGTTTTGATGGATAAATCGGGACATTTGATCGATAATTCGAGATGTTTAATGGATAAACCACGTACATTATCATAATAACAGCCCGACTTCTTTGATCAGAAGTTGGGCTATTTACATAGGTAGAAGCGGTGCATATGGAACTGACAACCATCACCTAAAGTGGTTGCTATTGTCATGATAAGTACCACACCAACTTCTGTAGCAGGAAAATACCCCCTTTCAAAGAATGAAAGAGGGCGTTCATGAAAGTAAATAAACGAAGAACTTAAGAAAGGGCTTCTTTCATGCGGGCAAAACGGCGTGTGTGGTCTGTGAGGAATTCAGTGTTTCTGCCAACTTGAATGTAGATAGCATCAACTTTCTTTTCAAGGCGGTCGTATTGTTTTTCAAGTTTATCCAGCCGTTGCTCAACTTTATCCAACCGTTGCTCAACTTTATCCAGCCGTTGCTCAACTTTATCCAACCGTTGCTCAACTTTAACGAGCCTTTGGTCAATACTATCTACTTTTTGCTCAATCTGCGTGACTTTTTCAAGAATTTTGTATAACAGCTTTTCCATTTCCATGTGGGTGAACCTCCTTTCTATACACCCTAGTATAGCAAAATTCCTTTTACCTGCCTATCCTTCTTGCCTATATTTAGTAAGAAAATTGAGTCACCTACTTCCCGAGCATTCTAGCGTTATGTCTGCATACATTCTACTATTCTTAACTTATTCTTTAAAACCGATAGACAAAGAACTGATCACACAGGTGGCGCGCGCAACAGGTCGTATTATCACAGCCGAAAACCACAATGTCATCGGTGGACTCGGTTCCGCCGTATCAGAAGTGCTTGGAGAAAAATGCCCTGTACCGATTAAAAGAATCGGTGTTCACGAACAATTTGGTCAGGTCGGAAACGCAGATTATTTACAATCCCAGTACAAACTTCGCGCAGTAGACATAGTGGGTGCGGCGAAGCAATTGCTCAATGAATGAAGTGCTGATTAGTCCTTTGAACGTGGGGTTCGTCCCTTGAATTGGGGATTCGTCCCTTTGAACGTTGGATCTTCCTCTTTACTCCAGGTATTTCCCCTTTAAAAGGTGTGCGAACTTTGCAAGGTGCTTAGCAAAGTTCGGCACTTTTGGTAGTGTATAATTTTCACGTTGGCTGAATTCGTTGTTTATACCCCGTCAAAAACGACAAAAACACATGCACCCCTGCCTTCACCGTTGCCTGCGCCACATCCTTCACTGGATCTAGGCATACGATATCCATCGCTCTTACCTTGTCACATTTCCCCACCAAACGGACAGCCTCAAACAATTCGTCGGTATACATGCCCCCCGGTGTCGCGGCTGGCGCACCGGGCCCAAAACTGATATCTAATACATCCATGTCTACTGTAAGGTAAATGGTGTCTACCTTTTGTGAAAGATCATGTAAAGCGGTTTTAATTGTCTGTTCAATACCCTGTTTTCTCGCTTGCTTCATTGTGACGTAATGAACTCCCATTTCGTCGGCAGTTTCTTTCAATGAGCGTGCATTAAAGAAACCGTGGAGTCCAATGTTGTATACGTCTTCACCTTTGACTACGCCATTTTCGATCAAGTTTCGAACCGGTGTCCCATTGCTCGGTCCTTGATCGCGTAGGTCACGTAGATCAAAGTGAGTATCCAACTGCAAAATACCGATGCGCCCTTCATGAACATCCTGCCATCCCTTCACTAGCATCGCAGTAATCGAGTGATCCCCCCCGATCATAATCGGCAGCACGTGAGGATGGTGCGTTTGCATTGCGACCATCGCTTCTCGAATGTTTTGATGGCAAGCTTGTATATCAGTCACATGCTGACGAACATCGCCTACATCCACTACACGCACATCCGCAAGATCTACTTCTTCATCTAGGTTATACGTTGTAAACGATGACCACGCACGCCGAAAAGCAAGAGGATGCTCACTCGCTGCCGAAGCGCTAATGGACGAGCGTGACAACGGAACACCAAGGATAGCTACATCGTAAGTAGCCCAGTCCACCTCATCACTAGCAATTGTTTGCACCCATTCGTGTACTTTCGGTTCGGTCCCTTCTATGGGTTTTGTCCACTGGAAAGGAGGTGGCGTCAAGAAAGGGTATGGATACTTCATCAAAATGACAGCCCCTTACCAGCCGCTTCTGCCACAATGCGACCGCCCTTCACGACGGTGTGCACATGATTTACCCCGTAATGATACGGAATGTACATATAATTCGGCGCATTCCAAACAACTAAATCCGCCTGGCGCCCTACAATAAGCTGCCCTGCCTCATGTCCGCGACCAATCGCATGAGCAGCATTGACCGTTACCGCATTCCAAATTTCCTCTGGTGTCATGTTCATTTTGAGAGCTGCTAATGACATAATGAGCTGCAAGTTTTCAGTCGGCGAGCTTCCCGGGTTAAAGTCTGTCGCGAGCGCAACCGCTACCCCATCATCCAGCATCTTTCTTGCTCTTGCAAATGACTCCTTATTTAGATAAAAAATAGTTCCCGGTAAAAGGACCGCAATCGTTCCGGACTCGGCTAAATCTTTAATGCCTTTGTCAGAAGCTCCAACTAAATGATCTGCTGAGATTGCCCCAAGCTCTGCAGCTAATTCTGTGCCACCTAACGGATCAATCTCGTCAGCATGAATCTTGATGCCGAACCCTTTTTCCTTCGCCCTTTGCAAGTAACGTCGGGATTGTGCCACGGTGAACACGCCTGTTTCTGTGAAAATGTCGACAAACTCAGCTAAGTTTTCTTCCTTGATTGCGTCCAGCATGTTGAGCATTTCATCCAAAAAAGCATCCGGATTTTCCTTGTGTGAAGCTGGGATGGCGTGTGCACCTAAAAACGTCGACACAATACTCATCGCGTGCTGTTCCTGGAGCTCTTTCACTACCTCTAATTGCTTACGCTCTGTGTCTATCTCAAGTCCATACCCACTTTTCGCTTCTACAGTCGTCGTTCCATGAGAAAGCATGCGATCTAAGTGGAAAGCAGCCTTCTTGTACAAAGCTTCTTTCCTCGCTATCCGTGTCGCCTCTACCGTCGAATGAATACCTCCACCACGTTGTAAAATCTCTAAGTACGGTACTCCTTGTAACTTCAAAGATAGCTCATGCTCGCGGGAACCGCCGAATACGACATGCGTGTGCGGGTCCACTAATCCTGGTGTGACGAGTCTACCTTCGCAGTCTATGACCCGATCAGCTGGGATGCTCGCATCTGCTCCTATATAGGCAATTTTTCCATCTGCCACGCCAACAACTGCGTTCTCAAGAACAGGCAACTCTTGCATCGCCTTTCCCGCTCTGATCCCGTTCGACTCCATCGTCAGTAGCTGACCTATATTTCCAAACAATACATCTACCTTTTGTACCACGTAAACAGCTCCATTTCATTATTTTTTGCGCGAAACCGTGTCGATTGTGCGCGAAACTTTGTCGATTGCGCGCGAAACTTTGTCGATTGTGCGCAAATCCTGGTTATCTATTCCCAATTCTCTCTCATCGGAATGTCGACGCCCTTCTCCTTTGCAACATTCTCTGCCAACTCATACCCTGCATCAGCGTGACGAATGATGCCCATGCCTGGGTCTGTTGTGAGTACACGTTCAAGGCGCTCCTCAGCGAGATCTGTTCCGTCTGCCACGACGACCATTCCTGCGTGAAGAGAATAGCCCATACCGACCCCGCCACCATGATGCACGGATACCCAGCTTGCTCCGGCTGATGTGTTCACTAGCGCGTTCAAAATCGCCCAGTCCCCGACTGCGTCACTGCCGTCCAACATGGCCTCGGTTTCTCGATTTGGTGAAGCCACAGATCCGCAATCCAAATGATCACGTCCAATGACGATCGGTGCTTTCAACTCTCCATTCCGCACGAGCTCATTGATCGCGAGTCCCATCTTTTGACGTTCGCCATATCCTAACCAACAAATGCGGGAAGGCAAGCCTTGGAAGGACACTTTTTCCTGTGCCATGTCAATCCAACGACAAAGCTGCTCGTTTTCAGGAAACAATTCTTTAATTAATCGGTCTGTTCGATAAATATCTTCCGGATCACCAGAGAGCGCTACCCAACGGAACGGTCCTTTACCTTCGCAAAAGAGCGGGCGAATATAAGCTGGAACGAACCCCGGAAATGCAAACGCGTCTTCGAGTCCTTCATCCTTTGCTACTTGACGAATGTTGTTTCCATAATCAAATACGATGGACCCACGTTTTTGAAATTCCAACATTGCTTCAACGTGCATTCTCATGCTCTGCTTAGACAAGGTCACGTACGCTGTTGGGTTTTCGCTTCGCAACTCATTTGCTGCTTGCAACGTGTATCCTTCAGGAATGTAGCCGTGCAGGGGGTCGTGTGCTGACGTTTGGTCGGTTACGATATCGATTTTCACACCGCGTTTAATGATTTCGTGATGAACCTCAGCGGCATTGCCAAGAAGTGCAATGGAAAGCGCCTCCCCTTTTGTTTTCGCATCCTCAGCCCACTTGAGAGCTTCGTCCAACGATTCTGTCATCCGGTCACAATACTTTGTGTCCAACCTTTTTTGAATCCGTTCGCGATCTACCTCGACGACGAGAACGACACCACCATTCATCGTAACCGCTAGTGGCTGAGCACCACCCATGCCCCCAAGTCCAGCAGTGAGTGTCAATGTACCTTGCAAACTATCATTGAAGTGCTTCTTGGCAAGGGCAGCAAACGTTTCATAGGTTCCTTGCAAGATTCCTTGTGTCCCGATGTAAATCCAGCTACCCGCTGTCATTTGTCCGTACATCATCAACCCTTCTTTTTCAAGCTGATGAAAGTGCTCCCAGTTTGCCCACTTCGGTACAAGAACAGAATTGGATAACAATACGCGTGGTGCTTGGGAATGCGTTCGGAACTTCCCAACCGGCTTCCCTGACTGAATGAGCAAAGTTTCATCGGCTTCGAGCGCCTTCAGTGACCGCACAATCGCATCGTAGCTTTCCCAATTGCGAGCTGCCTTACCGATCCCACCGTACACGATGAGGTCTTCTGGCTTTTCAGCTACTTCCGGATCCAAATTGTTCCGAAGCATGCGTAAAACCGCTTCTTGCTCCCAACCTTTACACTCTAACTCCGTACCTCTTTTTGCTTGAACGACTCTTTTTTGAACTGTCATATTTTCATCTCCCTTTGTTTTAATTCACTTTCCTTCAACCAGTCGGTCATCACTTCTATGTCTGTAGAGAAAATCCGGTCTACTGTGATTGGCGGTACAATGTTTCTAGCCGATGTGTAGAAATCCCTTGTCGCAGAAGCCATTTTCTCTACCCCTCGGAACTGCGCAGCCGTCATTGCACAAATCGCTTCAATCGCGAGTACTCTGCGCACGTTACCGATAATTTGATACGCGTGTCTCGACCCTATCGTCCCCATACTGACGTGATCCTCTTGATTGGCTGATGAAGGAATCGAGTCTACACTAGCTGGATGCGCTAACGTTTTGTTTTCAGACACGAGAGATGCTGCCACGTACTGCATAATCATCGCCCCTGACTGCAAACCAGGCTGCGGACTGAGGAACGGAGGAAGATCACTCAACTGCGGGTTCACTAGTCGTTCGATTCTGCGCTCTGAAATATTAGCGAGCTCGGCGACCGCAATTTTCAAGAAGTCCATCGCAAACGCAATCGGCTGTCCATGAAAGTTTCCACACGAAATGACTTTATTCCCTTTATCAAATAGTAGTGGGTTATCCGTCGCCGCATTCATCTCAATCTCCAATTTTTCTTTTACGTAGTTTAAAGCCTGCCACGTAGCACCGTGTACTTGTGGAATACACCGTAACGAGTACGCGTCTTGTACTCGTATCTCCCCTTGCCTTGTTGTCAGCTGACTATCAGACAAATACGATCGGAATCGCTCGGCCACCTCCACCTGCTCCCGGTAGCCACGAGCAAGGTGAATGTCTTCATCGAACGCATCAATAATGCCTTGCAGCCCTTCCATCGTCATCGACGCGATCACTTCAGATTGGTGGGCGAGCTTTTCTGCTTCTAAGTAGGCAACTACTCCCATGGCGGTCATCGCTTGCGTGCCGTTAATGAGTGCCAATCCTTCTTTTGCGGTTAATGTGAGTGGCGTGATCCCCTCTTTGACAAGTGCTTGCAACGACGGCACTTGCTCTCCTTTGTAAAATACTTCTCCCTCACCAAGGAGGACTAGCGCCAAATGGGATAGTGGCGCTAAATCCCCACTTGCTCCTAACGATCCTTGCTGCGGGATAACCGGATGAATGCGAGCGTGAAGTAGATCAACAAGACGCTCAATGACGACCGGCCGCACACCAGAATATCCTTTGAGCAGAGCGTTTGCCCGCAATAGGACCATCGCCCGCGAAACGATTTCAGGAAACGGCTCCCCGACCCCGCACGCATGCGAATGAATGAGATGTAGCTGGAGTGCCTCTACATCATCCTTTTGAATGAACACATCACTAAACTTGCCGAATCCAGTCGTAATCCCATACACCACTTTGCCGTCGCGTACAATGTCTTCTACTGCCTGTCGACTCTCTTCCACCTTCTTCATACTCTCTGGGGAAATTTGCACATCTTCCCCGGCAAATAAAATTCGGCTCGCTTCAGTAAGGGAAAGACGCTCGCCTGTCAATGTCACCATGTTATTGTTCTCCTCTCTGTAGATGCTTTACCAAAGTAAAGGACAAATAAAAAAGGGAACTATACCACGAAATCGTACTGATTTCGTTTGTATAGCCCCCTAATGTCTAATTACTATGGGCAGTTATTTAAATATGATTGATTCCTAATCCAATCGTTTCATGCTCCAAGCCTTTCACGGGTGCTCCGATTGTGCCGTACAGAGATACCGCCAACCAATCACCTTCCCGCTCGTCATCGTAAGGATTTCCGCGTATTACGGCAAACTTCAAACCAACCGTTCTTAACACAGATCCTAATTGCACTTGACCTCGCGTTACTCCATGAAGCGCTTCGATAATGGCATGGTACAAGGCATGAGATTCACGATACAACTCAGCTTGAATAAGGTCATTCTTCTTCGCAGCCGTTTCAATTGCAGCTACCACTTTATGGGCTTCCATCGAGCCGACTTTCCCCGTACAAGCTCTCCACCCTAGCTGCGTAAGCAACTGCTCCTCTTCACCTTGATCATCGTGAAGCAAAAGAAGAATCGCACGCTGACCAATTCGCCGTTCCTTCGATAAAGCCATACTGTCACAACTCTTTCACAATAGGATACTAGTAAACTTACCACTAATGACTAAATTATCTTACAATCATTGTATGCGCATTCATTTGAGGAAGTCAAGGAGAGTTGAGCTTGAGAATGGGTAAACTGCTTTTATGCTGGATTTCGGAGCTCTAATGGGCGAGCCAGGCACTTAATAAATAGGAACTTCTGCTAAGAACGCGCCGTCCTTAGCGCAACGCAGAAGCACCAACATCCTGTTGGCGGAGGCACGCGTACTTCATATTAAATCTGTACAAGAAAAGAGGTAGCCTGCATGAATACTACAACCAGTCGGTGGCGGCAACCGACATTATTACTAAGCGGAATCGGTATTTCAAGTTTAGGGGATTGGATTTATTTAATTGCCATCAATCTTTTAGTACTGCAAATGACTGAGTCACCATTAGCTGTTGCCGGATTGTATTTGATCAAGCCAATCGCTGGCATGCTTACAGGATTATGGGCTGGAAGCTTGATTGACCGTCTTGATAACCGGCGCTTGATGATCGTGCTTGATGTTGCGCGGGCACTGTTAATCATCACCATTCCTTTTATGCCGAACATCTGGGCAGTGTACGGAGTCACTTTTGTTCTAGGAGTAGCCAGTCACATTTTTATGCCGACCTCGATGACGTATGTTACGTTGCTCGTTCCAAGTGAACAGCGAAAAAGATTTAATTCAATTCATCATTTGTTAACGTCTGGTGCCTTTATCATTGGCCCTGCATTAGCTGGTGTGCTGCTTTTGCTCGGCCCAATTGACGTGGCTATTTTCATCAATGCAGGATCCTTTTTGATCGCGGCTTTCATTCTATATTTGTTACCAAGCCTGAGCGCGACTTCTAATGACGAGACTATAGGTACACGGTTCTCTCTTCAAACCATTGTATCGGATTGGAGTCGGGGCGGAATATTTGTGCGCCAAGCCCCTTACGTCGTGTGGATTTATGCATTGTTTCAGCTCACGTTTGTCCTTGCTCTTGGGTTGGATTCGCAGGAAGTCGTCTTCTCTCAACAAGTCCTTTCATTATCAGATAGCGAGTACGGTTTGTTGGTGAGTCTTACGGGAATAGGATATTTAGCTGGGTCTATTTTGAACAGTGCGATCGTTCACCTTTTGTCACTCCGACTTCTACTTGGGGTGGGAACGTTCATGACAGCAGTCGGCTATGTGTTGTTCTCGATCTCCACCTCGTTTATAACCGCTATCCTTTCCTTCATGTTACTCGCGTTTTTTATGGCTTTTGCTAGCACCGGGATGACGACATTTTATCAGCAGCATGTTCCAACGCAAATTATGGGTCGCTTTGGTAGCGTCATGGGCACGTGCCTAGCCGTCGTGCAAATCGCTTCCACATTAGGAATTGGATTGGCGGGAGAAATCAGCTCGGTTAGAGTCGTATTCATTATTTGGTCAATTATCATGTTACTCGTCACAATAGTATTAGCGATTTTGACCTTTCAACGAAAAAAGGTTTCCTATTATGCGGAAACTCCAAGTGTAAACACGTAATTAACTCATTACGAAAGAATAGTTTTTTTCTCAACATCACATCTTAAGTACAAGGAGATGATCATATGGATGATAAAAGGAATTTGCATGTAGAAACGACACCACATCCGGACGGCGAGTACGAAAACGTTCATAACGACGCGACAGGAAAACAGATGGGCATTTATATTGAAGACAAAACGGACCCAAGTGGTGATGAAGATCCGTTCCACATATCTCAGGCAACAAACAATAAGATGAAGGAAAATGAGTTAAAGAAAATAAACGATTTTATTGGAGGTAAACCTGCGAAAGAATAACAGTATGTATTGGTTTTGATAGATAAGGTCTGGGGTTCATTTCCAGGACCTTACACAAGCAAACCGGGAATAAATTCACATTCCCTTTTCCCTCTTGATGTGATAGTATTTAGTAATTCGAAATATTATTCTTAGGGCAAGGTGTGTCCACGTGATGGATCTTCTGACAAAGAGGATTCATTTTTGTTTTTAGTCGTATGAAAGAAGGGATATACTTTGGTTCAAACAAATAAGGAACCGTTATGGACAAAGTCGTTTATTATGCTGATGGTTGGAAACTTATTTGTCTTTATGTCATTTCAAATGCTCATTCCGACCTTGCCCCCATACATTCAATCTCTAGGGGCTTCTGGTTTAGAAATCGGTTTGGTCACGTCGTTATTTTCCATTGGTGCGATTCTCATCCGTCCGTTTATTGGTTTTATGCTAGAATACAAGACTCGAAAACCGCTCGTATTAATAGGCGTTGTTTTACTTTTACTTATCACCGTCATTTATCCATTGTCGCAGGTCGTTGTGATCTTCCTACTTTTCCGATTTGTTCACGGGCTTGCATGGGGATGGTCAACAACAGTGAATGGAACAGCGGCCGTCGATGTTGTCCCGAACTCCAGACTAGGTGAAGGTATGGGTTACTTTGGTCTTTCCATTACACTAGGTATGATTATTGCCCCAAGTCTAGGAATCTATTTATTCCAGACTACAACCTTTACAAATCTGATTTATATTTCTAGTGCTTTAAGCGTGATAGCGGTAGTTCTACTAGCAACCGTACACTATCACACACCTGAAGTGGTGAAAAACACAAAAAAAGAAGAGTTGAAATTCTCTTACCTCGGATCTTTAATAGAGAAATCAAGCTGGTATCCTGCATTCGTTACGATCATCATCACGTTTGGATACGGTTCGATCGTGACTTTTATCGTCATTTTCGGTGAAGAGCGCGGCATTGATCAAATTTTCCTATTCTACTTATTTAACGCGATTATGGCTTCGCTATTTAGACCAATCGCAGGAAAATGGTTTGACCAAAGAGGCCCACGAGGTCTAGTGCTGATCTGTATCGTGCTAACCTTCATCGGGATGTGGGTGCTTTCCTTTGCTTATTCAAACTTGTTTATCGCAATTGCTGGTATGTTGTTTGGAATAGGGTTCGGTTCTCTAATCCCGACGCTTCAATCCTGGACACTGTCCAAAACTCCAGCGAATCGTCGCGGAGTCGCTAACGGCATGTTCTTTTCATCCATTGACCTTGGTATCGGCTTGAGTGGCCTCGTATTTGGTGTCATCGCCCAATACGTTGATACTGGTACGTTATTTCAAATTTCCAGCGTGTTCCTTATCGTTGCATTCGTGATGACGATGATGGAAGGACGAAAAGGGAAAACAGCGGTTTCCAGAGAGCAAACGGCTTCCTAATTACAAAAGAGGCACAGACCGTCATTGGTTTTGTGCCTCTTTTTGTTGTTACTTTTTATCAGCTGAGTACGTCCAGCCGTCCTCTTGGCGTATTTTTCTCTCTTTCATGAGCTTCCCTAATGCACGCTTGAAGGCAGCTTTGCTCATGCCAAACCTTCTTTGAATTTCATCGGGATGACTTTTATCCCCGTATGGCATGGAGCCGTTTCTTTTTTCAAGGTAGGCAATAATTTTTTGGGAGTCGTCATCCATCTTTTCTTGTTTTCTAGGGAACAACGATACGTTCAACGAGCCATCATCTTTTACATCGATGACTCGCCCGTCAACTAAAGCTCCTAAACGCGGCTCCTTTGGTCGCTCGCTTTCATGCACAAAGCAACGGTATCCTTCTTCCGTGAGCAAAAAGGTGCCTACTCTTAGCAAGCGGTACACCCGACCCTTGATATCTTTATTTTTCATATCGGCAGGCGCCTTTGTCGTAATTTGCTCAATGACCTGCTCCGTCGCAATCTTTCCGTACAGTAGACCATTACGATCAGCCTTCAACGACATGTACAGCTTGTCGCCTTCCGCAGGCCAGATTTCCTGATAAATAGGGAGATCGTCCGGAGAGATCAAAATGTCTTTCATCACTCCGATATTTACGAACACGCCTAGTCCTCTTTGTACCCCGACTACTTCCGCCCATCCGTTACGCCCTACTTGGACATCTGGCACATTCATCGTCGCGGCTAATCGACCCTCTTTGTCCTGAAATAAAAAAACGTCCACCTCTTCATCTAAACCTACTTCCCCTACGATTTCCGACTGATGAAGTAACACACTATCTCTACCGTCTGTTAAGAAATAACCAAACGGGACTTCACGGTCAACCGATAGGGACATGACTGTTCCTGGTTGTAGATTGTTCACTATGTATAATTGCCTCCTTTATTTATTAGCTGAACCCCTTTAGACGAATTTTCTATTCTTTATTTAAAATGCGCACACAGCTCTTTTCTAATCGTACTCAAGTGCAAGGTACGGCCTGTTCCGTACGCCGTACCTTGTTTTTGCAACTCATTTATTTATCCAACTTTAACTTCGCTAAAGCATCAGCCAAGGCCGTATTAATCGGCTCTTCTTTGTCCTGCCTCTTCATATACTGGTTCACTTCACGCTTCGACACATTTTTGTGCTGGTTCTTTTTACGTCGCTCGTTGAAAGAAGAAAGCTTTTCGCGATGGCCGCATTTGCAAACGAATAGCTGCCCTTCGCCTTCTCCTACGAGCTCTAGTTTTTTACGGCAGTTCGGGCAGCGGGCATTTGTCGTTTTCGCAATGTTTTTCCGGTGTCCACATTCACGATCCTGGCAAACGAGCATTTTCCCCTTCTTGCCTTTTACTTCAAGCATGAGCTTCCCACAGTCAGGGCATTTCGTTCCCGTTACATTATCGTGTTTGAATCTAGCTTTGCTGTCTTTAATTTCGTTCACGGCTGTTTTCGTGTACGTTTTCATCTCTGCAATAAATGCTTTTTGTTGGAGAGTGCCTTTTGCGATTTGCTCCAGTTTTTGCTCCCATTCTGCGGTAAGGGCCGGCGATTTCAAATCCTCAGGAACGAGGTCTAGCAACTGCTTTCCTTTGTTTGTAATGAAGATCTCTTTGCCTTTTTGCTCAATCAAGAAGCTGTTGAAGAGCTTTTCGATAATGTCTGCTCTTGTCGCCACTGTTCCAAGACCACCTGTTTTACCGATCGTTTGAATAAGATCTTTGCTTTCTCCTTGCATGAATTTTGCAGGGTTTTCCATTGCTGACAGCAGAGATCCTTCGTTAAATCGTTTCGGTGGCTTCGTCTCGCCAGATGTTTGGGTGAGTGATGTCACGTGAAGAGATTCGCCTTTGATCATGTTCGGTAGGAGCTGATCATCCACGTCTTCCTCATCGTTAGAAACAACCTCTCCATAAACCTCTTTCCAACCCGCTGCGAGGACTGTTTTCCCTTTTGCTGTGAACAACTCCTCACCAATTTTCGCGTGGACTGTCGTTTGTTCATACTCAAAAGCTGGATACAACACTGCTAAAAACCGCTTCACAATCAGATCGTATATATTTCTTTCCTTGTTACTTAACGATTGCAAATTTGCCCGTTGCTCTGTCGGGATAATTGCGTGGTGATCGGATACTTTGCTATTATCGACGAAAGATTTTTTCGCTTGAATTGGCGATGATACGAGTTTTGATGCTATTTTTGCATACGGCTGGACGCGACATGCTTCAACCCGATCCTTTAACGTGTCTACCATATCAGTTGATAAGTAGCGTGAATCTGTACGCGGGTACGTGACAAGCTTATGTTGCTCGTACAGCTTCTGCATGAGCCCTAGTGTCTCTTTTGCCGAGTAATCAAACTTGTTATTTGCCTCTCGCTGAAGCTCCGTCAAGTCATACAGCTGTGGAGCAAAACTCTTTTTGTTTACTTTATGAATGTCTGTGATCGTCGCTTTTTTGTTTTGCAGCTGGCGAGTGAGTTGATCGATCTTCCCTTGATCAAATGTTCTCGTACTTTTTGATTTCGCATCCTGCCACGTTAGCTTCAGCTTGTCCGTTGCGGCGAGCATCCCGAAGTACGACTTTAGTTTAAAGTTCTTGATTTCTGCCTCGCGCTCAGCAATCATGGCGAGAGTTGGGGTTTGCACACGTCCACAAGAAAGTTGGGCGTTGTATTTTGTCGTGAGCGCACGCGTCGCATTAATCCCCACGTACCAGTCCGCTTCAGATCGCGCAACAGCAGACGCATATAAATTTTCGTACGCCTTCCCACTTTTTAAGTTGGCAAACCCGTCGAGAATCGCCTTATCTGTTACAGATGAAATCCACAATCTTTTAATAGGCTTGTTGATACGTGCTTTTTCAAGTATCCATCGTGCTACAAGTTCTCCCTCACGCCCCGCATCAGTTGCGATAATGATCTCTTGCACGTCTTTTCTGTTCATTTGCGCTTTCACAGCACTGTATTGCTTGCCCGTTTGTTTTATCACGACAAGCTTTAACGGAGATGGCAGCATCGGTAGATCCTCGATACGCCAGGATTTATATTGATCCCCATATACTTCAGGCTCAGCTAACGTCACAAGATGACCGAGTGCCCACGTCACGATATATTTGTCACCCTCGAAAAAGCCGTTCCCTTTGCGCTGACAGTTCAATACACGGGCAATGTCTCTTCCGACAGATGGCTTTTCTGCTAATACTAAACGTTTACTCATGAAGACAGTCCTTTCAAAATGTATACTATTTGTAGCATACCATGTTCTGTCGGTACGAAGCACACAACATCCTTTCAAATAAAAAGCACCGGAAGTCTTTTTTATAAGACATCGGTGCGAAGGGAGTAGATTTGTTACTTATTCTTTGTCCTGTCACATCATTTGGTAAAACAACGGAATTTTCTCATCAAAAGTTAAATAGAAGGACACACCGTCTAGATGTGTCCTCCTGAAGGTAAAAATCAATTTTGTCTTACTCCGGATCATTCTCCACTTTTCCTGTGTCCTTATAAAATTCCTTGAAGTTTTCAAATTTCACGATCATCACCATCCCAGTAGAGGCATGATGAAGATCATGACAGTGAACTAGCCAATTTCCTGGATTATCAGCAAGGAATGCTACTTCGTACGTTTCTCCTGCTTTCACATTGAGTGTATCCTTTAAAATCGGAGCTCCCTCGATCGGATTACCGTCTTTACTTAATACTTGAAAGAAGTGACCGTGTAAATGCATGGGGTGACTTGAATTGTCTTTACTTACATTAGTCAAAGTCAATTTCACTTTATCTCCCATTTTCACTTCAAGTGGCGGTACATCCGGAAATGCATCTCCATTGATCGTATATTTCAGCTCATCTGACTTCATCTCAACGCCTAAGTCCATGGAATACTCCACATCGAACTGATCGTCTAAAGAGAATGGAGAGGAAGTGGTGCTTTTACCGAGACTGTCAAAAGTTACATCCTCGGTGTTAGTAGCATGGCTTAGCACTTGGTCCCCAGCCTCATCATCCACATCTATTTTCATATCCTTTGCAGCAGGCATGTCCCCGTGACAATCAATCGTAAAGTCTTCGCCAGTAGCAATAAATTCTATATCGTATCTTTCTCCTGGAGCGACTTCCAATAGTTTATTTGCTCCTTGGTCATTCGGCTGATTAATTGGTTGGCCATCAACATGGGTTACCTTATAATTAACTGGAATATGAATTTGGTGTGCAATATAACCTGCATTCAAAAATCGCAATTTTACCCGATCGCCTTTTTTCACTTTTAACGGTTCATTCTCTCCGTACGTCTTGCCATTAATAGTGAAAATATCATAAGAAGACATATCGTCCATTTCCATAATAGAACTTGACCCATTTTTATTCGGGAAACCTTTGTTTTCTTCCTTAGATGCACTTTCATTTTGATTCATGTCCATGCTCTCCATGTCATTATTGTTTCCCTTTTGATCTTCTTCCTGCTTATCAGTGTCCACTTCATCATTTCCGCCCATTTGCATTTCACTTGGATTGGATTGCCATTCATCTAAAACAAGCATGTAATCCCGGTCATAATTCTTATCATCCTCTGATTCAACAATAAAGGTTCCATAGAGCCCCATATCGAGTTGCTCAACACCGTTTTGATGGCTATGGTACCAGTAAGTCCCTGGGGTATCTAAGACAAACTCGTACGTATACTCTTCTCCAGGTAGAACGGCATCTTGTGTGACACCAGGGATTCCGTCCTCTGTATTAGAAAGAGGGATCCCATGCCAGTGGATGCTAACAGGCTCGTTGATGTTATTTTTCAAAGTGATTCTGACGGCTTCCCCTTGCTTAACGCGGATTGGTTGGCCTGGAACGGATCCGTTAAATGTCCATGCATCCACCTTTTCATGTATAGATGTGACTCCTCCCTGGTTTTTAATATATTTCCCATGATTACTTTCCCCCATTAATTGAATGTTTAATGGTTTGTATTATTTAGGAAAATATACTTCTGTATTTAAGGAGGAGCCTGATTCATAGACAATCGTTACCTTGAAAATGATTATTTAAGGATCTTGCACGCTTCTGCAACTTTATTTGCGAAGGAAAGTGGCTCCTCCACAGAAGCATAGTGTGCATAAACTAGATGGGGGCTATCCATTAGCCAATGATTATGAAGGGACGTTACCATGATGCCGCTTTTTTGTAATTCCCAAATAAACGGATACACTTCTTCTTGAAGAAGCGCAGTCTCACCTAAATTTAAAGCGTTACCTTGATGATCCATTGATTCAAATGACCACATCGAATGGACGGAAAGCCCAGAACGACTAGGTTTCCCCAATATGTTGACTTGAATGTTTGTGCGATCTTTTTCTACTTTACACACACCGTGTTTCACTTTCGCTTTTCCGCCAAGTATTTGACCAAATTGCTTGCATAACTCACCAATATCTTTCATTTCATATCCTCCCCCTCCCGTTTGTATCAACATATGCCCATTTAATTTTTGTGTGTCTTATCTTACAAACGGTGAAAACGTTCAACATGATTTGCTTGGAAGGCTACAGAAAATTGAGCATGTGTATATCCCTACTTCAAGGGGGGGGTTACGTAACTTCACACGATTGATCAAAACGTATTATTGTAAGTGCTTAGGTGGCGTGCGCTGATGTTCTTTATACTTCACCTCCGCAAACATGTCTTTTTGATTTGATTGACTATTTATCTGCCTCAACTGATTTAACTGCTGCGTTAATTGAGCGACTTGCGCATTGCTCATGGATAAAGCTTGAAGTAATTGTTGAAACTCTTTTTTCGTCACGGGTTGGGCGTCCTCATTTAAGCTGAAACCAACCTGTCCATTAGGTTCTAACGTTGCCCATTGGATGTCGCTAAGTTTCGTGACATTATTTTGTCTTAATTGCATTTCGAGTTGATCAACAGTCATTCTAAGCTTCTTCAAATTCTTCTCATTCACATTACCGTTTTCAATTAATATTTTTGATTTACCTGTGACAAGTTTTTCTAGGAAATCAGATTTGACTTGCAAATATTCGATAACAATAAGTGTAGTGACGAGTACAGCCCCCACGGCAATTGTCATCCAAACATTCCTTCCAGCAACAGGTTGAATCAATAAAGAACCGATCGCCACCATAATAACTGTCTCAGCCAAAGTCATTTGTGAAATTGTTTTTCTTCCCGCAATTCTCAGAAGAAATGTTCCAGCAATTACGATTAGTATTGCTTTCCAAATAAAGTCCCATTCCATTGTAAGACTGCTCCTTTTTCACTTTATATTTGTTCATTAGATTGCCTCCAACGGTTTGTCTTATTCAGTCTGGATATGGGAGTGTAAACCGCATTAACTGTCAATGGAAAAAGGCCCATCTCGTTAAACTAACAAGATGAACCCTCCTTATTGCTCTCCTTATACACTACAACTTACTAGCACAAAGCTCTCCAACCCGCTCTATCACCACATCGATTTGACTTCCATTCACATCATAATGCGTCGTAAAGCGAACAGTATGAGGGCCAAATCCTACTGCTAAAATCCCCTCGTTCTTTAGCTCTTGTAAAAATTGATTCGCGTCATGACCTGTTCCTTCTACGTTAACAAGAACGATGTTGGTTTCGACGATGTTCTCTATTTTCAAAGAAGGAATTTGTGCGAAGCCATCTGCTAGCTTTTGTGCATGGCGGTGATCCTCTTCCAACCGATCCACCATCTCTGTTAACGCAAGCAAACCTGGAGCAGCAATAATTCCCGCTTGACGAAGTCCACCACCGAGTCGCTTTCTCCACTTTCTTGCGCGCGCAATGAAGCTTTCGGTCCCCGCAATGATGGACCCGACTGGTGCGCCTAGCCCCTTCGACAGACAAATTTGAATGGAATCCGTTTGGGCTGCGTATTCCTTCACTGAAACGCTGCTTGCTACGACTGTGTTAAAGAGTCTAGCTCCGTCTAAATGCACGGGCACGTGGTGTTCGTTTGCGATTGTATAAATCTCTTGCATATTTTCGAGTGAAACGATGGCGCCTCCCGCTCGGTTATGTGTGTTTTCAAGACAGATAAGCCCTGTTTCCGGAAAGTGAATATCTTCCGGACGAATCGCTGCCTTCACCTCCGTAGGGTTCATCGCTCCACGATGTCCTTTAAGCGTTCTCGGTTGAATCCCTGCAAATGCACTCATCGCGGCACCTTCGTAGTAGTAAATATGAGCGTCTTGCTCCATGATCACTTCTTGACCACGCTGGCAGTGTGTGAGTACAGCAATTTGATTTCCCTGTGTACCACTTGTGACGAAGAGTGCAGCTTCTTTGCCTAGCATTTCGGCTGCTTTTTGTTCTAATAAGTTAATTGTCGGATCTTCTACGTAAACGTCATCCCCGACCTCGGCTTCAAACGCCGCTCTTCTCATCGCTTCTGTTGGTTTTGTTACTGTATCACTTCGTAAATCGATCATCCTAACACGCTCCTCACCTATTATCTACTCTCAAAGAAATGCACTTTGTTTCATCATAACAAAAGATTCGCATAGCAGATTACTTTTTGTATTAACGTAGACTCTTTTCTCAATTTATGTAATTTCACTTCTTTACACCTAATCCTTTAACAAAACAAAAGGCTCTATTTCAAACTTGCCTTGATTACCCGGTAAAAAATGTATTTGTAGCAAAAAAACAGAGTGCAGATGTCCGATCTGCACTCTGTTTACTAACAATCTCTTAAAAAACGATAATATACAAGACTCGCAAATCCTAAATATTCAAGATAAGGTGTAAGCAATTTCTCATCGTCCCCATAAAGCAAATACATTCAGTTCCCTCCAGACTAGTTCAGTTATTTTTTGATCTCTAGGTGTTAACACGATTCGAACGCTGCGGTAACCAATCGGTAAGTGTTTCAGGTAGTTGTCCTTTTTTCACTGTGAGGTGGGTGTGCCCTCCTTCAACTAGCAGGAATGTTTTATCTTTACTCGATACCTGGTCCATAATCGGGTAACTTTGCTCTTTCGGGACTAGACGATCATGTTGTGAGGAAACGACTAGGAGGTTCGCATCTATGTGAGACAGGTCCGCTCTTTTCCCGCGGATAAGCATCTCGCCTTTTACAAGCTGATTGTCTTTTCCTAAGTCATAAATAAGCTGCTTCAAAGCTCCGCCAGGAAAAGGAATATGTCCTTTCGTCCATTTATTGAACCGGCGCCATTTTTCCACATACTCCTTGTCGTAGGACTTGTTTAAGAGAGAAAGGTAGCGACTGAAGTAGAATGGAGAAGTCATTAGGCGCATGGCAGCTTCAACAGAACTGCCAGGAATAATTCCATGGGCATCTATCACTTCACCTATATCTACTTGACCGTTCAATAGTTCATCTGCCACCTTATCGAACTGATTTGTGGCGTGAAAATCAATCGGGGTAACAAATAAAATAAGGTTTTTTATCGGTTCCCAAGCGATGGCTGCATACATGGCAGCTAATGTTCCACCAAGACAGTACCCTATTACTGTAATCTCCTTCGCTTCCGAGTGACGTAATGCTCGCTGTATCCCCTTCTGAATATAGTCAACGACATAATCGCTAAGTGTCGTGTCTTTATCTTCATAGCTCGGAATTCCAAAATCTATTAAATACACGTTATATCCATTGTTTACAAAGGCTTCAATTTTACTGGCGCCTGGTTGTAAATCTAAAATAAATGGCTGATTCACTAACGAGTACACAAGAAAAACAGGAACGTCGTATTTTTTCTCTGTTGCTGGATAATACCATAGTGTTGCTTTGTTTTTTCTCCAGATGGCTTGTTTCGGTGTTAATCCTGTTTTAGGCTCATCCTCTGTCAAGTTGCTCATAAATCCTTTCCAGCGCTGTAGCTCCTTGTCAGCATCAAATAACGACATTAGTCCTGCCTCTTCCCGATTTTAGTATCTTGTCCAAAAGATGAGGAAAGTCTGACTTTTCCGGGTTCATTCGGCTCCTGTTGCTCTCGATAAAGCAGAAAGTGCTGGATGTCACGACCTGCCTCGTCCAACTTTTTTGACGGTATCCACTGTTTAAGCTCATCAACAGAAGTCGTTAAGCGCACCAGCTGCTCATCCAATCCATCTACTTTCTCTTCCGTTTGCATAACTAGTTTTGCGGTGTTCGCTACGTCCTTTTTCGTAGGAAAATTCAAGTAAACAGAAAGTGTTTCCGTATAATCTTGAAGCTTTTTCATCATATTCCCGTACAGTTTTCCAGAGATATTCACTTGTCGTATAACATCTTCTCTGTCCAACTGTTTTTGAATCAATTCATTCATTTGCTGCTCCAATTTGAATCCCATTTTCTTTAGTGCCTCATATATATCTACTGGATCGTCTTGAGACATGATTGTCCCCTCCTTATTTAGTGTTTATAGTCAAGCCGTCAGTCCCCCGTCCACCCTAGTTGTATTTGGCGAACCTTTTCACTAGAACAATAGCCTACTAGTGCAAAGGGACGTTACTGTATTATAGACAAGCATAGATGGAGTAGTGATTAAAATGTGTGTACGCCTTGACGGTGTCAGTCCCCCACCACATTAAAGCAGTGGGGGACTGACACCGTTAATACAGGCAGGAATTTTCACTTCCATCCTCGAAATACTTAAGTATCACAATAACAGGGGGTACCAGAAATGATTTCCACAAAAAAGGGCGAAATAGTTGAGGATTTTCACGGAACAGCTGTAGCTGATCCATATAGATGGCTGGAGGATCCGCAGTCTGAAGAAACGATAGCCTGGGGAGCAGAGATGGCCAAGCAATGTGACGCGTACTTTGCCCAAACTTCCACACGTGAAAAGGATAAGAAACGGTTAGCAGAGCTATGGGATTATCCAAAGTTTTTTGTTCCTCAACAAGTGAACGATCGATTGTTCTACCAAAAAAATGACGGCTTACAAAATCAAGCAGTTCTGTACATGAAGGACGGAGAGAACGAGTCTGTTTTAATTGACCCAAACACGTTAAGTGACGATGGTACGGTTGCCATGACTCGTTATTCATTTAGTGGTGACGGGCGTTACGTAGCCTACGCGACCTCCACACACGGAAGTGACTGGCAAGAAATTCGTGTACGCGACGTTGTTACTGGCGAAGACAAAGAGGATCATATCCAGCACGTCAAATTTACTGCCGTTGCTTGGACGCCGGATCACTCTGGTTTCTTTTATAGCCGTTTCCCAGAACCAGGAACTGTGAGTAAGGGCGACGAGAGTAACTACAACAAAGTGTATTTTCATGCGCTCGGTACTTCACAAACTGCAGACCAACTCGTTTATGAACACCCAGAAGATAAAGAGCTCATGTTTTCACCAATCGTAACCGACGACAAACAGTACATCGCGCTACATGTCAATCAAGGAACGGCTGCTGAAAACCGCTTCTACATTAGACCTATCCATTCCACTGAAAGCTTTGTCCGTCTATTGGATGATGCGGACGCAGAGTATTCATATATTACAAATGAAGGTTCACTTTTTTATTTCAAAACAAATTTGCATGCACCTCGTGGCCGGATCATTGCCATTGATATCGACCAACCTGAACGTGTACAGTGGCAAGAAATCGTCCCCGAACAAGAAGATGCGATGCAAGCAGTGAAGTACGTAAACGGTCAATTTATGGTTGCTCTTTTGCATGACGCGCATCATCAAATCCACCTCTTTAGAAAGAGCGGTGAGTTCGATAAGCAAATCGACATCCCTATGCTCGGTTCATTAACAGAGCTAACTGGAAAGACTGATGGTGCGGAAAGCTATTTTGGTATGACATCGTTTTTAAGCCCGACCGTCGTGTACCGCTACGATTTTACCGAGGACTCACTCAATGTCTTTGCCCAATCAGACTTACCTCTGGACACGGATAACTTCGAAACGAAGCAAATTTTCTTCACATCAAAAGATGGCACACAGGTCCCGATGTTCATTACGCACAAAAAGGGGCTTGAATACAACGGAGAAAACCCGACGATTTTGTACGGGTACGGTGGCTTTAACATTAGTGTGACCCCTTCGTTTAATCCGGCTGTATTGCGCTGGCTCGAAAAGGGTGGCATCTATGCCGTCGCCAACATGCGTGGTGGATCCGAATACGGAGAAGAATGGCATAAGGGCGGTATGTTAGAAAACAAGCAAAACGTATTCGACGACTTTATTTCGGCTGGAGAGTGGCTGATCGCGAACAACTGCACGCGCAAAGGTAAGCTCTCTATTATGGGTGGATCGAATGGTGGACTGCTCGTTGCAACCTGCATGGTGCAACGACCCGATTTATTTGGAGCAGTCGTGTGTCGAGTGCCCGTTATCGACATGCTCCGCTACCATAAATTCACGATCGGTCGCTACTGGATTCCAGAGTACGGTAATGCGGAAAACGCGGAGCACTTCCCGTTCTTATATGCGTATTCGCCTCTTCATAACGTAAAGGAAGGACAAAAATATCCGCCCATCTTAATCGCAACAGCTGAAAGTGACGACCGGGTCGTTCCCGCTCACGCGAAAAAGTTTGTGGCCACTTTGTTGGAAAAAGCAGATAAGGACTCAACGGTCATTCTTCGTCTTGAAGCAAAAGCTGGTCACGGACTCGGCAAACCGACTTCAAAGCTCATTGAAGAGTGGGCAGACTCTTATGCGTTTTTGGATAAGGAGTTAGTGTAACTGAATGAGCATGGGAGTGTTAAAAAGTAGCGATGTAACACTCCCATCTGCTTTTGTTGATCAGTGAGAGTATGTGAAGTGCGTACACATTTACGTTTTCCTTTCACTGGAATCCCTTTTAAATATGTCTATTCTATGGACAAACTAAAAAAATAAGAAGTCCTACCCTTGCCGTCATTCCCCTAATAACGTTATGATATTCTTTAATATAGTGAAGATCTGACCTTTTGCCTTCCATCAACAAGCTCTTGGCCATTACCTTTGAAGGAGCCCATCATGAACTTATCATCATTATTGAACTCAATTCACCTAGATTCATCTGAAATCATTCCCAATATTCAAGTGACTGGACTGCATTTCGACTCCAGAAAAATTGATAAAGGAAATCTATTTGTAGCCATTAATGGTACTGAATCAGACGGGCATCACTATATAGATGATGCCGTAAAAGCAGGAGCCTCCGTTATCATTGGAGAGACAGCTTTGTCACATCCACTTTCAGTCCCCTATTTCAAGGTAGAAAACAGCCGTATAGCTTTGGCACAACTAGCAAGTTCTTTTTATGGGAACCCTGCTACGAGAAAAACAATCATTGGCATTACAGGGACAAACGGAAAAACGACAACCTGTTACTTGCTACGTCACATTTTAGAGCAGGCAGGTATTCGTTGTTCCCTCATAGGGACTGTTTCCCATTATGTGAACGGTCAAGAAGTCCCTTCGGAAAATACGACTCCCGATGCGCTAACATTACATAAACTCCTACACGAAAGCCAAGATCCTGTAGTCATCCTTGAAGTGTCTTCCCACGGCTTAGAGCAGCATCGTGTGGAAGGAATTCAGTTTGATTATGCGCTCTTTACCAACTTGAGCCATGATCATCTCAATTATCATCACTCTCTTTATGACTACTTCATCACGAAGACAAAGCTATTTGACCAATTAAAGTCAAGTGGTAAAGCATTTGTAAGTAGATACAATAACGAGTGGTCAAATCGAATGATTGACCATTTACTTACTCAAAAGAAAACGGTTCTCTCCGTTGGTATCGATGAAACAGACGACTTTATATTAGGGGAGTTAGTATCAGATCATCCTTGCGTGTTCACCCTACAGTATCAAGAACAAAACTTTCCTGTGAATCTTCCTCTTTACGGCTTGCATAATGCTTGGAACGCTTCTCTAACGTTTCTAACAGCATATGTCATGGGCATTGCCCCACAGCAAATTAAAAAAAGCTTACAGTCATTTCCCGGTGTACCCGGCAGATTTGAGCTTTACGATCATCCAAAAGGAGCACAATTTATAGTAGATTATGCCCATACGCCTGACGCGGTTTTACACTGCCTAAAAGCGATCCAGAACGCAAAGGCAAAGCGCATTTTTCATATTTTTGGATTCCGAGGAAACGGTGATCCATCAAAGAGACAAGAAATGATCAAGATCTCTTCCCACGCGAGCCACCAATTCATTTTGACTCTTGATGATACAAACGGTGTTCCTCTAGAAGAAATGGAACACCAGCTACACGACCTACAGAAGACCTTCGGAGGCAGCAACGGAACGGTTATTATGGATCGTACCCTTGCCATTCAATACGTGTGGGGAGTAGTCGAAGACGGGGACTGGGTATTTATTTCCGGAAAAGGACCAGAACACTACAAACAAAATTTCCATCTCCCTGCTACCTCGGATAGAGAAACCATTGAATTTTTACAACTGGATAAAAAAAGAACCGAACTTTATAAAGCATAAAGTTCGGTTTTTTTCGTTATGGTTATTACTAAATACGTATGGACTACAAAAAAGCGCTGAACTCTGCTCTATGCAAAGTTCAGCGCTTCTACCTTTATTGATTTTGCGACAACATCAAGTCCACTTGAATATCGAGTTGCTTATCTAACGAAATTGGATCGAAGTTAAAAAAGTCATCCAAGTTTACTTCGTATACTTGATTGTTTTGCACAGCCTCTAGCGATTTCCAAATGTTTGTTTGCTTAATTTCTTCGGCGCGTTGATCGCCACCGTCAGCCTCGTACACCGATAGGAAAATGTGATCGCCCGCAATTTCCGGTAACGTTTCTAATGAGATTTCAGCATACGGTTGATTGTCGATTAAGTTCTCCTTCACAAAATCTGGTGGTGTGAAGTCCAAGACGTTGTATAAGTTGTAACCGCCGCGCCCCCATTTGTTTCCGTATACGTACAGGTTGTTGGCCCAAATTTCGAACACTGTAACGGTTTCACCTTCTGCAACTACTCCTGCCAATTGTTCTTTTGCATTTGCTGCTTTTTCTTCAAACTGAGCAGTCCACTGTGCTGCTTCTTCCTCTTTGCCGAGTATTTCACCTAGCATGGCTAGTTCTTCGATTGCATTATTTTTCCCGTACTCAATATAAACGGTTGGAGCAATTTTAGATAGTTGCTCATAGGATTCAGGATCCGCTGCGATAATCAAATCTGGCTCGAGGGCAATGACTGTTTCAATGGATACAGTACCTGTTCCTATACTATCGATTCCTTCAATTTTGTCTTGAAGGAAAGGAGAATCCAATTCCGATTGCAACGTGCCTACTGGAGTAATGCCTAACGTTAGCAAATGACCTAAGTAGTACTGTGATACGATGCGCTTTGGATTGACAGGGATTTCTGTCTCTCCCATCGCATCCTCTACTACTTTTGTGGTTTCTTCTGTATTTCCTTCGTTATCGGACTCCGTTACCTCTCCGTCACTGTTTGTCCCACCTTGGCACGCCGCTAGCACTACCATGACTACAAACAAAGAGATGAATAGAAGTAATGATCTCTTCATGATGTCGCCTTCTTTCTAGATAAATTATGTACTCGTGATAAAGCAATTGATGACCCCGCGATACTGATAATCATTATCGCCGACAACCTTGCCTATTGTCAAGATAGAATGAACAGTTCAATGAATAGCATGAGCATGACTTGTGACAAATACTCTAGAAACATAGCAAACGTCATATCGTCTATGGAACCTATGACGACACACACCACAGCACTATTTATACAGCTGCTTTTACCTGCAAAAAAACTAAAGGAAATCTGTTTAGTGCATCGAACTATTTAGTAATGGACTTATCGTAAAGGAGGTCAATCTATGACAAAGATCGGGAATTCGATTCAAGATTTGGATACGCCCTCTTTATTACTAGACATCGATAAATTAACGGAAAACGTACAAGAAATGGCTGTTTTCGCCAAGGAACATGGGCTCCAATTACGTCCACATGTAAAAACTCACAAGTCTATCAACATTGCCAAAATGCAGCTAGAGTTAGGTGCTATCGGCATTACAACCGCTAAAGTAGCTGAAGCAGAAGTCATGGCGGCTGCAGGAATCCGCAATATCCTCATCGCCTACCCCATCTCTAGCAAAGTGAAGATCCAGCGTGTCGCCGCACTAGTAAAGAGGCCTGTCGACTTAAAGGTGGCTGTTGATAGCATAGAACAGCTCCGTTATTTGCAAGAATGCTTCGAACACGAACCTTTCACGCTAAAAGTTTGGATGAAGGTGAACTCTGGATTACACCGGTGTGGAGTCGAACCCGGAAAAGAAGTTCTCGAACTAGCAAAAGCGATACAAGGTTTCCCAGCTCTAAAGCTTGACGGTATCTTTACACATGCGGGGCATTCCTACGCAGCACGGTCGTTAGAGGAAGTTGAAAAAATTGGCTTGTATGAGGGGCAAGCCGTTGCAGAGAGTGCCTTTGCATGTGAGCGGATTGGCATCCCGATCCCCGTTCGAAGCGTCGGTTCCACTCCAACTTATCAAACAGCCGGAAAAGTGGAAGGCATCAACGAAATTCGCCCAGGAAATGCGGTCTTTTTTGATGCCATTCAAGCTGGGCTCGGCGTTACAAACCTAGATCGTTGCGCGCTGAGTGTTCTTGCATCTGTCGTAGGGGTATATCATGGAAAAAGAATTGTATTCGATACGGGTAGCAAAGCGCTCTGTTTAGACAAAGGGGCTCATGGAAATGAAACAGTTCAAGGTTTTGGACATATCATCGGTCACCCTGAACTCCTGATTGAAAGACTGTCCGAGGAGCATGGCGTGTCACCTTGGAAAGAAGTTACGTCCTTACGTCTCAATGACAAAGTGCAAATTATTCCCAACCATGCATGCACGGTCGCAAATCAATTTGATCGTTACCTAGTGCACCAACATGGAAAGATCATTGCTGAATGGAAAGTAGATGCGAAAGGCATGATGCACTAACCTACAACGTAAAGGAGAGATATGGAATGCAGACGATTGATATAAAACCCTTTTTACACGTTCGTACCGCTAAAAACCCAGCGTACCATCCAAATGAAGGGAGTCTTAGCTTTCTAACTGATTACACAGGTCTCCCCCAAGTTTGGGAACTTCAGAAGGGAAACGAGTGGCCTTCGCAAACCTCCTTTACTGAGGAGCGAATTATATTTGTTGACTACATCGGCCAAACATCTCAAAAAATTATCGGTATGGATGTTGGAGTAAACGAACGTCAGCAGCTCTTTTTACTAGGTGATGACGGGGGGTTGACTCCATTAACCGACTCATTGGATCATATCCATCATTACGGCGGTAGCTCACCGGATGGAAAGTGGATTGCTTGGTCTAGCAACCGTCGCCACCCTGCTTTCTTTGATCTTTACATTCAAAATGTAGAGACACGCGAAATTCGCCAAGTATTTACTGAGGACGGGATATATGGTGTTGTCAAATGGGCTCCAGACGGGACGAAGCTCTTAATTCAGAAGACGAATTCCAACCTCGACAATGACCTCGGATTACTACATCTTCAATCTGGGGACGTTGTCTGGCTAACAACTCATGACGGCGAAGCACATTTCCATACTCCTTATTTTACTGAGTCTGGGGACGCGCTTTATTTGCTCACGAACAAAGACCGTGAATACAGTGGACTCGCTTTGCTGGATCTCTCCACCCACAACATCACTTACGTAGATGCACGCGATTGGGATATTGAAGAATTAACGATGAACCACGGTAAGAGCCACCTAGCCTACTCGGTGAATGAAGGTGGCATTTCTAAAGGAGTGTTGCACGATCTTGAAACTGGCTCGTTAGATACTTGGGACATGCCGAGCGGAGTTACTACCGAACTTACCTTTTCACCCGATGATATCCGATTGGCCTACGTTTTAAATGGTGCCACTCATCCCTCTGACATATGGGAACTGAACCTAGAAACAAAACAGGCGCACCGGGTGACGTACGTATCACAATCACCTGCAGTAGACGATCACCTTATCGAACCAGAGCTGATCAAATTTACATCCTTTGACGGGTTAGAGGTACCCGCATTTTATTACAAACCAAAACACGTAACGGGCAAACTCCCTGTCGTTGTCTTTGTTCACGGGGGCCCCGAAAGCCAAATACGATCAGTATACAATCCATTTCTGCAGTATTTTCTCAATCGTGGCTATGCCGTTTGCACGCCGAATGTTCGCGGAAGTACCGGATACGGCAAAACCTATACACACCTAGACGATGTACGGAAACGGATGGATTCCGTCAAAGATCTAACTTATTTGGTCGAGTGGCTGAAAACTAGCGGTCAAGCGGATCCAGATCAAATCGCAATTATGGGTCGAAGCTATGGTGGCTTTGTCGTCCTTGCAGCGATTACACACTATCCCGATCTCTGGGCAGCGGCAATCGATATTGTCGGCATATCGAGCTTTAAAACCTTCTTACAAAATACTAGTGTATGGCGACGGAAGCTACGAGAGGCGGAGTACGGCAGCATCGAAAGCGACGGTGATTTTTTTGATAAAATTGATCCACTTCACCGTACAGACCAAATCACTTGTCCATTAATGGTTCTTCACGGCGCCAATGATCCACGTGTGCCTATAGAAGAAACCGAACAAATCGTTCACGAATTACAAGCTAGAAACCATCCAGTTCAATATATCCGCTTTGAAGACGAGGGCCATTTCTTTGTAAAATTACAAAACAACATCACGGCTTACAGCGGAGTAGCAAATTTTCTTGATGAATTTATAGCGAAGCCGTGAACGTTGAGTTGATTATACATAAACCCCCAGCGCACATCTCATAATAAGACCACTGTGCAAGGAAGGGGTTTAGTATCGTGCAAAAGGGAGACCAATCAGAAGGTAATTTACAATGGTGGCAATTATCATTAATTGGGGTCGGTTGTATTATTGGGACTGGTTATTTTCTTGGTTCTAGTATTGCTATTAAAATGACTGGGCCTTCTGTTATCATTGCTTTCACTTTAGCAGCAATCGGAAATTATATTGTGTTTAATTCATTAGCTAAAATGACAGCTGATCACCCCGAGAAAGGCTCTTTTCGAACTTATGCAAAGCAGGCATTTGGAAGATCAGTAGGCTTTGGGAGTGGATGGGTGTACTGGTTATCAGAAATGCTTATCGTCGGTAGCCAACTGACCGCTTTGTCCATTTTCTCGCGATTTTGGTTTCAAAACACACCGTTGTGGGTGTTTGCCTCTATTTACGCGATTCTCGGTATCCTAGTTATGATGATTGGAACAAAAGGTTTTGAGAAGTTAGAGGATTTATTTGCTGTGATTAAAGTGGCGGCCATTCTTATGTTTATTATCATTGCCATTATTGCTCTGTCTGGAGTATTGAATAAACCTGCTGATCCCCAAATTCCAACTAGTATCGGTGAGTTTTTCCCGGAAGGAGCGACTGGACTTTGGTCCGCTCTCATCTTTGCTTTTTACGCTTTCGGTGGAATTGAAATTATGGGACTCATGTCGATGCAGTTAAAAAACAAAGAAGATGCACCGAAATCGGGTAAGATTATGCTTCTTTTGCTCGGTGTTATTTACGTGGCTTCACTAGGATTGGCTTTGGTATTAGTCTCTTGGGATACCTTCAACCAGAAGGAAAGTCCGTTTATCACTGCTTTAGGAGGCTTTGATCTTCCTTTCTTCCCCCATGTGTTTACAGGGGCCATGATTATTGCCGGATTTTCAACTATGGTCGCCTCTTTATTTGCCACGACAAATATTTTAGTCACGTTAGCGGAGGAGGGAGATGCACCGTCTTTTTTTTCTAAAAAGTGGAAGGACAAAATTGCTCTCCCTTCACTAGGTTTGACGACGGTTGGTGTCATCATATCTATTGTCTTATCGTTGTTGATGCCGGAAAAAGTGTATGGGTATATCACGACTGCTGCGGGTCTCATGTTACTGTACAACTGGTTGCTTATCCTTTTATCTTCGGGGCGGTTATTAAAACTGACCGGCTGGGATCAAGGAAAGCGTTGGTTCGGAGTTGTTTTGCTACTCGTCGCTGCTAGTGGAACATTAGTCGATTCATCAAGTAGAGCAGGCTTCTTTGTGAGCTTAGCGTTTATTTTAGTGATTGGATTGGTCATACTGAAAATGCGCTCGGTGTGGAAGCACCAAGAAGAGGGGGCAACACAGAAGGAGTAGGGTCGAATCCCTACTCCTTTTCTAAGGGGTGAAAATTAATTTAGCAGCTTCAATCCCAAAGTAAATTCCAAATCCAATCATAAACAAAGAGGAAATAATAGAAATAAAAGAGAGCGCTCTTGAGTTTAAGTACTTCCGTGCACTACTTGAAATGATAGACATTGTAAAATCCCATGCCAGTATTCCGATACATATCGCTGCACTATAAATCAATAGCTGCTCAAAACCAAAGGATGATGCTGTTTTCGCCAGCACTGAACCGTAAATACCTAGCCAAAATAAAATGGTAAGTGGATTAGATACCGATATGGAGAACCCAGACAGAAAAGTCCTAGTTTTCGATTCTGCTTTCCGGCTTTTTTTAATCTGAACGTCCCCTGCTTTCAGAAAGTTTTCTACCCCAGAATAAACGAGTACAAAGCAACCAAAAGACCAAAGGAAAGTTTTCATAAACGGGGTTTCCAAAAAGTGCACGACCCCTAAATACACGAGAAACATATACAGAACATCAGCAAGAAAGGCGCCAATGCCAAACAACCATGCGTGAAGAAAGCCGAATTTGACTCCCTTGTCCAATTGGGCTGCATTCACCGGCCCCACAGGAGCGGCTAGCGAAATACCTAGTAGAAAATAGCTAAAAAGTGCACTCAAATTCACAACGCCCCCAAACATATTTTCACGAACAGACCTATCACAAAATCCTATGCTTGGGGGCATGCTTGTACCACTAAAAGTTGGACAACTGCATGATTCTGTTCCTTATAACACAAGTTAATCCTACAAAAATTTTTTGATAGGAGAGGTTGCGTAAGATGTCTACTCTAGATCCCTTTCAACAAGCCCAACAATCCTTGAACAAAGCCGAAGAGGCCTTAGCCGAGGCTCAAGCAAGTAGAGGTCCAAAAGACTTTGAAGACTCCGAACAAATGCTACAGCTTGCTCGCCAGCACATTCATGACGCTCAACAAGTACAAGAGCAAAGTGGAGACCAATCCAAGCATATGCAGCATCTGAAGGAGCATTTGCGCCATCTGCTTGAAACGCAGCAGACGTTGAGATAGGTTTTGGAGAGGGTCAGCAGGCTACAACCGCGGATATATTCCTCTGATCGCGGATATCTGCCCCTGACCGCGGATATATGCCCCCGACCGCGGATATATGCCCCCGACCGCGGATATATTCCCCCGACCGCGGATATATTCCTCTGATCGCGGATATCTGCCCTTGACCGCGGATATATGCCCCCGACCGCGGATATATGCCCCCGACCGCGGATATATGCCCCCGACCGCGGATATATTCCTCTGATCGCGGATATCTGCCCTTGACCGCGGATATATGCCCCCGACCGCGGATATATTCCTCTGATCGCGGATATATTCTCCTGACCGCGGATATATTCCCCTGACCGCGGATATCTGGCCTTGACCGCGGATATATTCCCCTGACCGCGGATATATGCCCCTGACCGCGGATATATTCCTCTGATGAACGTTTGTCTTCATACACTTGTCTACTTAAAGACCGCATCGTGCTGTCTAAGAAAATAATATCGGCAATAATAACGCCAAACCAAGAATAGCTAGTAAGCTTCCCCACCCTAGTGGCCGAGCGAAATTAATCGTCCACCCAACGCCAAAGCGCTTTTCAATCCATATCGCTGGGTCATCTGGATTAAAGTAAAATTGACCCAATTTCCAATGACGGTCATCGTCGCGATTAATCACTTTATCTTGTTTTCCCAGTACCGTTTTCACCCGACTACCACCTTGCCCAGTCGTAAAGGAAAGAACGATACAACCAACTAGAATGGCACCAATTCCCACTATGTTCACTACCAAAAGAAAAGTCGGACCTAAATTGATGATATAAGATAGCTGAGAGGCAAAAAACTGCACGATGATCACAGCCCCCATTACGATCGAAAACGCCGACCATCTACGACGAAACACGATATTTCTTTGGACGGACGCCTCTGGATTTGCTGCGTCAATTTGCTGTTTTGACCGAGAAATAATCGTGTTAATAAAAATAAATAAGCCTGTCATAAATACTTGCAGGGATGGGAGCATAAGCAAAGCCCGCGTAGACTTATCTGTCCATCCTGTCACGTTGCCTTCGAAATCAAAATTTGTTGGAATTCTATTTGGTATGCGATCGTAAAAGGCAAATGTCATGATTACGGTACCGACAATGGCGAGTCCATGAATGACGAACCACCAATTAGAATAAGCCACCTTCTTCCTGCGAAACGATGTGTCGATCGCAAGTGTTTCAGATCTCGCTTCCTTCCAATTTCTATCTTGTTTCAATGCTTTCATTAGAAAATGAAATTTCAAATAAAGGAAGAACGAAATCACAAGAAACAACAGCAGGAAAATGCTAAAACTAATACTCGCCCATGGTTCATTTAATGTAGCCATCATCGCAGTACTGGTCGCGATGGCAACCACGCCGAGCCAGCTACATTGAAAGGCATAACTTTTCCTCATACGAACGAGTTCCTCAGACTCATAAATATCTTCAGGAATAGACACACCAAAGCTTTCTGTCCGTCGTGTCAAATACGGAATAAACACCGAAATCAATACCACGGGAACAAATGTAATGAAAAGCATCATTATCGCCATACTAAACCCTCCTATTCTTACTCTTTGAATTCTGCAAACAGCTCACTACAAAACTGCAAAAACTGTTCCGAAGACATCCCTCGGCATACGGCCTCTGTCACTAAGGGGCGCAAATCACTTTGGACCCTTTCCACAAACACGTCATCATTCGGTGGCATTCCATCCGGGTTGACGACGACCCCTTTTTGCCTGTGAATGTGAATAAATCCGTCCTGTTTCAAGGCTTGGTAGGCTTTGTTCACCGTATGCATATTGACGCCCAAATCGGCTGCCATCGCTCGAACGGATGGAAGCGCTTCACCCGGTGCCAATTCTTTCGCGGCAATTCCTTCGATGATGGTATGTTTTAGCTGTGTATAAATCGGCACTTCGGATTGCAAATCAAGCCTAATGATCATTATGCGACTCCTTTCCCTGAAAGGTGATCTAACTGTTATACATATTATATAACAGTTAGATCAAATATGACAAAAAAAGTTCTAATTAAGGTATCCGCCCAACAAAAAGAGCCCCTTCAACGATGAAAGGACTCTTTTTGAAAGGATCTTTTCGTATCCTTTGTTGTTCTTACTGTACAGTAATCTCATGATGCGACGTAATGCTGTGTTGATTTCCGCTCCAGGCGGACGCTTTCCGCGGGGCGGGCGGTGAGCCTCCTCATCGCTGCGCTCTTGTGGGGTCTCACCTGTCCCGCTGATCCCGCAGGAGTCGCCGCCTTCCGCTCCAATCAACGAACAAATGGCGAGTCAAAACTTCCCTTATTAAGTTGTAAGTTCAGTACTGGTGAGTCTTAAAGTGCAATCACCATTTTCTTCGTGCGATGTAAGTTCAAAACTAGCGGAGGAAATACACGTAGACTCCAGCGGAATAGCGGAGACGATGAGACCCCGCAGAGAGCGTACTTTGCGAACGAGGAGGCTCAGCGCGGAGCCCGCGGAAAGCGAAGTGTATTTCCGGAGCGGTTTCATACTTCCATGATTTGCACTATGTCGCATCATACAGCTACTGTGTAATGAGATTTCATTAATAAAGCACTTTTGACATGTCATATTTGTAGTCGATCGGGCTCTGTGGGTGAAAGCTTACCCGCTCCCAATGCCTGCTCTAAATCCGTCCATATATCTTCCCAAGCTTCCAGACCAACTGATAAGCGAATTAATGTATCTGAAATTCCCATCTTTTTGCGTTGCTTTTCTGGCACAACCGCATGCGTCATGGTTGCCGGATGTTGAATCAACGTCTCAGCGTCTCCTAGACTAACTGCGATTTTTAGAAGACGTAACCGATTTAGTAGCTGCTGGGCATCTTCCTTCGTCCCATCAATTTCAAAACTTATTAGTCCGCCAGGTTTCCTCATTTGCTTTTGTGCTAGTTCGTATTGCGGGAACTCCGGATCGCCAGGATAGTAAATTCTTTTGACATTCGGATGCTTTTTCAATTCTGTCGCTACCTTCTCCGCATTATCACAATGGCGATCTAACCGAATCGGCAATGTTTTAAGACCACGCAGCAACAACCATGCGTCAAAGGGACTTAACACTCCACCGATATCCTTCATCGTTGTCATGGCCATCTCCTGCATCGCTTCCTTACTACGACCCACCACAAGACCGGCAATCACATCTCCGTGCCCACCGATATATTTCGTGGCACTGTGCACTACAAAATCACACCCGAGCGTGAGCGGCTGTTGCAAATAGGGAGAACAAAACGTGTTGTCCACAACGACAGGAATGTTTCTCTCCTTAGCGACGCGGACGATCATAGGCAAGTCCACGAGTTTCATCGTTGGATTAATCGGCGTCTCAATATATATGCACGTCGTATTCTCCTGAATAGCTGCCCTCATCGAGTCTTCGTTGTCAAGAGGCATAAGATCATGCGCTATATGATGCTTCTCTTTCATTAATTGAAGCAAACCAAACGTACAACCATACACGCCTTCCGAGCACAAAATATGGTCTCCCGTCTTCGTTAGATGAAAAAGTGTCGCTGAGACAGCCGCCATTCCTGAAGCAAAGGCAAGTGCACCCTCACCTTGTTCCAAAAACGCTATTTTCTCCTCCAACACTTTTACTGTCGGATTTCCTAGCCTTGTGTATACATAGCCGTCAGATTCCCCTGCAAAACGCCTCTCCCCCTCTTCGGCAGTTGGAAAGGTAAACGTCGAGGTTTGAAAAAGAGGTGGAACAAGACTCCCCATCTGTTCATTTGAATTGTACCCACCATGAATGGCTTGTGTTTCAAACCGCCTATGCTGACTCATGAAATGAACCTCCCTCGAAAATAGTAATCTCTAAACATATAATATGATAAGAGTATCATTTATGAAAGCGTTTACATTAACGTGAAAAAGTAATAAAACCGTATGTGCCTACTTTGTTTTGGCATGCAAGTTTCGTGTATGCAAACACGAACGAATGAGCACTCTGATAAAGATGGATTTACTTAGAACGATTTGTCTTTAATATTCGGATTTGATCCTTTGTACTAGAGATTCTATCCTATGGCACTGAGATTTGATCCTTTGAACCTACGCCTTTCCACAAGGAGGATTTATGATGTCATCCACATCTAATCAAAACAAGAAGACTTTTTGCGCTAGCGAATACGACGTACTGAAACAAGTCGTTTTGTGCGAACCGCAATACATGCATATTCGTGAAGAAATTAATGAAACTCAGAAGAAATTTAAGGATGAAGGCATTCACATTGAACTGGCGATGGAACAACATCAACAGTTTGTGAAAACGTTAAAAAAGCACAATGTCGATGTCGTCCTACTTCCATCACTCGAAAGATACCCAGAACAGGTCTTCACTCGCGATATCGGCTTTACACTTGGCCAAACGATCTTTGTTGCAGAAATGGCAGCCAAAGTTAGACACGGCGAAGAAAACATAGTTAGAGAATGGTTGGAAGACGAAAAGATCTCTTATTACCACCTTGGAGGCGACCACATCGAAGGCGGTGATGTCATCATCGACCGCGACACAATCTATATCGGTGTAAGCAACCGCACGAATCAAGGGGCGATTGGGCACATTCAAAGCTTGCTAACAGAGCATGAAGTGGTTGCGGTCCCATTCACAGAAAAATACTTACATCTTGATTGTGTATTCAATGTAATCTCACCAACAGAAGCACTCATCTACCCTGATGCAATGAGTAAAAAGGAAAGAGATATTTTAGGTTCCAGATATGATCTGATCACGGTGACAGAGGAAGAACAGTTTACACTCGGAACGAATGTCCTTTCAATTGGAGACAAGAAGATCTTTAGCTTGCCAGTAAATCAACATGTAAACGAGCAGCTACGCAATAGAGGTTACGAAGTGCTTGAAGTCGATATTACGGAGATCATTAAGTCTGGAGGGTCATTTCGCTGCTGTACGTTACCTGTTTTACGGGGAGAATAAGGATTGTATCATAATGATCAGCAATGGGGCTATGCCGAACATCATTCATGAAATGAGCGGCATAGCTTTTTTTGGATGAAAAAAACAGAATCTCGCTAAACTCCTCATGTTGTTATTTATTGTCCTGATTTTGCAATTCTGCCTACTTGCCCATCCTGCAAACGCACCTTGATCCCATGTGGATGATAAGAGGAATTTGTCAGAAGATCTTTCACCACACCATGAGTAGTTTTGCCTGTCCGTTGATCCTTCTTTAAAACAATATCTACTTCTAAACCTGCTTGCACATTTTTTCGATACCGACCGTCAATTGTCATTGCTATCATGCCTCCTTTACACTAAATTCTTGCACCGTTCATCTACGCTCGTCGCAGTATTTCAAGAACCTCTACTGCTGCAATATGCATATGTCACCGCCTGCTATTATCAATAAGGAGCCGTTACACTGGAAAATGTTCTGAAGCTACTCAAATTTCGTGATCGATCATTGGTGAGGTTTGACATGAGCGAGGACATTCTTTGCAGATTCTTTAGGAGGTTACGTAATGTAGGTTATCCGCAAATGGTGCATTGAACTACATTAAGCACGACGAAGGTGACGAATTTTCGTTTCCTGCTCTAGCGAACGTAACGCTAACGACTCTACTATTTTATCCTGACGCTCCTGCCAAGTGGTTACACATGATTAGACAACGACTACTTTGTACTAGGCACCCGTTCTTTTATCTAGTGTTCTGGTATTTAATCAAACGTTTGTTTAGAAGGGAAATAGGCTTGGAAATAATAGAACTTATGGTATGAGAATAATCAAGTGTGCGACTGAATCTCTACCGTATAACGTTTTAGTTCCACCAAGTGCTCCTCCACAATTTTCCTTACAACGACCATATTCAACGTTTGGTAGTCACGTACAGCGATGTTTCTAAATCCTACCATAGCCTTCATTCTTTCCGTAGTTTCTTTAGAAATGATGTTGTTTTCAAAAAGGATATCAAATGCTTTTCGACTCGTTTGTGGTACACCCAACTTTTTTACTGCAACGAGATGCATGCTTAAATCAATACTGGCTTCACAAGCCCGCAAAATGTTCAGTACAATGGAATCCTGTTTCGTATAGTCATTTAGATGATCAGGGTTGTTATCATATTCCTCATGAATTCTTTTTACACACCGTTCAATAACACTTATCTTGTTCAAAACAACATCGCTAATCATAAACTGACCCACTTTCCCGAATGTGATCAAAGATAACTTGCCGTTCCTCGTTAAGCCGAGCATACATTTTATAGACTAATGCTTCAAAGCGCACTCGTTCTATGTCGTCAGCGCAGTACAAGACTTGACCCTCGGAAATGATTTGCACTTGAAAAACAGTAGATGCTGTCTTGAGTTGGACTAGATCTACATCTTGATCGAGTATCGAAGCTAATTTTTGCGCTAACATAAAAACATCGTACACATCCTCTTCTTTCTCGAGTAAAACAGCAATGTCGATGTCGCTATCCTCTCTTGCATGACCTTTCGCCACGGATCCGAATACATAAATTGCACTGGGAGACATATTTGTCAAAAGGAACTCTTTAATCGACTCCATCTTCTCGTTTTGCATAAAACTCCTCCCATGCACCCTCGTTACTATCCATTATAGACTATACTATCGGAACTGCCCTTCCAAATTTTTCCCACGCTAATCCCGCTGGTAGGATGTCGCAAAAAAAGCCCGAACCATCTGTCGGCTCAGACTTTGATTTGTTCCTTTATTCGGTTACTCCCAATGCTCTTGAATGAACTCATCGCGACCCGATTGTTTGCGATCGTCTTTATAGGCTTCGGATTCCTTTTTGTAGAAATCTTGATGGTATTCTTCTGCAGGATAAAAAGTGGCTGCAGGTAAAATCTCTGTCACAATCGGTTTTCGGAAGCGCCCGCTTGATGCTACCGCCGCTTTTGATGCCTCAGCCAATTGCTGTTGCTTGTTTGTATGGTAAAAGATAGCCGCACGATACTGGTCGCCCCGATCGTGAAACTGTCCCCCTTCATCAGTCGGATCAATTTGTGGCCAATAAAGCTCCAATAGTTTTTCGTATGGAAATAGCTCGGGGTCGAACGTGATTTGTACTACTTCATAATGTCCAGAAGTTCCTGTTTTCACATCTTCGTACGTCGGATTTTCTAGGTGTCCTCCACTATAACCCGACACGACTTTGTGTATGCCGGGCAACTGATCAAAAGGCTGCACCATGCACCAAAAACAGCCGCCAGCAAACGTCGCTACTTCTCTTTGCTCACTCATCTATTTCTCTCCTCGTTCTATCTTTCTATATATTTTATCACGTTACCGCATATAAGCGAACCATATTGTCCAACGATCTTTTTCGTTAATTTGTTCCTGTATTCCGGCGCTATTCAGTTGTTGTTTTACGTAAGCAACTAACTCTTTCAATTCCTCGTCAGTCAGCTTATGCAAAATAGAGCGACCGACTCGTCGGGTTAGATCATCACTCAGCTCATCCACTGTGGGATAGGTCCTCCTCTCCTCCCACAAGACCAGTTTCTCCACTTTGTTAAAACCGGCTTTCTGCAATGCTTCCGTCACCGTACCATGGGAATGTCTGCGACTCATTTCCTCGTCGAGAAGCCGCGGAAACAGATCAAAAAAGTAACCACGAATATGCTCAGGACTCCCGGGTAACAAGATATCCTCAGGTGTGCGGTCTTGAATGATGAACACTCCATTTGTCTTCAAGACTCTTTTAGCTTCCGCAAATACCTGTACTAAATTTTCTACCGCGATGTGATGGATGAGTGCTCTTTCTAAAACAAAATCTACTTCATCTGTTGCGAGCCCCGATTGAAGGGCGTTACCCCGTATAAAATCTATTGACGGAAGTTGGCTAGAGTCGCTTTTTGCCGTCTCAATCATCACTTCGGAAAAGTCCACTCCTGTCATGCGAGCTGCACCTAAATCTATAAGTGCACGTGTATAAATGCCACCTCCACACCCAAGATCTGCTCCTCGTAAACCTGTTAGGTGTACCTTCTCTTGAATAATATTTTTCCAACCTTGACTTGCTTGCCGATTCGTATATGCATACCGGTTTGTACGTGAGTGAAAGTCCATCTCATCTCCTCGCTTCCGTGCAATAAACTCTTTTGGAGTAAAAGGCTAGAATGATAATCAAAAGATCAAGTATCGAATTATTATCAATCAATTACCGGTTTTACTAATCAGATCTTAGCTCTTGTCCATCAAACCCCGTTCGGAAGCAAACTTACAGATTAATCTTCTTTGCCTTCACAAGCACAGATTCTCCCTGAAAGGAAACGACCTTCCCTTCATCAGTTCGAATACGGAACTTCTCATAATGTGCACTAGAAGAGGAAAGAAGCTGCTCAGCAATTGCCTGTTGAACATCCTCTTCCACACCCATTCGTTCGCACCAATTATCAAATTTGAACGTTTTTTCAAAGCGATACCATTCGTGGATTTCAAATCCGACTTCCTCCATCATTCCAATCCACTCTGATTTCTTCCAAGCTCTGAAGTGACTTGGATCTCTTTGCTTTTCTACCTCGTTATAAAACTGATCAAACTCGACCGATTCTGGGACAACGTTATCGATGAATAGGAAAGTACCATCCTGCTTCAACACTCTAGAAGCTTCTTGGACAAAGTTTTTCACATTTGGAAAGTGGTGTGCAGCTATACGGCAAGTGACAATATCAAAAGTGCCTGATTCAAATGGCAAGCTTTCCGAATTCCCCTGAACGAATGTGACATTCGTGCGACCGTTTCCTTCAAGAAATCCTTTGGCAGCCTCCAACATATTAGTCGTAAGATCTAAGGCAACTACCGACTTTGCTTGTGGCGCTAAAGCGTTGGCAACATGCCCTCCGCCTGTCGCAATATCGAGTACAACTTCTTTGCCTGTTAATCCCGCAATCGAAACGAGCTTATATAGATCGGCCCCCTTTGCATGAAGTTCACTTGTCACGTATTTTTCCGCATGTTTACCAAACTGCTTCTGCACTTGTCTATCCTTCATCCGTTACTCCCCCTCGGTTTTATCTTATCTTCATTGTAAAAAATGACATGGTATAAGAAAATGACCGCTTTCCTATAGATAGAGATAAGGTTTCCTTATGTGCAAATTTTACAATATAAAAAACCACTAGAGCACCTAGTGGTTTTTTTAGAACTATAAGATTTTCAGTTCAACTTTATTTCCAAATGGATCTGTGGCAATGACCGCCGCATCCCCACCTTGCAAAGGAGCATCCATTTGCCTTAGCCTTGCAACGACTTCGTCTAATTCAGATTGATCCGCAAATTGCAACGAATACTGTTTAAGACCTACCGCATGAGTCGGAGGCTGGGGAGCACCTTCACCAGCCCACGTGTTTAATCCTAAATGATGATGATACCCATCAGTTGACACGAACAAGGCATGACCTTGCATACGAATCATTACGTCCAATCCCAATCCTTCGACGTAAAATCGCTCTGCATCAGTCAAGTTTGCAACGTGTAAGTGGACGTGGCCGATGCGTGTGGTGCTAGGAAGTCCTGAGAAAGAAAGTCCTTCCCCTTCCGCTAACAAACCTTCGATATCAAGTGGATCAGATGGCGCCTTTAACTCTCCGTTCAACTGGCGCTCCCACTTATCCATAGGACGATCACTGTAGATCTCAATTCCGTTCCCATCAGGATCAGACAGATACATCGCCTCGCTAAAGAGATGATCAGAGGCACCTTCTACTGGGTAGCTCTTCTCCAGTAAGTGACGAAGAGAAAGCGCTAAGCTCACACGATTAGGAACAAGAATAGCAAAGTGATATAAACCCGTCGACCTGCGCGGCTTTCGAACTGCTCCTTCAAGCTCTTCTAATACGATTAACGTGTGCTCATTGTCAGTTGTAAGGAAAGCTTTTTGACCTTCCTCCTTATAAACACGCAGTCCAATGAGATCACGATAAAACGCTACTGATCTCTCCAAATTCGAAACGACTAGATGAACGTGGCCAACAAATGTCTCATAGTTGAGATGTTTAGTCATAATTACACTCCCTTTTTTTATAGAAGTGAGTCAAGTGCAAATGCACCTGGACCTACTAAAGCAACACCTAGAGCAACGACAAGTAAAATCAAATTGTTTTCGTACCCGTTTTGCGTTGCCCAAAACCCGTTTTGTCCGTGTACTTTTGCAATCGCTACGACCATGGTTGCCGCAATGAGTATGCCTGCTAGCGGTGTTAGTAATCCAACTGCGAAGAGAATACCTCCGATGAACTCACCGAGACCAGCAATCAATGCCATCGCGTAACCTGGTTTAATACCAATTGAATCAAAAAATCCACCAGTACCTTTCAAGCCGTGCCCGCCAAACCAGCCAAATAACTTTTGTGCTCCGTGTGCCGCAAAAGATAAACCTACTACTAAACGAATAACTAATAAACCTGTTGCTGCTAATGTTGTCATGATGAAAGTGCCTCCTAAGATGTGATGTTTTGCTGTTTGTCACTTTAATATACCTAGTTACTTTTAGTAAGTCAATGATTTTCTTATAACTTTTTCGGTTTATTCGAAAAAAGAAAATAACCTAGCTATCGCATAATCCGCGCGACATCTAGGTTAGAAACGCTTTCATTACACATTAAACATGAACCCAATCATCTGCCCATTTTTGCACCTCAGCAAGGGCACTAGTAATCGCCGATCCTTTCTGAGTCAATCGATATTCAATACGGACAGGCGTCTCTGGAAACACTTCACGGACGACCATCCCTTGTTCCTCTAAATACTTCAGACGTTCAGTTAACATCTTTTTACTAATATGGGGGATCTGCTCTGCAATCACATTGAATCTACTTGGGCCTTTCTCTAATACGCGAATAATGACGCCAACCCAGCGTTTCCCTAACAGTTCAAAGGCTTCCTCAAACTTTGGACACAGTTGCGTAGAGTTCACGACTCCACCTCCCATTACGTTTACGGACGAAAAGGTCTAGTTACTAAGAGTTCTCTAGTCCCTTTATTATACCTTAAAAGCTGTTTTACGCTACGTTTTGTGCGTGGATATATATGGTAGGGGCTGCTTCACTAAACGCTAAACTCGGTAGTATACTGCCCATTCTCGGTTAAATGTAAAAAATGGTGGCATTCCCTGTATTAGGAATGCCACCTTCAACTATGTCCTCGGAATCTCCGGAAAAGCTGTCACGATAGCTTCCCCACTTAACCTTCTCTGCAAGGAAACGACAGATTCTCCTAGAGTTTTCAATCTCTGAAGAATAGCTTCGTCTGTCAAACTCCCACTCTCATAATGGTCATTGTGTGCATACACGCCACCCGGAACGACGTGAGCCCTAAAGTAGCTGGCGATTGGATTCAACTGGTGCTCGATCGCTAAGTAATGGTGGTATGTCCCTCCCGTAGCGACAAATCCGATTACTTTCCCGCGCAAAGAATCATTTGGAATCAAGTCAAAAACGTTTTTCAGTGCTCCTGTAAGAGATCCTCGATAAATCGGGGTGCCGATAATAAAAGCGTCTGCACTCACGATCTTATCTATGACTGTTTTTGTGTCTCCTTCATATAGGAAAGGATCTCTGCCGTCGCAAAACTGTACATCGTAATCGCTGAGGTTAATAATCTCAGCGTCTACAGCGGGGTCTTTCCTTACAAAACCGACTGCTTTCTCAACCGCTGTTAGTGTCTTTGATCGTTTGGACAAGGACAAACTACCTGAGATACCCACTAGCTTCATACAGTCACGCTACTCTCTAGTAATTTCAGTTCTTTTTGCTTCACGAGCGGAATGACCTCTTCCCCAAATCGTTGTAAATCCTCTTCGTAATGAAAGTGTCCCGTTAACACAAGATCGACGCCGATTTTCTTCAACTCAATAATTCGGGTTGCCACCTGTTCAGCAGTACCGATAAGACCCGTTTTAAAACCGTCATTATATTGTACAAGATCCTCAAAACTCGAGTTTGCCCACATGCCTTCTTTGCTTTGTGTTGATTGACCTGCTTGCTTGACAGCATCACGGAAGCCTTTCACCGCGTCTACATCTGCGTGAGCAACAATATCTCGTAGCAACTGCACGGCTTCCTTTTCCGTATCGCGAATGATCGCAAACCCATTGACTGCAAATTTCACCTTCCGACCTTCTTTAGCAGCGAGTTCCCTTACCTCATCTATTTGTTTCTTAAACCCTTCGAGCGTATTGCCGTTCATAAAATAATAGTCAGAAACACGAGCAGCCATTTGCTTAGCCGCCGCAGAATTTCCACCTTGGAAGATCGGTAGCTGTCCACCCTGCACTGGTTTTGGCTTCAGTGGAGCTTCGTTCATGCGGTAAAAATCACCTTTGAAGGTCGTCTCTTCCTGTGACCACATTGACCGCAGTACTTGAATAAACTCCTCAGAACGGCGATATCTTTCGTCATGCTCCAACCAAGGCTCTCCGTATCCAGTGAACTCTTGTTTAAACCAGCCACTGACCACGTTTACCGCCGCACGCCCACCACTAATTTGATCAAGAGTAGCTAGCATTTTCGCATACACACCGGGATGCCATAGCCCCGGATGAACCGCAGAAATGAGCTTTAATTTGTTTGTAATCGACGCCAGTGCAGAAGCAAGTGTGATCGCCTCGAGTTGATTTTCCGCTCCATAGCTTGCAAAAAAACGCGTTTGTAGCAAAGCGTAATCATACCCTGCCTTCTCCGCGATCAGCGCATATCTTTTGTTAGCCTCATAATTCCAATCCGTTCTTTGCGGAAGCTTGGATACGACAAGCCCTCCACTGACATTTGGTACCCAGTAAGCAAATTGAAGTGTTCCCATTGTTCGTCATCGTCTCCTTTTGTGTAGTAGACGAACGCACTTGCCCATGATAAAATTGACTACTGAAAATGAGGTGCGTCCGGGCCCACAGAACGTGGGTCATAAAGGCGTTTGCGACAGGACATCGCGAATTTAGCCTTTCATCCTTTCCCTAGAGGGTGATCGCCTTTTTTCATCTTCGAAGAGGTGTTGCCGCACCTCTTCTTTTTATTTTCTGTGGATAGAATCACGGAACTGGTACGCCCCGAATTTTGTCGAATCTCATGGTTAGACTTCAATAACCTTAGTTACACTCTGATCGACAAAAAGTGACATATATCGGGTGGTACCAGTTCCCGTAACGACACAAGTTCCTGGGTCAGTTTTCAGATTCGTTCTTAGCAAATTCCTCTTGGATGTTAGTTAGGAGGGTCGTGTCTGTGAGTAGACGCAACCCTGTTACAGCTAGCGCTTTCGCTCCTTTTAGTAAGGCTTCGTCGCCTAGTGGGGAGCGTGCTGCTGTTTTGAAATCTTCGGTGTGTGCCACGAGATCATCTGGTCCAATTTTAATGTAAGGGTGGATCGTAGGGACCACTTGACTGATGTTCCCTGCATCTGTAGAGCCTAGCCCTGTTTTTTCATCGTGTACTAGCTCGCCGAACTGCTCAATGACTTCTTTAAACAATTGATTAAATTCATTATTTATAAGCAGGTTATCAACTTCGTTTTGAAAGGCAATCACATTAAGCTCAGCTCCCGTTGCAAGGGCCGCTCCTTCTGCTATTGCTTTCACCTTTTGCGTTACGGTGTTTAATGCACTTCTTGTTTGCGCACGGATGAAGAATCTAGCTTTTGCGTATTCGGGGATAATATTAGGCGCGTCTCCACCATGAGTGATAATCCCGTGAATTCGCACGTCATCAGTTAGCTGTTGGCGAAGTGCGTTAATTCCGTTAAACAATTGAATGACTGCATCAAGTGCATTGATTCCTTCATGTGGCGACGCCGCTGCATGAGATGGTTTTCCGATAAACTCGAAATCTAACGGATCCACTGCTAACGAAGAGCCTGTCAAACTGGTTTTCCCGCTCGGATGGATCATCATACAAGCATCGACACCTTCGAGTAATCCGTGTTTCACAAAACTTCCCTTAGCACTGCCGTTAGGTCCACCTTCTTCAGCAGGTGTACCAAACACAACGAGTTCCCCGCCCGTTTCTTCTATTACTTTGCTCAACGCTATAGCCGCCGCTACACTAAGCGTTCCGATAATATTATGACCACACGCGTGCCCAATACTAGGTAGCGCATCGTATTCTGCTAAAAATCCAATAACAGGACCCGGCTTGCTCGACGTTTTTCTAGCTAGAAATGATGTTTCATGCCCAGCAACAGCCCTCTCTACGCTAAAGTTTTCCTTTTCAAGAATTTCTGTCAGCAATCCAGATGCATAGTGCTCCTCGTTCCCGATTTCAGGGTGGTCATGGATGTCATGACTTGTTGCGATATACAAGTCCTTATTCGCATCCACTGTTTCAGTAATCTTTTGACTCCACTTTGTTAATTCACTCGCTACTACCGTCATCACAAATCCCCCTTTTCTACCATCCAATATTACTTAGTGGAACAAACGTAGGAATCATAGCGCCGTCATACTCTTCTTCAATAAATTGCGCCACATCATCTTCTTGGTATAGCTCTGCAATCTTTAGGAGTTCTTCTCGGTTTTTATCCTCTGTTCGAACCGCAATGATGTTGATATACGGTGTCGCCGTCTCACTTTCACGGAAAATAGTATCATCCACTGGACTTAATCCTGCATCCACAGCAATTCCGTTGTTAATAATGGATGCTGCTACATCCGGCATGACGCGTGGCGTTTGGCCCGCAACGACTGGAACGATCTCTAAATTCTTAGGATTCTCCACAATTTTGTCTAGAGACCCGTTTCCATCAAAGTCCTCAGGCAAAGTAAGTAACCCTGCCTCCTGCAAAAGCAAGAATGCCCGCCCCATATTAGTGGCTTCATTTGGTACAGCAATTTTCCCGCCCTCTGGAATCTCGTCTACAGATGCGTACTTATCTGAATAAAGACCCATCGGCGCAATGACAGTAGTTGCGATCGGAGTCAAATCTAAACCGCGTTCTTCAATAAATGCATCAAAATAAGAAACGGTTTGAAAGGCATTTGCATCCAAATCACCTTCTGCCAAGGCAATGTTTGGTTGTACGTAATCAGAAAAGCTGACGACTTCAATGTTAATTCCTTCCTCCTTTGCCTTATCCGCTATAAAGTTCCAAATGCGGTCATCCGATCCACTGACCCCAAGTTTAATGGTCACTTCTCCATCTTCACTGCTCGCAGACTCACTGGAGCACGCGGAAAGCAAAGCGACAAGTGTTAATAGTACGATAGATAGTAATTTTTTCATGATGAATCCTCCTCTTATCTTCTCCGGATTGACTTTGCTGTGATGTTTCCAAATGTTTGTAGCCCTTGTACAAGTACGACCAAAATCCCAACTGTAATAAGCATGACCACCGTATCAAAACGTTGATATCCATATGTAATGGCCAAATCCCCTAAACCTCCGCCACCAACAGCCCCGGCCATGGCAGATGCACCGACGAGTCCGATCGTCGCAATCGTAATCGCCAAAACTAATGAGCTCAACGCTTCTGGAATAAGGAAGCGGAGAATGATTTGTCCGGGTGTTGCTCCCATTGCTTCAGCCGCTTCAACGACTCCTGGGTCAACCTCCAGCAAGGAATTTTCTATTAGTCTAGCAATATACGGTCCTGCATAGAACACGAGCGGTACGACAGCAGCGGCGGTTCCAATCGAGGTCCCCACAATAAGACGGGTCACTGGGATGATGGCCACCATCAGAATGATAAACGGGACAGACCTGAAAATATTAACGGTCCCATTTAGCACTTTGAACACGATTGCGTTCTCTAATAGGTGTCCTTTCCTCGTCACCACAAGCAAAATTCCTAAAGGTAACCCGATAACAACAGAAAAGAGAAGAGAGAATGAAACCATGGAAATCGTCTCGACGAGCGCCTCCCAGATTTGTTCTTGATCAACTAGCATAACTCGTTACCTCCTTTACAGCGACTTGCTCTTGATGAATGAACATGAGTGCGCGTTGAATGTCTGCTTCACTTCCTTGAAACTCCACAATCAAGTTTCCAAAAGGGACACCTTGTAACTCAGTGATATTGCCAAATAACACATTCACATCGACTGGAAACTTCTTCGCGACTTGGGAAAGTAGGGGTCTCCCCGCAGATTCCCCGACAAAGTTCACCCGATAAATGCGCGAATCTGTCGTCTTTTTATTGACTAAATCCTTAATCGAGTCGGGAATCTCATCATTCATGACCGCACTCACGAAATTACGCGCCGTTTCTGTTTTCGGGCTGGAAAACACATTGAAAACAGAATCACTTTCGATAATTTTTCCGCTTTCAATAACCGCGACTCGATCGCAAATCTCACGAATCACACCCATCTCATGCGTAATAATAAGAATCGTAATTTTGTATTCCTCGTTAATCTTTTTGAGCAACTGGAGGATCGATTTCGTTGTCTGTGGGTCTAAAGCTGACGTCGCCTCATCACATAGCAAAATGGATGGTTTCGTAGCGAGCGCTCGAGCGATCCCGACTCTTTGCTTCTGCCCCCCAGAAAGCTGATCAGGGTAGTAATCCGCTTTATCAGTCAACCCGACAAAATCGAGCAACTCCTTGACCCTAGTGACGATCTCCTCTTTCGGAACCTTCGCTAACTTCAAAGGCATCGCGACATTATGAAACACCGTCTTAGAATTCAATAAGTTAAAGTGCTGAAACACCATTCCAATATTTCTTTTCACTTCCCTGACTTCTTTTTTGGATAATGCAAGTAAATCTTGCCCGTTAATGAGGACTTGACCTGATGTAGGTCTCTCTAGCAAATTTACACAGCGAATGAGTGAGCTCTTACCTGCTCCGCTAAAACCAATGACACCGAATATCTCCCCCTTCTGAATATCCAAATCAATTCCGTTAAGCGCGGTCACCTTTTGCCCCCCGCTCTCATACACCTTTGTAACACCAGCAAATTGAATCATCGACTTCCTCCTTTACCTTTGTAAAAAAATAAAAGACCCTCTTCTTTTCACGAGAAAGAAGAGGGCCACATGGATCGGCTACATACCCTTCTTATCTCTCAAGCGTTGCAGTACGCTTGCTGGAATTGGCACAGTACTAAAAAACAGTCTGCTGCCGAGGCGTCATTGGGCCAGTCCCTCTACCTCTCTAGATAAGAAATATTATTTAGTTTTCGGGTAGGGTTACTCAGAATAAAAACAACACTCCTTCACCCTTACCGCTCTGTTCGTAGCATACTTTGACTCACTTAGGTTTATGACAAAAAGAAAAACCACTTCTTTTCCACAAAGAAGAGGTTCGTTCACCAGTTAGGTCCTCTTCTTATCTCCCAAGCCTAGTCGGCTTGCTGGAATTGGCACAGTACTTAAAAAGTCCGCTGCCGAGGTATCAAAGGGCCAGACCCTCCACCTCTCTTGATAAGAAAGTATTCGATATGTGCTTGCTACTTTTACGATGAATCCAACTTTACAATCATTTACCTCGTGCGTCAACACTTTTTTTTAAAGATTCATTTTTACTGCTTCTCGATTAGGTACTCTTTCACCATGTCCCCACCTTCAATTGCTTAAAAAGAGCTCCTCACAGAGGCGAGAAGCCGCTTATTCTCTATTATTTTTTTCGCAATATACTCTCAAAGAATTCCACTTCGATAGGCATTTTGTTAAGGTTCGGCACCTCAGTAATTGCAGGAAAATGTACTTCTCTAAATAGATCTGCCACCACAAATTTACGTTGTTGACCTGTAGCACCCTCCTGTTGTGCTACTTGCAAAGAGACTAACAATTGAAATGTGTCAACCATACGATCTGCTAGCTGTTTAACATAATAGGTTTGTTGAGGTTCGTCCGCCTGCAAAATACCTTGGGCAAATTGTTCGATTTCATCCGTTTTTCTCTTCAGAAGTACCACAGTTTCAGTTGCGTTCGGATGTGTGAGGGTGTGGAGCTCTCGCCTCATAAACCCGACAAAAACTTCATGCGCTTGTTCCTTTTTCATCATTCGTAGCAAATCTAGTCCTAATACGTTAGCTGTCCCTTCCCAAACCGATAACACTTGAGCATCCCGCAGTAAGCGCGGAGTCACATATTCTTCAATAAATCCATTGCCACCGTGAAGCTCAATGGCATCGTGGGTGACACCTTTCACGACCTCCCCAGTTCGATATTTTAGTAGAGAAATCATCATTCGCGACAGTATAGCCTTCTCTCCATCACCTTGACCGTTCAACGTTTGGTCGAACCAGTCTATCACTTCGAACAGGGCATCAATATTCACCTCTGTTTCCATCGCCATCCGGGCAAGTGTTTGCTTCACCATCGGATATTGTTGAATTGCTTGACCAAAAGCTTTGCGATTATCTGTATAGTGCTGCGCCTCTTTTACCGCCCGTTTCATAATCCCCACCGCGGCGATTGCATTGCAAATTCGGGAGATATTCAGGGCCTCAGCCATGTATTTAAACCCTTTGTCTACGTCACCGATCAAGTAACCTTCTGCACCATCCAGCAACACTTCGGCTGACGGAACTGCATTCACACCGAGCTTTTCCTTTAATCGTCTGATAGAAATTGTGTTTCGTTCTCCGTCAGGTTTAGTCCATGGAACGAGAAAGAGTGCTAAACCACGAGTGCCACGCTTTTCAAGGTCGACGCGCGCTAATACAGTCGCCACCATCGCTCCTGCGTTACTGGCAAAAAATTTCTCACCAGTGAGTTTGTACACACCTTCACGCTCAGCAACTGGTTCTGCCACCGTCTCGTTCGCCCCTACATCAGAGCCACCTTGTCGCTCCGTTAGCCATGTCGCCCCCTCGTACAGGTGATCAGCAGAAAGTGCAGTCAACCCAGTCAAATAACGCTCCTTTAACTCATCTGAACCAAACCGAGACACGAGGTGGGCTGCCGACAACGTCAAAGTCACCGGACAATACACACCGGGCTCACTCTGACTTAACAGATACCCTTGCAAAAAGGAGAACATGTACGGTACTTGTCGTGGCACATCATCAATCCCATGATACAAATACCCAACTATCCCAGACTCGTATGTTTCTTTTATTGTTTGTTGATAGCCAAGGTTCGTCTCTACCTTAGAAATATCCTGTCCCAAGCGGTCAAACCTGCGGAGCTTCGGTTTTCCTTCGCCGTCTGTGAAAGCAGCACGAGAGTCGATCGACTGTGCGACTGTCTTCCCGAAAAAAGTTAGCTCTCTTTCAGCTTGATTGCGCCACTCATCTGAAATATATCGTTTAACCACTTCCTGAATGTGGTCATCTTCCCTATAGAAATCCTTCCACTGTGCTGGCTCTGGAATATTTGGACCATACGTTTTTTTGTCAATTTCCTGTTGAATGGATCTCACTAAGACCCCCTCCTCTTCCTATGCTTGTGGTACTTCACGTAAGAGGTGCTTCAGCAATTTTCCACTAGCATTCCGTGGTAAAACGTCTAGAACATCAACCAATCGTGGGACCTTATAATCTGCCACCTTGCCAGATAAGAACGCTTTCATTTCCTTCAACCAGGCTTCTTCAGTTGGCACATTAGACCCTTCCTTTGGCACAATGCATGCTTTCACTGTCTCTCCCCACTGCTCATGAGGGACGCCGACAACAGCAATTTCTTGAATATCCGGATGCTGCTCCAGAACTGTCTCCACCTCTTTCGGATAAATGTTCACACCACCGGAAATGATCATGTCCTTTTTCCGATCCACCATCCAGTAGAAGCCGTCGTCATCACGTCTCGCGAGATCACCTGTGTAGATCCAACCATCGCGCATCGTTTCTTCTGTCTCCTCTGGTCGCTGTAAATATCCGAGCATGCAACCAGCGCCACGTAAGCGAATTTCGCCAACTTCACCTGATGAACAAAGCTCACCGTCATTTCGCACGAGCTCAATCTCCGTAAACAAAGGAGCGCGCTTTCCAATACTACCTGCCTTATCAGGAAATTCACTATGCCGCAATAAAGACCCACTCGGGCCCGCCTCCGACAAACCGTACACACAAACTAATTTGTCCAAGCTAAACACACTTCCAACTTGGTTCGCCATACCGCCCGATAGCGGCGCTCCACCATAAATCCAATACTTTGCCGAAGACAGATCATACGAGGAAAACTCCGGGTGCTGCATAGCCGCTAAGTAGGCAATTGGAGCACCAAAGAAATGAGTCGTCTTCTCCTTTGCTGTGAGTTGTAAAAGTAGTTCTGGGGTGAAAGTTGGTGCAAACACGTGAGTAGAGCCTGTGAGTAAACCGGCGTGAAATACGAGATTCAAAGGTGCTGAATGACTAAGGGGCATAAGGTGTAGAAGTCGTGATGTGTTAGTAAATTGAAATTCTAACGCGAACATTGCTGCTGTTGTTTGCAGGGCTTCGTATGAAAAGCGAATGCCTTTTGGACGACCCGTTGTACCTGATGTGTAGAGGACAGTAGCTTCTTGGTGGGAGTTGATATGAACATGTCTGAGCTGAACCGGTTCTTGCAAAATATCGTATAGGCTATTCCAACCCGTTTGTGCAAGGCCTGATTTAATCTTGTATACCCGATCAGGAATCTTGGCATCGCTTACTATCGGTAAGAGCCGCTCATCGACTATCAATGATTTCGCCTGGGTGTCTTGCAAAATATATTCAAGGTCACTCGCCGTTGATCGCGCGTTAATTGGTACCGGAACTCCTCCCATAGCCAACACGCCCAAGTACGTAATCGCAAAGTTAGTACCGTTTAGCATAAGAAGAATAACCCGATCGCCTTCTCGAACCTCCTTCGTCTGCAAATGACCGGCGAATCGCTCACTGGTCTGCTTCCACTGCCCAAACGTAAACCGTGTTTCTCCTTCAATAAGTGCATCCCGATACGAAAAATTAGTTGCATGCTGCCTAAGACAAGTTACAAAATTCATCCTCTCAACCCCCCTGTTATGTTCAGTCTCCCGATTCTCCTTGTAATGCACGGTATTTCTGCTGAAACTTTTCTTTGTAATCCATTAGATCGTGTCGCAAAGCATGCAGCTCCTCAATACGCTCGTCAACCTCTTGGATTTTTTGTTCTCCGTATGTAATCGTGCGTTCTAGCTGCTTACGTCCTGTGCGATCTTCATTAAACAAAAGAATCATTTCGCGAATCTCCGCAAGACGGAACCCCAACCGTTTCCCTCGCAGAATAAGCTTTAACCGTGCCAAGTCTCTTTTCTGAAACCGACGAACGCCGCTCTCATCATAGACAGGCGACAATAACCCCACCTCTTCGTAATAGCGAATAGTACGCGTCGTAACATCAAACAACTGTGCCACTTCCGAGATGGGCAAGCCTAAGGTAGTTGCCATCCTGTACTCCCCCTTCCCCTTTACGTTAACGTTAATGCTAATATAAACTGAAAAATCCGTCAATACCCTTCTAACGCCTAGTCGTCTAGGAACTGGTACGCCCCGAACTATGTCGAAGACGTCTAGGAACTGGTACGCCCCGAACTATGTCGAAAAAAGGGCGCAATTTATCTATGTCACCCCAGTCGACACAAACGACAAATATCGGGTGGTACCTGCTCCCTAAGAAGCGCTCCCTAAGCAGACAAAATAGCTACACTCTCTTCCGCACCATTTGAAAAGTACTGGGTTGTTCCGGTTTCCGGTGTGCGAAAACTTATTTTACTGATCCTTCAATTTCTGTTAGTTTAATTAGTAGGAATATTTGAGAATAATTAGGAGCTTGTACATCATGCCTCGAAAAAAGATATTTGATAGAACGTTCACCATGCAAACGAAAATTACGTGTCTTGTCCTTTCACTTCTCCTGTTCGTCATTCTAAGCCTAACCGTCGTTTATTCTTATATTGAATTCCGACAAACGGAGGAAAGCACAGGACAATTAGCGCTACAGGTAGCAACGACTGTCTCCTTTATGCCCAGTATCCGTGAAGCCTTTCTTGACCCTAATCCAGCGAAAACGATTCAGCCGATCGCCAATAAAATAAAAGAAGAAATTGGCGCGGAATTTGTCGTAGTTGGAAATAAAGACAGCATTCGATATGCTCATCCTAATGAGCAGAAACTCGGCAAAAAAATGGTCGGTGGAGATAACGATCCTGCTCTTCTTAACGGAGAGTACTACACGTCAAAAGCAGTGGGAACACTTGGTCCATCATTGAGAGGAAAGGCCCCCATTTTCAATGAGTCTGGCGACATCATCGGTATCGTTTCAGTCGGCTTTTTACTCGAAGATATTAAAGAAAATGTGTATGATCGAATCCTAAAGACAAGCCGTTGGTCTATTGCGCTCTTACTCGTGGGAATCATCGGAAGTATTCTGTTAGCACGTAATATTCGAAAAGACATGCTAGGTCTAGAACCCCACGAGATTTCTTTCCTTTTTCAAGAAAGACAAGCGATTCTTGAATCTATTCATGAAGGTATCATCGCGATTGACCAAGATGGTCGAATTACTATGATTAATTCTTCAGCTAAAAAACTGCTCCGCTTATCAGATCGCGTGTTAAATAGGGCGATCACCGAATGTATACCCGGAACCAGAATGATGGAAGTCCTAGATCAAGGGGACTCCCAATTAGGACAAGAACTGAACATACATAATATGACCCTACTCGTGAATCGGATTCCGATACACGAGAATAATAGAGTCATTGGTGTTGTATCAAGTTTTCGAGATAAAACTGAGATGGAGAATATGTTGCATACATTATCAGAGGTTAAAAAATACTCCGATGAACTGCGCGCTCAAACGCATGAATTTACCAACAGACTACACGTAATTTCGGGACTGCTCCAGTTAAATAAAATTGAGGAAGCTATTGATTTAATACAGACCGAGAAACAAACATATGAAATTCAAAACCAAGTAATTTTTAATCAGATTCAAGATTCAACCTTCCAAGCGATTCTACTTGGGAAGGTTAGCGTCGCTTCAGAGAAAAAGATTGATTTTATTATCTCTGAAGAAAGTACGCTTCAAGAAATCCCTTCACACTTGTCAAAATCAGACCTCATCACAGTTGTCGGTAATATCATTGATAACGCTTTTGATGCGGTCAGTACAAATTCAAAAACAAAAGAAGTCCAGCTTTTCGTAACAGATATTGGTGAGGATATTGTAGTAGAGATAAGCGACAACGGAAGCGGAATAAATTCACAGATTCGCAACCTCATTTTTGAAAAAGGCTTCTCTACAAAAAACGGAGATCGCGGAGTTGGTTTGGCCATTGTACAAGATACGATCGATCAGCTAAATGGATTCGTTGAAGTGAAATCAGAGCCTGAAACTGGTACAACGTTTTCTGTTTTTATTCCTAAAAAGAGGGGTGATGACGTTTGATTAGAGTTGGAATTGTGGAGGATGACTTCAGAATAGCCCAGATTCACGAGGAATTTTCACACAAAGTTGAAGGGGTTGTCGTAGTGGGAAAAGCTTTGACTGCTAAAGATACTCTACAGCTACTAGACACTGTTCCAGTCGACTTACTTCTTCTAGACGTTTACCTACCAGACGAGTTGGGGGTTGACCTGCTACAACAAATTCGAGAAAAATATCCTCAAGTTGATATTATTATGATCACGGCAGCAACAGATAAGAAGATGGTTCAAAAAGCACTACAGTATGGCGTACTAAATTATATTATAAAGCCAGTAAAAATTGAGAAATTTATAGATGCCATACAATCCTACAAAAAAAAGAAAAACTTGTTGGAAGTAGAAAATGAAGTGGATCAAGAGCTAGTAGACCAACTATTCCCGGGTTCTGCACTTACGACTCATAACTCCTCGACAGTCGAATCGCTCCCAAAAGGAATTGATTCTCTGACTTTAGAAAAAGTTCAACATATCATTGGAGATGAAGGTGGTGGGATAACAGCTGAATATTTAGGTGTCAAGATGGGGGCTTCGCGAACGACTGCTAGAAGGTATTTGGAATACTTAACAAAAGTGGGTCACGTGAAAGCAGAGGTAGAGTATGGAATCGTCGGAAGACCCGAAAGAAAATATGTGCTAGTTTCCGAATAAATCTACCCTTAAACACTTTGCCTTTCCTCGGCAGAGTGTTTGTTTGTGATTCGACAAACATCCTTTCTCCTTCCCCATTTTCCATCAATTATTTCCAAGAAAATAATTTATTCGACAGCAAAACACATCCATGAACAAAATGAACAAAATATAAAGTATCCTCATAATGCAAGTTATATTGAAAACGGTTACATTTGACAGAATTTTTCTTAACATGAAACAAGAAAGGGAGGTCATGATACATGAAGAAATGGTTAGTCCTATTTTTACTACTGGTACTTACATTGGCCGGTTGCTCATCAACCAATTCATCTACATCTACAGGGGAAGATGGAGAATGGGCACCACCCAAGCAGGTTGAAATTGTTGCGCCAGCGGGTGCTGGTGGCGGTTGGGATACAACAGCCAGGATGGTAGCAAAAGTGTTGGATGAAGAAGAAATATTGGAACAAAATGTTGGTGTCATCAATAAACCAGGTGGCGGTGGAGCTGTTGGTTGGGCGTACGTTCAAAGCGTGAACAATCCTTCTAATATATTCGTCTCTTCTCCACCACTCATTTTCGTTCCATTAAGTGGACAGTCAGAATACGAAACTGAAGACTTCACACCACTTGCTAACTTGATCGCGGATTACGCCGCTTTTGCAGTGAGAGAGGATGCACCATGGGATAACCTTAATGAATTATTCGATGCTATGAAAGAGGATCCATCTAGTGTGACTGTCGTCGGAACCTCTTCACCAGGAAGTATGGATCATGTTCAATTTATTCAAATTGCAAAAGCTGCTGGGGTCGATATTAAAAATATAAAATATGTTTCTGCACCGGATGGAGGCGGACTCACACAGCTTCTAAATGGTAGTGTGCAAGTGTACTCTACAGGTGTTGCGGAAACTGTTGAACAAGTAAAAGCCGGAAAAATTAAAGTGTTAGGTATTACTGCTCCCGAGCGTTTGGAAGGAGAAGTATTGTCAGAATTCCCTACTGCCATTGAGCAGGGGATTGATGCCACATTTGTAAACTGGCGGGGCTTCTTTGGACCTAAGGAAATGACGGAAGACCAAATCAAATTTTACGAAGAAAAACTAAAAGAAGTTAGTGAATCAGAAGCGTTTGCAAATATTCGTGCCCAATATGGTTGGGACGAAATGTACATGGGCAGCGAAGATTATAAGGCCTTCATCGAGGAACAAAAAGGTGATATCAGCTCCATCCTAGATGAGCTTGGATTACTACAGAACTAAAGATAAGGGGCTGACCAAATGAAAAGTAAAGTCAGCCCCACTTCTTTGAAAGGATGAGACGTATGACATGGACGAAAAATCGTGTAGCCAGTCTTTTTCTCTTGATCTTGGCTATTGTTTATCTTCTTTTAAGCTACCAGTTGCCAGTATATCCCTATGTTCCTGTTGACTCCGATTTTGTACCCAAGACGTTGGGATATATATTAATCGCACTTTCAATTGCACTGTTTTTTGTAAAGGAAAAACAAACATCTGATAAAGAGGAAGAAAAAATCCCATTACAAGATATACGTGTTCTTTTAGCTGTTGGGGGTATGCTTCTTCTTTATATTTTTTTTCTTGAAATACTTGGATTTATTGTGGTAACGGCTCTGTTTATTTATTTTTGCTCATGGTATTTAGGGTACAAAAAACATAAAGTAAATGCACTCGTTTCACTCATCTTCCCTTGTGTCATGTACTACATGTTTAATTACCTACTTCTCATACGATTACCACAGGGAATTTTGCCTTTTTAAGGAGTGAAAAAATATGGATGCTTTTAGCGGATTATTACAAGGTTTTCAGGTTGCCTTAAGCTGGGAAGGGATCCTATTTGTACTGATAGGGGTTGTGGCTGGAACATTTATCGGTATGATGCCAGGGTTGGGACCTATTAGTGCGATTGCCGTGATGATTCCGATCACATATGGTATGAATCCAACACTAGCGCTTGTCATGATGGCCGGAGTGTATTATGGGGCCATTTTTGGAGGCTCGACTTCTTCTATTCTATTAAACGCACCCGGTGTCTCGGGTACAGTGGCCACTGCATTTGATGGTTACCCAATGGCTCAACAAGGGAAAGCTGGAAAGGCATTAGCAATCGCGGCGATTTCCTCCTTTACAGGCGGTACCGTTAGTGTCATTTTATTAATGCTTTTCGCTCCAGCACTGTCGGCTGTTGCCGTTGCATTTGGTCCCACAGAATATTTTGCTTTAATGCTACTCGGTCTCACAGCCATCTCAAGTTTAGCAGATGGTTCCACGATTAAAGCTTTATTGTCAGCGGTCGTTGGCTTTATGGTCGTCACGATTGGCATCGACGGTCAAACTGGAACACCGCGCTTTACCTTTGGCAGTCCTCAATTATTAGATGGTTTGGACTTTCTAGTCATCGCGTTAGGGTTGTTTGCGTTGGCCGAGGTTTGCTTTTTGATTTTGAATCGGAAAGACCGCAGCTTAGAGAATCAGGCTAACATTGGAAGCTTAAAGCTTACAAAAGAAGACTTCAAGGAAATGAAAGGGCCTATGAGCAGACAATCGTTTCTAGGCTTTATTTTGGGCGTTTTACCAGGAGCCGGTGCAACAATTGCCTCTTTTATTGGGTATATTACAGAGAAAAAAATCGCAAAAAACCCAGAAGAATTCGGAAAAGGATCAGTCAAAGGGATTGCTGCTCCAGAGACAGCTAATAATGCTGCCACAAGTGGTGCCTTTGTACCGTTATTAAGCTTAGGAATTCCGGGATCAGGTACAACAGCCGTCATTCTAGGAGCATTTTTAGTACTTGGGATTCAGCCAGGACCTCTATTGATGACAGATCAGCCAGAGATTTTCTGGGGGATTATCGCCAGTATGTATATCGGGAACGTGTTTTTATTAATTTTGAATTTGCCACTCGTTCCGTATATTGCGAAGGTATTACTGATTCCAAGACCAATGCTCATTTCGCTGGTGATTATGTTTAGTATTATTGGGGTGTACACGATTAGCTTTAACACATTTGACCTTTATGTATTGTTAGTATTCGGCGTAATCGGATTCATGATGAGACTCTTCTCTTTTCCAGCGCCGCCATTCATTCTTGCCTTTATTTTAGGTGGCATGATGGAGCAGTCACTACGACAATCTCTTACTATTTCAAACGGTAGCTGGAGAATCTTTTTCGAGAGCCCAATTTCCATCTCGTTGTTTATTGTCGCTCTTTTATCCTTTGCTATTCCGTTATTTAAGCAAAAAAAGAAGCTAGCTGCGCAAGATCAAGATGTTGATACGTAAACTATAGACTGTAACGAAAGCGCAAACCCGGAACTGGTACGCCCCGAATTATGTCGAAACGCCATTCTTTCGACACAAACTGACAAATGTCGGGTGGTGCCAGTTCCCGAAAAGGGTACCAGTTCCTGAAAAGGGTTAGGGAGGGATCAGTGTGCAGGAATGGTTAGGAAATTGCCGTGTGTGTGGGTGCGATCTTTATTGTGAAAATGGTTTCTTCTCGGGAGTCCATGAAGCAAGTGGGCAGCTTACCTGCTTTGAATGCGCGGAGAACGAGAACTCAGTATAGGTGCTTTTTATGACTAAAGGGGGAAGAAGGGTTGCACGAACTACTCCAACAATTAAAACAGTACGTTCCATTTTTAGAAGAATCTCTATCAATCACTCCTGTTACAGCAGGCTATTCCAGATCTGTGGACTCTTGTAAGAAAGTCCTTCTTCCTCTGGATTAACGCTCATATCCCGGTTTTCAACAAATTTGCCTTCCGAATTCGCAATAAGTACATTTTGCTCCTCATCTTGATAGCGAACATTCACTTGAGAAATGCTAGCATGATAGTTTCTAGCAAGCTTGTATGCCTTTTTCATAACTCCTACTTTTTGTGCCTTCTAGTTATGTCGAATAGCTCTCGACATAAACCGACAAATACTGGGTGGTACCTGTTCCCTATATAATGGTATACTGGACAAATAGTAAAATCCACATATTACCGGAGGAATTATGCTTACTTTTGAACAGAAGCTTGCCATTATTGAATCTTTTCCTGAGTTACAGCGCAGGGATGTGTCGCTTGGGCGCGTGAATTTTCACTTTGAGGAAAGCGCTACAGATAAGAAGAATGTAGTGTACCACTTGCATCCAAACGGAAATGGATTTGTGTATGCGGAATATATAGAGGGCTACCCTTTAGATCATAAGGGTATGGTGAATATTCGAGAGTTTTCCGAGGATGAGCTTCGTAATGTTGTTCAACAATCAATAGCTTCTCTTTCAGTCACAAACGACGACAGTCTTTCCGATACCGAAGAACCGATTGAAGAAACCTGGGTGAACAAAGAGAATCACGCCCTTGTGCTTCTCCACGAAGACGATATGTGGAACGTGTATGCAGGTTTGAACTTGGACGGCACCTTCCCATCTTACAATGAGGCGAAGCAATACTTACTAGAAGAAGGTTTCAGGTGGCAGAAATAGTCGAGTACTAGAACAAAAACCCCTTTAGCGAGAAAAGCGTTCTCTACTAAAGGGGTGTCTTTTTATGTGACTACAATTTTCACTTTATCTATTATAAATGTGAATATAATTATGGCAATGTTACGATAACGATCTTTGTAGGCACGCTCCCACTTTGGCACATGCCGAAGTTACTGCGAACGTTCAACCTTTATTCAAAAGAACGACACGATCTCGTGACGTACCGATACACGCACGCAAACCCCTCCGGTACAGATGGAAATGCCCCTTAAGGTGATAATATTTTATTCTTTTCGGTTGCTGACCAATAAACTTCCGGATCTCTTCTACAGTAATTCCCATATCTCTAGCCCTCATCATCAACTGAACCCACTCTTCGTCAACTTCCTGAATATGCTTACCGAATTCCATCTTATCCCCCCGAGCTATATTCCCTATAATTCGGCCTTTCCACTGTCTCTCACTCGCACTATTTATAGACTAAATAAGTTAGGTTAAAATTAGCTTAAAAAAAGGGGGAATTTGTTCGACAATAATTTTAAAAACTAGGATTAAATTTATAACCAAAGCCTCTTACAGTGAGAATATACTCAGGTTTTGCTGGATTTTGTTCGATTTTCTTGCGCAAGTTACTAATATGAACCATGACTGTTTTTAAGTCACCAAAACGATCCTCCCCCCAAATTTGGTTATAAAGTTGTTCGATGCTAAACACTTGATTCGGTCTTTTCGCCAAATGAAGCAGTAGCTGCATCTCTTTTGCATACAAATTCACTGATTCACCGTGAACACACACAGTATAACTAGTGAAGTCAATCTCAAGAGAACCAAAAGTACGTATATCGTTTTGTTCAGTTTTTATAGCCGGCTTCCTACTAACGCGTCGTAAAATTGCCTTTACCCTCGCCAGAACTTCTCCCGGGTCAAAAGGCTTTGTAATGTAATCGTCGCCTCCAAGCTCTAAACCGTGAATTTTATCTTCGGATTCTCTTTTGCAGCTTAAAAACAAGATCGGAACCTTCTCGTTCGTCTCACGAATTTTTCTGCACACTTCTAGTCCATTCATTTCAGGAAGAAGAATGTCTAAAAGTATGGCATCTGGTACTTGTTGTTGTACCCGTGTCAATGCTTCTTTTCCGTTCTTCGCTGTCACGACTTGAAAGTCTCTTTCTAAATACAAAGCAAGTAAGTTTTGAATCTCTATTTCGTCCTCAACGATTAATACTGTTTCATTCCCCAACCTCTTTCACTCCCTTCTTACTTGTTCTTAGTCGGTCATTTTTCAACGGAAGGGTAAAGTAAAATGAACTCCCCTCATCTACTACACTTTCTGCCCAGATCGAGCCTTTATGGTATTCAACAATTTCTTTCGAGATGGCGAGCCCGAGGCCTGTATTTTTCACTTGATCGCCTCGTGTTTGTCCTCCACGATAGAAGCGGTCAAATATAAAAGGAAGTTCGTCTGGTTCGATACCTTCCCCGTTATCGCGTACTCTAACTAATATAAATCGATTTTGCTTGGAATGCTGTGTACTTGTCGTCGCTGCCACTTCCTCATAAGCAGCTTCATCAGTTTGTTCAGGCAAAGAGTGAATTCCCTTCAATTCGATGGAAATCTCGCCATCCTCATGTGTGTATCTGATCGCATTCGCAATCAAATTTGTTAACACTTGCTGAATTCTGTCTATATCCACTTTGACGGTATCCATCAACTCATACTCATGGGAAAATGAACTTTTCAAAGAGAAGTTCAAACCATGACCCGTTACATCCAGCTCAAATTTATGTAAAAGTTGCATCATCAATTGCCGGATGGTGAGCTCGCTCCAATGAAAGCTGACTTGTCTGGCCTCTAGTTTCGAGAGATCGTATAAATCTTGAATGAGCCGATCGATAAACATAATCTTTCCGTAAACTAAATCCAAATAACGTCGATCATCAGGTTGAATCAATCCATCCATCATCGCTTTCACGTAGCCTTGGATGGACGTCATCGGTGTTCCTAGTTCATGCGATATGTTCGAAAGTAAATTTCGCCTTGATGCTTCCAATTTCAACACCGTTTCTGTTTTTCTCTCCAGTGCCTCTGTTCGATCCTTTACCCTTGTTTCAAGATCTTGGTTCAATTTGGTGAGTTCTTCATTTACGAGGCGCAATTCTTCTTTTTGTTCTACAACACAATTCATGGCCTCTTTTAAAGTGAGCAACGTCTTTACTCTCGTGATTAATTCCTCTTTATGACAGGGCTTTGAAAGATAGTCGTTTGCTCCCGCCTGAAATGCCATCACAACGTCTTCGATTTGCATACGGGCTGTTACGATCAGAATTGGCAGCTCTGTTAATGAATAGTGTTCACGTAATAGTTTGCTTACCTCGTATCCTGTTTTCTTTGGCATCATGACATCGAGTATAACGAGATCAAATGGCTCTTTAGTATCAACGAGCGCCAACACCTCTTCACCGTCGCGGGCAGTCGTCACTTCATACCCATCCAGTGTTAATTGGTTCAGTAAAACTTGTCTATTGACAGGCTCATCATCAGCGATTAAAATTCTTCCTTTTGTTTGTTCGAGTGATGTTAGTTGTGTTATCGAACTGGAAAAATCCTTCTCCCCTTCTTTGTAAATTGTAGGTACTGATTTTACCTGTTGTAGCTCACCTTGATATCGAGGCAGAGAAAAGGTTACAGATGTCCCTTTTCCGATCTTGGATTGGACAGTGATCGTCCCCCCATGCAGTTCGATGAGTCGCTTTGTAATACTCATACCTAACCCAGTTCCGCCGTACTGCCTAGCTCCAGTATTCGATCCTTGTTCAAAGTCGTTAAAAATTACTTTGATATCATCATCAGACATACCGATCCCTGAGTCTGTTACTGTAAACTGGACGTCGTCAACACCCACCACGGAAGATAGCTTAATGAATCCTCCATCAGTGAATTTCATTGCGTTTCCTACAATGTTGTACAAAACCTGTTGAATCCTGTTTTCATCTGCAGCCACTACTGGAAGGTCAGAAGGGATGTTGTTGATGAGTTGAATCGGTTTTTGACGCGTGAGTGATTTGACAGTAAACATGACCACATCCGCTATCTCTTTCATATGAACCGGCTTCACGATCAAATCAATTTCCTTGTGTTTTAACTTTGAGAAATCTAATAAATCGTTTACTAAGTGTGCCAGTCGCCTCCCACTAGTGATGATCATAGATACATTTCTTTTCATCGAATCATTTGCTTCCCCTGCAACCCCGTTATATATTGATTCAGCGATCCCAATTATTCCATGCAAAGGTGTGCGGAGTTCGTGCGAAGTATTGGCAAGAAACTCATCCTTCAATTGGTTCGTTTTCTGTAAATGCTGTACAGCTATCTCCTGGCTCTCTTTAGCTTTTCTCTCCGCTTCCTCTTTCTCTAGACGCATGAGCTTAATTTTGTCACCCAGTGCAAGTGAAAACAGAATGAGTTCGAAAGATGAACCTATTTGGGAGGCGTATTTTGTAAAAAACGTAACAGGAAACATACCCGCATCCGCCAAAGACGACAGTAATACGCCCACCAAAAAGATCACCCATCCGAAGAAAAAGTATCTGGCCGGTTTGTATCCCTGCTTCCAACATGAAAGGGCAGCAAATATGACTGTAAACACCAAAATAACTGTCGAGATCATAACGAGATTTAATGCCGTTTCGTAACTGAACGCTAGAACCATAACTTGGATAAGTTGAATGGCAATGAACCACGAAAACAGTCGGTCTAGTCGCGGAGTATAGGACTTTGTGTGTAGAAAGCTCTTTGTAAATAAAAACGCCGCAGCATTTGCGATCGCCATAAAAAAGACAATCGCCCGGTTGTTCCACCACGGACTATTCGGCCACATATACTGGTACGCGAGCCCATTCAACGTAAAATGGACAAAAACAAGCATCAAAATAAAGAGCGTGTACCATACATAGCTGCGCAAACGAAGTGAGAAAAATAAAAACAAGTTGTACAAAATCATGACAGCAGCAATTCCGTAATAGAGTCCTAGAAGCAAATATTCATTCTGGCTTTTTTGGGAGAAGGCTTCCGGTGACCACAAGGTGAGGGGTAGCTGCATGGATCCTTCACTCTCAAACTTCATATAAAAGGTCTGGCTCTGCCCCTTCTCAAGGGATAATTCGTAAATGAAATTTCTATGATCCCTATCTCTTTCGGTAAAAGGAAAGAGATCACCCATTTTTCTACCCATAAAATCCCCTGTATCATCCGGGGTATATAAAGTGATGTAGTCGTGGGGCGGATAGGGAATTTCAAGAAGCCATGATTCGAGTGAAGATGCATTTTCTAGATGAAAGCGCACCCAATAATCCGCAGAAGTGTAGCCAAAGTTCGGGATGCCACCCGTACTCTGTGTAAATTGTTCATCGTACTGACCTTCTGCAACATCCTCAATGGTGAACTGGTTCTTTTGATCTACTAAAATGTCTATGTAGGGATTTAGGTCGTATTCTTCCTGCCCCTCGTTTAGTTGAAGAGAAGATAAAGCGTGACTCTCATCAAAGAAGATGAAAAAGCAGAATAGAACAAACATCAAAGTAGAAACATAGCGAGTTCTCAAAACTGCTTCATCCCTCTCAACTCTCCCTCTTTTAGCAAAAGCGAGACTAGAAATTAAGTTGATACACACTGCCTATATGTCCTTTTTCCTATTTTACTACAAAAACACAATTGCCACAATTTTGCGTATACATTTCCGCACCGAAACTGGTACACCTCAATTTTTGACGAATTGTATTCAATTATTTTGCGCATCTTGTAGACCCTTTCGACATAAACCGACATCTATCTGGTGGTAGTAGCTCCCGTACTTGTACATGAAACCTATTCGTTAGTCTCATACTACCGAGTGATTAGAATTGAAAGGAGTTGAGGGACATGGGTCGTCAAAAGATGGGAAATAGAAACGCGCAGATGAACAATAATGCGAAAAGAAATGAAGAACTTCATCAAGAAGCACAAGCAAAAAAGCAAGAGCAGAAACATCATAATGCACCAAAAAACATTCGATAAATCCGAAAAGGGAGCGCCTGCTAAATTCGTAGGCGCTCCTTTTCTTGCTATTCAATTGAAGTTCATAACAACCATTTCCATCTGTTATACTTATCCTATACAACAAGTCGGACGCCTCACTGCTAATCAAGAGTTAGGGAGGGAAAACATGAGCTACAAAAAAGAGAAGCCAACAATCATCAAAGAATCAGGTTGGACCATAGAAGACTATTACAAATTACCAGAGGACGGAAACCATTACGAAATTGTTTCTGGACATTTAGAACTGCGCCCATCACCTACAACGACACACCAACGAATCAGTCACCGAATCGAACGCATTTTAACAGATTCGTGTGAAAGTGAATACATCATCCTGGATGCTCCAGTTGACGTAATTTTGTCAGAAACAGATACACGACAACCAGATATTTTGATGATCCATCGAAGTAGAGAAGAAATTATCGAAGAGCATGCGGTAGTCGGTCCGCCAGACTTAGTCGTTGAAATTCTCTCACCCAGCACCGCAAAGAGGGACCGCACGATGAAGCGTGACAGCTATGCTCAATTTGGTGTGATGGAGTATTGGATTGTTGATCACCTCAACCAAACGATTGAGCAGTATGTACTAACCGAAACTGGAAAACCTTATGAACTAGCGAACGTCTTTGATCGTGATGACATAGTAACATCGCAGCACCTTACTTGTGTTTCATTTGCAGTAAAAAATGGACTGACACTATAATATGGTATCAAAAGAAGGGACGGACTTCCCCTGTTTATTCTGCAGGTTCGGCCCCTTTTTATGTCATCACTGATTTTAGCCTCCTTGCGTATTCACCGTGTTACACATATAATCCTATTATTGTAATCTACATTTCCACCTAAGGAGAAAAGCTCATGATTCGGCGTTTTTTTACTTATTATAGGCCTCATAGAAAGCTATTTATCCTTGATTTTAGCTGTGCAGTTATCGTGGCGTTGCTAGAACTCGGGTTTCCCCTTGCTGTTCAGTGGTTCATCGATTCCTTATTACCAAGTGGAAACTGGTCGACCATCGTCTCGGTGAGTGCTGGGCTATTAACCCTTTACATTATGAGTACGTTTCTACAATACATCGTGAACTTTTGGGGGCACAAGCTCGGGATTAATATTGAAACTGATATGCGCCAAGAACTCTTCCAGCACGTGCAGCGACAGTCATTTCGCTTTTTTGATAACACGAAGACCGGGCACATTATGAGCAGAATTACAAATGACCTTTTCGATATTGGGGAGCTCTCGCATCACGGCCCTGAGGATTTGTTCATTGCTGTCATGACATTTTTCGGAGCGTTTGCCATCATGATGACGATTAATGTGCAGTTAGCGCTAGTGGCGATCTTCGCTGTCCCTTTTTTGATTTGGCTCATCGTTTATTGTAATTTGCGCATGAATAAGGCGTGGGCGGCGATGTTTCGTGAGATTGCCGAGGTCAATGGACGTGTAGAAGATAGCGTCTCTGGTGTACGCGTTGTTCAGTCATTTACAAATGAAGACTTTGAGAATGAGAGATTCACAGAAAATAATCAACGCTTTCGCAAGGCAAAGCTACGATCGTATCGTGTGATGTCTTTTAGTACGTCAGGGATGTATATGATGACACGTCTTATTGTGCTCGTCGTACTTGTGTTAGGTGCGTGGTTCAGTTTTCAAGGGGAATTAACGTACGGGGAACTGGTAGGTTTTGTACTCTACATTAACGTTTTGTTCAAGCCAATTGACAAAATTGGCGCACTGATGGAACTGTACCCGAAAGGCATGGCGGGGTTCAAACGATTTACCGAGTTGTTGGATACGGCACCCGACGTTGTGGATCGCGACGATGCTGTAGATGTCCCGTCTCTACGTGGTGATATTGATTTTAACCGTGTGACTTTTAGCTACGAAGAACATAAAAAAGTGTTAAATGAAGTTGACTTAACAGTTCGAGCAGGAGAGACGGTGGCTTTTGTTGGACCATCTGGTGCGGGAAAATCGACCATTTGCTCTTTGATTCCACGGTTTTATGATGTGGATGATGGCTTGATAACGATTGATGGTATAGACATTCGGGAAATGACGAAGCAATCGCTACGGTCACAAATTGGCATCGTGCAGCAGGACGTCTTTTTGTTCACAGGAACATTGCGGGATAATATCGCATATGGCATGCTCGATGCAACCGACGAGGAGATACGTAAAGCTACCAGACGCGCACACTTAGAAACCTTTATTGAATCTCTTCCACTCGGATATGAAACGCAAATTGGTGAAAGAGGCCTGAAGCTGTCAGGTGGACAAAAACAATGTATCGCCATTGCCCGTATGTTCCTAAAGAATCCACCAATCCTGATTCTAGACGAGGCAACCTCTGCTCTTGATACAGAAACAGAGTTGATCATTCAGAAAGCACTAGAAGAACTAGCGAAAAACCGCACTACCCTTATCATTGCTCATAGACTTGCAACAATTCGTAACGCCGATCGGATCATCGTCGTCACCGAAGACGGCATTGCCGAACAAGGACACCATGATGAGCTGATTGAACAAGGTGGCATCTTTGCAAACCTTCATCGCGCGCAATACCAAAGATAATGAAAAAAGAGCTACCAGCTATCCATAGCTGGTAGCTCTTTTTCCGGAACTGGTACGCCCCGAATTATGTCGAATAACATACATTCATTTACTTGAACTTCACTGTAAGGTTTCGACATCAACCGACAAAAAGCGGGTGGTGCCAGTTCCCTGAACAGTTAACGAAAATCCCCTTCAGAAGATTGGTCTTCCAAAGGGGATTTTCTATACAATACATGCACACGCCAGCCAACACCTAAACTCATTCGCTGTCTGCTGTTACCAGAGCAGTAATAAGTTTAATGAAAGAATGGGGTTTTTATCGCGCCACAGCAACCCTTTGCAAATCATTCTTTACAAACTCCCCATCCTTCATAACCGCCACAATATTTTCAGTGTTTTCGAGTGAACGAATATCTGACAATGGATCTGTTGAGGTAATTACAATATCTGCAAATTTCCCAGTTTCCACTGTACCGACTTGATCTTCCCATCCCATGCATTCTGCTGCCGTTTTTGTTGTAGCGACGAGTGATTCCATCGGTGACATGCCGATATCGCACATGAGTCCGAGTTCGCGAAGGTTTGTACCGTGGGCCATGACGCCAGCATCAGTTCCCATTGCAATCTTCACTCCAGCTTCATACGCTCTTGCAATGCTTTCCTTATGGTACTTAATGACTTCACGACACTTCTGCACGCCATACTCTGGCATCGAACCATCTCTTTCAGCCTGCTCGAGCACAGCTACAGGCGCTAACAAAGTCGGGACAAGATACGTACCATGTTTAATCATGAGTTGGATTACTTCGTCGTCGAGGAAGATTCCGTGTTCAATAGAATGAATTCCCGCTCGAATAGCGTTTTTGATTCCCTCTGCACCTTGGGCATGCGCCATCACCTTGAGCCCCCGACGATACTGGGCTTCCTGTACGATGACCTCAAGCTCTTCCTGATTGAACTGGGTGAATTCAGGATGATCCGTCGGGCTTAGTACGCCTCCGGTGGCATGCACTTTAATAATATCTGCCCCCGCCCGGAGCACCTCGCGCACTTTTTGCCTCACTTGCTCTACACCGTCACAAATTCCATCCGGATTCCCCGGGTATCCATGAAGATTCATGTCAACACCAGAACGCATCCATGAATCACCGTGTCCACCTGTCGTCGTCAGCGCCGTAATACTAATTTGCATACGTGGTCCTTGCACCATTTTGTTCTCTACAGCCTGCCTCACCCCAGCATCGGCACCGCCAGCATCGCGAACCGTCGTCACTCCAGCATTTAGCGTCCGTTCCATATACTGCATTGCTTGATAAAATTTCAAAGAAAAAGGAGTCATTAACCTCTCTTCAAGCTTTCCGATTTCAAACATGAGATGGACATGCGTGTCGATTAGGCCTGGAAGAATAAAGCCGCCTTGAGCATCTACGACTGTCACATTCTCATCTGGAACTTGCATCTCTCCTACCTTACCAACCGTCTCTATGCGATTTCCGTTTACAAGTACTGCGGCATCCACAATCGGTTGTCCGCCATTCCCATCAATCAACGTTCCATTTTTAATCAGCTTGTAGGTCATAATTCCAACTCTCCCTCTTCCATATGTAGTAAGAGCCTCTAAACTTTTCGTGGTAGATAGATGAAATTATTATGTAGGAGTCAGGCTCCTCTACTGTTTAGTCTAACACAAATAACAAGTAATCTCTCTGTATTTTCAGAATAGGTAAAACACGGAACTGGTACGCCCCGAAATGTGTCGAAAAAAACGTTATCTATAAACAGATTTTTCGACAAAAAGCGGGTGGTACCAGTTCCCGAAATAAGGAGCACCAAAAAAGAGCCCTGTAATCAGAGCTCTTTCATAGTGTCCGTGACAGGGCACTGTTTATTTGTTTGTCGCCATCTCTTCAGCTTCAAGTGCTGCAATTCTCTCTTGAACTTCTTCTTCGGTCAGTTCATGTTCTTTTATATAGAGACTTCTCGGGTGCACTCGGCACTCTGGAGTACAGCCACGCAAGTATTTATGTTCGTTTTCCTCTGAGGCTAGGATTTGTCTGTTGCACTCAGGGTTTGCACAATTAACGTAGCGTTCACATGGCTCGCCTGTAAAGTAGTCTTTTCCTACGATAACATGTTCTTTTCGGTTAATCGGCACACTGATCCGCTCATCAAAAACGTAGCATTGACCGTCCCATAGTTCACCTTGTACTTCAGGGTCTTTTCCGTACGTAACGATTCCACCGTGAAGTTGACCGACGTCTTCAAAGCCTTCTTTCACTAGCCAGCCTGAAAATTTCTCACAGCGAATGCCACCAGTACAATAGGTTAAAATTTTCTTGCCCTCAAGCTTGTCTTTGTTTTCGCGAACCCAATCAGGCAACTCTCTGAACGTCTCAATATCAGGCTTAATCGCACCTCTAAAATGACCTAATTCGTATTCGTAGTCATTCCGAGCATCAATAATCACCGTATCATCCTGTTTCATGAGCTCAAAGAACTCTTTTGGTTCTAGGTGTTTACCCGTTGTTACTTTAGGATCAATATCATCCTCCAGACGCAAAGTAACAAGCTCTGGTCTTGGACGCACATGCATCTTCTTAAACGCATGACCCTCTTCTTCATCTATTTTGAATACGATATCGGCAAAACGAGGATCTTTTCTCATTTCATCCATATAGATCTCTGTTTGTTCTACTGGGCCAGAAACCGTGCCGTTTATGCCTTCCGACGCCACTAGAATTCGTCCTTTTAATCCTAGCTCATTACACATTTTAAGATGCTCTTTGGCAAACTCCTCGGGATTTTCGATCGAAACGTAGTGATAATACAATAAGACTCTGTACGGTTTGTTTTCCATTCCTATGCTACCACCTATCTAATTCATATTTGCAAGATATAAACGCTTTAGGTTGGTTTATTTACATCTTACTTTACATGTTGTAAGTACCTCAGTACCAATGCAACATTATATCACGGTTACAACCGCTTTGAAACTTTGTCTTTATTGTCAGTTTTCGGAATTAGTTCCCTCTACATTTTTCGGGAACTGGCACGCCCTAAAATTTATCAAAAATGTATAGGGTCGTTCGACAAATATCGGGTGGTACCCAGTTCCTTACATGAAAGCAACACGAATCGTTTCGGTTGCGGCTTTCATTTCAACTTCATTCTTTTGGTCAAAAGCGTGCAGTAGCAGGTATGTACTCGTATATATAGCTTTGAACCTAGCAAGGAGATGGGTTTTCTCGTCTACTGCCCCGTAGTCGTTGAAAAATTCTTTGCGACCGGGTGGTGTTAAGAGGCTGTAGACGACAGACAAGTCAATTGCTCGATTTCCAATGTGCGCATCTCCCCAATCAATAATTCCAGAGACAATCCCTTCGTCGTTCACAAGTAGATTGCGTATATGTAGATCCCCATGGACAAGTGTATCGCCTATTACGTCGCCTAGATTTTGCACGGAACGGATCAGGTTTATATAAGGTGTTCTATCGCTCCATAATCCTTGTGCAATTAATCTTTCCACATTCTCTTCCAAAGTTGGAATTCTCTTCGCCATACTCAGTCGCCCAAGCTCATCCTCAGGAACACCCAGCCTCCGAGCACGTTCCACTGGAAATTGGTGTAACTCCTTTAAAAACCGCGAAAGCAGAGGAGCCGATGCCTTCCGTTGAGATTCATTCAGCAAATGTGTGGTTCTCCCCCTCAAAAACGTATACCCCGCAAAAGGCCAAAGTGATGTGTCCGTCGCTTCACCACGAAACAACGGGTTGGGTATCGAAATGGGCAGGACCTCAACCAATTCAGGAAGAAGAGCTAGTTCCATTTCTAAAAGACTAACCGCTTTCTCCCTTCTAGGAAAACGAAAAACGTACTTGTCGTTAACTAGAAATACTTTGTTATCAAACCCTTCTCCCATTTCCTCTATCGAAACAGGTGTCAGCTCAGCAAACTGTTCCTCTATCATTCGTGTTGCATCTTCGACCGTAACATTCACTTCCGCATCCCAAAGATTCGCCATCCGGCTCTCTCCCCTCTTTTTAGGAAATGATAAAAATAGACTTCCCTGAGAGAAGTCTGTTACATACTATACACGATAATAAACGGATGCAAAGAGTTAAACTTGACATATTCCTGTGCAACACACCTAGAACGAACTCACCTTTTCAAAACTCTCGTGTAAACCATGCCAAAAACACCTAACACTATAATCAACATAAAAAAGTAAAAAGAGATATTGCTTGTAAATGGAATCTGCTCCTGATCTCTATCTGGGGAGGATGCTTTTGATGATGCTACCGCTGTATTTTGCTTAACTTCCTTTAGTTGAAAAGATGTATTTAGCGCTTCGTTCGATTGTACAACAGTGAGCGTGCCGTCGTTTGTCACTTCAAGTTTAACATCACCAGTTTTCATCTGTGTATAATTCAGATTTTTTGTTGCTAGAAATGGAACTCCGTCTTCACTTTCAAACTTCTTCCCCTTGACTATTTGGGTCGTTTTGAAATTCTCAAAGCCAAAATCTAATAGTTCTATTGTATCGTTGTACGCTTCTGTCTGTGTATTTCCCTTAAGTGTGACAGCGATTAAACTTAAGTTTCCTCGTTCAGCCGTTGTGACGAGTGTTTGTCCAGATTGGTCGACGTAGCCTGTCTTTCCGCCTGTTACTCCCTCGTAAGGAATCTCTCTCATTAATTTATGGTGATTATACAACGTTGTAGACCACGCTTCTCCTGTCCAATCCAACTCTTTTATGCTCATGATTTCTCTGAACGTTTCGTTTTTCATTGCATACTGCGTAATCCGAGCCATGTCTTCAGCGGTCGTTACATGGTTAGGATCAAATAACCCATGTGGATTTACAAAGTTTGTATCTTGGACGCCAATTTCGGTCTTTAAATACTCATTTATATTTTTCGAAAAGTTACGTACGCTTCCATCCAAATGCTCAGCAATTGCTATCCCAGCATCATTACCAGAATTTATGAGTAATCCTTGAAGTAGTTTTTTTAACGAAATCTGTTCCCCTTCCGCTAAATAAACCCTCGTACCCTCTACGTTTCTTGCCTTACTACTTACTGTGACAATATCATCTAAGTTACCTTTTTCAATGGCATAAATCGCCGTAGCAATCTTTGTTAAACTCGCTGGATACATTTGAGCAGTTGAGTTCTTGTCATAGAGTACTTGTCCTGTTTTTTGATCGAGCAAGATCGCTGCTTCACTTGACAAAGTAGGGGCACCGGAAGTTGGATCAGCGTACGCTATGAAAGTTAATTTTGAATTTATTAAGAGAATAGTCACTAAAACCATCGCAATTTTTTTCAAGTTAGCACCACCAAGATTTTTTACTGTCATATTACGGAATGTACCGCGACAAAAAAATATGAGTATTCATTCCATGTCGTCAAAGCTACTCACATTAATTTATAGTATATCACGACTTTCCAACTTTAAAGTCATTCAATTCCTTTGCAAATTCATTACAACCTCGTGACTATCATCGGATTTAGCAGCCTCCATTTTTGCAAATTACTCCTGCACTATCTCAGCCTGTTTACCTTGTTTTTGCGTAATTCATCATCGTCTAACGCCTGGTGTCGTGACAAATACTGGGTAGGACCTAGCGCCCGGATTTTCGTATAAATCCCCCAATATTGCGGAAAATGTTCAGGAAAGGAGGAATAAATCAAATGTCAGATGTCATTCGCAATCTCATGTCACAAAACGTAATCTCTGTTGCACCGAACCAAAGTATCCAAGAAGCTGCCTCACTCATGTCACAACATAATGTTGGTTCGCTACCAGTTGTAGAAAATGGTCAACTACGAGGGATGATTACAGACCGGGATATTACATTACGCTCCACAGCGCAAGGATTGGACGGCAACACGACGGTCTCGCAGTGTATGTCTACTGACCTCGTTCAAGGTACACCGGATATGGACGTCCACGATGCAGCTAAGTTGATGGCTCAAGGACAAATTCGCCGTTTACCAGTTGTAGAAAATCAACGACTATTAGGTATGGTATCACTAGGGGACTTGGCCACTCGACAGCCTTATGAAAATGAAGCAGGCGAAGCGCTTTCCAATATTTCTATCCCTTCCCAGCCTAAAGCATAAATGTTGATACACTTTGGCTAAAGAAAACCCCCACTTGACCTGTATTGCGTCAACTGGGGGTTTCTTTGTCATATTGTTGTGAATTACCGACAGTTCCGAATATTCCTTTACATCGTTCATGAGTCTCTATATAGTAAATGTTGTGGTGAATGGCATAAATTTCAAAGGCTGTCCTCACCACACACATTCTATAAAGGAGGAGATGCAGTATGGTTACACATCATTTCTCTAGAGGTTTCGACGGACACAGGATCATAGAGACGTAGTGAACATTTACTCATGCGAAGGGGAGTATCTAAGATGGAGAACACAAAGCAAAAAATTGAAATTGTCGAATATCATGAGGGGCTCGCTGCGGCTGTTGCCCAGATGTGGAATCTCAGTCGTGACGGTTGGGGTGGCGATGCTCATGTGACGACAGAAGAAAAGGTTCGGACGCAGGAAGCAAATTCGAGTAACCTCCACCTTTACTTAGCGTTAGATGGAAACGAAGTAGTCGGTTATTGTGGATTGTCTGAGTATCGAGAAGATGAAGGAGCTTTGTACATTCCGCTACTTAACGTGCGCACGGATTATCACGGAGCTGGAATCGGAAAACAACTTGTATTGAAGGCTGTGGAGCGCTCAGTTGAACTAGGCTGGCCGCGACTAGATTTGTACACATGGCCAGGGAACTCAAAGGCGGTTCCTCTATATAAAAAATGCGGGTTCTTCTGGGAAGACCGTGACGACACAACGCACTTAATGAACTTTATGCCAACTGTACTGAACACTGAGGCTGTCGAGCAGTTTTTTGAGCAGGCGAACTGGTACGATGCAAGTACGCGCGTCATTGAAGTGAAGCCTGACAGTCAAAAGGAAAACGATTTCACTTTTTATGAGTACAAATGGGAGAAAGGCGATCAGCATTTGCGCATGGAGTTTGAACGGAGCGGACGAGGATTGCGTCTTATTGAAACAAATGATTATCGCATCGCTGCTACTGTTGAGGACTTTAAACTCGTTGCTAATGCTAATTACAAAATTCGGTATGACATTGAGAATAAATCTGATGTACCGCTTCATATTCAAATTCAAGGCGAAAACCACCAAATTATCCAGTATTCCTTCCAGGACAGCGTGAAAGTGATCGATCGCACGACCATTGAAGCTCATTTTTCGGTCGGAGATTTGTTAGCAGAACAAAGTAGTTGGCGGACGCATCCTTCCGTTGTTTCGAACTTATTGATCAATGGAAAAAAGGCCACGTTTGCCACAGGGATCTTACCGAAGCTCCCTGCTAAGCTGAAGGCAGTCGTACCGGGGTCGCAATCCTATCTGCACAAAAAGTCTACGTTCTATGTAGATGTCGAGAACAGCTACAACGAGCCGATTACACTTCAAGTGAAGCTCCCAACGAGTGACTGGCTTCAAATAGAGGAGCACGAAGTAACTGTTCAACTACAGGCAAAGGGAAAAACGTCTGTACCCATCACTTACGAGTTGTCCGGGTATGGCTTTTACTCCCCTACTCTCGAAGCAGTAGTAACGCGAGAAAACGGGCAATCGTTTACTTTCAAAACAAAAATAGGGGCTGCCTTCAAAGGTGTTGGTGTGCGTTTCAGCGGCGAATGTGATGATTACTGGCGCATTTATAACGGGTTGTATCAGCTGTACTTAGACAAAAACGATAATGAAATATTGCCCGCACGAGAAAGAATCGTACCGAAAACGATTGGTCTCGTGCCTAAGATCGGAAAACCGTATTCTACCGAACTATCGAAAAGAAAGCCAAAACGTGTTGATTATCGTGAAGAAAATGGTGCTATGATCCTGGAAGCAACGTATGAGTCTACCGATTTTCCACAACTGGAGCTCGTGAGTGTATCTAAGCTCTTTGCAGAAGGGTTGCTTGAGCAATCGTATATCGTTAGAAATGGTAGTGACGATGTGGTAAATGGGACTTGGCTGTACCAACCTGTTTATCAAGACTTAACAAAGCCTGTTTTTCCGATGAACAATAGTATTATTGCAGTCGATGAAACGGCCAGCTCAGATTTTGGCTTATGGGATAGTCATAGCCTGACAGAAAACTGGTTCTTTTCTCGATACGAGCGGTACCCTCACGGCGTTACCTGGCCGCAACATGCCAAAGTAGGCTTCGAATCGTGGTACATGTATATCGAGCACAATATAGGTGATCTACCCGCCCACTCAGAACGTCAGTCCGAACCGGTTTACATTTCAATCGGTGCCTATCAAAATTGGGAAGAGTTTAGAAGCTTTGCGCGATCACAACACACACTGACACCAGTGCTGCCTGAAAGAGAACTTACACTTTCAGCAGCAAACACACCGGTCGTTTCTAATAATCACAAAAAAGTAGTACTTGTCGATAACAAATCGAGCTACCTTCAAGGAAGTATTGCATTTGAATTCAACGGCCAGACCATTACAGAAGCGTCTGTTTCTCCTTCTGAGCAGCTTCGAACAGTGGCTACTTCTCTACCGGGCAATCGCAACCCGATAGACAAGATGACAGCACGCTATACAGTAAACGGGATATGTAATGTAAAGAGTGCTTTGCTTTTAACGCCAAACGCCACTCAACCTGTTCAAATAGAAAGAAAGGAAATCAAAGGGACCGAAACGGTTACAGCCTCCAATGGTGTACTATCCATTTCAGCTGCAGCTAGCTTTTATCCTGCTCTGTACTCGCTGAAAACGAACGGAAAAGAGTGGCTACATAGCTCTTACCCAAAAACGATGCCGAAATCGTGGTTCAACCCTTGGAGCGGAGGAATCCACTCGTCCTTACGCGGGATTAACAACTCCTCGTTAGGCAAAGAAATATCGACTGTCGAGAAGGGTTCTTTGACTGACACTGACGGTAACGAGTGGGAAGGCCTCAAGCTATCCACCACTTTTGTGGAGAACGAAGCATTCAAAGGTCTAGGCATGGAACAATATTTTGTCATGCTACCAGGGATTTCTGTACTCGCTTGTGTGACAAAATTCAAGCAGTATACTGGCACGTATTTGCACGATAAGGATCGTTATTTGCAAGCCTTCTTACATCCAGCTACTGACTTATCACAAAGCTGGGTGAAAAACCGTGATCAGAAGTCGTATGTCGCTGGGCAAACAGAATTAAACACGATGCTCGGAACGCACGCAATCATCGGTAGCTTTGAAGACAATCAACTTCTGCAAATGATCAGTGAAACCTCAATAAATGCTTACATGAATAAAGAAGTGATGGCAGTAGGCCCTTCAGAGGTTTTGAATGTAGCAAACGGAGAAGAATATGTATCGCAGCCGGTCTTCTTTGTCGGTCACGATAGCGTATTCTCCCAAGATGAAGTCAGGGACTTCCAAAACATATCGTTTCGGTGAGGTGCCACATGAAAATTATTGACGCCCATATCCATTATTCAAATATTAATAGCTTTCATAAGACAGCTTGTGATTTGTCTAAGGTTGATTACTCGTATGACGGTTATGTTAAAGAATTCGGCGAAAACAACATCGTTTTAAGCATCGCCATGGGAGTGACAGAAACAGCAGAGGAAGGGTTTCCTGACTCTGCTGCTCCCTCCCCCATGGGCATTGACCTTAGCGAGAAAGTACCACCAAATGTAGTATATTGTGCAGGCATCAATCCGTATCACCTGGATGAGATAGCTTTGCAGAAGCTAGAGCGAGACATCCAAAAGCCGGAGTGCGTCGGAATCAAAATCTACCTAGGCTACTACCCGTTCTACGCATATGACGAAGTATACGAGCCAGTATATGCATTAGCCAAAACATACGGATTACCTATCGTGTACCATACTGGAGACACGTACTCAGAACGAGGTCGCCTACGGTTCTCCCATCCATTAGCAATTGACGAAGTCGCAGTGAAGCACCGCGACATGACAATCATGATGGCCCATTTCGGAGACCCATGGGTACTAGACGCGGCTGAAGTCGTGTACAAAAACCACAATGTCTACGCAGATCTATCTGGACTTGTAGTCGGAACAGGCACCGACATTACATCATTGCAGAAAACAAGATTTTTTGACCATCTATTACACGCACTAACCTTTACAAACAACTATAAGAAGTTCCTATTCGGCACAGACTGGCCACTCATCCCAGTCCAACCGTACATCAAATTTATTCAAGACATCACCCCAGATGAATATCATGAAGACGTGTTTTACAACACCGCCCTCAACGTATTCCCGAAGATCAAGCAGCTTCTCTAACCGAGTTCCTGAACCACCGTTTATACTACCAATCCTATTATGGGGTTGGTTTTTTTGTGAAGATTTTGATATTGGGTAGATTTTTACAATACGGTGACAAAACCAAAAACACTTTATGAATTATTTACGAACTCCTTGTGACCTTTTCGATTCTATGCGTTTTTCCTAATGAAGCTGTGCTAAAATAACTCTGCTATCGTGATTAGTAACCTACTTATAGTGAATTTCTGGTTATACTTACTTCACAAAAATATAGTTTTGTTTCCAACAATAAAGGAGAGGAGTGTAAAGTTCATGAAGAAAAAGTTATTAAAAAGGCTATCTTATACGGGTATGTTTGTTCTTATCGTTACAGTGTTAAGTGGTTGTAGTGAACAGTTTATTGTTTTGGATTCTAAAGGTCCTGTTGGAGAAGTGCAGGCGAATTTAATGGCTATTTCTGCTATTTTACTAGGTGTCGTCATCATTCCTGTTCTCATTTTTTTCGCTTTTATCGTGTATCGTTATCGCGATAGGCCCGATAGCAAGGCGTCATTTAAGCCAGAATGGGATGATAATAAATGGTTGGAAATTGTCTGGTGGGGAATTCCAATTTTGGTTGTTGGCATTCTAGGCTTTTACACGATTCGAGATACGTTTGTACTGGCAGAAAGGCCGGCAGAGTCCGAGGATGTTGAACCGCTGACCATCCAAGTTACTTCACTAGACTGGAAATGGCTATTTCTTTATCCAGAGCAAGGCGTAGCAACTGTCAATTATGTAGAGATTCCGATAAATGTACCTGTTGACTTTCAATTAACTACTGACGCACCGATCAACTCATTCTGGGTACCACAATTAGGCGGTCAAAAATATACGTTACCAGGAAAAACGTTGCAACTTTGGCTAGAAGCAGATGAAGAAGGAACGTATTATGGTACAGCCAATAACTTTAGCGGTGAAGGCTTTACAGAAATGAAATTTGACGTAAATGCTCGATCAGAAGAGGAATTTTCAGATTGGGTGAACGAAGTAAAAGAGGGTCCTTCTTCTTCATTGACAATGGACGGATACGAACAGTTAAGTGAGCCTAGCGTCGTAGAGCAGGCTGAGTTCAGTTCCTACACATCTGGATTGTTTGAATATATTGTCGACAAAAATGGTGGGCAATATTACCGCAGTAATGAAACCGGAGACCTCATTGAAACTGAAGAATAGCTTTACTTAGGAAGGAGGAAAATTTATGTGGCAAGAAATAAAGACGTTCGCCTCAGAATTCTTTGTTACAGGCGTGCCGTCAATTTATGCAGCGCAAGTATCCATCGTCTTAACCACGATTGCAATCATCTTTGTACTCACGTATTACAAAAAATGGGGTTGGCTCTGGAGAGAATGGTTGACCACTCTTGACCATAAAAAAATAGGGATTATGTATTTGATCGCCTCCCTGCTCATGCTTTTCCGTGGGGGTGTTGACGCGTTATTAATGAGGGCGCAAATTGCTCTCCCTGATTTGAGTATAATTGGCGCAGAAGAGTATAACCAAATATTCACAACACACGGTACAATTATGATTTTATTCATGGCGATGCCGTTTATGTTTGCGTTATTTAACATGATTGTTCCACTTCAAATAGGCGCAAGGGACGTGGCTTTTCCGTTTCTAAACGCTGTTAGCTTTTGGCTTTTCTTTGCCGGGGCAATGCTCTTTAACTTATCGTTCATTATTGGAGGATCACCCGATGCTGGTTGGCTCAGTTATGCCCCGCTATCCGGAACCGAATTCAGTCCTGGTCCTGGGCAAGACTTCTATATTTGGGGAATTCAGATCTCCGGTATCGGGAGCTTAGCAACAGGGATTAACTTTATAGTGACGATACTCAAAATGCGTGCACCGGGAATGTCACTAATGAAAATGCCCCTATTTACATGGTCTGTGTTAGCAGCGTCTATTATTATTATTTTCGCGTTCCCTGTATTGACCGTGACGCTAGGATTACTATTTGTAGAACGATTCTTTGGAGCCCCTTTCTTCACGCTCGAAGGTGGCGGCAATCCGATGCTCTATATAAATTTGATCTGGATGTGGGGACATCCGGAAGTTTACATCGTGATTCTTCCAGCATTCGGAGTGTTCTCAGAAATTGTGAGTACGTTTTCTAAGAAGAAAATCTTTGGATACAAATCAATGGTCTTTGCGATGTTAAGTATAAGCATTTTGTCCTTCTTCACATGGGTTCACCACTTTTTCACCATGGCAGATTATGTCGTTAATGCGTTTTTTGCCATCACAACCATGGCGGTTGCCATTCCGACCGGTGTCAAAGTGTTTAACTGGCTATTTACGATGTTTAGAGGACGAATTCAGATAAAAACACCGATGTTGTGGACCATTGCCTTTATACCGACATTCTTGGTAGGGGGCGCTACAGGAGTTATGTTGGCGGTTGCACCTGCAGACTTCCAATATCACAATAACTACTTCCTTATTGCCCACTTTCACCAAGTACTCATCGGTGGGGTTGTCTTCGGCTTCTTTGCAGGACTTTATTATTGGTGGCCAAAAATTTTCGGTTTTACGTTAAGCGAAAAAATCGGCAAATGGGCATTCTGGTTCTGGAACATCGGATTTTATGCAACCTTTATGCCACAATACGCACTAGGCTTCATGGGTATGCCTCGTCGAACTGTCACATACGGTTGGGACATGGGTTGGTGGCAATTAAACCTCCTGTCTACATTCGGTGCTTTCTTAATGGGAGCTGGTTTTCTCATCCAAGTGTGGCAAATTGTGCACGGCATTAAAAATAGGAAAAAAGACACTACAGGCGATCCATGGAACGGTCGTACATTAGAATGGTCTATTCCATCTCCTGCACCAGTCTACAACTTTGCTGAAATCCCGCAAATAGAGCAACAAGATGACTGGTGGTACAAGAAAGAGAAGGGCATTAAAACTTACAAGAGCGGCAATAAATTTAAACCGATTCATATGCCAAAGGATTCAGGCATTCCATTTATTATGGGGGGCTGCTGGTTTGTCGCAGGGTTCGGTTTAGTCTTTGGATGGTCTTGGATGGGAATTGTAGGTCTCGTAGGTGTGGCTGCTTGTTTAGTAGCACGCTATTTCCAAAAAAACACAGACTACTATATTCCGGCAGAAGAAGTAGAAAAAACTGAAGCCAAAACGGGAGGTGCACGCTGATGGAACACGCCGTGCCTCAAAAACATCATGACCATGAAGACCATGGTCATGATGAAAACTCACTTAAAATATTTGGATTTTGGATCTTCTTGATCACAGACTTGATACTTTTTGCAACGTTGTTTGCTACTTATGTGATTTTAATGGGACGATATAACGGTGGACCTACTGGGGAAGAATTATTTGAAATCCCTATCTTTGTGGCATCAACCTTCATTCTTTTAACGAGTAGCTTCACAAGTGGGTTAGCCACATTAGCGCTACACAAAGGACACGTAAAGCAGGTCGTAGGTTGGTTATCTGTAACCGTATTACTAGGGGCTTCTTTCATCGGTCTCGAAATTACCGAATTTGCCACGATGGTCGAAGAAGGGGCTACCATTTCTTCGAGTGCCTTTCTTGCTGCCTTCTTCGTTTTAGTAGGTACTCACGGGATCCACGTGTCCGTCGGTATTGTTTGGATGATAAGTATCATTATTCAATTACTACGTCGTGGGATCAATGAAGAAACGAATCGAAAAACCTTTATCGTCGGCTTGTATTGGCACTTTTTAGACGTTGTTTGGATATTTATCTTTACAGTCGTCTATCTGATTGGAGTGATGTAAGGTGAAAAACGACCATAACGATCAACATGATACATCTGCAAATTCCTACATCATCGGTTTTGCCCTTTCAATCGTGCTGACCATTATTCCTTTGGTTCTCGTGTTAAATGACATGTTGGAAAAAACCTACCTCATCGTGTTCATTTTACTAGCGGCCTGTTTGCAATTCCTTGTGCAAATTTATTACTTCATGCATCTCAAAGAAACAAAGAATCGCGGCTATATTCTACTCACGTTAGCAATCGGAATACTCCTTGCAGTCACAGTAGTAGGTGGCTCTGCGTGGGTATTAAACTTCTAAACTACGGGAAGTGGCACGCCTCGAATTGCATCAAATGAACGAAAAAGAAGTAATCGCCTACCCTTTGGATAACGGCGATTACTTCTTTTATTTTTCCACTATATTTGTATATGAAGATAATGGACAGGGACTGGTTAATCCCCTCACGCCATTACCTTTATATATAACGAGGGACAATTCCCATCTAGATGATCCTGTTCTAAATCCATTCTTCCACTCATATCTTTACGAAGTCATGTTATCGGCCCTACTATCATGCGACGACAAGGAGGAATTTTATGCAGAAAAATTACAATGTTCCGGAAGTATTTCCAGAAGATGCTGTTGGTGCGGTTAACACCCTTTATGCAGATATCCAATTTGTTTTGAAAGTACCGGTCGTTAATTTTCTTTTTAGAACGCTCGCCTTTTACGAGAGATTTCTGGAATTGGCTTGGAGTGAAGTGCGGACAAACATGTTGACGTTTGAAGTAGAGGAAATGGCAAAAGAGTTACGCTACCCTCCTGTTTCCCTTCAGACGCCAAGTTGGGATTGGCAAGCACACTACCCCCCTAAGACAATCGAGGCGATTAAAAGGACAATTTTTACGTTTAATTATGTTAATCCGAAGCTTCTACTACTCGTTAGTGCCTGGTCCGAGAGCTTAAGCAATCGTCCCATTTTAGGAAAAAACGAGCCAAAAGGGTTTTTGCAACCAGGAATCCTACCAGGCTTGCCACAAATCCAGCTCATCCATATTAAACAAGCTCCTGAACCAACGCGAAGACTGCTTCTTACTATATCAAAGACGCTAGGAACGTTTGATGTGGCTAGTGACTACCGAGCTTTGGCTAACTACCCGCAATTTCTGTCCACTGGGTGGGGCGTACTAAAACCATATGCATCAACAGACGAATATACTCTTCTCCAGACTAGTTTAAAGAAAAGGGCAGTTACATTGGCTCACAAATTCCCTTTCCCTGTTACGATAAGCCGAGGCAAACTCGAACGTTATTACACTGAAAAAGAGATCGCAGGCATTTACGGAATCGTCTCGATGTTTCAAAGTTTCCTCCCGGGTCTCCTAATCGACTTGGAAATTTTCCGTAGAATAATTTCTGGCTAGGTTTGCTTTAGCTTCATGAGTAGCTGATTTAGCTCACTATAAATAAAAACAATGTCATCTAGCTTCATCCGCACAAGACCACTTGAAGACGGGGCGACAAACTCAAGCACACCCTCAACTACCTGTTCCTCTTGCACGCCCCACGATAACTTGCGCTTCCCACTGTATTGCTCGTACACTCCTTTGCCAACAAAGCAAACGATTTTCGGTCGGTAGTACTGAACGGTATCTCGCAGGATCTCCTTTCCTTCTTTATATTCTTCTTTCGTAATGTCGGCAGCAGCTAGGGTGGGTCTCGCCACAATGTTCGTCAGCCCGAATCCAAGATCGAGCAATTTTCCATCTTCCTCAGGAGCAAACTTCCTCGGCGTTAACCCAGCCTTGTGCAAAATTGTCCAAAAGCGATTGTTTGGATTCGCATAGTGATGCCCCGTCTCAGCAGAGCGCACACTTGGATTGAAACCTACAAATAGTATATTAAGTCCCTTTTTTAGATAATCTGGAATTGGATTCACGAAGCACCTCTTCACAGTAAGAGTAAGTTTTGTGCTGAAAATCGAAGAGTATTTGTAGTGAATGAATCTACAGATTTTTTAGATGGGTGTTGTATCTACCTACCTTCTCCTCTCCTGCAATTCTATGACGACTGTTGCCGTATGTGATTCTAAAATAACGACAACACTTGAATTTGCTTCATCACATCCTCCTTGTAATTCATACTCACAACCTTATTATTACATATATCGATATGAGTAGATAGAACATTCAAACTTTTTACTTCTAATCATCTTTTGTTTTACTATCTTAAACACGTTCGACAAAATTCGGGGCGTACCAGTTCCCAGAAACGTCACTATTCTTCATACCACCTATACAAAGCCTGCGTCCCATTGTCTTCGAACCCCAACTCAACTAGCTGATCATACATCTTCTTGGCAAGCTTTAATCCTGGCAAGTTAATGTCCATCGTTTCCATTTCCTCTAACGCAATGCCCATATCTTTCACAAAGTGTTTAATGTAGAAACCCGGTGCATCGTCCCCTTTGATCATACGTGGAACTAAATTGGAAAGAGACCAACTTCCTGCCGCTCCAGATGTGATGCTTTCTAGAACCGTCTGTGGATTGAGCTTTGCTTGTTTTGCATAAGTGAGCGCCTCTGTAACGCCGATCATGTTCGAAGCAATCGCAATTTGGTTGCACATTTTCGTATGTTGTCCTGCGCCTGCTGCCCCTTGGTAAATAACCTGTGTGCCCATCGCCTGAAAAACATCGCTCATCTGTTGAAACGCTTCCCGTTCTCCGCCAACCATGATGGAAAGCGTTCCATTCCGTGCACCAATGTCCCCACCCGAAACTGGTGCATCTAGTGAATAAACCCCTCTCTGACTGGCCTCTACAAAAATGCGCTGCGCGAGCGATGGCTTCGATGTCGTCATATCGATAACGAATGTACCCTGTTTTGCATTCACTAAAGTCCCTTGCTCACCGAAGTAAATTTGTTCTACATCTGCCGGGTAGCCAACCATGGTGATCACCACATCTGCTGTACTCGCTACTTCCGCAGGTGAATCGCACCACTTGGCTCCTTCCTCTATGAGTATTTCCGCTTTTTGCTTTGAACGAGTATATACTTGAACTGGAAAACCAGCCTTCAGTAGATTTTTCACCATGCCCTGCCCCATGACTCCCGTGCCAATGAATCCAACTTTATACATTGAACTTCCTCCTTCATCAGTGCAATACGCTTATTTAACAATTACTTCTCTTCTATTCTTATTAATCCTTCATGATACAGAAAAATTCGAAGAGTCATCTCGGAACTTGGAGTCATCTCGGAACTGGCACGCCCCGATATTTGTAAAATTTTGTCGACTGATCGTTACAAATTGAATGATTCGCGTTTACCTTTATTTTAGGATAAACACCTCTACATACATCTGTACCAAATTAAAAACTTTCGACATAATTCGGGTGGTACCAGTTCCGAGAAGAGGTGTGATAGAATAATAGTAATGTTTAGAAAAGGAAGTGTTTGAAATGATTCAGTTTCCGAAACCTGATGTTGAGCAGTATTTTCGCACGATGCTCATTCAAGACTTTATTGTTCGTCCTGATGAGAAGCAGTTAATTCTTAGTACAAATTTAAATGGTCACTACAATTTGTGGGCAATGGACTTGCCGAACCAGTTTCCTTATCCGCTTACGTTCAAGAACCAAAGCTCACAAGCGTTGCACTTTGATAAGGAAGGTCGCTTTGTTGTTGTTGGTTTTGACAACGATGGAGATGAGAACACGCAATTATATGCACTGCAACCACATGGCGGTGAATTAGTTCCCCTTCGCGTGCAAGAGGGTGAGCGTCACTTCTTTGCAAACCTTTCTAAAGACGGGACGCGACTCTATTACACGGGAACGAACGGGAATCCTACTTACTTAAACTCTCATATTTATAATCTAGAGACTGGCCAGGAAGAAACTATTCTTGAAGGTGCAGAGGCGCCTACTTTTGTCCAAGCAGTGAGTCCAGAGGAAAACAGCTTCGTTTATGTAAAGAGCTTTGGGAATACGAATTCTTTAGCCTACGTCCGTGTCGATGGCGAGGACTTTTTGTTAACTCCTGAAACTTCGGATCAGCATACGGTGTCTGGTTTTGCTTACACGTCAGAGAAAGAGATTTACTTCATAACTGACTATGATGCTGACCTTTCTTACCTAGCAAAATTCGACCTCAATACGAAGCAGTTCGCGAAGGTGCTAGAAATTGAGGAAGAGGATTTCTCTAGTGTGAAATTCAATAAAGAGCACAATGTATTATATTTGGTAGGCTCACAAGGCGTTGAGGATCGTTTTTATCAGTACGAGCTTACCCTGGGTGAGTTGAAGCAGCTAGTGGCACCTACTAGTGTTGTGACAAAAGTTGTCGTGCTAGAAAATGGAAACCTATACCTTCTCGGTCGTGATGCGACGCGTCCTTTCAATATTTTCAAGTCGACAGATCAAGGCGAGTCGTGGGACGAATTGACGCATTACCGCGTTCCTGGCGTTGCGGATGAAGATCTTGCAGAACCAGAAGTTCTCAAATATCCTTCCTATGACGGGCTGGAAATTGAAGCGTTATTCTTTAGAGCTAAGGAAGAGAACTCGAATGGGCACGTCATTCTTTGGCCACACGGTGGACCGCAATCGTTAGAACGAAAATGGTTCCGTGCACTCTTCCAAATTCTCGTGAATCGCGGCTACTCTATTTTTGCCCCGAACTTCCGAGGCTCTTCGAATTACGGGTTGAAGTTTATGAAAATGGTCGAAGGCGATTGGGGAGATGGCCCGCGCTTAGACAACGTGGAAGGTCTCGAGTGGCTCATTAAAAACGGCTACGCTGACCGCGACAAAATCCTCCTTATGGGCGGAAGCTATGGTGGCTACATGGCGCTTCTTTTGCATGGTCGTCATGCGAATTATTTTAAAGCGGTTGTCGATATTTTCGGTGTTAGCAATCTGTTCTCGTTCATTAAATCAGTGCCTGAATTTTGGAAGCCATTCATGAATCAATGGGTGGGTGACCCTGTCAAAGATAAAGAGAAGCTCACTGAGTATTCGCCGATTACTCACCTTGATGGAATGGTGAAGCCGATGCTCGTTATTCAAGGTGCCAACGATCCGCGTGTCGTTAAAGAAGAATCCGATCAAATCGTCGAAGCACTCCAACAAAAGGGGCGCAAAGTCGAATACCTCGTCCTCGAAGACGAAGGCCACGGCTTCTCCAAAAAAGAAAACGAAATCAAGGTCAACCGCAAAATCGTTGAATTCTTCGACCAGTTTATTTAGGGAACTGGTACGACCCGAATTTTGTCGATTGACACTTCATGAAAAAACACAAGGGTGCAGAACACGCAACATAATGTTCTGCACCCTTGTGCTATACTACCAACGAAATACCTCCAACCTTTCCCCATCGTAACTAATTCAATAGACCATCGTCTAATAAGTAACAGTTCCATAACAAACAAGTACCATAGGAGGAAAGTGAATGAAAAGGAAAAGAACCTTGATGCAGCTGCTTGTAGTAGGACTTTTTTCGTTCCTAATTGTCACAATGTTTCCACCAACCCAAACGGCACAGGCTTGTTCATGTGTCCCACCAGAGTCCGTTCAAAAAGAACTCGAGAAAAGTGATGCAGTCTTTCGTGGAGTCGTGACAGACATGGAAAAACCCGCCCAATTTTTTGGAGGATCTTCCGGTGATTTAGTGGAGGTAACCTTGGAAGTAGAGGAAACGTGGAAAGGCGTTGAAACGAAGGAAGTCATCGTTCAAACAGCCATTTCTTCGGCATCGTGTGGGTTTGAATTTGAAGTTGGCAAGGAATATCTCGTTTATGCCCGGCAGACAGGGGAAGGACTCCATGTAAGCTTATGCAGCCGAACAGCTGCAATCGAGTACGCAACTAACGATCTAGATGAGTTAGAAAAAGGGAAAACAGATTTCAAAGAGGAAGTTACCAAGGCCAACCCATCTCAAACCGGATTACAAACATCTATTCTCATAGGCACCAGCTCAGCAGCTATTATTTTTTTAGGCGTGTTTATCTTTAGACGACAGAACAAATAATCTTCGGGATGGATAGTAAAACAGAGCTATTTCCATGAAAAAAGAGCTTGGAAACGCTCCAAGCTCTCTTGACCTGAATCTACACCGCCTTTAATTCCGAGCCGAGTGCGCACCCATATCTTTTAGGTGCTTTTCATTAATCGCAATGACAGGACTGTTAACACAAGAATTGTTAGGCATAATGTTCTTGTTAGCCACGAACATCCTGCACCTCGCGATTGCGTTTGTAACCATATACGTTGGATTTTCTTCTTCAGCAACAAAAGATGCTAACAAAACAGTTGCTCACTAATTGCTATAACTTAAAATAGGCTCACTAACCTGATCCACCCCAACTAGCCCAATCATCGTCAAAAAGATTTTCTGAATACCATAGTAAGCATCTTTAGGATCAAAAAATTCCTCTAGTGTGTGTGCTCCACCGAAGTCACCGCCCCCGCCTAGTGTTACAGCAGGGATCCCTAAACTGATGGGTACATTGGAGTCAGTACTGATTGGCTCCCCTAACTCAGGTGTAAAACCTATAGCTGAAGTTGCCGCCAGCGCCGCTTGAACAATCGGTGCGTCTTTAGGCTGAGAACCGGCTGGGCGATCTCCAACTAGTTCAATATTTACTGAGATCACATCCCGATCCCAGCGTTTGTTTTCCTCTTCAGAAGCTTGCTTAACGATCGCCAACACCGTTTCCTCCAACCTCAAAAGTTCTTCTTGTGACGTTGAACGTAAATCCAACACCATATTTGCATTTGCTGCAATCGTGTTTACCGATGTCCCACCATGAATAGTTCCAACAGTGAACGTCGTTTTAGGATCTTCTGGTGTTTCCAGCTTAGAAATCTGCGCAATCGCACGCCCAAGTGCATGAATCGCACTCGGCATTCCAAAAGCCCCGAAGCTATGTCCCCCAGGTCCTTTGTACGTAATACTATATCGACGGCTCCCTGTTCCTAAATAGGTAGTTCGACTCGGTGTCCCCGGTTCAATAGAGATAAATCCATCAACATCATCGCGCTCATTGAAGAACGCCTTCACACCACGCAAATCGCCCAGTCCTTCCTCCCCAACTGTCGCACCAAAGATGATATCGCCTTTTGATTGGATATTTATCGTATTCATTGTACGAAGTAGCGTCAGCACTGCAGTCAGCCCCCGACCGTCATCGGAAATCCCCGGCGCATACACTTTCCCATCCCGAACAGTAGCTTTTATATTCGTCCCCTCAGGAAACACCGTATCCAAGTGTGCTGATACGAAAAGAGTCGGCCCCCCTCCCGTACCGCGTCGAATGCCAAACACATTCCCTACCTCATCCGTGCGCACATCCTCCAATCCCAACTCAGTCAAACGTCTCGCGTAATCCTCACCACGCTCCCGCTCTTGAAACGTCGGTGCTGGAATCTCTGTGATTTCAATTTGGTCTTGTAACGTTTTTTCATTATTTGACTGGATGAAATGCAGACCGTCCTTTACGAGTGGGTGTGTGAGTAACTGTTCATATACCTTCTCTACCTCTGAAGTGAGCAAAATTTCTTTGTGTTTCATTGAATGTCAGACCTCCTGTTTTAATCATTTGTATTTATTGTACCGTTAAGAACGAAAGTAGACTATGAGTAGGCGGACATTTCTGATATATCAATCTACTATTACCTCATGTATCCGGAAACCTACCCAACAAACTCAACAGATAATCATCCACACGCTCACCGTTAGCTCATCAGTTTCATGCAAAGCTAAATCAGGCTCGTTACACAACCACTTTTTATTGTCAAACTGACGCAACACACAATTCCCCCTAGAAATAGAAGATAGGGATGGTAATAGATGGTAAACAGTGTAAAACCAGGCTTCCTATTCAGCCTCAATAAATTGCCTTATCTCTTGTTCTCGCCTTTTTGCATCGGCATACCCAAGTTCATATAACTGGAGAAGTTTATTTTGGTCTTTTTCAATCCTTCTTACCCCGATTGGAGCACTAGGCTGTATGACCAATACATTTCCTGTTTCTTTTTCGGATTCAATATGCGTAAGCGTTTCTTTATAGAGCCTATGTCTTTCAATGAGTCGTTCGCCTATACGCGGGTGTTTTTTTAGAAAAAGTTTCATGACTGAGGAAAATCGACTTGGTTGAAGCGTATAATTTTCCTCTTTGGTCATCACAATGATATTCTTCCGATTTCCATCTGCCTGTGACTTACGAATCGGAATAGGATCGATAATACCCCCATCTAAAAGGTGCTTACCCTGGTATTCAACACTCGGTGCTATGAACGGAAGAGAACTGGATGCCCGAATAATTTGCAACATGTTCTCTCCATGTTCCTGTTTCGTGTAATAAACAGCCTCTCCGGTTTCACAATCAGTTGCCCCGACAATCATTCTCTCTGGTCCTTGCAAAAACGTATCGAAGTCAAAGGGGACGATATTCTTTGGGATCTCATCAAACAAGAAATCCATACCGAACATTTGACGTTTTGTCACAAAGTTTCGGAAGGAGAGGTACCGAGGATCACTGACTAAATCTATATTTACCTTTTTATTTCTTCCTTTTTGTCTGGATAAATAAGAGGCAGCCATGCAAGCACCAGCGGAAACCCCTATCACATAAGGAAAATATAGCTCCTTCTCCATAAAGTATTCGAGAACACCTGCCGTATAAACCCCTTTCATTCCGCCGCCTTCTAAGACTAGTCCTATTGTTTTCATGTAAACTCCCTTCACACGGTGCTGAGTACTTATTAATCTAAAAGATGGCTACCACAGAAGTTATAAGCACCCTAACTAACTCGTCTCTTTTTTATTACAAACCTGCCACCGTCATGCTCATCGGTTATCACCTAATTATAACGTATCGCACCTTATCGGGCTCTGAATTACCCCACAACATAAAAAGGTCTCCCTACCAGGCAGGGAAACCAGTAAAATTAGTTCCTCATGACTTTCTACGTCTAAACAAAAGAAAGAGGACAGGAAGGGCAGCACCCATTACTAAATTAATCGGAACATAAGACTGAAACAAAAATTCATTTAACTCTGCGTAATTTCGTGCTAACAAAATGGACCCTACACCAATTAGCCAAGCCATTGGAATGACAAAAGGTCTATAGGAGGTACTTTTCAAAGCTTGCGCAGTTCCTAAGCATAATCCGTAAAAGAAAATGGAAATGCGAATCATTAAACCCACCGTCCAAAACAAGATTGCGATTGTATCAAATCGGTTCAACACTTCACCTACAGATATATAGCGCACTTCTGAAAACGTAGGGAACGCCATTTTAGCCGCTTCAACTGGGCCAAACAGCGCAATCGGCCCTGTAATCGGTCCTAAGAAAAAGAGTAACGTAATCACCGCCGACCATATCCCTGTTTTGACAAGCTTTTTTGGCTGTTGGACGTAAGGCAGCATCATTCCTAATACGACAAACTCCCCGAACCATGCCATCACCGATAGAGAGCCAGTCGCAACAGGGTACAAGCCATTCCCCATCACCGGCAATAAATTCGTATAATCTTTTTGCTCACCCATTGTGAGAAAAACTACACTAATCGCAATAACGACTAACACAGGTAGCATAATTTGATTTAGGCGTCCTAATGTTTCTAATCCCTTATATACGATATAAGACGTTAACAGCAAAATGATGGTTATAAACGCCCACTGCGGGGTCTCTACCATAATTTTTTTATACGCCTCGGCAAATAATCGCACCCCAAGAATCACCATTAAATAGAAGTACAGAAGGTAAAGTACACCAACGATTTTTCCAACCCATGAAAAGTGCTGGAACAAAATCTCCACAAGTGTGATCCCTGGAAAACACTGAGCTAGTTTCACCACTGCAAGTATCCCTACTAACCCTAAGATCGCCCCAATAATAGCAGCAATCCATCCGTCTTGCCGACTCTGTTGAATGACTACAGTTAGTAAAATCAGATGTCCAATGATCGTTAAGGATGTGATGGCTAACATGGCAGCCTGAATATTGCTGATTCTACCTTTTTCAATCATGACCTGTACCTCCAATAGCTACCCTTTTCATTTTCCTAAAGGACTTAACGCATTTAGCCATTCAGAAATGGACACCAAGTGAGGATCTTGAATGATCACAACTCCCCCCACTATACTTAGACTGACAATTCCAGTTTGAAATATAAACGTTCGATACTCTTTCATCTTCCAAGAATGGAAAATATGAAAACCTGTAGTAGCAAGAATTAAAACAATCAATAGCAGGATCAGCAAAATACTCATCTGTTACCTCGATTCATTGGCTTTACTTGGTTGTTCGATCATTCCGTGACCTGAAATATTGGCAGAAACATTTAAGTCGACACGTAGATTCTGGAGTAATCCGTTTCTCCAATCGGGAGCTATTTTATCCCACGCTTTAGGGTTATCACGATAGATCGCCTTACCAAATCCGAAGACGTCTGCCTGCCACCGTTTTTGCGCCTTCCGCAGAGCAGCGGTAGCTTCCTCCTCAATGGTTTCCTCAAGTTGGCGGTTTAAACGTTCGATCTGACGGGAATCTAACTCAGGATCAGCGCATGTATACTCCCCTATGTCTGCCTCAACTTGTATGTTCACCCGCATAGTCGTTCCGTCATTGCTCAATTGAGGAGAGTAACGGGATTTGGAGTCTCGAGTGTTTAAGCTCACGGTACCTTGGCTACACGGTAGAACCACAATATTGTTGTTACTTACCTCCCCCAGCATCCACATCAACCCGCGTGTTTCTCGATCGTTCAGCCACCCTTTTAATTTTGCTCCTTGAAAAACTGCTGTTCCATCAAGAGCCACAGCTGCACTGCTTTCGTTGGTCGTCTCGTTCTCGGTCTCCCCTTGCTGCTTAGCTCTTGCTTCACCATCACCGCTTGTTTCAATACTAGAAAATTCTATCCCTTTATTAATCGAACGGGTGATACCACTTGTTGTGGGATCAATTGTATTACTAGTTAAATCCTCCACAAATTTACTAATGTCCTTCAACGTACCCGCGGAAGCGAATCGGTCATTCTCTGAGAGCTTGTCAACTTCCAAACCAATTGTACTCTGTAGAGCCGGTTTCGTTTGCATCACTTCTTTTGCTGACCCTTTTGTAATAAATATCTTTATATTCGGTCGGAAATCATTTTCTCTTCTGAAGAAATCCAAAGCGGATTCCATGTGGTCGCGGGCTACCATTTCTCCAAAAATGAGCACATTTACGTGTCCTAAATACATCCTTTTCGAGATAGAACTCGATAGCTTACTCATCGCATCAAATAGACTTTGCCCACTCGCTGATACAAGATTAGGTTGTTCACTATCCCCATTTGTGCCCGCTGATGCACTAGCCGTATTGGGCATAGGTCTTACGAGATTAGCTGTAAGCTCGAGTTCTCCCTGCTCATTTTCATCTACACCCACGATATTAATAATGGACAGATCCTCCGCCTCATGAGAACTCCAGCACCCCGACAATAAAAATACAAAATTACACAGAAACAGGAATTGGATGAGATACTTCATCGTCAGCGCTCCTCTTTTTCAACTGGAGAGACTGAATGACTCTCACGGTATTGATTTGCCACACCCATTCCTGGAGGACGAGTGGTCATGGCCCACCAAGGTGCGCGAATAAATACGTCTTTCCATCCTTCTTTACGAGCAGGAGATACCGGAGATAAGTAAGGAACCTCAAATGAACGCAAACTAACTAAGTGAGTGAGTCCAAACATAAGACCGACAAGAATGCCCATAAACCCGAAAAATCCCGCTAGTAAAAGTAATGGGACTCCACAAAGACGAATAATTTGATGAAACGCATAGTTCGGTAAAATAAAGGAAACTAAAGCTGTGGTTGAAACAACAACCATCATAACCGGCCCAATTATGTTTGCTTGAACAGCGGCTTGTCCGATAAGAACGAGTCCCAAAATGGTAATAACAGCCCCTCCAAACGATTTCGGCATGCGTATTCCTGCCTCGCGAATGAGCTCAAAAGTTAATACCATAAACAACCCTTCCACAAGTACTGGATAAGGTAATTCCTCACGATGGGCGGCAATCCTAATGAGTAAAGAGGTTTGTAACAAATCCTGGTGAAAGCTCGTCATCGCTACGTAAAAGGCTGGAAGAATAAGTGCAACAAACATCCCTAGAAAACGCACCCAACGTAATACAGTGGCCACAAGGGAACTACCATAATAATCTTCTCTAGCATGGAGGAACTCAACAAACACGGTTGGTGCAGTTAGCACAAACGGCGTCCCATCGATCATGATCGCGACTTTACCTTCCAACAAATTTCCGCACACTTGATCAGGTCGTTCTGTGCTATAAATTGTTGGAAAAGGCGACTTTGGTGAATCTTTTATCATCGATTCTATATATTGGCTCTCTAATATACCGTCGATGTTTATTTGAGCTAACCGTCTATGCACTTCCTTCACTAGATCATCGTTTACAATTCCTTCTATATAAACAACGCTCACTTGCGTCTGCGTTTGTGTTCCTATAATCGTATTTTCGATCTTTAAAGAGGGAGTTCGGATCCTCTTTCGAATGAGCATAAGATTTGTATCCAGATCTTCGACAAACCCCTCCTGTGGACCCCGTACAGTCCGTTCCGAGTTGGCTTCTCTTACAGCGCCACCAGTCGTCTTCTTTGTTTGAAAAGAGTATGCGTGACTCACTCCGTCAACGATAATAACCGTATGTCCAGATAGCACTTCACTCGCAAGTTCAGCTATACTATTGATCTGATCCGCAGCGTGCAGCGTTCTATTTAGTAGTGATTCTTCTTGAGAAGAGAGCATTTTATGCAAATCAGAAATTTCCTGATTATTGACTAAATGTGAGACATAGAAAACGGCAACACTTTTTTGATTCAGATCCATTTGGTGATATACGAAATCGTCACATGAGCGAAACGTCTCCTTTATATTGGCAACATTTGCGCTGAGTGAGCTGGAGAGAGATTCAGAAGTTTGTTTATGAGTACCTTTCGTTTGATTCGTACCGTTCATGATGTACACCTCCTTGAGCGTAGTATTTTCTTCCATTGCTAGAATATGCACTTATAAAGACAGGTGTACTATTTATATACGAAACGCTCGTCCCATTATTCTGAATAGTATAACAATGGCAAAAAGGAACAGAACCCACACAAAAATCGTCATTTCTCCATACGATGCACTATCCTTATTATTTGGAGGTGTGTGACATGAGTGGAGCTTACGGTGGAGGCTTTGCCTTACTAGTTGTGTTGTTTATCCTTCTCATCATTATCGGTGCGTCTTATGTAGGTGGCGGCGTCGGATACGGCGGCGGTGTTGGATACGGTGGAGGATATGGATACGGAGGTTATTAAAAGATTGTTGCGGGGCATGTAGAACATGTAATTTCTTATGCTCCCATTGTAATGTGAGGATTCACGTGCCTTCGTTGAACGATTACAAATTTCTTGATTCCCCTGTGGTCACTCTGGTGCAACGGGGATTATAGTAAAACAAAAAACACAAGAGGGAGAGGCGTCAAGTCTCTTCCTCTTGTTTTACTTTCCGATAAAGTGAACATTTTATCTTTCGTTAGGATTGATACTATTCGCGATTACAGGTGCCTTATTTCATCCCAATCAACGCATGGGACTCCTGCTAAGTCTCACGCTCACAACTTGCATCATCATCGCCTACAAATGGAAAAAACACCTCTCAACACATCTCCAATGACTAAGTACTTTTTGGCATGAGGACAAAGAGCCTGCGAATACAGTGACAAGAGGAAAACTTTTGGAATAGAGGTGTATACTGTGAGTCATTCTTCAAACCCGTTCACACATACAAAAACGTACAAACCTTTTCACAGTCCTTATGATCCGTGTCCACCGATCGGTAAAAAGTATTATTCAACCCCTCCAAATTTGTATGTTGGGTTTCAACCAACAAATCTTGAACAATTTCCACCCCACGAAGCACTGAAAAGAGGAACGTTATGGCCCGTATTTTATGACTACTACGAAAACCCATACGAAGCGAAAAGGGGGTAGTTAGAATTGTCCTCATTGCCAAAACACTACTACGAACTTCTGGAAAAAATTCAAGAGGCGGATTTTGTGCTTGTCGAACTTACATTATACTTAGATACGCATCCAAACGATTACGACGCCATGCAACAGTTCAACCAGTTTGCTCAGTATAGTAAACAACTCAAAAGTCAATTCGAAAACAATTACGGAGCCCTCCAACAGTACGGAAACAGTTACACGGATGAAAACTGGAGTTGGGGAACGGCGCCTTGGCCATGGCAAGTTTAATGAGAAAGGAGTCTGTTGTTTATGTGGGTATACGAGAAAAAGCTCCAATATCCTGTAAAAGTCTCCACATGTAACCCAACACTGGCTAAATATCTAATTGAACAATACGGAGGAGCGGACGGGGAACTAGCCGCTGCTTTACGCTATTTGAACCAAAGATATACGATTCCAGAAAAAGTAATTGGATTGCTAACAGACATCGGTACAGAAGAATTTGCTCACTTAGAAATGATCGCGACCATGATCTACAAACTGACCAAAGACGCAAAGCCTGAGCAAATGAAAGCAGCTGGATTAGACGCACATTACGCCAATCATGACAGTGCCCTTTTTTATCACAATGCGGCAGGTGCTCCGTTCACGGCAACCTATATCCAAGCTAAAGGAGACCCGATTGCTGATTTGTATGAAGACATAGCAGCAGAAGAAAAGGCTAGAGCAACCTATCAATGGATCATTGACATGTCAGATGACCCAGACCTAAACGACAGCCTCCGCTTTTTACGAGAAAGAGAGATTGTCCACTCCCAACGTTTCCGAGAAGCAGTAGAACTCCTAAAAGAAGAACGCGACCGCAAAAAAGTCTTCTAAGAGAATTTAAAGGAACTGGTACGCCCCGAATCTTGTCGAACCTCATTTGAAGGCAAAAAACCGGGGAAAAGCGCCCCCGGTTTTTCTTAATTATAAAATTACTACTTCAACCCTAACGACTTCTTAATCGCTATTCCTTCTTTTCTCACCTTCGCCCACTTAAACGAAGGGTAACTCACTTCTCCACTATCTTTTGCATGGGTAAGATGGTCAAACGCTTCCAGAATAATTTGACGTTGAAGTTCTTTATGATGTGGCACGCCAAAGTGATGCCCCATCATAAACGGCAAAAACACCGCTCTTGGTGGCTTTGCATGCTCTGTGACATCTAGAGCAACCGACAATGAAACCGTAGGAATCCCCCTACGTTCTATAGCACGCTGCACGAGCGCGACAGATTGATGTCATATCGGTCATGCCGGGCACAATAAAGCGATATCCGCATGATCCTTCACAACAGCGTCTGCAATAGCTTCCGCCAACTTCTCCTCCAGCATATCTGGATCCATGTTGTACCCGATAAAGGAAAAGAAATTGTCCGTTAAACCCCCGATTACTCCATCATCAGCAAGCTCTTGTAAACGCTCGATTGGGAAGATTACGTTCAAATCTTCATTTGCCCCCACCGTCGGATACTTGAGCTGGTGAATCTCTAAATCATCAGGCTTTAAATTAGACGGAACCTGCCGATATGTATAATCGCCTATCGGATGAACCGTATCAAAAGGAAGCGTTCCGACTGGCTGAACACCCGCAGAACTAACAAAGGTTAGCCTAGACTCTGACAACGGCTTTTGTAAGGGCGCTAACGGGACATAATCATGTTTCGTAATCATAGAACCTGGGTACCGTTCGTTGACCGTACCCCAAATACCGGGCCTCATTTGCGTTTGCTTAGAGGTTTCCGTCATGAATCCATTCCCCCGATCTCTTTGAAAAGTAAAAATGAAGGTGAAAGTAAAGATGTGCTAGCGTCTCGGCATCTTTTTGTTCAAGCGTCTCAAAGATAAACTCACGATCTGTGGCAGGTGAGTCTAGCAATAGCTTGAGTGCCTCAATCCACGACTTATCAATCTCCTTACGCCCAGCCTCTTCATTTCCATCACCAAAGTGCAACCGCACATAGCGAATCAGCTTCTCACTATCTCCGCTTTCGATTGCCTCTTTTAAATAAGGCAATGACATGTGAATCACTCCCGTCTTGTAGAGATAGTTTAACACTTCTCCTTGTTAAAGGGAATGAAAGACAAGTTGGAATCAATCCAGATGGCCTCCCATTCAACGTCAAAGTGGAAATCACATGCTTTGCAATAGAACGAGGAAGTTCCAAAATCCTCGACATTCGTTTTATTCACTTTGCTTTTTCTTCGTTTCTTTACCAAATAGGATACCACCTCTTTTATTCGCTAAAAATGTGGGCAGATACCTCATAGTTTGAACCATAACAGATTTAGATTCAAGTCTATTGCAATCCACCTTCTCACTCATGTATACTTTTTATATATACAGTAGAGAAATAAAAAAGACGAGGTGTGATGACCTCGCCAAGCAGTTACACACCGCATGTAGCGCGGTTGACCATTAGTTAGGTGTACAAGAAGAAGAAGTAATCACCCAATTCCTGGACAGAGTAGGGCGGTTACTTCTTTTTCTATTGATGACGAGTGCGATGATTCCTACTACCAGTGTTAACCCGGCACTAGGAGAATGCCAAATTGCAAGAGCACGTTCATTGCTTCATATGTCATCATTTTGAAACACCCCCTTTCAGTCAGGGAGTATCAACCGCCCACCTACTTTATGTAACTGCTTTCATTATATCATTTTCTTTTATAAACGAACATACGTTCCCATCACTACTTCTCCAAAATCTCCTCCAAAAACTTCTCCCTATGCTGTAAAAAGTACTTCGTAATTTGATAATGATCCGTTTCTTCATACGCTACTTCTTTAATCTCACCATCGTCAAAGCTCAAAATCGTTGCATCTGGATAACCTAGCAAAATTGGAGAATGCGTGGCAATAATAAATTGACTATCACCCTCTGACGCCAGATCATGAATGACCCTCAAAAACGCAAGCTGCCTTTGCGGAGATAGCGCTGCCTCTGGCTCATCTAACAGATAAATAGCTTTGCCCTTAAAGCGGTGCACAAATAAGGATAGAAAAGATTCTCCATGCGACTGTTTATGCAAAGAACGACCACCGTAATCTCTGAACCCATCACTATCAACCTCGTCAATATGAGAGGCGAACTGATAAAAAGATTCTGCCCTCAGGAAGAAACCATTCGTAATTTTGGGCAACCAAGAAAGTCTAATAAAATCACCAAGTGAAGATTCAGAAGCGTGGACATCATACATATTATTCCGTCCACCGCCTGCTGTATTGAACTCGCATTTGTCAGCAATAGCTTCCAGTAAGGTTGATTTTCCAGAGCCATTTTCGCCTACAAAGAAGGTTACCTTGCTCTTTAAATCTAATTTATTGAGACTTTTGATGGCAGGAATGGAAAACGGATAACGATTACTAAAACCGATTTCATCGCGCAGAAGACTGATAGATCTTAAGAACATATGCATCATCTCCAAATGGGCTTTTATGTATTTTAACATTTTCGTTCCTCAGAACCAGGTTAACAAGTGCAAAAAAGAGTTGCCCAACAACTCGATTTACCTATACAAATAGTTCCGATAAATCGTCAAAGTGCTCTTTTCGTTCGCAATTCCACAAAAAAAGACCGCCAAATCGGCGATCTCGTCATTAGTGCTGCTTATTAGGTAGCTTGTTACTCGGATCCTGGCTACCTTGACGCTTCTTATTTTGTTCGGCTTTCTTCTGATTATCTTGTACCTTCTTTACAAATTCATTTGTGCTTTCCATTGATTACCCTCCTTGATTGTAAACCTAGTTGTTACTGTAACCATTTGGCTACAGTAACATGCACATGCAAAAGGGACTGCCCAACGGTTAGGACAGTCCCTTCATAAACTCACATCAGCACACTCTTCTCAATCTGCTTCATCTCATAGAAGTAGCCTTTTTTCTCCATAAGCTCATCAAACGACCCTGATTCAATAATGGTCCCCTGCTCCATAACAATAATCTGATCCATCTTCTCCAAGCCTGTTAGTCGGTGGCTAACTAGAACAACAGTATCTTCCTTCGCCTGATGGAAAAGGTGATTGTAAATCGACCGTTCCGTTAGCACATCTATTGAGGAGGTTGGTTCATCCAACAACCATAGATGCGCGCCTTTCAACATAGCGCGGGCAATGGCTAGTCTTTGCTTCTCCCCGCCAGACAAATTCTCGCCTTTTTCAAATACTGGGTCCGATAAAGAGAATGAGTTCAGCTTCACCTTTGCTAACATGCCTTCCATCTCTTCATCAGTCAATCCATCATTAGCGATTAGCAAGTTGTCACGTATTGTTCCGAAGAAAAAGTGGTTTTCCTGCAAAACTACATTCGCTTCTTCCCAAATACTTTCTTGTGGGATGCGGTTGACGGATGTTCCATCTATAGAAATCCCACCTTGATTAGCGGTGTTCATCTTCAACAAAAGCTGTAGCAACGTCGATTTCCCTGAACCACTCGGACCGACGATCGTCGTTTTCGATCCGACTGGCAAACTCAAGTTGATGTTTTTCAATGTCGTACGAGCTTCTCCTGGAAAAGCAAAGCTCACATCGTCCATTTGAATCGACAGAGCCTTCTCAGAGTGGAGCTTCACCATTTCTCTCTGCTGTACTTCCTCTGGAGATCCCTCACTCACCACAGAAAAAAGCCGCGTAGCCGCTCGTCGACTATCTTCCAAATGACTCGGTAGAACAGCCATTGGAGTCGCATTTTCAAAAACAGTGAGCGAAATCATCACGAGCATCGCCAAGAACAGACCATCTAACTGACCCTCAACAACTAAATAAGCGCCTAGCGCAAGCACAAACCAAGAAATTACGAGGGAAACGATCGTATTCACTGACTGGCCCAATACAGCGTGGACTCCTTCTCTCTCCTGTTCTTTAATATAGGCATCAGAAGTGTTCGTTAGTTGCTGTTCTTTTCCATCGAGCTTTTGATAGATTTTCAAATCACGATAGCCATACAAAAACTCGGTCACTTCAGTAGACAATTCTCCTCTACCATCTCGCACATGGTGGTCGATTGTCCTTTGGCTTACCGCGAATACAGCTGGCACTACGAAGCTTGTGAGCAACAAACCTACGAGCAAGACTAATGCAACAGTAACCGAGTAAAAAGTGACAAAGAAGATCGTACTTAAAAAGACGATGACCAATACAATGGGCGGATAAAACACACGTAAAAAGAAGTTTTGTAAGCTTTCCACGTCGCCGACAATTCTAGAAAGTAGATCTCCGCTTCGAAACTTTTGAAAGATCCCCGGCGCTAATGGCTCAAGCTTCTCGTAAAACGAGACACGCAAATTGCTCAATATTGTAAAGGTCGCCCGATGAGAAAAATATCGTTCCGCATAGCGACTTGCTGCTCTCGCAATTCCCAAGAGCTTCACTACCGCAATCATGATTGTCAACGTGTTTATAGGAGGCACCAAAGCAGCCTTGGAAATCATATAACCACTTGCTGCAAAAAGAGCCACAGCGGTAATCGCCGCGAGAAAACCGAAAAGGATAGAATACAAAATGTCCTTTTTCTCGACCATCACCAGCTTTGTAACAATCAATAAATCCTTCACTCGGCACTCCCCCCTTGCTGAGCAGACACCATGTCGCGATATTCTACTACCGATCCGATTAGCTCCTTATGTGTTCCCGTAGCCACTAACTCTCCATCAGATAAAAAGAGAATTTGGTCTGCGTTTTTAATCGTATGGAGACGATGCGCGACCGTAATGACCGTTGAGCTTTGAGAAAGCTCCTTCATAGATTCCTGCAAAATCCGCTCGGTATGAAGATCGAGTCCGGTCGTCGGCTCATCAAACAGAATAACGGAAGGTTTTTTGAGAAAGGCTCTAGCAATGGCGATCCGTTGCTTCTCACCACCAGAAAGACCTCTTCCTGCTTCTCCAATGGCTGTATCGTAACCCTTTTCAAGAGATTTGATCATGCCTGCGATGCCAGCTTTCTCGGCAGCCTTCTTTACCTCCACTCGGGATGCCCCTGGCCTACCACCAATCGCAATATTCTCCTCAATCGTTCCGGAGAACAGGTACGGATGCTGCGAGATATAACTTAACTGATCGAGCCAATCCTTCTCTTTGTAATCTGATAGCAACCGCCCATCGACGACCATTTCGCCTTCCTGAGGAGCAACCAACCCAGCAATCAGGTGAAGCAGCGTCGTTTTTCCAGAGCCACTTCGTCCAACAATGGCAATTTGCCCGTATGGAGGAAGCTCTGCTTGGATATTTTTCAACGCAAAGCCGTCCTCACCGTAACGGAAGCCTGTCCCTCTCAGCCCGATCGCTGGTGGCGTCGATCGAGCTTGTAAGGTTTCCTCGCCCCATTGGACTGCTTGCTCCGTTTCCGTTAATTCCTCTGCCACCTTTTTCGCAGCACCCATACTCCCACGACCCGTATGGAACGCAGCACTCAGCTCCTTCAAGGACAAATAAAACTCAGGAGCCAATATCAACACAAAGAAAGCAGTAAAGAAGGTGATGCTTTCGAATACGACGAGACGCAGTCCTATTTCAAGCGCGATCAACCCTGTGCTAAGCATGGAAATGAACTCAATTGTCAGCGTCGATAAAAAGGCAATCTTCAAAACGTCCATCGTGGCATCACGAAAATCTAGGCTACTCTGTTGTATCGCCTCTTTCTGTCTAGCTGCCCGCCCAAACAATTTCAACGTAATTAACCCTTGCAAAGTATCCAAAAATCGCCCCGAGAACTCAGCCATCTTCTCCAACTGTGTTTCCGACTTCTTCTGCGTCTTCACCCCGATAATGATAAAGAAAATAGGAATAAACGGTGCCGAAATCAGCATGAGCAAACCTGAAAAGATATGTTGCGTGAACACGACGCTCAGTATCATAAGCGGAACAATAGACGTTTGAATCATCTGGGGAAGGTACTTGCTGTAATAGCTGTCTATCTCATCCACAGCATCCATCATGACACTCACTTTTTGACCAGATTGCCCGTGCAGAGAAGCCTGCATAGGGTTTCTTGAAAACTTATTTAAAAGGGCCTTACGAACATCACGCTTTACCCTTGAAGCTACTTTAACACCGACACGTCCGCTCACATACGTGAAAGTGACCCGCGCCAGCAAAACCGCTAGCAAACCACCAAGTAGCGGTACAATCTCTTCAAACGACTTCTCTTTTAAAAAAACGCCATCCACAATCGCAACAAAAAAATACGCTTGCCCAACAATCGTCGCACCCGTCAACACCGCAGAAATAACAAGAACCCATAAAGACGCCCTCGATACAGTTGCTATACCTTTTAATTGCTTCATATATACGATCTCCTCATCCGAAAGAGACTTAATTGAAACTTAGTGAAATATTTCACATTCCCATTATACCACTTTAGGAACTGGTACACCTCGAATTAGTCGAACGGAAAGTAGCTCATATCACCATACGAGGAGATCGTTGAAGATTTTGTTCTAGGGGAAAACAATAGATACTTTCGTCAAGAGGTTTTCGGACTTAAGGAGCAACTACCATTACAACAATTTGAAGATTTTTTCCGGATGCAACGAGCCTATTTAAGAGTTAGAATAAACGGTTGCAACTATTTTTAATACGCATACGCTAGCTTGCCAGGGCGTGCAAAGGAGGAACTAATCTGGTTAGATTAGTTCCTTTCATTTTTCATAAAGAAGGTAAGATGGACTCTTCGAATAACGCAATGGGTCTTTCTATGTCACTACCGGGTGGTACCAGCTCCTTGTCCTACCCTGTCCTAATTTGAGTACTGAACACCCACACCCAATCCCTGAAGCAAGTCAAAATAAGTAGGACATGTTTTCGACACGCATCCAGGATCGTTGATCACCATGCCTGGCACTTTCACTCCGAGCAGCGCTAACGACATGGCCACTCGATGATCATCATAGGAATTCAAAGTAGCTGCCTGAGGGGTTGTAGGATGAACTGTCAACCCGTCCTTAAACTCCTCCACTTTAACTCCAGCCTTCTTCAGCTCTGTACAGATAGCGCTGATCCGATCAGATTCATGGTGTCGAATGTGCTCAACGTCCCGCAGCGTAATCGGTCCTGTTGCGAAAGGAGCAATCGCTGCTAATGTCAACGTTTGATCTGACATTTCCTTCATACTAATGTCAAATCCACCCTTCAACTGTGGCGTTCCTACCAATTCGATAAAGTCTTCCCCTCTTGTTATCGTACAGCCCATTTTTTTATACACGCTTAGCATGTCGATATCAGGTTGACTAGTTCCGAAAGTCAGGTTCGTAATTTTGATTCGGCCATTTGTAATAGCGGCCAAAGCAAAAAAGTAACTCGCTGTGGAGGCATCTGCTTCTAACTGCAGACGACGTCCTGTGTATTCTGATTTGGGGATTTTAAATTCTGTAAAATTCTCATTGAATTGAGCCTTTACTCCGAATTGCTCCATTAAGTTCAAAGTGATTTTGACATAGTCTTGCTGCACAATATAATCCGGAATCGTGACGGTCACCTCTCTTTTCGCGTAAGGACTTGCTAACAGGAGCCCGCTGATAAATTGACTAGAAACTTTCCCAGATATGCTAACAGAGCCGCCCATGAGTTGTTTAGCCTTTATACGCATAGGGTAGTACCCGTCTTTTTCTAGATATTCAATATCGGCACCCAGCACTTTGAGCGCATCGATTAATGGTCTGACAGGTCGTTCACTCATCCTTTTACTAGCCTCTAGCACCCAGTCCCCTTTCTTTCCTACAGCTAACGCCCCAGGAAGAAAACGGGCAATCGTTCCAGCTGCTCCTATGTACAATTCGGCTTGTTCGTTCGGCCACATTGAACCAGCCCCATGGACCGTCACCTCATCACCATTTACCTCTGTTTGTATGCCCAATTTATTCAGTGCATCGATACACCAGTAGGAATCGTCACTTCTAAGAATGCCAGATAAAACAGTGGTTCCGCTTGCCAAACCAGCCATAATTAACGCTCTGTTCGTAAAGCTTTTACTTCCAGGAATTCTAATCTCCCCGTCGATTGCCTGCTGAGGCGGGGAGATACTAACACTTTGAACATCGTTTAACGCTGACCACGGAGATCGTGCTCTCAAGTCTACATGGCTCATATGTATACATCCTTTCATATAGTAATGCCGGAACTGGTACGCCCCGAAATATGTCGAAAAACCTTTAGATAATTATCATTCACCCTTTCTAGCCTCCTTCGACAAGAAATGACAAATATCGGGTGGTACCAGTTCCCGGAGTGCCCGAACTGAGTGCTTTGAAACTATTTCCTCGCCTCATGTACCTTCAATTGCTTCCCTTTAACTGTCGTATCCTTCATCGCTTTGAGTACGAGTGGGCCTTTGCCGTTTAGGATGTCGACGTATGACACGTTCTCTTGGATAGTAATAATACCGATGTCGTCCGCTGTTACTCCTTCGATGTTTGAAAGGGTACCTACAAAATCGACAGCTCTCATTTTCTTTTTCTTGCCGCCATTAAAATAGAGCTTCATGATTCCCTTATTAAGTTGCTCACTTTTGGCTTTTTTGATAGTCGGGCGGGCTTTCATTTTATTCTCAAAGGCAGCTCTCTTTTTTTCCACTGCTGCTTTTGAAGGTGCGTCTCTCTTTTGGATTTCAAAGCCAATATAGTTTTCAATATCCGCTAAAAATTTGTCTTCGTATGGTGTGACAAAGCTAATCGCCTTTCCTGTATTCCCAGCGCGTCCGGTTCTTCCTGATCGGTGCACGTAACTCTCCTGTTCCATAGGGAAGTCGTAGTTCACCACCAGCGAGATATTCTCAATATCGATGCCTCTTGCCGCTACATCTGTCGCCACTAAATAGCGGAATTCCCCTCGTTTGAACCGATTCATCACATCAAAGCGATCTTCCTGTAATAAACCACCGTGGATTTTGTCACACGTATAGCCAGCACGGTGTAGTTGCGTAAACAAGTTGTCCACCTGCTCTTGGGTTCGGCAGAAAATCATACAGCTATCAGGATTCTCAATGACCGTAACAGCTTTTAGCAGGTCAAACTTCTCTACATCCTTCACGATGAAAAGGGAGTGATCGATTTGGCTTGTGGCTCTTTCAGGTGTTTTCATCTCAATATCAATCGGGTTCCTCATGTACTGGTGACACAAATTGGCTACATCCCCTGGTAAAGTTGCAGAAAACAGCATCGTCATCCGATCGATAGGCAACTTATGGATGATGGCTTCTACTTGATCAATAAACCCCATATTTAGCATCTCATCCGCTTCATCGATAACGAGATATTTCAGCTTCCCCACATCAAGCGTGCCTTTTTCAAGATGATCCAGCACACGCCCCGGCGTTCCGACAACGACATGGCTCTTCTGCTTTAACTCGATCCTTTGCCTTTCAAAGGGCTGCTTCCCGTAAATAGCCGTTGCCTTAATTCGTTTAAATCTCCCGATGTTCGTCATGTCCTCTTTCACTTGACTAGCCAGCTCACGGGTCGGCGTTAACACCAAAGCTTGTGGCTTATTCTCTTCCCAATCGACCATTTCACAAATGGGGATGCTAAAAGCGGCTGTTTTACCACTCCCCGTTCGTGATTTCACCGCAAGATCCTTTTTCCGAAGAGCGATGGGGATCACTTTACTTTGGACTTCGGTCGGGTGCTCGTAACCTAATTGCTCCAGTGCTCGGATAATTTCGTTGCTTAGTTGATAGTCTACAAAACTGTTCATACTCATATGTTAACTCCTATCGTTTTTAGCTTAGCCACTTCTTATATAGTGCGCTGAACATTTGTTTTGAAATCGTTCAACATCACATTATAACAGGCAAAGTAGCGCATTCTGCGGGAAAAATGTAAGGAAGGCGCAGAGTGGGCATTAATGGTAAAATGGAAACATTACGGATGAGGGGGATACACATGCAAACAAAACTAGACCACATTGGCGTAGCGGTTCGAAATTTGGACGAAAGCATTCGATTTTACGAAGACGTACTCGGTGGCAAATTAATCGACCGCTACAGAAGTGAGACTGTAGGCGTCGAAAGCGAAATTGCCGTGATGGAAGTCAGTGGACATCGGACTGAACTGCTGTCCCCGACAAACAACACAACCTCTCCGATCGCCCGATTTTTAAGACAAAAGGGCAAGGGCGTTCACCACATCGCTTACCGTGTAGTTGATCTCGAAGTAGCACTGGAAGACCTAAAGAATAGGGGCATCCGCATACTCGAAGAAACCTACCGTATCAACAAACACGGCAGACGATTGGTTTATTTGAATCCGGCAGATACCGAGGGGACGATTATTGAGTATTGTGATTATCCGGAGCAGCAGCAGTAGTAAAGTTGGAACTGGAGTATAAAGGAACTAACACACCCCCAATTGTGTAAAAAAAAACCAATAACAAAGAACATCCTCTGCCACAGGTCTCTTCGACAAACAGTGACAAATATCGGGTGGTGCCAGTTCCCTTATTTCGTCAGGCCTCAGCTATTAAATTGAAGTCCTCTAGCGCTTGCTTGAGGTCACCTTTAATGGAGAACTTACCATCGATTTCAATCCCGAGCTCGACCATCGTATTGGCGATCTCTGGCCTGATTCCAGTGACAATCGTTTTACACCCTAATAACTTATACCCATCAACAACTCTGAAAATATGGGCGACAACGGCTGTATCCATATAAGCGACTCCTGATAAGTCTAGAATGATGTGGTTAATTCTGAATTGCTCAATTTGTTTTAGTGTTTTTTCTTGAAGTTTCTTCGCGCGTTGAGTATCCATTGTTCCGACTACAGGCAAAATGGCGACAGAGTCAGAAATAGGGATCATTGGTACAGTTAAATCCTCAATCACATCAAGTTGCGATTGTAAAACTTGACTTCTGTAGTTGTTATAGGAGATCGTATAATTATTTAAAAATGCATCTAAGTAGAAATTTGTTTTTTTCTGAACGGAAAAAAATTCATCAAATTTCAAGTCGAGATTCTTGTAATAATTATAGAAGTAGTCCCAATAAATAATTCTTAACTCTTGAAACCATTCTAATTTTAATACTAACGGGAGATTGGCTTTAGCCCACATCATTCCTTGTGTTTTGGAAATCTCAGACAATTCACGTTCATTATTTTCATCCACATATTCCAAAATACTATAGGCTAATTCACTCAGCTCAGCCTCCGAAATGGGTGAATTCCCTTGTATTTTATTGAGGGAATCCTTTGTTAGCCTGCTAACTTGTTTATCGAATTCATCTTTATTTTCTAAAATGAACTCATGGAAAGTTTGCCCTTCTTTGTAAACTAATTCGACCATCTCTACAACCCCTAACATTTTTTTATTACTCACGGGAAATTCCACCTCAAATGTGGTACCTATATTTACTTGACTAAAAACCTTTACTCTTGCGTTGTGCTTATGTAATGTTGTAAAAACTTGTGTAAGCCCCATACCTGTTCCAGATTCTTTCGTAGAAAAGAAAGGAGTTCCGATCAGATCCAATTTCTCCGGAGGAATTCCAATACCAGTGTCCGTAATTTTAATCGTAAGCTTGTCGTCACTTACTCTATGGGTTATTGTTAGTTCACCCTTATCTGGCATGGCTTCTAAAGCGTTTTTAATTAAGTTAAAAAATGCCTTTTTAATCATATTTCTTTGCCCGAAAATAATGGTGTCGCAGTCGTCAAATTCCTTTGTCATCTGTATTCGATAAACTTGATCTTGAAATAAATAAAGAATGTTTTCTAACTCCGTGCTTACATTTATTGCACTATGCTTTTCTTCTTCTAGGTCTGGTTTAGAAACTTGTAAAAGGTTATTTAAGGTGAGAAGTGCGCTATCTAATTCTGTCAATGCTGTATCTAAGTATGACTCGTTAGGCATTTCTTTCATCAACTGTAAAAACCCTTTTACTGCAGTTAACGGATTTCTTACTTCGTGTGCTATACCTGCAGATAATTCCCCAATGGATGCAAGTCGATTCAACCTAATCTGCTCTTCGTTTTCCTTAGGGTCTATAAAACTATTTGAAGTATTTTTTAACAATGACTGTTGTTCCCTCCTTTTCATTTGATAGAATAGTGAACTCGTCCATCATATTTTTAACACCTAATAAACCTAGCCCAAGACCCTTAGAACTCGGATTTTTAAGTCCTTGTAAAATGTTATCAATTGACGTAATTCCAATGCCCTGATCGGTTACACAAATTTCAATACTGTGTTCAGTAATTGAAGTGGTGATAACCCCGAAAGACTTTGAATGGAATAGCACATTCTTCGTGAGCTCTGAAATCGAAACCAACACTTTTTGCATATCAACAGGTGAACAACTCTGACTATTTAGCGTTTTGTTCACCTGACTTAAGATGACTAAAATGTCAACCTCCGTAAAAAAAGCAGTTTTCATTAGTAGCACACGCCCCGATATGCATTTTATTCTTCAAAATATACAAGCAAAAAGGCCCATCCTAAATAAGGTATAACCATTTTTATGGAGTTTTCAAGTCAATCTCCCCATCTCAGTATACCAAATCAATCCAGACCCCGGTCGCCTGTGGCTCACGATATTCCTTCAAAAAAGGTGAGCTTTTTTTACAATTTCATTGAAAATTATAACACAATAAGGTAAAGACTTCTTGTCAAAGTGATCCAAAGTTCCCACAAAGAAGCCCCCGACAAGTCCCGGAACTGGTACGCCCCGAATTATGTCGAAAACCTCAGCAATAAAGAACTAAAGAACAACCTCTGCCACGGTCTCTTCGACAAAAGGTGACGAATATCGGGTGGTGCCCGTTCCCTTTCGCAGTTTTTAAAGCTTTTTTATAAAAATGACCTTCAAATAATCTCCTTCTGGAAATGCTGGATTTGTTTTGAAGTCCTGTGGTAACGAGTGTTCTTCAAGAATTTGATAGTTATAATCGCTTTCCCTAAAAGCTACTTCTATAAATTGCTTAAATCTCTTCATGTCAAACTTACTACAGTTTGTCGAGGCGACAATGATCCCTTTTTCCGCTGTAATATCGATCGTTTCTTTTAGCAAATTAGTATAGTCTTTCTCTGCACGGAACGTATTCTTTTTAGAGCGAGCAAAGCTAGGTGGATCGAGAATGACCATTTCAAAGGTAAGTTCATTTTTCTTTGCATATTTAAAATAGCGAAATACGTCCATGACGCGAATGTCATGCGCTTCGAAATCAAGGCGATTGACGCTAAACTGCTCAATTGTCTTCTCTAGGCTTCTGTTCGCAAGGTCTACACTTGTCGTTTTGGTAGCACCGCCCATGGCAGCAGCAACAGAGAATGCTCCCGTATAAGAGAAAGTATTTAGGACAGTTTTACCCAGAGCATAATTCTCCATAATGCGACGACGCACTTCCCGCTGATCAAGGAAAATCCCAACCATAGCGCCTTCATTTAAGTAAACAGCATAGTTCACACCATTTTCCTTTATAAGAAGTGGAAATGTAGCCTGCTCACCTGTCACAAAGTCATCTTCTTCTATATATTTGCCTGCCGAATCAAAGCGTTTCTTTTGATAAAGACCTTTGACAGCTGTCGAGGTGGTGAGAGCCTCAATAATGGATTTCCGGAACGAATAGATCCCCTCGCTATACCAATTCATGAGGTAGTAGCCGTCAAAGTAATCTATCGTCAAGCCACCAATACCGTCGCCTTCACCGTTAAAAACACGAAAGGCCGTCGTATCGGGACTTCCAAAGAGGTGTTTCCTTGCGTTTAAGGCGTGTTTTATCTTCTTTATGAAAAATTCCAGGTTAATCAGTTCGTCCTGCACATGAGTTAAGGTCCAACCGATTCCTTTGTTCTGCTTTCCGTAGTAGCCTCTCGCCATAAATTGATTGCGGTCATCAACGAGCGTAAACACGGAGCCTTCTACCGTCAGTTCTTTGTCGTTTTCTATCGACTCAGCTGTGAGGAGAGGGTATCCCTTTTTATACTTTTTTACTAGTTTTGATTTTACCTTTACTACGATTTCATTTTCCATACTTTCATCCTTACTTAGCTTTAGTGTTTTGATCATCGCATAAGTAGCGAAAGGAATTCAAGATACGTTCTAGTTCGACTAAAATGGAACAATGATATGCCACACCAAGATTGTACCAACAGAGGGGGGTCTACTGACCGATTGACAACATACCCACGATCATGATTAATTATGGGAACTGGTACGCCCCGGTTTATGTCGAAAATTATGGGAAAATTATAGGAACTGGCACGCCCCGGTTTATGTCGACAACAACCTTACGAAATAAACCGGCAAATATCGGTGGTACCAGTTCCCTAACATCGAAAGGAGATTGAAGATGAGTCAACGTGAACAATGGTCTTCTAAGCTTGGGTTTATATTAGCGGCGGCGGGTTCTGCCATCGGATTGGGGGCGATATGGAAATTCCCCTATATCGCAGGTCAAAACGGAGGTGGCGCTTTCTTCCTAATCTTCATCTTATTTACCTTGGTGCTCGGGCTCCCTTTATTGCTAGCAGAATTTACGATAGGTAGAACCGCACAAGACAATGCGGTGAACTCTTATCGCAAAATAGCACCTGGGACGAGGTGGCATTGGGTTGGTATTCTAGGGATGATTACTTCTTTTATCCTGCTATCTTTTTATAGTGTAATCGGTGGCTGGATTATCGTTTATTTAGTCAAAGCCATTGCAGGTGATTTGAACAATCTTACGGTCGATCAATATGCTGAAGTATTCAATGGGACAATTTCAGATCCAGTCGTAAGTGTTCTCGTGCAACTTCTATTTATTTTGATGACGATCATCGTGATCTCAGGGGGAGTTCAAAAGGGAATTGAACGGGTGAGCAGTTTTATGATGCCAGCGTTGTTTGTTCTCTTTATGATACTCGTGGTCCGGGCAGTCACGTTAGATGGTGCAATGGACGGGATTCGCTTTCTATTACTTCCTGACTTTTCAAAAGTCACCTCCCAAACTATATTAGAGGCAATGGGTCAATCGTTCTTCACCCTCAGTGTTGGGGTATCGGTGATGGTAACGTACAGTTCCTATTTACCAAAAACACAAAGCCTTCCTCGTGCGGCGTTTTCTATTGTAGGAATGAATATTTTTATCGTATTACTAGCGGGATTGGCTATTTTTCCGGCAGTCTTTTCCTTTGGCCTAGAGCCGGGAGCGGGTCCAGTGCTGTTATTTAACGTACTTCCAACGGTGTTTAGTCAGCTTCCGTTTGGGATGTTGTTCTTCATCGCGTTTTTAGTACTGTTCTTGTTCGCTGCGCTGACTTCTGCTTTCTCCATGCTTGAAATCATTGTCTCTGTCGCCTCAAATGGTGAGCCTAGCAAACGGAAAAAGTGGGCATGGATCATCGGGCTCGCGATTTTTGTCTGTGGTGTGCCCTCAGCCCTTTCTTATGGAGTTCTCGGAGATGTGATCATTTTTGGGAAAACGATATTCGACCTAGCTGATTATACAGTGAGTAATGTGTTATTGCCGATTGGCGCTCTACTCATTACTTTGTTTGTCTCAATGAAAATGAAAAGGTCTGCTTTGTGGGAGGAATTACAAAGGGGAAGTCGTGTGAAAAGAGGATTATTTGAAGCGTGGTTTTTCCTTGTACGTTATGTTTGCCCTGTGTTGATTCTAGCTGTCATGATGGATGTTTTAGGGGTTTGGTAGTTCGAAATTATATTGAGTGGATACAAGTGAAACAACAGAAGATCCCCATGAGAAAAACGTTCTTCTCATGGGGGTGGTACCACTCCACGAGACTATTCTTTCAACTTACTAATCGCGTTATTCACCTCATCGTATAGCCCATCCACAACAGAAAAATCAGTCGCTCCTATATAAATCTCTTCCAGCTCATCATGCAAGTCTTTCGCCACTCTCAAATGACCAGTGCCGTCTGACATGCGCTGCTTATACCCATTATTCACCTCTTTAATTCTCTCATAATACTTCTCATCGGTTCCAGGAGTTACACAGGTTTGATAAATGTCGATAATTTCATCTCCATGGCGGCTCGGGAAGTGTTCATGCGGTGCTGTACTATCAAACACACAAACTCCTAATTCCCGGATGATCACCATATCCATACTGTTCGGATCAAATCCGCAATGGTACATTTCTACATCGTAGCCATTTTCCAAAGCGGCTGCTCCAACTTTTTTAAGTAAAGTAGATTTCCCCGTACCGGCACGCCCCTTTAAAAAGTACCGTTTCGCCAATCCTTCAGTGAGGTTTGGGATAAAATCGACTGCCCCTAATGGTGTTGCCGCTCCTAGAAATCGATGGAACGTGCGTGGATTCTCTTTTTTACCATTGTTCCCGGTGAAAATTTTATCGATCAATTCCTCAGTTAATCCGTTCACTTTGTCAAAGTTCAATTCACCCATATAGATCTCTTCCAAGTCATCATGAACACGTAGGCCTGTTTCGAAAGAGTCGTAGGCTGATTGAAAAGCGTTTCCGATCTTTTGCTGCAGCTCCACAATTTCTTCCCGTTTTCCTTTTAACCAAACAGTATCCCAAGCCGTTCCTAAGTTCACATAGTGCTCGATTGCGCCCGGAGCTTTCGGTTCCAACACATGCGGGGCTGTGCCGTCAAGGATACCGAACTTCAATTTCGGGATGATTAAGCCGTCTAGGGAATCATTATCTGACGCACAGTGAATCAATTCTACATCGTATCCCTTTTCGCCCCACTCATCAGCAAGCTTTTTGATCATCGTTGACTTTCCTGATCCTGGCCCGCCTTTCAAAATGTATACGGTCTCTAACTCTTTCATATTCGACTCAAAAAGGCTGTAAAATCCTTCTGCAGTATTTCCACCTGCGTAGTAATTGATGATGTCGCCTGCCATTAACAGCACTCCCTTTTTTCAAATTTCACATGTGTTACCTTATGCGTGAAGCTTGAAGTGGGTGAATACCTATATCGAAGTCATTACTGTAACGGTGGCCGATTTTGATGCGATCTGTAAACTGGGGATCTGTCCCTTTGAACTGGGGATCTATCCCTTTAGAAGTTAAAAAGACTATAAGAGTCGTACCTCTTATAGTCCTTTGCTTTTTTGAAATTGTGTTCCGCTTGATTCGAGTAACTGGTCAAGGTTCCCTTTCAAAAACAATATACACTCAATCGTGAGTAGCCCTAAAACAAGCCACGGTCCTACAATGAGAAAGTCACGTTGAACTGTTTCATAAAACCACCCGATATGATGCTGGATTTGCGTCATGTCCAGCGTAATCGTAAAAAACAGGAACATGCCAATGGTAAAGTTACGGGACCATTGCGACACGTGATAACGCCCAATCCCTTCTTGCAGTCCGTACAGCCGGATTCTTTTGTGAGCACGGACAATCTCTATTACTTCCACGATTATGAAAAAGGTAAGTGCCCAGATCCAAAACCAAAACGCCACATCCATGGAGAGAATGCCGGATTTAATTCCCGCTACACCTGAAATCGATACCGCACCATGTACGATGCAATTTGTATTCTTCCAATCGTCTGCGAGCGACCACCCTCGATCACGAATATATCTCTTCACAATTAGCACGACTCCTCCTATATAGAAGAGAATACCTAGTGAAAAAAGGCCAATTTGTAGTGACGTCGGGATTCGTTCTGGAAATACGACTGCATTCATGATGACAATGGATTGAGTACTAACAGTGGTTAGCAAGATGATTCCATGCACATTGCGATAGTGCTTCCGTACAACAAATTGCTTTATCCGTACCATGATCAAATAAAGATATACGAGCCATAAGAAGAAATTTCCGACCGCCAAAACAAATGTCCACGATCGTGCAGATGGATAGTGAAGATACTGCACAATGCAAAAGACAGATGTCGCGGCTACCCACGTTCCAATCCCGAACACCTGTAGAGGGGCTTGTAAATGTTTGATAGAAAACTGCTTTGTCACAGCTGAGTGCACGAACACATACGCAAGATAAAACCAACAAATCGAAAGCAGCAACGCTAAGAAATCTTCAATCAAGTTCAGATAAGCAATTTGTGTCAGTGCCCCGTTAATAAAAATGCCGCCCGCCATAACGGCAGCAGCGGATGACGTATCAACCAGTACATTAGGAAAATACCTTTTTTGCACAAAAAATAAAACGAATGCGATAAATGGAACTAAGATGATCAAACCCCAACACTCCTGCTTTGTACAAGCTTTGAAGTAGTCTAATAATAAGACCCATTTCATCTTACATAGTATGTTGAGTTGTCGTCAAGATCACCATTCCGATACTGATACGGATCCGATTTATGTCTGAAAAACTTTGAACACTTCGCAATACTTCTTCGACAAAAAATGACAAATATCGGGTGGTACCAGTTCCGGAAACGATTATTTAACTGGCGCTAATTCTATTGCTTGACGCAAAGCTTCCAAAAGACTGCGTTCATCGGCAATGCCTTTTCCTGCAATGTCAAACGCTGTTCCGTGGTCAACACTTGTACGGATAATTGGAAGACCGACTGTGATATTGACCCCAGCGTCTAGACCGAGTACTTTAATAGGTCCGTGCCCTTGGTCATGATACATAGCCACAACGATGTCGAAATCGCCTCGTACTGTCCGAAAGAAGAGCGTGTCTGCTGGCAGTGGACCTTGTACTTCAATCCCTTCTTGCTGGGCTCTTTTTACACCCGGTATCACTTTTTCCTCCTCTTCTCCATATCCAAACAATCCATTTTCACCAGCATGAGGATTGATCCCACATACAGCAATTTTAGGCTGTTCTACTCCCGACTTTGTTAGCGTATCGTGTGCTAGTTTAATGACGTTGTACACTCTTTCAGGGTTAATCAGCTTCACAGCGTCTACTATGCCGACGTGGGTCGTTACGTGGATGACTTTTAGCTGAGGGGCAGACAGCATCATAGAATAGTCCTTCGTCCCTGTTAATTCGGCTAAGATTTCCGTATGCCCTGGGTACTGATGACCAGCTAGCTGCATCGCCTCTTTGTTAAGTGGTGCGGTACAAATCGCTTGAATGTCTCCGTTCTTCGCCAAGTCAATCGCCTTTTCCACATATTTAAAGGCTGCATGTCCTGCTTCTTTTGAGACTTTTCCAATCTGCGATCCTGTATCCAATAAATTCAAAGAGAGACAGTCAATTGTCCCTTTTTCAAACTTTGCCTCTGAAACGTCAGCTATTGCTCGTATACGACTTGTTCCTCCGACAAAATCAACGGCACGCTCAAGAATCGCTGTGTCCCCAATAACAAGCGGACGGCTTTGCTTATAAACGTCGCCATTTTCTAAGCTCTTTACAATAATTTCGGGTCCAATTCCTGCTGCATCACCCATCGTGATTCCAATGATTGGTCTATTTGACATGATTAGTTCCACCTTTCAATACTTGCAATGAGTTTACTAATGACTCCTCTTGCCCGAATCCACCTGCTTTTGTCACAACCTGAACAGGACGCTGTAAGCCGACTAGTAGACCGTGTGGGAGACCACTTTCGACTTCTTCCACAATATCCACTCCAGAAACCCCTAAAGCACCGCATATACTCTTAGCCGTGTCGCCACCTGTTAAAACGAGTCCATTTACTTCTTCAACCAGCTCCACAATTTGCTTTGTTACTTGAGAGAGCAGGTTCTCTAAAACGGCTCCTACTTCTCGTGTTGAAACACCTGACTGTTTAGCAAGGATCTTAGATTGTCTTTTTGCTTCCTCAGATGCATCGACAGCCAGCACAACGGAGTCACCCATTTGAAAAGCCGCCTGCACTTGGTCTACGACAAACGGAACTGTTAGATGTCCAGACAACACGTCATTAGGGTGTAACGTTATATGAAAAACATCCTCATGTTGACCCACTCTTTGCACCTGTTCATACGTTTTCTGCGACATACTTCCCGAAACGATCAGAACGTTGTCGGCTCTTCCTTGCTTATTGAATGCGTTTGGTGTATCAACCAGTGGGGTGATGTGTTCCATAAGACCAGCAGAGCCAACCCATAATACCTTGCCTGGTTTACAACGAAAGACTTCGACCAACTGGCTAAGATCTTGATCCGTTTCAGCGTCTGCTACTACCCATTTCGTGCCCTGTTTATCAGGAAAACTCCCTTGCCCTTGTTTCATATTATCTATTGAAAAATGAACAGGATGGATGCCTTCCTCTTGTAAATAATCAGCGATTCGAGCATGTTTGACAGGGGTTTTCGGATCCTCAGAAAATTCCGTCTCTGTGATGATCTCTCCATGTACGTAGTGGACCCCATCACGAGTTGTCCGTCCCATTCTTGGAAAAGCAGGAGCGATCACCACCCAATCTGGACTGAATATTTCCACGATCGCTTGCGTTTCTTGTACAAAAGGACCTCGTAGTGTGCTATCCATCTTCTTCACCACATCTGTCGCTCCAGCCTTTTTCAATGCCTCCGCTACTTCTCGGACCGTTTCATAGGCCTTGTGCTTTGAAAAAGATCTTGAACTCGTATCCAAAACAAGTGCATCTCTTGACGTCAACAGCTCTGCAATGACACGATGATCGAACAAGACAGACGTCCGAAACCCCTTTTTGACAAATTCTACGCCAGAATCATTCGCTCCTGTTAAATCGTCAGCAATGATGGCTACACAACTCATGATGTCTTCACTTCCTTATCCGTTCACTGATTGATGTTTAACTTCTCCATTTTCAAATTGATACCCTTTTCGTTCCATTCTTTTCACCAAGAAGGCAATATAAAGCGGAAGTAAGATCGCCGTAGTGACGGTAGATGCTGCGACTTGAACCGTTGCGATATCTACTACACTTGCAAAAGATGCGTTCGCTGCAGCAATGGCTGCCGGTGTCGCAACCGCATTACCAGCCGTAGACCCTTCAGATGCACCGACAATCGGATTCCAACGTAAAAACTTGAACACAAAATAGCCAGCTGTTCCTGTAATAAGAACCGTCATAATACCAAGCGCAATTCCACCAAGTCCACCTTCCACGATGGCACCGAAGTCAATTCCCATCCCTAATGCAAACGCAAAGAATGGTATAAGCATAGAGCTACCACTATCTAAAAACGTACGCATTTCTTCGTCTAGGTTACCTAATACCATACCAACTAGAATCGGTAGTAAAACAGCTATAAATGATTGAAGAGAAAACATACCGTCTACGAATCCCATAGCACCAAAAATAGACAACGCTACCATTGTTAAGAATGGTCCATCGTTTAATGCTAGTAGAGAATAAGAGGCACGATCTTCTTTGTTTCCATACTGACCAACTAAGGCTACGAACAATCCCCCGTTGCTATTGGTCATAGCTGCAATAACCGCAATTGGTGCTAAACCCAACCACAATCCATTGTCACCTGCAAATGAATAAGCAATCAGTCCGAAGATCGCACCAACTATCCATTTTGTTCCGAGTAATGTTCCCCCTTTTGCTAGAGAGACACCGAATGTTTTCACGTTAATTTGAGCTCCTGTACATAAAAGGAATAGTGCAATCAATGCATTGGCACCGTTTACAAATAAGGCCTCTGTAAAATTACCAATCCGTAATAAGTCTGGAGCTACAGTGTTCAGCACTGCAGCAAGCAACAACGGAACAACCATCATACCCCCAGGAATTCTGTCTAGCGTTGCTTTGATTTTCATTATAATTCTCCTCCCCTACAATCCCTTTTGGAAACGATTTCAATGTTAGTATAGGGCGGGTGATTTCATTTTGCAACACTTTTATTCGCATTATTTCTTCCTCACTTAAAAAGTGTTGTATTTCGCAACAGTATACGTCGTAAAAATGGCGAAAGCCCTTATTTGTTGAGCTTCCGCCATAATGTAGACCGATTGATCCCGAGTCGTTTCGCTACTTTTGTTTGGTTGTAACCTTCTTCTTCCATAACAAGCTCGATGGCTCGTCTTTCGATGTCTTCCAATGTCCCTTCAAGTGAGAGTGCACCTCTACTTTGCGGAAAAGAAAGAGATTGCAGAACGCGATTAACATCACTTTTATCAATTTGAAAACCGGTAGAATGCCGAACACATTCTTTAACAATAAACTTCAGTTCGGTAACGTTTTCTCTCCAAAAATAACTTTCTAACGCATCGATTGCACTCGTTTGAAAATTAACAAGAGGTACTCCCTGTTTCTCATGCAACTCAGTCACAAAATGAGAAACTAGCAAAGAAATGTCTTCTTCTCGTTCGCGCAGTGGCGGCACATGAATGGTGTGAATCTCTTCTTTTACTTGTACCCCACTTATGACCGATGCACTTGTGAGGACAGCCATTCTTCCAGGGTCAACGGAAGCCCATTGAAGACAGTTATCAGCAACCTTCTTTGCTTCAGTGGTCTCAATGTCCTCCCAGTCTGTAACGATAATGGTTGCCACTTCATCAAGTTTTTCTTGTAGCTGTGGAAGTGAGGTAGCAGAAATGGTAGCACATAGTTTTTTGTTTAGGTGCCTTTCATAATGGATCCACTGTCCGAGCAGCCTTTTTCCAGTACCTGGTTCACCCTGCAAGTAAATAGCTTTGCTATCGAACAAACACTTCCTCAAGGCATCGAGTGTGTTTTTCATGGTCGTACTCTCCGCAACTACATAAGGTTTCAGTCGACTATTATGATACATAATAGGCTGTCGATTAGAGGAGTGGAAAAGTCGAACGAATCGAATCTGGCGGTTTTGCGACTTCGAAAAATGCGTCAGCATGTTCATTTCTACTTTATACGACCGTTCTCTAACGGAAACGACATCTGTAAAATGGTTATCTGGACGCTGTGAGTAAAAGTGGACAAGCTTCTCAAACTCATGCTCATACTCATAATCAGACCAGTGTTGGAATACCCTATTTCCTTGCCCGTCCAATACAGCAATATTTTCGCCTCTCTGCTGAAGCACTTCTTTTGGTAGATTAAACTTCCGCGTTTGATGCTGTAAATAACGATAGAGCGTCTCAGCTTTATGTATCGCTTCTAATACCGCCTCTATACCAGATTGAATCAAAATTGATTGCAGTCCATAGCTACTGGCCAACTCGTGCGTAATCGTATCCCCGAGGACGACAGAATACCCTTCCTTTTTTAGCCGTTGAAGCGTAGCCGGCACTTCGTCACTCGTTTCCACTGGAAAAATGTCCACTTGAAGCTGTAAAATGTCCACTAAAGTCTTCGCACCTGTTGTAATGTTCGAAAAACCAACGATCGCGCTTTTGCCAGGGAACTGCTTTGTAAGAGTTACTACACGCAAAAGATCGTATCCTGTAATGGGTATTTCCACTATGGGCACCGTCACCTGTTCTTCAATCAACTGCAACGTTCCCCCACGACTTAATATCACATCATACCCACTTGCTTCCGCCTCACGAGCCAAAGCAACACCCTCAACCAAGTTCCCTACGACAACATCTACCTCTATTTCCGTTCTAGATTGCACCGCCTGTTTGGCAACATGAGCTAACGCAGGATACGGTGCGACCACTAATAATTTCATGTTGATCACCTAGTACACTATTTTTATTCTAGTGTATCAGATATGAGCGGGTGTCTGGAACAAATGAGAGATGATTATCCTAAATTCATCCCTCCCTCCTCCTGCGTCTGGATTCATCACATGAAATAAAGTGCTGACTCTTTTGTTTAAAAACAAAGTCACACTTGAATACTAATGTGAGAATAGCGAAACTAGCTAACAAGGAGATGTTTTGAATATGAACGAACAAATTCCCCACGATAGAAGCCTCGATAACACACTCGCTTTAGGGCGGGAAGGCTATTTATTTATCGGGAATAGGGTTGAGCGGTACCAATCCGATCTATTTGAAGCACGCTTGCTAGGGCAAAAGGTCATTTGCCTAACTGGGGAGGAAGCTGCCAACGTGTTTTACGATCCGGAAAGATTTCAGCGAAACGGTGCCGCACCCAAGCGGATACAGAAGACATTATTCGGCGAAAATGGGATCCAGACGATGGACGGGGAAGCGCACATTCATCGGAGGCTTCTGTTCATGTCATTAATGACTCCGCCACACCAAAAGCGGTTAGCTGAACTGGTTATGGGGCAGTGGGTGGATTCTAGTAGCAAATGGGAAGGGGCAAAAGAAATCGTCTTGTTCGACGAAGCAAAGGAAATTTTATGCCGCATCGCATGCCAATGGGCTGGAGTTCCGTTGGAGGAATCGGAAGTAACTATGCGAGCAGAAGATTTCAGTTCTATGGTCGACGCCTTCGGAGCAGCAGGACCCAGACACTGGAAAGGAAGAAGAGCGAGAAATAGAACCGAAGAGTGGATTCGAAGGGTCGTTGAAGATGTTCGGGCAGGCAAGCTGCAGGCTGATGAAGGTTCAGCACTCCATGAAATGGCCTTTTATCGTCAGCCTGATGGAAGAGAGCTAGATACGCAAATGGCTGCAGTGGAACTCATCAACGTATTAAGACCGATTGTGGCGATCTCCACCTTTATCGCCTTTTCCGCTCTGGCGTTACACGATCATCCAACGTACAAAGAAAAGCTGAAGTCTGGAAACAGCGATGATCTTGACCTGTTTGCACAGGAAGTTCGTCGCTACTATCCATTTGGACCTTTTGTAGGGGCCAGAGTACGAAAAGATTTTGTTTGGAAACAATGTGAATTCAAAGAAGGAACGCTCGTATTGCTAGATATGTACGGTACGAATCATGACTCCCGACTATGGGGGCACCCAAATGAATTCCGACCAGAACGATTCAAGGAATGGAAAGGGAGCCTGTTTGATTTTATTCCCCAAGGTGGGGGCGACCCGGCTAAGGGACACCGCTGCCCTGGTGAGGGAATTACCGTCGAAGTGATGAAAGCAAGCCTTGATTTCCTCGTCAACAGGGTTGACTTTGAAGTTCCAGAACAGGATCTAAGTTACAGTCTAGTAAAAATGCCAACCCTACCCGAAAGCGGATTTATCATGAATCATATCAAACGAAAATAATCCCAACCGGGTCCCAACCGGGAACTGGTACACCCCGAATTATGTCGAATTTTCTTCTGTATACTTTCCTTTGTTCTATTCGACAAATACTGACAAATATCGGGTGGTACCAGTTCCCCAAAACTCCCCAAAACTATCTAGTTTGTCCGTTCCCTTGCATCATGTATTTTACCGTTGTTAATGCTGGCAACCCCATTGGACCACGGGCGTGGAGTTTTTGGGTAGAGATACCGATTTCAGCGCCAAAGCCCAATGCTCCTCCATCAGTGAAACGTGTGGACGCATTATGGTATAAGGCAGCAGCATCGACAAGGTTCATGAACACATGCGCGTTATGCTGATTCTCTGTAATGATCGCTTCAGAGTGCTTCGTGCCGTACGTTTCGATATGGTCAACGGCTTCTGCCAAATCATTCACTACTTTCATTGCGATATCCTTGCTCAAATATTCATCTTTCCAGTCACTTTCGCCTGCCAAAGTAGCCTCCGGATTCAATTCCACGATTTGTTCGTCACCATGGATCACAACCTTGTGACTTTCAAGGCTCTGGAACAAAGCGTCACTATGGTGAGCAAGCCAATCTTTATGAATAAGGACAGTTTCCGCCGCATTACAAACTGCAGGGCGGTCTGTTTTTGCATTGATCAAAATGGCGAGTGCTTTGTCGCGATCGGCCTCTGCGTCGAGATAGAGATGGCAGTTACCCACACCTGTTTCAAGAACTGGAACCGTGGCATTATTCACTACAGCATTGATCAACGAGCCGCCTCCACGCGGAATGAGCACATCAACGTGCTCTTTCATGGTAAACAGCTGTTGGGTAGCTTCACGATCGGTACTGGCAATGAATTGGACTGCTTCTTTAGGAATCTCAGTTTTTTCTAGCCCTTGATGCATCACCTCAACAATTGCCTGGTTAGAGAAAATCGCAGAAGATCCCCCTTTGAGCACGATCGCGTTCCCGGACTTCAAAGCAAGACCGGTGGCATCGACCGTTACATTCGGTCGTGCTTCGTAAATCATACCGATGACGCCTAAAGGTACTGCAACCTGAGAAACATTCAACCCATTGTCCAAAGTCCATTCACTCTTAATCTTTCCTGTTGGATCTTCTAGTTCAACAACTTCTCTCAACCCTTGAGCAAAATCAAAAACGCGATCCTTCGTCAACGTCAAACGATCCATGAACGCTTCCTCAAAACCTTTTTCACGTCCATTTGCCAAGTCTTTTTCATTGGCATCTAAAATCGTTTGATAGTTCTCTTCAAGTATATTTGCAAGTTGGATCAGCGCCTGATTCTTTTGCGCTGTCGTCAGCATCATCAATGTTTTCGCTGCTTTCTTTGCTTGTATGGCTTGTGCTTCAACGTTCGTCTTTTCTCTTATGAGTGTCACCCAATACCCCCTAGTTTTTTATATGCCTGCAGGAACGGAGATCTCCAAATGACAGACTAAATCTTCGCTTTCTACCGCTAGCTTTTCATACTCTATGAGTTCTTCTTCCTTTGAACCAACCATTTCGACAAACGTTTCTGAGGAGTAATTGACTACTCCTAAAGCGATTTCTTCATCTTGAAGGTCTACAATTTTGACTACAGCGCCTTTTTTAAAACGCCCCACCACATGGTGGACACCTGATAGTTCCAACCCCTGTTTGCTGTCAAGAATCAATTCCTTCGCATGCTGATGGATTACCACTTCCCCCTCGGGTCCTGAGTTGAAGGCAATCCATTGTTTTTTCGCATCTAAATTATCTGTATCCGTCTTCGGTTCAAAATAAGTGCCTTTGGCGTTTTGGTAGACTGCGTCGTATACGATATCTTTCGTTCCTGCTTTTCCTAAGAAAGAAGAGATACCAGATGCCATGGCAATTTTGAAAGCATCGATTTTAGACTTCATTCCACCTGTACCGACAGCACTACCTGGATCTCCGGCTCCCGCCTCAATCTCTGGAGTAATTTCATGTACTTTGTCGAGCAGCTTTGCATTCGCATTCTTTCTTGGATCTGCATCGTACAATCCATCGATATCTGAAAGGATAATCAATTGGTCGGCACCCACTAGACCAGCAACTTTGGCAGAAAGCGTATCATTATCACCGAATTTCAGCCTATCAATCGTAACGGTATCATTTTCGTTGACGATCGGGATGATGCCTCTTTCTAGTAGAACATTCATTGTGTTTCGCGCATTGTTATACCGATCTTCTGCTGAAAAGTCGCTGCGTGTGATCAAGATTTGCGAGGCTACATAGCCATGAGATAAAAAGAGGTCTGAGTAGGCCTCGATTAAGAGTCCCTGGCCAATGGAAGCCGCTGCTTGCTTTTCAGGTAACGTGCTCGGGCGCGATAAGCATCCGAGTTTGCGGTAACCTGCAGCCACAGCACCAGATGAAACAAGCAATACTTCATGCCCGTCATCTTTTAAACGGACGACTTCATCCACAAGTTTTTCTAGCTTTCTGCGGCTAGTTTCTCCATTTAAGCTAGTTAACGAGCTACTTCCAATTTTTATCACGATACGCTTTTTGACTGTTTCCGAAACCAATCTATCATCTCCAGATGTCATTATTTGTTCGCTGCTGCTACTTGTTTAGTGCTACTGGTCGCTCAAGTTGCCGACTCATTTCCTTGGAGCGATTAGCTGCCCCTTTAACAGCTTCATAAATTGCTTGACCTCCACCATGCTCTCTTAAAGCTTGTAAACCGGCTGCTGTTGTCCCGTTAGGAGAAGTCACCTTTTTTCTTAGTTCAGCAGGGGAATCCTCTTGTTGAAGGATCATTTTAGCTGCTCCTAAAATAGTTTGGGCACCCATTTCACGACACATTTCTTTCGATAACCCTGCTTCACTACCAGCATTTTCAATGTGTTCCATGAGATGATAAAAGTAAGCTGGCCCGCTTCCGGCAATGCCAGTGAACACGTCCATTTGTTCTTCTTTAATGACAAACACTTCACCTATTGATTGCAAAAGGGTTTTAGCAGTCGTCACTTCCTCTAAGCTCACATGCTTTCCAGGGCTTATAGCCGTCGATGACTCTCTGATCATGCTCGATGTGTTCGGCATGACGCGGATCACTTGCTGACTTGGCTTCAAATTCTCTTCCATATAAGCAGTAGAGATTCCTGCCATCACAGAAAGAACGACCTGATCTTCAGTGACCCTATCCTTTATTGACGCCAAAACATCGTCTACATCCTTTGGCTTCATCGCCAGTATAAATAAATCGACTTCTGTATAATCAAGTTGATCTCGTTGCACAGCACGAATGCCATATTTCATTTGTAGTTCATTCAACCGTTCTTTATTCTGTCTGTTCGTGACAATAATTTGATCAGCAGGAAGCTTCTCAGATGCAACCATTCCCGAAATCATTGCTTCAGCCATGGACCCTGCACCTAAAAAAGCGACTGTTTTCTTTAGCATCTACATCCATCCTTTGAGGTTTATTTCCGTTCTGTTTCCAACGTGAACCATGGTAACATCTAGGGGTAATTATTCAAGGGGTTTTGGGAAGGACGCGTGGATCTAAGCGATTTAGTGAGCGTAAGCGGTTTCATTTATGTGTAAGCCTTGATTATTGCAGTATATTGGCGTCACAACCGCTCTCATCCGGTTATTTGCCATAATCCTACCTACAAAAAAAGGATAGGGCTTGGACTGTAATCCAAGATCTATCCTTCTAAGCTAATGGAGTAACAAATATTAAAGCGTCCCGACTAAGATACCGGCAACCAAAATGGAAGCCGTTGTAACGGTTGTAAATCCGCCAATCAACATAGGGGAAAGTAATTCATTAAAGATCGCTTCTTCTTCCTCTTTTGTTCGTCCTAAACTTCGACTCACTTCTTCTACCAAAATGTAGTCCGCCGGGAAACCGAACATCGCCGTAAGCGCAATAGGGATACCTTTAAACGGATCCCACTTAAATATCTTCGAACCAATAAATCCACCTGCTACAATACCTACTGCACCAATGATCAACATCAACACAACGATAGGTAAGAATTCCAAGAACATAGCGAAGGTGACATCATCCATTGACCCAATGACGACAAATACGATACCTATCATCGCAATGCCAGTTGAATTGGCACGTTCCATCGCTTTTGGAGGAAAGAAACCAATTAGAGTCCCTGCCAACCCAATGACAAGTGACCAAATACTGTAGCTAAGTCCCGTGAACTCATCTAAAACGTAGGCAAACGAGCCACCAACAAACAACGTAAATAAAATCACTGTAGGATTTTGATACTCTTCTGGTATTAATAGTCGCCTTGGTGCTGATTCTAACGGTTTCGTTGTCTCTTTCTCTACTGTCGTTTCTACAGTCGCTGCCGTCATAGATAGTGAGTCTCGTATACGTAACGCATATTTTCGCAACATATTTTGTGCAAGGGGAATGCCGATTAGCTTTTGAAATGCGAGAATAAGAGCTGGAATTGCAACCAGATTACCGAAACCTACCGCTTCTAGCTTTTCTGATGTCACGATAAAAGCAATAATGCCTCCCGTTAATGGGCCGGCACCCGCAACGGCTACCTCATATCCAAATAGTGGAGAGATCGTTACTAGAAGAAGAATAGTCGCGATGGCAATCCCGATAAGAGCAATACAAACCGCCCGCCATTGCGCCACAATCGTTTTCAACGGAATCAACGTCCCTAGATGCACAATCAACGGCGCTACTAGTAGACCCCCTACCGTTATCATGGTTGAATTGGCTAGTAAGTCTTCTGGAAAGACTCCTGTCCAACTTAAAACTAGGTAGCCTAATAACGCGATCAACAGCATCGGGACTCTTGCCCGAGTCTTAATCGAAATAATCTCACCAACTGCAATCAATGCGAGTAAAATGGCTGATGATATGACTGGATTTGTAATCATAGGCTACGATCTCTCCTTTTCTTTAAACATATTGTACAAAACATTGTGTCAAAATAGATTACTCCAATCTAGTAAGGATGTTAATCAGACTACTATACTCTGAAAAGTCAGTCAACAGTGTTTTGGAGATTAATACATCTTGCCATTCCTCCATATTCCATTGATTTCTATCCCAGAAAACCATTCATGAGCTGGGCATTCAACCATGCAGGAAACGAGTCACAAAGCAGTCGAGTTGTGATCAAGGCGGTGCGAGTGGAGCCCCACGTAGTTCACCAATCAACAATCCGAAGTTGTTTTCTAATAGGATAGATCATGATGTTAGGGTTCTGCGTAACTCCGCCCCTTTTCCCCTTTGGTTTTTATGCATTGGCGTTTGTTCGGAAGGTAGTTGTTGTGAGTACAAGGCTTGGATATACACTATCTTGATATAGTTATTATTGAAGTCAGTAAGAGAAAAATTTTTGGTCGTTTTCCGGATAACTTCCCAAACGCTGCTCTCATTTTTTTCGGTCTTATATGTGACAAAATAGGATGTATGAGTATTTAGATGTTACGTGAGTTAACCAACCCATTGAATTAGAGAACATTGCGATCGATTGCCATTCACTATACGATAAAGTAACGATTACTTAGTAAAGGAGGTTCGATATCCATGAAACCACTCCATACAAATCGCCACGCTGTCCGTCGTTTTCTTCTAGAAACGCAACATCTCCTTTATAAGGACGAAACAAGGCACACACCGGATCCAGAGGCAGTTTTACAGATGATACAATCTTTAGAGTGCGTTCAGCTCGACCCCGTAGCTGCCGTGGAGCGTAATCAACACCTTGTGCTAGCCGCTCGCATTCCAGGTTACGAGCCAAAGTTGTTGAATCAACTGCTTAGCAACGGGCGCGTCTTTGAGTATTGGGCAAATGCCGCCTGCGCGATTCCGATAGAAGACTACCCGATGTTTGAACCGACAAGAAATCGCTTGCAATCTCTCACCCAATCAGAGCTGAACACCTTTGAACCTGTTGTCGAAGAAGTGCTTCACCGCTTGGAAGTAGACGGTCCTCTTCCGGCTCGGGCCTTCCGCTCCACTGAACGTGTTCATGGTTACTGGGACAATAAACAACCTAAGACGAAGGCCACATCGCATGTACTGAATCTGTTACTCGATAGCGGTACCATTCGAGTCGTACGTAGGGAAGGCAACGAACGTTTTTTTCACCTAACCGAACGGACTGTTCCTTCAGAATACTTGTCTAGCGCACAATCAATTGAAACGATGGAAGCGAATCAGCTGCTTTTAGAGAAATACTTGAGAGCGTATCGCGTCTTCGATTTTGCAGACGCTAGATTTGGCTGGCAAAAAATGAGCGCCGCCAAGCGACGAGCTGAAGTGATGAAACGCGTGGAGATGGGAGATGTTATCCCGCTCCAAATAGACGACGTCCGCAGACCCTATTTTATTCTAGCTTCGGACCTAGACCGGTTAAGGCAACACGGGCAGGAATCGGATGATCATGTAGAAGGGCCTATCCGGTTTCTTCCGCCACTGGACAACCTACTTTGGCGTCGCGACCGTTTAGTGGATCTCTTCGACTTCACCTATAAATGGGAAATCTACACGCCAAAGGAAAAACGCCAATTTGGTTATTACGCTATGCCGATTCTGGCTGGCGACCGATTGATCGGCAGAATGGATCCTGGGTTAGACAGAAAGCAGAACCGATTAGTCGTCCGCTTTCTACATATTGAACCAGGGATCGAAATCACCGAGGAACTTCGCTGTCAATTGCGTGATGCCATGGGGCGCTTTGCTGAATTTCATGGCGTTCAAAACATCGTCGTAGAGCGGATCGAGCCGGCTACGTTACATCTTGAGTAGTGCACATCCCCATTCATCCGTTTATCCTGTTAGACTGACATTACAACGAAGGAGGGGATCACATTGCGTATAGAAAATAAAAGGCTCTTTTCGTATCCTTTGTTGTTTTTACTATACAGTAATCTCATGATGCGACGTTATGCTGTGTAATGAGATTTCATTAATAGAACAACAATCTTTTAGATAACAGCCAAATAAAAAGATCATCGCCTTAGTCGATCATGTCACGGATGTATTTGGGAGGAAAATAAATGAACAAATCCCCTTTGCGTTGGAGGAATGCACAGGGGATTTATGCTACAAGACATGATTAACCGGAATTTCCACATCCGAAACGCATACTAAACTCAGCACATCTTGTTCTTTTATCACAATTGGCTTTCTATACGATACAGCTGACCCTGAACAATTCTTCATAAAGCTCTCCAAATAGGAGAAATTATAATGTCAGTAAAAGGAGGTGTTCCCTATATCAATGAGCGCAGACGAAAATAAGAACAAGGCACGAACGAAACACCCTGGGGAGAGAAGTCTATTCAAAAAATCCCCTCCCTATTTCGATTCCTCATTACCAGACGATGTTGTCATGCTAGATGAGGATGCAGCGAAAAATGCGACAAACGGGAATGCAGAGGACTGAAATCAACTTAAAAACAGGAGTGAACAAAATGGACATTAACCGCGTAAAACAAATTCTTTCTTCATCAGCTGATATCGACGTTACGTATAACGGAACCTCTGTGTGGATTGATGGAGTAAATGAAGACGGAAGAACGGCAACGGTTCATTTAAGAGGCCCGTTGGAAGAGAGATCTGTAGTGGTGATTGCTGAGCTGAAAGAGGTATAGGATGGTGTCAGTCCCCCACTGCTTTAGCGCAGTGGGGGACTGACACCGTCATGTACGTTGTCACTACTTTAGTGTGGTGGACTGACACCGGCAAACATTATGATATAATTTCGGTGCCAGTAACATTTCATTTACCTATAGATCAAATTTGAAAGCGAGTGTTCATGATGGGCCGTAAATGGAACAACATTAAAGAAAAGAAAGCCTCAAAAGATGCTAATACAAGTCGTATCTATTCCAAGTTTGCTCGCGAGATTTTTGTAGTAGCGAAGCAAGGTGAACCAGATCCAGAACTGAATCAAGCTTTAAAATTTGTACTCGAACGTGCTAAAACATACAATGTACCGAAAAACATTATTGAGCGTGCCATCGAGAAAGCGAAGGGTGGTTCAGAAGAAAACTATGATGAGCTTCGTTATGAAGGCTTCGGGCCAAACGGATCCATGGTCATTGTAGATGCACTCACTAATAACGTGAACCGTACGGCATCAGAAGTGCGTGCTGCCTTTGGGAAAAATGGGGGCAACATGGGCGTCAGTGGATCTGTTGCCTATATGTTCGATCGAGTAGCTGTCATCGGTTTTGAAGGGAAAACAGCAGAGGAAGTACTTGAACTACTAATGGAAGCAGACGTTGATGCACGTGATATCGTACAAGAAGATGAAACAGTGATCGTGTATGCTGAACCTGACCAATTTCATGCCGTACAAGAAGCGCTCAAAACTGAAGGAATCACTGACTTTACAGTTGCAGAGCTCACCATGCTCGCACAAAATGAAATCCCACTTCCTGAAGACGCACAAGCACAATTCGAAAAACTGATAGACGCACTGGAAGATTTAGAAGATGTTCAGCAAGTGTACCACAACGTAGAGATTGGTGAATAAACCAGGAAAGACAGCACACGAGAGAACGTGCTGTCTTTTTCGTTACTATCTAAATGTGGTCGTTTGCTGTTGATACGGTTGGTAGTGCGTTTGGAACTGTGGTGTATATTGCGGGGTAATTCCTTTTGCTGTTAACCTTTTCCATTTGGTTACATATATTAACAATTTGTTGGCGGAGTTGGATCGCCTGATCATGACTATCCAGCAAAATCATTTCCGTCTTCAGTAGTACACACTGAATAAATCCTCTCCATAAAGGAAATATAAGCATGACACTTTTATTTGAAATTTGGAGGGTTAAACATGAAACATATAAAGGCAATTGCTGTTAAATTTGTGATGATATTTGCTGTTTTGTTTATTGTTCTAGGGGTGCTATTTGGAATGAGCTTCGGTGATGTGCTCACGATTTCTTTCATATTAACTGGGATTTTATACGTAGGTGATCTAGTGGTCTTACCACTCGTTAATAACACGGTTGCCACGATTGCAGACTTTGGTCTCGCCTTTTTTGGTCTTTGGATATTAACCAATATGGCGGTGGAGAATCCTTACTTCCCAGTGATTTCTGCCTCACTCATCGCGGCGGCAGGCATAACGATTGGGGAAATGTTCTTTCATCGTTACTTAGAGCGGTTGAAATATGGGGTCGTCGAAGAAGAAAAGCGCCCACAGCCTGCGCTCAGGGAGAAATACAGCATGGAGACTTCTGAGGAATTTGAGGATAATAAGGAATAGACTGTGCAAAGCATTGCTCGTGATAACAGTCATTGCGGTGTTTTTTAAGAAAAGACCCACGTTTTGTTGGATAAACTGCTCCTAAGTTTGGGTTCATACTCCTAAGAAGGCTAGAACCACCATGAAATTCTAGCCTTCTTTTTCTATAGGACACTAAAGATATTGATTACGGTACTTCCCCAGCAAAACCAGCGGCCAAATATAATTATAGCTATGGTAATAAATGTAAAAGCTTCCGGGTAATCCTGCACCAGTAGGGTATTGATACGTCCAGTCTGGGTGATCTAGTTTATTTAGTAAACATTCAATACCCCTGCGAATTTCAGGTGTTTCCTCTTTTGTAACAGATAGCAGCACATCTATCGCCCACGCTGTATGGGAAAGAGTGCTTTTATCCAATGCAACATATTGTTTCCTGCTATCACTGTAACAAGACTCGCCCCATCCACCATCACTGTTTTGGATACTTTTGAACCAGTTGACTGCCTTTTGAATGGATGGGGAACTCGCCTTCACCCCGACCGCTCTCATGCCGGTTACAGCTGCCCATGTACCGTAAATGTAAGCAACCCCCCATTTCCCGTACCAAGAGCCATTTCTTTCTTGGTGTTGCTCAAGCCATTTAACCCCCCTTTTCACTTGTGAATTTTGCGTGGTGAGCTTTACATCTTCTCCTAAAAACTCTAGCGTTCTTCCTGTTAAATCAGCTGTAGACGGATCGATTGCAGCATCCTCTGCTCCGTCTAATGGAACGTACGTGAGAATTTGTTTATTTTTGTTTCTCTCAAAAGCCGGCCAGCCCCCATCATCATTTTGCATTGCCAACAACCAGCCTAGCCCACGTTTCCAAGTCCCTTGAAGATGCGGTTCAGTTGTTAGGCGTCGTCGAATCGCTCGCAAAGCCGCTGTCGTATCGTCAACGTCGGGGTGAATCGTATTGCTGTCTGAAAAACCCCACCCTCCTGGAAGTGCGGTCGAAGTCCATCTCCAATCTCCGTACTTATCATGCTGTTTACTGGTAATATAGTGCTCTGCTTTTATAATCATGCTTTGAGCAGAAGAGACCTGCGCGGTTTGTAATGCGTAACTGATGAGCGAAGTATCCCAAACTTGAGAAGGGGAATTTTGAATATGGGTTCCCCGCTCCGTTTGACAGGCAAACGTCTTTAATCCGTTGACAGCTTTTGTGATGACGGGATGATTTTTTGAATATCCAAGTGATAATAAGGCATAAATCATGAGAAAAGTAGAAGTAAAATAACTATAAAGACTGCCGTCATGCTCAATACGCTCCAGCATGTAGTTCTCGAGTCGTTTTCGGGCGAGTTGGTGGAGTTGAGCAGGAAGACCAATTAATGTTTTGATCGATTGGGTGATGGTTGACGTGAAAAAGCGCTCCTCTTCGCTAGGAACTTGATTATGGATTACACGAACATGGAGGTCACTCAAATCAGGAGTGTCTTTTCTGGTAAGTGAAAATCGGGCATCTGATAGTAATAGAATCGGAGCCATATGGACGCGAGCATAACTACTAAAGTCATGAAAAGAAAGAGGTGCATTTAGTGGAAGTAAAGCGAAGTGAATTGGAATATGATATAGGTTAGGCCATTGGTATTGTCCTGTCACAGCCAGCAAGATTTTGGTCAAAGAGTGAGCCCGCTCTAAGCCTCCGTTGGCTATGATGTATTTTTTGGCTAGCTTCATGTGTGGGTCATCTTTCGAACAGTAGCCAGAATATAATAGAGCGTAATAAGCCTGAATCGTTGCAGACAAATTCCCTTCTTTTTCATCGCGAAATACTTTCCAGCAACCAGAAGGATCTTGCAAGTTTTTTAACCTTTCTACTAATAAAGGAATTACACGTTCATCCTTTTGACCCAGTGATTTGATCAAAATAATCATGCCGGCATCCGTAATAGGACTATTTTCAAAGCAAAAACGAAAACTTCCGTCAGACGCTTGATGCTGATGTAGATCGAGGACTAGTCTTTGTATGGCTTGATCTACCCTTTCCTTCATGAACCCTCCACCCCTTTAAAGTCAGTTCCCTTTTTCAACCTATTCGAAAATTGGTGGTTTATGCCCTTAGCCCCCGACGTGTTAAATCACGGAGTTCACAGTGTGGTAGTGACACCAATAGTAAGAATAATGACAGCATTCAATAATATAATTACTAATGAAAGCGCCCTCACGTTTCGCGCTTAACCTATTTAAGGAGGGATTGTATGCAAGGGATTTATTTAGCTATCTTCGGTATGGTTGTCTTCATCTTAGGTTATCGCTTCTATTCCAAGTATCTCGCCGAAAAAATTTACCGTCTCGACCCGAATTATGTAACGCCTGCCCACCAATACAAAGATGGAGTAGATTACGTTCCAACAAACAAATGGGTGTTGTGGGGACATCATTTCACGTCCGTCGCAGGCGCTGCACCGATTTTAGGTCCTGCCATTGCCATCTATTGGGGGTGGTTACCCGCGTTATTATGGGTCACATTAGGAACCGTTTTCGCAGCAGGCGTTCATGACTTCGGTACATTAGTCGTGTCTGCCCGAAACAAAGGGCACTCAATTGGAACATTGGCAGACAAATTTATTGGACAAAGAGCAAAAGTTTTATTTCTATTTATCATTCTGTTACTCGTTCTTATGGTCAACGCAGTATTTGCATGGGTAATTGCAAATTTATTCATCACGTTCCCAGCAAGCGTCATTTCTGTATTCATTCAAATTCCACTCGCCGTTTGGATTGGGTATCGTGTATACAAACGACAAGGTGGTATGCTCATTCCTTCCATAGTTGCACTTGCGGTGATGTATGTAGCAGCGGTTGTATCTAGCTATGTACCTGTTCTCCAAATTGACCTTGTGCAGTACTTTGGAGGAGAAGGGGCAACCGGACTATTCGGAATGAGCGCCACATCCTTAGCGTTCTTCGTCTGGATCATTGTGCTCATGATTTACGTGTACATCGCCTCTACTCTGCCTGTTTGGAAGCTCTTACAGCCAAGAGATTATATTAACTCTCATCAGCTTGTCGTTGGGCTATTGATTTTGTACTTAGGGCTATTCTTTGCAAACCCAGAAGTGACAGCACCCATGACGAATCCAAATGCAAATGATGTCTCTTGGTTCCCGCTACTGTTTATCACGATTGCTTGCGGTGCGATCTCAGGGTTTCATGGTCTCGTGTCCTCGGGTACTTCATCTAAGCAACTGGATAAAGAAACAGATGCACGCTTTGTCGGCTATTTAGGGGCCATAGGAGAAGGTGCCTTAGCCTTGATTGCGATCATCGCGGTCATCACGTTCTTCCCATCTCTGGATGATTTTACAGCAACCTATTCAAGCTTTACAGCGGCAAGTGGGGCTGGTTTAGGCACGTTTATTCTAGGAGCCGGACAATTAGCAGAAGGAATCGGCATTCCCTCTATGGTCGCATCAACGATTGTTTCAGTTATCGTAGTCAGCTTTGCGGCGACCACACTTGATTCGTCTGTTCGTTTGATGCGTTACATTATTGCAGAACTCGGTGAAGAGTACAAAGTGAAAGCAATTACAGGTAAACATGTCGCAACGACCATTGCTGTCGTGTCAAGTGCCGCACTAACCTTGCTTCCCCAAGGACCAAAAGGGTTTGGTTCAGGTGGATATTTACTTTGGCCGTTATTCGGAACTTCCAACCAGTTGCTTGCAGGAATCAGTTTGCTGCTCATAGCTATTTGGTTGAAAAATCTAGGTAGAAATTATATGCCGGCATTTATCCCGATGGTGTTCTTGATGTTTATGACACTTTGGGCGATGGTTACTCAAGTATTTACTACTTGGTTCCCATTCGGTGGAACTGATTCGAGTTGGCTGTTGTTCATATTCGGAGCGATTATTCTTGTATTTACGATCTGGATCATGCTAACGGCGATTTCTGCTTTGACAAAAGGCAAAAATCACAACAATTCGATAGACGTATAGATTATGGAATTTATCTAGAAAGTCACTTTCAGGTCAAAACTTGTGAAGCCGCGATTTTTTTCCTACGCGGCTTTCCTTCATTTTTAGGAGGTGTATAGTATGACTTCAAAACTCCCTTCATTCAAACGTATCATTCAGCTCTATGATGAGATCATTAGCGTCAATCATAAGTCCGAAGTCATCAGAGAATTGCGTGATGAAGATGATTTGTTTCTTTTGCTCGTATACTCGGACATGCTGGGTATCCCAAACCCTGCATTTTACTACACGTTGGAGTTGTACCCTTACATTCTTGAAAAATTCCATAACTGGCATCTCCGTATGGGAATGGAAAAGTCCCCGTTGAGTGGATTCCGATGCTGTTGAGAGGAGAATCATGATGAGCTCATTACAAAAGAAAAAAATACTCTTTGTTGGAGGAAAAGGGGGTGTCGGCAAGTCAACGTCGTCCGCTGCGCTCGCACTCGCCTTCTCACAATCAGGCGAAAAAACGCTCATTGTATCCACAGATCCAGCGCATAATCTTGGCGATATTTTCCATCAAAAGGTCGGAAACAACGAAACAAAACTTGCGGAAAATCTTATGGGGATTGAAATTAACCCTACAAAGGAATCGAAAAGATACATTGATTCGGTTAAACAAAACTTAAAAGGGCTGGTAAAATCGGAAATGGTGGGGGAAGTTCATCGGCAAATTGACCTAGCAAGTTCTTCTCCTGGGGCTGACGAAGCCGCGTTATTCGATCGGATCGTTTCGATTATTTTAGAAATGAATGACAAGTACGATAAAATTATCTTTGATACGGCACCGACTGGGCATACGATTCGGCTACTTTCCTTACCCGAAATCATGGGGGTATGGATCGATGGATTGCTGGAAAGGCGCAAAAAAGTAAACGACAATTACACGCAGCTTCTTAACGATGGTGCACCCGTGGATGATCCAATCTATGAGGTTTTACAAAGTCGCAAGGAGAAATTTGCAGCCGTCCGTGAGATCATTTTAAATGGAGAGATCACCGGTTTTACCTTTGTCTTGAACCCTGAGCGATTACCGATTATAGAAACCGAAAAGGCGATCAAACAACTTGCCGCCTATCATTTAGATGTCCGTACATTGATCGTGAACAAAGTGCTGCCGGATCAGGCTGACGGAAATTTTTTAGCGAAACGTCGGAGTCGCGAACAGGAATATCTACAGCAAATCGAGAACATGTTTACGAAACAAACGTTAGTAAAAGTTCCATTATTTGAAGAAGATGTATCAGATCAAAAAAAATTATCCATTTTCGCTGCTCATATGAAGCAAGCATTGAAGGAGGTCCCCACATCTTGAAGGCGATTGTACACGAAGGAAAAGAAGGACTAGAAGGCATTACCTATAGGAATTTCGAGGAGCCGACAGTAGAACCGAAAATGGTGAAGGTGAAGATAAAAGCAGCGGGGATGAATCGACGAGATTTAATAGTACCTCATCGACATAAAGCCGATCAGCCACCACTTGTACAAGGATCTGACGGGGCAGGAGTGATTGCTGAGGTCGGTGAAGGTGCCGGAAAGTTTGCAGTAGGGGATGAAGTCGTCATTAGCGCTGGAATCGGTTGGAATGAAAACAGTGCCGCCCCACCACCAGGCTTTGAAATCTTGTGCCTGCCCGACCACGGAACCTTTGCGGAATATATCATCGTACCAGAAGACATCGTGGAGAAAAAACCCGCTTACTTATCGTGGGAAGAAGCGGGCGTGCTTCCATTAGCAGCGTTGACGGCGTATCGCGCATTGTTTACAAGAGGTCAAGTAAAAGCCGGAGACACCGTCATGCTTCCAGGAATCGGGAGCGGTGTGTTGCTCTTCGTGCTGAGGTTTGCTAAAGCTGTTGGAGCACGCGTCATCGTCACTTCTCGCAGCGAAGAAAAACGCGCTAAAGCACTGGAACTCGGCGCAGACGTCGCGATCCCAACCGAAGCCGATTGGAATGAGGAGCTACAGGAGGAAACAGTCGATTTATTAATTGAAACAATCGGACGGGCGACGTTCAACAAATCACTCGGCATCATCAAAAAAGGCGGCACGATCGTCACATTCGGCGCCACAACCGAAGACGAAGTGACGATCGACATCCGCAGCTTCTTCTATGGACAATACAACTTACTCGGATCAACCATGGGAAGCCACGAAGAATTCCAGGACATGCTCGCCTTTATCGAAAAGCACAAGATCCACCCCGTCCTCGACCGCACCTTCTCACTGTCCGAGCACAAAGAAGCGTACGAATACTTGCACAACTCGATGAACTTTGGGAAGATTGGGTTTATAATCTAACTGGTGTCAGTCCCTCACCTTACTAAAGTATTAAAGACAAAACATCCATATAGACCATGGCACGAAGTTTACACTGTAGGGACTTACATGCTACGCGTTATTAACGTGGTGGGGGACTGCCACCGTTCTTCAATGTTTCAACACATTTTTGTTGAATACTTTTGTTCAATCGATACTGAATAACGGGTGTTAATAAAAGGGGAATCTCTTTATGAAAAGTCATTTCTTACGCCATGCTGCTATTGGCGGAGTGTCAGTACTATTTGCCTGGATATTTTGGACAAGCCGTCCTGAGTGGGTATGGGATATGCGCCTTTGGAAGTCTTTAGGTGATGCATCCTTTATGTTATTGTTTACCACTCTCGTGTTAGGTCCGTTAGCGCGTATTTGGTCACCCGCGGCTAAGTGGTTGCCCTGGCGAAAGTATTTGGGCATTTGGTTCGGATTAATTGCCATCATTCACGGCTATTTAGTGTGGGATGGATGGGCGCGCTGGGATATTCCCCGTTTCTTCGGGTATGAATACTTACCAGAAGTTGGGCGCGCTGTTCGGCTAGAACCTGGTTTCGGCTTGGCAAACTTAATAGGTCTTGTAGCCATTTTCTTTACCATTGTTCTCATGGCTACATCAACAGAGCGTGCACTCAAATACTTAGGAGGATCATGGAAATGGTTGCATTATAGCACCTATACTGTCTTTTACTTAAGTGCGATTCATGCAGGATACTTCCTATTTATCCACTATACGTTATCTTTTCATAAAAACGTCCCCCCACCAGATTGGTTTAGGTTCCCCTTCCTAGTGCTCGTTGCGAGCGTTTTGTTGTTGCAGTCAGTGGCGTTCATGAAGACGGTGAAGACTCGAAGAAAGAAATAAAATACTTGTGGCCAATGGCATATTAATGTCGCACTAGCAAAATGTGTAGAAGGACGTGGAAATTACGAAAGAACAAATCATTTACTGGGACACGTTCGAATACAACCAGTGGCAATTATACGTAGCGAAAACGGAAAAGGGGCTCTGTTATGTAAGCTCACCTGGACAGTCGTACGAGGATTTTGTAGCTCGGATACAAAAACGTTTCCCATCAGTACATCTCGAAGAAAGCCCAGAAGCACTGAAACTCTATATCAATGAATTGTGCGAATATTACAAAGGGATACGTCAATCTTTCTCATTACCTTTAGATGTAAAAGGAACCCCTTTTCAAGAACAAATTTGGGAAGCATTAAAGCAAATTCCTTATGGCACCACATCTTCGTACACCGAAATTGCCGAGTCCATCCAAAGGCCAACTGCTGTTCGTGCTGTTGGAACAGCCATCGGCGCCAATCCAGTACTCATCACAGTGCCGTGTCATCGGGTCATCGGAAAGAATGGAGCGATCACAGGTTACCGGGGTGGCACGGAGATGAAGCAATATTTACTCCAATTAGAAAAGCGGTATGGATAAATAAATGGTGTCAGACCCCCAGTGCGTTAATGCTTTACTTCACTGGGGGTCTGACACCTTATTTTCGCGCTTCTGCAACCTTTTCCACGTATTGGCGTGCGAGCTGAGTTAGCTCATCCCATTTGCCTTGCTGGATAAGCTCCTTGTTCAAGAGGGAGCCACCTACACCCGCTGCAATAGCCCCTGCTTTGATATACTCTTGAATATTATCAAGGTCTATTCCACCTGTTGGCATCATCGGGATATGACCGAGGGGACCCTTTACATCTTTAATAAATTTGCTTCCGAGTACGCTTGCTGGGAATACCTTTACGATATCTGCACCCCATTCGTACGCTTGTAGTATTTCAGTCGGTGTAAAAACGCCTGGGATCGCAATTTTTCCGTAACGGTTGGCAACTGTGATGGTCTCTTGCTTTAATGTAGGTGCAAAAATAAACTCTGCCCCTGCTTGAATCGCTAAGCGAGCTGATTCACCGTCCAAAACTGTTCCGGCACCAATGACAGCCCGGTCACTAAACGTTGCTTTAGCCTCTGCGATCGTTTCTAGCACATTCTCAGAGTCCATCGTCATTTCAATTCCAGTTATGCCACCCTCAACGAGTGCTGAAATAACGTTCATTACTTTCTCTTTCTCAATACGACGAACAACAGCTACTACTCCGGATTCCACAATAGTATTCAATAGCTCATGCTTCATTATTTTCGCTCCTTACCTTAAAACGTCTGTTTGATTTCCATATCAAAAGTAGATGGGTTTATTTGGCTCGCTGCAGATCGCAGACATTATTATAAACATCTTGCACTTATATTTGTTCCTGACCCCCGGCACGTTATTGCTTTACTACACTGAGGGGTCAGGAACCGCCAATTACTTATCAAAAATATCTAGATCACGAAAGAGTTCTTTAATGGGAAGGGTAAGGCACGGGACAGTTGTGGAAGTAACGATTTCATCTTCTTGCCCGTAGACATTCTGAAGAACGTAACACTGTTGTTCTTGGTTGAGAAGGAATTGCTCGACCGTCCGATGCACTGGATCTGTAATTACATACTCTTTGACTCCATACTTTGCATAAGTTTCTCTTTTGGAGCGCTTATCATTCAAGGCAGTCGATGGTGAAAGGATTTCCACAATCAAATCCGGGGCACCTTCAATGCCACGACGTGTCACGATCCCGCTCCGACTTCGGTGGATCATAGCAATATCCGGCTGCCGAACCTCACCGTTTGCAAGGATGAGATCAACTGGGGCAGCTAGAATAATGTAGTCATTTCGACAGTGCTCATTCGTTAGGACACTCAAGTTATTACTAATTAACTGATGCTCTAATGTCGGTGCTGGTGACATCAATTGTAACTTTCCACCGATTAACTCATAACGTGGCTTACCCTCAGGCAAACTTGCATAGTCCTCGTACGTCAATCCTTCCTCATGAATCCAATCAGGTTGTTCATTGTCTCTTTTCATATTTGAAACACCCCGCACTCGCTTTTCCTTATTATAGCATGAGAAAAAGTAGCAAATCGTAATGTACCACTGTGAAATTCACCTGTTAAACTCCATCTTCCAACTAAAGTAATCATTCTCGGCATTTTTCTCGTATCGCAAGTAAGCATTAAATTTGTTTCCGCTTTTGCTTGTTAACCCTTTTACATACGCAACCTTGTTCTTCAACAGTGCTTTCACCATCGTTTTCGTTGCTTTTTTCTGCATGGAGGCTAAATATTTGTCGTTTTTCCAGATGACAAATTTGCAACCGCTCTTCCAATCGCTACAGCCGAATCCCTTTTTCCCTTCCATTACTGGGTGACCACACGAAGGACATTTCCCTAGAATCTCATTATTCGACGCACTCGCGGGCAGTTGAAGGATGGTGACTTTCTCACCCCTCTTGATCGTTTCAACCGATTGAGTCGTAAATTGAAACACAAAATCCAAAAACTGTTGTTTGCTCGATTTACTTTTTTCAATATCAGCCAACGCTTTTTCCAAACGACCTGTAAACTCTAAGTCGAATAACTCCTTAATCGGAAACGTTTCGACTAACTTTCTTCCTAACTCAGTCGTGACTAGGTTTTTCTTTTGAGCAGAAACGTACCCTACATCTTTTAATTTCTTGATAGTTTCCGCTCTCGTCGCAGGCGTTCCAATACTAAATCCCGCCAAAATCGTCCCCAAGGCTTCGTCGCTATTGTCGTCCTTATAGATTTTTCCACACGTTTCCATCACCCTAAGCAAGGTCATCTCTGTGTGGGGTTTTGGTGGCTTGGTCACATGAGAGGAAATCTCTTTATCTATTATATTCACAGTCTCGTTTCGCTGGACTTCTGGTAAAAGAGTATCCTTAGAGTCGACTTTCTCCACTTTTTTCCACCCTTCTACCAGCTGTACCTTGCCTTTCGTCTTAAAAAACCCTGAAATGGCCTCGTCGTTCACTTTCGTCACTATTTTCGTTTCATCAAACTGGGCAACAGGCATAAACTGCATGATGAAACGATTTTTGATTGCAGAATAAACGAGATTCTCATCGTTTGTTAGGTGCTTAGGTTGCAAATATGTCGGGGTGATTGCGCTATGACTTTCGACCTTTGCATTGTTAAATACCCGCTTCGATTTGACAAACTTGATTTCATCCTTAAATGAAAACTCCTCCGCATGAGTCTCTAACACCTTAGCCGTCTTCCCTACTAAGCTTTCTTCTAGCGCGACACTTGAGGTCCTTGGGTAGGTAATCAACTTCTTCTCATAGAGTCCCTGTGCCACCTTCAGCACCTTATCCGCCGTCCACCCATTATATTTATTCGTGATGTACCCTTGCAGATTTGAAAGGTTGAAAAGAAATGGTGGGAACTCTTTCTTCCGCTCCACCTTCTTGTCGATGACGGTCGCCTCTTTGTTATGTAATTGAGAAAGTATGCCCTCCAAATACTCTTTCTTTTGGAACTTGTCCACGTTCTTTTCAACATATGTTCCCTCATATGTTTGTTGACTCTTCGTTTGGAAGGTGGCAGTAAGTTTAAAGTAGTTTTCAGGCGCAAAGTGTTCGATTTCTTTGTCACGGTCGTAAATGATTTTGAGTGTCGGAAGGAGTACCCGTCCAATATTTAATGCCTTGCCCCTTCCCGTTTGATACTTCAAGGTAGCGACAGACGTTAAGTTGATCCCAATCACCCAATCTGCCCACTGCCTGCTCATTCCCGCATCTAGTAACGATCTCATCTCCACATTTGGCTTCAGCTTCTTTAACCCGGAACGAACGGCATCTGGTGTCCACTCATTTAAAAGCAGACGGTACACCTGTTTTTCCGTTTTTTGTTTATAAATAATGCTGTCACCAATTAACTGCCCTTCCCGATCAAAATCGCAAGCAGAAATTACTGAATCGACATCGTTTCTTTTCATTAAGTAGTGAATCGTTCGTAACTGTTTACTCGCCCCTCCATCCGGCCTGTCTCTCTTTCTCGGATCACTCTTCACCTTATATTTGAATGAGGAAGGGACGAACGGAAAGTTTTGCAGCTGCCAGCTCGCCATTTTACTATCATAGTCTTTCGCATCATAGAGCTGGAGAAGGTGTCCAAAAGCCCATGTAATGACGTAGCCATTTCCTTCGTAGTAGCCATCTTTTCGCTCTCTTACCTTCAGGGCGTCTGCGATATTTTTCGCAACGGACGGTTTTTCAGCAATGATTAATTTCATGTAGGGGTCACCTGTCTTATGTAAGGGTATTTGTTAGGGGGGTGGGAAATATGCAAAGTGAATACTGCCGGATCTATTGTAAATTGGGTGCCTGACCCCCAGCGCGTTAACGCTTTACTTCACTGGGGGTCAGGCACCACCAATTAAATCTAGATCACGGAAAATGTCTGCAATAGGGAGGGTGAGACTTTGTATAGTTGTGGAGGTAATCGTTTCATCTTCTTGGCCATATACATTCTGCAATTCGTAACTTTGACTATCTTGATTTAGAAGGTATTGCTCTACTGTCCGATATACTGGATCTGTGATCAAATACTCTTTTACGCCGAAACGAGCGTATGTTTTTCTTTTTGAACGCTTATCGTTTAGGGCGGTAGAGGGTGACAGAATTTCAACTATAAGATCAGGCGCACCTTCAATTCCTCGATGTGTCACTAGCCCGCTCCGTCCCCGATGAATCATCGCAATATCCGGTTGCCGAACCTCACCGTTTGCAAGGATGAGATCAATTGGAGCGTAAAGTGTAATGTAATCACCTCGACAACATTCATTCATAAGAGCAAAAAAGTTACTGCTAATTAGCTGATGCTCTGATGACGGAGCTGGTGACATCAATTCTAACTTCCCACCAATCAATTCATACCGCGGTTCTCCCTCAGGCAAACTCGCATAATCCTCGTACGTTAGCCCTTCTCCATGAATCCAATCTGCCTTTTTTGCATCTTTCTTCATATTCGAAACACCCCAGCACACTTTTCCCCATTATATCATGGTATGGAACGGGAAATAGTGGTACGGATATTAAAACGGTAAATTAAAATACTAGCCTGGTGATTTTCGCTCCAATCAACAATGCCAAAATCAACAATGGGCTTTAACACAGCCAATCATTAAGTACGAAACCACTTGACAAGGAGTGATTATGATAAAGTCATAGAGTGAGTGTAGCAAGCAATGATACCCCCAACCTCTTTAATTGGGAAGGGGGTAACCGAATGTTTAAGACTACAGATATGGGCCGATTCCAGGACCGAACGGTATTCCGAGGAAGAAGAATACCAGAATCAAAATGATCCAAGTAGTCAGGAAACTAATGGAGTAAGGAAGCATTAATGCAATAAACGTTCCTATACCAGCTTTCTTATCATACTTTTGCATGAACGATAAAACAATAACCATATATGGCATTAACGGCGTTACGATATTAGTTGATGAATCGGCAACGCGATAGGCTACCTGTGTGAATGCCGGATGGTAACCAAGCTGCATAAACATCGGAACAAAAACAGGTGCCTCCAAAGCCCATTTTGCCGAACCGGATGTAATTAAGAAGTTCATCAAAGCTGTAAAGATAATATAGCCAATGATCAACCATATCCCTGTAAAGTTGATATCCTTGAGGAACTCTGCCCCGTTAACAGCAATCCATGTGCCCATATTTGACCAACTAAAGTAAGCAATGAATTGTGCGATCGCAAAAATTAATACAATATAACTTGCCATATCCTTCATCGATTCTGCCATATACTTCCCAACATCTTTGCTCGTTTTAATTTTTCCAACCGTAACCCCATAGGTAATACCGACTGTGAAGAAGAAGAATAGGATAATCGGTACAATCCCACTTAGAAACGGCGAAGGAACGATTCCACCTTCCTCATTCCTGAGTGGACTATCGGGCACAAAAATGGTAATTGCAATAATGGCTAAATAGATTAGACCAGCAATCCCAGCATTTCTGTACGCTTTCGCTGCGTTTGGAGGATCATCTTCCATGTCAACTTTAACAGCATCACCTTTATATTTTCCTAACCTTGGTTCAATAAATTTGTTCGTGATAAGTCCCCCAACCAATGTTAGGACAAACACTGAAACGATATTAAAATACCAGTTATCCACTGGCGTTACGACAATTGAATCATCTATTATCGCTGCAGCTTCTGTTGAAATTCCTGCCAAAAGCGCATCTGTCCCAGCAATAAATAGATTTGCCGTAAAACCTGCTCCAGCTGCAGCATAACCCGCTGCGAGACCTGCAATCGGATGGCGTCCAACTTTATAAAAAACCATGGCTGCAAGTGGCGGAATGAGGACCAACGCTGCGTCTGATGCCAGGTTACCCATTATCCCTACGAAAACGACAGTGTAAGTGATTAAGGCAGGCGGCGATTTTAAAATGGTTTTCTTAATTGCATAATCCAATAATCCTACTTTTTCCGCTAGACCAATGCCTAACATCATCGCCAATACGAGACCAAGTGGTGCAAACCCGGTGAAATTGTCAAGCATGGATAATAGAATATACTGCAAGCCTTCTCCTGATATCAAGTTTTTAACTAGCAGCTCTTCACCAGAACCAGGATGGATAACAGATGCATTAAACAAGCTAAAAATATAGGATGCTATAATAACACCAACAGCCAAAACTACGAATAAAATAAATGGATCCGGCAGCTTGTTTCCTACCGTTTCTATTCCGTTAAGAAACCTCGAAAAAAAACCCTTTTTATTTTTCATCGTATCCCTCGCTTTAAAGTAGATGGGAGCGCTAATATTATGATGTACTTATCTAAGGCGGGTAGCTAAGTTAGCCTTATCTTAATTTTGATGGTTGGACATCTTTCGGAATTGGACACGTATACGGATGATTATCCTTAAATGCCTCGAATTCCTGTTTAACTGTCGCTAAATCACTTTGGTTTGTTAGTAGTTGGACAGCGGTTAATGCCATTGATTCCGCTGCCCGCAGCATTCCTTTATGTGCATAACTACTAATTCCCTGACTTGTCATTTGCCACGTGTGCAGCGGTGTTCCTAAAGTAGATGTAGACGCTGTCACTTGAGCTGTAGGCACAACCCAACTTACATCTGAAACATCTGTTGATCCGGCGAGAATTTCATCCGTTTCATTATAAGAAGAAATGGAATCTGATAGGTATTTTCCGGAAAACTCACTTCCACTACCACTATAGCCAAACCCACTAATTAGCTTTACATACGAACTCTTTTCACCCTCTGTCAACGATGACCAGATTTCTTTAGCATACGCCACTTCATCTTGTGTAGGCTGTTCCACACCAGCTTCTTGCAAATTCTTGAACAATATCTTTTCCAAACTACGATTTGGAATGTAATTTGAACACGCTTTATCGAATTCGATTGTTAACTCGGTTTCAGTCATCAACGCTGCACCCTCAGCAATTTTACAGACCCTTTTAAAAATCTCATCGACCTGCTTTACTTTTGGAGCACGAACCAAATATAAAACTTCTGCATTTGCTTGCACAACGTTTGGTGAAATTCCACCCGTGTTTGTGACCGCATAATGCATCCTTGCTTCAGGCATCACATGTTCCCTTAAGTAATTAACACCTATGTTCATTAGTTCAACAGCATCTAGTGCGCTTCTCCCTAAATGGGGCGAATTGGCTGCATGAGAGGATATACCTTTAAACTTAAAATAAACTTGATAGTTTGCTAGACTGGACAAGCTCATAATGGCGTTAGCTGGCGATGGATGCCAGGTTAACGCTACATCCACCCCATCAAAGACACCTTCTCGTACCATAAACGTTTTTCCTGATCCTCCTTCTTCACCAGGGCATCCGAAAAATTTCACGGTACCTTGCAAATTATTTTCTTCAAGATATTTCTTGGTAACACACGCTGCAGCGAACGCTCCAGTTCCAAGCAAGTTGTGTCCGCAACCATGACCAACATCATGGCTCTTAGGCTCATACCACGTTTTATTCGGTTCCTGGCTTAAACCAGATAATGCATCAAACTCTCCTAAAAAACCAATAACCGGTGAACCACTTCCATAAGAGGCAACAAAGGCAGTTTCAATGTCGGCAACTCCGCGTTCAACAGAAAAGCCTTCTTTTTCGCATTCTGCTGAAAGGAATTCGGAGGAGGCATACTCTTCAAATCTAGTTTCTGGATGGTTGAATATATACTCGCTGATTCGTTCGAAATCTGCTTTATTTTTCATTAAAAAATCTTTTACAAACCTGGTGCTATTTTCCACGCAATCCCTCCATTTAATGAAATTACTACTATTTATCGATGCCTAAAAAGCCATCCCTCCTTGTCTTATAGATATTCATAAAAATTTTTTACTATTACTATGAATTTTGAAGCAAGGGGCGGTTCTATTAGGGAGCAATCGGATGAGTGGTGCCTGCACGGTCCCTTTGCCCACGATCGTCAATGTATTGTAAGCGAGGACCCGCTCTATAGGCTTTAGGATACTGAATGTAGATGCGATGGCACTGAAAACGCACGCTAATATGTTACACTAAATACAAAAATGGGGTTCATGCGGAGGGGTTGGAATGAGCGACAAGCACTCGAGAAAGGAGAATCAATTTAATCACCTCGTAAAAGAAGGTGGACTCACTTACGAGGACTATGCGTCATTAGACGATGGGAACTCCTATGAACTAGCAGGTGGTCAGCTAGAATTAATGAGCCCTGCGCCTTCGGTAATTCATCAATTAGTTAGCTTTGAAATACAAAAAGTGCTCAGCAGAAGCTGTGAATCGGATTATATTGTGTTATATGCTCCGGTTGACGTTATTTTATCTACGACTGAGGTACGTCAACCCGATCTTGTTCTTATCAACAGAAAGCGTTTAGACATTTTAAGTAAACGAGGTGTAGAGGGAGCACCTGATCTTGTAGTAGAAATCCTCTCTCCTTCCACATTAAGACGCGATAAAATTGAAAAGCTAAAGTCCTACGCATTCTTTCAAATTCATGAATACTGGATTGTGGATCCTGAAAACGGAATATTAGAGCAATATACACTACACGAGGATCGATACGAACTCGTCGACATCTATCAAAGAGAAGAACCCATCACTTCAACGTCCATCCCTTGTGTTTCTTTTACGATGGCTGCAATTATGCGAAATATTCCCCACTTAACAGATAAGCGATTATGAGTGAACGTGCCGCATTCACTGAAATAGTTCCCGCGGCCACGCGACTGTATTCTCTATCATTCATAATATAGTAGGTGATAATACATGATATCTTATACAAAACAGAAGGATTTATAGTACGAACGTTTTATGAATTCTTCATTAGAGGGTCAATTTGAACAGATTATGGACTTGCTAGGTCAATCTCCTACTGACCATATGCTGATTGAAGACGATTTTGGAACGGTGTTAGTTGAAACGAAAGAAGAACTTATTCGCGAGAAAAAGTACGAAGAAGTTTTACAGTTAGTCAAAACAACAAGTCAAGTAATCCCGACATTTTATGCAAAGGAATTTCCTTATCTAAGCAACTTTGCGGTGGAGTACTATCTATATAAAAGGGAAATGGAGAAAGCACGATTACATCTTCAACCTTTTGTCCAAGACCCTGCTACTGGATTTGATTTGTTTATTCCTCTATTGAATAAAATACGCTTTTATAATCTCAATGATGTTGCGTTTAAGTTATCTCATGACATGTATCAGCCTATAGCGGACAGTGACCGGTTAATCAGCGGTGCTGAAGATGAATTAGTTGAGGCCGCTTTTTATTATCTTATTCAAGAATACTACGTATCTTTAAAAAACGGACAAAGACCTAGTTGGGATAAGCTAACCGCTACACTCCAACAATACGGTTATGATGATTACATTGTAAAAACAGAGTTCCCTAGATTTCAACAAAATTTAGCCAACCTAGCGACCCATAATAAGAGAGTTGCCTATAACAAAACAGAGTGGACCGAACAATCCCAGGAGTATCATAATACTTATCGTGATTTGTTCTGGTCGTTTGCAGTTTATATGTTAGAGCAAAGGGATATCTCCTTTGACATAAGCGCTGACATCTGGTTCCAATTCTCAAAGGTTCTTTATCAAAAGAAGACTTGGTCAACTTTTAGCTTCCAGCTTAGCAGCTTAGAAAGCACAGTACAAAAAACTTTACACCCTTTTTATTCAACCGAGGACGATTCAGCGTTTTCACTCGTATGGGGTACTCCCTTCATATACGATTTTCTTCGTGAACATCAATTGGCTAACGACGAAGCTATAAGAAAGTCGCTACAACATATTCAAGCTGTGAAGAAGCAGCTAATGAAACGGAACCGTGAGGACTTATGGAGGTTTACATTTGTTCACGAGTGGGGTAGACCAACGATTATTCCAGAGGAGGAATTTCTTAAGGAACGTGAAATCTTTCATCAATCCTTCTCAGCGCCACCTAAAAGGCGAACCACTCCACCTCTAAAAACGGTGAAGGAGAGCGATCAATTGTCCTTACTCGGCCAGTTGCTTGGTCATGACTCGAAACCAACCCATAAATCATCTAGCAAAAATGTTGCAAAAAACAAAAAGAAACGAAACCAAGCGAACAAACAACGGAGGAAGAACCGTTAGTCTCGAGGAACGAAAGAGAAGTGTACACTAAAAGGGGGCGGTGCCTATCACTACCCTGACGGTAGAGCCCTTTGACATCCCCCAAGAAATAAAGTACAGTACCTATGTACGAACATTAACCATTTAAACTTTATACAACATTCGTGTTTAGGGGTGTAACCTATGGAAAATGTATTTGATTACGAAGATATTCAATTAATCCCAGCAAAATGTATTGTAAATAGCCGTTCTGAGTGTGATACTGCGGTGACCCTGGGCGGACATACGTTTAAACTGCCTGTGGTGCCTGCTAATATGCAAACGATTATTGACGAGAAGGTGGCGACCTTCTTAGCGGAAAATGGCTACTTTTATATTATGCATCGTTTCGAACCTGAAAAGCGGATCTCATTTATCAAGAATATGCACGCTCGTGGATTTGTCGCTTCTATTAGTGTAGGTGTGAAAGAGGAAGAGTATCAATTTGTACAGCAATTAGCAGAGGAACAACTCGTGCCAGAATTCGTTACAATTGATATCGCACACGGTCATTCAAATACTGTCATCAAGATGATCCAACATCTTAAGAATCACTTACCTCAAACCTTTGTGATTGCAGGAAATGTAGGTACGCCAGAAGCTGTAAGAGAATTAGAGAATGCGGGTGCTGACGCGACTAAAGTAGGTATCGGGCCTGGGAAAGTTTGTATTACGAAGATTAAAACAGGCTTCGGAACCGGAGGCTGGCAATTAGCTGCCCTACGTTGGTGTGCAAAGGCAGCGAGCAAACCGATTATTGCAGACGGTGGAATTCGCACTCATGGTGATATCGCGAAATCGATTCGATTCGGTGCCTCGATGGTCATGATCGGCTCACTATTTGCAGGCCACGAAGAATCTCCAGGAGAAACCGTCGAGAAAGATGGCAAGCGCTATAAAGAATACTTCGGCTCAGCTTCCGAATTCCAAAAAGGCGAAAAGAAAAATGTAGAAGGTAAAAAAATGTTCGTCGACTACAAAGGTTCCCTACAGGATACATTGATCGAAATGGAGCAAGACCTGCAATCCTCGATTTCGTATGCCGGAGGAAACAAACTCGAAGCGATCCGTACTGTAGATTATGTAGTTGTGAAGAACTCTATTTTTAACGGTGATTAATATCCGGAACTGGTACGCCCCGAATTATGTCGAAAAACGACAAATAGCGGGCGGTGCCAGTTCTTTTTAGTTCACAAATATATGCCAGTGAAATGCAAAAAAACAAGCTGTTCTCGGCACGTCCAAGGTCAGCTTGTTTTCTGGCCATACACTAGGTTTTCATGTATATAGGAAACAGGTTTCTACTTGTCTAGAAAACTTCTAAACCAGCTGCCCATTTACATATTTAGCAGCCGATGTTCCTGCTGTTTTCCCAAAAACCGCTCCAGACATTAGTCCTGAACCACCAGGGTAGTTTTCGTAAAAGATTCCACCAATCATTTCTCCGGCTGCATAGAGTCCTTGAATCGGTTCTCCACTCTTATTTAACACTTCTCCCTTGGTGTTTGCTCTTAAGCCTCCGAAACAGAAAGTCATACCACACGTTACTGGGTAAGCATAAAATGGTGCTTTCTCTAATTTCAACGCCCAATTTGATTTAGGCGGCGTAATGCCTTCCGTTCCTTTGCCATCTTTCTCAGCAGGTTGATACTCTCCACCCTGGACAGCATCGTTATATTCTGCAATTGTTTTGATAAATTGTTCTTGGTCTACATCCAACTGAGCAGCTAGTTCTTCTATGGTATCCGCTTTGAAACATGTTGCTTCTTCACGATCATATTCGTCACGAAGCATGGGTCTAACTTGCTGATCATAAACTTGATAAGCAACATGTCCTGGTTGTTTTAATACTTCGCGACCATACTTTGCATACGTATAGTTTCTGAAATCAGCGCCTTCATCGACAAAACGGACGCCATCCTTATTAATCATAATACCCAGTGGATATGAATGTTTTTTAAAAATATCCCCTGGCTTTGTAAAATCCCCCACTTTCGGTGCATTGGCATCAGTACCTATCGCGTGACCCATGCTCCATTGACCAAAAGGCTGAGCCCCAACTTCGAAGGCCATTGTCAAACCATCACCTGTATTAAATTCTGTTCCTCTTAAGATGGCGTGGTTCCATTCCTCACCTAAGTTTTCAGCACGAAGCTTCTTGTTTGCTTCAAAGCTACCACATGCTAACACAACGCTTTTCGTTTGAACCGTTACTTGTTCTCCGTTCTTGTTGACAACAATGGAAGTCACTTCATCGTTATTCGTGTTGATTTTCACAGCGGGTGATTCATACCAAACTTCAATGCCAAGCTCCCCTGCTCTTTCGTTTAACTGCTTGATTAATCCGACACCCCGGTCCTGTGTTTTGACTGGAAGTCCACCCCAGAAGTGATAAACCTCATCCTTAACAAACGATTGATTATCGTAGATTAATTCAAACACAATTTTATGACTGTGCATCCATTCAATCGTTTCATATGATTTACTTACAAGATGGTTCGCTAATTCAGGGTCTGATTGGTTTCCTGTTGCCTTCATTAGATCGGAATAATATTTTTCCGCTGTGTATGGAGGCATATTAATCTTCGATGCTTCCTCATTAGAGATACTCGGCATGACCTTTCTTAAGTCATCAAGCCCATTGAATGCAAACCGAATGGCTCCATCAGTAAAATACGAATTTCCTCCGCGTTTTCGTTTAGGTCCTTTTTCCAATACAAGTACTTTCGCACCCTTTTCTCTCGAAGCAATAGCAGCGCAAAGTGCAGCATTTCCCGCTCCGACTACCACCACATCAAAATTCAATTCATCGTGATTCGACACATCCATTCACCTCGAAGAAGTTTTTTTCGCAATTAAACTATCTATATATAGATTAAAATAGATCAAAACATAAGTGAAATATTAATGTTTTATCCTTTTCCATAAACAAAATTTATGATGCATGCTATAATTAAGACACTCATACAATGAACGGAAACCCAGCCATATTTTCAACATTCTTTTTCACTTCATTTATATAAGCCTCTTCAAACCATACAAAAAAGGAGCAGTTGCTATGAACGAGAAAGATTGGAACTTGCTATTGAACCTACACGAAGAAGGAACCATTACAAAAACTGCTCAAAAATTATACATATCTCAACCTGCTTTAACCTATCGAATTAAGCAGATCGAAAAAGAATTTGATTGCCAAATCATCTTTAGAGGAAGCAAAGGTGTTGTTTTTACAAAAGAAGGTGAATTCCTGGTCAAACATTCTCAAAAAATGATCAGAGAACTAAGTAATACGAAAGACACTTTACGAAACATGAAAAGTGAAGTTCAAGGATCTTTACGGCTCGGCGTGTCAAGTAACTTTGCCCTCTATCAGCTCCCCCTACTGTTAGAGGGATTCCTAACCAAGTACCCCAAAGTCGACATTAGTCTCACAACCGGTTGGAGCTCAGAGGTCATTAAATTAATACAAAGTGAAGAAGTCCACGTTGCGATATTAAGAGGAGAACAAAATTGGTCTGGTGAACAATTAGTTTTAAATGAAGAAACGTTGTGCATTGCTTCGAAAAATAAAATCGATTTGCAGAGTCTACCAAACCTAAAATTGATTAGATATCGAACTGATTTCGGCTTAAAAAATACTTTTGATCAATGGTGGCACAGTATATTTGATGTTCCTCCTAATATTTCTATGGAAGTTGATCGGATTGAAACGTGTAAAGAATTGGTCAAAAAAGGACTCGGTTATGCTATATTTCCAAGCATCTCTCTAAAGGAAGAAGATAATTTGCACACTATTGATTTAGTTCAAGGCAATGAAAGAATCCTAAGGAAAACGCAACTTTTATACAGGACAGAACTACTGGACTTAACTGTAGTTGATGCATTTGTAGGATTCATAAAGGATTTTTACCATTTAGATCAATAACTAGTGAAGTAACAAAGCTGGTTTTACACCAGCTTTATGACTTCACTTCTTCCTTTATATAGGTTGGACGGTACTAAACTGTGCCCTTCCATAAGTCGTCTTGCCGTTCTTCCAATGGCTGCTCTCTCCACCACATAGCCGCCCTCAGTTTGTTTAACAACTGCTTCCACTTCAATGATCCCCGAAGGATGACCGATTCGAACAGGACCGTCATGACTGGAGATGATATCAGCGACAACAGTTCCAGGGATTTGAGCACCCGTCGCAATGGCAATTGCACCACTTACTGCAAAGGCTTGATGGAGAGTCCCCATCGCAATATATCGCCCCGTAACATGGATGTCCTCCGCTAATACGTCATTGCCCTCACTATTCACATAGTCTGTTGGGTTAGCAATTACTGCGATCTTAGGTAAAGCATGTGTGGATGGGCTTGCATTTTTTGCATCATCTATTAAGCCAATTTGAACACCAACAGTCACTCTGATTTCTTCAAGCTTCTTAAGCAATGGCTGCTGGTTAAATTTATCCCCTATTTCCGTTCCACGAATATTGAGTTGATCGGCAGTGATAAAGATGAGTGTGTTGGCTGAATCAACGACACTGATTTGATAAATTTCTCCCGATGGAAGTTCTACAGTATCCCTTACATTTCCAGTCGGTAGAATGTTACCTGTTATAGCGCCTCCAGAATCTAAAAAGTTCACATTGATTCTAGGGGCAGTTCCTGGTACACCTGAAATGGAGTAGTCTCCTTCATACATAGTCTCTCCATTTTTTGTCGGGACTTCCACTTCAATAACCCTATTGGTATTCGTATTAAAGATTCTTACGACCGTCCACGGTTCTTTCAACTCACAAAAACCTTCCTCTACAGCATACAGCCCCACAGCTGTTGAAATGTTTCCACAAGTCGGTTTGTAGTCTATTTCATCTTTTGTAATGCTTACTTGCCCAAAAGTGTAGACGATATCGATATGTTCATCATTTGATTCTTCAATAAGGGCTACTTTACTAGTTACAGGAGTACCCCCACCTAATCCATCAATTTGTCTCTGATCCGGGCTTCCATAAATTCTTAAAATCAATTTATCTCTCTCTGCCTGATTACTAGGCAAGTGTTTTTTGTTGATGACAATTCCCTTACTTGTTCCACCCCTCATAAATACGCACGGAATTTTTGTTAAGGATGTCATGCTTTACCTCCTAATTTTCCAATTAAGCTTAAAGGCGAGCAAAGTTCTACAAGTTGAGATATATCATTGACTGTCTCTAGTTCTGCTATCATACGAATAATTTCAACGCATCTGGATTCACCAATTAAATCCTTAGCTAAATATATAAATTTTTCTTCGAGCTCTTGCTTTGATAGAGGATTAACTGGGTCTCCTTTTGCATCCTTTATTACCTCAGTATAAGTGCCATTAGTTGTTTGAACTTCTAAAGAACAACCCCAGTTTTTCGGGTACGCGCTATCAAATTTTTCATCAACAACAATGTCTACCTTCGAAGCTAAGTGAAGGACTTCTTCATCTCTGATCCTTTCCGAAGTAAACTGTTTTATTAATGCCTGACCATCAATAAGAGCCACAGCTACTCCATAAGGAATGCTAAATTTTGCATCAGAAATATTTTTTGGTGACTTTGTAAACCCACATTGCACTTTCGCCACCTCGTACGTATGCACTTTAATTGATTCAATCTCACTCAATTTAATATTACGTTTCCGTAAATTTAAGGCTGCTTCAATCGGAGGGTGCATACTTCTGCAGCACGCAAAAGGCTTACGAGTCATATCCGTTATTAAAAACTCTTTGTTCAAATTATCTAAAACAGCATCATAAGAATAATCATTTGAACTGCTACGGAAAAACCCTCCGTCCTCTGCTTCGATAATCTTCGTAGCTCCTGTTAGACCACCCTTCACAAGTAAAATAGAAAGCAAACCACTTGCCGATGCCGAACCTGCATGAAACATTTTCGAATTCGCACCGTTTGATGTAAAAGCCCATAAACCTGATGACTGAGTCCCCGCTAAACCTAGAGCACTTACCATTTGCTCTTGATTGAAATTTGATAGTTTTGAAACACTTGCTGCCGCTCCAAACGTTCCGCATGTACTCGTTGCATGCCAACCCTTCATCCTATGGGCAGTAGCGTTAATTCCTCTACCAATCCTCAACATCGTTTCGTAACCGACAACAATCGCGGTTAACACATCTTTTCCCGAACTGTTAGCGTGGTCACCGTACGTGAGGACAGTTGGAACCACTACCGCTCCCGCATGTGATTTGGCTTCTTTATGCACATCATCCATTTCAACGGCATGTGCCATGGACCCGTTCAATATTGCCGCATAAAGTAAGGAGCTTTTTTGATCCAGTCCGATCCAAGTTGCCGATTGATCTCTTGTAGATTGAGTTAGTTCCTTCGATAGCATTCTAATCTCACTTGTTTGGACTCCAGACAAAATACAACCTAACGAATCTAGCAAACATAATTTTGCTTCATGGATGACACTTTCAGGTAAAGACTCATAATCTAATTGAACATAATGGTCAGCTAACGATTCTGTGATAGTCATCTGTTCTCTCCTTTATCAAAAGATCGTGATACCTAGAAGACCCTCAGGCCAATATAAATTCAATGCATTGCCAATAATCCAAAGTATCCCAATTACAAAAGTAGTGCATAAAACAGAAGTGGATACACGAAATTTTGATTCCAATAAAAGAAACAGCAGTAAGAATAAGATCGTAGCGAGAATTAAACCTACTACATAAGTGACTGCTATATAGCCAACAACCCAAAGAATATATTTTGTAAGTGCCTTTTTATCTATATCCTCATCGTGATCGCTCTCTTCATTTCTCTTTTTCTTTAGTTCAATGCTTTGTAATACAATGGATACAAGAGCAAGAAAGGCGGCGAATATTGACACAAAAAAAGGGAAAAACTTAGCTAAATCCGCAAATGTACTTGCCTCCCATGCCATTAAGCCAAATACAATGAGCAGAAACACGGTAAATGAGATTGACTTCACTTCTTTTGACATATTTCTCCCCTCCTAAGCAGCACTCGATTTCTCACTAGAACGTTTAAGGTAGTAACCACCAAATAGAAGGACAATGATCAAAACACCAATTACGATTACCCCAGGTTGTAGCAACCATGTGAAACCATACCGTTCCATAGAGATCCATAAATATCTTTCAGTAGCGGTTGATAACACAAAACCGATCAGTAATGGAGCTCTAGGCCAATCCAATCTTTTCATGACCAGTCCTAACAATCCAATTGCTACAAACAAAATCAAGTCACCGAAATTTCTGGAGCTTTGATAGGAAGCGACCATTAAAATAACTAATAGAAATGGCACTAATTTTGTGGCAGGTATTAAACTTAACCTTGCAATATATTTACTTAATAAAATACATGCAGCAGCACCAAATATATTGGCTAAAACTAACGTCCAAACGATTGATAGAGTAATAGAGATATCTTCATTTACCATTCTCGGACCTGCTTGAATACCCATCAGCGAAAGTCCGCCTAGTAGAATCGCAGTTGTACCACTCCCAGGAATACTAAACAATAATGTCGGGATGAGGGCGCCACCTTCTTTGGCATTGTTTGCACTCTCAGGTCCGATTACCCCTCTTATATCACCCTTACCAAAATTTTCATTATCCTTAGTCGTTTGTTTTGTAATCCCATAAGTGATCCAGTCAACCACACTACCTCCAAGACCAGGTATAAACCCAATGATGGAACCTAAGGCTGAACTTCTTACAATGAGCCATTTATGCCTTAAGGAATCTTTAATTCCATCCATCCAACCGCCTTTTAGCTTTTCGGTTTTTGCTATACTCTGTTTTTTAGCAAGAAGTTCGATAATTTCAGGGAATGCAAATAACCCTAATGCTACTACTGCTAGAGGCAGGCCATCAAATAGGTAAATCGATTCAAATGTGTAGCGATATTCCGGAACTGCAGGGGCAGCTCCAATCGCACCCAACATTAAACCAATCAAACCTACTAATACCCCTCTAATCGGAGCATTACCTGCTAAAATGCCGACCATGCTTAACCCTAATATCGCTAGCATAAATAGTTCGGGGGATCCAAAAGCAAGCACTAATGGTCTTGCAAGAGGTATCGAGATAAATAAAACAATTCCCCCAATAACTCCACCAACCATTGAGCAGAAAAAGGCTGCTCCTAAAGCTCTACCAGCCTCCCCTTTTTTCGCCAGAGGATAACCATCCATAATAGTAGCTTGAGACCCAGACGAGCCTGGTACACCAATTAAGATAGATGGGAATGTATCTCCGGTATGTAGCACTGCTGCCATACCAATCAGCATAGCCATTCCCGAAAAAGGATCCATCCCATATACGAAGGGTAATAAAATGGCCATCCCTACTGTTCCACTTAATCCTGGTAACAGCCCTATAAGAAGACCAACTGATATACCAAGAAACATGAATGGTAATCTCGTAGGATCTAAAATTATCATTAGTGCCTCAACGGCTGCTTCTAACAACGTAACCCCCCCTTAGCTGCTGAATCCTGATTAAAAAAGGGAGAATCGACTCCCCCTTTTCTATTAAAATCTTTCTACACCATAATTTTGTTCAAGAAATTCAATAGTCCAATCTATTACATCTTCATCGGTATTTAACATATTGGTTACAACCTGATCTAACTGTTCACCTATATATGGTGAATACCCGCCTAGTACTTCTTTCCCGTTAGCGAGGAACTCTGAGTTCTCAGCTACTTCAACAGCTGCTGCTGATAACGCTTCTACAGCTTCTTCCGGTGCATCACTGTGCAACCAAATTACTTTTTGGACAGTGAATGAGGATCCTAAGAAGGCTTTATATGCTTCCCATGCTTCTCCCGAGGGCTCTTCATCATAAGCTTCTACATAAAATTCACTTAATGATGGTAAATCCGGGAATGCTGGATCTCGGATTACATCCCCATTTTCATCTAATTGACCGAAAGCAAATAATGGATTAGCTTGCTCATCTTCAACTAACGGCTGAACATTTGTTAGAAATGCAGTTGAAGTTTGGTAGTCAATATTGGATTCACCTTGTTCGAAAGCTACACGAGAAGGGCCACGACCGTCATATCCTAATACTGCTTTTACGTCCATATCTAAAACCTCGAATGCCAGTAAAGTAACTAAATCCAACCCAGTAGCACTAATACCTGCATAAATTAATTCTTCTTGAGGGTTTTGAATATCTTTAGCGCTCGTAATACCTGTTTCCGGGCTTACATACACAACCCCACCTGTAGGTAGCCCCATCACTGGTTTCATTTCCTTCAGATCATATTGAACTGCTGGGTCTCCAAGGAAATAGGGCATGTGCGTAGAAGCACTCGTAACTAATGCACTTAAACCATCATGTTCTCTTCCTAGAACAAACTCATTTGAACCATTAATACTTCCTCCACCCGGCACATTTACAGTTTGTATGGTCGGGTTACCTGCAATACTTTCACTTAAAAAAGGGGCAACAAAGCGTGCGAAAGTATCAGTTCCTCCTCCTGTACCGAATGGAACTAACAATTCCACTGATTGATCAGCATAAAATTCGCCATTAGAAGATCCTGCAGTATTAGTGGAACAACCGGCTAACACAAGTGAAAATAAAGTTACCAAGGTAAATCCAACTTGCATGAAACGATGCTTAAACAATGATTTCATATTCTTCCCCCCATCCCGTTGATAACGCTTACAAATGACCAAATAAAATTATCTGATTAGTTTAAATTGTATTACACACTAAGGCATAATAAAAATAGATTATTTTTATTTGTTTTCATAAAAAAAGGTTATACATCTTGTAGACTTCTAACCCAGACAAAGACAATATATCTATAAGGGGAAATTCGCATGAATTCAAACAAAGGAATATTCAATACCTGAACAATGGCAGGACTACAAGCGAGAGCATGATGGTTTTGAAGAATATAGCGTTGGTTGAAAGGGTAGTCTGAAAGTTTACATGTTATATTAAATAAAAATGGAGTTCGGTTCTGAGGGAGCTGTATGAGTGATAATCCTCTAGTTCTGGTCAACAGAAAACGTATAGAAGTTTTGAGTAATCGCGGCGTATAAGGAACACCTAATCTTGGAATAGAACCCCATTTCCTTCCACGTTATAACGCAACGAAATTGTATCACGGTGCCTGACCCCCAATGCGTTAATACTTTACTACACTGGGGGACTGACACCTTTCACCCCCGCAATCACCAAAGAAACAGCCAGCAACCCACTAATCAAAGCGATAAACCCTCCCCAACCGAATTGAGTCCAGAACACGCCGCTACTCGTCCCTACAAGGCTGGAACCGGCGTAATAAAACAACAGATACAAAGACGACGCCTGTGCTTTATATTTAGTTGCCTTTTGTACGACCCAACCGCTGGCAATCGAATGAGCACCGAAAAATCCGAAAGTGTAGAGCGCCACACCGGCAAGCTTAATCCATAAGTAGCCGTTTAATGTGAGTAGACCTCCAGCGAGCATGATAACGATACTACAAAAGAGCATGTTGGCATTTCCCGATCGGTCAGCCAGTCGCCCCATAAAGCTGGAACTGAATGTACCGACAAGATAGACGAGAAAAATCAGTCCCACCAAGGTTTGGCTCAAATTATAGGGCGGGGCCATGAGCGGATAGCCGATATAGTTGTACAGTGAGACAAAGCTGCCCATTAGCAAAAAGGCCAGTGTGAAAAGACAAAGCAAGCTCGGCTGCTTCAAATTTGTGCCGAACGCAGACAGCAATTGTTTCAAGTTTACCGATTGCGGCTGGAAATGGGCGGAATCCGGCAAGCTTCTCCAAAACCATACAGCGATCAAAAGACAGAGGGCGGCCATCACTCCTAGTGCAATCTGCCAGGAAAACCAGTCCGTCAGTGCCCCCATCACAACACGCGAGCTCAATCCTCCGATGGATGTCCCGCTCACATAAATCCCCATGACCGCACCGAGGTTTTTCGGATGAAACTCCTCCTGTATATACGTCATGGCGATACTCGGAAACCCGGCTAACACCACACCTAAAAGTGCACGTACAATTAACAGAAAGGTAAAATTAGGGCTGAACGCCGTCACAACCGCCAGAATCCCGGAAAGTAATAACGAGGCAACCATAATTGGTTTGCGCCCAACCTTGTCAGAAAAGGTGGACGTCACTAGCATCGATACCGCTAGTACCCCGGTGGAAAGGGATAACGACAAACTGGCCGTCGCAGCGCTCACATCAAATTGCTTTGAGAACGTCGGGATAAGCGGTTGCACACTATATAAAATGGCAAACGTGACGAAGCTCCCTAAAAATAAGGACAAAATCGTTTTCGTATAGGATCGGCCGCCTTTTTCGATATGACCCATTATGTAACACCTTTTTTCTATGAATATACGATTCTCGTTGACTACCTTCATACTACCACAATGGGGTCAGTCCCCCGCCCCCGTAAAGCAGTAAAGAAAAAAGCAACGACGATTTTTCTAAGTCTTGTTTAGCAAGAGATTGATTGTATAAATTCACTGTGTTTTATGAGCGAAGGGGAACTGCCCGCAATCAGTATATACCATGCGCCATCTCTTGCCGAAAACCGCCGTTTATAACTATGAATACTTTGAAGTTTTTAAAGGAAGTTGAACTCAATTAGTAGAAAGTAGTGCAGAGACATAATAGGCAAAAAAACAATTTATCAAGGAGGATTCCTAATTTGAAAAACCATCAGAAAACGTTAGGTGCACGATACACAATGGACCAATTTTTACAAACAGAGATGATACACAGTCAGTCCATCTCTTCAGATGAACAATCCATTATTTACTCTAGTGATCGAAGCGGTGTCTATAATGCCTATACGATTGCCATAGACGGCGGGGATCCGACACCACTCACCGAATCGACAGAAGAAGCCGTTCATGTGCTCAGCTACTTTCCGAACGATCGTCGTTTTTTGTACACGAGTGACCAAGGAGGAAATGAATTACACCACATTTACCTTCAGGATGAACAAGGGGATGTAACAGATCTTACCCCTTTCGACCAAGCGAAGGCGATTTACTATGGTTGGTCTCAGGATGATCGAGGATTCTATTTTGGTGTCAATCAGAGGGACCCGCGATTTATGGACGTTTATTATATGGATATTGATTCCTTAGAGCCTACACTCCTATTTAAGAACGATGGATACGAGTTCGCGGCTATATCTAAAGATAGACGGTATGTGGCTCTCACAACAGCACATAACATGAACAGCAACACGATGTACTTATACGATGCGGTCAAAGAAGAGCTGAAGCCGTTACTTCCGCATGACGATGATATTCTTTACCATCCACAATGCTTCGGTGACGATTCGAAGGAACTCTATTTTCTAACAGATGACGACAGAGAGCATCTCTATCTGAAAAAGATAAATCTTGAAAGCGGCGCACAGGAATCGGTCATCGAAGAAAGATGGGACTTATCCTATGCTTACTTTTCCAAACAGAGCCAATACCTCGTCTACGGAATGAATGTAGATGCACAGCGGCGTCCAAAAATTATACATTGGCAAACGAAAAAAGAGCTTTCCGTACCACTCCCAGAAGGATTTATCACTGAATGTAAAATGTCCGCTTCTGAAAAGAAAGTCACTTTCATGCTCCAATCCGCCGTTTCTTCCAACAATCTATACGTCTATGATCTAGAAACGGAGGAACTTAAGCAGTTAACGAACACCTTCAATTCCGAGATGGATCAACAGGAGTTAGCAACAGACAAGATTGTCAGGTACGCATCCTTTGACGGACTAGAGATTCCCGCTGTTTATTACAAACCTCATGTCCGTGAAGGGGAAAAAGTTCCCGCTCTCGTGTGGGTTCACGGTGGACCTGGTGGACAATCGATGCGAATCTATAGTCCTGTCATTCAATATTTGGTCAACCAAGGGTATGCTGTTTTGGCAGTCAATAATCGAGGAAGCTCCGGTTATGGAAAGACCTTCTTTCAAGCTGCGGATCTAAAACATGGGGAGGTTGATCTTGAAGATTGCATCCGAGCGAAAGAGTTCTTAGCGGATACCGGTTATGTCGATGAAAAGAGGATCGGCATTATTGGAGGAAGCTATGGTGGTTATATGGTGTTAGCAGCTTTAGCCTTCCGTCCTGACGAGTTTGAAGTAGGTGTGGATATCTTCGGAGTGGCCAATTGGGACCGGACGCTAAAGAGCATCCCATCTTGGTGGGAAACGATGCGCGATTCTCTCTATCAAAAGATCGGTAACCCATACACGCAGGAGGATTACATTCATAGCATCTCGCCACTCTTTCATGCTGAAAAGATCGAGAAGCCTTTGATCGTTCTCCAAGGTGCAAATGACCCTCGTGTGCTACAGGTGGAGTCTGATGAAATTGTAGAAAAAGTAAAGCAAAATGCGGTTCCCGTCGAATACATCGTCTTTCCTGATGAAGGTCACGGCTTTACGAAAAAGAAAAACCAGAAGCAAGGCTACGAGGGCATTTTGCGTTTCTTAGACCAACATTTATAATGTTCCGCGATTTTAGCGGATGATCGATGACATTCACGCACATCGCGGTCCCTGATCTCCAACGCGTTAACACGCCACTACACCAGGGGGACAGGCACCGCGGTGTGGTAAAGCCCCTTTTTTCCTATGATAACTTCCCTTCCAAAGATCGATCCCTAACACTTGCAACACCCCCGCAATCACCAAAATTACTACTAACAATTTTACAACTTTTCTTGCATATTTTTAATGAGTTATGCACCTACTAATAGGTACTTGAAGGTGTTACTTTTTACGGTACATCCTGAAGACAAACAGATAATTCAATTTAGACACGAGGGACTACACTTATGAATGCTGAACAATGGAAGCAATTTGAACAATTAAAGGAAGTTCAGGAACAACTACGAACAAAGGGGATGGATTATTGGGCAACCTATTCCAATATCGACACATGGCAATTTTGGGTAAATGTTCTCATGTTTATCATTCCGCTGGTCATACTTTACTTTTTTATCGATAGAAAAAGGGCCTTTCTTCTCGGATTTTTTGGATACAGTCACCATATCATCGCCATCTACTTTGATGGGTTTGCCACAAGATATGGGTTTTGGGAATATCCCTACAAATTCATTCCTTTCCTACCAAACAATATCGGATTAGATACTTCCTTAATTCCAGTAGTTTATATTTTATTGTATCAATGGCTGCTGAAAAACGGGAAAAATTATTATCTTTACGCTATTATCGTAAGCGCCATTTTTTCATTCGTTTTAAAACCAATCTTGGTAACTTTCGACTTAGTCCAATTATCAAAAGGAACGACATTCTTCCATTTATTCCTTGTCTACGTGTTAGGCGCTGTCCTTGCCAAGTGGCTTACCAATGTATTTATTTATTTCGAGAAGGATGCTAAGGGTTCTGGAACTAAATGAAACTGGATATTTTTAATGAATGAAACAGTAGGAATTCTCCGGTCGAATTTCCTCGTAGCCATCCTTTTAAAATCTGCCAGACCCCATATAGGGTCTGGCAGCTTCCCATTATGCATGTATAAAACACCTTTCGTCTTTCTTTGCCATTTGCTGAATCTGGTGCAATTTCTCTATATCCATATTGCCGCCACTAACGACGATGCCACAGTGGTTGGATCGGATGCGCTGACCGTGGACGAGCAGGGCAGCGAATGAGGCTGCTCCCGCTCCCTCGATTAAAGTTTTCTCTCGTTGCAGCATATATAGCATGGCGTTTGCAATAGATCTATCAGAGACGGTTATCATATCGTCTACATACTTGTGAATAAGAGGGAATGTTAAGTTTCCGGGCTTTTTCACAGCAATTCCTTCTGCAATGGTTGATCCATCCTGAAACTTTGATTGTTCGTTCCCATGAAACTGGTTATATAGTGCATTTGCATTATCTACCTGCACACCAATAACGCGAATCGACGGATCAATGGACTTCACCGCGACTGCCATACCCGCAAGTAATCCACCACCCCCAACAGGGACTAGAATTGTATCAAGCGATGGTTGTTGTTGAAGCATTTCCATCGCAATCGTGCCTTGACCAGCCATAACATCATAATCGTCGAATGGATGGACCAGTGTCGCATTGTACTTGTTTTGTTCCAGTCTGGCAGCTTCATATGCCTCTTGAAAAGACTCGCCAATCAGAACCGTCGATGCCCCGTAACTTCTTGTCGCTTCAACCTTTGCGAGTGGTGTTCTTTCTGGCATAAATAATTTCGCTTGAATACCTCGATTAGCCGCAGCAAGAGCGACACCTTGTGCGTGGTTCCCCGCCGAAGCAGCAATCACTCCTTGTTTTGCCTCACTATCATGGAGGCGAGACAATTTATAAGCAGCTCCTCTAATTTTGAAGGAACCTGTTTTTTGCTGGTTTTCCATCTTGAAGTAGACCTGTTTTCCTGTTAATTGATTAATCGAATTTGACATAGTTAACGGTGTACGGTGAACAACCTTCGCTAAATATTCCATCGCATTTGTAATATGTGCCCCGACTAGTGAATTCCCAAGTTCTTCACACTCCTTACACAGGGAACAGGTACGCCCCGAATTATGTCGAAAAGCCAACTACTACTTTTACTTCAGTAGCTTTCGACAAAAACTGACAAAAACCGGGTGGTACCTGTTCCCGGTTTAGTGGTTTTGTTCGTATGTGGTGATTTTGTCTTCTTGTGTTAGGGTGACGGAGATTTCGTCCCATCCGTTTAGGAGCATTTCTTTATGGTAAGACGGGATGTCAAAGGGTGCTTCAAACCCTTTTGTATCCGAGACTAGTTGTTTTTCTAAGTCTATGCTTACACGATATGAATCCGTTTCTGCACGCTTCGTCAACAGTTCGACCTGTGTTTCAGGCAGTTGAACTAATAGAATCCCATTCTTCACACTGTTATTGTAAAAAATATCCGCATAGCTTGGGGCAATGATCACCTTGAATCCGAAGTCTTCGATTGCCCACGGAGCATGTTCCCGAGACGATCCACATCCGAAGTTTTCCCCCGCAACCAAAATGGATGCCCCCCGGTACTTTTCATCGTTTAAAGAAAAATCGTCACGTAACTTTCCATCACTGTCATAACGCCAGTTAAAAAAAAGGAACTGCCCGAAGCCTTGACGCTCGATCCCTTTCAGGAATTGCTTTGGAATAATTTGGTCTGTATCGATATTCGCCCGGTTTAGTGGATACACAAGGCCTTCATGTAGCCGAATCGGTTCCATCAAATCCCCTCCCTATGAGTAAAGTGGTGCGCTGGCAAATGTCCTGACATCGACAAAATGCCCTTGGATTGCGGCGGCTGCAGCCATTTCTGGACTTACAAGGTGCGTGCGTGATCCGTTTCCTTGCCGCCCTTCAAAATTACGGTTCGATGTGGAGGCACAACGTTCGCCCGGTGGCACAATGTCATCGTTCATCGCAAGGCACATGCTACAGCCGGCTTCCCGCCACTGAAATCCAGCATCTGTAAAAATTTTGTCCAACCCTTCTTCTTCTGCTGCTCGCTTTACACTATACGAGCCAGGGACGACAAGGGCTTGCACAGAACCATTCACCTTCCGACCTTGAATGATCTTCGCGGCCTTTTGTAAATCACTGAGTCTTGAGTTCGTACACGATCCGATAAACACATGTTGGATTTTGACCGAGGTCAATTTTTCTCCCGCCGTTAATCCCATATAGTCAAGAGCTCGCTGAATATCTTCCTTCTCACTTGCTTTCACAGCAACAGCAGGGTCAGGAACGGGGCTGTTGATCGGGATACACATGCCCGGGTTCGTCCCCCATGTCACTTGTGGCTCAACTTCATCCGCTTCGATTTCCACAGTCGCATCATAAATTGCCCCCTCATCTGACGCAAGGGCTTGCCATTTCTCCACAGATTCATCAAACACCTCAGGATCAGGAGCGTGCCTTTTTCCTCGTAAGTAGTCGTATGTCACCTCGTCTGGTGTAATGAGTCCCGCTCTAGCACCAGCTTCAATCGACATATTACAAACGGTCATCCGCTCTTCCATTGAAAGGGACCGAATCGCTTCGCCAGTGTATTCGATGACATAGCCGGTACCAAAGCGCACACCATTTTTGGCGATGATCGCAAGGATTAAATCCTTAGCTGTAATACCGTTTCCAAGCTTTCCATGCACTTTGACATTCATCGTTTTCGGGCGAGTCTGTTTCAGTGTTTGTGTCGCTAACACATGCTCAACCTCACTCGTACCGATTCCGAAAGCAAGGGCACCAAACGCCCCATGAGTAGAGGTGTGGCTGTCCCCGCACACGATCGTTTTCCCGGGTTGCGTTAACCCCAGTTCTGGACCGATGACATGGACAATGCCATTATCGGGATGGTCGATATCTGCAAGGGGAATCCTAAATTCCTCACAGTTATTTTTCAATGTTTCCATTTGCATTTTTGAAATAGCGTCATGGATCACATGGCGCTCCCTCGTTGGGACATTATGATCCATCGTCGCAAATGTTCGATCCGGACGTCTTACCGTACGTCCTTTCATTCGTAACCCTCCGAACGCTTGTGGGGAGGTGACTTCATGGACGAGGTGCAAATCGATATAAAGTAAATCCGGCTTTCCCTCTTCTTGATGGACGACATGATGATCCCAAATTTTATCAATAATTGTTTTCGGTTTGGACAAAATTTCTCACCTCATGTAATTAAGTTTGTGAATTCAGGAAATGAAGGTCACTGAGCGACATTCGATGAAGCGAGTCTGCGCAATCCACCATGAGTCTGCGCATTCTCCCGTGAGTCTGCGTATTCCCACCGTGAGTCTGAGCATTCTCCCGTGAGTCTGCGTATTCCCACCATGAGTCTGCGCATTCTCCCGTAAGTCTGCGTATTCCCACCATGAGTCTGCGTATTCCCACCATGAGTCTGCGCATTCTCCCGTAAGTCTGCGCAATCCACCATAAGTCTGCGCATTCTCCCGTGAGTCTGCGTATTCCCACCATGAGTCTGCGCATTCCACCGTGAGTCTGAGCATTCTCCCGTGAGTCTGCGTATTCCCACCATGAGTCTGCGTATTCCCACCATGAGTCTGCGTATTCCACCGTGAGTCTGAGCATTCTCCCGTAAGTCTGCGTATTCCCACCATGAGTCTGCGTATTCCCACCATAAGTCTGCGCAATCACCATAAGTCTGAGCAATCCACCGTGAGTCTGCGTATTCCCACCATGAGTCTGCGCATTCCACCGTGAGTCTGCGCATTCTCCCGTAAGTCTGCGCAATCCACAGTGAGTCTGCGTATTCCCACCATAACTCTGAGCAATCCCCCATAAGTCTGCGCAATCCCCCACGAGTCTGCACAATCCGCTATAAGTCCACGTGTACCCCTCTAACCCGGCCTCACTCACTACGCATAACAACTTTGAATGCAATGGGAGGCACTTTCGGATTTAATGTAATCAACAATCAATGCGGTCATTTCCCTCGTCCCTACTTTTCGCCCCACCGTTTGTTGAATGTCAGCTGTATAATAGCCGTTATCTAATACAGTTTGAACTGCCTGTTCCACTAGTTGTGCTTCTTCTTCCAATCCAAATGAATGCCGAAGCATCATCGCCGTTGACAAAATCATTGCTGTGGGATTTGCTACCCCTTTGCCTGCGATATCTGGAGCAGATCCGTGTACCGGTTCATAAAGGCCCACCCCATCATCTCGTAAACTTGCAGATGGAAGCATTCCTAGGGAACCTGTCAGAACAGACGCTTCATCACTTAAAATGTCTCCAAATAGATTTTCTGTTACGATCACGTCAAAGTGCGTCGGGTTCGTAATCAACTTCATCGCCGCTGCATCCACGAGAAGATGCTCAACTAATACATCAGGATAGTCCTTCTTCTTCTCCTCGACCACTTCACGCCAAAGCTTACTAGACTCGAGTACATTTGCCTTATCAACAGAGGTAAGCTGCTTACGTCTACCTTGTGCACACTGAAAGGCTTTGTCTACAATTCTTTCAATTTCATTTCGTGTATAAAATAATGTATCCACAACGGACTCGCCCCCGTCAATACGTTCACTCGGCTTGCCAAAATATAAACCACCCGTCAGTTCTCTCACGATGAGAAGATCGCTGCCTTTGATGACACTCTCCTTTAATGGAGATGCGTGCATTAAGTTGGAGAAACCTTTGATTGGACGAAGATTGGCATATAAGCCTAAGGCACTACGAATGCCGAGCAACCCCCTCTCTGGTCGTAATTGTGAGGGGAGGTCATCCCATTTCGGCCCACCGACGGCACCGAGTAACACGGCATCCGCCTGCTGACAAGCGGAGACGGTTGTTTCTGGCAGCGGTGTTCCGTGCTGATCGACTGCCGCTCCACCTATGTCTTGAATTTCAAACGAAAAACGATGATTATATTCTTCAGCAATAGCGTGAAGAACTTCTTGCGCTGACTGGATCACTTCTGCACCAATTCCATCACCAGGTAGCAATACAATTTTCTTATTCATTGAAAGAACCTCCTTTTCAGTGGTCTACATATGGGTGGTCTTCATGAAATGAGCTGTTAAAAACACACGATTGACCGCATTTATGAAGGCTTGTGCGGAAGCTTCCAGAACATCTTGAGCAACCCCACGCCCGCTTACTCGAATGCCATTGACCGTCATTTTGACATGAGCTTCTGCAAGAGCATCACGCCCTTGACCGACCGAACTTAGCGAATAGTCGGTGAGGTGAATCTTCTCGTCGATCAACGCTTCTAACGTGTTATAAAGGGACTCCACACTTCCTTGCCCTGTACAAGCTGTCTCCACCCGCTCTCCCGCAGGTGTCGATAAGGCAACAGTCGCCGTCGGAAGGTTAGAAGAGCCATACTGCACTTGAAACGCTTGCAGTTCATAGCGCTTATCGGTTGTATTCATCGTTTGGATGTCTGTCAAGATGGTGAACAAGTCTTCATCTGTCACCTCTTTTTTCCGATCGGTTAATACTTTAAATGAACGGAAAGCATCAGCTAACTTTTCTTTTGAAAGCTGGTAGCCTAATTCCTTCACCTTTTGATGAAAGGCATGGCGACCGGAATGCTTGCCTAGAACTAAACTGTTCGATTGGACACCGACCAATTCCGGTGTAATAATTTCATAGGTCGCTGCATTTTTGAGTACGCCATCTTGATGGATGCCTGACTCATGGGCAAAGGCATTCTTTCCAACGACTGCCTTATTCGCCGGAACGACCATGCCTGTTAGCTTACAGACAAGATCACTAGTACGCTTAATCTCCTTTAAGACTAGATTCGTCGTAAAAGGATATCGATCTTTACGAATGTTCAAGGCCACTGCAAATTCTTCTAACGCTGCATTCCCCGCGCGTTCACCAATGCCGTTGATCGTTCCTTCTACTTGGGTCGCTCCGTTTTCAACCGCTGCCAGGGAGTTGGCGACGGCTAATCCTAGATCATCATGACAATGGGCAGATAACGTGACCTGATCAATATTCGGCACGTGTTTTTTCACATATTGAAACATGGACCCGTATTCTTCAGGTGAGGTATATCCGACCGTATCAGGCAAATTGATCACGGATGCACCGGCATCAATTACTTTTTCAATAATTTGGACGAGAAAGTCAAGATCCGACCTAGAAGCATCCTCAGCAGACCATTGAACGAACGGGAATTTCGATTTTCCGTAAGTTACCATATCGACGGCAAGCTGGATCACTTCCTTCGGTGTCTTTTTCAGCTTATGAGTCATATGGATGGGAGATGTAGCTAAAAAAACGTGTAATCTAGGCTCCTCGGCATCTTTTAAAGCTGCCCATGCTGTATCGATATCCGATGTAACCGATCGTGCCAAACCTGTAATAGAAACATTCTTAATGGTACGTGCGATCTCTTGAATGGCCTCAAATTCGCCTTGTGAAGAGGCAGGAAAACCCGCCTCCATCACATCGACACCAAACCGTTCTAGCTGTCTTGCCATCTCAAGCTTTTCAAAATGGTTCAAGTTCACACCCGGGGACTGTTCGCCATCGCGAAGGGTCGTATCAAAAATGTTAATGTGCGCCATTAGGAACCACTTCCTTTTGCCGTTTTTGCGCCTGCTTAACAAACGGCATTAATTCCCTAAGCTCCCTTCCTACCTTTTCAATCGGATGTTGGTTTTCTTTTGCATTGATCGCATTGAATTGCGGGCGATTGACTTGGTTCTCAACAATCCACCCCTTTGCGAATTCACCTGTTTGAATGTCATGAAGAATGTCCTTCATGCGTGCTTTCGTTTCCTCATTGATAACTCGTGGTCCTGATACAAAGTCACCCCATTGAGCGGTATCGGAAATAGAATAACGCATGCCTTCAAGTCCCCCTTCATACATCAAATCAACAATTAGCTTCAACTCATGTAAACACTCAAAATAGGCGACTTCTGGTTGATATCCTGCCTCGGTTAAGGTTTCAAATCCAGCTTTGACCAGGCTCGTTAATCCCCCACACAAGACCGCTTGCTCACCGAACAGATCGGTTTCTGTTTCTTCCTGGAAGGTCGTTTCGAGTACGCCAGCTCGACCCGCTCCAATTCCTTTTGCATAGGCAAGTGAGAGTTCCTTCGCTTCCCCAGTAAAATCTTGATGGACACCAATGAGTGCAGGAACCCCCGCTCCTTCGTTGAATGTCCGTCGAACGAGGTGACCCGGACCTTTCGGTGCCACCAAGAACACATCGACATGTGATGGGGGAACAATTTGGTTGAAGTGAATGTTAAATCCGTGTGCAAAAGCAAGTGCATTTCCTGGCTGTAAATTCGGCTTGATACTTTCTTCATATACTTTCGTCTGACTTTCATCGGGCAGAAGCACCATAATCACATCCGCGTCAGCCGTTGCTTCTGCTACCGTTTGGACATGTACGCCATCTTCCACCGCCTGATCCCACGACTTGCCTTCTCTAAGTCCAACGACCACATCAAAGCCACTTTCCATTAAATTCAATGCATGTGCATGGCCTTGAGATCCGTAGCCGACCACTGCGATTTTTTTCCCTTTCAAAACCTCTTCATTCATATCGTTGTGATAAAATACCTCTGCCATTACAATCATCCTTTCGAGTTTTTTATTTTAATAGGGAATAAGAATTCAACTCAGTCACTTCCGGCTGATGACCACGTAAGAAAGCGGTGAGCCCCGTCCGTGCCAGTTCTTTAATCCCATAAGGTCTTAGTAAATCAATTAAGGCTTCGATCTTTTCGGGCTTTCCAGTCACTTGAACAGCTAAACTATCCTTACTGACATCAATAATGGATCCGCGAAAAGGTTCAATAATTCCTTGAATCTCACCTCTAAGCTGACCGCTGCTGACGACCTTAATCAGGGCCAGCTCTCTTGCCACAATCGCTTTGTCTGTAATGTCGGATACTTTTAATACATCAATTTGCTTGTTTAATTGTTTCGTTAGTTGTTCCAGTTTTTGATTATCGGCAACGGCGACGACAATGGTGATTCTCGAGATCCCTTCTACCTCCGTTCGACCGACGGAGATACTTTCAATGTTGAATTGACGTCTTTGTAATAAGCCTGTTATCCGATTTAGGACACCGCTTCGGTTTTGCACAGTGGCTGTTATGACCCGTTTCATGGTTTCACTCCAATCATCTCCTGAATGCCTTTACCAGGTGCCACCATAGGGTAGACATTTTCTTGTTCAATGACGCGACAGTCCATTAAAAGCGGTCCACCACAGCCAAGAACCTCTGGAAGGATGCGGTTAAGCTCCTCTTGACTTTCCACCTTCACCCCACGAATACCGTAGCTTTCCGCAAGTTTGACAAAATCAGGTTGGGTATGAAGTAATGACTCCGAATACCGTTTATCGTAAAACGCCTCCTGCCATTGACGGACCATGCCAAGTGCACCGTTGTTCACAATGATAATTTTGACGGGCAATCTTTTTTCCTGAAGTGTGGATAGCTCTTGCAGCGTCATTTGGAACCCACCGTCACCAACAATCGCAATTACTGTTTCTTCCGGTGCGGCAAGGCTTGCTCCAATCGCTGCCGGAAAGCCAAAACCCATTGTGCCAAGCCCACCTGAAGTCACCCATTTATTCGGTGTGGTAAATGTATAATGTTGAGCAGCCCACATCTGATGCTGACCGACATCAGTTGTAATAATGGCTTCTCCGTTTGTGGCTTGATGTATGGACGCAATAAGCCACTGCGGACACATTTGTTGCTGAGGTTGGTTATACCAAAGCGGATAGCTTTTCTTATTCGCTTCAAGTTCGACTAACCACTCTTGATGTGCAGCTGATCCGGTTGCTTGTGAGTGTAATTCCTGTAATGCAAACTTGGCATGAGCAACAATCGGAATGTGGGTGACCACATTTTTCCCGATCTCTGCAGGATCGATATCGATATGAGCAACAATCGCTTGTGGTGCAAAGTGCTGTAGGTTTCCCGTTAAGCGATCATCGAAACGAGCCCCGATATTGATCAGCAAATCACATTCATATAGCGCCATGTTGGCAGTGTAAGTTCCGTGCATCCCAGCCATTCCGAGCGAAAGCGGATGGTCCCCGGGAAAACTGCCAAGTCCAAGTAGCGTTGTTGTGACCGGAATATCGTATTTTATGGCAAAGTCCCTTAATTCCTCTGATGCTTTTCCGTGCAAGACACCCGCACCTGCAAGGATGAGCGGCCTTTTCGCTTTCACCAGCGAATCAGCTAGCTTCTTCACTTGCAGAGGATTCGGCTTCACCGTTGGCTGATAACCCGGCAAATGGTAATCTGTCTCAAACGTATCCTGGGACAGTTGGGAGGCTGAAATATCCTTTGGAATATCTACAACAACAGGTCCAGGGCGCCCCGTAGAAGCAATATGGAACGCCTCTCTAACAATTCGAGGCAGATCTATGATTGATTGCACTTGGTAATTGTGCTTCGTGATCGGTGTCGTAATGCCCATCATATCGGCTTCTTGAAAAGCATCTGTCCCAATCACCCCGCTTGCCACTTGCCCCGTGAATATGACGAGTGGTAAAGAATCCATCATGGCATCCGCAATTCCTGTCACGAGATTTGTTGCACCAGGTCCTGAAGTTGCCATCACTACTCCGGGTTTCCCAGAAATTCTTGCGTAACCTTCTGCGGCATGAATGGACCCTTGTTCATGACGGGAAAGAATATGCTGGAATGCCCCTTTTGCCCTATAGATAGCGTCGTAAATAGGTAAGACAGCGCCACCCGGGTAACCAAAGATAGTTGTCACCCCCTCTTTTATCAAAGAATCAACGAGAAGATCTGCTCCCGTTTTCTGTGACTGGCTCGTTTCACTAGCCCGTTCTGCTTCTACTTTCACCATTTTTCATCCCTCCTTCAAATTGTTCCAAGTTTCATCACCATTAGTTTGTAAGTGGTTTATTCGCACAAAAAGAGCCTTTTTCTTCCCAACAAACTGCATGTGTGCAGAATATTCGGGGAGAAAAGGCTTTTCGCTTTTCACGGTACCACCCGGTTTTACAGCACCCTTACGAATGCTGCCTTGTGAAGCCATCTTTAGAGAAAAGCAGAGAATAGAACGTCTGCCATTTAAAGAAGGTTTCTTTTGGTAACAGGTGCTTGTTATGAACACCTGATCGAGCCTACTAAGAGAATCCGTTCAGCTCAACACTCAGGGAGGATGTCGACATAAGGTGTATTTCCGGGCTTCCAGCAACCCCGGCTCTCTGTGAATACACTTTTCTTATCTCTTTTTTCCCGTCATCATTTTTGTTTGTGATGGAATTGTATAAGGCTTATTCACACTGCCAGTAAGAATAGATGTGATGGTTTATATTTTCATGACACCGCCTGTATTAGCGGAGGTGACAAGCTTTGCGTATCTGGCTAGATAGCCACTTTTCACTTTCATTTCGGGTTTCACCCAGTTTTGTCGCCGCTCGTTCAGAATGGCATCATCCACGATGAGTTCAATGGAACGAGCTTCCAAATCCACTAAAATCTTGTCACCATTTTCGACGAAAGCAATCAGACCCCCTTCAGCTGCTTCAGGGGAAATATGCCCCACCGAAATGCCCCGACTAGCACCTGAGAAACGGCCATCCGTAATGAGGGCGACTTCCTTATCTAATCCACGTCCTGCAATCGCCGAAGTAGGCGCCAGCATTTCAGGCATCCCCGGTCCACCTTTAGGCCCTTCATATCGTATGACGACCACGTGTCCAGACTTGACAGTGCCGTCATCAATGCCTGCTTGAGCCTCTTCTTGTGATTCAAAGATGATCGCTTCACCTAGGAAGGTTTTAATCGATGGATCGACTGCACCTACTTTGATGACTCCTCCATCTGGAGCGAGATTCCCATGGAGAATAGAGAGTCCACCGACAGGGCTATATGGATTATCTTTTGTTCGGATTACGTTCGTATCAAGGATTTTGGCATCCTTCACATTTTCCGCCAACGTTTTGCCGGTAATGGTAATTTGCTCTTTATAAAGTAATCCGTCAATTTTGCAAAGTTCATTTATAATGGCGCTCACACCACCTGCTCGATGAACATCTTCCATGGAATAGTCAGAGGCAGGACTTATTTTAGATAAATAAGGTACCTTTTCAGCAATTCGATTGATGTCTTCTAAGTTGTATTCAATTCCGGCTTCATGAGCGATCGCTAATGTATGTAAAACGGTATTCGTGGATCCACCCATCGCCATGTCGAGCGCAAAAGCGTTATCAAAGGTTTCCTTCGTCAAAATATGACTAGGACGAATGTCCTTTTTTACTAAATCAATTAAATGGGTTGCTGCCTGACGGATTAGCTCGTGACGTTCATCAGATGTAGCAACGATGGTTCCGTTTCCAGGAACGGTGACACCGAGCATTTCCATCAGTGAATTCATGGAGTTCGCCGTGAACATTCCAGAACAAGATCCACACGTCGGACAGGCTGCTGCTTCAAGTTCGAGCAAGTCTTTCTGTGACATCGCCCCTTTGTGATAGGCACCCACCCCTTCAAAAACAGAGGCTAGGGAGAGGTTTTTTCCGGTTGAGGAGACACCTGCTTCCATCGGCCCACCTGAAACAAAAACAGAAGGTACATCGGTCCTGGCAGCTGCCATGAGCATGCCTGGGGTAATTTTGTCACAGTTAGGTATGTAGAAAACCCCATCAAACCAATGGGCATTAATGACGGTCTCGGCACTGTCAGCAATCAATTCGCGGCTTGGGAGCGAGTACCTCATCCCGATATGTCCCATGGCAATCCCATCATCAACGCCGATCGTGTTAAATTCGAAAGGGATTCCGCCAGCTTCACGAATCGCTTCTTTCACAACCTCTGCAAACTTATTTAAGTGGCGATGACCCGGGATAATATCAATGTATGAGTTACAAACACCGATGAATGGCTTTTCTAAATCTCTCGTTTGCACTCCCGTTGCATACAGTAGACTGCGATGGGGAGCACGGTCGATTCCTTTTTTAATCATGTCACTTCTCAATGTAAAGCCTCCTAACTTACTACATGTTCCGTTGCTGTGGCGTAGCACTTCACTCCATCAGTGGTGACCAGTCGTCTGAATTCAGACAACAGGTGATTTGTGACTTTCCCTGGTTGCCCATTCGCCACTTTTCGACCATCTACTTCAACGACTGCAATCACTTCAACTGCCGTCCCAGTCAAGAAAACTTCGTCAGCCACATACACGTCATGCCTTGAGAACGGAGCCTCTTTCACCTCATACCCTTTGGCCCTTGCTAAATCAATGATGGCATTTCGAGTAATCCCTTCTAACGCTCCAAGATAAACTGGAGGGGTGATGATCGTGCCATTTTTCATGATGAAAATATTATCCGCAGATCCTTCGGTTACATATCCTTGCTCATTTAACACGATGGCTTCATCGACACCCGCTTGATTGGCTTCAAGTTTTACTAGAATATTATTTAAATAGTTCAGCGATTTGACCTGAGGGCTCAATACATCTGGTCGATTCTTTCGAGTAGCAACAGAACCTACCTTTAGCCCACGTTGGTAGAGTTCTTTAGGAAAAAGAGACAATTCTTCTGCGATCACTATGACGCGTGGTTGTGAGCAAAGCGCTGGGTCTAAACCAAGATTTCCAGGTCCGCGGGAGACGACGACTCGAATGTAAGCACTCTCAAGTTCATTTTTGCGGATGGTTTTAACAATAATGCTTTCCAATTCCTCCTTCGTGTAAGGTATCTGTAGCATGATCGATTGCGCAGATTCATACAGCCGCTGCAGGTGTTCTGCAAGCCTGAAAATGTTTCCACTGTATACACGAATCCCTTCAAATACCCCGTCTCCGTACAAAAATCCATGATCGTAAACCGAAACAACTGCCTCTTCTTTCTTCACTAACTCATCACCCAAAAAAATCCACTGATTGCTCATACATCACCACTCCTCTCATTGACAGATTCACTTTACCGCTTTTAACCGCTAAACTTAATCGTTAAAAGAATAACCTTATCTCATCTACCATCATCTGGAATCATGAACCAAGGTCTTCCCTACTTTGTAAACCACACTGGGTAAAAAATTCTACCTACTCTGTATTCACTGTGTTGCAAATTATCTTACAACTATTCAATTCCAAGGTCAATAAGTATATGACTATAAGTCTGACTATTTTGAATAGGAAGACTTATTGAAAGCGTTTCCAACCTTGTCCAGATAACAAACAGGAGACAATCGAAAAGGAATTGTAAATTTTTATAAAGCGCTTACACTGACGAGATGCAATTTCGAAGGTAATAATTTCGGAATTAGTACGCCTCGAATGATGTCGAAATCTTATTGTGCTATTTACTCGCTTCTCGCTACACATTTGACAAAAGTTTGATAAATATCGGGTGGGCTAGTTTCCGGTATGACCACACCACCATACTCATCTTTTTCTTGAAATCTAAGGAAGGGAAGAAGGTAGGGAAGGTGGCAGGGAACACGAAAAAGTGAAGGTTGTGAAAAATAGGCTAGCAAGGGGGCTTTCACCATCTTTATTTCAAGATGTCACGGGGGGAACGGAGAAAGAAATCGAATAGATTAAGAGTGGAGAGGGTGCGGTGCCCGACCCTTACTGTGTAACGCATTGCTCACTGGGGTCAGGCACCGCCAGTGTACCCAATAATGGTCATTCCCGTCCCCGTCATTCTCCTCTCTCAAAGTTTTTCGTAATGAGATTATAATAAAGTGTTTGTGTCTTGCTCTCAGAGCGAGAACGAATATCAATGTGATACTGAATCATCGGGATAAAATACATGATGCCATGATTGAGAGTGATCTCTATTTTTCCTTGATATTTATCTTGAATTTCTTGTAATTGTTTATTCTTTTCCAAGTTAATGACTTTAGATTTATCTTTAATCTCACTAATTTTTTCCTTACTTAACCCTTTTCGATTCGTTTTCTTTTCATTTTCATTAAGTAATTCATCGTAATACGTTTCAATTCTGTTCATGTCCTTTTGTAGCCGTTCGTTTTGTAGTAGCTCTTTTTGTTCCGCTTTTACACTCGTTTCTACATGGCAATAAGCTGTTCTATATGCCTCTTCTATATTCACGTCTTTTGGAATGGGATAATGATACACTGGCTTGTCTGTGTAAATGATGCGATTCTGCTCATGCTTCATCGCTTCTGATACTTCACCAGTCATTAAGTTGACCCAGAGCTGCTCCATTCTTTCGTCTTTCTCGTCAGAAATGATGGCAATACCAAATTCAAAAGCCACCCAAATACCCATGACTTGGTTTTCATTTAGGAGCGTCACTTTTTTTAAATCTTCACTAAGGAAATCAGCTATTTTTTTCAGAGGATTAGCAAGGATGACACGGTCCAGTTCTGAAAACCTTACACCACTTACTGCCTTTAAATTAGCAATGGTGAGGACTTGCTCTAAAATATAACTACCAAAGGTCACAAATTCAGATTGAGGATTTTCTTGTGCCACTTCAAAATCAAAGGCCAGATCTAATTCACTCTTACCTTGAAAAAAACCTTGATAATCCTCTGGTATGAGCACCTGACATAAAGCATATTCAACGGGTACAACGACGCCCCCCAATCCTTCTATCACTTCTGAGACGAACTTTTGCAACTGCACCAGCACCCCTCCTTCATCATCTGCGTTTTATCAAAACAATTTCTCATCTAATTGCTTTTGTTTTAGGAGCTTTTGTTTATTTTCAACAAGTTTGTCGCCAATTTGTTCGAGTTCCTTTTGCATCGCCTGTTTGTCGGCTGACTCAGTCCACGCCTTCATCATAAGGTCAGAAAAGTCTGCATTATCCTCTATATTGCCGAGAATTGCATCAACTTCCCCTACTACAAGCTCAAACATATTGATTTTACGATCGAGTAAATCAAGAATATAGTATTCGATTGTATCTTTTGCGACAAGATTATATACAAATACATCTCTTTCTTGTCCAATACGATGAATTCGTCCAATCCTCTGTTCAATCGCCATTGGGTTCCACGGCAAGTCAAAGTTTATCATTCCATTACAAAATTGAAGGTTTCGGCCCTCTCCTCCCACTTCCGTACTTACGAGGACGTCTGCTTGTTCCTTAAAGTAAGTAATCTGTTCCTCTTTTTCCTTCCTTCTTAATCCTCCATGAAATTCAGCAACCTTAAAGCCGTGGTCTTTTAATAATTGTGCCAAGTACGCTTGAGTGGATTTATATTTCGTAAAGACAAGCATTTTATCATTAAAGTTTTTCAATATTGAAATGAGTTGCTCGACCTTAGGATTGTTTTCGGCTTCCTTCTTCACAACCTCTTGTGCTCTTTCTGAAAACCGTTTAAGTGCCTTTTGATCAAAAGAAGATAGATTATCTTTCGATGATAAATTTTCCAAAGTATTTACCATGGTTGTAAAAGTGCTGCCCATTTGTTCTTGCAACGTTTTTAATTGAAATCGGGTGATGGATGGTTCCGCTTCGCTATACTTATTGCGAATAAACGTACTAATATCTTCATAAAAATCGTGTGCCGTGTCAGGGAATTCAACGATGGTTGTGTAAGCTTTTCTTTTAGTAAATTGAACATCGACATTGCTTCGTTTGTTGCGAATCATGACATCAGAAAGCAAACCTTTCAACTTGTCCACATTTTTTGCTTCAATACCATCCTTACTTTCAATAAAATTTCTTTTGAAGTAGCTGTACGTTTTAAGCTGACCCGGTTTCAATAGGGTGATAAGGTTATAAAGTTCTTCTAAATGGTTTTGCACGGGTGTTGCGGTCAAAAGGAAAATGTATTTTTTATTAATACCATTAACAAATTTCCACGCTTGTGTATTTCGATTTCTAAGATGGTGGGCTTCATCAACAATCACTAAATCGTAATGCTCCTGAAAAATAGCCTCCCTATGTTGCTTTCTTTTAGCCATCGATATAGAGGCAATTACCTTATTGTAGTGTGACCATGCGTTTTCCCTTTTTTTAAACTCCGGATCGTCCGCTTTAATAAAATCCTGGTTAAACTTCCGTTTCATCTCATTTTCCCACTGTTGCACGAGAGAAGGGGGTGTAAGTATTAGTACCCTTTTAACAAGGCCACGCATGATATACTCCAGCATAGCAATGCCAGCCTCTACTGTTTTACCAAGCCCAACTTCATCAGAAAACAAAGCCCTTCCTTTCAAGCGATTCATAACGGCTTTCACTGTTTTCAACTGATACTCAAACGTTTGAGCTTCTCGTATATAAGGAATGGAAATCAAGCTGTCGTCATCAGCACTAACCCGAAACTCGAGAGATTTTTGATATAACTGAAACCAAATGTCGGAATCCTGTTGAAAGCCCCTCATGGCAGAAATGACATTTTCAAGTCGATCTTTTCCCACAAGAAACTCTTGTCCGACGGTGGCATGATTAGGATCTTTAGGCAAAGACACTTTAATTTCGCCGTTCACAGTTTGTTCAATTAATAAATAGGCTGCCTCGTATGGGGAGAAAAAGCCCTTTATCCCCCGCCCGTAAAGCGTATTGTCATCCCAATTCACCTTAAACTTCCTGGATAAACCATGATCATTGGACATCTCAAATTCCATAGCGTGATCAATGTCGATCTCCTGAAAAAAGTGAACAAGTGAAGCATCCATTTCAAACATATTTAAATCTAGTAATTCCTTATCTAATTTAAATAAATGTTTCCCCAAGCTACTCCCCCCGTATGAGAACTTTCTAGTATTGTATCACAACACACTTTTCTAGCTGTGCGCTGAAAAGTGGCTTAGTAGGGGAATTGAACGTACAGATTCACGGTGCTTTATTAACGTAGTGAGGGACTCACCGTTTCCGCTTAAATAATATACCGAGATTTGCAAACAATATATCCACGTAAATATGACTGCTTGGAGGATATCAATGTGAGTGACAGACAAGAGAAACATATACAACATTTAAAGGAAATACAGCTCGAACAATCGAACTCGTGGTTTGATTATTGGATGGATCATTCCAATTTTGGAACATGGGAATTTTGGGCAAACGTTGCCTTTTTAATCCTGCCTTTAATTACTTTATTTATTGTAATCGATAGGAGAAAAGCTCTTCTGTTAGGCTTCTATGGATATAATGTTCACGTGTTTTTTACTTACATCGATGCCTATTCAACAAGTCGCGTTAGTGCCTTCTATCCATATAAAGTACTACCGATTTTACCTTCGAATTTTGCTCTCGATGTGTCTTTTGTTCCTGTAGCCTATATGCTTGTCTATCAATGGACCCTTCACCATAAAAAGAATTATTACCTTTACATCACCTTATTGTGTTTATTTTTGGCTTTTGTGTTTAAACCTTTATTGGTATATTTAGGATTATTTCAAATAATTAAGATGAATTACTTTGATATTTTTCTTTTATATTTAGTGCTTTCTATAGTTTCCAAGTGGGTAACAAACGTATTCATCTTCCTTGAGAAGAGGGGGAAAAACAAAAGTTAACTAGAAGTGTCTATCTCATTCTGTCGAGGACAGATCTAATTTTTTCATTCTTACCTTCGATAATATAAGTAGGCCATCCCATCGCAAAGACCCCTTACCGATAGGCCGGTTCCACTGAAAGGGGCTTTTTCACCATTTTAGCCTATCGGTAGTGCTGACAACGACACTAACCAGATAACGGTAATGTAACTTTAAATTGCGTTCCTTTCCCTTTCCTACTGGTCACGTTGATATTCCCTCCATGTACTTCAACAAAGCCTTTTGCAATGGAAAGACCCAGTCCTACGCCACCCTTATCCCGTTTACGAGATTCATCTACACGATAGAAGCGTTCAAAGATAAAGGGAAGATTTTGCTCATCAATGCCGGGCCCCGTGTCTTGAAAGCAAAGGACAACTGATTGACCTTCCTTACATACATCGATCGTCACTATCCCATTTTCGGGCGTATAACGAATAGCATTGCCGAGAAGGTTCACGACGACTTGTGTGATCCGATCACGATCTATTTCAGGGAATATGGCAGTAGCGCTTCTATTCAAATGAAGTGCAATCCTTTTTTCTTCTGCAAACCACCTAAACTGAGCAAGAATAGATTCAATGAACCTGTTCATTTCTGTACGCTCTTTGTGTAGTGGTAATGTTCTTGATTCTGCAAGGCTTAGTTGCTGTAGGTCATTGACAAGTCTTGAAAGGCGGTAAACTTCATCGCTTACGTGCAAGATCACTTCTTCAGTAGCTTCCACTGCTCCAGCTTGTATGGATTCGAGTTTAGCTCTGATGATGGAAAGGGGTGTTCTTAGTTCATGAGCAACGTCAGCAACGAGGGATTTCCGTATACGCTCTGTACGCTCCAGTGTGTCCGTCATCTGATTAAAAGCTTCACCAAGATGCTTGAATTCATCTTTTGAATCAATCGTTACTCGAAACTTTGTATTTCCTTTTGACACATGTTCAATGCCTGAAACGAGCTGAGAAAGGGGTCTTGTTATTTTATTTGAAAGAAAGAATCCAATCAGCAAAGTAATCACACCCGCAAACAGGAACCCAAACAGGATCGTTAAATTGACCGATTGGACGAATTGCTGTTCAAGACGTGAAACGGACGCGCTCTTTTCTGGATACGCAATGAACGTTCCAACGGTTTCCCCGTTTACTTCAAGTGGTTCTTCTATTGACACCCTGTTATTCTTGTTCATATTATCTGTCGTATTCGCTACAATTTCACCCGAAGAATCTAAAATTATCATCTCAATAGTTCCTGTATACCCCATCACGCTTCCCATATTCATACGGTTTGACATCTCAAGAGTTTGACCCACACCTTCAAGTGAACCTGCCGCGGAATAGTAAGAGGTGACGGCTCTCTTCAACATGTCAACTTTCATTTGGTCACTTTCCGAAAGATAACTTTCAAACATTGTCTCTACACGTGATTGAAGAAATAAAGATTGAAACAATCCCATGAATACAACCACTGCCGTCATGGAGACCAACACTTTCACCCTTAATTTCATGAACCCACTCCAAAACGATACCCAATTCCGTAAACAGTTTCGATGGCAACGGTAGATCCGACGTCTGTTAGCTTTTTCCGCAAATTACTAACATGGGTATCAATTGAACGTTCATAATTAACAAAGGCTTCTCCCATTGCAATGTTCATCAACTGTAATCTGCTATACACTCGACCAGGTCTTTCTGCAAGTGTCGCTAAAATTTTAAATTCTGTAGGGGTTAAATTAACCCTTTTTCCGTGGACAAAGACTTCATATGTCGATAGGTTAATTGTTATATCTGTTTGCTCGATCCACTCATCGTCTGTTTGTTCACTTGATGATCTCCTTAGGACAGCCTTCATCCTAGCTACAACCTCTCGTAAACTAAATGGTTTGGTAATATAATCATCTGCACCCATCTCAAGCCCGAGCAGTTTATCGATCTCATCTGTTTTAGCTGTAAGCATAATGACTGGGGTTTTATTTTTAGCAGCGCGTAATTCACGCAACGTCACATAGCCATCTTTTTCGGGCATCATGACATCGAGTAATAGGATATCGACATTTGGGTTCTCTTCAAGAAGATGCAGGGCATCATTTCCGTTGCGAGCATTTATCGTTTCATAGCCTTCATTTTGTAAAAATGTTGAAATAGACTCTCTCAGTTCGTCTTGATCATCAACAATCATGACTAATTTTTTCATCGATGTAGTTCCTCTCTTATCCACGTGTGCTTTCGATATAACAATATAAACCTTGATAAAAGTTTATCAAGGTTTATATTGTTATATCAAATTTTGTTCGTTGTATCCGTCAACTCACGCAACCGCTGTCTGTACTCTTCAGTGTCGATTTCTCCCCTGGAGTATCGCTGTTTTAGTATCTCTACTGCTTTATCTGAAGAGTTTGATCGATCAGTTGGTGACCATTTACGGATTGCATATATGACCAACCAAATAATTAGCCCCCAGAACAATAACATAAGTAGCCCACCGCCGAACATCATCGGAAATCCTCCTCCTAAACAGTCAGCTCCATTGTTCCACATCATGTTTTGAACCTCCTTCTTAGTGAAAAACCTTAATTAGGCAATAACAGTCTATTCACCAAAGGCATTGCAGGCAAACATCCCATCAACGTTAAGCATCATGCCAATGTTCTCACTCATGGAAAGAAGCATCATCTCTTGTTGGTCCGTTATCCCATTTTCCTCCTTCTTATACTGTTTAATGTCTTCTTGAATAACCTTTTCCAACTCTTTCGTCAATTTATCCCCTTTTACCCCTTGCTCCTCTGCAATGGTTGCAAGAGATTTTCCACTTTTGATTTCACTTTGTAGCTCATCTGTCGTCATATCTAAAGTCTGAGCAGCTTCGCTTGAAAGTTCGGTCATTAAGTCATTCATAATAGACATCGTGTCCATCATTTCACTCATATTCCCCATCATGTCCATTCCGTTCGAATCACCCATCATATCCATTGCGTTAGAATCGCTCATCTCCATCATGCCGTTTTCGCTTTCCGCATTCACAGTTGTATCGTCCTCCCCACTGTCGGAACTAGCGTTTGGACTAATCAATCCGGAAGTCATTGAGCCGACTGCAAATGCACCGATAAACCCTGCTACTACTAACCACTTCTTCATCTTCCTCACTCCTGTTTATTATAAGTGGAAAAGCGTAATCCCTTTCCCTTATAAACAGTATAAGCAATCCATTTCCAGAACTTATGAGGAGAATGTCAAGAACTTGTTAAGATTAACCGCCTAGGTACATTGGTTCGGTATTATTTGATCAATTGAAAAACATTCAACTTAAAATATCAAGCCATATCTTAATGGATGTGCCTAAAATGAGCATAGCTAACAACCATTGTAACAGTTTCGTATTGACCTTCTTCCCGAAATTCGCTCCTAAGGGGGAAGCAACTAAACTTGCAACCACCATAATAAGTGCGGGGACTAGCAAAACTTGGCCAGTCGTAATTTTGCCGATAGTCGAACCGATGGAAGAAATAAACGTAATCGCTAATGAAGTAGCTATGGTCATTCTAGTTGGAACTTTGAGCACTACAAGCATAATTGGCACCAAAATAAAAGCACCTGCTGCGCCAACAATACCAGCTCCAACGCCAACAACAAAAGCTAATAAGGCAGCGAACCATTTATTAAACGTTACTTGATCATGCGGTATATCATCTAACCCTTTCTTTGGGACAAACATCATCACGGCCGCAATGGTTGCTAATGTGGCATAGACGACGTTAATTCCACTTTCAGACAGCAGTTTAGAACCATACGCTCCAATAAAACTTCCGACTAGAATGCTTACACCCATATATAGAATGAGTGTTTTATTTAAAAGTCCACCCTTTCGATACGCCCATACACCACCGATTGTGGCGAAAAAAACCTGCACGGCACTGATTCCAGAGACTTCATAGGCACTAAATGCAACCAAACCTAATGCAGGTGGAATGTACAGCAGCATCGGGTATTTAATAATGGATCCACCTATCCCGACCATCCCTGAAATAAATGACCCGATAAATCCGATTAGAAAAATAGTAACCAAGAATAAAATATCCACCCAACTCCCCCTCCCTACCTAATTCACTCGCATTACTGAAGTGTGCCGGAGAATGATGAGCTCATGTGATATTGATTGATCGACATGGTTTTGCGCGTATTCGACATTTTTTTGAGCGTATTCGACATGGTTTCGCGCGTATTCGACATTTTTTTGAGCGTATTCGACATGGTTTCGCGCGTGTTCGACATGGTTTTGAGCATGTTCGACATGGTTTTGAGCGTATGCACCTTTATTTAGAATAATAAACCTAATATTGGCATAAAATCACGTACCGCAAAAAGTTCGGTAAGGAAGAGCTGTTTCCGCTGGCAGTGTCGAGTACTCTGCCTGTTCAGGGGTATGGGCGTATGGGTTTGCAAGCACATCAAGTAAACGCTCCAATACGCTGTAGTCCCCTTCTTCAACTGCGGCTTCTAGTGCTACTTCTACACGGTGATTACGAGGGATTACCGCAGGGTTACTGTCCCGCATCAACTGCTTCGAGGTGGATTCGGATTCTTTCTGTCTGCCTAATCTCGCCTGCCACTGCTCATGCCACTGAGAAAATTCTACGGTACCAAACAAAGCCGTTTCCTCATGCCTACCAAAAGTTAATGCTCGGAATGTATTGGTGTAATCAGCCCGATACTTCTGCATCATACTAAGGAGATCTTCAACAAGAGACTCATCCTGTGCCTCTTCGCCAAACAATCCAAGTTTTGCTCGAATTCCGGTAAGCCAATCAGATTGATATAATGCATTAAAATCTGAAATCGCATCCTGAGCCAGTTTGACAGCCTGATCCTGATCTTCATGCAGTAGTGGCAACATGCTCTCAGCAAATCGCGCGAGATTCCAACCAGCTATAGGAGGCTGATTACCATAGGCATAGCGACCTTGCCTGTCAATAGAACTGAAAACCGTTGCTGGATCATACGTATCCATGAAAGCGCAAGGACCATAATCAATCGTTTCTCCGCTAATGGTCATGTTATCGGTGTTCATCACCCCGTGAATAAAGCCCACAAGTTGCCATTTAGCAATCAATGCAGCCTGACGCTTGATCACTTCCTGAAGCAGGGAAAGATACCGGTTCTCATCAGCTTTAATGTCTGGATAATGGCGCTCAAGTGCATAATCAGCAACGGCACGGAGCTCCTCACCCGTCCCCCATTGCGCCGCGTATTGAAACGTACCGACGCGCACATGACTAGCAGCGACACGGGACAGAATGGCACCAGGCAATTCAGTTTCGCGGACAATCGACTCACCCGTTGTGACCACAGCCAAACTACGGGTAGTCGGGATACCGAGCGCATGCATCGCTTCTGAGATGATGTATTCACGTAACATCGGACCAAGAGCCGCTCGACCATCACCGCCGCGGGAGTAAGGCGTTCTCCCCGAACCTTTGAGCTGAATATCAAACCGTTCACCACGGGGAGTGATATGCTCACCAAGTAGCAGAGCCCGTCCATCCCCTAACCTATTAAAATGCCCGAATTGGTGCCCGGCATAAGCTTGAGCAAGAGGCAAAGCACCTTCGGGAACTCGGTTACCAGCAAACACTGCCACGCCATCTTCACTTCTTAGCGCCTGCACGTCCAACCCCATGGAGGTTGCCAACGTCTCATTGAGAATGGCCAACTTAGGCGAACTTACAGGGTTCAGGTTCAGGTTAGTAAAGAATGATTGCGGCAGACGAGCATAACTATTGTCTAAGTTCCATCCCGTATCTGTAATTTTGTTTGTCATCATATCTCCTCTTTCCCGTCTTGTTTATCCTATTATTTCTACGCTATTTTTAGTTATCTACTTTCCATAACAATACGATGCGTTTCGTGGTCGTGACTACTTTTGCCAATTATTATACCCTTTCAACACTAAGATTGCTCCTTGCCTGGACTAGGGTTTATATCCAATAAAAAAAACCTCCCGAAGAAAGGCTTCCACTGGAGGGGGTCTAGACAAATAATTCATAACAACAGCGACAGGTTCTGATTCTACTATCCGGTGTGAGCAAGTTATCTAACTGCACTTAGATAGGTTCTTAAGCCTTCTTCAACACAGCCAGACAACAAATTCTAGTCAGCCCCTATGCATTACCAGTTGATTACTGCCATCTTAAATAATCACTCTTTAAGCGCTTCCCTTATATCCCCAATAAGACTGTTAACAATCGCTTCTTGATATCCTGCCTTCCTTACCTCTCTCATCAAACAAATTAGCTCGTTCCATTCAGGAGAAGAGATGCTATCAAGCTTGGATAATCTGCTTGTCATGTCTTCATTGGATAGGCTCGTTTTGTATGTTTGACTGTCCATTCTCCAGAAAACAACTTGATCCTTGTGCCTTTTCTTTAATTTCTCTGCTATGGCGATGCCTTCTGGGTCAAGGTCGCCAGAATAATAAAGAGTACAGTTAGAAGCCACTAGTAGTTCCAGTAGTCTCCAACTTGCCATTCTAAGCTGCCCATGTGTACAAACAATAGGTGCATTCGGAACGGCATCCATGATGGTAGAGCATACACTTGAATTCTCCACAATCCATACTTTGTTTCCATTTGCCGGCCAGACACGGTCCACCTTCGCCATTTCTTTCATCGGTACGTTCATGACTGTTTGGCTGTGAATGGACGCCTGCCAAACAGGATGTATAGTATCCTCGGACGATGCCAATAACCTTTGGCACGTCACAAAATTCCATAAATCGTCACGAAGAATACCGTATTCAGCCAGCAGGTCATTCAACTCTTCTACCGATCTCGGCATAGTAGCTTCATCGTTCCCACGTAGCATCTGATCCACAAACATACAATGAAGTAGTAATTTACCTGCTACTCCGTTGTTGTCAAAATAATGCGGGTTCCCCGTCATTCTTTGGGAAAAAAAGGGGAGTCGTTCAAACTCACCCTCCTCCGGTAGCGATAGAAATGCTTTATAAGCCGTTACTACGATTTCATATAGTTCTTCTTTATTCTGTTTGTAAAGCGACCAAATCCACCTTGTGTCAGGTGTTTTGGAATGGATGCGCAAAAGCCATGAAGAAGCTTCTGGAATCGCTTGTTTAAGCGAGTTTATAAAAGCTTCCTCTTGCTCTTGTTCCCGCTCCAACCCTTCTCTTTTTGAGAAAATTGACTGTTGCAACACTTCCTCTAGTAAAGTTAAAAGATTGTATTCGGCAAATCCAGTGTTGGGTAATTCCTTTTCAAAGGCGAGTAAGGAAACACTGCCTTTGTGCAGCAGCTTGTCCTTCGGTTGTCCGAGGAACCCAGCGATCGATTCAAGCTCATTATCCGTAAATCCGTTTACACTAACTGCGCCGCCGACTCTACCTAGCGACCGGTACTTTTCTTTAAAAAGAGAAAACAGTTTCAAAAATCCAGGCTCATTTCTAAATACATAGAGCTTCTTATTCATTGGTTACAAGCTCCTCAACACGGTCATCCTCGTCAAAAACAAGTGTTCGCTGATTTCCATCCCATTCGTATCGAATCACGGTCACATAGTCGGCATTTTTCGGTCGGACCAATTCAGAAATGGATAGACTAGAGATCGTGTCATAGTCACCCCATAACGCTTGCGAGTTCATCATATAATTAAACCCAAGCTGTTCCACTACCTCAAACATGTCACGGATATTGTTTTCATCCACCCCAGCAAATGCCTCATCTAAAGAAATAATGAATGGAGCCATTTCTCCCGCTTCTTTATAGCGCGAGTAAGCGGCAGTGAACAGCGGAATGTACATCGCCATTGCTTTTTCCCCACCACTGAACTTGAAGAAGGCGTTATTTGTGAGCTCCCGCTTCGGTTCGTTGACACGTCGATAGGAAAGAACAAATGTAAACCATTTTCGATAATCCAATACTTCCTTTAATACTTGGTGGAGAGTAGATCCTTCATTTCGTAATTGAATTAGCTCTTTCGCTTTTGCAATCCGTGATTGAAAGTGTGTCGTAATGCGGTTCAAGTCTTCTTCACTCAAGAACTTACTATTTCGTTGCAGGAGCTGAACTAAATCTTTCGTATCTAACTCTTGTTCTGACTCGGCAGTTAAAGGTTTCCAGGCAATGGAGAAAATTAATCCCGATGAATTATCGCGATCCGCCATTATTTTATCCATCTGTTTGACCCATTTCTCCGCCCTTTGGATCCGCCCACGAAGAATCGTACCCACCGTGTTTACAATAATATCCTCATAAAGCTGACGATCTTGTTCGTCTAACCATCCTTGTTGGTCTTCTAGCTCTTTCTTCAATACAGTTGAAACATAGTATGGACTTACCCGCTGTCCTTGGTACTCCATTTGAATTAATCGTCTACCTTTTACGAGATGCCATTCATTGATATAGGATTCATACTGATCGCCAAAGTCTTCGTGAAACCATTCTGGCGTCTCTAGGTCTTCAGTAAACTCGAACATACGATATTCTGTTAAATGCAATTGTTCATTGAAAAAAACTTTGGTTAATTGCTCTAGAAGCTTTGGTCGCTCATGCTTTGACAATACCCATTCGTATTCGGCCAAAATGTCGGCAGCATTTTGCCCCTCCACTTCTAAAAAGCCCCTGCCTTTTTCCTTCTCAACCGCTTGCTCCCATTCTTTATTCATGTTTTCCCAGAAGGCAAAGTCCCGCTCAGCCGCTTGTAATTTTTCTGAACAGCTGTTTTGATCGGCTACTTTTTGTGGCAATGTGACATTGATATAGTGGATCTTATTTTCAGCTTCCTTCAATGAAAGCTGGACCTCTTGGATTTGTTTTCTGACCTCGTCAATTCCTTTTAGTTGGAGCTGGCGTTCAATCGAGTCGATTTCCGCTTTTACTTGGTCTAGTTGAGCGGCTTTGCTATTTTGTTCCCCTTTCAAAAGATCCAGATCTTCTTCAACTTCCTTGATTCGTTCGCCAATGGAATGTAGTTCTTTTTGTGAATACGAAATTTGTAGCGAGACATTTTTAAAATCTTGCAGGAAGTCTACATAACTCTCCATAGCCGTAGCTGCTTTCGAAATCTCTTCTTTCGTCAAGGAAATATTCAAGTGCATTCCTTGTTCGCGAAGTTCTTTTTTCACGGCGTTTAACTTTTCGTAAACGTTCTTCCATTCTTCATCAATTTGACGAAGGCTCTCTTGCTGACTTTTTATACGTTGTGTGACTGCCAATATATTACTGTGTAAGTCTAGAAGATCACGGTCTGTTGGAAGCTCTCCCTTCCAGCGCCCAAGCTGCTGGAGCTCCTCTTCCAAGTTTGTTAGCGTTACTCTCAATTCCGCTAACTCATTTTGAAGTTGAAGAAGCTTTTCAGTCCACACTTGAATTTGTTCCCGTTGATGACGTTTACGGGACGTGCGCCCAATGTATTTAGATGGTCCTTCATGAGGTGCATGTCCTACTAAGCACCCGACGGAATATGTTCCATCAACATCTAGATGAAACCCCTGTTCATCTTTTTTAAGCGAAATACTCCGAAGAACTTCATCTACTACATCTTTTGAAATGGGGCTGTCGTCTTCTACATCAGGCAGTAAGTAATCAGCCAGTGTGTATCCTAGTAAGCGGGGCTCCGTGACGAGCACCGAATCCTGTTCTGGTGAAAGAGGACGGTCGGTAATCAAGCTGTCCAAAATCCCTGTCTTTTTCAGCGCTGATTCAATTCGTTCTCGTTGTTCCTCTGTCACATGCTCGTGAAATTCGACGGCTGCATAAAATGGCAAGTGAGCGTGTTTTTCCTCTTTTAACCTATTACGGAACTGTTCGGTCCCAGTGGCTCTCTCCGGCTCTAACATTTTCTCACGCTTAATCCGATCGAGCTCTACTTCTGTTTCGCTTATTTCCTCACGCTTTCTATCTATCTTTTCCATCGTGATTGCTTTATCTTTCTTAACAGTTGCTTCATATTCATGGATGGCGGTGTATAGGTGATTACGTACTTCATCGAAGCGATTTCTTTCATAAAGTCCTTGCACAGATCGAGCAATATCCTGACGAAGCTCTTGTGAAAACTTGATCTTAGAGTGTTCTTCTATCCACAAAAAAACGTCACTCTCTAACTGTTGATGCTGGTCGTCGAACCATTCTTTTAAGTGATCTAATTCCTTTTGCTGTTCATCAAGCACTTGTTTCTTTTCAGAGGACTGACGTTGAAGGCGAGTGTGCTCTTCCCCTAATCGGAATACTTCTTCCGCTTGCTTTTCCAATGATCGTAAAAGTGTTTGGTAATCCTTTGATTCCTTTAACCAAACAGTAAAATCAAATTCTTCGCCTTTAGCTCGCTCATAATCACTGACATTTACGTCATGCTGATGAAAGGCAGCCTCGTCTGCATCGAGTGCTAGCTCATCACACAGCTCTTTTGCCTTTTTCTCTTGGTCAGAAAGCTTTCCTTCCGTTTCTTGTTTCTCCTTCCAAAATCGATGCAATTTTCGATTTTGATCGTCCCATTTGTCAGCCAATTTTTGTACTTCATTGGAGAGAGAGTTCGCTTCTGTTCCCTTTTTTCCTTTCTCTTCCTCTAGCGACCAGACCTCATGCTTTTGCAGCGAAATCCGCTCTTGTTCAGCCACATTTTTTTGTTGCTGGTACGTTTGCTGGTTGGTCTTTAATTGGCCAATTTCCTTTTCGTAATCCTCATACTGTTTGGCCAATGTCTGTACTTGCTTTTCTGCTGCAGTACTCTTTTGCCCAGCCCGTTTCCACGCTTTAGCCCGTTCAGCCAAAATAAATTGATTGTACGTGTTGTACACAGATTCAAGCCTTTGAATTGAAGTGGACTCTCTTTCTAGCTGTTCCAACTGTTGCTGGGCTTGATCCATATTTTCAATCGTATCGGAAAGATGACGTAACTCATCATCTGTTAAAGGCGGTAAGGCTGATTCCAATATTTCATAAATAACGGTCGGCTTGAAATCCTTCGAAAGCTTTGGACTTCTTAGTTGAATGAGCAGCTTAATTAAGTCCTCATAAGCCTCAATGGCCTGGAAGCCAAACACATGCTTATTCACAAGCTCTGCATACTCTCGCTGCGTATGAACTACATAACCACCAGAACCGATTCGGTTTTCTAACTCTTTTGCCGACAGAGGAACCTTTTCACCAGTATGGGTTTGTGCTAAATGAAAGTCGTGACCCATTCTACGATGATCGGTTAGCAAAAAGTACCACGACTTAATCCCTTTGTTGCGCTTGGCCTGCATGCCGATTCCAGTTGTGATGTACTGCTCTGAATTCTTCTTTTTGTATTCTATAAACAAATAGCCTGTCCGTTCCTCGCGGTCAACTACTTCCTTTTCACCAAGCAAGTAATCTTCCATCTTTCTCGCTTTAGATCCAAAGGGGTCTAGACGGTCTGGCGATTTCTTTCCATCTAGTAAAACCGGTAGGAAGCTTTGCATCGTCACTGACTTCCCAGAACCATTGGATCCTCTTAACAAGAGCTTTCCGTCTTGAAAATGGAATGTCTCTTCATCGTAATACCAAAAGTTTAATAGACCTGCGCGATTCATCACCCATCTAGCATTCGTCATTGCTTTTCTCCCCCTTCGAAATCTGCTGGAAAGGTACCTGTAAGTACACCTAACAGAGGTTTAATTTTTATAAGTGAGCTCATCTCTTCCACTTCTACCATCATCCAATCCTTCATGGCCTCAATAAGCTCAATCCGGATCGCGTTCGTGGATTTTTCACGAAAATACTTCGACCACCCGGCTTCAAATTGCCCTCGAAGTGTTGCGAGTACTTCATCTAATTCGCCTTCTGTCATGACAATCTCGCCGTTCTCTTTTGGCTTAAAGTGCTCGAGATGTTCATGTAAATGTTTAGAGAGTTGAAGAATCATATCCGTTGATGCTTTCGCATTCGGGAATAATTGCTGATATTGTCTTGGGTCAGAAGCAGATAGGAAAGCGGTATTTTTATACACATGCAGGTTATAGTCACTATGTTTATCAATATCCTCAGACAATCGATTCCGGTAGTTCCGTATATACAGAAAGTCTGGATCTTGCTGGTCCATCCTGTGCAATCCAGGGGAAAAGAACAGTTTTCGATACACTCTTTTTCGGCGTTCGTCCTCCTGGTTCAGCTTCCAATCCTCTTGTAACAGTTCGCTCCAATGCGTATAGTTCATAAAGTCTTCTGGATAGGTTCGCATAAAATAGCGGCTGTAAATCGTCGCTTCATACAAAACCTCTTGCTCTTCATTATGGTCAAACCGTCCAATGTCACCATCAATCGTGCGAATTAATTGGAATTCCATCAAGATCTTCACCGATCGGATCAAGGATTTTCGGTGGATATAAAGGGTCCAGTCAAGGTCAGAATCACCTGGGTAATCGGCCTGTATTTCTTGACACAGGTCAGACAACAGAAATTGCTCGTCAACTGATTTCCCTTCTAAGAAAGATAAGGCACAGCAAAAAATTGCATAATCCATCGGTTCTTGGAAATGCTGAATTCCCATCCATCTCTCTGGCTCAACCGGTATTTTTTCTAGCTTGATAAAGTGCTGGTGCACGATAAGTCGTAATCCAAACTTTTCATTGATATAACGACGAAGTACCTTCTCCCGCTCACGAATTAGCTGGTACCATTCGGGATGTTCTGCTCTTAGAATCCAATAATGATGAAACAAAAGATCCATTCCTTGAATCGCCTTCTCGTCAAACTCTAGTGTGTTTTCGGCCCTCATCCTTTTCCACCTCCTTGCTCTACAAATTCGAACCGTGCATCCGGCATTTTTAACGTTCCGTCATCAGATTCTAGTAAAATAGAATTCTCCTTATCCAGTGTGACCTTCACGACTAGCCCGTAGTCCGTTTTCACTTTCCGATCGCGACTCGCCATCGACTTTCCGATCCAACCTAGTAAAACCTTGCGGATGAATGGCTCTACTTTAGTTAGGCGCGACAGCTGAATGACGCCTTCTGTCATATATTGATCAATAAGAGCCCGTTCTTGTCTCCGATCTTCTAGGTATTGCTCTCTTTGCCGCATCTTCTTTTCTTGATTCGAGGTCATCGAACCCGGTTTTGTTTTTTCTCTGTAGCGATTTGTTCGTGGTTTCAAGGTTATAACGGTCGGATCTTCTTCCCATGTATCTGAGTGGAGATTATCCGTTGTTCCCTCTTCCAATTGCAAATGCTGAATCGTCATCGCACCAAACACGACCGAAGACAGTTTATGAGCCTCATCCATTGACGAGCAATGAGCAAACCATTTGGCTAAATGAAGATAATCATTCTTTCTGCTGCGAAAGTGTTGTTGTCTTTCCCCAATCCGCTGCACATACCTCGTCATCCGACGAATCATTTCGTTCGTTTGCCATTGTAATACCTCAAGCTCACTCTGCTGCGTGTTAGACCCTAAAAACCACTGTCTTAATGAATCCCAATACTCTCTGTACTCTGTTTCCCACTCTTCTGCCGATGAAGAGACATCCTCCAGTCTAGGAATCGACTGTCGATGTTGAATTAACTTTTGAAAAAAAGGACTTAATTTTTCAGGAGTTAGCTCACGCAATCGCTCTCCAATTTGAAGTGACGTCTTCTGAAGCGACACAATAAACTCTCGCAAATACGTCGTAAATTGATTTTTATAAACGAGAAACGCTTCCGTTTGCATCCTTTGATCCGTTTGCTCGCTATTGATATAAGCAATGTAATCCGCCGTACTCGTTCGGATCGTTTGAAAATAGCGAAAGACATCCTCCCACATACGCATGTACTCTTCAGCATGTTTCTCTAAGTCCGCCTCAGTCTCTTTTTGTAAAGTAGTCAGTGCCTGTAATAACCGATCAAACTGGGACCGCTCCAATGAACCTTGGAATGTGTCGCTTACTTTCTTTTCTAACACAACCAGCATTCTTTCAATTTCAATCGTATAAGGAGTAGATTGATAGCGGAATCGCTTCTTCTTGTACTCCTCAACTGTTTTCGCATTGGTCATATCCTGGCGCGCGATGAGATTATTCCATTTTACAAGTTGTGCTAATTGCTGATGGAGCTGATCTTCCTCATAATCTGAAAAGACTGGAAAAGACCGCATATATTCAAGGATTTCATCCGGTGCAATGAAATCTCTCATTCTCTCATGCTGATGATAAAAATACCGCAAAATCGTCCGATACTGCGCTGCAGAGTCCGCCGTCAAATAGCTAGCCTCCACCACCTTCTTCATAGTCACGTCCACTGTCATCATCCTAGTTTTAGATTCTATACCTACTATTATATAAGAAAGGGCAAGGGAGATAAAATGATGGAAAGATTTGGTGAGGGAGGGATTATTTGAAGCCTAGGGGGAAAGGTGCACGTAATCTACAATTTATTTACTCTACACATAAAGCGTTAAGGTCCGATCTATGTAAGAGAACGGCACGGAATGGAAAATTGAGGATATCCAAAACTAAGGAAAGGCGCCTCCTTTGACAAAAGGAAGCGCAATGTTATTTTTGGATTATCAGGTGGTACCTATCACCACCCAAAATGGTTGCCAAAAGGAGAGATACTTTCAGGAGAAAAGGTAATTTACTCATTAAAAATAAATTCTACGTCAACTCCGAATCCATTTAAGAACTTAGATGTAACCTTTCCAATTTCTGTTTTTATATCATGTTGTTCGTACATGTCATCATCATTGAGTGAGTAGACAGTTACTGTATGAAGCATCGGGTTTATAATCCAATACTCTTTGACACCATATTTCATATAAAGATTCAATTTTGTAATTAAGTCATGGGATTGGTTCGATGGACTAAGAATTTCAACGACAAGGTCCGGAACGCCTACGTACTTGGTATCAGTAAAACCACTCTTGTCACAAATAACACTAATATCTGGAATGACAATTTTTGTACCTTCCATGTTCTCATTTTTCAATTCTATATCAAATGGAGCATGAAATACCTCGCAAGGTTTCTGGTTAAGAAACGTATCGAACTGAATGAGGAGCTTCCTTGAAATTCTCTGGTGTTTCGTCGATAGCGATGGTGACATATAAACAAACCCATCTATATACTCTAATAACTCCTCGCTATTTTCTCGAATTTGAAAGTACTCATCTAGTGAAACAAAACCGGTGCGATACAGACCCAAGCCAACCACTCCTCACATATTGATATACTATCCTTATCTTACCACTTTTCAAATTCTAAAGAATAGAGATCACATAACTAGTAATACTCCACAAAGACCGATTACTATAATCAATGACATACAACTCTCCAAACTACCTCAACCTCACACTGTAATACCTCATACCTTTAGGAATACCCCTTATTTCAAAGACACCGTCATAAATCAGGCATCTTAGCCTATATTCCAAGAAAGAATCATCTACATTACCTGCCAATTCGCCGTACACTTCGCCAATGATTCTAGCCGACTTTATAAAATCTTCCTTGCCCCTTTTTGCGTGTAGCTTTTGAGCAGTAGTTACCAAATGATGATCATAGTAATTTTCAGGAACGCTCTGAATCGCATCCTTTTTCAATACACGTAAAACCTCTTTAGTTTCAGATAGCTCCGCCCATTCTTTTTGAAGTTGATTTTTCTCTTCATCAGTCATTGGACTATTTCGTTTCTGTTCATAAATAGTTCTTAACTTTTCTGGATGAACTTCTCCTGTGTGGACAAAATACTGAACTTCCTTCGTATTGTATAGCTCTTGAAAAGCTAAAGAAGTATTAATTAGAAAAACCTCGTTAGTTTTTTCCTGTAAAAAGTGAAGAAAGAACCTAATTCCTACCTGCTCGCTTGCATTTTCAGCAGTCCAAAGAACAATAGGGACATTTTCAGGAATTTCTCGTAATTGCTCAAGCGTATTGCGAAACCGAATCTCATATTCTTTTTCTATGAAATCCATAGGAATATTAATATGATCCTTTAACCATGCGTAACGATTCTGAAGTCCTTCTTCCATATGAAGCTCCCTAACTGGTCCTACTGCAAAGAAATCGGGAAATCCTATCACTCGATGACCATGTTCCAGTCCCACCATTAATGATCCAGCTGGTGATTCACCACAAACAATATGTATTGTATGATAATTCCTTTTTCTTTGTATGTCGTTTTTTATTTGAGAGTAGTTAGCCACTTTCTCGTAAAGAGCCTTCAACTCTTCGTCTTTTTGTTCTTGGGAGTTATTTGACTCTAGTATGGTTTGTAACCATACCGCCGTGTTTAATAACAATGACTTTGCTTCACTACCTGACAATTTATCTATCTTATTTCGCAACTCTTCAATCACTCATATCAACCCCTCTTAAACTCTCACTCCTTGAATACGAAATCAATTGCCTCTAATTAACATCCCCCAGATACACGGGAGACTTTTCATTGTTAACAAATTTAACTATATATCTTCTTATCTCTTTCGGATATAACCTGTATTGCAATAAATGGTCAATATGTACCCATTCTATCCCTACCTGATGACTATCAGGGGTATTAGGTTCTATATAGTTGTTTTCATCTTTCAATTCACAAACAAAGTAATATTCAACTTGATGAACATTAAAGTCAAAAGCTGTATACTCGTGATTCTTTCCTATATACTCTCGTATGTGTAGGAGTTCCCCGATTTCTATTTGGTATCCAACCTCTTCGATACACTCTCTTTTTAAGGTATCATGTAGTGTTTCACCGTGTTCTTGACCACCACCAGGACAAAGATAAAAATACCCTTCTTTATCTTGATTCTTTGTCAGTAAAACCTTGCCGCTATTTATTATAATTGCTTTTGCAGAGTTTCTAATTCCCATTTCGGCCCTCCTTGTATATTTAGTTAATAATTTTTCCATTAGCACTCAATCGATCGTTATAAGGGACAGTAATAATTTACTATCTCCATAAGGTGTTCCGATTTTTCTGATACTACACTTTCAGACAATCTCGCCCCGGCAATGATCGGAGCCCATTGGAAAATTTCACCTTTCGACAAACCGCTTTTCTTAGAGTAAAGATGCAAATACATATCGGCTAATTCAACCGAAAACTGTGAATACAAAAGATACGTGCGATATACGTCGGCACGTATATCTCCTGCACTGGAGTCAATCCAATCTATTATTGTCACCTTGTTGTTATCATCTGACAGAATTAAGTTGTACAAATGGTAATCTCCATGACAGAGCCTTTTCTCAAAAGTCATCTTATCCAATCTTTTTATTAAAGCAGACTTATGTCTTTTATCTAAATTATGGGCTGATTCAATTTGCCGGCTTAATTTTCCAGACATGGGTTCAAGAGTATCAGCAGCAATCATATGGATCCTTTGTTGTATATCAACGGAAATATTCATGTAATATTCCGCTTGTTCCATGTTTTCGGATAGTATATCACCTATTGTTTTACCCTTAATATATTCCATTATTATAGCTTGTTTTCCGTCTATTTTCGTGACATCCAATATTTTAGGTACAGAAAGTCCAAACGAATAGGCATATTTTTGCTTATCTGCTTCATATGAAGATTCCGTATCCGGCAAATAGTCGTTAAATACTTTGACAATCCTGTTCTCGTGAAGATAGATTTTTGCTGTATTTCCTATGGCTATTGGAGTGCCTAGATTCATTGTTTATCTCTCCTTAAATTTTTGTCAAACAATAGTTCTAATGAAGTTATTTACCGACTCATATAATCTATCTTTTCCGTAGAATTGCAAATAGGTTGTTGCATAACTTTCAAGTTTTAAATATAGAAAAAATAACCGGGGCGTACCGAGCTAATGATTCGCATCCCGCTTGTAGCGTGGCAATATTTCTCCTCGTATTCTCAACAGTATAAATCAGATGGTTCCGTCACTTCCCGAAAACTGAACCATCGACACTCGCACGTAAATTGGCGATTTGACCCTTTTCCTTAAAAACCTGAACACCCAATGCATTTCTTGAACGGCAATCCCTGCTGAGTCGTATCCCCGGTATTCTAGCTTTTCAAGTCCTTTAGTAAAATTTCCTTCGTATCTATATTCCCAAAGTACAACCACAATTCCACACATATCTTTTTCCTTCTAATTAATAGGGGGCGAAAGGATGTGCACTTTTACTGGAGGCAACCCTAAACGGTTATTAAAATATTCAAAAAGAAGTTGTTAATTCTATCTTTTTAGTAGCTATTGCATTAACGAAATATTCATTATGATCAACACCAATCATGGTTGGCTCATTTTTCTTGATGGCATCAATCAGCTGGTTAATAACCATAATATCTAGGTAATTGGTTACCTCGTCCCAAATAAATAACTCGTTATTTCCTAGTAGTGCATCAGCTAAAAATACTTTTTTCTGTTCACCAGAGCTCCAATCTTTACTTGATTTATCCGAAAAACTGGATCGCTGGGTACCTAGTTGATGTAACAGATGCCAATATTCTTCTTTTTCTTTCGAAGATAATTGTTTGATAAATGAAGAATAGTCTGCGTCCTCTTGATTTTTTTGACTCAGAATCGATAGATGTTCAGGTAGTTGAATTCTGTATTCACCAATCGTTTCTAACTGCTCTTTCCCAAGTATAAAATTTAATAAAGTAGATTTACCGACACCATTTTTCCCTTCAATAAAGAATCGATCAGTTGGATATACATCCACATTGATTGGTTTAAAAAGAGGTATCCCGTCTCTTAAAATTGAAAAATCACGAAAGAACAAAACCTGTTTTCTAGGCTGTTCAACAATCATTTTAAGATCAGAAACATTTTCGATATTATTAATAAGACTTTGCTTTTCTTCAATCATCTCTTCTGTTCTTTTTTTAATTGCTTTAGATCTTTTCATCTGTTTCGCTGCTAAGCGTCTTTCCGCAGCATCCTTCGTACTATTTTCCCTTTTTATCCCCCAACTACCCACTTGTCTTGAGACTTCATTCAATCGTTTAATCTCAGCTTTTAGATTGGAATTTCTTTCTTCAGACAGCATATCTGCATTTGCTTTTTCATATTTCCAGGTATCAATATTTCCAGTAATGAGGTCAATATTCTCTTTATTGATGGCCAGGACATGATCAACAAACTGATTTAAAAAGTACTCATCATGGCTGATGACAATAAATCCTTTTTTATTATTTAAATATTGACCAACGATTTGCCTGCCGTGCAAATCTAAATTATTCGTCGGTTCATCGATCAAAGGAAATGAATTTTCATTTAAAAATAGCTCAATAAGTAACAATTTTGTTTGTTCGCCGCCGCTCAATACATTAAATTTCTTACCTAATACATCGAGCGGTAAATCCATATACGTTAACTCACGTTCAATTTGCCAAGTTTCTATATACGGATTTTGTTTCAGTAGCACTTCCTGCGCAGTTAAATCTTCATGAGTACCCGGATATAATGGGAAGTATTTGAAGTCTAAAGTTGATTGTAGAGTACCTTCATACTCCAGCTGGTTTAAAAGGATTTTTAAAAAGGTTGTTTTTCCTCTACCATTTCTACCGACAAGTCCCAACTTCCAACTTTCATTAATGTTAATATTTACATTTTCAAAAAGAGGCTTAACCATTGATAAGTACCTAAATGATAATTTTTTTATAATAATATTCCCTGTCATTTTCATCAGCTCCTTTAAAAGTAGCTTATTAAAGCTTTGCAAGACTGATCATGTGGGCCTGTCACCTCCCGTTCCTTATTGATTACTGCCATCTTATGTAAGCTCTTCCCTTATATCCTTAATAAGACTGGAACCGATAGCTTCTTGATACCCAGCCTTCTTTACTTCTCTCATCAAACAAATTAGTACGATCCATTCGAGAGAAGTAATGCTGTCGAGCTTGAGTAATCTGCTTGTAATATCTTCGTTGGATAGGCTAGTTTTATATGTTTGACTGTCTATCCTCCAGAAGAGCATTCCCCGTGATCCTTTGGGAAAAAAGGGGATTCGTTCGAAAATCACCCTTCGAATGAATTTGCTACAAACAAGGCATAGGGACAGGTTCATTGTCCCATCCGTCTGTTACTGGGACAACGAACCTACCCCCTTGTCCCGCTGCACATAAATTTTAAATAGTTTCATGTAAAGAATTATACTTATTAACGCACAGACTAATATCATACTAAATATCTCCAATGGAGGTACCCATGCTGATAGAAAAACGGTCAGTGGGGCTAAGAATCTTCCAATCGTGAATTGTAGATTTGAGGCTCCCATGTATTGTCCTCTAGCGTTCACAGGAGCATAGTAGCTTACAAAATTGTTTAGCACCGGGGCACGCACGATTTCTCCAAACGTAAATATAATTGTGAAGAAAAACAGTAACCAAATGTTTGTTGTGAATCCAACTGCAAACATCCCCAATCCAGCCAAGACCGATGAAAGAATAAACACGTCTCGATCTCTCCAGCTTTTTAACCACTTTGTGATAGGTAGGACGAACAGAACAAACAATAGCCCGTTTAATCCCAACACCCAGCCCAAAACCTCTGTACTAGTCAGCATGTATGACCAATCATTCCAAGTGAACAGTGGTTGGGCAGGAACGTAATTCGTTATATATACTGCCAAATACAGATCCAACTGCATAATCGTGACGATCGAAAAGACCCCCGCTAAAATATAGAGGACAAAGACCTTATCACGAAAGATGATGCCATAGCCTTTCCACTGTTCTTTAACAGAGAATGTCATTGCGTGTAAGCGAGCCGGCTTTTTAGTGGGTATTGGCACTGTTTCGTGAACTTTTATAAATATAGCAATGGAATAGGCTAGCATAACGATCGTACAGGTCCATAATAGCTCGCTTCGGTAATGAAAGAAAAAAATAGCGCCTAATGCAGGTCCCAATACAGCTCCAATGTTTTTGGCTGTAACAAAAGTGGCGAATACTTGCTTTCTATCCTCATCAGGTACAAGATCAGCTACCATCGCATCGCTAGCTGGTTTGTAAAGTGCCCCTCCTAATCCAATCCCAATAAACGCGAAATAATCAATCCAATGAGAAGTGGACATCGCGAACACTCCAAACATGATCGTCTGAAGGGCAGCACCTAACAACATGACAGGACGGCGACCTAATCGATCCGCTAAACCTCCGCCAACCATGCTCCCAAATATCCCTACGAGGGGTGGGATAGTCATCAGCAGACCAGCGATTTGATTGCCTAATGCTGCGCTAAAATAAACCGTAATGAAAGGAAAGTACATCCAAAATAATAAATTAAATAACGCTTCACCCGTTAGTCGAATCTTCAAATTAACATCCCACACACGTAACTTCAAAGAACCCCTCTTCTCTAGGAACCATTCGTGTACACCATCGAATGTTTACCGCAATATCCCGGCCAGGTATCCTCATGGTAGATCTTTTTGAAAATTAAGTATAGACTTATATTTTTGTTTGTTTTAGACTAATAGTATGGATATCGGGCAAATACCATGTTTACTTTGGATGCTCCACATAAAGAACATATGTTCGTAGTTTAAAAGACGCTATCATAAGATAGCGTCTTTTGTGTTGTGTGGAGACTTCATCACACCTATATTGAGTCTTGTAGTGCTTGGCTAAACTATGTCACCGCAACTTCACCGGTGCGTGCCGAGCTAATGATTCATATCCCGCTCGTATCGTGGCGATATTTTGCCTCGTATTCTCAACAGTATAAGACGGGAATTTCCCCTCCAGGATGCACTCTGAAAAATGCCCAACCTCTAACTCATACTGATTACCACTCAACTGTTCAGTTATCGTTTCCCCATCGCTTTTTTCCAGCGTCACAGACACTTTCCCTCCTTCAAAACGATCCGAGCGGAAAGCATGAGGGACTGTGATTTTCCCTTCTGTACCAAATACCGTATACGTTTCATGGAATGGGAGTTCAAAGCTTGAATGGAATTGCGCCTGCACACCGTTTGCCATTTTCATCGTACCTAACGCCTGTACATCCACCCCAAACTCTGCTGGCACGTTTCCTTGAACGTAAATCTCACTTGCCTCAGAATCAAGTAGATTTCGAATAACATGAACACAATAGCTACCTACATCCCAAAGCGACCCGCCACCTAGTGATTTTTGCATGCGTATGTTGTTCGCATTTCCTTTTATATCAAAGGTGAAGCTGGCGTTTACACACTTGACCTCACCAATTTCGCCTGCTTGAATCCACTCTTTTACCTTAGAATGCTGCGGATGAAATTGGTACATGAACGCTTCCATGAATAGAACACCATTTTGTTCACATGCAAGCACCATTTCATCAAAGTCTTCGACCGTCAAAGCGGCAGGCTTCTCACATAGTACATGCTTTTTCGCACGAGCGGCTTTCATCACCCACTCCTTATGTAACGAGTTCGGAAGTGGGATGTACACAGCATCCACCTCTGGATCCTTTAAAAGAGCTTCGTACTCGTTGTATTGTTTTGGTATAGAAAATTCGCGTGCTATTTCCTCTCTTTTCGCAACACTAGAACTCGCAATCGCAACCACCTCAGCATTTACCGCCTGCATCATGGCAGGAATCAACGCTTTTCTAGCGATATTAGCTGTGCTTAACACTCCCCATCGAACTTTGTTCACAGGATTCCCCTCCTCCATTTCTATTACTTATGATTTTGCATTACGATATTTCCCTAACATAATCTCATCATAGTACTTATCTAGCGCCGGCAACCCCAGCTCTTCAGCAATCGCCAACTCCGCCTCCCGGTCATACTCAACCCTCACAAATTGAATCGCATTCGTAGAGTGTGACCCATCAAGAATTGCATAGGATGCTGTCGTTAAATCGAGTGCATTCCCCACACTTCCTACGTTACACAGAATCCCGCTCTTGTAAGTATGTAAATACGTTGCGTGTATATCCCCGTAAAATACAATATCAGGCTGCCTACTAGGAGCGTTCATGTTCAGCGCCTCGCTATTTTCAAACATAGATAACCGCTTCTCTATAGGATGACTCGGCAAAATTCGTTCAAACTCGCTTCTTGGTGAGGCATGAAAGAATCTAACTAGTTGTCCATTTAACTCCAAATCAATGTGGAAAGGCAGCGACTTCAAATACTGATAATCAGCATCCGTTAATCGATCCCTAAACCATTGGATAAAATCATTGTCAGCGGGTTCCTGTATAAACACATCCCAGTTCCCTCGAATCACTTGTTCACAGTTCTTTTGCACGATGTCTATACACTCTGTACCTTGAGGACCTTTCCCGATTAAATCTCCTAGGCAAAAAATTCTTTCGATATGGCGGGAGCGTATATCGTTTAAGACTGCTTCTAGTGCAGTTTTATTGCCGTGAATATCTGAGATGATCGCTATCTTTGTCATGGAATATCCCCCTTAAATTTCCCTGTTAGTGAATCTTTCTTTGTCTCAGTATTCCGAATACAACAGGAATACCCGTCCCAATAATCGTGATCGGTAAAAACCAGTTACTCAATCCAATTCCTGAACCTAAAGCTATGAGAATAGATTCGGATAAGATAATTGCAAAGATCATAAGACATATATTTTTGAGCTTATTAAGAAGTTTACGGCTCTCTAAATAAAACTGTGCCGCGTTTGATTCATTAAATCGTTTCGGATAATTGTGTGTTTCTGGGAATTTCTCAAACACTTGCATGAGGATGATCATAAACACACCTACACCTGGTAAGATGAACAGTTCCGATTTTGCCCCCCAACGATCTACTTCACCGAGAGCATTATAATGTGCCGGTACCTCTTCAGGAATCCTATTCCACACAGCAAGCAAGAAAATAATCGATCCTATGTAAAAAGAATAGCCAATGATGTCCCACACCCATTCACTCTTTGTCTTGGGTATGTTGATCTTGGGACGCGCCCATGAATTGGACAAAGTGTTCCCTCCTTTAAACTACACAGTACAGCTTGCCTCCTACATACACTCAAGAACGCTAAATGTCTATTAACATCATTCGGCAATCACGTACTAAACACCTGCGTACCTCACTGTTGTTTTAACTACTCACTGTATGTTGGAAACCCTACTCTTTAATGTTTTTACGTACAAATTTCGATTAGGTTTCAGCCTCTAAACCTCATGACTTTGAATATCGGGTTTCCAACACCGTTGAATTTTTAATGTCCCCTGAGTCAAATACTAACGAGTAGTTACATCAGGAGAAGGGGGTTTATATATAAATGGGAGCAATTGAACGAAACGGGTATGTATTTGAACCGGAGTACAGTGTGATTGAGCAAAATGGCGCGATTCATGTATATAATAAGGGCACTTTTGTTGAAGAGGTGACGTTCTCTTTTTCAGGAAAGTACCCTGAGCCGAAACAAATTGAAGAACTTATTGAAAAGTATTGTAACGTAAGAGGCATCTAATCTACTTTCCAGCTTTGACGGAGGCTTAACTCTATAAGGATTGCTTTACGTTTGCCAAAAAAAGAGAAGGGAGTTCAATAAAATGAAATCCCCTCTCTTTTAACTATGTGACGCCTGTGATTTTCACAAATCTTTCTTAAGCAAATATTTGATGCAAAGCTAATTCCATTCCAGTTAAAACTTGAACGGAAATCGTATCCTCTTTTGTAAAGACTCCTTGAAATGTATAATACCCCTCGCATAGAAGGTGAACTTCTACAGATTCGTTAACCGGATCAACGAGCCAATACTCTTTTACCCCTGCTTTTTCGTAAAGCTGATATTTCTGCCAGCGATCTAACTTAACTGATGATGGTGAGAGGACTTCAATGATCATATCCGGTGTTCCATTACAGCCTTTGTCATCCAGCTTGTTTTGATCACACACAATTGACAAATCGGGCTGAACAACATTATCTATAGCACCATCCTCTTTGTTTTCTGCTAATAGGCGTACATCAAAGGGGGCGAAAAATACTTCGCATTCTTTGTCTCGCAGAAAAACAGAAAAAGCTGTAGATAACTCCCTAAGAACCTGTTGGTGTCTGCGTGAAGGAGCAGGTGACATATTGAATAGTTCTCCATTGATTAACTCAAATCTTTCGCCAGTATCCCAGGTAAGATAATCAGCATAGGAGTATTTCTCTTTTTCATTCGGAATGGTCAAGCGAATCATTCCTTTCAGCTTATACTTTTCCTAATCATATCACGATCAGTTATACCACAGGAGGGTGAAGTACTGGTGTGCTTCTACTATGACATAACGGCCTTCGTCTGTGTGGATCCCTTGCAACGAGATGTGTATGATTCGCACAAGAAGGAAATCATTTGACTTTAAATAAAGATTATTCGACAAAGTGATTGGCACCGTACCTAAACATGCGACACAATAAATTCTGCTTGACCGTCCAAGCTGTATTCCCGAATTCCATTTGGCACGATGAAGTGGGTTCCTTTTTTGACTTTGAAAGTTTGGTCCTCGATCGTGAAAGTAGCCTCGCCTTCTAGAACGCTCACTTGTAAAAAGTCATGTGTCAATTCGAGTGAAGCCTTCCCATTCAATGCCCAGTGGTATACCGTAAAATAGTGCTCCTCGACCAGGGTTTTTGCGACCAAATCTCCATAAATGGTTTCAGTTTGATCGACTGCGGCATCCTGATGGGGAACGGTTGTGACCTGAATCGAGCGTTCCAAGTGTAATTCACGTGTGTTTCCTGCTGCGTCTGTACGGTCATAATCATAGACACGGTAGGTAATATCGGAACTTTGCTGTGTTTCTAGGATGACGATTCCCTTGCCGATCGCATGAATGGTGCCGCTTGGGACATAAACAAAGTCGCCTGCCTTCACCTTCACACGTCTGAGCAGCTTATCCCATTCACCTTGGTCAACCATTTGTGCTAATTCTTCCTGTGTTTTGGCATGATGACCCAACACCAGCTCAGCACCTTCTTCTGCGCTAACCACATACCAACATTCCGTTTTACCGTACGGGACGCCCTCGACTTCACGAGCAAATTGATCATCCGGATGTACTTGAACGGACAAGTCATCCGCTGCATCTAATATTTTCACAAGCAATGGATACTCACCATCATTATCAGGTCGTTTATTAAAAAGCTCCCCCTTCCCCTTCCAAACTTCTTCCAGTGTTTTCCCCTCAAGAGGTCCATTTTGTATTATGCTTGGCCCATTCGGATGTGCGGAGATCACCCAAGCCTCGCCTGTTTTCTCTGAAGGGATATCATATTGAAACTCGGTATGTAATTTCTTCCCGCCCCAAATTCTTTCTTGTAAAACGGGTTGTAAAAAAATCGGTTCATTTTTGTACATCGTAATCCTCCAAATAGGTTTTATGTTAGTGTAGGTTTCAAAATGACTAAAAGCTCTTATCATGCTTTCTATGTTTACCTATACCTGCTTTTTCTTACCCTCTTTGAATACAGAAGCCTTATTTCCAGTAAGGGACTCAGTGATAGCCAAAAAGAGAGCAAACTTCCCCGCTCTCTTTTCGACATGCTTATTTTACTGAATATCTTCAAGTAATTTATACGCTTCTGCTTTGGAAGTGGTTTTCAATAATTGCTCTCTGAAATCCTCATCCATCAATTTACGAGACAGCATTTGTAAAATGTTCAAATGAGCATCACCTGCTGCTTTTTCAGGAACGGCAATCATGAAGATTAATTTCGCATCTGTACCGTCTAGGCTCTTCCAGTCAACACCATCACGTTTGATTCCGAAAGCAACCGCTGGATGTTTCACAGCAGGTGATTTCCCGTGCGGAATGGCGATATTCATTCCAAGCCCAGTCGAGCTTTGTTCTTCACGATTTAAAATCGCTTGTTTAAACTCTTCTTTTGAGCTCAATACACCACTCGCATCAAACTTGCTAATCAACTCATCGATGACATCGTCACGAGTTGTACCTGCTAAATCCGTTTCAATTAAATATTCACTCGTAATATCGGTTAATTTCTTGACTTCTACATTGGAAGCAGGAACTTCTGTCTTTTCAACCTTTTGCCCACGTACTGGTTCCGTCGCCACCACTCCAGATCCATCGGCAACTGCAACAGCTGGTTCACCTTCCACATTCTTCTTAAGCATTGTAACCATAAGCGCTGTTACAATCACACCAACGATGACAGCAACAAAGAACATAATCACGTTGTCAACTGCACCTAGTACTGCAACAATTGGACCACCGTGCGCCACTCTATCCCCAACACCGGATAGCATCGCGATGACTGAACCGACCATTGAACCAACAACGATACTTGGAATTACGCGAAGCGGATCCTGTGCAGCGAATGGAATCGCCCCTTCAGTAATCCCGAAAAGACCCATTGTGAACGAGGCTTTACCAGCTTCTCTTTCCGTTGGACGGAATTTACGCTTGTTGATAAATGTTGCAAGACCTAACCCAATCGGCGGAATACAGATCGCAACTGCAATTGGTCCCATGATTCCATAATTACCTTCTGCTATCATCGCAGAACCGAATAAGAACGCAACCTTGTTAAATGGACCACCCATATCAACCGCAATCATTCCACCGAGAATAATGGCAAGTAAAATCGAACTTCCACCTTGCATACTAGCTAACCATGTTGTCAATGAATCAAAAACTTGCGCAACTGGTGCACCGATAACATAAATAAACAATAACCCTACAATGATGGAAGAAAGAATCGGAATGAAAATTATTGGCATAACCGGTAGAACGGCTTTTGGCACTTTGATTTTTTTAATCGCCAGCGCCACATAACCTGCTAAGAAACCGGCAATAATCCCGCCGATAAATCCGGCACCGGCTTCACTTCCATAAAAACTACCATTCGCTGCAATGTACCCACCGATCATCCCCGGAACGAGTCCCGGACGGTCAGCAATACTAACGGCAATAAAACCAGCCAAAATGGGAACCATGAACATGAACGCTGTGCCACCAAGGCTCTCAATCTGCTTCCAAATCGAATCCTCTGGAATCACAATTCCGCCAGGCGTTTGCTCACCTCCAAGTGTTAACGCAAGCGCAATTAACAATCCCCCAACGACAATGAATGGAACCATGTAGGAAACCCCACTCATTAAGTGCTTATAAATTGGGTTCTCTTTTTTTGCTTGGCCATTTGATTTACTAGCAGCTGCCATCTCCGGCTTGTAAACTGGGGCATCACCACTTAAAACCTTTTTTATCAGTTCCTCCGACTTGTGCACACCGTCCTGAACACCGGTAATGATGACCTTTTTACCAGCAAAACGCTCCTTTGGTACCTCTTTATCCGCCGCAATGATAATGCCATCGGCTTTGGCAATATCTTGCTCCGTTAATGCATTCTCGACACCGATTGAACCTTGTGTCTCTACCTTTATATCGACGCCCAACGCCTCGCCTGCCTTTTGTAAATTCTCGGCAGCCATATACGTATGAGCAATACCAACAGGACAAGCAGTAACAGCTAATATCTTCGCCATGTTAGTTCCTCCTACCTACAAAATTATTTTGTAATCGCTTACCTATATAATAAATGCTTTTTGTCCCGTTATTTTTCTTTATTTTTACCGGAACTTGTGGTAATTATTGTTTTATTAGACATATTGGAATGATTTAATAGGGAAAGTGTAGTCCTTTCCCCTTCCACCATTCACAATGAACTGCCTTGTCTGGTTGATACGCATCAAAAAAGGCAGTAGAGATTCTTTCTCCACTGCCCATCACGACTATTGCTCTTCAAGAATCCGTATAAACTCCTGATAATCCCTAGCTTCGATCAATTCCTTTACCACCAGTGGCGACTCACTTAGCGAAGCAATTTTCCCAATCATTCCGCGAAGCTCTCCTTGATTTTCTTTAGACAGTGCAAGCATAAAGACAAGGGACACCCATTCGCTGCCCCACTCGACTGGCTTTTTCATAATCGCAACAGCCAATACAGGTTTGGTAATCAGTGATGGATCGCCGTGTGGAATCGCTAGCCCCCCGCCAATTGCGGTTGCTGATTTTCGCTCACGGTTGACCGAGCTGTGGATGAACTCTTTTCGAACATAACCTTTTTCGTATAGAGACATCGCCAACATTTCGACAACTTCATACCGGTGCTCTTTTTCAACATCCAAAAACACGAGTTCCTCCGTCAAGAATGGGGAAAGTGAACGTTTTCCCTGAAGTTCCGTGTTTTTCACTTGTAATCGCTCGACAAACTGACTCATCCTTTTCTTATCCTCTTGACCAAAGAGTGGCGAGATCACAATAGATTCGGTCTTTGCTTTTTCAAGGGGGAGCGTTGAGATAATGAAGTCAACAGGATGCTGATTCAAATAAGCGTCTACTTCCGCTTTGCCAACGCAAGCTACGATTTCAATCTCTTGATACTGCTGTTCAATTTTCGCTTCTAATAAATGAGACATCCCAATTCCCATATGGCACACTATTAACGCTTGCTTTTTCTCAACCTCTCTCTTTCTTTCCAACCGTTCAATCGAGGCCTGAAAGTGAAGAACAATATAGGCCGCTTCATCTTCTGGAATCTCGATAGCAAACGTATGATTGATTTCTTCCAAGGTTAAGATCACCATGCTAAACATATAAGGGTACATGCGCTTAATGTCCATCAGAAGCGAGTTGGTAATCGGAAACCCGTATTTGATCCGATTCATAACAGAATGCATATGTACCGCAAGACCTTTAGTTAAAATCGTATCCTCTTCAAACGGAAACAAAGTCAATTTCCCCATTTTGTGAATAAGCGTGCTCAATATCTCTGCATCTTTTTTATCGGGATGGAAAACCTTCTCCGCGTCTTCCTCCATCCTCTTACTGCTTATGAGATGCCAAGTAAAATAAACCTTCTCCTCTTCTGGGAACGTAAGCCGGAAAGTAGCTTCTAGCTGATGAAGGAACCAGCTCGCATACTCGTATTCCTTCCGTTTCAGCACGGCTTTCTTCTCGGACATTGGGACAAAAACAGGAGAGTTTTGCCTTGTTCGTTTGACCATGATTAATGCATGGACAAGCAAGCTTTCTAAAGCATCATCCGTAAACGCAATCTCATAGTTTGCCTGTATCTTCTTAAGTGCCTTTAGCACAGCCGATATCTCATACGGTAAAAATAAATCCAACACCACATTCTTTTCGTTTGAAAAAGCTGAAATCAACTCAGGAAGATGCGCCAATGCATTGCGCTTCTTCAACTCTGACCCTTGAATCACATTTCCGATCCGTTGCTTCGATACAAGTTCAAGATCATACCGCTGAAGCCACTTCATAATGGTCTCGATGTCTTTTTTTATCGACGCCTTTGGTGCATAGTAACGATCTGCCCAATACTGTAGCGTAATGGGCTTTTGACTTGTTAGTAGTTGAAAGGCCATTTCAAACAATCGCTCTTCTATCGTTTTGGGTTCATTTGTATGCAAATTATGTAAGATGTCCTGTCTTTCTTCGTCACTGATTTCAACCGAGATTCCAATCCCAGGCTTACGGACTAGACTAGCACTTTCGTAATCAAGCAAAAATTCCGCAAGTCGGTCTAAGTCATTCCGTACCGTTTTCTCAGCACAATCCAACTCCTCCGACAAATCCTTTATCTGCAATGCCCCTTCCTCATGAACGAGCAACATTCTCAATAATTCCTTTTGCCTATTATTCATCCTTGGCACCTGCTCAAAATCTAATATAGAAAAGTGTATCTTTATTTAAGAACCAAATCAAATAGATAATAGCTACATTCATTAAATTAGGAAAACCTTACATGTAAAACCTAGTTTGATTAATTTCTTTTCTCATCGAATTTACTGATCATTTAATCCCTTTCCATCGAGAGTTTGCTGCATACATTTTTCAACCCTTTACTCCCGAGTCCTTTCCCTAGGGGTGATCCGTTCTCAAATTCAAATTTAGCTACCTGTGCAAAATTTAAACCCTTAGCGAGCCACGGAAACCCCTAGCCGCATAGTAAGATTCTGCTCCATTGTGGTACACGAAGACGTGACCAAAACGACAATCGCAAAAAAGGGCACCGCCGAGTTCTCTAATATCAGAGGGTGTTTGCACCCAGCTCGACGTTTTCATATCGAAATTTCCAAGCTTCTGCAACGCTTGATATTGTTCTTCCGTTAAAAGTTCAATGCCCATGGCAGTTGCCATATCAATAGCGTTATTTTCTGGTTTATGTTTTTTCCTTGACTCTAGTGCGTCACGGTCGTAACAAACACTTCTGCGACCTTTAGGACTTTCCGCTGAACAATCATAAAAAATGTATTCGTCCTTCTTTTCGTCATGTCCAACAACATCTGGCTCACCGCCAGTTATTTCCATTTCATTAAGCGACCACAGTTTTTCAGCATTAGCATACAGCTTTGCTTGGACTTTAGCCCATTCAAGACCTATATGGCGGTTCATGTTTTTCTCAAAACGGGCTTTCAATGCTGTGAGTAATCCTTCACGTTGTTCTAGTGACAACTCCTTTTTATTGCTGATTTTATTCCTATTTGACATGTTAGTTTCCCCCTTATTGTTTTTGCTCATAATGGTTTAAGTATATATAAATTAAACTCTTTATTACGCCACTTGTGCTTTGGATAAATAAGTCCTCACGCAATGTGTACACCATCCAATCACATCAACATGACTTTGAATATGTTCAAGAAGAAACACGGGCTTCACGCTCAAAGTTATCACTAGCCCACCTACCCTCCCTCTTGAAGAGCTCTAGTACGGCTTCCCGGTTGGTCGGTGGCACCTCTATCCATTTCTGCAAGGTGCGAATAATAGGTTCCTTATCGTGAAAATAGTGGATAATGACCTCGGACTGTTCGTGAAGTCGTGTCGACCAAATCTGAGATCGTACCATCACCATAGAATAGAATGTTCGGATGAGCTTACGAGCAAAGTTTTGTGAAATTGTCTTGAACTCCTCTTTGGAAGCTGCTTCTAACCGGCTTATTATTCGAGCAAGTACTTCGTGAATATCTCCATTAAAACTGATCGCTATCTCCGATGTGAGTTTGTACGGACCGAATTGTTCTCGAAGATCCTTTCCGTGCACACAAACACAGAGTTCCTTAAGAAATGCCTGTTCGTAGTAATTCGCTGGATCAACCACATAGTCGTAATGTGCAACAGCTATGCCAACATCACGAACTAGAAAGCTATAATTTTGAGATAATTTTCTAGTTAGGTTCTTTATTTTTTCCGACTCATCTGGACTCAGCTTGCTATTGAACATAGCGAGAAGATCGAGGTCTGACTTAAGTACTACAGCTTCACCTCTGGCTACGCTACCGTACACATAGACGCTGTGTAATTGATGTGGAAACAACTTTATTAGATTTTCGACAGACTCTCGTATGCAAGGTAAAAAAGCATTATCAATCTTATCTAAGCCAACATCACTTACAATAAATCCATTACGGTCTAGACCATATCCAGCTTGCAGACTCCCCATGTCAATCTCCTTCCCCTGCATTGTCATTACCTATATCTAATATACGGTGTTCTTATTCATTATCCTTCTAGTTAATTGGTCATCATCTCTATCCGATCCGAGCTTGTTAATCTGGAATTCCGTTTGAGGCACCCGACCCATGTTACCTTTTACCCAAAATACGCCTCAAGTCTTAGTACCCTTTACGTTCGCAGCCTATGGAGCTGGGTATACTTATCGTGTATCTTAGTATAGAAGAAGAGTTTTTATTCCCGCACAAAACTGAAACCATGGTTTTGTTTGAACCGTATATAATTAGAGGTCTAAAGTCAGGAGTCGATTGGGATGAATCCGTTTTTAGCTTTTGTTGTCCGAGGTTTGATTGCGATCCCTGTATCTGGCATAGTTTGGCTGGTGAGTATTTTTGGCTTCGATCAGAGCTTTCTTTTATCTGGAGCGATTGGCACGGGAGCTGGGCTACTCGTGTTTTGGGCGAGCGGAGCTGTTTTGAAGCATCGTTTTTTAAAAAGACACGGTCTGACAAGAAGAGAGTATCAATACATCAAGAAAAATCTAGATGAAGCCAAAACGAAGATCTCTCGTTTGCATAAAGCGCTTTTCTCCATTCGGCATATCCCTTCTTTGAAACAAAGAGTATGGTTTATGAGGGTAACAAGAAAAATCTACATGCTAACAAAAAAGGAGCCGAAGCGATTTTACCTGGCAGAACGGTTTTATTTTTCTCATCTGGATTCAGCTGTTGAGCTGGCAGAGAAATATGTTTTCTTAGCGGCACAGCCCGTAAAAAACCGGGAGCTAGATTTGTCCCTTATTGAAACTCGCCGGATGCTGGATGAGCTGACTGTTCAGGTAGAAAAGGATTTACATCAGATGATTTCGGGGGATATTGACCAGCTTCATTTTGAAATGGATGTTGCCAAGCACTCGATGAAGGGGATGAAGGATTCACGAAATCATGATGAGAGCAGGAGGTTAAAATGAAAGAAAACAATCCATCCTCGTCTAGAAACACAATAAATTCCACTTTAGTGGATGACCTGCTGACCCATCCGTTCGATGAACCGCAAAAAATGACTGGCATACTGCTACAGGATGAAAAAACTGTCAGACTGATTGATGTGATTCCGGAAGAGGACAGAGCCAAGGCTTATCAGCTGGCCGAGCAGATTGATCCAAAAAACCACCAGGCCATGATTTCCTACGGTACACCGGCACAGACAAAGCTATTATCCTTCTCAAATACAATGCTTGAGCATGTTCAGAAGAAGGATATTGGCGAGGTCGGGGAAATAATTAGGGATTTAATGAAGAAATTTAATGAAGTGAACCCTGATGAGTTGAAGCCTGAGAAAGCATCCTTCTTCGCACGGATGTTTGGGCGGTTTTCCGGGTCTATCCAAGAGGTGCTGTCCAGATATCAGAAAACAGATGCGCAGATCGACCGAATCAGTGTGAAATTAGATCGAAGCAAGAATGTTCTTTTATCTGATATGGGTATGCTTGAAAAGCATTATGAAAGCAATAAGGAGTATTTCCATGCCCTGAACGTGTATATTGCAGCCGGTGAAATGAAACTTGAAGAGCTGCATCAGAAAACTATTCCTGAGCTGAAGAAAACGGCTGGGGAAGCGAACGACCAAATGATGTTCCAAGAAGTGAATGATCTGATCCAGTTTGCGGACCGTTTGGATAAGCGCCTTTATGATCTGAAATTAAGCCGAGAAATCACGATGCAGAGTGCCCCGCAAATCCGCCTAATTCAAAATACAAATCAGGCGTTAGTTGAAAAAATACAATCCTCTATCATGACGGCAATCCCACTCTGGAAGAACCAGGTTGCGATTGCGTTGACACTGATCAGGCAGCGTCATGCTGTGGAAGCGCAGAAACAAGTTTCGAAGTCAACAAATGAACTGTTATTGAAAAATGCCGAAATGCTGAAAACCAATACGATTGAGACAGCACGCTTAAATGAACGCGGTCTTGTTGATATCGAAACCTTAAAGAAAACGCAGGAAAATTTACTCTCCACTCTTGAGCAGACATTGCAAATCCAAGAGGAAGGTCGCACAAAACGCAGGCAAGCTGAGCATGAGCTCGCAAATATGGAACAAGATTTACGACAAAAGCTGCTGGAAGTGAAAAGGGATTAGGAGCAACATCTGTCTTGTAAATAGAAAAGCTCTATTAATCAAACATTTGATTGATAGAGCTTTTTGTGGTGCCTAGTATGATAAAAGAAGTGTGGTCATTTCAATAAACCTTATTCCACAATCGACCAATTATTTAATAATTACTTAAAAGTAAAGCTATATAATGGAATGAGTGTTTCTTCGTTTAAATTATTATTTCCGCAAAATCTTCTCCATCGCTTTTCCCTTTGCCAACTCATCGATTAGCTTATCCAAATAGCGAATTTCCTGCATCGTTGGTTCTTCGATATCTTCCACTCGGACGCCGCAGACTACACCTTTGATCAAAGCTCGCGCGGGATTCAATATGGGAGCTTCCGCAAAGAAGGTCTCAAAGTCTGTCTGTTTTTCCAGTTGTACTTCTAACTCTTCCTGGCTATATCCTGTCAACCAACGGATGATTTCATCGACTTCTGTTTTTGTACGCCCTTTTTTCTTTGCTTTCGTAATATAATGGGGATACACTTCTCCGACACTCATTGTATAAATCCGATGTTTGGTCATGATACATCCTCCCTTAAGCTCCCTTTAAGATCTTCCATATCTATACTAAATGTCATGATTGCCTGTGGCTTAATCCTGAATCCGTGAGATAAATCTTATAAAACTACCCTCTATTTTCTGTAGAATCCCTGTTATACTAGGGATATAACATGAAAGAGTATTTCATTACTTTTTCACTTGGAGGGTGAAAAATTTAGGAAAATTACAACAATTTACCTTTGAACGTACAGACGAAAACTATTATGCCTACACGGGACTTGGCTTGGCTGGTACTTTGTTACACAAGACCAACCTCCTACAGAAGTTTGACCTTCTGAAACTGCACCCTACATACCGTGATAACATAAGAACCGGCTCCGTGTTTCCCTCAATAAACATCCTCTCGAGAATGGAAACCGTCTGCAATAATCGTTTCGTCGATATTACTCTTATCAACTGGAATCGGTGTAAGTAAAACGGAAGGCACTTCTATTTTGCCGTTGTTAATTTTTCGGTCCGCATCTACACTCTCACCCTTTGCAAGACTGACTGTAAGCTCTGCTGCTTTCTTTGTTAGCGTACTAATCGGCTTATAAACAGTCATTGTCTGTGTACCTTCAACGATACGCTGTGCTGCTGCAAGTTCCGCATCCTGGCCAGCGACTGGAATTTTCCCTTCTAGTCCTAGTGCCTCGAGTGCCTCAATTACACCTCCTGCAGTGGCATCATTTGCAGAAATCACTGCATCTATCTGATTATCATTGGCTTCTAAGGCTGCTTCCATATTCACAAAAGCATTTTCGGGGTCCCAGTCCTTCGTCCACTGGTCGTATACAACCGTTATGTCGCCCCTGTCAATAAACGGTTGAAGTACGTTAAAAACACCCTTTTTTAACAGATGGGCATTATTGTCTGTCATAGCTCCCCCGATGTACACATATTTGCCTTTGGGAACCAACTTTGTAATTGCCTCGGCTTGCATCTCACCTACCCGTTCATTGTCGAAGGAAATGTATAGGTCAATTTCGGCGTTTTTAACCAACCGATCGTAGGACACGAGCTTAATACCAGCAGAATGAGCTTTTTCCACGATGGCCGCTGCAGCCTCGGCATTGTAAGGTACGATAACTAAAAGATCAACCCCCCTACTGATTAAAGTTTCAGCTTGTGAAATTTGGAGAGCAACATCTCCATTTGCTTCCATAATGTCCACTTCCGCTCCCATAGATTCCAGCGCCTTTTTGAACAAATCTCTGTCCTTTAACCAACGCTCCTCCTCTAAGGTGTCCATTGCGAAACCTATTTTAACCTTTTGCATATTTCGTGCTTCAGCCACGTTAGACTCTTCGTTCTGCGGTAAATCAGACACATTAGGTGTATCCAGGGATTGATTATCTTTTTCGCACGCTGAAATAACATAAACTAGACTTAATATGACTAATATAACCAGACTTAGACGGGTATATCTCTGGGCCATTTACTTATTCCCCTCCTTGAAAGTCTAAGTTTCAAAATCTATATTTCAATCAGTCCTTTTTGCCTAGCATCGTCTTCTGGAACTCTTTTGGTGAAATATTCGTTAGTTTCTTAAACACTTTACTAAAATAATTTGGATCATGATAACCTACCTCATATGAAATTTCTTTTATACTCTTATTTGAACTACTCATCAGTTGTTTAGCTTTTTCAATCCGACATTCGGTTAAAAAATCGATATAATTGACTCCAATCTTCTCTTTGAACATTCGACTCATATAAATCGGACTTAAACCTACTCTTTTCCCTAATGCATCTAAGGATATCTCTCCATGAGAATGCTCAATGATATATTGTTTTGTCTGCTCGATAGTGTCTGCTTCAAGCAGCTCATAATACTTCACATACCACTGTCTCATCTGGTCTAGTAAATCATCTGTTTCATATTGAAGTTGCCGATAATTATGGGTTTGAAAGGAATAAAAGGGGGTTGCTGTTTCTATGCCTAATTCCCTCAAAACCCTGGATACAATCCAGAGCACCTCCAGAACCCTTTGCTGAGCTTGAAGAAGACTAATCCCTTCGTTCTCGCAACACTGTAATAGATTCATAACATGAGTACGAACTTTCTCCCATTGTCCAAGGCGACTTTGATCAGAAATTTCCTTTTCTAATTGTTTAATCGAGTACCCAGTGCATAATCCTTCAATGACTCGCATGTCCTCATATAAGTGATATTTAACAGGTTCTGTTGTATCCATAGTTGCCATTAAGGATTCTTGATAGGATTTTCTAACGCGATCCAATGAACCACAAACGTTCCCTATCCCGACAAACCAATTTGATTTAGTATCAAAATTTGGTATGGAAAGAATCTCACGTGCGAGATAGACTGCTTCAGAACGGAACGATTTTTCTGGATTTCGGAACACAATGATCGGCAATCGGTTTCCGTGCAAGGCTCCAACCCATCCGCTTACCGTTTGCCTCACCTTCTCTTTAACATCAGAATAAAAGGTCTCTGAACCCTTCGGCATTAAGACGTTTACTACAAACATCTCGTCCATCGACTTAATATCCAGCAATTCGACCAGCATGTCTATATGTACCTCATGAACATGGTCAAATAACAGTTGTGTTACTACGTCGGACTCGACAATAGACATCGTTCTTTGTAACAACTCTTGTTGGAGTCTGTTCGTAGCAAATGACTTCTGTTCTTCAACAATCTGCTTTAGTACTTTTCCAACCGTCTCCACGATATCGCTTGCTTTGCTGGGTTTTAGCAAATAATCCTTAGCACCAAGTTGGATCGCCTGGCGCATATAATCAAACGTGTCATAAGCCGTAACCATAATAAATTTAATGCTTGGATGATCTACAATGATTCGTTCAAACGCTTCAAGACCGCTCATTCCGGGCATTTTAATATCAATCAGAATCAAATCTGGCTTAAACTCCCCAGCCATTTGTACAGCAATTCCTCCGTTTTTTGCTTGTTTGATGACAAGTTTCGAAAAGGACTTCTGTAAAATTGCTTGCATCCCTTCCCTTTCGATTTCTTCATCATCAACGATTAGGAGTTTCACCATTTTAATCACTCCCTTATCATCTGGATTCTTAGTATAACTTTCGTGCCTTTTCCTGAAGTACTTTCAATGTCTATCACTTCCTCATATCTGTACCAAAGACGCAAGCGCTTGACGACGTTACTGAACCCTATACCAGTAGAATGACCTTCTGTTTGAACGACCTGTTCATTTAGGATTTGGTTAATCTTATCTTCTGACATTCCCATTCCATCATCTTCAATTTCTATCGTTATTCGGTCGCTCTCATCTAAAATTCGAACCCAAATGGTCCCTCCATTCTCTCTAGGCTCTATTGCATGGATGACAGCATTCTCAATAATTGGCTGTAACGTTAGCGCGGGAATTTTCACATTTAGGCAGGATTCGTCTATTTTCATATATAGTTTGAGACGGTCTGTGAACCGCGCTTTTTGGATATCCATGTATTGCTTCAAAACTACTACCTCATCACGGAGCGTAACGGACCTGTCCATTTGCTTTAAATTATATCTGAGTAAACCTGCCACATTCACTAGTAAGTCACTAGTTTCTTCAGAGCCTTCTAGATAAGCTTTCTTAGAAATTGTATTGAGCGTATTAAACAAAAAATGCGGATTAATCTGACTTTGTAGACTGCGAAACTGGCTTTCTTGCAACAGAATTTTGTTCTGCTGGAGCTCCTGCTCAAGTTGAGCCTTGTGTTTGATCTCTAAAATTAATTTATTTATGTTAATGCGCATTCGATCAAATGTCTTCGCCAAAAAGGCAATTTCATCATTTGTTTCCACTTTGACCTCTAAATCAAACCTACCTTTAGATAGCTCGTTAGCCGCTTGTGTCAACTGGTGCACTGGTTTAGTAATACTCAACGAGAACCAATACGAGATGAGAAGCAGTAAGAGCGTAATGAGCAGTAACATCCATATGCCAAGTTTTTCCATTTCTGCCGACTGCTCAATAATGCCATAATAGAACCTGTCATACGTCTTCATTTCCGTGCCAATCAAAGTGAGGGTCATCTCGGATATATAGTTTGAAATCCGTGTCGCTTCCGTAAACTCTTTCGCTGAAGCTTCGGTTTCATTCTCTGCATGGAACAATAGTAATCGATCCGTTGTTTCTATGAAACTATTAATTAAATTAATATAATTGGTCAATGCAAAATCATTCTCCACGTTTCTCAATTCATAAACATTATCTTTCGCTCGAAGTATCCTTTTCTTACTCAACCCAAGTTGTTCCAGGTTATCTGAAGTAGGATTCAGTATGTAGTTGTTCAAATCCGTTATAATCTGCTGACTTGAACTCGTCACTTCATTCATACTTAAATACCGTTGCAGAATATTATTATATTGATCTTGCGTTTTGTTATTATAATAGGTAAGCGCTATCCAAATAGCTACCATAATAACTAAAACTATTGTAGAGAGCAACCATATTTTCTTCTGGATTTTGTTCATTGTACGTCCACTGCCTTCAATATTTGAATATCGGTGAGATAACCGCTTGAATCGAGAGGAAGTGTCTCGCCATTCAGCCATTCCGTCATTAATTTCACGCTAAGTTTCCCCATCATCTCGGGTGACTGTTGGATCACTGCATCTAGTTTTCCTTGCTCTAACAGCAATAATGATTCGGGGCCATCATCAAAGGAGTAAATATGATAACGCTCCAATTGTGAGCGCTTACTAATTTCTTGAATCATAGTCCCTGCAATACTTGCGTTGACAGCTACAATAGCATCGACATCCGGCATCCGGTTCAACATGTCTTGGGTAGTGGAAATTATTTGCTCGCTCGATTCAGACGTTTCTGCATTCAAGATCTGTATATTCGGATATTTCTTTAAAACATCCTGTATCCCTCTCAACCGCTGCTCCTGAAAATACTCCCGAATACGATCTGACATGAGTATGACGTTACCGATGGATCCCATATCGGAAACCAATTGCCCTGCAATTAACTTACCCGCCTTATATTGATCGGAACCAACATACGTTCTTCTAAGACTCTCTGACATTGGAACATCATTTACTACAGTAATGACTGGGACACCATAAAATGAGGCTTTGACCTTTATCAAATCTTTAAATTTTGCTGTATCAAGCCCCTGTATAATTATGCCATCTACCTTTGAATAGATAGCTATTTCTAGGTTTTCCAAAAAGTCTTCCTTATTATTATCATAGCTCCCCCATACTTCAAGGCTCACACCCTCCTTCTTAGCTTGCTCTTGTGCAGCGTACCCAACCTTATCCCAGAAGGGTGTATCTATGTCTTGTGTAATTAAAACTAGGCGATATTGTGGCTCTTTCTGGTTGATAGCCTTTGGTAACTCCCAATTAAAACGAAACACTTTTTCTGCCGATATGGCCGTAAAAATCAAAAGGATGATGAATAGGAGGCATAGTATGAAAATGCCAGTTTTTCGCAAGAGAAATATCTCCTTCCTCTATATAAAACTATTTTCATCATACCATTTATTTAGAATCGCACAAATTTCCTTAACTTAAGTAAAACGGGGCCTTATTACTAGTGAGTGGGTTGAACTATAGTGTAAGCGGTCGATGGAATGGAGTTGATAACTATGGAGGAAGGAATTCTTAAACGTTAGCCAGCACCAGGATATCCACTAATTCCCATACAACAAGTAGAGGGATCTCAATGAGTCCCCCTCTTTTATTCTTATTATGAAGAAGTTTTAAACATTAAACCGTTGAATACTTGAAACTATTTTCCTCTTTTTCTCGTTGTGACATCAAAGATAACTGCTAAAGCCAGTACACCACCACGAATCATATATTGGTAGGAAATCCCTACACCTAGCAAGTTCATCCCATTAGTTAGGGATGCCATAACAACGGCTCCGATAATAGCCCCCGTTACTTTTCCGACTCCCCCAGCAGAAGATACACCACCGACATAAGCGGCTGCGATGGCATCAAGCTCGAATAATGTCCCCGCCGTCGTCGTCGCAGATTGTAAACGGGAAGTAAACAAAATTCCCGAAAGTGCTGAGAGCATACCCATTGAACCAAATACGAGATACGTGATTTTTTTGACATTGATTCCACTAAGGTGAGCTGCTTCTGGGTTACTCCCGACCGCATAAATATGCCTACCGATTACTGTCTTTGTTGTTAGGAAATGGTAGATAATAACAACCAGCAGAATAATGATACCCGTCCACGATAAACCATTATAGCCTGCTAGAATCCAAGTGATATACGCTATTATTGCTGAAACAAACACTAATTGCAAAATAAATATCTCTCTTGAAACAACTTCAAAGTTGTACTTTATCTTTTTTCTTCGATTAGAAATCGAACTATAAATATAAAGGATACTAGACAATGCCCCTATAATTAAGGTAAGTAAGTGAAGTCCATTCACCTGCATAATAGCAGGAATATATCCGTTACCGATTGCGTTAAATGTTTCATTTTGGACAATGATCGTACCTGAGTCTTCCGTTACCTTTAGTAGCGCCCCTCTAAAAATGAGCCATCCTGCTAGCGTTGCTACAAAGGAAGGAATCCCGATTTGGGCAACTAGAAAACCAGTTGATAAACCTATGATAGTCCCAATCACAAGAATAATCGGAATGACTAAATAAACCGATACACCGACATCCATAAGTAAAATAGCTACAATCGCGCCAAGGAACCCTGCTAAAAATCCAATCGATAGATCAATATGTCGTATGATGATAACAATCATAACACCTACAGCTAACACAGCAATATAGCCGGCAGAATCTAATAGATTGCTTATATTCCGGGAAGACATGAATAGTCCATCTGTCATGATCGTGAAAGTGAGCATAATAATGAATAAGGCAATAAACATACCATAGTCACGTATATTATCTTTAATAAGCCTTGTTAATTCATTAAAAAAATTCATAAATACCAACTCCTATTGCGTAGCAAGTTGCATAATTTTTTCTGGATTAGCCTTTTCCGATGACAACTCACCTTTAATTTCGCCTTCAGCCATTACATACACCCGATCACTCATTCCTAAAATCTCACCAAGCTCTGAAGAAATCATGATAATGCTCATACCTTCACTAATTAATTCATTCATAATGGTGTAAATTTCAAATTTTGCACCCACGTCAATACCTCGTGTCGGTTCATCCAGAATAAGTAGCTTTGGACTAACGAATAGCCATTTCCCAAGCGAAACCTTCTGTTGGTTACCTCCACTTAAGTTACCCACAAGTTGGGCTAAAGAAGGTGCTTTAATCGTCAAATTGTTTTTATATTGTTCTGCTATTTTTATTTCTTCGTTTTCATTGATGACACCACTCGAGGAGATTCCCTTTAGATTCCCCGCAGAAATATTTTGTTTAATATCTTGTGATAAAAACAGCCCGTCGCCCTTACGATCTTCTGTAACATAAGCAATTCCTGCTTTGATTGCATCACTAGTGTGTCTAAACTTTTTACGTTTACCATCAACGATTAATTCACCTTGCAGTTTATAAGACTTGGGATTTCCGAACACACTTAAAGCCAATTCCGTTCTTCCCGCTCCCATTAATCCGGCTATACCCACTATTTCGCCTTGTCTTACGTGAATATTTATATTTTTGCCAACCTGGCGCCCTAGCTGGGAATCATACGCTGACCAATTAGATAATTCGAGTACTTTATCACCGAAAGTCTTCTTGTTTCTCTTTGGATAGATATCATTAATTTCTCTACCTACCATGTTCTTAATAATATTGATTTCTTTAATTTCTCCCTTAGAAGCATCTAATGTACAAATTGTTTCTCCATCCCGAAGGACGGTAGCTTTATCGGCAATCGAAATGACTTCCTTTAGCTTGTGTGAAATCATTATGCTCGTTATGCCCTCATTTTTCAGCTCGAGTAGAAGTTGTAACAGGTTTTCACTATCGTCTTCATTTAGGGCAGCTGTTGGCTCATCTAAAATGAGTAGCTTTACGTCTTTGCTGAGGGCTTTAGCAATTTCAATCAACTGCTGTTTACCAACACCTAAATCTTTTATCAATGTTTCAGGATTTACTTTCAGATTTACCTTTTCTAACATTTTTTTCGACTCTACAATGGTTTGATTCCAGTCTACTACTCCACCACGTTGCATTTCGTTGCCAACAAATAAATTCTCATATACAGTAAGATCCGGAAATAACGCGAGCTCCTGGTATATAATTGCAATACCAGCATCTACGCTGTCACTAATTTTATTAAACTTCTGAACGATGCCATCAAATACAATATCACCTTGATAGGTTCCATAAGGATAAACACCACTGAGTACCTTCATAAGTGTTGACTTCCCCGCACCATTTTCACCAATTAAGCAGTGAATTTCACCCTTTTCCACCTTGAAATTAACATTACTGAGCGCTTTGACTCCCGTAAACTCTTTAGTAATCTGCTCCATCTCTAGGATATACTCGCTCATCATCCCCACCCTTTAACAAACAAGTTACATTTGTAAAATAGTGATAGAAGTTTCTATCACTATTTTACTGTTATACTTATTATTCTAGTCCTGTAAATTCGCTTGCTTCGTAGTAACCAGAGTCAATGAGTTCAGCTTTTATGTTGTTTTTATCCACAACAATAACATCCGTTTGCTTTGCTTTTACATCGATATTGCCGTTGTTATAAGTACCAGTTGTTTCAGGCGTACTTCCATCTAAAATGTCAACTGCCATACCCATTGCATCATTAACCAGCGTACGAACATCTTTGAAAACGGTCATGGATTGTTTACCATCGATGATATATTGAGCAGATGCTTTTTCCGCGTCTTGACCGGTTATAACGTAGCTTGATACCGCTGGATCAGATGCAAATACGTCGGCAATTGTACGTGCAGTACCGTCATTCGGTGCGAGAATGGAAACATCACCCTTCATGTCCGCACCTACTGCCGTCAAATGAGTTTCAGCTTTGTTTGTCGCTTCAGCTGGATCCCAGTTTGTAGTGACTTGACCGAGAATTTGACCCAATTCTTCACGGGTTAGCTCTGCTTTATCTTTTAATGCCTCTGCTTCGCTGGAATTCGCTATGACAAATGTACCGTCAGCAATTTTAGGTTGAAGTACACTCCATGCTCCTTCAAAAAATAAAAACGCATTGTTGTCAGAAGCAGCACCAGCATATAGATACAATGGGTTGTTAGTACCTTCCGCATTGTCAATTAAATATTGCCCCTGGGCTGCACCTACAGCAATACTGTCGAAAGTTACATAATAATCAATCGCATCCGTCCCCGTAATAAGGCGGTCATATGCTATAACCGCAATTCCTTCTTCTTTAGCAGCCTCTACCGCTGCACCCGCAGCAGCTCCATCCTGAGGAGCAATAATTAGCACTTCAATTCCTTTACTAATTAACGTTTCAACATTTTCCTTTTCCTTAGCGGAAGATCCTTGGCTAAACAAAATTTCTGTTGTATACTCTGAATCTGCTAAAGCATCTTTGAATCGTTGTTCATCCTGTACCCATCTTGGCTCGTCTTTAGTAGGCAACACGATACCGACACTTACTGAACTTCCGCTACCACCACTACAGGCTGCAAGAACAAGCATTACCATAATTGCAAAAAGCAGATAGGTTAGTCCTTTGAACCCTTTTTTCATCTTCATTCCCCTTTTCTTGAGTTAAAACTATTTAACTTATTAATTATCTTATCTGTAGACCCTGTTTTATGTAAACGCTAACATAGGGTAATCTTTTGTTGTTTTCTGTACTTTTTTAACTCCTGTTTTGGTGGGTCGGGGCGAGTAGGAGGAAGCTTCTCTAACACTAGGTTAGATTGTTCCATTTTGTTAACTTCTAATAAAGGACCTAAAGAATGGGGTGAATTGATGGGAGATCAGGGGATCACAATAGCTATTCTGGACCGTTTGCTTCACCGCATAGAAGTAGAATGACAGTTACAGGAGCGCAGCCAGCCTGTGCTGGACGCTTTTTCGTCATGGCTTCGTGAACAAATGCCACGTGTCCTTCCAAAGAGTGCACTCGAGTAAGCCTTCAAATATTGTCGTAACCAGTGGGATCGATTAGAGGCATTTTTGAAGGATGGTCGTTTGGAGATCGATAACAACCGAGCTGAACGCTCCATTAAGCCTTTCGTGATCGGCCGTAAAAATTATCCTTTTAGCAACACCGCAAAAGGAGCTAAGGCTAGTGCGATGATCTATAGCGTTGTTATGTGTTTGAGGAACTTCCCAACATGGATAAGACAGATAAAAGCAAAATGACACAACTACTACCATGGCTCAACCATTCCAGAAGAATATCGCCTTCCGAACAAATTTAAATAGAGCATACACGAAATCCCACCCGCATTAGTAGGTGGGATTTATTTGACGCTTACGTATCTACTATAAAGAGCTTTTTTGTTGCACAACTACATAAAGTTTGAACATTTATCGTATTTGCAGTCATCTGAATCAATTTCATAAATCACTATTCTAAATAAACACAGACCAGCAGAATATTAGTTGCTTTAAATTTTTCTATTTGTAGATGTTGATTTCCGCTACAGGCGGACGCTTTCCGCGGGCGGGCCGTTGATAACGTTGGGTAGGTTCCATCTCGTATAATTCTTGCAAGCTCACTCGGCGTATCTAACCATTGGGAGTTCCTCCAGCCTTTTGGTTCGTGCTTACTTACCATTATACAAGACTTGGGGAGGTACTCCTTTTACTATGTCTCAAAACCATTGCGCTGCATGGGCTCTGATTTGTGAAATCCACTCATCTAATTAAATTAGTGCAACGCTGGTGAAATAACAGAAAAAAGTAAAGAACTTTGTCTCAGTTTAATATATTGGTAAATATTAGGGCAACACAAGAACCGTCCCCGTGTTTTCCTTTTTCAGAGGAAGCAAAACGGACCGCTTCCGCATTTCATCCCGCAAGAGCGAAAGCGATGAGGAGGCTCACCGCCCACCCCGCGGAAAGCGAGCACCTGGAACGGAAATCAACAGCCATTTTAACAGAGCTAAAAACTAATTAAGGCTTATTTTTTTGGCAAAAAGTAATTTAATGTATATGGTAAATTTTAACATATAAAAACCGGAAGCTGACATCTAGCACACAGACTTGCGATTCAGATTGATAGAGTCTCGCAAATCGGTAATTACTATGTGCCAAGGTAAACACAGCAAGTGAGTAGCTTTTCATCTTTCCGTCAACCTCTAACTTTACCTCGCCCCAGTCAAATTCAACATCTGTCCCGGTTCACAATGTCTTCGAATGAAAACCTCCTTCGCTTTAAGACTCGCTATGAGTGACTTGCTAAATCTTTCTCAGTGGGAGTCCCACCCACTATATGATGCGCCCCTCGTGGCGCACGAACCGTCCCCGTGTTTCCCCCATGTTTTCCTATTTAAGTTTAACGTAAGGTTTTCAATGCTCCACTCCAAGCAACAATTTCATCAAGCATCGTATTTACATTATCGAAATGTAATTCTTGTGGTTTAAACTCAGTTCCATTAATAAAATCAGTAAATAAACTCAAAGTTGGATGTGTGCGAACATCCGCAACTTTCTGTTCTGCAAAAATACCTCGTAAATGTTCAGCTGCACGAGCCCCTCCAGTAGAACCATAACTTACGATACCAGCTGCTTTGTTATACCAAACTTCACGCGCAAAATCGATGGCGTTTTTTAACGCACCGGAAATACTGTGATTGTATTCTTGAACAATGAATACAAACCCATCAAGGCTTGCCAGTTTCTCATTCCAAGCAGCAATACCAGGCTCCGTTCCATCAGTTGTTCCTAAAAACGGAAGATTAAAGTCAGCAATATCTACAATTTCATAATATGCATCTCCTCGTTTTTCAGCAATTCCTTTTACCCATTCTCCTACTTGTGGACTTATACGTCCTTGACGAGTGCTTCCTAAGATAATTCCAATGTTCAATTTTTCTGTTGTCATTGTTTCGTCCTCCTTAGTTTGTTTACCAAATATTTTTTCAATAAAACCCAATCTTCACACCGCCTATAAAAAGTTTATTTACTTGTTTCTCTTCGAACGATTGGTGCAATTTCCGTTGCTAACAATTCAATGCCTTCTGCTACATTCTTGAACGGTTGACCACCTATATCTAACTGTGCCAAGAAACGTTGATGCCCAAAGAGTTCGTATTGTTGAAGAACTTTCTCTATGATTTGTTGCGGACTCCCTACAAACAATGCACTCTCTGGACTAGCCATTTGTTCGAAGTCATCCCTTGATATTCTTGTCACCATTCCACGCTGACGGTTTACATATTCCCAGTAATTGGAATAATATGGATAAAACTCGTCTTTTGCTTGCTGAGTTGTCTTAGCTAGATAGACATGTCCGGTTACACCAATCTTCAATGTTTCGAGTACATGGCCAGCATCTATTCCAGCCTGACGATAAAGATCGACAAGTGGCTTAAAACGTCTTGGATTACCACCCAAGATAGCTAAAGCCATTCCCACCCCAAATCTTCCAGCACGAACGGCACTCTCAGGTGTACCACCAACTCCAATCCAAATTGGTAATTTTTCTTGTACCGGTCTTGGGGCAATTTCAGCATTCCTTAAGGAAGAACGGAACTTCCCCGACCATGTGACAGTCTCATTTTGGTTCAGTTGTAATAGGAGTTCCATATGTTCTTCAAACAATTCATCATAATCGTTTGTACTATAACCGAAAAGAGGAAATGATTCTATAAATGCTCCTCTACCAGCCAGTATTTCTGCCCGACCATCCGAAAGTAAATCCAATGTAGCAAAATCTTCAAATAGACGAACAGGATCAAGCGTACTTAAAACACTTGTTGTACTTGTTAATCTAATTTGTTTTGTTACTTGTGCAATAGCAGCCAATAGAACCGCAGGAGAAGAAGAAGCATAATCCAGACGATGATGTTCCCCTACTCCAAATACATCCAGTCCAGCCTCGTCAGCAAGTTTTGCGGCTTGAATAATTTCTTTTACTCTCTCCTTAGCCGTTATCGTCTTGGAAGTCAGGGGGGCTGGACCAATATCCGCAAGTGTGTAAATACCAATTTCAATACCAGCACTTTCTTTAGTAACCAATCGAATACCTCCATCTTATACAGCTAACTCAATGCAATTTCCAGAAGGATCAAAAGTGATAATAGTATTGTTTTCTTCAAATATCTCCGCACCAATCTGCTTCAAATTTGTTACTGCTTGTTTACGATCCCCTTCATTATCAAAAATGAGCGTAAACGATTCGAGACCTACACTATTTTTGGCGGGAGTTGGAGCCCCTACGCCATTCCATGTGTTGACCCCTACATGGTGGTGATACTTTCCATATGATAGGAATAAGGCCTGCTCTCCAAATCGATTGACTACGTCCATTCCTAGTCCTTTTACATAAAATTCTTCTGTCTTATTTAGTTCTGACACGTGTAAATGAATGTGCCCCATTACCGTTTTAGCAGGCATTCTCTGCCAAGTCTCACCCGGTGTTGCATGTTTTAGCAAATTATCAAAATCTAATGGATCAACAGTCATTGCTACTTCATCGCCATTCCAATTCCATTCAGAAGGAGCCCGATCACGATAAATTTCAATCTCATTTCCATCTGGATCATGTAGATACAATGCTTCACTAACAAGATGATCAGAAGATCCAAAGCGAATTCCCTTTTCAACCAAATGAACTACAATATTGGCTAAATCCGATTGATTTGGTAAGAGAATCGCAAAATGATATAAACCAGTGGTTCTTTCCTGTTTTGGTAGAATATTTTCAGGTTGGTCCAGTGATAAAAAACTTGTTCTTCCATCACTTGTTAATTTTACTGTTGAAGTTGTTTGGTCTAAAATATCGAAACCCAGGACATCCTGATAAAATCTTATTGAACGTTGTAAATTTTCCACTTTAACTTTTACATGCCCAACAAATGTTGTTGGTTTTGTGTGAAATCCCATAGACAAACCTCCTAGAGTACATTTTTTATGATTGAAAAAACTTTTGATCAAATGAAATTTTTGATTTCTCAGCTAAAACGAAATAAATTGATACGGCTAATAATACAAGTTCAAGTTCATACCCTGCCATTTGACCATTGCCAAGAAAGCCAACTGAAAGTTTTGCAGTAAAAATAGCCCCTATCATAATTAGTGAAGATAACAAGGTAACAATTCGTGTTCCAAGTCCTAGAATTAATGCAATACCCCCCAGTAACTCAACAACCGCAATTACATAAGCCATAAATCCAGGAATCCCTAAACTATCAAAATAGCCAACTGTATTTGAAATTCCCCCTTGGAACTTTGAAAACCCGTGAATAAAAATTGTAAGACCTAATACCGCTCTTAATATAACCTTCCCAATTTCGTTTTTATCCATTTAAACTCTCCTTTTCTCACCACGTTACTTTATGTAAGTAAGTATATCTAGGAAAGCAAATGATGTCAAGTAACTAAATTTTGTTTTGTTATTTGATTTCTGTTTTGTGGTATAATAGAAATCAAGCGAGGTGCATTTAAAAAATGAAGCAACCAACAATTTGTCCGAAATTCGAAAAAGCAATTTCGTTATTAAGTCAGAGATGGACAACATTAGTTATCTATCAATTATTATTGGGACCACAAAGATTTAATGAGATACAAACTTCTATTGGTATAAGTGGAAAAGTATTATCAGATCGTTTAAAGGAATTGGAGAACCAAGGGGTAGTAAAACGTGAGGTTATACCCGAAACACCAGTTATTATTAAATATTCTTTAACAGAAAAAGGACAATCAATGGAACCCATTTTGAAAACAATTGAGAACTGGTCTCAAACTTGGATTAAATTGGAATCCGAGTTATCTTCAAATTAGTTTTCAGTAAAGTTGACACAAAATCAGAAACGGTTGTCTTCCATAATCGCTTCATTGATTTGTGGAACAACCTTTTTACATCGTATGATGCTTTCTCTAACCCGTGGTTGTGGTAACAGAAATTTCTTAAGGAACAAAACAAAATTGTTCCAATTAATGACTTCTTCTATTCAGCCATTTGAATAGAAGGTCTATGATCTTTTCTTTGAATGGATGCGCACTTCCCGAAAATTTCCACACTATGTCAAGAATATTAGACATTGTCCATCACTTCTCCCATAGACTCCAACCATCAACCATGCCCTTTATGATGCATTTCTAGACCTTCGGTTCCATTTGCAATTGATTTACTACACAACGAGCATTTGTATTTCTGCTTTTTCGCTAACTTTTGTCTATACGCTACATTGTTTCTATCAAACTCTTTCATATCAAGTTTCTCAAAGTAATCTTTGAGATTTTTATTAAAAGGACTATAATCATATGTGATTAGTACCTGTCTTACAATTGGTGTCCAAGACACCTTCTTCAATGGATGATAAATTTGTTGTCCAAGCAGTTTCCCGGGCACAAAAGCTTCAGACTTAATTTTAAATTTTAAGTACGCTGATAACAAAAACTAGCATTCACCCTAAAGAAAAATACATTAACCTCCTTTCTGGATGAGAGAGGCGGTTAGATTAAGGTAGGAATCTAATGCGTTAAACAGCTGGAAAACGCAGCTGTTTAATCTGCTTATGGAAGTATAGCATCCGCTTTTCAGTAAGCCACTTGTTTAGTCTGACGCTATGTGGTTGTTTTTAACAGACAAACTCATTTTTCACCATGAACAAAGATTGTCAAGGTGAAAATGAGATTTTAGAAAAAATAAAGAAGAGGGCGGAATGCTATGACTAGTACGCAGGTTAAACTGCGTTGTTTTTCATTTTAGCATTGTTTTGAGCTGGAAGCCCTAATACAATAAAAGTGCTTTTCCTGTTCCACCTATGAGTAGCTATCATTTACTTTTTTGTTATATACAATTGCAGTAATTACATTAAGTACAATAGTTACTATAGAAAGTAGGAAAGAAAGACGAACCACACCTTTAGAAGTGTCCATAAGAGCCGACCAATCTTCTGTCCTGACTAAGTAATCGTTATATAAAATTTGAAAACATAGCGAGATTACACAGGCGCTAATACTTGCTATCGAAAATAAAACCCAATTTTTGTTATTATCTTTATTATGCTTTGCTAGACTTGCAATAGGCAATATCCATGCAATCAAACCCAGCACAAGGCTCCCGATATTTAACCAACCATACATTATCATGTCTCCTTTCTAATTCTAATTCATATTTTCGATTACTTTTTTTAGTTTTAAAAAGCCTGATAAATATTTCGTTGAGTAAAGAGTCAATATTAATCCACCAAGCTATATCAGCGATACAATGAAACCTGAATCCGTGAGATAAATCTTATAAAACCACCCTCTATTTTCTGTAGAATCCCTGTTATACTAGGGATACAACATCGAAAGAGTATTTCACTACTTTTTCACTTGGAGGGTGAAAAACTTGGGGGAATTACAACGCTTTACCTTTGAACGTACAGACGAAAACTATTATGCCTACACGGGACTTTGTTTGGCTGGTATTTTTGTTACACAAGACCAACCTCCTACAGAAGTTTGACCCTCTGAGTCTGCACCCTACATACCGCGGGCCTGATATATCAAATGGTGATGTGATGGCTTCTTACATAGGTCTTCTTAGTCAAGGAAGAAGTGACTTCGACGACATAGAACGGTACCGAGCAGATGAAGCCTTTTCCTTGTCGATGGGCATTGACCAGGTTCCTTCTTCTCCCACGTTCAGGCAACGGCTAGACGCGTTGGCTCTGAAGTATCAACCGCATGCCTTTATACCAAATGAGAATGCCAAACTGCTGAGCAGAATGAAAGGACATCTCACTCCTATCCAGGTCTCTGACAACACCCACTGCGTCCCTATAGATATTGATGTGAGTCCGTGGGATAACGGAAAAACACAAAAGGAAGGCGTGAGTCGAACCTATAAAGGATGCGACGGATTCTCCCCTATTTTTAGTTACGTCGGAAGGGAGGGATACTGTCTTCATACCGAGCCGCGTAAAGGCAGTCAGCACGTACAGAAAGGAACGCCTGCCTTTATTCGTGATACACTGCAACTCGCCGCTATCGCGACAAGCCAAAAACTACTTGTTCGTTTAGATGGGGGAATTGACAGTGCCGACACCGTTCAAGCGATTCAAGAAGCAGAAGTACCCGCCGACATGATTCTCAAATTAATCGACGAAAAGAACCGAAAGAAAGTCTACTCGAGATGGCGAAACAACAGGGTGGATGTCACTCTCCCCGTAAAGGAAAATACGTGTACACATGGGGAACGTGAGAATGTCTACAAAGTCTGCCAACCCGTTCTCAAATCTACCGGATTACGTACCGTGAAATCGAAGCAAACGGACAAACGTTACTCTTCCCGACGACTGAGGTGGAGTTATATGCGACTACACTCCCCTACCCGCTGAAGAAATCATTGTGAAGCATGGGTGAAGTGAAGCGTGGGAACGGTTCTCTTGCTTCCGAAGCAAGAGAAGAACGAAATCGCTAATGCGATGGCTCTTTAAAAGCAGTTCTAAAAACAAAAACACCTTAAAAAGACATAAAAAAAATGAAAAGGTATGCTTATCTTGTGGTATTGTTTAATCGCCAAACCAAACAAACCAAGAAAGAAAGGCATACTTTTTCATATGGCGATTATAACACGGACAATATGAAAAATACATAAGATCCAAGCGAAAGCCGCAAGAGACATGATGAACTGTAGAACCAACGCCTTAGGCGGGCGTGCTTATGAATGTAACACCTGTGGACATACCCAAGTAAGCTATAAATTCCTGTCGAAATCAACACTGCACCTTATGCCAAGGAATCAACAAAGAAGTCTGGGTGGATCAGAGAAAGAAAGATGTTCTCAATGCGCCCTATTTCCATGTGGTATTTACCATGCCTGAACAGCTTCAAATGTTGATTTATCATAACCAAAAAATGCTCTACAATTTAATGTATAAGGCAGTGGCAGAAACATTGATGGAGCTTTCCCAAGACGATAAATATTTGGGTGCGCAGATCGGCTTTTTATCGGTGCTGCATACATGGGGGCAGAACTTACATTACCATCCCCATATTCACACGGTTGTATTAGCTGGGGGACTTACCAAACAGAATCAGTGGCGCAGCACAAGTAAAAGATTCTTTATACCGGTTAAAGTCCTATCTAAAAACTTTCGTGGTAAATTTCTCTATTATTTAAAACAATACTATCAACAAAATCGACTTGAATTTTATAATGATGCCAAACAGTTTGAAGACCCGAAAGCATTTCAAGAGTTAATTGATCAGTGTTATAACCTAAACTGGTATAGCTATACCAAAAGGACATTTTCGGGTCCCTTGGCTGTCATCGAATATCTTGGCCGTTACACCCATCGTATCGCCATATCCAATCACCGGATTCTTTCGGTTGAAAACGATACGGTTACAATTCTCGTGAAGGATTATAAAAACAACAATGAAAAAAAGACTGTAAAGATGAAAGGTGTAGAGTTTATTCGTCGATTGTTAATGCATATTCTTCCGAGGAAATTTGTGAAAATCAGACACTATGGACTACTAGCGAATCGAAACAAAAAAACGAAGCTGCAACTCTGTCGTCGACTAACGCAAAGTCCGGTTTATCAACCGAAATATGAAGGACTAAATACCATTGAAATTCTTTCCGTTCTTGTCAATAAAGATGTCACGTTGTGTCCTGGATGTAGAAAATCGCCACTTAAAATGATTTCAGGTGAACCCTAATGAGCCCCATCCGCATACTTTTTAAAAAGCCTCTTCAACGGGGAGGGGGAAGGAAACACACGAACCGTCCCCGTGTTTCCGCTCGTGTTTCAATCAAGGGGTATTCTTTACATTAAGTCTCGTTATTCCACCGTAAGTAATACCCCAAGACAAGCTATGCGAGTTACTCACACCAGAGTAAAAAAGCGCCAGGTTCTACTGAACAACCTCAATAACATCCATTCTCTCTTGAACAGGTGACATTTTGATAAGAATTTGCTCATCTAGAGATTGAGGCATACAGCCTGTAACATGCACCAAAACTTTCATTTGAGGAATAGCTTCATAACTGATTTTACTTACTACCATAGTTAGCTCACCATCATGGTCAATGATTCCTGTGAAGAACTCCGAGTAAACTGCCGGCACGTATCCAATTAAACATCCAGAAGCTAATACTTTTACTGCAAAAACGTCATGTTCGTTATCGGGTTCACGTTTAAAAGCTAAAGCCTCATTTACAGACAGTTGATCTAAAACTTTATCACCATCATAATAACGCCAACCTTCAATATAGAAGTCGAGCACAAATCCCTTTCCATCTACAGAAATAGGTGAGACTAACTCAAAGGAATCCGTTGCCGTTTTCCCCTTAGTTACACGTAACAGCTCCATCTGGTGAGCATTACTTTCTAAGCCAAAATGCTTCATTAACTGCTGGTAATCCGGTCGATTTTTATTTGGTAGCCGACGTTCAAAGGCGTGAAAAAGAAAAGGTGAATAATAAGCACTTTTAAAGTCCGGAAATGCCAAAAATCCTTTAAATCCAGTCAATAAAGCTTCACTTAAGCCTCTTGATTTCTGCTGCTTCTCATATTCAAAATAGTACCCGTCATTCTCAATGTAGAGAAGGTTGCCAACATGGTACTTCTGTCTAGTTTCAATGTTTTGCCATACAAGCCATAAGAGCTCTGCCATTTAGACCAGCTCCTTTCTCCAATACGTTAGCCAATCTACTCGATAAGCGATTAACTTAACTACCCAGTCACGTTGAATGTCCGACATAAGATGGTCAGGCACTTTATCCAATATCGTATTGAGTTTATTGTAATCGAGTGATTGAGTGCGGTCAATTTCTCGATTTACCGTTTTCGCAAAATGAACTGATAAATAGTCCATAAGTTGTTTCACTTTCGGCTTCCTGTTTCCATTTACTTCAATTAGGGTTTTAGCACGATTTGTGAAGGCTTTGAATCTCACTTCATCCCGTAAATACTCTCTCAGTACTTCCTCAGACTCATTGAAACCCAATGAAGCCCCGTTGTCGTATATTGGGGAGAAATTATAGTTACCCTTTACTAACATGATTGCCCAGTTTTCACAATGTCTATCCTGATTTGCAATCAATGAATCAAAAACACAAACAGAAATAAACTGACCAATTAGGTTAAAATGGTTTAAAGCTTTAATGATGTTCTCTATGGAGTAATCATCTAACTGCTTTGGATTAAATTGTTCAACAATAGTAGAAAGGATTTCCCCACCATCATGCATTTCTATCCCTCTTGGGGAGAAATTTTCTAGTAGGACCCCTTCTCTTTCATTATGAGTCGCAAAGGATACATTCATCATGGTTAAACCAATTGATTTACCAATTTCTGCAGCTACCTTTTCTGCCCAAATCTCCCCTTTTACCCTTGGAATTTTAAATAAGAACTTTTCTTTTCTTTCTTGACTAGGCTGCATCCAGTATTTTTCCCGAGTACCCGAAGCTTGGATTGATAAATCTTGTGACCAAGTCGAAATATCTATCACTTCATACATGGCTTCACATCCGTCCTATGTCACTCACTGCAAGTAAGCAACCTTTTTCATAATTTCACCATAAAAATCCCCAGTTCTATGACTGTTGTTATAAAACGAGGCCTTAGTACAAGGTTCTGACTACGAGCAACAACTCTTTAACTTAGTCAGTAACATTCTCTATCACTTCCCCCAATTCCTTCTCTTTCATACTCTCCAACCTACACCCATACCCCTCAAACGCCAAATCCCTCGTCACATCATTCGGCACAACCACACAGTATATTCCCGCTCTCTTCGCAGCAGCCAAACCATTCAACGAATCCTCAAAAACAATCGCCTCACTAGGTTGCAAGCCCAAATCCTCTAATGTCTTTACGTACAACTCCGGATCCGGTTTCACCTTCCGAACATCATCCTTTGTATTTATCACTTCGAAATACTCAGTTGTATGAAGCCGTGTAAGATACTCTTCCACCCATTTCCTCGATGAACTCGATGCCAAACCAATTCTCAACCCGGACTTCCTTGCTTCCTCCAAATACTCTATAACGCCTTCTCTAAGAACAGGAGTCTTCATCTTTTCCCGATACTTCTTCGCCGCCAACCCCTCAATTTCCTCATATGTAACCGCCTGCCCCGTCAACTCACAGAAATACTCATACAAACCCTCATCACTCGTCCCAATACAACCAGAGTACTTCGCCAACTCAATCTCCACACTATATCTATCTAGCATCGCCTCTTTATACGCTTCATACCAAATCGATTCCGTGTCCACTAGCAAACCATCAAAATCGAAAATAACACCTTTTATCATCGAGTCCCCTCCATTTTTTCATCGTTTAGCAAAAACCCCTCCAGCGGAATTTCTTCCTGTAGATTTAAAATAAAGTTTGATCAAAAAGTTCACTTAATCCCTTGATTTATAGAAAGAAAAAAAATCTATTTTTAAAAAAGTTTGATCAAAAACAGATTCTTTTCGTAATCTTATCATATTAAATTTATAAAAAAGTTTGATCATTATTAAAAAGAGGGGGTATGTGTAGAAATGGAACCAAATCATGCTATAAGCATTAGCGGACATTGATCTTACATAGAGTAACTGGGATCCAGTTAGACTTCGGTTTTGATTTTGCCCCGCTCTATCACTTTATAAAGCCTGTACTTAAATTGATGAATTTTCAAACCATTGTCTTCACACCATTTTGTTTGGGACTTTCCACTCGCTTTATATTCAGCTATTCAAAGTTCCCATCCCTTCTGAAGATTCGGGTTATCCATCTAAAAACCTCCTCATTTATTTTTGAGGAAATTATCGCATGGATAGGAAGCTGAAACTAGGTGGGAGAAGTTTGACGTTTACTTAGCAAGAATATCACCCATCTCTAATTCGATATGTTAGTACTATATACAAAAGTCAAACCAATCCAAAAAAGAATGTCTAAAAAGTCATTCTTTTTTGGAATGACTAGAGTAATTTGGAATGACTAGAGTAATTTTAATATTTAAAATTATAAAGTGACAAGTTTCTTTATGAATAAGTAAATATTGAAGTCTTTTTACTATCTTTGTCATTACTAGTTTATATTTTGGTAATCATCTCAACTTAACCTTAAGAAACTAATCAAAAATTTAGTTTCATTATGTAAAATCATCATTTGATAAATTTATTCAGTAATAAACACTAAATCTCCTGCTAATTCCATCGATAATTTTTTCACTTCGTCATTAGTACTTCCAAAGACAACTAGACAACCAGGTCTTGTAAAACTATTTATTGGTTGCACTAAGTTATCTCCTTCAGAATAATTTAAATCTACTATTAGAACGTTAGGATGTGACATCAGTTCTTCCATTCCAGATATATTCCTTATTACACCTAGTTTTTCAGATTCAAAATAACGTACTGCAGCAGCTTTACCTGTATTTAGAGTTATTTGCTGCATCTTATTATCTAGCAGATATTCTATTGTTAAAGTTATTAAATCTAAACCAAATACATCCGCTAACATCATAACTATAAAATCACCGCCTGGCCTTGTATGTGCTTCGACTATTTTAGGCCCAGAAGATGTTAATTTAATTTCAATATGTGTTGGTCCAAATTGATGATTTATTAAAGTGAGAACGTTTTTTACTAGCTGTCTAATTTCATTTTCTTCTCCAACAGATACAGAAGCAGGCATTACATGGCCAATTTCTATATGAGTCGAGGATATTTCTTTGTCAGTTATCTGAATAGGAAAGTGATTTCCGTTATAAGTCATAGACTCAACACTTATTTCTCTTCCATCCAAGTATTCTTCAACAAGTACAACTTTATGTTTGTCAATTATCTTTGAGAAAGCAGCATCTATGTCTTCCCTCTTAGAAATTTTAAATATATTTTGGCTTCCTGATCCGTTCTTAGGTTTCATAATTATTGGTTTATTTAAATTCAAGAAAAACCTTTCTACTTCTTTCTTTGAATTCGTTTCAATAAATTCTACTTTAGAGATATTGTTTTGATTGAGCAAGTTTCTAAGTTTTGATTTATCATTAACATACCGAGATGAAATTAGAGTGTTACTTGGAAGTGAAAGTTTTTCTGCAATTATTGTAGCAAGCTCCACGCCTTCATCTGTGAAACTCCACACAGCTTCAATTGGAGAAGACAAGTTAATTTGTTTTGCTAATGAAATTGCATAATTAGTATTTTCAAGAGAAAAAAGGTGAACTTCATCAGCAATACCTTCCTTCACTAAATGCTTTCTATTTGGATCTTGAAATAGAATTACCTCTAAATTTAACTTATCCTTAAGATAATATTTTATGTATTCCCAAGTATCAGCAATTATGAGTACTCTTCTTTTCTTCATAGTAGTCCTCCATATTAACCTTTTTTATTACTACAAATCCAATTATAGCAAAAGTTATAGACATAATACCCGATATTTGAAAAACCAACTTAATACCATAAAATTCAGTAATGATACCAGCTATAAAGCCTGATAAAGAGTATGAAACCATAGAAATTGAACCGCTTAAGGCGTTTACTCTCCCTAACAAATAATTAGGTACTAGAGATTGACGCATTGTTTTATTTAAGATATTGCCCATAATAGTTGGACCTTCTTGTATCGCTCTACCTAAACTTACCCCAATCCAAGAATTAAAAAATGTAATTAATAAAATACCAAATCCTGAAACCCCTGAAGAAAATAGCACTATCTTTAAATGTTCAAATTTTTGGGATATATAGCTACTAAAGTGTATGCAAATAAATTGAAATACTGCTGATAAAGATAAAATGATCCCTAAAGAACTAGCACTTAACCCTAATTGATCCCTAGCAAAAAATATGAACAGAGCGTCTACTGCTCCATTAGACAAGTTGGTCACAAATGATGCAATTATTATCATTAGGATAATTTTGTTTTTTACAACATAATTAAATCCATTACATATTCCAGTCTTTAAGTCTTCTTGAGAATGTGATTCTTTTGGAAACCTAACTACCAAACAATTTACTAAGATTATAATTGGTACGAAAGTAAATAAGTTAACAGCCAAACTGACTATTGTCTCAAAATTCGAAATTAATATACCTGCGACAGCTGGTCCCAGTAGCATTGATAATGTTTCTGATAACTGATAAATACTATTAGCTTTCACTAAATCTTCTCTTTCAACTAATCTAGGAACTATGGTTTCTTCAGCAATAAATGTAAAAGAGTTTAGAGTGGTTAATAAAACAGTAAACATACATATAGATATAATAGTTAATGAATTATTAAAAGATAAAACAATCATTAATCCAAGTAATAACATCTGCATTAGATTACATATGAAAATAATTTTTCGTTCATCATATTTATCTACTATGACTCCTATAATTGGAGAAAATATTATGTAGGGTACAATTTCTAAAAGAAAAATTGTACCCATCCAAATCGCAGAACTAGTTAAATCGTACACCATCCATGGTAGAAGTAAACTATATATTCTATGGCCCATAGAGTTCATAAAGCTCGATAATATAAACAACGAAACAATTGGTTGTTTCTTTATGAAATATAACACTCATCCACCTACCATAATCAATATGTAAGAAGTTCACTAGGTATATGGTTCGTTTCACATAAATATTTTATTACAAACATTTCATCTGGTAATTCTAAGTCACTTTTACTATCAACCACATGAATTTCTGAAATAGAACAATGTGGATGAGCAATTAAAAAGTTAACTTCTTGATTTGCCGTTGCACCAAAAAGTAATGAAACAAATACCCTCATGACTTCATAATGGGACACAACTAGAATATCTTGATAGGGACTATTTTTTATAATATTCCATGCACATTGTACTCTATAAAAAAGTTGTCTTAATGTTTCTCCATTTTTAACTGTATCATCTGGTCTAAATTGTCTACTATTAACAATTTCTAGTATATCTTTCTGCTCTAAATTTTTATATTTGTAACAATGTAATTCATTAAGTTCTTCTAATGAACTGATTGGAATACTTGATTCAGTGTTTATAATATTAGCAGTCTGTTTAGCTCTTTCTAAAGTAGATGTATAAATAATATCCAGCTTTCTTTCTAAAAAAAATTTTTTTAAGTATAGAGCCTGTTCTTTCCCAAGGTCAGATAGGTGGGAATTAAAAGAAATTATTTTCTCCGCTCCTCCCGAGTGACCATGCCTTGCAAAATAAACTCTCTTAGTATAAATTGGTAAATTATTTTCTTTTCTGTTTATTAAAGTAATTCTATTTGGACTTACCTTCACATTCAATCCCCCGCTTTTTGGAGCAATTGTTCTTTAAGAATATCAGTTGTAAAATCCACAACATTTAAGAAATGCATATAACTATCTTCAACACTTTGATGTTTTGGAGTAAACACTGGTGGCTTATCTTCTCTCCATTCGTCAAAATTCCAATTAGTTATCCTATCTTTAATTATTGGATATAAAGGGGTCTTAGGATAAGGAACGAAGTTATAATGATTATATAACCATACTAGGTTTTTAGTTTCGTTTATGAATTTTATTGTTTCATTCTGGGATTCTCTAGTTTCATTCGGTAGTCCCGATAAAATGTTTAATACTGTCTTAAATCCTCTATCTTTTAGACTTTTCAATGCATCTTCAAATACAACAGAACCCTTATGCCCCTTCTTCATCTCTTTTAATACTTGGGAATCAGCAGTTTCAAACCCCATCTCTACAACTTTTACGTTTAACTTTTCCATAGCATCTAATAACCAATCATTTATTTGTAAGATATGGGTCTGAACGATTAATTTAAATCCATATTCAGGTTTCAATACTTCTAAAAGGTTCTTTACCGCTTGCTTTGATTGACCAAAAGTTTTATCACCTATATAGATTATTTTAGTGTCAGGATAATTAATTCGAATTTCCTCAACTTCTTCTCTTAAATGATGTAAATCAACTTCATGAAGTTGTTTTGTCCAGGCATCCCCACAGAATGAGCAGGAATAAAGACATCCATGAGAAGCATTTATTCTAATGAGAGGAACTTTTTTATCGTATGGTTTTAGTAATCTATATTTAGGTTTATAACTTAATGATGTTTGTTGTCTTCCTAACTTTGGTTTAGTACCTACTATTAAGTCATTCGAATTTACTATCTCATCATATATTCCTTTTCTAGAAATTCCTGCATATATCTTTGAATAATCTTCTGGAGAAGCTAAGTCTGCCATGTTTCCACCAATAACTGTTGTGTACCCTAAGCTTTTAAGTTTACTTGAAATATTACTTGTAAAACTGAAGTTTTGTGCTAGAGGTGAGAAGAAGATTAAACTACTACTAGAAACTGAACTAACAATCTTGTTTAAGCATAGTTCTATATTAAACTCTTCTTTTGACAAATCTAAGAATATTGTATCATCTCTATCGATAGCACCATCCATATGTGCTACCCACAAAGGCATTTCCCATAACTCTCCATCATTTATATAATATTCAGGAAAGACTTGGCGATATTTTTTATTATAATACTTATAGTATTCAGATAATTGAGGCAGCGGCTCTCCCTGTGAAGGGAAAGGTAATTGTACAAGAATTACATTCATATCGTTCATTTTAATCACTCTTTCTATAATTTATATAATTCATTATGACGTTGCTCAAGCCCCATTAACCATTTCGCTGCTTGATCATTGATTATTGGGTCTTCTGCTTTAATAGCTGCTAACAAAGGAATTTTTTCGAATCCGTGCTGAATCTTAGGTTCATAAGGATCCCTACCTGCATGAATTTCCTTGCAGTTAAGCATCAGTGCTCGCTTTATACTTTCTTCAAATAAAAAGTGAGATTGTTGATATTCCTTTAATAAACTTCTATTATGACCGGCCAACCAAATGTAATATTTATTGTTCCAATAAAAGTTAATATGCACACCAATTGGTTCACCCAAGGGACTTACGGCTACTAGAACATCCAGCCCCTTTGGACCGTTATCTAATAAAGAAAAAATAAATTCCTTCGGTAATACATCAGAGTCCACACCATCTTCAATGAGAATATTATGTATTAACTCTGTGACTTTGCTTCTATATATCTTTTTGTAACTGTCTAGAGTAACTCCAGATAATATTGCCTTATTAATACAAGATCTAACTCTCCCTCTTCTTTTTTTAGAAAGATATTTCGTTGGATCCCCATCTATATTTTGTAGATTTCGAACAGTAATAGAATGAAATTCACATAATTTGAATCCTTCCTTTTTTAAAAAATTCACTAAATCTATATTTCTCACATCGATACCAGCAAAAAAAAGTGCACTATTTTTATCTCTAGCAAGCTCATATGCTTGACTTAAAGATTTTTTTAATGCTTTAAAACTACTATATACTGGGGTTCCATACCAACCAACTAATGCATGTGACATGATAATATTGTGTCTAAAACCACCAGCTTTATTTTTATAGTAATCAAGACGAGGACAATTTTTATAAAAATAAAGTGGAATAAGCGATTTATTTTCAGAATCTTCATAGTAAATATGATATGGAACGAAGTCTCCCTTCCAATTATCTTCAAATAATTTAAGCATAGAAAAACTTTGAAATGGATGTCCTTTATCCCATACAACTTTATCCCAACTACTTTTTAATCCATTATTTAATACACTCATACTATTTACGTTCTATTCCTATTCCATAAGTTTTTTAAGTATCTTTCATAGCTAATATCACTTGTTTCTTCTAACACAATACACATCGGAAGGATTAAACGCTCACTACCTCCGTTAAATCCGCCATGAAGTAAAGATAAATTATTTCCTATTACTAAATCTAACTGTTCGCTATAAACTTTCTTTTCATATTTGTGAATAAACTCTTCATAACTTATACCCATAGTCTCTTTTAATACGTGACATAAAACTCTAAGAATATTACTATTACACATTTGACAAGCGCAACTTTGTTGAATATCACTTAACTTTTTATTACTTCTTAATATATCCTCTGAAATTTTTTCTGAAGTAGAATGTAGAGAGAGTGTGTGATACATTAAGTCCTTTGCTCCTAGAGCTGCTGCCATATTCAAATATTTATTATTGTGAATATTTTGTTTATTCAAGGAATATTGTATGTTGCTACCGAGCCACTTCTGTAAATCAACTATAGAGGGCATCTTTCCACTATGCTGATATCTATAAGCATCTTCTAATATTTGAATCCAATCATAGTATGTCGTTATACTGTCTTGTTCCCCTGGATTTAGAATAAGAATTCCTTGTATTATTTTATGCATATGAGTTGTATAAAAATTCTTATTAGAAAAAACCCTATATTTAGTATCCCATTCTGGTACATCAATCACACTTGGAGTCAAATATGAGCAATGCCCACCGTCATGATGAGGCAGCAGAGTTCTGCTACCGCCTTCTTCTCTTACTACTGTTTTTTGTTCTTTATCTACTTCAAGACTAATATTTTTGGGTGCACTATATTCAATTAAATAAGGAATCAATCTATTTAGAATTTTGATAGCGACTTCTTTTGTTTCATTAATATCAAGGTTAAGTTTACTTAGCTTTATCGCCAAGCCACCTTTACCAAATATTAAAGAGTTTGATAAGTATCTGAAAAATTCATCTGACTTATCAGAAATTTCTCCACCTTTTAAAATTTCATCAGCAAGTGACTTTTCTATTAAAACTTCGTCATTATTTAATAAATTTTCCATTTAATCAAAGCTCCTTCTTAATTTCTTTTAATATGGATGAAACCCTTTTCAATTGGGTATTAGCCATAATTGGATTAGGTTCTTCTGATAAGAAAACAACCGACAACATAATTGCAGTATCTAATCGATAAATCAGCATAGGTAACTTATCAATTTTAGTCAATTCTCCATAACCCTCCATAAATTCACAGAAGAATTCTCCGTATTCTTGAAGACGGGCAATTTCAAGAGCTGGATACCCGATTAAAGCATTACTCCAATCGGTAAAAAGAAAGTCATTGTCAGTTTTCTTTAATATATTTTGAGGTCTAATATCCATATGGAGTAAACACTTCTCACCTTCTATATGATTAATACTTGAAGACATTAGTGATATAGGGGGAAGAGTACCTTCTGAATAACCAAAATCTGCTATTATATTGAATCTCTTGTATAATCTATGCAAAATTAGTTCATTTATATCAGTGAATCTTTCCATAGCAACAAGATTTAATTCTGGAGCTTTATACGAATGAAGGGTTCGAGTCAATCTACCAATTGAAACAAAGTCCTCCTTTGTAGGAGTTGAAACATCTTTTAATAATTCCATTATAATAAAGGGTACTTTATTACTAGAATCAAAATGATAAACCTCTGGTACAGGAAAAGACATTTGTTTTAATAAGCGCAGAAGTCTATACTCCTGAGTATACAAAGACATTGCACTAAAATTCTGATCATTATCATTGTTGAAGATTATTTCTTTAGGAATTTTAATAGCTACCTCCTTTTTCTCTTCTAGCGAATAGCCAATTAGTATAGTTGACTCCAAACCTTCATTCAAGTTTCTCAAACTTTCTATTTGTATACCTAACTCTTCAAAACTTTTGGTGAGATAACTTAAATTCTTATTCATCTTCTAACTCCTCAAAGAATAAATATTCATGTAAAAATCTAGACACTAAATTAGAAGTTAATTCACTAGAATCATATTGTGGATTTACTTCTACTATATCCAATGCACATACTGAATATTTTTTAAGTATATCAGCAATTTCCATAAAATCTAATGAGCTAATTCCACCAATTGTGATATGACCTGTTCCCGGGGCGTAAGGATTATCACAAACATCTATATCGATGGAAATGTAAATAGAATCAGTATATTCAGAAATTTTATCTAATGTGTCAATTAAGCATTTCTTAAAAGAAGTTTTTCTAATTTCACACATGTTTTTTACAGTGATATTGTTATCAAGTAAGAAATTATACTGTTCATTACTTGTAAAATCTCCTACACCCACAAACCCCATATAATTACCTTTCATATAAGGTAACTCAAAAATCTTTCTAGCATTAGTGCCATGGTAATACTCCCCATTCAAAATTGAGTATTTACCGAAATCAAAATGGTTATCAATTTGTATATAGCCGATTTTTTTGTTCCCTTTCTCAACAGCTGCTTTGTGAGTAGCGTGAAAATTAGGGAAGCTTAAAGTGTGCTCTCCACCTAACATAATAGTGCTTTTACTTAACAATGCGATAGAATAAGCTTCAGACATTACAGATTGTATTTGTTTTAAAGTGTCATTTGGATATACGTGTAGATCACCATAGTCATAACAATGCAAATTTTTAGTTGTAAATAACCTTCCATTCCTCATATTTCTAAGTACCGGTTGACTTCTACTTTTTTCTTGAGCTGAATATTTTAAACTAGCTTGTCTAATGCTATTCGGACCATATCGAGAACCTATACGCGAAAATGAAGTTGAGTCAAAAGGAATGGAATAAATTGATATATCTGAGCTTCTTTGTTCTTTTAAACGTGCTAAATCCATATTAAATAAGGACAAGTTGCTGTTTCCCCAACCGGGCAGTGGATCTTTCGAATATGATTTCCAATCATTCTCTGTAATTTCTAAATTCATTTTTTTCCTCCTTTAAAACTTTTAACATTAGCATTTCTAATGTATTCAATATCATTAAAATCTAATAGGAAATTTACGTATCTTGCTAATGCAAAAAAGTAATCTGATAATCTATTTAAAAAAGCCATTTCTATGCTATAATCTACATCTTCATTCATTCTATTTACTCTTACTAATAGCCGTTCAGCTCTTCTAGCTATAGTTCTGGCTACATGAAGATAAGAAGATGCCTTACAACCTCCTGGTAAAATAAACCTTTTAAGTTGGGGTGTTTCTTCAGTATAGGTGTCTATACGTGTTTCTAAAAAATTAATCAATTCAACTCCGAAATTCACTTCTTTTCTTGTAGAAATGTTTGCTAGATCGGCACCACAATCAAAAAGAGCATGTTGTATCTCTTTTAACTCTAGAATAATATCTTGAAGCTCTAAATGTTTAAATTCCGTTATTTCAGATATTGTTAAACCTACAAAAGAGTTTAATTCATCAAGTGTTCCATAAGATTCTACCAATCTATGATCCTTATCAACTCTACCACCAATTAAACTTGTTTTACCTTTATCTCCTGTTTTGGTATAAATAGACATTAAAACCTCACCCTTCAAGTATTTCAAATAAACCCCACAAAATAATAGCACAATATTTTTATATTTTCAAATAACTCTTTAAGCTATATATTTATAGGTTCTTACGGACAATTGGTGAAAACTATCAGCCATTAACTTTACAGTTGCTTTATTGATTTTCTAGGATAACGATTAAAGTCGATAAATCATTCTCTTCCTCAAGAGGTCAATACTTGCTCGTCCGTACATCATTCTCTGGATAAATTTCAATCGATTGACCTGCCCCTCAAGCAACCCGTTGCTAAAATGTAGGTGAAAAGATTTTTTAATCGTCTGAAGATCTGACCTTAACCGTAAGGCATATGAGATAAAGGGTTTTTCCTGTCTTCAATTTGGCCTTTCAGCTGCAGGAATTAGGTATAATCCTGTTATATGTCCACATGCTATCATGCAAAGCTTTCAAGTAAGGAAATAGCGCCAGGCAGGCGTGGTATTTTTCTAGTTCTTCCATTTTTAACTGTTCTCTGCAATCCAAAGGTACCTAGCCAACGTTTTGCGTGAGATTCGGTACTATTTCGAATATTCACCGTTAGTTTTTGCAATCTTATTTTCAAAATCTTTCATCAAACGGTAGTGTCTAGTAATCTAATTTGTTCAATAAAACCTCTGCCCTATGCTGAACCCCTTTAGAACTATGTTTAGCTTTTACCACTGTAATACCTTGACTTTCAATGCTTTTCAATGACTTACTTGTCCATGTTCCACTATCATTCACAAGATTTATAAGCAGTCGCTCATAAATAGTTTTCCATTCACGAGTTACAAGCGATGATAAAATCAACATCGACAAAGAGCGATTTTCCCGTTCAATTTCTATAATGTTGAATTGTTTTCCATTCCCCAAAAATATTTGAGCAATTACATAACGCCGCTTAGTGACATTATCACTCAATTTCGTAAATCTACGTTCACCGTGACCATCTGGCAACACATCCATAATTACTTGTATTGTTCCTATAATGGGATATTGCTCAAGTGCTTTGAGGACATTAATAAAACCTTGCAGCTCGCCTTGTGCTTGAATTTCATGTAGCATTTGATGCTCTAACCCTCGCACTAGTTGTTGGCCACCACTATCTGCGGTAGATCGAATGGAATTATGATTAATGTAGTATTTCTTTGTGTTTTCATCTTCCTTCATTCGTTGCTTGGAATGACTACCTTTAATACGTTCAATTCTAGGAACTGATGTATATTCATGTTTTAACTGATTCATTTGTACAAGATCAAAGTCTTCTGTAGAACCATCTAATTGTTCATCTAGTGTAAAGCCTTCTTCATCACCCTGTTTATTTAGAGAACGATAAGTGTATTTCTTTGCCTCATTGGATTTCTCTTGATCTTGTATTTCTGGATGCAAAATCGAAATATGTTGGTACGGAATATCTTTATTTTTCACATTAACAATTTGTAATACTGTACACGTGTTATTCTTCTCCTTTACACGAGCTGTTATTGTGATCGGTTGAGTAAAGTTCCATTCGAATTTCAAAATCTTTTCCTGCAACCAAGTAAATGCTATATTTTCATAGGCTTGTCGTAGATCACGATTAGTTAGCAACCACACCAATTGATAAATGAACATTGCCTTGAATAGACCAAGGGCGTTCATGATATTTAACTTTATTAGGATAAATGGTCATATCCACCTCTTGTACACCTTCAGGAACTTGACTAGCCGTAATGATGCCATCAGTATAATAATGTTGGATTGCCAGGCATGGTAATGTACCCCAATCCATTAAAATACCTTCTGTACGACCTTGTGAGCGAAAATAAGCCTTAATCATCGTTTTATGATCATATCGGAATGGCTCACCAATCCATATCAGTTGTGCTTTTTCTCCTTTAGCAAAATGCCAAGCTATTTTAACCTGTTGTTTGCTCATAGCTTCCCACTTCCTGTTTTATTCGTAAATACTCTTCCAAATACGGTTTTATTTCATGAAAATGATGTGATTTAACAGCGCCAATTCGCTGTACTTTCCATAATACAGCTGGTTCCTGCCCCTGTAACATTCGATCAATAATCTTGCAACAACGTCTGATTTGGAATTGCTGGGTAGATTCCGTAATTTCAGATAGGAACATTTTAGTTCGGGGTAGCTTATCAAGGTGTTTCTCCAAATTTGATAATATTCCAAGTCGTTTTCCAATAATCGAGATTGTAATTCGAACAGGTTTATCTAGTTCGATTAGTTCCTTGTAAAGTTTTTTCACTTTAGAGCAGTATTCTCGATCACGTATGGACCAATCGACAATTGTTTGGTTACTCTGCTTCTCCCGAATCATAGGTAACTGTTCAAACAGCCACTCTTTATCGTGACGATACAAGTAAATATATTCTTTTGGGAAACACTGACGAATTTGTGTTCTTGAATAACTTGGATATTGCTGCATTCCTTTTAATAATTGTTTTCGATAAATCAGCAACATTGGTGGAATATCCTTTTCTGATAATCCTTCTATTCTCATCTCTGAAGAAAGATATTTTTTAACCGTTTTCGAATCTACGTTAAGTATTTTCGCTAATGCCCTTGTACTGTAAGTACTTTTAGCTGCCAATTCGTGTAATTTAGCCTTCCAGACGTCTCCAAACGCTTTTATACGTCCAATACGATATTTATCTTCAGATAATCTATCAGGACCTTTTCTAGCGTATATAAAGCCACAAGAGCATTCAAACGTACCTATAGATGCTTTTGATTTAAAATCTCTCGTAACATTTACTTCTTGGATCACATATTCCTTATAATGATTAGCTGCTTTATTTAAACAAGGCCACGGGCCACTACCAAAAGGACCTGTATCAGCTTCAATTTGTAAAAAAGTCTTCAAATCTTGTTCTAAGAAATAAAGCATAAGCAAATGACGGAAAGGATGTACATGACGTTTTAGATTTCGTGTAATGACTTTCAGCCAATTATATTCGTCATTTACATTGATTTCTGATTCGTAATTTTCTAAAAATCCTTTTGGAAACCTTGATTGAAATGCCTTGTATATCTCATTTTGCCGAATTCGATTAGAAGTTGTTATTAAATTACACTCTCGTAAAAGAGCCCGGTATTTAAGATTAATAGATTCCCTTGAAAATTGATGTATTTGAACTTGCAGCAGTTGATAAGCCATCTTTGCTAAAGCAATTTGAATGGCTACAAACTCTTTTGGTTCAACTTCTTGAATCATTGAAAAGTTCATTAGCTTTTTATCGAATCGAATAAACTCAATTCGACTCTGCTTTAAAATATCGACAGGATACTTCTTTAATTTCAATTCATGATGCGCACAGAACTCAATCCCTTGTAATTGATGCTCACGATGTATATAGGGCTCTCCATGTTGCTCAATATCATTAGCTGCACATTCCGGACAATAGTAGAGTCCGTCCTTTTTACAAATACCTCCTGCGACCATTCCAAGCCTTGTATAAAGTCCTTTGCCATCTCTTTGGACATCTTGCAGAAGTTCTTCCTTGCGTTGTTTGGAAAGAAAAGGAGCATAGAAAGGATAAATTGTATGCTTGGCTAATAAACTTTCTGACGAATAATGCGTTCCCATCTGTTTAGCGAGAGAATTAAAATGGCTACCAATCTTAACACTCGGAATCACTGAACGACTTTGAAATACTTCTTCTAACGTATCTTTGCAATCAATATTCCCACTGTATAAGTGATAACGTGCAATAGCCGAATAAATTAATTCATCTGGATATGGTTCTGTAAAGAATGGTAGCATCTTAAGCCTCCTAGTAGAATTCCTCTAATGGATTTTTAATATATCCACTTGCTTTCAATAATTCATACGGATGCTGTTTTTTCTCTAGCGCTCTCTTTCTAAGCGCCAACAATGGTAATACATTGGTATTTTGAGGTTTCGGTTTGCTTTTTTGTCCCTTCTTTTGCTGATTTAATGCTAATGCAGCTTGAAGGGCATCAATTTTAAATACGTTATAATCAGTATCAAGTGGATTCTTTTCAACAATTTGTTTAACCAGCTTTTTAATATCTGTCTCTTTTAAACTATCAAATATCCCCAGAGAGACTAGCTCAACTACTAAACCTTCAATGGTATCGTTCCTTTTAAATTCAATCGTATTTTGTCTTTCTTTAAATGCTTCTTGAATTCGCCCTGTTAACTCCATATCTCGTTTATGATTTAACATGACATCATCTAAGTTAATCATGATGTCCTCATACTTCATCATGTCATGCAGGTTATTCGTGCGTACTGCTTTTATCATTGGCTGAATCATCTGCATATCCTTTTTAGCTGTTTGTTTTAAAGTTCTTGCGGTAATAAGTTCATTGGGATTATTTTCATCAAACAGGGCTCTTTCTTGCGCTAGTATGAATAAATTCACGGCTACCGCTGTAATCCCTTGGCATTCCTCGTAAAATGACTTTTTAACATCTTCTGTTAGCTCAGAACGGCTTTTCAAACATTGCAATTCCCACAGCGTTTCTAAAAAGAATTGCCATTCCTCACTATCTTCTGCCATGCGATCCCATATAATTGCCCCATCACTCGCAGCTCGTCTAGCTTGACGGAAATTCCCCTTAAATAATTTTTGCGCTTTAGAAGTGCCGATTAGAACGGTTGGGATACCAACTGTATTTGATAAGGTTACAAAGAAATTCAACATTTCCTCTTGGTCATTTTTCGCATGTAGTAAATGTTGGATTTCATCAATAACTAGTACGCCAATGCCGTACATACTTGCTAATGACGTCATGTGTAACAACATGGTGGATGTCACTCTATTTAAATATCCGAACTTTTCGAGATAGCGTGTGCCTAATAAATCATCAATTGCCTTAAAGAAGCTTTTGCATAACGTTGACAAGCTGCCGTCATATGGACAGTCAATTTTGAGCCATACAATTTGAGTGCGGTTAAATGGATGACCGTTATATTCTTCATGCTTAATAACTTGAGGATACATGAGTAATAACCGTTCAATGGCTGTTGTTTTTCCAATGCCCGAAATTCCGATGATTGATAAACTATCGGCTGTTGAACGAATATAATTCAAACGTTCATCTATTATTTGTATCGATTGTTCTTCCTCATCTCGAAGTTCATTCAGTACACGAATTCTTTCAAAATATGTGTTATCTAAAGGGTTTCTGGCTAAATAACCTCGGCGAATTAGAGTAGACAGCCTACGCTCAACTTCAAAGTGGATAGGTAAAGGCTGAATAAAAGTTTTAACTCTTTTCAAAATATGATAGCGAATGTTAACTTCTAGAGCCTTATCTTGGCTTGTGATACGTGGCGCAACCATGAAACGGTCTAATACATCATCTTCTGAAAAAATCGAAGGAAGAGCTTCAATGAATGGATTTTGGTCGTACTCTGACAAAGGCTGCTCTTTATATTGTGCTTTCTCGAACTCGCCCTTTAAAACAACAATGTCTTCATTCTTTTTCAAACTCCTCATCTCTTTTCTTTCTCAATTTTTCCATCAGACGAGCATTACTTGATTTGATCGTTGGTTCTTGTAATTTTTCTTTCGTTTTAAAATCTATAATATGTGCTGGTTCAGATACATGCTTTGTAGTTAAATCGAATTTTTCTTCTTCACGATTTATCTGTTTTTCGACTTGCCTATTTACTCGAATATTCTTCAACTTTTCAGATTTATTAATATCCTTTTGTTCTACCTTTTTCTTCTCTCTATTTGCCTTTTTCACAATTTGCTCGATGGCAACATCTGTATTAATAGCATTTTCACGTTGCTCGGATACTTGCAAAGCTTTCTGCTCTTGTAACATTTCTTGATAAAACTCAATTTCTTCTAATATATCCCCTTTATACTGTTCACTAGTAGGTAGCAAATAACATGGATCGAAGTTTCTTCCGTCCGTATGAGGGATATAAATTTGATTCATATTTCTAGGATCATAGACAATTTCTATACTTGTATTTTTGTATTTTAGGTACCATTGCTCTGCAATCGCCTTATCCAAACCATAAAATAAGTTTTTAAATTTTAGCCCTGCTCTAGTTATGCGTGCGTTTCCTTTAGGTAATAAACTTATTCTGAAAACATTTGTATCGCTTATTGTTTGCAGGCGTCCCTTTTTATTCTCTATGCCCCAATTCCATAAATTAATCGGTGTAGCTGTCAATCCAGTAGCAATCATTCCTTTTTCTAACGGATATTTTTCAATTACTTTTTGATTGTGATGCAAGACGAGATGTATGATGATCTTAGTAAATTCATCTAAGTTAAGACTTGCATCTAAACGATAATCACGATCTCCCCTTTCACGATATTCCTTCTGAATTGCACCGGGTGTCTTACGTTTGATTTTTCCGTTAACCGTTCTAAATTGACGCTCCACAATGCCTTTCATATCTCCTCTATAAGCAGATGCATTTTCAATTTTGACATTCAAATTATTGATTAGATTTTCAACTGAATATCCTTCAAACTCTCCACGGTCTGCAATAATAATTTCAGGTAGATGCTTAGCTGGCCACTGCTCCTCTTCAATAGAAATACCAAATTGATTGCAGTATTCAACTTTGTCAGCAACCATATTATCAAGTGCCATCATTGCACCTATCCATGAAGGTCCTTCTAATCCAACATAGATTCCTGTCATCATACGTGAATAAACATCAATTACTGCATATACAATAGGGCGACCAATAATTAAATTACGGTCAAATGAGCTTACTAAATAAATATCGGCAATTGTTGCATCAATTTGAAAACGAGTACCTGGACCATCTGTTTCATTTGTAGAATTGCCTAATAAGGGGCGATGCTTTAGGTCGTATTCCTTTGAACTCTTTCTTAAAACAATATCTAGCTGTGGATCTTCATATTTCTTAAACCAATAATAAAATTGATGATATGTCGGGATTCTTGAGGCATCCCAAACTTTATATTTCACTTCGTCATTCTCTTTATATGAATCCGAATAAAACTCTCTTAATAGATGATCATAAGTTTCAGCTAATGTGATTTGATTTTTTTGTCGATAGTATTTCTTAATCACATACGCGAATTGTTTCTTTACTTCTTCTGAAATATTAACGCCTTGATTACCATCATCTGATAAATTGAATTTACGTGGTCTTCCAACTTTGGCTCCAGAAAGTTCCTTCTCTTTTCCTTTACCACCAGAATGCATATAGTCGGGAAGTAGAGCGTTTTTATTTAAACCACGTTGCCAAAAGCGAGTAAAGATGCGTTTAATTTTCAACTTACTTAAGTTAGTTTCAGTTGCTATTGCTACAAACACATCTTCTCGTGATTTCCTTTCTAATAATCGCTCTTTATAAACTTCCCAATGCTCAGATACAACCTGCCAGTCAGCATCCCTTTTTTCAATTTGCTTTGATGTTAAATCTTTGTCTGAATAGCTTTTAGAATATGGATCAGGAATTGGAAGTAATACTTCACCTTGGATTTCTGCCTCTAATGTAGCAGTCGCTATTCTCTTAGGCATTGCTGTATCACCATGCAACTCAACGAAATAGATGACTAACTCGTCCACTTCAATAATTCGAATGCGATTCTTCTCATCTTTGTTAACATATTGATAAACTTGATTATTAAAAATCATATCGCTCTCACCTTCTCTGAAAAGTCCTTCCTAATAGTCTTGATTGATATGATTTGATTCACATCTAACTTTTCTAAGAGATTTATATCAATTGTATTTTGCAAGAGAAAAGTGCAGAGATTTGCAAAGGTTTTTACAGAGTTTTGCCACCAAAGACTTTATTCAATTGACACGCGATAACGCATGGGTTAACCGGTAGCTTTCCCCGCTATAGGTTATGACATGGGCGTGGTGAATGAGTCGATCCACCAGGGCTGCAGTTAGCCTACTGTCAATGAAGATCCGATTCCATTGACTGAATTCCAGATTCGATGTGACAATCAAGCTCTTTTTCTCGTAGAACTCGGTAATTAGTTGAAACAAAATCTCTGCCCCTTCCTTGCTGAAGGGCACATACCCCATTTCATCTAAAATCAGGAGTTGGATATCATTGAATTTCTTACGAAACGTTCCCAGCTTTCCGTTCCGATGGGCTGTTTCCAGCTCTTCGACCAATTGAGCCACTCGATAAAACCTTACTTCATATCCCTTTTCACACGCTCTCCTGCCTAGTGCTGAAGCCAAATGAGTTTTTCCAGTGCCCGGTGCTCCGATGAGCACCAGATTCTGATGGTCCTTGATAAAGTCCAAATTCTTAAGCTGTTCTTTGGTCACCGTCTGCGGTAGTCGGATAGAAGATCCCCATTGGTAAGTTTCCAGCGATTTATTTTCTAAGAATCGGGCCTTTTTCAAGTTTCTTTCCACCTTGGCGAATTCGCGCATCTCAATTTCCTGGGTCAATACATTTGTTAAAAAAGCTTCAGGAGTAGAAAAGTCAACGTCTTCGAAGGAATCTGCCACATAAGCTAATCTTAGCTGTTTGCACAGGTTACGCAGGTTCTCTGTCATCTTCCACTCCTCCTTGGCGTCCTAGTTGGTCGTATTGATTCCAATTTACATCAAAAGGATGATCACCTTCACCTGATTGATCAGCCATCATATGTTTGTAGAAGTCTTCATTGATTTCTTCCAGCGAATATCGCGTCAGTAAGGTCAGAACCTGTTCAATCCGTTGCTTCCGTAAGTGGCTTGAAGGGATGCTCAAATATTCTTTCATTCTCCCTGGCAAGTATTGACGGTATCTGGAGTATTCCACAACCCTTGGTTTTAATCGCCATGCTTTGAAAATGTCTTGCCAAGGAAGCACCTTCCGCTTGTTCATATAAGGCCGAAGACCTTCGGCGATGATTTCCCCATCAGGAGTGACCACTTGATATTTGTCCCATGTTAAAACGAGGAACAGCTTGATATAATTTCTCCCCTTTGGAATATGTAAGTCATGGTCATCTATTTTGATTTCGTTATATGGATTCACTTTGATTGATTGTTCTTTTCGCACTGAATATCCTGGAGTATCAATACTCTTAAGCGTGTTTTTTTCTTCTTCCCAGAGCTCCCGTATCTCAATCTCTTTCCGGTAATGCTGCCGCTGCTGGTCTTCGATTGAAAACGCCAATAGCTTGTCCGAGAGGTCCTCCAACCCTGTAATAACGGGAGGGACACTAAAGAAGTTGTAGCGGATATAGCCCACCTTTTTCTCTACATGGCCTTTTTCATTTCCTTTTCTTACATTGCACACCTGAGTTTCAAATCCGTAGAACAGCTGAAACCGTAAAAACTCGTCGGTCAATTGCGCTTCTTCCGTTTTGCTCCGGGTCCTTTTGACAGCGGGCGTCAAGTTGTCAATCCGGATTTTCCGGGGGACACCGCCAACTTTATCAAATAGCTTCTTCAATCCTTCTAAAAAGCATTCCTGGTTCTCAGAAGGCAGCGGTTCATAAAAGGCGACATTGCTGAACGGGAACGACATGATGAGTAGGCGGATGTCTCGTCTTTTTCCTTCTTCTACGGCTTCCATTACACCAAAATCAACTTGTGCATCACCTACCGGGTGCTCCAGCCGTTCAGATCCTCGATCTTTGTCTTCGCTGTCATGTTGTACGCGCCATTCCTGGATAAAGTTACAACAGGTCCGGTAAGACCCCTTAAAATCATGCGCCTGCAATTCTTTGAAAAGCTGCAGGTTATTTCTCCTTAATTTCTGCTTTTCTTTCTCGTCTTCGAACAACCAATCTGAAACCATAGTTCCCCATTTTTCCTCGTACATCATTCCTTTACGTGGTTTGATAATTGATTCGTAGAGTACATCTTCATCCGCGTATTTCTTGGCAGTTCGCCAATTGATACCGAGCGTCGTAGCGATTTTGTCTATGCTCAGACCTTTTTCATTTCGTAAGTGTTTGATACAATTGATATCGGACATTGTTAGCATTCCTTCCTAACCTCCACCTGTTTTGAGTTCGCACTTTAACAGTAGAGGTTGACTTGGGTGGCTAGCAAGTCCTTTTTTATTTGCATGAGAATCTCATGCAGAACTCTGTACAAATTCGCTGCAAAGTTCTGTACTTCTATTTTGCACTACACATCAATAATTTTATTAATAATCAAATGTCTAAAAATACTTAGCCCACTTCCCGAAATTAAGTCAAAATCACGTTCAAATAGGTGGGATATTTTTCGAATTGAGTCCGTATTCCTCATCATTCTTGCAATATATTCGATAACCAAATCTTCAAATTGAGTTTCTGTGATTAGCTCAAATCCTTCAATATTATGTAAATCTTGATATGCATGAACATAGCTAATATTCAGTGCCATCGTTTGGTTTATTTCTTCTTCTGTTACAATTCCCCAATCAATGTCATGTCGCTCCCAAAAGACGCGTTCTATTTCAAACTTCTTAAGTACACGCTCATCCATTAAATCACTCTTACTTTTTACAGTACGAGCATAATCTTTCCGCATTCTTTTGTCTTGAAAAGTAACTACAAAGTCTGTTGTCATAACGATAGGTTCATTCGTTTTGGGATTCCTTGGATGAGTGATACCTAGTTCTTCAGCGATTAACAAGGTTTCTTCAAGTGGTAGGAGAGGATACTGTTCACGAATATCTACTACATAATCGGAAAATTCCAATAAATAAAAGTAGTTTCGTTCCATATCTGATAAAAATTCATACTGTCTCGGTATCGTGATCCCTTTCAGACGAGTTGATCTGCCAGAGGAAGAGACATCTTGAATTTTAAGCCAAGGTTTATAATCCAAACCAATTCCCACACCCCTGCCATCCTTTAGATTCTTATCAACAGAGTTGGTTCTACTACGTTTTGCCAAATAATTCACCTCCTAAAATATCAGAAAAATAAAAAATGACCTCTTAGAGACATAATATCCCAAGAGGTCATTCTTATCAATCTTTTTTATAAATTATCGAACTTTTTTACAAATTATCAAACTTTATTTTAAAGTTACACTTCCACTAAAGGGGCATCCATCATCTATTCAACGGTCACACTCTTCGCCAAGTTCCGCGGTTTATCCACATCGCAATCACGATGTAACGCCGCATAATAAGCAATCAACTGTGTCGGTACTACGGATACGAGAGGGGTGAAGTACGGGTGTACTTCGGGTACTACGTAACGGTCTTCGTCTGTGTCGAGTCCTTTCATCGAGATGATGCAAGGGTTTGCGCCACGGGCGACGACTTCTTTGACGTTGCCTCGGATGCTTAGGTTCACTTTTTCTTGGGTCGCTATCGCAATCACTGGTGTGCCGTCTTCGATCAAGGCAATTGTGCCGTGCTTCAATTCCCCACCAGCAAATCCTTCTGCCTGGATGTAAGAGATCTCCTTCAGCTTCAAAGCACCTTCTAGACCTACGTAATTATCTACTGCGCGGCCGATAAAGAATGCGTTGCGAGTTGTCGACAAGTATTCTCGGGCAATAGCCTCAAATTCTTCTTTGTCATCACAAAGGGCTTCAATTGCATTTGCGACGATTCCGAGTTCTTGCGCAAGGTCAAAGCTTTGATTGTAGCCACGTTTTTCTGCTGTCACGTTAGCCAAAATTGCAAGAACCGCGATTTGTGCTGTGTACGCTTTTGTTGAGGCTACCGCGATTTCAGGGCCAGCGTGCAGAAGCAAAGTATAGTCCGCTTCACGTGAAAGGGTTGAGCCAGCTACGTTTGTAATCGTCAGCGCTTTGTGGCCCTTTTCTTTCACTTGGACGAGGCAGGCGCGGCTGTCTGCTGTTTCTCCACTTTGTGAGATGAAGATAAACAGTGGCTTTTCGCTTAGTAGTGGCATGTTGTAGTTGAATTCACTCGCTACGTGTACCTCTACTGGCTTTTTCGCCATGTTTTCAATCAATTGCTTGCCGACAAGTCCCGCATGGTAACTCGTTCCGCATGCCACAATGTACAAACGGTCTGCAGCGTCGATCGCGTTCACGATGTCGTTATCAATCGTGAGCGTACCAGCATCGTTTTGGTAAGCTTGCATAATTTTGCGCATCACAAGCGGTTGCTCATCGATTTCTTTCAGCATATAGTGTGCATATGTGCCTTTTTCGATGTCACTTGCATCGATTTCTGCTGTGTACGGAGCACGTTCTACTGTCTCTCCGTTAAGCGTTTGGATCGTGACGTTTTCTTTCGTTACGATGACGATTTCTTTATCCATTAACTCAACGTATTGATCTGTCACTTGTAGCATCGCCATCGCGTCACTTGCGACGACGTTGAAGTCTTCGCCAAGTCCGACAAGCAATGGGCTTTTATTTTTCGCTACAAAGATGGTTTCGTCGTTTTCTTTATCAAGAAGCGCTAATGCGTAAGATCCTTCTAGCTTTTTCAACATGCTACGGAACGCTGTTTCCACGTCTTGGCCTTCGTTTACGTATTTCTCGATTAACTGCACGATGACTTCTGTATCTGTTTCGCTGACAAAATTCACACCTTGCAATGCTTCACGCTTAATAATGTCATAGTTTTCAATGACTCCGTTATGAACAAGGGTGAAACGACCTGATGTGCTTTGATGCGGGTGGGCGTTCTCTTGAGAAGGAACACCGTGTGTCGCCCAGCGAGTATGGCCAATTCCAGTGTTTGCTGTGACGCTGCTATCCACAGCAGCACGCAAATCAGCGATACGACCTTTTTCTTTAAATACAGAGATCTCGTTGCCAGTTTGTACAGCGATCCCAGCAGAATCATAGCCGCGGTACTCGAGTTTTTCTAAGCCTTTTAAAAGGATCTCTTTTGCATCAACGTTTCCAATATATCCGACAATTCCACACATAATCGTTTTTCCTCCCTGGATGAGGGGGCAAACGAGCCGTGTTTGGGGGCTTCGTTTCCCCCCTCTCGTATGGCGCATTTCTCCTTTTTTGTACACCGAGTCGCCTCGTGTGTTTTATAAGAAGAATAAATAGCTGTGCGGTCAGCTAGGAGGCACCCGCCGAATTACTCGATAACCTCCACCTCGTCAACTACTCGCCTACGCGGTAGTCCTGGCGCTTTTTAAAAATTTGTTAACTTCGATCCTCACTTTCTATATTTGAATGACAACGCTAATCATACTAGAAAACAACTTTTCCCGTCAATCAAAATTTCCCGTGTCACAAATCAGTCAACTCTGTGTGACACCTTTGCAAAGAAAACAAGAGGAGTTTAGCCTAGTTGGTCTTATCAACTCCCCTCGTACCATTACAGTATGCAAATTGGAGAGAAAAAGTGTGCTTGCGATTGAAAGACAAACTTTACTTAGTAATTATTGACACATCTCGATGATTTTTCTTTCAGTGTTTCTGGGTGACTGCGGTGTGTCGGGTCCTTCCGCTCGCTCTTGATCCATTTGCCTTTCCACATAACAAACAGTAATACAACAGCTCTAGCAGCAATGTCTACACCAATTGCTATCCAGACGCCTAAAATACCCCACTCCATCTGAACAGCTAACACGTACACTAATACAGTTCGAATTGCCCACATGCCAACAGCCGTTAAGTACATCGGAAACTTGGTATTATTGGCCCCTTGGAAAGCGCCAGTTAGCACAAGGAGAACGGCAAGGAAAGGTTGAAACACGGCAGATGTTTTCAAAGCAGTGCCAATTTCGCCAATGACGACAGGATCTTCAGAGAAAAAGGATCCGACCCATTCACCAAGTACAAATAGAAGGATAGCGGTGAACGACATGCCGATGATGGTAATGACTGTACAAATTTTTGCATACGTTTTCGCTTCTTGTATGTTGCCGGCGCCAATTTGTCTACCGACCAAGATCGTTGCAGCTGTCGCAAATCCATAACCAATCATGTAGGAAAAGATCTCAATGTTTCCAGCGATTTGATGGGCGGCGAAAGTGTTGGTCCCTAATGCAACAACGAAACCAAAATAAAGTACTTGTCCAATTCTCATAACAAGTCTTTCTCCAGCCGCAGGTGAGCCTAGCTGTAACAATTCTTTTTGGTGTCCCCAGTCAATTCGCCAAAAATCTTTTCGAAATGCAATCGTGTCGTTTCTCCCTATGTACCTAAACATAAGAAGTGAGCCGACAATCCGTGCGACGACTGTAGCTAGCGCTGCTCCGACGATTCCGAGAGACGGGATAAACAAAAAACCAAAAATCAAAATGTAGTCTAAACCAGCATTGATGACATTAATGATAATACTTACTTTCATCGGGGAATTGGTATCGCCCGCTCCTCTTAGGATACTTCCTAATACAAACATGAGTGCCATAAACACGGAAGGAATGGCGACGATTCGAAAATAGACAACGCCCACTTCGAGCACCTCTTCCTCGATTCCCATCAATCTCAGTAAAGGTTCAGCGAAAAACAAGGTCACAATACCACTTAAAATACCCAGTAAAATCGCTAACAAAATTCCTTGTTGTGAAATATGGCGAGCACGCTCTACTTTGCCTGCCCCTAGAGAATTCGAGATCATCACATTTACCGCTACACCCACCGCCATAAATAGGGCAAAGTAGATCGCCAGTAGCGCATTCGTGACACCGACAGCCGTTACTTCAACTAGGCCTATTTTTGAGACAAAGTACGTGTCTACGAATCCTAAAATGGTTTGGAAAAAGTTCTCTGCTACTGCCGGGAGTGCCAATACAAGAGCAATTTTCACCTTATCACGCATTGGGTTGGCAGTGGATGGAATTGCTTCTTCTGATTTCATCGGATCACCTTTACGTTTAGACTTCTGTTTTATGCCTTAGACAAAAGCCCAGCATTTCGTCCGATTACGAAATACCGAGCTCTTGTTGGATTGCTTCTTTGTTTTGTTCAAATCCAATGTACACGGTTGGTTTTTTGAATCGACCGAGGAGGGACGCTTCTTTAAATACAAAGCACGGCACAACCTTTGTCCCAGAAATCTGCTTCATCTCCTGTTCTTTTGCTGGATCGTTGCTTACATCAATTCCTTCATACTCAACTGCATGTTGGGAAAGAAACTCCTTCCCTGCCTGGCAGTCTGTTCAGGTTGGCCGCGTGTATAAAGTCAAATTCTTCATCAGGACATCACCTCTCCTTTCGATTATCCCTTCTCTATACTCTTTTTATTGGTTCCCTAAAAGCACAACTTCATGCGGGCGTTTCATACCGTCCATCACGTTGCTTCCTTCTCCTTAACATAGATCACGTAAGCAAAAACGTGTATTTCACCGTCTATCTTGAATTCTGCCCACAGTTTGTATGGTCCTGCAGTGTCAAATGAGGTAGCAAACTTCGTCTCGTTGTCTGACAGTGGGTGTACATGAATAAACGTTTCGGCAGCTTCATCTAAGATGACAACATGTCCGCGTGCCCCTAAGTACGGTTCTGGCTTTCCACCCGTTAATTCAAAGGCAAATACAGTCTCATCTCCTTTAATAGGATCTTCATACTGGGCAGTGGCTGTCACTTTACCAGATATCACGGTTTTACTTTCAGTTGGCCGTAAGTTGGCTTTGCGCGGTTCCTTAGCATTCCCTACCACAATTTCATGAGGGGAAATGTGATACACCCCTTCAGCAGGAGAAATATCCACGAAGGCTTTGTAGTGACCCTCTTGTAGAAATAATTTTGATGTATATGAGCCATCCCCTTGCTCAATTGGATGTACGTGATAGTACTCCTCTAAATCTTCACTCACGATGATGAGATGCATTTGTTTACTATGATTCGACTGTAGTGTCGGTGAATCCCCGTTTTCATTAGTGACATGGATAATGACGTTACCTTGTTCGTACAAGACATGGGAAGTGACTGTCGCTACTCCAGTTCCACTATGATGATGGTGACGATGTTCGCTTTGATCGTGTTGTTGCATTGTAGTAGCCTCCTTTTTCTCAGATCATCTGTTTAGTAAAGTACCCTTATGGGTTCGCTAAAAAACCTAAACAAAAAAACCAGCAAAAACTGGTTTTTACGATTTCGTGAAGCGTTCGAATACACCTAGAAGTTCTTCGATTGCAGGATCACCCTCACCCGATTGAATGGCATCTGTTACGCAATGTTTTGCGTGGTCTTCTAATAAATTGAGACTCACTTTTTTCATCGCGGCATTTATAGCAGAAATTTGTACGAGCACGTCTACACAGTATCGATCGTCTTCAATCATCTTTTGAATCCCACGTACTTGGCCTTCGATTCGCTTTAAACGATTGATGAGCTTGGATTTATCCCTTTTTGTGTGGTAACCAATTTGTCGTTCCCTATCCACCACTGATTTCCCCTTCCGCTACTGCAGTATACGCGGGGTTCGACCATATGACCTCATACCTCCGCATCTTGTGTTGTCATTTTTGTCAAGATTATTCCTTGACAGTCAATTCACCAACCATACCACGTTCTTTATGACCCGGAATGGTGCACCGGAACGAAAAGGTCCCGCTCTCTTTTGCCCTTAGTGTGATCTCATTCGTCTCTCCTGGTTTGGCATGCACATGCGGAATATCGTTCATTTCGTCGTGTTGATGTTGAGCCGTTGAGCTATTCATTTGTTCCCATTCACCTGCTGCAAGTTCGAGATCATGTTCTTCACTTCCCATGTTCATTAAGGAAAGTGTAAACATTTCTCCTTTTTGTACAGTAATTTCGTTAGGTGTAAAAGAATACTCGGATGTGTGGAGACGAATCGTACGTGATTCAGCCGTTTCTGCGTTTGCAGTCCATTCAATCGTGACAAAGAAAACAGCAAAAAGAAGCACGAGCGTAATCGGATGGGAAAGTGTGCGTTTTAGTGTTGACTTTGTCTCTGGGTGATTATCGAGCATGAGACGATTCACTAATAAAATAATGGCTAACAGAAGCACGAGGTAAACTTTCAACATCGCTTGCTCGTACGTTGGATCCAACATATTCCCGGTCATTCCACCCATCGTTCCCCCCATCACACCAGCCAACACACCTTCTGTTACCACAAGAAGGGACTGATCATGAAAAAGAATAATGGCGAATCCAAATCCAAACAATAGTGCAGTCACAATAACGACAGCGAAGTTATCTATCATTGCACCCATATATAAACCCCAAAATAAACTAACACCCATGGTCACTGCCATCGCTAACATCATCGTTACCATCGTTTTGGTTTGGATTCTTTTCCTATATGCCCACACCACCACGAGCGCAAAAGTAGTAATCATTATTGACACAATAAAAAAGCCATCCACCCATGCAAACATAAGTTGTCCTCCTACTCTGTTTTTATGAGTGTATGTCGGCTACCGAGAACATAGTCCAAGTATTACAGACCCGGATGTGTCACCATCATCATTTGTTCGTTCATGCACTTGAAACCTCATCAAAAAACGCCCCTCGGCATTCCGAGGGACGTCCTCCATCTATTCTTCTAAGCCCATTTCTGCCTTTACAACATCGACAATACGACCTACGTAGGTATCACATGCTTCTTGCGTTGGTGCTTCTGCCATGACGCGGACGAGTGGCTCAGTTCCAGATGGACGCACTAGCACGCGACCATTACCGTTCATTTCTTGCTCTACTGCATCAATGACTACCTTTACCTTCTCATTGTCTGTTACACCATGCTTATCCGTCACTCTTACGTTCACGAGCGTTTGCGGGAACTTTCGGCACGGAGCCACGAGTTCTGACAATGGCTTTTCTGTAAGCTTCATAATGTTGACGAGCTGTAGGCCGACAACAAGCCATCCCCCGTCGTATTGTGCTCCAAGAAGATAATATGCCCAGACTGTTCGCCACCTAAGCTATAACCGCCTTTTTTCATTTCCTCAACAACATAGCGGTCTCCTACCTTGTCTTCACGCTCGTAATGCCTTCTGCTTCCAACGCTTTATAGAACCCGAGATTACTCATCACTGTCGAAACAACCGTTTGTTGCTTCAAGCGCATTTCTTCTTTCAAATGCTTCGCACAAACATACATGATTTGGTCCCCATCGACAATGTTGCCCTTTTCATCAATAGCGATTAAACGGTCCCCATCACCATCAAAGGCAAGCCCGATATCGGCACCTTTTTCTTTTACCAGTTCAGCGAGCACTTCTGGGTGGGTAGATCCGACGCCCTCGTTAATGTTCGTTCCATCCGGTGACGTACCCATCGTCGTGAGGTCAGCGTCCAAGTCTGCAAACAAATGTGTTGCTAACGAAGAGGTGGCCCCGTGTGCACAATCAAGTGCGATGTGTAAGCCGGTAAAGTCTTCATCCACTGTTTGCTTCAAAAACTGCAAATACTTTTGCCCACCTTCAAAGTAGTCATTCACTTGTCCAAGCCCGGCTCCAGTTGGACGAGGCAGCGTATCTTCCTCTGCATCTAAGAGCGCCTCAACTTCTACTTCCTGTTCGTCAGATAGCTTAAAGCCGTCTGGGCCAAAAAACTTAATCCCATTGTCTGCAACAGGGTTGTGTGATGCTGAAATCATGACCCCTGCATGGGCACCGACTGCTTTCGTTAAATACGCCACACCTGGAGTGGAGATCACTCCAAGGCGCATCACTTCGGCTCCAACAGATAACAATCCTGCCACAAGGGCGCCTTCTAACATGTGACCAGAAATTCGCGTATCTCGCCCAATCAGCACTTTCGGTCGATCGTGGTCTTTCGTTAAGACATACCCACCAAATCTACCAAGGCGGAAGGCGAGCTCTGGCGTAAGTTCGCTATTAGCAACCCCACGCACCCCGTCTGTTCGAAATACTTACCCATCAAAAATCGCTCCTTTTCTCTCTCCCTAGCTTTCTGTCGATTCTGTTTCTTCAATAGTGATGATGGCGGTGGGTTCTGCTAATTCCCACTCAACATTTCTATTCCTTCTATTTGTAATTCCACTTCATGCTCGCCAGCGTCTAGCTGGCTTACGTCAATGAAAACGGCAATATCCTCTTCTTCGAGCGCATTCACGACATCTTGTTCCCCGCGAATCACTAAATTCGTCGCCCCTTCCTCAGGTGAGACAAACAATATTTGTTCGTTTTCCTGGAGTCCTCGGGCGCTCACCTCTACATCCTCTAACGTACGTTCTGCATCCTGTTCCGCATCCACAACGACGACGATTTCCTCAGGATCTGCCCCAAGTACTCCTTCAGGTAACTCAATAGGCACGGTGAGCTCAGTTCCGCCCTCTATTGTGGATATATCAAGTGGAACCTCTACACTTTCGATCTTGTCCAACACTTCCTGTGGACCGAACAAGGTAATCTCGTCCACTTCTGACGTAACCGAATTGATCGTTACATTCTCTTGCACTGATCCTGCCTGCACTAACGAGATGTCAACTGTTTTTTCAATCCGTTCAACAGGAATCGTAACATTCACGATTTCAGGTTCGACGAGGACGTCCAACTTGTTTAAGTTCGCATCCAACACACTTACCGTTGCTTCCCGCTGCACGGTTTCATCCACAGGGCTGTTTGAATTAACACTAGCCACCACAAACTCAATTTGATCAATGACATTTTTAGCACCTGTTACTTGTACAGTGGGCTCAGAAATCTCAGGTTCTCCCGCTCGATAACCTTCTTCAATCATCGAACGATTAAATTCAGCTCTTACAGTGAACTCTTCTGTGACGCGCTCCTGTACATCCACATCCGCGTAAGCAGGACTCTTTGTAACAGAAAGCTTCTCTGAAATGTCTCGCACCTGGATTTCTACTCGCTGCGCTCCAATTTCCGCAGTAGATAAATCAATAAACACTTCAAAATCCTTAACTGCCGTGTAGATTGTACGATATTCGCAGGGCCCGATACAGTGACATCAATTGTTTCAGGCACTCCGGATACATACAAATTTTCCGTATCGTAATACACATTTACCGGTACATCTTCAATGATTTCCGTACGACTATCTGCAGCCCCAGAATCCCGAACCGTCATGGCTTGCTCATCAAAGTTAACCGATGCATACAATAAACCCGCGAGCAGAAGGGACACGACTTTCATAAACCATTTTGTGTTCATTAGTTTATCCATTTTCGCGTTTCCCCCTAAAACTCCATAGAGAAGAAGACGACTGCCTCGACTTGCCACCTATTAACAATTCACGTGTCAAGTGTTCGCGCAAATCATCCAGCGACTGCTCACGGTGTAACTCCCCATTCTTTGTAATTGAAATGCCACCCGTCTCCTCTGACACAATAAGCGTCAAGGCGTCAGTCACTTCACTTATTCCAACAGCGGCCCGGTGACGCGTCCCCAACTCTTTCGGTATTCTTGCACTTTCTGATAAAGGCAAATAACAAGCTGCTGCTGCAATGGATTCCTTCTGTATAATCAATGCCCCATCATGCAAAGGCGTGTTGGGCACAAAGATGTTAATCAACAATTCAGAGGAGATTTTTGACTTGATGGGGATACCTGTTTCAATATAATCACCCATCCCTGTTTCTCGCTCAAAGGAGATCAAGGCCCCGATACGGCGTTTTGCCATATAAGAAGTCGCCTTAACGATTGACTCGACCATCTTCCCTCTCTCTTCTTCTTCCTGCGCACTGCTACGAGAGAAAAATCGCCCACGCCCTAGTTGCTCTAGTGCACGTCTTAACTCAGGTTGAAAAATGATAATAATTGCCAGAATCCCCAAGTGAGTACTTGCTCCATAATTGCACTCAACGTATTGAAACCGAGCACACTACTTAAACTGCGGACGATGACGATCACAAAGATCCCTTTCAACAATTGCACCGCTTTTGTACCTTTAATGACCATAATTAATTTGTAAAATACGTACCAGACTAACAAAATATCTGCAATGTTCACCACGTAATCAAGCAAGGTGAAGTCATCTAAAAATCCAGTAATGGCATGTGCTTTCCTCCATGCTCTAAAAAGATGATTCATAGCGTAAAATTCCGTACGCTGCGAAACATAAAAGGCTACTTAAAATAAAAAAGTTATGTGACACTATCTGCTCGCAAAGTCTGTGCGCAAATAACCCCTTCATTATATCATAAGCTTGTTACTGATTCTGCTAGGAAAGAGCAGAAGGCTTTCGCGCGCTCTCCAAAAAGGAACCTTATACTTGCAAAGGATCCCTCTATGTTCCCGTATCTTCTCCAGTAAAAAATGAAGACACATTAAAAGCTGTCTTCTTTATATGGTACCAAAGCCAGCTGAACACTTGGTCGATCTCTTCAATCTCCCCAGTCACATCTCCAGCGGATGCTAAATACCTCTCTCCGTTAATGATCGTCACATCACCATCAACTTGACCTTCAATGCGAATTTCTCCGTTTTTGACTACGATATCACCAGAGACAACCTCTCCCTCTGGCACCACCACCACGTCCCTTCAACGATCACATTGTCGTAGTTGGTAAAGGAAAACTCGTTAGTGTCTCCAAAGGAACCGACCAAGCTCGTTACCATAAGCAACAGAAAAACAGAGGCTGCCGTTAACATTGGGTGATAACGGAACCACCTTCTCGCCCGAGTCGTCTTCTTCTCTTTTGGCAAACGTGCGAAAACCCCTGCTGTAAATCCCTCAGGAGCTTGAACCGACGGAGTAGACTGAATGAAGGAAATTGTTCTTTCTAATTCCCGAAAATGCGCCCGACATGCCGCGCAGGAAGAAAGGTACTCTTGCAACACGGTTTCCTTCTCAGCATCGAGATCTCCATCTAAATAATCATGTATATAGTCAATGATTTCCTTAGGACATTCGTTCATGGCGAATTCACCCTCCACCTATACAGTACGTAATTGCTTTCTGAGTGCTTCCCGCCCCCGATGGATGCGAGTTTTCACTGTACCTAAAGGTAACTCAAGCATCTCACTAATCTCTTGAAGAGAACACTCTTTTAAATATTTTAAAATAATAACAGCGCGGTATTTCTCCGGCAAATTGACAATCTCTTTATGAATGAGCTGTTGCATTTCACTTCGTTCAATCACTTCTTCTGGCTTTTCCACATTTGCAGCTACTTGGGAGTACATCGTTAACCCTTCAGTTCCAGATACCTCGGCATCGAGATAAGCATCTGGTTTCCTCTTACGAATCCAGTCGATACAAAGGTTTGTAGCAATTCGATACAACCACGTGGAAAACTTCTTATTTGTATGGAACGTATGAATGTTTACATAGGCCCTTACAAAGGCCTCTTGAGCCAGATCTTCCGCTTCATGACGATTGCCGAGCATACGAAAACACAAATGGTATACAGAGTCTTTGTACAATTCAACGATCTCACCAAACGCATCCTGGTCTCCCTTCATTACTTGTTTAATCCTTTGTTTGACGAACGCATCCATTCTTTAACCTCCGCTCTAGCGGCTATTAGTGTGTACGAATTCGCACAGAGTAAGTTTCACTTTTTTCTTTTAAAAATTCACTACCGTCTATATTAACAAAAAAAGGTTCATCTGGGATTACTAATTTTTATCTAATACATAAACTCTCTGGAAGTTGCACTTATTCACACAAAGAAAAACGCACCCCCAACTACTAGGAAGTGCGCCAATCAAGAGATTATAACAACTTTTCACCAAACAAAGATCCCATTAACGCCACCGCGACAGCAGCCGTTTTGTTTCTCTCATCAAGAATCGGATTCACTTCCACAAACTCTGCCGACGTTAACAAGTTGGATTCCTCCAACATTTCCATCGCTAAATGGCTTTCACGGTAGCTAATGCCCCCATTTACCGGCGTCCCCACACCGGGTGCATCCAATGGATCAAGTCCGTCTAAATCTAAGGAAAGGTGTACCCCATCCACGTTTCGGTTTCGTAAGTACTGAATTGCATCATTCATCACAGCCGTCATACCAAGACGATCGATCTCGTGCATCGTATACACTTGAATACCACGTTCTTTAATCAGCTGCTTCTCCCCGTCATCTAAAGAACGTGCCCCGATGATCACAATATTCTCCGCATGTATTTTAGGACCATTACCGCCAATGGAAGTCAATAATTCGTGTCCAAGGCCAATACTCACCGCGAGAGGCATCCCATGTATGTTACCAGAAGGACTTGTCTCTTCAGAATTTAGATCACCATGTGCATCATACCAGATGACCCCCAGCTGCTTATAATGCTTTGAGACCCCAGCCAGTGAACCAATCGCGATGCTATGATCACCACCGAGCACAAGAGGAAAATCCCCTTTCGCCACAATACGATCCACCTCCTCTGCAAGACGACTATTCCCATCAGCAACCGCCTGCAAGTTACGTAAATTGGTCTCTGCAGAGGATTGCTGCTCCGCCCGTGAAATATGAATATCTCCCATATCTGTAATCGTATGACCCAAGTCTTGCAATCGCTCCATCACACCCGCATAGCGAATCGCACTCGGACCCATATCGACCCCACGTCTCATCTGGCCTAAATCCATAGGTACGCCTATAATAGAAATATTTCGTCGTTCCACAATAAAAACTCCTCTCTCGCATTCTCTTTAGTCTTTCCGAATAGAATGGTTTCTCTCTCCCCCTATTGTATCCGCTCTCAAAACATTGGTTCAACTGGACACATTCATGAATGAATATACGAAAGAAAACACAAAAAAAACCCTAAACGAGAAGTTTACGGTAAAAGACGAAATGATAGAGCCTAGCGGGATCGAACACTAACCTCCTGCGTGCAAAGCAGGTACTCTCCCAGCTGAGCTAAGGTCCCTTTTATTCAAAAAAGGAACAGCAACTGAGCTATTCGATCACGTCAACAAGTTATGTAAAGTAAAAATGGCTGGGCTAGCTGGATTCGAACCAACGCATGACGGAATCAAAATCCGTTGCCTTACCGCTTGGCTATAGCCCAACAACCTTATAATAATAAACGAATAACAATAGAGATACATTGCTAGTTAAAAGTACTATACAGTAGCAATGGTGGAGGGGGGCAGATTCGAACTGCCGAACCCGAAGGAGCGGATTTACAGTCCGCCGCGTTTAGCCACTTCGCTACCCCTCCGTTAATAAATATCAGAAATCTGATTTCAAAAAATGAACATGGTGCCGGCAAGAGGACTTGAACCCCCAACCTACTGATTACAAGTCAGTTGCTCTACCAGTTGAGCTACACCGGCGCTATACATGTCGAAGTGGTGGAGGATGACGGGATCGAACCGCCGACCCCCTGCTTGTAAGGCAGGTGCTCTCCCAGCTGAGCTAATCCTCCGACGTACAGAATGTGATTGTGCATGTACTCGCTCACAGAACATGAGTGGCTATGTGTTATACCATCGACTGCGCCGTACTTATTAGAGCTTCCTTACTAGGATGTCACATGTCTTCCTTTAAACAAGGTAGCATACATCTATGCAAGATGGTGACCCGTACGGGAATCGAACCCGTGTTACCGCCGTGAAAGGGCGGTGTCTTAACCGCTTGACCAACGGGCCCGCTTGTTAAAAATAGAAAGCTTCCAACCGGGCTCGAACCGGTGACCTCTTCCTTACCATGGAAGCACTCTACCTGCTGAGCTATGGAAGCATGGCTCCGCAGGTAGGACTCGAACCTACGACCGATCGGTTAACAGCCGATAGCTCTACCACTGAGCTACTGCGGAATAAAGATTAAGAGGTGTATCCCCCGTATGAGCTACGAGGGAAACGTTTTAAATTGATGGCGCGTTCTTAACATGCCTTCCGCCGAGTTGGCTGTCCCCCACTTTCTAACTATGAATTGATACGGGAGACTCACCTTATTTCTTGCATTCGCTTGGCAGCGTCCTACTCTCACAGGGGGACAGCCCCCAATTACCATCGGCGCTGAAGAGCTTAACTTCCGTGTTCGGGATGGGTACGGGTGTAGCCTCTTCGCCATCACTACCAAACCGGCTGCGGCTTCCGATAAGCGGCGCATCTCTGCGTCAGCTTGCTTCTCGAAACCCTCGCCCTGCATATTACAAGGTGGTGAAGGTACTTTCTTCAATATGTTTAGACATACTGAAGGTTCTATTCCTTCAAAACTAGATCATACGGTTTGCGACTACCGAGTTTAAATCGTTAGAGAAGTCCTCGATCGATTAGTATCTGTCAGCTCCACACGTCACCGTGCTTCCACCTCAGACCTATCTACCTGGTCATCTTCCAGGGATCTTACTTGCTAGGCAATGGGAAATCTCATCTTGAGGGGGGCTTCATGCTTAGATGCTTTCAGCACTTATCCCGTCCGCACGTAGCTACCCAGCGATGCCTTTGGCAAGACAACTGGTACACCAGCGGTGCGTCCATCCCGGTCCTCTCGTACTAAGGACAGCTCCTCTCAAATTTCCTACGCCCACGACGGATAGGGACCGAACTGTCTCACGACGTTCTGAACCCAGCTCGCGTACCGCTTTAATGGGCGAACAGCCCAACCCTTGGGACCGACTACAGCCCCAGGATGCGATGAGCCGACATCGAGGTGCCAAACCTCCCCGTCGATGTGGACTCTTGGGGGAGATAAGCCTGTTATCCCCGGGGTAGCTTTTATCCGTTGAGCGATGGCCCTTCCATGCGGAACCACCGGATCACTAAGCCCGTCTTTCGACCCTGCTCGACTTGTAGGTCTCGCAGTCAAGCTCCCTTGTGCCTTTACACTCTACGAATGATTTCCAACCATTCTGAGGGAACCTTTGGGCGCCTCCGTTACTCTTTAGGAGGCGACCGCCCCAGTCAAACTGCCCACCTGACACTGTCTCCCGCCCCGATGAGGGGCGTGGGTTAGAAGTTCAATACAGCCAGGGTAGTATCCCACCGACGCCTCCACGTAAGCTAGCGCTCACGTTTCATAGGCTCCTACCTATCCTGTACAAGCTGTACCAAAATTCAATATCAGGCTACAGTAAAGCTCCACGGGGTCTTTCCGTCCTGTCGCGGGTAACCTGCATCTTCACAGGTACTATAATTTCACCGAGTCTCTCGTTGAGACAGTGCCCAGATCGTTGCGCCTTTCGTGCGGGTCGGAACTTACCCGACAAGGAATTTCGCTACCTTAGGACCGTTATAGTTACGGCCGCCGTTTACTGGGGCTTCGATTCAAAGCTTCGCGTAAGCTAACCTCTCCTCTTAACCTTCCAGCACCGGGCAGGCGTCAGCCCCTATACTTCGCCTTACGGCTTCGCAGAGACCTGTGTTTTTGCTAAACAGTCGCCTGGGCCTATTCACTGCGGCTCCTCCGGGCTATTCACCCAGAAGAGCACCCCTTCTCCCGAAGTTACGGGGTCATTTTGCCGAGTTCCTTAACGAGAGTTCTCTCGATCACCTTAGGATTCTCTCCTCGCCTACCTGTGTCGGTTTGCGGTACGGGCACCTGCTTCCTCGCTAGAGGCTTTTCTTGGCAGTGTGAAATCAGGAACTTCGGTACTTTATTTCCCTCGCCATCATCGCTCAGCCTTCGTGAAGGGCGGATTTGCCTACCCTTCAGCCTTACGATTTGGACGCGCATCCAATAGCGCGCTTACCCTATCCTCCTGCGTCCCCCCATTGCTCAAACGGAAGTGAGGTGGTACAGGAATTTCAACCTGTTGTCCATCGCCTACGCCTTTCGGCCTCGGCTTAGGTCCCGACTTACCCTGAGCGGACGAGCCTTCCTCAGGAAACCTTAGGCATTCGGTGGAAGGGATTCTCACCCTTCTTTCGCTACTCATACCGGCATTCTCACTTCTAAGCGCTCCACAAGTCCTTACGATCTTGCTTCTCAGCCCTTAGAACGCTCTCCTACCATTCCTTACGGAATCCGCAGCTTCGGTGATACGTTTAGCCCCGATACATTTTCGGCGCAGAGTCACTCGACCAGTGAGCTATTACGCACTCTTTCAATGGTGGCTGCTTCTAAGCCAACATCCTGGTTGTCTAAGCAACTCCACATCCTTTTCCACTTAACGTATACTTTGGGACCTTAGCTGGCGGTCTGGGCTGTTTCCCTCTTGACTACGGATCTTATCACTCGCAGTCTGACTCCCAAGAAACAAGTCATTGGCATTCGGAGTTTGTCTGAATTCGGTAACCCGATGAGGGCCCCTAGTCCAAACAGTGCTCTACCTCCAAGACTCTCTTACTTGAGGCTAGCCCTAAAGCTATTTCGGAGAGAACCAGCTATCTCCAGGTTCGATTGGCATTTCACCCCTACCCACACCTCATCCCCGCACTTTTCAACGTGCGTGGGTTCGGGCCTCCAGTAAGTGTTACCTTACCTTCACCCTGGACATGGGTAGATCACCTGGTTTCGGGTCTACGACCTCATACTCATTCGCCCTATTCAGACTCGCTTTCGCTGCGGCTCCACTTTATCAGCTTAACCTTGCATGAAATCGTAACTCGCCGGTTCATTCTACAAAAGGCACGCCATCACCCTTTAACGGGCTCTGACTACTTGTAAGCACACGGTTTCAGGATCTTTTTCACTCCCCGCCAGGGGTGCTTTTCACCTTTCCCTCACGGTACTGGTTCACTATCGGTTACTAGGGAGTATTTAGCCTTGGGAGATGGTCCTCCCGGATTCCGACGAGATTTCTCGTGTCTCGCCGTACTCAGGATCCACTCTGGAGGGAACAGGATTTTAACTACAGGGTTGTTACCTTCTTTGACGGACCTTTCCAGATCGCTTCGTCTACCCTGTTCCTTTGTAACTCCGTATAGAGTGTCCTACAACCCCAAGAGGCAAGCCTCTTGGTTTGGGCTGTTCCCGTTTCGCTCGCCGCTACTCAGGGAATCGCATTTGCTTTCTCTTCCTCCGGGTACTAAGATGTTTCAGTTCCCCGGGTCTGCCTTTCTTACCCTATGTATTCAGGTAAGAATACTACCCCATTACGGGCAGTGGGTTTCCCCATTCGGAAATCTCCGGATCAAAGCTTACTTACAGCTCCCCGAAGCATATCGGTGTTCGTCCCGTCCTTCATCGGCTCCTAGTACCAAGGCATTCACCGTGCGCCCTTACTAACTTCTCTTAAAAATAAGTTGGCTTTGCGTTGCCTGCGAATATGGCAACACCAACTGTTTGGTGATTGAACTACGACTCGGTGTTCTTTCTTTTCACAAAAAGAATTGTCGTTTGCGTATGATCTAGTTTTCAAGGAACATGTTTTGAAGGATTGTCCCTTCAAAACTGAACACAAGTTCGCTGCTAGCGTCGTTTTGTATCGTCACCTAAGTGACGAGTTTTCCTTAGAAAGGAGGTGATCCAGCCGCACCTTCCGATACGGCTACCTTGTTACGACTTCACCCCAATCATCTGTCCCACCTTCGGCGGCTGGCCCCAAAAGGTTACCTCACCGACTTCGGGTGTTACAAACTCTCGTGGTGTGACGGGCGGTGTGTACAAGGCCCGGGAACGTATTCACCGCGGCATGCTGATCCGCGATTACTAGCGATTCCGGCTTCATGTAGGCGAGTTGCAGCCTACAATCCGAACTGAGAGTGGATTTGTGGGATTGGCTCAGCCTCGCGGCTTTGCGACCCTTTGTTCCACCCATTGTAGCACGTGTGTAGCCCAGGTCATAAGGGGCATGATGATTTGACGTCATCCCCACCTTCCTCCGGTTTGTCACCGGCAGTCACCTTAGAGTGCCCAACTGAATGCTGGCAACTAAGATCAAGGGTTGCGCTCGTTGCGGGACTTAACCCAACATCTCACGACACGAGCTGACGACAACCATGCACCACCTGTCACTCTGTCCCCCGAAGGGGAACCCTCTATCTCTAGAGGTAGCAGAGGATGTCAAGACCTGGTAAGGTTCTTCGCGTTGCTTCGAATTAAACCACATGCTCCACCGCTTGTGCGGGCCCCCGTCAATTCTTTTGAGTTTCAGCCTTGCGGCCGTACTCCCCAGGCGGAGTGCTTAATGCGTTTGCTGCAGCACTAAAGGGCGGAAACCCTCTAACACTTAGCACTCATCGTTTACGGCGTGGACTACCAGGGTATCTAATCCTGTTCGCTCCCCACGCTTTCGCGCCTCAGCGTCAGTTACAGACCAGAGAGCCGCCTTCGCCACTGGTGTTCCTCCACATATCTACGCATTTCACCGCTACACGTGGAATTCCGCTCTCCTCTTCTGCACTCAAGTCCTCCAGTTTCCAATGACCCTCCACGGTTGAGCCGTGGGCTTTCACATCAGACTTAAAGGACCGCCTGCGCGCGCTTTACGCCCAATAATTCCGGACAACGCTTGCCACCTACGTATTACCGCGGCTGCTGGCACGTAGTTAGCCGTGGCTTTCTGGTAAGGTACCGTCAAGGTACCGCCCTATTCGAACGGTACTTGTTCTTCCCTTACAACAGAGCTTTACGATCCGAAAACCTTCTTCACTCACGCGGCGTTGCTCCGTCAGACTTTCGTCCATTGCGGAAGATTCCCTACTGCTGCCTCCCGTAGGAGTCTGGGCCGTGTCTCAGTCCCAGTGTGGCCGATCACCCTCTCAGGTCGGCTACGCATCGTTGCCTTGGTGAGCCACTACCTCACCAACTAGCTAATGCGCCGCGGGTCCATCTGTAAGTGATAGCCGAAGCCACCTTTTACCTTCAGATCATGCGATCCGAAGGGTCATCCGGTATTAGCCCCGGTTTCCCGGAGTTATCCCAGTCTTACAGGCAGGTTACCCACGTGTTACTCACCCGTCCGCCGCTAACTTTAGGGAGCAAGCTCCCTAAAGTCCGCTCGACTTGCATGTATTAGGCACGCCGCCAGCGTTCGTCCTGAGCCAAGATCAAACTCTCCATAAAAAGAGCAAGCTCTTAACTGTCTTACTTTAAAATCAACGACGACCGTATCCATTTGGATTTGGTCTTACTAGCAGGTTTGTGTTCAGTTTTCAAAGAACAATTTCGCTCATTTCTCTCAAAAGCGACTTTTATAGAATAGCATTTCTATAAATGAATGTCAACAAGTTTTTTTGGTGGAGCCTAGCGGGATCGAACCGCTGACCTCCTGCGTGCAAAGCAGGCGCTCTCCCAGCTGAGCTAAGGCCCCTATTTAAGTGGTCGGGAAGACAGGATTTGAACCTGCGACCCCTTGGTCCCAAACCAAGTGCTCTACCAAGCTGAGCTACTCCCCGTTTTTTAATAAATCTGTTGCGAATCTTCGAGCACACGGATGTGCAAGTGCTGACGTTTTGACAGGATGGCGCGCCCGAGAGGAGTCGAACCCCTAACCTCCTGATCCGTAGTCAGACGCTCTATCCAATTGAGCTACGGGCGCAATCTATTTATTATTTATGGTACCGAGGGTCGGACTCGAACCGACACGGTGGGAACCCACCCCAGGATTTTAAGTCCTGTGCGTCTACCTATTCCGCCACCCCGGCGTTACGAAAGAGCGGAAGACGGGATTCGAACCCGCGACCCCCACCTTGGCAAGGTGATGTTCTACCACTGAACTACTTCCGCAAACTATGAGCCATGAAGGACTCGAACCTTCGACCCTCTGATTAAAAGTCAGATGCTCTACCAACTGAGCTAATGGCTCTCGCTAACAGGATGTGGTGTGTTAAGAATTATCAGTAGGACTACATCCTTCTCTTAACTCCCTGAGTATATCCTGTATTGAAAAGAACAATTTTAAACCATAAAAATAAAAATGGTGCCGGCAAGAGGACTTGAACCCCCAACCTACTGATTACAAGTCAGTTGCTCTACCAGTTGAGCTACACCGGCGCTATAAAAGTCAAAGTGGTGGAGGATGACGGGATCGAACCGCCGACCCCCTGCTTGTAAGGCAGGTGCTCTCCCAGCTGAGCTAATCCTCCATAGACAATGAAATCGGTAGGGACCCAAGCCCCTACCAATAATATTCGCTTGGCAGCGTCCTACTCTCACAGGGGGACAGCCCCCAATTACCATCGGCGCTGAAGAGCTTAACTTCCGTGTTCGGGATGGGTACGGGTGTAGCCTCTTCGCCATCACTACCAAACCGGCTGCGGCTTCCGATAAGCGGCGCATCTCTGCGTCAGCTTGCTTCTCGAAACCCTCGCCCTGCATATTACAAGGTGGTGAAGGTACTTTCTTCAATATGTTTAGACATACTGAAGGTTCTATTCCTTCAAAACTAGATCATACGGTTCACGACTACCGAGTTTAAATCGTTAGAGAAGTCCTCGATCGATTAGTATCTGTCAGCTCCACACGTCACCGTGCTTCCACCTCAGACCTATCTACCTGGTCATCTTCCAGGGATCTTACTTGCTAGGCAATGGGAAATCTCATCTTGAGGGGGGCTTCATGCTTAGATGCTTTCAGCACTTATCCCGTCCGCACGTAGCTACCCAGCGATGCCTTTGGCAAGACAACTGGTACACCAGCGGTGCGTCCATCCCGGTCCTCTCGTACTAAGGACAGCTCCTCTCAAATTTCCTACGCCCACGACGGATAGGGACCGAACTGTCTCACGACGTTCTGAACCCAGCTCGCGTACCGCTTTAATGGGCGAACAGCCCAACCCTTGGGACCGACTACAGCCCCAGGATGCGATGAGCCGACATCGAGGTGCCAAACCTCCCCGTCGATGTGGACTCTTGGGGGAGATAAGCCTGTTATCCCCGGGGTAGCTTTTATCCGTTGAGCGATGGCCCTTCCATGCGGAACCACCGGATCACTAAGCCCGTCTTTCGACCCTGCTCGACTTGTAGGTCTCGCAGTCAAGCTCCCTTGTGCCTTTACACTCTACGAATGATTTCCAACCATTCTGAGGGAACCTTTGGGCGCCTCCGTTACTCTTTAGGAGGCGACCGCCCCAGTCAAACTGCCCACCTGACACTGTCTCCCGCCCCGATGAGGGGCGTGGGTTAGAAGTTCAATACAGCCAGGGTAGTATCCCACCGACGCCTCCACGTAAGCTAGCGCTCACGTTTCATAGGCTCCTACCTATCCTGTACAAGCTGTACCAAAATTCAATATCAGGCTACAGTAAAGCTCCACGGGGTCTTTCCGTCCTGTCGCGGGTAACCTGCATCTTCACAGGTACTATAATTTCACCGAGTCTCTCGTTGAGACAGTGCCCAGATCGTTGCGCCTTTCGTGCGGGTCGGAACTTACCCGACAAGGAATTTCGCTACCTTAGGACCGTTATAGTTACGGCCGCCGTTTACTGGGGCTTCGATTCAAAGCTTCGCGTAAGCTAACCTCTCCTCTTAACCTTCCAGCACCGGGCAGGCGTCAGCCCCTATACTTCGCCTTACGGCTTCGCAGAGACCTGTGTTTTTGCTAAACAGTCGCCTGGGCCTATTCACTGCGGCTCCTCCGGGCTATTCACCCAGAAGAGCACCCCTTCTCCCGAAGTTACGGGGTCATTTTGCCGAGTTCCTTAACGAGAGTTCTCTCGATCACCTTAGGATTCTCTCCTCGCCTACCTGTGTCGGTTTGCGGTACGGGCACCTGCTTCCTCGCTAGAGGCTTTTCTTGGCAGTGTGAAATCAGGAACTTCGGTACTTTATTTCCCTCGCCATCATCGCTCAGCCTTCGTGAAGGGCGGATTTGCCTACCCTTCAGCCTTACGATTTGGACGCGCATCCAATAGCGCGCTTACCCTATCCTCCTGCGTCCCCCCATTGCTCAAACGGAAGTGAGGTGGTACAGGAATTTCAACCTGTTGTCCATCGCCTACGCCTTTCGGCCTCGGCTTAGGTCCCGACTTACCCTGAGCGGACGAGCCTTCCTCAGGAAACCTTAGGCATTCGGTGGAAGGGATTCTCACCCTTCTTTCGCTACTCATACCGGCATTCTCACTTCTAAGCGCTCCACAAGTCCTTACGATCTTGCTTCTCAGCCCTTAGAACGCTCTCCTACCATTCCTTACGGAATCCGCAGCTTCGGTGATACGTTTAGCCCCGATACATTTTCGGCGCAGAGTCACTCGACCAGTGAGCTATTACGCACTCTTTCAATGGTGGCTGCTTCTAAGCCAACATCCTGGTTGTCTAAGCAACTCCACATCCTTTTCCACTTAACGTATACTTTGGGACCTTAGCTGGCGGTCTGGGCTGTTTCCCTCTTGACTACGGATCTTATCACTCGCAGTCTGACTCCCAAGAAACAAGTCATTGGCATTCGGAGTTTGTCTGAATTCGGTAACCCGATGAGGGCCCCTAGTCCAAACAGTGCTCTACCTCCAAGACTCTCTTACTTGAGGCTAGCCCTAAAGCTATTTCGGAGAGAACCAGCTATCTCCAGGTTCGATTGGCATTTCACCCCTACCCACACCTCATCCCCGCACTTTTCAACGTGCGTGGGTTCGGGCCTCCAGTAAGTGTTACCTTACCTTCACCCTGGACATGGGTAGATCACCTGGTTTCGGGTCTACGACCTCATACTCATTCGCCCTATTCAGACTCGCTTTCGCTGCGGCTCCACTTTATCAGCTTAACCTTGCATGAAATCGTAACTCGCCGGTTCATTCTACAAAAGGCACGCCATCACCCTTTAACGGGCTCTGACTACTTGTAAGCACACGGTTTCAGGATCTTTTTCACTCCCCGCCAGGGGTGCTTTTCACCTTTCCCTCACGGTACTGGTTCACTATCGGTTACTAGGGAGTATTTAGCCTTGGGAGATGGTCCTCCCGGATTCCGACGAGATTTCTCGTGTCTCGCCGTACTCAGGATCCACTCTGGAGGGAACAGGATTTTAACTACAGGGTTGTTACCTTCTTTGACGGACCTTTCCAGATCGCTTCGTCTACCCTGTTCCTTTGTAACTCCGTATAGAGTGTCCTACAACCCCAAGAGGCAAGCCTCTTGGTTTGGGCTGTTCCCGTTTCGCTCGCCGCTACTCAGGGAATCGCATTTGCTTTCTCTTCCTCCAGGTACTAAGATGTTTCAGTTCCCCGGGTCTGCCTTTCTTACCCTATGTATTCAGGTAAGAATACTACCCCATTACGGGCAGTGGGTTTCCCCATTCGGAAATCTCCGGATCAAAGCTTACTTACAGCTCCCCGAAGCATATCGGTGTTCGTCCCGTCCTTCATCGGCTCCTAGTACCAAGGCATTCACCGTGCGCCCTTACTAACTTCTCTAAAAAAATGCATATAAGCGGCAAATTTCGTCGTTAGCTTCATATGAAGCTTCCTCGAACTTCTTGCTTTTCTGCACTTTTTTAACTCACAATCGGAGATTGTGGTTAAAAATAAGTTGGCTTTGCATTGCCCTGCGAATATGGCAACACCAACTGTTTGGTGATTGAACTACGACTCGGTGTTCTTTCTTTTCACAAAAAGAATTGTCGTTTGCGTATGATCTAGTTTTCAAGGAACATGTTTTGAAGGATTGTCCCTTCAAAACTGAACACAAGTTCGCTGCTAGCGTCGTTTTGTATCGTCACCTAAGTGACGAGTTTTCCTTAGAAAGGAGGTGATCCAGCCGCACCTTCCGATACGGCTACCTTGTTACGACTTCACCCCAATCATCTGTCCCACCTTCGGCGGCTGGCCCCAAAAGGTTACCTCACCGACTTCGGGTGTTACAAACTCTCGTGGTGTGACGGGCGGTGTGTACAAGGCCCGGGAACGTATTCACCGCGGCATGCTGATCCGCGATTACTAGCGATTCCGGCTTCATGTAGGCGAGTTGCAGCCTACAATCCGAACTGAGAGTGGATTTGTGGGATTGGCTCAGCCTCGCGGCTTTGCGACCCTTTGTTCCACCCATTGTAGCACGTGTGTAGCCCAGGTCATAAGGGGCATGATGATTTGACGTCATCCCCACCTTCCTCCGGTTTGTCACCGGCAGTCACCTTAGAGTGCCCAACTGAATGCTGGCAACTAAGATCAAGGGTTGCGCTCGTTGCGGGACTTAACCCAACATCTCACGACACGAGCTGACGACAACCATGCACCACCTGTCACTCCGTCCCCCGAAGGGGAACCCTCTATCTCTAGAGGTAGCAGAGGATGTCAAGACCTGGTAAGGTTCTTCGCGTTGCTTCGAATTAAACCACATGCTCCACCGCTTGTGCGGGCCCCCGTCAATTCTTTTGAGTTTCAGCCTTGCGGCCGTACTCCCCAGGCGGAGTGCTTAATGCGTTTGCTGCAGCACTAAAGGGCGGAAACCCTCTAACACTTAGCACTCATCGTTTACGGCGTGGACTACCAGGGTATCTAATCCTGTTCGCTCCCCACGCTTTCGCGCCTCAGCGTCAGTTACAGACCAGAGAGCCGCCTTCGCCACTGGTGTTCCTCCACATATCTACGCATTTCACCGCTACACGTGGAATTCCGCTCTCCTCTTCTGCACTCAAGTCCTCCAGTTTCCAATGACCCTCCACGGTTGAGCCGTGGGCTTTCACATCAGACTTAAAGGACCGCCTGCGCGCGCTTTACGCCCAATAATTCCGGACAACGCTTGCCACCTACGTATTACCGCGGCTGCTGGCACGTAGTTAGCCGTGGCTTTCTGGTAAGGTACCGTCAAGGTACCGCCCTATTCGAACGGTACTTGTTCTTCCCTTACAACAGAGCTTTACGATCCGAAAACCTTCTTCACTCACGCGGCGTTGCTCCGTCAGACTTTCGTCCATTGCGGAAGATTCCCTACTGCTGCCTCCCGTAGGAGTCTGGGCCGTGTCTCAGTCCCAGTGTGGCCGATCACCCTCTCAGGTCGGCTACGCATCGTTGCCTTGGTGAGCCACTACCTCACCAACTAGCTAATGCGCCGCGGGTCCATCTGTAAGTGATAGCCGAAGCCACCTTTCACCTTCAAATCATGCGATCCAAAGGGTCATCCGGTATTAGCCCCGGTTTCCCGGAGTTATCCCAGTCTTACAGGCAGGTTACCCACGTGTTACTCACCCGTCCGCCGCTAACTTTAGGGAGCAAGCTCCCTAAAGTCCGCTCGACTTGCATGTATTAGGCACGCCGCCAGCGTTCGTCCTGAGCCAAGATCAAACTCTCCATAAAAAGAGCAAGCTCTTAACTGTCTTACTTTAAAATCAACGACGACCGTATCCATTTGGATTTGGTCTTACTAGCAGGTTTGTGTTCAGTTTTCAAAGAACAATTTCTTGTTTTGTCACTGCGAGAGCGACCTTTATATAATACCAAGTTCATCATTCAATGTCAACACCTTTTTTGTTAGGCGATTGATTTGAATTTCGAACAACGTTGATAACTATAGCATGGTTCAAATCTTCATGCAAGGTGTTTTTTATCATTATTTATAAAAAAGCTGACCAACTTGTTATGAAGTTGATCAGCTCTTGGTCTTTAAGATTGGTTACGCATAAGCGGAAAGAGCAATACGTCTCGAATTGACACGGAATTTGTTAGTAACATGACGAGACGATCAATTCCTATACCTAGACCACCCGTAGGCGGCATACCGTACTCCAACGCCTCAACAAAATCTTCATCCATCTCATGGGCTTCGTCGTTTCCTTGTTCTTTCTCAACGAGCTGAGCTTCGAAGCGCTGTCTTTGGTCAATAGGATCATTAAGTTCTGTGAAGGCATTGGCGTATTCGCGACCTACAATAAACAGCTCAAACCGGTCTGTAAAGCGAGGATCCTCCTCGTTTTTCTTAGCCAGTGGGGAAATCTCCACTGGGTGACCATAAATAAAAGTGGGTTGAATGAGAGTCTCTTCTACTATTTGTTCAAAAAACTCGTTAACGATGTGACCGTATAGCATATTACTGTTTACTTCTACACCATGTTCTTTTGCATGTGCTCTCGCTTCTTCTGTTGTCGTGACTAGGAAGAAGTCTACACCAGTTACCTCTTTGATTGCTTCGACCATATGCACCCGTTTCCACTGTGGCTCAAGATTCACGTTATGTTCACCATATTGAACCGTAGTAGTTCCTAACACTTCTTGTGCAATATGAGCAACGAGATTTTCTGTAAGTGCCATAATATCTTTATAGTCAGCGTACGCTTCGTATAATTCCATCATCGTAAACTCTGGATTGTGACGGGTTGAAACACCTTCATTACGAAATACGCGCCCAACCTCATAGACTTTCTCTAGGCCCCCAACAATAAGGCGCTTTAAGTGAAGTTCAATGGCTATACGCATATATAATGGCATCTCCAACGCGTTATGGTGGGTGATAAACGGTCTGGCAGATGCCCCACCCGCGATCGCATGCATCATGGGTGTTTCCACTTCTAAAAAGCCTTGTCCATCTAAATAGCGGCGCATGGATTGGATGATGCGACTACGGAGTACAAATGTTTCTTTGCTTTCTTGATTCGTAATAAGGTCTAAATAACGTTGGCGATAACGCTGTTCAATATCTTGAAGTCCGTGGTATTTATCAGGAAGCGGTCGTAGTGCTTTAGAGAGAAATGTAAAGTCTGTCACTTTAATAGAAAGTTCGCCCACTTTTGTTTTGAACACAGTTCCTGTAACACCGATAAGATCACCGAGGTCAGCTGACGTAAATGTTTCATAAGCCTCATCCCCGATAGCATCCTTACGAACATAAATTTGAATTTGTCCAGTGAGATCTTGGACGTGGGCAAATCCTGCTTTTCCTTTGCCGCGTTTTGTCATGAGGCGTCCTGCAACCGTTACCGTAATGGACTTTTCTTCTAAGTCTTCTTTTGTGACGTCGTTATATTGTGAGAATAGGTCTCTAGACATATGTGTCCGGTCAAAGCGCTTGCCGAACGGATCGAGACCTCTTTCTCTCATCGTTTCTAACTTTTCTCTTCTTACTTTTAACTGGTCATTAAGCTCTTCCACGAACGACAACTCCTTTATATTACGGGTGTATACACGAAAACTGCCAGTTAGAGTGCTGGCAGCCATGAGTCCTACGCTATTATAGAAAAGGTCACAAAAGCCTGTCAAATCTTATACAGCCTGAGAATTAGCGGCTTCCTTCGCCTCGATCTCTTCTACGAGACGGTCTAGTAGCGAGACAAGGTCATTCCGAGTTAGTGTTTCGTTAATATCTTTTCGGTATTTCGCACCGCCACGAACGCCTTTTAAGTACCAGGCAGCGTGCTTGCGCATTTCACGTACCGCGATATCTTCATTCTTCAAAGAGATGAGTCTGTCTAAATGAAGCTTACAGACTTCTATCTTTTCTCGCACAGAAGGCTCATCAGCTAGTTCGCCCGTTTCTAAATAGTGTACGGTACGGTAAATCATCCAAGGATTTCCTAGTGCTGCGCGTCCAATCATCACACCGTCGCAACCTGTCTCTTGCAGCATACGCTCCGCATCTTGAGGTGTTTGCACGTCCCCATTTCCGATTACAGGAATGTTTACTGCCTCTTTCACTTCTTTAATCATACTCCAGTCGGCAGTACCTTCATACATTTGGACACGTGTGCGACCGTGGAGAGCTACAGCTTTTCCACCAGCTCTTTCGATGGCACGTGCATTCTCAACAGCATAGATATGGTCACTATCCCACCCCGTACGCATCTTTACTGTGACGGGTTTATCGACAGCGTCCACCACTGCAGACACCATTTCGTAAATCTTGTTAGGGTCTAACAGCCATCTTGCTCCCGCGTCACACTTTGTGATTTTCGGAACAGGGCAACCCATGTTAATGTCAATAATGTCAGCGTTACTGTTCTTGTCTACAAACTTCGCCGCTTCTACGAGGGTTTCCCGCTCGCCACCAAAAATTTGCAAGCTCATTGGTTTTTCTTGTTCGTCGATATAGAGCATGTTCATCGTTTTCTCATTTTTGAATACGATCCCTTTGTCGCTCACCATCTCTGCACAAACAAGGCCTGCTCCAAACTCCTTCACTGTTAGACGAAAAGCGTAGTTACAAACACCAGCCATAGGGGCTAGCACAACACGGTTTTTAATTTGAATATCTCCGATTGAGAACATGTTTGTTTCCTCCTTGTTGACCTCTTTACTCTTCTGGAGTGAGGAGCTTTTTGTCGATCTGTAATTCTTCAGCTACTTTTTCAACTAGAATTTGCGAAGGCATACGGTTGCCACGTTCTACTTCTCCCAAAATAGAAACCGATATATCAATAGACTTTGCCAGTCCTTCTTGTGTATACCCTTTTAGCTTTCGATAGGCGCGGATTTTACGTCCCCATTTCTCTGCTTCCATGGTCGAACTCCTTTAGCTACGGATTGGTTCTCTAGGATTTCTGAGAGTGGTTTGTCCATCCCGGGCAACTGTGCACTCGGAGCAATTTCCAACAGCGGGACGAGTACAAATGCTCGTTCATGCAATCTCGGGTGGGGAATCGTTAACGTTTCTGATTTATAATTTTCTTGGTTAAACAGCAAAATGTCAAGGTCGATCGTTCTAGGACCCCAGCGAAACAAGCGCGTGCGTCCTAAAGTTTGTTCTATGGTTTGTATACACCGCAACAATTCTTGAGGGTGAAAAGTCGTATCGATAGCAACGACACTATTTAAGAACGGCGCTTGATCTTCGAAGCCTACAGGGTCTGTTTCGTAGAGTGAGGAAACTTGTACAACGTTAATTGCCTTATCCTTAGTAAGTGCCTCCACAGCATCCTGAAGGAAACGGGAACGGTCACCCATATTTGAACCCAGTGATAGGTATGCTCTATTCATAGGCTGTGCGCTCTCTAGTCACTTCAACCGAAACCTCTTTATAGTGCCCAGGAATTGGTGGATCTGGTTTAATGACTTCAACAGTGACAGCTTGTACATGCGTGAACTGTTGAAATATCACGGCAGTTGTTCGTTCAGCTAGAGTTTCTACTAGTTTTACTGGCGTGCCCTCTACCACTTCCTTGCACAGATTGTACACGTCACCATAGTTGACAGAGTATTGTAAGTCATCTAACTTACCAGCCTTTTGCAAAGAGAGTTGCAAAGTAACATTCATTCGAAAACGCTGTCCCAGTTTTGTCTCTTCAGGAAAAACGCCATGATAGCCGTAAAACTCCATTTCCTTCATCCGAATGCAATCCATGATTATCCCTCTTTTCTTAACAATATATCCATAACGGTGGCGAGTCTTTTTGCTTCCTTTACATCGTGTACGCGCATAATGTGGCAACCTTTTTGTATCCCGTAGGCCACCGTGGCGAGCGTGCCTTCCATTCTTTCGTTCTCATCGGTTCCTAAAATATGCCCGATAAACCGTTTTCTCGATGTTCCAAGGAGAACAGGAACTCCTAGCTCGACGACTTTTTCTAGTTGCTGTAGCACGGTTATATTATGTTCGAATGTTTTTCCGAATCCGATACCTGGGTCTACAATGAGATGCTCTTCAGGAATGCCCATCTCTCTGGCTACATCAAGGCGTGATTGTAGATAAGCACAAACATCTGCCGCGACGTCGGTGTACTGCGGTTCCTTTTGGTTATGCATCAGGATAATCGGAACTTCATAACGCTTCGCCACGTTCAATGTAGACGGACTCTTTTCGCCTGCCCACACATCATTCAATACAGCGGCACCCGCTTTCACTGCTTCCTCAGCCACTTCCGCTTTGTATGTGTCCACAGAGATGGGTACATCCGTTTCGTCTGCCAAGCGCTTGATTAAAGGCACAACACGTTCGATCTCTTCTTCCGCTGTGACGGTATCAAACCCCGGTCGTGTCGATTCACCACCGATGTCGAGCACGTCTGCTCCATCCTTGACGAGATGTAAGGCGTGGTGTACTGCTGTATCTAAATTCGTATACCGACCACCATCCGAAAACGAATCCGGGGTGCGATTTACGATTCCCATAATATAAGTTTTCTCTTGAGAAAAAAGATGCGATGGATTGCTCATGATCGAAACTCCCTCACTCAGTCAAATTTTACTTGTCTTCATCATACTAAAGCACTTCCTCACCCGCAACTACCTGTTCATAACTTCCAAAACCTACAAACAAAGGCGCCCCCTTCTTAAAAAGAAGAGAGCGCACGCTGTTTACTCTTGTTCAAATTGATATAGAGGTGTGCTTAAATAGCGTTCTCCGTTCGATGGTAGCACGGTGAGTACCTTTTTGCCTGGTCCTAACTCTTTTGCTACTTTGATGGCTGCGAAAATGGCCCCACCAGAGGAAATGCCCCCTAAAATGCCTTCTTCTTTCGCTACCCGACGAGCATACTCAAATGCATCTTCTGTTGTGATATGAATGATTTCGTCGTAAATGTCCGTGTTTAAGATGCCGGGAACAAAGTTAGCACCGAGACCTTGGATTTTATGTGGTCCTGGCTTTCCACCTGCCAATATCGGTGAATCTTTAGGTTCCACAGCGTACACTTTCAAATCAGGGTATTTTTCCTTGAGCAGTCCGCCTGCCCCTGTAATCGTTCCGCCTGTACCAATACCTGCTACAAAGGCGTCTAACTGATCGCCCATTTGTTCAATAATTTCTTTCCCCGTTGTCTCACGGTGGACTTTTACGTTAGCTGGATTTTCAAATTGCTGTGGCATAAAGTGGCCTTTTTCTTTTGCCAGTTCTTCTGCTTTCTTTACAGCACCGGTCATTCCTTCTGGTCCCGGAGTAAGTACTAGCTCAGCGCCGTATGCCCGTAACAGATTACGACGCTCCATACTCATCGTTTCTGGCATCACGAGAAGCGTTCGATATCCTTTTGCAGCAGCCACCATTGCAAGGCCAATTCCTGTATTACCGCTTGTTGGTTCGACAATGGTATCTCCTGCTTGAAGCTTCCCAGTGCTTTCAGCGTCCTCAATCATTGCAAGGGCAATCCGGTCTTTTACACTGCTTCCCGGGTTCATATACTCTAATTTGACGTACACTTCTGCCATGTCTTCGGTTACGAGTCGTTGAAGTTTCACAACCGGTGTTTCTCCAACGAGCTCCGTGATGGAATTTGCGATCCGAACCATATGTACACCCCTCTTAATTCATAGTAGAATGATTGGTTTTACTGTAACAAGGATATGAATAGGCTGTCAAACGAAAGGGTAAAGCGCATAGCCATTTTATACGCATCATTAAGCTATTTTAACAGTTCCACCTTGACTATCACTTAATCGTCATCACATCTTCATCATTCGCTCTCACCTCTTCACCAGCCACGTTCAATACTACACGTTGCCCTTCAGCTAAGTTAGTGAAAATAATAGGAGTGATCGTCGACTTTGCCTTTTCACGAATCACATCGAGGTCAAAGGTAACAAGCGTTTGGCCACAGCGGACTGCATCACCCTCTTTCACGTTTACATCGAATCCTTCTCCTTTTAAATTGACCGTATCGATCCCGATATGCACGAGCACCTCGCGTCCGTTGTTTCCTTGCAAACCAATTGCGTGCTTCGTCGGGAACACATTGACAACGGTTCCGTTAATCGGAGATACGACTTCTCCTTTAGATGGCTCAATTGCGAATCCATCTCCCATCATTTTTTGTGAAAACACCTCATCTGGTACATTTGTGAGTGGAACCATTTTACCTGTTAGCGGTGCAACAAATGAATCGTCTGCTTCCCCTTGTTTATTGGCGAGGCCAACAGGGTTGACTTCCTCCACCTGTTGCCTAACTTCTTGCTCAGCAGTCGTTTCTTCTCTTTGCTTTCGCGGGGTGCGCCCTTCCATAATATCTTTCATTTGTGATCGTATGGTGTCAGAACGCGGACCAAAAATTGCTTGAATGTTATTGCCCACTTCTAGTACCCCGGAGGCACCGAGCTTTTTCAAGCGTTTTTTGTCAACATGGTCTTTGTCGTTTACTTGTACTCGTAGTCGTGTAATACACGCGTCGAGGTTGGAAATGTTCTCCTTACCACCCATCGCGTCAAGAATGTCGTGAGGGAGGTCGTCTGAGCTACCTTTCGACGAGGGAACTTCTTCGTCTTCGTCTTCCTCCGTTTCACGACCTGGAGTTAGTAAATTAAACTTACGAATGGCAAATCTAAAGCCAAAGTAATAGACAACCGCTAACACTAAGCCGACGACGATGACAAGGTACCACGCTGTCCGGTTTTGCAAAACACCAAACAATAGGAAGTCAATTAGACCACCTGAGAACGTCATCCCAATTTTGACATTCAAAATATCCATTACCATAAAGGACAAGCCAGCAAACACGGTGTGAATCGCAAACAATAGCGGTGCCACAAACAGGAACGAGAACTCGATTGGTTCTGTAATGCCTGTTAAAAAAGAAGTCAATGCTGCGGAACCCATTATTCCTGCTACAACCTTTTTCCGTTCCGGACGCGCTTCATGATAAATTGCAAGGGCGGCAGCTGGCAATCCGAACATCATAAACGGAAACTTCCCTGTCATATATGTACCAGCTGTTAACTCCGCTCCATCCTGTAATTGTTCGAAAAAAATACGTTGGTCACCACGAATGATATCTCCCGCTGCATTTACGTACGAACCGAATTCAAACCAAAACGGCGCGTAGAAAATGTGATGTAATCCAAACGGAATTAGGGAACGCTCAATGACCCCAAAAATAAATGCCGAAAGAGTGGTATTTGCCTCCAATAAGTTTGTAGAAAATGCATTCAAACCTGATTGTATAGGTGGCCACACGAGTGTTAACAGCACACCTAACAAAATAGCACTAAATGCAGTAGCAATGGGAACAAAGCGTTTACCAGCAAAAAAACCTAAGTATGATGGCAATTCAATGTTGTAAAATCGCTTATACAAATAGGCGGCAAGTGCACCGACGATAATTCCCCCAAAAACACCTGTTTGCAGCGTCGGCACTCCTAACAACGTCGCATATTTTGGCGAATCCAACGTTTCTGTGGGGATGTTTTCCAACGAGCCAAATTCAATAACACCCATGGTAACGTTCATAATTAAGTAGCCAAGTAATGCAGCAAGACCAGCAACACCTTCTCCCCCCGCTAGCCCTATCGCTACTCCCAGAGCAAACAAAACAGGTAAGTTATCAAACACAATGCCTCCTGCGTTGCTCATTAATTCCCCAACAAAAGCAAATACATTATTATCAAAAAACGGGAACCGCGTCAGAAACTCATCTGTTAAGAGCACGGTTCCTAGTCCGAGTAAAATCCCAGCAGCAGGTAAAATTGCTACAGGAAGCATGAGTGCTTTTCCAACCTTCTGTAAACTTCCGAATATCCGCTTCATTCTATAACTCCTTTCACGTGAAAACTTTTTTAGACTTTCCTATTGTAGGAGCGTTTATTCACGAAGGCAAGAAATTCATTTCGATTAAAACTAATCAAAAAAACCTGCCGTATATTACGACAGGTCTCCATAAAACCATTCAACATCCAAATCTCTCCAAAATGATTCAACTGTATAGGGGATGGTCATTTCTTCTAAAGCGAGTTGGCGACGGAGAAATCCTTTTACTTCTTCAAATGAATACTCTTGACCCTCAATTTGTTCATGAAGAAAGACTACCGCAAATCCTCCATCAGTTTCGATTGGATCTGTCCATTCCCCGGTTTTTATAGAACGAATCGGGTCTACGTAGGCGGCTGGAATGTCTCCTTCTTCTAAAAAGCCTAGCGAACCACCCGCGTCTGTTGATGTTGGATCAACCGATCGTTCCATAGCGATTACATCAAACGGAGTCCCATCTTCCAATTCGGTTAGTACATTTTCTGCGGCCTCTTTTGTCGGCACCACAATGTGTGAGAGTCCATACAGCGCAGGTACTTGGAAGCGACTCTTCTGTTCTTCGTAAGCTTGTCGCAAGCGTTCCTCGTCAATGACAACATCCTTTGTTAACCATTCTTCTAGCAGGACAGTTTCACGAATGCTGTTTTTCCAAACCTCATTCCCATTCGACCACTTTAACTGCTGAGGAAAAGATCCACGAAGCAACGTCCATTCACGGATTAAATCTTCCTCTGTCAATTGCAATGCTTCCTGCTCGGCCATCTCACTTGTAACGGCTTGGTTAATGAGGTCACGTAGTACTTGTTTGCCATAGCGCTGCTCGAGTGTAATCAGCCAATCTTCTCTCGTTATAGCTTCACCATTTACAGTGGCAACGGTTTCCTGATCTGGAGTCAGTACGTCGTCATCTCCACCGACAAGCAGATACAACGCGAGCGCATTTGTAAGAAGTAACAGTCCAATGACGAGTTGATAAAACTGTACATTTGGACGTTTCATTCGCGTATTCATCGCGACTCTCGTTCCAGTGTTTCTAACTCATTTTTAGTAAACATGTATTTTTCGTTACAAAAGTGGCACTCTGCCTCCGCTTGCCCGTCCGTTTCAATCATGTCCTGTAGCTCTTCTGGACCTAGTCCCTTCAAAGCATTCTCAATTCGTTCTTTAGAGCATTGACATTGAAAGCGGACTGGTTGCTCTTCCAGTATGTGCACGTTGCCTGCCCCGAGAATCTCTTCAACCATCTGTACAGGTGTATATCCATCCTTAACTAACGACGAAATGGGACGCATCTTAGACAGCGCATCCTCAATTTTTGTAATTGTTTCATCGTCTGTACCTGGAAGCAATTGAATGAGAAAGCCGCCCGCTGCAAGTATGGAGTTGTCAGGATTGACAAGTACACCAGCCCCCACTGAGGAGGGCACTTGTTCTGAATTAGCAAAGTAGTAAGTAAAGTCCTCTGAAATCTCACCTGATACAAGCGGTACTTGTCCTGAAAACTGCTCCTTTAATCCTAGATCCTTCGCAATCGTTAACGTACCTTCTGTTCCAACTACTGCTGCCACATCCAGTTTACCCGGAGCTTTTGAACCGAGATGTGTTTGCGGATTGGTAACATATCCACGGACTTCTCCCTTTGCATTAGCATCAGCAATAATTGCACCAATCGGTCCACCACCATCTACTTTTACAGATAGCTTCGCGTCACCCTTTAGCATCGAACCCATCATCAGAGCAATCGTCATCGTACGTCCCAACGCTGCCGAAGCTGCCGGCCACGTTGCATGCCTCACTTGCGCTTCAGAGATGGTGTCAGTCGTTCGAGTTGCATATACACGAACTTTTCCATCAAAAGCAAGTGCTTTAATTAAAGTATCTGCCATCATTTTCACCTTCTTTTAGTCTTCAATTCCTTCTACGTTGCGTTCATAAATGAGCTTTAAACCTTTTAATGTCAAGAACGGATCGACTACATCAATGATTGTACATTCTTTCGCGATCAGTTTCGCAAGGCCACCGGTAGCAATAACGGTTGGCTTTCCATTCGCTTGGTCCATCATACGCCGGACGATTCCTTCAACTTGACCTACATATCCATAGAGAATTCCCGCTTGCATGGCCGACACGGTGTTTTTTCCCACAACTGCCCCTGGGTCCGTCATTTCAATACGAGGAAGTTTTGCTGCTTTTGCGTACAACGCCTCAGTAGAGATGTTAATACCCGGCGCAATAGCTCCCCCCATATATTGCCGGTGTTCATTCACGTAACAATACGTCGTTGCAGTACCGAAATCAACAATAACAAGTGGACCTCCGAACTCATGTGTGGCTGCGACCGCGTTAACAATCCGGTCTGCGCCAACTTCTCTTGGGTTGTCGTACTTAATATTGAGACCTGTTTTCACACCTGGTCCAACAATGACCGGCTCAACGTGAAAATACTTTTGACACATTCTCTCTAGTGAAAACACAATTGGAGGCACGACAGAAGACAAAATAACACCTTTTATTTCTTCAAAACGTATCCCGGCATGATCAAATAATGATTTTATAAACATCGCGTACTCATCTTCCGTTTTATTCCGATTTGTTTCAGCACGCCAATGATGGATAAGCTTGTCCCCATCATATACACCTAACACAATATTTGTATTCCCAACATCCAGCACAAAAATCACGTATCTCACCACATTTTCTGTCTAAAATCATCCCCATCATACCACAAAGTCTTCTAGAAAGTAGCAAACTAACCACTCCAGAATACGGTAGGCCATACAGTCGGTACGCAAATTTGCTTTCAAATTCTTAGTGATGTTATTTCGGTGTAGCTTCTTATCTGTTTTTCTAGTGTAGGTGTCTTTATACAAATAATACTGCTATTACCTATTTTACTTTCAGACGAAAAAGAAGCCCTCAATAAAGGGGCTCCTTTTTCCTGCCAATATTACGATCTAGGTTTTTCGTCATCCTCTGTCTCTCGAGAACGGTCTTCTGTAATCGCTTGTTCTTCTTTCGCGTCTGGAATCGGACTATCTTCTAGATTAGGGGTTGGAACGTCTTCTCTCTTCTGGATGGTTACTTTCATATCACCATCTTTACGTTGTTCGGCCACAGGTCCTTCCGGTAGCTCCCCATGTTCAAGTAGGTGTTCGATCTGTTTCGCATCCAACGTTTCAACTTCTAGTAATGTTTTCGCAATTAACTCAAGCTGGTCACGTTTTTCTGTTAGGATTTCTTTCGCTTTGACGTAACATTCTTTAATGATGCGCTGAATCTCTAAATCGATTTCGTACGCGATCGAATCCGAATAGTTTTGGTCATTTGAAATGTCACGACCTAAAAATACTTGCCCACCTTGCGCTTGACCAAATTGCAAAGGACCTAATTTTTCACTCATTCCGAATTCAGTCACCATGCGCCGCGCCATACCCGTTGCACGTTGGAAGTCGTTATGGGCGCCTGTGCTCGCTTCACCGAAGATGATCTCTTCGGCCACACGGCCACCGAGTAGGCCCGTTATTTTATCGAGCAACTCTGGTTTTGTCATTAAGTAACGGTCTTCTTTCGGCAGCATAACTGCGTAACCCCCAGCTTGACCACGTGGAACGATCGTTACTTTATGCACGATCTCTGCTTCCTTCAACGTTACTCCAATCATGACGTGACCCGCTTCATGGTGTGCAACAATCCGACGCTCTTTTTGCGAGACGACTCGGCTACTCTTCGCAGGACCAGCGATAACACGGTCAGTCGCTTCATCAATATCGAGCATATCAATACGTTTTTTATCTCGCCTTGCTGCTACAAGCGCAGCCTCATTCAGCAAGTTTTCAAGATCTGCACCTGAAAATCCAGGGGTACGCATCGCAATAGCTTTTAGATCGACACCTTCATCAAGTGGCTTATCCCGAGAATGAACCTTTAACACCGCTTCACGTCCCGTTACATCTGGTCGATCAACCGTAATTTGACGGTCAAAGCGTCCCGGACGAAGTAGTGCAGGATCCAAGATATCCGCTCGGTTTGTCGCAGCAATGATGATGATCCCTTCATTAGCACCGAAACCGTCCATTTCAACAAGCAATTGATTTAACGTCTGCTCACGCTCGTCATGGCCACCACCAAGACCGGCGCCACGTTGACGACCCACCGCATCAATTTCATCAATAAAAATGATACAAGGTGCGTTCTTCTTCGCGTTTTCAAACAAATCGCGAACACGGGATGCCCCGACACCTACAAACATCTCGACAAAGTCCGAACCACTGATAGAGAAGAACGGTGTTCCCGCTTCACCTGCAACAGCACGTGCCAATAATGTTTTCCCGGTACCAGGAGGTCCTACTAATAAAACACCTTTCGGGATGCGCGCACCTACTTCAGAAAACTTCCGTGGATCTTTTAAAAATTCCACTACTTCAACAAGCTCTTGCTTCTCTTCATCCGCCCCAGCCACATCTTTAAAGCGAACCTTTTTCTTTTCTTCACTGTAGAGCTTCGCCTTACTCTTTCCGAAGTTCATCACACGGCTTCCACCGCCTTGAGCTTGGTTAAGCAAGAAGAAGAACAAAATGAAAATAATAATGAACGGAATCATTGTCGTAAAGAACGTGACCCATCCACTTGCCTCACGTTGAGTTAATACTTGTAATTGCACATCCTCGTTGCCCGCTATACTCTCGATGCGGTCAAGTACGACATTGCTTTCTGGAACAAACGTTAAGAAAGAATTGTCTTCACCCGCTAAACTACCACGGATTTCATAAACGCCACCCTCTGGTCTCATAGAGAGTTCTTCAACTTCTCCATTTTCCAGGTAGGCGATGAATTGGTCATAAGTTAGTTCATCGGTTGGTTCGTTGCTATTGTTAAACACACTCACAACCCCGATAATGACCAAAAAGATCACTACATAAAAAATTGTGTTACGAAAGATCCGATTCATCCCTTACCTCCTCCCACGGGAAAAAGACTAGTTAAAATAGTATCATAGTAAATCATACCATTACAAGGATTTGCACCTTGGCCTCTTTGTGTATCATAGCGCGGGTTCTGTTTGTTTTCTAACCCACTCCATAAGTTCCAATTAGACATGTTTCTTCCACTTAGCTTATGCTTCATCATTTGAAGTATATACTTCAGATTTTAACACACCAATATATGGTAAGTTACGATATCGTTCAGCATAGTCCAATCCATAACCAACAACAAAGGCATCTGGAACTTGAAAGCCAACATAATCGGCTACAATGTCAGCTTGTCGACCTGACGGCTTGTCAAGAAGTGTGACAATTTTGATGGACTTTGCCTTTCGATAGCGAAACAGTTCCACTAAGTAACTGAGCGTGAGTCCAGAATCAATAATATCTTCAATGATTAATACATCGCGCCCCTCCACTGAAGTGTCTAGATCCTTTAAAATTCTCACTTCGCCTGAGGAAACGGTGCGATTTCCATAACTGGATACGTCCATGAAGTCCATTTCCAGATGCGAATCCACCCGTTTTAGTAAGTCTGCCATAAAAGGCATTGCCCCTTTCAGCACACCGATAGCGAGCGGAAATACATTTTGATACTCTTGCGTAAGGGTTGCCCCTAACTCGCGAATCTTTTCTTGAATTTGCTCTTCTGTAATGAGCACTTCCTGTATGTCTTGCTCCAACATGTCCAAAAAATCCTCCTCGAGATTATTTCTGTATGTAACGCATCACCCATTCGGAACGACTCTTTTCGCTAGGTGATTGCCGCAACCCTACCACCCATAAAATCGTACCCTTTGCATCTACGACCACCGGCCAAGTTCTCCGTTTCTCTCGGGGGATTTTCGCGTCAATAAAGAGGCGATTTAACTTTTTCGTACCCTTTAGAAGTTGTATGCGATCCCCTTGTTGCGGAGCACGAATCGTAAGAGGAAACATGGCATTATCTGGTACTAGGTACGTTTCTGTATCCCATTCACAAAAGGGATTTCCCAATTCCTCGAGAGTAAAAGAATACTTCCCCCACTCAGCAGAGCTACTGCCTTGAAATAGCTGCACTCCCTTTGGAATTACGTTGGAAGAGGGAACTGTAGAAAACAAGAGTTCCTCATAAACACGCCGGACATGTATGCCTGCTGGGAGCTGTACTCGTAAAGAGGGGTGTGGTTCGTTCGCAATATGTAAGATGTCCTCAATGTGTTGTGCTGTCAGGGTGACAGATTTTTCTACACTTAGACAGTTTAATATTAGATGAATGGCTCTTCTTTGTAAAGGAAGTGCCCCCTCTAGAAACGATTGAAGAGAAATTGACCAGGACACAGCTGTCGTTTGAATCGTCATCCGTTCTACAAAACTCTTTGTCAACTGTTGTAACAGCTCTTCATCTTCTTGCAATCTGCTGGCAAGCGAGGATGCATGGCGAGCAACTTGAGGTGCTTCTTCTTTCAAGTTCGGTATCACATCATGCCGAATTCTGTTGCGTGTGTACGTTTTCTTTTGGTTAGAAGGATCTTCTCGATAACGGAGGTTATTTACTACGGCATATTCTCGTAGTTCCTCTTTCGTAAAGGAGAGTAGCGGACGATGCACTGTCCCATTTTCAAACGAACGAGATCGTGGTATTCCACTAAGTCCTTGCAGCGAGGTACCGCGCGCTAAACGCATCACCATCGTTTCTAGCTGGTCGTCCGCATGATGCGCTGTCAACAATATGCCGCTATGTTCTCTTTGCATCACCTCTGAAAAAGCTTTGTAGCGAGCAATACGTGCACGTTCTTGAAGAGAACCCTTTTCCCCTTCTTCCCTTACCGTAACTGTCTTCACGATACAAGGGATTTCCCACTCTTCACAAAGCTCTTGTACAAAGCGAGCATCCCGATAGGATTCTTGGCGTAACTGATGATCGACATGAACGACCAGAAGAGGGTGAGTCGGATTACGTAATTCTTTTAGTAAATGGAGTAATACGACGGAGTCAACTCCACCCGACACGGCGACTACTACACATTCGCCACTTTGGAACCACCTCTCCTTCTTACAAAGCGCTCTAAACTTATGTTGAAGCATTTTCATCTTCCTTACCTATCGTTTCATACATCTATTTTCTCATAGTTGATCATGAAGTCATACTACAAACACTTATGTTTATGTAACAACACTCTGTTCTAGATAACTTTTATGATCACGACGGGGTAACTACGTCTCTCCCTCTACAAATATTCCATGTATATGTAGAACCCGTACGCTACTGATACAAGTGCGACGAGACTTATACTTTCCACAGCAGAACTTTTTGGAGCTTGCGAGCTTTGCTGGATGTTTCCCTGCTGAGATCCAGTTGCTTGTTTATTTGTTTGGGGTGCCTTCTGCTGTTGAGTTGACCTTTGCTTCTTCTTCCGGTGAACTCTCGTTGTCGTCGTTCGATTTCCATTTACAGAGGTGGTGCGATTCCGAAGTGTCTCCCGCAAATCCGTTCGCATCTCTTCTGCCCTTACATATGCACCAATAATTGCCTTCCATAACACTTCACGATATGGATGGAATGCGTCTCGATCAGCTAGTGCTTTTTGTAATTGCTCCTTCGGCTGTTGAGACTTTTCAAACCGTTTCGGGTACACAGTATTTATAGTGACCATTGCAACGGCAAATAGATCATAGGCAGGATCGGCTTTTCTACCGCCCATTCCCCAGTAGCCTCGATCAAAGAACTCCGTATACTCTTTCACTGCCCGTCCTTGTAAGGTTGTCCCACCTACATCGATGCAACGGATACGAACTGGCGAGCCCGTCACGAGTAAATTTTCCGGTTTCAGATCTCCGAAAACCCACCCTTGCTCGTGAAGCCGCTGTAAATCTGAGAGCAACTGGAGAAGAAGGACTCCTGTCCAGCTATGTCCCCGTTTTTTTACAAAAGTGAGCAAATCCTCACCTTGTATATATTCCATGACATAAAATGGCACTTGTTTTCCCTGCAAGATACAATCGTCTACATCTAGCAAAGAAGGCCCGAGGGAAGACCCCTGGACCTTAGCAAATGACTTTAACACATTTACTTCTGATGTAACAGATGCGGTATCTTGGCTAAGTTTTACGGCGACCAACTCAGCTTGCTCATCTTTTGCTAAATACACTGTCCCATTCGCACCGAAACCTAACTCTTTTACAATCGTGTAGGAACGGTGATGCCATTTCCCGTACAGTGTTGTTCCCGCGCGCAGATTAAACTGATTCTTCAATTGAGGATTCATTATCATCGCGTCCTAACAAATTACGCAAAGAGCGTTGTTTTTTAGAAAAGTGGTCAATAGCCGTTTGAATCGCTGGACCCGTCGGTGTCACGCCACCCACATGCAATTTATGAAAATGGTTTGTCAATGACTCTAGTTTCGGTGTCCAGTCCTGCAATTTTTCGACATCTTTCTTTTTCCCGGGAAATACAAACAAAGCAAATTGGTTATTACCCATTCGCGCGTTCAAGCTTAGAGACAAGTCAACTAATGACTCTTTTACAGTAGGTAATTTGCGTTTCATGCTTGCAGAAGTATCGACAAGAATCAACACATTCAAATCGACAGTCTCACCCAATTCATCAACGACCTCCATGACTTCCCCACGCTTTTCAGGAGGCAACTCTTCCATAGAGACTTCACTACCTAGAATTTGCTGTAGCTCTTTATTGACAACCCCTTGAATGGTTTGTGTCATTGCTTTTCGTGTCACCATTTGAACAGTTTGGGATAATGCCTTCGCATATACGACTTGGCTTACACCACCACCCGATGCTGCGATACTTTCAATCTCGTTCATTCCTTTTTCATCTATTGTATCTTCTTCCATTACCCCGATGACATTTACTGAAATACCGTCTTCACTTGCTAATGCCGCCATCGCCACAGGATCTTCTCCTACATTTGAACAACCATCAGTAATCAACAAAATTTGTTTCAACGTACCTGGTTTCATAAGAATTCTCCCTCCTCAGTGTTAGTACCATCATCGACAGATCCAGTCGAATTTATACCGCCCGCGGAAGGAGAAGCCTCTTTCACTACGATGCCGAAGAGGAGAGTCGCTTTTTAACAGCGGATGCTGAGATCGCGGCCCACTTCGGTGTGTTGTGTTTTACGTGCGCCACTACGATTGTCATGTCATCTTCAATCTGACCGTTGCCTGCCCGTATAACTTCTTCTAGGAGTAGGTCTGCAATTTCTTGTGGATCATGGCTTTGCAGCTCCGCAATCTTCCGTTTCATCCACACGTCATAGTTTTCTATCGACGAGGGTCCTTCAAACACTCCGTCACTCATTAATATAAGTAAATCTCCCGCCTTTAAAGACTCCGATACAACATCTACTTCAAATTCTTCTACGATTCCGATCGGCAGATTGCTCGCTTCAACCGTCTTCACTTGCTTACCGCGTTTAATAAAACTTGGTGATGATCCAATCTTTATAAATTTAGACCGTGCGTCCTGTAAATCAATCATGACAAGGTCGAGCGTGGAGAAGATTTCATCTGTTGTCCGTAATGATAAAATTGAGTTTAATGACTTAATGGCGACTTGCTCATTCATACCGGATTGCAAAATTTTCCGTAGTAGCTGCAGCGTTTCATGGCTCTCGTGGTGCGCCCTTTCTCCATTGCCCATTCCGTCACTAATCGCAACCGCGTATTTCCCCATCCCGAGTTCTATAGTTGAATAACTGTCCCCAGAGACTAACCCGCCACCTTTAGCTGCATGAGCGACACCGGTATCTACAATAAAACGCTTTGCGGAGCGAAATGTTACGTACGCATAGCCGTTTGGGAACGCTTGTTCATCCTTTGTGTGTACGACGATATGTTCGCCTACAATATCTGATAATAGAGGTGCCAGTATTTTCTCTGCCTCCCCTTTGGAATAGCTTTTTGGAATTGTCATCTCAATATCAATGTTTCCTACTTCTAATGAATAGATTTCGATTTGTTCAATTTCTAACCCAAATGATTCTATCGCTTCAACTACTTGCTCTTCCTGTACTTCATGACTTTTCCGCTCTCTCTGAATTTCTTCTGCAAAGTTCCCCATTACTTCGCTCACTCCAAGCAGCTGCTCCGCCACAATTCTTCGACTCTCCTGTACTTGTCGCTTAAGCCTTTCATTGGCTTGGTAATAGGATAACTCTTGCAAAATAGCATCAGTCACCTTTTTCGAGCGCACACAATGCTTATCCCATTCTCTTCTCGTTCGGGACGATAGCTTTCCTTCGTTTTGGTCGTATTCAGTCATAATCGACTTCATTCCGTCATAGGTTGTATTAAAGTTTTTTGCCCAGCAGTGCTCCTTTTTGAAACACGTTTGGCATGTTTTTTCGGTGACATTACTTAGAAAATAATCAAGCTGGCGGTCTTCCTCCTTTCCCTTTTGTTCATCTAGACGGGAAAAGCTTTGACTTAAAGCTTCAAACACATGCGAAAATTGATCGACTCGCTTTGCTGTAACATCGCGCATCTTGCGAAGGTATTGTTGTTGTTCAAGCGAATATTCTGGTGTTCCTGGAATGTACTTAGCCAACTGTTGTACAAGGGCGTTCGGTGTCATGAGAAAAAGTAAGATAGCCGCTAAAGTTTCATAACCTGTTTGCGTTAAAGTGCCTCCCTCTCCCCCGTACAAACCAACAAGAAGAGTCGCGATAGCTAACCCGAACGCTACCCCGAGCTTTCTTCCTTCTCTTAATAAACCACCAAGTAGTCCCGCAAATGCCAGCAAACTCATTTGGTAAAAACTTGAAACGTTTGCCAAGCTAAAGACGAGACCCGTCACCACCCCTACAGTACTTCCTACTGTCGCCCCCGCTGTAAAGGCAAACAAAAGGACTAAGTAACGTGACATTATATGTTCTAGAGAAAGGTCGTAAACGCTCCACCCGATCGTACCCGTCATAACAGACGCCAGTAAGATCATTAAACAAACAATCTCTTCTGTTTTTAACGATTGTTTCCGCTTTTGTATGGACAAAAGCGGAACAGACTGCAAGAAGATTAACGTTAAAATAGCACCTAGGCTGCCTTCTACAAGTCCCATCATGCCGTCGTACAATGAAAAGCCACCTACAGCGAAGGAACTGGTCACAGTCGCTCCTGCTGTCAATAGTAACAAGTTGATGATCGGTAACCATTTCACTTCTTCGATTCGAAACACCCGAAACAGCCTCATTATGAGTAAAAATGTCCCCATTAATAAAAATGCCTTTAAAGCCGCAGTATACGATATAGTGAATGCACCAGCTGTTAATCCAAGCATCGCAACAGGGGCATGCTGCCGCTTCATCACATATACACTAACAAAGAACGGCAGTGTAAACGGCATGAGCTGTGATAGGATGAGAGCTCGTCCTAACAAAAAGCCTACAGCAAATACGATTACTCCTTTTTGAATCATCCACAAGACAATCGTCTGCAACAATTGATCTGTTCGTTCTGTGAGTTTTGTTCTTTGTCCGCGTAACGACCAGTCTCTTACCGGCTCCACATCGTACGTTTGTACCTTCTCCATACAAGAACACTCCTCGTTTTTCGAATAGTTGTTCTTCATTATAGAAAAAGCCGTGTCAAAATTTTGTCAAAATAGGTGGACAAGTTATAAAAATCGTTCGACGGTATGTGAGGTTTTCTTGGCAAATAAAGGGGCATTCGTCAATTCTCTTGCTAACTATGCGTACGCAATTGCACTAACTTTATCCGAGAATACTGCTACGGTAGGGATTCGCGCAATTCTCTCTTTTCCAACAATGCGACAAGTGCATTCGACGGCAAAGGAGATAGAAACCTTTACACCCCCAACCCTAGCTGTGCATCTCGATAAACACTTGACACTTTCCTCTATTTGATCGTATGATTATGGTTGTGTCTTTCCCTTATTGGTAGTGTTGTGGCGGTGTAGCTCAGCTGGCTAGAGCGTACGGTTCATACCCGTAAGGTCGGGGGTTCGATCCCCTCTACCGCCACCATCTTTTTTTGCAAGGCCCGTTGGTCAAGCGGTTAAGACACCGCCCTTTCACGGCGGTAACACGGGTTCGAATCCCGTACGGGTCATCAACATAAGGGATGACTTAAAGCCACACTTTTCTTTTCGAAAAGTGTGGCTTTTTGTGTAAATGTTGACATTTATGTATCAGTAAGTTTTATCGTGGTAAAATGTGGTTTTTCAAGAGTTCCAAAGATCTACACAAAAAAGACCCGCGTAAAAATACGCGGATCCCTCCTTATAATCAAATATAATAGCCATTTAATCAAGTTCAACAGTAGGTTAGCCGCGTTTAGCTCCTCGCCCACCACGCTTGCCATCCATGCTACGTTTTAAAGTAGATAGGCGGTCTTCGCTATCTTTTAGGAAGCGTGCCATTTTCTTTTCAAAAGTTTCTGGACGTTGATGACGATCAGAGTGTTGATGACGTCGTTGTGGACGCTCAGAACGTTCTGGGCGTTCTGGTCGCTCCGGACGATCTTTAGCCTTTTTAATGGAAAGGCCTATTTTTCCGTCCTTTTCAACGTTGATGACTTTAACAGTTACTTCATCACCAACTTTAAGATGCTCGTTGATATCTTTTACATAATTGTCCGCCACTTCACTAATGTGAACGAGTCCAGTTGAACCTCCTGGTAATTCAACGAAGGCTCCAAAGTTGGTGATCCCCGTGACCTTTCCTTGTACCTTGCTACCTACTTCGATTGACATAAAAAAAATGATCCTCCTTAAACATTCAAATGCACTTACTTTATATTATAGCGAAAACCAAAAAAGCGTGTCAATTGAATGTCCGAGGACAGACGACTGACACGCGCACATTCTACTCATCATCTGGTAATGAGAAAATGATTTCGTTATCGTCTGATAAGTAATATTCTTCACGGGCAAGCTTGCCTACATACTCGTCATCGTTTAATTTCTCGATTTGGTTCTCTAAGTCCTGCTGCTCCTGTTCCAGTGTCGAGAGTTTTTCCTGGAGCTCTATATATTGTTCTTGTTTCGTTACCTTTGTCTGTGCTTGTACAACTAGACCTGTTATGAGGGCCCCTCCAGCAAGAAAGGTAACTAGAAAGAGCATAGTGAGACGGCGTACAAGGTACTTTCGCTTTTTACGTCGCTGTTCATCTTGTTGTGACCATTCTCTTTGTTGCTGTTCACGAAGAGGGGTTACGTTTCCGGTCATCTGCTACTCCTTCCCTTCCTTATAGAGGATGTTCAAAGAGTCTAGGAATATAACTTATCCCCCTTTTGAACATGATACTTTTTATTCTTTTCGTTGGAATATTCTCTTCCAAACTTTTGTATACAAAGTGTTCTTCACTGAACGGAAAAATCCTGCAAACTGCAGAAAAAATTTTTTTGTTTTATCTTGAAAAGAATGTGGAATCATCCAGAGCAAAAGCTTCCAAAATGGACTCAACAACACTTTAACAAATCCTATTATAAACTTCGCTACGAAAAGTACAAGAGTATAAAGACCCCTTCCGATCATCAAAACGAAAGACAACAAAGCGACGATGATAGCTTGAACGGGACGAATGATAACGGTTTGTCCAATGCGTATGCCCAAACGATACGCATTAACAATAAGGCGTATCGTTCGTTCTAATGTAAAAAGATAGATGGATTTTAGTAAGCTTTGATAGGCAGCAAACCCACAAAGGAGCGCTAAAAACACATAAATACGGACTTCCCCTTCGTTTACTAAAAACAACACGTAAAAAATTAGTAAACCTTGGAAAATCCAAAACAGGACATCATGGAGGAAAACAATCCACCGTGGGCGCTTTTTTCGGATAAAGAGTCGTGTATACGTATCCATGGAGGCCCCAAAAAAGCCACCCATCCCTATCATGGTGAGCATGGTTGCAAATTGAACGGAAAGGCTCATTTAAACAACTTGCTAAAAAGGCCTTTAGCTTTCTCCCCAGGCTGCTGATCAATATACACGAGATCAAAGACGCGCCCTTTAATGCTGACAACTCCTTTGTCTACGTCTAAATTTTTCATATGAAGGTTTTCTCCACGAATCACCAGGAAGCCCATGACTGTTTCCAGAAGGAACTCTTCATTATCAAAGCTTTCCACTTGTTTGACTCCTGTAATGTCTACTAAACGACGTCCACGCATAATAACATCGTGGTCTTTCACTACTGTTTTTTGATCTTGATATTGATTCATCGTTCTCCCCCTCTAGGTCTAGACTCTGGTGGCCCTTTTAGAGTCGGCTTTTGCTTTAACCTATGAGAGAGCGCGCAAGATTAGAACAAGCTCTCTTGCTAACGGGGGGTATCTTCTACACGTCTTCTTTGACTCTTTCCTCTTTCAAAATCTCATATAAAGAATTCGCTTCCTCTTTTGAAGCATGTTCTTTCACACCTGTTACACGCACAGTCATTTTACGCGGACCAAGTTGCAGTGAAAGCTCGTCTCCTTCCTTAATGACAGTACCTGCTTTAGCTGTCTGTCCATTGACTTGAATTCTTCCTTTGTCTGCCACTTCCTTAGCGAGCGTTCTTCGCTTGATGAGTCGTGACACCTTTAAATATTTGTCTAAACGCATTTAATTCAGCGTCTCCTTCCGTTTTGCCTGTTGCCAGTATTGTTCTAATTTCTCAAATGACAGTTGATCGAGCGCTTCTCCGTTTGCTTCTGCTAGTTGTTCCATATCCCCAAAGCGTCTTCGGAACTTTTCATTCGCCACGTGCATCGCTTCCTCGGGGTACACTTTTGCCAGTCTTGCTACATTGATTAGTGTGAAAAGAACGTCTCCGAACTCTTCGATAGCATGCGCCTTATGTTCTGGAGTCGATTCCTGCTCGTATGAGTGATGAGCTTGTAGCCATTCATCCCATTCCTCCTGAAACTTCCCTACAGCACCTGCCACATCTCCCCAATCAAACCCGACTTTGGCAGCCTTTTTCTGGAGATCGTATGCCTGCATGAGGTTAGCTAACCCTTTTGGCACCACATCCAATAAAGATTCGTGTTTCGCATCCTGCACTTCTTCTGCTTTAATTTCATGCCAGCTCTTCATCACTTCTTCGACAGTGTTGGCTGTTTCTCCTCCAAAGACGTGAGGATGACGGCGTACCATCTTTTCGCTAACGTTTGAAATAACTTCTTGTAGCGTGAATGTTCCTTCTTCCTCGGCAATTTGTGCATGGAGCATGATTTGCAAAAGAACGTCTCCTAATTCTTTCGCCATTTCCTCAGAGTCTTCTTCATCTACGGCTGCCAAAAACTCATGACTTTCTTCTAACAAATACTGCTTTAGGGTTGCATGGGTTTGTTTTCGATCCCACGGGCATCCGCCTGGCGCACGTAGGGTTGCCACAATTTCCTGTAAGGTGTCCAACAAGTGGTATCGTCCACTTTGTTCTTTAATTGGCGGTACATAGAGTGACGTGCGGTTATGAAATTTCTCTTCGTGATCCAATTCGAACAGAGGAACTGTATCTTTCGTTTCTGTCGGCAAGCCAGCATCCGAAATAATCGTAACAAGGTGATCGTCGGCATAACGCTCCATAAGGGTCAACTTCACATCTGCCGCAACAAATCGACTATATAATTGAGAAATCACTACATGCTGTCGTAACGTAAACGCTTGGGCTGACAGTTGGGTTCCGTCTAAAAACAAGAATCCCTCCACAGGATCGACGCCTATACTTTGGAAAAGATCATCAAGGAAGCTTTGTCCGCCAAGGATTTGGACGTTTACTTCTCCTTTAGCAGCCAAATTACGTAACATCACTGTTGTTTGCTCTGCTACAACTGGGTGGCCTGGTACTGCGTATGTAATATCCTTTGTTTGACTACGTGTAGTAAGGTCTGCCACAATGCGCTCGTACACGCGTTCAAACGTTTCCTCTTCTTCATAAATCCAGTCGTATCCCTCGAACGTGACACCTTCTTGCTGTAGCTCTGTTACTACAGGGTGATCTACGGTTCGGACGAATATTTCCGATTGTTGTGTTACAAAGCGATATATTCCGAGTGGAAGCTGATTGAGATTTCCAGCCCCTAAACCGATAATTGTTATCTTTCCCAATTAGAACAACTCCTCTTTATCCAAACTCTAGAATTACTTTCGTTTCTGTAACCAGTCAAATATAGCCTCTTTTTCCGATAGGGAGAGAAACGATGTTTGCCAAAGCATAACGAAGTATACGATTGCCCCTACACCAGCACTGATCAGCACCCCGACGCCGGCCACAATTCGTCCATCCCCTTCAGGCCATACCAGTTGGATGACCGCCACAATAGACCCCATTACGAGTACGGACTGTCCTACTGTCGTATAGACCGAGAAATCAATGGTCTCAATATAAGGTCGTAAACAAACGCCTACTCCTATACATACCGCCACTGAAGCGATCACGGTTGCCCACGCAGCTCCAAATGTCCCCCAATATGCGGTTAACAGTAACGTCGCAGTTGCTTTAACAAAAAAAGCCCCTCCTAAAAATCCAGTTAAGACTCGCCATCGTTGTTCCGTTTGAAGTACAGTTAATCCGACAATGGCTAAAGAACCGAATACTAAAGATAGAGACAGCACTTGCAACGTCTTTGTTCCTAGGTCATTTGTGAACAACATAACGTTGATTGGTTTCATAAGTAGAAGGAGCCCAACCGTTGCCGGTACTGCTAAAACAATTGTATACCTCACCATTAAAGTAAAAGCCTTCTTTTTCTTCACTATAGATTGTTTTGTCAAAGAAGGAGTGAACGCTAACGCTACGCTTGTTGCGATCACTAAACCTATCTGGAGAAGAGGCTGGCCACGGTCAAACACACCCTTTTCGATGCGTGCACTCACCTCTGTCATTCCCGTCTCTACAAGTACTTGATAGATAAAAAGTGCATCCACAAGCTGAAACAACACAAACAGCGATACCGTACAAACTGATACAACTGCATAAACAAGCACGCGTATGAAAAACCGGCTGTCCCAATAAGACCTTTTTGTCAGCCGACGAGGAAAAATTGCTTGACGACGAAATAGCAGTAAGAACGTAAGGAAAAGGAATGCACCGAATGCACCGACAACGGAACCACCTATGGCTACTGTCCCAATCGTATAGACACTTTCTCCAGCTCTCCAAAGAAGGTACGTTCCTGTCACGATCACAAGCATACGTACAAACTGCTCTATCAACTGACTTACTGCGGTGGGCATCATATCCTGACGTGCTTGCTGATTGCCACGAATAATTGAAAGAAACGGTAACCACCAAAACAAAAAGGAAAACACGCGGAACAACGGGGTCAACTGGTCATCCCTTAGCAAAGCGGCCCACCAGCCTGCACCAAAAAAGAACAAACTCCACCCTAAAATACCTAGGACAAAGAGACCCGTCCAGCTTGTCCATTCCTTTTGCTGTGCTTCTTCATCGGTAGTTGATGACACAAGGAGGAAGGAGAGGGCTACAGGAAATCCAGTCGTCATGAAGGCAAGAACGAGGGCGTAAAACGGGTAGATCTGTTGATACACATAGAACCCTTCGTCTCCTACCATATTTTGATAAGGAACGCGGTACATAGCGCTCATTCCCTTTATAATAACGGCAGCCACTAACAATAAGGAGGCTCCCTGCAATGATTTTCTCATGTGCTTTGTCACTCCGTCGATTCAGTCAACCTTGATTATAGCATAGACTAGCCGGCTGATTTACAATGCCTCTGCATCCCACTTTTAGACACGGAAAAGCCATCCCCACAAAATGTAGGGATGGCTTTTGAATAGGATTGAAAGGCTAAAGTCGGGGACGCTAGCAAGGTACCGTGTCTAACTTCGCGACATCAGTAAAAATTTCGGGCAGTCCTTGGCGTAATACAGGCATACTCGCATCCTTGCGAGCACAACGCCGATCCACTTGCTTCCTTGCGAACGAACGCCTTTTTGACCCACTTCGTGTAGACTCGAGGAAATAATGAATTATTGCTCCATTTGACGCGCAAGAAAACCGGCAGCTGTTTCGACTGCTTTATGTTCTACTTCACCTAATGTTTCCTCTTTCGAATAAATAATAACTGCTCCGATCGGGTCGCCGTTTGCAACGATTGGTCCGATCGTATACGAGGAAATGGACTCCTCATATCCGTCAACTAATGCCACAGATCCTTGCTCAGTTACTAAAGTAGAAGAGCGGTTTTCTAAGACACTTTCGACCTTTTCAGAAATAGGCTTTGTTAAATATTCTTTCTTAGAGCCCCCCGCCACTGAAATGACCGTGTCACGATCGCATACAATGACCGGACTGCCGAGACTATCATAGAGCGCCTCCGCGTATTCTTTTGCAAAATTGCCTAACTCAGAAATTGGAGAATATTTCTTCAAAATTACTTCGCCGTCTCGATCAACAAAAATTTCGAGTGGATCTCCCTCACGAATTCGTAATGTTCTTCGAATCTCCTTTGGAATTACGACGCGTCCTAAATCATCAATACGACGAACGATACCGGTTGCTTTCATCTTTGTTGCCTCTCTTTCATCTGATGATTAGATTCTTCTTGGCAAGCAAATAAGTTTGCCTGATGTTGCCTTTAGTATTTTTCACTTGGAAAGTTCTATGCACTTCTCCAGCAACAATTTTTCTGGATTGCCAGTGATTCACTGCAGTGACTTCATTGCTATGTACACTTCCAACCCATTCAGGCACGTAGTATGAATGCCGAAAAACCTGTGTATACATGTTTCGATATTACGTGCAAAATTATGCTCAATCGACAAAATATGTCATGTGAATATAAAAAACCACCCTTTTTCGACAATAGAAAAGGGTGGTTGAAAAACGCTTAGGAAGCATGGGTAGATGCCGGTTCTTTTTTACATTCAAAGATAGTTTTTACGAGAGAAGCTAGTTTCGGTAACCACTCAGAACTAGGCTGCTTTCGATAATTCAGGGAAAGATGAAGTACTGGCCCTTCCATACCAATGCCTAAATCACGACCTAAGTTTTGCGTTTCTTCAAATAGGCGCACTCCGTCTATTTGAGCCGTATGATTCTCTGTTAAATAGACATGAATGGTATCACCCTTTTGTTCTAATAACTTGACCCCACCTGCTAGTCCATACGCGCGTATGTGAGCGATAGTCACTAAGTCTCGAACCTCTGATGTTGGTTCACCAAATCGGTCGATGAGATCAGCTTCGAGCTCCTCCACATCTTCCGGTGTTTTTACGGAACGGAACCGTTTATACATTTCGATTTTTTGTTGACCATCTCCAATGTAGCGATCAGGCAGGTAGGCATCCACTTTCACATCAATCTCAATAGATTCTTTTTCCTGCTTGGATACGCCGCCTTTTCGTTCTTCAATCGCTTCTTTCAACATTTGAGAGTACAAATCAAATCCAACCGAGTCAATAAAGCCGTGTTGCTGAGCCCCTAACAAATTCCCCGCTCCTCGTATGGATAAATCGCGCATCGCAATTTTAAAACCGCTGCCAAGTTCTGTGAATTCCTTAATAGCATGTAGACGGTTTTCAGCCACCTCGGTAAGTACTTTATCTTTGCGATACGTGAAATAGGCATACGCCACACGGTTTGTTCGACCAACACGCCCTCTAAGCTGATACAGCTGAGAAAGTCCCATTCGATCCGCATCAAATACGAGCAAAGTATTCACGTTTGGAATATCAACACCTGTCTCAATGATGGTAGTACTCACAAGCACATCAAACTCACCTTCAATAAAGCGAAGAATTACAGACTCCAGCTCGTTTTCAGTCATCCTGCCGTGAGCATACGCTACCCTTGCGTCTGGTACGAGCATCGAGATCTCCTCTGCCTTCCGCTCAATGTCTTCTACTCGGTTATATAAAAAGTATACTTGCCCTTGACGCGCCAATTCTCTCTCAATGGCTTCTCTGACAAGGGGACCATTGTACTCCATGACATACGTTTGGACAGGGAATCGGTTTTCTGGTGGTGTCTCAATGACTGACAGATCACGAACACCAAGCATAGACATGTGGAGTGTTCGTGGAATCGGCGTGGCAGTCAACGTCAGCACATCAATGTTCGTCTTAAACTGTTTAATTTTCTCTTTATGTGTCACTCCAAAACGCTGCTCTTCGTCAATAATCAGCAGCCCGAGATCATGATACACCATGTCTTTGGATAGGAGTCGATGAGTTCCCACCACCACATCAACAGTGCCATTTTTTAAACCCTTTGCGGTTTCTTGTTGTTCCTTACGTGTACGGAAACGACTCATTAAGCGAACCTCAATTGGAAAGTCTTGAAACCGCTCGCGCATTGTTTCAAAGTGTTGCTGTGCCAGAATAGTTGTCGGCACGAGAAACGCTACTTGCTTTCCATCTGCAATCGCTTTAAAAACAGCTCGAATCGCCACTTCCGTTTTTCCATAACCGACATCTCCACAAAGAAGCCTATCCATCGGCCGCTCTCTTTCCATATCGACTTTGATCTCTTCAATTGATCGGAGCTGATCTTCCGTCGCTTGGTAGGCAAAGTTCGCCTCAAACTCTCGTTGCATATCACCATCCGGTGCAAAGGCATACCCCTTAGAGCTTTCCCGCTCGGCGTAAAGCTTGATTAGATCGTCAGCAATGTCCTGAACAGAAGATTCTACTTTCCGCTTGACTCGCTTCCACTCACTGCCACCGAGTTTATAGAGCTTCGGTTCTTTACCTTCTGAACCGACATACTTCTGCACTAAATCGATTTGCTCCACAGGAACGTACAACTTATCTGTCCCTTGATAACGAATGTGCAAATAATCTTTGTGCACCCCACCAACCGTTAACGTCTCGATCCCTAAGTACTTTCCAATTCCATGGTGAACGTGGACGACGTGGTCCCCAGCCTGGAGTTCAGAATAGTTTTTTATTCGTTCTGCGTTAGACATCGGTTTTTGTTTTCTTTTTGGTGCGCGCTTCGTTTTGGAAGCAAACAACTCACTTTCGGTAACCACAACAAGCTTCATTAGAGGAAGTTCAAATCCTGCCTGTAATGGGAGCTCGACTACTTGAGCAGCGTGTTTTCGAAATGGTTCGTCTGACCTCTGATAAGTCGCTTCCATCTCATAGTCTTCTAGAACCCGCGTCGTTCGCTTTGCCTTTTCTTCCGTACTTGCGGTAAACACCACTGCAAATCCTTGCTTTTTCCAACGATCTAGTTCTTGCTTTAGTAAATGCATTTGACCATGAAATTGCTGCATTGGTTTGCAGGAAAATGACACGATGTTTTGCGGCTGAGTGTTAGGCATACTTTTCAAAAATAGGGAAAAATACACCTTCTGTCGGCTTGTTCCCTTAAGAAGCTCCAATACTTTATGACTGTAAGTAGCTGCATGCACCGTTTTACCTTCCTCTAAGAGGCCTGTATGCCATTCCAACTCGTCCTTTTCCAATGTTTGAATCGTTTCTTGGATGGGACTCCACTCATCGAGAAATAAGACACCATCGTCACCAAGGTAATCTATAAGACTAGCAGGGTGTTGATCAACGAGGGAAATGTACTTGGAAAGAACTTCTCGATCATGATGTTGCTGCAGACGTTCCAAATCATATTCAACAGCCTCAACGAGAGCCCGTTTTTGCTGATCTTGTTTGTACTTTGTTAAAGATGCCTTTTCCTCTTCCTTTAGACGCTCTGAAAGGGATGCCATGATCTCGTCACGAACAATCCATTCGGCAGCTGGACCAATGTGAACTGAGTCTCTTTTCTCTAGCGAACGTTGATCTTCTACAGAAAATGTACGGATAGAGTCCACCTCTGTATCAAAAAACTCAATGCGCAAAGGAGTAGCCTCTGTTAGCGGGTAGACATCTAGAATACCACCTCGCAAACTCCATTCCCCGGGTGTTGTGACCATGTCGGATCGTTCGTATCCCATAAATATAAGTTGCTGTTTAATTCGATCCATTTCGTCAACATCTGTCCCTACAGTCAAAGACAACTGTGCCCTTTTCCAGTCGGCAGGGGCAGGTAAATAGCGACGGACACCCGCCACTGGCGTAATAATAACAGATGCTTTTCCAGACATCATCGCATCTAAAACACGAAGTCTTTCTGCACGTAATTCGGGAGATGATGTTGTGAACTCTGTTGCAAGTACCTCGTTGGCTGGATATAAAAACACTTCATCTTCTTCGTAAACACTGAGTACATCTTCAAAATACTTTTGGGCTTGTAATTGATTGTGCGTCATGATTAATATGGGGCGCTGCAGTTCTTTGGCAAGGGTCGCCATAAGAAGAGGTCGACTCGATCCGCTCACACCGGTAACGAGCTGCTCTCGTAAATGCTCTTTGCACCCGTCCACAATTGATTGCACATCTTCTTGTTCACGAAACGCTTGTAAAAATGCGTTCACTCTCTACACCGCTCCTTGCTGAAAACAGAAAAATGCTTTGGGACGACATCTCCCCCAAAGCGTTTACTGCAAAAATGTTTGTTGTTCGTGATAATGTGGTGATTGATCTAAAGCTTCTTGACATTCTTCACAAATTGTCTTGATCTCGAGATCCCCATTAGACATAAAGGATATCATATTTTGCCGTTCTGCATTCGTTAAGACATCAAAGCCTAAATTTGTGGTCGCTAATCTTTCTTGGTCAAGTGTACCCACTTGCGACTGGCAGTGACGACATACATAATGGAGTGCCATAGAAGTCCCTCCCATACAAAAGTGCTATAGTTAGTATGGACGAAAAAACGGGCATCTATTCATGAAAATAACATACTTTACTTCTTCTACATGTATACAAAAAGACCTTTTTTAGGACGAAACTTTTCGATTATATTCATTCATTACTTCAAGAAATGGTTTTTGTAAATGGGCTTCACAAGCCTCTACGCTCCACTGTACCGCTTGATCCATCAACGCTCTTTCCTCTTTAGAGTACGTGCCTAGCACATAATTTGGTACAGCTATACCTGGAGCTGGACGGTCAATTCCGATCCGAATACGGGAGAATGAGGAAACACCTAGATGCTGAATAAGAGACTTCATACCATTATGTCCACCAGCGCTTCCTTTTTGACGAAGTCGGATATGTCCGGAGGGCAAATCTAGGTCGTCATAACAAACCACAAGGTCGTCTATTTCAATATCAAAGTAGTCCATAAGCGGTCGCACACATTCTCCACTTAAGTTCATGAATGTTAGTGGCTGCAAAAGAACGACCTTTTCCCCTTGAACAACCCCTTTCCCATATCGCCCTTTATGCTTCGCTATATCAAGAGGAATGTTCCAGCGATTACTCAATGCCTCGATCACTTCGAATCCAATGTTGTGACGGGTATTGGCATACTTCACCCCTGGATTTCCAAGCCCCACAAACAGTTTCATGATAATTCTCACCTCGTTCATCTCTATACTAGCGGCTTCCGGCTAGACATGGCAAGGGTGACCCAATAGGTTTAGGTCACCCGAGATTGCCTGTTATTCTTTTCTGTGGAAAAGGGGCGGAGTTACGCAGATTCCTAACGTCACCATCTATCTCATTAGAAACAACTTCGGATATTGATTAAAAAACTACATAGGGCTCCACTCGCACCGCCTTGATCACAACTAGACTGCTTTGTGACCAGTTTCCCATACATGGTTGCGTGCTGCGCTCATGAATGTTTCCTTACTATACTTCCCGACCTTCTTCATTTTCAGGAGTACCTTCAGCTTGCTCTTCGCCGCTATCAATTTCCTCTTCTTGGCGCGGTGGCAAGATGGAGGCAACTGTTTCCCCGTCCTCGTGATTGATCGTGTAGTTTGAAGCAGAAGTTTTCAAATCCGCTACTGTCACCGTATCACTCACAACTAAGGAGGAGATATCAAATTCAACCGCCATCGGAATGTCGCTCGGTTTTGCAGTGACACTCACTTCATGCAATGACTGCTGCAAGACACCGCCATCTTTGACACCTTGAGCATTTCCGACAAGTGTCACCTGTACATCTGCATCGATTTCAGCAGACATGTCCACCGCAAGGAAATCAGCATGCGTCACTTCATTTTTCAAGAAATCTTGTTGATAGTCTGACAAAATTACGTTATATGTTGAACCTTCGACAGATAAGTTAATCACACCGTTTCTTCCAGCTTCTCGCATTGTTTTCACAAAAGCAATACTATCAACCGTAATCGGTGTGTTGTCTGCCTTATTCCCGTAAACTACCGCGGGAATGCTACCTGATTCACGAAGAAGTCTTGTAGTGGATCCTTTTAAATCAGTACGTTTTTTTGCATTTAAATTTATAGCCATCATCTTCACCTTCCCTTAATCGTTCAGGCTGAATTATTTTGTCAGCCTCCGTAATTGGGTCTATATACTATTTCCCCTAATTTGAGAAAACTTAAACCTCTTTTTTAGGAAAGGTGTCAGAAGTTTACGTAAACAGTGTCGATACGGACTGGTTTTCGTATACACGGATAATGGCTTCACCAATCAACTCAGCTACCGATAGCTGAACTACTTTTTCGGTTTTCTTTTCTTCAGGTAGCACAATGGAGTTCGTTACGACAAGCTCTTTAATTTTCGAGTTTTCAATACGCTCAATTGCTGGACCTGATAGCACTGGATGTGTGCAGCACGCATATACCTCTTTTGCCCCGTTTTCAATAAGAGCGTTAGCAGCAAGCGTTATCGTCCCCGCTGTATCAATAATATCGTCAATAAGAATGGCTACTTTCCCATCAATATTTCCAACGATATTCATGACTTCAGCGACATTTGGCTTTGGTCGTCGCTTGTCAATAATCGCAATCGGGGCTTTCAACCGCTCAGCCATTTTTCGAGCACGTGTTACGCCACCGTGGTCTGGTGACACAATCACGACATCCTCCTGTGGAATCGGCTTATTCTTGAAATATTTAGCAAGGATTGGAACTCCCATTAAATGGTCAATCGGGATGTCAAAGAACCCTTGGATTTGTGGTGCGTGTAAGTCGAGCGTAATGACTCGTGCTGCCCCCGCTGTCTCAAGTAAATTAGCCACGAGTTTTGAAGTGATTGGTTCACGAGCTCTCGCTTTTCGGTCTTGGCGCGCATATCCATAGTAAGGCATTACGATATTAACAGTTGCTGCAGACGCTCTCTTCAGTGCATCAATTAAAATGAGTAATTCCATGATATTATCGTTCACCGGAGCACTCGTTGACTGGATCACAAATACATCGCAGCCACGAATACTCTCTTCGATATTAATTTGGATTTCTCCATCGCTAAAGCGCGTTACTGAGCACTTCCCAAGCTCGACACCAACATGAGCTGCAATTTCAGATGCAAGAGGACGGTTGGAGCTGAGAGAAAATATTTTCATTTTCGAGTTGGCATACGAAGTTGGCATGTGAGGAGACCCCCGATTATTTTTTGTGATTCAACTTTTCTGCATAATTTTCTTTGTTCACTTGTCTAGCGCGCGCAATAGTGAGTGCTTTTCCCGGGACATCATCAGTTATCGTAGAACCTGCTGCAACAAATGCCTCTTTACCAATCGTGACAGGTGCAAGTAAGTTGGCATTACAGCCGATAAACGCACCGTCCTCAATAATAGTGCGTGCTTTGTTTTTTCCATCATAATTGACAGTAATAGCACCACAGCTATAGTTCACATCTTCACCAATGTCTGCGTCGCCAATATAGCTAAGATGAGAGGCTTTACTACGTGCTCCGAGACGCGATTTCTTTACTTCAACAAAGTTGCCAATTTTTACGTCGTTTTCAATGAAAGAATCTGGACGAACATGTGCAAACGGACCGATTTGAACCCCGTTTCCTACCGTGCTGTCATAGACAACCGATTGACGGACTGTCGTATTGTTTCCAATAGAGCAACGGACAAGTTCCGTGTTCGGACCAATTGTTGCGGAAGAACCAATTATTGTCCCTTTCCGAATGGTTGTACCTGGTTCTAACACAGTATCAGAACCAATTTCAACATCCGCTTCGATAAACGTTGACTGCGGATCTACGACGGTAACCCCTTGACGCATATGATGCGTGAGAATACGCTCCTTCATCGTTAACGATGCTTTAGAGAGGGCAACGCGATCGTTCACTCCAATGGTCTCAAAACGATTACTTGTTGCATACGCGGCCACCTGGTCACCATTTGCTTTCATAATCTCGATGCAATCCGGCAAATAATACTCTCCTTGAGCATTGTTGTTCTTTATCTCTTCCAACGCTTCAAATAACTTTTTATTATCAAAGCAGTACGTACCTGTATTCACTTCACAAATGCGCAGCACATCTTCTGTTGCATCTTTTTGTTCGACGATACGGCTCACATGACCTTGGTCATCGCGAACAATTCTTCCATACCCTGTAGGATCCTCTTCATGCGTTGTGAGCACAGTAACCGCGGCTCCTGCTGCTTCATGCGTTTGGAGAAGTGCTTCCAAAGTCTCTGACGTAAGAAGCGGTGTATCACCACAGACCACAAGAGTCGTTCCTTCTTTTCTAGATAAGAAATCTTTTGCTTGTTGCACAGCATGACCTGTCCCAAGCTGTTCTTCTTGAAGGCAATACTGACTTCTATCGCCGAGATACGTTTGAACGTCCTCTGCCCCGTGACCAACAATCGTATACATTTCATTTATAGCAACCTTTGAAACTTGGTCAACCACGTGTTCCACCATTGGCTTTCCACAAACCGGATGTAACACTTTATATAAAGTCGATTTCATACGGGTTCCTTTACCCGCAGCTAAAACAATCGCAAAACGGTTCATCAACGAACCCCCAGTACTCGAATTTTGTCAAGTTGACTATATCCTAAAACTGCATGACTTTCAAGGTAAGCCTAGGAACTACAAACTTTTGTCACTTCTATTAGGAGACATTCCAGTTTTTGATTAGGAGGAGAAGAAATGTTATAAATGGTTAAGGAAGAACTGAGTCAGCCTTGGTCTACATCCAACACAAAGGCAGAAAAAAGAGCCTCACTGTGGGAGTAAAAGGCTCTTGTTGTGGATACATGTCGTTTTTTAGGACGCACCTGCTTCTTCATATTCTACTTCTTCAAGTTCCCCCAAACGGTGGTATTCAGCTAAGACAGCGTCTTGGATTTTTCCACGCGTACCGGAATTAATCGGATGAGCGATGTCGCGAAATTCCCCATCTGGAGTCCGTTTACTTGGCATTGCTACAAAAAGGCCATTATTTCCATCAATCACACGAATATCGTGCACCACAAACTCGTTGTCCAAAGTAATAGATGCAATAGCGCGCATGCGTCCATCAGTGTTCACGCGTCGTAAGCGAACGTCTGTTACTTCCACCATGTTCACCACCTTTTTCCCTTTCGTTCTACCCCTATATTTCAACGTTTTTTACCAAAATCCTTCTTATTCCAAAAATTTTTTTGAAACTTTCGACCTAATGCGAAAAGCGGAAGGCGGTTGATCAAGGGAACCCACTCATCTCAGAACCGGAGGGAAAGTCGCTCTTCAGACTTTCTCGGAGGGGCTGAAATGACGTGCGGTCCCCTACCGCCTGGAGCTGGACAATGAAAAGCGGAAGGCGGTTGGTCAGGGGAACCCACTCGGTCTGTGAACCGGATTAGTCTGCGTATCCCCTGCTGAGTCTGCGTATTCCCCTGCCGAGTCTGCGTATTCCCCTGCCGAGTCTGCGTATCCCCCTGCCGAGTCTGCGTATTCCCCACTGAGTCTGCGTATCCCCCTGCTGAGTCTGCGTATCCCCTGCCGAGTCTGCGTATCCCCCACTGAGTCTGCGTATCCCCCACTGAGTCTGCGTATTCCCCTGCCGAGTCTGCGTATTCCCTGCTGAGTCTGCGTATTCCCCACTGAGTCTGCGTATTCCCCACTGAGTCTGCGTATCCCCCACTGAGTCTGCGTATCCCCCTGTTGAGTCTGCGTATCCCCCTGCTGAGTCTGCGTATCCCCCTGCTGAGTCTGCGTATTCCCAACTGAGTCTGCGTATCCCCCCACTGAGTCTGCGTATCCCCCACTGAGTCTGCGTATCCCCCACTGAGTCTACGTATTCCCCACTGAGTCTGCGTATCCCCCACTGAGTCTGCGTATCCCCCTGCTGAGTCTGCGTATCCCCCTGCTGAGTCTGCGTATCCCCCTGCTGAGTCTGCGTATCCCCCTGCTGAGTCTGCGTATCCCCCACTGAGTCTGCGTATCCCCCACTGAGTCTGCGTATTCCCCACTGAGTCTGCGTATCCCCCACTGAGTCTGCGTATCCCCCACTGAGTCTCATATCTGAATAAAATTCATCCTATTAAAACAAAGATCACGAGCCGAGACCCGTGATCATTTGCATTCTATTCAACTTAAACACTTTATAAAGTCGCCACTGCCTCGATCTCAATTCGAGCGCCTTTCGGAAGCGCAGCGACCTGCACACAGCTTCTCGCCGGTTGGTGCTCACTAAAGTATTGCCCATAAACTGCATTGACTTTGTCGAAGTCTCCTAAATTAGTGAGAAAGATTGTCGTTTTAACTACTTTGGTCAAACTCGAATCAGAAGCTTCTAGAACTGCAGTGAGGTTTTCCATCACTTGTTTTGTTTGTACTTCTATGTCACCTTCGACCATCGTGCCGTCTGGTCGTAATGGAATTTGTCCGGATGTGTAAACGAGGTCTACCATTTGAATTGCCTGTGAGTAGGGTCCTATCGCTTGTGGTGCTTTGTCAGTTTGAATACTTTTCATTCATTTCGTCCCTTTCTCCACTTCATATAATTTCCTGGATGTACTTGAATCGTTTGCTCGTCTACTGACACATTGGATAGTTTAACAACTGAAATATAGTCGTCTACTAATCGTTCTTGCACGTGTTCAGCTTCAACCAATACCGCTATACCTATCATGTTCGCTTGGAATTCGTCGAGCAAGCTCTTCATACCTCGCACGGTACCTCCTGCCTTCATGAAGTCATCGACAACGAGCACTTTTGCCCCTTCAGAAAGGCTACGCTTAGAGAGGACCATCGTTTGAATGCGCTTTGCCGACCCTGATACATAATTAATGCTAACGGTTGATCCTTCTGTTACCTTACTATCTCTACGCACAACGACAACAGGTACGCCTAATTCTTTTGCGATTGCGTAGGCAAGTGAAATTCCTTTTGTCGCGACTGTCATGACTACATCCACTTGTCTATCCATATACAAGCCGGCTATCATGCGTCCGACCCTTTGCATAACAGTAGGGTCACCGACAATGTCTGTCAAATACAAGTACCCACCCGGTAGCAATCGCCCGGGCTTTGCCAACGTCTCACACAATGAGTTCATGACATCGAGAGCTTCTTGCTCACTTACGTCTGGATCGTACCGGACTCCACCGGCTGCTCCTGCTGTCGTTTGCAAACGGCCAAGGCCTTGTGCTTCAAAGGTTTGCTTTAAAATCGCGACATCCTCACTGATTGAGGACTTAGCGGCTTTATATCGATCGGAAAAAGTTGAAAAAGGAATGAGTTTCCTTGGTTGATTAATCAATGTAAAGGTGATATCAACAAGACGTTCACTTCGTTTAAACTTCACTAGTGTGCCTCCGTTACCCGAATATTACAGTCAATTTTGCCACATTTGTACGGGTTTAGGCAAGGTTTTTCGCAAGGTTTTCTCGTTCTCCTAACAACCGTACTGCGTATACCTGATCACAAAATCCACGGAGTCCATTGTAGATTCTATGCAAACGAGACTCGTGCCGAACAAGCCCAAAGACGGTAGGACCGCTCCCGCTCATGAGCACTGCGTCTGCTCCAAACCGTTTCATTTGGTCTTTTATTAACTTCACTTCTTTGTGCATGCGCGTCGTGACAGGCTCTAACACATTGCCCACTGACGCACACATTTGGTCGTAATTTTTCATCTCCAAAGCTTTACACATATCCTTCGTATTCGGATGTTCAATACGATTGACTTTCAAAGCGTGATATACGTCCGCTGTCGATACCCCGATAGACGGTTTTGCCAAAATGACCCAGCAAGTCGGAGGGGCCGGCAAAGGCTGAATTTTTTCTCCTCGGCCTGTAGAGAGTGCCGTCCCCCCATAAACACAAAAAGGAACATCCGAACCAAGTTCTTCTCCCATAATAGCCAGCTCGTCCTTTGTGAGTCCGACCTGCCACAGATCGTTTAAACCTCGTAACACAGCAGCTGCATCACTACTTCCACCCGCTAAGCCAGCCGCAACAGGGATATTCTTCTCGAGATAAATATTCACTCCCCTGGTGATTCCCATACGCTTGCGAAATAATTCGGCCGCTTGATACGCAAGATTGCGATGATCGTTCGGGACAAAACGAAATTCGCTCATTAACTTCACACGCGAAGAGTTGTCATCTGACAACTCAATGCGATCTGCCAAATCTATCGTCGTCATCACCATTTCGACTTCATGGTACCCATCCGGCCTCTTATGTAGCACATCCAACGTTAAATTAATCTTCGCCGGCGCCTTCACTAAACACTTCATCACTACCCGCTCCACGTCCTAGAAGAATTTTGTCTTATTCTATCATAAGTTGATAAGGATGCGGAAGGTGCTTGATCAGGTCAACCGACTCATCCCGCTTTCCGGAGATAAAGTCGTTCTTTGACTTTTTCGGAGGAAACGACATGACGTCGCGTGACCTAGCGCCTGCAGCTCGACTGATAAGGATGCGGAAGGTGCTTGATCAGGTCAACCGACTCATCTCGCTTTCCGGAGATAAAGTCGTTCTTTGACTTTTTCGGAGGAAACGACATGACGCTGACCGCTTATTACCCATAGTCGTCTAACATTCACCAACCTGCAAATAAAAAAAGCGGCCCAAGTTCCGCATTGGATCTTGAGCCAGCTAGTTTGAACACACTCGTTATTGATTGTTGTTGTACTTTTGGGCGAGCCCCTCTTCTGCGATTTCTACGGCTCGTTTCACCATATTCCCGGCGTCACGAGCTCGAATGCCACCCCAGCCTTCTTTTTGAACCACGTCGTAAAAGCCCAATTCCTTCGCTAATTCTTCTTTGAATTGCTCTGACATGATGCTTCGACGTCGACTCAATTGAGTGCCCCCTTTTTGTCCTTCTGAAAAGTGCAGGACGTTTATAGTTTATCCAAAGAGGGCCGTTGTGCTCATCCATTTGTAGCCAACGGAGGAAAATCGTTTTTGTATAAAGAGGGCAAGATAAAACAAAATAAAAAAGCAGTAAACAATTCGTTCACTGCCGACCTAGAGCATATTGCCCACTTGTTGTTGTTCTTCTTCGAAGGTGAGTTGCACCGTTTGTGTTAACACGTCTGCATAACTGTAAGATACTCGCTCGAATGAGTTTTCATCTTGGTCAAGCTCGATGACAAATACGGAGGGATATGTCTCCGCAAGGACTCCTGAGCGCTCAATCGTCTTTCTACGACCGCCATTGGCTTTAAGCATTAATTTCTTACCTAAATGAGAATCCAACGTTTGTTTAATGTCAGCTAACGTTTTTGGCATCTCTCGTCCACCTCGCTAAATTCATTATAGCAAAAGAGCAGTAGAAAGTCAAATAAATTTATAAATTATATCAACCTTCAAATTCACTTGTCAATGTTTTTTATTCTACAAAGCGCCCTTTTTTTCTACATAAGTTAGCATTCCCTTAAATGACCAGTATATGTACCCGTTTCAGATAAGGAGAGAATACTGCTCACTCTAATGAAAATACAAAAGAGTGAGCAGAAAACTATCCGGGAGACTCTTCGTCATGGGGTTGGTAGGGCATCCCCGTTCTTAAAACTCCCTTTGTCTCTATTCCCCCTAACCCCTTTTCGCCTGTCAACGTGTTCCGCAACACGTCCCAAACGTGTACGGGTTGTGTAAATGGTGTAAAGCTGATCTTGGATACAATATACACTGGATCGAGCGCATGAATGTTCACCCGTGATGGGGAGCTCGCAAAATTTGCTCCCGCTTGAATGATCGATTCGAAATGAGACTGGCATGCTCCAGCAAAAATAATAAGCTGGTCTAGACTGGGACATTTCCCTCTAGCCTTTTGTACGGTTTCTACAAAATGACGGGAATGCCGATATGCGTTAATATCGGTCTTTTTCCCTTTCGATTTTGAATAGGCATCGTGACCCGTGATCACGAGAATATCTGGTTGATATTTCGCCAACAAAGACTCGATTCGGTACGGCATCTCCGTCTCCTGACAATGAACACCATACACAGGTACGCCTACCTCTTGATACAAAGAAACGCATTTTTGTAAGTAAGTAGGGTCCCCATCAATGTGCAGCACCTTTCCAGGTAGAGAAAAATACGCGACCTCTTCTTCATAGGCGTTTGTCACGTCGTATTCATGTCTTTCCCGAATATATTCTAAATCCTGCTGAAACAAAGCCAGTGACTGTTTTTCTAATGAGCGAGTTTTTTCTCTCCGCTCCTGTTTATATTGCTCTTGAAGAGGGTCTAAATCCCGTACATCCGCATCTGCTAGGAGCCGCATCTCTTCCCCTTTTAGAATGGCCATAGTTTGACCTTGACTCTCCCGTATTTCGATTACTCGAAATAAGACATCACATCCGTAAGAGCGTCTTCCCACAATTGAACCTACTTGAATCGCCACGTTCTTCACTCCAACCTTCAGTAAGAACCGTTTTCTCTTTTACGATATGCCACATCACTCTCAATGTGCGGATGTCCAGGCTATAAAAGAACAGATTCGTGTAGGTAGACATGTAAAAGTGTCGTGTACCGGGCTAGAAAAACTTAATTATTGTGCTGTAGTCAAACAAAAAAGCTGAAGATAATCCGTCCTTCAGCATTTCCGTATCGAGCTATAAAAAAGGCATTACACTATTTGTGAGCCGCGCGAATTCCTCAATCGATAAAGATTCCCCACGACGGGACAGCGCAATTCCTTCCCGCTCCATAGCTCCTGTTACTTCTTGCTCCTGTTCTTTCAAGGTTGGATATGCGCTCCACAAATTGTTTCGCAATGTTTTCCTTCTTTGTGCAAAAGATGCTCTTACTACTTCAAAGAACAATTTCTCGTCCTGTACTGTGCAAGGTGGCTCTTCTCTCCGTGTGAGCTTCACAACAGCAGAGTCGACATTCGGTTGAGGAATAAACACCGATTTTGGCACGGTAAGAGCCAATTTTGCTTCTGTGTAATATTGCACAGCAATGGAAAGCGATCCGTACGCCTTCGTTCCGGGCAGAGCTGTTAAACGATCGGCTACTTCCTTTTGCATCATCACGACGTAAGTAGATACAGGCACATCCGCTGTGAGAAGCTTCATCAAAATGGGCGTTGTCACGTAGTAAGGCAAATTTGCCACTACAGCAATCTCGTTGACATCAGCTAACCATGTTGTAAGGTCCTCTTTGACATCGGCCTCTAGTACATCCTTATGCACGACATGCACGTTATTATGATCAGCGAGTGTTTTATCGAGAATAGGCAAGAGCCTTTGATCAATCTCATAGGCGAGCACTTTGCCTGCTGCTTCTGCCAAATGCTCGGTTAAAGCACCAATACCAGGTCCAATTTCAATGACCCCACTGCTTTTCGTCAAATCGGCCTGACGAACAATGTTTTGGAGAACGTTAGGATCAATGAGAAAGTTTTGACCGAGGCTCTTTTTAAAAGAGAATCCGTGTTGCTCTAAGATGGTTTTCGTTCGATTCGGAGTCGCGATTCGCTTTTTCACACTAGGGCCTCCTTTCTATTTTTTCTAAAGCTTCTAAAAAACGTTGCTTAGGTATTTGAAACATCGCTAACCGCTTATGTAATTGCTTCCCGTTGGCATAACCGATGCGGAGCTCTCTGCCAAGTGCCTCTCTTCTGTTTCTAGCACCAGGACCTGCGAGCAAACCTGCATAAAGTAGGTCGTCTCTGCTGATCTCTCCGTGGGCACGTTCTGCTGTCGAGTGCGCACCCTGTAGCGCCTGACGAATAGCCTCTACTGAAGCATGCTCAACCCCCACACCTCGGCCATACTTCTCTATCGCTTGTTCTTTTGCTAGAAAAGCGTGCTTACAACCTGGAACGGCTTGCGAAACCACATGACGTATTTTTTGACCAGGCGTATCGGGATCTGTGAATATAATGACACCTCGAGTTTCTTGTGCAAGCCGAATTCTCTCTAATACTTCTTCCCCAATTGCCGATCCGTTCGTTTCGATTGTATCAGCGTTCACGGCTAGTTTAATCCGTTTCGTGTCATCTTTTCCTTCCACGACAATAATTTCTTGAAGGGTACGTTTCGTTGTCATCTCTTTACTCCAATATCTGAAATAGTTTTCGTAAGCTAATATCTCCCCTAGTGTACACCGTCTTTTGCATGAGTTCAAAATAACTTTGCTACACCTTAATTTATCTCGGAGGCGATCCCTTGTGTTCTCTGTAAAAATACGCAAAAAGAGAGAACCCCTTACTTGTTAGAGGCTCTCCCTTCCTATGACACTATAATTTTTTATCTATGATTAATCTAAAATGCGAATGGTCACCGTACGACTCCCCCACCTGTACGCTTGCTCCTTGCTTGCAAAGAAGACGTCGATTTTGTTTCCATTAATTGAACTACCCGTGTCCGCCGCAACCGCATAGCCGTAGCCTTCAACGTACACTTTAGTACCTAGTGGAATCAGACTGGGATCAACAGCAATGACTTTTTGATTAGGGTTTGCTTTTAGGTTAATGCCTGTTGCTGTAATTCCTGAGCACCCTGCACAGTTGGCTGTGTAGGCTGTAGAAGACACCGTGATCGTTTCACCACTCGCCGGAGCGGTTGTATTGCTCCGAGATACTTGTGCCACGATTCTTCTCGTTCCTACAGCTACAATCTTATCTTGGCTTTCAGATAGCACTTCTTCGGCTAGTAGCGTTCGTGATACTTCTTTCCCATTTTCTAGGACTACTTCGTATTTTTTTGAGCGTTTTCCCCTTTTACCTTCTTGAACTACTTTTTCCTGTCCACTAGTTAGGCTGCTATCGTTACGAGTGACAGTTTTGAAGTTAGTTTCTTCTTCCACTACATCGGTGACTTTTTCTACTCGAACCACATTGACTTCATTTTCTTTCTCGGTTAGCTTCGCATCTAACTTCGGAGCAATGCGGTCTGAGTCATTCAGTATAATTCCTTGTTGTTTTAAAAAGTCAGCGACCGTAGTCGAAGTCGTCCACGCAGTCTTTTTCTTTGTTCCGTCGACAATATTGACACGAAACGATTCTTCTAGTTCAACCTGCAGGTCGCTCGTAATGGGTTCCTCTACACCCGGCGACACCTGATCTGCTTCTTTAAGAGAGAGACCTTGTTGTTTCAAAAACTCTCCAACTGTTGTAGCAGTAGTCCACACCTGATTCGCTTCCCCATTCAACGTTAGTGTCACTTCTTCTGCTGCTTGAAAGACAATGGACATTTGATCACGGATTTTTGCATCCGTTGCTGGATAAACAGAATCCACACCTTGAACCTTTATATTTTGCTGAGCTAACAATTCCCCAACCGTATCTGCATTTGTTTTCACAGTCTGTTCATCGCCGTTAATTTCAAGGGCGATCGTCGCTTTTGTTGTTTCAAAGAACAGGAATGCGAACAGTGCCAAGATCACTATGAAACTAGCAATTATGGCAAAAATCTTACGTTGGCGTGCATCGGATAACAACGATTGACTCGTTTTCGTCACGATGAGAAACGCCTCCTTTCCTCGCAGAGAGATTATATAAAGGTTCTTCCGACGTGTCAAGCAGTCGTCTTTCAAGGAACAAGGTGGTTCTATTATGCAAAAGGAACGATTGAAAGGGAAGAAAGACTTCTCGACACGCCTAGTCTATGAGAGGGAAAAGAGATGTAGAACGTTGAGGATTGGGGCCATACAAGGACAAGCACCCCCAAAAATCGACGGCATTCGCTGTCAACGTATGCCGAAACATCTTTTTGCATTTTCTGTTGTCACTCTCGCTACTTCCTCTATGGATATACCTTTGATCAGTGCGATTTGTTCGGCAATAAGCGGAATGTAGGCGGGTTCGTTTCGTTTTCCCCTAAATGGATGAGGTGCGAGAAAAGGGCAATCAGTCTCGATGAGTAGCTTGTCGAGCGGAACCGCTTCTGCGACTTCTTTCGGCTTTTGCGCGTTTTTAAAAGTAACCGGTCCACCTAATGAGATATGAAAATTTAACATTAGACATTCCTTTGCAATCTCTACACTTCCGCTGTAACAATGCATAATCCCCCCTACTTCTTCCGCATGCTCTTCTTTTAAGATGGCAACAACATCTTCTGTCGCATCCCTGTTATGGATGATGATGGGTAAATCCACTTGTTTTGCGAGCCGAATTTGTTTACGGAACACTTCTTTTTGCACCTCTTTCGGTGACTTATCCCAGTGATAATCAAGCCCCATTTCGCCAATTGCCACGACCTTGTCATGCTTTGATAATTCACGAATCCATTCTAAGTCCTCTTCTGTACAATCAATTGCATCAACTGGATGCCAACCTACAGCGGCGTATAGCCAGTCGTACGTCTCAGCTAGTTCCACTGCACGTATGATTGTTCTGTGATCGAAACCTACAACCACCGCATTGTCTACTTGTGCTTCTTTCATTCGCAGTATCACTTCCGGTAAATCTTGATCAAACTGGTCAGCGTTCAAATGGACGTGTGTATCAAAAAACATATAGTACCGCTCCTTCGAATCGAGTTTCTTCTATAATAACTACCATTCCTTTTGAGAAAGAAAGGAACCATAGAGAGTTCCACAACGTTTCACGTGGAACAGTACTATGCTTCCTTTGTCTTCATTACTTTACCTTTGCTCCGTTAGGTAATGTTTCGTCTACAGATGCTAGAGAAAGCTTTCCATTCTCTTCCCCTGCTAAAATCATGCCTTGAGATAACTCGCCACGTAGCTTTACAGGTTTCAAATTTGTTACACAGATTACTTTTCGACCGATTAATTCGTCTGATTTGTAATATTCGGCGATACCAGAAATAACTTGACGCTTCTCATAGCCGAGGTCTAGCTGTAGCTTTAATAATCGATTCGCCTTTTTCACCGGCTCTACTTGGATAATTTCTGCAACACGGAGATCAACTTTCATAAAATCATCGATCGTGATTTCAGGTGTTTCCACTGCCTCTTCTTCAGGTGGTTGAGGCGCTGATCCTTGCATAGCTTGTTGGATGTACGCCACCTCTTCCTTACTATCTAGTCGAGGGAAAATCGGCTCTGCTTTTGCAACTTGAGTCCCTTCTGAAATCTTACCAAATTGCTTTAGCGAATCCCATGATCGCAACTGCTCATCTTGGATACCCAATTGCGCAAAGATCTTGTTTGGTGCATGTGTTAAGAACGGTTGAAGCATCACAGCAATTCTACGTAGCGATTCAGCTAAATGGACCATAACTAAACCGAGTTCTTCTTGTTTTGTTTCATCCTTTGCCAATGCCCACGGCTGCGTTTCATCTATATACTTATTTGTGCGGCGAACAAGGGCCCACAGCTCACTCAATGCCACAGAAAAAGCCATGTCCTCCATCGCTTTTTCGTAGGCCCCTACTGTTTCCTCATTTGCTTTCAGTAACGATTTGTCATAGGTTGTTTTAGAACCCGTATAAGCCGGAATGTTTCCATTCAAATACTTTTGGATCATGGCGACCGTACGATTCAGCAAATTACCTAAGTCATTCGCTAAATCATAGTTTAAGCGTTCCACAAATCCTTCCGGTGTGAAGACGCCATCCGCTCCAAACGGCACTTCTCTAAGCAAATAGTAGCGAAGCGCATCCAAACCGTAGCGATCTATCAACGTTTCTGGGTGAATCACATTTCCTTTTGATTTAGACATTTTGCCATCTTTCATGAGCAACCAGCCGTGTGCAAACACTTGCTTTGGAAGTGGTTCGCCAAGTGCCATCAGCATAATCGGCCAATAAATGGTATGGAAGCGCACAATCTCTTTACTCATAAGGTGAACATCCGCAGGCCAATACCGTTGATATTTCCCGTTATTTTCCGTGCCGTAACCAAGAGCAGTAATGTAGTTGGATAATGCATCAATCCAAACGTACACAACATGTTTCGGATCGTTTGGCACTTTGACGCCCCAGTCAAAAGTAGTACGAGAGACAGCCAAATCCTCCAAACCAGGTTTAATGAAGTTATTGATCATTTCATTTTTCCGTGCTTCTGGTTGGATGAATTTTGGATTCTCGTCGTAATACTGCAACAAGCGGTCAACGTACTTACTCATACGAAAGAAATAAGATTGTTCTCTTACCTTTTCAACCGGATGGCCACTGTCCGGACTTTTACCACCGGTCACTTGTCCTTGTTCGTCATGCTCTTTGTCGACAAGTTGTGTCTCTGTATAAAACGTTTCGTCGGGAATAGAGTACCAGCCTTCATACTCCCCTAGATAAATATCCCCTTGATCTAGAAGTTGTTGAAAGATTTTTTCTACTACGTCTTTATGACGGGATTCAGTCGTGCGAATAAAATCATCATACGTAATTTCCATAAGTCCCCACAATTTTTGAATACCTGTTACAATATTATCGACATATTCTTGGGGAGAGACACCGTTTTCTTTTGCCTTTTCTTGAATTTTTTGACCGTGCTCGTCTGTTCCAGTCAAATACATAACATCAAAGCCACGCAACCGTTTGTAGCGAGCCATCGCATCCCCCGCTACAGTCGTATAGGCATGCCCAATATGTAATTTCCCACTTGGATAATAAATGGGTGTTGTAATATAAAACGTGTTTCGCTGTTTACTCACGAAAGCCGCCTCCTACTTGTTTTTACTCTTTATTTATGGAAAATACGAAGTTTTAGGGACAAGCTATTAAAAAAGCCCTCAACCGTGTGAGTGCTTTCTTTCGCCTTTATGGCACTGCATCATTTTCACCCGTATCCTAGTCAAAATATACCGAATGTAAGAAGAAAGTGCAATGGTCGCGCACAAAGAACTGTGATGTCTGTTGGGTGTTTGACCATGTATACCCTTGTGACCAACGCTTGTCCATCTCACTTAAAAAACAAGGTATATTCGACATATAACAGTGTAGAAATTTGTCGAACAGCCACAAAAATAGAACATGCAAAAAATAGGACCATTTCCATAGAAAAAACCTACCAAACAGCTGAGAATTAAGGCGTGACAAGGATGAAACAAAATTGATATGGAAATATCATATGAAAGTGATTGACGCCCTTGGGAAACGCTGGTATTATAAAGACATGAAATTTGTCGAACATTGACGAATTATACTAATAGAATACTAACCTATGAGGGGAGATCCATTAATATGAAATCAACTGGTATTGTACGTAAAGTAGACGAATTAGGCCGCGTGGTGATTCCGATTGAACTTCGTCGTACTCTCGGTATCGCTGAGAAGGATGCTTTAGAGATTTATGTAGATGACGAAAAAATTATATTGAAAAAATATAAGCCGAATATGACATGCCAAATCACCGGTGAGATTTCCGATGACAACGCAACTTTTGCAGAAGGAAAACTTATTCTTAGCCGTGAAGGTGCAGAAAAACTAATCGAAGAAATCCGCACAAGATTTGAAACAAACAAAGCGTAACAAGAAGTCCCCACCCTTGTATAAGGATGGGGACTTTTTTCATTCTACCACCGCTTTCTCTAGTCCTCTACATGATAGGCTTGATACACTTCTCTCTTTTGTATTTCCCGATCCACCGCTACTTGTTTAATCGCATCCTTTGATTGCATTCCTTCTTTTATGTATGTCTCAACGTGCTCTTTCATAGTTTGTAGTGACCACCATGCTGGCTCGTCATGCTTTATCGGATCCGAATTTCCAGCTATGTATACACAACACTCGCCACGGATTGACTCTGTTCCGCTCCATTCTGCCAATTCCTTCGCGGTGCCCCGAATATACGTTTCATGCTGCTTCGTTAATTCTCTGGCCACCACAACAAACCGTTCAGCTGCGATAGATGCCAAAAGGGTAAGCGACTCACGTAACCGGTGTGGTGACTCGTACAATATGACCGTCTCTTCCCGATTCAACAAGCTTTCGAGTGCTTCTGTCTTTTCTTTCTTTTGGCGTGGCAAAAATCCATAAAACAAAAATGGCTGCACCTGCAAGCCAGAGGCAACTAAACCTGTTAATGCCGCATTCGGTCCCGGCAAACTAACTACAGTAATTCCTTGTTCAGTACATGCTTGAACGAGTTCATATCCTGGGTCACTAACAGCAGGGGTCCCAGCATCACTCACGAGAGCAACTGTCTCGCCTCTTCCCAACCGCTCAAGTAAGTCTCTCCCCCGCTCTTCTTTATTATGCTCATGATAACTTATAAGTGGTGTTAAAATTTCGAACTTATGACAAAGCTTCTTCGTATGCCGTGTGTCTTCTGCGGCAATAAGATCGGCTGTTTGCAACGTATTAATAGCACGTACCGTCATGTCATCTAGGTTACCGATCGGTGTAGGGACGACAAACAACGTTCCTGTCTCGCTAGAACTAAAGAAGCTCTTCTGTTCATTCCACATATGAAACCCTCCTTAGCGTACCTTTTATTTATACACAATCCGTTCCTTCTCAGCTCGGCTCAATTGCTTAAAGGCATATTCTCTTTGCATCGCTTCCTGCTTAGAACCGTATTGTTCCGAATGTACGAGCTGGACGGGAAGACGAGCTCTCGTATATTTTGCCCCTTTTCCCGCGTTATGTGTGGCAATACGTTGCGCTAATTTATTTGTATATCCAGCATACCAAGAGCCATCTGCACACTCTACTACATAAAAGGTATGATTCACCATTCTAATCTTCCCTCTTCTCATTTGCGCCATATAAAAGCGCACGTACATGTGGAGTATACGCGCCATTCTCTTCGTACACAAAAATAGGCGGTTCCGTAGTCAACCCAGGTTGCCCGTTTTTCCGACCTTCGACAAGCACCATATTGGCTTTATTCCCTTTTTTTGAATGTGAGAATTGAAGACGCTTTGGCTCCAAGTTCTTGGTCTTAAACTCGGCGAAGATCTCTGCCAATCGCTCCGGACGATGGACCATAGCGACCCTTCCGCCTGGTTTAACAAGCTGGCTAGCCGCTGTCACAACGTCACGCAACGTGCACCCTACCTCATGTCGTGCAAGTGCAACATGATGGTTCACATTCAGCAACGAGTCTGGCTTTAATGGGAAATAAGGAGGATTCACAGTGACCATATCCGCCTTTCCGTACCCTAAAGCCTTTGGACTTTCTCGCAAATCTAGCTCCTTTATGACAATTTGTTCAGTAAGGTTGTTATAATTCACACTTCTAGATGCCATATCGACAAGCTCTGGCTGAAGCTCCACGCCAATAATGCGCGATTGAGAACGTGTAGAAAGCAACAATGGAATTACAGCGTTCCCGCTACACAAATCTATAATTACCCCCCTTTTTATCGGCACATGACAAAAGCGGGCTAACAACACAGCATCTAAGCTAAACGAAAACACACCCGAGCTTTGTATTATTTTATATCCTTCTGCAAGCAAATCATCAAGCCGTTCTCCGTCTCTAAGGTGCATCACATGTTCTTTCCTTTCTATAATGCAATAAGTCATTTTCCAAGATCACGCTCCCGGTAGCGTTATAATCTATATAAAATGTGGAGCTTTCAAAGCTCAGTATAGTTCACGGACTCCCTTACTAAGAGTTATTTTCCTTCGTTGTGGTGACTTCTTTATGGGGGAAGCTTTCATTTGGGGTTTCGAGATCTTGGTGGTTCGCCTTCTTATCATAAAGTAACAGATTAATGATTTAAATTCACCACCTAAAGATGCGTAAAATTACTATTAATTCCAAGCATAGGGGTATAAAAGGGACTTTCACCCGCTGGGGACGGGTAACTGCCACACGCACCAAAAAACCTCCCGCGTATCGCTGGGAGGTTTTTTACCAGCCTGCTTCAATCAGGCTGAAGATATAATTTCTGCAAATCATTTTTTATTCAGAAACGATAAGCAAAATAAGCAATCTCCTTCTTTTCGGGGACTCCCAAAATGAAGGTTGCAAATATGAAATCCTTCTTGGTAGAGCCGGGCAAGGTTATCGTACCCCTCACCTATATCGCTTAACTCATTTGTAGAGGCTTTGTCGGATTCAGATTTCGGTGGTGAATCGGTCTTTTCCTGCTCGGAGTCCAACCGTTTTCGTAGATGGTCGTTCTCAAGTTTCAGTGCATTATTCTCTTCTAACATTGCAGCCACATGCTCTTTCATTTCGCCAAGTTGTTTATACAAATGACCAACTTGGGCCTCCATATGACTTACAGCGTCAAATAATTCCTTCTTCTCCATCTGTTCTCCACCTCATGAGTCTTCGGCTTAGTTGAAAAGCGCGTCCCCTTTCAACTCATCCAACGTAAACTCCAACACATGCTCTTGTTCTTCCACCTCAACTTGAATAAGGCGTTCGAGCATGTTCAATCCTTTGACACGACCTTTGCCGTAAGGAGTCTCAACCTTTTCTCCTACATCAGGCATCAGCTGTTTCGCCTCTTCGTATTGGTCGTTTTCATATTTTAAACAGCACATTAAACGACCGCATAAGCCAGAAATTTTCGTCGGATTTAGCGACAGGTTCTGGTCTTTCGCCATTTTAATGGAAACGGGTTCAAAATCACCGAGGAACGTTGAACAACAGAGCATTCGACCACAAGGACCAATTCCGCCAAGCATTTTGGCTTCATCACGTACTCCAATTTGACGAAGTTCGATTCTCGTGCGGAAAATGGATGCTAAGTCCTTTACCAACTCACGAAAATCGACACGTCCATCCGCTGTGAAATAGAAAATCACTTTGTTTCGATCAAATGTATATTCTACATCTACAAGTTTCATCTCTAAGCCGTGCTCTTCTATTTTATCGCAACAAACAGCAAAAGCGTCAGTTGCTTTCGTTTCATTGTCCTCTACTGTAAAACGATCCTTATCGTCTGCGACACGAAGCACCTTCCGCAACGGGAGGACGACATCCTGCTCATCCACCTGCTTTGGAGCAAGTACTACTCGGCCGTATTCAACGCCTCGAACCGTTTCGACAATCACGTGATCATCGGTCGACATGTGAAACTCACCTGGATCAAAATAATAAATTTTTCCAGCCTTCTTAAATCGCACTCCGACGACATTAAGCATGCCGAATCCCCTCCTCTAGAGAGAGTACAAGATGCTCCATAATGCTGTGCGGATGCGCGTTCCTTTGGAGTCGACGTTTTGCTTCCAATATTGCCTCTGTGCAATGAACCCATTGTATATGCGAAAACCGAAGAGCTTCCTTCTGCAGTTGGTCTTTATAGTCTGGATATGTAAATCCATCCTCCGCGCCCATCTGCATATTCCGTAAGTCCCGGTACCAAAAAAGCAATAAATCAAGTCCTCTGTCCACTTCGTCACGCTCCGTAAAATGACTGTTCCAATCGGTTTGCAGCCACACAAACGTGTCGAACGTGTCCTTCTTGAGTACTTGAGTTAAGTGTAACACTTTTTTTCGAGCTTGTACAAACCAATCATCCGCATAAAGAGCTTTCGCCTCCTCCACATTTTGGGTGATTTCCACGAGCAATGGAACGATGTGTGCAGGGAGGTCAGCTTCTTGTAATTGGTTTTGCAAAGAAGCTTTCGGGAGCGGGCGAAAATTAAGCTGCTGAAGGCGTGATTGAATCGTCAGTAACAGGTGATTTTTTTGCTCGGTAAGCAAAATGGCATGCGTATCACTAGGTGGATCTTCCAAAAACTTCAATAAGCTGTTTGCCGCTTGAGATGTCATTTTATCCGCGGCATGCAAAATGTATACTTTAGGCTTTTCTTCAAATGCTCGTTTCTTTAATTCTGTTTGTAGCAGCTGTATTTGTTCCTTCTTGATGGACAACCCGTCTGGTGCCACAGAAAAAACGTTAGGATGGTTTCCGGAGGCGATTCGCTTACAATCTGTACAATGATTACAAGGCATACCATCTTCGGAAATAGAAGAACAGAGTAAGAGCTTTGCTAGTAATTGACCGTATGCCGCTTTTCCTGCTCCTTTTGGTCCCTCAAATAAGTAAGCATGTGCCACACGCTGCTGAGTGACTGCCCTTTGAAGGAGCCGCCAAATGTGAGGTTGCCATGCTGTTAGTTCTTCTGTTAAAGCACTCACCCTTCTTCCTCCTATACATACAGATTCACGAGCAATCCTTTAATTTCACCAATCATCTCTAATAGTTTAAGTGAATCTTGTTCGTTCGTACGCATCGCTTCGGTTAACGCAACAAGCTTTTCATCAATCGTTTCCACGATCCGAAACGTACGACTTTCTCCATATTCATTCCACTGTTTTGATTGCTTCACATCTAGGCCAAAATCAGTTGCTTCCTTTACAAAACGCTTGACAAGTGTCTTAAACTTCGCCAAGTCGCGGAAATTACGAGAGCGCCCCAACTGACTAGCCACAACCCCAATATCTTGATATAGTTGCTTTAGTTGTTGGTTGTGAAGTTTGGACTGCTGGGCCGTCACGATAGATTGAAAGCGTCCATTTTGTAGGTGAGCGGGTAGTTGACCTTGCTTTAGCCCATCGACAGACACTCGTACGTCTTGTCCGATTTTCATCTCTTTTCCCTTCTTCTTCGATCAAAAATGATGAAATCCCTCGACCGGGAGCACAAACACTGTGGCCCCGCCTACTTCCACCTCAACAGGGTATGGTATATATGAATCTGCGTTCCCACCCATCGGAGAGACAGGTGCCACCATTTGATCACGAGATTTACAGTTTTCTTTAATGACATCAAGACATTTATCTACGCGTATATCGTCAGTTACTATCATAAAGGTTGTATTTCCTGACTTTAAAAATCCACCAGAACTGGATAGCTTTGTCGCTCGGAAGTTATGGTCCACAAGCGCACTAAGGAGACGACTACTGTCTTGGTCTTGCACGATAGCAAAGATCATTTTCATGAGTAACTCAACCTCCATTATTTTGTTCGATTTGAGCAGACGTGGTGCGAAGTAAGCTTCCCTCTTATATTCGACCAAACTAACGCTTATTCCTCTTTTTCATATGTTGCGTAATGCTGTTCCATGCAGCTTCACACACGATTTCAAAGGACTGATCAGCGCGGATCAGTTTGATTCGTTCTGGAAAACGGTTGACCAACCCTAGATAACCTTCTCTCACACGACGATGAAATGCTAACCCTTCTAGATCTAATCTATTCACTTCCCGCCCTTTATGCGCCTCAATACGCGCCAATCCTACTTCAGGAGGAAGATCAAATAACAATGTCAAAGACGGCATCACCCCATCAATGGCAAATGTGTTCACGTCAAGCACCTGTTCGATACCAATCTGCCGCGCCATCCCTTGATAGACTAGGGAGGCATCGACAAACCGATCGCAAAGGACAAGCTCGCCTCGTTCTAAAGCGGGAATAACCTTTTCGACTAAGTGCTGTCTTCTAGCAGCTGCATATAAAAGAGCTTCTGTTTTCGCGTCCATTTTTATATTTTCACGGTTCAGGATCACGTCACGAATTTGCTCAGCAATCGCAACTCCACCCGGTTCTCTCGTCTTACACACAACATAACCCTGTTCTCGCAAACGTTCTGCAAGCACCGCTAAAACAGATGTCTTACCAGCGCCCTCAGGTCCTTCAAAAGTGATGAATGTTCCTTGATGCATCTATTTTCACCTTTTCTTTTACTTTGCTATAAGTATTTCTATTTGCTCATTGTTTAAGCGGAAAGCTCCTTGCACGTGTCCGCCTTCTTTTGTAAAGGCAAGCAGTTCATGAAGACGCTTTTCGTCCACAGTCTCTCCGGGAAAAAATAAAGGAATACCCGGTGGATACGGCACAATAGAATCTGCCACTACCCGCTCAACGGCTTCCTGAGCAGAAACCCACTCCCTCTCTGCCCACAGGACATCCTCGAAAGTAGTGAAAACTGACGTTAATTCTGTAAATGTTTTACCACGGAATTGTTGAGCTGGTTTGTTTTGCTCATATTCAATGTCCTCGCCCGCTCGTTTGATCTTCGGCAAGGTATCCAGAAGCTCTTGTTTGTGGGATAAGTTATTTTTGATAAGTGGCAGTACGAGCAGTACATGATCCACGCTCGCCAGTTCGGTAAACAGACCCTGTTCGTGAAGCTTTTGTTGAAGAGTAAAGCCGTGTCCTGGTAGATAGAGGACGAGCTTCAGTAAATCGCCTTCCTCTACTACCTCCCATGGACCTGCGTCTGCTACGATCTTACGGAATTCCATAAGTGTAGAACGTAAAGCGTCTCGATCCGCCTGCGTGAAAGTGGCCACGTAGGAACGTGCTACATCCAAAGAAGCCATAACAAGATAAGACGGACTGCTCGTTTGGACAATTCCTAACGCCCTTCTTACACGGGACTCATCCAAAACGCTCTCCCGTCCAAGGTGCACAAACCCCGCCATCGTCAGAGCAGGAAGCGTTTTATGTGCTGAGTGCACGACCCCATCTGCGCCGAGCGCTAAGGCAGAAGGCGGAAACGTGTCAGGATCAACACTGAAATGTGCCCCGTGTGCCTCATCTACTATCACGATAAGTCCTCGCTCTTTAGCTAGTGTGATAATGTCTTGAATAGCAAACGTAAATCCATCATAACTAGGATACGTCAACACAATCGCCTTCGCATCCGGCACCCGCTCTATCGCATCACAAATGATCTGTATAGAAACACCGACCGCAAGCCTTGTTCTTTGATCCCATTCAGCAGGCAACGTAACAGGGACTGCCCCAGCTAGCCAACAACCGTGCAAAACCGACTGGTGACAGTTTCTAGGAACCAACACCTTGTCCCCTCTTTTGACCGCGCTTAGGACTAGTGCTTGATTACCAGCAGTCGAGCCCCCTATGGAAAAGAAACTCGCTTTCGATCCATACCAATCCCGTACATATTCCTCCGCCTCTAGAATGACACCATCAGGATCATGCAGCTGGTCCAAAAAAGAAAGCTCCGTCGCATCCAAACGGGCTATCTGTGATAACTCGGGTAGATTGAACAAGCTACCATTTTTGTGTCCCGGTACATGAAATGAGTAAGCAGTAGTTTTTGCAAACTGCCGCAGCGCATCGTACAGAGGAGTCTTTTGATGATCCATTCAACTACACCTTCATCTGTTTCAAATACTTATAGTGTACCATGCCGATCAGTAGGTCGGACACCTGAAAAATTTAGAATACTTTACCGTGTATCCATAGCTATCGGTGTCAAACGCTTACTATGATATAGGTAGGAGTTATGAAATCCTCATGGCAAGTGTGGATTCACCCTACGTCTGGATTTATGCTTGATTAGTTTGGATTTATAATTCTAAGGATGAATCAATTTCATAATTGCTCTTTTTTAAAATTCACAGACCAGCAGAATAGTAGTTACTTAAAAATTTTCTCGATTCGTACCACTTGAACAAGGTTGTTGATTTCCGCTACAGGCGGATGCCTTCCGCGGGCGGGTCGTGAGACTCCTCGTCGCTTCGCTCCTGCGGGAATGAAATGTGGAAGCGGTCCGTCTTGCTCCCTCTAAAAGATGTTCTTTGGATTTAGAGGCGTTTTTTTCCTCAAAAGACGAAGGTTATTTTTCAGACAGGAGCAGACCGCTGCAGCTAGACAGGTCTCACCTGGCCACACTTTTCACGCAGGATGGAATTTGCATCCTGAATAAAGATCGCACACAGGAACATGCGAATGCATTGTTCGATGAGTCGCCGCCTTCCGCTCCAATTATCCACTAACAGGAGCCGATATCCGCGATCAGGGGAATCGCTCATAAATCCGCGCTAACGCTCTTTTCCCGGGATTAACGCTCATAAATCCAGATTAACGCTCATAAATCCAGATTAACGCTCTTATCCCGGGATTAACGCTCATAAATCCGGATTAACGCTCTTTTCCCGGGATTAACGCTCATAAATCCAGATTAACGCTCTTTTCCCGGGATTAACGCTCATAAATCCAGATTAACGCTCTTTTCCCGGGATTAACTGGAGCTTGATCACGCGCTTCAAAATGGGTGGGAACAATAGCGACTATTTCATACGTAATAAAGCACTCATCAACCGCCGAAATGATCTCTTGATAACGCTAGGTAGGTTCCATCTCGTATAATTCTTGGATGATAAACAAGCTCTCTTGTCGTATAGTGGATATAGGGAGTCCCTCCAGTCTTTTTAGTTTGAGTTGATACTTACCATTATACAAGACTTGGGGAGGTACTCCTTTTATTATGTCTCAAAACCCTTGTCCTGCATGGGCTCTGATTTGTGAAATCCACTCATATACTAAACATTATGTATTTATTTCTCTAAGTCTCTTTGGTCGTCGGTAATCCGTTGATTCCTGACGACCACAAAAAAACACACTAAAACCAGCATAAATACTAGTTTGAGTGCGCAGAGTATCTTTGTATTAAGTACATTCGGAAGTTACGAATACGTACGAGGCATCATCGCCTCTTTTAATTGCTTCACATAGTGCTGGTACATTGGATCTTCCGGCTCTGTATTCACGACCATTTGCTCACAACCTGCACAAATAAACGATGTGTACAAATAAAACCCGACCTGCTTTTCCTCTTCACAAATGGAACACACGTCTTTCCCCACAGGCACTCTTCTTTGAACCATCCTCTCCACCTCCACTAGTAGTCTCACCTAAAAAATCGGATTCTATACATCTAGTGAACTGTGTTTTAGTTTATGTGGTGCCCAGAAAAATGTGCCTGTGTTACTCCTGATCCATTTAGTATAGGAGGGTACGTGCCCTGTTTGCTTTCGCGTCGTATCCTAATTACCGCCGCCAGTAATGCCCATATATACCATAAACATATAGGACTAAATTCCACTTCATTCTACATTTTCCGCCTTTTTTGTCAGCGCAATATTTCCAAACACAATACGGGAGCAATAACGCAAAAAAGCTGTTTCTCGCATTTAAGCGAAAAACAGCTTTTTCTCACTTGCTTGGCAGCGTCCTACTCTCACGCTAACAGGACGTTGGTGTGCATGTGTTGCGCCATGGACGGCGCGTTCTTAACATGCCTTCCGCCCAGTTGGCTGTCCCCCGTGTTTCTAGACAATTCACAATCTGCGGGGAACTCACCTTTTTCTTCGCATTCGCTTGGCAGCGTCCTACTCTCACAGGGGGACAGCCCCCAATTACCATCGGCGCTGAAGAGCTTAACTTCCGTGTTCGGGATGGGAACGGGTGTAGCCTCTTCGCCATCACTACCAAACCGGCTGCGGCTTCCGATAAGCGGCGCATCTCTGCGTCAGCTTGCTTATCGAAACCTCGCCCTGCATATTACAGGGTGGTGAAGGGTGTATGCTGATCAATATGTGTAAACACATTGATTTCATATTCCTTCAAAACTAGATCATACGGTTCACGACTACCGAGTTTAAATCGTTAGAGAAGTCCTCGATCGATTAGTATCTGTCAGCTCCACACGTCACCGTGCTTCCACCTCAGACCTATCTACCTGGTCATCTTCCAGGGATCTTACTTGCTAGGCAATGGGAAATCTCATCTTGAGGGGGGCTTCATGCTTAGATGCTTTCAGCACTTATCCCGTCCGCACGTAGCTACCCAGCGATGCCTTTGGCAAGACAACTGGTACACCAGCGGTGCGTCCATCCCGGTCCTCTCGTACTAAGGACAGCTCCTCTCAAATTTCCTACGCCCACGACGGATAGGGACCGAACTGTCTCACGACGTTCTGAACCCAGCTCGCGTACCGCTTTAATGGGCGAACAGCCCAACCCTTGGGACCGACTACAGCCCCAGGATGCGATGAGCCGACATCGAGGTGCCAAACCTCCCCGTCGATGTGGACTCTTGGGGGAGATAAGCCTGTTATCCCCGGGGTAGCTTTTATCCGTTGAGCGATGGCCCTTCCATGCGGAACCACCGGATCACTAAGCCCGTCTTTCGACCCTGCTCGACTTGTAGGTCTCGCAGTCAAGCTCCCTTGTGCCTTTACACTCTACGAATGATTTCCAACCATTCTGAGGGAACCTTTGGGCGCCTCCGTTACTCTTTAGGAGGCGACCGCCCCAGTCAAACTGCCCACCTGACACTGTCTCCCGCCCCGATGAGGGGCGTGGGTTAGAAGTTCAATACAGCCAGGGTAGTATCCCACCGACGCCTCCACGTAAGCTAGCGCTCACGTTTCATAGGCTCCTACCTATCCTGTACAAGCTGTACCAAAATTCAATATCAGGCTACAGTAAAGCTCCACGGGGTCTTTCCGTCCTGTCGCGGGTAACCTGCATCTTCACAGGTACTATAATTTCACCGAGTCTCTCGTTGAGACAGTGCCCAGATCGTTGCGCCTTTCGTGCGGGTCGGAACTTACCCGACAAGGAATTTCGCTACCTTAGGACCGTTATAGTTACGGCCGCCGTTTACTGGGGCTTCGATTCAAAGCTTCGCGTAAGCTAACCTCTCCTCTTAACCTTCCAGCACCGGGCAGGCGTCAGCCCCTATACTTCGCCTTACGGCTTCGCAGAGACCTGTGTTTTTGCTAAACAGTCGCCTGGGCCTATTCACTGCGGCTCCTCCGGGCTATTCACCCAGAAGAGCACCCCTTCTCCCGAAGTTACGGGGTCATTTTGCCGAGTTCCTTAACGAGAGTTCTCTCGATCACCTTAGGATTCTCTCCTCGCCTACCTGTGTCGGTTTGCGGTACGGGCACCTGCTTCCTCGCTAGAGGCTTTTCTTGGCAGTGTGAAATCAGGAACTTCGGTACTTTATTTCCCTCGCCATCATCGCTCAGCCTTCGTGAAGGGCGGATTTGCCTACCCTTCAGCCTTACGATTTGGACGCGCATCCAATAGCGCGCTTACCCTATCCTCCTGCGTCCCCCCATTGCTCAAACGGAAGTGAGGTGGTACAGGAATTTCAACCTGTTGTCCATCGCCTACGCCTTTCGGCCTCGGCTTAGGTCCCGACTTACCCTGAGCGGACGAGCCTTCCTCAGGAAACCTTAGGCATTCGGTGGAAGGGATTCTCACCCTTCTTTCGCTACTCATACCGGCATTCTCACTTCTAAGCGCTCCACAAGTCCTTACGATCTTGCTTCTCAGCCCTTAGAACGCTCTCCTACCATTCCTTACGGAATCCGCAGCTTCGGTGATACGTTTAGCCCCGATACATTTTCGGCGCAGAGTCACTCGACCAGTGAGCTATTACGCACTCTTTCAATGGTGGCTGCTTCTAAGCCAACATCCTGGTTGTCTAAGCAACTCCACATCCTTTTCCACTTAACGTATACTTTGGGACCTTAGCTGGCGGTCTGGGCTGTTTCCCTCTTGACTACGGATCTTATCACTCGCAGTCTGACTCCCAAGAAACAAGTCATTGGCATTCGGAGTTTGTCTGAATTCGGTAACCCGATGAGGGCCCCTAGTCCAAACAGTGCTCTACCTCCAAGACTCTCTTACTTGAGGCTAGCCCTAAAGCTATTTCGGAGAGAACCAGCTATCTCCAGGTTCGATTGGCATTTCACCCCTACCCACACCTCATCCCCGCACTTTTCAACGTGCGTGGGTTCGGGCCTCCAGTAAGTGTTACCTTACCTTCACCCTGGACATGGGTAGATCACCTGGTTTCGGGTCTACGACCTCATACTCATTCGCCCTATTCAGACTCGCTTTCGCTGCGGCTCCACTTTATCAGCTTAACCTTGCATGAAATCGTAACTCGCCGGTTCATTCTACAAAAGGCACGCCATCACCCTTTAACGGGCTCTGACTACTTGTAAGCACACGGTTTCAGGATCTTTTTCACTCCCCGCCAGGGGTGCTTTTCACCTTTCCCTCACGGTACTGGTTCACTATCGGTTACTAGGGAGTATTTAGCCTTGGGAGATGGTCCTCCCGGATTCCGACGAGATTTCTCGTGTCTCGCCGTACTCAGGATCCACTCTGGAGGGAACAGGATTTTAACTACAGGGTTGTTACCTTCTTTGACGGACCTTTCCAGATCGCTTCGTCTACCCTGTTCCTTTGTAACTCCGTATAGAGTGTCCTACAACCCCAAGAGGCAAGCCTCTTGGTTTGGGCTGTTCCCGTTTCGCTCGCCGCTACTTAGGGAATCGCATTTGCTTTCTCTTCCTCCGGGTACTAAGATGTTTCAGTTCCCCGGGTCTGCCTTTCTTACCCTATGTATTCAGGTAAGAATACTACCCCATTACGGGCAGTGGGTTTCCCCATTCGGAAATCTCCGGATCAAAGCTTACTTACAGCTCCCCGAAGCATATCGGTGTTCGTCCCGTCCTTCATCGGCTCCTAGTACCAAGGCATTCACCGTGCGCCCTTACTAACTTCTCTAAAAATTGTCTATAAGCGGAGATTTCTTCGTCAGCTTCATAGGAAGCTTCCTCGAACTCCTTGCTTCTAGCCAATTTTACGCACAATCTATGATAATGCGTAAAAGATTTTAAAGTTGGCTTTGCGTTGTCTGCGAATATGACAACACCAACTGTTTGGTGATTGAACTACGACTCGGTGTTCTTTCTTTTCACAAAAAGAATTGTCGTTTGCGTATGATCTAGTTTTCAAGGAACATGTTTTGAAGGATTGCCCCTTCAAAACTGAACACAAGTTCGCTGCTAGCGTCGTTTTGTATCGTCACCTAAGTGACGAGTTTTCCTTAGAAAGGAGGTGATCCAGCCGCACCTTCCGATACGGCTACCTTGTTACGACTTCACCCCAATCATCTGTCCCACCTTCGGCGGCTGGCCCCAAAAGGTTACCTCACCGACTTCGGGTGTTACAAACTCTCGTGGTGTGACGGGCGGTGTGTACAAGGCCCGGGAACGTATTCACCGCGGCATGCTGATCCGCGATTACTAGCGATTCCGGCTTCATGTAGGCGAGTTGCAGCCTACAATCCGAACTGAGAGTGGATTTGTGGGATTGGCTCAGCCTCGCGGCTTTGCGACCCTTTGTTCCACCCATTGTAGCACGTGTGTAGCCCAGGTCATAAGGGGCATGATGATTTGACGTCATCCCCACCTTCCTCCGGTTTGTCACCGGCAGTCACCTTAGAGTGCCCAACTGAATGCTGGCAACTAAGATCAAGGGTTGCGCTCGTTGCGGGACTTAACCCAACATCTCACGACACGAGCTGACGACAACCATGCACCACCTGTCACTCTGTCCCCCGAAGGGGAACCCTCTATCTCTAGAGGTAGCAGAGGATGTCAAGACCTGGTAAGGTTCTTCGCGTTGCTTCGAATTAAACCACATGCTCCACCGCTTGTGCGGGCCCCCGTCAATTCTTTTGAGTTTCAGCCTTGCGGCCGTACTCCCCAGGCGGAGTGCTTAATGCGTTTGCTGCAGCACTAAAGGGCGGAAACCCTCTAACACTTAGCACTCATCGTTTACGGCGTGGACTACCAGGGTATCTAATCCTGTTCGCTCCCCACGCTTTCGCGCCTCAGCGTCAGTTACAGACCAGAGAGCCGCCTTCGCCACTGGTGTTCCTCCACATATCTACGCATTTCACCGCTACACGTGGAATTCCGCTCTCCTCTTCTGCACTCAAGTCCTCCAGTTTCCAATGACCCTCCACGGTTGAGCCGTGGGCTTTCACATCAGACTTAAAGGACCGCCTGCGCGCGCTTTACGCCCAATAATTCCGGACAACGCTTGCCACCTACGTATTACCGCGGCTGCTGGCACGTAGTTAGCCGTGGCTTTCTGGTAAGGTACCGTCAAGGTAGCGCCCTATTCGAACGATACTTGTTCTTCCCTTACAACAGAGCTTTACGATCCGAAAACCTTCTTCACTCACGCGGCGTTGCTCCGTCAGACTTTCGTCCATTGCGGAAGATTCCCTACTGCTGCCTCCCGTAGGAGTCTGGGCCGTGTCTCAGTCCCAGTGTGGCCGATCACCCTCTCAGGTCGGCTACGCATCGTTGCCTTGGTGAGCCACTACCTCACCAACTAGCTAATGCGCCGCGGGTCCATCTGTAAGTGATAGCCGAAGCCACCTTTTACCTTCAGATCATGCGATCCGAAGGGTCATCCGGTATTAGCCCCGGTTTCCCGGAGTTATCCCAGTCTTACAGGCAGGTTACCCACGTGTTACTCACCCGTCCGCCGCTAACTTTAGGGAGCAAGCTCCCTAAAGTCCGCTCGACTTGCATGTATTAGGCACGCCGCCAGCGTTCGTCCTGAGCCAAGATCAAACTCTCCATAAAAAGAGCAAGCTCTTAACTGTCTTACTTTAAAATCAACGACGACCGTATCCATTTGGATTTGGTCTTACTAGCAGGTTTGTGTTCAGTTTTCAAAGAACAATTTCGCTTATTTCTCTCAAAAGCGACTTTTATAGAATAACATCGCAACTGACGATCGTCAAGAACTTTTTTCATCTTTTTTCGTTCCACATGATCGTACCGCTTGTGGCGACGTTTAATACTATAACAGGACTTTAGTGAGCGGTCAACATAATTTTCGAAAAAAATCCCCGAAAGTTTCAAGGGCTGTAGCAAGACTATCAAAGCCTGCATCACAGCCCTTAATTTTATACTTTTTTTCGCTTTAGTTGTATGTACTTAAAACACTCTTTCGGAGGTGCTACCCGCTTAAACAACGCCAGTAGGATGTTATACCGCTCTTCCATGGAACGTTTTACAAGATGTTCAATCCGTTCATCTCCTAAGTCAAATAAAATTTCATCCATCTCACGTTTGAGCAGGTAAATCATCTCTTCTCGCTCTCTTCCGTTAATGAGCAAACCAATCAATTGACTTCACCTCGCCTCGTATCAGTATTCTGTACGCATTTCCAAATTTTTATGAGCTAAAAGTAGAATATTTTTTGGTGAACACTTTGTATGTAGTTTGAGTTCATTAACGAGAGACATATGAGTGCATTTTACGCATAAAATGAAAAGGACAAGGAAGGACGAGGTGGGTGAAGATGAAAGGATTTTATGTGGTGCATGCGAAAAACGTAAGAACCACCGTGCTCATTGTGACGTTAGCATTGTTTACAGCAGGACTGGTATACATGCAATCTTTCTCTATTTTCCCTGCTTTCTCCACTGACCAAGGACCTAAGGCATTTTATCGCGGCGACAAAGGTATCGTGCTGTCCTTCAATATTGGGTGGGGAGATGAAAAAGCAGAACCGATTGTGGATTACTTAGAAGAAAACAAGGTCAAGCCTGTCACGTTCTTTTTATCTGGAGCTTGGGCAGAACGTCATCCGGACCTAGTAAGAAAAATTGAGAAAGCCGGCCATGAAATTGGTCTTCTAGGATACAACTACGAAGATTACACCGAACTAAGTGACAAGGAAATCATCCAGGACATTCAACGAGCCCAAAGTGTATTCGAAAAACTCAAAGTAGAGACAGAGCCATTTTTGCGCGCTCCGACAGGTCAATTTGATGAACGTCTTATCCGCATTGCTGAAAAGATGGGATTGAGTGTTATTCATTGGAGCGTGGATAGTAAAGACTGGACAAATCCAGGAACTGAAGAGATTATTGATCGAGTAAAGAAAGCTGAAAATGGAGATATCGTCTTGCTTCACGCTTCAGATTCTGCGAAGCAAACGGAAGCAGCTTTGCCACAAATTCTTGAATATATTCAAACTCAAGATTTCGAACTGACGACTGTCTCTGAGCTTATTTCTGGCGGCACTTCTTCAACAGAAGATATTCAGTAAAATAAAAGGGGACGTGACTCGACAAGGTCACGCCCCCTTTTTGTTATGTCGTTTTAGGTTTTCTTTTTTGATTCATTGTTGTGGATTCCGCCGCTTTTCGTTGTTGCCTTTTTTCCCGCTCCAGTTGCGATAGCACTAAATACTTTGGTAAACGAAGCAATTGATACGCGTTACACGTAACGAGTGGAATGAGCATAAAGAAGAGCCACCCCTCTTCATTTGCCCGCAACACCGGAAACCACTCTATTGTTGTGATCACTACCATAAAAAACAAGGCCGACACGAATGTATCTTTGTTTGTTTGTCTTGCTTTTAGAGTAGCAACAACTAAACCAATAATGAGCAAAAAACCTGAGATAAATACATATGGGATCACGCTCTCATTTTCCTCAGCAAAAGCTTGGAAACGGAAGTATACTAAGTCAAATAATACAACTGCGATGAATAGCCATTGCACCCCGTTCCATAGCCCTATCGTTTTGAAGATCCCTAATCCAAAGCGGTGAATGGTTAAATAGGCGAAATATCCCATTTGACTGAGCACACTAAAAATCAGACCTACACCAAACAACCAAAATGCAGTAGACAGTATAGACAAAATATCAAGGTTGGTAAAATAAGGCTGAAATTCACTCCAGCGAGCAATAAACCCGACTAAAACACTTGACGCTCCCCCGAGAAAAAGAGTGCGAAAAAAGAAGCGCACCCAATATCGACTAGTCACAGCTTCACTTCCCTTAATCTTATTAAGCTATTCTCCATTGTACCAAAGCTTTTTCCTAAAAGGGAAGTCCTGTTTCTGGCACGCATAGATTGTTTAAAAATGCTTCACATTAATACATAAGAACACCCACTAGAGAGAAGGGGATCTCACATGAAGCAATTGATTATTCTTTTGTGCGTTTGTCTCATAGCTACGGGGTGCGGCGGAAAGGGACAAGCACAAGGGGGACAACTGGAATACGAGGAAACAAAGAAAATGATGGTCGATATTTTAAAAAGTGATGATGGAAAAAAAGCAATCGAGGAAATCTTGACTGATGAGAAAATGAAACAACAACTCGTTATGGATCAAAAAGTTGTGACAGAAACGATTACAAGCACTCTTTCCTCAGAACAAGGGGCGGAATTTTGGAAGAAAAGCTTTGAGGATCCAGCATTCGCAGAAACGATGGCGAAGAGCATGATGAAAGAAAATGAAAAAATACTCAAAAAGCTAATGAAGGACCCTGAATACCAAGGTATGATGTTGGAATTGCTAAAAGACCCTGAGTTTGAGAAGCAATTAAGCGAGCAGCTAAAAGGACAAGAATTTCGCTCACACTTACAAACCGTCATTCTTGAGACACTGGAAAGTCCACTCTTTCAAAAACAAGTACAAGAACAAGTAAAAAAAGCCGGCGAATCTGGTTCTAGTTCCGCTGGTGGTGAAGAAGGCGAAAGTGGCGGTGAATCAGGCTCCTCTGAAGGTGGTAGTGGCGGTCAGGAAAAATCTGGTTCAGGCGGCGCTTAATATAATAATAAACGAAGACCCGAGAGCACTATAGCTTTCGGGTCTTGTTCTTACGTGCGATCGATAACTTTTTGAGCAATGTTACCATAAAGTTCTCCAATCGGATGATCCGCATCATAAACAGACGGGGCAAAGTCCTCATCATTCCAATCTGGTTGCTGCAGAGGAATTTTTTCAAGAAGCACAGTTTGTAGCTCGTCAGCGAGTTTCTCGCCTCCTCCACGCCCAAATACGTATTCTTTTTCCCCGGTTATCTTGCTTTCGAAGTAGGCCATATTTTCAACAACGCCGATCACTTCGTGGTTAGTTTGTAGTGCCATTGCACCGGCACGTGCTGCCACAAACGCTGCTGTCGGGTGTGGTGTCGTTACAATCACTTCTTTACACGCGGGTAGCATCGAGTGAACATCCAGAGCCACATCTCCTGTTCCTGGAGGCAAGTCCAATAGCAAATAATCTAGATCGCCCCATTCCACCTCTGTGAAGAACGAGTTAAGCATTTTCCCTAGCATCGGACCACGCCAAATAACAGGAGCATTGTCTTCTACGAAAAACGCCATAGAAATTACTTGCACACCAAACCGTTCCACTGGAAAAATTCGATCGCCACGGACTTGAGGACGATTCGCTATTCCCATCATATCCGGAACGCTAAAACCATAAATATCTGCGTCAATGAGACCGACTTTCTTTCCTGCTCGCGCTAATGCGGTCGCTAGATTAACCGATACAGTCGATTTCCCAACACCACCTTTTCCACTAGCAATCGCAAGAAACGTTGTGTTGGAATTTGGTGAGAGAAGCCCTTCTTCTCCTGTTGCCTTTGAAGCATTTGCTTGAAACTTCGCTAGCGTTTCTTCTGGTAATTCAGTAAATCGAATACCTACAGACTCTGCGCCAGAACGCTTTAGTACATCGACCACTTGCTGTTGGAACGCTAACTGCTCGCTTGTCCCTGTTTTAGCAATGGCAAGCTTCACACTCACATGACTTTTTTCCTCTTTCACTGAAATCTCCACGATACCGTCTGTTTCTTTCAACGGCACATGAAGAATTGGATCTTGTAGTTCATTAACGAGCGTACGTACGCTTTGTTCTGTTAGCAAGATATGTCCACCTCTTATGAATTCGTTTCCTCTCCCAGTATAGCAAATCATGTTAACGAAGTCAGATTGAATGTTCTCGCAGAAGCACGAAAAACCAACGACTATTCATCGCTGGTTTCTTCATTAGGACTCTCTTGTGCTTCATCTTCAAGCGTGAAATGTTGTAAAATTCCTTCGTACATTGAGGCAGCCACTTTTTCTTGGTAGCCATCCGTCATTAACCGTTCTCTTTCTTCTTGGTTGGATAAAAAGCCGATTTCAACGAGGGCTCCTGGCTTCTCTGCATTTCGTAACAAGTAGACGGATCCAAGCGCCTTTGCTTGTCGGGTTGTGTTCTCTAAATTGCGAATGAGTTCATTTTGAATAGCCTCTGCCGCGCGTTGACTTTCTGCGTACTTTGGTGAGTAAAATGTTTGTGCACCATTCCATTTAGAGGACGGTACCGAATTGAGATGAATCGATAAAAATAAGTCTGCAGTTGATTCGTTGATTAAGTTCATCCGTCGTTGTAAATCTTGTACTTTTCTTCTGCTATATCCTTTCATCTCTTCATCTGCTAAATCTTTGTCTTCCTCCCGCGTCATGAGTACGAGCGCACCTTGTTCCTGCAAGTAATCCCGTAGCTTTAATGATACGTTTAGTGCAATCTCCTTTTCTAAGGCTGCGTCACTATTGGCGCCTGGGTCTACCCCTCCGTGACCAGGGTCAAGATAGATGACTTTGCCTGTCAACGGTAAGTTCCACGCCTCAAAAGAAGAATCATCGTTAAACTGCACTTGGATGATCATGAATAATACAATGGCGCCAAGGGTAAATAACGCCCACTTGAGCTTTTGTTTCATCCCCGTTCTCCTCCCGCTCGTCCATCTATCTACATCGTATGGACAACCATTAGGTTTTAGAACGCGGACTTTTAAAAAAACGGAAGCGGGTTTGGTTGCGATCGTATTTCGTTGGTAGATCTAAGTGTCTGGCGGCAAGATCTGATCATTTTCTCCCGCGTCTGGCATTTTTCCGTGCAATTTTACATACCCGATGAATGTGCGTATCACTATACAAAGGAAGATTCGTTTACTTCATTTTCAAGCGGAGCTTTAATCGTTTAAGTGACTGATCAAACCCTTTTTGCCACCACTCAGAAACAAACGTATCACATTTCAGATAAAGGTCATCTCCACTCATTCCAAGATCAGAAGTGAATCCCCAGAACTCTGTCGTATCGAATAAGGTGTGAATAAGTTCTTGTTCTTGTTTGGCGGCTCGCTTCCGAACGGCTTCCATTTCTTCGCCGTGATAATTAAACTTAGCGTATTGGCCTCCGAGCAGATACGCTTCAATTGCAACATCTATACAGTGATCTTCCGCATTTGTCCGGTGCCACTCTTGTGCAAAACGAATATGGTTGGGCATAAAGGAAGCCACTTCTTTGCGCATTTTGTTCACAGACAAACCACGAAGTAATAATCGTTCTGTCTGTAGCTGCCGTTCTCGAATATGTTTTCTCATGTCAACGATAGCCATATACCTACACCCCTCCTTTTTACGTAGTGTGAGAAGGGAGTAGTGAAGTCATGCAATAGGAAAGGCACCAATATTTACATACTAACTAAAGAAGAGGCATATAAAATCGTGTATAATCCATCAAACCCCGGTATTGGTTGATCAAATCTCAACTGATATCCATCAAATCCGGTGTGCGGGCACGACAGCTGTGTTCTGAGGGATGTGAATTTCAGTAGCTCGGTTCCAGCGCATACAAAAAACTCCCCAGCATCCATGCTACTGAGGAGTTTTGTAAAACAAAATTAACGTTTTGAGAATTGTGGTGCACGACGAGCGCCTTTAAGACCGTATTTTTTACGTTCTTTCGCTCTTGCATCTCGAGTAAGCAAACCTGCACGCTTCAATGATGGACGGAATTCAGGGTCCGCTTGAAGAAGTGCGCGCGCGATTCCGTGACGGATTGCACCTGATTGTCCAGTATAGCCACCACCGTTTACATTAACAAGAACGTTGTAGCTTCCAACCGTTTCTGTTATTGTAAGGGGTTGTTTTAATTCTTCACGAAGTGCTGGGTACGGTAGGTAGTTTTCAACGTCGCGTCCGTTAATGATGATTTGACCATCACCAGGTACGAGGCGAACACGCGCTACTGAGCTTTTACGGCGACCAGTGCCGTAGTATTCTACTTGTGCCAATGTGAGTCCCTCCTTCTAAGTTATCCGCGTAGTGTATAATCTACTGGTTGTTGTGCTTGATGTGGATGTTCACTGCCTGTGTAAACATGCAATTTTTTACCTTGTTGGCGTCCAAGAGAGTTCTTTGGAAGCATACCCTTAATCGCAATTTCAAGCATTTGCGTTGGGTAGTTTGTGCGCATTTCCAGCGCCGTGCGTGATTTCAAACCGCCTGGATATTGGCTGTGACGGTAATAGATTTTATCGTTCAGCTTGTTGCCAGTGAGTTCGATTTTGTCTGCATTGATCAAAATAACATGATCACCTGTATCTACATGTGGAGTGTACGTAGGTTTATGCTTTCCGCGAAGGATAGAAGCCACTTCACTCGCTAAGCGACCGAGTGTTTGTCCTTCCGCGTCAACCACGTACCATTTACGGTCCACTTCAGTTGCTTTTGCCATATACGTTTGACGCATGAGAGTACCTCCTTAAATATCTTTCTTTCAACGTTCATTTCACATTTATTATTCATCACGAAAAAAGTGTTCGGGGCTTTTCATCGTGGAATTAACAGTCCATCGAATATTGTATATTCTACTGGCGCTGAAGTCAAGTTAATTTTCCAGTTTGCTTCCCAAATAGATTATCCGGTTCCCTCTTCGTTGTGATACGTTACTTCCCATAGAAACAAGCCTTCTGGTGGCGCAGTTTTCCCGGCAGCAGTTCGATCCTTTTTACAAAGCAACTCTGGAAGCGACTGTGGACTGCGATGCCCATTTCCCACTTCTAGTAACGTACCGACAAGAATCCGGACCATATTATAAAGAAACCCGCTTCCGACAAACTGAAAAACAAGCTCATCGCCATCTCGCCATAACTTCGCTTCGGATAGTGTACGTACCTTATCTACCACGTCCGTGTTGGAAGCACAGAAACTCGAGAAATCGTGTGTACCTATGAGGGCCTTAAGCGCTGCATCCATAGAGTCATCATCAAGTGGGTATGGATAATGGCTCGTCACATGTCGACGGAAAGGATCCCGTTCTGGCGTACAGAGAACGCGGTATCGGTACTCCTTTGTCTTTACACCAAACCGCGCATGAAATTGAGGAGAAACTAACGCGACGTTCTTAACAAAAATATCTGCAGGAAGTTGGGCGTTAAGCGCTTTTTTCCAGCTAGTGGCCGTTAGCGAGTAAGGAGTATCAAAATGGAGAACCTGCCCTACAGCATGTACTTTCGCATCCGTACGACCAGATGCCGTGACATGGACGGCTTCCCCTTTATGCATAGCTGTAAGAATCCGTTCTAGTTCCCCTTGGACGGTTCGACCACTCGGCTGTATTTGATAGCCATGAAACATTGTACCTTCATAGGCAATCACACATTTGACCCTCACCACTTGTGCTCACTCCTTCTATCATCCACCTGTTCTTGTCATTAACAGAACGAATGTCAAAGCGCCAAACAGGAAGATGAGTGCTGTGTCTCGAAACGACCAGTGCAGCGCTCGATACTTTGATCGCCCTTCTCCACCTCTATATCCCCTTGCTTCCATTGCCGTAGCCAGTTCTTCTGCTCGCTTGAATGAACTCACAAAAAGCGGAACAAGCAGCGGAACAATGGCTTTTACACGTTCACGTATTGGTCCTGATGTAAACTCGACGCCCCGTGCCATTTGCGCTTTCATGATTTTTTCAGTTTCTTCGAGAAGTGTCGGAATAAACCGTAACGAGATCGATAACATTAACGCCAATTCGTGTGCCGGAAACCTTATCTTTTTCAAAGGGCCAAGTAGTTTCTCCAGCCCATCGGTTATTTCTATCGGAGTAGTCGTTAACGTAAGCAAGGTGGTTACAAGAATTAAAAAGAAAAAGCGGAAAGAGATGAAAATCCCTTGCCTGACCCCTTCTTCGTAAATGGATAGCGGTCCGAGCCGCCACAACACATCTCCCTCTCTCGTCAAAAAAATGTGCAAGAGAAACGTAAAGATGACGAGAAAGAACACAGGCTTCATCCCGTTGAGCAAAAAGGAAAACGGCACTTTGGAGCTCAATGCAGCCAGCAAAGAGAAGACTCCGACCACAGCATAACTCGTCGCATTGTCTGCTAAAAAAATAATGAGAATAAATCCAAAGATGAAAACAAGCTTCGCACGTGGGTCAAGACGATGCACAACCGACTCTATAGGAACATATTGACCAATTAATATCTTATCTTTCACTAGAAGATCCTCCTCCCTCAGCAAGAAGAGTCGCAATCTCTTGGGCTAAATCATCCACATTTAAGGCAGGAGATCGGAAGGCATGTCCCCATCGTTTCGCCACTTCCACTTGAAAACGCACTGTACTCGGCACATCTAGCCCAAAAGAGACTAATTCTGTTGGGTTCGAAAAGATCTCATCCGTCGTTCCTTTCTTTTGCAATTGTCCGTTCCGAAGAATAGCGATTCGGTCCGCGTACTGAGCCGCATCCTCCATACTGTGCGTAACGAGAACAATCGTTAACCCCTTTTCGCGGCGCAATCGGGCAAAGAGATTCATCATTTCTTTTCGCCCTCGTGGATCCAATCCAGCTGTTGGTTCGTCTAAAACGAGTACTTCTGGCTCCATTGCCAATACACCCGCAATGGCAACACGACGCATTTGCCCTCCTGACAAGTCGAAAGGGGATCTCTCTAGAAGCTCCTGCGGAAGCCCAACAAGCTCTGCCGCTTCCCTTGCTCGTTTTTCTGCATCGGCTTTGGAGACGCCGAAATTCATCGGACCGAAACAGATATCTTTTACCACATTCTCTTCAAACAGCTGATGTTCTGGAAATTGAAACACGATCCCGACTTGTTTCCGTACAGGCCGAATGCGCTTCGCCTTTTGCTCTGCGCGAATACGGTATTCACCTAGCTTGATTTCGCCTTCTGTAGGCGTCAGCAAGGCGTTTAAATGCTGCAGCAAAGTCGACTTACCTGAACCAGTATGTCCAATGATTGCCCAGTAAGAGCCCTCTTCAATGTCCAAATTAATTTCGCTCAGTGCCCGGTGTTCAAAAGGCGTCCCAGGCTGGTAGGTATATCCTACTTCTTGGAAGCGTATGTCCATAATGCGTTCACCAACTGTTCTTCTGTAAGATGCATCTCATCAAGCGAAACTCCTCGTTGTGCTAAAGCGTTTTGTAGCTGAACAGGAAACGGCAAATCGAGACCTAGATCTGTCAAAGCTGTCCCTTTTGCAAACACGTCAGCTGGGGTTCCTTCCATCCACACTCGCCCACCTTCCAGAACAATCATCCGATCAGCCAGGGCGGCTTCCTCTAAATCGTGCGTAATGGAGATGACGGAGATTCCCTGAGACTCTTGAACTTTCCGTACTGTCTCGTAGACTTCTTTTCTTCCTATAGGATCAAGCATCGAGGTCGATTCATCCAAAATCATAACGCTTGGTTGCAGCGCCAGGATACTCGCAATCGCTACACGTTGCTTTTGTCCACCAGATAATTGATGCGGTTCCTTTTTACGAAACTCGCTCATCCCGACCTGATCCAATACGACGTCCACACGTCTGTGCATCTCTTCTCTTGGAAGGCCTGCATTCTCCAAACCGAATGCAATATCGTCTTCCACCGTACTGCCAACGAATTGGTTATCTGGGTTTTGAAATACCATTCCGAGCTGACTGCGCACATCCCAGATTGTGTCTTCGCTTAACACAAAATCCCCTACAGTAATCGTTCCTTCCGAAGGCAACTGTAGACCTAGTAAACACTTTGCTAGTGTAGACTTCCCCGATCCGTTGTGACCGACGATAGCTAACCACTCGCGTTCATATACATCTATCGAAACATTTTTCAAGGCGGGTGCCTGTCCGTTAGGGTAGGTAAAAGTGAGGTTCTCTATGGAAAGTTTTTTTGTAGATGGCATTATTCTCTCCTCCTAGAAAACGAGCCTGGTCGTTCTACAGATTTCGTTCTCTCTATCTCTCTATCCTGTCTCATCTAATTCGGAGGGAAAAGTACTAGCGGGGTGTATAAATGAGGTGTTATTGCGGAAAGGTAGGACCCCCTTCACCTTACTTCAGTAAAAGGGGGAAGCGAGCTAGACGGAACATTCTATGATGTCCATCGTAACGCTCCTACGCTTCATATAGTGAAAAAGGGCAACTAGATGTGCCCTTTTCCTACCATAAGTCCAGCTGTAGCAAAATAGACTGACCTAGTTTGCTTCTTGTTCTGGATTAGTCCACAAATTCAATAATAACCATTGGCGCGCTATCTCCGCGACGCGGTCCAAGCTTCATCAAACGTGTGTAACCACCTTGTCGCTCTGCAAAACGAGGACCGATGTCACCGAATAACTTTTGAAGCGCATCTTGGCCTGTCTCTTCGTTCGCTACTTCGTTACGAATGTAAGAAGCTGCTTGACGACGAGCATGAAGATCTCCACGTTTTCCGAGGGTCACCATTTTTTCTACAACAGAACGAAGCTCTTTCGCGCGTGTTTCTGTTGTTTGGATGCGTTCGTTAATGATTAGATCTGTCGTTAAGTCACGTAGCATTGCTTTACGCTGTGCACTTGTACGACCTAGCTTTCTGTATGGCATGAAGAATTCCCTCCTTTACATCAAGATGTAGCTTATTAGTCGTCCTTCCGTAAGCCTAAGCCAAGCTCCTCAAGCTTTACTTTGACTTCTTCCAGCGATTTGCGCCCTAAGTTACGTACTTTCATCATATCCTCTTCAGACTTGTTCGCCAGTTCCTGAACGGTATTAATGCCAGCACGTTTTAAACAGTTGTAAGAACGAACAGAAAGATCCAGTTCTTCAATTGTCATCTCGAGCACTTTTTCTTTTTGGTCTTCTTCTTTCTCAACCATGATCTCTGCATGTTGCGCTTCATCCGTTAAGCCAACAAAAATATTGAGATGCTCTGTTAGAATTTTCGCCCCAAGTGCAATTGCGTCTTGTGGACCTGTGCTTCCGTCTGTCCACACATCTAACGTTAGTTTGTCATAGTTGGTCATCTGACCTACACGCGTGTTCTCTACTTGATAAGAAACACGAGAGACTGGTGTGTAGATCGAATCAATTGGAATAACTCCAATCGGTTGATCATCACGCTTATTTGAATCTGCAATCGTGTAACCACGGCCGCGTTGTGCAGTCAAACGAATGTGCAAATGACCCTTTTTCGACAAGGTGGCAATGTGAAGATCTGGGTTTAAGATTTCTACATCACTATCAAACGTAATGTCACGGGCTGTCACTGCGCCTTCTCCATGCACGTCAATCTCTAGCGTTTTTTCTTCATCAGAGTAGATTTTGAGCGCAAGTTTTTTCACGTTTAAAATGACAGTCGTTACATCCTCTACGACGTTCTCAATGGTTGAAAATTCATGCTGTACTCCATCGACATGAATGGACGTCACAGCTGCACCTGGGAGAGAGGATAGCAAGATACGACGTAAGGAGTTACCCAAAGTAGTACCATATCCACGCTCAAGTGGCTCTATGACGAACTTCCCATACTTGGTGTCATTACTGATCTCAACTGTTTCAATCTTCGGCTTTTCAATTTCGATCACTTTATCAAACCCTCCTTCAAAACGTCGAAACCCCGGTAGAGGTTGTTTTAAATCTTACAGATAAGCAAAATTTTAAAACAACACATCCCTGTATACGGACAGATTTCTTATCATAACCCATTATAGACAGGTTTATGAAAGTTATACAGATAAATTACACACGACGACGTTTAGGTGGGCGGCAGCCATTGTGTGGAACTGGTGTCACGTCACGGATTGCTGTTACTTCAAGACCAGCAGCTTGAAGAGCACGAATCGCAGCTTCACGACCAGCACCTGGTCCCTTCACTGTGACCTCTAACGTTTTCATTCCATGTTCCATAGATGATTTAGCCGCAGTTTCAGCAGCCATTTGTGCTGCGAAAGGAGTTGATTTACGAGAACCTCTAAAGCCAAGTGCACCTGCACTAGACCATGAAACCGCGTTACCATGCACATCTGTAATTGTTACAATCGTGTTGTTGAATGTTGAACGAATGTGTGCAATACCTGATTCAATATTCTTTTTCACACGACGTTTACGAGTGTTTGTTCTACGTGCCATAAGGTTGATAGACCTCCTTTACTTCATAATTATTTCTTCTTGTTCGCAACTGTTTTACGAGGGCCTTTACGAGTACGTGCGTTGTTTTTCGTATGTTGCCCACGCACTGGAAGACCACGACGGTGACGAAGACCTCGGTAAGACCCGATTTCCATTAGACGTTTGATGTTTAAAGAAACTTCACGACGAAGGTCTCCTTCTACTTTTAAACGATCGATAATGTCACGGATTTTTCCGAGCTCATCTTCTGTTAAATCACGTACACGAGTCTCTTCAGAAACTCCTGCTTCTGCAAGAATTTTTTCGGAAGTCGATTTTCCGACTCCGTAAATATAAGTTAAAGAAATGACGACGCGCTTTTCGCGTGGAACGTCAACACCTGCTATACGTGCCATTGTAGCGTGCACCTCCTTCAAAGTTACCCTTGTTTTTGTTTGTGTTTCGGGTTTTCACAGATTACCATAACTTTGCCTCGTCTACGAATCACTTTGCACTTCTCGCAAATTGGCTTTACTGATGGTCTTACTTTCATTGATTTCTACCTCCTTGGTGGCGGAGTGTTGTTATTTGTAACGGTACGTGATGCGTCCGCGTGTTAAGTCATATGGAGAAAGCTCCACAGTGACACGGTCACCAGGTAAAATACGAATGAAGTGCATGCGAATTTTACCGGAAACGTGAGCTAAGACCGTATGTCCGTTTTCAAGCTCTACTTTAAACATAGCATTCGGTAAGGTTTCTACAATCTTACCTTCTACTTCTATCACATCATCTTTCGCCATCGTGTCCATCTCCCTTCTCTTCGTCGTTCAATTGGTCAACGTATTGGTGAAGAGCATATCGAAGTTTCCCATTCGTTACACGTCCCGTTTCTGCTAAGCTCGCGCAGACTTCTGGAGAAATGATCGGTAGGCTCCGCAGATGAAAAATGTTCTTCTTCTTCGGGCGGTCAAATGTACGGCACTGTCCATCTGCAAGTAAAACATGCCGATCATCGAGGAGCTCGATAACGATAGCAAACTTCCCTGCATCACGTCCCTGCTTTATCTGCACAAACTGACCACGTTGAAAAGAAGATTGATTCACCTTCACAACTGCTTCACCCGCTCTTACGGTTTCGTCAAAATTTCATAGCTATCCTCTGTAATGGCGATCGTGTGCTCAAAGTGGGCACAGCGCTTTCCATCCTCCGTTACAACTGTCCAGTTGTCCTGGAGTGTACGCACATGACGTTTCCCAGCATTCACCATAGGTTCGATCGCTAGCACCATACCTGGTTTCAGGCGAGGGCCTTTGTTCGGAGGTCCATAGTGTGGAATTTGTGGGTCTTCGTGTAAGTCTTGACCAACGCCGTGGCCGACATACTCACGCACAACAGAAAAGCCATTTGCTTCCACATACGTTTGAATCGCGTGGGAGATGTTCGAAAGGCGATCCCCTGGGTGTGCTAATTCAAGTCCTTTATAAAGAGAGGTTTCCGCCACATCCAACAGTTTTTGTGATGCTTCGTCGATGGTGCCGACACCATACGTCCAAGCAGAATCTCCATGGTAACCCTTGTAGTAGGCACCAATATCAATAGAGATAATATCACCATCTTGTAGGACACGCGAACCTGGTATTCCGTGAACTAGTTCCTCATTTACAGAGGCACAGATGCTGCCACGGAAACCATTATACCCTTTAAAGGATGGTTTAGCACCTTGTTTGATGATGAAGTTTGCAGCAATATTGTCCAGTTCTTGCGTCGTAACTCCAGGTGTTATCGCAGCTTTGAGTTCTTCGTGAGTCATCGCAACAATACGACCGGCATCACGCATAATCTCAAGTTCTCTCGGTGTCTTCGTAATGATCATCGAGATCCCCCGAGCAATTGCTGTACGTCACCAAACACATCTTGAATATCTTGCTCGCCATTAATGCTGTCTAGAAGATTACGCTCTTTATAGAAGTCTAGTAACGGCTGCATTTGCTTCACATTCACTTCTAAGCGATTCTTCACCGTTTCTTCGGCATCATCTGCACGTTGGTATAATTCGCCTCCGCACCGATCACAAATACCTTCTACCTCAGGTGGGTTAAACACCTTATGATACGTAGCGCCACACACCTTACAAATACGACGACCTGTCAGGCGCTCCATTAGCTGGCTTTTGTCTACATCGATGTGAATGACGTGAGATAGCGGACGTCTCAATTCTTGAAGAATTGATTCAAGTTGTTCGGCTTGTGCGATGGTCCGTGGAAAGCCATCCAACAGAAACCCATTTTCACAATCCGGTTTAGCAAGGCGTTCTTTCACGATGCCTACCGTCACTTCATCCGGAACAAGTTCTCCTTGATCCATAAACGATTTCGCTTTAAGACCAAGATCTGTTCCATCTTTAATGGCCGCCCGGAACATATCCCCTGTAGAGATATGTGGAATACTGTAGTGTTCTACAATGCGCTCTGCTTGCGTTCCCTTTCCTGCTCCTGGAAGACCCATGAGTACGAGATTCATTCATCTTTCCCCCTCCGAGACTCAGGTGAAAGGGTAGCACCGCGCTAACAGCACACGCTACCCTACTCTTTAATAAATCCTTTATAATGACGTTTTACTAATTGGCTTTCAAGTTGTTTCATCGTTTCAAGGGCAACCCCCACCACGATGAGTAAACTTGTTCCACCGATTTGTGCAGATGGTGGTAATCCTGCAAGGTTAATGAAGATCATCGGCAAGATGGAAATGACTGATAGGAACAACGCGCCCACAAGAGTCAACCGGTACAATACACGTGTCAAATAGTCTTGCGTTGCTTGACCAGGACGGATTCCAGGAATGTAGCCACCTTGCTTTTTCAAGTTCTCTGAGACTTGCTCGGGATTCACTTGAATAAATGCGTAGAAGTACGTAAAAGCAATGATCAGCACTACATAGATCACCATTCCAACTGGCTCAGTATAATCGAACGTTCTTTCAATGAAAGTCGTTACACTGTTGGTCTCAAAGAACGATGCTATAGTCGATGGTGTAATAATAAACGAAATGGCAAAGATAACCGGAATTACCCCTGCTGCGTTTACTTTCAACGGTAAATGCGTTGATTGACCACCACCCATTGGGTTACGACCTGCTACACGCTTTGCATATTGTACAGGAATTTTACGCAATGCTTGTTGAATATAGATAACACCAACCACAATGGCGATGACAGCAAGCAAAATGAGTGCAATGGTTACGATACGAAGGAACAGTTGCTCCCCAGCATCTCCAAACTGCTGCTCAAAAATTTGCGCAACCGTTGTCGGAATCCCCGCAACAATCCCTGCAAAAATAAGGATGGAAATACCGTTACCAACACCGTGCGTTGTAATCTGTTCACCCATCCACAAAAGGAAAGCTGTACCAGCCGTCAACACAAGTGCGATAGTCAAGTATGTTGTAATGCCGGGATTTGTAATCAACTGTCCGCCCGCCAATGTGTTGAACCCGTAAGACATTCCAAGCGCTTGAATGAATCCAAGTACAATTGTGCCGTAACGAGTAAACTGAGCAAGCTTACGTCGACCTACTTCGCCTTGCTTTGACCATTCTGTAAACTTCGGAACGACATCCATTTGCAAAAGTTGAATGATAATAGAAGCTGTGATGTACGGAATGATCCCCATTGCTAAAATGGAGAAGTTAGACAAAGCACCGCCACCAAACACATTCAACAATCCGAAAACGCTATCGCTTTCACCGAAATTTAACGCATCTGGATTCACCCCTGGTACAGGGATAAATGTACCGAGGCGAAAGATGACTAACATGAGAAGGGTAAAAATTATTTTGTTTCTAATTTCACCCACGCGCATAAAATTGGAGATTGACTGGAACATTAAACCACCTCAGTTGAGCCGCCGTTTGCCTCAATTGCTTGTTTAGCAGCATCAGAGAACTTATGTGCTTTGACTGTTAGTTTCTTTTCAATGGTTCCAGCTGCAAGGATTTTAATCCCTGCTTTAACATTTTTAATCACACCTGTTTCTACAAGAAGTTCAGGTGTTACTTCAGTTCCATCTTCAAAACGATTTAATGTCTTTAAGTTAACAACTGCATACTCTTTACGGTTGATATTCGTAAATCCACGCTTCGGTAAGCGTTGGAATAGAGGCATTTGGCCACCTTCAAATCCAGGGCGAACGCCGCCACCAGAACGGGCGTTTTGCCCTTTATGACCTTTACCAGCCGTTTTTCCGTTACCTGTCGCGATACCACGACCGACACGCTTGCGTGATTTACGAGATCCTTCTGCAGGCTTCAATTCATGAAGTTTCATGCTCGGCACCTCCTTGTTCTAAGCGATTCTTATACTTCCTTGACAGATACAAGGTGACTTACTTTTGCAATCATACCACGGATCGCTTGGCTGTCTTGATGAACAACCGTTTGACGAATCTTTGTCAAACCAAGCGTGCTTACAGTTACACGTTGGTCTTTTGGGCGACCGATTAGGCTACGTTCGAGGGTCACTTCTAGATTCTTCGTCATCATGAATCCCTCCTTATCCTAACAGTTCTTCCACAGATTTTCCACGAAGTTTTGCTACATCCTCCGCAGTCTTCAAGTTCGCAAGTCCGTTAAGGGTTGCGCGAACCATATTGATTGGCGTGTTGGAACCGAGGGATTTTGACAAAATATCGGCAACGCCTCCGAGTTCAAGCACTGCACGAACAGGTCCACCAGCGATAATCCCTGTACCACCACTTGCTGGTTTCAACATGATATTCCCTGCACCAAATACACCGTTGATTTGGTGTGGAATTGTTGTACCAACCATAGGAATTGCAATCAAGTTCTTTTTCGCATCTTCAATAGCTTTGCGGATTGCTTCAGGAACTTCTTGTGCTTTTCCTGTACCGAAACCAACGTGACCGTTACGATCGCCAACTACCACAAGTGCAGAGAAGCGGAAACGACGTCCACCTTTTACTACTTTCGCAACACGGTTCACGGTTACTACTCGTTCTTCGAGCTCAAGTTTGCTAGCATCAATTCGACGCATGTTTGTTTTCCCTCCTTTTTATCTTAGAATTGAAGTCCGTTTTCGCGAGCTGCATCAGCTAATGCTTTGACACGTCCATGATAGAGATAGCCCCCGCGGTCAAAAACCACAGTAGTAACGCCATTCTCTTGTGCACGTTTCGCAACCAATTGGCCGACCTTAGTAGCAGCATCTACGTTTCCAGTACCTTCTGTACCAAAGTCTTTTTCAACAGTAGAAGCACTGGCAAGGGTTACCCCGCTTGCGTCGTCGATAATTTGTGCGTAAATGTGTTTATTTGAACGAAAGACGTTTAGACGTGGACGTTGGCTAGTTCCTGTCAACTTAGAACGTACGCGTACATGACGCTTCTTACGCACAGAATTTTTACTAGGCTTAGTGATCACGCATGCTCACTCCTTTCTTTATCTAATCAGGTCTTACTTTCCTGTCTTACCTTCCTTACGGCGGACATATTCACCTTCATAGCGAATTCCTTTTCCTTTGTAAGGTTCAGGAGGGCGTACGTCACGGATGTTCGCAGCTAACGCACCCACGCGTTCTTTACTCACACCTTTAACGATCACCTTCGTATTAGCAGGCACTTCAACTTCAATGCCTTCTTCTGGTTCAATTTCAACTGGGTGAGAGTACCCTACGTTTAATACAAGTTTTGTACCTTGTTTTTGCGCACGATAACCGACACCGATAAGTTCTAATGTTTTTTCGAATCCTTTAGAGACGCCTTCTACCATGTTGTTCACGATGGCACGAGTTGTACCGTGAAGTGAACGATGGTCTTTTGAATCAGAAGGACGCGTGAACGTTACAACGCTATCCACTACCTCAATTGTGATATCTGGATTAAACGTGTGGCTAAGTTCACCTTTAGGACCTTTTACTGTAACTTTACTTCCGTCTTGAATGATTTCCACTCCTGATGGAAGTTCAACAGGCTTTTTCCCTACACGAGACATAGAATTACACCTCCGATCAAATCAAAATGATTACCAAACGTAAGCTAGAACTTCTCCGCCTACTTGTTTAGCACGAGCTTCCTTATCTGACAATACCCCTTGAGAGGTAGAAACGATCGCAATACCTAGTCCGTTCAATACGCGAGGAACTTCATCTGCTTTTGCATAAACACGAAGTCCAGGCTTACTAATACGTTTCAAACCAGTGATCACTCGTTCGTTGTTTGCACCATATTTCAAGAAGATGCGAATCACACCTTGCTTGTTATCGTCTACGAATTCAACGTCACGTACAAATCCTTCACGCTTCAAGATTTCAGCTACATCTTTCTTCACTTTCGAAGCAGGGATTTCAAGTTTTTCGTGACGAACCATATTTGCATTACGAATACGTGTAAGCATATCCGCAATTGGATCAGTCATGACCATTCTAATTAACCTCCTTCCTTAATTCAGGGATTACCAGCTTGCTTTTTTCACGCCAGGAATCTGGCCTTTATACGCTAATTCACGGAAGCAAATACGGCAAAGCTTGAACTTACGAAGTACGGAATGTGGACGACCGCAACGCTCGCAGCGCGTGTATTCGCGTACTTGATACTTTTGTTCACGTTGTTGCTTAATAATCATTGATTTTTTTGCCACGTTTTCGCGCTCCTTTCCTTGATTACTTTTGGAACGGCATTCCGACTTGAGTTAATAGTTCACGCGCTTCTTCATCCGTATTGGCAGTTGTCACGATGACAATGTCCATCCCGCGAGCTTTGTTTACTTTATCGTAATCAATTTCAGGGAAAATAAGTTGTTCACGTACTCCTAGTGTGTAGTTTCCGCGTCCGTCAAAGGATTTCTTCGATACTCCGCGGAAGTCACGTACACGCGGTAAAGAAATAGAGATGAGTTTGTCTAAGAACTCATACATACGCTCACCGCGTAAAGTTACTTTACAACCGATCGGCATACCTTCACGAAGGCGGAATCCTGCGATTGACTTTTTCGCACGTGTGATTACAGGTTTTTGACCTGTGATTGTCGCTAGTTCTTCTACAGCAGTATCAAGTGATTTCGCATTTTGAACAGCGTCACCAACACCCATGTTGATTACGATCTTTTCAATTTTAGGAACTTCCATAACTGATTTATAGTTAAACTTGCTCACTAGAGCTGGAGAAATTTCACCAGTATATCTCTCTTTTAAACGGTTCATGTCGTGTACCTCCTTTCAGACGACGTTTAATCTAGCGCTTCACCTGATTTTTTCGCGAAACGTTGTTTTTTACCATCCACAATTTTGTATCCAACGCGTGTTGGCTCATTCGATTTCGGATCGAGAAGCATGACGTTAGAAACATGGATTGGAGCTTCTAAACTAAGAATGCCCCCTTGCGGGTTCACTTGTGAAGGCTTGGCATGTTTTTTAACGATGTTCACACCTTCTACTAGAACACGCTCTTTCTTAGGAAAAGCTTGAAGGATGACACCGGTTTTTCCTTTGTCTTTACCGGAGATGACTCTTACTTTGTCACCTTTTTTCACGTGCATATCGTGGCACCTCCTTGTTTACACTTCTTCTTCGATTATAGAACTTCTGGAGCTAGTGAGACGATTTTCATGTAGCTATTGTCACGAAGTTCGCGAGCTACTGGACCGAAGATGCGTGTTCCACGAGGACTCTTGTCGTCGCGAATAATGACGCATGCGTTCTCATCAAAGCGGATGTATGAACCATCGTTACGACGCGCACCAGTTTTAGTACGAACAATAACTGCCTTTACAACGTCACCTTTTTTGACAACGCCGCCTGGTGTTGCTTGTTTCACTGTACACACGATCACATCACCGATGTTTGCTGTCTTACGACCAGAACCACCGAGCACTTTAATCGTAAGTACTTCACGTGCACCAGAGTTATCAGCTACTTTTAAACGAGTCTCTTGTTGGATCATTCTATTGACCTCCCTTCGGATTCAGCGAGTTTACCGATCGAGTGAAACAGCGTTAAATAATGACTGCTTCTTCCACGATTTCTACGAGGCGAAAACGCTTAGTTGCAGACAGAGGGCGAGTTTCCATAATGCGGACGATATCGCCGACCTTTGCTTGGTTCTCTTCATCGTGCGCCTTGAATTTCTTAGAATACTTGACGCGCTTCCCGTAAAGTGAGTGCTTTTTGTACGTCTCGACCGTTACAGTGATCGTTTTGTCCATGCTGTCAGATACAACACGTCCTGTGTACACTTTGCGTTGGTTGCGTTCACTCATTCGAGTACGACCTCCCCTCTAAATTAATTGTTTACGCTGATTTCACGCTCGCGGATGACAGTTCCCATGCGCGCGATCGATTTACGTACTTCGCTAATGCGAGCAGTGTTTTCGAGTTGTCCTGTAGCAAGTTGAAAACGAAGGTTGAAAAGTTCTTCTTTTAAGGACTTGACTTTTTGTTCTATTTCGGCAGTGGTTAATTCACGAATTTCATTAGCCTTCATTTGTCTCACCACCAATTTCTTCACGTTTTACAAACTTAGTTTTAATCGGTAGTTTGTGAGCGGCAAGACGTAACGCTTCACGAGCAACCTCCTCGGAGACACCCGCAATTTCGAACATGATCTTACCAGGTTTCACAACAGCTACCCAACCTTCAGGAGCACCTTTACCGGAACCCATTCGAACTTCAAGTGGCTTTGCAGTGTATGGTTTGTGTGGGAAAATTTTAATCCATACTTTCCCTCCACGTTTCATGTAACGAGTCATTGCAATACGAGCTGCTTCGATCTGGCGATTTGTAATCCAAGAAGCTTCTACAGCTTGTAGACCGTATTCACCAAAAGCAACTTCTGTTCCACCTTTAGCGCGTCCACGCATTTTTCCGCGGTGATCACGACGGTGTTTTACGCGTTTTGGCAATAACATATTAGTTGCCTCCTTCCCTAGCGTTCTTCTTCGTAGGAAGGACCTCTCCGCGATAAATCCATACTTTGACGCCTAGTTTTCCATACGTAGTGTCAGCTTCTGCAGTTGCATAGTCGATGTCCGCACGAAGCGTATGAAGCGGAACGGTACCTTCACTGTAATATTCAGAACGTGCGATATCAGCACCACCTAGGCGACCAGATACCATCGTTTTAATTCCTTTTGCTCCTGCGCGCATAGCTCTTTGAATCGTTTGCTTTTGTGCACGACGGAAAGATACACGGTTTTCCAACTGACGCGCAATGTTTTGTGCAACAAGTTGAGCGTCAAGATCCGCTTTTTTCACTTCAAGAATGTTGATGTGAACGCGTTTTCCTGTTAGGGCATTCAACGCTTTACGTAATGCTTCAACCTCTTGACCACCTTTACCGATGACCATCCCAGGTTTCGCAGTGTGTACCGTAACGTTAAGACGATTCGCAGCACGCTCAATTTCTACTTTTGAAAGTGAAGCGTCAGCGAGACGTTTTGTGATATATTCACGAACTTTAATGTCTTCATGGAGAAGATCTGCGTAATCTTTATCCGCGTACCACTTGGATTCCCAATCGCGGATAATGCCGACACGAAGACCAACCGGATTAACTTTTTGTCCCACGAATTATCCCTCCTTTTGTTCTGATACAACGATCGTAATATGACTTGTGCGCTTGTTAATTTGACTTGCTCGACCCATAGCGCGCGGGCGGAAACGTTTCATTGTCGGGCCTTCGTTTACAAAGGCATTTTCAACAACAAGTGAGTTTATATCCATTTCGTAGTTATGCTCTGCATTCGCAATCGCTGAGTTTAAAACCTTCTCGATGATCGGAGAAGCTGCACGCGGCGTATGCTTTAGAATCGCAACCGCTTCGCCAACTTTCTTTCCGCGAATCAAGTCGATCACTAAACGAGCTTTACGAGGCGCAATACGAACTGTTTTGGCAACAGCTTTAGCTTGCATCTAGAGTGACCTCCTCTCTACTTAGCGTCTTGTTTTCTTGTCATCATTAGCATGACCTTTGTACGTACGACTTGGTGCAAATTCACCAAGCTTGTGTCCGACCATATCTTCAGTTACGTATACCGGTACGTGTTTACGGCCATCGTATACAGCAATGGTATGTCCGATAAAGGATGGGAAGATCGTGGAACGACGAGACCAAGTCTTTACGACCTGTTTTTTGTCTGTTTCGTTCAATTGATCAACTTTTTTCATCAAATGGTCATCCGCGAAAGGTCCTTTTTTCAAACTACGACCCATGAGGGTACCTCCCTTCGTGACTCTACTACGGCTCTAGCAGAGAACCGTAGTACAATCCCGTTATTTTTTCCGACGACGTACGATGAACTTGTCGGATTTATTCTTTTTCTTACGAGTTTTGAAACCAAGAGTTGGTTTACCCCAAGGTGACATAGGAGATTTGCGTCCGATTGGCGCGCGTCCTTCCCCACCACCGTGCGGATGATCGTTCGGGTTCATAACAGATCCACGAACAGTCGGGCGTTTACCTAACCAACGCGAACGTCCCGCTTTACCGATGTTGATCAACTCGTGTTGCTCATTTCCTACTTGACCAACAGTTGCGCGGCAAGTTGCAAGAATCATACGAACTTCACCAGAATTTAAACGGACGAGAACATATTTGCCCTCTTTACCAAGCACTTGAGCGCTTGTTCCTGCAGAGCGAACTAATTGTCCACCTTTACCCGGTTTTAATTCGATGTTATGAATGACAGTACCTACAGGGATGTTGATGAGCGGAAGAGCGTTTCCGACTTTGATGTCAGATGCTGGCCCTGACTCGATTTCTGTACCTACTGCGATGTTTTTCGGCGCTAAGATGTAACGCTTTTCGCCGTCTGCATAATTAATGAGCGCAATGTTTGCGGAACGGTTTGGATCGTATTCGATCGTAGCAACGCGTCCTGGAATGCCATCTTTGTCGCGTTTAAAGTCAATGATACGGTATTGGCGCTTATGACCACCGCCTTGGTGACGAACAGTCAACTTACCTTGGTTGTTGCGGCCAGCTCTCTTGCTTAAAGGAGCAAGCAAGGACTTTTCTGGTTTGTCTGTCGTAATCTCAGCAAAATCAGATGTTGTCATGCCGCGACGACCGTTAGAGGTAGGTTTGTATTTTTTGATCGCCATGACTTTTCCCTCCTATCATAATAAAATGATTAACCTTCAAAAATTTCAAGATCTTTACTATCGGCTGTGAGCTTCACAATCGCTTTGCGACGCTTGCTTGTGTAGCCATTGTATCGGCCCATGCGCTTGAATTTCCCTTTGTAGTTCATGATGTTGACCTTCTCAACCTTCACGTCAAAGATTTCTTCGATAGCGTCTTTCACTTGCGTTCTATTGGCACGTACGTTCACTTCAAAGGTGTACTTTTTGTCTGCCATTAAGTCAGCTGAGTGTTCAGTAATGACGGGGCGCTTAATTACATCGCGTGCATCCATTAACCAAGCACCTCCTCTACTTTTTCAACAGCAGCTTTCGTAAAGATGAGTTTGTCGTGTCCGACAACATCGAGAACGTTTACGCTTGTTGCATCTACTACTTTCACACCTGGGATGTTACGAGCAGATAACGCTACGTTTTCGCTTTCCCCATTTGTTACGATTAATGCTTTTTTATTGACTGAAAGGCTTTGCAACATAGCTGCAAATTCTTTCGTTCTTGGTGTTTCAAATGCCAAACCTTCCAATACAAGAACACTTGATTCGTTGACTTTAGAAGAAAGGGCAGATTTAATCGCTAAGCGACGAACCTTTTTAGGTAGTTTGTAGCTATATCCACGTGGTACGGGACCGAATACTACACCGCCTCCTCGCCATTGCGGGGAACGAATAGATCCTTGACGCGCACGACCTGTTCCTTTTTGACGCCATGGTTTACGCCCACCACCGCGTACTTCGGAACGTCCTTTTGCTTTATGAGTTCCTTGACGAAGTGAAGCTCGTTGCATCACAATCGCATCATAGAGAACGGCTTGGTTTGGCTCAATACCAAACACAGTATCGTTTAATTCCAACTCACCAACTTGAGATCCGCTCTGATTGAATACAGTCACTTTCGGCATTCCGGTGTGCCTCCTTTCTTATTAGATTACTTTACCTTTACTGCAGATTGAATTTTAACAAGACCTTTTCTCGGCCCTGGTACGTTTCCTTTTACTAAAAGCAAATTGCGTTCTGTATCTACTTTAACAACTTGTAGGTTTTGTACAGTCACTTTATCTGTACCCATGCGTCCAGGCAAAGCTTTTGACTTGAATACGCGGTTCGGGTCTACAGGACCCATTGAACCTGGGCGACGGTGGTAACGGGAACCGTGGGACATAGGTCCGCGAGATTGGTTGTGGCGTTTAATAGAACCAGCAAACCCTTTCCCTTTTGTTACTCCAGTTACGTCGATAACGTCACCTTCAGCAAAAATATCAACTTTGACTTCCTGACCAACTTCATACTCACTCGAGTTAGTACCGCGAAGTTCGCGAACGAAGCGCTTAGGTGCGGTTTCTGCTTTGGCAAAATGTCCTTTAGCAGGTTTATTAGCAAGCTTTTCGCGCTTGTCTTCGAAACCGATTTGGATCGCTTCGTAGCCATCGTTTTCAATTGTTTTCTTTTGAAGGACAACGTTTGGAGCTGCTTCAACTACTGTTACCGGAATTAATTCACCGTTCTCTGCAAAAACTTGCGTCATACCGATTTTTCTTCCTAAGATTCCTTTGGTCATTTGTCACACCTCCTGATTACATTGTTTTCGTTTTATTATTTATAGTTTGATTTCAATATCAACGCCTGATGGTAGATCAAGGCGCATTAAAGAATCAACTGTTTGTGGTGTTGGATTCACTATGTCAATAAGACGTTTGTGGGTACGCATCTCGAATTGCTCACGAGAATCTTTGTACTTATGAACCGCACGAAGGATTGTGTATACACTTTTCTCTGTCGGAAGTGGGATTGGACCACTAACCGCTGCTCCAGAGCGTTTCGCTGTATCTACAATCTTTTCAGCCGATTGATCTATAATACGGTGATCATACGCTTTTAAACGAATACGAATCGTTTGTTTTGCCATTATTTTCCCTCCTTTTCGCCTATATCGAGATAGACTGTTCTCCATGGAAATTCACCTGACGCACGAGCCATGGCAAAGCGGCCGGGTGTGTCAGCAACCTTCCACTTCATCGCAACATTTTAGCCAACATTGCCTATTATAGCAAGGTTGGACGCTCGAAGCAACCTAAATCCAATTAATCATCGGGCTCAGGCACACTTTTATTATTATAGTGGATCAGGTCGTCTGTCGCAAGCCTAAAGGAAAAAGTCTGTCAATTATACTTCGACTTTTCTATAACTGGAAAAGAGCTACGTAGAATCACTATAGCTCTCCTTTTCTGTTATTTACTCTTCTTGTCTGTTGATTTCTTTATTTCGTCTTTTATATGTTTCTTCCATTGTAGTAATTGATCTTTATACATATCTTGTTCTTGCACGGTTGGTCTGTATGCATCGTACCGACATCGTTCGTAGAGTACGATGGCGTCTTGAAAGTGCTCTCCTGTTAGTCGTACTCGATGTGCCCAATCGCGGACCGTTTCACCGGGGCGCTTCCGATAGGCGCTGTACTTGGAGCCTATCTCTAATAAATCATACATAAGTGCTCGTATCGCTTGCTCTGGACGCTTACCTTTCCCTCGTCCAAACCATCTAGAGAACACTTCACCTCTTTTAGCCGAATCGTCTAGCCTCTCATGAAAGACTATCACGGTTTCAGAAGTGGCTGTTTCACGGCTTTCCTTTTTCCTGCGCAAAATCCAAAGTACAATACCGATCACGAACGACCCTAACAACACCCACTCTAAAAACCCGAGAGTTTCTATTGCCGCCCCTTCGTATGATCCATCTAATGAAAAGTCTTCTTCTTGTTCTTGAGCAGAGCCGACCCCTTCCCCTTCTTGACTGATTGGCTCAGCAGGCTCTATTGATTCCAACCAGTTCCAAAACGGACTAAGCCCCCAGGAAACTGCATAGATGACACCACTAAATCCTCCCTGAACCATTTTCCAAACTAACGGCATCATTAGAGACACCATTACAGTTACAACAATTAATACACCCGTCAACCCAATTCCTTGCGTGAATGCTTTTGGAGATCCCCCTTCATCCACCGCCGTCTTGACCAGGTACAATTGACGATGGAATGCGGTAAGCACCCACTGTAGGCATAGCACAATAAGGACAGTCCCGTTCCCTATATCTGAAGCTATGCTCAAATAAAGGAAGGAACCAAATCCTAAGAAGGCGCTCCATACTAACACGCTCATATTGTCGAGCTGATAGTAAACTCCCTCTGAACGAACGGCACGCCAACTAACAAGCGGTGCGAGAATGAGTAGCCACTGAATAGGAAAACCGAACGACCATTGAATAGTACCAACGCCTACTAAAGCACCCAAAAGCAGCACTGCCTTATTCGCGGTTCTCTCATAACCTAGCACTGCAAGCACGGCGCCCAACACCACCATGAGGAAGTAGGCAACAATAGCAACCGTTTCGCCCAAATAACCCATCGTATAGACAATATAAAAAAGAACAGATCCCTCCACAAAAGCTCTTGTTGCAACTAAAAGAGCTAACCACCATCTCGTCATGATACCACCCTCCCTTTGCTAGCAACAAAAGGTTGTAAAAAAGGAGGATCTTCTCTTGATTCACTCGGGTAAACTAATTGCCATATAGAGACGCCTCTGTCTACCATCCTTTCAAATATCTCGCTGGTCGTACTATCCACTTCCCCTGCATGCACCCATACTGTTGGCAACACACCACTTCTGACAAAACTGGCTACGAGACGGTGATACGGAAATGCAAACGAATCTGAGTAAATCATAGCTAGCTGCTCAAATATGCGCAGTGCCACTCCCTGACCCTGGCCTGGTTCAGTTGACAAATAAGCGGCAGGTCCGAACGTACGCAAATTAATAGCGAATTGAACTGTGCTCCCGCGTTCCACTTCTTTTTGTACGAGATATGCCACGCGGTGTGCTGCATCATCTGCATTTACATTTATGGAATAGCCGGATTGAACATTCATCGTGAACAACCAATGTCGATCCTGCACACGCTCAAATTGTTTCGTTTGGAGTGTTTGCATCTTAGCCGTTGCCTGCCAGTGAATGTGCTTAAATGCATCTCCAGGCGCATACGGTCTCGTTCCCACCGGAGATTGTTCATCTAGATCAAAAGCAAATGGAGTCGCAACCTCGCCTGATCGCGGAATGGCATGTTGCTCACGCACTAACACTTGTTTTGGTCTAGGCAGTATGTAGACTTCTTGCCGTAAAGGTAAAGGATATGTCAAGTGGGTATCACCAAATCCAAATAACTGGGGAATAATCAACTCGACATGGCGTATCTTTGCAATCCCTCGACGCTTAGCACGATAAGGTAACCGTAATACCATTCTTTCTTGATATCCTATTGTAATCGGTAGTAGACACTCAAATCGATGGTTATTCTCTTGAAATGATACACCAAGGGGCTCAATAGTCGTATCAAAGGTGACGCGCAACTTCGCTCCAACAATAGGAAGACCTCTGTTTTCCCATGTGAATAGAAAGACTCCTTCACTTCCAGAAAACAACCGCGTCCGCTTTTTCACGGTGTGTAGTACCAAGCCCTTTCCTACGTACTTATTGTAAAGCAACTGCCCCACAACAACACTTTGTGCGACCAACACAAAAAACATAATAAAAAACGACTGCATGTAAAAAGTCATCAATAGAATGAGCAGGAGAAAAAAGGAGATGGCCGAAAAGTCACTCACCCTAACAAGGTCCCGGTTCCAACCACTCATCTTAATTGGCACTCGCTTCAACAGGTGCTGGGATAACCGACAAAATACCTTCAATCAATTCTTGGGGATTCATCGTCATATACGCTTCAGTTGTGAGGATGAGCCTATGCGAAATGACAGCGGAAAACACTGCTTTTACATCATCAGGCGATACATACGATCGTCCACTAACAAACGCTTTGCCTTGCGCAGCGCGAAATAATGCAAGCGTCGCCCTCGGACTTGCCCCCACCTCGATTCCTGAAGCATCGCGTGTTGCTCGAACGAGTGCCAAAGCATAAGCCTCTATATCTGATGACACATTCACTGTCCGAATGGATTCCTGAATTCGATGCAGTTGTTTTGCTCCAACGACCGGTAAGACTTGTTCTTTCTCTCTTGCATAGATGTGAGATTGAATCATTTCACGTTCTTCAATTTCTGATGGGTATGACATCTCAAGCTTCATGAAGAAGCGATCCATTTGTGCGATCGGCAAAGCGTATGTGCCTTGTTGTACATCTACTGGATTTTGTGTCGCAACAACAAAAAATGGTTGCGGGAGAGGAAGTGTCTCACCGTCTATTGTCACCTGCTTTTCTTCCATTACCTCCAACAAACTTGATTGCGTTTTTGGTGTCGCACGGTTAATCTCGTCTACTAACAGTACATTGGTCATCACGGGTCCAGGCTGCTTAACAAATGCTTGTTCACCGGGGTGAAAATACCGAATGCCGGTCACATCTGACGGTAAAACATCCGGAGTACATTGAATTCTTGAAAATTGTAATTGTAAAGCTTGCGCAAAGGATTTTGCCAACATCGTCTTTCCAGTACCAGGGACACTCTCCAACAAAATATGTCCACCAACACACAACGCGATGGTTAACAGTTCTACAAGCTCATCCTTCCCTTTTACCACTTTTCTGATTTCTTGCTGAATCGCTTCAATTGTGTCATTCATAGAAACCCCCCCTACTACTAATTGTACAATATCACGATTCTACTTGTCAGATAGTTTGTAAAAAGGGGCACGACTCTGGTGGACGTTTGCGGTTATTTCCTTATGAACACAAAAAAACAGACCCCCATTCAAACTAGAGGTCTGTCTATAGATCATCGAGTAATCTTATTGATCAATTTTCGCCACAACGCCAGCGCCTACAGTACGTCCACCCTCACGGATAGAGAATTTAGTACCATCTTCAATCGCGATTGGAGCAATCAATTCTACAGTCATTTCAATGTTGTCTCCAGGCATAACCATCTCAACGCCTTCTGGAAGTGCGCAAATACCTGTTACGTCTGTTGTACGGAAGTAGAATTGCGGACGATAATTAGAGAAGAACGGAGTATGACGTCCGCCCTCTTCTTTAGAAAGAACGTAAACTTCCGCTTTGAACTTAGTGTGTGGTGTAATTGAACCTGGCTTAGCAAGTACTTGACCACGTTGGATATCGTCACGAGCAACACCACGAAGCAATGCTCCAATGTTGTCTCCAGCTTCTGCATAGTCAAGGAGTTTACGGAACATCTCAACACCAGTAACTGTTGTGCTTTTAGGCTCTTCAGTTAATCCAATGATATCAATTGTGTCCCCAACTTTTACTTGTCCACGCTCAACACGACCTGTAGCAACTGTTCCACGTCCAGTGATTGAGAATACGTCCTCAACTGGCATCATGAATGGTTTGTCCGTGTCACGCTCTGGAGATGGAATGTACTCATCAACAGCGTCCATTAATTCAAAGATTTTTTCTTCCCAACTAGCGTCACCTTCAAGTGCTTTCAAGGCAGAACCTTTAATTACTGGAATGTCATCACCAGGGAAGTCATACTCAGAAAGAAGGTCACGCACTTCCATTTCAACTAGCTCAAGAAGCTCTTCGTCGTCAACCATGTCGCATTTGTTCATGAATACAACTAGGTAAGGTACACCTACTTGACGAGAAAGAAGGATGTGCTCACGAGTTTGTGGCATTGGACCATCAGAAGCAGATACTACTAAGATTCCGCCGTCCATTTGTGCAGCACCCGTAATCATGTTTTTAACATAGTCAGCGTGTCCTGGGCAGTCAACGTGTGCATAGTGACGGTTAGCTGTTTCGTACTCAACGTGTGCAGTAGAAATAGTGATTCCACGCTCACGCTCTTCAGGGGCACCATCAATTTGGTCATATGCCATTGCAGTACCAGAACCAGATTTCTTATGAAGAACAGTTGTGATAGCAGCAGTTAGAGTTGTTTTACCATGGTCAACGTGGCCAATAGTACCAATGTTCACATGGGGCTTCGAACGATCGAATTTTTCTTTAGACATTAGGAAGTCCTCCTTTATATTTTCATAAGTATAGTTTTTTTATATGGGACTAAGAGAGTACGGTACAACGTCTCTCTTAGCTACCAAGCTCACAGTAAAAGTTATACTTGAACAAGCGGATAAAATCAATTACTGACCGCTATTTTTTTTGATAATCTCTTCAGAAAGAGATTTCGGTAACTCTTCGTAGTGATCAAAGTGCATAGAATACGTTCCACGACCTTGCGTATTAGAACGAAGGCTCGTTGCATATCCAAACATCTCTGAAAGTGGAACAAATGCACGAACAACTTGAGCGTTACCACGTGCTTCCATTCCTTCTACGCGACCACGACGAGAAGTAATGTCACCCATAATGTCTCCGAGATATTCCTCAGGGATAACAACTTCTACTTTCATCAATGGCTCGAGAATAACCGGCTGACATTTTGAAACTGCGTTTTTCAATGCCATAGAAGCGGCAATTTTAAACGCCATTTCATTCGAGTCAACATCATGGTAGGAACCGTCAAAAAGACGAGCCTTCACGTCGATAAGTGGATATCCAGCTAATACACCGTTACCCATTGCATCTTGAAGACCTTGTTGAACAGCTGGGACATATTCACGCGGAACAACCCCACCAACGATACCGTTTTCAAACTCAAAGCCTTTACCTTCTTCATTAGGGCTGAATTCAATCCAAACGTGTCCGAATTGTCCACGACCACCAGATTGGCGTACGAATTTACCTTCAACCTGTGCAGAGGCACGGAATGTTTCACGGTAAGATACTTGAGGTGCACCAACGTTTGCCTCTACCTTAAATTCACGCTTCATACGATCCACGATGATATCTAAGTGAAGCTCACCCATTCCAGCGATGATCGTTTGACCTGTTTCTTGGTCAGTATGCGCACGGAATGTTGGGTCCTCTTCTTGAAGTTTTCCAAGAGCTGTAGACATTTTGTCTTGGTCAGCTTTTGATTTCGGTTCGATCGCCACGGAAATAACCGGCTCAGGGAATTCCATTGATTCAAGAATGATTGGGTTCTTTTCATCACAAAGAGTATCCCCTGTGCTTGTTTGTTTCAAACCTACACCTGCTGCGATGTCACCAGAATATACAGTTGAAATCTCTTCACGAGAATTCGCGTGCATTTGAAGAATACGTCCTACACGCTCACGCTTCTCTTTAGTAGAGTTAAGAACGTAAGAACCTGAATCGAGTGTACCAGAGTATACACGGAAGAATGTAAGCTTCCCAACGTAAGGGTCTGTCATCACTTTGAACGCAAGAGCAGCGAATGGACCTTCGTCTGAAGATTCACGTGTTTGCTCTTCTTCAGAGTCAAGGAGAACACCTTTAATTGCTGGAACATCAGTCGGTGCTGGAAGATAGTCTAGAACCGCGTCTAGCATCAACTGAACACCTTTGTTTTTGAACGCAGAACCACAGATAACTGGGTAGAACTCTACGTCACATGTCCCTTTACGAATAGCAGCTTTAATTTCTTCCTTAGTAAGCTCTTCACCTTCTAAGTACTTCATCATCAATTCTTCATCAAGTTCCGCTACTGCTTCAATTAAGCTAGCACGGTACTCTTCAGCTTGATCTTTGTACTCAGCAGGAATTTCGCGAGCATCAGAACGAGTTCCGAGATCGTCTTCGTAGAAATAAGCAACCATGTCAACAAGGTCGATAATTCCTTCGAAGTCGTCCTCTGCACCGATCGGTAATTGGATCGGGTGCGCATTCGCTTGTAGGCGCTCGTGAAGAGTTTTGGTTGAATAAAGGAAGTCCGCACCGATCTTGTCCATCTTATTAACGAACACGATACGTGGGACGTGGTATGTTGTTGCTTGACGCCAAACTGTTTCAGTTTGTGGCTCTACTCCAGATTGAGCATCAAGTACAGCTACCGCACCATCAAGTACACGGAGGGAACGCTCAACTTCAACAGTGAAGTCCACGTGTCCTGGTGTATCGATGATGTTTACACGATGACCTTTCCATTGTGCTGTTGTAGCAGCAGAAGTAATCGTAATTCCACGCTCTTGCTCCTGCTCCATCCAGTCCATTTGAGACGCACCTTCATGAGTTTCCCCAATCTTGTGAATACGTCCAGTATAGAAAAGGATACGCTCAGTCGCAGTCGTCTTACCGGCATCGATGTGAGCCATGATCCCGATATTACGAGTCTTGTCTAAGGAGAACTCTCTAGGCATATCGTCTTTCTCCTTCCTTGTGTGAATGTGAAATAGTAGAGAGACGCGAGTGGATTACCAACGATAGTGAGCGAATGCTTTGTTCGCTTCAGCCATTTTGTGAGTATCTTCACGTTTTTTCACTGCTGTACCTGTGTTGTTAGCAGCATCAAGAATTTCATTTGCCAATCGCTCTTCCATAGTGTGTTCACCACGAAGACGAGCATAGTTCACCATCCAACGCAAACCAAGAGTTGTACGACGGTCTGGGCGGACTTCAACCGGCACTTGGTAGTTCGCACCACCGACACGGCGAGCGCGCACTTCAAGAACTGGCATGACATTCTTTAACGCTTGATCGAAAACTTCCATAGGGTCTTTACCTGTACGTTCTTGAACAAGGTCAAAGGCTTTATAGAGGATCTTTTGTGATGTCCCTCTTTTTCCGTCAACCATCATTTTATTGATGAGACGAGTAACAAGCTTAGAATTATAAATAGGATCTGGTAATACGTCACGTTTTGCGACAGGTCCTTTACGAGGCATTATATAGTTCCTCCTTTCACGAGTGGTTATATTATTTATTTGAAATTATTTTTTCTTCGGACGTTTTGTACCGTATTTAGAACGACCTTGCATACGACCGTCAACACCAGCAGTATCTAATGCACCACGAACAATGTGATAACGTACTCCCGGTAAGTCTTTTACACGTCCACCACGGATAAGTACAACACTGTGCTCTTGTAAATTATGACCGATACCAGGAATGTAAGCTGTCACTTCAATCTGGTTTGTCAAACGTACACGAGCGTATTTACGAAGTGCTGAGTTCGGCTTCTTCGGTGTCATTGTACCTACACGAGTACATACCCCACGTTTTTGCGGAGAAGAAAGGTTTGTTTGAGCTTTCTTAAAGCTGTTATACCCTTTATTTAAAGCCGGAGAATCGGACTTTTCAGCTTTTGATTTACGCGGCTTGCGCACAAGTTGATTAATAGTTGGCATATTGATGTTCCTCCTTTCAAAGTTGATCATGTAAGCCCACACATCCAGGTGGCTCATTTTCGGATAAAAGAAAAGATCAAGAATTTGCGTTCGAATCACAAATCCTTATCTAGTATTGTTGAAACACCTTGGATATCATATCACTTTGGAAATGTGATGTCAACAAGACTTCTAGCGGTTTTTTCATAGTCAAACTTATTTTATTACCTTCTTCATGGGGCTAGCCATACAAGCGCTAGCCCAACGAAAAAGACATATTTGTTATTCTACAGAAACCGTCTCTTCGACCTCTTCAACTTGTTCGTCGACAATTTTCGGCGTTGACTTTCGGTAGCGTTGCATTCCCGTACCCGCAGGAATAAGCTTTCCGATAATAACATTTTCTTTCAAACCGAGAAGTTCATCGCGCTTTCCTTTAATTGCTGCATCTGTCAAAACACGAGTTGTCTCTTGGAATGATGCAGCAGAGAGGAAGGAATCTGTTTCAAGAGATGCCTTCGTAATACCCAGTATTAGTGGACGGCCTGTTGCAGGATTCTTCCCTTTGAGAAGCGCCTGCTCGTTTGCTTCTGTAAATTGGTGTAGCTCTAGTAAGGTGCCCGGCAAGACATTTGTTTCTCCTGCGTCCATAACACGTACTTTACGCATCATTTGGCGAACCATAACCTCTACGTGTTTATCACCAATTTCAACCCCTTGCATGCGATACACTTTTTGTACTTCACGAAGGAGGTATTCTTGTACAGAACGAACGTCACGAATACGAAGAAGTTCTTTCGGATCAATTGAGCCTTCTGTCAGCTCTTGACCGCGTTTCACCTCATCATTTACAGCCACTTTTAACCGAGCTGTGTAAGGTGTCGTATAGGAGCGTGATTCTACCTCACCTTGAACGACAATCTCTTGTTGACGATCACGGCCTTCGGTAATAGCAGTCACTATACCCCCGATTTCAGAGATCACTGCTTGCCCTTTCGGATTCCGCGCTTCAAAGAGCTCTTGGATACGCGGAAGACCTTGTGTAATATCGTCTCCAGCAACCCCACCAGTATGGAACGTACGCATAGTTAGCTGTGTTCCCGGTTCTCCGATAGATTGTGCAGCGATCGTTCCAACCGCTTCACCTACTTCAACCTCTTGACCAGTCGCTAAGTTACGTCCATAACATCTACGGCAAACCCCGTGACGAGTATCACACGTAAATGCCGAGCGAATCCAAACTTCCTCAATACCAGCATCGACTATTTGTTTAGCTAAATCCTCTGTAATGAGGCCATTTTCTTCGACCATGATCTCGTTTGTTTCTGGATGTTTAATCTTCTTACGAGCGTGGCGTCCAACCAGACGTTCATCCAAAGGTTCGATTGTTTCTGATCCTTCTTGAATGGCACCAACTAAGAAGCCTTTATCGGTACCACAATCATCTTCTCGGACGATAACATCCTGTGCAACGTCAACAAGACGACGTGTTAAGTAACCAGAGTCAGCAGTCTTTAAGGCAGTATCAGCCAGACCTTTACGTGCACCATGTGTAGAAATAAAGTATTCAAGCACTGTCAATCCTTCACGGAAAGAAGACTTAATAGGAAGTTCAATAATACGACCAGCCGGGTTGGCCATCAATCCACGCATACCCGCGAGCTGTGTAAAGTTTGATGCGTTACCACGGGCACCAGAGTCACTCATCATGAAGATTGGATTCAAGCTATCCAATGTTTCCATAAGCTTTCCTTGGATGGTGTCTTTGGACTGGCTCCATATGGAGATGACACGGTCGTACCGTTCTTCTTCCGTGATGAGACCTCGACGGAATTGCTTTAGTACGTTATCAACTTTTGACTGTGCTTCATGAAGAATTGCTTCTTTCTCTGAAAGAACAACAATATCACTAATACCTACCGTAATACCTGCTTTTGTAGAGAATTTGAACCCTAGATCCTTCATACGATCCAACATTTTAGATGTCTCAGAAATGTGATGACGCTTAAACACTTCTGCGATGATATTTCCTAGATATTTCTTATTAAACGGTTTGAGAGTTTCACGGGAAGCAAATTCCTCCGCCACATTTGTCGTTGCGTCTACGAAGTAGTTACTCGGCGTGCCAACCTCTAAGTTGTCTTGTGTTGGTTCATTCAAATACGGGAATGTTTCCGGCAAAATTTCGTTAAAAATCATCTTTCCAATAGTAGTTAGCAACAGCTTGCTGTTTTGCTCTTCTGTAAAGGTTTGATTTTGCAGGGCTCCCGCATGAACAGCTACACGAGTGTGCAAATGTACATAACCATTTTGGTAAGCAATGAGCGCTTCGTTTGTATCTTTTAGGATCATTCCTTCTCCGATGGCATCCTTACGCTCAAGCGATAAATAATAGTTCCCTAAAACCATATCCTGTGACGGTGTAACTACTGGCTTTCCATCTTTCGGGTTCAAGATGTTTTGCGCCGCTAGCATGAGGAGACGAGCTTCTGCTTGTGCTTCTACAGAAAGTGGAACGTGAACTGCCATTTGGTCTCCGTCAAAATCCGCGTTGTATGCCGTACAAACAAGTGGGTGCAATCGAATAGCTCTACCTTCTACGAGTGTCGGTTCGAACGCCTGAATGCCAAGTCTATGAAGTGTTGGGGCACGGTTTAATAGAACCGGATGCTCTTTAATCACATCTTCCAACACGTCCCAAACTTCTGGGTGAACGCGTTCAATTTTTCGTTTTGCGGATTTGATATTATGCGCTAATCCACGTCCTACCAATTCCTTCATGACGAACGGCTTGAACAGTTCTAGAGCCATTTCTTTCGGTAATCCGCATTGATACATTTTTAAGTTCGGTCCTACAACGATAACGGAACGACCAGAATAGTCAACACGCTTACCAAGCAAGTTTTGGCGGAATCGTCCTTGCTTCCCTTTCAGCATGTGAGAAAGAGATTTCAATGGACGGTTTCCTGGCCCTGTTACCGGACGACCTCGACGACCGTTGTCAACAAGTGCATCCACTGCTTCTTGTAGCATCCGCTTTTCATTTTGAACGATGATGCTCGGAGCACCAAGGTCAAGCAAACGCTTTAACCGGTTGTTCCGGTTAATGACGCGGCGATACAAGTCGTTTAAGTCAGATGTAGCAAAGCGTCCACCATCTAGCTGTACCATCGGACGGAGCTCTGGAGGAATAACCGGAAGAACATCAAGGATCATCCAAGAAGGTTCATTCCCAGAATACCGGAATGCTTCGACGACTTCCAAACGCTTAATGGCACGTGTACGCCGTTGTCCTTGCGCCGTTTTCAACTCTTCCTTTAACGCCTCTGCTTCTTTATTCAAATCAATGTCTTGAAGAAGCTTACGAATCGCTTCAGCTCCCATTGACGCTTGGAATTTCGTTCCGTACTTTTCGCGATACGCACGATACTCTTTTTCAGAGAGAAGTTGCTTCTTATCAAGCGCGGTGTCTCCAGACTCTGTTACAACGTACGACGCAAAATAAATAATCTCTTCCAGTGCACGCGGTGACATATCGAGCACAAGACCCATCCGGCTTGGAATCCCTTTAAAGTACCAAATGTGACTAACGGGTGCTGCTAGTTCTATATGCCCCATTCGATCGCGACGCACTTTGGCACGTGTTACTTCAACACCACAACGGTCACAAACGACACCTTTGTATCGGACGCGCTTGTATTTTCCACAATGACATTCCCAGTCCTTTTGCGGTCCGAAAATTCGTTCGCAAAATAAACCATCTTTTTCTGGCTTCAACGTTCGGTAGTTAATAGTTTCGGGTTTTTTGACCTCCCCGAAAGACCATGAGCGGATCTTGTCGGGTGATGCGAGGCCAATCTTCATATATTCAAAATTGTTGACATCCAACAAGGGGTCTACCTCCCTTTTTCGTCTCAGGTTTTCCCTTATATCTTCAAGCCTGCTAGCTCCCTTTTAAAAGAAGCTCAACTAAATATGCACCGATCTTGGTGCAACGCCGAGAAACTCACATCGTTGTGAGCCCTCGACTGACAAGCGTTTCTATTCGGGCTGAAGGTTCTAGACTATCTACTTTGGTCTTTATTCACTTGAGCCGACTTTTTCTATTTCCGCACTTTCCTCTGAGACTGTCAGCGATTCCGCCTGCTGTGCTTCTTCCTCATCATCAAGTTCGCGCATTTCAATTTCCTGATCATCACCGGACAAGATTTTGACGTCCATTCCTAAACTTTGAAGTTCTTTAATCAAGACCTTGAACGATTCCGGAACACCTGGCTCAGGAACGTTGTCTCCTTTAACAATAGCTTCGTATGTTTTCACACGTCCAACCACATCGTCAGATTTTACAGTGAGGATTTCTTGAAGTGTGTAAGCTGCACCGTAGGCTTCGAGTGCCCATACTTCCATCTCTCCAAAACGCTGTCCGCCAAACTGCGCTTTCCCTCCAAGTGGTTGTTGTGTAACGAGCGAGTAAGGACCCGTCGAGCGTGCATGGAGTTTATCATCAACCATGTGCGCCAACTTAATCATGTACATCACTCCGACAGAAACACGGTTATCGAATGGTTCACCTGTTCGACCATCGTATAAAACCGTTTTCGCATCACGAGCCATGCCTGCTTCCTCAATCGTAGACCAAACGTCTTCCTCACGGGCACCATCAAAAACTGGAGATGCGACATGGATGCCAAGTTGACGTGCAGCCATTCCGAGGTGAAGCTCCAACACTTGCCCGATATTCATACGGGAAGGAACACCAAGTGGGTTTAACATAATATCAATCGGCGTACCATCTGGCAGAAACGGCATGTCTTCTTCAGGGAGAATGCGGGAGATTACCCCTTTATTTCCGTGGCGACCTGCCATTTTATCTCCTTCAGAAATCTTCCGTTTTTGCACGATATACGCACGAACTAATTGGTTTACACCCGGCGGGAGTTCATCACCATCTTCTCGATTAAACACTTTCACATCATGAACGATACCGCCACCACCGTGTGGTACACGTAGTGATGTATCACGTACTTCGCGCGCCTTCTCTCCGAAGATTGCATGTAAGAGGCGCTCTTCTGCTGTCAATTCAGTAACCCCTTTTGGTGTTACTTTTCCTGCTAGCAAATCGCCGTCCTTCACTTCCGCACCAATGCGAATAATTCCACGTTCATCTAAATTACGAAGAGCGTCTTCCCCGACATTCGGAATATCACGTGTGATTTCCTCCGGCCCAAGCTTCGTATCACGCGCTTCTTGCTCGTATTCTTCAATGTGCACCGAAGTGTACACATCATCTTTAACGAGTCTTTCGCTCATGATGATAGCATCCTCGTAGTTGTAACCGTCCCAAGTCATGAAACCAACTAATACGTTACGACCCAGAGCAAGCTCTCCTACCTCCATAGATGGACCATCAGCAAGGATTTCTCCTTTTTCTACCCGATCACCAATAGAGACAATTGGACGCTGGTTGTAGCAAGTTCCTTGGTTCGAACGAATAAACTTCTGTAGACGATATTTATCGAGATCGCCTTGAACTTCTTTGCCGTCGATCTCACTAATACGGCGTACCCACACCTGCTTGGCTTCGACGTGTTCAACAATACCTTCATGTTTGGCGGTTACGGCAGCACCAGAGTCTTTGGCAGACACGTGCTCCATTCCTGTTCCAACAAGCGGTGCTTCTGGCTGGAGAAGCGGTACTGCCTGGCGTTGCATGTTCGCACCCATTAAGGCACGGTTCGAGTCATCATTCTCTAAAAACGGAATGCATGCAGTTGCAGCAGACACAACTTGCTTAGGTGAAACGTCCATATAATCGATCCGCTCACGTTTCACAACGGTGTTCTCACCACGAAAACGCGCAATCACTTCGTCGTCAATAAATGAGCCGTCATCACCAAGTCGTGCATTCGCTTGAGCCACGACATAGTTGTCCTCTTCGTCGGCTGTTAAATAATCGATCCGCTCTGTAACCATCCCTGTTTCCGGATCAACACGACGATACGGCGCCTCAATAAACCCGAAACGATTTACTTTTGCAAAGGAAGATAGGGAGTTGATCAAGCCGATATTAGGTCCCTCAGGCGTCTCAATCGGACACATACGACCGTAGTGAGAGTAATGAACGTCACGCACTTCAAATCCAGCACGTTCACGCGTTAAACCACCAGGTCCAAGCGCTGAAAGACGACGTTTATGAGTTAACTCAGCTAAAGGATTTGTTTGGTCCATAAATTGTGACAGCTGCGAGCTTCCGAAAAATTCTTTAATCGACGCAATTACAGGTCGAATATTAATCAATTGTTGCGGTGTAAGCGTTGCAGTATCTTGAATGGACATACGTTCACGAACGACACGCTCCATACGAGAAAGCCCAATGCGGAATTGGTTTTGCAGAAGCTCACCAACAGAACGCAAGCGACGGTTTCCGAGATGGTCAATGTCGTCTTTATCTCCAACACCGTGTAGTAGGTTGAAGAAATAACTAATGGACGCGACAATATCAGCAGGCGTAATATGCTTTTGCGCTATATCTACAGATCCATTACCTATGACATTGATGATTTTCTCACCTTCGTCATTTGGCGCATAGATTTTAATAGACTGAACAATCATATCGTCTTCAAGCACTCCGCCGTTTGGCGTAAAACTCTTGAAACCAATTCCTTGTTCTAAGTACGGAAGTAGTTTATCCAACGTACGACGATCAAGCGTCGTCCCTTCTTCTACAAGGATTTCCCCTGTTTCTGGGTCAGCTAACGTTTCAGCTACACGTTGGTTAAATAAACGATTCTTAATATGAAGCTTTTTATTCATTTTGTAGCGACCTACATTGGCAAGGTCATAACGCTTTGGATCAAAGAAACGAGAGACAAGTAAACTTTTAGCGTTTTCAACCGTTGGCGGTTCTCCAGGACGAAGGCGCTCATAAATTTCTAATAGCGCTTTTTCCGTACTCTCAGTGTTGTCTTTTTCAAGCGTATTACGAATGTATTCATTGTCCCCGACTAAATCAAGAATCTCTTGGTCACTTCCAAAACCTAACGCACGCAAAAGAACGGATACGGGCATCTTTCTTGTACGGTCGATACGCACATGAACTACGTCTTTTGCATCCGTTTCGTATTCAAGCCAAGCCCCACGATTCGGAATAACCGTTGCTGTATACCCTCTTTTTCCGTTCTTATCAAGCTTTTGGTTATAATAAACACTAGGGGAACGTACGAGCTGGGAAACGATGACACGTTCAGCTCCGTTGATCACAAACGTTCCTGTATCTGTCATGAGAGGGAAATCGCCCATGAACACTTCTTGGTCTTTCACTTCACCTGTTTCTTTGTTAATAAGACGTACTTTTACACGCAAAGGCGCTGAATAAGTCACATCACGTTCTTTTGCCTCATCGACAGGATACTTTGGATCACCTAAACTATAATCAATAAATTCAAGTGATAAATTCCCTGTGAAATCTTCTATTGGAGAAATATCTTGGAACATTTCTCTAACACCCTCATCTAAAAACCACTCATATGAAGCAGTTTGTATCTCGACAAGGTTCGGCAACTCGAGCACTTCGCTAATGCGAGCAAAGCTTTTGCGTTGGCGGTGTCGTCCGTATTGAACTAGTTGACCTGTCAACTGTTTCACCCCTCATATCACACGTATTCGGAATCTATTGAACCCCACAACTAGGAACGACCTTAAGCTGTGAAAGGCAAAAAGAAAAAGGGTTTTAGACTAAAACCACAATTTCCTCAGAAACCAGCTAGTATTTTGTTATCTTTTCCAGGTTAATCCGTGGCTATACGTCATATACTAAAAATCGCCATTTCTTTTGACCTGCCACTTATTTAAGATTTAAGATTTACATACAGTCTACACAACAATGGCAGTTTGGCATTTTTTAATAATAGCATAGCGCTAGTAGGCGGTCAATCCTTCGAACCATAAACATCAAAAAAATTCAAGTCTTGATTTCGACAAGTTTTTACAAGTTTCGGAAACTACACCATGTGAGCGATATTCCAGAGATAAGAGCGCTACCCTTGATTTATAAGCGCTATACCGAAATAAGAGCATTAGATCCCTAATAGAAGAAGACTATTTCCATGCACAAATAATATAGTAACCTTTCTCCTTGTGTACTGTATCTACAGAACTAAAAAGTTGTTCTAGCTTTTTCAAGGTAGACGGTGCCCCTTGCTTTTTTTGGATCACTACCCAAAGTGTACCTTTAGGAGACAGGAGCTGATGGGCATCTTCATAAATTCGGTGCACCACTTCTTTACCCGCTCGAATTGGGGGATTGGTCACTACGAGCTCAAAACCTCTTTCGGTAACACGAGAACCTGCGTCACTTTCGTAAATTTGTACATTGGAAACCGAATTCAGTTCTGCATTTTCTTTTGCTAAACAAAGCGCCCGTTCGTTAACGTCGACCATGTGCACGATTCGGTCTGGAAGCTCTCTAGCCAGCGCCAGCCCTATGGGTCCATAACCACAACCCACATCTAACAGAGGGCCACCATCACTTAGTTGCGCTACATTTATTCGAGAAAGCAGTACACGTGTTCCAAAATCAACTTCACCCTTTGAGAACACACCACTATCTGTTATAAACCGAAAAGTGTGCCCACGCAAAGTAGATGACCACTGTTCACGTTTATGCGATGAAGCTGGATTTCTTTCAAAATAGTGTTGACTCAACTTTAGGTGCCTCCCTACCGTAAAAAATACTGAAGAATTTACAAGGAGAACTTTATGGGGATAAAGCGAAAGAAAGCTCGCTAGTTAATAGCGAGCTTTCCTGTGTCGTCAGAAGATGATTACTTAACTTCGACGTCAGCGCCAACTTCTTCAAGTTTCGCTTTAAGTTCTTCAGCTTCTTCTTTCGCGATACCTTCTTTAAGCGGTTTTGGAGTGTTGTCAACGAGTTCTTTCGCTTCTTTAAGTCCAAGACCAGTGATTTCGCGAACCACTTTGATAACTTTAATTTTTTGGCTACCAGGGCCTGTAAGTACGAGGTCGAATTCAGTTTGTTCTTCAGCAGCCTCGCCACCAGCAGCACCAGCAACCGCTACAGGAGCTGCAGCTGTTACACCAAATTCTTCTTCGATTGCTTTTACAAGATCGTTCAATTCAAGAACGGTCATTTCTTTAATCTGTTCAATGATTTGTTCTTTAGACATGAGAGTTTTCCTCCTTAAAAGTTGGTTTATGCATAACTACAGCTAGGCTGTAACATCAGATAGAAAGTGCGTCTTACGCGCCTTCTTCTTTTTGATCTGCCACTGCTTTTGTTGCAAGGGCAAAATTTCGAACCGGTGCTTGAAGTACAGAAAGAAGCATAGAAAGTAGACCTTCGCGTGATGGAAGTTCCGCTAACGCCTTCACTTCTTCGACCGAAGCAATGTTCCCCTCAATAACACCGGCTTTAATTTCAAGCGCATCGTGTTTTTTTGCAAAGGTATTTAAAATCTTTGCTGGAGCAACGACATCTTCTACACCAAATGCGATTGCGTTTGGTCCAGTAAGTGCGTCGTTCAACCCCGTTAAACCAGCAGCTTCTACCGCACGACGAGTCATTGAGTTTTTGTACACTTTGAAGTCGATACCTGCTTCGCGAAGTTGCTTACGAAGTTCAGTTACTTCTGACACGTTAAGTCCACGGTAATCCACGATAATAGTAGATGGGCTCGCTTGGAATTTTTCTGTAATTTCTTGAACGATCTGTTTCTTTTGCTCAAGAACGCTGGACATCCTGACACCTCCTGTATCTTCATGATCCAACATTCATACCATAGAAAAGCCTCCACGCCCTAAGTAGACATGGAGGCACAAGCAAGAGAATCGAGTCCCTCTTGCAACGTATATGACTCACATACCTCGGCAGGACATTAAGTGACATGTCACTCCTACTGTCTACGGCACAAATGTTTCGTATTGAATTTCAACAAGATTTACTTTACACAAAGTAACACCTTGTTGTCAAGTGTTTGTTTATTGTTTTACTCCGAAGCTAGAAGGATCTACTTTCACACCAGGGCCCATCGTTGAAGTGACAGACACATTCCGCATATAAGTTCCTTTTGCAGCTGCAGGCTTCGCTTTCAACAACGTTTCATACATTGTTGTGAAGTTTTCAATGAGTTTAGCTGTGTCAAAAGAAGCTTTACCGATAGGAACATGAATATTCCCTGCCTTTTCAACACGGTACTCAACTTTCCCTGCTTTAATATCTTTTACTGCTTTTTCAACGTCAAATGTAACAGTACCCGTTTTAGGGTTTGGCATTAAACCTTTTGGTCCGAGTACACGGCCAAGCTTACCGACTTCACCCATCATATCTGGAGTAGCTACGATTACGTCAAAGTCAAACCAACCTTGGCTGATTTTGTTTATATATTCGCTGTCACCAACATAGTCAGCGCCCGCCGCTTCCGCTTCTTTTAGCTTTTCGCCTTTAGCAAAAACAAGTACTTTTTGAGTTTTACCTGTACCATTTGGTAAAACAACCGCTCCACGAATTTGCTGATCCGCTTTTTTCGGATCAACACCTAGACGGAACGCAACCTCAACGGTAGCGTCAAACTTTGTGAACGTTGTTTTCTTCACTAGATCAATTGCTTCTTGTACATCATAATGTTTTGAACGATCAATTAGCTTCAACGCTTCTTGATATTGTTTACCTCTTTTAGCCATTCTTATATCCTCCTCATTGTGGTTGTAACGGATTATACCTCCCACGAAAAAGGTTGCGAGCGTGGACTCACAATCGCAACCTTAGTCAAACTATACGCATTAGTCTTCGATAACAATCCCCATGCTGCGGGCAGTACCTTCAACCATACGCATCGCTGCTTCTACATCGGCAGCATTCAGGTCAGGCATTTTTGTTTCCGCGATTTCGCGTACTTTGTCACGCTTGACAGTCGCGACTTTATTACGATTCGGTTCGCCTGAACCGGATTCAATTCCTGCTGCTTTCTTAAGTAGAACGGCAGCCGGTGGCGTTTTTGTTACGAATGTAAAAGAACGGTCTTCAAATACCGTAATTTCTACAGGAATAATAAGACCAGCTTGTTCTGCTGTACGTGCGTTGAACTCCTTACAGAATCCCATAATGTTTACACCCGCTTGACCTAGAGCTGGACCTACCGGTGGAGCTGGATTCGCTTTCCCTGCTGGGATTTGGAGCTTCACAACTTTAATAACTTTTTTAGCCACGAGACACACCTCCTTAAGTCCGTGATGTGGTCATAGGAGCTAAAGTCGCCCCTCCCACTCAATATACCTTTAACGTGTCGTGTAATAGGCAGTTTCCAGTGATGTCCCTAGTCCAAGACATACTGACCTAAAAAATAGTACCATTTTTTCATGATGTTTTCAAGTTGTTATAAGTTAGATTTTTGCAACCTGATCAAAGTTCAGCTCGACAGGGGTATCACGCCCGAACATATTAACGAGCACTTTTACTTTTCCTTTGTCAGAATCAACATCTTCCACTGACCCTGTGAAGTTAGCAAAAGGACCTTCTTGTACTTTCACAGACTCCCCAAGTTCAAACTGAATTCCAACACGTTTTTCGTTCATTCCCATGCGACGAAGAATAGTTTCTACCTCTTCCGGCAATAGTGGTGTTGGTTTCGAGCCTGATCCTGAAGAACCAACAAATCCAGTAACACCAGGCGTGTTACGAACTACATACCATGAATCATCTGTCATAACAATTTCCACAAGTACATAACCTGGAAATGTCTTTTTCATAGTCGTTTTTTTCTTACCGTTCTTCACATCTGTCTCTTCTTCTTCTGGAACAACAACACGAAAAATCTTGTCCTGCATCCCCATAGACTCTACTCGCTTCTCCAGGTTCATTTTCACCTTGTTTTCGTAACCTGAGTAGGTGTGTACTACGTACCAATTTTTCTCCACGTGTTCCTTCCCTCCCTTAATGTAACAACATCTGCTGTATCTCATTCTATTAGGTAAAATGTTTACACAATGAAAAAACCCGTTAAACGGGCTTTATTTGTTGGTATGCTTTACCATTATTCCATAACAAGCGTCACGCTATTCAGCGAATCGTGTCAAATAGTGCAGTAAATCCAATGTCAAGAACCGAAAAGAATAAAGTCATAATAATAACTGTCGCTAATACGGTGATGGTGTAACGAGTAAGCTCTTTCCGTTTAGGCCAGCTTACCTTTCCCATCTCACGGCCGACACCTTGAAAGAAACCGACGATGCGTTGCATGAAAAGACCCTCCAGCTTTACAAATTGCGTTACTTTGTAGTACGGTGCATAGTGTGAGCGCTACACGTTTTGCAATACTTTTTTATCTCAAGACGTTCGGTTGCATCTCGACGTTGTTCAGTAGAGTAATTCCGTGAACCACAGTCGCTGCACGCTAACGTTACTTTCTTGCGCATATTTTTCTCATCCCCATCTGTAGGGTCTACGTCTAGTAAACTTTATCACGCACGTACAACCCTGTCAATGAGACTAGAAAACAGGAATGAAGTCGCACATTACGTAAGACACATAGAACAACCTATACCGAACGGTCGCGGTTGTGCTGCACAACGACTACCTGACTACTTCTCTGACTTCCAAGTACCGCTCTAGTTTTCTCTTCACCCGTTGTAGTGCGTTATCAATCGATTTCACGTGACGGTCTAACTCATGAGAAATCTCTTGATAGGACTGGCCGTCTAAATAACGTGATAAAACTTTTTGTTCCAGATCACTAAGGAGCTCAGACATCTTCACTTCAATATGATCAAATTCTTCCTGATGTATGATAATTTCTTCCGGGTCCGATTGCTTCGTCCCCGTTAACACGTCCATAAGTGTTCGGTCGGATTCTTCATCGTAAATAGGCTTGTCCAATGAAACATAAGAATTTAAAGGGATATGCTTTTGACGAGTGGCGGTTTTAATCGCGGTAATAATTTGGCGAGTAATACACAGTTCTGCAAATGCTTTGAACGACGAAAGCTTGTCTCCTTGAAAATCACGTATTGCTTTGTATAAGCCAATCATACCTTCTTGGATGATATCTTCCTTATCTGCACCAATCAGAAAATAAGAACGCGCCTTTGCACGAACAAAGTTGCGGTATTTTCGAATCAAGTAGTCTAAGGCATCGTGATCCCCTTCATGCACACGCTCCACGACTTTCTCATCTTCCATAGTTTCCAAGCTCGTTTCTCCTTCGATGTGTATAGGCACTAAGAATCCCTCCGAAACGCACTAGATAGAATTATTATACTGTACATAATTTTCTAACGTCAACCGCTTATCGGTCTCCTCTTCGCCACTTTTCGAAAATTTCTGCCACTTCATTACTAAGTTGGATCTTGGATTGCGGTCTTGATCGTTGGGTTCGCTCGACACTTTTGCGAATACCACCTTGAATCGTTTCCACTTCTCGAAGTAGCTCACGAGCTGATTTCCGTAGTGCCCCTTGCCCAAAAACCGACCACTGCTCCGTGAAGTCTGACGTGGCTACATAAACCTGTGTACGAATCGATTGGAGCTCTACCGCCAGCTTTTCAATACGTTCATCAGCGGTTTCTTTTTCCCGGGTAAATAGTACGTCTACACGACCAGACCTTATTTTTCGCTCTAATCCCTTTACACCATAAGCATCAAAAACGATCATCACGCGCTGTCCTGTATACGCTTGATATTCGGTCATTTGTTGAATCAGTTCATTGCGGGATTCTTCTAATCCTTTTTCCTTCAGACTCCGTAATGTAGGCCAAGCGCCGATAATGTTGTACCCATCTACCAGCAAAATCTCTTCTTTTTCCTTAGCCAACGGGGTGTCGCTTCCTATACACTTCATACATCACGAGAGCCCCCGCAACGGAAGCATTCAATGACGTAACGTGACCTGTCATCGGTAAAGAAATGAGAAAATCGCATTTTTCCCGTACGAGGCGACTCATTCCCTTCCCTTCACTGCCGATCACTAGAGCAAGCGGCATCGTACCATCCATTTGTCGAAAATCGGTATTGCCTGTCGCGTCTGTGCCTGCAATCCACACCCCAGATTGCTGTAACTCTTCAATCGTTCTAGCTATATTCGTCACGCGAGCGACTTTGACGTGTTCTATAGCTCCTGTTGAGGCCTTCGCAACGGTTGCGGTAAGTCCAACCGCTCTTCGCTTCGGAATAATAATGCCATGTACCCCAGTACAGTCTGCTGTCCGAAGCATAGAGCCTAAATTATGCGGATCTTCCACCTCATCCAAAATGAGGAAAAAGGGATCCTCTCCTCGCTCCTGAGCCACCGCAAACAAGTCATCTAGCTCTGCATACTCGTAAGCTGCGATTTGTGCCGCCACTCCTTGGTGAGGAATATCAGTCATAGCGTTAAGCTTTTGTTTCGGCACGACCTCTACTCGAATTCCCCGGTCTTTCGCTGCATTCATAATGGTTTGATTCGTTCCTCTTTGTGCACCTTCAGCCACATATACCTTGTCAACTGTTTCATTTTTTCTAAGTGCCTCTAACACTGTATTTTTGCCATAAATCCATCCTGCCTTCACGACAATTTCCTCCTCTCATCTTCAATAAATTCACAGCTCATCTTAAGTAACTCCTGCAATCTTGCGCTATTTTGTTGTAGATAATGATAGCCAATGAGCGCTTCGAATCCAGTCGCTTCTCTGTAAACTTGTACAGACGTGTTTTTCGGAACCGTATGACTCGTCGTATTGCGCCCTCGCTTATATACGGCCATCTCTTGCTCCGTAAGTACCTCTGCACTCTTTAAACGTTGAACGATGGTCGCTTGCGCCTTCGCAGACACATAGCCCACTGCCTTTTTATGCAAAATATTAGGCTTGTACGTATGATGGCTAAGCAAATGGTGACGCACGTACCATTCGTAAACAGCGTCACCCATATAAGCTAGCGTCAATCCATTCAGTTGCTTCGCATCTATAGTCGGAAGCGAAGTGGAAAATTCCATACTCATTATCCTCTCTTCCAACGCGTGCCTTGTGCGGTGTCTTCCAGCAAAATGTTTAAGCCTTTTAATTGGTCACGAATTTCATCGGCACGAGCAAAGTTGCGATCTTTCCGTGCTTGCACACGCTCATCCAACAACGCTTCAATTTCCTCATCTAACAGTGATTCAACACGCTTTACAGAAAACCCGAGCACGCCTGTGAACTCGTCGAATTTATGAATGAGTTGCTGTAATACACGCACGTTTGTATTGTCTTCACGTGTATAAAGATTGGCAAGTTTTGCAAGGTCAAAGAGTACCGAAATGGCATTTGCCGTATTAAAGTCATCGTCCATCTCAAGCACAAAGCGTTTTTCTAATTCATTTATTTTCTCTGTCCAATAGGAAGCATCTTCAGCCAAGTCTATAGAGCTGTCTAACCGTTGCAAAACATTACTGTACGCAGTTTGTAAACGTTCAAAGGCTTGCTTCGTATCTTGCAAAAGGGCTTCAGAGTAGTTAATCGGATGACGGTAATGGACACTCAACATAAAAAAGCGTAACACTTGTGGGTCATGATGCTTCAAAATGTCATGCACAAGGACAAAGTTTCCGAGTGATTTAGACATTTTCTCATTGTCGATGTTGATATACCCGTTGTGTAACCAGTAGTTAGCGAACGATTTCCCAGTCAATGCCTCTGTTTGAGCGATCTCATTCTCATGATGAGGAAACGCCAAATCTTGCCCTCCAGCGTGGATGTCGATCGTATCCCCAAGATATTTCTTCACCATTGCCGAGCATTCGATGTGCCAGCCTGGGCGCCCTTCACCCCAGGGGCTTTCCCACGAAATCTCTCCTTCCTTAGCTGCTTTCCATAGAGTGAAATCGAGCGTGTCTTCTTTCTGTTCGCCTGCTTCGATACGAGCCCCTACCTTAAGCTCATCGATAGATTGGTGCGAAAGCTTTCCGTATCCATCGAATTTCCGTGTGCGGTAATACACGTCACCACCAGATTCGTAGGCAAAGTCTTTATCTATGAGTGCTTGAATGAACTCGATGATGATACCCATGTTTTCCATAACGCGAGGGTGGGCATCGGCAACCGTGCAGCCTAGTGTACCTACGTCCTCATGATAAGCAGCAATAAAGCGGTCGGCTACAGCAGGCACGTCTTCACCAATCTCTTTAGCTGCCCGGATTAATTTATCATCCACATCCGTAAAGTTCGATACAAACTGCACGTCGTACCCTCGATATATTAAATATTTGCGAACTGTATCAAACACTATAGCCGGACGTGCATTACCGATGTGAATATAGTTGTACACAGTAGGACCACATACGTACATCTTTACTTTTCCTTCTTCAATCGGACGAAACGGCTCTTTTGTTCTTGTCAATGTGTTGTACATCTGAATCGTCATAAGCTGACAAACTCCTTTCTACCTCTCTCTTTGTCACTGCCACTTCTTCTTGTAAACGTTGAATCTCTGCTTCTAACTCCACAAACTTATCCTGAACTGGGTCTGGCATATTACAGTGGTCAAAGTTCTCCGTAATACGTACACCATCCTGTATCACAACTTTTCCCGGAATTCCTACCACCGTACAATTTGACGGGACATCCTTTAACACGACAGAACCCGCTCCTACTTTTGAATAAGTACCGATCGTAATAGACCCTAACACTTTGGCACCTGTCGCAATGAGCGCGTGATCCTTAATAGTTGGGTGACGCTTTCCCTTTTCTTTCCCAGTACCACCTAGCGTGACGCCTTGAAAAACGGTCACGTAATCGCCAATCTCACATGTTTCCCCAATGACAACACCCATACCATGATCTATAAAAAAGCCTTTGCCGATTTTGGCGCCTGGATGAATTTCAATACCGGTAAAAAACCGTGAAACTTGTGAAATGAGTCGTGCTAAAAAGTAGAGCCGTCTCTTGAATAGTCCATGAGCTAGTCGGTGTGCCCAAATAGCGTGAAGTCCAGAGTATGTTAAAACTACTTCTAGCAAATGACGTGCTGCAGGGTCACGCTCAAAAACTGCCTGAACATCTTCCCTTATCGTGCTCCACACAAGTATCCCTCCTTCAAGCTTTGCCATATTCCTGTATTTTTCAGTATGAACATGTTTCTACTTTCATAAAATCAAGCTGCTAAAAGGCTCCACACAAAAAACGCCTCCACCCGTGCTTTGACGGGCAGAGGCGTGATGGCGCGGTTCCACTCTGCTTGTAAAAATCCCACAAAGATTCTTACTACTTTCCAATCGGATAACGGCCGGTGCCGCTCCTCCCTACTTCACCAAGAACAAGGTGTTTCAAGAAGAGACTCTGAAGGTGCATTTCCGTATACGAGTGGCTCTGAACCCCTTTCAGCCGGTGGAGGTTCTCTCTTTACAAAGCATCATCTACGTACTTCTCCTTCGTCAAACGTTCTTATATTAAGGCTGTTTTCTAAAAGATTGTTGCTTTTTTCATGGAGTCTCATTGCACAATAGCTATATGATGCGACATACTGCAAATTCATGTTGCTAAATATCGCTCCGGAAATACACTACGCTAGTTTTGAAAATACATCGTACGAAAGATACTGATTGCATTTCAAAAGTGCACATACATTTCCTTGTTTGTACTGAACTCAACACTTAATAAGGGAATCTTGCAAACCACTATCTGTTCGTTGATTGGAGCGGAAAGCGTCCGCCTGCAGCGGAAATCAACACAGCAGTATGTCACATCATGGGATAACTGTTTAGTAAAAACAACAAAGAATACGAAAGCAGCTTTCATTTATTTATGTTGGTTACTATATTCACGAATCGGTCAAATGTTTACACGGTTTGCGTTGCCGCAGCTAATCGCTTTTGCACAATCTCTTGACCTAGAAGTTCAATAGCATTTGGAAGCTCTGGTCCGTGTGTTTGACCTGTTGTCGCCACACGGATCGGCATGAACAATTGTTTGCCTTTGTGACCCGTCTCTTTTTGGACAGCTTTAATCGCTTTTTTAATCGCTTGCGCTTCAAACACTTCTACCTTTACTAGCTGCTTCGCAAAAGTAGCGAGTACTTCTGGCACCTGCTCACCAGAAAGAACCTCTTTCGCTTCTTCATCATACTCGATTTGCTCTTTAAAAAACAACTCCGACAGCTCCACAATTTCCGCACCGAAGCTCATTTGCTCCTGGTACAAACCAATCAATTGTCGGGTCCACGTTGCCTCTTCATCCGATGGAGTTTCTGACACACGTCCCACCTTCACTAAATGTGGCAATGCCAACTCCACTACTTTGTCTAGGCCCAACTCTTTCATATATTGATTGTTCATCCATGTCAGCTTCTGTGTGTCAAAAAGAGCTGGAGAACGCGAAAGACGAGCTGGATCGAAAATTTCAACGAATTGAGAAGGGCTGAAGATCTCCTCTTCTCCCACTGGTGACCAACCAAGGAGCGCTATAAAGTTAAAAAGGGCATCAGGTAAGTATCCAAGTTCTTTATATTGCTCAATAAATTGGATAATAGACTCGTCCCGTTTACTCAGCTTCTTCCTGGATTCATTCACGATCAACGTCATGTGACCAAAAACTGGAACATCCCAACCAAACGCCTCATACACCATCATTTGCTTCGGTGTGTTAGAAATATGATCGTCGCCTCGCAATACGTGAGAAATCTTCATATCGTGATCGTCTGCAGCTACTGCAAAGTTGTAAGTCGGTGTCCCATCTTTTTTCACAATGACAAAGTCACCAATTCCATCTGCTTCGAACGATACATCCCCTTTGACAATATCATCAAAGCGGTATACTTTTCCTGCGGGTACGAGGAAACGAACGCTTGGCTTGCGACCTTCTGCACGTAGTTTGCTTTGCTCCTGATCGGACAAGTGGCGACACTTGTTCGAGTAACGCGGCATTTCCCCACGTGCTTGTTGTGCTTCCCGCTCCGCTTCTAGCTCTTCTTCGGTACAGTAGCAGTAATACGCTTTCTTTTCTTCAAGTAGTTGTTTGTACAATTCCTCATAACGATTATTCCGTTCCGATTGACGATACGGCCCATAATCTCCACCTACATCCACACTCTCGTCCCAATCGATACCAAGCCACTTTAAATGGTGAAGCTGACTCTCTTCGCCCCCCTCAATGTTGCGCTTCTTATCCGTGTCTTCAATCCGAATTATAAATTTCCCGTTTTGACTACGGGCAAATAAGTAATTAAACAGTGCTGTACGGGCGTTTCCAATATGTAAATGACCAGTCGGGCTCGGTGCATAACGCACGCGGATGTCTTGTGCCATCAAAAGGTCCCCCTTATTCTTTTATCCGTCTTATCTTACCATGCACTCTCTAGCAAAAAAAGTCACCGCTACTTCTTTATCAGTAAGACAACCGCCATGGAGGCAATTCCCTCTCCACGTCCGGGAAATCCTAATCTCTCTGTGGTAGTAGCCTTCACGTTAATTTGTGCAACATCAGCTTGCAAAATATCCGCAATACGCGCTTCCATTTCATCAACATACGGCGCCATTTTTGGCTGTTGGGCAATTATCGTACTATCAATATTTCCGAGTGTAAATCCCTTTTCGAGGGCGAGCTTCCACACATACTCTAGAAGCACAGCGGAGTCTGCGTCTTTAAATGCAGGATCTGTATCCGGAAAATGCTTACCGATATCGCGTTCTCCAATAGCTCCTAAGCATGCGTCTGCAATGGTGTGTAGCAATACATCCGCATCAGAATGTCCGGCAAGCCCCTTCTCATAAGGGATGCGTATACCACCGAGTATGAGCGGACGATCTTCTGCAAATTGATGTACATCAAATCCTTGTCCAATCCGAAACACATTGTTCATCCTTTCTCCTTCGACTCTTGTTCCTGACGTTTTGCAAGAATGGCTGCGCCGTAAATCAGATCTTCTTGCGTTGTCATTTTAACATTTTCATAGTCCCCTTCTACTACACAGACGTCTACACCCAGCTGCTCTACAACAGAAGCCTCATCTGTTCCTAAAAAGTTGTGTTCAACCGCCCATTCGTAAGCGCGCAGGAGCACGCCGATTTGAAACGCTTGCGGTGTTTGTACAGCCCATAAAGAAGCGCGGTCTATGGTTTCTGTTACCCTGTTGTCATGCACCTTTTTGACCGTATCTTTTACAGGAACAGCCACGATCGCGCCTCCTGAATTTGTTGCTTTTTCTGCGAGTTCTTCTAACGTTTTTCTACGAACAAAAGGTCTTGCCCCGTCATGAACGAACACAAGGGAGGACGTGTTTTGAATCGCACGCACTCCCTTCATCACGCTATCTTGACGTTCATTCCCGCCAGCTACATACTGAGTTACTTTTTGTATTCCATAAGTAGTACAAATCTCTAGAAACCTATCCCGCTCCTCGTCCTTTACAACAAGAACAATTCCATCACATGCTTTGTCACCTTCGAACACTTGAAGCGTGTAAGCAATAATGGGCTTGTCCAAAAGAGGAAGGAACAGCTTATTTTCATCTGCTCCCATCCGTGTTCCTCTCCCGGCTGCTGGAATGACAACTGTATATGACATCACATTCATCCTTACAGACCTTCAAGCGTGATGCGCCTGAATTTTTTATTTGTGTGATACTAGTGTATCGATACCTACAATACCTTTTCTAGTAGCTTCGGTTTAGCAAAGATCATCCGACCCGCCGATGTTTGAAGTACACTCGTCACGAGTACATCAATCCGTTTTCCGATATAATTACGGCCTTCTTCTACCACAATCATCGTACCATCATCTAGATACGCCACGCCTTGGTTTTGCTCTTTTCCATCTTTGATGACTTGTACGTTAATTTCTTCACCGGGAAGCACAACCGGTTTTACCGCATTTGCTAAGTCATTAATGTTTAAAACAGCTACACCTTGTAAGTCACAAACTTTATTTAGGTTAAAGTCATTCGTCACAACAATCCCGTCCGTGAGCTTAGCAAGCTTCACAAGTTTGCTATCTACCTCATGAATCTCTTCAAAATCACCTTCATAGATTTCAACATTGACGGGCAGTTCCTTCTGAATTCGGTTGAGAATGTCCAACCCACGACGTCCTCGATTTCGCTTTAACACGTCTGAGGAGTCAGCGATGTGCTGAAGTTCTTCCAACACAAACTGCGGAATCACTACCGTCCCCTCTATAAAACGCGTTTGACAAATATCCGCAATGCGTCCATCAATAATAACACTCGTATCCAAAATCTTGTGTGGTACTTCTCTACCCTGCGTGTTCTCCTCGTCACCCGATTTCCTTTTCCCTTGATTTTTTGCAAAGGAAAAAAGGTTCAATAACTCGTCCCGTTTCTTGAAACCGACTTGAAAACCAAGGTATCCAAACAGTAACGTCACAATAATTGGAGCAACAGTGTTTAGAACTGGGACTTGAATTGTATTTAACGCATACCCTACTAAAAACGCTACGAATAATCCAAGTAGTAGACCCACACTACCAAAAATCAAATCGGTAATCGGAGCCTTTATGAGCGCTTCCTCTATCCATTTCACAAAATCAATGACATAATCAACAGCCCACAGAGTAAGAAAGTAAAAAATAATTGCACCTAATACGGCTGAGGTATACGAATTATTCAGCCAAACCAACTCTTGCACATTGGCAAATGTAAAAAGCGCTGGGAGAAGAAAAATCCCAAGTGTACCTCCCATGATAAGAAAGCAAACTTGCACAATTCGCTTTAACATGCTGCCATCACCTCCCTTTTCTTATTCATTATAAACAACTCTCACAAATTGAAACGTCTTTACGAGTTGTTTTTTTAAATTGTAAAACTATTGACATGGAATCGTCTTAATTGACTCCTGTTTTGAGACAAAGTGACACGCAGTCAAATACTTTAAGGACTATCGATCAAGGACATATTGGTAGATGACAAGAACACCAACGTCCAGTGCGGTAAAGATGGGGCTCAGTATACTTTGGACAACTTTATCTCTCCTTTTGGGGATGAAAGATTGCTTTCGATTACCAAAGGGTGTTCTCTACTAGTTATACGTTTTTGCGAATAAAGAGTTTCACGGTAACTGTAGGCAATTGTTGCAAATCTGTGAAGTCTTTCACGAACGAGGTAGAACTACTACAGCATTATAGTTGTCTGTCAGCCAACAATTGCTCGCGTATGAGCTTTAACCCTTCTTTAATCTTGCGAGCGCGTATTTCGCCAATACCATCTACTTCATCTAGCTCTGCCTCTGATGCCTGTAGCACATGTGACAATGTGTGAAAACGCGAGATTAAATTTTCCACAACAGTCGGGGGGATACGTGGCACTTTATTTAAAATACGATATCCTCTCGGGAGTAGCGCATCATCTAATTGCGGATGGCCAACAAAGCCTAGAGCCTTCAGAAAGAACGAATCGTCAAACACTTCCGTTTTTGAAATGTCTTTGAAACGCTCTAGACTACCTTGTGCTTTGAGTCCTTTGTCCGCCATATAGTCCTTACACAACAGCAGCATTTCTGTCTCCAGATCCGTGAGTAACTCCTTCATTTGTAAGCGAACGAGGCGCCCCTCTACTCCTAGTTCGTGCAAATAAAGCTGAAGTTCTTTCTTAATACGCATGAGCATGCCGAAGCGATGCAACACTTGTAATAGCTCCTGAAAGGTGACAAGCTCTTCGAATTCTAGCAAACTAAAGTTAGCAATCGCTTGGTCCATAACGACTTTGTATTTTTCCAGCGTCTGCAAAGCTTGGTTTGCCTTTGTTAAAATCACGCTCATATCTTTCAGCGCATAGCGGTAGTGATTTTGGTAGAGCGTAATGACATTTCTACGTTGCGAAATAGCAATCACGAGTGCTCGTGTTTCTTTGGCAACACGTTCTGCTGTTCGGTGGCGCATCCCTGTTTCCGATGAAGGAATAGATGAGTCTGGCACTAATTGAGCGTTAGCTATTAAGATTTTTGTTCCTGTTTCATTAAGCACGATTGCTCCATCCATTTTGGCCAACTCGTACAAATTACTTGGGGTAAACGAACAATGAATTTGAAACCCTCCATCTACGATTGACCGTACTTTGTCGTTGCATCCAACAACAATGAGCCCTCCGGTGTTGGCACGTAACACATTTTCAATCCCTTCTCGCAAAGGGGAACCCGGGGAAATTAGCTGTAAGATGCCTGACATATGCTGCCCACTCAATCGACATCTCCTCCGCTCTATATGCATGTATTTGACTTAACTAAAGGCTGCTTGTAACGCCTCTTTCACCGTGGATACCCCGACACAACGTAATCCGTCTGGGATACGAATTCCATCCAAATTATTCTTCGGCATAATGACCCGACGAAACCCTAATTTATACGCCTCATTAAGTCGTCCTTCAATACGTGACACGCGCCGTATCTCACCAGTAAGACCGACTTCACCAATAAAGCAATCATGTGGCTGTGTTGGTGTGTCTTGAAAGCTTGATGCAATACTCACGGCAACGGCTAAGTCAATTGCTGGTTCATCTAACTTCACACCACCTGCAGCCTTTAAGTAGGCATCTTGATTTTGTAAAAGCAAGCCAACTCGCTTTTCCAAAACAGCCATCAATAGAGTGACCCGACTGTGATCAATTCCTGTTGCCATCCGCCGAGCATTGGTCAGTGAGGTAGGAGAAACAAGCGCCTGGATTTCGACGAGTAACGGCCTAGTCCCTTCCATCGAAGCAACCACAGTAGAACCAGATGCCCCCGTTGATCGCTCTTCCAAAAAGATTTCTGAGGGGTTTTCCACTTCATGAAGACCACTTTCTTTCATATCAAAAATACCCATCTCATTTGTGGAACCGAAGCGGTTTTTTACCGCGCGTACCATCCGGTAAGAATGGTGGCGTTCTCCCTCAAAATACAACACCGTATCAACCATATGCTCAAGCAATCTCGGTCCTGCGATAGCACCTTCTTTTGTCACGTGTCCGACGATGAAAATCGCAATCGCTTTTGTTTTGGCAATACGCATTAATTCCGATGTACATTCTCGCACTTGTGAAACACTACCTGGTGCTGAGGTGACTTCCGGGTGGAACATCGTTTGTATGGAATCTACGACGACAAAAGATGGATTGATCTCTGCTATCGTCTCGATCACTTCATGCAAATTCGTTTCACTGTATACGATCAGCTCATCTGTAGGCATCTCGAGTCGATGGGCCCGAAGTTTTGTTTGTTTCATAGATTCCTCTCCAGAAATGTACAAAACCCGTTGCTGTTGGTTCGTTAACTGGGCGCTCACTTGAAGAAGAAGCGTTGACTTTCCGATTCCGGGGTCACCGCCAATCAAAACAAGCGACCCTGGGACAATACCCCCACCTAATACACGGTCTAACTCACCTATTCCGGTATGGAGTCGTGCTTCCTGAATGGTTTCCACATCTTTTAATGGTGTCGGTTTTGTTTGATAACTAGTAGCAGCCGGTTGGAATGCGCCCTTACGTCCACTACCGGTCATTTGTTTCTCTTCGATCATCGTATTCCATTCCCCACACCCTGGACAACGCCCCATCCATTTCGGGGACTCATACCCACAAGACCCACACACATACACTGATTTCTTTTTTGCCATTTTGCTTCTTCCTCTCTACACCTTACCGATAATTTTTGGAAAATATGCTTCTTCTAGAGTAGTAGACAACCCTACAGCTCGATTTAATTTTAGCAGGTACTTTGTCTCCTTTGTCCATACTTTAATGAATGGGTTTTGAATACCCTCGGACTCACTTTTTTCTATATAACACTTTCTGAAAATCTATCGTAATGGGGGTTTGAAAATAGGCACACTTACTTTACTGAGGGAACGATCTAGAGGATGCTTGACAGGCCTGTCGAGCAAGAATCCACCCATGTTAGCTACTATGTAAAGGAAGAGGTGCCTCTATTTGGCACCTCTTTTGTTCGTTTATGTTGTTTGCTCAACCTCTTCACTCGTACGAACGATAAACTCTCCTTTTTCGACGTCAACGGTGACGTTCGTTCCAGTCAGCACTTTCCCTTTCAAAAGTTCTTCAGAAAGGCGATCTTCAATGTGCTTTTGCAGAGCACGACGTAATGGTCTAGCTCCGTACTCTGGATCGTAGCCCACTTCTGCGATTTTGTCTTTCGCTACTTCAGTAAGCGTTAAGCTAATGTTTTGCTCACTTAAACGCTTTGTTAATTGATCTGATAGCAAGGAAACAATTTGTTTCAGTTGCGCCTTTTCCAATGCGTGGAAGACAATGATTTCATCGACACGGTTTAGGAACTCTGGACGGAAAGCACGTTTGAGCTCTTCCATTACATTCCCCTTCATGTCTTTGTACTGTTGCCCTTCGTCCTGCACGTTAAAGCCGACAAACTTGTTCCGCTTCAGTTGCTCCGCCCCGACGTTTGAAGTCATGATGAGTACCGTGTTTCGGAAGTCAACCGTACGACCTTTGGAATCGGTCAAACGGCCATCCTCTAGTACTTGAAGCAAAATATTAAACACATCTGGATGTGCTTTCTCTACTTCGTCTAGCAAAATGACCGAATACGGCTTACGACGCACTTTCTCGGTCAACTGACCACCTTCGTCAAAACCGACATAGCCTGGAGGGGAGCCGACAAGACGAGACGTAGAATGTTTCTCCATAAACTCAGACATGTCGATCCGGATCATCGCGTCTTCATCTCCGAACATCGATTCCGCTAGCGCACGAGCCAGCTCAGTTTTCCCGACACCAGTTGGCCCTAAGAAAATAAACGAACCGATGGGGCGCTTCGGATCTTTTAGACCAGCACGCGCACGTCGAACTGCCTTACTAACCGCACTGACCGCTTCATTTTGTCCGATAACTCGGGAGTGAAGCGTTTCTTCTAATTTTAGCAACTTGTCGGTTTCTGTTTGAGCGATCTTGGATACAGGAATACCCGTCCAGCTGGATACAACACTAGCGATATCCTCAACAGTTACTTGGCTGTTTTCTTTCCCTTGCTTTTCTTTCCATGTCTTCTTTGTTTCTTCTACTTGTTCACGAAGACGTTGTTCTGTATCACGAAGCGAAGCCGCCTTCTCAAATTCTTGGCTTTGGACAGCCGCGTCTTTTTCTTTGCGCACTTCACCAAGATTCATTTCTAGTTCTTTTAAATTGGGTGGTGTTGTAAATGATTTGAGTCGCACTTTCGATCCAGCCTCGTCAATTAGATCGATCGCTTTGTCTGGAAGGAATCGATCGGAAATATAGCGACTGGACAATTTCACGGCTGCTTCAATGGCTTCGTTTGTTATAGACACACGATGATGTGCCTCATACCGATCACGAAGACCTTGTAGAATTTGCACAGACTCTTCTTCTGTCGGCTCATCCACAGTAATAGGCTGGAAGCGACGCTCAAGAGCGGCATCTTTCTCAATATATTTACGATACTCATCGAGTGTAGTCGCACCGATACATTGCAACTCACCGCGAGCGAGCGATGGCTTTAAAATGTTAGAAGCATCAATAGCCCCTTCTGCTCCACCTGCTCCAATCAATGTGTGTAGCTCATCGATAAACAAAATAATATTTCCAGCTTGGCGAATTTCGTCCATCACTTTTTTTAAGCGATCTTCAAATTCTCCGCGATATTTCGTACCAGCAACGACAGTACCCATATCAAGAGTCATGACGCGCTTATCACGTAAAATTTCCGGAACTTCATTCTCAATAATTTGTTGAGCTAAACCTTCCGCAATGGCGGTTTTCCCGACACCAGGCTCACCGATTAAAACGGGGTTGTTTTTTGTGCGGCGAGACAAGACTTCAATGACACGTTGGATCTCCTTGCTACGTCCGATGACAGGGTCCAGGTTACCTTCACGAGCAACGGCTGTTAGGTCACGAGCTAAACTATCAAGTGTTGGCGTGTTCGCATTTGAGGAACCTGCACCTGACTGGCCTCCATTCGCTTCGTTACTACCTAATAGCTGTAGCACTTGCTGACGCGCTTTATTCAAGCTAACGCCTAGATTGTTTAGCACACGAGCAGCGACCCCTTCTCCTTCACGAATTAATCCGAGAAGGATGTGCTCAGTGCCGACATAGGAATGCCCGAGCTTGCGTGCTTCATCCATAGATAATTCAATCACTTTTTTAGCACGAGGGGTGTAGTGAATGTTTTGACCTTTTTCATCACCAGTACCGATTAATCCTTCTACTTCTTTTTGGATCTTCTCAGGGTTTAATCCGAGTCCGTACAATGCTTTTGCTGCAATCCCTTCTCCTTCCCGCACAAGTCCGAGAAGAACATGTTCTGTTCCAATATTACTATGTCGGAGACGAATAGCCTCCTCCTGGGCAAGGGCTAATACCTTCTGGGCGCGTTCTGTAAAACGACCAAACATCATACGATTCTACCTCCTAGCTCTCTTGTTTCTCCATTTGTAATCGTTCTCGAATGAGGCTCGCACGCCTGAAGTCACGTTCAGTTGGCTTCAACGGCTTCCCGGCAAACTGTTGTAAGAAATACGGTTGAGTTAAAATCATCAATTCATTTAAAATGGTGCGATTAATATGTTTAATATATCCTAAATCAATTCCAAGTCGAAGGTCTGATAGTTTTTGTGCTGCCTCTTTCGACTCCATGACTCGGGCTTGTGTTAACACTCCGTATGAGCGAAACACCCTATCTTCTAATTGTATGCCTGAACGTTGTACCAATGCTTCACGAGCAACCCTTTCTTGAGCAATCATCTGTTGAACAACGCTCGTTAAGTCACTAATAATATCTTCTTCTGATTTACCTAATGTAGTTTGATTCGAAATTTGAAAAATATTTCCTTGTGCCTCACTACCCTCACCGTAAATGCCCCTAACGACGAGACCAAGCTGATTTATTGACGGGATCATCCGGTTCATTTGCTGCGTTAACACAAGTGCGGGCAAATGCATCATGACTGATGCGCGCAATCCTGTTCCAACATTTGTGGGGCAACTCGTAAGATATCCTAACTGTTCATCATATGCATACTCGAGATGACTTTCTAACCAATCGTCTATTTGATTGGCCATATTTAACGCCACGTTGAGCTGCAATCCCGGAACAAGACACTGAATGCGCAAATGGTCTTCTTCATTAATCATGATGCTCACAGACTCATCTTCTGAAAGCAAACAGCCCCCTTTACGCGATTCTTCTACTAGATGAGGACTAATCAAATGTTTCTCAACGAGTACGTTTTTTTCAATAGGCTGCAGCTTCTCTAACTCCAAGAACTCTAACGGTACATGTGAGTTAGACGTTTTTTGGACAAGTTGCTCAATACGACTTAACACAATTTGTCCCTTTTCTTCTGAAAACACAGTAGGAAACGGCGTATCCTGTAAATTTCTAGCTAATCTCACTCGGCTCGTCAGAACAATGTCACCAGCGGGTCCTTCATCGTTCATCCACGAACTCACTGCCTTCGATAGAAATGAATCCAACGACATTATTCTTTTCCCCTTTCGTCTGGAGGAGGTGAAAAAGACTCCATAGATCGAATTCGGTCTCGAATCTCAGCAGCATGTTCAAACTCTTCTCTCGAAATCGCCGTCTGCATATCCTCTTTCAATAAGGCAACTTGCTTTTTCCGTTGCAAAGATTCTCCAGACCGCTTCGGAATCTTTCCATGATGTTGCGTGTTGCCACCATGAAGACGCTTCACAATAGGAGGAAATTCCTGCCTGAATGTTTCATAACAGGTGGCACACCCAAACTTTCCTTTATGTTTAAAGGTTGTATACGTCATGCCACATCCCGAACAAACCTTTTGGGACTCTTTTCCAGGTTGAAGAGGGTGGGATGACTCTTGAAATCCTGTGTTCCCTTGAAGGAGCCCAGATAACAACTGATGAAATGAAAAGCCAAAGTCTTCTTGATGCAAGACCCACTCGCCCTTTTCCTGCGCACAATGTTCACATAAGTGCACCTCAGTTTTTTCTCCGCCAATCACCTTAGTTAGATGGAGTGTTGCTGGGCGCTCATGACATTCTTGGCAAATCACGAGACTCACTCCTTTTCATGAATTTTGTACCGCAATGAAGTCAACATGGCTTTTAATATTCTAGCTCGAAGCTGGTCACGTTCAGGAAGCCCGATAAACAATACAGAACGGTCCATTACACTTTCCATCATTTTTGCTTCCTTCAGTGTGATGACCCCCTCCTCAAGCAATCGTTCTATCACAGCACTCGAATGAGCTTGGCTTACATGCCCGCCAACTCGCCGTGATATCTCATCTACTAACGCGGTGTGATTATGAGATTGTACCTTCGTAATCCGAATGTACCCACCACCACCACGCTTGCTTTCCACAACATATCCACGCTCTACGGTGAATCTAGTGTTGATGACATAATTAATTTGAGAAGGAACACACTGAAACTTGTGAGCCATCTCACTACGTTTAATTTCAACGATATCACCATGGCTTGCCTCTAAGACATGTTTTAAATACGCTTCAATAATATCTGAGGTATTTCTCAACCATGCCTCCTCCTGTCTATAAAATCTTGTTTGACTTTGACTATCTTTGACTTTGATTATACAGAAGGATTTGCATCCTGACAATTCAGATGCTCTCATACAATAGTACTAATCATTCCCATTCTACGTTACAGATAATCCTCTGTTCATAGAACAAGTTCACCTTGTGAAGCCCCTTTTCTTGAAGGGAACTATAGAGAAGAGTAAAATACATTTTCAGAGCACTAAGCGAAAAGGTGTAACAACGCTGTGCTATAAAGGAGGCTACATCATGCAAGTCGAAATCTGGTCCGACTTTGTTTGCCCATTTTGTTATATAGGAAAAAGAAGGTTTGAGGCAGCCCTCTCTCAATTTGAAGGTCAGGAAGAAATAGAGGTCATTTATCGAAGTTTTGAACTAGACCCGCGAGCTAAACGCGACAACAACACTGACATTCACAACCTACTCGCATCGAAATACGGTATGAGCCGAGAAGAGGCAAAAGCGATGAACGAAAATGTTGGTAACCAAGCAAAAGAGATAGGCTTAACCTATCACTTCGACACAATGATTCCAACAAACACGTTTGATGCGCATCGGCTTATGCACTTTGCCAAACAACAAGAAAAACTAAGCGATATGACCGAACGATTACTTAAAGCCTACTTCACCGATTCTGAAAATATCAGTGACCACAATACGCTAGCTAAACTAGCCGCAGAAGTTGGACTTGACCAACAAGAGTCTCTCGCCATGTTAGCCAGCGATGAATACACACAAGCTGTACATGCAGATGTAGAAGAGGGGCAAAAACTCGGTATTCAAGGGGTTCCCTTCTTCGTGATCAACCGAAAATATGCTGTCTCAGGTGCTCAACCTACTGAAGTGTTTCTCTCTGCTTTAGAAAAGGCATGGAGTGAAGAAAAGCCTCTTACTATTCTGAGCGACTCGCCAAAAGGTAGTACTGATGCTTCTAGCTGTGATGATACAACTTGCAATGTCCCTACTAACAACTAACTAGAGGGGCACCCGTGATGTGCAAAACGTCGCGAGTGCCCCTCTTTATTATTACACACACAAAAAAAGCTGCCTCTTGTTAAATACAAGAAACAGCTTTAAATCTTTTACTTGGCGATGTCCTACTCTCACGCCAACAGGACGTTGGTGTGCATGTGTTGCGCCATGGACGGCGCGTTCTTAACATGCCTTCCGCCGAGTTGGCTGTTCCCCGCGTTCTAAACAAATCACAGTCTGCGGGGAACTCACCTTTTTCTTCGCATTCGCTTGGCGATGTCCTACTCTCACAGGGGGACAGCCCCCAATTACCTCGGCGCTGAAGAGCTTAACTTCCGTCTGAGAGCCGATAAGCTGCGGACTTCTTCGTCAGACTTCACTCGTTCACATCCTCACGTACGCTGTACGCTCCGGTGTTCACTCCCTTTGCTTCCTCGAATTCCTTGCTTCTCGGTTCTCAGAAAGTTTAGTTCGTTGAAGACGTTTTTCTCAATAAAAAAAAGAACCCTTTACAGGTTCTCTAATTACTTGGCGATGTCCTACTCTCACGCCAACAGGACGTTGGTGTGCATGTGTTGCGCCATGGACGGCGCGTTCTTAACATGCCTTCCGCCGAGTTGGCTGTCCCCCGCGTTCTAAACAAATCACAGTCTGCGGGGAACTCACCTTTTTCTTCGCATTCGCTTGGCGATGTCCTACTCTCACAGGGGGACAGCCCCCAATTACCATCGGCGCTGAAGAGCTTAACTTCCGTGTTCGGGATGGGTACGGGTGTAGCCTCTTCGCCATCATCACCAAATTGCTGCGGCTTTCGATAAGCGGCGCATCTCTGCGTCAGCTTGCTTCTCGAAACCTCGCCCTGCATATTACAGGGTGGTGAAGGGTGTATGCTGATCAATATGTGTAAACATATTGATTTCATATTCCTTCAAAACTAGATCATACGGTTCACGACTACCGAGTTTAAATCGTTAGAGAAGTCCTCGATCGATTAGTATCTGTCAGCTCCACACGTCACCGTGCTTCCACCTCAGACCTATCTACCTGGTCATCTTCCAGGGATCTTACTTGCTAGGCAATGGGAAATCTCATCTTGAGGGGGGCTTCATGCTTAGATGCTTTCAGCACTTATCCCGTCCGCACGTAGCTACCCAGCGATGCCTTTGGCAAGACAACTGGTACACCAGCGGTGCGTCCATCCCGGTCCTCTCGTACTAAGGACAGCTCCTCTCAAATTTCCTACGCCCACGACGGATAGGGACCGAACTGTCTCACGACGTTCTGAACCCAGCTCGCGTACCGCTTTAATGGGCGAACAGCCCAACCCTTGGGACCGACTACAGCCCCAGGATGCGATGAGCCGACATCGAGGTGCCAAACCTCCCCGTCGATGTGGACTCTTGGGGGAGATAAGCCTGTTATCCCCGGGGTAGCTTTTATCCGTTGAGCGATGGCCCTTCCATGCGGAACCACCGGATCACTAAGCCCGTCTTTCGACCCTGCTCGACTTGTAGGTCTCGCAGTCAAGCTCCCTTGTGCCTTTACACTCTACGAATGATTTCCAACCATTCTGAGGGAACCTTTGGGCGCCTCCGTTACTCTTTAGGAGGCGACCGCCCCAGTCAAACTGCCCACCTGACACTGTCTCCCGCCCCGATGAGGGGCGTGGGTTAGAAGTTCAATACAGCCAGGGTAGTATCCCACCGACGCCTCCACGTAAGCTAGCGCTCACGTTTCATAGGCTCCTACCTATCCTGTACAAGCTGTACCAAAATTCAATATCAGGCTACAGTAAAGCTCCACGGGGTCTTTCCGTCCTGTCGCGGGTAACCTGCATCTTCACAGGTACTATAATTTCACCGAGTCTCTCGTTGAGACAGTGCCCAGATCGTTGCGCCTTTCGTGCGGGTCGGAACTTACCCGACAAGGAATTTCGCTACCTTAGGACCGTTATAGTTACGGCCGCCGTTTACTGGGGCTTCGATTCAAAGCTTCGCGTAAGCTAACCTCTCCTCTTAACCTTCCAGCACCGGGCAGGCGTCAGCCCCTATACTTCGCCTTACGGCTTCGCAGAGACCTGTGTTTTTGCTAAACAGTCGCCTGGGCCTATTCACTGCGGCTCCTCCGGGCTATTCACCCAGAAGAGCACCCCTTCTCCCGAAGTTACGGGGTCATTTTGCCGAGTTCCTTAACGAGAGTTCTCTCGATCACCTTAGGATTCTCTCCTCGCCTACCTGTGTCGGTTTGCGGTACGGGCACCTGCTTCCTCGCTAGAGGCTTTTCTTGGCAGTGTGAAATCAGGAACTTCGGTACTTTATTTCCCTCGCCATCATCGCTCAGCCTTCTGTGAAGGGCGGATTTGCCTACCCTTCAGCCTTACGATTTGGACGCGCATCCAATAGCGCGCTTACCCTATCCTCCTGCGTCCCCCCATTGCTCAAACGGAAGTGAGGTGGTACAGGAATTTCAACCTGTTGTCCATCGCCTACGCCTTTCGGCCTCGGCTTAGGTCCCGACTTACCCTGAGCGGACGAGCCTTCCTCAGGAAACCTTAGGCATTCGGTGGAAGGGATTCTCACCCTTCTTTCGCTACTCATACCGGCATTCTCACTTCTAAGCGCTCCACAAGTCCTTACGATCTTGCTTCTCAGCCCTTAGAACGCTCTCCTACCATTCCTTACGGAATCCGCAGCTTCGGTGATACGTTTAGCCCCGATACATTTTCGGCGCAGAGTCACTCGACCAGTGAGCTATTACGCACTCTTTCAATGGTGGCTGCTTCTAAGCCAACATCCTGGTTGTCTAAGCAACTCCACATCCTTTTCCACTTAACGTATACTTTGGGACCTTAGCTGGCGGTCTGGGCTGTTTCCCTCTTGACTACGGATCTTATCACTCGCAGTCTGACTCCCAAGAAACAAGTCATTGGCATTCGGAGTTTGTCTGAATTCGGTAACCCGATGAGGGCCCCTAGTCCAAACAGTGCTCTACCTCCAAGACTCTCTTACTTGAGGCTAGCCCTAAAGCTATTTCGGAGAGAACCAGCTATCTCCAGGTTCGATTGGCATTTCACCCCTACCCACACCTCATCCCCGCACTTTTCAACGTGCGTGGGTTCGGGCCTCCAGTAAGTGTTACCTTACCTTCACCCTGGACATGGGTAGATCACCTGGTTTCGGGTCTACGACCTCATACTCATTCGCCCTATTCAGACTCGCTTTCGCTGCGGCTCCACTTTATCAGCTTAACCTTGCATGAAATCGTAACTCGCCGGTTCATTCTACAAAAGGCACGCCATCACCCTTTAACGGGCTCTGACTACTTGTAAGCACACGGTTTCAGGATCTTTTTCACTCCCCGCCAGGGGTGCTTTTCACCTTTCCCTCACGGTACTGGTTCACTATCGGTTACTAGGGAGTATTTAGCCTTGGGAGATGGTCCTCCCGGATTCCGACGAGATTTCTCGTGTCTCGCCGTACTCAGGATCCACTCTGGAGGGAACAGGATTTTAACTACAGGGTTATTACCTTCTTTGACGGACCTTTCCAGATCGCTTCGTCTACCCTGTTCCTTTGTAACTCCGTATAGAGTGTCCTACAACCCCAAGAGGCAAGCCTCTTGGTTTGGGCTGTTCCCGTTTCGCTCGCCGCTACTCAGGGAATCGCATTTGCTTTCTCTTCCTCCGGGTACTAAGATGTTTCAGTTCCCCGGGTCTGCCTTTCTTACCCTATGTATTCAGGTAAGAATACTACCCCATTACGGGCAGTGGGTTTCCCCATTCGGAAATCTCCGGATCAAAGCTTACTTACAGCTCCCCGAAGCATATCGGTGTTCGTCCCGTCCTTCATCGGCTCCTAGTACCAAGGCATTCACCGTGCGCCCTTACTAACTTCTCTTAAAAATAAGTTGGCTTGCGTTGTCTGCGAATAAAACAACACCAACTGTTGGTGATTGAACTACGACTCGGTGTTCTTTTTTTGGATGAAAGGCTCATATCACGACGTCGTGTCGCAATGCCTTTCTGACCCACATCGTGTGGGCCTAAAAAGATGTCGTTTGCGTATGATCTAGTTTTCAAGGAACAGATTGGTGGAGCCTAGCGGGATCGAACCGCTGACCTCCTGCGTGCAAAGCAGGCGCTCTCCCAGCTGAGCTAAGGCCCCAGTAATTATAAGAATGTTTATAAAAGTAAAGAGATGGTGGGCCTAAGTGGACTCGAACCACCGACCTCACGCTTATCAGGCGTGCGCTCTAACCAGCTGAGCTATAGGCCCCTTTTCTTCACAAAACAAAAAACCGTTTTGAAGGTTGTTGAACCTTCAAAACTGAACACAAGTTCCCTGCTAGCGTCGTTTTGTATCGTCACCTAAGTGACGAGTTTTCCTTAGAAAGGAGGTGATCCAGCCGCACCTTCCGATACGGCTACCTTGTTACGACTTCACCCCAATCATCTGTCCCACCTTCGGCGGCTGGCCCCAAAAGGTTACCTCACCGACTTCGGGTGTTACAAACTCTCGTGGTGTGACGGGCGGTGTGTACAAGGCCCGGGAACGTATTCACCGCGGCATGCTGATCCGCGATTACTAGCGATTCCGGCTTCATGTAGGCGAGTTGCAGCCTACAATCCGAACTGAGAGTGGATTTGTGGGATTGGCTCAGCCTCGCGGCTTTGCGACCCTTTGTTCCACCCATTGTAGCACGTGTGTAGCCCAGGTCATAAGGGGCATGATGATTTGACGTCATCCCCACCTTCCTCCGGTTTGTCACCGGCAGTCACCTTAGAGTGCCCAACTGAATGCTGGCAACTAAGATCAAGGGTTGCGCTCGTTGCGGGACTTAACCCAACATCTCACGACACGAGCTGACGACAACCATGCACCACCTGTCACTCTGTCCCCCGAAGGGGAACCCTCTATCTCTAGAGGTAGCAGAGGATGTCAAGACCTGGTAAGGTTCTTCGCGTTGCTTCGAATTAAACCACATGCTCCACCGCTTGTGCGGGCCCCCGTCAATTCTTTTGAGTTTCAGCCTTGCGGCCGTACTCCCCAGGCGGAGTGCTTAATGCGTTTGCTGCAGCACTAAAGGGCGGAAACCCTCTAACACTTAGCACTCATCGTTTACGGCGTGGACTACCAGGGTATCTAATCCTGTTCGCTCCCCACGCTTTCGCGCCTCAGCGTCAGTTACAGACCAGAGAGCCGCCTTCGCCACTGGTGTTCCTCCACATATCTACGCATTTCACCGCTACACGTGGAATTCCGCTCTCCTCTTCTGCACTCAAGTCCTCCAGTTTCCAATGACCCTCCACGGTTGAGCCGTGGGCTTTCACATCAGACTTAAAGGACCGCCTGCGCGCGCTTTACGCCCAATAATTCCGGACAACGCTTGCCACCTACGTATTACCGCGGCTGCTGGCACGTAGTTAGCCGTGGCTTTCTGGTAAGGTACCGTCAAGGTACCGCCCTATTTGAACGGTACTTGTTCTTCCCTTACAACAGAGCTTTACGATCCGAAAACCTTCTTCACTCACGCGGCGTTGCTCCGTCAGACTTTCGTCCATTGCGGAAGATTCCCTACTGCTGCCTCCCGTAGGAGTCTGGGCCGTGTCTCAGTCCCAGTGTGGCCGATCACCCTCTCAGGTCGGCTACGCATCGTTGCCTTGGTGAGCCACTACCTCACCAACTAGCTAATGCGCCGCGGGTCCATCTGTAAGTGATAGCCGAAGCCACCTTTTACCTTCAGATCATGCGATCCGAAGGGTCATCCGGTATTAGCCCCGGTTTCCCGGAGTTATCCCAGTCTTACAGGCAGGTTACCCACGTGTTACTCACCCGTCCGCCGCTAACTTTAGGGAGCAAGCTCCCTAAAGTCCGCTCGACTTGCATGTATTAGGCACGCCGCCAGCGTTCGTCCTGAGCCAAGATCAAACTCTCCATAAAAAGAGCAAGCTCTTAACTGTCTTACTTTAAAATCAACGACGACCGCATCCATTTGGATTTGGTCTTACTAGCAGGTTTGTGTTCAGTTTTCAATGTTCAAGGAGGAAAGACTAAGTGCGCGACGTCCTGTCGCAACGCCTTTCTGACCCATATCGCATAAGCCCAACATCACTTGTTCTCATCGGCGACTTTAATATCATACCAAGTTCGCCATTCAATGTCAACAACAAAGTGAAAATTTTTAAAGCAGAATTGCTGACTGCTTTCTTAGCGACAGGCTCTATCATATAACACATATACAGAGAAGTCAATACGAAAGTTTACTCTATTTGAAAGAGTTGCCCTTTCCTCTACCAAAGAAAAAACACACGTACTTTCTCACGTGTGCTTTAAGAAGGAAGGACCCACATATCAATAGCTATAAGTGCAGCTACCCCTGGAATGCCTAAAATTCCCGAAACCGTTGCCGTGACCAAGTTAATCGGCACATGCAAATCAAATTGGCCACCTACCGTGTTAACCAAAAACAGAAATAGAGCCCCAATACATATTTTCATCACTCCAAGTCCAATAAAACGTAACGGACGAAACGAGACACCCCAAAACAAAAGCAAAACAATTACTCCAACAATAATTGAAACTACCCACACAGGTTCCACGCATGTCCACTCCTCTCTACTACTTACATTTATGAAAGAGGATGGACAAGAAGAACTAATAAGAGGACATATTCATGCGCCGATACTTTGCTTCTCTTAATAACAAGAAATACCACGTCTTTGCCTCTTCTACGTGGGCAATTTGTGCATCATTTACATCGACGCACTGCTCTAAAAACTTTTGCCTGCGATCCCATTCTGCTTTTGCTTCGTGTAGTTCCGCGAAAAGGCGGTCATCATATTCTCGGCGCAGCCAACCTTTTTTCTTAAATAACAAAGACTTCACCTTCTTATAATTCTCTTCTACCCTCTAACGCTTTCGATAAAGTCACTTCATCGGCATATTCCAAGTCACCGCCGACAGGAAGGCCGTGGGCAATTCTCGTAATTCGAATGCCAGAGGGCTTAATTAACCGAGAGATATACATAGCGGTCGCTTCCCCTTCAATAGTAGGGTTGGTAGCTAAGATCACCTCTTGCACCGTGTCATCTTGTAATCTTTGAATGAGAGGAGTCAAATTAATATCTTCTGGGCCAACGCCGTCCATTGGAGAGATGGCTCCGTGTAAAACATGATACAACCCTGAATACTCACGCATTTTTTCCATTGCGATCACATCTTTTGGATCTTGAACTACGCAGATTGCCGTTTGATCGCGGTGTTTGTCTTCACATATTCTACACGGGTCTTGGTCAGTAATATGACCACATACCGAGCAATAATTCAATTTTCGTTTAGCGTCGACTAACGACTTGGCGAAGTTCAGTACGTCGTCTTCTTCCATTGACAGGACGAAAAAAGCCAGACGAGCAGCCGTTTTCGGACCGATGCCTGGCAGTTTCATGAACCCATCCATTAATTTTGTAATAGGTTGTGGGTAATGTTGCATAACGTCTCCTTAAAACATTCCTGGCAAATTCATGCCTTTTGTGAATTGGCCCATCGTGGAGTTCGTTAGCTCGTCTGCTTGCTTCATTGCATCATTCGTTGCGGCTAATACAAGGTCTTGAAGCATTTCTACGTCTTCTGGATCTACTGCTTCTGGATCGATCACTACATCGAGTACTTCCTTATGTCCGGAGACGATGACTTTCACCATACCTCCACCCGCTGTTCCTTCAAGACGTTTTTCCCCGAGTTCTTCTTGTGCTTTTGTCATTTGCTTTTGCATTTTTTGCATTTGCTTCATCATACCTTGCATATTCCCCATACCTTTCATACGTCATTCCTCCAATTAATCTTTTATATGGACAATTTCTGTTCCGAATAGCTCTTGAGCCTTCGTTACGAGTTCGTCTTGATCCGATTCCACTTCTTCTATACTACTAGTTTCTTGCACATCTTCTGTATTTCCTTCTTTATGTGCCTCAATAAATGCTTTCCGAATGGAGATCCATTGCTTTTCTGGAACACCAAAAGTTTTGTACTGTTTATTTGAGAGTTGCTCTAACAAATCTGGCAGTACACCATCGAACAAGCTCTTTTCATATGCCATTTGGCAGTGTATATCATATGCGAATTTGATGACAACCCCAGCATTAGACGCGGCCACAGGCTCTGCATCATTCAACAATGCAGCCAATGAGCGCGAGTTTTTGTCAGCGAGATGGGCTAACACGTTCCCCCATGCTTGTTTTACTTGTTGCAAATCTTGCTTCGTCGCATCCTTCAACACATTCCGAATCGCCGCTTCAGGCAACCGCATTCCGGACTTTGCTGGAGAGCGAGTTGGTCTTGGTTTCGGTGTTGGGCTCGCTTGGGCTGGTGCCGATTGCATACCAGCTAATTTCTCGGTAAGTTGTTGTACCTGCTGCTGTAACTGTTGCAACTCAGCTGAAGAGGCCGCATCTTGTACAATGCCCGTTACGCTTGAGCGTACTTCAGCCAGTTTAATCAAGGCTACTTCTAAATAAATGCGTGCATGGTGTGTAAAGCGCATCGATTGTTGTGTTTCATTCAGTATACCGATTCTCTCAGAGAGTATGTCCACCGTAAGGGCATTCGCTAACTGTTGGAATGCATCGTCCACGACCACTGTTTTGAGGGAGCTTCGGAGTGTCGGGGCAGTTTTATACAATAGAAGGTCTCTATGGAAATAGATGAAGTCTTCTAAAAAACGCGCCGGGTCTTTCCCTTCTTGTAGGAGACGATCTACTTGTCCCAGTGCACCTGCTATATCGTTCCGGGCAAGTGACTCTAAAATTTGTTGATACACTTCTTGTGAAACAGCACCCGTTACCATAAGGGCATCGTCTACTGTAACGCTATCATCGCTAAAGGAAATAGCTTGATCTAACAAACTAATCGCATCCCGCATTCCACCGTCTGCAGCTCGTGCAATCAAAGTTAGCGCTTGTTCGTCGGCTTGCTTTCCTGTTTCTTGCAAAATAACAGAAAGTCTACCGGTAATGTGCTCTGGAGTAAATCTTTTAAAATCAAATCGCTGGCATCGCGATAGGATCGTGGCTGGTATTTTATGAGGCTCGGTCGTCGCCAAGATAAATAATACGTGAGCAGGCGGTTCCTCTAATGTCTTCAAAAGAGCATTAAATGCCCCTTGAGATAACATATGTACCTCATCAATAATGTACACCTTATAGCGAACTTCATTCGGTGCGTAGTGGACCTGGTCTCTAATGTCACGAATTTCATCGACACCGTTATTAGAGGCTGCGTCCATTTCAATTACGTCTTGAACACTGCCATTCGTAATTCCGCGACATGCCGCACATTCGTTACACGGCTCGCTCGTCGGACCGTTTTCGCAGTTGACGGCTTTTGCTAACACTTTGGCAGCACTTGTCTTCCCAGTTCCTCTCGGTCCGGAGAACAAGTAGGCGTGGGATAACTGATTGTGCACTAGTGCATTTTGTAATGTTCGTGTGACATGCTCCTGTCCTACAACGTCTTGAAACATTTGCGGACGAAACACCCGGTACAATGCCTGATAGCTCACATCACTTGCCTCCTCACTTCCTGTCTCGTGCTATTATACAGAAAAAAGTGAGGAAACGCCAAAGAACACCGAACAAGTTACTAGCAATTTAAAGGCGAAAAACTACTTAGACAACAAAAAAACTTTGCCCTCATATAAAGAAGCAAAGTTTTGTTAGAAGTATGTAAAGCCGTGCACCTCTCCTTCGACTACTGCCCATGGGCGGAACCTAAGCAGTTAGCTCAGTCCAGGCGACCCCGCGGCACATGAAGGAATCCACTTAATGCTGCTTCCTTCCGGACCTGACATGGTTCGTGGGTCTTCATTGCGCGGGACCCAGACGTCAACACTACTTACTTAGGTCAGACCCCACAGACAGATAGCCTCAGAGAGAGGAATTCAACCCCGCTGGAGCGGATTGCGGGTACAGGGCACCGCTACCTCCCCGTCTAGCACGGCAACACCTAGTATACAAAGGATATGGACAAAATGCAATGTTTAATCCTCACTGAGTTGGTGAGTGCTTCCTTTTTATTGGGTGTGCTTTTGCTTCTCCGCTTTTTTTCGAGTTCGTAGCTGTCGAAAGAAATCGGATAGGAGCTCGCCACATTCCTTTTCCAAAACGCCCCCGACACATTCAGCTCGATGGTTAAAGCGTTCATCATTACAAAGCTGATACAACGTACCGCAGCAACCAGCTTTCGGGTCATAGGCGCCAAATACGACGCGCGGAATGCGTGACTGAACAATAGCACCGGCACACATCGGACACGGTTCGAGCGTCACATACAATGTACAGTTCTCAAGCCTCCAACTGCCCCTCACTTCACAACCCTGTTGGATGACATCGAGCTCTGCATGGGCGAGCGCACTTTGCGCTTGCTCGCGGCGGTTTCTACTGCCTGCAATTTGCAATCCTTCGTGCACTAGCACCGCTCCGATTGGAACCTCCCCGACCTCTTCAGCTTCAACGGCGTATTGCAAAGCGCGCCTCATCCACTCTTCATCTATTTCCTGTACATTTTTTTCATGACTCATCATAATCTAACTCCCTTAACAAACGATAAGCGTAGGTGATGTCGATGACAAAAACAAATACGCAAACAACTGCTTTATTACTTATTGATCTTCTCAACGACTGTCAGTTTCAGCACGGAGAAACACTTGCCAGTAAAGCAAAAGCCCTCGTTCCGAACATCCTGGCTTGCAAACAGTACTTTTATCAGCACAACTGGCCGGTCGTATACATTAACGACCATTACGAATTGTGGCAAGCAGACTATGACAAAATTTTAGCACACTGCCAAAATGAACTCACGAAAGATTGGATTTCTCAGTACAGACCAACAGAAAAAGACGAGTTCTTAATCAAACCGAGACACTCTGCATTTTTCGGAACAGCTTTACATACGTTTCTTCATGAACGTGGCGTAAACACCGTCTGGCTTGCTGGCTTAGCTGGAAACATCTGTGTATTGTTTACCGCGAATGACGCATACATGCGGGACTTTTCGCTTGTCGTTCCGCAAGATGCGAGTGCTTCTGTCAGTGAGAATGATCAGGCATACGCACTTACCATGATGCAAAACGTTTTGAAGGCGCGCGTTGCCCCTACTGTTGAATTAACACAAAGTTAGCAGTGATTTGTACTATATATGAGACCTTTAGCATAGATTGGCTACAACGAAAGGGAGGGCCTATCTATGCAAATTCACACGGTCCAACGCGGGCAAACTTTATTCGGTATTGCACAAGCCTATAGCATTACGGTCAATGAGTTAGTAGAGGCAAACGGGATCGCTCCAGAAGAAACACTCGTTGTTGGATTAGCACTCGTCATTCCCATCTACGGTCAATTTTACTGGGTGCAGCCGGGCGATTCTCTTTATTCAATCGGTCGGAAGTTCTCTGTATCATTCGAAGAGCTTGCAGCTGTTAACGAACTCAATGTTTCTCAGCCTATAACCATTGGTTTGCGTTTGTATATCCCAGAGCAATCGAAGCCGGAAAAGGAGTATCTCGGCTACGAATACGCACCTATTGAAACGTCTTCCCTCCAACGGGAACTCCCTTATTTATCCTACTTGGCTCTGTTCAGCTATGAATTTACGGAGGATGGAGATTTACGTACTCCCGCTCTTGGGGAGATTTATGAAGCTGCTGTCACCTCAAGAGCAGCTCTCTCCATGGTGACCACAAACATAAAAAACGGACAGTTTGATAGTGAATTGGTAAGTGATTTGCTCTCAAACGCTACAAAACGCGGACAACTACTCGCTCAAATTGAAGCCGAGGCAGAACGCGTGGGTTATCGTGACATTCACTTTGATTTTGAATATGTTCCGAAAGATAGTGCTGATGATTACGAGTTATTCTTGCGTGAGGCCAAAGTCATGTGCACTCGAAACGGTTGGTTCTTATCGACGGCGATCACCCCAAAAACATCTTCCGATCAAACAGGACTTCTATATGAAGGGATTGATTATAGTGTTCATGGGGAAATATGCGACTTTGTCGTCCTCATGTCATACGGGTGGGGTTGGTCAGGTGGGCCTCCACTCCCCATATCACCGCTTCCCCTAGTACGAGAGGTGCTCGAATACGCTTTGTCACAAATACCAGCTAGCAAAATATTACTCGGTCAAAATTTGTATGGCTATGATTGGACGCTTCCTTATGCGGAAAATCGACCTGCACAATCCGTGAGTCCACAGGAATCCATTGATATAGCTAGGCGGTACAACAGACCGATCCGCTATGACTACCGGGATCAGGCTCCGTATATCGATTATATTGACGAAAACGCCAAAGAGCATCGCGTTTGGTTTGAGGATGCCAGAAGTAGCCAAGCCAAGTTTGAGCTCGTGAAAGAATACAATTTGCGCGGAGTCGGGGCTTGGCAAATCGCTTTTGACTTTCCACAAAACTGGCTCATTTTAGCGGATACGTTTACCATTAAAAGCAAAAATCCTCCGAATAGATAGACTCGGAGGATTTTTTAGATTCACAGCTATTAATCTGCTGATAATACTAGACACATTTAAATGCTATGTTCATCCCTCTAACCCAAGAGACTCTTTTAAATAACAGGTCTTATTACCTAGAAATAACAAACAACAATACGAAGAGAAAAATGTATAAAGCTAATTTTTCCCTTTTTGAAATTTTTCTTTCGATAAGAGAAACCATCACCAATGTTAACACTAGGGAGGTAAATATATCCAACCATATCATATGATCTCCCCCTCTTTTATGGTTGATTTCTAATAGATTGAACAATTTCATAGGCTCGCTCTATGTCTGTGTGGGCACTGCTTGAAACTGAATACATTCTAGCCGCTATAGCACCAGCTGCTCCTGCCGCAGTTAAAGCACCAATTACTGTGCCAATAGTCAGTACTCCAACCCCTAAGGCTCCCATAAGAGCAGTTGCCTCAATAGACAACTCAGTTCGCGCTGAACTAATAGAATCAGCTCTTGACATAAACTGTGCAACGAGTCCCCCTTGATCTGAGGTCAAATAATTGTGTTTAGTGATTCCACTATCTGGTACCACTGCGTCAGAGTCGAGCATGAATGAATGAAGAGTACCAGTAAAATAACCCTCCATCTCATGTGCTTCTAGATAATAGCCACCTTGGTAAGAACTATAATAGTGAGTAACCCATTCCAGTCCTCCGCTAGACTGAATAGAGAACTGCGGTTGGTCTTCGGGTTGATTGTCTTGATATATGTCAAGATCTAAACCCTTTAGTTGTTCAACATACTCCGTATAATCAAGGTCTCCTTGTCGTAGTTTTTCAGCATACGGTTTTATCTTCTCTTGATCGGACTCACTTAGAGATAAAACTTCTTGATCACTGTCTGTTTTGATAGTTTCACCGTTGATACTAATCAATTTTTCGTCTTCAAATACAAGAACCTTCTCGTCAGTCTTGACTTTTTCTTCACCAGTACTAAAGAACTCTTCAGTGGTTGTAATTTTGAGAGTAATCTCTTTTACACTATCGTGCAGTTCCTTAATAGTTGAGGTAATTTCATAAGTTTGAACTCCAATTTCCTCACCAGTTTCAAGACTTTTTATAGGATAAGAAAATTTATCCTCGATAGCACCTGAGTTTTGAGCTGCATTTGCATATGATGGTGAAACATATGCAAGTGACAAAATCAAGATTAGTAGTAAATATACAATCTTTTTCATTTAATCTTCTCTTTTTCATTAATAGATTCTTTATAAAGTTCAAATGTCCCCCTTTCATCTCTCCAAATAATGGTATCATTCTGTATGTTTATTGTCCATATTATACCATTAAATTATAAAAAATAGGTAATAATACATAATAACTCCTTTACATAATACTGAATTTTAGATAGCTCATCTGAAATATAGGTAATTTTACCGGTTTCATGCTAGTTCCATAGTATGTTAGTTCACTTTACTGTAGATAGTTTTAGACAGCTACTGACAATAGTTTATTCCTTTCACCAATCTTGTAGCGAGCTGTGGTAAAATAACCAAGGACTAAGTAGATATAGAACCCGCACGAAAGGAGGTCTTCTTGTGGCACAAATCCCATTCATTACTGTAGAAGGCCCGATTGGCGTAGGGAAAACCTCCTTAGCAAAAGCCATCTCACAGCAATTTGACATGCCTATTTTAAAGGAAATTGTAGACGAGAACCCCTTCCTCGGGAAATTTTACGAAAACATTGAGGAGTGGAGCTTCCAAACGGAGATGTTTTTTCTTTGCAATCGATATAAGCAACTAGAAGACATACAAAAAAACTACTTACACGCCAAACAGCCAGTCGTGGCGGATTATCATATATTCAAAAACATGATCTTTGCACAGCGTACTCTCGGGCCACACCAATTCGTCAAGTACGAGCAAATCTTTCGTATTTTAACGAGTGATATGCCGAAACCAAACGTTGTCATCTATCTCCACGCCAGTTTAGATACGCTACTAAGACGAATTGAGCGTCGAGGTCGATCTATTGAACAAAATATGAGCCCTCTCTACCTCGAACAATTGTCACAGGACTATGCTGCCTTTATGGATACGTTCGAGCAAGAGCATCCAGACGTACCGGTTCTCCGGTTTAATGGAGACGAATTCGATTTCATTCATCGGCAAGAGGATCTTCGTTTGATTATGGATACGATTCAACAGACACTACAAAAAGGAGCGTCACCTCATGAACCTTCGCGAACACTATAATATTCCCTCCCAAGCAGTGATTACAATTGCGGGAACTGTAGGAGTAGGGAAATCCACGATGACGCGTACATTGAGCGACGCACTCGGATTTCGCACATCATTTGAAAAGGTGGAAACGAACCCGTATTTGGACAAGTTTTATGCAAACTTTGAGCGCTGGAGCTTCCATTTGCAAGTGTACTTCTTAGCAGAGCGTTTCAAGGAGCAAAAACGCATTTTCGAATATGGCGGTGGATTTGTACAGGACCGCTCTATTTACGAAGACACAGGTATCTTCGCTAAAATGCATTACGAAAAAGGAAATATGTCTGAAACAGACTACGATACGTACAGAAGTTTATTCGATGCGATGGTGATGACGCCGTACTTCCCTCATCCGAATCTCCTCATTTATCTGGAAGGATCATTCGATGACGTGGTACACCGCATTCAAGAGCGCGGTCGACCAATGGAGAAGCAAACGCCATTGTCCTACTGGGAAGAAATGCACGGACGTTACGAGAAATGGATTAATGAGTTCAACTCTTGTCCAGTTATGCGCATTAACATTAATGAGTATGACTTGGTTAATAATCCAGGTTCGGTTGAAACGATTGTTGAGCGGATGAGTAGTTTTTTGAATCAGCCTGCGTTGGCGAGGAAATGAGGAAAAGGACGCCCAATGTGTAGAGGGCGTCCTTTTTTCTATCAATAAGAAGAAGGATCACTCTATTATGTAACAATACGCTATCCTAAATAAGATTCAATCTGACTACAAGTCATTAAGATTGGCTTTTCGTTTTGCGTAAAGTTTGTCTCAAGTAACTCACTCAACTTTAGTTGGATAAATAAATCAGGTGAAAGCGATTCATCTGCCAAATAAAATAGGGTAAACTCAATTAACTCCTCGGCATTGACATCTCTTCTGCACACTGTATGTCCCACTTCTTTTAAGGGAATCTCATGAAAAAGCCCTTGATCTTTGCCAAAATTTATTAGCTGGTTGAAGGGGATCTGCAAACTTTTTGAAAATTTTATGTGTTTCATGTGTCACATCTTCAAACTCTGATTGATGCCTCTCATTTTTAGAAGTCAAATAGAAATTCACATGATCTGGTATCTCTTTTGTGAATTCCCTCAGAGCCTTCACCATGTACAAACTATGCGTTGTCACAACAACTCGTACACCTAGCTTCACAAACTGAGCAATCATACGTGCATATTCATACTCCCACTTTGGGTGGAGATGGACTTCCGGTTCGTCAATAATTAACACACTGTTAGGGTGTATATGCTTATTTCTTGTTAACATATCTAAAATTGCAAAACTTTTAATCCCACTCGCCACAGTCGAAATCGGGAACTTTTCCTGGTCATCTTTTCGAACAAAAGAAAAGCGATTTAATGAGCTAGTATCAACATCCCCACCAACTATCGTAGAAATTTCAGCAGGTATAGCTAAATATTTATTTTCTTGGGGTAACACAAAGTTCCGCCTGAGTGTAAGTTTGCGATATAAATCCCACAGCAAGTATGGATATGTAATTTCATCCGCAATACCAAACATCTCATCTTGTTCGCGCAATTTGCTGACCGTAGAGAAGAAGTCTACTAAGCTCCATACAATCGGACTCTCAATATAAATGGAATCCTCCAACTTAAACGCCTCACTGTTGGCATTTATCCTCATGTAACCCGTTTGATTGCCAGTCACTTCATACTGCTTTTTCTCATCGTGAATGAGTGCAAGAGTTGCGTCACTCACGTCAAAACTTTCAAATACAAGAGAAAGTACTTGTCGGAAAGTACCTTCATACGCTGCATGTCCTTTTCTCTCTGCCTTTACTCGCGACATATTATATGATTTTATAATTGAAAACAATAACTTCCCAATTGTACTTTTCCCTGTATCATTATCGCCTGCGATAACGGTAAGTCCATTTAACTCTAAATTAGCTTCTTTAATCATGTTGAAATTTTGAACGTGAAGTTTCATATCAATCACCTCTATTCGAATAAGCCTACTACTTCTTCATCGTTGACAAAGATAAAGAAGAATAACCATTACCCATATAATAAGAGAAAATTCCACCGAATAGAAGCACTACTAGTAAATCCTATAGGTAACTCTGCCTGTGTCCACATGTTTTCTTTTCTTAGCTTGGATATATATGCGCCAATTCGACTTGCAGTTAACATTCTCATTCCCCCATTTCGGTTGTAAGGCAAGCGTAGCACACGACTTGGGCAAGAGACGATCAACTGGTAGTTGAAATCGCTCTACTGGTCGTTGAAAACGTAAAAAAGCACACAAAAAAACCAAGGCTGCGTAACCTTGGTTTTATCTCCATATTTTATGCGCTATGGTTGATTGTAAAAATGGAGGAGGAAGAGGGATTCGAACCCCCGCGGGCTGTTACACCCCTGTCGGTTTTCAAGACCGATCCCTTCAGCCAGACTTGGGTATTCCTCCGTGTCGACAAGAGATACTATAACATGGTTTGTTGTGGAGTGTCAACATGAAATGAGAAAAACAATAAACAAAAAACGCCAACAGCTTTTCAAAGAGGATTCTTGCCCTTTGTCAAAGCTGTTGACGACATTTAACAGATTGTCGTTTGAACAATGAAATTACCCAATCACCGTCTTATTCCCCATATAAGAACGTAACACCTCAGGAATCGTCACCGTGCCATCTTCGTTTTGGTAATTCTCCAAAATCGCAGCAACGGTACGTCCGATTGCTAAACCACTTCCGTTAAGTGTGTGGACGTGCTCTGGCTTGCCTTTTGCTTCGCGGCGGAAACGGATGTTGGCGCGGCGTGCTTGGTACGCTTCGAAGTTACTGCAAGAAGAGATTTCTCGGTACGTTTCTTGACTCGGGATCCATACTTCGATGTCGTATTTTTTCGCTGCCGTAAATCCTAAGTCCGCTGTACACATGCTGAGCACGCGATAGGGTAGTCCTAATAGCTGCAACACTTTCTCCGCATGACCTGTCAGTTGTTCTAACACCGCATAAGACTCCTCAGGCTTCACAAAGTGGACAAGCTCGACTTTGTTAAACTGATGCTGGCGGATGAGTCCGCGTGTGTCGCGCCCGGCAGATCCTGCTTCAGAGCGGAAATTGGTGCTGAAGGCAACGTATTTGCGTGGTAGCGTTTCCCCGTCTAAAATTTCATCACGATGTAAGTTTGTCACTGGCACTTCTGCAGTCGGGACAAGGAAATAGTCCTCTTCACGAATTTTAAAGGCATCCTCTTCAAACTTTGGTAGTTGACCAGTGCCTGTCATGCTCTCCCGGTTGACTAAGTAAGGTGGCAATACTTCATGATACTCATGCTCATCTGTGTGCAAGTCAATCATGAAGTTCATCAATGCACGTTCTAAGCGAGCTCCGAGTCCTTTGTAAAAGACAAAGCGGCTACCTGTTACTTTGCCAGCTCGTTCAAAATCGACAATGTCGAGGTTTGTCGCTACATCCCAGTGCGGTTGTATGTCGAAGTTGAATTCGCGTACGTCACCCCATTGGCGTACCTCTATATTATCGTCCTCTGTTTCCCCTACTGGTGTACTTTCGTGAGGAATGTTCGGGATAGAGAGCAATAACTTTTCTAATTCTGCCTCTACTACCCGTAACTCGTCATCAAATTTTTTCACTTGGTCACCGACAGCGCGCATTTCCGCAATCGCTGCATCGGCATTTTCCTTTGCTCGCTTCATTTCTGCTATTCTTTGGCTTGCTTCATTACGCTTACCTTTAAGCTCCTCAGTTTGCACGATCAGTTCGCGCCGTCTTACATCTAATTGCTCAAATTTGTCAAAGTCAGTCAGATCCTCTCCACGATGAGAGAGTTTTTCTTTCACTTCCTGAAAATTTGTACGTAATAATTTCATATCCAACATAATGATTTCCTCCTTTTTGGAATAGAAAAAGCCCTCATCCCTAAGAGAAAAGGGACGAGAGCTAACCCGCGTTGCCACCCTAGTTGAGAACAAATGAATCGTTCTCCGGCTTGTAGACTGTATCGAGTCACCCCGTGTGAAGTTACAGGCAATTGCCTTTCATTCACCCGCTCCAGGATGGATTCTAAGGCTGCCTTTATCGGTTCGCACCACCCACCGACTCTCTACAAAAGGCGATTCCTTATACTAGTTCCTTTCAACGCGTTTATTCCGCTATAGTTTGTTACATACCATACACGTTACAAAAACAAATTGCAAGCCTATTTTGCGTGCTGACGAACCATCTCAATAAAATGCCTCGTCATGCGGTGATCGTCTGTTAGCTCAGGATGGAAAGAACAAGCAAGCAAATGGCTTTGCTGTGCCGCTACGATCCGGCCGTCATATTTCGCTAATACTTCCACGTTTTCGCCGGCTTCCACGATGTGTGGCGCCCGGATAAAGACAGCAGGAAAGTCCTCTTCACCAAGGTATGCAACAGGTAGATCGACTTCAAAGCTTTCACGCTGTCTCCCAAAGGAATTACGCTCCACCTTAATATCCATCGCCGCAATATGAGGCTCGGGTGCGTCCACAATATGCTTGGCCAACAATATGCATCCCGCACACGTTCCGAACATCGGTAGCTTCTGCTCAGCGAGCGCTCGCAAATCTTCCATGAATCCGTAACGGTCGATGAGCCTACGCATGGTCGTGCTCTCTCCACCGGGTAGCATCAGCCCGTCAATTTCGTGAAGCTGCTCCCGTTTTTTAATCACGACAGCAGTTTCTCCAAGAGCTTCCACAGCTTTGACATGCTCTCTAACTGCACCTTGTAGTCCTAACACACCAATCTTCATTCCACTCACTCCTTACCAACCGCGATCTTGCATACGTTGTTCAGGAGCTAGGTTAGAGATTTCCATCCCTTTCATCGGAATGCCCAACCCTTTAGAAAGTTTTGCGATCAGCTCATAGTCTTCAAAATGAGTTGTTGCTTCCACGATCGCTTTCGCAAACTTCTCTGGTGTTTCTGATTTGAAGATTCCAGAACCAACAAATACTCCGTCTGCCCCAAGCGCCATCATAAGCGCTGCATCCGCAGGTGTTGCGACTCCACCAGCAGCAAAGTTCACGACAGGTAATTTGCCATGATTTTTAATTTGCAAAAGTACTTCATACGGAGCCCCGTGAACTTTTGCTTCTGTCATCAGCTCGTCCTCATTCATATGAACAATTTTACGAACTTGTGCATTCACTTTTCGCATATGACGAACTGCTTCCACAATGTTTCCTGTACCTGGCTCACCTTTCGTACGAAGCATAGACGCACCTTCTCCGATACGGCGAGCTGCTTCGCCGATATCACGGCATCCACAAACAAATGGTACGGTATATGATTTTTTATCTAGGTGATACTCCTCATCAGCTGGAGTTAATACTTCACTCTCATCAATATAATCAACACCCATTGCTTCGAGGACACGCGCTTCGACAATATGTCCAATTCTTGCTTTCGCCATGACAGGAATCGTCACTGCGTTCATTACGTCTTCTACAATGCGTGGGTCTGCCATCCGTGCGACGCCACCAGCAGCTCGGATGTCTGCAGGTACGCGCTCTAATGCCATAACGGCAACAGCGCCAGCTTCTTCAGCAATTTTTGCTTGCTCTGCATTGACAACGTCCATAATGACGCCACCTTTTTGCATTTCAGCCATACCACGTTTCACTCGATCTGTACCTTGTTGCATAAAGTTCAACCCCTTCAGGTGCTCTTCTCTTCTTATCGTTTCGTAAAAGAATATGTATTATCCGAAAAAAGAGAGGTTGTTTCGTGCTCTTATTGTAGCACGAAAAACCTCTCTTTTCCTACAAGATTGATTCGCTTCATAAAAGGAATTAGAACCAACCGATTACAGTTCCCCATAGTCCGGCGAAAAAGTCACCAATACCTCGGAACATCAGCACAAACCAATTTGCTTTTTCCACCGATCCTTGTGTCACAAGCGGGACCGTCATCTTGTCATCCCCATCAATAAACCCACTCGAACCCTCACCTGTATACTGTAGTTCAATTGTTCCTACTTGTTGACCAGCTTCCACTGGAGCTGTTAATGATTCTTCATCAAGGACAACGACTGGTTTGTAATTTTCAGCTTCGCCACTTTCTAAAAGGAGATTCAAGCTTCCTTCTCCTGCGATCGCGATCTCAGCTTCCTTCCCTTTTTCTACAGTAATCGAATCTTGCTCTGGAACAAATCCGTCTTCAAGTACTTCTTGTTCACTGTAGGAAGAAAATGCATAATTCAAAAGCGCTCTAGTCTCCGAAAAGCGTTCTTCCTGAGAAGCTGTTTTCATGACAACAGAAATGAACCGCTGTCCGTCTCGTTCTGCTGTGGCTGTAAATCCATAACCAGCAAATTCAGTGGATCCCGTTTTCAGTCCATCTACACCTTCATACTCATAGATGAGTCCCGGAAGCATCCAGTTGAAGTTCGGGTACGATCGGCCATCCCGGAATTCTAAACGGGACACACTCGCCGTATCCAGGACCTCTGGGTAGTCTTGTAATAAGCGGTAGGCTAATTTAGCCGTGTCTCTTGCACTCATGACGTTCTCTTCATTTTCACCGGTTCCTTCAGGGTACTGCCCTAGTAAACTACTATTATTTAACCCAGTTGAATTGACAAATTTATAATCTTCTAAACCAAGTTCAGCCGCTTTGTCGTTCATTTGCTTAACGAACTCGGTTTCGGTTCCTGCTACAACTTCTGCTAAGGCAACAGTCGCGGCGTTCCCTGAGAAGATGGCCATCGCTCTGTATAGCTCTTCAACTGTATACGCTTCTCCTTGTGTTAGCCCCACATTTGACAACCCAGGGGCGCGGGACAAATTATAAATATATTCATTAATTAAAACATCCTGGTCCCAAGAAATTCTACCTTCTTCGATTGCTTCCAAGACTAAATACTCGGTCATCATTTTTGCCATACTTGCCACACCAAGCGCGGTGTCAGCATTCTTTTCATAAAGAACTTGTCCAGTTTCACCGTCCAGCAAAATCGCAGCTTCCGCATTAGGTGTTATATCTGTTTCCGCGGCAATAACTGTTGAGTTAATGGAAGAAACAACTGCCCCCAAAAATAGAACAAAGGAAAGAATCGCCGTAAATGATATCATTTTATATTGCTTCATGGTGCGCCCTCCGTTTTCATAACTTGTCAAAACACTTTCTCCAGTTTACCACAAGCTCCCCTAAAAAAATAGACAGCGCAAGTCGCACTGTCTACCTGTGTAAAATGTCACGATTTTCGTAAAAACACGAGTTGTACACTCACCGTATCAATGTGTTCTAGGATAGTGAATAGTTCGGTGATTCTTTTGTAATTTGAATATCGTGTGGATGGCTTTCACGTAGTCCATTCCCTGTCATCCGAATAAATTGCGCCTCTTCACGGAGTTTTAAGAGAGATTCAGCACCACAATAACCCATACCAGACCGAATACCCCCTACAAGCTGGTAAATCGTATCTTTGAGTGGCCCTTTATATGGAACGCGCCCTTCAATCCCTTCAGGAACAAACTTTTTATTATCCTCTTGGAAATACCGATCTTTAGACCCACGCTCCATAGCACCTACAGATCCCATACCACGATACACTTTGAACCTGCGACCTTGGTAAATTTCTGTCTCACCAGGACTTTCTGAAGTACCTGCTAAGAGACTACCTAGCATAACGGCATGACCACCTGCAGCAAGTGCCTTCACGATATCACCAGAGTATTTGATGCCTCCATCAGCAATGATCGCTTTTCCATGCTTGCGCGCTTCCGTAGCGCAATCATAAATCGCTGTAATTTGTGGAACACCGACACCAGCAACGACACGTGTAGTACAAATAGAACCAGGGCCAACGCCTACTTTGACTACGTCCGCTCCTGCTTCATACAAAGCGCGAGTGCCTTCTGCAGTCGCCACATTCCCTGCGATAATTGTAAGTTCAGGATACGCTTCACGGATTTGTCTGACCATATCCAAAACCCCTGCAGAATGCCCGTGTGCTGTATCTACCACTAAGCAATCGACACTTGCCTTCACGAGTAGTTCAATTCGTTTCATTGTATCTTGTGTTACTCCTACAGCTGCTCCGACAAGCAATCTGCCATGTTCATCCTTTGCGGCATTCGGGAATTCAATAACTTTTTCAATATCTTTAATCGTGATAAGCCCTTTTAAGCGACCTTGATCATCGACGAGTGGGAGCTTTTCAATTTTGTATTGTTGAAGAATTTTCTCTGCTTCCTGAACAGTGGTTGAGACAGGGGCAGTGACGAGATCTTCTTGTGTCATAACCTCTGCTATAGAGATTGAATAATCTTGAATAAAGCGTAGATCACGGTTAGTGAGAATTCCGACCAAAGTCTGGTCTTCTTCGTTGTTCACAATAGGGACACCTGAAATGCGATATTTACCCATGAGATGCTCGGCGTCAAAAACTTGATGCTCGGGCGTTAAAAAAAATGGATCTGTTATCACTCCGTTTTCTGATCGCTTAACCCGATCCACTTGCTCAGCTTGCTGCTCAATCGACATATTTTTATGAATAATACCTAGTCCACCTTGGCGAGCCATTCCTATTGCCATTTCAGCTTCTGTTACCGTGTCCATACCGGCACTAATCATCGGGACGTTTAGCTTCACCTTTTCTGCAAGCTGTACTTGCAAACTTACATCACGTGGCAATACATCAGAACGAGCGGGTACAAGCAACACATCATCAAAGGTAATTCCCTCTTTTTGGAACTTAGATTCCCACATACACTACGCCTCCCCGAAAAATATTAGTAGTAGGTTACCAACTGGACAAGACTATGTCAATACAAGAGAGATAAGACAAACTTTTCAAAATTCCATTTAGGAGCTGGCACCAATGAAATATCAACTTAATGACCTTCATTTATTCCAGAGTGCGGAGTTTGCCCGTTCCTTCTTAGCATCCGCTTACGAACGTATTCATATGGATCAAAAACATGCTTTTAATAATTGCACACCGTTCATGTATTACCTTGAACAAGGAAGCATTTATTTAGACAACGCTGAACACACCCCTAACCAAATTAAACCAACCCTACTCTTTTACGGATTAGTTCAACATTTAAAGGCATGCCTTCTGACTATAGACCCTTTATATCCAGAGACAACCACTGTACTTGCCCACGGTGTCACATCAAGAAAAAGAAAAAAACAACAATATACATTTCTAAAAGACGAAGTGAAGATTCAGCGAAACGGACTCTTTATGCACGCAGCAACCAACATGTTTCACGTGAAACAATTTCTTGAGGGGGAAAAAGTTTCTATGCTCACTCTTCTACAAGAGGTGCCAGAAATGAATGAAGCGTTTACCTTTTATAATGGAGAACCAATTCGTTTCGACTGTCAATCAAATAACGGATGGGTTCTTTCTGACAAAGTACTTGATACTTATCACATGACGACAACTCGATTTAATCAATTTATGAAAGAGAAAAATTCACTTTTTTCTTCTTGGGAGAAAAACGGAGATCATCTCATACACACTCACATGATTCCCCCGAAAAATGAGGAAAAAATGCTCCCATTACGCTATAGCGCTGCATCACAACACTGGTCGCTCCCATCTCAGCTAAGTAAATGGACAACAGTACCAGATCTGCTTATTCATTACCTCATTCTCTACAATCTTAGTATGATCAGCAGATACGAAACAGAATGGTGGCTTGAAACACTCCACTACCGACAAGGAAACGAATACGGTCTACTAACAGAATACATTGCTGTCGCTACTAAGAAAATCAACCACCTTATTTCAAATTGGCTAGGTACTAAAGTTCATGACATCCGCGGGTCATGACACTCAATTTCGATTGATTACTATTAAGAAATAAAAAGCTGTCTCCCGCACTAACGTGAAGCAGCTTTTTTATATTACTTGGAAGCGTCCTACTCTCACGCTCACAGGACGTGAGTGTGCATGTTTTACGCCATGGACGGCGTGCGTTTAGCAGAGGTTCCTTGCTTTGCATCTGGACACGCAGGAACTGTAGTTATTGAAGACGTTTTTCTCAAAAAAAAAAAAAAGAACCCTTTTTGGGTCCTTCTCAGTTGTTTGGCGATGTCCTACTCTCACGCCAACAGGACGTTGGTGTGCATGTGTTGCGCCATGGACGGCGCGTTCTTAACATGCCTTCCGCCGAGTTGGCTGTCCCCCGCGTTCTAAACAAATCACAGTCTGCGGGGAACTCACCTTTTTCTTCGCATTCGCTTGGCGATGTCCTACTCTCACAGGGGGACAGCCCCCAATTACCATCGGCGCTGAAGAGCTTAACTTCCGTGTTCGGGATGGGAACGGGTGTAGCCTCTTCGCCATCATCACCAAATTGCTGCGGCTTCCGATAAGCGGCGCATCTCTGCGTCAGCTTGCTTCTCGAAACCCTCGCCCTGCATATTACAAGGTGGTGAAGGTACTTTCTTCAATATGTTTAGACATACTGAAGGTTCTATTCCTTCAAAACTAGATCATACGGTTCACGACTACCGAGTTTAAATCGTTAGAGAAGTCCTCGATCGATTAGTATCTGTCAGCTCCACACGTCACCGTGCTTCCACCTCAGACCTATCTACCTGGTCATCTTCCAGGGATCTTACTTGCTAGGCAATGGGAAATCTCATCTTGAGGGGGGCTTCATGCTTAGATGCTTTCAGCACTTATCCCGTCCGCACGTAGCTACCCAGCGATGCCTTTGGCAAGACAACTGGTACACCAGCGGTGCGTCCATCCCGGTCCTCTCGTACTAAGGACAGCTCCTCTCAAATTTCCTACGCCCACGACGGATAGGGACCGAACTGTCTCACGACGTTCTGAACCCAGCTCGCGTACCGCTTTAATGGGCGAACAGCCCAACCCTTGGGACCGACTACAGCCCCAGGATGCGATGAGCCGACATCGAGGTGCCAAACCTCCCCGTCGATGTGGACTCTTGGGGGAGATAAGCCTGTTATCCCCGGGGTAGCTTTTATCCGTTGAGCGATGGCCCTTCCATGCGGAACCACCGGATCACTAAGCCCGTCTTTCGACCCTGCTCGACTTGTAGGTCTCGCAGTCAAGCTCCCTTGTGCCTTTACACTCTACGAATGATTTCCAACCATTCTGAGGGAACCTTTGGGCGCCTCCGTTACTCTTTAGGAGGCGACCGCCCCAGTCAAACTGCCCACCTGACACTGTCTCCCGCCCCGATGAGGGGCGTGGGTTAGAAGTTCAATACAGCCAGGGTAGTATCCCACCGACGCCTCCACGTAAGCTAGCGCTCACGTTTCATAGGCTCCTACCTATCCTGTACAAGCTGTACCAAAATTCAATATCAGGCTACAGTAAAGCTCCACGGGGTCTTTCCGTCCTGTCGCGGGTAACCTGCATCTTCACAGGTACTATAATTTCACCGAGTCTCTCGTTGAGACAGTGCCCAGATCGTTGCGCCTTTCGTGCGGGTCGGAACTTACCCGACAAGGAATTTCGCTACCTTAGGACCGTTATAGTTACGGCCGCCGTTTACTGGGGCTTCGATTCAAAGCTTCGCGTAAGCTAACCTCTCCTCTTAACCTTCCAGCACCGGGCAGGCGTCAGCCCCTATACTTCGCCTTACGGCTTCGCAGAGACCTGTGTTTTTGCTAAACAGTCGCCTGGGCCTATTCACTGCGGCTCCTCCGGGCTATTCACCCAGAAGAGCACCCCTTCTCCCGAAGTTACGGGGTCATTTTGCCGAGTTCCTTAACGAGAGTTCTCTCGATCACCTTAGGATTCTCTCCTCGCCTACCTGTGTCGGTTTGCGGTACGGGCACCTGCTTCCTCGCTAGAGGCTTTTCTTGGCAGTGTGAAATCAGGAACTTCGGTACTTTATTTCCCTCGCCATCATCGCTCAGCCTTCTGTGAAGGGCGGATTTGCCTACCCTTCAGCCTTACGATTTGGACGCGCATCCAATAGCGCGCTTACCCTATCCTCCTGCGTCCCCCCATTGCTCAAACGGAAGTGAGGTGGTACAGGAATTTCAACCTGTTGTCCATCGCCTACGCCTTTCGGCCTCGGCTTAGGTCCCGACTTACCCTGAGCGGACGAGCCTTCCTCAGGAAACCTTAGGCATTCGGTGGAAGGGATTCTCACCCTTCTTTCGCTACTCATACCGGCATTCTCACTTCTAAGCGCTCCACAAGTCCTTACGATCTTGCTTCTCAGCCCTTAGAACGCTCTCCTACCATTCCTTACGGAATCCGCAGCTTCGGTGATACGTTTAGCCCCGATACATTTTCGGCGCAGAGTCACTCGACCAGTGAGCTATTACGCACTCTTTCAATGGTGGCTGCTTCTAAGCCAACATCCTGGTTGTCTAAGCAACTCCACATCCTTTTCCACTTAACGTATACTTTGGGACCTTAGCTGGCGGTCTGGGCTGTTTCCCTCTTGACTACGGATCTTATCACTCGCAGTCTGACTCCCAAGAAACAAGTCATTGGCATTCGGAGTTTGTCTGAATTCGGTAACCCGATGAGGGCCCCTAGTCCAAACAGTGCTCTACCTCCAAGACTCTCTTACTTGAGGCTAGCCCTAAAGCTATTTCGGAGAGAACCAGCTATCTCCAGGTTCGATTGGCATTTCACCCCTACCCACACCTCATCCCCGCACTTTTCAACGTGCGTGGGTTCGGGCCTCCAGTAAGTGTTACCTTACCTTCACCCTGGACATGGGTAGATCACCTGGTTTCGGGTCTACGACCTCATACTCATTCGCCCTATTCAGACTCGCTTTCGCTGCGGCTCCACTTTATCAGCTTAACCTTGCATGAAATCGTAACTCGCCGGTTCATTCTACAAAAGGCACGCCATCACCCTTTAACGGGCTCTGACTACTTGTAAGCACACGGTTTCAGGATCTTTTTCACTCCCCGCCAGGGGTGCTTTTCACCTTTCCCTCACGGTACTGGTTCACTATCGGTTACTAGGGAGTATTTAGCCTTGGGAGATGGTCCTCCCGGATTCCGACGAGATTTCTCGTGTCTCGCCGTACTCAGGATCCACTCTGGAGGGAACAGGATTTTAACTACAGGGTTGTTACCTTCTTTGACGGACCTTTCCAGATCGCTTCGTCTACCCTGTTCCTTTGTAACTCCGTATAGAGTGTCCTACAACCCCAAGAGGCAAGCCTCTTGGTTTGGGCTGTTCCCGTTTCGCTCGCCGCTACTCAGGGAATCGCATTTGCTTTCTCTTCCTCCGGGTACTAAGATGTTTCAGTTCCCCGGGTCTGCCTTTCTTACCCTATGTATTCAGGTAAGAATACTACCCCATTACGGGCAGTGGGTTTCCCCATTCGGAAATCTCCGGATCAAAGCTTACTTACAGCTCCCCGAAGCATATCGGTGTTCGTCCCGTCCTTCATCGGCTCCTAGTACCAAGGCATTCACCGTGCGCCCTTACTAACTTCTCTTAAAAATAAGTTGGCTTGCGTTGTCTGCGAATAAAACAACACCAACTGTTGGTGATTGAACTACGACTCGGTGTTCTTTTTTTTGATAAAAGGCTCATATCGCGACGTCGTGTCGCAATGCCTTTCTGACCCACATCGTGTGGGCCTAAAAAGATGTCGTTTGCGTATGATCTAGTTTTCAAGGAACAGATTGGTGGAGCCTAGCGGGATCGAACCGCTGACCTCCTGCGTGCAAAGCAGGCGCTCTCCCAGCTGAGCTAAGGCCCCAGTAATTATAAGAATGTTTATAAAAGTAAAGAGATGGTGGGCCTAAGTGGACTCGAACCACCGACCTCACGCTTATCAGGCGTGCGCTCTAACCAGCTGAGCTATAGGCCCCTTTTCTTCACAAAACAAAAAACCGTTTTGAAGGTTGTTGAACCTTCAAAACTGAACACAAGTTCGCTGCTAGCGTCGTTTTGTATCGTCACCTAAGTGACGAGTTTTCCTTAGAAAGGAGGTGATCCAGCCGCACCTTCCGATACGGCTACCTTGTTACGACTTCACCCCAATCATCTGTCCCACCTTCGGCGGCTGGCCCCAAAAGGTTACCTCACCGACTTCGGGTGTTACAAACTCTCGTGGTGTGACGGGCGGTGTGTACAAGGCCCGGGAACGTATTCACCGCGGCATGCTGATCCGCGATTACTAGCGATTCCGGCTTCATGTAGGCGAGTTGCAGCCTACAATCCGAACTGAGAGTGGATTTGTGGGATTGGCTCAGCCTCGCGGCTTTGCGACCCTTTGTTCCACCCATTGTAGCACGTGTGTAGCCCAGGTCATAAGGGGCATGATGATTTGACGTCATCCCCACCTTCCTCCGGTTTGTCACCGGCAGTCACCTTAGAGTGCCCAACTGAATGCTGGCAACTAAGATCAAGGGTTGCGCTCGTTGCGGGACTTAACCCAACATCTCACGACACGAGCTGACGACAACCATGCACCACCTGTCACTCTGTCCCCCGAAGGGGAACCCTCTATCTCTAGAGGTAGCAGAGGATGTCAAGACCTGGTAAGGTTCTTCGCGTTGCTTCGAATTAAACCACATGCTCCACCGCTTGTGCGGGCCCCCGTCAATTCTTTTGAGTTTCAGCCTTGCGGCCGTACTCCCCAGGCGGAGTGCTTAATGCGTTTGCTGCAGCACTAAAGGGCGGAAACCCTCTAACACTTAGCACTCATCGTTTACGGCGTGGACTACCAGGGTATCTAATCCTGTTCGCTCCCCACGCTTTCGCGCCTCAGCGTCAGTTACAGACCAGAGAGCCGCCTTCGCCACTGGTGTTCCTCCACATATCTACGCATTTCACCGCTACACGTGGAATTCCGCTCTCCTCTTCTGCACTCAAGTCCTCCAGTTTCCAATGACCCTCCACGGTTGAGCCGTGGGCTTTCACATCAGACTTAAAGGACCGCCTGCGCGCGCTTTACGCCCAATAATTCCGGACAACGCTTGCCACCTACGTATTACCGCGGCTGCTGGCACGTAGTTAGCCGTGGCTTTCTGGTAAGGTACCGTCAAGGTACCGCCCTATTTGAACGGTACTTGTTCTTCCCTTACAACAGAGCTTTACGATCCGAAAACCTTCTTCACTCACGCGGCGTTGCTCCGTCAGACTTTCGTCCATTGCGGAAGATTCCCTACTGCTGCCTCCCGTAGGAGTCTGGGCCGTGTCTCAGTCCCAGTGTGGCCGATCACCCTCTCAGGTCGGCTACGCATCGTTGCCTTGGTGAGCCACTACCTCACCAACTAGCTAATGCGCCGCGGGTCCATCTGTAAGTGATAGCCGAAGCCACCTTTTACCTTCAGATCATGCGATCCGAAGGGTCATCCGGTATTAGCCCCGGTTTCCCGGAGTTATCCCAGTCTTACAGGCAGGTTACCCACGTGTTACTCACCCGTCCGCCGCTAACTTTAGGGAGCAAGCTCCCTAAAGTCCGCTCGACTTGCATGTATTAGGCACGCCGCCAGCGTTCGTCCTGAGCCAAGATCAAACTCTCCATAAAAAGAGAAAGCTCTTAACTGTCTTACTTTAAAATCAACGACGACCGTATCCATTTGGATTTGGTCTTACTAGCAGGTTTGTGTTCAGTTTTCAATGTTCAAGGAGGAAAGGCTAAGTGCGCGACGTCCTGTCGCAACGCCTTTCTGACCCGCATCGTGTGGGTCCAAAACATCGCTTGTTCTCATCGGCGACTTTTATAATTTATCATCTTTAACTCTAGGTGTCAATAACTTTCTTTAAAAAATAAGGATAGGCGAAAAATAGAAGGAGAATGACTGCTATCCTTATAGGAATTAAAATGAGATGACTTCTTGTATATGGACACCTCTTACTTTCGATAACGGGATGATTTCCTCTGATTGTTCCAGCCTTACCATTGGTTTCGTAGGATTCTGCTCATCTATGAATACGATCTCTCCGCGTCTTCCATCTGTTAATTCGACTTTGCTTCCTACCGAGAAAGAACTAATCGTTTTTAGTAGAACGTCGACAACCTGCAAATCGAATTGCCCAAATTGTTTATGGCGAATCTCTTCTAATACAGCATAAGGTGACTGTCTTTTTTGGTGCTTGCGTTGAGAAGTCATAGCATGATAAATATCGGCTACTCCAATAATTTTAGCAAACCGATGAATCCGAGCTCCATTTTCTCCGAATGGATATCCACTTCCATTAATGCGTTCATGATGTTGGAGTATGGCAACTTTCACAGAATCTGAAACAGTAGTTAGACTTTGCACCATACGGTAGCTATAGGTTGGGTGTTGTTGCATCTCCTGTCGCTCAGTCTCATTGTAGGTTCCCTTTTTCATTAATAAGTGTTGATCTAGCTTTGCCATTCCGCAGTCAGATAAAATCGCAGCCATTCCTACTTGCATGATCTCGCCTTTTGCGTAGTGGAGCTGCTTTGCAATATAAGCGCAAATAAAGGCACAGGCTACCCCATGGTGAAAGAGGTAATCTTCCTCGGTAGAGTACGTGGGGATTTGTAAAACGTGCTGTGCTGTAATTTCTTTATCTTCTAAAATAGGGTAAAGAAGCATACGAACAGCGGATACCTGGATCGGTGCACCAGATTGCCAACTTTTAAACTCTTTTCGTATCGCCATTACTGCTGCTTCGTATTTCTCTTCAAATGTTGCTGGTACGAGTAACTCTTTTTGTACAAGTTGTTCTTGCTCACGTTGCTTTTCTTTATTGGTGGGAGGATTCTCGTTTTGTGGATGAATAGGAGAGCCATCTTCCTTTGTATTTTCTACTGTTACTTCTTCCACTGCAAAAGAACGGAGTACCTCTAAGTGAATCTCTTTGAATACGGTCCCCTTTGTTATAAGTGGTTTAGTCGTTCCCATAATATCTCGCTGTAAGATGTAACCGATCTCTACTTGTTCTCGTCTTAGCTTCATAGCACACACCCACCTACGCTGAAAATTTCTCGATACGAACATCTTCCTTTCTATATCGACAAAATGTCTTCTATCTTAAGGAAAATGAGCACCATAAGAAAACATTCATGAGCGCTGAGTACTTAACCATGCACGGAAACTGGTCACAAAGCAGTCGAGTTGCGATGAAGGCGGTGCGAGTGGAGCTCCAAATAATTTAGGGAGTAAGCATCCAAAGTTGTTCTCCAATGAGACAATTAACACGATTTCAGGAGTCTGCGTAACTCCGCCCCTTTTCCACAAGAATAAAAAACTGGAGCAGATGCAGTGTGTCGCATCTACTCCAGTTGCCTTGTTATTCATTCAAATCTGTTGCTTCTTCCAAAGTTTCTTCTACTTCTTCTACTTCTTCTTCATCTTTTGCAACCCGTGCGATGGTAGCTACATGGTCTTCTTCCCCATTTAGGCGAATGAGTTTTACACCTTGCGTATTACGACCCGTTTGGGAAATATCCTCGGTAGACATACGGATCAAAACCCCGCTCGCCGTGATGACCATGAGATCTTCATCACCTTTGACCGCTTTCATACCGACAAGCTGCCCGTTTTTGTCTGTAATGTTACATGTTTTAATTCCTTTACCGCCTCGATTTTGTCTACGGTATTCAGTTTCCTTCGTTCGCTTACCGTATCCTTTTCTCGTAACGATTAATACGTCATCATCTTCTTCTAAAATTTCCATTCCGACGACTTCATCATCTTTTCCGAGATTGATGCCTTTCACTCCTGCTGCCGTTCTTCCCATCGAGCGGACTGCATGTTCCGGGAAGCGTATGAGCATCCCTTGCTTCGTACCAATAATAATTTCCCGCTCCCCGTTTGTCAGTTTCACGGAGATCAGTTCATCCTGCTCACGCAACGAAATCGCGATGAGTCCCGAAGTACGAATGTTGGCAAACGAAGAAAGTGATGAACGTTTAGACACACCTTGTCTCGTGGTAAAGAATAAGTACCAATCATCCGTGAATTCACGGATTGGGATGATCGCGTTCACCCACTCCCCTTTTTCCACTTCCAGTAAGTTGATAATTGGAATTCCTTTTGCCGTCCTTGAGTACTCTGGAACCTCATATCCTTTTGAACGATACACTTTTCCTTTATTTGTAAAGAAAAGGAGCGTATCGTGTGTCGATGTGGTGAGTAGATGTTCAACAAAGTCATCTTCATTCGTTCCCATTCCTTGAATCCCTCGGCCGCCTCTTTTTTGAGATCGGTACGTAGTAGCTGGGAGTCGTTTAATGTAGCCATTGTGTGTAAGTGTCACAACGATTTGTTCCTCAGGTATAAGGTCCTCGTCTTCGATATGTTCGAAACCGGTTATCGCAATTTCAGTTCTACGCTTATCGTTAAATCGCTCTTTTATTTCTGTGAGCTCATCCCGAATGATTTCTAAAACTTTTTCCTCATTATCAAGGATATCTTTAAGCTCGGCAATCAATTTCACTAACTCGTTATACTCATCTTCAATTTTCTCGCGCTCCAAACCAGTCAAACGTTGCAAGCGCATATCTAAAATAGCCTGTGCCTGTTTCTCAGAGAGACCAAAGCGTTCTATCAATCCATTACGGGCGATGTCGGCTGTTTGTGACTCTCGAATAAGCGTAATGACTTCATCCAAGTGGTCGAGAGCAATGCGCAACCCTTCTAAAATGTGGGCACGCGCCTCAGCTTTACGCAGTTCAAACTGTGTTCGTCTACGAATGACGACTTTTTGGTGATCCAGATAATGAATTAAAGCCTGTTTTAAGTTCAATACTTTTGGCTGGCCATCCACAAGAGCAAGTGTGTTTATTCCAAAGCTCGTTTGCAAAGCTGTTTGCTTGTACAAGTTATTGAGTAGCACGTTAGCATTGGCATCTTTGCGCACTTCAATGACCATACGCATTCCATTCCGATCCGATTCATCTCGCAAATCGGTTATGCCATCAATCTTTTTGTCTCTGACTAGCTCTGCAATTTTTTCAATGAGCTTTGCTTTATTTACTTGGTACGGAAGTTCGTGTACGAGAATCGTTTGCTTTCCGTTCGCTTTTTCTTCAATCTCTACACGCGCACGTATGGTAATCGAACCACGACCGGTTTGGTACGCCTTACGAATCCCACTCCGTCCTAAAATAATCCCTGCTGTCGGAAAGTCAGGTCCTGGAATGTATTCCATGAGCTCCTCGATCGTAATATCCGGCTGTGCACTCAGTGCTAAAACACCATCAATTACTTCACCAAGTTGGTGAGGCGGGATATTTGTTGCCATGCCGACAGCGATACCAGACGATCCATTCACGAGCAAATTTGGGAACCTTGCAGGTAGTACGACTGGTTCTCTTTCCGCACCATCGTAGTTATCTTGGTAATCAATCGTGTCTTTTTGAATGTCCCGGATAAGTTCCATCGAAATCTTCGACATTTTCGCTTCGGTGTAACGCATTGCTGCAGCAGCATCACCGTCAACAGAACCAAAGTTCCCGTGACCATCTACGAGCATGTAGCGATAGTTAAAATCTTGTGCCATACGCACCATCGTGTCGTACACAGCTGAGTCTCCATGTGGGTGATATTTCCCGATAACTTCTCCAACGATCCTCGCTGACTTTTTGTACGCCTTATCTGCCGTCATACCAAGATCATTCATTGCATACAAAATGCGGCGATGAACTGGTTTCAAGCCATCGCGTACATCCGGTAACGCACGCTGCACGATGACACTCATCGCATAATCTAAAAACGATGTACGCATCTCTTGGCTTATGTTAATCCCACGTACATTTGAACTCGGTATATCCGCCATGTGTGTTCCTCCTTCAAAACAAGCTTCCATGAGCTAACATTTTTCACAAACTCACGTGTGTAAAAAAAGGAAAAGAACAGGGGCGTTAAGTGTAGACCCCTGCCTAAGAATAGTGACTGCATTACTGTTTGTTAAAGGGTACTGCCTTAGATGTCTAGGTTTTGAACGTACAAGGCATTCTCTTCGATGAATTGACGTCGGGGTTCAACGCGGTCACCCATCAAGATTTCAAAGGTTTCATCCGCCTCGATCGCGTCCTTTAAATCCACTTGAAGCAGCGTACGCGTTTCTGGATCCATCGTGGTGTCCCATAGTTGCCCTGCGTTCATTTCCCCTAGACCTTTGTAACGCTGAAGTGCCGGTTTCGGTTGTTTCGGCATCTCTAATAAAATCTGCTCCATCTCTTTATCGTTGTAGGCGTATTCAATACGTTTGCCTTGTTGAATCTTGTAGAGTGGCGGTTGTGCAATGTAGACAAATCCGGCCTCAATAATTTGACGCATGTATCGATAAAAGAATGTAAGCAAGAGTGTGCGAATGTGAGCCCCATCGACATCGGCATCTGTCATAATAACGATTTTGTGATAGCGCGCTCTGGAAATATCAAAATCTTCTCCAATACCTGTACCGAGGGCTGTGATGATTGCCCGCACCTCATTGTTGGAGAGAATTTTATCCAACCGTGCTTTTTCCACGTTAATAATTTTTCCACGTAGGGGCAGAATAGCTTGGAAATGTCGATCTCGCCCTTGTTTAGCTGATCCTCCGGCTGAATCTCCCTCTACTACATAAAGCTCGCTGATTTTTGGATCTCTAGATGAGCAATCTGCCAGTTTTCCTGGAAGACTTGATACTTCTAATGCAGATTTTCGCCGTGTCAGTTCACGTGCCTTTTTTGCTGCGACACGGGCACGAGATGCAGTCAAACCCTTTTCAACAATTTTTCGAGCAACAATTGGATTTTCGTACATAAAGGTTTCAAAAGCATCTGCAAAGACCGAGTCTGTAATAGCGCGTGTCTCTGAATTTCCGAGTTTTGTTTTCGTTTGACCTTCAAACTGTGGGTCTGGGTGCTTGATCGAGACAATAGCTGTCAACCCTTCGCGTACATCCTCTCCGATCAAGTTCGGATCCGCCTCTTTAAACAAGTTATTTTTGCGTGCATAGTCATTAATCACACGCGTTAGGGCTGTTTTAAAACCGAACTCGTGGGTACCGCCTTCATATGTGTGAATATTGTTGGCAAACGAGTAGATATTACTCGTGTATCCATCGTTATATTGTAGAGCTACTTCTACAGAAACCCCGTCCTTATCGCCTTCCATGTAAATCGGCTCTTCGTGCAAGGCTTCTTTGGATCGGTTAATATGTTCAACGTACGATTTAATACCGCCCTCGTAATGATAGCGAACGTCTTTACCCTCTCCACGCTTGTCGTAGAGTAGGATTTCAACACCTCTGTTAAGAAAAGCGAGCTCCCTAAGTCGATTTGCGAGAATTTCAAAGTCATATTCGACCGTTTCCGTGAAAATCTCAGGATCTGGTTTGAAGTGCGTAACGGTTCCAGTTACATCTGTCGTACCGATGACTTCTAAGTCTTTTTCAGGTACTCCTCTGTGGTAACGTTGGTAATACTGTTTCCCACCTAGATGTACAGTGACTTCTAACATCGTAGACAGTGCGTTTACGACGGATGCACCCACTCCATGCAATCCACCTGATACTTTATAGCCTCCACCGCCAAACTTTCCGCCTGCGTGTAAAACCGTCATGATTACTTCTACTGCAGGTCTACCCATTTTTTCTTGAATTCCCACCGGTATTCCTCGCCCATTGTCTTGAACAGTAATAGAGTTGTCCTCTTCAATGGTGATCGAAATAGTTGAGCAGTACCCTGCCAATGCTTCGTCAATACTATTATCTACAATTTCCCATACTAGATGGTGCAAGCCTTTTGCACTCGTTGTCCCAATGTACATGCCTGGACGTTTTCGAACGGCCTCGAGCCCTTCCAGTACCTGTATTTGGTTCTCATCATAAACAGGCTCTTGATTTTGCTTTTCTTCCATAGTCATTCTTTTCACCTGCTCTTTCCAACTGATCCGACTAGTACTTTTTTCTTAATATTTGCTGAGGAATAGGAAGAAAAATAGATAGTCTGCTCTGTGATGACCATACTCTTCGCATTCTGTCTTCTACTGTGTACAACACTTCGTTCGTTCGCCTGCAAAAAATCAGTGCACAGTTCCGCAGATGCGATGTCGATAATGGCGATAATGTCCTTGGCCCTTACAATGGCTTGATCACTTACGTGTACATACATCTCATCACCTCTAACAGTCAGGCTGTGTAAATGCGCCTGACCATGCTTAAAACCTGACTGTGCCTATATTTGAAAACAGACATTAAGTTTTCGTTACTTTCCCTTGGTGAACATGAAACGTTTCTGCTTCTTCTAATGTTTCATGATGAATGCCTTCAGTGCTCGTTGTCGTCACAAATGTCTGGACTTTCCCTTGGATGGTATGAAGAAGATGAGACTGTCTGTGATCATCAAGTTCTGACAACACATCATCCAAAAGCAACACTGGATATTCCCCAATTTCTCCATGGATTAACTCGATTTCAGCCAGCTTTACTGATAGAGCTGTGGTGCGTTGCTGCCCTTGTGAACCAAACGTTTGAACATCCCGATCATTAATCGAAAAGGTAAGGTCGTCTCGATGCGGACCTGCTAGCGTTACGCCACGTTCCCATTCTCGTTCTCTTTTTTTTACAAACGTTTCTCTTAATGCTGCTTCTATCATCGTCAAATCTGATTCCGCTGATACATCCACACTGGGTTTGTAGAAGATTCGTAACGCTTCTTTATCGCGTGTGATGCCAGCATGAATAGGAGCGGCCCAAGTTTCTAATAAACGTATAAACTGAAAACGTTTCGCCATAATAGGAACTGCACATTGTACGAGTTGCTCTGTGTAGACATCATACATTTCTTCCAGTTTACTCGGTTGTCTTCCGTATTTTTTTAGGAGTGAGTTGCGTTGTTGTAACACCTTCATATATTGCCCCAAAGTGTGTAGATAGATAGGTGACACTTGGCCAAGTTCCATATCTAAAAATCTTCTACGCACTTGTGGACTCCCTTTTACGATGGTGAGATCTTCTGGGGCAAACATGACGACATTAAAGTGCCCAACATAACGACTCAGCTTTGCTTGCTCTAGGTGATTAACTTTCGCTTTTTTCCCCTTTTTGCTAAGCACAAGTTCCATTGGTATACGATCTTCTTTTTTTTGGATAGTCCCTTTTATTTTAGCATACTCTTTGTCCCATTGAATTAAATCTTTATCCGTAGACGTTCGATGAGATTTTGCCATAGCTAGAACGTAAATGGACTCCATGACATTGGTTTTTCCTTGAGCATTTTCCCCGATTAAGACATTTACTTTATTGCGAAACGATAGCGAGACATTTTCGTAGTTTCGGTAGTTTCGCAAGCTTAGCTCTTCAATAAACATCGCTTCGACTTCCTTTACGTTCGAGCTGATACTTCAAAAGAGCGTTCCCAACTTGGAATTTCGATTGCATCACCAGGACGGCATTTTCGCCCTCGTCGCTCCTCCGCTTCTCCATTTACAAACACCTGGAATTCTTGCAAAAAAATCTTTGCTTGTCCTCCAGACTGAATCACTTCAGCAAGTTGCAACAACTGACCGAGGGTAATGTATTCTGTTTCTATGGGTATTTTTTCCAATATCCTCACGCACCTTTTCGTTCCTACCCTCCATTGTACTAAACATTAGATGCTTTACGCAAAGACACTCGATAACCAAAAACAAAAAGGAGAACCCCTGTCGAGATCCCCCTTTTCATAAGCTGGACTTTTAGAATGTACGTACTGGTGTGATGAGTTGCATGAACTGCTCCTCTTCATCGCTACGAATGACAAATGGCCTCATAGCACCCGTAAATTGAATACGGACATTGCTACCCTCCATCGCTTTTAATGCTTCCATCATATATTTTGCACTGAAAGAGATTTTCAAATCTTCTCCTTCGAATGCATTCGTTTCAATTTTTTCTACTACTTTCCCAATCTCTGGACTATCAGAAGATAGTTCTAAATTTTTATTTTCCAGTGTGGATAACTTCACGACGTGGTTACGATCGTTTCGTGCAAATAAAGACGCTCGGTCAATTGCTTGTAAGAATGCTTTTGTACTTACAGATACTTCTGTCTTGATTTCTGTAGGGATTAGTCTTGATGTATCAGGATAATTTCCTTCCAGCAGCCGGGACAGAAACAGTAGATTCTCCGAGCGGAACAAAATATGGTTTGCTGTGATCAGAACTTCTACCTCTTCTTGGGTGTCATCTATAATTTTATTTAATTCATTCAAACTTTTACCTGGAATAACCGCACTAAAAGATGCATCACCTGTTTCTAATTGCACATCACGGAATGCCAGACGGTGACTATCCGTCGCGACACTTGTTAGGCTACCATTTCCGATCTTCCAGTTAACCCCTGTGAGAACAGGGCGAGTTTCAGAAGTAGACACAGCGAATACAGTTTGACGAATGAGCATACGGAGTATATTGGTTGGCAAAGAAAATGTATCCTGCTCTTCAATTTTCGGTAGACGAGGATATTCATCAGCATCTAAACCGTTTAATCGGAATTGTGCGTTTCCAGATTGAATTAAGATTTGCGTTCCATTTTGTACGTATATTTCTACGTCTTGTTCTGGAAGTTTTTTAACGATTTCGCTGAAATAGGCTGCAGGAAATACAATACTTCCTGGCTCCTCTATGTCAATATACGTCCGTTCTTCATCCTCACGAGGTAAAAACGTCTCAATGGAAATATCAGAATCACTTCCAGTTAACGTCACGCCTTCTTCTGTCACAACCATTTTAATACCTGTCAAAATAGGAATGGTTGTGCGAGAAGAGACAGCTTTCATTACATCTTGCACGTTTTCCTGTAGCTGTTTCCGGTCAATGGACACTCTCATGTTCTTTGCCCCCACTTGTCAGGCATTTGAGAAACGCTCGCATTCGTTGCCTATGCGCCTGATTGTATTAGTACTGAATTCTTCAGGTTATTAATTTGTATCATTTTTAAGAAAATCGCTCAAAAATTCCGGTCCTCGAGATTTTCGCTCCTCAAAACTTTCGCAGAATTCATTGTCCTTATTTCGAATAAAACTTTAATAATATGGTTTAAAAATATAGTAAAAGTACTAGTAGGCACTGTGGAAATGTGGATATCTCAAAAAAAGGCAGCGCCATAGAGTTATTCACATGTGGACAGTCTGTGCGTAAGTCCGCACTTTTTTCCGCGTGTTATTCACACTGTGCACAATGGTTATCCGGACAGTTGATCACGTATGTTTTGAATTTGTTTTTGTAATTGCGTGTCTGTATTGAGTAGCCTAGAGATCTTTTCGTGTGCGTGAATCACTGTTGTGTGATCTCGTCCACCAAATTCTTCACCTATCTTTGGCAAAGAAAAGTCTGTCATCTCTCTCGATAGGTACATAGCAATCTGTCGAGGATACGCTACTGATTTTGTGCGTTTTTTCGCGACAAAATCTTCTAGTTTAACAGTAAAGAATTCCCCGACAATACGTTGAATATCCGCAATCGTAATGACTTTTGGTTTTGCACTAGGAATGATGTCCTTTAATGCTTCTGCAGCAAGATCTGGATTTATATCTTTATTGATAAGAGAAGAATACGCTACAACGCGAATAAGCGCCCCCTCTAACTCTCGAATATTGGAGTCAATTTGGTTAGCAATATAGAGCATAACCTCATTTGGAATATCAAGTCCTTCAGCCTTTGCCTTTTTGCGAAGGATGGCGATCCGTGTTTCTAAGTCTGGCGGGGTGATATCAGTAATAAGTCCCCATTCAAATCTTGATCGTAGCCGGTCTTCTAATGTTGGAATCTCCTTAGGCGGACGGTCACTTGAAATCACAATTTGCTTGCTTTCATCATGCAGTGTGTTAAACGTATGGAAAAATTCCTCTTGGGTTTGTTCTTTTCCAGCAAGGAACTGAATATCATCTATTAGCAGCACGTCCACATTCCGATATTTATTACGGAATTCGACAGTTTTGTTGTCACGAATTGAGTTAATAAATTCATTGGTAAACTTCTCTGAAGATAGGTAAACGACTTTTGCGTCTCGCTTATGCTCGAGTACGTAATGGCCGATTGCATGCATTAAGTGCGTTTTTCCTAAACCTACTCCTCCATAAATGAATAGCGGGTTGTATGCTTTTGCTGGTGCTTCTGCTACGGCTAAAGACGCGGCGTGGGCAAAGCGGTTACCAGAGCCAATGACGAACGTATCAAATATATATTTATTGTTGAGCATATGCCTTGGATGTTCTGATTGAGCTGAGGTTTTCATTGGTTTTTTCACCTTTTTCGGCGGTAGAGTGATATCGGTATCTGTCTCTTTTTCTGTTTGTGGAATAATAAACTTCACATCTAGGACTTCTCCAGTCAGTTCTTGGATAATATTACCGATCATGCCTGTATAATGTCCATCAAGCCAATCTCTAGCAAACTCGTTAGGTGCTTCTACAACAATATGGGTTTCATGAATGGAGTATCCTTTTGTAAATTTAAGCCACGTTTCAAAGCTTGGTTTGCTGATTTTCTTCTGAATCTTAGCTAACACTTGACCCCACAGTTCTTCCAAATTATCCAT